>NZ_JAUKPO010000030.1 GCF_030503435.1 Rhodocytophaga aerolata
AAACAGTTATAAAAACGCAGCTTAACTATTTGTCCAGTTTATTGTTGCAAGTTCAATTGAATAATTTATACCAATAGTTTAGTTACCTAGGCAACAATAGACTAAAATAGGTTTTACAAAGCATTAAAAAACCTGCAAGTTTGTAAGTGAATAATATATGGAAACGTTACAAAATAAAACCAAAGCCCAGTTAATAGAAGAGATCCTCCGGTTGCGTAAATCGGTAGTTCAGCGGATGGATTTTGTATCTGCGCCTGAAGAAGTGGCTACTAATAGTGTTCTGGAAGGTTCCTATACCGGACTGGGAACCGGCCATACATCAGACATAGATATTTATGACTTTGACCTGAATTACCGGGGAATATTTAATTCCAGCAGCGATGCTATTTTTATATTCAGCAAAGATGGAATCATTCTGGATGTGAATCAGAGTGCCTTACAAGAATACCAGTGTACCAAAAAAGACCTGCTGGGGATGTATGCTGTTGACTTTTGCAAGAAATATAACTATCCGGCAGATGTAGACAAACTCCAGCAAATTTTTGACTATACCTGGCAAGGAAAAGATACCAGAATGGAGTGGGAAGGCGTGACTCCTTCAGGCAAGTTTCTGGCCCGTGAAATTGTGTTTAAAATAGGCCGGTATCTGGGGGAAGAAGTAATTATCAGCTATGGAAAAGATATTACGGAAAAAAAGCAGGCACAAAAGATCATTCAGGAAAGTGAAGCCAGATTCCGCACCCTGGCCGATAATGCCCCGGTATTATTGCGGATGACCAATGAAAACCATCAATTTTATTATTTCAATAAACAATGGTTGCAGTTTACCGGCCGTTCGCTGAAGAAAGAAAATGATAAAGGCTGGCTTGGGTGTGTGCATGGCGACGATAAAGCTCAGGTAAGCGAAGCGCTGCAATATGCCTTCAAAAAGAAAAAAAGCTACGAAATCAGCTACCGGCTCAAGCGGAAAGATGGGCAGTACCGGTGGATTCTGGATAATGGCGTGCCACATTTTGATACTGAAGGAAAATTTAAAGGATTTATCTCTTCGGCGCTCGACATAAGTGAGAGGAAGATGGCCGAAGAAGAGAAGCAACGGGAAGATGCCATCCGGAGTGCAGATGAAACCTTTATGAAAGCCCTGGAAGATGTAAATTTTGCCGGCTTACGCGTAGAAAAAGATGGTACCCTTTCTTTTATTAATAATTATCTGCTTAATGCCACCGGCTACAAACGGGAGGAAGTAATTGGCAAAAACTTTTTTGATTTTTTTGTGCCTGCCTATGAACGGGAAGCCCGCCGCGAAGAGTTCACCAGAGCTTTGCGGAATGGGGGCTTTTTTGAAAACATGGAGCGCAGTTTACTTACCAGAGATGGCAAAGTTCGCTTCATCCAGTTCAGTTCCGTCATGCTCAATAGCCAGGGCGGCGAAATACAAGGCATTACCCGCATTGGTGAAGATGTAACCGACCGGAAAAAAGTTACTGAAAGCCTTGCCCGTAACCAGGCGCAACTGCAAGACTTATTTGACAATGCCAATGACCTGATCCAGATTATTTCTATGCGGGGAGATATTTTGTTTGTGAACAAAGCCTGGAAAGACAAAATGGGCTACAAAGACAGTGAAATTGAGAACATGAACCTCAAGGACATTGTGCACCCGGATTATGGAAAGTCTACCTTACGAATGTTCCGCCGTATTGTAAAAGGAGAGAAGTTATTCAAGTTCCAGACGGTATTTGTAAGCCGCGAAGGAAACAGCATTTACCTGGCAGGTAGTGTGAGTTGCCGCTATGAGAATGGCAGGCCTACGGCTTTCCGTTGTATACTATACGACACTACCGATAAAATACGGGCTGAAAAAGCACAAAACTTGTATTACAGTATTGCCAGCTTAACCACCAAAAGCCATAATCTGGATAATCTCTATCAGAATATTCATAAGGAACTAGGCAAAGTAATTGAGGTAAGGAATTTTTATATCACCCTGTATAATAAAGAAAAAAATTCACTCAACTTCCCCTATTATGTAGACGAAGATCAGCATGGAGAAATACGCCTGACGCAGCGGAAAGTGGGCAAAGGCTTAACTGAGTATGCCATGTTCTACAACGAGCCCTTGTTCCTCTATGAGGAGCAGATCCGGCAACTGGCCAAAGACCATAACCTGGAAATATTTGGGGCCATACCCAAAGTATGGCTGGGCGTACCCTTAAAAGTAGAAAACCGCATTACCGGAATTATTGCTGTAAAATGCTACAGAAGCCGTACTACCTATAGCATCCGCGATCTGGAATTACTCGACTTTATATCCGGCCAAATTGCGTTGGCCATTGAACGGAAGCAGAACGAAGAAAAGCTGCAAAAGCAAACGGCCCGCTTAAATGCTATTTTTGAAAGTGGCACTCACCTGATGTGGTCCATCAACCGCAAAATGTATCTGACTTCATTCAATCAGAATTATGCCGATGCAATTGAAAGCCAGTATGGGGTAAAACTTATTCAGGGAAATGCCACTGAAAAAGTACGTTCATTCCTGTTTAATGACGAACAATACTTATTGTGGGAAAGAAAATACGAAGCCGCTTTCCGGGGGAGTCCGCAGTACTTTGAGGCGCAGATGAACGACCGGGATGGCAAAAGTGTATGGCGGGAAATTTACCTCAATCCTATTTTTATGCAGGACGGCAGCATCGAGGAGGTTTCCGGTATTGCCCATGATATTACGCATAAAAAGCAGGCAGAAATTGCCCTGATGGAAAGCGAAGAAAAATTCCGCGATATATTCGAATCGTTCCAGGATATTTATTACCGCTCCGATCTGACCGGCCGTATTCTTATGATCAGCCCATCGGCCTATGAAGTTAGCGGATACCGCCCTTTTGAGATCATTAATAAAAAGATATCTAATTTTTTCAATGATATAGCCAGAAGCCGGAATGTGCTCCGGGAACTATTGCGCTATGGCAGTGCCAAAAACCTGGAAGCTAGTTTCCAGACCAAAAGCGGCTCCATTCTGCAATTCATTCTCAACATGCGCCTGGTGTATGATAAACAAGGTAATCCGGTAGAGATAGAAGGCGTTGCCCGGGACATTACCGAACTGAAGAAATCAGCAGAAGAACTGCTAAAGGCTAAGGAGATTGCAGAAAAATCACTGAAAATTAAAGAGTTGTTCCTGGCTAATATGAGCCACGAAATCCGTACGCCAATGAATGGTATTATTGGCATGATTGACTTGCTAAGCGACACAGACCTACAACCCACACAGCTGGAATATGTGCAGACAGTAAAAAAATCATCGGAGACGCTGCTGTATATTCTTAACGACATACTGGATCTGTCGAAAATTGAGGCTGGCAAAATGGAATTACATAAAGCACCCATGTCGCTGGAAGTAACCATTGAAAAATTGTATGCCTTGTTTGCCCAGCAGGCAAATTCCAAAAAGAATGAGCTTAGCTATCAGATAGAGCCTGAAATTCCGAAGTTTATTGTAGCCGATGAAACCAGGTTACTGCAAATACTTTCCAACCTGACATCCAATGCCATTAAATTCACAGAAAATGGTAAAATCACTATTAATGTTTCGCTGATACAAAGTAAGGGTAAACTGAAAAAGTTTAAGGTAAAAGTAACAGATACCGGTATTGGAATAGCGCAAGAGAATTTGTTTTTGCTGTTCAATAACTTCAGCCAGATAGATAATTCTTCTTCTAAGTCGTATGCTGGTACAGGCCTTGGACTATCCATCGCCAAAGAGCTAAGCCGCATGATGAATGGTGAAATAGGTGTGGAATCTGCCCCGCAAAAAGGCAGTACTTTCTGGTTTACTTTTGAAGCCAAAGAAACGCAGACCGCTCCACAGAATTTACCTTCTACCACCAATGATTTTAAAGCTGGCGACCACTTTGGCAACTCCTCTCCATTTATTCTGTTAACCGATGATAATATTGTAAATCAGCGGGTAGCCAGTGAAATTCTGATTAAATCCGGCTGTATACTTGAAGTAGCCAGCAATGGGCAGGAAGCCATAGATCTGGTACAGGCTACCTATAACGATCCGGACAAACGTATGTATGACCTCATTTTTATGGATATACAAATGCCGGATATGGATGGGATTGAGGCAACCCAGAAAATAAAACAACTAGCCATCGACAAACTTCCACCCATTGTAGCCATGACGGCTTATTCAATGCGTGAAGACCGGGACCGTTTTCTGAGCCAGGGTATGGACGATTATATACCTAAACCTATCCGGGCTAATACGCTGATTGCTAAAGTAAAGGAATGGTTTGTACCACAGAAAAAAACTTCTGCAAAGAAAGGTAAACAAGCGAAAGTCAAGGAAGCAGAGGTAGTAGCAGATGGCGCGCCAATTTTGAACCAGGAAGTGATGGAACAGCTAAAAAAATTCGGAGGCATAGAACTGTTGGCAAGCGTATTTGAAGATTTTGATACAGAGACGGCACAGTTGCTGGAAGAATCTAATAATTATTTAAAAAATAACGACTACAATAAAATTTTAAGTAATTTGCACACACTCAAAGGCAGTGCAGGTACCATTGGAGCCGACCGGATTGCCAATTTATCAAGAGATGCTGAAAGCCGCTTGAAAAATAAAATTACGGATCAGCTGGCAGCCGATCTGCAAAATCTGCAGCTATTTTTTAAAGAGTTTCAAACTGAATATAAGAAAGCATTAATAACCTAACGTATGAACGCCGCAAAAAAAGTACTTATCGCTGAAGATAGTTCTGTCATTCAAAACCTGACTAAGAAGATTTTACAGTTCCAGAATTTTGATATTGTTGCTGTAAAAAACGGTGAGCAGGTATTACAAACGTTACAAAAAGAAGACATCGATATAATTCTCATGGATATTAATATGCCAGTAATGGACGGCATGGAATGTGCCCGTCAGGTACGTGCCCTGCCTGATGCCAAAAAGGCTGGTATCCCCATTGTAGCCATCACTGGCAACGCCAAAAATTATTCCATGGAAGATTTCAAAAAAGCCGGCATCACGGATTATCTTCAGAAGCCTCTGGATTTTGATAAACTGGTAAGCGTCGTAAAAGAATTGACGGCTTAATAACTATTTATTCTGGTAAATGAGTGATTAGCTGATTAAAGGCAGTTTCATACCCATGCCTTTTGTCAGATAACCTGTCATTCTTTTACCTATTTTTATTTCTGATGCAAATAAAGTATACAGCCCAGTTTCTGCATAAGCTGGAAGATATTTTCGCAGAATCTGATTATATGTTGCGGTACGAAAAAGGCAACTTTAAATCAGGATACTGTGTTCTGAAAGATACCAAAATTGTGATCATCAATAAGTATTTTACAACAGAGGGGAAGATTAACTGCTTACTGGATATTCTCCGTACTATCCGGATGGATACCTCCAGGTTTAGTGAAAAAAATAAAAAATTATTGGACGAATTAACCACGTCAGTGCCGGTAAAACAGGCATAATATGGTTTCCCATTCCTGACAAATTCTTTACCCTTTTGGGAAGCTTTTGCAGGGTTACTCCGCTAACAAACGTATGGTTGTAACTTTTCTGGGTACAGGCACTTCACAGGGAATTCCGGTAATCGCTTGCGAATGTGAAGTATGCCATTCAGTTGATTTCCGCGACAAACGTCTGCGCGTATCGGTGCATCTGCAAATTAATGATAAGAGCTTTATTATAGACTCTGGCCCGGATTTCCGGCAGCAGGTACTCCGCGAACGGATAAAAACCCTGGATGCTTTACTCTTCACGCATGAGCATAAGGATCACACCGCTGGCATGGATGATATCCGTTCTTATAATTTCAGGCAGAAAAAAGATATGCCCATTTTCGGCAGGGCTTCGGTAATAGAGCAGATTAAGCGGGAGTTTTTTTATATATTTTCTGATTTTAAATATCCAGGCATTCCCAGAGTTGAGGTGAATATTATTGAAAATACCCCTTTTCTGGTGGAAGGAATCAACGTAATTCCAGTGGAAGTAATGCACTACCGTTTGCCTGTATTCGGTTTCCGTATTGGCGACTTTACCTATATTACTGATGCCAACTATATTGCCCCGGAAGAACTGGAAAAAATAAGAGGTTCTAAAGTAATTGTACTCAATGCCCTCCAGAAAGAATCGCATATTTCCCATTTTAACCTTTCGCAGGCCGTAGAACTTCTCAAGGAATTGAAGCCAGATAAGGCTTTTCTTACCCATATTAGCCATAAACTGGGCTTACATGCCGAGGTAGAAAAAGAATTACCAGCCTTTATCCGAATCGCCTACGATGGGTTAAAGTTTGAAGTGTAGAGGTTCCCTATACTTCCGTCCGAAGAATCTCCAGTGGTGGTCGGTTTAATACGCCACGGCTATTAAGCATGCCAATCAGTACAGTTAATCCAGTTACTACAACTAGTACAACCATCAGTGGAGTAAGTACTGGCTGGAAAGGTACTTCAAACACAAATAGGGCTAATAACCAGCTGCTAATAAGTGATAATAAAATGCCCGATAACGTAGCCAAAGCTCCCAGAAAAAGATATTCGATAATGGAAATTTGGATGATTTGCTTGCTATTGGCGCCTAGTGTCCGGAGCAGCACACTTTCTTGTATCCGCTGATATTTGCTGATAATGACAGAACTGCTCAATACGATTAATCCGGTGATAATGCTAAATAAAGCCATAAACTGGATAACAAATGATACCTTATTCAAGATTTCATCAATAGTGCGCAGAATCAAACCCAGGTCAATAGCCGATACATTGGGATAGGCCTGTACTAATTCCCGCTGAAACTTAGCCGACTGGTCGGATGACTTTACTTTGGTAACCAGCACATGAAACTGAGGCGCTTCTTCCAATACTCCATTTGGAAACACAATAAGAAAATTGGTTTGTACCCGGTTCCAGTCTATTTCCCGGGTGCTGCCAACATAGGTTTTAATAGGAGAACCTTGTACGTTAAAGACGAGTTCATCGCCTATTTTCAACTTCATCCGCTCCAGATACCGGTCTTCTACAGAAACGAAAATGCTGTCGGAAGGTGAATTAAGTTTGCGCAACTGGCCCTGCTGCAATTTTTCAGACGTAATCAGCTTATCGCGGTAGGTAACCCGGTATTCCCGGGTGAGTGCCCAGTCAGGAATTTTGGCAGAGGTATCTTTTTGAATAGCTTCTACCGTACGTCCATTAATTTGAGAAAGGCGCATAGTAACAATAGGAGCTTCCTGTAAAATAGGAATGCCTGAATCTTTAGCCAGTTTCACTACTGCTTCTTTCTGATTGGTTTGAATATCGAAAAGCACCATATTTGGCTGGTTACCGCTGCCTGAAAGTGTTACCTGGTCTAACAGCAGGTTTTGGGATACATATAAAGTAGAAATCAGAAATGTACCCAGGCCAATGGCAATAATCAGAATCAGGGTTTGGTTTTGCGGGCGGTATAAATTGGCCAGGCTTTGCCGCCAGACATAACTCCAGGAAACCGGGAAAAAGCGGCGTACCAGATACATAATTAATATGCCCATGCCGGTTAGTAAGAGAAAAGCCACACAAATACCCACGGTAAATCCTAAAGCCTGCCGCCAGTCTCTGATCTGCAAATAAGCAAACCCTCCAACAAACAAAATAATAAGCCCATAAATTAACCACCTGGCCGGATCTTTCGCCGAAGTATCTTCCTCAAAAGAAGCCCGCAGGGTACGCAAGGGAGAGATACGCCGGATAGATAATAAAGGCAGCAAAGCAAATAATACGGCCATCGTTAAGCCAATTCCTACACCCTGCCCAATGGCTGCCCAGGCAATGGTAACCGCTACATCTACCGGAAGGAATTCTCCCAATATTTCAGGCAGCACAAATTGAATAGCCGACCCCAACAAAGCCCCCATCAGCGCACCAGTAAAGCCCATCAGAAAAGTTTGAATAAGAAATATATAAAAGGTTTGCCAGCCCCCGGCGCCCAGGCAACGCAATACAGCTACAGAAGCCAGTTTTTCTTTCACATATAAATGAATGGCACTAGCCACCCCTACACAACCCAACAACAGGGCAATAAAGCCTACTAAATTCAAAAAACGGGTCATGTTAGCAAATGTGCGGCCTATTTCCTCTTTTCGTTCTTCTACTGTATCTGAGTTGATACCTTCTTTATCTAATCTGGGTTCCAACGTTTCTGCAAGCTTTTCAACATCGGTGCCAGGCAGCTGGTAATAAAACTTATAGTTGATCCGGCTGCCCCGTTGTACCAAGCCAGTACCATCTAGATAATTGAGGGGAATATATACCGTTGGCGCTACAGTCGTTGAAACTGCTGACTGACCGGGCATTTTTAAAATTCTGCCTATAATATAGAAAGTAGTTTCGCCAATTTTTACTGAATCGCCGGGTTCAATGTTGAACTGGGTCATCAGCACATCGTCTACCAAGGCTTTTTTGCCGCCTTGCTTAAAGGTGCTAAAAGCATCGGCAGGAATGGTTTCTACTTCTCCAAAATAGGGAAAGTTTCCTTGTAAAGCTTTTACCTGAATAAGCCGGGTTCCGCTGTTTTTCGGAAAAAATACCATGGATGCAAACCCCCGCTCTTCTGACCTTTCCTGACCTATAGAGTCTATCAATTGCTGTGCTTCCGGAGAAACAGGCTTATTTGTGCTTAAGGCCAGGTCGGCTCCTAATAGTTCTTTCGCCTGGTCATCTATACTTTTTTCAAGGTTGATGGCAAATGAGTTAATGGCTACCAAGGCGGCTATACCCAGCATAATGGAAGACATAAACAGGAGCAGACGTTGCCGGCTTTTGCGGCTGTCGCGCCAGGCCATTTGCCATAGCCAGGGATTAAAAGGAGAGGAGGAGGAAGACATAGGTGTTACAACTAAATAAAATTAAATCTGCTGACGGACAGCTTCGGTGAGGGTATCGGAAACCACACTCCCTCCTTTGATACGGATGATACGGCCGGTTTTGGCAGCTAAATCTAAATCGTGTGTTACTAAAATAAGGGTAGTACCTTGTTCCCGGTTCAGTTCAAATATTAGTTTTTCTACCTTATCACTGGTTTCGGTGTCCAGGTTGCCGGTGGGCTCATCGGCAAACAAAATTCTGGGTTTGTTAGAAAAAGCCCTGGCCAGGGACACCCGCTGTTGTTCGCCGCCAGAAAGTTGCGTTGGATAATGGTGTTGCCTGGAAGCTAGTCCCACGCGGTCTAATAACTCCAGCGCCCGTTTGGCTACCCCTTTTTCCCCACGCAATTCCATGGGCACCATTACATTTTCCAGGGCAGTAAGGGTAGGCATTAGCTGAAAGTTCTGAAAAATAAATCCTACATATTGATTCCGTACTCTGGCTCTTTCATCTTCGCTCAGTTTATCGAGCTGTACGCCATTTAGAAACACACTGCCGGAGCTAGACCTGTCCAAACCGGCACATAAGCCAAGTAAAGTTGTTTTTCCGCTACCAGATGGGCCAACGATGGAAAAAGTATCGCCTGCTTGTACATCAAATGATACGTTATCCAATACGGTTAATGTACGGTTGCCACTTTGATAAGATTTTGTCAGATTTTGAACGCGTAATATGCTTGACATTGAAGATATAAGGCTGCTATAGTAAATGATTGTATGCAATTAGTAACAACAAAATGCCGCTTTTGATCCCGCTATGTGATAAATGGACAAGTTGCCGGATGAAAGGAAACATGCATCCATACCTATGGGTATAACTCATAGGGCCTCTGTTTGTTATACATACGTATTAGATGAAATAATATTGGATTTTTTTACTTGAACACAGAATAATTTTAGTAATATACTGGTTATCCTAGTAGAAAGCCATTAATCACTGGTATTATTTTTATAAGTTTACATATGATTAAGCTCGTTAAAACACTTTATTTCTATAGTTTATTGGGATGCCTGTGTACGGCTTGTCAGTCAACCAACTCTGAGGAGCAAACCACTGCTACCACCCAGCAAACAAAAGATACTGTTTCTACAAAAACGGCTTCCAAGGCTGAACCCAAAACTATTCTTTTCTTTGGTAACAGCCTTACGGCTGGATATGGTCTGGAGCCCTCACAAGCTTTCCCGGCAATAATTCAGCAGAAAATAGATTCTGCCGGCTGGAATTATACAGTAATTAACTCAGGCTTAAGCGGAGAAACTACGGCTGGCGGTAAGAGCCGGATTGGCTGGGTACTGAGGCAGAAAGTAGATGTGTTTGTGCTGGAGCTTGGCGGAAACGATGGCCTACGCGGCGTAGAACTGGAATCTACCAGAAATAACCTGCAAGCCATTATTGATACGGTACGGGCAAAAAATCCGGATGTTAAAATAATTTTGGCTGGTATGCAAATTCCGCCCAATATGGGACCCGACTATACCAGTAAATTCAGGACAATTTATCCTGAGTTGGCTGAGAAAAATAACTTGCCCTTAATTCCCTTTCTGTTAGAAGGTGTGGGTGGAATTGCCAGGTTAAATCTACCAGATGGTATTCATCCAACGGCCGAAGGGCATCAGCTTGTGGCCGCAAATGTATGGAAAGTGCTGGCTCCCATTTTACAAGAGCAGAATAGTTAATGTGAATACAATAAAAATCTGGAAATTATAAATGTCTGCTGAAAAGGATAAACTCCCTGCCAGCAGACATTTCTGCTTTATTTCTGCACATTTCCACATTTTGTTTAACTTGCCGCCAGTTTTATTTCAAGCCAACTAAGCTATGCGCCTAACAACGTGTTTGTTTTATACTTTTCTGCTATCTGCTTCCCTTATTTTTTCACTTACTCAATCTTACGCACAAAGTGTATATGCTCCCTTAAACCGGGATTATTACCACCTGCTGGAAAGATACGAAATAAAATACGGCCGCTTTGCGGAGGGGTTCCATAGCCATATCCGGCCTTTTGAACGCAAAGGAATAGCCCAACTGGCTGACAGTGTAGCCGCCAATCATAATTATTTGACTTCGCGCGACCGGTTTAATATTGATTATCTTCGAAACGACAACTGGGAGTGGACTGATAGTGCTTCTAACGACAACCGCAAACCCATCTTTGGTATTTTTTACCAGAAAAAGTCAGACTTGTATCAGTACCGGAGCGATGATTTTGAAGTGCACGTTAACCCGGTATTGTACCTGGGCGCAGGCGTAGCATCCGGTGAAGATGTCACACCCTATATCAATACCAGAGGGGTAGAACTGCGGGGAATGATCTCCAAAAAAATTGGCTTTTATACTTTTCTGGCAGAAAACCAGGCTGTATTTCCCGAATATGTACGTGAGCGGATCGGATTTTATAATGCAGTGCCTAATGAAGGATACTTTAAACCTTTCAAACAGAACGGTGTAGATTTTCTTACGGCCAGAGGGTATATTACGTTCAACATCGTAAAACCCATACAAGTACAGTTTGGGCACGACCGCAATTTTATTGGCAATGGTTACCGTTCCATGATCTTATCCGATTACTCGAACAGTCATTTGTTTTTAAAGCTCAATACACGCGTCTGGAAAATTAACTACCAGAATATCTTTGCCCAGATGAATGCGGATATCCCCACCTTTGCAGATGCCGTGTTTCCAAAAAAATATTTTGCCTTCCACCACTTAAGTGTAAACCTCACCAAAAACCTGAATATAGGTATATTTGAAGCGGTTATGTTTGGCCGGGGCGACTCTACGCAGCGCAATGGCTTTGACCTGAATTACCTAAATCCTCTTATTTTTTACCGATCCATAGAACAACAGATTGGCAGCGAAGATAATGCATTACTCGGCATGGACTTTAAATGGAATTTCCTGCGGCATTTCTCCGTATATGGCCAGCTGATGCTCGATGAGTTTTTATTAGGGGAGATCAGAGATGGCAATGGCTGGTGGGCAAACAAACAAGCCGGACAAATCGGATTAAAATACATTGATGTAGCCAATATTCCCAACCTGGATTTACAGGCAGAAGCCAATATTGCGAGGCCATATACCTATTCCCACGAAACACCTTATACCAGTTATGCCCATTACAATCAGCCACTGGCCCATCCGCTGGGAGCTAATTTTTATGAGTTTATCGGTATTCTGCGTTACCAGCCTATCAACCGCCTGCAACTAACTGGTAAACTGATTTATGCGGAATATGGCGCAGATTCTCCTGGCACTAACTGGGGTGGGAATGTACGGCTACCTTACCAGACACGGGTGCAGGAATATGGGAATGAGATTGGGCAGGGAGTAACCTCGTATCTTACGTACGCCGATCTTACAGCCAGTTATCAGTTCAAGCACAATTTGTTTTTAGACGTAAAGCAAATTGCCAGACGGGTAAACACAGCATTGCCTGTAAAGCAGAATACCTTATTTACGTCTGTAGCACTCCGGTGGAATATTCCACAACGGATGTATGAATTTTAATGGGGGTTAAAAGAAGCAGAAAACGAATTGTTAAAAAAAGCGTTAGTACTATAAACTAATTATACCCTACCGATATGACTTCTTTTAAAAAGATAATGTATGTCATTTATACATTAATGTTAATTCTTACCATTTTAGGTGTGTTGTACAATGATAGCATCATAGCCACTTTTGATCTGGAGACAAGTAATACGCTATGGATGTTCTGGGCATTAATCGGATATGTGTTACTTATGTTTGAAAGTGTACTGGAAAATATTCACCTTTCTAGCAAAAATAAATCGTATGCACAGCTTGCCAAAGAAAATACAGAATTGAAAGCCCGCATGTACGACGATATGATGAAAACCAGAGACCGCGACTTTGACAAAGACAGAACCGTTATCAGAAATACAGATACCAGAAGGCCCGCCACTGATGTTGATGAAACCATTATTGTTGACAAAACAAAGGAAAACCGTCCAAGGCCCCTGTTGTAAAGATAATTAGATACTAGTAAAGCCCGCCTGCTTGCTTATATTTGTGCATGAATTATTCGCAATTAATTACTGAAGAACTCTCTGAAGCAGCTCTGCTATTGCAGCGGTTTTTGTCTGACGAAAATAATTTAGTACAGATTGAACAGGTAGCCAGCCTTATGGCTGAGGCAATTAAAAATGGCCATAAGATAATATCCTGTGGAAACGGAGGATCTCATTGCGATGCCATGCATTTTGCTGAAGAACTCTCCGGCAGGTACAGGGATCACCGCCGCTCTTTGCCTGCCATTGCCATTTCTGATGTAAGCCATATTACCTGCACGGGAAACGATTATGGATTTGACCATATTTTCAGCCGTTTTGTAGAAGGCCTTGGGCAGCCTGGCGATGTGTTGTTAGGTATCAGTACCAGTGGAAATTCTGCCAATGTCATCCGGGCTGTGGAAAAAGCAAGAGAAAAGGGAATGGTTACCGTATGCCTTACCGGAAAAGATGGTGGTAAACTGGCTGCCCTGGCTGACAGAGAAATCCGGGTGCCACATCAAGGATATGCCGACCGTATCCAAGAAGTGCACATCAAGATCATCCATATACTCATCCTGCTAATCGAAAAAATGACCTTATAAGTGCAGAACACAAAGCACAGATAGGAAAAAAGTCACCTTACATAGCTTAACAGGTTTTATTTTCGCTTATAGATAGGTACTGTGCTGCAAGGTTCGCCATACATCAGGCTTTTTGCATGGGGTTTTAAAAGTCTGGTAATTTCTACATAGGCATACGTTGGGACCGGCAAATTTCCACAGCCTTTTACGACCACCCTCGCATCTTTAAAAGAGGTTAGATCTAGTTTAGCTAAGGCATGCGAAAAAAGAGCTTCTTCCAGCGTTTCTAAGCTACCAAATACAAAAAAATTAGCATAAGGTTCCAGGTAAGTTGCCAGCAGCATATACGCCCAGGTAGGTACAATAGCATCCGCCGAGCAAATAATAGCTACATTTTTATCTGTATACTGAGTCCAGTCATGTGTTTTTAGAAACTCTCTGAAATCCTTTTCCTTCAAAATTAATCCCTGGAATAGATTGTCTGTAATATCATATACTACCCTTTGGCCAGGATGGTAGAAATCTTCCAGGTCTAGCGTTAACAAGCCACTGTTAGCTACTTTGTTTATGAGTATGTCTTGTTCTTCCATAAAGATTTTACACAGAGGTTATGCTTTCTTATAAAAGAATTCTTTGAGGTAAAAAGGTTCAAAATAGGCAATATTTTCAAACATATTCTTCAGGTAATGCTGATGTGCCAAAACCCCTGTATACTTAGCCGATGGATATACATCATCTGCAAACAAAGCAGTTGGTTGGTGGCTTAACAAAGGCTTGCACTTGGCTGCTCCATTTCCAAAAAAAACCACCCGGTTGCTTGCCAGAAGTTCATCAAAAGAATGTTCTTGAATGATTCGGGCATCTACAGGCAAGACAGATTCCAGTTCACTTGTAAACACCTCACAATAAACCTCCATGCGGCGGGCATCTAGCATCGGACAAAATAAAAAATCTTTTATAGGATATTGCTTGCTTACGCCATAAGCCATTGCTTGTAGGGTAGACACAGAAATCAACGGCTTATCCAATGCATAGCACAAACCTTTGGCTGTTGCCACACCAATGCGCAAACCTGTATACGACCCTGGCCCTTTAGAAACTGCAACAGCGGATATATCTGCCAGTTGAAAACCGGCATTATGCAGGAGTTGGTCAATCAGTAAAGTAATGGCACTGGCATGCGATTTTTCCGTAAATAATTCGTAAACCCCAATCAATTGTGCATCCTCATGGAGGGCAACCGAGCAGACATGCGTAGAGGTTTCTATGCTAAGAATAAGTGCCATACCTCATAAGGTGATAAGAATAAGACCAGATACCAACGTACATATAATAATTTTCAAAAAGTAATAGTAGTTATACCATTGCTGGTTACCATCGATACAGGTAGCAATAATCTTTTTCTATGTATCGTATAGCCTAAGAGGATTGGAACTGAAGTTTATTTTTTCTATGATTTGAAAGTATTGCCGGGTAGCATATTTATTCATAATAAAACCTCCGCCTGAAACCCACAAAAGTTTTTCCTGGCTGCCCCTGGTATTGTACACAGTCGAATATTCACTAATGGCCAGAGACTCTGCTGAAGCAGGTTCACTCGCATACATGGCATTTAAAGAAGCTAATTCCTTCTCAAATTGGGAAGCCCCGCCACCATTTATTATATATTCTCCTCCTTCTATTTCTGCAATCAGCTCGAATCCCTCCTCCGTTTCTATAAAACATTTTATTCCACCTTCTTCGTGAGACCGCCCTACAACATATCCACCTAAGCGGGCATCAATAGCAAAAGCCTCTTTTAATAAGCCTAAAAACTCTTCTTTGGTAAGTGTCCTGTGTACTAATGGCTGTTTCATAAGCTCATTTTTTATAAAATTAAGCAGTTCAACTGATTTAAATTAAAATATCTTTTAGCCAATGTCATTCCGAGGGGAGGAGGAATCTCTTTAGACAGTATCGGTAACATCAAAATGATTTCTTCAACTACATTGGTTCCCATCGGCTCTCGCCTTAGTAATCCTTGAAATGACAATTTTTAATTATCTTCTACTTCTGTTGATATGTGTAAGTCAACAAACAATGCATACATGTGAATAAATAGATAAGAAAACTCTTTTGCAAGCCAATTTTAAGGCTATACGCATTTAATTGCTGAAAATGTACAAAACAAAAAAGCAGTTACAAGTTTTATCTTATAACTGCTTGACTTTTAAGCTCTTCCTCCTGGGCTCGAACCAGGGACCCTCTGATTAACAGTCAGATGCTCTAACCGACTGAGCTAAGGAAGAGTGTCTCTTAAATCGGTGTGCAATAATAGCCCGTTATTTTTAATTACACAAAAAAAATCTTAAAAATTTTTGCCATAAATCCCTGCAATTAGCCCATAAATCAGCCTTATTTTGATTGTTGAAAAAGATAAGGATATGTTCTATGCTAGCGGTAAGTGTTTTTGAATTATTGTGTCCGCTTTATGGATAGAGAAGTTTGGAACAAAAAAGTAAATTCGGTAAATTAAGGTTGCCGTAATCGAAAAAGGTGTAGTTAGCAGGTAGTGGGTTTGTTTAAAAAGTTTTTACTGCTTAAAAAGCATTTTTAAAACAAGCACTTATAGTTTTTCGTTTTACTATTCACATCCTGAAAAAGTTTCTTACAAATACATACTATACATTGTTAAACCTAAGGCAGATTTCGGCTTTAGCCTTATTAATCATCTATTATCTAATCAAATGAGCAAAACACAATTTATTCTGGGGCTCTTGCTGGCTTCTGTATTGGGCGGATTTATTGCCCTGGCAGGTTTTAGATTTTTCAATGAAGATAAAAAAGAAGAATCTTTTGAACAGAAGCAAAACGTACGCTTTTCAAGCTACTTCGCCGATACTTCCTTCACCGTGCCTGAAGGGCTGAATTTTATTTATGCGGCTGAACGGGTTCGTCCGGCAGTAGTACATATTAAAACATCCTATGAAGCTACAGCCTATGGCAAATCGGAAGATGAAGACCTGGAAGGTTTATTTAAAGACTTTCATGGCAGCCCGTTTGGCGGACAATTTGGCAATCCGGGCCCAAGAGAGTCGGCAGGTTCCGGGGTTATTATTTCTGCTGACGGGTACATTGCCACTAACAACCACGTAGTAGAAGATGCCCGCAAAATCCGGGTTATTCTGGATGATAAACGCAGCTACGAAGGTACCGTGGTAGGTACCGACCCCACAACAGATCTGGCTCTAGTAAAAATAGAGGCCAAAGACCTGCCTTTTATTCACTATGGCGATTCTGATAATCTGAAAGTAGGAGAGTGGGTATTAGCCATTGGTAATCCTTTTGATCTGACCTCTACGGTTACAGCCGGAATTGTAAGCGCCAAAGGCAGAAATATTAATATTCTGCGCGATAAAAATGGCATGCAAATAGAATCCTTTATACAAACAGATGCGGCTGTAAACCCAGGAAATAGCGGTGGAGCGTTGGTAGACCTGAAAGGTAAACTGGTAGGTATTAACACAGCTATTGCTACCAATACCCGTTTTTCCCAGGGCTATTCTTTTGCCGTGCCAGTTACTTTAATCAAAAAAGTAATGGATGATTTGCTGAAATACGGAGAAGTACAGCGAGCGCTCTTAGGCGTAAAAATCAGGCAAGACATTGATGCTGATTTTGCCAGAGAAAAAGGATTAAAGTCTTTGAAAGGGGTGTATGTGGATGAAGTAAATGAAGGCAGTGCTGCACAACAAGCCGGCATGAAAACCGGCGATGTTATTAAAAAAATAAATGACATTGAAGTCAATACATCGGCCGAGTTACAGGGCTTGGTAGCTACGTACCGGCCGGGCGATAAGGTAAAAGTAACCTATGAGCGGAATGGCAAGGAGATGAATACGAATGTAGTATTGAAAGATAGTATGGGCCGGACAACGGTTGTAAAGCGTGAAATTGAGAAGCGGGAGAGTATACTGGGGGCCGAACTAGAACCTGTTGCTGCTGACGAAAAACGGAAATTGAATATTGAAAATGGCGTGAGAATTACCCGGCTTGGGTCTGGTAAAATTAAAGATGCCGGCATTAGTGAAGGATTTATTATAACGCATGTAGATAAAAAATCAGTGAAATCGGCTGCCGATGTAACCAAAGCCATAAAAAATATAAAAGGCCCTTTCCTCATTGAAGGCGTATATCCAGACGGAACCAAAGCATACCGGGCTGTGGAACAATAATAATTTATCCGGTAAAACCTTTAAACTCTTTAAATTCTCTGGTATTTAAAGAGTTTTTTTATTTTTGTAAACCAGCTAACTATTTTATTCTATGCACAACATCCTGGAATCGCTACAAATCCGCTCCCTTAATCCATCCTTTAGTACCGGCCTTACCTGGGGAACTACTCAGGAACGTGAGGTAAAAGCAATTCATTCGCCTATTGATGGAAAACTGATTGCTTCTGTATGTATGGCCAGTGCAGAAGATTACGAGCAAGTTGTAAAACAGGCACAAGCAGCTTTTGTTCAATGGCGCAACGTACCTGCTCCCAAACGGGGAGAGGTAGTAAGGCAGATTGGGCAAGAATTGCGGCTGCATAAAGAAATGTTAGGCAAGCTGGTGACAATGGAAATGGGAAAGATATTGCAGGAAGGCCTGGGAGAAGTCCAGGAAATGATTGATATCTGTGATTTTGCTGTTGGCTTATCCCGCCAGCTTCATGGATTTACCATGCATTCGGAACGTGCTGATCACCGGATGTATGAACAGTACCATCCTCTAGGAATTGTAGGTATTATTTCAGCATTTAATTTTCCGGTAGCCGTATGGTCCTGGAATGCCATGCTGGCTGCCGTATGTGGCGATGTATGCATATGGAAGCCTTCGGAAAAAACACCGTTAACGGCTATTGCCTGCCAGCAGATTATTAGCAAGGTGTTGAAAGAAAATAATGTCCCTGAAGGTGTATTCAGCCTCATCATTGGAGATGCCAGAATAGGGCAGCAGATGGCGGAAGACGAAAGAGTGCCCCTTATATCAGCAACGGGCTCTACGCGCATGGGCAAACAGGTGGCAAAAGCAGTGGCTGGCAGACTTGGGAAATCCTTGTTAGAGCTTGGAGGAAATAATGCAATAATTATTACACCACAGGCAAATATTGAATCCGCTGTGAGAGCCACCGTTTTTGGCGCTGTGGGTACCTGCGGACAGCGGTGTACGACTACCCGCCGCCTTATTGTCCATGCCGATGTATACGATCAGGTAAAGGAAAGATTGCTTCAAATCTATGACCGGCTACCTATTGGCAATCCTTTGCAGGAGAGCACATTGGTTGGGCCGCTAATTGATAAAGAGGCAGTAAAATCATTCACCCAGGCTCTGGAAAAAGTACAACAAGAAGGAGGCAAGCTATTGACCGGTGGTAACTCCCTGGAAGGAAGTGCGTATATTTCGGGAACGTATGTAAAGCCTGCCATTGTGGAAGCAGAAAACCATTATTTAACTGTACAAGAAGAAACGTTTGCGCCTATTTTATATCTTATCCGCTATGAAGGCTCTGTAGAAAATGCTATTGCATTACAGAACGGTGTGCGGCAGGGATTGTCTTCTGCAATATTTTCTACGCATTTACAAGAAACAGAGGCATTTTTAGCTTCTTCAGGTTCAGATTGTGGAATTGCAAATGTAAATATTGGCACGTCCGGTGCAGAAATTGGAGGAGCTTTTGGTGGGGAGAAAGAGACGGGAGGCGGGCGTGAATCAGGTTCAGATGCCTGGAAATTCTATATGCGCCGGCAGACAAATACGATCAATTATGGCAAGACAATGCCTTTGGCACAGGGGATAAAATTTGAAATTGCACCATAATCTTACCTTGCCTAAAATATTTTTTTTTGCGTTTATTGTTGCATTTTATATCTTTAAATCAGTTACCTTTAAAAAAAATATACCTCAACTTTATCAATCATAAGTATGCCTGAGCAAAAGACTAAGTACAATACCATTATGTTGATAGACGATAATGAGATTGATAATTTGATCAATCAGAAAATTATCGAATCGTCTAATATATGTAAAAATATCTTTACTCATACCGGTGGAAAAAGTGCAATTGAATTCTTAAAAAACATGGAAAAAATTGCAGCTTCCGTACCCGGCTGTTTACCTGAAATAATTTTTCTTGATATTGATATGCCATTGATGGATGGCTTCCAGTTTCTAGATGAGTTTGATAAACTCTCCAAAGAAACTAAACAATATTGCAGTGTAGTTATGCTTACTTCTTCTATTAATCCACAGGATATGAATAAGTCTAAAAAGTATGATTACGTAAAAAAATATGTAAATAAGCCGCTTACCCAAGACAGCCTGTCAAAGTTAAGTATCTAATATATTTATCTGATTTTTATCTACACGAGCCGGAAATATATTCCGGCTTTTTTGTTTTATAGGCTTTACTTTCTGCAATAAAAAAGGTGCTGTAATATATACAGCACCTTTGTGGCTATGGTTAAATATACAAGTGTAATTAAGAAGTCAATCTGTTGATAAAGCCTTCGTCCATTTTAATGTAATTGGTAATAGAGAAGCCTTTTTCATGGGTTTTGGCAAGCTTTTCTACCAGGCTTCTGATTTTAGCTGCTTTTCCGTTTTTGCTGTCGTACAGAGAAGTCTTCAGTATTTTTGTGAATAACAACATTCTCTCGCAGTTGTCTTTTCCCAAAATACGGATCTGGCGCTGAATGCTGTTCAATAACTGGCTGAACAATTCGTAGTCGTTTAATAAGCAGTATTGCAAGGCAAGTAACAGTTTTACTTCTAGCTGTGCTTGTGGGAAACGTTTCAAACTCAGGTCATTCAGCAAATTGTTGATCCACTTAGAAGCCTCATCGTACTTATTGGCATAGTAGCAGGATAAAGCCCGGTAGGTTACATAGGAAATGTATTTTGGCAGATCATTTGTATCAATCTCAAAGTCCTGGAATAACCCGTCGTTTTCCTCATACATCAAATGCTCTGTATCTGTGCGGATGTGGCGGTTTACTTTCGTAAACAGGAACTGAGAAGGATAGGTATATAAACTATAGTTAGTAAGCAAAGTACTTACAGCATCGTTTACCTCATCAAAGTATTTCTCAGCCTTTTTATATACTTTGTAGTGTGTATAATACTCTAATTTCAGGAATTCAAATACCAGTTTCAAATGGTAATAAATAGAATCCAGGCTATACTGCGTAAAGATCTTTTCTACATTAGCCAGGATATCCTCAATTGGCTCCATGTCGTCCTTGTGAGACTCTATTTCATCTTCCACAAATAAGCGGTGGAAAATGCTCATGCAATGCTGATATACATACAAGCGGTGAGACTGGTACAAGCGGCATACATTGTCCATTTCCCGGTGTAACAGGGTTAATTCTAGTTTCTCGGTAGGAGTGCCAGATAAGGTATATAAACCGTATTTCTTGAAGTATTCGGCCAGCAAGTCTTCTGCTTTATCTACGGCCAGCATATAGGCTACGTGACGGTTATAGAGCTGTGAGTAATTGAATAACTCAGGCGTATTGATATGCAGTTTCTTGAGCGTTTTGTAGATAACTGTTAACTCGTTAGACAAATCGTAGTCTAACAGTTCTTTCTCTAATTTCTTTAAAGTAGCTACTGCAATAGCTCTTTTTTTAGTGAAAATTATTTCATTGATATTGGCTACTTTTTTCAAAAGGTCGGTCCGTGGACTTTCCATTTGCTGCAGTAGGTATTCTTCTATTTTCTGATTGAGGCGGGAGCGGAGGGTATAATATGCATTGGTGTTTACTTCCAATTCATCCATAATCTTGCTATCCGACAATTGCTTTTCACGCATAAACTTCAGCAGGTAGGCAGATTTTTCTGCGTTACTTGTCATCAAAGAATCGTAAATAGCTTTGTAATCTTCCTGTGAAAGTTGCTTTATTATGTTTTTTAATTTAGCCATAGCACTTATTCAGTAATTAATTTAAAAGGAGTATATATAATGATGTAAGGTTGTATATTTACACGCTAAGGTAAATCTAAATTATGATCACAATGTAACAAAATTTAAAACTATTAAAAAGAAATCATACCGAAGTAGAAAATTAGCATAAAAAATTTCCAAACCTTATCATTTTCATGTAAAATGCTGATTTACCTAGATTTTTTGACTAAAAATGATTAACGATGGTAGTAACTTCGCCTCAATCGAAGCAGGATTTTGATAGATATTATCAGTTACGCTGGGAAATCTTACGTAAACCCTGGGGACAGCCCAAAGGTAGTGAGGTAACAACAGAGGAGGATTCCTGTATTCACGCAATGGTTTTGGCCGATTCCGGGGAAATTCTGGGAGTTGCACGGCTTCAATTTAACTCGCCACAAACAGCACAGGTTAGGTTTGTAGCCGTAGCCCAGCAAGCCCAGGGAAAGGGAGTAGGTAAACTGCTAATGGAGTATCTGGAGAAGGTAGCTAAAGAAAAGGGTGCAACAGAAGTAGTACTCGATGCCCGTGAAAATGCGGTGCCTTTCTATAAAAAAATTAACTACCAGGTTACCGAGAAAACCTATTTGCTCTTCAATGAAATTCAGCATTACCGGATGGTAAAGAAATTATTGTAAGAATGGCCTTCAAAATTTATTGCCTATAAAGGATTTCTACCTCAGCAGGACATTCCCCGTTTGTTAAATGTTTGCCAGGCTTTATCTCTTGCCTCCACATCTTCGGTAGGTATGTCACTTTCCTCAGCAGATTGATTTTGTAATGCTACATACAAACTCTCTGCTTTTCTAGCTAAATACGATTCTATGGCTTCTTTCCCTAGCTTTGCCAGCAGTTCTTCGGGTACCTCTACTTCAATTTTCATGGTTTTTCCTTTTTATAGATAACAGACTTCTACATGCGGTAAAGTGAAAATAGCCTATAAAAGTTTTTCTATTAACGGAAGATAATAAAAAAGCCAGACGTTGAATCTGGCTTTTTTATTACTTATACAGAGAAGTTTTAATTGGCTTTTGCTTCCATACGTTTACGTTCGTTCTCATCCAGGTAGATTTTACGCATCCGGATAGATTTTGGCGTAATTTCCAGGTATTCATCTTTCTGGATATATTCCATGGCTTCTTCCAGAGAGAACTGGATTTTGGGTGTAATCCGCACGTTGGTGTCTGACCCTGAAGCACGCATGTTTGTAAGCTGCTTGCCTTTCTGAATGTTTATCACAATATCATTCTGGCGGTTGTGCTCCCCAATTACCTGACCCATATATACCTCTTCACCCGGATCAACAAAGAAGAAGCCCCGGTCCTGTAACTTATCAATAGCGTAGGCTGTTCCTGCACCAGTTTCCATAGAAATAAGCGAGCCATTGATGCGTCCTGGAATGTTGCCTTTATAAGGCTCATACGCTTTGAACCGGTGGTTCATAATAGCCTCACCGGCAGTAGCGGTAAGTACGTTATTCCGTAAACCGATAATTCCACGGGCAGGAATAATAAATTCCAGGTGCTGTAAGTCGCCTTTAGGCTCCATCACCAGCAGTTCACCCTTCCGTTGTGTCACCAGTTCAATAACTTTACCGGCCGATTCCTCAGGTACATCTACCACCAGCGTTTCTACTGGCTCATGCCGTACCCCATCAATTTCTTTAAAAATTACCTGTGGCTGACCTACCTGCAATTCGTACCCTTCGCGGCGCATGGTTTCTATTAAGATAGATAAATGCAGAATTCCCCGTCCATATACCAAAAATTTATCTTCGCTATCGGTGGTCTCTACACGCATAGCCAGGTTCTTTTCTACTTCTTTAAAAAGCCTATCTCTTAAGTGGCGGGAAGTTACATATTTGCCTTCTTTTCCGAAGAAAGGAGAGGTATTAATAGTGAAGAGCATATTCATGGTAGGCTCATCAATAGAAATTCTGGGTAATGGTTCTGGCTTTTCTGCATCTGCCAGCGTATCACCAATCTCAAAATCTTCCAGGCCCACTACAGCGCAAATATCACCAGCTTTTACTTCGGCCACTTTTATTTTACCTAAGCCTTCAAATACCTGCAATTCTTTAATGCGTACTTTCTTTACTACCTCATTGGCTTTTAACAAAGACATAAATGCGCCTTCTTTCAGTGTTCCTCTGAATACACGGCCTATGGCTATACGGCCTACAAAAGAAGAATAATCCAGGGAAGTAATCTGCATTTGAGGTGTACCTTCTATAAAGGGGGCGGCAGGTATATTTTCTACAATGGCATCCAGCAGCGGAATAATATTATCAGTAGGTTTCCGCCAGTCGGTGCTCATCCATCCTTGTTTGGAGGAACCATAGATGGTCACAAAATTCAACTGCTCTTCGCTAGCTTCCAGGTTAAACATTAAATCGAACACTGATTCATGTACTTCGTCCGGGCGGCAATTTTCTTTATCTACTTTATTAATTACAACAATCGGCTTCAACCCTAGTTGAATGGCTTTGCTCAACACAAACCGGGTTTGCGGCATAGGACCTTCAAAGGCATCTACCAAAAGCAGTACGCCGTCGGCCATTTTCAGAACCCGTTCTACTTCACCTCCAAAATCGGCGTGGCCTGGGGTGTCTATAATATTGATCTTTACGTCTTTATACCGGACAGATACGTTCTTGGCTACAATAGTGATTCCTCGTTCCCGTTCCAGGTCATTATTATCGAGGATAAGGTCACCAAATTCCTGATTTTCGCGGAAAATCTTGGAGGCATGAATAATTTTGTCTACCAGTGTAGTTTTGCCATGGTCAACGTGTGCAATAATGGCAATATTTCTGATGCTTTGCATTCTACTTTTTTAAATTGAGCCGCAAAGGTACGAATATTTGCCAAATTTAGGGTAAAGAGTCAGATAAATTGTACATTAACAATTACTTACATTTTGGTGATCTTGCATTATTTTATTGGATTTTATAACAATTACAAGTCTGCTTAGCTAATTATTCAGACATATTATTCAATGGATTTGCTAATTTTGACTTTCTTTGAAAAATAATAGAATATTGCCTGTTGCCTTTTGTGTAGAACTTCCTGAAGGACACGTGCTTACTAAGTCGACTCACTAATCAGTATATTCATTCATGTCCGTACATATTTCGCAGTTAATAAAAATATATGGCTCTCAAAAAGCAGTAGATGGAATAACCTTTGAGGCAAACCCAGGAGAAGTAGTAGGCTTTTTAGGTCCCAATGGAGCAGGTAAATCCACTACCATGAAAATTATTACCTGTTATCTGCCTCCCTCCAGCGGACAGGTACAGGTTTGTGGACATGATGTAGTAAAATCACCAATGGAAGTCCGGCGCAACATCGGCTATTTGCCAGAGCACAATCCTTTGTATCTGGATATGTATGTGCATGAATACCTGCAGTTTATTGGCTCAGTGCATAAAATGAAAGGAGCTACCCTGAAGCAGCGGATCAGCGAAATGATAGACTTATGCGGTTTGGGCCGCGAGCAAGGAAAAAAAATAGGCTCTTTATCCAAAGGATACCGCCAGCGGGTTGGCCTGGCCCAATCTCTGATACACAACCCGCAAGTATTAATTCTCGATGAGCCAACCACCGGCCTTGACCCTAACCAGATCGTAGAGATTCGCCAGGTAATCAAAGAGGCTGGGAGAAATAAAACAGTCATTTTTTCTACCCATATTATGCAGGAAGTGGAAGCTATCTGCGACCGGGTAATAATTATTAACCTGGGTAAAATTGTAGCCGACAGCCCGGTACGGGATTTATATCAGTATCAGAAAGGGTCACAAACCTTGTTTATCGAATTCAGCCACGAAATAGACACCGAAAAACTAAGCAGTTTGCCAGATGTTCAGGCGGTTACGTCCAGAGGAGGAGGGAAATATGAAGTTCTTACTTCTGGTAGTACCGATATCCGTTCGCTCGTGTTCCGTTTGGCTGCTGAAAATAACTGGTCTCTGGTTGGGCTTAAACAGGAAGAAAACAGCCTGGAAAGTATTTTTCAATCACTAACTAAGTAATATACGACATACGCCTGAACTTCTTATTTCTTAATAGGCGCAGCAGGGGCAAGCTATTTAGGCTTTATACTAAACAGCAATCTGATTTACATGCAACTATTAGTTGCCCTGCGGTTAGTAATTATTAAGGAAGAATGTGTAATTTAAGAATCCTGGCAGATAGAGGTATATTCTTTCAAGGATGTTAATAAGATGGCTGAATTTATCTGTTTATCACGTACCGGATTTCATTTAATATACCTTTCAATTTTTACCTACTTATGAAAAGACGCATAGCCCTTCAACATATGGCAACTGTGGTAGGCGGTTTAGTCACCCTGCCTGCCTGGGCCAATGGATGGAGTAGTCAGAGCCTAACTACCAACTCTTATTTATCTGCTAAGCAGGATGCACTTCTGGCAAGCGTAGTAGAAACCATTATTCCCGAAACAGATATCCCCGGAGCCAGATCCTTGAACGTACACACATTTGTTCAGAAAATGGTAAACGATTGCTATGAAGAGGAAGTGCAGCAAAACATGATTAAAGGGCTTCAGGTAACTGAGGAACTAGCCAGAAAAAAGTATAGTCAACCGTTCAACTCCTGTAGCGCAGATCAACGGATGGAGGTTCTTACCCAGATGGAAAATTCTGCTGATCAACCGGTAGCCGATTTCTTTAAACTGACCAAAGACCTTACCATACAAGGATACATGAGTTCAGAATATGTACTAACCAAACACATGAAGTATACCATGGTACCTGGCCATTATTATGGTTGTGTTCCGGTGGTTACCAAATAAACCTCTCAGGCGGATATGGCAAACTTTACAATAGATGCAGTAAAAAAAATGACCTATGATGCCATTGTCATCGGGTCGGGTATCAGCGGGGGCTGGGCGGCTAAAGAACTTTCAGAAAAAGGTCTGAAAACCCTGGTGCTGGAAAGAGGCCGCAATGTAGAGCATATAAAAGATTACCCGACAGCTAACATGCACCCCTGGGAGTTCGAACACCGGGGTCAGGTTCCACTGGAACTCCGGAAGCAAAACCCTTTAATTGGTCAGAAAAGAGGCTTGTTCAGTGAAGCTACCATGCATTTTGTAGTCAAAGATGCTGAACATCCCTATGTGCAGGATAAACCCTTCGACTGGACAAGGGGCTATCAGGTAGGCGGGAAATCCCTGTTGTGGGCCCGGCAAACGCAGCGATGGAGCGACCTTGATTTTGAAGGCCCGGCCAGGGATGGGTTTGCGGTAGACTGGCCTATCCGCTACAAAGATATGGCTCCCTGGTATAGTCATGTAGAGAAATTTGCCGGAATTTCAGGAAATAAAGATGGGTTGCCTCAATTACCTGATGGTGAATTTTTGCCTGCTACTGAATTGAATTGTGTAGAAACGTATTTTCAGGGACAACTTGCCAAACATTACAAAGACCGTCAACTCATTCAGGGACGTTGTGCCCATATTACCAAGCCGGAGCCTATTCATTTTGAACAGGGGCGGGCAAAGTGCATGCACCGGACATTGTGTTCCAGGGGTTGTCCGTTAGGGGGCTATTTCAGCAGCAATGCCTCTACCTTACCCTGGGCTGCCAAAACAGGCAACATGACCTTACAGCCCCATGCGGTGGTGCATTCGATTATATACGATGAGAAGAAAGGCAAAGCCAGTGGTGTCCGGGTAATAGATGCCAACACTAAACAAATGAGTGAGTATTATGCACGTATCATCTTTGTTAATGCTTCAGCCCTGAATACGAACCTTATTCTGTTAAACTCTACTTCTTCCCGCTTTCCGCAAGGATTAGGCAACGATAATGGGTTATTAGGGAAGCATATTGCCTGGCATAACTACCGGGCCAGAATAACTGCCCAATACGACGGTTACCAGGATACTACTACCGACGGACGCACACCTAATCATAGTTATTTTCCCAGATTCCGCAATGTACATAAACAGGAGACTGATTTTCTACGCGGCTATGCAGCTGGTTTCTCTGCCGGGCGGGGCACCAACCAGAACCGCGAGGGGATAGGAGTTTCCTTAAAAGAAAGCCTGTTAAATCCCACACTTGGCCCTTGGAACGTCAGTTCGTGGATGATGGGAGAGACTATACCCAAAGAAACCAACTTTGTAAGCCTGGATGCCAGCCAGAAAGATCCCTATGGCATTCCACTTTTGCATATCTCGGTCGACTGGGAAGAAAATGACGACAAAATGGTAAAAGATTATCAGGAACAGTTCACTGAGATGTTCACCAAAGCCGGATTTACCAACATCAAAACCAGTGACTCTAAACATGCGCCCGGAGCCGATATTCATGAAATGGGTGGCGTACGCATGGGCACAGATCCCAGAACATCCCTTCTGGACAAATGGAACGCCCTTCATGCCTGCAAAAATGTATTTGTTACCGATGGAGCGTGCATGACATCTACCTCTACACAGAATCCCTCACTAACTTATATGGCTCTTACGGCCAGAGCAGCGGACTATGCGGTGAGTGAACTAAAAAAGAAAAACCTCTGAGTAAGTTGGGTGTAAATGTATTTTGTTGTTAGTGGCAGGTTAGGTATATTAAACGTAATTGCTTGTAAAATCTATAACATTTGTCTTGCTAACGTATATTTCTCATGTATCCGAAAATCAGGCTGCTGAAAGCAATTGTTTGTTTACTACTGAGCAGTTGTACATTTTTTTCGCAAGGGCAAGATCTGGCAGCCGATAATCCATTTATGTATTATGAACAGGCCATGCAGGCCTATGCTGCTAAAAACTATTCACTGTATGCTGAAAATCTAAGCAAGGTTGTAGACCCGCAGAGCAAGCAACCAGCTTTGCTCTATCAGTTGGCTGGTGCTTACACATTAACTGGAAAACATAAAGAAGCATCAACCATCCTGAATAAGTTAGCAGCTATGGGGCTAGCTTATCCTATTTCCACCGATCCCGATTTTGAAAGCTTTAGAAAGTCAGCCTTGTTTGCCCAGGCAAAAAAAGCGTTCGATAAAAATGTGTTTTCCAAATATTCCAGTACCCAAGCGTTTGTTATCTCTGAAAAAGACCTGGTTCTGGAAGGAATCACTTATGATGCTCAACAAGAACAGTGGTTTGTCGGGAGCATCTACAAACGGAAAATTATCCGGCTGGATGCACAGGGAAAAGCAAGTGATTTTACAACTGAAGGGCAAGAGGGCTTATTGGGTGTATTAGGTATGAAAGTAGATGTGGCTAACCGGGTACTCTGGGTTTGCAATGCTGCTCTTGGCGGAGATACCAGTGGAAATTCAGCCATATTCAAGTATGACCTCACTAACCAAAAGCTATTGAAGAAATACCTGCTGCCGGGTGGCCAGCAAAAGCAACTGCTAAACGACCTGGTAATTCTGAAAAATGGAGATGTGTATGCCACCAATAGTGAAGCAGGAGCGGTGTATAAAATTCCTAAAGCTACCGATCAGCTGGAAATCTTTATCAAACCCGGAATATTTATTTACCCCAATGGCATAGCCCTGTCGCCCGACGGCAGTAAATTATATATTGCTCACTTTGCCGGCATTTCGGTTGCCGACCTGAGTAAGGGCACTTCCGCTGAAATGACTCACCCGGAAAATACAACCATTGCTGGTATTGATGGGTTATCTGTATATGATAACTCATTAATCGGGGTTCAGAATGGAGTAATGCCTCAGCGAATAATACAAATGCACCTCAATCCAACGTATAATGGCCTTACTAAAGTAGACGTTCTGGAAGCAAACCATCCCCTTTTTGAGAAGATACCAACCACTGGGGTTGTTGTTGGCAATGCATTTTATTTTATAGCCAACAGCCAGCTCAGAAGTATGGATGAACAGGGAAACATTCTCCCATTGGATCAGTTACAGGAAACAGTGATCTTGAAGCTAACTCTCAAAAAATAACACGTATTTTATATTAGCTACTTCAACTGTAACTCTTCTGGCTGTGGGCATGGCTTATCCTACTTTTTCTGTTACAGGAGGAGTCCATTACATTTTCTTAAATTTTTTAGAATTTCTCTGTAACCATCTTCTAAAACTGAGGTTTCCCATGCAGTTATTTCTTTTGGAGATTCTAAAAATTACGCTACCCATGAACTTACCATCTATATCTTCTAACGTCAGGATAGTTTCTTTCCTGGTTTCTGTTTTTACAGGTGCATTTTTTATACTAACCCTGCCTGCCACAAGCATGGGATTATTGACAGCTGTAAATTTACCCTATGCTGCCAGATGGGATAATGCTGAACAGCGTTCCAAACAGACTAAATCCATTACCCAAGATATGACAAAGGGTTACTGGCATAGCCGGGAAACCAGAGATAAGTATTGTATCCGGTTTGGTGAAAATGAAAATGAGCACAATTGGGGTATAACGGAGTGTTTCGATAAAAATGCTTTTGAAAAAAAGCAAACCGATGTATTTCAACTAACCCGGCAAACGGGAACTCTTACGCTGACTGGAAAGCTCTATCAGGCAGAAGGAGATGGCACATACGAATTTGTAGCCAATGAAGCATTTTTAACATACCTGACTGAGCAAGGAATTACTAGCCGCGATGAAAACTTTATGTTTCACCTCTACCTGGCTGATATGCAAAAGCAATACATTGCGTTCCTTAAAACCCACTACACCCAAATTGAAGGAAACCGGTTAATGGAACTAGCCATACATGAGGTTTCCCAGAAAAAGTATCAGGAGTATATAGGGTTATTTGAAAAATACAGTGGTAAAAAGCCTTCCATACAAGAAGTGATCGAAGCAAAAATTCATGGAATTGACCAGGCGTATGTAGAGGAAATTCAAGCCAATGGCTATACAGGACTGGACATGAAAAAAATGATGGAAGCCAAAATACACGGAGTAAATGCAGATTTTATCAATTCTTTGAAGCAAGAAGGTTTTACTAATCTTAGTATGCAGGAGGTGCTTTCTGCGAAAATACATGGGGTAGACCCTTCATACATTGGGCAAATGAGAAAGCTGGGCTTTACCAATCTCACTCTGGAAAAACTCAGTGAAGCAAAAATTCATGGGGTAAATGCCAGCTATATTCACGATCTGGAAACGGCCGGCTTCTCCAATCTCCCCATCAATAAGTTAATAGAAGCCAAAATCCATGGGGTAAATGCAGATTTTATTAGTGAAGCCAAAAGCAAAGGATACAACCTGGGCACTATTGGAGACTATATTTCCTTGAAAATACATGGCATGGCCAGAAATACCGGTAGAGAGTAGCGTTAAACATAGGGTATATCAGCAAAATACTGACGACCATTGCTTGTTAATGGCTATTGTTTTGCCAGTCCTGAACAAAGCTTGTGAAAGAATCACTGATAGGTAGTTCTTTACCACTTTTAACTGTGCTTTCCGGTTAAGAATGGTCACAACTTTATCCATACGGACGATGTAACTTCGGTGTATCCGTTTGAATTTGTTAGAAGGCAGTTTCTCCAATATCTTTTTCATAGATGGTAATGTAAGAATAGGTTTTGTACCTTCCAGGTGGATACGGATGTAATCTTCTAAACTTTCAATGAACTCTATCTCTTTAAGCACAATTTTAACAAGCTTGTATTCGGAGTTTACATACAGACTTTCATTGAAAATATCTTTGGGTGTTTTTTTATAGTCCAGATAATCTAGAGCCTTTTGAATAGCTTTAGTAAACCGGTCAAAGTCCATGGGTTTGAGCAGGTAGTCTAAGGCTTCTAATTCAAATCCCTCATAGGCAAATTTCTTGTGAGCCGTAGTAAAAATAATGATAGGTTTTTTTTAAGGTACGCACCAGATCAATGCCGGAGATATCTGGCATTTGAATATCTACAAATAATATATCTACCGATGTCTGACGTAAAAACTCAGAGGCAGAAATGGCATCGTCGAATACCGCAACCAGGATAGAGTAAAACAATCCGGCGGAAAAATTTTTCTGGCAGGCCAGCGGGGAACTACCCAAACTCCCGGCTACCAACGGTATAGCACCTTCAATTTTGAAGACTATTTTAATAAGCATAAAACTGCTTTTGGCAGCCTCTATGCAGTAAATGAAGTAACAATAGCAGGTTTGCAAGAGGTCAAATTAGTTGTAGAGGAAGCATCGTATATAAGTATCCTTCCCATTACAGGCCAGGTGAATGTTATCGAGCCGGATGCTACTGTCACTAAGTTGGATGTGGGTGAAATACTTATTTTGCCAGTGGCTTCCCAGGTTACCTTGCCTCTGACTAATCCCTATGAAGCAGAAGAGATAACGTTTCTGCATGTAAGTATAAAAACCAATGAAGCAGCTGTATCAGGCCATGGGCAGGTTGTTGCTTTTGATTTAGCTTCTCTGGAGAATCAGCTGTTTTCGCTTAATTCTGTATGCAATACTACTGCTTATCCATTTGCTATCAGCCTGGGCAGGTTTGATGGAAGAAAAGAAGCTTTCTATCCCTTAAAAAATCAGCAATCCACTTTGTTTGCTTTTGTAGTTAACGGAGCTTTTGAGCTAGAGGGAAGATTGTTACATGCCAAAGATGGTTTAGCTTTATGGAACACTCCCCAGATAGAATTAGAAGCCTTAAGTAACCAGGCCATCATCGTTACTGTAGAGTTAATGAATGAGCAGAGGTAGCAAAGCGTAACAGTAAAATGCAAGAGTGGCCTTAGTAACCACTCTTGCGTACTTTTAAAGCAGCTGCTAATAGATATACAAACGGGTGGCAGTATTCATGTCTTTCCACCATATCCATACGTTATCGTTGTCGTTCTCAGACCAGCCCGGATAGCAGTAGGCCCATGTCCAATCGGTGTTATCAGTCCATTGTGACCAGCCCAGGCCAATATAGAAGTGTGAATTTGCTCCAATATGTACCGGGGTATAATTATTGGCGATGCCTTCGGTTACAATGTTTGCCAGGTTTACATTGCAGCCGGCACTATTACACCACTGATAGCGGTAATTGTATCCATAGCCCTTCGCACCAGAGTAGAATACTCCTTTGTAGCCATTGCTCCAGTAAGTCCAGCCGGTACCACTACCACAATATGTACCACTCACCGACCGTGTATACATTTGTACGGGATCGACCACATTGCGTCTGGCAACTGTGTTGCGGTAGCGGGGACTTGTTTCGCCAGTAGAAGTGGTAGGAATTAATGAGGCTTTTCCGCGGTTGGCATCCCACCAGCCATAAATACCGGCCCAGGCATTGTTATTACAGCCCGACCAGCAAGGATATGAGTTAACACTTGTATAGGCTGGAATCTGCGTATAGTAGGTTCTTAGCCCAGGCACCCACCGGTATTGATAATACCCCTCTGTGCGCTGGTTGGCACCTGTACGTTTCAAGGCTTCCCCATGGCCGTTAGCTGGAAAAATACGTCTTTTCATCTCCAGGGCAGCTATGTTTCTTTTGGGTGAATAATAGTGCTGGGCATACAACTGTTTCAACGACTCATAATCGGCAATGGCCATATATTCCACACCTTCGGTGGCTTCTACAGCACTTTTTCTGGCGCTTTTGTCGCCTGTTTTCGTGTCTTCACTGTTGCTGTCTTCCAGATCCCGGTCCTGGTTGGCTATGTAGGTGGGCATGCGTCCATAATCAGCAACCTTGCGTCCGTTTTCTTCCATCGCATAGTAGCTTACCCCAAAGCGGTATATTTTATTCGCTTGATTCGCTTCGGTTAGCATATGTGAGGAATAAGGGATACCCTGCGAAAAGTTTACCAAGGGATAATCTTTGTCTGTGGCACTGATCAGTATCCAGCCTTTAGGTGTCTTATTATCTTCACTAAACCAGATTTCGTAATATGCTACGCCTTCTACACCATAGGCATAAATGGGCTGGATGCGGGCAGGTTTTTTGTTTCTGAATTCATCCGTTTGCCCGTTAATGGCCATAAATTCATTGGTTACCGAGATTACTTTTGAGGCGTTGGCGGCTTCATCTGTGTGTTGGGCAAAATAGGCTTCGCTCAGTGCTTCAATGGTACTGGTTTTACCTCCCAGCAACGAACCTTCATTTGTGGGTGTTTGCTCGTTTTCGGTTGGGGTTTTGGTCAGTTTATCCTCTTTGTTGCAAGAGAACTGGGTACATGCCACTAGCAGCAGCATGCCGAATAATGCTGATTTTTTCATTTTTTCAGGATTAGAGTGTTAAGTAGCAGAATAGGTATGCGGAGCAGGAGAGAAAAGAGACCTGAGTGTATCAGAAGTTTGTTGTTGTTGAGGTAGTGTATAGGTCAGGCCATTGAGCCGCGGCAGGCAGGGAATCTCCGGAGCATTTCCCTGATCTGTGTGCACTCCTTATTCTTATTCTCTGCAGTTTACCATTCCATTATTCATTGATAATGAAAGCTCCGGCAGGTAAACATGCTGCAGCAGAAAAAATTAACAGTACGTGCACTATAGGAAACCCTGCTCTCTACAAAAGTGAAGGAATTGGGTGTGTGTCTACCCAGATGGCATTAACTGGATATCCGTAATCTTGTAACCTGAATATTTAGAGCCTTAGCCGCAACCAGGTGTTTACTTGGATACCTAATTTTTATAACTTGCCTGTCTTTTTGCATGCGCCAATGTTTGTGTTCACCTAATCTTTATTTTTATGAAAAAATGCTTGTATCTGGTTTTTCTTATCCTGAATGTAGTTATTGGGCTTCAGCAGGCCAATAGTCAGGCTATGCCCACTCTCGGAGTCGTAGCTTCTATCAGCAACGATAGTTTATTATATGCTACCGGGTTCAGGATGATTGGCGAAACCGTAGGAAAAATGTTATCTCCCTCTTTATCGGAGGCAGCATTTGAAGAGAACCTTCAACAAATAAAACAAACTAAATGCAAGCTCTACCTCTGTAATGTTCTTTTTCCGGGCAGTATAAAAATTACCGGACCTCAGGTAGATGAGCAACGGATACTTAATTATTTGGATACGGTTTTTTACCGGGCAAAACGGGCAAATGTACCGCTGATTGTATTGGGTAGCGGAGGTTCCAGGAGATTACCGGAGGGGTATAATAAAGAGCAGGCAAAAAAGGAGTTCGCCAGCCTCTGCCGGAAAATGGCGCAGGTTGCAAAAAAATACAACAGAACCATTGCCATTGAAAGCCTGAATAGTACAGAAACAAACTTTCTGAATACGCTGGAAGAAGCAGCCGAAATAGTAAAAATGGTAAACCACCCCAACTTCCGCCTGAATGCAGATATCTACCACATGATGAAGGAAAATGAACCGCCCCAACACATTCTGGATGCCCGCAAATACATAGTGTATGTAGAGATTGCCGAAAAAGAAAAACGTACGTTTCCGGGAGTAGTTGGGGAAGATTTTAGACCCTATTTTCAAGCACTGAAAACCATTGGCTACAAAGGGCCTATCGTAATTGAAGGGAGAGTAGGCGACATTAGCCAGGAAGCACCGGCGGCCTTTGCCTACCTAACCCAACAACTGAAGGAAGTGTATGCTACTAAATAAAAATAGTAGCTAACAGCTATAGTTACTCTTCATGGTTTATTCTGGCTTGTACTTTCAGGTGGATATCCACCTCTGGAAGAATATATCTGTTACCCAGTGAAGGATCGGCTGCGTGCGTCATCCCCCACTTTGTGCGGTCAAGAGTAAATAAAGATTCAACCGTTAGCCGGTTATCCGCTAAAGTAATGTTAGCCGGGAAAGAAAGCGGGTGTGTCTGCCCCAGCAACGTGAAATTACCACTTACCATCTGATTGGCACCTGCTATTGCTCCATCGGCAGGGTTGGGTAAAGGTGTTATTTCTGTTAATGTAAAAGTAGCTTCCGGATAAAGGGCTATATTAAAAAAATCTTTGCTTTTTAAATGTTTCAGCAAAACAGGCTTTATGGTTTTGGGTAGGTCAATGTTGCGGATAGATTCGATAGGGATACGAAATGTGCCGCCCACAACCTGTCCGTCCACTACGTGTATGCCCTGGCTTGTCACAGCAAATGTTCCATGGTGCGATACTTTCGGGCTGGCACCTTTCCATTCTATTACTGAACTATCGGGAATTAATGTATAAGAATAGGGCTGAAGAATAACCGGCTGATAACTGGGACTGAATATAGTCCAGGCCAAAGCAAAAGCAATAAGTAATTTAAACATGGTATTAAAAAGAGAATAGAATTGGTAAAAGTATAGGGCAGCCTGGCTGGTTGTCGCTTTTCTACTGTCTGCACTTGGTTTATGGAAGAGAGCGGCATAAGTAACCTTTTTAAGGGAATATTTCAACCTGCTTTATGGGAAAACCTTATCGAGTATCGGTTTTATGAAGGTGCTGTTAAAATATGCATATTTTGCCTGAAAGTAGTATCAAAAATACTGAGATTTGCGTATAGACCGGGAAGCATATATATTCGCTTTCCTGGTTAAGCCATAAAATATTTTCTGTTAATTTGTTATACCTGAAAATTTTGTTTGCTCACGTAAAGATGTGTTACTAATTTTTAGGGCTTTTTAAACCGTTTATACAAGTTATAGTCAACATTTTTACAAATTATCGTTAAATAGGCTAGACCAATTCCGGAGTAGCAGAAAAAGGGATGCCTTTACTTTACCGTTTAGGAAGAACTTGGCGTACTCTAATTCCAATTTCTAACTGTACGGACTTTTTAGTGTATAAGAGAACCAAAGAACTGGTAAATTGAATGGCAGCAAGGACAAATCACTTATAAAAACTATGCTTTGATATCGGGCATCCTTGTTCTTTATTCTTCCTGTATTCTCCTAACACACCTCAGGTCAGTGTAGCTAGCCGATTGAAAAACAGCTTCTGGTCAAAGCATTTAGAAGAATTTTGCATTATGATTCACCAGACATTACGTAACACTGCCACTGAACAGTTGTTGAATGAATTGTTTGACTCTCCCTGGTATGCTACTTTCCTGCTGAAGGCCATCAGAGATGAGAAAAACAACATAGTAGATTTTTGCTGGCTATGGGGCAATAAAAGAGCCGAGCAAATTCTCAGGCATTATAAGAGCTCCGGTGAGTTGAAAATGTCACAGATCATGCTCGCGGTTAATATAAATAAAGATGAAAAGCCTTTACAGTGGTATACAGAGGTAACCATTACCGGTAATGCACTTGAAAAAGAACATACCGTGGTTTACAACGGTCAGAGCCAGTGGTTCAGAGAGCGGATAACAAAATTTGAGGATGGGGTGCTGGTCATGAGTGAAGATATTACTGAGCAGAAAACTAATCAGATAGAACTGCAACGGAAAAACACGCTGTTGCAGGGGGTGCTAGATTCTACCTGGAGCGGGGTAGGCGTTTTTAAAGCCGTACGCGATGAGAAAAACCAGATTGTCGATTTTCTTTTTGTTATGCTCAACCGGGCAGCTAAAGAAATGTATGCCGACCATCTCTCTGATTTCGATCCGGCAAAAGGAAAACTCTTTTCGCATGCATTTCCCGGAGGACTAAAACCCAACTCAAACATTGAGCGGTATGCCAGAGTGGTAGAAACAGGAGAACCTTTCCAGCTTGAGTTCTTTTATCCGCACGATGGCCTCAACGACTGGATACGGGAGAGCGGCATTAAATTCGAAGATGGCCTGGTGGTCTCTACCGAAATAGTTACTGAGCAACGGAGCAAAGCAGAAGAACTGAAACGCAGCCAGGAATTGCTGCTGGAAAGTCAGGAAATAGCGGGTATAGGTGCCTTTGAGTGGGATGAGCAACTGAATGAAAGTTACTGGACACCACAGTTATATCATATATTTGAGATAGAACCTGGCGCTGGAAAAATAACGATGGAAGTATTGCTCACCCGCATACACCCAGACGATAAAGAAACCTTCCAGATGGCTTTGCAGAGTTCAAAAGGCCGCGAAGAGCCCTACACCGTAGAATATAGAATTCAATGCAGCGATGGTAAAATTAAACATATATGGGAGAGAGGCAGGTACACAAATGGCAAAATCACCGGTGCCTCTATGGATATAACCGAAAGGAGAGAGTTAGACCTGAAGATGAAAAAACTGGCTAGCCGCAACACCGAACTGGATACCTTTGTCTACACTGCATCCCATGATCTTCGTTCGCCTGTCCATAATATGGATAGTTTACTGTCCTTTCTGGATCAGGAGCTTACTGAAAGGCCTCAGCATATTGAAACATATATCCGGCATTTACAGAAATCTATCGCTGATCTCAAATCCACGTTGCATGACCTCACACAGGTTACAGAAATACACCCGGAAAAAACAGAACGGGTAAACCTGTCCGAAATTGTTGACGAAGTAAAAACCGGATTGCTGGAACAGATTTCGGAAGCCGGAGCTATGGTGAATGTGAAGATGCAAACGCCTTATCTTAGTATTCCCAGACGGCACGCCAAAAGTCTTGTGTACAACATGCTATCGAATGCGGTTAAATTCCGCTCGTATGACCGCCCACTCGTCATAGATATTGCCTGTTTTCGTAAAGACGGACGTTTATATATCACCTTTTCAGACAATGGTCTGGGGATAAAAGCTGAAAATCTTCCAAAAGTATTTCAGATTTTTAAACGGTTTAATCCGGAAGTAGAAGGCCGCGGTATTGGTATGTACCTGGTAAAACGGGTAATTGATCTGAACAATGGGGATATTTTTATTGAAAGTGAGGAAAATACCGGAACTACCTTTCATGTCCATTTCCCGGCCTACTAGTTTTCTGCCAGAAGAATAGCGTTATCAGGCAGGTAAGCAGAATACGACCCGGCAAACAAGCCAAAGCACCGTTCATATCCTGACTGGCAGTATAGCCTTTTGCTACGCTGCCTGCCATTTACATATGTGCCTTTTTTCCTTCTTTTTTATGTGTGGCAAAGTAAAATCCGCTTAGCAATCCCTGATCTTACCAATACAGACCATCTGCAACTACCTTTGCACAATTACCTGTTTTTCAGTAAAGGGATGAAGGCGAAAATCAATTCGTATATTTTTTAAACTATTTACCTATGACAAGTGAACTAGTACTCTTTTATCAAGACGACTTTTGCAGAATAGAATACGATCAGGCAAACAAGGTAGTCATCAGTACGCGTAACGGCTACCCAAGCGACGAGAAACTGAAAAAAAGCTTAAACCAGAGCCTTGCCTGCATACAAAAATACAAGTGCCCGAATATTATTTCCGATACACGCAAAGTAAAAGGCACCTGGACTTCTGCTAATGAGTGGATTGCCAAAGACTGGTTTCCAAGGGCTATTCAGGCAGGGTTAAAGAACATTGCGTTTATTTATCCGCCAGATATATTTGGCCAGTTTGCTTTACAAGATTTAATTAAAAAAACACCTCATTACACATCTCAGGTGTTTAAGGACATGCCATCCGCAGAATCCTGGATTAAATCTGTTCAGTAGGCAACCCATACAGCAAGAAAAGCTGGCGGGCAAAAAAATAAATTGAAAACTTATGCAACTTGCCTGTAACTATTTTTTAAAAGGTCCGTATAAGCATCTATACAAGACGTTAATAGTTTAGGAATAAATCATTAACACCTTTAAGTAGGATTAAAAGAAAATCGGAAAGGAGCTTGGGCTACAAAAGATTTCTTTTAATCCTTTCTTTTTTTATCTAAGGCCACCAATAGCTTATCTTAGAAGGTCTCATCAATCATCTCTTTATTTAGCACTGCGCCAGCTTTGTTACCAGCTGCAATGGCCATTGCCACAGACCGCATTGGAGTAGTACTGTCGCCTGCGGCATATACTCCGGGTATTGTAGTTCTTCCAAATTCATCTGTAACAATATGCCCGGCTTCTGTATGGGCACACCCAAGCTGCAAAGCCAGGTCTGTATGCTGCACAAACGGAACCCTGGCAAACATCGCATCTAGCGTATAGGGCTTGCCATTGGCCATAGTTACTTCTGTAAGGTAGCCTTTTGTATGGATTATCTCCTGTATAGCCGTTTCCACTACCAGAATCTGATACTGTTGCAGTTTTTGCCGTTGTTCTGGGGTAAGAGTAGCGTTTCCATTTGTAAAAAGCACCAGTTGCTTGCTCCAGTTGGAGAGCAGTTTGACTAAATCATATCCATTATCTCCATTTCCCAGGATGCCTATTTTTTGGTTCCTTACCTCGTAGCCGTGGCAATAAGGGCAATGCAGCACAGATATACCCCAACACTCCGCAAACCCTGGTATATCCAGCATCAGGTCTGTAATACCTGTCGCCATGAGTAATTTTTTTGCTACAACTACGCTTCCCGAAGCTGTAGTTACTTCAAATCTACCGGCTTTTCTGTCGGCTCTTATTGCTGTATCGTGGATAATTTGTACAGTGGAGTATGCAAGTACTTGCGTTCTGGCTTTTGCGGCAATAGCCTCAGGCGTCTGGCCATCGTGTGTGATAAAATTATGAGATTGAGGCGTTTGTCTGTTACATGGTTTTCCACTGTCAATAATCAGCACATTCCGTAAGGAACGCCCCAAAGCCATACCTGCACTGAGTCCGGCATAACTGCCGCCAATAATCAGTACTTCCACGCTATTTTGATTCATAGGTAAATTGATTTTAGTTAATGTATCACTGAATATGGTGCGCAAGCAGGTAAAGATACGCTGCAAGCTCAACCCTAAGAGCAAATATAGTTAAATGCAACATTGTTGCATTTATATAAAAGATAAAAATTTTCTCTACCATCAATCGTATTATAACAAGCGGGAAGTATTTAAAAGATCAGGCGAGTGCTTTCGATTTACCTTTGAATTACCTATGTTTAGGTAGGTAGAGTTTGTTTTGCTTACTGCTCGTGTACACATTTCTTTATGCGCAATCAACATCGGATATATTTGTGCCTGTTCCTGATTTTTAATACCCTAACAATGGATCATTTAATGGCTCAACAAGTAAAAAGGGCCCGTGATTATGGCATTCACATAGGCGTATTGCCTACAGGGCCGCTAAACGCCATTACTGATGTGCCAGGTGTTAAAGTGGGGCAGGTAACCTTAATCCAGGGAGACAATATCCGCACTGGTGTTACGGCCATTTTGCCGCATGGCGATAATCTATTTCAGCAGAAATTGCCGGCTGCGATCTATATAGGAAACGGTTTTGGTAAATTAATAGGTTCTACCCAAGTAGAGGAACTAGGGCTCATAGAAAGTCCGGTAGTTTTAACCAATACCTTAAATGTAGCCACCGCCGCAGAAGCTTTAGTGGAGTACAGTTTATCTCAACCCGGCAATGAAGCCATTGGCTCAGTAAATGTAGTTGCAGGAGAGACCAACGACGGATTTCTGAATGACATCCGGGGCCGGCATGTAAAGAAAGAACATGTACTGGAAGCCATCCGGAAAGCCAGTGGGGGAAGGGTGGAAGAAGGTAATGTAGGCGCAGGTACGGGTACTGTTTGTTTCGGATATAAAGGGGGAATAGGAACAGCTTCCCGCAAATTGCCAGCGTCCCTGGGTGGATACACGGTGGGTGTGCTGGTGCAAAGTAATTTTGGCGGCGTGTTGCAGGTGGATGGCGTACCAGTAGGAGAGGAACTAGGTCAGTATTCGTTTAAGCAAGAGCTGGATAAATCATCCGACGGCTCCTGCATGATGGTAGTTATAACAGATGCCCCGTTGGATGCCCGTAATCTAAAGCGGCTTGCTAAACGGGCCATGCTTGGCCTGGGCAAAACCGGCGGAATTGCTTCTAATGGCAGTGGAGATTATGTCATAAGTATTTCTACCGCTTACCGGATTCCCCACGAATCGGCTCAACCTTTAGACCAGGTACCCCTGCTGCGGAATGATAATATGTCTCCTCTTTTTTTAGCGGCTATTGAAGCTACGGAAGAGGCCATCATTAATTCCCTGTTTACAGCCCGTACGATGCAAGGCTACAAAGGGCATCAGATACAAGCATTACCTATAGAAAGAGTCTTACAAATCATCAAGCAGTACAGAAAATAAAGTTAGCTAGCCAGTAAAGAGTAGTGGTAACTACTAGTTATTGCTTAAAAAAATATAATCTCGTTTCCCGGAAGGTATATGGAATATTATGTGTTTACAGCAGGAGTAGAAGGCAAGCAACAATATTGTATTTCTGTTCTACCTCAAAACAAGGCAGGTATGCCGCAGGCTATAGCCGGATACCTGAAATCAGCCCAGGTAGACCTCGCAGAATTCGAGGAAAATCCGGTTTTCAAAGCATTTTTACATGCGTTTCTGGCAAAGCATCTGCCCACAGAACCAGACTTTCTGAAAGAAGGCCAGAAAGTAGGCAACGGCTATGTATACCTGGTAGATAAGCGGACAAAAAATCCCAAAGGAGATGTGCCTATGCCGGATATTATAGGGGCAATAAATTTTGAGAATGGAAATGTTCAGCCGGATTCGTACCTGCCTAACAAAAATTACAAATTGCTAACTGCCAAAGGATTCATGGGCCTGCCTGTTGCCTTGGAAGAAGCACTGCTCAAAGAATTGCAGCAACCATAAAACAGAATGCCTGAAAAGATCAGACTTTTTTCGATAGAGGTAAAATCTAGTTAGCTTTTAAAGCCCATCTGGCAAACACAACTATTCCATAAAAAAACAAAGCTGTGTAAAGTAGAGCAACAATGAGTTCAGAAAAGCCAAAGGTTCCAGCTACTCTAGCATAAAAGTTGGTGTGAAAAAATACCACTACTGTATTTAGGTTCTTTTTAGAAGGTACTCCTGAATACTCCTGCTCACAAATGCAGAATCTTGAAAAAAGGGTGATATATCAAACAAATGAATGTTGAGCTGATAAAAATCTTCGGTATTTCCTTGGGTCTAGGCTTACTGGTGGGCCTGCAGCGAGAACACGCCAACTCGGCTATTGCCGGTATACGTACCTTTCCCATCATCACTTTATTTGGAACAATTAGCGGATTACTGGCTCAGCAGTTTGGTGGTTTTGTGCTGGCAGGTGCATTACTAGCAGTAGCCGGACTGGTAATAGCCGTAAATATCTACCACCCCTCAGATGATCCAGGGCAAACGACAGAAGCAGCTATATTACTGATGTTTGTAGTTGGAGCTTACCTGCCCTTTGGCAACCAACCCATTGCCATAGCTTGTGGAGCCATTACAGCTGTGCTGCTTCATTTCAAAAATCCTTTGCATACGCTGGTAAGCCGTTTTGGGTACGCAGATATACGGGTGATCATGCAGTTTGTACTCATTTCTCTGGTGATTTTGCCTATCCTGCCAGACCGTACGTATGGCCCATATCAGGTACTTAATCCGCGTGATATCTGGCTGATGGTAGTGCTGATTGTGGGTATTGGTATAGCCGGATATTTTGCCTATAAGTTCTGGGGCAGCAAGGCAGGCATTATTCTGGGAGGTATTCTGGGCGGACTTATCTCCAGTACGGCCACTACCGTATCCTACGCCAAGCATAGCAAAGAGGCTCCAAAACTAGTTAAACCGGCAGCTTTTGTTATAACAGCCGCTTCAGCCATTGCCTTTATCCGTATCTTGGTAGAAATAGCAGTGGTAGCTCCCCGGTATCTGCTTACGTTTGCTCTGCCTCTGGGTGTCGTCCTGCTGGTGATGATTATTCTTTCGGTAATTACCTATACAGGCAACCATCACGGGCAGGAAAAAAGTATGCTGGAACAGAAAAATCCGGCTCAGCTCAAAAGTGCCTTAGTTTTTGGGCTGATCTATGGGCTGGTTGTTTTGGGTACGGCGGCTGCAAAAGATTATTTTGGAAGAAATGGGTTGTATACCGTAGCCATTATCTCTGGCCTGACAGATGTAGATGCCATTACCCTTTCTACAGCCAGACTGGTGAATACTCAAAGTCTGGAACCCCATGCCGGATGGAAAATCGTATTAATTGCTTCCCTCTCCAATCTGGCTTTTAAAGCGGGTATTGTAGCTACCCTGGGAAACCGGAAGTTATTGCTAACAATGGCTATGTTATTTGGAATCACTATTGGTTGTGGGCTACTTGTGCTGTTTCTTTGGCCGGAAAACCTACTGACCAACCTTATTAACCAAACGGATAAGTAGGCTAGCAAAACTAGATTAGACGCTAACCTGCACCGGTAGCTTTCCCTTTCAACTCTGTAGCTACGTATGGTAAATACGGGTAGAATAATTAATAAATATATAGAAAAATTTCCAACTACTACTGACATAGGGTTGTCACTGGTTGGTTGTTACTTTGTAACAACCAAACCACACAGCCATGAGACATTTTACTAAAGTAAGTCCCGGTCCGAAAGCTACACTTGTAAATTATGAAATTGCAGGCAATGCACTAAGCCAACCAGGGCAGGGGCTGCAGGAAAAAGAGTTAGCTTTCTTTTTTCTGGATATACGTGATTTTACTCCCTTTATTGCTTCCCGGCCGGTACTGGAAGTCATGCAGCTGTTACAAGAGGCATTCCGGATTTTCCGGCAGGCTATTCACTCTTCTGGCGGTACTATTATTGAAACAGCAGGCGATGGGTTGTATGCTGTTTTTGGTTTGGAACAGTCTCTTTCCCAGGCAGCCACGTCAGCCGTTGAGGCAGGTCTGGCTATACTCCGGGAACTGGATGAAATGAATAAATGTTACTTTGAGCCAATATATCAACACACCTTTCAGGTAGGAATTGGCGTGCATGTAGGAAGAGGAGTGGTAGGAAGATTAGAGTTAGGCGTAAATAACCAGTTAACCGTGATGGGGTATCCGGTAAATCTGGCGGCACGTTTGCAACAGGCAACCAAGCAGCTCAACAATAGTTTTGTTATATCGCATGAAACCTACCGCTTATTGCTTCAGCCTCCCAGGGCGGCAACTAAGACTTTGTCGTTAAAGGGTATTCCAGGTCAGATAGCTGTGCATTTGCTTGGCAAACCGTATGTGGCAGCACCTTGCCAGCCGTATTGCTGGCAGCTGGCTAGTTAGTGATTTAGTAGCAATTTTTTGCAGGAACAGTTTGTGTATTTTCAATGAATTGTCTACTTTTTGCTCAAAACCTCGTAAGTATAAGGTAGGTAAAATGACTGATTAACATAAAAGCTATTGCAATGAAAGATTTTAAAGGTAGAAAGTGTAGCTCAAGGCATTTCAGGCGTGGCAAAAATTTAATACCAGTACTCATTCCCTTGGAATGGAAAAACGACTGGCAACGGCTGAACAGAGAATGCAGACAATCTGGCACTACAGATGTGCCCGAAGATCAATACTGGAAGTGGCGGGAAGAACAAGAACGTTCTCATTCGGTAGTAGAGTCCATTAAAAGCTTTACGCATTCGTTAACAAACCGGGTTAAAAAACTCTTCTAGCCCTGCTTCAGCTAAAAAATCTCCTACTAGGTATTTATACAGCAATGTTGACTATTGAGAAAGAAATGACGAATTTCCATTTCACGACTCAATTGCTGTTCTTCTATGCCTTATCCCCCTCAAACGCCGCCAGAAAACCCGCAGATAGCTACATGGCCCGCAAGTTCAACAAATAGACTTTTCCGCCAGAAAAAATTATTTCCCCACAAACCAATAATCTATCTTCTTACCGGGCTATTCATTCTCTGGTTGATGAATCCACTTACCAGCTTTTGTCAATCCCTCACCTGGACAGAAGTAGCTGCAGGTATCTGGAAAGCGGAAGCCGGGAAACCTGAAGCCTATACGTTGCTTAGGGCAGCTGGTGTATCTCCCAACATAGCGGCCATCTCGGCCATAGGCGAGGCAACGTTTCCGTTTGAGAGAGACGAAATAGTGGTAGAAATCCGGGATGGAAAAACTTATGTCCGCTTACCTCTGGCTAGGGAAGAACAGGTGTATGGGTTTGGGTTAAACTTTCAGACAGTGCATCAGCGCGGAAAGGTTATGCAACTGCATGTAGATCATTATGGGAATAAAGACAATGGCCGGACGCATGCCCCGGTCCCTTTTTATGTATCTTCCAGAGGGTATGGGGTATTTGTAAACTCGGCCCGCTACTTAGATATTTATGCAGGTGCTGCCGTACGCAAAGACAGTAAGCATCCACCAGAAGCAAAAGACCGCAATACGGATACAACCTGGAGTTCCCGGCCTTATTCAGATGCTGTGGAGATATTAGTGCCGGCAGCAGGCGTAGAGTTATATATTTTTGGTGGAAAAGAACCTTTGCAAGCCGTGCAGCGGTTCAATCTGTTTAACGGAGGCGGGTGCTTGCCTCCGCGGTGGGGCTTAGGCTTTACCCAGCGGGTACACCGCTTGTACACGGCAGATCAGGTAACAAACGAAGCAGAAGAGTTTGCTTCCCGTAAGTATCCCTTAGATTTTATTGGCCTGGAACCTGGCTGGCAAAGCAAATCGTACCCTTGTACCTTTGAATGGGACAAAACCCGTTTTCCGGAACCAGCTAAATTTGTACAGCAGATGCTTTCAAAAGGAATACGCATTAACCTATGGACAAATCCTTATGTGTCTCCGGATGCTTCCATGTATGAGAAAATCCTGCCGTATACCGGTTCGCACACCGTTTGGGTAGGCGTTGTGCCAGACCTGACTATGCCCGAAGCTCAAACGATCTTTTTTTCTCAGTTCGAAAAAGACCATGTAAATATTGGCGTAAGTGGATACAAGATTGATGAAGTAGATGGCTACGATACCTGGTTGTGGCCAGATGTGGCTACCTTTCCTTCGGGTATAAGTGCAGAGCAAATGCGGCAAACGTACGGAGTGCTTGTGCAGAAATACAGTACAGACATGTTCCGTAAAAATAACCAGCGGACTTATGGCTTGGTACGTGCTTCGAATGCCGGTGCTTCTTCGTTTCCCTATGTTATCTACAATGACAACTACAGCCATCAGGATTTTATTACAGGATTGGTAAACAGCGGATTTTCCGGCGTGTTATGGACACCTGAAGTGCGGGCCTCTAAAACGGGAGAAGAGTGGCTGCGGCGTATGCAATCGGTGTGTTTTTCACCCATGGCCATGATTAATGCCTGGGCAGACGGCACTAAACCCTGGTCGTTTCCGGAAGTAGCCAAACAGGTACAGGAGATTGCCATGCTGCGGATGCAAATGATGCCCTATTGGTATACAGCTTTTGCCAGGTATCATTTCCAGGGAATACCTCCCTTCCGGGCCATGAATCTGGAAGAGGGCTTTACTCAAAAAGCGGTAAGCGTAGTAGAAAAAACCAGTTTAGGAGAGAATCCCTATGTGGAAGCCGTTACAAAAGAGATTAAAGATCAGTATATGGCCGGAGAGTACCTTCTGGTAGCCCCTATGTTTGCCGGTCAGGCTACCCGCCAAGTGGTATTACCCACAGGCAACTGGTATGATTTTTATACTGGTAAGCTGGCAGGGAATGGGGAAGTGATCACTGTAGCGCCAGGCTTAGACAAAATTCCAGTATTTGTAAAAGATGGGGGAATTATTCCGTTGATGCCACCCCTGCTACATGCTCCCAAATCGGGTCAGAAAGTAGATTTGGAAATACGTCATTATGGAGAAAAGCCAGGCCGCTACCTGCTCTATGATGACGATGGTGAAACCTACAATTATGAAAAAGGCCAGTATAGCTGGCGCGAAATCCGGGTGGAAAAGCAACAAAACGGACAGTTTAAAGGAAGTATCTCCAAGGCAGAAAAAAATAAGCCAGACTCAATTGGTAAAGTTACCTGGCGGTTTATGACCAACTAATGAGTTTTCGTTTTTTTGCCAGATATTGGTTAACTCAGTAGCAACATTTCTGCGTAGGATTTGGTTTTATGTATAAGGAATATACTTCTAATTGCATACTTGTACATAAACAAATGAATATGATGATAAAAATCAATAGTTTCTTTTTAATCCTATCTTTCCTGATTCTGCTTGCCTGCTCTCAGCAGAAAGATTCTCCAGAAGGAGGGGTGTCTACTGCTAAAACAGGCGAAAGTCCATTAACAGCAGATCAGCTGGCCAGGTTGAATAATGAATCATTAAGAGATACGGTTGTAAAAACTGAAGAAGAATGGAAAGACCAGCTGAGTTTTGCCGCCTACCGGGTGCTACGGGAAGAAGGAACGGAACTGCCTTTTATTAATAAGTATAACGATAATAAAAAGAAAGGAATTTACGCCTGTGCCGGCTGTGGAAATCCTATGTTCAGCTCGGAAACTAAATTTAATTCAGGCACCGGATGGCCTAGCTTTTATGCCCCACTGTCTGAGGATAAAGTAAAGGAAGTAGAAGACCGGAGTATGAGAATGGTCCGGACTGAAGTAGAATGCGTCCGCTGTGGCTCGCATATTGGGCATGTGTTCGACGATGGACCAAAGCCTACCGGTTTGCGGTACTGCCTCAACTCCATTGCTTTAGATTTTCGGGAAGAGTAAAGCCGGATACATAAACCGTGGGCGGGTAAAAAGCGTACATATTTTTCAGGAACTTGTAACAGAAATTTAAATAACCCAACACTATGAAACTGACTAAACGTTATTTTACCTCCTGGAAACACATCCTGCTAGCGGGCATGGTAATAGTCTCTGTATATGCCTGTGATTCTGCGGAAACTAATCAGGAAAGGACTGAAGCCCAATTGAAGAAAGCCGGCAAAAACCTGGAGAAGGCAGGCGAGGATGTGGAAAGAGGTTTGGAAAAAGCCGGAGAAAAGATAGGCGCTGCCACCAAAAATATAGGCAGCGATCTGGAGCAAAGTAAAGATAAGTTTTTAGCTTCTACCAGAGACGAAATCCGGGAGTTAGACAAGCGTATCGACAAACTGAAAACCAGAATAAATGACCGGACAAAAGATGCCAGGCGGGAATCCAGTAAGGCTAGTGCGGAGGCAAAAGCCAAAATGCAACGGGAATTAAAGGAACTTGAATTGAAAAGAGGTACCCTGGATACTCAACTGGAAAAGCTTGAGAAATCTACCGCATCGGTATGGGAGGAGATGAAAAAAGGGGTAACTGATGCAGTGAACGATTTAAAGGAAGCGGCCACTGATGTGGAACAGGAAGTAGAAAAGGAAAGCAAAGAGTAAGGCTGGTATATTCTACCATTGATAAGGTGATAAGACAATAATCTGCTTAGTAAAAAAATGGGCTCTTTGGTATAGTGTATATTTCCAAAGAGCCCATTTTAATTATAAAGCGTATAAGGCAAACAGCAGGTTTATTCAGGCAGGTTGCTTATCCAGCAGAAATCTGATAGTTACCAGCAGCTGTCCTACATGCCGCATGGTATGTTCGGCTGCATGAAAATACAGGCCCAAGCCAGTAGAGGGAAGCTGGGCACGGCCTACGCTTCTTTTAGCTAACAACTGCTGTTCATCGGTCTTTTTTAGCTGTTCTAGGGCTCTACCAACCTGCGCAGAAAAAGCCTCCACCAGCTGGGTTGTACTACAAGGTTCTTGCGGGCATTTTCCTTCCGACTTCAGTGCTTGCAATTGTATTTCTGAAAGAGATTCACCTTTGGCATACGTAAACAGCCGGTCCAGCACGCCGGTTAAATGCTGCAGATGAAACCCTACAGATGCCAAGCCAGCCGGTTTTTCCCAGAGCAAGACATCGGGAAAGGAAGAAGCCATGGCTTGTATTTCTTCCTGTGCCTGTAGCAAGGCATGGGCCGCTGGTTGTACCCATGGATTGAAATCCGGCAAAGGACCTCTTAGCCATACTTCCGGAAGCTTAGTTGTTGACATAGATGTAAAGAATAAGTGAGGGTATAGTTTCTTGAATAACTGAAAAAGGGCTGTATAGCTGACAAAGGTATGCAAATGAACTTGTTTACCTATGTTTTTAATAGGGACAAATGTTAGCATGCAGGCTTGAAAATAGCTTACAAATCTAATACGTACCAGGCATCTGTCGTATAATGGCCTGTATTACCTAAGGGGCCAGGAAGTGGCCGGAAGCCGAAAGAGAGGTAAAGTTGCTGGGCTTTTTCCATCCGCTTCACGGTTTCCAGGTAGCATTGCTGGTAGCCTAGCTTTCTGGCTACCTCCAGGCAATGTACCAGCAGTTGTTTTCCCAAGCCCATCCCCCGGATAGAAGGTAGCAAATACATTTTTTGCAATTCGCATATACCGGGATCGCCTCCTTTTAAAGGCGCAATACCAGCACCGCCTTTCACCTGCCGTTCATGTTCAATAACAAAAAAAGCTTTGCCTGGGGATTGATAGGCTTCATACAGAAAATCTACTTCCGGGTCGTTAATGGAGTAGCCTTCGCCTACCGCGCCAAATTCGGTCATTACCTGCCGGATAACGCCAGCCATGGCCGCATTGTCAGCTAGTTGAATCGCCCGGATTATGCCTGAAGATAAAGAGGGTTGCATACGTTTCTTTACAAATGTTTCTATGGTGACTAATGCTTGCTAGGTTTTAGGAATTGGAACTATCTTCTGTGGCTCTGCCTATGCTCACTGGTATTTCTTCCCGGATTTGGTGGTAGATAGACTCGGTGGCTGGGACGGGAATTCCGTACAATTTTCCATACCGCATAATGGTTCCGGCAAACAGTTCCAGTTCATTGGCTGTTTTTTTTGTTTGTACATCAAGCTGTAGGGAAGTGGGTGTATGAGGTGGAAAGGTTGCTGCTTTCCGGAGCGTTTGTTCAATAATATCTGCTGGTAATGGAATGTTCTTTTGTAAGGCAATAGCCTGTATTTCTTCCATAATGGAGGTGGCCCGTTTCCGTAAAGGCAGTTCGTCGAGTATCTGGCCGATAGGGCTGTTGTAACAGGCGGATACCAATCCAAAGCTGGCAATAAAAATAAACTTTGTCCAGATGGCAGGGAAAGCATCTTCCTGATAGTCTACGTTAATAGATGCTTTTTGCAGCAGTTGAAAAAGTTCATCCGGCGAAAAGGACGGGTATTGAGGATCTTTGCCCAGAATAACTTTTCCTGGCTTGCCCTTATGTTCCACAATCCCCTTTTGTTTGATATTAGAGGCTACATACACACAAGCAGGTAAAACAATGCCCTGAGGAATAATTTTACGGATTCTCTCATATATATCGGCTCCATTCATTAATGGAAGAATAAGGGTATCTGGCTGTATATACGCCACTAACTGGTTGCACACATTTTCTAAATCATATTCTTTCACGCAAATCAGGAATATATCTGTCTGCGGTAAAGAATAAACATTTTCTGCCAGATGTGCCGGGCGAACCACTGATTCTGCATGTTCAGGAGAAAGTAATGTAAGGCCGTTTGTAGAGACCACCTGATACGTTTCGCTGCGTGCTACAAATGCCACCGACACCAACAGGTCATCGGCATAGGTTTGGGCGAGTTTAAAGCCAATATATCCGCCAACGCCTCCCAGCCCTATTACCGCAATTTGTGTCTTTTTCATAGATTTATTCGTAGCACTACTTAGTTGAATGAGGTAGGCAATATAAGACTATCTGCGAAAAAAATTAACGTACCACCGCATTTTGCTGGCAGAAACAATGGATTCATCAGCTAAGCGGACATAGAAAATCCTCTTATTGATAGCTGAATAAAAAAATCATTTCTACCAAAAAGAGGATGTTTCTAGTTGCAGCCATTTACAAGTGGCTGCCTAAACAGCTAGTATACCTTAATAGCGCATAGCGGCATAATACGATATTTTACCTTTCCGGAGCAGGCGGCCTTTCTGTTCCATCGTTTTTCCTTTTTTCAGCAGCAAGCGGCCTTCTCTTCTGATTTTGCGGGCTTCTTTTCTGTTGCCAGATTCAGCTTTTAGTGTCCGGCTCTCTCGGATCATTTGTTTTCCTTCTTCTTGCAGCCTTTTGCCCCGTAGCTTCAAAGACCTGGCTTCCTGCCTGATCTCTTTTTTACTGGGTGTTGGGTATGTATGGTCGGCCTGGCTAGGATAGCTCACCAGCAAAGCAAGGATGAGCAAGGTGGCTGTGGCTAGTTTATTTACAAATGTGGTTGTCATAGTGGATATAGGTTAGTTAAGTGAAACTTATTCCCTGATTAATTTTATTTCTCAAGGAGTAAAGATAGTTTCAAAAAGCGTGCTAAAAATATCCGGTTATGTCCACTGGTCTTTTACCATCCGTAAGAGGCTTTGTTGGAAAGTCTGTTATTTAGCCGGACTCGTTTTCGCCAGTTTGGGTTTGGCTCCAATTCTCTGAAATTCATCGCTGAAAGTAGCTGTGCTGCCATCTGCCTCATGATGCGTACCCGTCTGCAAAATCTTGTCTCCTTCCACTTTGTAAGTCAATTCAGTCCATTCATTTTGGGTATACGGTACTGTTCCTATTTCAGATTTTACTATTACTTTAGCATTTTTCAGTTTATGGGTTCCACCAATAGCGTAGGCAAAGGTTGATTTACTCCCTTGTAAAGCTTCCCCCAGCTGCATCCAGTGTGTCGGGGTGATCACCCGGATAAGTTTCATCTGCGATTTGTCCGTTACTTGCTCTTTTCCATCTTTGCCAGTAGCCTTGTAACTAACCAGTTGCCAGGTGCCAATAGCCTCATCTACCTGTTGTGCCGGCAGATTTACTTTTTCCCAGGTTTCGTCTTGTGGATATTTCTTTCCATGTAAGGTAGCCCAACCCGTTTGCCGCAATGTATTTCCTTCTACTTTCATGGTTAAATCAAAGGTAGTCTTCTTTAAATCCGGCAGAGAAGTCCACTGCACCGTTTCTATATATTTACCATCATAGGGGGAAAAAGTATAGGTTCCCCCTCCGGCATATTTCCCTGTATCTCCTTTTACTTCTGCAATCCACATAAAATGGGTAGGCGTAATAATTTTATACTCTTTTACTTTGGAGGCATCACGGGTAAGGCGTTTGCCATTTTCGTCTTCACCCAATTGCGAAACCAGTTTCCAGGTACCTATCAGTGAGTTTTGTGTTTGTGCCGCTACCTGCAGACAATATAAGCAGGCAAGTATAAAAAATAGACAGCTAGTTCTCATAGGAGTGAAGGATTAAAGGGTGACTAAAGGGAAAAGTGAAAAAGTAACTAGTGCGTGTTTACAAGTCCTAGCTTCAACCAATATTCGGTAGTTTATTAGTTTATACCTTGGATGTCTATCAAAACGGTGATCCTTATTTGGCTTACATAAAAATCATTTCTTACCCTGGAAAACCCGGTTAAAAGGTGTTTCCGCTACTCTGGTAAAGCTTTTAAATCCTGCTTTGGTAGCTACTTCTTGTAAGGCGCTGTCACTGGCAACGGTTCCGAGCGCATAGGGGCCGGAAGCAATGGCATTCGGCGTACAGCATAATACCGAAGCACCAGAGTACACACGTCCCACCGGATTAAAATTTTCTTCGGTCTTTCTGCCTGCCATCGGTTCAATTACCATCACAGAGCCATCCTGGGTTAATGCCTCATAGGCTCTTGTTAGTGCACCTACCGGATCTCCCATATCATGTAGACAATCGAAATACGCAATTAAATCATAATCACTGCCAGGAAACTGCTGGGCACTGGCTACCTGAAATTCGACACGGTTACCAACTCCTTCCTGCTGAGCAATCTGATTGGCCCTTTCTACAGATGGTTGGTGGTTATCGAATCCGTAGAAGTGAGAGTTAGGAAATGCCTTAGCCATGATAAGGGTGGAAATGCCATGCCCTGCGCCAATATCGGCTACTTTAGCCCCTTTTTGTAACTTTTCTTCGGCTCCTTCCACAGCAGGCAACCAGTTCTGAAGCAGGTTTCCTATGTAGCTGGGCTTAAAAAAACGTTCAGTACCCTGAAACAAACTGTGGTGGTGTTCTCCCCATAACATACCTTTACCAGTCTGGAAACCTTCTGTAATCCGTTCTAAGGCTTTGTTCATGGCACTCACTATCTGAAACCCTCCTACCACATAGTACGGACTGTCTTCTACAGTTAAGGCAGTTGCCTGTTCGTCGGGTAATGTATATTTCTTGCTTTGAGGATCATACGTCATATATCCTCCGGCTGCCTGATTAATGAGCCATTCCCGCACATAGCGAGCATCTGTTTGGGTGCGTTGTGCTACTTCTTCGTGCGAAAGGGGACCTGCAAAAGCCATAGCTTTATACAAGCCTAGTTTGTCTCCTATATAACATAAAGGTGCACTGAAAGCAGCGCCAAAATCAGTGACAACTTTCCCCAGAAAGGCTTCCATTCTTTGCGAATCGATGGTTGGTGTTGGAGCTTCCGCAGAAGCAGCCTGTGATGAGTTATTCATGGTGGTGAGGGGTAAGAAGGAATAAAAAATGAAAAAAATGCATGATAGCCTGTTTGATAAACAGGCCGCCGTAGAATATGCCCAGATTCTTTCTACCTATAAAATAATCGGTTTTTGCCAGAGCTATTAGCACATATGTCTCAAATGTTAGCAAAAAAGTTCTAGTCTAAAATTTTTTGTTAGGTTAAGCTGAGTTTCTTTATTGTATTGGTTTTGAATTTCTACCTGGCAATGTAGCGTTCATGCAGGATAAATCTATATATTGGCACATCCAGGGCATGTTGTCGGCGGCCACTTATTTTTCTACTTCTTTCTTGATCACGTGTATGCATATGCTAAAATTTCTAGTTGCTTTTTGTTTAGTTATTCCTGCAGGCACCTATGCCCAGCTTGTAGACAAAGTAACTGATCCGGTAGAATGGGTAAATCCGTTAGTGGGTACGGATTCTAAACCGAGTCTTTCTAATGGAAATACCTACCCGGCAATTGCTTTGCCCTGGGGAATGAACTTCTGGATGCCGCAAACCGGCAAAATGGGCGATGGATGGGGATATACTTATGCCGCCGATAAAATCCGGGGCTTTAAACAAACCCATCAGCCTTCTCCCTGGATGAATGATTACGGGCAATTTTCCATAATGCCCCTTACCGGAAAACCCAGAATAAATGAAGAGGAACGTGCCAGCTGGTTTTCTCATAAATCGGAAGTTGTAAAGCCGTATTACTACAGCGTTTACCTGGCCGATTATAACCTGACAACGGAAATTACACCTACCGAACGTGCTGCCAGGTTCCGCTTTATCTTTCCTCAGACCGATAGTGCATATGTGTTAATTGATGCTTTTGATAAAGGATCGTCTATAAAAATCATACCTGCTGAAAACAAAATCACCGGCTATACGACTAAAAACAGTGGCGGCGTACCCGAGAACTTTAAAAATTACTTTGTCATCATTTTTGACAAACCCTTTGCAAGTACCGCTACTTGGAGTGGGAACCAGGTACAAGCCAATAACGTAGAACTGACGGCTGATCATGTAGGGGCTTTAGTCGGCTTTAAAACAAGTAAAGGAGAACAGGTGCAAGCCAGGGTAGCTTCTTCGTTCATAAGCCCAGAGCAAGCAGAGCTGAATTTGAATGAAATCGGAACGGCAGATTTTGAAGCAGTGAAGCAACAGGGGAAAGATGCCTGGAACAAAGAACTAAGCCGGGTTGCAGTAGAAGGGGGTACCATAGACCAACTAAGAACCTTTTATTCCTGCTTGTACCGCAGTTTGCTTTTTCCCAGGAAGTTTTATGAGCTGGATGCAGGCGGAAAAGTAATGCATTACAGTCCCTATAATGGAAAAGTATTGCCAGGCTATATGTTCACCGATACTGGCTTCTGGGATACGTTCCGCTCTCTTTTTCCCTTCCTCAACCTGATGTACCCTTCACTAAATGCCCAGATGCAGGAAGGTCTGGCCAATGCCTATAAAGAAGGCGGCTGGTTGCCGGAATGGGCAAGCCCAGGGTTGCGGAATGTAATGGTGGGTTCTAACTCTGCTTCTGTGGTAGCCGATGCCTACCTGAAAGGTGCCCGTGGGTATGATATTCAGGCGTTGTATGAGGCACTGCTGAAAAATGCTGAAAATGAAGGACCCTTGACGGCTGTTGGTAGGGCAGGCGTGAAGCACTACAATAAACTAGGCTATGTGCCCTATGATGTAGGCATAAATGAAAATGCTGCCCGTACCCTGGAGTATGCCTATGATGATTTTACTATTTATCAGCTGGCCAAAGCCCTGAAACGTCCCAAAAAGGAAATAGAGTTGTTTGCCAAACGTAGCCAGAATTACCGGAATTTGTATGATCCGGTAAGCGGACTAATGCGGGGTAAAAACCAGGATGGTACGTTTCAGTCGCCGTTTAACCCCTTTAAGTGGGGAGATGCCTTTACAGAGGGCAATAGCTGGCATTATACCTGGTCGGTGTTTCATGATGTACAGGGATTAATTAATTTAATGGGCGGAAAGGAAAAGTTTGCAGCCAAACTGGATTCTGTATTTATCCTGCCACCAGTCTATGATGAAAGTTATTACCGGTCCGTAATACATGAAATCCGGGAGATGCAGATTGCCAACATGGGCCAGTATGCACATGGCAACCAGCCCATTCAGCACCTGATCTACCTGTATAATTTTGCCGGTGAACCCTGGAAAACCCAGTATTGGGTCCGCGAAACCATGAACCGGATGTATCAGCCAACTCCGGATGGATATTGTGGTGATGAAGATAACGGACAAACTTCAGCCTGGTATGTGTTTTCTGCCATGGGCTTTTATCCGGTTTGCCCGGCTACCGACCAGTATGTACTAGGAGCACCTTTGTTTCGAAAAATAACCCTGCAATTAGAAAATGGGAAGCAATTGATCATTAACGCCCAAAATAATAGTGCCGGAAACAGGTATGTACAGGAGTTGTCCTTGCATGGAAAGCCCTATAGCAAAAACTGGCTGAGCCACCAGGAACTCATGCAGGGAGCCACCCTGAATTTTACGATGTCCGCTTCCCCCAATAAACAAAGAGGTGTTAAGTCAGAGGATTTTCCCTATTCATTCTCTACTGAGAAAAAGTAATTTTCAGCAAGGCATATAACAGGAAGCTGTTGCTTGCTTAAAATAATTGAGAAAGGAATGTTTGAATACGGGAAACGAGCTCCTGATTATCCTGTCCAATGTTTGTATGCGATCTGCCTGGGTAGGTATAAAACTCCAGCTGATTGCCTACTCCTAGCTCATGCATCTTATTGCTTAGTAAACTGCCTTGTTGGACAGGGGTAATTTTATCGTCTGCACCAAAATGAATCTGGGTTTTTGGTAGAAACTCACAAAAAAACAGAGGAGAACTGGCAATCATTTTCTGACGGGTTTGAGCTACGGAACCTGAACCATTGAGCAACCCTTGCAGAAATTGATTTTGATAGGTAGGATCACGCTGATTTTTAGCCGTTAGTCCAATTAAATCTGTTGGGAAAGCAACCCCAACAGCCAGTTTAACCCGTTGATCCCGCTCAGCCATTAATAAAGCTACTGTACCTCCCCGGCTACCTCCTCTGACAGCAGTTTTGTTTACATCAGCCTGAGGGAAATGTGCTTGTATAACATTCAGGAATGCAATTGCATCGTCGGTAGCTCCATCAAAAGCATCGGCGTGAGGGCCTTCTGATGGAGGCGACCGGTATTCTACTCCGTTAATAGTCAGCACAAGTGTTTGTCCGCGTAAGGCTGGAATAGCGTAAATAAAAGGAATACTATCTGTTTGCGAAGTGTTTATGCGTAGGGTTTGTTGATTAACAGGATTATTATTGTCATAGCCATAGATGGACAGATATACTGGCAAAGGTTTTTCTGTAGGAGGAATAATTAACGCTCCATATTGCCGGTAGTTATTAACCTCAAAGGAAACAAACTGCAATAATGGCCCATTTGCTGAAAGTGGAATGGCTTGCTCCAGACGGAATCCTTTCACTGCTAAATCTCTGTTCTTCCAGTCTGCTTTCACGGTTTCTATTTCTGCCTGGGTTGGAGGCGCAAAGAGTGCTTGCGTATCTACTCCTTCTAAAACGTCCTCTTTGTGGCAAGAGGTGAATGCAATCCATAAACAGAGCACCCGGAAAATAGTACTGCATTTTTTCAGGCAAGTTGTATGCAAATGAGCCATGCTAGAAGTGGTTTAGTATGTAAGAGGCTACTTATTCACCATAGGTTGCATAAACAGGCTTTATTATTTTCGCCTTCCAAGAATCTGGTGGTAAGTAGTAGTACTTCTGCCCACTAAACAAGTTTGCATCCGGCAGAGAATTCAAGCAATAGCATTTAAGTAAAGTTAATTATCACTATATTTATATTCATTACAGGAAATACCTCTATTTTTACCCACTCATATACGGCTTATGGACATAAAATGGCTTTTGCTGAGATGAACAGGAAGTTTACAGCATATACAGATGCAGCACTCTGGCAAGCTTTTAAGGATGGCGATGAGGAGGCTTTTGACTTTATGTTTGAAAAGTATGTGCAGGTATTGTATAATTACGGACGGAAATTTACGGCTGTTCCCGAAATTATTGAAGATTGTGTGCAGGACCTGTTTGTGGAATTATGGGAGAAAAAGAAGCTGCTAAGCCCAACGGATTCTATTAAATTTTACTTGTTTAAAGCATTACGTATCAGAATTATCCGGCGGCTCAGTAAAGATCATACATTCGGGAAAGAGGGGATCGATAGTGATGTATACAACTTTGCCATCACTCTATCCTATGAATCTAAGCTCATTTCCCAGCAACAAGATACCCATCAGCAGAAACTACTAACGCAAGCAGTAAACCAGCTTTCTAAACGCCAGAAAGAAGCCATTCACCTGAAATATTTCGATAATTTGAGTTATGTAGAGATTGCCGGCATCATGGCTATTTCGGTAGATTCGGTGTATAAGTTAATTTCAGGGGCATTGGCTCAGCTAAAAAAACATATGCGGCAGGTATATATCTCCCTTCTATGGAGCAGCAGCCTGATCTATTTTCTTTTATACCTTTCCTGATATTTTTTCTCATACCTTGTTGTGTTCCTATTTTGTGCTTGCCTGCTCTACAAGCTTGACCTGACAGCAGTAGTTGAATAAGTCAATTTATTCTATAAAAAATATTTTTTAAAAAACATGGGAAGAAATGGGTAGGTAGCTGCTTTTATGTATAAAAGGTTATCTAAAGAAGCTATCCATACTGGCAAACCCCATGTCTTATACTCACTACCAGGCAGAAGATTTTGCAGCGGATGAATTTTTCATCCGGTGGGTAAAAACACCGGACAGTGAAACAGAAGCATTCTGGCAGGAGTGGATACAAACGCATCCGGCCCAGGCAGATACCATCCGGGAGGCCCGAGAACTGGTAGGGCTTCTGGAGACAAACAAAGATTTTCCCACTGCCGGGCAAATAAACCGCATGCGGCAACATATACATAGCCGCACCGGACGTGCCGGTAAAGTAATTTCGATGCCGCAGAAGCAGGCAGACCAGATAGCTAGGCCATGGTACCAAAGCTGGCAGAAGCTTGCAGCTGTTTTTCTGGCCTTCCTTAGTTGCAGTGCCCTGATTTGGCTAGGAATCAACAGATTTACTAAGGTTGCCTACCATACGGCTTATGGACAGATCCAGACTATTCAACTACCCGATGGCTCTATGGTTACCCTGAATGCTAATTCTGTGCTGCGCTATAGCCGTACCTGGGATGGTACACGCGACCGGGAAGTATGGCTGGAAGGAGAAGCATTTTTTGATGTAAAACACCTTAAAACCCATAACCGGTTTCTGGTACACACGCAGGATAATTTAACGGTAGAAGTGCTGGGTACTACGTTTAATGTATTTGAGCGGAAAAGCGGCACCAGAGTAGTGCTGCAAACGGGAAAGGTAAAGCTCAATATTCAGCAGGGCCAGAAACAAGAACAGGTGCTTATGCAGCCCGGCGAACAGGTAGAACTGGTAGAAAAAACAGGCCGTTATGCCAAAAAGAAGGTGAATACCCAGCAAGCACTGGCCTGGAAAGCACATAAACTGGTTTTCGATAATACATCTATGGCAGAAATCGTAGCTGTGTTAGAAGAAAATTATGGCTTGCACGTAACTATTGCTTCGCCGGAGTTGCTGCAAAAAAAGCTGGTTGGTTCGGCTCCTACCCATGACGTAGATGTTTTTCTGTCGGCTCTGGCCAAATCCTTTAATCTCAAAATCAATAGAAATGGAAAAGAAGTCTCTATTGCTGGTCCTTAAGCCGGAACAGGTACTGTAAATACTCAATCACTAAAATAAGCAGGAGGAACCGGAGGCCATTCGTATGGTCTGCTGACCTTGTATTGTGTAAAAAATAACGATTCATTCTATGAACAAACTCCTACATTTCTCACTCCAGGCTACGCTTGTTTGCTGTACGCTGAGTGCAGCCACAGGTCAAGACCTGGCCTCTAATCAGGGAAAGATCGTATTGCTGAAAACTCCCGAAAAAGGCATAAGCCAGGCCAAAACACTCCGGACAGCCCTCTCCGAACTGGAAGTAACCTATAACGTTTCTATCATGGCCGACCAGGCACTGATCGAAGGAAAAACGATAACGGAAGACAGGACTTATAAAAACCTGGATGATGCCTTAAAAAGCCTGCTCAAAGAAACCGATCTGAAGTATGAAAAAATTAGTAAGAATTTTTATGTGATAACTCCCCTTACTGGAAAAAAACAAAACCAGATCAAAGAAATTAATCAACCCCAGACGGACGAACCGCAAACCGGAAATTCGGGTATGTATTTGCCTGCCCTTCAAAAAATAGCCGTTGCAAGAGCTATCACCTTGCGTGAAAAAGCCATAGCTATTTCCGGAAAAGTAACTTCTGAAACGAAGGAAGGTATTCCGGGAGTCAATGTATTGCTCAAAGGTACCAACACTGGTACCACCACGAATGGAGAAGGCAATTATACACTGACTGTACCCGATGGTAACGGTACACTGGTTTTTTCCTATATCGGCTATACTACCGAAGAAGTACCCATTAATAACCGGACAGTCATTGATATTGCCCTGGTGCCCGATGTGCAATCGTTAACAGAAGTAGTAGTTGTGGGCTATGGTACTCAGAAGAAAAGCGACCTGACTGGCTCAGTAACTTCGGTAAAATCCGCAGAAATTAACTCCTTTCCGATAGCTAATCCGGTGCAGGGTTTGCAAGGCAGGGCAGCAGGCGTACAGGTGATGCAGAATTCCGGGCAGCCAGGGGCTAGCCTTTCAGTACGTATCCGGGGAGGGAACTCACTGCGGGGAAGTAACGAACCCTTGTATGTGGTGGATGGTTTTCCGCTCACTGGTAGCCCTGCTTCACTGAATCCCAATGATATAGAGTCGATGGAAGTGCTGAAAGATGCTTCGGCAACGGCTATTTATGGTTCCAGAGGGGCGAATGGGGTAGTAATCATTACCACCAAACGTGGAAAATCAGGTAAAAGCCAGGTAGATATAGATAGTTATTATGGCGTACAGTCAGTGATCCGCAAAATCCCCTTGCTCAATGCCAGAGAGTTTGCCGAAGTGGCCAATGAACGGGCCTTGAACGATGGCGTTACTCCCTATTTTACGCAGGAGCAAATTAATTCATTTGGGGAGGGCACCGACTGGCAAGACGAAATTTTCCGCACAGCCCCTATCCAAAATCACTCTCTTACCTTTTCTGGCGGTACGGACAAAATACAGTATTCGGTATCTGGTAATTACCTCGGGCAAAAAGGAATTATTTTAGGTTCAGGCTATCAAAAAGGTACGTTGCGGGCCAATGTGAATAGCCAGGTGAGTGAGAAATTTAGTTTTAATTTTAGTTCCATTCTGAGCCGCACTTCCCGTAATCTGCTGAATAGTGATTTTAGTGCCCGGGGAAATGGGTTATTATCCGCTGCTTTGGTGGCACCGCCTACCATTACTCCCTACGATGCCAATGGTAATTACAGCAATGTGGTTCCGTATGCCTTTAGCCCCAATGTATTGCAGAATCCTCTGGCCTGGGCTTTGGAGCGGAAAGAACAAAATTTACAGGATTACATACTGGTGAATACAGGTTTAACCTATGAATTTATTCCGGGCCTTTCGCTGCGTATTTCTGCGGGCATTGAAGACTTCAATAGCCGGGGAGATTATTATTCTACCCGGAAATTACCCACCACACCCAATGGAGCTGCTTCTGTTTCTACTAACCGGCGTACCAATTTCCTGAATGAAAATATCCTGACCTATACCCGCAGTTTTGCCGATATTCATAGCCTGACATTCACCGGAGGAGTTACTTATCAGTCGGATATTACCAGGTCATTCTCTTCCTCGGCCACTGGCTTTGCCAATGATGTGCTGGAAAATAATGCCATGCAAACAGGTAGTTTTCCAGGTATCCCTACCACCAGCACCACAGACTGGACCTTGCTTTCGTCCCTGGCCAGGGTAAACTATGCGCTGAAAGGACGGTATTTGCTGACCGCCAGTATGCGGGCGGATGGTTCTTCCAGGTTTGGCCGCAACAACCGCTGGGGCTATTTTCCTTCCGTAGCTTTTGCCTGGCGGATAATTGAGGAGCCTTTTATGCAAAATCTCAGCCCTTTTTCTGATCTAAAGTTGAGAACTTCCTGGGGCCGCACAGGCAGCACTGCCTTAGATCCTTACCAGACCCTAACAGTACTTTCATCTTATCAGACGATTTTTAATAACGACCTGTCTGTAGGTTTTGCTCCAGGCACACAAATGCCTAATCCGGATCTGAAATGGGAGACTACCGCACAGACCAATATAGGCATTGATGCCGGTTTCTTTGCAAACCGCCTGACCTTTACAGCCGATTATTATTTAAAAAATACGTCCGACCTGTTAGCTATCGTACCGCTGCCTCCGGCAACTGGCTATACCAATACTATTCAAAACATCGGTAAAATCCGCAATTCAGGCATAGAGCTTAGTTTGGGAAGCACCTTGTTTGATGGCCCATTTAAATGGGATGTGTCGGCCAATTTCTCAGCTAACCGCAACGAAGTGCTGAAACTGGCTGGCGGCAGTGATGTATTTGGGTCTGCCTTGCCTATTCCTTTTGCCGTGCCGGTAAATCTGGTGAGGGAAGGGTTGCCAGTTGGGGTGTTTTACGGGTTTGAGGAAAATGGGCTCAATGAGAAAGGCGAAATTATATTCAAAGACCTCAACGGTGATAATGTGATCAATAACGATGACCGCACAGTCATTGGCAATCCCAATCCGGATTTTATTTATGGCTTCAACTCAACAGCTTCGTTCAAAAACTTTGAGCTCACCTTCTTTCTGCAAGGCGTTCAGGGAATGGATTTATTTAACTTCAATACATCGGGGCAGGCAAATAGCTTTGCTTTTGGGGAGAACCAGATTCAAGAGTTGTATGGCAATTACTGGACAGCCGCTAACCCTAACCCGAATGCCAAATATCCGAAGCTAAGCGTAAACACTAAGTTCCGCGAATCAGACCGCTATGTGGAAGATGGATCGTATTTGCGGTTGCGGAATATTGTACTTGCTTATAATCTTCCTACGGCTGACCTGGGCATAAAATGGCTGCGTAATGCACAAGTATATGTTAGCGGACAAAACCTGCTCACCTTTACCCGCTACTCCTGGTACGATCCGGAAGTAAATACCTATGGAGGTGGAGCTTCTATTACGCTTGGGGTGGACCAGGCCGGTTATCCCAGTGCCAAAACAGTTACCGGAGGCATCCGGATAGGTTTATAATTAGACGATTTGAAATAACAAAAACATATTCCTATGAAGAAATTACCTTTTCTCTTACTGCTTCTGTTATTCTCCGGCTGCAACGACTTGCTGGAAGAAGTACCGCAGGACCGTTTATCGCAGGAAAATTTTTATAAAACTAAAGAAGATGCCATTGCTGGGCTGAATGCTGTTTATTCGCAAATGCGGGTAGGCGATGCCTATGGTTCCTGGTATCCGGCCATTATGGTCGGGCTAGACGATTATACACTGGCACGGGGAAGCCAGGTTCCTATTAGTGAATACCAGGGCATGGGTGCACTCATTGGCCGTACTGATAACCTTTGGCGGATCTTTTACCAGTGCATCAACTCTGCAAATATTGTTATAGACCTGGCTCCTGGCATTGCCATGAGTGAAACAGATAGAAACGCCATTATCGGGGAAGCACGTTTCTTGCGAGCACTTAATTACTATAATCTGGTCCGCAATTTCGGTGGGGTGCCTCTCCGCACAACTTCCACAACCAAACTCGATCAAGTGGGAGGTAAACGCGCTTCCGTAGAAGAAGTGTACAACCAAATCATCGAAGATTTGCAATTCAGCGAAACTAGCTTACCTGCTACGGTTAGCCAGATTGGCCGGCCTACCAGCTGGGCAGCTAAAACCCTGTTAGCAGATGTGTACCTAACCCGTGAAAACTGGGCATCTGCCCGGGATAAAGCCTTGGAGGTGATCCAGTCGGGAGCTTTTTCTTTGGTAGAAGTAAAGACCCCAGATGATTTTCTAAAAGTATTCGGACCTGAAATAGTGACTAGTACTGAAGAGGTATTTTCGTTGAAGTTTGCCAGAATCGCCGGACAAGGCTGGGGCTATGTTATCTTCCCGCATCCTGGCGATACCTATTATGCCGTGGGTGGCTTCCGGGCACACTATGCCAAACCAGAATTCCCGTTGATTAAAAACTGGAGCAACGCCGATCTGCGGAAAGAATATAATTTATATTCTGAGTATACCAACCGGGCAGGCAAGGTAGTACAATTGCCAGCTGCAGAGCCGATTTGTTTCCGCAAATACCGCGATGGGGTATCTGACCAGTATGGAAATGATTTTCCTTTGCTACGCTATGCCGATGCCTTGCTGATCTATGCTGAAGCTGCCAGCCAGGCAAACAATGGACCTACGGCTGAGGCGCTCGAATACCTGAACAGGGTGCACCGCCGGGCATACGGTTACACACCTACGCTGCCTTCCCCGGTAGATTTTACTCTGGAAGGATACACGGCACAGACCTTCCGGGATCTGGTACTGACCGAACGTGCCTATGAATTTATGCTTGAATTCAAACGCTGGTACGATCTCAAACGCCTGGGCACTGACCGGTTAAAAGCCATCATCAAAGAATCACTAGGGAAAGATGTAGCTGATTCTCATTTGCTATGGCCCATACCTAAACAAGAAATCGACAACAATCCGGATATAAATGCAGAAGACCAGAATCCTGGGTATTAGGATGGTTGGAAATTATAAGGCAATTCGATAACTCGTATTCTTCATAGGCTAAACTAGTGAAACCGCTATTTTTATAGCTATGCTGTATCTGAAGAATAGAAAATTATACCTACTAACATGAATCAATCAATAGAAGAAAACGCTGGCATCAGAAAAGTATTCGTTATTTTACTGGCAGTTTTAAGTATATCCCTGCCTAGCAAAGCCCAGCAAAACCCGGTTACAGAGGTAGATATCTGTATCTATGGGGGTACGTCTGCCGGAGTAATAGCTGCCTATACAGCCAGGAAGATGCGTAAAACAGTGCTGCTTGTTGAACCTGGAAAAAATTTGGGTGGCATGAGTTCAGGAGGTTTAGGCTATACCGATATTGGAAATAAATATGCTGTTACTGGACTGGCCCGTGACTTTTACCGCCGCATCGGGCAGCATTACGGCAAATTTGAACAATGGACCTTTGAACCGCATGTAGCTGAAAATTTATTCAAAGATTATGTAAAACGGGCTGGCTACCAGGTATTGTATGAAAACCGGTTGACTGGTGTAAAAAAAGACGGAAATGTAATCAAAGAAATTACCCTGGAAAATTCCACTACTCCAGCTACCAGTACCAACCGGACCGTCCGGGCCAAAATCTTTATGGATTGCACCTACGAGGGGGATTTAATGGCTAAAGCTGGCGTATCCTATACCATAGGCCGGGAAGCCAACAGTCAGTACAAGGAAACCTTCAATGGTGTACAATTGATGAAAGGCCACCAGTTACCAGATGGGATAGATCCCTATGTAGAACCTGGAAAACCAGAGAGTGGTTTGCTCTGGGGGATAAACGACGGGGCTTTGCTGCCGGCTGGTTCAGGAGATAAAAAAGTGCAAGCCTATAACTTCCGTATCTGCCTGACTAACAACCCAGCTAATTTGGTGCCTATTACACAGCCAGAAAACTATGACCCTAAAAAGTATGAACTGCTCATACGCCTGATGGAAAAAAGTTCCTGGAAATCGTTGCAAAGTGGTTTTATCTGGAGTTTGATGCCCAACGGCAAAACAGACATCAACAACCGTAACGGCTTCAGCACCGACATGATTGGCATGAACTGGGAATATCCGGAGGCTGACTATGCTACCCGTGCTAAAATATGGCAAGACCATGTAGACTATACTAAAGGCTTGCTCTATTTTGTCGGCAATGATCCACGCGTGCCAGAGCATATCCGCCAGGAAATGAAAGCCTGGGGGTATCCCAAAGATGAGTATACTAACAACGGCCACTGGACTCATCAGCTATATGTACGGGAAGCCCGCCGCATGGTAGGCGAACTGGTTATGACGCAGCACCATTGCCAGGGCAAAGAAGTGGTTACCGATGGCATAGGTATGGCTGCTTATACCATGGATTCTCATAACTGCGACCGCATCGTCGTAAATGGCATGGTAAAGAATGAAGGTAATGTAGAAGAAGGTGGCTTTGGACCTTATCCTATTTCTTACCGGGCAATTCTTCCCAAACAAGCAGAGGCAAGTAATTTATTGGTACCAGTGTGTTTGTCTGCTACCCATATCGCCTATGGATCTATCCGGATGGAGCCGGTTTTCATGGTTTTAGGGCAATCTGCGGCAGTAGCAGCCAGTTTAGCCATAGATACTAAACAGCCCCTACAGAAGGTAGATATAACAAAGGTACAGCAGATGTTAAAAGCCAATCCGCTGGCAGATGGCAGTACACCTGAAATTCTGGTAGATAATGACGACAAGGCACAAGTAAAACTAACCGGGAACTGGACTACAGAAACCAAAGGGGGCTATGGCCCTACGTTCCTGATAGATGACTCCAAAGGCAATACTTCCAAATCTGTTCAGTATACGCCTGCCATCACCGAGGCTGGCAGCTATGCTGCCTACTTGTATTTGCCCAAATTACCTACTGCGGCTTCTACTACCGAAGTAAAGGTGTTTGATGGAAAAAACAGCAAGAACCTTTCATTCCGCAAAGATGATGTGCTGGTAGTGGGTCAAACATCCGGCGAATGGGTGTCCCTGGGAACGTATACTTTGCCTAAAGGAAACAAAGCCTATGTAGAAGTGACAAACCAGAAAGCAGATGGGCTAGTGGTTGCCGATGCCGTGCTGTTTGTTCCGGTAAAGAAATAATCAACTATTCAAATTGAAAATAACAAATAACCTGATGATACAATTACCTATCCGTGCTTTATTGTTTGTATGCCTACTTAATCTATGGTCTTGTGCGGGTGAGCAGGCAGCCACCACTTCTACTGCTGAAAATGAAACTGATTTTCAAGCCGATATTATTGTGTATGGAGGCACTTCCGCCGCTGTTACGGCCGCTGTGCAGGCGGTACGCATGGGTAAGTCCGTGATTATGGTTTCACCAGATAAACATCTGGGCGGCTTATCGTCCGGAGGCCTGGGTTTTACTGATACTGGTAAAAAAGAAGTAATTGGTGGACTGGCCAGGGAGTTTTATCACCGCATTTATTTGCATTACCAGAAAGATTCCTCCTGGCAATGGCAGAAAAAAGAAGAGTATGGCAATAAAGGCCAGGGTACGCCGGCTATTGACGGTACAGAACGTACCATGTGGATATTTGAACCGCATGCCGCTGAACAAGTGTTTGAGGATTTTGTAAGAGAAAATAACCTGAAAGTATTCCGGAATGAGTGGCTGAACCGGGAAAGTGGCGTAAAAAAAGAGAATGGAAAAATTGTTTCTATGCAAACACTGAACGGCAAAACCTTCCGTGGAAAAATGTTCATTGATGCTACCTATGAAGGAGACTTAATGGCCGCTGCCGGGGTAAGTTATCATGTAGGTAGGGAGGCAAACAGTGTGTATGGCGAAGAATGGAATGGCATACAGGTAGGTGTACTGCATCATGGACACCATTTCAAAACCAATGTTAGTCCCTATAAGGTCCCAGGCAATCCTTCCAGCGGCTTGCTGCCCCGAATATCCGGAGAAGACCCAGGCAAAAAAGGGGAGGGGGATAACAAACTACAAGCCTATTGCTTCCGCATGTGCCTGACCAATCATCCGGAAAACCGTATCCCTTTCTCTAAACCTGAAGACTATGATTCTACCCAGTATGAATTGCTGGTGCGGGTATTTGATGCAGGCTGGCGGGAATTGTTTAATAAATTCGATCCGGTTCCTAACCGGAAAACCGATACCAACAACCATGGCCCTTTCAGCACCGATAATATTGGCATGAACTACGATTATCCGGAAGCATCGTATGAGCGGAGAAAAGAAATTATTAAAGAGCACGAAACCTACCAGAAAGGCCTGATGTATTTTATTGCCACCGACCGGCGGATTCCGGCAGATGTACAAAAAGAGTTTAACACCTGGGGCTTGCCTAAAGATGAATTTACGGATAATGGCAACTGGCCACACCAGATCTATGTGCGGGAAGCCCGCCGCATGGTGAGTGACTATGTGATGACCGAGCATGAAACGTTGGGTAAAAAGCCAGTGCAGCAGTCAGTTGGTATGGGTTCTTATACGTTGGATTCGCATAACATTCAGCGGTATGTAAAGCCGGATGGATTTGTGCAGAATGAAGGAGATATTGGCGTGCACATTGAAGAACCCTATCAGATTGGCTATGGTGCGTTGATCCCTAAAAAGGCAGAATGCCAGAATTTGCTGGTGCCGGTGTGTGTCTCCAGTTCCCATATTGCTTTTGGCTCCATCCGCATGGAACCGGTATTTATGATCTTAGGTCAGAGTGCTACCACCGCAGCTGTACTAGCCATTGACAAAGGAATAGCGGTGCAGGATGTAGCGTACGAGGAATTAAAAGCACAGCTGGAAAAGGATAAACAAGTGCTCAGCAAGCCGGCAAAGGCAATGTAGAAGGTGAATGAAATCTTGAACAAAGGAACAAGTAATGCTGAAGGTTGACTTGCTTTACTTCTACATTCAGCATTCTTGTTCAATATTCAGAACTCACATTAAACCAATTCCCTATCCTAGCTCTGTCGCAGGGCAGCTTCAATGGGCAGTTGGCGGATACGTTTGCCACAGGCCTGGTATACCGCATTGGCAATAGCTGCGGAAGTGGGCCCCTGGGCGGCTTCTCCAGCTCCTAAAGCCTTCTCTTGTGGACGGTTGATTACAGCTACTTCTACTTGCGGAACATCGCTGAACCTGAAAATCGGATAGGTAGCCCAGTTCAGGCTGCTCACATGCTGGGAGTCAAAGGTTACTTGTTCTTTCAGTGTCCAGCTGGCTGCCTGGATCATGCCGCCTTCCGTCTGGTTAATTATACCATCCAGGTTAATTACTTCTCCTGCATCAATACACGCCCACATTTTCTTCACTTTTATTTCTTTTGTTGAACTATCTACCCACACATTGGCAGCAATAGCACAATAGGTAGCAGTGTTTTTATACCGGGAGAAAGCATAGCCCATTCCTTCATTTTTGCCCCGCTTTTCGTTTTTAGTTAACTCCTGTATTTTCTTGACCACAGCAATGGCCCGTTCGTCTTCCAGATGCGTCAGGCGGAATGCCAGTGGATCTTTGCCGGCTTTTTCTGCTAACTCATCCATAAAGGATTCCAGGGCAAATATATTGGCATAAGCACCTAAGCCACGCAGCGAAGAAACCCGTAACGGGCCTTCAAAAAAATGAGCCTGAATCTGCAAATTAGGAAGGGCATAATAAGGCTCCGCATTCCGGTGTCCGCCGCCAGTGTAGCCGGCAGACTGCATCTGAAAAGGTTTGCTGATATGCCGGGCTGGAAGTAAGGTTGCTGCATCACCTCCCGGACGGGTACTGTGCGAATCCGTCCATACATTACTGCCATAATAGTTGATTTTACCAGATTGATCCAGACTAGCCTCCAGGTCCACCGACAGGGCACTGCCATAGGGTTCCCATCCATGTTCTTCTTCTCTGGACCATTGCACACGGATATGTTTGCCAGGATACGCCATGGCCATCAAGGCTGCATCAGCCGCCGCATCATCAGCTCCATTATGCCCATAGCAACCGGCCCCGGGCACGCCGGTAATGTGAATCTGATCGGGTGGAAGTTCCAGCATTTTGCTCATGGCTTCCCGCAAGGGATAAACACCCTGGCTGTGCGACCAAATATGTAATACCGATTGATCGTACAAAGCAATAGCACACGAAGGGCCAATAGACCCATGCATAATATACGGTTTAAAGTAACTGGCTTTATGCGAGATGCTTGGCGAGTCTGGTTTTTCACCTTTCGACTTTACCTGCTCGGTTTTGGTGGCCTGTTTTTGTATATGGGTTGGCAGGTCTTCTACAGGAAGATTCTGCCCGGTTTCCCACTTGATATGTTTTTGCAAAAAGGCTTGCGCCTGCATGGCTTCATATTCATCAGTGGCTAGTATGCCTACAAAATTTCCATTTACTACCGTTTTTACAATACCCGGAAACTCTTTTTTTAAAGTAGATTCTTCTAAAGAAACCAATTTTGCTGAATAGGCAGGCGGCCGTACCATGCGGGCATGCAGCATTCCAGGAAAACGCAGATCGTGTATATGAACCTGTTCGCCTCTCGCCATCCGTTCGATATCTGTGCGGGGAATAGCTTTTCCTACCAGACGGTAAGTAGTTTTATCTTTTAGTTTCACCGGCAGGCGTACTTCATCGGTGATCTGTTTGCCATCCAGGATCTGGGCAAAAGTAAGCTTTTCTTTTCCTCCGGCTACCAACACATGTCCATTAGCCATAGTCAATTTTGCCGGACTACTTTTGAGCTTTACAGCTGCTAGCTCCAGCAACTTCTGCCGGGCGGCTGCCGCGGCATACCGCACAGACATGGCACTATTTTCAATGGAGCCGCTTCCGGCGGTGTAGCCTTCATGAGGCGTCTTGCCGGTTTCTGCCAGATGCACTTCTACCTGGCTCATGTCCATATCCAATTCTTCGGCAGCTACCTGGGCAATGGCTGTACGGATGCCCTGGCCCAGTTCCATCTTGCCGGTATACACGCGTAGTTTTCCATTGGCTAGCACCTCCAGCCAGGCACTAATCTGAGGTTGCCGGTTCAGGCTACCGGGCAACTCCTCAGCGAATGTTTTTTCTGCTTCCGGAAGCCAGCAGTTCCCAAACAGGGGAATGGCTATAGTCAGGCATCCGGCGCTTTTTAGAAAATCCCTTCTGGAAACCGATGGTGTTTCTCGTGTATCTTTCATTCCTGTGTCTGTTTATCTTTTGGAGAAATAGGCTGTGCTGCCTGCTTCACGGCTTTTATCACCCGGGAATGGCTTCCGCACCGGCAAAGCACCCGTTGCAGATGCGTGCGGATGGCTTCTTCATCCGGCGATTTGTTTTCTTCCAGCAGGGCTGCCGCAGAAATAACCATTCCGTTTAAACAGTAGCCGCACTGGGCAGCTTGTTGGTCTACAAAAGCCTGCTGTACCGGATGTAGCTTTCCATCTTTTCGCACTAACCCTTCTAAGGTGGTAATGGCTTTGTTTTGAAGCGTATCTACCGGGAGACGGCAGCTGGGAAGCGCTTTGTTATCTATCAGCACCATGCAGGAGCCGCACAGTTCCTGCCCGCAGCCATATTTTGGCCCATTTAGCTCCAGGTAGTTGCGTAGTACATAAAGCAAGGGCATCGATGGATCGACATTCACTGTATGTTTCCGCCCATTTACATGTATGGTAATTTTAGCTTTCATCTTCTCGGTTGACATAAGCTAATATTACTAAAATTTAGTACAAAAACCTGACTTATCTACCATAAATTACTGTCCGGCGTATTGGCTGGGGGCAGAAATAAAAATACCAGACAATGTTTCCACTGCCTGGTATTTTACAAAAGTGCATAGCTGCAACTTATGTATAAAACTGGTAACTTACTTTTTATAAGGTAAGCTACCCTTGTGATGAATCATTTCCTTACTCTTTCTTGTCAGCAGGATCATCTTTTTTATCAACGCTATCCTTTGGCATAGTAGCAGGCTGAAGTTGCTTGTCATCTGATTCCGCATCATCACTGCTGCCAGAAGTAGCCGGTGCCGGAGTTACCGATTCTGATGTTCCTGTTCCCTCACTTGCAGAGGATTGTTTCTTGGCATCTTTGTCTAGCTTTTGGTCTGTGGAGCTCTCTGTGGTAGACTGTTTGGTTTCAGATTTTGTCTCGCTCTGTGCTTGAACAGTCAGGATGCCTACAGCTAAGGCAAAGGTCAAAAATACTTTTTTCATAACAATTTGGGTTTAAGTGTATATTACTCTGCCTGAAGAACGCGGCCATATTTGTATTGTTGTATGAAAACTATTTTTTTTGAAAGGGCTTGCCTGTTGAAAAACGCTCTATAGAATTCTAGTAGTTTTATTTTCAATAGGTTAACCAGAGGTGGGGTATATGAAAAAAATCTTAAAAACAACGATACATTTTTCCAGGTCATGTACATGTGCTTACTGTCGTGTTGCGGAAACTCACTGAGCGGATACACATTTTGTGATATTCCATGCATGAAATAATAATAGAATTGGCAGCAACGTGTAGCTGCAGCATTACAGGTCTATCAGCAAGTAATGCCTTTTAGCATTGCAAAATAGCAGTTATTGTGTTTTCTTTACAGGCAGATACAGCCCTTACAGTAGATTAACGATCCATCCATGAAAGTTACCGCAGTGACCATTCCTGCCCAATTTACGAATGTTGAAATGGATAAAAATTCAGCTTATTCTTTTCAACAAATAAATGAAAGTGTATTTCTTATAGCGTTTTTTACGCATCTTGAGCAACTGCTGTCCGAAGATTTTGGCAAGTATCATTTCTACATCTATGCCAACATCGATAGCCAGGTTTTACCAAGTTCACTAGGGATTAAAAGTGCTAAGAAAAAGGTGTTAATTTTTTTGTCCAGCCAGAGTCATCAGGTGAATCCTGCCCTTCCGGGCGATTTCTTTGCGGTATTTAAATGCCACCTTTCGGCAGATGTGATAAGAGAGCGGATTTTTCATTTTCCGCTGGGCTATGTAAAAGAGACCCTGCACCAGCCGGTAAAGCGCATGGAAGATCGGTCCATTAATGTATTTTACTCCGGAAACCTGAACAAAGGCCGGGTTCCGTTATATAAGCTGCTCTCCAAATCCAGTGTGCCGGATATATTATTTAGCCTGCTGATTAAAATGGCAAAACGGATACCCAAGTTGATTAAACGGGATTTTTCGCACGTTTTTCCTTCCTCCTACATACATTTTACCGACGGCTTTAAAAAAGGCTTGTCCCCGCAAGCATATACGCAGATGTTGTATAATAGCCGGATTGTGCTATGTCCGAAGGGCTTTTTGATGGCAGAAACGTACCGTCATTTTGAAGCCATGCGGGCTGGATGCGTCATTATTTCTGAAAAGCTGCCGCCGACCTATCTATATAAACACTCACCGATTATTCAGGTAGCTAACTGGAAGGACGGCCTGGCATTTGTCGAAAACCTGCTAAAAGATCCGGGCTTGATGCAACAATACCATCAGCGTATGCTCTACTGGTGGGATACAGTTTGCAATGAAGCCTCTACCGCCCGGCATGTAGCAGAAATATTACTATCGCTGGAGCAGCTTCCGGTAGAATAATATCTAAGCTATCTATACTTTCCTGCCAAAGAAAAATTAGTTACTTGTCATTTACGTCCAGACCACGTTCTGATAATTTGCCAGTCTTTTAAAAATTCCCAATCCGAAGAATAAACCATGGACCCGGCAGCTGTACCCTTCGCATCGAGGATAGTAATGCTAATCTGGTTACTGGTGTTCTTCCGGGAAATCAGGTAGTAATCTTTTCCCTGCTGTAAGCCTGAAGTGTTGTCGTATCCTTTATAAAGAGCAATATAACGGGGCATAAGCTGAAAAATCAATACTACCTATTACCAAAATATCGTACAGAAAAAAGTATTATTGTGTGGATACACAAGATTGCCTGTTCAAAACAAACGTACTGGCCAATAGCCTCTCCTAACCGCTTTTATTCTACAATTAGCTTGTATCCCTTTATAGAGAAGCGAATTACGCATCAGATGGCGGTAACTCAACGTTGAAAGTACCTTCTTTTACAAACTAACAGGGCAGGCACCTACTGCTCAGGTAATGGAATCTATCTGGTTAATAAGCCGTGAATAAGGCAACTCATGTATTCAAGCCGGTAGAATTGCCTGATTCTGTAGTACATACACCTGCCACGGGTTGTGAACATCTCAGCATTTATGGACGATGAATGAAAGAAAAAAATATATCTATTGTAAAAAGTTTATACTGGTTGTATGTGAATATCTGCCATGATTGGCAAATGATCTGAAGGATATTTAAAATCCAGTGAATCAGACAAAGCTGCATGCCGCAGGACTTTAACCTGCGGAGAAACAAAAATGAAATCTATCTGATTGCCAATGCCTGTTTGTACATCAAAGGTGGCCCAGGTACCTTCTGGTCCGTAATGAGGCAGCAGGCTATACATTTTAGCATCCAGCATTAAGTTATCCACGGTGATGGCTCTATAAAAATCTGAGTCAGGCGGATCGTTAAAGTCGCCGGTGAGCACTGCCGGCGTATTGGCAGAAACATTAATTAATCTTTTTTGTAGCAGCAAGGCACTTTCTTTACGTGCTTGTTTGCCGAGGTGGTCAAGGTGTGTATTAAAATGATAAAACATTTTTTTGCTTTCCAGGTCCTGCAGATGCACCCAGCTGCATACCCTGAAAATATCTGCATCCCAGCCTTTGCTGGGCTGATCGGCAACCGGTGAAAGCCAAAAAGTACCTTTGTCGAGAAGAGCAAAACGGCTTTTGCGGTAGAAAACCGGTGAAAATTCCCCCTGGTGTTTACCATCTTCCCGGCCTACACCATACCACTCGTACTCAGGCAGATAAGCCGATAAAAAATAGATCTGATCAATCATGGCTTCCTGTATGCCGATCAGGTCTGGCTGATGAAACCGGATCAGGTTGGCTACCCGTTCCCGCCGGAATTCCCATTTATTGTCTCCGTCCTGGGGATTATCGAAACGGATATTGTAACTCATCACCCGGATCAAAGGAGTATTGGCAGTTTTACTCATAAGCATTACTGGCGTGTGATTGATTCATAAGTAACATACTTTTGCTACCATTCTGCAACCAATACGGAAAAAAACGCAGATCGTTTTCAGAAATATCAGCCAGCAACAGATTTTACCGGCTATCTGCCACATACCTGATATTCTTATTCCTGCATAATCAGGTAATAAACATAGCCAATATAGGCTAGCAGGAGCAACACCGCCTCCCAGCGGTCAATTTTCCGTTTGCGTCCACTAAACATAGTTATAAATAGCAGAGCTGTACCTATGCCTAACACATACATATCGAAATTCATGGCTTTGTTATAGGGAATGGGCGTGATTAGCGAACATATGGAAAGGATAAAAAAGATATTAAAAATGTTGGAACCTACGACATTGCCAATGGCGATATCGCTGCGTTTCTTAAATGCAGCTACGGTAGAGGTAGCAAGTTCTGGCAGGGAAGTACCAGCTGCTACAATTGTTAATCCGATTAATTTCTCACTCACCCCAAACCCTTGTGCAATAGCCACTGAACTGTCTACCACAAATTTACCCCCAGCTATCAGACCCGCCAGACCTCCGATGATCATTGCAGCGGTAATAGGCAAGCTATAAATTTTGATGGGATTCTCTTCTGAGCCACTTTCGCTTTTCATGCTGATGAATACATAGTACAGGAAGGCTGCAAAAAACAGCAGCAGTAATAAGCCATCCAGAAAGCTAAGCACATCGGCACTTTTGCCAAACAGCATAGTATCGTTGACTAACACAAACAGAACAATCGCAGCAAATAAAGAGTAGGGAATTTCTTTCCAGACAGTATTCGACTGTACAATAATCGGATATACTGTGCCGGCTACCCCCAGTATAAAAAATAAGTTAAATACGTTGCTGCCAATAACATTCCCAAAGGCCACCTCATTATGCCCCTGAGTACTGGAAATACCACTGACAATAAGTTCGGGCGTAGAGGTGCCGAACGCTACTACTGTAAGGCCAATAGCCAGTTCTGAAATATTGAAGCGTTTGGCCAGAGAAGAAGCACCGCTAACCAGGAAGTTAGCGCCAAAAATAAGCACAACAAAACCTGCTATGAGCAGTAGAAAATCGGTGAGCATAAGGAGTATCTGAGATGTTTTTGTTTTAGGATGCTAGTAACTAATAGAGACAGGATGTTGTGGCCAGACAGAGTAATCCGTTAAGGAGTTTCCTATACAGGCAAGTATATGTTTAATAAAATGAAATGAATACACATAGCTTTAGCAAACACTATAACTCTTCCATGTAGTTGAGGTCTTTTGAGAAGGTTTCCTGAAGACCCCGTAATGCCAGAAAAGCACATAGCAAGCTGAATACACCTACAACAATGCCTGCAGTAATCACATTATTATTAAACATACTCAGCGAGATCTGAAAAAGGAATGTGAGGGGAACTACAGCACCCCGCACAAAATTAGGCACGGTAGTAGTTACGGTTGCCCGGATATTGGTGCCAAATTGTTCGGTAGCAATGGTCATAAAAATTACCCAGTACCCAACATTGAGACCCAGAATAAAACAAACGGTATAAAAAACTGGCAGGCTTACATTTCGCAGCAGAAAGAACAAAGACAAGGTAAGCACCAGTACAAACAAATAAATATAGAGTACTTTTAAGCGGCTTTTCATTAACTGGCTTAAGCTACCGCTAATAATATCGCCAAGAACAATGCCTGCATAGCAACAAGCCACTGCCGTACCGGCATTTACAGCACCCTGTACACCCATGGCCTTACCAAATTCCGGAGACAAAGTAATTAGAATGCCTACGACATACCAGAGGGGAATGCCAATAAGAATACAGCGTACATATTTCTTTAACCTGGTTTTATCAGTAAATAAGGCAAAAAAGTCACCGCGTCGGGCTTCCTGGGCTTTGGCTTTGCCAAACATGTTTGATTCTGCCACTCCAATCCGGAGCAACAGCAGGGAAAGGCCTAACCCACCTCCAATAAAATAAGAAGTCCGCCAGCTGAACAGCTCGGCAATAAACCAGGCCACAACGGCCCCGCTAATGCCCACAGCGGCTACAATGGTGGTGCCAATTCCGCGTTTTTCTTTGGGCAAAATTTCCGCAACCAGCGTAATGCCAGCGCCCAGTTCGCCGGCCAGGCCAACACCGGCTATGAAACGCCACACCGAATAAGCTTCAATGGAATTAACAAAGCCGTTGGCAATGTTGGCAGCCGAATACATAAAAATAGAGCCAAACAAAACGGATAAGCGGCCTTTTTTATCCCCCAGAATACCCCAGAAAATACCGCCCACCAGTAATCCGGTCATCTGGACATTGAGCAGAAAAATTCCTTCATCCCGCAGGGCATCGCCTTCCAGGCCCAGCGAGCGCAGACTAGGAATGCGTACTATGCTAAACAAGAGAAGATCGTATATATCTACAAAATACCCTAAAGAGGCTACAATCACGGTAGCATTCAGGATAATATGTTGCCTTTGCGTTTGGGTGCTTGCGCTATTCATGGATGAGGTGACGTTTAATGTACAGGCACCACTGCATAGGGAATGAACACGATTGGCATATAAATTTTAGTAAGTAGCCTTTTTTAAACCAACTTTGTGGCCTTTAACCGCATAGTAAAGAATAAACAAATAACAAGGTATAGCAATAATGTAGGCGTATTGGGAGTTCCACATGTCCGATAACATACCATAGACCAAAGGCATAATTGCTCCACCGGCAATCGCCATAATTAATAAGGCAGAGGCAAACTTTGTGAACTTACCTAAGCCCTTGATGGCAAGGGGAAAAATAGCCGGCCACATAAGTGAATTAGCTAAACCAAGTAAGGCAATACAGGCTACAGAGACATAGCTACTGGTAATTAAAGCAAGAACAGAAAAGATAACACCCAAGATTGCACAAATTTGCAATGCTTTCTCCTGAGACAAATACTTAGGAATAGCGATAATACCTATTACATACCCGATCAGCATAGAATACAGGGTCCAATTGGTAAAATTGCGGGCGGTATCCAGATCAATGCCTAATGAGTTTCCGTAGGATATAATGGTATCGCCAGCAATTACTTCCACACCGACGTAGAGGAACAGTGAAATAACTCCCAGAACTAAGTGAGGAAACTGTAACACACTGGTTTTACCAGTTGGTGTAGCTGAAGAGCCAGCATCTTCCGTTCCTTCATCACTAATATCGGGCAGCGAGGAAAAATATACAGCCACAGCCAGTAAAACGAGTACTCCGGCAATAATCATATAAGGTACAATTACCCTTCCGGCCAATTCGTTTAGCGACGCTTCCCTGGCAGAGTCAGTCATGGTTTTTAATCGCTGTTCAAAACCATCAGCATCTTTTAAAGTGATGTATCCAAAAATGTAGACAGCGATGATACCGGCTACTTTATTACAAATGCCCATAACACTGATTCGCATTGCTGCACTCTCTGGCGGTCCGATTACAGTCACATATGGGTTAGAGGCTGTTTGTAGTAGGGCAAGTCCGGTTCCTATGATAAATAAACCTACTAGAAAAAGGTTGAAGTCCCGTGCCTGGGCAGCGGGAATAAACAATAGGGCACCTACGGCCATAATAAATAATCCGAGGGCCATTCCTTTTTTATAACCGGTAGTTCTCAAGACGAATGAAGAGGGAATGGCCATTACTGTATAAGCAATAAAAAAAGCGAATGTAACCAGGTAAGCCTGAAAGTCGGTTTCCAGCTGGCAGGCAATTTTCAGGTAAGGAATGAGGGTGCCATTAACCCAGGTAACAAAACCAAAAACAAAAAATAATGACCCGATGATAATCAATGGACCAAGGTTGTTTTTCTTCGCAACAGGAGATTGTATAGATGTTTTAACAGACATAGATAAGAATGGATAGCAAATAACAAGGATACATAAAATTTTAATCTGCACAAAGGGATATTTTCCAATGTTGCGCTAATTATCAATGGTTAGCTGGAAATTGCCCTGATAATCTCTTTCTGGCAGGCGGTCTATGGGGTTTTTCTTTGTTTTCTCGTCTCTTGTTTGGTATCAAGGCGCTACTACCTGCATCACCAAAGCCGATAGATACGCGCCATATGTTCCTAACGCATACCCTAACACAGCTAACAGAACACCTACAGTAGCCAGGGAAGGGTGAAAAGCGGAAGCAATAACAGGGGCAGACGTAGCCCCTCCCACATTGGCCATGCTGCCAACGGCTGTAAAGAAAAAGGGTGCCCGTATCAGCCTGGCCACCAGTAACATGCACATTGCATGAATAAACATCCATACAGCCCCCACAATAAGCAGCCCAGGGCTATTGGCAATGGCAGCCAAATTCATCTGCATGCCAATTACAACTACGAGTATGTACAATAATAAGGTTCCTACTCTGGAAGCGCCGGCTCCTTCCAGATTTCTGGCCTTCGTCAGGGAAAGCGCCAAGCCGAATGTGGTTGTAAGCAACACAATCCAGAATAATTTGGAAGTAAGGCTAAATTTATCCAAATAGGGGGCATTAACAGCAATCCAGGGCACTACCAGATCGGCAATCAGGTGTGCAATAGCCGTAGAGATGAAGGCCATTGCTACCAGGCGCACCAGGTCTAGCAGGGAAGGAATACGCATAATACTTGTGCTGTAGTTCTCCAGTTTGATTCTGACAGCATCGATGGCACTTGTATCAGCCTTCATTTTTGTATCCAGCGTTTTGGAAATACCTGCCCCGTATAGGAGTAATCCCATCCAGAAGTAGGCAGCAATCACGTCTACGGCTATAATAGCAGAAAACAGATCGTCGGAGGGTTGAAAAATTTCTTTCATGGCTATCTGATTGGCTCCGCCTCCAATCCAGCTGCCGGCAATGGTAGATAAGCCTCTCCAGACAGCATCCGGGCCGCTGCCGCCCACAATAGACGGATCTATGGCAGCAACAATAAGAATGGCTAGTGGGCCTCCGATCATGATACTGGCTGTACCGGTTAAAAACATAATTAAGGCTTTGGGACCCAGGCCGGCAATGGCTTTCAGGTCCATACTTACGGTGAGTAGTACCAGACTGGCAGGCAAAAAATAGTTTGTAGCAATGGAATACAGCTTTGACTGTTCTCCGGATATAATATTAAGGGAATTTAAAATAGCTGGTACAAAATAACAAAACAATAAAGAAGGAACGTATTTATAAAGTTTTGCCCAAAATCCAGTGGTGCGGTTAGAAGTTTCGAAAACAAAAAGTAAGATAAGAATCAATATGCCAAATATTACGGCATCATTGGTAATCAAAGGCCCCTGGGTTGTAGCTTCGTTCATGAATGGTTGAGCAAAAGAGTGAAAAGGTTAATAAATGTTTCACAAGTTTAACAATTTTATACGGGCAATATAGCAGAGGGAAGGGCTTTAAGTTTTTCCAGCATGTGGGAAATGTGTCTTTTTGAGTGAAACAAACTCTCATAAACGGCTACAATTTTATGTTCTTTGTTGAGCAGATAACTGATTCTTTTGCTAACACCTATCAGTGGAATAACAGCCTGGTATTGTTTGCTTACTTCGCCCTTCTGGTCGGAAAGCAATTCAAAGGGCAGATCATACTTATCCTTAAAGTGAATATGGGTAACAATATCATCCCGGCTAATGCCAGCTACCGCTATCCCTAGTTTTTGTAAGGTGGAGTAATGGTCGCGGAAACCGCAAATTTCCTCTGTACAAGTGGTATTAAAATCGCGGGCGTAAAAAAACAGGATACAGGCTTTGTTATGAAAATCCTGGTGTAATTGAAAAATGTGGCTGCTGGTAGAAGCTAATGAGAAGCCTGGAGCCTGCTCATGTAAAAGAAGTGTCATTTAACTTAATTTAAGAAGGAATGAATGTGAAAGTATAAAAATAGAGCTGTGGTGCAACGTACTCCCACGGCTCTATTTACATGTAATAGCTGGTTTACAAAATTTATCAGCAAGGCCTGCTAGCTAAGAAGGGAATAGATGAGTAGATACGTAAATACACCGGCAAAATAACCCAGCAGGGCAATTAAACTGATTCGCTTCAAATACCAGCCAAAGTCAATTTTTTCCATGCCCATTACGGCTACCCCAGCGGCTGAACCTATAATTAAGATGCTGCCACCGGTGCCCGCGCAATAAGCCAGAAATATCCACAATTTGCTATCCGTCGGAAAAGCACTCATGTCATACATCCCCATAGCTGCAGCCACCAGCGGAACATTATCAATAACGGCTGAAGCCAAGCCAATAGCTACCACAATACTATCCAGGTTACCAATGGTTTGATCCATAAAGGTTGCCAGGTTATGCAGCAAATGGGTGGCTTCCAATGATCCAATGGCAATAAGTATACCCAGGAAAAACAGGATGCTGGAGGTATCAATCTTGCCTAAGGCATGCGCCACGGTGAAGGGTTTACGGTCTTCTTCATCTTTGTCGCTATGAATGATTTCAGACACCAGCCACACGACACTTAAGCCTAGCAACATTCCCATATAAGGTGGCAAATGAGTAATAGTTTTGAAAATAGGCACAAACAACAAGGCACCCAGGCCAAAGCCAAGCATTACATTACCACCAGTGATGTTTTCATAGCCAACAGCCACATGAGCAGACCCGGTACTTGCCTGAAAATGCCCAGACAGGGGCAGCGCATGTTCAGTATCGAGCAGTTTTCCTTTCATTTTGAATGACAAATAGATAAGCGGGACAATCAGCGAAAGTAAACTGGGAATAAGCAGGCTTTTCATAATGGCTGTAGCACTGATTTGTCCGCCAATCCAGAGCATGGTAGTGGTTACATCCCCTATGGGTGACCAGGCACCGCCCGCATTAGCGGCAATAATGACCATACCTGCATAAAATTTTCGTTGTTCGGTATCTTTTACCAGTTTTCTGAGCAAAGAAACCATAACTATAGCCGTAGTCAAGTTGTCGAGCAGGGCAGAGAGAAAAAAAGTGATCAGCGACAAAATCCATAACAGCACCCGGCTGTCGGTGGTATTGATCCGGTCAGTTACCAGCCGAAAACCCTGGTGGGCGTCAATTAATTCCACAATAGTCATGGCTCCCAGCAGGAAAAACAAAATTTCGGCAATACTTCCCAGGTGCAGCGATAATTCTTCTACAACCGGCTCTTTATTAGGGCTCCAAAGAATATATACTGTCCAGCACAAAACTCCTGTGAGCATGGCGGAAGCGGTTTTATTAATTTTTATCTGATGTTCGAAAGCAATAGCCAGATAGCCTATTACAAAAATTACGATGATTACTGCGGACATAAAAGTATAGGTCGGGGTTAAATAGTCGAGTAGGTTAAATATGGGAGAAAGAGGCTTAGGATCAGGAGAAAGTTGTTTGTGTAGTGGTAGGCGCTTGTTTGTGTATGGGGGCATTGGGGTCTTTTTTGTGCCCAACAATCAACCGCATCCCTTTATCATAACTGAAATAACTCCACATCCAGTTAATGAGTACCAGTAGACGGTTACGGTAGCCCACAATCGAGATCAGGTGAACAAACATCCAGATGAGCCAGGCAAAAAATCCTTGCGTTTTTAATACCTTCAAATCCACTACGGCACGGTTACGTCCAATAGTAGCCATACAGCCTTGATCTTTATACACAAAGGGAGTGAGCGGCTTGCCCGAAATCAGTTGTTGCAGGTTTTTTCCTAAAAGTTTTCCCTGTTGCATGGCCGGAGGTGCCATCATCGGGTGGCCTTGCGGAGTTTGAGCCGTAATCATGGCCGCTATATCGCCTAAGGCAAAAATATCCTCATAGCCTGTTACCCGGTTATATTCATCTACTTGCACACGTCCGCCCCGTACGATGCTTTCTTTGCGGATACCATCAATCGGAGAACCTACCACTCCAGCAGCCCATATGAGTGATTTGGTAATAAATTTTTGACCATTATCTAGTTCCACCGTATATCCATCGTAGGACTTTACAAAACGGTCCAGCCAGACATCTACACCAAACTCTTCCAGGTATGCTAAGGCTTTATCTCCAGCTTCATCCGACATACCAGACAGCAACCGCGGCGCGCCCTGTATGAGGTGAATGTCCATTTTAATAAAGTCAAGTTCTTTGTAGTCCTTTGGAAAAACATGTTTTTTTAGTTCGGCCAGTGCGCCGGCTACTTCTACGCCGGTAGGTCCGCCCCCTACAATTACATAGTCCATCAGGCTATTCAGTTCTTCTTCATCTTCTGTTAAAAGTGCCTGTTCAAAATTGCTAAGGATATGGTTTCGCAGAGCTATAGCATCGTCAATGCTTTTAATCGGAATGGCATGTTTTTTAATCTGCTCATTTCCATAATAGTTAGTTGTTGCTCCTGTAGCCAGTACTAAATAATCGTAGCGAAGATGCCCTATGGTAGTCTCTACGGTTTTTTTCTCGGTATTAATAGACGTGACTTCTGCCAGGCGGAAATAAAAATTAGGTTGATCTTCAAAACATTTCCGGAAAGGATGAATAATAGAATCGGCTTCCAGGCCAGCTGTAGCCACCTGGTAGAGCAGGGGCTGAAATGTATGGTGATTGTGTTTATCAATTAATACTACCTGCAAATCTGCTTTTTTGAGCGATTTTACAAGTTCAATCCCGCCGAATCCCCCACCAATGATGACAACCCGGGGTTTACCGTTGTCTATAATTCTGGTAAAATTGTGCATAGTAAAGCATATAAGTCCTTGAAAATGAAAATATCCATCCGGCTCCAAATGGCAACCGGATGGGTTATGCAAGCTTTAAAACAGAACTGTCCAGACAATGGCTCCTAAAATGACAGCCAGGATTGGACCGATAACTATCCAGTTTATTTCTTCTGTTGTTTCCTGATTAGAATTAGAATCTATTTTTTGATTTGACTTTTTCATGATTTGTAAAATGATTGAAATGTGTAATTGCCCGATAAATTTTCAGATAGCTATTCTGCTTGGTTACAGGGGCTTTCGGAAGGGAAATAAAGATAAAAGGGTAACTAAAGGAGCAACAAGCTGCAGGAATACGCTTAGGCCAGTAACAAATCAATGGAAATTCGCTAATGTACCTGTCTCAGCAGGTTAGTAAGCTATGAACAAAGGCAACCTGCATGAAAGCTCTCTAAGATTAGCTCCGTTTCGGAAGTACTCCGGCAACCTGCTCAACTAGCGACACAGACATGCATACATAGAATAATGGTATGCTTTAGCATTAAATCTCCCTTGTGATGTTACTAAGCTAATATAGCATTACTGCCAATGCAGCTCGATACCTGTATCTTCTAGGGGGCATTAATTAAGATTACACTTAAAAAGAGGGTGTGGAAATAAGAGTTGGTAAAAAAGAAGGGACGTTCCTTACCTTTGTTTCCATTGAAAAGGGAAAAAAGGACAAACAGAAAAAAAGCCGGAAAAATAATAAACCCAAACTGAAAAGTAGGAACAGGCGAAAGCCATGCATCAGAAAGTAAAAGCTTTTCAGGGCTATATAATACGTCTTGTAAATGATCAGGGGCAAGTGCATCATTGGGCGAAAATTCCTGGGCCAAAGAAGATAGCTCAGTTGATGGATGCAGTGCAGCTGCTGGATAGATGTTATCAGCATGGGGCAGTATTGTCCTATAATAAATGGCTGCTGCCTGAAAAAATACCAGGAAGAAGACAAGTATGCGGAATGTGTTTGCTCTCATTGCTATAAACAACAATCTCAAAAGTAAGTAAATTTTTTATGCATTGCCAAATTATACAGCCGATATTATTAGACAATAAACACTGTTCCGATCCTTAGTTTATGTAAGATTTTCGCTGTTAATACATACTTATTATCTGCGTATTGTCTGGCTATTCTAACTTTACTTGTAAGAATATAAATTTGTAAAAGTGCCTCTTTAGCGTAACTGGTTGTTGCCCTTATCCCAAAGTCTATTTCTGTCCTTAATGAGGCTATTAGTAGTACTAGAAATACCTTTAGCAGGTCTCTTGCGCCAGATTATAAATTTTCCTGTTAGTGGAATTGCCCGGATGTAGGTATGCTAAAAATTCCTGATGGATTGCTTATTCTGTGAAACCGCCCATACGATTGTATGCAAAGTCCCCTAGAGGGCTTGAAGCATAGGTTTAGGTTTTCTTTAAAATATTATGAATAAACTATTGGCAATTTTTAATGTAAGTGCCTTTCATGAGTTTGTAAACATAAATATACGCCGTTAGTCCAACCGAAACCGTCCTGATTAGGGTATTCACCTCCACCAGCTGGTATACTAGTATCTACTACATTGTATTTTTCCATCATCTTGCCAGTGTCGCGGAAAACCTGGTCGTTGAGAGACATCCACCGTTGCCTAACCTGTGCAGCTAATGCCGAAAAGTTATAGCGCAACAAACCTTGATGGGCAATCCACTGCATAGGTGCCCAGCCATTGGGGGAGTCCCATTGTTGGCCACTTTCCTGAAGGCTTGAGACTAAGCCTCCTGATTTTAAAAAGCTTTTCTCCAGATGCGTTTGCACTTGCCCGGCTTGTTCCGGGGTAGCTATCCCAAAAAACAAAGGAAACACACCAGCCAGCGACCATACACTGGTTGGCTTATGCAGCGCTGCATTATAATCCATAAAAAAACAACGGCTAGTGTCCCAGAAATACGTTTGCATAGCTTTGCGTCTGCGGTCTGCTTTGTTTTTAAAATATTCTCCTGGCTCTTCAAAAGAACTTTGGGTATAAGCTGTTGATAAAGTCATCTCCAGGTAGTAGAGCAAACAGTTTAAGTCTACTGGAATAATATCAGTTGTATGGATAGTTGCTAAATTTTTTTCATCTCCCAACCAGCGGCAACTAAAATCCCATCCCGATTCGCAGGCAGCCCGGATATGCCGGTAGAGCGAACCTGGGGAAACGCCGTATGGTGCAGCTTTATGGGCCAGTTCTACATCTTCCCGGTAAGATTCAGGGCGTGGAGCGGGCAGATCATCCCAATAGCGGTTGAGAATACTGCCGTCAGGTAGCATCACTACCCGCCGGAAAGAAGATTCATGGTCGTTGAGCCGGAAATAGCCATCCATCCAATAATTGTATTCTTTTTGCATATGCGGCAGATACTGTTGCAGCACCTGCGGGCCATCAATGTCTGCCAGGAGTTGCACCATTAAAGCAAAGAAGGGAGGCTGAGAACGTGTAAGGTAGTAGCTGCGGTTAGCGTTGGGTATATGACCGTAAGCATCTATCAGGTACGCAAAATTTTTCACCATCTGCCGAATCAGTTCGTAATTACCCGAGACTCTCAGCCCCAGCATAGTGAAATAACTATCCCAGTAATATAAGCCCCGGAAGCGGCCTCCAGGTACGATATATGGCTCAGGTAGAGGAAGCAGCGAACAGTTAGTTTCCGATTGTTGAACTAATAATGGCCATAGCTGATGTAAATGATCGGCAGTAGCTAAAGAACGGTCACTTTTATGATCAATTTTAACTGGTTCAGGTACGTGGAAATAGGCATGTACAAAATCCTTGAGCCGGAAATCTTTCCTGTGTTTTTCTATTTCGTATAAACTCAGTATTTCTTCCGGAGCACGTCTGGGATAACAGTCGGCAAAGGTAATAGAGTCTTCAAAAACATGGCGCATCTGCGCATCGTGAAACAAGGGCCCAAATAGCTGATCGGGTGGCAATATGGCTGGTACTACACTATATATTTGAGGAGGAAGCTGGGTAGCAAACTGGTTCATTTGGAAGTATATGGTTTTATAACATAACGCATGAACCCTGGCGATGTTTACTAAACTTGTTTTTCTAATCGAATTCTAATACGATAGAAGGTGCTGCTGTTACAGGCTGAACCGTTTGAAACTGTTAAACCTATGTTGTTTTCAAAGGTAGTGCTGCACTTCTTGGATTGTGTGCCCTGGCGGTAAAGTATAAAAGAAATATCCTGCCTGGTAAGCCTTTACTAGTAAAGCTGCCAGACAGGATATACGGTATTGCTTGCGTTTGTGCCTACCTATACGAATTCCAATACACACATAGGTTTACACTTTTAGGTCTACTTTTTTTCCTGTCTTTACTGCCTGGAAAATGGCATCAATGATCTGCATGTCTTTTACGCCTTCTTCGCCATTTACCGGAACCTCTGGTTTTTTGCCTTGCAAAATAATAGCTGCCATCTCATCCATCTGAAGTGTCTGGTGAGTAACGTGCGGCTGGGTGAGTTCACCTTTGTGGGTACGCCCCTGAATAGGCCCATAGCCGGTGGCCGGTTGCAGTTTGGCATAGCCGTTGTCGCCATTAAGAAAAAAGCTATCCAGGTTGTTCATACTATAGGTAGATAAACAGGAAGCTACGGCTCCACTAGGGAAACCTAGTTGAAACTGTATAGTTTCGTCTATCCCGTCTTTAAATTTCTCCCGGTTGTTTTTTGTTTCCTGAGCAGTTACCCATATAGGGTCTTCGCCTATCATATAGCGGGCTCCATTAATAGAATAAATGCCAATATCCATCATTGCTCCCCCACCAGAAAGCTTTGGATTTAATCGCCACTGGTTAGGATCTCCGATTTTGAAGCCGGATAAACCTTCAAAAAATAAGATTTTACCCATTTCTCCAGCTTTTCTCATCCGCACAATTTCTAAAGTCTTTGGCTCAAAGTGCATGCGGTACCCAATCAGCAGGTGTACCTTGGCATTTTTGCAGGCATCTACCATCTCCTTGCCTTCTTTGGCATTTATAGCCATTGGTTTTTCACAGATCACGTGTTTGCCAGCTTTGGCTACGCGCAGTGTTTGCGGGTGGTGAAGCGCGTTTGGCGTAATAATATACACGGCATCAATGTCCGGATTATCCTTAATACGGTCGAAATTCTCGTAATTGTAGCAGTTTTTTTCAGGGATATTATATTTGCTCTGCCAGTCTTTTATTTTGGAAGGAGTGCCGCTGATAACACCGGTTAATTTAGCCATTTTACAGGTTTGCATGGCTTCAGCTACCCTTGTTCCATAACTTCCCAGGCCCATAATAGCTACACGCAAAGGTTGACTTTGGTATGTCCGGTTATAAGCATTAATAGAAGACGCCTGCGTAGCAGAACTAAGTAAAGGCCATGCCAGGGCGGAAGCAGTAATTTTTTGTAAAAAGTTACGACGGGAATTCATTACACAGATATGGGTTTTGGTGAAAAGAATATAATACTGATTGTATATGTACCTGAAATGTCAAATATACATAATTCTTTCAGCTCTGTATCAGCTAACCATAAGTTTCCTGCCCCGATAAAAATGAAAGAAATACTTCATGATCATCAGAAGAAAATAACCTTAAGCAACATCACCAGCTATATGTTAGTCAAACTACAGGGCCATCGAGTACCCCTTGTCTGGAGCCCTGCCATGTATTTTGGATAAGGTATAGATAAAAACCAGCGTGACAATTGCCCGACCACTTGTTCTGGCAGGTATTACCGCTTTAATTTAATTTCCCTGCTGAGTGCTTTGTGTTATTTCTAAAATTCTATATTAAGTGAGTGGAAAAGAAAGCACCGGGGATCTTCATATGCCTCAAAAGCTCTGAAGTGAAACAAGCTTAAAATTGCTGCTGAATCAAGCGCAATCTTGGTTGCGTTAACTGAGGACTAACAGTGTTTTTGGTCTATAGAATCCCTTTTGAGGAAACAAAATAGTAAAGGTTCTCTTACATCAAATCTGGTAAAAATTCAATAAAATATGATGACCCTTTTTTGTATAAAATACCTGGAAATAGGTATTTTAATTTACTTTGAAAATAGTAATCTTTGTATGTAAGAAAAATGCAAGAAAGTGTGGTATGCGTATTTATTTATAGGATGTTTACTAGTTAAGGCCTAAGCGTATACATAGATAAATTTAGATAGAATGATAGGTTTAATCGCAAAAAAACAAAGTTTTGTCGAAAATTAGCGTAGGTCTTATAGACTCAGGTACCATTTTTGTCGTAGATAAGAATGCTATAAACAGGTAAGATTTTGCAGGTTTTATAAAAGCTTAAAACATCCAGGTAAAAAAAATACAGAAAACTACCTTTGTATTTTTAACTTATTCGTGTAATATTGTTTTTTACCTATTTAGCGAATTTATTCAATTACTTTAAATTATATGACATAAGGATTACTTCACATATCAAAGATTCCTCTATTGTTTATTGAGCATTTAGCTGGTTACATGCGATGGTAGCAAAAGATATTGCTGCGCTTATACTAAAATGATAGCCAAAGCAAATGTTTAAATCAGTTCAATGAATTTATGCCTATTGCATGACTGAATAATGTATATAGATAAAATAATTAAATGCTAAATATTATTTGTTCTCAGGGCATTAAAAACTTTCCATGCACACTCATCTATTCTTTGTTAAACCTTTTGCATTACATCCTTCCATCTCAGGCAGGATATTTTTAATTAACACGTATCAACCCAGATAACGCATCAAAATACAAACGATTTATTTGCATACGTATCTGAATTTAATCGCCAATATCCAAAACAACCAAAGAATTGAGCCAACTTTTTTCTATATCACTAATGAAAAAGAATAGTTACCTACGCTTACAAGACCTGACGGAAAGCCTATGGTTTTACTACGCAAAGATTATACTTATGACAGTAGGTATGCTTTATGGAGCAAAACAACTGATGCTAGCTAACAACAGCTTTGCAACCTCCAGTTCCGGCATGCCTGGGCTGAAAGGATCTTGGCTAATGCCGGTCGCTGATGTAAGTAAGCCAATAGCCTTCCTGACCCCATCTATTGCATCAACTAATGTCAGTATATCTTCAAATCTGGAACTGGAATTTGATGAACCAGTGTTTAAAGGTAGCGGCCAGATTATTTTAAAATATGGTAGCAACTCACAAACAATTGATGTAGGAAGCAACCTGGTATCTATCGTCAATGGAAACAAGGTAATCATCAATCCGGCTGACTTTCCCTATTCTACTACAATCGGAGTAGTTGTACCTGCTACAGCTTTCAGGGATGCAGCCAATAATTTTTTTGATGGGACTACAGAAAATAACTGGAATTTTACTACACATGCTTCCAACCGGGCGCCTGTGTTTGGCTCTTCTGCTACATCACCTGTATTTGGTTCCTCTTCTTTTACAGCCACCCTGCCCGATAATGTAAGCTTGGGTACGCCGGCGGGCACTGGTATTGTTACAGCTACAGACCCGGATGGCGATGCATTGGTGTATAGTATTGTATCAGGTAATACGAATGGCGCCTTTGCCATAAACTCATCTACCGGCGCCCTGACTGTAAACAAACGACTTAATTACCATACAAAATCTGCCTACTCAATTGTAGTAAAGGTTACAGACCCACAAGGGTTAACAGCACAGGCAACCGTATTATTAACTATTGTTCCTGGCATACTGGTAGAAGATTTTTCAGCTATCAACTGGACAACAGTAGCTAGTCAGCAGTATTCAGTAAGTGAACAGCAAGGGGAAGTGGTGAATGGGAAACTTTATACTTTTGGTGGCTTCGACAGTCAGAAATCAACTTTTACTCCTACCAGCCGCTCATATCAATTCGATCCGGTAGCCAACCAATGGACAAGTATTGCTAATCTGCCTTATTTACCCAATGGCATAGGCTCAGACGGTAAAACTTATGGAGGAGTAACACATGCTGGTATCACAAATGATGGTACAGATATTTATTTTGCTGGAGGATATACTTCAAATGCCAGTGGTACCGGGCAGATTTTTGGCACCAAACAAGTATGGAAATATACGGTAGGTTCTAATACCTATACTAGGCTTCCTGATCTTCCGGTGGATATTTCTGCTGGGCAAATGGAGTATGTGAATGGTAAGCTACACCACATAGGCGGAACCAATGTAGCACGGACGGAAGATTTAGCAAGCCACTATGTACTGGATTTAGATAATCTGGCGGCAGGCTGGCAAACCTTAGCTCCTTTACCTAACCCGCGTCAACATGCGGGTTCTACCGTTTTTGAAGGTAAAATTTACTTTATAGGCGGTCAGAACGGGCATGATTCCAATTTAACTACCAGGACACTGGTACATATGTATGATCCGGCTACCAATACCTGGACACAACGGGCAAATCTGCCAACTCCCACCGGTACCAATGGCCGTGGTCATATCACCTCATCGGTTGTTGTAGCCGGAAAACGTATTATTGTTTTAGGAGGCGAAACAGTACATAGTACAGGCCGGACCGATATGGTATCAGCCTATACACCTGCTACTAATACATGGCAAAACCTAACCCCAATGCCGGCAGTCCGGTCTTCGGGAGTAGCCGCCTTTATAGGAGGTAATTTGTATTATAGTGGAGGTTCTACCAATATTACCTTTAAAGGGGTTCCGGTTCCTGAGAATACAAATACAAATACTTGTTCACCCATTAGTACATTGCCTTGTCCACAGGTAGTGGTTTCCCTTGCCTCCCCGTTTGTGCTGGAGTTTAACACTAACGCAGGCGGCCTGTTAGATAAAAACAACCTGGGCACCGGCTTTACCATGGTGGATGCCCCTTCTGCCCGCTTAGCAGTAGATGGTCCTGTATTTAACAGCACTATCCCAGGCTATGAACCTTCCAGGCTGGAAGTAGCAGGAGGCCAGTTAAAACTAACCTCTAACCGCGGCCTGGCCTTCCGCACACCTGGCACAAGCGCTACGCAAAGTGTCCGCACCAACTCACAGATCAATGCCCTGGGGGTAGGTGTCAATGCTTCTGCCCAAAAACTGACTATAGAAACAACGCTTGTTAATCCGGTGATGGGAACAACTACCGGACAGCAAGCAGGCTTATGGTATGGACTCGATGAAGATAATTTTGTAAAGTTAGTAGCCGTGGATGGGAAAATAGAGTTTCGCCGGGAAGTGAATGGGTTGTCCAGTACGGCCTCTCCTAATCCCGACCAGCAGATTACCACAGCCATTGCCGCTATTGCCACAAGTGCTGTAAAACTGCGTTTGCTTCTAGATCCTACAACAGGTACCATTCAAGGGTTTTACACTGTTGGAGCAGGGGTAGAGGTACAGATGGGTGGTGCCGGGTTTGGCTTTGCTATACCAGCGCTGATAGCCGGTAAAACGCTTGGCTCTGTGGCAAATATTTCTTTTGCAGGCATTTATACCTCACACCGCAATGCAGGGGATGTAAATACAACACTTGCTACTCCACCGGTCTATTCTTTCGAGAATTTTAAACTAGAAGCTTTCACTTCAGGGACTAACACATTAACCTTTACTCCCTCTAGCCTGACCTTTAGTGTTCCTGTGGATGGCACAGTGACAGCTCAAAAAGCTACGC
>NZ_JAUKPO010000031.1 GCF_030503435.1 Rhodocytophaga aerolata
TAATTCATTTTGAGCCCTTTATGCTTTTACTAATCCATAGTTCACGTTAACTTATTATTGTCCCCATACTTAGAATGAATTAAGCTAATGTCAGGAATTGTATATATGATTGATAGGGTATTGATTATTTTTCTACTACTTATCTATAGTTGGGGATGCAAAAATAAACGTGATATCTGTGCTTCAATAGATGATCCAGTTACATCTTATCAAGATGTCGTTAACATAGTTCATGCTATTAGTACTAAATACAATGATACTCCCATTGAATTTCCTATTAATCTGAGGGAAGATAGTAGGTTTGAAAATCTATTAATAAATCCATGTACATATAAACCTCATCTTCTGAAAATTATTAAAGACGATAAATCCAGCTTTAATGAGAAATCAATAGCATTCTATGCCTTACAGCATTTATGTATAGATGATTATGTAGATGTAATTGATGTAGTGTTTACCCAATATCAAAATAAAAAAGTAAATGACTATTTTTTACATCTATCCATTTATCAAGGACAGTTTAGCATAGAGGTAATCAAAAATTATGACCATAAAAAACTCACTCAAAAGTTAGAGAATATCAAAACAGATCAGCAACGAATGGGCAAGGATGTAACCTATATTAATGACCTTCTTTCTGGAAAAATTTGGAAAGACCTTAATACCTTTTATAATCATAGTGGAGAGCAAATACCTTTTTCTTGTAATTAATTGTGTCAATCTTGCCATGAGTAGCTAAGAACACCAATTAATAACTTGGTGTAAAAAACCGAGAGTCATTTTATTTTAACTCCCATATTCAAGTTAAAATGTATTTAGAAAGTCAACTTCATTGGCTCATCAGTATGAAAGCCCGGCAGTCTTTAAGCTTAATTTTCTGTCTTTTTTTGTTACTAGTTCTAAATTTCCTGTTCAAATGTTGGGATAGGCCGCATCCGTTCCTCTTCAGTTCACCAACTATATTTATTCTATGACTTGTGTCAGATGTTTTTTTACACCATTAAAGCGTAAATTTATAGGGACAAATGAAGTAGATATGTGGGTAAGCTTGCCAAACTAGCCATTAGTCCATCTTCAAATATTTCCTCCAGTTATGTTGTTCTCTGAAGCCGAGTACTTCACGGATTTTGCGGTTTGAAAACAAGGCTTCATGTTCCCCCAATTCACGCGTAATAGGTACACCCGGAAAAAACTGTTGAGCCAGTTCTTTACTAGGAATAATGGCACCATTGTGATCATTGCCGGCATTGAAAATCTGATACCCAAGGCCATCTTTTTTCAAACATAAATCTACAATCTGTCCCAGGTCACGCGCATCAATATAACAGAAGGCATTCCTGCGGCGCACCTCTGGGTTTTTCAAATAATGAGGAAACAGCTGGGTGTATTCGTGCGGCTCAATCACATTCCCGATACGAAGGGCATAGATGTCAACTCCTGACCTGCGTTGGAAACTGCGTGCCGTTTGCTCATTAACCACCTTAGACAAACCATAGCTATCCATGGGATCAACATCGTAGTCTTCCTCCAGAGGCAGCACATGAGGGTTGGTTTGTCCATCTGAAAAACAGATACCGTAGGTGGTCTCTGAGGAAGCAATAATAATTTTCTTAATGCCCAGCTTAACCGCTGCTTCAATTACATTATAGGTACCTATGGTGTTGACCCGAAACGTTTCGTTATCGGGTTTGATCAAGATTCTGGGCACAGCAGCAAAGTGTACGACAGCATCAAATTTTGGTGTCCCAGTACCTGCTTCCAGCTCATCTAATCCGGCATACGAACGCATGGCATTAAACATTTGTCCGGAATCGGTAATGTCAGCTATCAGATTATCCACCCCCGGGTAATCTAAAGGCACCAGATCTACATTCATCACTCTATGCCCTTGGCCGAGAAGGTAGGGTACCACGTGCTTTCCTGCTTTTCCCGATCCTCCTGTAAAAAATATTCGCATTTTAGTCATGTGTTTTCCTTTTATTAATGATTTTATTTTTTACCCACTAAGAATCAGTACGCTGCATATTATATGTGGGTTCGTTTCACAAGTAGTATGCACAAATGTAGGAATTGGCCCTTATGTAAAGTAAGGCGCAGGAGGAAGAATTTATATTCCATTTTTCCCTCTTGCCTACTTTTTCATTGTAAGAGTGTAGAAAAGAGGTAGTTCAATTACCTCCTTCTTTTGAATAGCTATAAAATACACTTACCTAACATGTTCCTGAATGGAAGATTTTTTGAGCTGCAAGGTCCTGTTCTATGCTTAACGGGAAGATGATATAAGGGTTATCTTAAAAATAAGCTGATGTCGAGGAAATCCAATAGCTATGGAATGCTGGTATCACTGTTACTACATTTATCCCTGATTCGAAACAGCTTATCTGCCTTTTCTGCAAAACTTCAAGCAATGATTGGTGTAATAACATCGCCTTCATTATTCGACTATCTCGTTTTAGAAACGAACTCCTCTGTTCTGTAGAATTCTATCCTGAGGTAAATATACCTGCCTGCAACCTCGCTTTTGGAAGTTTGGGGAAAAATGTACAAGATTCCTCTCTATTTGTCCATTTCTTTGCCCTGTCCTGCGCTCTATCTTTGTCCTATCAAAATAATTACAGCAATATACTACTAACGAATTTATCTACCTTAAAAAACAACACCATGAAAACACGTATTTTAACACTCGCTTTTTTATTTACCCTTATTTTCCATTCTTCCATTTCAGCTCAAGGGAAAAGAGTACCAGCTTCGGCAGGTAGACAGGAATTCATTGAAGTAGAAAAAAACGTACGCCTGCATGTAACCGATCTTGGAGAAGGCCAACCCATTGTGCTTATTCATGGATGGCCATTGAGTGATGCCATGTATGAGTACCAATACCAGTACCTGGTACAAAAAGGCTTCCGGGTGATCGGTATTACGCTCAGAGGTTTTGGCAAATCCGATAAACCTTACGGCCGGTACGATTTTGATGTTTTTTCTGATGACATAAAAGTGGTTTTAGACCAATTACAGATTAAAGATGCCCTCCTGGGCGGATTCTCTATGGGCGGCGCAGTGGTTATTCATTATATAACCAAATACAACGCTGCGCATATAAGTAAATTAGCCTTGTTTGCCGCTGCCGCTCCCTCATGGGTACAACGCCCTGGTTTCCCCTACGGATTACCACAAGAAGGCGCTGCCTCTTTCGTTCAACTCACCAGAACAGACCGGCCACAGGTGATGGATAATTTTGACAAAGCCTTTGCTGCTACAGAGAATGGCCTTTCAAAAGGAATGTCCGAATGGTTAAAGAACATCAATATGGAAGCCTCTCCTTATGCAGCTTCACAGTCGATACAGGCGCTTGCCGGGCTTGATTTACGTCCCCAGCTTTCAAAGATCAATATACCCACAGCCATTTTTCACGGAGTAAAAGACAAGCTATGTGATTTTGTTTTTGCCGAGCAACTGCACAAGGGAATAAAAAATTCCTACATCGTAAAGTTTGAAAACAGCGGTCATGCGCTCTTCATTGAAGAAATGGAGAAATTCAATACCGAGTTAGAAACTTTCGCTAAAAAGTAAATTCAGTCAAACCGTTGCGGGATCATCGCATTCTGCAACGGTTACATTTGCTACTAAACTTCCGAATTTTCTATATTTTCAGATAAATTTCGATGGACGATGAATAAGCAAAATGTATTTGAGAGTATTTTGAAAAGGTTTGGGTTAGTTAATATAGATGAACACAGTGTAGATACCATCAATAGTGACATTTACAAGCCATACATCAAAGTATTATATCTGCCCAAAGGATATAAATTAACTGTAGATTTTGATGTATATGTTACCGGTGAATCTTCTTTGTTCTTTGTAGCACCCAATCAATTTCTTACTATTGAAACTGTGGGTATAGAAAAGGGATACCTGATCTTTTACAACCGCGATTTTTATTGCATTCAGATACACGACCAGGAAGTAGCTTGCGATGGCTTGCTGTATAACAACATCCACAATATGCCATTAGTTAGCGTCAGCAAAGTGGAAGAAAGCTTTATTAATTACCTGTTCCGCCAAATGGAAGAAGAATTTGCACTGCAGGACCCTTCCCTGGAAGAAATGATCCGCACTTACCTCAAGCAACTACTCATTAAAGCCACCCGCTTGTGGAAGAAACAACACCTGCAAAAGAACATAGTAAGCCAAAACAATGATCTGGAGTTTTTTAGAAAGTTTACCCGTTTGGTAGATGCACATTATAAGGAAAAACATACCGTTGCCGATTATGCAGATGTTCTGGCCATGGCTGCAAAAACAGTTACCCATAAATTTAAACGGCTGAACTTACCTCAGCCCAATGAAGTGATTAAAAACCGCATCATCCTGGAAGCAAAACGACTGCTTGTACACACCTCCCTGACAGCCAAAGAAATTGCACATGAGTTGGGATACGAAGACCCAGCCTATTTCAGCCGGCAGTTCCAGATAAAGACCGGAGAATCCCCATCAGGTTTCCGGACAAAATATCTTGGCACAAATAAAGTATAGCTTACATTTCATTAGCTGTTTTCCTGTTAAAGTTTGCAGCATCAACAGATGCCGGCAATGAGCCTGCTATGAAATCTGCTAAACAGGATTAGGTGTATGCCTTTCACTTTCCTGTGTTGAGGTAAAAGCATTACGCTGGCAGTGGAGCTTCTTTAATTTTTTGCTTGTGCATAGTACCCCATTCGGCTAAGGCATCTAATACTTTGGTGAGGGTCCGGCTGTATTCGGTTGCTTCGTATTCCACTATTACAGGCGTTGCCGTTGCATACACATTTCTTTTTACAAATCCATTCAGCTCAAGTTCTTTTAACTCATGGGAAAGTACTCTCGGTGAAATATCTTTTAAGGTGCGTTGAAGTTCATTAAAGCGCTTGTTGCCCTCCAGAAGCACCAGGGTGATCTTCAGCTTCCACTTACCGCCAATTACATACAGGGCATCTTCAATGGCTGGCAGACTTCTGCAACATTCCCTATTGTTGGGTTGATCTACTTCCTCCATCTTCATTTATGCTTGAGTTTATAAGGTTACGTAAAGGTTAGTGCTATCCTTTTGTATAGTACTACCTTTTGTATAGCAAAGATAGCTAATTTTGAACACAGATAACAACAGCCAATTTCCGGTGCATGGATAGTAAGCTGATCATAGGCATTATCCATTCCTGTGAAAGTACACCTGATAGAAACTACCCATACTAGCAAGGATAAGTATGGGTTAGCCAAAGGTTAGGTAGAGAAAAAAGCAAAACAGATCAATCAATTAAACAACCAAAAAAGTATGCTTGAAATAGCAATTATTATAGGAAGCACTCGCCCGGGCCGGGTGAACGAACAAGTGGCCCAGTGGGCCTTTGAAAAAGCAGCAGCACGCAACGATGCCGAATTTGAACTGGTGGATATAGCCGGCTACGATCTGCCGCTTTATGATGAGCCTTTGTCGCCCTTCTGGAACAAGTACACGCATGCACATACGAAACGGTGGTCCGAAAAAATTGCCACTTTTGATGGGTATGTATTTGTAACGCCTGAGTATAACCACAGTACATCGGGAGCACTCAAAAATGCCATTGATTATTTGTATTATGAATGGGGAAACAAAGCCGCTGGCTTTATAAGCTATGGCGGCTCAGCCAATGGAACAAGGGCCGTTGAACATTTACGGCTGATTATGGGTGAACTTAGTGTGGCGGATGTGCGGGCACAAGTAGCATTGTCACTGTTTACAGATTTTGAAGGCTATACTGTTTTTAAACCAACTACCGATCATGAAAAGCAACTCACCACTATGCTTGATCAGGTGATTGCCTGGTCTGCGGCATTAAAATCCTTGCGGACAGAAGGGGCCTATCAGGCTATGTAATGGCTTGATTCCCGTATTGAAACAAGGTAGAAGAGATGGAAACCGGCGGTAGAATGAGCCGGAAAATCTACCGGATTTTTAGAAACAGGTAAGGGCTTGTATCACTTACCGGCCCTTATCTTTATATATTTACATTAAACAATACTACCGGATTTGGCAGGAACAATCTTTTCAGACCCATAAGACCAGTATTATTATACGTTGTTTTGTAAGTGCTTCGCAGCGAGTTAAAAAACAGCAAAACAGGAAAGTTGACAAGAGCTATGCAAATTGAGTTTTTTCAGGAAAAGACTATTCCCATTAATAAAGACCAGACCATACTGGAAGCAGCACTGCAGGCAGGAATCCCTCACTTTCATGCATGCGGCGGCAAAGCAAAATGTTCTACCTGCCGGGTACTGATTCTGGAAGGCGAAGAATTTATAAGCCCGCCCAATAAAAGAGAAGCCCGCTTAACTTCGGTTCTCAAACTTCCCTCCACGGTCAGGCTGGCTTGCCAGGCAAAGCTGGAGGATGGGCCAGTGAAAGTAGAGCGGATGGTAAAATCAGCGTCGGAAATAGCCGCTTTTCTGAAACCCATTGAACAACGTCCCGGCCATTTTAAACTAAAGCCACTTGGAGAAGAAAAGCAGCTGGTGTTGTTTTTTCTTGATATCCGGGATTTTACGCCCTTTGTAGAGTCGTATCTGCCTTTTGATGTGATCTACCTGGTACGCAAACTGTTTGAGCTATTTTACACGGTACTAAGCAAGCACCAGGGGCAGATTCTTGAAACAGCAGGAGATGAGCTATATGCTATTTTTGGCGATGGTTATTCTCTGAAAAAAGCGGCCGATGCAGCTATAGCAGCAGGATTTGAAATTCTTGCCGAGTTGAAAACACTCAACCAAACCTATGGTAAGCTTTTTCTGAAAGAATTCGAGATTGGAATCGGAATACATTGCGGGAAGGTGATTGTAGGTGAGGTAAACTACGGAGGCTCTACAAGAAAAACTGCCATGGGACTGGCCGTAAATATTGCTTCCCGCATTCAGAACAGCACCAAAACGCTTAATAATTCGTTTGTGGTCTCTGAGGAGGTAATCCTGTTATCTTCCTACAAAAGCCACTCCGAAGTAAGAGAAATCAGACTAGCCGGAGTGAAAGCGCCCATTAAGGTGTATTCCATTGGGGAACCCTATACCAGGCAATCTATTCGGCTTAGTAGCTAGCTCAGCTCATACCATAAAACCTACTGGCTTGACACATGCGCTTCTCTTTTCAGAATAACAGTACGTAACCGCTGTTGGTGCTCATCGCCCCATTGTCCCAAAGCGTCAATAACCGGAATTAAGGTTTTGCCAAATTCAGTCAGGCTGTATTCTACTTTCGGCGGAACAACCGGATAAATGACTTTTGTAATTAGTTCATGCGCTTCCAGTTCGTTGAGCTGTACATTCAGCACCCGGCGGGAAGCATCGGGAATTTTGCGTTGCAACTGGCTAGGGCGTTTATATCCCTCATGGATGAACCACAGCAGGCGGATTTTCCATTTGCCATACAGCACTTCGCCAATCAGGTCGAGCCCGCAATGGAGGCTCACAGGTATTTTTCTTTCATACATATAACAAAAGTATTCTGATAGTCCAAAAGAGTCAATATGGGACAAATTTATCCCTATGCGATTCGTAACGCCGTACTTGTCTCAACTTCTTTTATACCCCAATTTTGCCCTATAATTAATTCTTAAAAGTGGGACAATACAATGGAGCAGTTTAATTTCAACAATGAGTTATCAGACAAGATTGCCTTAGTAACAGGAGGGACAAAAGGAGCCGGAAAAGCCATTGCAGAAAGGCTATTGAAAGCTGGTGCAACCGTTATTATTACTGCAAGAAACGCACCGGAACAAGAAAACAGCCAATTGCATTTCATTCCTTCTGATTTAAGTAAGGCAGAAGGAACACAAAAAGTAGTTAGCGAAGTGCTATTCACTTATGGGAGGCTAGACATTCTTGTCAACAACCTTGGTTCTTCAGTAACACCCGCTGGTGGTTTTAGCGTCTTAACCGATCAAGATTGGGAATCAACCCTACAAGCTAATTTGCTTGCTCCTGTCAGGCTTGACAGAGGATTTTTACCACAAATGATCGATCGAAAAAGTGGCGTTATTATTCACATCGCTTCCATTCAAGGCAAACTACCCTTATTTGAATCTACTTTGCCTTATGCGGCTGCAAAAGCTGGATTGATCAATTATAGTAAAAGCTTATCCAATGAAGTTACCCCAAAAGGTGTTCGCGTGCTAACTGTTTCGCCAGGATGGATCAGGACGGAAAATGTCAAACAGTTTTTGGAAACGATCGCTAAGAATTCAAATATTTCTATGGAGGAGGCTCAACAAAGTGTTGTGGATGCCTTGGGTGGAATACCTTATGGTAGACCTGCCGAACCTGAAGAAGTAGCTGAATTAGTTGGTTTTCTTGTTTCACCAAGAGCCAATTATTTAACAGGAACAGAATACATTATTGACGGAGGAACCATCCCCACTATTTGATATTCATAAACCCTAACGCCATGAATGTACCGAAAGTAATTGCCGAGTTAGTAAAAGCCCAAAACAACCAGGACAGTATTGCCTATGCGAATTGTTTCTCAGAAACAGCCCTGGTGTATGACGAGGGAAAAAACCACCATGGAAAAAAGGAAATACAAGAGTGGATAGCTCAGGCAAACCAAACGTTTAAAACAGTAATGAAACCCATCGGATATACCGGAACAGCTACCAGTGGTGTGTTGTCAGCAGAAATCTCAGGCTCATTTCCCGGAAGTCCACTTGTCTTGAATTACCATCTTGAACTCAAAGACGGGCTGATTGAGTCGCTGAAAATAAAGGGCTAAAAGGTTAGCTGAAACCAGAGATACACAATAGGTTACTGATAATATCACCCAATAAAGAGGTTGCCCAACCCATTCAAACCAGGTAGTATATTTAGCAATATATTTATTATAAATTTGAAAGAGGTGGAGATGGTCGTTTTATGAATCAGAAGTAAACTACCACCACCTTTGGTGGTGGCTTTGTATGGATAAAACACCCAAAGGGGGGGAGATTCAAAACAAGGTAAAGTTTGTACTATCGACCTCCTCTTTTCTGTCCTGCTCCTCTTGGTAATTGCTATATCTTTTTATCTTATTTTCATCCATACCTATGGACCGAGAATGATCCATTCGTGCTTACAAAATAGCCTCTGGACTAAAAGTGATTGCCCCAGTAGTTTGCTTTTTTAATTCTGAAAATTTTTAAACATACTTATCGCTGTTTTTCCTTTCAGGATCCCCATAAAGTCAGACACACTTATTTTGGAAGGTATGGAACAAACTAATTGAGCAGACACGCTCAATCTGCACATGCACTGCCCTTACATTTAACTCAGTGGATCAAACTCGATCCACATTTCTACCTCTTTCCAGGCACAGATGGTCTTATTCTTTCTTTTAAATTGACCATTCACGGTCAATATATCGGCTAAGGCATCCCGCATAATGCGAAACCGATAGTTAGGTGTCCAGACTATATGATATTTACAGCAATAGATACATTGAGATAACTTCCGATACTTTGCCATACCCAAAGTTACTACACTGGCAAAGCCTTCCAACAACACCACAGTCAAAGACGGTAGTTTTAACAACCAAATAAAAACAAAAGGCCTTACAAGCTATAAGGCCTTTTGTTTTTATAAGACTTATGGGTGATCTGCAAGTACTGTTCAAGCAACTTAATTTTTTAATAACTTCAGGGTGCTACTCTTCCCATGCTCATCTATGATTGTAAGCAAGTAAAAGCCTTTTCTCAACTCAACAGAGGATACATCTATAGGCAGAAGAGAGGATTCTATTTGTTGCTCGCATCGATAATACACGTTTCCCGTCAAATCTTGTAGGACAACAAATACATTCCCTTGCCATCCATGCATTGCTAAACTAAACTTATCTGAAAAAGGATTGGGATAGGATGTGGGCTGTGCTTGGTCTGTCTGAAGGAGGAGATTTTCTTTACCACTTGCAATAGCTGCTGTAGAGAATAAGGGTTGAATGATGACATAATTGATTTTGGTGTTAGCTCCACCATCCGCATTAATTGTCAAATGGCCATCCCTGACACTGACTCTGATGGAAGCCTGCTTGAAGCGGCTGATGCTGCCTTCTGTACCCTGAGGAACAAAATTATCGATTGCCTTTTCGCCTTCTACATTGATAGAATGGGATTCCGGGGTGATCCAAACCGATCCATCCCCTACTGACACGGTTACTTGATAGTCTCCATTTTCTAGGGCTAGTTCCCAATAGCTTTCCACAGGGGTACCATTAAAGTTAGGTACATCATCGCTTTGCATGTGCATCAGCGTAGAGAGCAGTAAGTCTTTGGGAAGGGGCCGCCAGCGGCCATTGCCTGGCAAGGTACCACCAACTGATAGATCTACAGGAGTGCCATTATCTCTGCGTTTCCATCCATAGCTATAACTATTTTTCTCTCCAAAAGCAAGGCCATAGTCTGTCTGCCAACCTTTTGGTGCAGGCGTATGACTTTTGCCAAAATTTACCCGCAGCGCAGGCGGCAGGTTCCCTGTTATTTCAAAATTTACACTATAGGAATTATCTGCCTTGCCTTGTAGGTATGGAGTAGCTTTCAGCGTATACTGCCCCGGTTTCCAATAATCACCCCAATAATCGATAGCACCTGCTTTCAGGCCATCGCCATACAATACATAGGGTAAATGCCTTTCTATATGCCGTATAGTAGTAGTGCTCCCACTAAGTTCAAATATGACGCTATCAAGTTTAACTTCTGCATTGGCCCGCACATTCAACAAGGGATTACCCAAGGTTACTAAATCTATTATATCTCCAGATTTTAACTCCCCTACATAGGAATCGATATCGGCATTTATTAGTATTAAACTCGTTATTGGGGATTTAATCTCTCTTGCATCGGCTGATAATTTTACTATACAGTAGTCGTTATCATAATATCCTTGATTTTTTCTATTCTCACTTTTATCCAACCCTGCATTGGAGTTAGAATATCCACCAAATATATAGCCGCCATCTTTTGTCTGCTGTAAATCATGCAACTGATCTTCGTAATTCCCCCCAATTGTTTTATCCCATTGTTTGTTACCAGAGGCATCCAGCTTCACCGCCCAATAGTCCCATTCACCTGTCTTTTTCTCACTTTTATCCCCTCTGGCATTAGAGTTAGAGTTTCCGCCCAGTATATAGCCACCATCCCTTGTCTGCTGTAAAGCATGTAAGACATCCCTGCCATCGCCGCCAATTGTTTTATCCCACTGTCTGTTGCCAGAGTTATCCAGCTTCACTACCCAATAATCAAAATCGCCTTTGGAATTTTCACTCTTATCTAAGCCTGCGTTTGAATTTGAATATCCGCCTAGGATATAGCCCCCATCGGTGGTCTGTTGTATACGCAACAATACAGCATCTGAATATGAATCTCCCCAAAGAATTTTATCCCATTCTTTTTCGCCTACCGCATTGAGCTTCATTACAAAGTATGTACTACTGCGATATACCATTGCAGGAGCAGAAAGTCCATCCACAATATAGCCGCCATCAGTAGTCTGTTGTATATATCTACCATTTCCAAAATAAGTTTTATCCCATTCTTTATCTCCGGTAGCACTTAACTTCACTATCCAGCCTACACCATTTCTCCAATCTTCACTTTTATCTCCACTTACCTCGGAGTTAGAATATCCGCTAAGAATATATCCCCCATCTTTTGTTTGCTTTATAACATTAAGTACATCAGTACGATTTCCCCCAATTGTTTTATTCCATTGTTTGTTACCAGAAGCATCTGTCTTCACTACCCAGAAGTCCGCATCACCTCTTGAAACTTCACTTTTATCAAAGCCTGCGGTAGAATATGTTGTTCCTCCCAAAACATAGCCCCCATCCGATGTCTGCTGTAATGACTTAATATATTCGCCATAATTGTCACCAGAATATCCTGGGATACGTTTCCCGCCAAAGGTTTTATCCCATTGTTTATTACCGGAAGCATCTGTCTTCACTACCCAGAAGTTTCCACCACTATAGTGTTCCTCACTTTTTCTCTTTTCACTCTTATCTCCACTTACACCAGAATCAGAATATCCACCCAGAATATATCCTTCATCTGACGTTTGCTGTAATGAGTATAACCGATCATCCGCATTTCCGCCAATCGTTTTGTCCCAAAGCTTCACAGGCGCTTGTCCATAGAGAAAAGGCAAAGTAGCTGTTAAAAATAGTGTTAATAGTAAAAATGGAAGAAGCACATTTCGTGAACTACTTCTCAGCTGTAGGTAGTGTCTCATAAATAGGTTTGTTTAGTTGAAAAAATATTTATAAATAATTGGGGACTATTTAACAGGAAAGCATTAGATTATACAAGAAGAACAATCATACAACAGGATGATCTATCGCATTGCAGTGGAAAAGCAAATCAAAATAAAACAAGCTATGGGACTGATCTTACTATTCGGTATGGCTGCTGCTTCTAATATAATATACTACAGACTACTATAGAGACAGCTCATATCCCTACGGTTTTGATGTATTCGATTGATGGGCGGGATGTTTTAGCTACTATGTGGATTTCATTCATTGATGCATTATATAGGCTAAATACAGTAAGCACTACGAAAAATTGAATGACCCTTCATGAAAATTAACAGGAATGCTATGAACAATAAAATTTACTAATCCGTAGTTTTTAGCTTACATAAAGATACTATAGGAGCTTGTATATTACAATACCATCTAGTAAACTTATTGCTCTGGATATTACTAGTCAACGTACACCTAACTATCTTGCTTACCATAATATTCATCAGGCATTCGCACTAACCTACCTCATGTGTTTTAGCAACTTCAAATCTATCTTAAGGCTAAAGTCATTGTTAGACTCAATCCAACCGTCATCATTTCTATACTTATGAAAACTTTCACCTGCCAATCATCATTTTCTGCTTGAAGTAAGCATGGAAGACTTACATAAAGATGTTGCTACATGGCTATCTGATGTTCATTTCTGAAGAGTTGAATTGTCTTTATTGACATAATTGGTAGAAAAATAGCCATTACGACTATTTCTGCAGAGGATAAACAAAGGATTAGTCTTTTTCAAAACCTGATTAATTACTATTAGGGAGAAGTACTAGATCAATTGAAGACACGAGGTTCATGCCCATGAGGTGTATTTGAAAAGCCTTTCGGAGAAAGATGATATGGTAAATAATCAGTTCTCCCGGGACACAAATCAAAAGTTAACTAGCTAGTTACAAAGCTTTGCCCATGCCATGAAGTCTTACAAGACTGACTTATTTAAATTCTCTGAACATCTACTCTGAGCAGTAACCAAAGATCATGGATCAAGCATTCGTTTACTTTCAACTTATCCTGTAGTGTTTCAATCTTCAAAAGATGGTTAGTACTGATGGAAAACTCCATTAATATGCTTGTATACGAATGTATAGTGGACACTAAACTCTGCTTTTGAAAAAGATTATAGTACCCACCATTTTTCTGCAAACGCCTATTATGCACTGGAATATGCGCTAACCATTGCCCGGAAAACACCTACCAAATCTATTTTACTTCATGCCTACCACTTACCCATAAGTAATACTATGCTTTGCGCGATATATCACCAATTCTAAAGCAGGACGCCGAAAGGGAATTGGCCGGGTTAGTTAAACAAGTAAAAAGTCAGTCAATAAATGATACTATTTGTCTAGAGCCAGTAGTCAGTAAAGGACACTTAATAAAACATCTTATGGCTTTGGTTCGTGACGAAAATATATTCTTATTTGTAATGGTTATAGGCGTTACACAAAAAGGGTAAAGTAGTTAAAAACAGCAAAAACGCCAGCAGAGGAATATATTGCTTATTTGTTGAGCAGTTCTAGCGGCAGTAGTTGTGCGCAAGCCGGCCAAGTCCTGAATGTGTCCCATGATGAAGTGAATTAGCAGGCTATTTTTGGTTAAGTAAACATCACAGAAGCTAGGCGCTTTAACCCTAAAATGCTTGATTAACTCCATGTATGAGATGATTCTGCAAGCTCAAAGACAATTCACCAACTTTGCGTAACTCCTCTCCTAGCTTAATTTCATTCAACAGATAATCCTGCTGCAAATTTGAACAACATATACTAGCAAGAAACATGTGCCACTTACTACTAGCCTTTTTTATCTATCTCTTATATCAACAGCCCGCGTCCAGCTTACGTGCCGATACACCTACCTTTACCAATCCTATTCTTTCTGAAGGCCCGGATCCCTGGGTATACAAACATACCGACGGCACCTATTACCTAATGGTTACCAGAGGCAACCGCCTGGATATATGGAAATCCCGTTCTCTTTCCAGTATAGCTAAAAGTTCGCCGGTTACCGTATGGAAAAAGCCAGATACTGGCCCTAACAGCCGCGACATCTGGGCACCTGAAATTCATCATATAAGCGGAAAATGGTATATTTACTATACGGCTACCGATGCAAAAAATCCGGGTGACGGCAGCCGTTATGTATTTGTGCTGGAAAATAGTTCTAAAGATCCCCTTCAAGGCACCTGGACAGATAAAGGAAAAGTAAATACCCACTATTCAGGTCTGGATGGTTCTATCTTTACACATAAAGGCAAACTATATTTCCTCTATTCAGCATATATAGGTCCGCAAAGTGTGCTGTGTATAGCTCCCATGCGAAATCCCTGGACGCTGGCTGCTCCGGAAGTAATACTCGCCAAACCTACCTTTGATTGGGAAAAACACAAAGAACGGGAAATTCTGGAAGGTCCGCAGCTACTGAAAGGAAAGAAAAACACGTTACATATTATTTACTCAGCCAGTGCCTGCTGGGACGATAATTATTCATTAGGCATGCTTACCGCTTTATCAACCAGTGATTTGCTAGACCCCCAAACCTGGAAAAAGGCCGCTAGGCCAGTATTCAGCAAATCCATAGAAAATAAGGTGTTCGGCCCCGGACATAACAGCTTTACTACCTCACCCAACGGCACCGAAGACTGGATTGTGTACCATGGCAAAGATACCGCCAATGGAGAATGTACGAACCGGAGCACCCGTATCCAAAAATTTACCTGGAAAAAGGATGGCACACCGGATTTTGGTATCCCGGTGGCTACTTCCACATCATTAAAAATTCCTTCCGGAGAAATTCATACACAGAAACGATAGCTTTCAGTCTGCAAGTATTTCTATATGGCCATTTATAGCCAGCGTGCTAGCACACTGATTTACTCGAAGCTTTGACTTTCACTTAAATCACTTCTTAAAACACGGCCTTCCAATAGGTGGCAGTAAAAAACGTAAAGAAATATGCTTCAAATGGCTGATTTTAAAATTTACCAGTCAATTATTTTCAACTTTTAAAATTGTATTATTAAATTATTTTTTTACATTTATCTCTGTTAATGTAAATATCCTGCCCTGATCTTCATCAACGAATTAACCTTTCAAAACAAACCAATGAACAAAAAACTTTACAAAGCAAAAGCGCTGAACATACCGCTGGCAGCAACGCTGATTAGCGGAATCATGTGTCAGGGGCAACTGCAGGCAATGAGCAGCGAAGGCTTAGCGCACCTTCATCCTACGAAGGTGATGGCTATGAATTTTCCTGCCAGCACGAACAGCAATACACCTATACCGTTTTTTAGAACTAACATACACAAAAGCGGTGTAGTCGACCCAGCAGATATACAAGTTAGCGGCAAAGTAACGGATGAAGCTGGTGCAGGCCTACCGGGCGTAAACGTACTGATCAAAGGAACAGCTACTGGTACCACTACAAGTTCTGATGGTTCCTACACCCTTACGGCACCAGATGGAAATGCCACCTTAGTATTTTCGTACATAGGCTATGTTACCCAGGAAGTTCCCATTAACAACCGGGCTACCATTAATGTGTCGCTTGTTCCGGATGTTCAATCGCTGAGCGAAGTAGTGGTAGTGGGATATCAGACTCAAAAGCGGAGTGATATTGTGGGAGCCGTAGGCGTTGTGGATACGGAAGAAATAAAGAAGGTACAGGCAGGTAGTGTGGGTGAACTGCTTCAAGGTCGGGCAGCTGGTGTTACGGTTACCTCTAGTGGAGCTCCTGGCCAGGCATCAGCCGTAAAAATCCGGGGTACGAATTCTATTACCGGGCAAGACAGTCCTTTATATGTTATTGATGGGATGTTTATAAACGGAGCCTTTCCTGATTTCAATCCCAATGATGTAGAGTCTATCCAGGTACTGAAAGATGCCGCCGCCACTGCTCTGTATGGCTCCCGTGGAATGAATGGCGTAATTATCATTACTACCAAACGCGGACGGCAAGGCACTCCTTCGCTTACCTATAACACCTATGTAGGAGCCCAATCTGTACCTAAGCGTTTGCCGCTGATGAATGCCGCCCAGTTCCGCGAAGCAATTACCCTGGCCTATGCTAATAATGGCGAACCGGCCCCTCCCCTGTCTGAAGGAGTAGACACCGACTGGCAGGATGCAATGTTTAAAACCGGGATGATAACCGACCACAACCTTACTTTATCTGGGGGTACTGAAAATGCCAACTACCTGGTATCCGGAAATTTCTTTTTTCAGGATGGTATTATCAAAGGCCCCTCTTTTAAACGCTACCAGTTGCGGGTAAATACTGAAATGAAAAAAGGAAGAGTACGGGTGGGAGAAAGCATTATGATGTCGCGCAACAGCACCGTAAATACCATTGGCTTGCCTTTCCTGGACGTGCTGCAGATGTTTCCTACCATTCCGGTATATGATCCTACCACAAGAAGCGGCTATGGCTATGGCAGAGGCAATCTGAATAATACCTTTGCTACCAATCCGGTAGGTTTACAGGAGCACTATAGCGATAGCAGAGTAAGCAGCAAGGTATTTGGCTCTGCGTTTGCCGAAGTAAGCATCTTTAAGTTTCTGACCTACAAACTGAACCTTGGCTTAGACTATTCCCAGTTCTACAACAAATACTTTGAACGCATAGGCGCACTTCGCCAGAATAACCCAGATGGAGGACCTGCTTTTGTAGACGACAGAGCCGGCGAGTTTTTCAATTTTCTGGTAGAGAACACCTTAAACTATAACCAGACTTTTGGAAAACATAGTATATCTGCTTTGGTTGGGTACACCCAGCAACGGGATAATTATAAAGAAATATTTGCCCATGTGGAAGGAATTAATGGCGAATACTGGGTACAGCAAAATGGCACCACCAGCCCCCGCACCAATGGATTTGTTAATCAACGGGCACTGGCTTCCTGGCTGGGAAGTATCAACTATACCTTTGACGATAAATACCTGTTTCAGGTAAATGCCCGCCGCGATGGTTCGTCCATTTTTGGCTCAGGCAACCAATATGGCGTTTTTCCATCTGCTTCTATCGGCTGGCGTGTGAGCAAAGAAGGATTTATGCAGGCGGTTCCCTTTATCAGTGATCTGAAGCTGCGGGCCAGTTACGGACAGGTAGGTAGCCAGGCCATAGGCGATATAGGCAGCCAGACCAACAATCCTTACAGAATCAGCCCAACTATCGATTACAATCAGAATTATGTATTTAACAATGGGATAGCTTTAGGAGCAATTAACCGGCAGCTGGTAAATCCGAATATCCGTTGGGAACGCAAAATTACAACCAATGTGGGTCTGGATCTGGGCTTGCTTGAAAACCGGATTATTTTGAATGCCGACTATTTTATCTCCCGGACCAAGGATTTGTTACTGGAAGTACCCATTCCGCTTTCTGCCGGCAGTACCGGAGCTAATCCTATCGACAACCTGGCATCTATTCAGAACAAAGGAATTGAGCTGGCATTAACGTATCAGGATCAGGTCGGGAACTTCAGATACAGTGCTTCAGCCAACATTACCTCTATCCGCAACAAAGTAAAGGGCCTGGTTCCGGCCAATAACAACCAGCCTATTTATGGAAACCTGCAACTGATCCGCCTGGCCGTAGATGAACCCATTTCCTTCTATGCCCTGAAAATGGATGGGATTTACCAGAACCAGGCCGAAGTAGATGCCTCAGGCATACAAGGAGTATCTCCCGGCGATGTCCGGTTTGTAGATACCAATGGGGATGGCCAGATCAACCTGGACGACAGGCAACGCGTAGGCTCTCCTTTTCCAACCTTTGAATATGGCTTAAACCTGACCGGCTCGTACCTGGGCTTTGACTTAACGGCCTTTTTTGCCGGGGTAGGCGGAAATAAGATTTTCAATGAAGGCCGCTGGTGGAATGGCCGCTACGACGATAACTTCAACTACCGTTCCGACGAACCTTTCTGGACCGGCGAAGGCTCTACCAATTCTGTTCCTAGGCCCCGCCATGCCGACCCAACCCGTAACCCCATTGTGCAATCTGACCGGTGGATTGAAAAAGGAGATTACCTGCGGCTGAAAACCCTGCAATTAGGCTATAGCTTGCCCGAAGGTTTAGTGAACAGCACCAAAATCCTTTCTAACCTGCGGGTATATGTATCTGGCCAGAATGTATTTACCATTACCAAATACAAAGGCTACGATCCGGAAGTAACCGGGGCATTTGGCCGCACCAGCAGCCTCGACAGAGGGCAGGATATTGGCAATTTCCCGGCTCCCCGCATTTTTAGTGCCGGTATACAGGCAGGTTTTTAATCAGGCAATCCGGAAAAAATTCATCACGCAAAACAAATCGACCATGAAGATACAAAAAGTACTGTTATCAATGGCTCTCACCTTCGGGCTTTGCTTAACAGCTTGCGAAAAAGAAGAGAACCTTCTCAATAAAAGCAATCCGAATGCCCAAACGCAGGAAAACTTCTGGAAAACAGAAGCAGACGCCATTAATGGGATTAATGCCACCTATGCCAATATTCAAAACAGAACCATTACGCTCTGGGAGGTATTCCATTATGACATGCGTTCGGATGAAGGCTATAGCCAGAGCCCCTGGACAGAACTGGCCAATGTGGGCAAGTTTATTATTAATGATTACAACGTGCCGTTTGTACGGGAAATGTACACCGATGTGTACCGGACTATTTACCGGAGCAACCAGGTACTTACCTTCGTTCCTGAGATTGAAATGAACGAAAGGCTGAAGAGCCGGATTCTGGCAGAAGCTAAATTCATCCGGGCCCATATGTATTTTAAACTGGTAACTCTGTGGGGAGGGGTGCCTATTGTAACTACTATTCAACTACCCACCGACCGTCCGGCACAGGCTACCGAAACAGAAGTATGGGCTCAGATAGAAAAAGACTTTACCGAAGCCAAAGCAGATTTATGGGCAAAAGAAGAATACACAGGCAATGATATAGGCCGGGTTAGCAAAGAGGGTGCTACGGCCTACCTGGGTAGAGTCTATCTGCAACAAAAGAAATATGCCGAAGCAGCAGCCCAGTTCAAAGAGATTATTGACCTAACGCCCGGTAAATTTGACCTGATGCCTAACTTCAAAGACAATTTCACAGAAGAATTTGAGAACAATAAAGAATCCTTGTTTGAAATTCAGTTTACGAATAATAATGGAAAAGTCAGCGGATTTCCGGTATATGATGCGGCCGGCGGAGATGAAACCAGTGAGCGGGCCCAGTTTTTTGGCGTACGGACATCCGATTTTCCTGCACCGGAAGTAGTAGGCGGCTGGTGCGACGGTCAACCCACCAAATGGTTATTAAACCAGTTCCTGATCGAAAAGGATAAGAATGGCAATGTTGATCCACGCCTGCAATATACCCTGTATTATAAGCACCCAGGTGAATTGCTTTTTGGAAAAACCTATGAGGAGCGGAAAATTGACGAAAACCAGCGGTTCTGGAAAAAATACACCAATTATTATAAAACGACGGAAGGGTATTTTTCCGGAATCAACACACGCGAAATCAGGCTGGCAGATGTGTACCTGATGTATGCAGAGGCACTGAATGAGCTGGGCCGTACGGCTGAAGCTATACCGTTTGCCAATCTGGTACGCCTGCGGTCTAATATGAACGAGTTGCCCTTGAGTATGGCACAAACGGAATTCCGGGAGCGGCTGCGGCAAGACCGGGTGCTTGAACTGGCCGGAGAAAGCAAGCGATTCCTGGATATGAAACGGTATGGTATACTAGGGCCTGAACTAGCCGGGCCGAATCCTGATCTTCCTCCCAATGTGGCTGACTTCGATACAGAGTTCAAAAACTTCGTGAAAGGAAAATCAGAGTATCTGCCCATTCCATTGTATGAAATAGATGCGCTGGGACCGGAAAAAATAAAACAAAACCCAGGGTATTAAAAGCTGTTCCTTGCCAGCTGAATAAACTAATCCCTGCTGGCTAGAAGCTACAGGGAAATCAGAAAATAAGGGCTATATAAAACAAGGAATAGCATATAGTGAAGCTACTTTATTTCTTCATTAGCTGTTATTCCTTGTTTTTTTCAATTACGCAGAGATGATGTTGCGTCCCTAAGATTATTTTTTACCCCTTACCTGACAGGTAAAGTGGTCTGCCCCTCTATCCGGACTATATGAAAATTTTAAGTACAACCTTAGGACTAGTTTTTTTACTTTGCTGTTGCACGAAGAAAAAAGAGCCACTATTCCAACGTCTATCGCCGCAAGAAACAGGTATTAGCTTTACAAATAGCCTGATAGAAAATGATACGTTCAATGTACTGGAATTTACCTATTTCTATAATGGCGGAGGAGTAGGCATTGGTGATATAAATAATGACGGTTTATCTGATATCTATTTTACAGCCAACATGACATCTAGTAAATTATACTTGAATAAAGGCAACTGGAAATTTGAAGATATCACTGACGTTGCCGGCGTAACTACAGACCGGTGGGCCAGAGGCGTTTCGATGGTAGATATCAATGCAGATGGCTTACTGGATATATATGTAAGTGTTTCTGGAACCACGCGTGCCACGGATCAAACCAACCTATTATTTATTAATCAGGGCAATAATGCAGAAGGCAAACCCATGTTTAAAGAGCAGGCAAAAGCCTATGGCCTGGCAGATACAGCCCACACCACCCAAACGGCCTTTTTGGATTATGACCTGGATGGGGATTTGGATGCCTATTTGCTTACGAATGCCATCGAATCTTTCTCGCCTAACACCATTCGTCCCAAAAAAGTAAATGGCGAAGGCTTAAGCACCGACCGCTTGTATAAGAACGAAGGCAAAGGCTCTGATGGCCATCCGCTATTTACAGATGTATCGAAGGAAGCAGGTATTAGCATTGAAGGATATGGGCTGGGAATAGTGGTAAACGACATAAATGCTGACGGATGGCCAGATATCTATTGCGCCAATGATTTTGTTAGCAATGACCTTATCTGGATCAATAACCGGAATGGAACCTTTACTAATCAGGCAGCTACCCTCTTAAAGCATCAAAGTTATAATGGCATGGGGGTAGACATAGCCGACTTTAACAACGATGCCTTTGTAGATATAGTGGTACTGGATATGTTGCCGGAAGACAATAAACGCCAGAAAACCATGAGTGGCGGCATGAAATACGATAAATTCCAGGCAGAACTCAAAGCTGATTATGAACCGCAATTTATGCGGAATACACTACAACTAAATAATGGCAACCGTCCCCGGACAAACGCGGATACCTCATCTGCAAGCAATATGCCTGTTTTCAGTGAAATCGGGCAACTGTCAGGCATTAGCAAAACCGACTGGAGCTGGAGTGCGTTGTTTGCCGATTTTGACAACGATGGCTACCGCGACTTATTTGTAACCAATGGCTATGGCAAAGATGTAACAGATTTGGATTTTGTATTATACCAAAGCCAGCAGGCCATGATCTACCAGGGACGCGAAAACATTCGTGCCCGGCAACGTGAAATTGCTAAAAAGCAACCCGGAGCTAAAGTACATAATTACCTGTTTCAGAATAAGGGTGACCTTACTTTTAGAGATCAATCAACCGAATGGGGAGTAACTTTGCCAACCTTTTCTAATGGAGCCGCTTATGCAGATTTAGACAATGATGGAGATCTGGACCTGGTGGTGAATAACATTAACGATCCGGCAGATATTTACCGCAATACAACAGTAGAAAATAGCACCAACCAAAGCAGCAACCATTATCTACGAATACAATTCAAAGGTCCTCAAAATAATGCAGCTGGCTTGGGAGCAAAAGTTAACTTGAGTTATCAAGGAAAAAAGCAATTTCATGAGCATACACCCTACCGGGGCTTTCAGTCTACTATAGAAAATGCAGTACATTTTGGTTTAGGTTCTATAGCCGTAATAGATTCTGTAGAAATAACCTGGCCCGATGGTTCGTATCAACTACTGCGACAAGTAAAAACAGACCAAGTACTACGTGTTGATCATAAAAATGCCAAAGACAAGCCAGTTGCGTCTGCCAGCACCACTGTAACTTTATTTGAAGAAGCACCAGAGGCATTTGGCATAGCCTATACGCATCAGGAAAATGAATTTATCGATTTTAAGCGGCAACCTCTGCTACCACAGAAATATTCCAGAAATGGCCCTGGCATTGCCGTAGGAGATATAAATGGAGATGGATTGGAGGATTTTTTTGTTGGAGGAGCCTCTGCTTCAGCAGGTAAAGTATTTCTTCAAAGTACATCCTCGGCTAATGAACCCTCATTTATCAGCTATGCAGTTGATAAAGATGGCAAACCGGAAGAAGATATGGGCACCCTCCTGTTTGATGCAGACAATGACCAGGACCTAGATTTATACATTGTTAGTGGGGGTAATGAATTTCCATCCAGGTCTCCGCATTACCAGGATCGGTTATATCTGAACGATGGCAAAGGAAATTTTACGAAAGATAGTTTGGCTTTGCCAGCCATTACGTCCAGTGGTTCTTGTGTAGTGGCGGCTGATTATGACCGTGATGGCGATCTGGATCTTTTTGTAGGTGGCCGTATATCGCCTAATGCCTATCCGTTTGTGCCACAAAGTTACTTACTTCAAAACGATACCGATACCCGTACCAGGAAAGTACACTTTACAGATGTGACTGATAAAGTTTGTGCTTCTTTAACGTCCATAGGAATGGTTACAGCAGCACTCTGGACAGATTTCAATACAGATGGGCAGATAGATTTGATAGTAGCCGGCGAATGGATGCCTATTAGTTTCTTCCAGAACCAGGGGGGCAAACTCACGGATGTAACCGCTACTACAGGCTTAGCCCACACATCTGGCTGGTGGAACAGTTTAGCCGCAGGAGACTTTGATAATGATGGAGATACCGATTATATAGCTGGCAACCTGGGGCTTAACTCTAAATATAAATCTTCTCCGGAAGAACCTGTGTGTGTGTATGCCGACGATTTCGATAAAAACGGCACCTTAGATCCTATTCTCTGCTATTATTTGCCGGGAGAAGAAGGAGGCGAAAGAGCAGCCTATCCTACCCACTCCCGCGATGTACTGATTGACCAGATCAATAGCATGCGCAGGCGTTACCCCAAGTATGCAGAATATGCCTTAACCAAAGCTGAACACCTGCTTCCAGAAGAAGAGTTAAAAAATGCCTATGTTGTAAAAAGCGAAACGTTCCATTCCAGCTATTTGGAAAATCTGGGAGGAGGAAAATTTACCATAAAACCTTTACCAACACAGGTGCAGGTCGCTCCCCTATTTGGCATGAGCACTGGTGATTATAACGAAGATGGAAACCTGGATTTATTAGTTACCGGTAACTCGTATGCTACCGAAGTAGTTGCCGGACAATACGACGCATTGATGGGCTTGTTATTACAAGGAGATGGCAAAGGTAATTTTACTCCTATAACTGCCTCCAGAAGCGGCTTTTTTGTAGAAGGCGATGCCAAAGGAATGGCCCAATTACCTTTAGGTAATGGAAACATCTTAGTTCTTTCTGCCCAAAATTCAGGTAGACTCAAGAGCCATATATTGAGACAAATAGAAATTAACCGTTCTCCTTCCCGCACCATCACACTCGCACCACTGGATGCCTATATCGAATTTACCTTGGCTAATGGAAAAAAGCAGAGACACGAAGGATACTATGGTTCTACCTATCTTTCTCATTCTTCACGTATGCTTTCTGTACCTGACCAAGTAAAAGAAGTAACTATTACAGACTATGCAGGCAAGAAAAGAAAAATCAAATTCAATTGATAAACTTTTACATTAGCCAGAGTAGATATTCTATAGCTTTGTCATTATACTTAGCAAAGGTTCAAAATAAGGCTTGAATGTGAGGAATTCTAAACCTGTTTTGCTTCTTATACATAAAACTCCTCTATTATCACATGAAGCTATGAAAGAATTTTCAGGTAAAAAGTTGATTGTTATCTTGTGTATCCTGTTACTTTTTATAGGAGAGGCCTGCAATAAAAAAACCGTTACGCCTGCTTCTACAAAAGCCCCAGTTACCAGCCTGCCTCCAGGTACATTTGCCAATCCTATTACTGACGGAGCCGATCCCTGGGTGTTTAAAAAAGATAATTACTATTATTTCTGCCAATCGAAAAATGGAGGAATTTATGTGGCTAAGTCAGAAAAGCTCTCGCAACCAGGTAATTTTTCCTTAGTCTGGAGTGCACCTACAAGCGGCTGGAACCGTCAACATATATGGGCGCCGGAGATGCATTATTTACAAGGCAAATGGTATATCTATTATGCGGCCGGGGAAGCCGGTCCACCCTTTATTCACCAGAAGTCTGGCGTGCTGGAATCTGTTACAGAAGACCCGTTGGGTAGTTATACAGATAAAGGCATGTTATACACTGGCGATAATATAGCCTCGCCGGAATCTGTAAAGTGGGCTATTGATCTGACTCCCTTTTATCTAAATGGCCAGTTATATGCGCTGTGGTCGGGCTGGGAAGAAAATGCAACTACCGACCGTACGCCCCAGCACCTGTATATAGCTACCATGCGTAATCCCTGGACTATCAGCAGCAACCGCATAAAAATTTCATCTCCCCAGCAACCCTGGGAAAAAGGCACCGAATTAGACTTGAACGAAGGCCCGGAAATGCTGAAGCATCAAGCGAAAGCTTTTATTATTTATTCCTGCCGGGAATCATGGCTGCCAGCCTATCAATTGGGGCAATTAACGCTAACGGATACCTTATTAAATCCGATGGAGCCGGCTAATTGGGTAAAAACGGGGCCAGTTTTTAGTGGAACCGATAAAGTATTTGGCGTAGGGCATGTGAGTTTTACTACTTCTCCCGACGATACCGAACATTGGCTATATTACCACGCCAAAAAATCAACTGCGCCTGGCTGGGACAGAGATATACGTTTACAAAAATTTACCTGGAACACAAATGGGTCACCAGATTTTGGTACACCTATTCCGGCAGGTATTCCTATTGCCTTGCCATCCGGCGAAAAATAGTATATTTATGTGATTTTCTTGTACACTCACACCTTTTACCATGAAAAAAATAATTTCTTACTTTCCCCCTTCCTGGATTCTACGAAGCAACCTTATTTTATGTAGTATACTTATTAGTTGTCAGGTTGCCTTTGGCCAGGCTGTTGCCTGGAAGCCTGTAGAAGGGCATATTATGACCAAGTGGGCCAAAGAAGTAACGCCCACAAATGTGTTACCTGACTATCCGCGTCCGCAGATGGCCCGCAAAGAGTGGAAAAATTTAAATGGTTTATGGGAGTATGCCATTGCGCCAAAAGATAATACTACGCCACAATCGTATAATGGGCAGATATTGGTACCTTTTCCGGTGGAATCGGCTATGTCTGGTGTAAAAAAGCTGGTGGGCAAAGAGAATAAATTGTGGTACCGTCATACATTTGAGGTGCCTGCCACCTGGGCAAATCAACGGCTATTACTTCACTTTGGCGCAGTAGACTGGCAAAGCACGGTATCCATTAATGGAAAACAGGTAGGCACCCATGAGGGTGGCTATGATCCATTTTATTTTGATATTACCGATGCTTTAAAAAAAGAAGGCAAACAAGAAGTGATCGTTTCTGTATGGGACCCCACTTCAGAAGGCACGCAGCCCCGCGGCAAACAAGTTGTAAAACCGGAAGGCATCTGGTATACCCCTGTTACTGGTATCTGGCAAACGGTTTGGCTGGAGCCGGTGCCCGTTTCTTCTATCAAAACGTTTAAAACTACGCCGGATATTGACAAAAAAACATTGACAGTAGCCGTAGAAGGCCAGGGAACCCAGCAAACGGATATGATAAAAGTCATTGCTATGGATGGGAACAAAGAAGTAGCCAGCGCCACCAATCCCATCGGACAGCCGGTGGCAGTAACCATACCTACTCCCAAACTCTGGTCCCCTGATTCACCCTTCTTATATGATGTGAAAATACAATTACTGCGCAATGGCAAAGCAATAGATGAGGTAAGCAGCTATGCCGGTATGCGCAAAATTTCTCTGGCCAAAGACAAACAAGGCATTCCCAGATTGATGCTCAATAACAAGTTTGTATTTCAGTACGGCACGTTAGACCAGGGTTGGTGGCCCGATGGGTTATATACGGCTCCGACCGATGAAGCGCTGAAATTTGATATTGAAAAGACGAAAGAGATGGGTTTTAACATGATCCGGAAGCACGTAAAAGTAGAACCAGCCCGATGGTATATGCATTGCGATAAAGTAGGTATTTTAGTCTGGCAAGATATGCCGAGTGGTGACAAAAGTGCCGAATGGAAAGCCCCAAGTGGGATAGATGGTCAAGAGATGACCCGTACAGCAGAATCAGAAGCCCATTACAAAAGAGAATGGAAAGCCATAATCGATGCCTTTTATAATTATCCGTCTATTGTGATGTGGGTGCCTTTTAATGAAGGATGGGGGCAGTTTAAAACCGAAGAAATTATCAATTGGACCACTAAATATGACCCTTCCCGCTTAATTAATGGACCTAGTGGGGGCAACCACTTCCCGGTAGCTCATACCATAGATCACCACCAATATCCTGGCCCTGGTATGCCGCCTACGCAACAGGAACGCGCTATGGTATTGGGTGAATTTGGTGGGCTAGGCTTACCTGTAACTGGTCATTTGTGGCAGGAAAAAGATAACTGGGGCTACCGGAAATATCAAACTTCCGATACGTTAACTATGAAGTATGCAGATCTGATCAATCAGATTCCAGACATGATAATTAAAGGTCTTTCAGCAGCTATTTATACCCAGACAACTGATGTTGAAGGAGAAGTAAACGGATTGATGACGTATGACCGGGCCATGATCAAAATGGATGCTGACCGGGTAAGGCAAATAAATAGTGTGCTTACTAAACCTACTGTAAGCCCTTCCAAAAAAGTTAATGCTGCTTCCGGGCAGTAAAGGAAAGTTTTATGAATGAATACGCATTGAATAGATTATGGATTGAATGCAGATTACCGTATACGAAGTACACATATCTTTAACTAAAAAGTATTCTGGCATAATCATATAGAGTTATAGTCGTATTTTGCTGTTTTGTTAAGGCCAGGCATTATATTTTTAAAGCCTATTTTAGAAAAGATGCCAATTTTTAGAAAGGTACTTTGAATAAGCTGAACTATGTTCTGCGAAATATTTATGGATACATGCATATATCCCAAAGGAATAACAGATATTTATAAAATAGTTAAGTGAAAGAGAAGTAGGGTCACAAAATGAATTTACTTCTCTTTCATGCCAAATAACCTTTGATTTTATTTTTTTGACCATATGAAAAAATTGCTTTACCTCTATTGCCTCTTATTCTGTGCTTTCTATTCATGCCGGCAATCTGCCGGTACCGAAGAAGCATCCACTGATACGCTGGCTGATACCACAACTCAAGTTGCCGTTTCTACCATCTCGTTTACTAATCCAGTATTACCTGGCGATTTTGCCGATCCTTCGGTTACTAAAGTAGGTGACACCTACTGGGCTACCGCTACTTCATCCGAATGGGCTCCCTTATTTCCACTGCTGAAATCTACCAATCTGGTAGATTGGGAAATTGTAGGCCATGTCTTTCCTGATAAATCACCAGACTGGGCAGATGCGCACTTTTGGGCTCCGGAAATAGCCTATGAAAATGGCAAAACCTATATTTACTATACCGGCAAGAAAAAAGGCGGCAACCTGTGCGTAGGTGTGGCCAGCGCTGATAATCCGGCAGGCCCGTATACCGATCATGGGCCTCTGGTATGCCAGCCGGTAGGTTCTATTGATGGCTTCCCAATACGCGACGAGAACGGACAACTATACCTGATCTGGAAAGAAGACGGAAACAGCCAGAACCAGCCTACGCCTATCTGGGGCCAGCAGATGAATGAAGAACGTACCAAACTGCTGGGTGAAAAATTTGAGCTAATCCGTAATGACAAACCCTGGGAAGGAAGGCTGGTAGAAGGTCCTGCGTTGTTTAAGCGGGGAGAGTACTTTTATATGATTTATGCTGGCGATGCCTGCTGTGGAAAAGAGTGTACCTATGCCACCGGCGTAGCTAGGGCAAAGAAGCTTACCGGCCCTTGGGAAAAATATGCTAAAAACCCAATTCTTACAAAAAACGAAACCTGGAAATGTCCTGGCCACGGCACTGTAATCACGGATGCATCCGACAATTATTATTTCTTGTATCATGCCTATAACACAGATAGTTTTGTATATCCTGGCCGTCAGGGTTTATTAGATAGGTTCACTTTTAATGCTGAGGGATGGCCGGTTTTTGAATCTAGGTCGCCGAGCGCTCGTAAAGCCCGGATTGCCAGAAATGACATGAGCCTGCAAGATGAATTCACATCCGACAGCTTATTACCTACCTGGCAGTGGCCTGTAAACATATCGCCATCGTATAAAATGGAAGATGACGCCAACGGTACACTACAACTTAAGGCTAAAACAAATAACTTAGGCTCTGTTTTGGCTCAACGGACCAAAAGTGCTAATTATGAAGCCATCACAGAAATTAGCAAAGCTTCCCTGAAAAACAATTTACAAGCAGGCCTGGCTGCCATCGGCGATCCGGAAAACGCTATTGGCGTATCTACAACCGGAAAAAGAATCATACTCTGGCAGGTAAAAGGCGGAAAGCAAAACACCCTAACCCAAACGAGCATTCCCGACAGTGCAGCTATTCAACTACGTTTGGTTACCAGAGGAGGCGATAAATTTCAGTTTTCCTGGAGTATAGATGGCACAACCTGGAACCAGCTTGGGCAAGAACCAGTGAATGGTTCCTACCTTCCCCCCTGGGACCGTGGCGTACGCGTGGGCTTGGTGGCCAAAGGAGTTCCTTCCACTACAGCCCAGTTTAACTGGTTCCGGCTTACAAATAATTAACTTCACCGCACAGAAATAGACCAAACAGGGACTAACGTGACTAGTTCCTGTTTGATCTTTGTAAACCGGGCCACGTATACGGTTTAAAATGCACCTACATGGCTTTTTCAGCTACGTTTAGCTTTCATGGCTCTCTAGCAGACTTTTTCCCAAAGAACAACCAAGAGCCTATTCCTTATGTCTTTAAGGGTACGCCTTCCATAAAAGATGCTATAGAAACCATGGGCGTACCCCATGTAGAAGTAGATGTAATTCTGGTGAATAATAGCCCGGTAAATTTTACATACCTTCTCTCGCCTAACGACCAAGTTCAGATTTATCCTAAAAATCATTTGCCTCCAAATCGAACATTTGTTCATCTGATTAAAAAATTCCCGGATTTCCCACAGTTTATTCTGGATGTACACTTGGGTAAGCTTGCCCGGTTGCTACGTATGCTAGGATTTGATGCCCTGTATGAAAAGAATTATACAGATACACAAATTGCAGAAATAGCTTTTGCAGAAGTTCGTATTGTGCTTACCAGAGACATATTACTATTGAAAAGAAAATCAATAGAATGGGGATATTGGCTCCGCTCCAAACACCCGAAGGAACAGTTGCTAGAGGTGCTGCACTATTTTGAATTACAGCAGGCTTTTCGGCCGTTTTACAGGTGCATGGCTTGCAATGGATGTATTCAGAGAGTGGAGAAAAAAGAAATTGTACATCTGCTGTTACCGGAAACCAACAGGTTTTTTGAAGAATTTTACCAATGCAGCCAATGCCATAACATTTATTGGAAAGGGTCTCATTACGAAAAAATGGAAAGCTTTATTAAGCAATGTACATCTAACTCCTAAGGCTAAATAAGGGAATGGAATATTGTAAGGAATAACCTTTTTCCTATTCAGCAAACAGGTAGTTCTGGGCGCTACTATTTCCATACATTCTACCGCAGTTACGGTTACTGGAATCCATTTAGCTCATCAAGTGGGATTGAATAAATGAAATAATAAATTTCTCTATTTAATAAACTATAGATAACGTCTGTATAAAGTGGTTGCAATAAAAATTAAGTAGGTTTACGCTATTGGAGATCCGGAAATTTTATAGCTCAGGTGGTCATTTTTCAGGTTTACCGGCTACTTAGTTTTGCACATCAATATTTTTCAAAAAAAAATTTAAATTATCATATTTGAAGGAAAATTTTTAAAATTTATTTCTATATTTATAAACAACTTTTTACCTCAAATTAAGTAAAAGACACATATATGAACTTTCAACTATCCAGCATGAATCAGTTTAAGGCTTTAAACTCATTTTTAGTAGATCATCATAATGCCGAGGAGCAAATGTTGCTTGAAACGCAAAGAAACCTGATCGCTTATAATAAATTACTTAAATCAGCTACGGTGCTGTTGCTTTTTATTTCTCAAATAGAAGAATTTGAAGAAGAATTAAAGCAAGAATTAAAAACAGCTATTTACCAGAGAGCAGAAAAAACAATATTTAACAGTTTGTATTCAAAAATTGGAGAAGCCCTTCAAGCTCATAAGGAAAAGCGTTTTCCGAGAAGCTAATAGTCTTCCATTCATGCTGAATAGTAAAGTCAGGTAGCCACTACCTGACTCCGGCTTACCCCCATCCGTCTTTTAGCTTTAGTAACTCACATCTTTTTTACTTTGGTTACCTCTTTTCCCGCAGGCGTTTATACATGCGGATAGCCAATAACAGCAAGGCAATAAATACTATTAACCCTGCTAAACCCCATAACATACTAAGCGCATTTTTTAATACCACCAGAAAAACAATGCTTACGAGCAAAACGGTTGCGCCTTCGTTAAAAACCCGGAGTTTAAAAGAAGAATACTTAATATTGCCCTTTTGCTGCTGCCTGAAAATACGGTGACACCAAAGATGATACCCATATAATACCCCGACAAAAAACAACTTATACTGCAACCACTCTGGCGTTGTGCGGTAAAGATACCAGGTATAGGTGCCCAGCAAAAGTGTAAGAACGGCTGCCGGCCAGGTAATGCCATACCACAACCGCCGTTGCATCAGCAAGAATTGCTCTTGAAGAGCTTTTTTTTCAGGTTCAGGTTTATCGGCCGCTTCCACATAATAGATAAGTAACCGGGGCATATAAAACAAGCCTGCAAACCAGGCTACCACAAAGATGATATGCAGTGCTTTTATATAAAGAAAAGTCATATGGCAGGTTAAGCAAATTAGCTGCTAAGGTAAGCCTTTTACTAGTATTTTATGGTTATTACTAGCTGTAACAGGTAAAGTTTCCACAAACTTAGAACTACTTCTGCTGCCACTTCACAAAGGGTAAATAGCCTTTTATAATCCTTTCATTAGTCATCTTCTCCAGATCTTCTTTACCCAGCCCAGCTTCTGGTAACGAAAGTATTTTAGCAGTTTGTAAAAAGCTGTGTTTGTAACTTTTTCCCGGCAAAAATTCATTTCTAGAAGATATACAGGTTAGTAGTAGCATTTTAGGTTGGTATGTTTATTATCTGCTGATGAAATATTTTTTTATGAAAAGATAAAAAATACAGCTTTAAACAAGGGATACAGGTAGTAATATTTACAAATACATTGATCTTGGTAATTCTCTAAAACTGCCAATATTTGCTTTTATTAAACAATAAACAGGTATAACCCTAATTTAAGAATGAAAAAGATTGTATTATCAGCATCTTTAGTAGCCTTATCATTATTTGCCAAAGCACAAGATGCTACCGGTGAGCACAAACCAGTTTTAGGCGATGTAACTACCGAATTCAGCTATGGTGGAATATTCAACAACACCCAGTTAGGTCTGGCCAATGGTCAGTTGAAATTCCGGTATTTTGTGGCCGACAATCTGGCTGCCCGTATTGGTTTCAATATCTCTTCAAACAGCAAAACAGATCATGTACTCGGCAACGACGATGAAGTAGGTACTAGTACAGAATCTACCAGTAATGTAGGCTTCAACTTAGGTGTGGAAAAGCACTTCAGCGGTTCTGAGCGGTTGTCTACCTATGCCGGCGCTGATTTACTTTTGCAACTCAACAGCGAATCGCAAAAACTGACTGATACCGATTATACTGGTTCTAACTATGTAAAAGGCACAAGCGGTAAATACAAAACAGGTTCTACAGGCCTTGGCTTACGCCTGGTTACTGGTGCTGATTACTATATTGTAAAGAAAGTATATTTAGGCGGCGAACTTGGCTGGGGCTTCTTATATACGATGGCCAGAGATAGCAAAGTTAATTTTAAAAATGGCTCTACAACTATAGACGAAGTAAGCCCTGCTGAAGAAGGTGCTAGAACGTTTGAAGTAAAACCATCTGTTGTAGGTGCTATCCGCTTAGGTTTCCGCTTTTAATTAAATAAAAAATACATTTGTTGCTAAACCCGCCAGAGATTTGTTTCTTTGGCGGGTTTCTTATTAATAAGTCATTACTCCTAAACCTATGAAAAAGCTATTTTTTATCTGCCTATTAGTTGCCTGGATGGCAAGTTGTATGCGGAAACCAGCGGTATCAGATGGCTGGATCCCCTTATTTAATGGAAAAGACCTGAACGACTGGTCGATAAAAATTGCTGGTTACCCGCTGAACGAAAATTATGGCCAGACATTCCGGGTCTCTAATGGAGTTCTGCAAGTTTCTTATGATCATTATACTGATTTTGGTGTGAAGTATGGGCACATTTTTTATAAACAGCCCTTTTCTGCCTATTTATTATCTGTAGAATACCGCTTTACTGGTGAGCAAGCCAAAGGCGGCCCCGGATGGGCTCTCCGCAATAGTGGCATTATGTTTCATGCACAGAATCCTCAAACAATGGGCAAAGATCAGGATTTCCCTATTTCTATTGAAGCGCAATTTTTGGGAGGTAATGGGAAAGATGAACGTACAACACTTAATTTGTGTACACCAGGCACAAATGTAGTACTGAAGAATGAACTATATACCCCTCATTGCATTAATTCCAGTTCTAGAACATTTCATGGCGACCAGTGGGTAAAAGCTCAATTACTAGTGTTGGGAGATTCTTTAGTGAAGCATATGGTAGAAACAGATACCGTGCTGGTGTATACAAAACCTCAAATTGGGGGTGGCAATGTAATTAATTTTGACCCGGCCGTAAAAGTAGATGGTAAACTGCTGAAAGAGGGATACATTGCCTTGCAAAGTGAGAGTCATCCGGTGGAGTTCCGTAAGGTAGAACTCTTTAATCTGGAAAAGTACATGGATAACCCCGCTGAATTAAACAAATTGTTACAGCGCCTGCGTACGAACTAGTGGCAAACCATATATAGGCGGGTAAGCAACCTAACTTACAGGCTTAAAAACTGCACACAATAGTCACTACTTCCGGTAAATGACTTAAAGTTTTCGGAGAAAGAGTTGCGGCATTGACCTGATCCGCCATTTGCTCCGGGGTGCCAGTACATGCAATTCAGACAGACATTTTTGCCTTCCAGCTGAACGTGCTCATGTTGCTTCTGAATGCTGGTATAACATTCATTGCAAATGATCTGGAGAGGATCTTCCCCCCATCTAGCATATGTATCACGGCACTGATGACAATATTTAATTTCACTCATATACGTAATTTACTATCCTTATTTAAAATTTCAAATAAATTTTAGCGGCTCCTTTCCAGAAAAAATAGCCTGTATTCAAGTAAGTACCAAAAGGGGGTTATGCCTGATAAATTTTTACAAATAGCCTCCTGCTCTGTAATACAAGGCTTCTACATTTGAGTTATACTTAAAAAGTCATTCACCTGCGCAGTATTTTACTTAGTACAGCCGGGAAAAAGTAACTCCATTGTTTTAAATAACTCTATCAATTCTATGTAATTTTTATAGAGATTACTCAATGCCGTTAACTGATCTGTGCATTTATCCGATGGTACTAAGCTTATGAAAATACCCTGTTTTAGCAAAGAAGGAGGAGTATTTTATATTTGTGAAACTATATTCAGTTACTCAGTATATGCACGCAAGAAACTATCACAAAAAAGTGATCGGCGATCCGCAGGATATCAACTTTATGGAAAAATGGTTAGCCGGACTTAATGATGAGCTGCAAACCAGTTTTCTGCAAGCTCTTACCAAACAAAATATTAGCCTGGAAGCCGTACTTAACGGAGATGCCGTGTTAGAACTGGTAGAAAATGAGAATTATCCGACCAGGCAACAAATATACCAGATAGATGGAAAACCTTTGCTTCAAGTAACTCAAATTCAAAATAATATAAGCATACAACTACTTTAATAATTTTTAGTATACCCGTACATATTGGATTGTTCATATATGATCCGGATTTTGTAAAACCACAAACCTATGAAAAGAATAGCCATTGATATGGACGAAGTAATGGCGGATGCCAACCTACGGTTCCGGGAATGGTACGAACGGGATTATGCCAGGAGGTTAACAGCAGAAGAAATGCATGGCAAGCATTATAAAGATATGGTGCTGCCTGAACACCGCGAACTAACCATGAAATATCCGTATGTAGAAGGTTTCTTCCAGGATATGCCAGTGATAGAAGGAAGCCCGGAAGTAATTCTAGAATTATCTAAAAAGTACGAGATATTTATTACTACTGCAGCTATGCAGTTTCCTACTTCTTTTGTCCATAAATATGAGTGGCTCAAAAATCACTTTCCCTTTATTCCAACCACGCATTTCGTCTTTTGCGGAGAAAAGGGTATTATTCTGGCAGACTACCTCATCGACGATCACGTACGGAATTTTAAACGCTTTACCGGACAAGGCATACTTTTTACCTCACCTCACAACGTACACGAAACCTGGACACCTAGAGTAAATAACTGGCAGGAAGTGGCCGCTCTGTTGCTGTAAACTACTTCAACTCTTCAAGCGTAATATCTTTATAATAAGCTTGTGCTTTGCCTCCTCCATGAATTTGCAAAGCAATTAATCCGGACTGCGGAATGGAATTATCTTTTTCTGTGTAGTCTACGGTTTGCTTACCATTAATCCAGAGCCGTATTCTTTTGCCTTCACATCTGATCCGGTAGTCGTTCCAGTCGTCGGTTTTCAGCAGATCAGTAACTACGTTTGGAGCCGGTCTAGCCAGTACAGAATCACGGCGGGATTCATCATACAAACAGCCCCAGTATTTATCTCCTAGATCTGCCTGGTAGCCAATCATCTCGTAAGCAGGGTTAGTATGCCGCTTGCTGCGTAATTGCACACCTCCATTGACAAAGCCAGTACCGGCTAACTTAAACTTCAGCTTCAATTCAAAATTGCTATAACTTCTGGTAGTGCTCAAAAACTCATTATGCGGCACTTCTGTTTCTAACGATCCACCTACGATCGCTCCATTTTCTATCCGCCAGGTCTGCAGTGTATCGCCTTGCCAGCCTTTAAAAGTTTTACCATCAAATAAAGATACCGGCTTAAATGCGGGTGCAGGCACAAAAAAATAAGTTAACCCTTGCCAGATTAAAAAAAAGAATACGGATGCAGACATACGAAATACAATGAATGTTGAACTATACGAATGTGCAAATAAATAGCATATAATCATCATTTTTATGGATGAATTTTAGGCACTCCGTTTCTTTTTTGTTTTTGTAAAGGAAAAATACCCGACAAGTTTGTATTTCAGTTTGCTGCGTTATAAGTTTAACAGCCACATATCAGCAGTAGTATGGAAACTAATTTCTTTGTAAAGTCTCATGGTCTGGGAAACGAATACATTGTATTTGATTCAGAGAACATCAATTTTTCTCTTACTTCAAAAAGTATCCAGCGAATCTGCAACGTAAATTTTGGGATAGGCTCCGATGGCCTGCTGCTGAAGGTTCCCAGTAACAACGCGGATTTTGGTTTGCAGATATACAACCCCGATGGCAGCGAAGCCGAGAAAAGTGGAAATGGCTTGCGCATCTTCTGCAAATTTCTCTATGACTACCGGTTTGCTACCAGCAAAGTATTTACCGTTGAAACAAAGGGTGGACTGGTAAATGTAGAGATAGTCGAAGAAAAAAATGGCAAAGCACGTGTCATTAAAATAGATATGGGCAAGGCTGAATTTACCAGCCGGTTAATTCCGGTGTTGCATAGCCAGGAAGAATGTATAGATGAACCTCTGGAAATAGCTGATAAAATCTACCAAATTAACTGTGTATCGATGGGAAATCCGCATTGTGTAATTGTGAAGGAGCATCTGGATATAACAGAAATAAAAAAATATGGCCCGCTGCTTGAAAATAATCCTAAGTTTCCAAACCGGATAAATGTGCAGTTTGCCAGGCCCATAAACCGGGAAGAAGTAGAAGTATTAATCTGGGAAAGAGGTGCAGGATTTACCCTGGCTTCTGGCAGTTCTTCTTGTGCAGTAGCCGCTGTTATGGTGAAAAGGGGATTTACTGGCAAAAATGTAACTATTAAAATGCCTGGTGGCGAGCTAAAAATAGAGGTAGATGAACAATGGCACATCCGCATGACTGGCGAAGTCAGACAAATAGCAGAAGGTGTGTTGAGTCCGGAATTACTTGAAGATTTTATTCATTAAAAGACTACAGGCACCTTTAACAGCGTGCCTGTAGCTAATAAGATAAGTTAAGAAAATATACCCAGGGAAGCTACATAGTCTTTGCTGCCGTCGTTTACCCAGGAATCCAGTTGGGCGGGGTCTTTCATCTGCTGGCCGCGTAGCCTTGGTACAGCAATATACCCACACTGCACATCTGGCAAGCCCGACATATCACTCCATAGTTTTTCTACTTGAGCTACCGGATAAATATCTTCCTGCCCATGCCCCCAGCGGTATTTTACATCTTTAATTGTTACGTAAGTAGGCATGCGGTGAGCTACTTTTCTAACGGCTTTTGCCAGTAATGCATCGTCGCCTTTCAGATCTTGCCGGCTTAAGCCAAAAAGTTGCAATAACTGATCAATAGAAATCCAGGTGGTCATAGAGTTGTAGTAGCGGAGTTTTAGTTCATCCTCTTCATTTGGTTGAGCTAACCCTTCCAGCAGGCGTACTTGTCCGTTTACCCGGGCCAGGCCACCGCCCCGGTCGTCTATATGGCGGGGCACCACTTCAAAGGTAAGCACATTGCCAGATAACAGATGATGTCCCAAAGACTTAGGATCTATATCGGCTCCTAACGTATCAATATTATGCAACATGATAGTATCTACCTCCGGGTTCTCCTCTAGTAAGGTAGCCAGTGTACCATTCCGTATCAGGTTAGATACTTCGTACCAGTGGCCTAAGGGTGAAAACCGTTGTCCGGCAATATTATCCACATAGTCAGTGCCTTCCCCTTTAGACTTCGCCCAGTTAATCATAGTCCGCCTTACCGCATCGCGTACTTTTTGTTTGTTTTCATCCAGGGTTTCCTGGGGCATTTCTTCCCACATAAACCGCAAATCTCTTTCCATAGGCACAAACCGTTGCCCGATGGATCTGCCTGGGGAGAGATATACTTTTCCCTGATAGCCAAAATTGGCACTCTCTTCCAATTTCTTCTGAATAGGTTTATGAGTGAGGTAACTGGTAGCCACAATATGTGGGATAGAGGCTCCATACTGTTCGGCAATCTTCCTAGTTTTAGCCAAGTGTATTTCCAGAAAATTGCGGTGTATGCCATCAATTTCTACAAAAGGATTCAGGGCTTTTATCACCCCTGCTCCTTTCGTCCAACGGCTACCCACCCCGGCAGCCAGGCTTAACACCGCCACTTTTCCACTCCGAATGGCTTGCTCGCCTGTTACCTTCACTCCTTCCAGAGAAGTAAGCTCCACCACATCTTTATTTTGTACATCTTCAATCGTTGTTTCTACTGGCAAACGGTTTCTGAATAAACCTATCCGGCCTCTTTGCAAGGCTTCCTTGATTTCTTCATGCTGAATATAGTCGAATCCGTTTTCCCTTTTAATCCGGTCTGCTTCTTCATCTTGTGCATGCCGGTTGGTTTGAGTGGATGGGTCGGATACTTTAAACAAGTTGCTAATGATGGTGCGAAGTAAAGGATAGGCCTCATCATTTTTATCGCAGAGGGTAGTAAAATAGTCTATTTCAGCCCGGCGGATATAAGAAATAGAAGCCGGATCTTTACGTACCAGGTCAGATACTTGCAACGCATAATATTGTGTAGGCATCAGTGCTTCACTACCTTCCAACAACCTGGCAAAAGTTCCGTTTGTATTAATCTGCCAGTTGTATACAACTGGTTCCATAGCAAAGGGCAAGGAAGCCGAAAGTTCAGCTTTGGTAGTTTTCAAAATAGCCAATACTTTCTCCTGATATTCCTGGTACCGCTCCGGATTAACAAACATACCCATTCCCCCACCCGACATGCCTCCTAGCATAAGGAAGCCATAATAATCTGCCCCAAACTGCTGCTTGGCTTTGGCGATGATCCGTTCTGTAAAATGTGTGGATGCCCAGGGAATAATTGTTTTTATTGGTCCGCTAAAGTTCTGTGCTGTGTTGGAGGCCAGTTTTTGTATATCGCCTTCTTTCAAAGCCGTTAAAATATTGTCGAATATTTGATTGGTTTGTTTGCGGGCATTCGATTCTTTCTCTCCCCGTAATAGGTATTTTTCAGTAACCATTTCCAGAATAGGGCCTACATTGGAAGCCATTCCGCCATGCATCAGCACCAAAGAATGCGTCATTTTTTCGGCTATTTCCGGATGTACGGCCTCTCCTTGAAGAATCCGGTGCCTGGGCAGTAATGTACCCCGGCTAATGCCATATTCCGGGTCGCCTTCTCTGGCTAAGGTTCCTTCTATGGCTTTAATGCCAGGCCATACCCCACCGGAATCTTGCCAACCGCCGCCAGAGCCACCCAGCCATTCACCTAAGATTGCCCTGGAAGCTACTAAGCGCCGTTCACTTTCCTGAAGCCCGCCCTCAAACTGACTAGCCTGGCCAGTGGCCCGCATCAGCAAGGAGATAATAGAACCCAGTAAGTTGGTGGAAACTGCTAATCTGGAACCTTTGGGAATATCATTTACTCTGGTGACCAGTTCTATGCCCATTCCAGGAGCTACAATTCTGGCTAATATTTGGTCTAATGGTTGATTCGTTCCTTCGAAAGATGGGGGAATTAAGCCAGAGGCAATAATACCAGCTTTTACAAGGCTCAGGTAATCGTTTCCAAAATTATATAAATCGGCTAAGTCTGTAATATCTTTTGTTGCACCCAGGTCAATGCTGGTAATCCGCAAGATAGGTTCTGGAATTACCCGGACATATGTTTGTAAAGGCGGTTTAATGTCTTTGTCTCTCCCAAATACCCCCAGATCTATAGATACATTGATCACCCTGGCTCCTTCCGGATAGTCCATACCCAGGAAAAATATATCCGACCAGCCACTATGCGTTAAATCCATCCGCACAGGGGTGCGTTCTTCCAATACCGGATAGAATAAGGAATTTGCCTGCCGTTTTAGTAACCTGGGATGAATCTTTATTGGGTGGTCTTCCAGATGGCCTACCCGGAACATCCACTGGTTGCCTTTGCTAGACCGTACACTTTTACGCACCTGATCTGCCAGAATCTGGAAAGACAAATGATGATAACTCTCTGCCAGACCGCTGAACAATGCTGCATTAGGGCCTTGTTTCTGAATAGTTTCCAGAAAATACGTAATAGCTTGTTCAAACCGCCTGCCTAGTAAGTCTTCAAATCCTTCATACGGGATATGTCCGGTCTGGGGAATATCTTTCGCTTCTGAGAGAAAAAATCGGTAACCTGCATATAAAAACAAAAGAGCCCGTACCCGGTCGTATAAATTGTGGCTGGCTTTGCGAAAAGTATCCAGTTCCTGAAAAAGGGTAAATAATTCTTTAGAAGAAAACTGCCTGGATAACTCGTAAAAAGAACGGTTTCTTTTGCCAGGATCAGCACTCGTTATGGTTTCTATAAAAACATTCATAGAGAAAAGTCATTAATTTCAGTGAAATTGCTAAGGTCTATTGGTGTCGGGTAGTTATTACCTTGACCGCAGGTTACGGGTAGCCTCTGCCAGACTTTCTACCAGGGTGGTCAGCGTCTGGTCATGTCCTTTGCCAGCCAGACCTAATGCAATCTGCGCCTGTAGTAAACCATATTTTCTGCTTATATCGTAGCGGTTTCCTTTTACTTCCAGCGCCAGATATTTATCTTGTACAGACAATTGCTGTAGAGCTGGAGTCAGCAACACATTTTTGGTAGTTTGCACTTGTATAGATTTCTCCAGTAACTGGAAAATGAGGGGAGTTAATACGTGCATTCCGAAAAAGCAGAGATAATACCCTATCCGCAGGCCGGGCGTTTGTAATTCGAGTTCAGCCATACTCAGCGAAGGTTTTTCTATCAATTTTTCTATTTGATATACGCCGGGCATATTGGGCATATGTTTACCTGTAACCGTACCGTACTTTCCTATCAGGTGTTCAACCGTAGGGTTAACTGCCGAAACCGAACAATTTTCACTGATGGCCAGGTCAATTAATTGCTGGGCGCAACGTTTCCCTGCCAGATGCGATACATACAAATAATCTCCCAGCAGAAGCAGAAAAGGTTCATTATTAACAAACTCTCTGGCACAATATACGGCATGTCCGTAGCCTAAAGCTTCCTGCTGCTCGGCAAAATGCATGCGGCTCAGCAAATGATCTATTCTGTCTGCTTCTTCCTTTGCCCAATCTATACCTTTGTAGGACTGTAGTAAATTAGTATGCAACGATTGAAAAGCACTAATATATCTGGGCCCATCTCCCGGAGCACATACTACACAAATTTCTTCAATCCCACTGGCAAACGCTTCTTCAGCAATTATCTGAATCACTGGTTTATCTAATCCATCGGTATCCATTACAGGCAACATTGCCTTTTGTACAGTATCAGCCACCGGGTAGAGGCGTTCGCCTCTGGCAGCTGCAGTTATAACAGCTTTTCTTATTTTCATTTCTAGGTACAGAATAATTTTGTGCTGTAAAAATAACAGTTTTTTGCCCTTAAAAAACCTATTTGGGTTTTATGTATCTATTCCTTTCCTCATGAAGTTCATTCAATATACATCCATTTTGAAACCTCCCATTATAGAGCCCGTAAAAATTATAATTTATAAACTCAATTTATGCTGTATTTGAATGTCTTATTAAATAATGGGCTTATCTGTATTGCTGTATTATACAAGTTTTGCGTATAAGCATGATTAGTTTACAGTGTTGTATGTATCTAAACAATAAATATTTATTTCAACTTTGTAGAGGAAAGTATTCCACGATCTTTTAGTATACATTATCTTCGTCATCAATCAACTTTACAGCTATGCAAAAAATATTTTATGCCTTTTTATCCCTGATACTTTTTGCTGGTATGGCCCAGGCTCAGGTGTCAATTGTACCCAAAGCAGGGGTTAACTTTGCTAATGTTTCAGACCATTCTACATTTAATAACAGAAACTCACTTACTGGCTTCACTGCCGGACTTGGATTAAATTACAGTTTAAGCGGAGATAACTTTCTGTCGGTACAGCCTGAATTGTTATATTCACAAAAAGGCTTTTCGGCCGAGGGTGGAATTACTGGCGTAAATTATGAAGGAGATTATAAGCTCAACTATCTGGAGCTGCCATTACTCGTAAAAATAGGTTTCGGTACGGAAAGTATTGCTGCGTATGTAAACGCCGGTCCAAGTGTAGGATATTTGTTAGATGGAAGAATAAATGGCCGGGTGAGTGCGTTTGGTATTGGTACAGACTACGAGGAGAAACTTGAATTTACAGATAACCCAAGCATAGGCAACATTAATGAAATAGAAGCCAACCGGATAGAATTCGGATTAAACTTTGGTGGGGGTATAGGTTTTAACTTTGCAGAAAATTCTACGCTATTTTTTGATATCCGGTATAATTTAGGCTTAACGGATTATGACAAAAATCAGGATTCGAAGAACCGCGTAATTGCGCTAACAGCCGGCGTAAAACTTCCGCTATAAGAATAAAGGTATCTTACTATACAAGCTCATAAGTTGTTAAAGCTTATAAGCTTGTATAGTTTATACTATCTTATACAGCACCGTACACCAGGGAGGCAGGTCAATAACAGCGTCCGCTTTTATTTTATCTGGTAAAGCTTTGGCCGTTTTTTTAGCAGTAGATTCTTTTTCTTGCCATTTACCCTCGGTAGAATCCAGAAGTTTTTGAGGCAGTTCTTTGTGGGCTTTATAGGTGGCTACTTTCTCTGAGATATTGTAGAGGCACACTACCCGGCTATGCTCATTCCACCGTTCTATTTCCAGAATTCCTCCGTCAGTAATACGTACCTGTATGCAATCTTTGTTATAGTTATGTAAGGCATCGTAGTTTCTCCGTAAGCCGATTAGTTCTTTGTGCCAGTCTAAGAGGACGCGGTAATGGCCTTTTTTGCGTTTTTGCCACTGTAGTTTAGATTTGGTATAGGTATTTTCAGATTGCGGGTCTGGCGCTTCTCCTTCAAACTGAAACTTGGCAAAATCTTCTTTCCGGCCTTCCTGTACTGCTTTTATGAGGTCTTTATCACTGTGGCTGACAAAATACAGGAAGGGATTATCTTCGCCATATTCTTCGCCCATAAATAGCATCGGAATATAGGGTGAAAGCAGCACCAGAGCAGCCGCCAGTTTCAGTGCATCAAAAGAAATAAGGATAGAAAGCCTCTCGCCTAGCATGCGGTTGCCAATCTGGTCGTGGTTCTGGATAAAGGCAATAAACTTATCTCCGGATACCCCAGCCGATGACCTACCATAGCGGCGGTGGCGGAATTCTACAAACTCTCCGCTATGTACAAATCCATCTTTTATGGCTTTTTCCAATTGTTCCCGTTTACCAAAATCAGCAAAATATTGTTGCCCTTTTGGGTCTAGTAATACATACAACGCATGGTGAAAATCGTCGAGCCATTGCAAATCAAACCCATAGCCCCCTACTTCCGGGGATTTGATCACTTTGGGGCTGTTCATATCGCTCTCGGCAATCATGTAAGTGCGGCGGCCACTCTGCACGGAAAACTTTTTTACCTTTTCATTCACATACTCCCAGAAATGAATAGCACTCATATCAAAAACCATATGTATGGCATCCAGGCGAAGTCCATCCAGATGATACTTTTCTAACCAGAACAGCGCATTCTCAGCAAAGAAATCCCGTACCCCATCGGCATAATCCGCATCAAAGTTTATTGCATCGCCCCAGGGTGTTGAGTATTTATTATTGAAATACGGTCCGAACTTGCCGAAATAATTTCCTTCCGGCCCCATGTGATTGTATACTACATCTAAGATTACGGCTATTCCTCTGGCATGGCAGGCATCCACAAATTTTTTAAAATCATCGGGTGTGCCATAGGTATTTTGTACAGCATACGGATGCACACCATCGTAGCCCCAGTTGCGGTTTCCGGGAAATTGCGAAACTGGCATAATCTCTAATGTATTTATTCCTAATTCTGCCAGATCGTCCAGCTGGGCTATAGCTGCTTCAAAAGTACCTTCCTTCGTAAAGGTGCCGATGTGTAGTTCATACAAAATAATGTCGTGCCACTCTACGCCTTTCCAGTCAGCATCCTGCCATTTATAGGTATGATCTACTACTTGTGAGGGACCGTGTACGCCATCGGGCTGGAAATGCGAAGCCGGATCGGGCAGATTAGTATCATTATCTATCTGGTAAAAATATTTTGTTCCCGGACTAACATCATCCAGTTCTGCCAGGAAGTATCCCTCCTCCCCTTTTTTCATTTTAACCGCTCTCTTTTTCGGAGCTATGATGTGTAGGGTTGCTTTTTCTGCTTTAGGCGCCCATACCGTAAATGTACACTGACCGTTGCCAGTATAATGTGTTCCAGCTTTCATATTTTTACTTATTCCAGTGAATGTTATACTGGTAATAGCTCAAAAAAGTTGGTAAGTAAACTCAGCCTGCCTGGTAAACACGACAATACTATGTGTATACTTTCCTATTTTTTTGAACTTTTGCGCCTATATATCCTGTGGTAAAAGCTGCATAATTGTTTATTTACCTTTACTTTGCAGGGTGCATAATAATTATTACTACATACGTCAACTCTCCGGAGAGCTACGGAAAAAACTTACCGGCTGGACTCTAACCACCTGTTTCAGTCAGGAGAAGGATGAGCTGGTAGTAGGCTTTGTCCGGGACAAAGAAGAATTTTATATAAAAGCAGTTCTGAAATCCGACTTTGCTTGCCTGGTATTTCCGGAAACGTTTCACCGGGCTAGAAAAAACAGTGTGGATCTGTTTGAAGAGCTGATGGATTTGCAAATTCTGGATGTGGTACAATACCAGAACGAACGGAGTTTTTCACTTGTGTTAGAGAAAGATTACCTGTTGTTGTTTAAAATGCATGGCAACCGCTCCAATATTATTCTGTTCAGACATAATGAAGCTATTGATTTATTTCACAATAAATTAGCCAACGACTTTTCTATTACCCCTGAGGCTTTACACCGCCATCTCGATCAACAATATGAAGCTTTTGTAGCCAATGGGTATCAGGTTCAATCTTTGTTTCCGACTTTTGGCAAGCCAGTTACCAGGTATCTGTTAACTAATGGGTATGAGCAAGCTGATGGTGCCGGAAAATGGAAGATTATAACTAATACCCTTACGTTTCTGGAAGAACCAACATTCTACATCACCAATATAGATGAAACTCCTGCCCTATCTCTTTTACCGGTAGGAGATGTTCAGCAAACTACTCAGAGTGCTATAGAAGCAGCTAATCTTTTTTATGCTGCGTTTGCGCGGATTACAACACTGGAAGCAGAAAAACGGGTTGCTGTTAAACTGCTGGAAAAGAAAAAGAGCCAGACAGAGAATTACTTACTGAAAACGTATGGCAAGCTGGAAGAAATAGAAAAAGAGTCTAAAAATGAGCATCTGGCAAATATCATTATGGCCAACCTGCACCAGATTCCTGCAAGAGCTGAAACAATAGAGTTGTATGATTTTTATCATGACCGGATGATCCCAGTAAAATTAAAAAAGGATTTAAGTCCGCAGAAAAATGCCGAAACCTATTACCGGAAGGCTAAAAACGAGAAGATAGAAATAAACAAATTAAAGGAAGCTATCTCTGTAAAAGAACAGGAATTACAGCAGATAGAAACCCACCTGCAGGTAATTGATAACATAGAGCAGTTTAAAGAGTTGCGCAAATACCTGAAAGAACACAAACTGACCGATGAAAAAGCGGAGCCTACGCCAGAGTTGCTTTTTAAAAAAACAGAATACATGGGCTACGAAATTTGGATAGGCAAGAATGCTAAAAACAACGATCTGCTCACGCAGAAATATGCGTTTAAAGAAGATTTATGGCTGCATGCCAAAGATGTAACCGGATCGCATGTGATTATTAAATACCAGGCAGGAAAAAATTTCCCCGAACCAGTGATAGAAAAAGCAGCAGAACTGGCAGCCTATTATTCCAAGATGCGTACCGACAGCTTATGCCCGGTTATTTACACACCAAAAAAATATGTACGCAAACCCAAAGGTTTACCCGAAGGAGCAGTAGTAGTAGATAAGGAAAAGGTGCTGATGGTTGAACCCAAGGCAATCTAAAAACTTGCATATGTAATACGATAAAGATGCTCTGAAATTAAAATTTTTATTAAACTTCCTAATGCCTAACACTCACACATGATTGCTGTTATTCAAAGAGTTTCCCAGGCTTCCGTTCAGATTGAAGGTAGTATCAAATCATCTATTGCTACAGGTTTTTTGGTACTGCTGGGTATTACCCATACAGATACAACGGAAGACATAGGGTGGCTTTCTAAAAAAATGGTAAACATGCGCATATTTGGTGATGCAGAAGGAAAAATGAATATAGCATTGCCGGAAGTAAACGGTGATATTCTGCTGATTAGTCAGTTTACGTTGCATGCCAGCACTAAGAAAGGCAACCGCCCTTCTTTTATCGAAGCAGCCAGGCCGGAAATAGCTATCCCTTTGTATGAACAGATGATTAAGGCACTGGAAAAGGAATTGGGCAAAAAAATTTATACCGGAGAGTTTGGAGCCGATATGAAAGTAAGTTTAATCAACGATGGTCCGGTAACTATTCTCATTGATTCTAAGAATAGAGTATAACAAAAAAGGCAGCTGAAAGGCTGCCTTTTTTGTTTACCAAGTTTATAAGTAATCAGTTATCTAGCGTTTAATTTCTACCCATCCATTGAACTGGCCTTGAGCAGCTATATTTACTGTGTAAAAGTAGATACCCTCTGCATAGCCTTCGCCATTCCAATCGTTCTGGTAATTGTTGCTTGTATAGATAATTTTGCCCCAACGGTTGGAGATAGTGACAAATGTACCGGTTGGCAAGTTACGGATGAAGAACGTATCATTTACTCCATCCCCATTTGGCGTAAAGATGTTCGGAATGGTAAACTTACTTTCTTTGATTTCTGTCTCATACTCTTTCACACAGCCATTGGCATCCCGGATGTACACCACATATTTACCCATTGGCTGAGTGGTGATCACTGTATCTACCGGCAAAGTCTTGTCTTTTACCACTGCCCAGTTACGTCCATCTATGCTGACTTCATACGGTGCGTTTCCACCCCGGATATCCGTAATCTTAATCTCTCCGGTAGGCTCATCAGGCAACGAAAGCGTAGCAGTTACCTTAGCTGTTATCTTATTGTCGATGCGAACACGAACCGGAACTGTAGAGCAACCTGCATCATCCGCTACTACAATGGAATATTCGCCAGGAGCCAGATTCGAAGCCAAATAATTAGGACTTTGTGGGAATATATAGCCACTTACGAATGTTTTGCCGCCATCCAGACTTACTCTGTATGGAGAAGTACCCCCCTTGATATTCAACACCCGTACATCAAAGCAATCTACTTTCTCCAGGTCATATGTTAAAGAATCCGGGCCTGCCACTGTAAACTCTGTTTGTTTCGGACAAAGATCATTCGCACTTTCTCTAACATACATGGTGTATTTGCCAGCTTTCAGGTCTAAGAATACCGGAGACTCTTGGAACCGGTTGTTATCAATACTATAGAAATACTTCTTAGAGGCATCTGCCATCACCGCTGTTGCACTGCCATTGGACGCACCGCAGGTAGCCGCTGTTGTGGCTACACCCACAGGTAATCCACCAGAGTAAATATTAATATTTCTTACCGCTGTCTGGCAACTTGCTCCGTATTTAATAATCAACTGATACATTTTAGGAGCCAGGTCATTGTAGGCAATGCTGTCATTCTGAACAAACTGCCAGGTGCTGCCATTGTCTAAACTTACCTGGTAAGGCTTGTTACCACCTTTTATTCCATATACTACTATTCTGCCTTTATTGCCACCCTCACAACCAATACTTACCGAATCTACTTTGTAGGTAATGGCCGTTGTACCAGGGATAGTAAATACATCTTTTACCACACAACCGGAAGGTGTATTATCCCGGATAAATAATTCGTATTGTCCGGCTGTCAGTTTCTCGAACACTGGACTTCCCTGGAAGTTAGTTCCATCAATACTGAACAAGTAAGGTGCTGTACCGCCGCTTATGTTTGTAATTTCTACTTTACCTGTAGCTTCGCCACATGCAGAAGTAGCAATATTACCGATCTGGTAATTGATGCCTTCAGGTTGTGAAAGTTCATAACTAAATGCATATATACAGCCGGAAGCATCTTTCACACGCACCGTGTATTTACCTGCCTTCAAAGAGGTGAATTTCGCTGAAGATTGATAGATAACACCATCCATGCTATATTCATAAGGTGCTATGCCATTGGCCACAGTATTCATGGTTAACTCACCATCAGTGCCACCTTTACACGTAGGCTGAACAATGGTTGGTATACCGACAGTTACTGCATTTGGTGAAGCCAATGTTCTGGTATATTGTGCGACACAACCTTTACTATCTTTCACATAGATGGTATAGGTACCGTTGCCCATGCCCGAGAAGGTTTTACGATTCTCGAAGGTAATATTATCTAGACTATACAGATAATCAGCTGTTCCGCCACTTACAGTTCCGATAGTAATCTCACCATCCGTAGATGTACAAGTTGATGGATCTTTCTTTGTAACATCTGCTATAATCTGAGCTGCTTCTGTTACAATCACCGGGTAAGAGGCTGTACATCCATTTGTCTGATTTTTATCACGTACATACAGCACATAGGTATTTGCAGCCAGATTGGTAAATAGTGGGGAAACCTGATAGGTTATTCCATCCATAGAGTATTCATACGTGCCTGAGCCGCCTGTTACATCAAAGATGCGGGCACTGCCGTCTTGCTTACCGCTGCAAGAAGCTGAGCTAACTACTTCTGCTTTCGCTGCAATAGCATTAGCCACTTTCAAGCTTTGCGTAAATGTAGCGGTACATCCATTTGCACTTCTTACGGTAACAGTATAGTCGCCACCGGAAAGAGCTGTAAATGTATTTTCTGTTTGGAAGCTTCCATTATTAAGCTTGTATGTAAACGGAGCCACACCGCCTGCAGTAACCTGTACTGAAATTTCTCCATCACTTACTGAGCAGGTCGAAGGATTCTTTGGTGTTAAAGCAATTACCATTTTTGCAGGTTCTGCAACTGTTACTTTGAACGTGTTGATACAAGTACTATTCTCGCTCTGATCTTTGATGTATACGGTGTAATCACCACCTTTCAATCCTGTAAACTCCTGGGTTCCGCTGAAGGTAGTTCCATCCAGAGAATACACGAATGTACCTGATCCGCCTTTTACATTATCAATCTTGATTTTACCGTCGTTTTCTCCACTACAAGATACTGGAGCCGACTGTGTAACGGTTGCAGTAATTGGCTCAACCCCTCTAACCGTAATGTTTACACTAAACCGGCAATTATTTGCATCGCGGATTGTAGCCGGATATATACCTGGGTCCAGATTCGCATACATGGTGTTCGGTCCAAAGGTATTACCATCTACACTGAAGGCATAATCAGCTGTTCCACCGGATACATTGGTGAACTCAATACTTCCTTTATCATTACATGTTTTCGGCTCTGTTACTACAATAATTCCACTTACATTAAACTTGCTGGTAACAGTTGTAGTGAACGAAGCGGTACAAGACGTTTTATTTTTATCTCGGACAGTGATCGTATAAGTACCTGCTGCTAGATTTGCAAAGTTCGGACTATCCTGGAAAGTAACTCCGTCTATGCTGTAGGCATATCTTCCGCTTCCACCAGTAATCTCAATCAACTCTGCTGTACCATTTGCTTGTCCATCGCATAATACCGGGGAGCTGATTATTCTGGCAGTTAAGTCACATGTAGGAACACATGCATTATTCACAGTAGCACTTGTAGTGAATATACATCCATTGGCTGCTACCACCCGTATTGAATATGTTTTAGGAGCTAACCCAGTAAACACACCGTTAGAGTTAAGTACACCATCTATAAAATACTGATATGGTCCAGCTGCACCTGTAATAGTACCGACAGTGATAGTTCCATCGTTTGCACCACAAGCTGTTTCAGCGGTAGCATTCAAAGTAACTGCTGTTATACCACCTGCTACAGTTAAATCCTGTGTCAAGCTAATCTGACAACCTGCCCCATCCTTAATGAACACCGTGTAATTCCCTCCAGTCAACCCGGCAAACGTAGCTTCATTTTGATAGGTTGTTCCATCTAAACTATAGGTATATGGTGCTGTGTCACTCGTTACATTGACTGTAATGCTTCCGTTTGCTGTCGTACAGTTTGCCGGATTGCTTCCGTTAATGGTTGCAGTAATAACAGGAATAGTTAAGGTAACTACAGGTAAGGTTACAGTACATCCATTCGCATCTTTCACCATTAGACTGTAAGCACCTTCGCCCAGGTTAGTAAAGCTATTGTTGCTAACAAACGTAGCTCCATTGTCAATAGAATAGGTAAGCGTACCTGAACCTCCATTGGCTGTTACTGTAATACTTCCACTATTGCTGCTACACGTTGGATTTGTTCTGTCAGAAATACTGGCAGTAATCGCAGCCGGAGCAGTTATTATTACATCTGCTAAAGTGGTAATACAGTTGTTGGCATCTTTCACAGAAATGGTATAAGTACCGGCTGCTAAACCTGTCAATATACCGTTTCCTGCTGCGAACGAAGCACCATTTATTGCATATTGATATGGTGATCTCCCGCCGTTTACTGTAATGGTAATCTCACCATTCGCATCGGTGCTGCAAGTAATCGGCTTAGATAATACTGCATTTGCAGTTAGAGGAGTTGCTCCTTTAATCTCTACGGTTGTAGTGAATGTGCATCCGTTGGCATCTTTAATTGTAGCAGGATACATACCTATCCGTAAGTTAGGGAACACATCTGTAGAACTAAAGCTTATACCATCTACACTGTAGGTATAGGGTGCAGTGCCACCAGCTACAGAACGGAACTCAATACTTCCTCTATCCTGGCAAGCTTCCGGATTATTAACCACAATTACTCCACTTACATTAAATTGCTTACCTACCACAACCGGGAAAGAAGCGGTACAGGAAGGATTGTTTTTGTCTCTGACAAGAATGGTATACGTACCTGCCGCCAGACTACTAAAATTCGGACTATTTTGATAGGTAACCCCACTATTTACACTGTACTCATACGTGCCGCTGCCCCCGCTTACATTTACTAAAATAGCGGTACCATTGTTTACTCCATCGCAGAGCACAGGTGTAGAGTAAGCTTCCGCTGTTAAATTGCATACAGGTGTGCAAGCATTAACGGTGGCTGAAAGGGTATATGAGCAACCATCATTTGATACTACCTGAATTGTATACGTACTTGGCGCAAGCCTTGAGAATACTTCGTTACCGGCCCCATCTGGATTAATTACTCCATCTATAAAATATTGGAATGGAGCCTGGCCACCGTTGACAGTAACTATTATGGTACCATCATTAGCTCCGCAGGTAATTTCTGCTGTAGAAGATGCCGTGGCTATAAATCCACTTCCACTGTTCAATGTCCAATTCTTGGTGATGAAACAGGTTGTATTATTTTTATCTCTTATAGTGATAGTATAATCTCCGTCTGGCAGACCTGGGAAGGTAGTTTCATCCTGGTAAGTTGTACCATCTATACTGAATTCAAATGTTCCACTGCCTCCGCTAATATTACGTATGGTAATGGTGCCATCTGTAGTACTGCAAGCGGTTGGATTACTTCCGGTGATATCAGCCATGATTGCATCTGGCTGGGTGATGGTTACAGCAGGCAGCACAGCGGTACAGCCATTGGCATCTTTCACAGTAATTGTATTGTAGATACCTGCTTGTAATCCGTTAAAGGTATTGCTTGCTGCGAATATGACACCATCTAAAGAATAGGTATAGTTTGACGTTCCGCCTGTTGCTCCTACTGTGATTGACCCATTCGTATTCCCATTGCAACCTGTTACATCGGCCTTAGCTATTAAGCTGATTGCTAACGCTTGTGGTTGGGAAATAGCAAGATTCAAGCTAGTGCTACAAGCATTATCCGCTACATCTCTGACATAGATGGTGTAACTGCCAGCTGCTAAGCCTGTGAAACTAGCCACCGCCTGATAAGCTACGCCATCCAAGCTGTATTCATAGCTGCCACTGCCCCCACTCACCTGCACACTTACCCTTCCATCACTTGCCCCATGACAAGTAACATCCTGTTGGCTCTGCACACTTGCTGTCAAACTGCAAGGACAAGATGAAGGAATGGTCACGGCCTCACTGGTATAGCTACAGCCATTGGAAGCTTCGATACGGATTCTGTATGACTGTTTTCCGTTTAGTCCGGTAAACAAGTTGCTGTTGATGCCTATGGGATTGGCTACAAACACGCCATTGCCTGCTAAGTCAATGTAGAAGTTGTAAGGAGCACTGCCCCCACTTACCGAGCTGACCATGATCATGCCATCATTGTTTCCACAGGCACTCTCAGCCATCGGCGTTACTCTGGCAGTTAGACCTCCGGCACTTGTCAGCGTCTGTGATTGAGAGATCTGACAACCGGCAGCATCGCGGATGTAGACGGTGTAGCTGCCATCAGATAGGTTAGCAAAGCTATTATCTGTCGAGAAAGTGGTTCCATCTAAGCTGTATTGATAGGGAGCACTGCCGCCATTGACACTGCTGACAGTAATAGAACCATCCTGGGCAGTACACCCGGTAGGAGCTACTCCCTCTATTACCGCTGTCAAGGCTGCAGGTTCTGTAATCGTAGCTGTTACTGTTACTTCACAATTCGCTGCATCTCTGATAATAAATGTGTAATCTCCGGCTGCTAAACCAGCAAAGGTGCTAGTACTTACAAAAGTAACTCCATCCGTAGAATAAGTATACGGAGCTGTGCCTCCGGTAGTAGTTAATACGATGCTTCCATTGTCGTCACCAGCGCAAAACACATTATTTACTTGTGCTGTAGCGGCTAATGTACAGGTTGGAGTACATCCGGTTCCAACGGTAACATTGCTTAAAATAAATTCACAACTATTGGCATCTACTACTTTGATAGTATAAACTGCAGGAATCAGACCTGAGAATACACTTTCACCTGCACCAGCCGGATTAGGATTTCCATTAATATAATATGTATATCCTGTAGAACCAGAAGCAGTAATGGTAATGCTACCATCTGCCAGGTTACAAGCAGTTTCATCCGAAACTGTTGCTGTAGCAACTACTCCATCCAGAGCTATCAGGTTCCTTGGCTGACTTGTTACACATCCTTTAGCATCTTTAATATAGACTACATATGATCCGGCAGATAAGCCTATAAAGAATTGGGAAGGCTGATAATTGGTACCATCCAGGCTGTAACTATAGGGAGCGGTACCACCAGTCACATTGCTAATAGTAAACATGCCATCGTTTGCCTCACAACTAGAGGGATTGATAGCATTAATAGTAGCCGTGATGGTTGATGAAGAAGAAATTGTAACACCGCTTAACACAGCTATACAAGCACCGGCATCTTTTACAGTAACAGTATACGTACCAGCAGCCAGATTAGCGAAAGTAGCACTATTAATGAAGGTAGTTCCATCTATTGAGTATGTGTAACTACCAGAGCCTCCATTTGCTGATACAGTAATGGAACCATCCTTTCCATTTCCGCAAGAAATATCTGTTTTAGAAGCCAGGCTAATGGCAAGAGGCGCTGGCTGTGTTATTTGCTGAGGAGCCAGTGTAGCTGTACATCCATTGGCATCTTTTACGATAATGGTATAGGTTCCGGCAGGAAGATTGTTGAATACACCTGTGCCGGAAACAAAATCAACACCATTTACTGAATAGGTATATGGACTGGTACCGCCACTAACGTTTGTGGTTATCTCTCCATTAGACTCCCCATTGCAACCCGTCACATTTGTTTTTGCAGTTAAACTAATAACTAACAAGGCAGGCTCATTTACCACTACACCAACTGTGGTAATACAAGTTGTAGAAATATCTCTTATAGTAACGGTATAATTCCTACTTGCAAGGTCTGTAAACGTAGCACTATTCTGGAAAGTAGTACCATCCAGACTATACTCATAATTTCCACTTCCGCCACTTACATTATCAACCGTGATGCTGCCATCTGTAGCTCCATTACAAGTAACATTTAACGTTGAAGCGGTAGCTGTAAATCCTGGGACACTTGTCAAATTTGCTGGTAGAGTAATAGTACAACCCCTAGCGTCTTTTATGTACACTGTATAACTGCCATTGGCTATGCCTAGGAAAGTTGTTGTCGTTTGAAAAGTAGTATTATCCAGACTATAGCTATAGGGTGCAGTTCCACCATTTACCGTAGCAATTGTGATAGAGCCATCATTGTTCGAACAAGTAGTAGGATTGCTGGTTGATAAAGTTGCCGTTAACGCTTGTGGTTGGGAAATAGCAAGATTCAAGCTAGTGCTACAAGCATTATCCGCTACATCTCTGACATAGATGGTGTAACTGCCAGCTGCTAAGCCTGTGAAACTAGCCACCGCCTGATAAGCTACGCCATCCAAGCTGTATTCATAGCTGCCACTGCCCCCACTCACCTGCACACTTACCCTTCCATCACTTGCCCCATGACAAGTAACATCCTGTTGGCTCTGCACACTTGCTGTCAAACTGCAAGGACAAGATGAAGGAATGGTCACGGCCTCACTGGTATAGCTACAGCCATTGGAAGCTTCGATACGGATTCTGTATGACTGTTTTCCGTTTAGTCCGGTAAACAAGTTGCTGTTGATGCCTATGGGATTGGCTACAAACACGCCATTGCCTGCTAAGTCAATGTAGAAGTTGTAAGGAGCACTGCCCCCACTTACCGAGCTGACCATGATCATGCCATCATTGTTTCCACAGGCACTCTCAGCCATCGGCGTTACTCTGGCAGTTAGACCTCCGGCACTTGTCAGCGTCTGTGATTGAGAGATCTGACAACCGGCAGCATCGCGGATGTAGACGGTGTAGCTGCCATCAGATAGGTTAGCAAAGCTATTATCTGTCGAGAAAGTGGTTCCATCTAAGCTGTATTGATAGGGAGCACTGCCGCCATTGACACTGCTGACAGTAATAGAACCATCCTGGGCAGTACACCCGGTAGGAGCTACTCCCTCTATTACCGCTGTTAACGTTGTTGAAGTTAATGAAACAGTTGGTAACGAAATAGTACAGTTATTGGCATCTTGTACCTGAATTGTATAGTCTCCGGCTGCTAAATTAGAGAAAGTGCCAGTACCTGATGTAAAGCTGCCTCCATTAATGGAATATTGATATGGGCTTACCCCGCCATTAACTGCTACTATTATATTTCCTGTGTTACCTGCTGAACAACCTGGGTCAGTTTTCGATGTTAAGCTGATAGTAAGTAAAGTAGGTTGCAAAATTGATTGAGCTGGTAAAACAGCGGTACAGCCATTGGCATCTTTGACAGTTATTTTATCATAGGTACCTGCAGCCATGTTACTAAAAATATTGTTAGAGACAAAAGTATTTCCATCTATGGAATAGGTGTACGGAGAGGTACCACCGGAACCTGCTACAGAAATACTACCACTGTTTTCTCCGGTGCATTTTACGTCTGTTTTACTTATCAGATTAATTATTACCGAACTTGGTGCTGTCAGGGTAGTAGCTGGCAATGTATACGTACAAGAATTAGCATCTTTTACAGTAATAGTATAAGTACCAGCCGCCAGATTAGAGAAGGTAGCATTATTGACAAAGCTAGTGCCATCTAGCGAATAGGTATAGCTGCCAGAACCACCACTAGCCGATACCGTGATTGATCCATTAGTTATACCACATCCAGTAGGATTTGTACTCGTAGCTGTTGCGGTTATTGTAGCCGGCGCAACTATGCTTACGGGAATAGTAACTGTACAAGATGATGTATTTTTGTCTACTACTGTAACTGTATAATTTCCGGCTGAAAGACTGGCAAATACTGGTGAATCTTGGAAAGTACTTCCATCTACACTATACGCATATGAACCTGAACCGCCAGAAACATTAGTTATTGTGATAGTACCATCGGTATTATTATTGCAGGTTGGATCGGTTTTGTCAGCAGTTGCTGTTAACACACCCGGCGTAGTAGTAATAGTTACAGGTATCTGTGCTGTACAATTATTGGCATCTCTTACCTGTATGGTATGATTGCCTGATGAGAGGTTACTGAATGTAGCATTTCCACTGAAAGACCCACCATCAATAGCATACAAATAAGCCGCCGTACCACCAGAGGCAACCACCGTAACACTACCTGAATTTGTACCTGTGCAAGCATTAATATCAGTTTGTGAAGATATGGCCAGGGTTAAGGCAGCAGGCTCGGTAATAGTTACTACAGGCAGGGCAACTGTACAATTGTTAGCGTCATTTATTACGATGGTATAATTACCAGCTGATAAATTATTGATTGTACCTGTAAATGCAGCCGATGCCCCTCCATTAATAGTGTAGGTATAGGGTGCATTTCCACCAGATACAGATAAGCCGATGCTTCCATCTGTTCCAGCTGCACAAGTCACCTGGTTAGTTGAAGCAACAGCAGCAATAATGGCAGAAGGCTGCGATACAACCACTCCTGCTACAGCAGTTGTACAGCCGTTGGCATCTCTTACAGATACGGTATATGTACCTGCTGTTAATCCAGAAAATACATTACTTGTGCTGTAACTACCATTGTTTATGGCATATTCATAAGGTGCAGTACCTCCGGTACCATTAATAGTAATACTTCCATTATTTCCATTATTGCAAGTAGGATCTGTTTGAGCAGATACACTTACGGATAATACTGCAGGATCAGTTAATGTTTGTGGGGCTAGTTCAGCTGTACAGCCGTTAGCATCTCTCACCCGGATGGTGTACGTACCTGCAGACAAAGTATTGAATACCTCACTGCTGCCGAAACTTCCTCCGTTAATGGAATACTCATAGGTTGCTGTACCGCCAGAAGCTACTACAGTAAGGCTACCTGTATTTTGACCGTTACAAGTAGGATCTGTTTTAGCAACCAGAGTAAGTAGTAGCTGAGCAGGTTCTGTAATTGTTTGAGTAGCTAAAGCAGTAGTACAACCTTTAGAATCTTGTACTTCTATAGTATAGTTACCGGCTGGCAAATTAGAGAACGTACTACTATTAGTAAAACTTCCTCCGTTAATAGAATATGTATAATCCGCTGTACCACCTGATGCAGCCACTGAAATACTACCATTGTTTCCATCTTTACAAGATACATCCGTTTTGGTAAGTAAGCTTATGGTTAGAGCCGTTGGCTGGGCAAGAGTGATAGTAGGTAAAGTAGCGAAACACCCTTTGCTGTCTCTTACCTGAATGCTGTAGTCGCCAGCCACTAAACCGCTGAAACTTGCACTGGCTACAAAAGCTGCTCCATTGATGGAATATTCGTAACCTGGTGTGCCGCCACTAGCTGCTACCACAATCTCGCCTGTGCTGTCTCCAAAACAAGCTTCTATATCTTTCTTGGATACAAGTGCAATGGCTACTTGGGTAGGTTGGGTAATAGTCACCGGAGCTAAACTAGCACTGCAGCCATTGGCATCGCGCACGACAATAGTATAGTTACCGGCCGCTAGGTTGCTGAAAGTGCCTGTTCCGGCAGCAAAAGCTCCCCCATTCACTGAATAGGTGTAGCCGGCTGTACCGCCTGCAGCTGTGACCACAATCTCCCCTGTGCTGTCTCCAAAGCAAGTTGTTATATCTGTTTGGGAAGTTAAGGCAATAGTTAATAAAGCAGGCTCCGTTATAGTTACTGTAGATAAAGTTACCTGGCAATCTTTACTGTCCTTTACGCGTATGGTATAGTCACCAGCAGGTAAGTTGTTGAAAATATTCGTTGTAACAAAGGCCCCACCATTAATAGAATAGGTATATGTAGCTGTGCCACCCGAGGCTGCTACGGTAATACTGCCTGTATTTTCGCCATTACAGGTTATGTTAGTTTGAGAACTGATAGAAGCTGTCAATGCAGCAGGCTGGGTAATTGTTACTGGTGCTAAGCTTACCTCGCATCCTTTGCTATCTCTTACTGCAACAGTATATGTTCCGGCGGTTAACCCGGTAAATGAACCTGAATTAGCTACAAAAGCTGCTCCATTAATGGAATATTCATAGCCAGGGGTACCGCCACTAGCAGTTACTACAATTTCTCCGGTAGCCTCTCCATTACAATTCTCAATATTTGACGTAGAAACAAGACTAATTGCAATTTGGTCAGGTTGTGTAAGTGTGACTGTTGGAAGTGTAGCCGTACATCCATTAGCATCTCTCACCACAATCGTATAATTCCCTGCAAGCAAACTGGCAAAACTACCTGTTCCGGCAGCAAAAGCTCCGCCATTAATGGAATATTCATAGCCTGGTGTGCCTCCGGTTACATCTGTTATAATTTGTCCGGTAGCCTCACCAAAACATCCAGTAATTTGTGTTGTGCTGGTAAGGGTTATAGCTAATATATCAGGTTGGGTTAATGTTATAGTAGGCAGGCTAACCTGACAATTTTTATTGTCTCTAACTATAATTGTATAGTCACCAGCTGTTAACCCATTGAAACTACCTGTTCCGGCTACAAAAGTGCCGCCATTGATGGAATATTCATAGCCGGGTGTTCCGCCAGTAGTAGTTAGAGTTATGCTTCCGTTTGTATTTCCAAAACACGATGGATTAGACTGGGATGCTAAAGTAGCCGTTAGAGCCATTGGCTGGGCAAGAGTGATAGTAGGTAAAGTAGCGAAACACCCTTTGCTGTCTCTTACCTGAATGCTGTAGTCGCCAGCCACTAAACCGCTGAAACTTGCACTGGCTACAAAAGCTGCTCCATTGATGGAATATTCGTAACCTGGTGTGCCGCCACTAGCTGCTACCACAATCTCGCCTGTGCTGTCTCCAAAACAAGCTTCTATATCTTTCTTGGATACAAGTGCAATGGCTACTTGGGTAGGTTGGGTAATAGTCACCGGAGCTAAACTAGCACTGCAGCCATTGGCATCGCGCACGACAATAGTATAGTTACCGGCCGCTAGGTTGCTGAAAGTGCCTGTTCCGGCAGCAAAAGCTCCCCCATTCACTGAATAGGTGTAGCCGGCTGTACCGCCTGCAGCTGTGACCACAATCTCGCCTGTGCTGTCTCCAAAGCAACTTGTTATATCGGCTTTCGATGTTAACGTAAGGGTCAGTACCGGAGGCTCTGTTAAGGTAATTACAGGCAAAGTAGCGAAACACCCTTTGCTGTCTCTAACCTGAATCGTATAATTACCGGCTGTCAGGTTGCTGAAAACACTTGCGCTACTAAAGCTGCCACTATTGATGGCATACTCATAGCCTGCCGTCCCTCCTGTTGCTGCTACGGTTATACTACCAGTTCCTGCTCCATTACAGGTCGGATTTACTTGTGAAGAAATTGAGGCTGTTAGTTGCGAAGGCTGAGTGATTTCTACACTAATATCTTGTGTACAATCTTTGGCATCTTTTACTTGTACGGTATAGGTTCCTGCAGTTAATCCGGCAAATGAACTTGCTGTGCTAAAAGCTCCTCCGTTTACTGCGTACTGGTAACTTCCGTTGCCCCCATTTGCTCTTACGCTAAAGCTACCTGTTGCATCGCCAAAACAGCCAGTAATATTTGTTTGTGCTGTAACGGCCAAAGTCAGGGGAGCAGGTTCACTAACGATAATACCCAGGCCATTGCTGATTACTAACGCAGGATTAGGACTATTACAGCCTGACTTAAAAACAGCTACGGCATAGGATGAAGGAGGTACTCTTGAGAATACTACCTTATTGGCTGGAGAAACAGTTCTGGTTACAGCTAGTGTAACGTACTGGTCTAAAATTAAATCGTACAATTGGAATCCAAATGGCCCCACGGCATCATTCAAGACAACTGTAATAGTACCATCGTTAGCACCAGCACAGGTAGCATCTGTAAAGCTCAACTCTACTTTGTCTGCTGTCGGGCATTGAGCAAATAATGGGACCGCAGCCAGGTAACTTACAAGAAATGCTAATATATGTAAATAGTTCCTCATGATATTATTGGCCATTATTGTCTACTACTATTCCTGAAAGTTTGCCTAGCGTGATAGGTTTATCACAATTTTTGGTATAGACATGAATGAGATAAGAAGAAGCAGGAAGATTTTGAAAAACCAGTGTTTTCTCACCTGTTTTCATTGAAGTAATGGTTTTTACCTGAACTACTTTATCCTGGTATAAGTCAAATAATTTAAATTCAAAGGCAGGTGATCCTTCTTTCAAAGTGAGGTAAATTTTACCACCCGGTGTATTTTTTATACTTTTCTCTACCGCATAATCAAATTTTATCGGGCACTGTCCAAAACTATCCGCACTGAGACATAGCAAGCTTATGAGCAGTAAAAAGAGTAAAGATGTATAATGGGTCTTCATGGTCCTGAGTATGTTATTTGTATTCTCGAGCTTTGTATAGATATTTTTCTAATTCGTATGTAAAATCTGCTGCATTTCTGCGGCAACTCCGTAATGTTTTACCTGCTTACCAGTCTATTCTTCCTTCATTTGAAGACTGCTTTCTCCTAACCATGCAACCCTTGCTTTGCTTTACAGGAATGCTGATTACAGCTCTATAGCCTTTACTAAGCCCTATCAGCTGATAGCCAACTGCCCAAAACAAGAGCAGCAAGGCAGAACAGGGAAATAATGCGGTTACAATTGAAATGGCAGATGGCATAGATTGTCTATTTTGTATACTTCAATTTACTATGCCTGATTTTGGAGCAGTTTTAGATTCAATGTCTTTCGTTACGCATGTACTTTAATAAGGTAATTTTTAAGCTTTTGAGGGGGGTAAGAGCAAGCAGGATTGTGTAATATTGGACGAGTATTTCTCTATAATTACCTGGCAGTGTTGGTAGGCAGTAGCCTTAATGAGATACCTGTGCGGGAGGTTGAAAATGGAGAGAGGTAACCGCAAAAAAAGAATTTGGCAGTTGTTCGTTTTGTTTACAAAGCAAGAATCCATAACCAAATTGCTGCCTTTCTAAAATTCTGTACAATTTTCTACTTACTTAAAAACCAAAAAAGCCCTCCGGAACCGGAGGGCTTTTTTGGTAAACTGTGTGGTTAATTGTATTTGATTACCTCATTAGTTCAAAACCAGAGTGAATTTTCTACTTTTTCATGATCATAAACTCTACTCTTCTGTTTTGCTTCCTTGTATTTTCGTTAGCGTTACTGGCAATGGGCCGGGTGCTTCCATAGCCTTTAAACTGTATGCGGTTGCCATCTATTCCTTTGTTTACGAGATATTCCCGCACGGCTTGTACCCGGTTCCGTGAGAGGGCTACATTCAGGTTAAAATCGCCGACATTATCTGTATGGCCCTCCAGTTGTATTTCCATAGAAGGATTTTCTTTCAGCAAAGCCGCCACTTTGTTAAGCTCTTCAAAAGACTCTTCCAATAGTTTATATTCACTCTGTTCAAAGTAAATATGATTCAACCGTACATGCTGCCCCACTTCCAAAGGAGTCAGGTATAAATCTTTGCGTATTTCTCTGTAAGTAGTTTCAGCTGTCAGGTCTATCTCTTCTTCAGCAGCCATGAACCCATCTGCCTTAGCTGTAAAGGAATATTTATATTTTAATGGAAGTACCACTTTATATCCGTCCGATATAGGATTGGCAGTAGCTGAACCTGCTTCTCCTCCCTTGGGTAAACTTTCGTAAGTAATGCTAGCTTGAAGGGGTTGTTTGGTGCTGGCATCATATACATTACCATAAACCAGGGCTACCGGATCAGGCTGCACTGATTTATCTAACTTAATGCGGAAAATATCATTCTCCCCATTCGAATTTTTATCTGACACAAAGTAAGCATAATCGCCGGAGGCAGGAATTGTATAATAGGTATCCCAGGCATCTGAATTAATAGCCGGACCTAAATTTTGCGGTTCAGACCAGTTTGTCCAGGTATCATCCAGGCGTTTCGTTACAAACACATCCATATTTCCATAGCCACTCAATCCTCCTGTAGAATAATACAGGCTAACTCCATCAGAAGCAATAAAGGGAGAAATTTCTCCATCGGCAGTATTCACTACAGGTCCCATATTTTTGGGTTCGCTCCAGGTTTTATCGGCTTGCAGAAAAGATACATACAAATCTTTAGATCCATAGGAATCTTCCCGCTGAGCAGTCATAACTAATACCTTCCCATTCTGGGCCATCGAAAACTCTGCATACTCATTATTGTTGTAGTAATTTCTGATCTGTACTGGTTCCGGAAAGCCCCATTCGCCATTGGCCATACGCCTGGTAATGGATAACCCTTTTCGAAGCGTGCCGTCTGACATATACCGGTTGTTGAGCAGCATCGTATTGCCATCTGGTGTGATAGAAAAAGAAGAGTTATGCTGATGAGTATTGATGGGAGAACCTATGTTTTTGGCTGGACCAAAACTGCCATTGGCCTCTATCTTTGCTACCCAAATATCCTGGTCTGGCGATACATTGCCAGGATGCATAGCACGGGTAAAATACAGGCTCTTTCCATCCGGAGAGATCACCGGGCAAATTTCATCATACAAGCTATTAATGTTCTTGCCTAGATTTTCCCGTTTTACTTGTGTGGCAGCTTGTGTAGAAGCATTTTTACCAAGATTAATACTGGCCTCTATTTTTTGCTCCGAAGAAGATATTCCGATGGCATCTAACTGGCTGGCACCCCGGATGCGGGCTGTATTCAATACTACTTTTACAGCAGCTACTTTATAAGGCGTTTCTTTGATATAAATAGTAGACATGCGGCCGTTTACACGGGTAGTATCTTTTTTGTTTTCATACACCAGATACTCTTTATCTTGGGCATCGTAGGCGTAAATCCGGTTGATACTGCCGGCATTGAGGTTTTCGGCAATGGCTATTTGTTTTACCGGCTGCGGATTACTATAGGCTACTTTTATCCATTCACCGGCAGGGTTACTTTCTTGTGCAGGACGCCAGGCACAAGGACTGCTACCTATTTGTGGCAATTTGCTGGGTTTGCCAAGTATTTGTGATGCGCCGTACTGTTTAGGCATTTTAGGGTCCTGGTATTCGGATGAAAAGCCTACTACCCGCGATGCCCACTGCACATCCTGCGCTTTCAACTGCGCAAAGACACAAAAAATTAAGGTGGTTAGGTATAAATATTTCTTCATCTGCAGATAGATTATATATAAACGGCCAGATGACTCCGCATCACTTTCTACCTAAGGGCGAAAATTAAACGATTGTATTGGTGGCACTACCCCTAAGATAAATATATTTTTCGAGGAATCCACATACAAATGGTCATATATGAGTGGAACAACATCCAGGCCATTCATGTCTGATAAACCAAATTTCCCGTTGCGTGAGAGTAGAATTAAATCGTTGCCCAGATCCTCTACCAGGTCAAATTTGGTAATGTATAACTCCCTTCCGGCTTCGGTAACTAAGCCTTTTTTCCCATCTCTCGTTACCCGGTAACGTCCGGTAGGTAATAGCTGAATAGATTCATACTGGGGCTTTACCGTTTCCCGGCCTGCCTTGTTTACAAATCCCCACTTCCCATCCCGCTTAACTGGTGCAGTACCTTTACGAAAATCCTGTACTTCATCATACATACACTGCACTCTCAACTCCTCTGCCTTGTCAATAAAGCCCCACCTTCCGCGTATTTTAACTGCGGCCATATTTTCAGAAAAACTTCCTATTCCTTCATACCGGTTGGCTATGCGAAGCTTCCCGTTGCGGTCTATGAAGCCGTATTTGTTGTTGAGTTTTATGCCTACTCTTTCCTCACGCATTACGTGTAACTCCTGATAAAGTTGGCTGGGTTTTAGAATTGTTTTTCCCTGCAAACTCATTAACCCTTTCTTTCCATCTTTCTCTACAGTTAAGATGCTGTCTTTGGTTACGCCAGATATATAATCATACTCCATAGATAGCACCATGTACCCGCGGTAATCATACATACCTGTTTTTCCATCAAAGCTTGTTTTATATAAACTAGCATTTAAAGGTTCTATGTTTTCTGCAGAAAAAACGGTTTGTTTGGTAAACAGATTAATAATTCCCGACCTGCCTCTGGAGAAATAGAGTACCGTTTGTGGGCTCATCATCCGCAGGCTGTCGTACATAGGCTCAATGGCCCAGCTTCCTCTGGAGTTAATCAGGCCGGATTGTCCCTGCTTTTTCACTATGGCATATAAGCCCTTAAAGTCCTGTATATCATCATAGGAAGAACTGCCGGCAACACGGCCGGTGGCATCCAGTAAATACCACTGGCTGCCTTGCTTGACAGCAAAAAGGCCATAGGGTTGTAGTTTAATTTCCTCGTAAATAAACGGCGTAATAGCTTTACCAGATTTATTCATAATTCCCCATTTACCGGCTTCTTTTGCCTTCACTACATTGGAACTACTATCAATTACAATTGCCTGATATTTGGCCGGTACTACTAACTCGCCTCTTTTACTGATAATACCATACGCAGTTCCGCTTTTAACAAGGGCCAGATCTTTTACAAAAGGCGTTATTTCATCGTAGAGTGGTTCGCTGATCTTATTTCCTTTTTCATTAAGCAACCCATATTTGCCCATGTATTGGTAGCCATAAATTTCGTTGTTTAAGGGTTGTAGATTATCGTATTCGCTGGTAAACAAATCTTCTTTCTTTCTGGAAACAACTTTCCATTGAGTAAAACTCACCAGGTCATATGAGTTAGCTCCTTTTTTTATAATTTGCTTGTACAATGGTTTTACAACCATTTCGCCATTGCGTTGCAGCACCCCCCATTTGCCATTTTGCTTAACGGTAGCCAGTTGCTCGTCAAATTCTTGTATATCTGTGTAAGTTCCGGCAAATACTGGAAGCCCTTCGTTTGTATATACCTGCCAGTTACCCATTGAATTTTTTACAGCGAAAAGCTTGAAGTTATACTCTCTGATGGCCTGAAAATTAACCGGAATCACTGATTTGCCATTCGCATCCAGCACGCCGAAACGTACTCTGGCTTCTTCTTTGCCTTGAACTGCTTCTTTGATGCCTACTATGTATATTGAAAAGTCGGAGGCGGGGGTAAAGTAGTGATACTTAGGTTCTATTACCTCTGTTCCCTTACTAGTAACTAAGCCTGAAAGTACGGTAGCAGATGCCAGGCTTTCTCTCTTTTTGATAATAGCTACTCCCTTGCGGAATTCACTAATGTCTTCGTATAACGATTTGTTGACAAACTTACCCTTGGTACTGATCAGCCGCCAATGTGCGCGGACTTTTACTCTGGCTATTCCATTGGTGAATGGCATGGCCTGGTCGAATTGTGGTTTTATTACAAATTCACCCGCGGTATTTGTGTAGCCATACAAGCCATTAGCACTACGTTTTGGAACAAGAAATTCTTCTACCGGATGCGCTAAAAGTGTTGAAAACACAGCCGTGTAAAAAAGGACAAGACAGAGATAGAGAAATCTTCTGGACATACAAAAATGGATAAGACACTCACAGCATGTAAAACAAGTATTAAGCGGCTAGGATAGGTTTGTTACAATCAAATTTATTAAATTTTCAAGTATCCATAAACATAGCTATCCTACTTTGCCCTCTTTCACATGCCTGTATGATGTAATGTATAAGTAGCTAATAAAACCTATTGGCCTATAAGCTATCTCATAAAACCACAAAAATTGTGCTTATATTATCTGAATGTTTCAGCTGGAGATAGAAGATTCCTGGAGGGTATTTGATTACATAAAAAAGCAAAGCACAAATTGCATGTCAAGTATCGCACCTTAATAGAGTTGTGAGAACTTTATGCAGCAATTTGTGCCTTGCTTTCAACTATGTTTTTACGCACAAATAAGATCTTTAATAACTTATCTGAATTGTAAGAGAAAAAATGCAGGGTAAATGTTAATCAGGTAAAGTAATTAGGACACATAGCCCCATTTCTTCATTACTTGCAGGTTTTCTTTAACGGCCTCTAACGGTGACTGACCTTGATAAGCCTCCTGTTCGATAATGAAATGAATAGTACCTCCAGATTTACGGCCCCAGTCTACTATCTCTTTTGGATTTACCAGACCTTTTCCCAGAACCGTACTTTCATATCCACCATGACCAGAGGCACTTTTTATTTCATCTTTCACGTGCATAGACTCAAACCGGCCTGGGTATTTTTTCAAAATTTCCATGGCTTTGGCCCCACCGCCCACCATATTACCAATATCCAGCTGCTGCATTACTAGCTTTGGGTCAGTGTTTTGCAGAATAATATCGTACAGGGTTTTGTCATTAAGCTTCTCGCTGAATTCGAAATCGTGGTTGTGGTAGCCGAACTTCATCCCGGATTTTTGGCAAAGTTCCCCGCTTTTATTAAATACTTCCAGAAAGCGTATCAGCTCGTCGTAATTCTTACGGGTACCTTCGTGCATGGAAGGGCTAATCACAAATTGCTGCCCTAGCACCGCCGCATCTTCTACGGTATATTTCCACTCATCGGTAAAAGCCTTAGCGGTTTCATCCCAATGCTTTTTACTCATTACTGTATGGCCACTAGGCATTTTTAGCCCCAGGTCATCAAGTATTTTTTTAAACTCTTTTGGTGCATACCCGTAAAATTTCCGGTCTACATAATTGGCATGTTCTACATTTTTGTACCCCATGGCTGCTACCTGCTTCAGGGTGCCTAAAGGATCTTTTTTCATTTCATCCCGGATAGAATACAATTGTACACCAACTAATTCTTTTGGCTTTTGGGCAGCAAACAAAGAATTACCCATAAGGGAAGATCCGGCTACTGCCAAAGCACTGGTTTTTAAAAAGGCTCGTCTTGAGTTGTTCATTGCATTAGTGATAATATATATTAATATAATACTAAAATAGTAAAATATTCTATCTAATGCATGATTACTTTAATGAAATATATAATCCTGCAACATGTGGAAGCCATTCGCAACCACAAGCCATAACAAGTATCAACTAATAAGTTATGCTGTATTTTTTGTATGATGGGTGATACTAATTCTGAGTTATTTATTGTGTATCCCGTTGGGTAACAGCAGCCGGATTAAACAAGTCGTGTGTTGGCCAGATCTGAACCTTGCGCAATGCTGTTATCATCAGTTGGTCCAGAGCCGCAAAATAAGCATGTGTCTGAGGATTGCCATTAAACAGCACTACCCAGCTATAGCCTTCTTGTAAGCGGACCATAATAGCCGAACTACCGGCCAGAGAACCTGTGTGCCACCAGTTACCAGAACTATTCACAAACCAGCCCATGGCATAGCCCGGATACTGTTTACAGGGAGTAATCATAGCATTTATTGTAGCTGCTTGCAAAAAATCAGGCTTTGTACTAAAACCATCGGCTGCCACTAGCAATTTAGCCAGGTCTGTAGCAGAGGCAATCCAGCCTCCGTGAGAATCCATAGCTTCCAGATTAAAACCACCATACGGATAGGAAACTTTGTCACTGGGATCATAGACAGAAGGCATTAGCCCCCGGCTGGAAACATCATGGTAACGTACTTCCTTTTCGTGTTTAGCCTCATACAGATTTTTTGCTAACTGTATATCGGCAATTCCAAGGGGCTGTAAAAGATGCTGGTAAACATATTCTCCATATGGCAAGCCTGTTACTTGTTCGATGATACGTCCAACTATACAATACCCAATATTAGAATACGAAAATTTAGTACCCGGATCAAAGTCTAGGGGTTTAGACAAAACATACTGAATAATAGCCAGCTGGTTGGCCGGAGTTGCTACCTGCATTTCTTTAGCTATGATAACTGAGTTAAACATAGGGTCTCCCAATGGATTTATTTCCCTATCCCAGCCAGCTGTGTGTTCTAACAGATGTCTTACAGTTATACGTTTAACTCGTTCGTCAGCAATATGCTGATACGCAGGCGTATTCAGAATACCTTTCTCTCCAAAAACCAGTGCATCAGCCTGCAGCATCCCCTCCTGAATTAGTTTCATAATAGCCATTGCCGTAATAGGCTTCGACAAACTGGCAATTCTAAACAGATGATGGGGTTGTACACGTGTACTTTTGTCTGCTTCCCCAAATCCTCTGGCATAGAGCAACCGTCCCTCTTTTACCAATGCTACTGAGCCACCCGGCAGATTCCACTTCTGCATAAACTCACTTATCTGCCCGTCTACTACAGAAAGTTCAGGCACAAATATACCGGTTTGTGCATATACGCTTACACACACAAGTTGTAACAACATGCAGAAAACCAGTATACTTTTTTTCATAGCCATCAGTCGCAGCAATTGCAGAATGTTTATATCATTATTTATCTAGCGAAATTACTGCGGGCCTGACAAAAACTTTGTACAATAATCCCAGGCAAGTACGAATGTCAGTTTCCAGGCATAATCATCTGAGAGCAGTTAATAAAACCAATTTTGTTAAACAGGTAAGGAATCGTCGCTAATAATGCATAGGAAAAACAGATTCTAGGTTAGCTCTTTATCAACTAACTAGCCGATGGTTTCTATGGGAACAGGAAGTAAAAAAGATGCAGAAAGGAACTGCTCCGGCTAAGATATGCTAATCCCTGAAGTAATATTTTAAGTAAATTTATAGGATTATTTATAAAAATTATCACACTTAAGTTATAGCAACGTTCCAGTAATTTTCTTTCCTGGCAGGCAGCTATTTACCTTTTTAACACCGAGGCCACACGAGTAAGTAATTGCATCGCTTAATAATGCATCTGTTATATTCCGCCTCTGGTAAATATACTCCTGGAAAACAGCCAAGGGAAAGCTACCGTAAGCCTGTAAGCATCAATAAACGAGTTCTAGCCTAAATTTTTAACAGGTAGTTACCAAGTGTATGTTGGCAAAGTTAAATTACTAGGGCTTATAAACCGTTTGCACCTGCTTTGTGGAAGCGAATAATACAAACAGATACAAAAAATCGGAAAGATAATCAGGATTTGATAGGGCTGTAGAGAAGATGATGCCTGTCGGCTTGTTGAAAGCCCAGGCTTTGGTAGAGTTTCAAGGCCCGTGTATTGTAAGGCAATACCTCAAGTTTTAAAGCCACAAATTTATTGTACCGGCTTGCTATCAAATACCGGATAAAAGCTGTACCAATACCCTGATTCCGTATAGCAGGAATAACAAATAATTCATCTATAGTAAGAAGAAGGCCGCCAAATTCATTACTCCAGAAATTTATTAGCAGGGCATAGCCAACAATTTGTTTTTTTTGCTCAAAAACAAGCACATGGCCATAATCAGGATGCCGTTCAAGCATTTCAAAAGTGAGCTGAATTTTCTTTTGGGTCATAAATGGATTATCTGGATCACCCTGATAGAGAGCAGAAATCATTTCAGCTACCACCCCTCTTTCTTCTGGCTGCATGGGGCGAAAAATAGTATCTTTCATTAATCAATCATCTACAGAAACTGTACTAAAGCATGGGTAAACGGCTGCGCCTGGTTATTTTATTAAACCAAACCGCTACAAAATTGCAATAACTTTTTCAGGTCTTTTTCACTTTTAAAATTAATAACTTGTTCTTTTATATAGGCCGCTATCTCTTTTTTGTTTTTGGCATACACCCGCAGAAAATTTGGCTTAGTAGCCAGATGAACCCGGTTATTCTGATCAATAATATAGTAGGATGCATGTTTGGTCAGCAGTATGTCTCCATGTATTTGTAGTTTCTGAATTTGCCCGTTGCCAGTAGAAATAGAATTATAGGTTTTAATTGAAGAAACTGCAGAAGATTGACCATAAGCTCCCTCCTTCTCACTATTTACTACAATCATCATCTGTTTTATAGCCAGTTTTACTTTATCAAATACAGCTATTTCTTCAACATATCCGGCTTCTTTATCATAGTAGAATTTACTGTCGCCGATATTGATCATTTTAATGAGATGCTCATTGGCTAAAGATAAAGTATCCCGTTTAGAATCAATGAAATGTACTTCTCCCAGCAGGATGCTGTAATTAAGCTTACCAACTGATACATTGTTTATATAATGAATTTTACCATCTGTAAATTTGGCAAACTGGTAACGGTCGCCTGCGGCTACGGCTTGGGCCGGATCTTGGCCGGATTTTACCCGGATAATTTTAGCCTCCTGTGCCCATGTATAAGATGTGTAGATAAGCAGACAAGTGATGAGTAAAAAATACTTTTTCATAAAAGTTAGCCGTTTGAGCATAAATAAAATAGAAATACAAGAAAAAATAGTATCCTTTTTCTGTGATACAATATAGTATTTCTCAGCCATATTTATTCATACTCACTACAGATAATCACTAAATAGCTGTAAAAAATAAAGACTTACCCCTTTTATAAGAGGTAAGCCTCATTGGAAAAATCTTTACTAGGTTATGCATTCTGCAACACCGATTTTTCCGGCATTGATTTTAAATAATACAGCAGCGAGGCCACAATACACATACTACTTTCAATAATCAGCCATTGTTGACCGAACTCGCCCAGACTTCCTTCGACGTAAATGGTAATTGTACGCGAGAGAGCATACAAGCCACATAATAAGGCTACAAACAGTAAGCCTATTTTCTGGTTACTAATTGCCAGATATACCAGGGCAATACAGATGGCCATACCTGCCCCACCGTACACCCCCCTGATAGAACTATAGGCATCTGTGTTAGGTAATGATACCCCCACCAGGTCCATTACCGATTGCGGATTAATAAAAGCCATAATGCTTACCATCCCTATCCCTAATGCGGTAATCCCAATTACTATTACCGACAAAACACCCATAATTATTCTACTATTCATATCTATTTTGGTTAAATTTAACTTTCTGTTACAAAAATAGCTGAACTGTAAACAAGCACATTTTCATTTTACGACAGAAGCTTAGCCATTTTACGCCATGCAGGTACATAATGAGATACTAAGAGCCATTGCACGCAATTGTGAGAGCTACGGGATAAAAGAAGAAGCAGTATACCAGCTGGCCGGCGTAAATCCTGACTCCATAGCAATACCAGATGGTATGCAGGACTGGAAGCAGGGCATCCGGATGTGGGAAAGTGCATTGACACTTACCAACTACCAGTTTATTGGAATCAGCTTCGGAAAGAATATTACGTTCTCTGTACTTGGCTGGATTGCTCCCCTTACCTCAAGTAGCCCTAGCTTAAAATTTGCCTGGAAAAGCTTTGCCGACTTTTTTCCTTTGATGGGAAATATGTTTGAATATCAGGTAACAGAGCTGCCTGATGGAAATATAAAAGTACTGTACAAACCTGCACCAGCCTGGGTAGAAACAAGCCCACTCACCGCGGCGATGGCTGCTGAACATGCCATGAGCCTAACAATATCCTTATCGGGCTACCTGATTGGGAGAATAATAAAACCTGTTTATGCAAGTTTCAGCCATCCGGTAGAAGCAAAAAATCAGTCCATTTTTACGGATTTATTTGGCCTGACCTTGTTTGGCCAGAAAGAAAATATGCTTGTATTCGATGCAGTTACGGCAGCATCTCCTCTAATATCAGCTAATGAGTTAATGTATGCAAATATGCAGAAACTATGCACAGAAAAACTGATGCAACTGAAAAGTCAAACAAGTTTTGCCAGCAAAGTATTGCAGATTCTCAGCAGCAAACAAGCCTACTACAATCCTAAACTGGAAGAAGTAGCTGCCATGCTCAATATAAGTGCACGTACCTTGCAGCGGAAACTCAAAGAAGAGAACCATACCTATCAAAGCTTGCTGGAAGAACATCAGATAGAAATGGCTTTGCAGTTACTCAGCCGTCCGCATATGCAAGTGCAGGAGGTAGCTTTTATGCTGGGTTTTACCAGTCTGCAGAATTTTAGCAGGGCCTTTAAACGGAAAACCGGGTTTAGTCCAACTCAAGTAAAACACAGTCAGCAACCAGTACTTTCGTAATTTTTACTTAGCAGGAAGATATACTCAACAAACTTGACCTATTTATGAGCATTAGTACGAGCAATGATCCGGTTAACCAACGGCTACAAAAGTTTTTTTTGCTGAGTCATAAACGTCCGGCCGTAAGTTTTGATCTGGTTTATCCCTATACCTATCTGTTTATTACGGATCTCATCGTTTCCATTCCCCATAACAAAGGAAATAAAGCGGCGGGCATACTTCTAGATTACTACCTGAGAGTTACACTGATCAAGACCAATGGCGAACGCAGAAGCTTTCCGGTAAACTTTATCAAATACATAGATACTATGCGCATAGCTAATGGAGCTGAAGGGATGGCTTTTACTCTTAATCTGGCCATTGCTGGAGAAAATATAGAAGCTAAATCTATCAACTCACAAGATCCGTATTACCATAATGTCGAAATTGCTTTAGAACAAACCACTATGGATGATACCCATAAACCTATTGAATTGAAAATATTCTACCAGGATTGTGACGGCCTGGAAATAAATAAGCTATAGCATGTTATTTTCCCGGCAAGGATTTTTCTTTAGTTAGCAGCAAACACGTTTACCTTTGGCAACAATTTTATGCCTTTTACGCATCCGTTAAGTTCTGCTTATCTTAATATTTGCGAAAGTTCAGCTTAATATAGAAACACCATCTTATCAGCATTGGCCAACTGTAGAACCTTGTAGCCGTTTTCCTTTTATTTTTTTGCGGTGCGTGTTTACTGTATGCATACTGATACAAAGCATTTCTGCTATCTGCCTGCTGCTATATCCCTTAGCTACCAGCTGGGCTACCTCCCTCTCACGGATACTTAATTTGTCAGATGGATAAAGATCAGTTGAAAGCCAGTCAGGGAAGGCAGTAGCCGGTTGATCAACAACATCTTGAATAGCTGACATACCTAAATCTGTCTGCCAGCCTTGGCTATCAAAACTCATGCTCAGCCTATGTGTAACTACTCCATTGCAGCCCGCTTTCAGCGCTATGCTTTGTTCAAAAAGTGTAACATAGCTGCCATCGGCTTTTTTCATCCGAAATGCATAATTTGAAGATACCGCTTCTTTTGGAAGCTTGCCTTCAATTTCTGTTAACCGATGAACTTTTGCCAGAGCTTGCTCTATCGTAGAAAGATCACCTGAATGGATTAACGATTGTGTAAAAGCTAATCCTCCTTGCATGAATTTTTCCGGTTCATAGCCAAGCCATCGCTCTACGTTAGGACTAACAAATTCATATTGCTTTGTGTAAAGATCTAATATCCACATCATACAAGGACCTGTCTCAAAAAGCATATCTATCACTCTATCACGCAGACTTGACTGTATAGCTTCAAGCGAGGTTCTTTTAGCAGGGAAAGAAAAAGTAGACTTCATAAAAGAATCTTTCATCAAAATGGCTGTTTGCCATGCTAAAAAGCCTGAAAAAGGTACCCGGTATTTTACATTCGTTTTCATACGCACAAATCAATTAGGAGTTGATAAATAGTTACAGGTAAATGGTAGTATGGTTGTGTATCTGCTCTTAAAGGGTAGAGTATATACCTATGTATAAAAACGCTACTTGTGGTAGCTATGAATGGATATAAACAAAGGTCTCTTATTAGGAAGTAGCATGGTAGGAGATATTTCCTGTACAACAGAGGTGTTTTCACTAGTAAAAATACGGTGTTTTTCCCCTTTGCTTGGTGAAAATGCCGGTATCTTCACAAAGATCTATTGCATATCTAATTGATAATTAAATCATTACAAATAAAGTCACTTATTCAACGAATAGCCTTGGGTAGTAGCTATTGTTTTTTCTTTTAATTTGAGAACCATAATCCCACATAAACCCATGTACTACTATGGCCAAACACTCAGAATATGTTTTTAATGTTGGAGATATCCGAAAAGTAATCGAAGGGGTAGCAGATGATAAAACGCTATCGATCAAAATTAATTTTGACAGGTTACAGGCAGATTCCCCTAAAGTTTTTAGAGCAGAAATTACAGCGACGGCAGTCGAATATGATGCTGATGGAAAAGAAATCCCTATTACGCCTTTAGCTAAGGCAGCCCCAGGTTGTCCTAATCCGCCAAGTTGTTGAGCGTACAACAGCCGTTGATAGGATATATAAAAGATGCTAACTTAGAAGCATGGTATTTGAGCTAACCAAATATTTAGATTCCATCTCTCCTCTCTTGCTGGTGCTCTATCTGCTTTTAAGCAGGACACGAATGGAGAAGAGAGATTATCTTTTTTGGTTTTTACTGGCGCAAACGCTTATTAATGGATACGCAATTATTTTGGATCAGCTGTTAGATAGACCCAATCTGTATTTATACCATGCTAACTGTGCTCTCTCCTTTCTTATCTTATCTGCCTATTTCCGCCATATTTTAACCTTTGGGCGAGCAAAGTCAATTGTTTTCTCAATCCTTTTTCTTTTTTCGCTTTTCTTTATTGTAAATCTTTTGCTCTGGGAAGATCTTAGTACTTTCAACAGCAATTCATTCGGTTTAGCAAGTCTGATTCTTGTGGCCTACTGTTTTCTTTATTACCTGGAAAATCTGATTTATCCTAAACCATTTCTGATTACTAAAACAAGGAATTTCTGGTTTGTAACCGGTATTTTGACCTATTATGCCAGTAGTTTCTTCATCTTTATTACCTACCGGAGCTTAACGGAGCAGGAGATTAAAGATATAGGCATCCTGTGGCAAATACATAATGTAGTATTTCTAGTTTTGTGTGTGTATCTATTGATTGGATATCAGTACAAACCATGGCCTTAGAAATACAGATTGTTATCGGACTTACCTTATTATTGCTACTAATTGCTTCCTTTATTATTGTATTTGTTTTCCTTCATCAACAGCAGTATCATCGGTATCTCCGGGAGAAAGAAGAAATGAAAAATACCTATAAACAAGAGCTGCTAAAGGCGCAGCTTGAAATCAAAGAGCAAACCTTGCAACTCATTTCCCAAGAAATTCACGACAATATCGGGCAAATTTTATCCTTAGTGAAATTACATCTAAATACGGTTCCTTCTCAAGCGGATAGTGCACTGGCTGGGAAGATTACTACCTCTAAAGAATTACTAAGTAAAGCCATCCAGGACTTACGTGATCTGGCAAAGACGTTGAATTCAGCACAGGCGAGCGACCGTAGTTTGTCCAGCTCTCTTGAACGGGAGCTGAATTTGATAAATAAGAGTGGTCTGTACACAACACACCTTACCGTAGAAGGCAACGAAGAGCTGTTTGATCCACAAAAACAATTGATTATCTTCCGGATAGCGCAGGAAATACTCAATAACATCCTGAAACATGCCAAAGCCAAAACTATTCGAGTGAACTTAGTCTATCAGCCCACTAGCTTTTTAATGCATATAGAGGATGATGGCATAGGCTTCGATATGAGGAGTATACAACATAAAAATAAAGCAGAAACAGGAATAGGTATTCAAAATATGTATACGAGAGCCAAACTCATCGGGGCAGATTTTAGCATAGATAGTAAAGCCGGCAGTGGCTTTCATACCAGGCTTCTCTTACCATTAAATTAACCTCATCTACCATTCAAACCGATATATGCAAGCACCAGATACAATTACCATAGCTTTAGTAGATGATCATAAGCTCTTTCGGAAAGGAATGGTGGAACTAATCAATGGGTTTACAGGCTATCATATTCTTTGGGAAGCCAACAATGGCAAAGAACTCATAGAAAAATTTACCTCGGATAAGCTGCCCTCCATTGTGTTGCTTGATATAACTATGCCCGAGATGGATGGGTACGAAACGGCTTTATGGTTAAAAAGGCATCATCCGCAGGTAAAAGTTCTGGCTCTCTCCATGTATGACCATGAAGAGTCAATCATCAGAATGCTGAAATCAGGTGCAAGTGGCTATATACTAAAGGATGCAGATCCTGCGGATCTAAAAACGGCGTTGACTGATGTGGTAAGAAAAGGTTTTTACTACTCAGATCTGGTTAGTGGAACCCTTATTCAGAATATGCATAAAGAGAACACACATAAAGAATTAGCTAAATTAAATGAGCGTGAATTAGAGTTTTTAAAGCTAGTTTGTTCCGAACTTACCTACAAAGAAATAGCCGATATAATGTGTGTAGCCACCCGCACCGTGGATGGATACCGGGAGGCTCTATTTGAAAAACTACATATTAAAAGCAGAACAGGTTTAGTTTTGTATGCCATAAAACACCATATAATATCTGTTAGTTAATATATGACGGTCGTCTACCTTAGATATAATTTATCATTTTTATTATTAATGTGAATCAAGGGTTGAAAAGGCAGTATAGTAAGGAGGGGTAAATTTGTAGAATGCTACAACTACAACTTATCCAACTCTATGACTATATCTGCCACTGCTATGATACACAGAGTTGTCTGCATTATCAACGCATGAGCAATAATTATTCACCCTTATTCACAGATCAAGAAGTGATGACTATATATCTGTTTAGCATTTTGCAGAAAAGATTTACTATCAGGCAAGGATATGACTATATTGTCAACCATTGGCTTGACTGGTTTCCTTGTCTGCCTTCTTATCAAGCCTATAACAAGCGCTTGAATGACTTGTACTGGCAATTTGAAGTCCTAGCCAAAGAATTGACGGAAAACCTTTCCTGCAAGGACTGCTATACTGATGTAAGCTTAGCAGATTCTTTACCTATTGTACTTTCTAAGAGACCTTATCAGGCTAAAGTAGCTTTGCAAGTAGCTGATAAAGGGTATTGTGCTACAAAAAACCTATATTACCATGGCCTAAAGCTACACTTTCTAGGAGCAGACTGCTATCAGCGGTTACCTCAGGCACAATACATCGGCTTTAGCCAAGCCTCAGCCAATGACCTGACGGTATTGAAACCTGTACTCAGCCAATTACAAACTTGTAGGGTAATTGGCGATAAAATTTATGCTTCCCAACAGTTCAATGAGCAACTAAAGGCTCAGCAAGTGGAAATACGTACGCCTGTTAAGTTGAAAAAAGGACAGAAGTATTTAGAAGCGGCTGATAAGCTGTTTTCCCGATATGTCAGTGCTGTCAGGCAACCAGTAGAGGCTTTCTTTCATTGGCTCAATGAAAAAACAGCTATTCAAACAGCTTGTAAAGTTCGTTCGGAAAAAGGACTTTGGGTGCATTGTTTTGGTAGGCTTTCTGCAGCCCTTTTTATATTAGTTTTCAACTCTTGATTCACATTATTAATAAACCATTATCCTCATGGTAGTGTATTTGTGGGCAACTCAGCATGAGTTGCCCACAAATACACCTTTTTATTGTTTATACACTAAAAGAAGTTTCGCCTCCATATTTACATATTTGTAAGCCGTACTCTTCCACTGCTTTATAGCCAACTCTTCAGTAGCCCCCCTTATTCATCAGCTATCTTCTCAATTTATGCAACATATACAGATTTTTATAAAATTAACGTGAACTATGGATTAGTAAAAGCATAAAGGGCTCAAAATGAATTAGCTTT
>NZ_JAUKPO010000032.1 GCF_030503435.1 Rhodocytophaga aerolata
CTTTCCCATATGGGAACTATAACATGTTTATACTTAATTTTGTCCCCATACTTATATTTATTTATTCCAGATAATAATTGCTTCATTAAAGCTGAAAATGTAAGCAATCCAAAAACACCTTCTTCAGCCATAGCTTTAAGTATGCTTTGTCTCTAACTATACCATCTAATTGCCTTTCTGTGATGATTTAAGCTTAAAATTTTGCTTTGCCCTCCTTGCTGCCAACTGCTGTAATTATGGCTACAAACACTATTGGCCTCTTTGATCTTTATCTGTATTTACAAGATTTTACAACATACAAACTGCAGAGTACAGATATTTCTACAAGTAAATCCTTATTTCATATAGCCAAGAAAAGGGGCTTCATGGAAAACTGGGTTGAATAAGGTATCTCTAAATTTTTCAGGCGTGAGGCCTGTATGTGTGTGCCCAGTATGGGCATCTGGTATCGAAGATACCATATTATTCCAGAGGGTGCAAGCCCCTTACAAGCGAGTTGGCGAAGCTTGTTAGCAAGTCGCAAGGTGGTTTGTCGCGAGACACGCACTGAAGAAAGCGAAACTGCAAAATCCGGTCCTGACAGACAGGAACGGCATAAGAGGCCAGGTATGATGGGTAAGCAAGCACATCTTTGTGAAGCCCCTGACCAACAAATCATATTTGGTAGATGCCGCAGGAATCGGAGGAAGGAATATGCTCTTACCTGGGGAGATCTCTTAGCGTCGGGTACGCCAAGGAGAAGTCAGCAGAGACCATAGTAGCCTTAGGAAACGAGCTGCCATAGAGAGGCAGAGGCCTCACAGACAAGGTGAAGGGTTGAACGTTAAGTTGCTGCAAATGCGGTCAGGAGGTTCAAACCTTGAGTTTGCCAGCCTACCCTAAATGCAGCAGAGAAAACTACAAGTAGTAAACTAAAATGATTGAGAAAGTAATAAACCGCAAGAATCTGCTCAAAGCCTACCATCAGGTGCTGTCCAATAAAGGGGCAGCAGGCGCAGATGGGATGGGCGTAAAAGCACTAGCAGTACACCTGAAAGAAAACGGGCAGCAGCTAGTGGAGTCAGTTCGTGCAGGCAGTTATCTGCCTCAACCCATCTTAGGGGTAGAAATACCCAAAGCCAATGGCAAGAAGCGCCTCTTAGGCATTCCTGCCGTTTCTGAAAGATGGCTCCAACAGGCTGTCCATCAGGTGATAGCTCCCCTATTTGAGCTTGATTTCACAGCGCACAGCTACGGCTTTAGGCCTCATCGTCATGCACAGCAGGCGGTAAAACAAGCCCACAAGTACATCCATGAAGGTTACAGTGCTATTTTAGATATAGACCTGCAAAACTTCTTTGATGAAGTAGACCATTGTCTACTCTTGCAGCTTGTATACCGCAAAGTCAAATGCCCACTTACCCTACGGCTGATCCGCAAATGGCTCAAAGCTCCCATCCTCATCGATGGAAAGCTGAGCAAACGCAGAAAAGGCGTTCCGCAAGGTAGCCCACTTTCTCCCTTGCTATCCAATATCTTCTTACATGAATTGGATAAGTTTTTGGACAAGAACAAACTTCGCTACGTGCGCTATGCCGATGATGCAAGCATTTATGCTAAAACGCCTTACCTGGCCCAAAGAGCAGCCAAAAACATAACTCTCTTCGTAGAGGGAAAGCTTGGACTGATCATCAACCGGGAAAAGAGCGGCATCCGCAAACCGGCTGAGTTTGAAATTCTGGGTTACAAACTGGTACCTTCTTTCAAAAAGGGGAAAAGGGGCAAATACCTGCTGGCTGTCAGTGAGAAAAGCTGGCACAAGTTCAAAGAGAAACTCAAATCCATCACCAGGAAAACAACACCTAAGTCTTTTGAGATGCGCATGCAAGCCTTGAAAGAAGTCCAAAGAGGCTGGCTCAATTACTTCCGTTTAGGCAGGATCTATGGCAAACTCCGGGATCTGGATGGCTGGCTGCGCAACAGGATTCGGTATTGTATCTGGCATGACTGGAAGAAACCCGAACGGAGAAGGAAGAACTTTATTCGGTTAGGAGTTTCCAAAGATCAGGCCTATGCCTGGAGCAGGACAAGAATGGGCGGATGGGCGGTGGCTCAAAGTCCCATGCTCAACACGACTATCACCCTGGAACGGTTGAGAAAAAGAGGTTATGAAACCATGCTTGATTACTACTTGAAAGTAGCTCCACAATTTAACGAACCGCTGTATAGGGAAATGAGCACGCGAGTGCGACATTTCCGGGCGAAGCCCCTACGTACAGTGGTGTGTGAGGCGCTCCCCGTCAGTTTATCTGGCGGGGCCGTCTACACGATTTTTTAAAAAACTTTGTAAAGTAAGAATTATCGGCAAAATTCAGTTGATCAGCAACTTCAGAGATAGTTAATGCTAGATTGGTTAAAAGGCGTTTAGCTTCTAGCATAATACGGTCCCGTATTACTTCGCCAGCAGACAGGCCTAGCATCTCATTACACAGTGTATTTAAATGACTCGGCGTGATAAACAGCAGTTCGGCATACTCTTTAGGCAACTTTAAAGAAGTATAATTTTTTTCAACTAATTTCTGGTACTTGCGGACTAACGTATAATTAAAAGCTGTTGCTTGGTGTGTTGGATTTTCAAAATTTAACCTGCCAATCAGTATAAAGAGTTGCAATAACAAAACCCTGACCATATCTTGACTTAACCGCTGAAGTGCTTCACTTTCATAGACAAGCTTTTCAAATAGATCAAGCACTATTGGCTGCAAGTTATCGGGTAAATCAACCACAGAATCCTCCCCGCTGCCGCTAAAAAACGGAAACTGTTCCAGATAGTCTGTCTTTAAAAGTAAAGACTGAAAAAACTGGGTGGAAAAATTTACCACATAGCCATCTACTTTTCCTTCAAAGCTCCAGCTATGCACCTGGCCTGGCACCATAAAATATAGTTGATACGGCTTAACTAGAAAACTTTGAAAATCGATGGCATGGCTGCCAGCACCTTCTGTAAATAAAACTAGATGGTAAAAACTATGTTTGTGTGACAAAATCAGGTTTTGATGTTTTTCTAGGTAAGAGGCAAACCGGCTGATTATAATATCCTCCTGGTTTGATTGGGATAAATTGCAAATGTTAAAAATAGGAAATTGCGTTTTCATTCTTTGCAATCAGTTGTAACAAGTATTGAACAGAGAAATTAGAAATGAGAAACTTAAAGCATACTGGGCCACAAATTGCTTTTAGTGCCTCACTTGTTGAAAATAAAGATTTATTACCATATAAGCAATAAATGGTACCATAGATTAGCTATTACTCTTGCTACCTTTAAACCAACAAATCAGGGTATTTGATCATATAACTAAATTCATATAGAGAAGTCCATTCAACCAACAAACAAGAAAGACAAGTTACATAAATTTTAAAGATGATGAAAAACATTCAGGTTCCAGACAAGGAACAAGTGAGCGAAGAGTCTCAAGAATTATTCGGCCAACTCCAAAAACGCCTGGGGAAAGTTCCCAATTTGTATGCTACCATAGGTTACTCGGCCCATGCCCTAAAAGCTTTTCTTCAATTTGAAGAATCTTTAAATCATGGTGCATTTAATGCCAAAGAACGGGAAGCCATTGCATTAGTGGTATCAGAAGTAAACGGATGTAACTATTGCCTCGCTGCCCATACAGTAGCTGCTCTTAAAAGAGGATTTACCCAGGAAGAAACTTTTTTGATCAGAAGCGGACGGGCTAGTGAACAGAAAATGAATACCATTGTACAGTTAGCGAAGTCCATTGCTGAGAATAAAGGTAAACCCGAAGAAGGTACAGTAGAGCAGTTTTTTAGTATAGGATATACGGAAGCTGCCTTAATGGACCTGATTGGCCTGGTGACGGTACGGATATATACAAATTATGTATATGCACTAACCCATATTCCAGTAGATTTTCCGGCTGCTCAACCACTGCCTTATTCCCTTCAGGAGTAAAGCAAGTTTTGAGAGCTGTTATTTCAATGATGTATGCTTTTAGTCTAGGCTCTTCTGCCATTTAACTTTCTTTCACCTTTATCCCTTTTACAGATGATCTCCTCTCTTTTTCATCATGGCGAACTAGAAATGCAACAAAAAACGGGTGAGCAAATGTCTGCTTACCGGAACGGACGGATAGTGGTTCCATATATTGTGGAGGGAGCCGCAACATATATCGAGCAGCAGACCTTTGTCATTGTCAGCAGCCAGGACGGACAGGGGCGTATCTGGACTTCTATCCTCTCCGGGGAAAAGGGGTATATGAAAGTACTTGATGAAAAAACGCTTCTTTTGTTTCCTGGGCTTACTCACTCTAACCCTGCTGACTTTTTCTGGCACAACATAGCGCATTATCCATTTACCGGAATGCTTTTTATAGAACCTGCTACCCGCCGCAGATACCGGGTGAATGGGCAAGTTAAGGTGGAGAAAGATAGGTTGCTCATATCAGTACAGCAGGCATATGTGAATTGTCCCAAGTACATTCAAAGCCGCAAAGTTACAGGTGGTAAAAAGCCCATTTACCAGGATGGAATTACCAAAGGCACGGCTCTTACCGGTGAATTAATGAACTGGATAAAGGCAGCCGACACCTTTTTTGTAGGTAGCAGTAATGGAGGACAAGAGTTGGATGCATCTCACCGTGGTGGAAATCCTGGTTTTGTAGATATACTAAATCCTTCTACCCTTCGCATACCAGATTACCGGGGAAACAGCATGTATAATACCTTGGGCAATTTCCTGAGCTATCCTCAGGCAGGCCTGCTATTTATTGATTTTCAAGCTTACAGAACACTTCAGCTAACAGGAAAAGCATCTGTGACGCAAGAAAATTCCTTAATAAAGCAAAGAGAGGTTACAGGCCGCTACTGGACTTTGGTAATAGAAGAATGGGCTTTATTAGACAATATTTCGGACACTGTATGGACATTCATGGACTATTCTCCTTACAATCCCTTATAAAGGTTGAGAAATTCAAGATAGCTTTTATTATGTAGGTATTTAATAAAAAAAAATCCTACAGGGCTGGCAGGAAATGAACAGCTACTTTAGAAATTTTTAGAGCACCCTAAGAAGGTAAGCAGTAAGACTACATAAGATGGAAGAAATATTGCATTTAGAAGAACATGAAAAGTGGATGCGTATCTGCCTGGAATTAGGCAGAATGGCTTTGCAAAGCGGCAATCCACCGGTAGGGTCTATTATTGTACAGGATGGAAAGCTGATAGGAGAAGGCATAGAAGCCGGGAAAAGCAAGAAAGATATTACCTATCATGCAGAAATAGAAGCTATCCGGGATGCAATCACAAAAACACAGCAACAGGACTTACGTGAAGCTAGCCTTTACACTACCCATGAACCATGCCTGATGTGCTCTTATGTAATCAGGCATTACAAAATAACTAAGGTCATAGTAGGAACACCAGTTCCTGTAATTGGAGGTTTCTCCTCGGCCTATCCGCTACTGGTAGCAACCGATATTGACATATGGTCTGCTCCGCCACATATCATAACTAATGTACTGAAAGAAGATTGCCAAGCACTTACTCACGCATATGAACAAAAACAAAAATAAACTAAGATGGTAACGCTGTATTATTCGCCAACAACAAAACAACTCACTTCCTGGCAGGACCGCCTGGAAAGAATGGCTATTAAACACGAGTTAGTGATGCAACAGGACCTCTCCCAGCCACAACTCCAATATGGAGAAGATCATGTACAGGGAACGGAGGCTATTGAAGTTTATCTGGATAAGCTGGAAGATTTTGTGAAAAGCTGGTATGAGGACCGTTGCGATAAATATGAGTTTTAAGGGCAGAGGCCAAATGAATTATCTTCTAGGCATAAACATAGGATAAGCATATAATCAACAAACCAACAGACCTTACTAATCTCTGACCAGACATTAGTTTACCCGTCATCTGTAGGAGATGATATAAGCTAAACTATTAGTAAAACAGTAGTTAAATAATGACAATTTTATGGAATTAATAAAAACAAACTTTGGCTTTCATTCCACAGCCGACCAGGTTATGGATGGAATAGACCTAACCGGAAAAAGAGCTATTGTGACAGGGGCTTCATCGGGAATAGGCATTGAAACTGCACGTGCTCTAGCGAAAGCTGGTGCCGAAGTGACAATGGCTGTGAGAAATGTAGAAGCAGGAAATAAGGTTGCTAGTGAGATAATAGCCAGTACCGGAAATAAGAAAATATATGTTGCTCCACTCAATTTAGAGGATCTCCAATCCATCAATACATTTGTAGCTAGCTGGCAGGAACCTTTACATATATTAATTAATAATGCTGGCGTAATGGCAATACCGGAATTGCAAAAAACAGCTAATGGGATTGAGATGCAGTTTATGACCAACTATCTCGGCCATTTTGCCTTAGCAGTAGGGTTGTATGATGCGTTGGCAAGTGCTGGCTCTGCCCGAATCGTAGTTGTCAGTTCAAGTGGTCATTTGCTATCCCCGGTTGTTTATGATGATATCAATTTTTTATTTAGAGCCTATGACCCCTGGCTCTCATATGGGCAAGCCAAAACTGCCTGTATTTTATTTGCTGTTGGTGCTACCATGCGCTGGGCCGAAAAAGGAATAACCGTGAATGCATTAAATCCAGGTGCCATTTTAACAAATCTACAAAAGCATGTAGGAGGAAAATTACGTTCTGCGCCAGAGCTACATAAAACACCACAGCAAGGAGCGGCAACCACCCATTTATTAGCTGCTTCCCCATTGCTTGATGGCCGGGGCGGACATTATTTTGAAAATTGCAATGAAGCCATTACCGTTACAAAAAGACCTGACAATTATGAAGGTGTTGCCATATATGCTCTCAACAAGGACAATGCTGACCATTTGTGGAACCTATCCTTACAATTCCTTACTCAATTAAGTTGATTCTACAGCCTTAGTCAATACAGCTGTGCTACTACCATTTTAGAGACAACCTATCAACTAATGAGTAGCAGCCAACATCAATATGATAATTAACAGAATTTGCCTTGAATAAGAATAATACATTTATTTCAAGTCCTGTTAGTGAAAATAATGCCAAGTGATACCATTGGGGTGATTTACAATAAGAATGGAAAGAGGTCATTAGCAAACCGGGTGAAATTTGTTTTGAGATTCACCTCAGAGATGAATACAGTTTAAAAAGTAATCCGCTTATTACCCCCTTCCGGAAACTGGTGAAAAACGGGTTATTATCAGTTTTAGGGCCGTAGGAGAGGGGCATATTTCTTCTATTGTGTTCCGTAGGGCTTTGCTGGATAAAGAGGCTACTATTCATGTATTGCCTGTCAGTAACTACATTGATGAGGCTGACATGATTCATGGTGCAGTGTACAACAAAAAAATATTTTTTGAAAATGCTTCTACCACTCAGATAGACCCTCTCAGATAGGTCCTCAGGTATTAGAAGTAGTGGCAGGGAAATTCTATAAAAATGTTGTCAGGGATTAAAGAGAGTAAATAAGTAAACCTCTGGATTGGGCCATACAGGTTGGGAAGTATTGTACCGGTATGGCTTCTGTCCAGAGGCTACTCTCTTAACATACCTTATTTTTTATTCTTCTTAGGAGAAGACTGCTTTCTCATGGAGTCTTCCCTGGAGCCTGGTGCATTGGCAGGAGCCACTTTGGATTTGGAACTATCTGTCAGATGGACTTTGTGGTCATCTTGTTGTAAAGATTTTTTATAATCACTGTTATCTTTGGACATGTTGGTATGGTTTAGTGTAGGCAAAGGTGCCTGTTTATATATAGTAGTAATATGAAGTACCACTTAACGGTGGCGTATAGCAAATAAGGTGTAGCAAAGCAAAAGCACTGGGTTATGTAGGCAACTGGTAATGGTGCTTCCGGAAAATATATAAATGGCATAAGTAGAAGCAGACAACGTGCTGGATAAAAGCACTATGGGGTTGGCCCATTCAGTCAAGAAAATCTGTAGCAGAGGTCTCTGGGTAGACTGTTTCACATTGAAAATCTGCTCTACTTATGTCAGTATTTTACCAATTCTTTATATACTTACTAGCCCTGTAGCAAATCCTTAATAAACGCTACTATCTGTCTGTTAATACTGATAATTAGTACGGCAAACAATACAATAGTTAGTAACAGGCAAATGCCTATAGCCCCTGTGCGGCCTGTTCCCCAGTGTAAAAGCTGTTTGTAGATGGGGTACAGGATCATAGCCAATAGCAGCAACGAAGCAAACGGTATCAGCATTGACCTCATAGATACCATGCCATATGCGCCTAGTGAAAGAATACTCATAGCCGTAGCAATGTTCACCAAAAGTCCGGCATTATGGTCTGTAACTGACATAGCTCAATGGATAGTTGTAAGGGTTGCCACTTGCACTTTACGCGCACAACAGTATGTAAAGAAAAGAGAGTAGGCAGTTAGTTTAGCAACAAACTACTTTCTTAATCCCTATCGATCAGGTTTAAAACCCGATGCCAACAAAAACCTGGGCTACAGAATTCTTGGCATTTTTGGTGATTTGCCCGGCAATATCACTTTTACCGATTTCTCTCAGCCCATAATTGTAGCGGACACCTAATTGAAATCCTTTAATATCCAAGGCCAAACCTCCGGCTAGTCCATAGTCAATTGAATTAAAATCATCCTTATCCAGGTCTAATACAGTGCCGGTAGTTAAATCTTGTTTTAAGTTTTTTACGTTGGCATTGAACAGATAAGAAATATACGGGCCTGCCTGAATGCTGATAGGGCCTAAGGTTGCTGAGGCTAATACAGGTAGGTCTACATAGTTGAGATTAAACCGTACCTCGCCATCTTGTGTAAAAGGAATATTCTGATACTGGCCTATTTTGGTGCCTTTCGAAGACCAGAGTAATTCTGGCTGAATAGCAAAAAACTCCCCAATAGGTGCCTTCATCCATAAGCCCGCATGTAAGCCCACTTTCGCCTTTTCATCGGTAACTTCATCTATATACAGGTTGGAAAGGTTAACTCCCCCTTTTACCCCGAAACGGAACTGTTTGTCGTCTTGTGCCTGAGCTGTAAATGCACCTGTTAGTAAACAGGTGGCCAATAGGCTTGATAAAATCCATGTAGTAAAAATTGAACGTTTTGCTGGTTTCATGATTTTGTTAGTTTACTTAGCTGTGATTATGACAGGTAAAACTCTGGTAAGTAAAAGAAGGTGTACCTGGCACCCCACAAAGATAGGGTAGTAGAGGCGGCCCCCAAATGACAGGTATCAGCCTGGAAACATAGCTGGATGATTGTTGTCAGCTATTAGTTTAGCCTGGGAAGCATCTGCTTACAGGAGCAGAAAGTTGTGTGTTTTCTGCGTATCTCTTGGTTATATCCCTCCTTAATTTTACTTCACAAAATATTTTCTGCATAAATAAGCCGAATCTTAGCGATTTGGTGTTTAAGGACTAAGACTAATCTGCGGGGGAACAGGGTATGCTGAAAACAATATTGCTAATTGAGAGTGGTCAGGGGCATTTGCCAAACACCAGCGAAGTTCTGGAACTGGCCAGTTACCAGGTGTTGCAGGCAGGCAATGGGGTGCTGGGGGTAGAATTAGCTATACAATCTTCTCCCGACCTGATCCTCTGCGATATTCTGGTGCCGGAGCTGGATGGTTTTGGAGTCCTGCATATTCTGAAAAAAAACCCGCTGACGGAGCGTATCCCGTTTATCTTTATGAGTGAAAAAGATAAAAAAGGGGATTTCAGAAAAGGCATGAGTGCCGGGGCCGACGATTACCTGATCAAACCTTTTGATGATACAAACTTTCTGCAAGCCGTAGAAATGCAGCTAAAAAAGATAGAGCTGCAACAAGCAGAGGCGGCAAAAAATCTCCATCCGGCTACGGATTTTCCCCAGGAAACCAAGGGATTAGGTGAACTGCAAGTATTGCTGGCAGATAAATACCGGACGATAGACTATGCTAAAAAGCAGGTGTTGTTTTGGGAAGGAGAACTTCCTACCTGCTTATACTATATTATCAGTGGGAAAATAAAGGTATTTAAAACAGATCCGGCCGGCAATGAATACATTACCCATATTTGCTCGCAAGGAGATTATATTGGCTACAGTAACCTGTTAGAAGGCACTACCTACTCAACGTCTGCTGAAGCTATGGAAGATTCACTGGTGTGTACCATCCGGAAAGAGGACTTTCTGTTTTTGCTTTACCATAACCACGATGTAGCCAATCAGTTCATTAAAATGCTTTCGACAGATGTAGTGCACCAGGAAACACGCATGATGAACCTGGCTTACCATTCAGTACGCAAGAGAGTAGCAGAGGCGCTGCTTTTGTTTCAAAGCAAATACCATCCGGAAGGAATTCAGTCCAGGGAAATGGTTATTTCCAGAGAAGATCTGTCCAACCTGGTAGGGGCCTCTAAAGAAACCGTGATCCGGGTGCTGAGTGATTTTAAAGAGGAAGGCTTAATCAAAACCACCAAAAACAGTATTACTGTTCTTAATTTTACCAAATTGCTGCATCTGAAGAATTAATCCCTGCATTGACCAGCATCATTCTACGGGTGAAGCAGCGTGATACATATCATAGGAATGCCTTACTTCATCTACTACTTTTACAGGGAGCCAGTGAGTAAACGGTAGAGGTCTTCCATGCACCATTCCCTTAGTTTCCTGTTGCTATTTTAGCTCTGTGGGCCTTGCCTTACAGCCTCCTTTGCATACACATTACCCGTTACCTGCACACCTTTTTGAAGACTCACTGTCTCAAAATCTAATTTTTGCCAGTTCCATTGACGCTGCCATAAGGCTTATCCAGTTACGTAGTATGAAAACCACCTTAACTCACCAATATATTATTGCTATCGGCACCTCGGCTGGTGGAGTAGAAGCGTTAGAGTCGTTCTTCGATCATACTTTCCCCGATGGCGTATCGTATGTCATCATCCAACATCTGTCTGTGGATTACCAAAGCCGGCTGGCGCATATAATAAGTAAACATAGTAAACTCGAAATTTGTGAAGCCACACAGGGAATGCCGGTAGAAGTGAACAAGGTATATGTAATTCCTCACAATAAGTATATGACCATCCGTAAGGGCGCTATGCATTTGACAAACAAACTCAGAACCGTTTCTCCTCACTTTACCATTGATACTTTTTTTAAGTCCCTGGCCGAAGAAAGAGGCAATAAAGCCATTGGCGTAGTTTTAACAGGAATAGGTAAGGATGGGACGGCAGGAATAAAAGCCATCCATAAAGCTGGGGGCATCGTACTGGTACAAGACCCGCTAACCGCCAAGTACCGGGATATGCCGGATTCTGCTATCGGAACCGGGTTTGTAAACCAGGTGCTTGCTACATCGGATATGCCCAAAGCTATTGAAACCTATGTATTGGATAATGCTTATGGCTACCGGCAGGGAAGCGAAGAAAATCATCAGGAAGCGGAGGCCAGTAATAGGGAAGAAGCTCACTTAATGGCTATTCTTGAGCTGATCAACAGCCAGATGCCCTATGATTTCTCGGGCTACAAGCAAGGTACCATTAAAAGAAGAATTAGCCGGAGAATGGCTGCCACACATACCGAGAGTCTGGAAGCTTACCGGACTTATCTTCAAAGCAATCCGGAGGAAGTAGCGTTTCTGGCCAATGATCTGTTGATTCATGTAACGGCTTTTTTCAGAGACGAAGAAGAATTTACTTATCTACAGACAACCATTATCCCGGCCATTGTAGACAATCACCCCCAGGAAGACATCCTGAAAATATGGTGTGCCGGCTGTGCAACCGGGGAAGAAGCCTATTCATTGGCTATAGTACTCAGCGAATACCTACAAAGAACCAGCCGGCAGCTAGAGGTAAAGATATTTGCAACAGACATTGACAAAAAGATGATCGGAATTGCCTCTAAGGGAATTTATTCGGAAAGCACCGCAAAAAACGTATCCCAGGAAAGGCTGGCTAATTTCTTTACCAGAATAGGCAATACCTTCAAAGTAAAACCAGAACTCCGGAAGATGCTTGTTTTCGCTACACACGATCTGGTAAAAAATCCGCCGTATTGCCACATGGATTTGGTTAGTTGCCGCAATGTGCTCATTTATATGACCCCGGTACTTCAGCAAAAAGTTCTCTCGATTCTTAATTTCGGCCTCAAGCAAGGAGGATATTTATTTTTAGGTTCCAGTGAGACGGCTAAACTTACTACACACGCTTTTGCAGAGATAAATAAAAAATGGAAAGTGTACCAGAAAACCGGTTCCTGGCTTGAAACAGGCCTTTATTCTTTTTCAGCACCAGTCATAGAAGATATAAAAATACTTTCGTTCCCGGATGTAAAGGGAGAAAAAAAAGCATACGTTAATCTCAATCTCATAGATGATATACATGAAGTGGTGATGCACGCTTCCGGATATGCAGGCGTTTGTCTGGATAAAAACTTAACCATTCTGCAAACTTTCGGGGACTTAAGTCCTTATCTGCTTCCCAAGGTTCTCAACTTTAATTTAGCGGAATTACTGCCCCGGTCGCTTTCAGGAATTTTTGGAGCAGCTGTCCACCGGGCTATTAAGCATAACGAGCGGGTAGTGCTCAAACGTATCCAGGTGAAAGAAGAAAGCCCTCTGTTAATAAATGTGCTGATAGAACCCTTTGTGGTTAGAAAAACTGCCCAGAAGTTAATCGTGGTGCTTTTCAGTGAAGATCATCCGGTGGAAAAAGAACCCAGGCAAGAGTCTTTTTTTGATCATGCCGTGCACACCAGTGAGTACATTGCCGATATGGAAGCGGAATTACGGGAGGCCCGGGAAAACCTGCAACAAGTATTTGAAAAAATTGAAGCATTTAATGAAAACAGACAATCGTTTAATGAAGAACTCCTTTCGGCAAACGAGGAAATGCAAAGTGCCAATGAAGAACTGCAATCGGTGAACGAAGAACTGCAAACCATCAATATTGAACATGGGCAGAAAATAAAAGAACTCCTCGAATTGAATGATGATTTTACTAACTATTTCCGCAGCAATGTCAATAGGCAATTATATGTAGACAAAGATTTGCTGCTTAAAAAGTTTTCTCCGGCTGTATTTACCCTCATCAATTTAAAAGAGACGGACCTGGGCCGGCCTATTGATCATATTACTACTAATTTACAATCCGGAAACCTGATCGCTGATCTTAAACAAGTACTTACCACCGGTGAAATCCTGGTGAGAGAATTGCAGGACGTACAAGGGCGGTGGTATCAGGTAACCACGATGCCCTATATCCGGCAAACAGGCAACCAGCAAGATGGCGCCATTATCACTTTTAATGATATCACCAGATTAAAGCTAGCCCAGCAAGCAGTAGACCAGAGCAATGAGAGCCTGCGCAGAATAAATGCGGATCTGGATAATTTTGTGTATGCGGCTTCCCACGATTTACTGGGCCCGTTGTCTGCGATTGAAGGCCTTGTTTATTTATTAAGAGCCCATCCGAATGCCGGGGATGTTAAATTAACTGAATACAATACCATGCTGGATGCATCTATTCAAAAATTTAAGGCTACTATTCAGGAACTGGCCCGTGTCGGAAAGATAGAAAGTCAGCAGCTGGAAGACCAGGCAAGTATTAACTTAAAAGAACTGCTTGGGGATATTAAATTGAGCCTTCTGGATAAAATTACAGCCTCCAATGCTAATATTCAGGAAAACCTGGAGGAAACTGAAATTAAATTTTCAAGGAAAAACCTGCGCAGTATTCTCTATAACCTGATTAGTAATGCTATTAAATTTACACCTGCCGGCCGCAGACCAGAAATTATAATTCGTACAAAAGCCAATGCCGGATTTGTTCAGCTGAGTATTTCAGATAATGGAATAGGGATAGCTGAAGAAGATAGGGGTTCTATTTTTACAAAGTACCAGCGGCTAAACCCGCACACCGACGGGCAAGGTATTGGCTTGTATCTGGTAAATAAAATAGTGGATGCTACGGGAGGGAAAATAGAAATTACCGGTAATAAAGGCCAGGGAACAACATTCACTATTTTTTTCAACAATCATCCGTCTGCTGAAAGAGTAAGTAATCTGTAGTTCAGTAAATTGTGACCTATCCAACCTAAACCAGTAGTTTCAAAAAAGTCTTTTTCTATAGTAGTTGTGTATGAAAAGAAAGCTTCCAAAAGACAAGCGAGCGTATATGAGCGCCAGAATAACCAAATTAAAGAGCGAGATATATATACTGCTAATAGATGAATTATTTATAGATTATGCCAAGGCAGGAAAAATGGTAGAAGGTAACGTATTCATGATCGGGGGCAACAAGAATATAGAAATTATTAAACAGATTAATAACAAAATACTTCAGATACAAACCCTACAAGCTCTGCTGAAAGTTTAGAACGTTTAGTACATCCGAACCTCGTGTTTGAGCTTCAAATGACCATACTTCTGCCTATGTGTCTGGCATAATCTGATACGAGCAGTCCAAAAGACGATTATTTTGAAAGCCATACAAGTTAGCTTTGAATGATTTCCTAAATCACTCCTTTATACATGTCATTTGCATTTAGTTGAAAATTAGGAACAATAGTGAAATACCTTGAGGATTTCTTCACTATACCTGATAAATTATTTGATTTAACCTACTTAGAATAAAGCTAACCTATGGTGTTTATTGAAAAAAGGAAGTATGTTAAGAGAAAGCTATGCTTAACTTTTTTGAGTTAGTTAAGAATCTGCCGGAATATAATCAGATTGTAAGTAGAATTAAAAGATACCTTCAATACAGATGCCCAGAAGATGAATTTAAACTGGCCCAAGCTCTCAATGGAACGTAGGCGAGAATTATGCAGTAAGATGAGTGCTACATAAGTGCGAATAACCGCTTTAAAAACGGAAGAAAATACCCTTACCACCTAGGGATATTTTTTTATATTCTAGTAAATGGATTAATGGCAGCCTCTGTATGAAATTTATCTAAAAATTTGGTAAGCTGTAGGGTTCGGCTTCCAGCGTTTTCAACAGGGAGTCATCCATAAAAATAGTAAGCAGTATACCGATTAATTCGCCGGCATATTTATTAACCGAAGAAGCGGCGTATTGGTTATGTACATCCATAAACACCAGTTCTACTTCTTTTTCTTTCAGAATATACCGGAAATAATACGGATAGTCTGCCTCTCTTGACCGTTGCAAATACTCATTTTGATTGTCAACTTTCCAGTGTGCATCCATCTGATGCAGCTGTTGCGCTACTTTGGTGAGGAATGCCTGCGGAGAATGTGTTATAATGCGAATAGCCATTTCAGGTATGTAGTTCTTAGATTAGTAAATATAGTAGCCGGATGATAGCCCTGTAAAATAGGCCAGAAAGGGAATAAAGTATAGAGCATGGTAGGTGTTACGTTCATACAACATCCGGTTCAACCCTGAGATCAGACGATTACTTTTTTTCCATTGCCATTGGTAAGCAAGGGCGGTTCTACTTTAGTTTTGTTCAATACTGAGGTAATGCTGGTGAGTACACCGGCAATATCTGAGAGGTCGGCTGGTACAATCATGGTATTATTCACTTTTGCCAGCTTGCCAAATTCGGTCAGGTATTGTTCGGCTACCCGTAGGTTTACTGCATTCATGCCACCCTCTTCATTAATAGACCGGGCTATTTCCGTTATACCTTTGGCCGTAGCTACCGCTACCAGTTCAATTTCTGTCGCCCTACCGGTTGCCTCATTTATCCGGCGTTGTTTTTCACCTTCCGAACGGGCAATAGTTTCCTGTTTTTCCCCTTCGGCCCGGTTTATTTTGGCTTGCTTATCACCTTCGGATTCTGCAATCAGGGCTCTTTTTTCCCGCTCGGCACGCATCTGCTTTTCCATGGCATCTTTAATACTCTGGGGGGGAGAAATATTTTTTACCTCATAGCGGGAGACTTTAATGCCCCACGGGCCACTGGCTTTATCTACTGCTTCCACAATACTTCCATTGACAGTTTCTCTTTCTTCAAACGTTTTGTCCAGTTCCATCTTTCCAATAATGCTACGCATGGTGGTCTGGGAAATCTGTACGACAGCAAACTTATAGTTATCAATTCCGTAGGAGGCTTTCAGCGGGTCGATCACCTGCAGATACAAAATGCCATCTACCTCTACGGCTATATTATCTTTAGTAATACATATCTGGGCGGCTACATCAATGGCTTGCTCTTTCTGGTTTTGCTTATAGGCAATTCTATCAATATAAGGAATTAGCACATGAAAACCTGCTTCCAGGGTACGGCTGTATTTACCCAGCCTTTCCACTATATAGGCAGAACGCTGAGGGACTACTTTAAAGCTGGAAAGAAAGGTTACTAACACAAAAAAGGTTAGTAGGATGAGTATAATGGTGGTTGCTGTCATAATTACGTTTTTTTTGCATTTACCAGAAGCAAAATGCTGTCATTGCCAATAATGGTTACCTGCTCGCCACGTTCAATTTTATCAGCAGAGCGGGCGTTCCAGTGGGTTCCTTTAAAATCTATTTTTCCGTCGCGGCCAGGCCCAATATGTGTTTCAGCCGTACCGGTTTTTCCCAGGAATTCATCTTCCAGCCCCCCTGCAAATTTTTTTGTCCACAGTATTTTTTTTATCCACTTTCTGAACAGCAGAATGGTGCCGATGGATGTACCTAAAAAAATAAGCAGCTGTATATTGGTTGAAGGATTAAATGCCAGCGAGAGCAAAGCCACTACCCAGGCACCTAGGGCAAAAAAGAACAGGATAAAGCCAGGCATAGCAAACTCGAGAATAAAAAAGAGTAATCCCAGAATAAACCACATCACCGCTGGGTTTGCAAAATTCTGTATGAAAAACTGGCTGATCGTGTTCATTAGAGTAAAAGTTGAGTGCAAATACGGTATCGGCATTGTTGGCGAAATTTACCAGCCAACAGGTTTAGCGCAGGAACTATCTGAAACGATACAGTAGATAATGGAAGGCTAAGCGTAAAATCCTGCAGCCGCATAGGTATATCAAAGATGCCTTTTATTTGCCTGAGATTTGTTACACATTGATTGAAATATGTTACATAAATCACGCATTTACCGGCAATAGAGGTTCCGTTAAATTGTATACAAGGCTAAAGCCTACCAGCAGATAATTCGTACGCGGGCATCACCTATTCGGCTAATAACATTATTCGTTCATAGCATTAAGCTGTTCTGAACGGTTCCTGATACAGGTTTCCAGATAAGAAATAATAGCTGTTAGTTCATCAGAGGCTTTATCATAGGATGCTTCCTCATAACACTCTACCAGGATACTGTGGATAAATTTGGTTGTTTTCATAGATAAATCCAGATGCACGATCGTATCTTCATCGGCAGGACCAGTAAAAAAGGTTTCCATTTTCATAATTCTTGTTCTAGTTGAAATAAGCTTGTAACTGATGTTTATAAAATTTCCTATACTGTAAATAAGCTTGTTATAATCTATAGCAGTGGGCTGTTAAATATGCTTTTTGTATAAATCTAACTGCTGTGTTTCGTCATCCTGTCCCTGCCGGTCAATAGTTTTTACGGACCTGCTGGTTGTTAACGGCTGACAATCTATGGCCAATAAAGGGATGGTTAAGGAAGTAGTAGTTAGTTGTTCGTTAGCCAGATTGGCGGTGTATGAATAGGGCAAACGTGCTTGCAGATTCGGCACAATGGCTATCAGATCTGCCTTCACCTGTTCGGCAAACCGGGTTATTCCTTCTGTCAGGGTTTCATGCTGAATGGTATGAAAAGAAGTATGTGGATAAGGAAACGATAAGTACATTTCTTTCATGCTCTCCAAAAATGGGCTTCCAACTGTCAGCGTTTGTGCCGGGGTAATTTGCAGAAAAATAATTTCGGCTCCAAAAGGCAAAGCTAAGTCTACGATAACCGAAAAGCGGTGATCTATATTCATTTCCTGGTTCATTATGACCAGAATTTTCTCGAATGGCTTGAAAGCAACTTCCTGCGGGATAAACAAAGCAGGGCATTTCGCCTGTTTAATAAGATTCACAATAGACTCTGAATTCATATCTCCCAGGCCAAAGTCGTTTTCTACCCCTACTACCAGAAGTTCTGCTTTTTCGCTGACCGCCTTCCAGGCAAGCGAGTATACGGTTTGTACTTGCCTGGTGGGGTCCGGATAAGCCGCCTGGTGCAGGTCTTTAGCAGAGTTCATTTTACCAGTTCTGCTACCTGAGAAGGGCTGGGTTAAGGGGAAGAGTCGCTGATAATTCCGGAACAGATTATCCATTAAAGGTTGCTCCTCTGTTAAAAGGTCAGATTGGGTTTCCTCCGAGAGTAAGGTAGCATAGGCAAAAGCATTTCTAGCGGTGGACGTTCTATTAATTGGACACAGAATGGTTTTCATATCGGTATATTTTTGCATGGAATAAAAGCCTGCCAGATTCACTCTGGTACAGCACATGGCTGTGAATCAGGCAGACAGGAAAAGTAACTTTCCCAGGTTACGAGAACCTGGCGTATGTGCAGCTACAGGACATACCAAAGTTGGGCATAAACAGGGTTGAAAGCCTTACATATCTATGTTCAGTAGTTACACATATCACATGTTTTCCAAATTGCTTTTGCGCTTTTCTTTAAGCTGCTTATAAAAAGTAGGGGAGAGGCCGGTAATTTTCTTAAACTGGTTAGACAAATGCGCCACGCTGCTGTAGTGCATTTTATAAGCAATTTCGGTAAGATTCAGATCATTATAGAGCAGCAATTCCTTTACCCGTTCAATTTTATGGATAATAATAAACTGCTGTATCGTAATTCCTTTTACTTCCGAAAATATATTAGACAGATACGTGTAATCGTAATCCAGTTTTTCACTGATGTAATCGGAATAATTCACTTTGGGTAGTTCATCCGAATAATGGATCAGTTCGGTAATTACATTTTTAATTTTTTCAATCAGGATGCTTTTGGTATCATCCAGTAATTCAAGTCCTGAGCGAAGGAGGTTCTCTTTCAATTGCTGGCGCTGCGCCGGCGTAAGGTCCTCCGGCGTTTCAACCATACCCAGGTCCACAACTCCATAGCGTACACCCAACTTTTTCAGTTCTTCTTCCACCATCATTTTGCACCGCAGGCTCACCATGTATTTGATATAAAGTTTCATTGAGTTTTGAGGAAATTTATAACTGGGTAATAAAAAAAGATCTGTAATGAACCATCTATTTGCTTAAAGGTAATAACTATACATAACTTGAAGGCTATAATACCTCTAATTGCCTGTTTCCGTTTTCAGAATTCTCTGTAGACATTTATTAAATCATAGGCTGTACTATAGTTTTGTGATAGAAGATAAGTGATGATGTTCAGTTTCACCTATCAATGATCATACGTAGAATGAACAAATAGTATATGGAATGGCAGCACTGAAACATACATATATGGATCATTTTGTAATATTATTTTTAAACTAAATCTACGATTAAAGATGCCTATAGATTAAGACATGGGAATTTGCCAGCTAGATACCTACTTTGTTTAACTGTATGGAATGCTAAATTATTCTCATTTAGTGGCTCATAAATCATATTCTACGGAAGCCTGTATGTAAGGAGTAGAGTGATAAATCTAGCTGTATTTCTAATTAAGAAGCGGGCTTTTATAAATGTGTAAAATGGCAAGCATAACAGGTATAGTTTAGTAAGTTATATACATATAAGTACTCTTTCCCTGCCTTCTACTTTTACGGGGACGTTCAAAGGTAGCAAACCGAAAACGCCCTTAGTGTCGTATACTACACATACTAATTCATCCTGAACCAAGAAAGCCTTAGCTAGAAAGATAAGTTTTAGTTATGTTCTCTTTTTATTTTTTCTAATGTATTCAAACAATCCTGCTGATAAGGAAAGCTTAGCCAATGACACCAATAACAATTACACAAATATGATATTTGGGGGAGGCGGCCATATGGGAGAACTTATGCGGGCTTACAATTGGGAGCAGCATCCCTTAGGGCCTCCAGGGCAGTGGCCTCAGAGTTTGCAGAATCTCATTCGCTTATTGCTTAACTCCCATTATCCAATGTTTATCTGGTGGTCTAATGAGCTATATATGTTCCATAATGACCCTTATTTGCCGGCTTTAGGAAAGAAACATCCGGGAGCCTTAGGAGCCAAAGCCTCTCAGATGTGGGCTGAAATATGGTGGCAGATTGGAGATATTGTGGAAAGAATACTATTGGGAGGCGCACCTTTTTACGCCCAAGACTTACTCATCTTGCTAGAGCGCAAAGGCTTTATGGAAGAAACCTACTGGACTTTTTCCTATAATCCGGCATTTACAGAGTCGGGAACGGTAGGCGGTATTTTTTGCGTTTGTCATGAAACTACGCCCTCTGTACTTGCCAAACGGCGATTGAATACGTTAAAAAGTTTAGCTGAGGTAGCTCCTCTGGCACAAACTGTTGAGCAAGTGAGTGCATTGTCTTGCCAGGCACTTGATCAGAACGAGTGGGATATTCCTTTTGGATTGATTTATTTAATAGAAGAGGGCAGCAGCAGAGCCAGGCTCACTGGCAAAACCAGAAGTTTGCCCACCGAAGGTGCGCCCCTTATGCTTGACCTGGCAATGTTGCAAGAGCCATTGCCTTTTGCTATGAAAGAGGTCATGAAAGCGAAAAGCAAACAAGTAATTACCTGCAATCTCGGTCATAGCAGAAATAATCTTCAAGAAAGCGCTTTCCAAATAGCTATCCTGCCGTTATTCAAAACAGGAAGTGAGCAAGCTATTGGTTTTTTTATAGTAGCTATCAGTAGACAGCTCGAATATAATAGCGATTATGAAAACTTTCAGGAATTAATAGCCGGACAGCTTGCTACTGCCCTCACGCATGTGTACGATCTTCAGGAAACTGATCGTCAACGTGAGCAACTCCATTCTCTGTTTATGCAGGCACCAGCCCCTATTGTCATTCTACATGGAGAATTGTTTGTTTTTGAACTCGTAAACCCAGCTTACCAGCAAATCTTTCCCGGACGCGACTTATTAGGCAAACCCTTACTAGAGGCGCTTCCTGAGGTTTCAGGAACTGTTATTACCGATATTCTTCAGCAGGTGTACCAAACGGGGAAAACCTTTGTTGCCCAGGAAATGCCTCTAATGCTGGCCCGCCATCAGGGAACTCCTTTAGAGCAGATCTACTGGACGTTCATTTATCAGGCTCGCCGTGACCGGCAGGGCAACATAGATGGAGTGCTTGTATTTGCTCATGAAGTCACTGATCAAGTACTGGCTCGCAGGCGGGTAGAGGAGAGCGCCCGGCAAGTGGCTGAAAGCAACCAGAAACTAGCGTTGGCTAATGAGCAGCTACAAAGAATTAATAATGATCTGGATACCTTTGTTTATACAGCCTCCCATGATCTAAAAGCTCCTATCTTAAATATTGAGGGGCTACTCAAAGCGCTGGACCGGCAAATAAGCAAAGAGGGCCTGCGGAATGACAGCATCGAGCAGATCTACGGATTACTTCATCATGCGGTGAATCGATTCAAAGCCACCATCGCAGACTTAACTGAAGTAGCCCGCATCGGCAAGGAAAACTTTGAAGATGTAACCAGTATTGATTTAGCCCTGATTCTAGCAGAGGTACTCCAAGATTTAGAGCCGCAGCGGGAGGAGGCCAGGGCCCAAATAGCGCTGCATCTGGACTGTCCGTTCGTACTCTTTTCTAGAAAAAACTTAAAGAGTATTCTCTATAACCTGCTCTCGAATGCCTTCAAGTACCGATCGGTAGACCGGGATTTGCAGGTAAGTATCAGTTGCTGCATACAGGGAGAATACTGTTTGCTCACTGTGAAAGATAATGGGCTAGGAATGGATATGCGTCAAGAAGAAAAGATTTTTGCATTATTCCAACGCCTGCATGCGCATGTAGAAGGAACAGGTATAGGCCTATATATTGTCAAGAAGATTCTCGAGAATGCCGGAGGTAGCATTGAGGTGGAAAGCCAGGTAGGGGTAGGCTCTACTTTTAAAGTTTATTTTAAGCGGTAAAGAGAGTATAACCTGTACTAATCATAACGTAAACGCCCCTTTTCGTATGATTTCTTTTTATGAGCAGGCCGCTCTATGAGTAAAACTTATTATAATTCTATTCAGGATACGTTAAAACACGTAAGATAGGGGAGGGTAAAAAGCAAAGAAGTTGCAAATAGAAAGCAAAGGCTGTACTTGAACAGTCGCTTCTATGAGCTTATTTGAATTCTAAAAATTCCTCTGTTCCTCTGCTAAAATAAATATAGTTACGTAACTGAACTTACTCATACCAATGGTAGTTGTCCTGATATACATATCAAGATGTATACATAACAAAACAAGATCAATGCAACAAGGAACAGTAAAATTTTTCAATCAAACCAAAGGATTCGGTTTTATTCAAACAGAGGGATCTAATCAAGACATTTTTGTACACGCGACCGGCTTAGTGGATGAAATCAGAGAAAATGACAAAGTCACTTTTGAGGTAGAAGAAGGCAGAAAAGGCCCTAACGCTGTAAACGTGGAATTAGCTTAATCTAATCAATACATTATCTTTTAAGCTATAGACATATGTTTGCCAAGCCCCTTTATAAGGGGCATTTTTATTGCTATAAATACCTGCAAAATAAAAAACCTCTTCATCAATTTCCTCAGTAACCCTTCTGAATCTACTTACATAGCATCCTTATTAACCATCGGTAGCTATAGTTTTAGCTGTAGTGTCATTATTGGTTGTGTCTGGATGAACACTAGGATGAGGAGGGCTAATGTTGAGCAAACCTATGGCTATAAAGTATAAGCAAAGAAAGAGGCATAAATAAATAAAGAAGCCTTCCGAAAAGATATTTCACGATCCAGGGTAGCTAGCTCAAAGGCAAAGTTCCCTGGTGATGGTTGGTATTCAATCACATAATCACATGAAATAAATCGTATGACCGATTTTGCCTTAGCTAAAGCACCAGCCAATGGCATACTATCCGCTATTGCTGTATCATTACTATAGGTGGATGGTCATTTACCAAAGAAATACGTATACCTCTTCTATAAATTCATTTATAAACAAACATAGCAGTCCATGGACAAACTAGGCCTAAAAAAACGTATTTTGGAAGAAAGCAGGAACAATCAACAACTTTTGCGAGATGATTTAAGAGGATCTGGTCAGGAAAGGGTAGAAAGTGTCAATCAAAATGATGACGATGACTTCACTGACCACTTTGAATCCACCCGCGAAGAAGTAATGGAAGAAGTTAATCTGGTAGCTCCTCAAGCCGATGCTGCTCAGGCGCAGCTTCAACTATTGGACAGAATGGAGGTAGAAGCCTTACATGAGCAGGTAAAGGTTGGATCAGTTGTGTTAACCGATCAACAGAACTTTTTTGTATCTACCAGCCTACCTGTTTTTGAAGTGGAGGGAAAGCAATACCTGGGTGTTTCTACAGATTCTCCGATTTACCATGCCATGAAGGACAAAAAGAAAGGGGATTCTTTTACGTTAAACGATGTTCAGTATCATATTAAAGAGGTTTTTTAGCCAACGGGAAAGAATACAAAGGCTACGGCTTTATTGATCCAATTTTATAAATATCCAGAAAATAACTTTTTTACTCCATTTGCTTTTCCTGTAGATACTTTTGGTTGGGCAAGCGGAAAATGTATGTAGTCAGATGAAAGTGGACAAGTGAGGCAAAAGCTAGTAGGGGAGTGAGACTAACTTTCAAGGGGCATTGCTTAAGCAAAAAAAAGCTTCTTTAGTCCGGCTAAGCCATTGATTTTCCTGGCGAAAAGAGGTAAAAAGGGTGTTTTGGAAATTATTTTTTCAAGTCTATTTCAGACCCATGGCATATAACTGCTTGACTGACAGTAGATGGGTGCAATACTTGTAATCAGTAGGTCATTGGTTCGATTCCAACTTAGGGCTCAGTAAAAACCGCTAAATTTTGCAAATTTGGCGGTTTTTTTGTTCTTAAGAATCGATTTGGAGAAAAGATAAAAACGAACACTGGACTTAGTAAGCGGCGGTATTTCATTACCGGATTCAGAATCTGAAATGTGGGAATATGTGCGCAATCCTCTTAGTTTTCTGATGATAAGCTATTACTTCTTAATAGAATACGTGAATCATTAGACTTGCCAAAAAGCAAGGCAGTAGCAGATGGCAAGCAATCAGCACAATTGCGCCCTGCTGATAGACAACAGATAATAAATTATAATACTGAGTTTTTTACGCAACACAATCCATTTATCCGCCATATTATTCGCCGTACACGGGACTTCTTAGAAAATACCATCGACCCTTCTAAGCAAGAAACATACCTAAAAAAGGTAGAGGTACAGCTCTTAGGAGAAGGTGAAAAGGGAGCAAACCTGCTTCCAGGCTATTTGATGGATTCCTACCAAACAGCAGAGGAATTCAGCGAATGTTTAGCCCAGCGAATAAAGTCGGCTGGATTTATGAGAATGTTGTTGCTTAAACGTATGGGTAGCTCTATAGAGGCAGGTACGGACAGCAACAAAGTTACTAGGAGAAGGTGCAATTGATTTCTCTGAAGAAGAAGCGATAGAAGATATAGATATCAATAGAGAACAAAGCAAAAAAATAGCGACTCCTTCTTTTTTAACTAGTTCCCTTACAGAGCAAGAGTGCGAGTTGCTGACAAAGCTTATACAGCAATTACAGCGATATGAGGATAAAGATTCAAAATATTTCAAATTACATGAACTTCTAACTGGGGGCTTTCCCAAAGACCGTACCCCCTGGTTTAAATATGGTTATATCATTTTCAGCCAATATTTTGACACTATATGGGACATGGCAGAGCTTCTATCAAAAGGGTTGCCCATTCATGAAATTGGCATTTATGCAGGTGGTGGGAAAGCCGGAATTTTGCTTAATGGTATTTTTACAATCCGCACTAAAGAGGAGATTAAGCGCTTAGTACAAGTTGGAAGGTTGAAAGTACTTTTTAGTACCGATGCAGCAAGCGTAGGGCTAAATCTGCAACGCTTGCGTACACTAATCAATATAGACTTACCTTGGAACCCAACACGTTTGGAGCAGCGCAAAGGCCGTATACAAGGAATTGGTCAGGTGCATGATGTAGTATATATTTACAACATGCGCTATAAATATTCAGTTGAAGACCAAGTCCATGACCTTATATCAAGCAGGTTAGAGCAAATACATCAACTTTTTGGACAGATTCCTGATGTCTTGGAAGATGCATGTGTCGGCTTCCCCAAATTAAAACTGCATGAAAGTATAAATACTATTGTTGTCAAAGCTGTGAATTGTGGGAAAGTTGCAAACTTTTCCACAATTCACAGCTCTAGGGCCATTTGAGTGGATCTCCCAAGTTTTGTAACAAGTGCCATCTATCAGCAACCTGTGTAGCCGTAGGAGCTCCTTTTCTGGCTGCCTCGGCAAAGGTGGTATCGCGATCTCTGGAAATAATCTCTATTGAATCAGTCCTGATTCATTGGATGTTCTTTTAGCCATTGCTCGTGGACCGATGACACGAAGTGTCAGGTCCACTTGGTTTCTAATTTATCATCTGGTAGTAAATCGATCGGTTTTCTTGTGTCTAAATCTACAAGGATAGTAGCATACGTTTGTCCTTTGCGTATTGCCCACTCATCTATCCCTAAGATTTTTGGGATAGCTGTATCTGCTATTGCTACTTTCTTCAACAGGTTCAACAGCGTATCTGCACTCACTAAATGGATATTAAGCAATTCTAGCAGAAATGCAGCTTTTTCTCCACCTAATTGTAAGGCTAAGTTTTGTAGATAATGTTCCAGGCGGGTGCTTCTTCGGGCGTAAGCGGTAATAGCTGGATGCAGTCGCTCACAAAACACTTTTCTTTGGCAATCTTTAGCTTCACAGTAAAATCGCCTGACGTTCAACTCCATTATCACTCTTTTGTCTGCCCAAGGCAAGCCGGCCACTTTTCTGCTATAACGGCTATGAATTCTTTGGCTAATGGTATGGCAAAGTGGACAATGCACCACCGGATGGCCGCTTGTCAAAACTAAGGTAAGCTGCTTTTCTCCGTAGGTTATTCCATTTAATAGTAAACCTGGTATAACAGGCAACAAACAATCAACATTCAATTAAGTCTCCTCTTTGTCTATACAACAATTTGTTGATAGTATTTACTCCAGCACCTAAATCATCAAAAGTTCGGGAGAGCCACTATCACCAGAATACGCACAATATAATGACACACCATCTGAGCTTGCACCTGAATAAGAATGCCATAGAGGACCTTGTTATGCTCAAGGCTATAAAAAGGATAAGAGCCATGCGGGGCCAAGTTGATATTATAAGTTTGGTTACTGAATGCTCATCGTCCCAAAAACAGTTTGAGCGTAGATTTAAAAATTTCTGCAGTTTCAACCCAAAATTGTATGCAAGAATTATCCGATTTGAAAGTGCTTTGTTCCCCGGTTGAAAATTCGATAGCTACACAGATATGGCTCTTGAGCTTGGCTATTACGATCAAGCCCATTTTATCAACGAATTCAAACAATTTTCCGGGTTCACTCCCCGTAACTACACTTCGGTTACTTCTTATTGATCATGTCTATTTTTCCCAATTTTAGCAGAATTGGAAGGGCTACTTTTGTCTTTTATTCACTTCTAAATGGAAACAGACAAAAATACTTTCGATCGTCACGAAAAAGTTATTACCATTGTGGGATGTGCTAATATCAGAGCGCAGGTTGAATTTTATAAAGCGCTGGGATTTGAAGTAGTAGGCATATATACTTCCTCCAATCCATATGCCTGTCTAAGATGGAAAAATATTGAACTGCATTTCTATGGCAGCCGAAAGGTGGTTGCATCGGAAAATGCAACTTGTTATCTGCCGGTAAGAGACTTGGACCAGGTCAACCACAGGTTCGAGAATGGATTAAAGAGCTACTATGGGAAAATTCCAAGAAATGGATTTCCAAAGGTCACTAAGGTTTAAAGTCTGGTGGATGACCGCCGTTTCACGCCAACCGATCCGGGAGGAAATCCCCTTTTTATTGGCAGCAAATCTACAGAGGAGGACAGGTTTATTCGTAGACTCGGTAAGGGAGAATATGCAAAGATTTTTGCAGTATTATATGAAGGTTTGTATTCAAGAGAGGACCCTTTTTTGCTGAAAGCATGCTTCCAAGATATGCAGCTATCGGCAGTATCTTGCAGGGTTGGATAAGACCAAATATTTGTTGATACTGGCAGATATTCAGAAGCAGCTACACGAAAAAATTGAGGACGCCTAATTAATTCAACAGATATATAAATGTTAATGATAGCGAAAACAGTAAGGACTGGGAAAAAATCAGGAGAAAGCACATGGAGCTATTAAAGTAAGAAGAGTGAGCATGGTTACTCGAAAGGGTTGTTAAATTTACTCCCCCTTTGGAGTGACTCCATCAATACAACTGCTGAATGAGCGAATATAATCAACAGGTATAGTGCATTTATAAGAAGAGAATATAAATTAGTTGTACTTTTTTTTGAGTCTTAGTTGTAGACCCCATCACTACTGCAAACATCAGTATTTGGCTGGACATACTGAAGCGGAAAGGTGGAAGCTTATCAGGTTGTTAAGCATGCGTTCTCTTTGTGCTTATAAGAATACGTCTATCAAGACGTATTTACTTGACATTTAGTAAAGTTTATAGGTCTAAATGTAATTTAGACCTATAAACTTTACTTAGTATGAATACTTTACTAAATGTCTTCTCCTACTCCTATAGAATGAATATTATAGGCATCGGCTGTATCCTATGGGGCTTTTATTCCTTCTTTTCCAAGTATTGGTGCTATCAATTGCTGGACATTCAGCTGATTTCCGGTCTTTGTTGCTGGGGCCTGATCTTTATCTTTTTCTCCAAAGAAAAAACCGATGACGAACGCATTCATCAGCTCAAATTTCAAGCCCTGACCTGGGCGGTGCCAGTGGGCTTTTTCATCACCCATTTGATTAACTATTTCCTCATAAGTCCACAGGAGCCTGATTCGGGCAAACTCATTCAATCCCTTTCAGCTTATGAATCCCTTGGCATTATCTTGCTGCTGGCTTTAGCTCTATTCTATTATCTAAAGCAGCGAGATTAGCGAGGAATGAAAAATACAATCAAAGTAGAACGTGCTCGAAACAATATGACGCAAGCCGAGTTAGCCGATAAAGTAAAAGTTTCCAGACAAACCATCAATGCCATTGAGACGGGTAAGTTTATTCCTTCCACTTTACTTGCTTTTAAGATTGCTCATGTGCTGCAAGTAAGCATCGATGCCGTCTTCCGGTTGGAGGACTGCGACTGGTAAAAAAGTTACTTTTTCATCGCTTGGCCTGAGGAGATTGGTAAAGCAATAATTCCATTTTTTAGCAAAGCATGACTAGCCAAAGAAAGCATATGGCAACTAAAATTTCCTACATCATCGTTTTCCTAACAGGCTTAGGAATGCTTTTCATCGGCAGTCTTTTTTGATATCCCCACAGCTGGCAGAGGCAGCTTATGGCATCCGTTTACAGACTGCTGGCGACTTTTCGTTTCACTATATAAAAGAGGTAAGAGACCTATTTTCAGGCTTGCTCGTTTGCGCTTTGGTATGGCTAAAGCAGCGCAAAGCGCTGGGTGTTGCCCTGCTGACGGCCGCCATTATTCCTTTCGGGGATATGCTGATTGTTTTGAGTAATGATTATAATTCACTGCCACAGGCCATGCCCCATATTGCCGCACTCATTATTTGTCTGGCTACTGGTCTTGTTTTATTCCTGGCCAAACCGCTAAAAAAAAGCCTCTGAGAGTTTCATTAAGGTAGTAAAATCTGCTAAGAATGGCAGCAAATCCATTATTGAGTTCAATATATTGCCCGGCAACAAAACACCCTGGCGCTACCTACGCTATTTAGCGAGTCTTTCGAAATCCTAAAGGGTAGGTTAGAAATTGGGAATGGCAAAGACATTTACCAGGTACACCAAGGGGACAGTTTGACGATAGCACCTTACGAGAAGCACTATTATCACAATATTTACCAGGAAGAATGCCTGATCAGAGCTGTTATACGGTTGGGGAATACAGATTTTGAAAAGCCAATGTTGATGTTAAAAGGTCTGGAAGTAGATGGCCGGGTAACCAAAGCTAGTACGCCAAAAAAGCTGGTGGAACTGGCATTATTTGTTCGCTTAAATAATTCACGTATGATGGGTTTTCAAAAAATAGTGGAGCCCTTTTTTACTTACCTCTCAGAGAGAGCCATTAAGAAAGGGTATTTAGATACATTGATGAAAGGGTATGAAAACAAGTCATAAGGTCCGCTACTAAACGCTTGCTTCTGTAGCGGCTGACATCTTTGGGCCAACAGTACGATTTTTATTGAACAAGATATTGAACTTGCAACAAAATCTGGACAAAAAGTTAAGCACTAATAAAAAAAGGGAGTTAATTTAACTCCCCTCTCAAGTAGACTTGCGACAGATGCTACAGCTAACAGGCCTACTTGTTGACAGGCTATATACACTTCTCGTATCTGAGTAGTTTTTGCTGGATAGAAGCTGGGCTTGTAGCTATCCATGCAGGTTTACCCTATTATTAACTTCCATCCACATACTTTTCCAACAAGGAAGCTATGGTTACTGATAATGATAAAAAATTCCCTTGTCAAAAGGTGTCCAAAGGCTTGCTTTCTGGCCACAAACTTTTAATCCAGTATTTGCCCACGTGTTACAGGTTTGAAACAGACTGTAGCTACCCACTCCTTCATAAAATGCATCATTGTTTCCATAATTGGCCTTTGTGATGATAGGTATCACCTGCCCTTGCTGGGAGGTTTTAAAACTTTTTTCTACATACGCCACTAACTTCTGGTAGTCATGGTAGCTGATTTGTATCTTTTTGCAATGCTCATCCTCCGTGATGGTTTTATAGAAAGTGGTGTGTATAGCTGAGTTACTTAGCCCAAAGGCAGCGCAAAAGGCTGTACTCCATTTTAAATCAGCCCAGGTGGGCGTTTCCAAATAAAATCCTTTGTCTCCCCAACCAAAGGCGATGAAGTTGGCTGTTGCATCTTTCCCAATTGTATGTTCAGCCTTTATGGAAGTGGACCAGTCTTTAACTTGATTTCGGATGGGCAAAACAAGATCCGTGTGTACACCATTGGTAAGGATATAAATAGTCACTTCTTGCTTCTTGACAGCATCCTTGTTGACTGCTATTCTAGCTAAACAAAAAGCAGTTCCTAGATAGACTAGGAGTAATCCAACCAACCCTAGGATAAGGGTTAGGGTTAATTTAAGCGTTCTTTTAAGCATTCTCTATTTTGAGGTATCTATAGTAGCTATTGCATAAACTTTCCTTGTATGCAATAGCTACTATAGATACCTCAAAATAGAGAAAAGGAACTTGTCCAATGACCAGGGGTAGAAGTAATTTATACGATTCCTTTGTATTAACTATATATTATAGAAAAACTAAACAATCAATCTCTTTCTTCTTCACTTGCCTTGTATCCAATTCGGACAGATTGTGTCCCCAAATGAACAGTGGTAGAAATAATTGCTCCTTCATAAATATATGTTACTATTTGACAAAAAGCTATTTACGAGATTGGCTGTATATTTGTTAGGCAAGTGAGAAAGATATGTGTATTCAACTATAACCCACCATGAAAGGAACCCAACTTGGAGAGTTTGAAGAAATTGTTTTGCTCACCATTGCTGCCTTGTACGATGATGCCTATAGTGTAGCTGTACTGGAGGAAATAGGACGCCGGATGGAAAGACCTATGAGCATAGGCGCCATTCACCGGACCATGCAACGCCTGGAAGAAAAAGGTTTGGTAAAATCCAGATTCGGCGAGGCAACCACCGAAAGAGGAGGGAGGCGCAAACGCCTTTTCACCGTAACGCCAGCCGGAGAAAGATCGCTGTTTGAAGCCAGAACCCTTCGAAACGACCTATGGGCAGCTATTCCAAAAGGAGCTTTCAATACAAGTTTTTCATGAAGCCAGTCAATTATCCTCAACCCCCACGCTGGGCAGAGCGGCTATTGGAATGGCTGGCTGCCGATCATTTACTGGAAGAAGTGCAGGGTGATTTGCAGGAACTTTTTGAAAAACGCCTGCAACAGCATAGTGTCAGAAAAGCCAGATTATTCTATGTATTGGACCTGCTACGACTGATTCACCCGAGATTATGGCGAAAAAAAACCTCTGCTTATCCACCACTCAATCCTATTGATATGCTTCAGCACTATTTATTACTCAGCTACCGGAATTTTACACGTTTTAAAAGTTCCTTCTTTATTAATCTGATCGGCCTTTCCACTGGCCTTGCCTGTACTTTACTTATTTATCTGTGGGTACGGGATGAACTCCTGATGGATACATTTTATGAGAAAGACGAACAGTTATATCAGGTACTGGAAAACCGTGAAAGCGCCGAGGGCCTGGTCACTTTCTGGACTACTTCCGGCCCAACCGCTACTTCCCTGACAGAAGATATGCCTGAAGTACAGTATGCAGCTACCCTCTTAGGAGGTAGGGACAGGTATGTAGAGGCTACTTTCTCAGTGGGAGAGAAGAACATCAAAGCGAAAGGGGGCTATGCCAGTAAAGATTATTTCCGGGTGTTTTCTCACCAGTTCCTGAGTGGCAATGCCAGCACAGTGCTGGCCGATAAAAACGCCATTGTCCTCTCTGAAACACTGGCAAAAAATCTATTCGGTACTACTGAGAATGTGGTTGGCAAAAGTGTTGAGGTCGATCATGACAAAGTATTTCAGGTGTCTGGGGTGTACAAAGATGCACCTACCCATTCTTCGCAGCAGTTGGATTTTATATTGTCCTTTGAAAAATTTGTGGAAGAAAACGATTGGGCATATGCCTGGGGCAATACCGCTCCTTTTACATATCTGCTGCTCAAACCAGGAACAGATATAGGGGCATTCAACCGGAAAATTGCCGGGTATGTGAAAACAAAAACAGAAGGGCAAATTACCCACCGTACTATGTTTCTAAAGCGCTTCTCCGAAAACTATCTGTATGGCAAATATGAAAATGGCGTACTGGTAGGTGGCCGGATAGAGTATGTTAAACTCTTTTCCATTATTGCGCTGTTTATTCTGGTCATTGCCTGTATCAACTTTATGAACCTGTCTACAGCCAAAGCCAGCAGAAGGCTGAAAGAGGTAGGCGTAAGAAAAACCATTGGTGCCAACAGGTTGTCGCTGGTATATCAGTATATGGGCGAATCCTTGCTGATGGCTTTTCTGGCCATGCTTGCATCCCTTAGTATAGTTATGCTGTTCCTGCCAACATTCAATAAAATCACCGGAAAAGAATTAAGTCTTTCGCTCGATCCAACGCTTATTACCAGTGTGCTGATTTTAACTGTGTTCACTGGCGTAGTAGCCGGAAGTTATCCAGCTTTATATTTATCGGGTTTTCATCCCATCGCTATGCTAAAAGGAAAACTTCCTACCTCAATGGGTGAATTATGGATACGCAAAGGACTGGTCGTATTTCAGTTTTCTCTTTCTATTATTTTAATTGTAGCCGTACTGGTAGTATACAAGCAAATAGAATTTGTGCAGAATCAGCATCTGGGATATGAAAAGGAAAATTTAATCTACATCAATAAAGAGGGAAAATTGTACGATAAAAGCACCCAGGAAACCTTTATTGAAGAAGTAAAAAAGCTGCCTGGAATAGTGAATGCTTCCAGCATGGGGCATAGCCTTACCGGTCATAATGGAGGTACCTATGGCATCCGATGGGATGGGAAAGATCCCAATGATAAAACAGAATTTGAAAGTGTTTCTGTGAACTATGGTACCATTGAAACCATGGGTGTGGATATTCAAGAAGGCCGTTCCTTTTCCAGAGAATATGGCGCAGATAGTGCAAAAATTATTTTCAATGAAGCCGCTATCAAATTTATGAACATGAAGGATCCCATTGGCAAAGTAATTAACCTTTATGGTAACGATATGCAAATCATTGGGGTAGCGAAGGATTTTCATTTTGAATCGTTGCATGAGAAAGTAAAACCGCTGTTTTTCAGATTAGCCCCAAGAAATACTCGGTTTATTATCGCCAGAGCCAGTGCTGGTAAGGAAAAAGAAGCCATAGAAGGGTTGCAAAAACTATATGCCACCTATAATCCAGGCTTCACCTTCGAGTACAAATTTCTAGACCAGAACTTCCAGGCCTTGTACGAAGCAGAACAACGGGTTGCCAGCTTATCTAAATATTTTGCTGGACTGGCCATTCTCATCTCTTGTTTAGGATTATTTGGATTAACTGCTTTTACGGCTGAACGAAGAAGAAAAGAGATAGGTATTCGGAAGGTATTAGGCTCCAGCCAGTGGAATATTATATACTTACTGTCCAGGGAGTTTACCAAAATGGTGCTGGTCTCTATACTGATTGCCTTGCCGCTGAGTTATCTACTCTTAACCTACTGGTTGGATAATTTTGCTTTTAAAATTGATCTGAAGGCATGGTATTTTATCACTGCCGGCGTAGCAGCCTTATTGATTACCTGGTTAACGGTGGGTACACAGGCTATAAACGCAGCCAGGATCAATCCTATTCATACACTCAGAAGTGAATAAAGTAAACAAAGCGAAATGCTTTACCTATAGTAGTGTTGAAACATAGATGTAGGCAAGAGGAGAAGAAGTAGGATGTCAAATGTTATCCTACAACTATAGTACTCCCCCTTTTGCCAATTCTAATATCTCTGCTATCTCTGCCAGAAAGGGGGAGTTTAAGTAACTCCCCCTTTCTGTTTAGTAGATAAAAAAATGGGCAAAAGGGAAAAAAGTATTTACAAAATTTCTTTATGGATTTTCTATACCCCTATGCCCACCTTTTGGAGGATAGTGGAGATAGGCTATTTTGTCAAGCATACCAGCAGAAAACCCTATTACGCTTATTGACCCTTCTTATCCATTTTTTCCTACTCAAGTTTGGGTTCAACTTTACTTCAAATTCCTAACTAGCTTTAGTAGCTTACTTATTCATCTTTTCTTACATAGCTCCTTTACTTAGTATAACAGGAATCTGGACAACGGTACTGGCTTCTATGAATAGTATTTAGGCCACTAGTAACATACTTAATCATTATATATGATCCAATATTGAGATAATATGTAAAATTATATTACTTGATTACAATAATATTTTAATAAATTTTTATTGATATAATCATTTATAAGTGATTACCTTCAAGATGTTTTATTTAAATAATTCTTTATATGAACAAACCGAACCCACTTTTCTATCTTCCCTTTGTTAACAAAATGTGCTTGTTTACTTTCATTTGGACAAGCTTGATTGCATGTCAGAAAAAGGAAGAGATCGCTCCTACACAGGGGAGGATGCCCACTCCCAGTCAAACAGAATTAAGTATTGAGAAATTGACTCAATATTTAGCTTCTACTACAGGCTTTGATCCTACTCAGATCATCTATCTAGCTACTGACAGCACCTTTGTAATCAATAATGACATCTTAGCAAAAGAAAGCGATGTACGGGAACGGCATTCCAGATCGATGGTAGCAAGAACCGATCAATGGCGCTACAACTACTTGGTAAGTAAAGCCAATGTAACTAATATCGATTACTTTTTTGAGTCTACTGTTCCTGCTTCTTGGAAAACAGCAACCCTGAAAAGCATTCAAAACTGGAATGCTATCAATGGAACTAGCCTTTACTTGCGGGAAACTACTACACGCAATTCAGCTGATGTGGTGATTAAATTAGGCTATGCAGCCGAGAACTGGGTGGCTCGGGCTTATTTACCTTCCTATACTGGTAAGGCTGGCTTTGAAATCACCATCAATTCTAAATATAACTCGATAAGTGAAAGTTATAAAGTATTCACCATGACCCATGAGATGGGTCATACATTTGGATTAATGCATACAGATCAGAACAGCGGTATCTTCATCAGTGGTACTCCCACAAAGGATGCTAATTCAGTGATGAATTCAGTGGTCTTACCTTGGCAAGCCTTTACTGCCGGGGATATCAAAGCTGTACAAACCATTTATCCGTAAGCACAATACGTCCTTTCCGTCACATTAAAATTAAACCTGAATTAATGGAGGCCACTAAAGTGGCCTCTTTCATTGGCTTTATACGCTGTTTCTAGCTGGATAGAAGTATGCTGAAATTTACCTGTAAAAATGGAGGAAGGGAGTAGATTTAAAAGTCTGTTTTTTGAATAGTAAACAAAGAGTGAGTTAAGTTAAATTCCCCTTTGTTGTTCCTGATAAAGTATTCTATACTCGGGATAACCTCCAAGTTTTTCTTCCTGAACTCTGTCCGACAAATAGAGAGCCTTACATTGTGCTTAACTAACAGTCTTCTAAAATAAGGGAAACCCAACATGCGCCACAAGCCATAGCTGATTTTTTTGACGCTTTACCAAATTGAACGTTTTTCTTGTTTGGCTATTCGTTTTGCATCGTCTGTATAGACAAGCTTGGGAGGGCCTGTATGCTTGAAAACCAACCGTTACTAAGGCTATCAACAAGATAAGACTATTTCATTAGTGCTACTTTCCGGTAATTACAAAAGCACCCCAGTAATAAGGGTGGCTATGTTGCTGTTTAAGTTGCAATTGTGCCTGCCGGAAAGCAACATGTGGATTTTCTGATTGCATCCAGGACTCGTAGAATCCGGTCATAAGTTCCTGGGTGGTCTGGTCGTTTACTTTCCATAAACTCATAATAAGTGATTTAGCACCTGCTATTTTAAAAGCCCGTTGTAATCCGTATACCCCTTCGCTATTCTTTACTTCGCCAAGGCCAGTATCACATGCGGATAGCACCACGAGATCTGTACGATCCAGATCCAGGTTCATCGCCTCATAGGCAGTTAGAATGCCATCTTCCACCGTTTGCTCTTCCATTGCATTCATGGAAGGGTTTTTGAGCGTGTAGGCTGCACCAGCCAACATTAGTCCGGAGCGTAACAATGGATTTCTGGCAGAAGCGGACGCAGGGTCTATATCTTTTTCGAAATACCCGTGTGTGGCAATGTGCAATACTTTTGGGCCATGCAAAGCCTTGATATTTTCTTCCAGCGCTTGTTCTTCCATAAATACATCGTTTTTCCATTGCTGTCCGGAGGTGATTCTATGGATGTTATCAATTTCCATTTTGGTGCCTGGCAACACTACCAGATTATCACTCCGTTCCAGATTCAACGTATATAAAACCGGCTCTGTATTTTCAATATTACTGCTTTTTACTTGTTGAGCCAGTGCTTCCCGCTTATCAGGTGCTATCGTATAATCCGGACTTCCAAACAGTGAGGCGGTTTTATTTTCTGTAGTATTTGATTGTCCGGTTGCCAGAAGGTCTTTGGTATTGGTTACTGCCTGTATATCTAATTCTTCAATGAGATACCGTTGGGTTTTTGGGTTCAATAATGTATTAATATTGATCTGGTTGTATGCGCCATCCGGGGAGAAATATACTTTGCGTATTCCTGTTAAAGCCTTGGCTATTTCCTGCCAGTAATAGTGATAAGATACAGAATCTGTCTGGCGCTGCAGCATGGTATTGCGATAATAATTTAACCGGCGGCCTTCGAGTTCATTTCCGTTTTTCAGCAGAATAAGCTGTGGATGATTTTTAGTTTTTCTCGAAACCAGCAGGGCAGCATAATATACTGTATCCGAAAATTCACCTACACTACTGAAATTAAAGGTGCGGAAACGGATGAGTTCAATAGCTGCTTCTTTCTTTTTGAGTGTTTTTTGAACGGCCTGCCAGTTGAGCTGAACTTGTTCACTGTTTTGAGCAAAAACAGCCGAACGCCTGGAAAGCTCTTTTTCGAGGCTGTTGGCATGTTGTTCCAGGCTATCAAGTTTTATCCCCTGTTTGTCAATTTCAGATTTTGGTAGTTTATAAATTTTAACCAGGTTTTCTTTTTCACTTAACCACAGCCGGTAGGTCTTAATCAAACTGGTATCATTGCTGTTGAGGATGCGCTGTTTTACCTTACTGGATGCATTCAGTAATAAGGCCTTAGTGGCAAGTTGGTTATTATACATATCTCCCAGAATAGCAGGATTTTGTGTATAACGCATCAGGGCGAAGGTGTTAAACTTTTCAAAATAGTTTTTAACTGTGTTATTAAACTGTTCTTTTTCTCTGTCGCTTAAGGCCGGAAAATAATTCTCAATCTGGCGGAGTGAGTTCGTAATGGATTGGTGGATAAGGGTTTCAGCTTCAGGCAAACGTCTAGAAGCCACATACATAAAGGCCAGGTTATCAATCATCCGCGTATAACTGGGATGCCGCTCTCCGAGTACTTCTTTATTAATGGCAATGGCTTGTTTGAAAAGTGGCTCGGCCTGGTCGTAGCGCTTCATTAATTTATAAGAAAAAGCCAGATTATTTAAAGAAGACGCATAATCACCATGTTTTTCGCCAACAGCTTCTTTGTAAATAGCAAGGGCTTGCTGCTGTAAAGGAACAGCTTCCTCATACTTATTTAACTGGTTATAGAGCAAAGCCAGATTATTCAGCGATCTAGCATAATTAGGATGTTTTTCACCCAACGTGGCTTTGGTGATAGCAAGCGCTTGTTTCAGTAACGGCTCCGACTTTTCATATTGTTTCATGGATTTATAGAGAAAAGCCAGGTTATTGAGAGAAATGGCATACTGGGAACTTTGCTCTCCTACAGTTTCTTTTTTTATAGCCAGTGCCTGCAAATTAAGTGCTTCAGCCTGTGGATACCTGCCCATGTACTCATACATTACAGCTATATTACTTAAGGTAGTGGCATAATACTCATGTTTTTCCCCCACAACTTCTTTTAAAATGGCCAATACCTCCGTATACAATGGTTCTGCCAGCTCGTAATAGCCGGTGGCTTCATACACCATAGCCGTGTTATTAAGCACAGAAGCATAATTGACATCTTTTTCGCCAAGAGCCTGTTTATAAATAGGTAATGCTTTTTTGTACTGTGATATGGCCTGTTCGTAGCGGCCCATCTGTTCATAGGCTAAGGCTAAATTGTTGAGGCCCACCCCATAATGATAATGTTTCTCGCCATACACAGTTTTATAAATATCCAGCGCCTGCTTATATAAATCTTCTGCCGGGCCATATTTGCCGGTATCTCTATATAAATTGGCCAGGTCAACTACTGTAACAGCGTAGCTATTGCTGTTTTTTCCGAAAGACTTTTCTTTCACCCTGAGGGCTTGTTTAAAATAATCTTCCGCTTTAGTATAATCACCCGATTGCATATGAATGTATCCGAAGTCGGCCAGGCTGACGGCATATAAAGTATCTTTTGGATCACTGGTATACTTTACTTTCGAGACAGAAAGTGCTTGTTCCATCGTAGCAATGGCTTGCTTAAACTCACCCCGGTTGAGATGTGCAAACGAACTATCGTATAAAGCTTGCCATTGCTGGGCTTTTAATGGAGTGAAGGAAAAAAATAAAAAAAGCAGAGAAACGTATATAATCAGCCTCTTTCTCATCAAAGTGCAGTTTTAAGATAAATAGCAATTTACAAAAAATGAACCTAGGAAGTAGCAAAAATACTTAAGAGATTGGAGGGATTTTTCACTGTTTACTTATCCTTGTCTGTCGTTTATCGAAGAGATTGATTAGAGGCTACCTCAAACAATATAAGCAAACTATACGCATATATATTCCAATAAAGGCTGCTACCATTGCTATTCCCATATAGAATAAACCATTTCTTATATGGATACTTTTTATTTCAGTCCAAATTTGTGAAAATGATTTTCTAGGAACTGAGCCTACTTCCGTATTAAATGATAAGTCAACAATTCGAAGTTCAAAAAGAATCTATAAAAAAGCTTCTATAGGAAAAATATGGACTTCCCCTGTAAAAATGGAGGATGGAAAACGAGCGTATGTAGCATCCAGATTCTGGAATTGTAGAAAAGGAGTGGTTAAAGTAATTCCCCGTTTCGCTTTACTTATATATGTCCCTATGTCGTCCTAAAAAATGTTGACCGTTGATTGATAGTCCTAGAATAGATTTACCAAGGTCTCGTCCGGAAAAAAGTTGACGATTTTGGTTGGATAAAAAAAACAAATTCTAATTACGGATATAGCTTGACAAAAGTAAAATATTCTTCTTTGTTATTATACCTGTGTACTGATCAAGGTTGACAAAAATCATAAGTATTTTTATCTTAAAACTATCATTGTCATAGCGGTGGACTTGTGGGTAACTCTGCAAGAGTTATCCACAAGTCCACCGCTCTTTAATTCACGAGTTCTTAGTAGTACTACCTTCATTATTGTAAGACTTCTTCTTCCACTTCTTTACTAAAGGCTCCTCTAGCTGATGAGCCAATGAAGGAGTCAAGTTACTGCAGCTCATATGAGGGCGAAGTGTATTGTAATTAGTAATCGCTCTTTCTACAGCCAATCGTGCCTCCATATGACTTTTGAATACCTGATTTAACTTAAACTCGTGCTTTAGTATTCCATTCACTCTTTCTGCTATGGACCTGCGACGATGTCTGCATCGGGTCCTGGATTTTCATAGGCTTCACCACTATCGGTCATGCTGATAGTGATGCCTGCTGCTTTGAGCTTTTTTACATATTCAAAGCTACAATACTGCACTCCACGGTCAGAACGGACCCGATGCAGACATCGTCGCAGGTCCGATGAATAAGCTTATTCTCCCTTTTACTACGATTGGCAAGTGCTATTTCCAAGGCTTGCAAGCAGCCTTCTGTACTTAAGAATTGATGTAAGCAGTAGCCTATAATCTTTTTCGAATACGCATCAGTAATGAGAGATAGATAGTTAAAATCATAACCAACATAAATGTAAGTCATATCAATGAATCAAGAAAGATTCATTTACCCAAACCTGCTCAGTTTCTATGATAGAAAGGCCTTTGATCAAATTAGGGTATTTTCTCAGCAGATGATTGGAATGAGTAGTTTTAGGCACAGATCTTCTATGCCTAATGAGTAAATGATGTGTTCTAAGTAACTCATGTAGACGATCTCTACCCATAGAAATGCCACTTTTTTGTAAGGGTTCTCGCAATAACAAATACAATTTTTTTGTACCTAATCCCGGGATCTCTCTTCTAATAGCTATAACTAAATCCAAGGCCAGCATAGATTGAGCAATACGTTGATCTAAAAATACCCTTTTTTGATGAAAAGCTTGACGGCTGAATGAACCATAATGGTTCATCAAACAGTCGGCAAAGGCTACCGACGCTTACCTTTGCAATTTGAGTATGTTGCAGCTTTAAGACCGTTTGGTACCAGACTTTTTTCGGATGGATAGTTGAAAATCTTTCTCGGCCACATCTATCATGGTATGAAGGGCTAAAATCATTAGATTAGCCTCTTGTAAGGCTTTTTCCAAATCCTTATTTCGTTGTTTTAAAGCTTCTAGGTTTTGTTTTTGCTTTTCACTCATGGGAGGCAAAGATATAAGTCCTTGCTCAATCTTTTGCTGATAGGATGAAACCCAATGATAGATTGTTTGGATAGAGTGAATGCCTAATTCTTGCATGATTTGTTTAGCATCTTCGCCACCAAATAGCACGCGAAAGGCTACTGCCTCTTTAACTTCTTCGCTATAATGATAGCGGTTTAATAGTTCTCGAATGTGATCTTGCATAGATACAGTTTTGTTTAAAAACTGTCAACCTATATCCGGACAAGACCGGAGGCAGACATACTATAAATACCGTAACTTGGAGAATATTTGTCCGCGTATATTTGTACTAAATCGTCGCTATGGAGAAGTTATATTCAATAAATCATTATTTGAGAAGACGAGTTTTTTATAAAACGATTCCTCTACTTATTTTCTTTGCTGCTTTTTTTATAAATCCCTTACGGGCACAAACCTTCCGGTTCGAATTTCAATCAACTATACCTCTCATGGTAGAAGCGGATACCCTGGCTAATCCTTGGAGCGGTGGTATGAATGCTGTTCACTATAGCAAGATGCATTTGAATGAGGATGCTATCGAGGATTTAGTGGTATTTGAACGTTTTACTAACACTGTTTCCACTTTTTTAGCCTTACAGGAAAAAGGAAAATATTTCTATCAACATAATCTATCCTATGAAGCGCAGTTTCCAAAGGATTTACAAGGATGGGTATTGCTAGCTGATTACAATGGAGATGGAAAAAAAGATATTTTTACAGCTGGCAAACTAGGCGTGAAAGTGTATCAGAATGTCTCTACTGCCTCCTCCTTAGCCTGGAAACTCCTAGCCGATCCGCTTGAAACGCAAGGCACTTCAGGCATGATTAACCTGCAGACCTACTTTTCGGATATTCCCGCTATTATTGATTTGGATCAAGATGGAGATCTAGACATCCTTACCTATGATGCCTTAGGAAAACGGGTAGAATATCATCAAAACCAAAGTATGGAACGCTATGGCCACGCGGATTCTTTAGTCTTTAAGCGGGTAAATTCCTGCTGGGGCAGATTTGAGCAGGGTGTATCTTGTGGAGAATATGTGTTTGATATTGACTGTGGAAGTGCTATTGGTAGAGCAAAAAGCTCCTTGCGCATCAAACATGCCGGAGGGTATAGCCTGCTTGCCCTGGATTTAGATGGAGATGGCGATAAAGATTTATTGACCAGCCATGAAGAATGTTCGTCCATCAGCAAACTCACCAATCATGGAGACGCTAGGCAAGCGCGGTTTATGGAAGCCCAGGATATGTATCCTGCAAGTAAACCTATTTTCTTCCCCCAATTTCCTATTGTTTTTTATGAAGATGTTGATTTTGATGGCCTCAACGATTTGGTTGCCACCCCTAATGTTTCTGCCAATCCCTATGATTTAATCAATTTTACCCAATCTAGCCTGTTTTATAAAAATACCGGCTCCAACACATCCCCCCAATTTGAGTTTGTGCAGAATAATTTCCTGCAAGCTACCATGCTCGATGTAGGGGAAAATGCGTTTCCGGCTTTAGCTGATTATGATGGAGACGGGGATCTGGATTTATTTATTGGAAACAAAGGCAATCCGGTTTCAAATACTTGGCAGATTTCTGCTACGATTGCTCTCTATGAGAACATCGGTACTCCACAGCAGGCTGCTTACAAGTTTATAACCGATGACTACCTTGAGTTATCCTCTCTGGAACTGACATACATCAAGCCTTATTTTGTAGACATTAACGGAGATCAGGTTACCGATCTGACTTTTACTAGAAACCGTGACCGAACAGATGTGCAATATATACTCAATACGGCACCTGAAAAAGGAGCCTTTCAGTTTTCAAAAGATGCTGTACACACGCTTCCGCTTCCCTTAAATGCCGATGACACACCGCTGCTCTATGATCTGGATGGGGATGGAGATGTAGATGCACTCATTAGCAAATCTTCCGGTGAACTTGTCTATTACCTGAATACTGGCTCTGCTGTCTCACCCCAATATATCCTGCAGAGCAACACCATAGAAAAGGCGACAGGGGAAGCTTTTGAGCCTCATCTGATTTTATCCATAGCTGATTTTGATGGCAATGGCAAAGCTGATCTAATGGCAGCTGACAAACAAGGAAAGCTTACGATGTATCCTGATTTGGAAGATAATTTTGACCGCTCCCCCATAAAATTAGAAAGTAGGGAAGTAACTTTCCAAAAGGGGAATGTAGAGTATATCTCTTCCCCCTTTAAAGGATTCCTTTTTCCTACCGCTGCTGATTTGGATGGGGATAATCTGCCTGAAATACTCTTAGGTACACAAACAGGAGGTGTCGTGCTCTTGCAAAACCAAGCAAATTCTGCTATACCCAATGGCCTGGAAGAAAGAGAGGAACCCTATCTTGTCTATCCCAACCCTAGCAGAGGAGATATTCAAATAACCTTCCCGGAAAATGGGCAGCTAACCATACACTCCTTGTTAGGCCAACAGGTAATGGCCAAGCATCAGCTACTAGCTAACCAAGAGCTTGTCATCAGTTTGAGGCATTTACCAAACGGTTTTTATTTGGTCCAAGTCTCATCGGAAAAAGCGGCGATGGTTAAGAAAATCCTGCTCTATAGATAGCAACTATCGAAGACGAGGACAGCTCTACTTGCTTATTATAATATGGTATACCCCTGTTAGCCTTTCATTCTAAGTATTTTATTCGCAAGGGTTAATTATTAACAGGTGGGGTTCAGCGCTACCCTACATAGTAACTAAAAAATGGTTTTGCATTGCCTGACAACTTCCGTTAACCCTATGCCGCCATTGGCTTTTCGGATTTCTGGCAACGCTGGCACATAACCCTTTCTTCCTGGCGGCGGGATTACCTGTATATCCCACTGGGCGCTAACCGCCGGGGCAATATGCGTACCTATCTCAACCTGATGCTTACCATGCTGCTGGGTGGCCTCTGGAACTAAAACCGGTTTTAGCATAGGCCATTCACAAACCAAAATCAAAAGGCACAGATGTCCAACACTTACTCCCATTTCAGATAACTCATTAGAGGGTGTAAAAAGTATAGGTAAATTAAAGCTATCCTTATTACTTCTAACCCACAGGTGACAAGTTATAAGAGAGGCGATGTAACATATACTTTTACTTTGAATATACCCCAAATGTATGAATACAAGTATGGGTAATAATAATATTATGGCATTTTCCGAAGACCTTATGTTAGTGAAGGTTGAAATTGCTACAAGTTAATAGCAGTTATGAGGATTTTTACCTCTTTAGATTAAAGTACTTTGGTATAGTAGATTTGTAACTTTATCCTATATTGGCTGGAATTACTTCCTAACACAATCGTTTGAAGTGTATTCTGATTGTCGGCAGCAGCTAAAGAGAGTAATAAGCTGGTTTTTGAGTTAGTACTTTCCTTCAATAAGGTATTTACATAGGATGTCATATCATAGCTGTAAGAGTAGGTATCATTCAGATCGTTTGCTTGCAAGCTGATACTGGTTTCAATGGACGGATCAATAATCCAATTTGAGCCGTTCACCTCTTGCAGAGCAATGGCCGAAGGAAGGCTCACTGATGAAGTATATGTGCTTCTTATCGGCTCAATGGTTAGCTTTGCACTATTGACAGCAAAATTGCTAATGGTATTAAAACTTCGCAAATAAGGTATGTCTAGCCGTGTCCGCAGGCCAATGCCTCCCTGAATATAAGTCTGCTCATGCGTGGTTGCTGATGAAATTCCTTCAAAAGTATTTTGAAGAGCAGCAATTTCTGTAGAGGTACGGTCACTTACAAAATGATTAAAATAACTCCCGCCATTACTGATTTTGAAATCGTAGGTGCGTTTTTCTGTATCCAGGTTGGTTTCATGGTAATACAGCCGAATAACCGTACTGTCACTATTTACCTTGAACCTCAGGATTGCTCCGTCGTCCTCACTGCCGGGTACCAAGGCAAAGCCCTTTACATAATTTTTTACCTCTGTACTGGAAATAAAACTATTTGCCTTAGCCATAGTAAATATTTCTTCTCCAAGCTGGTCCGATAGCCGGATGGAAAGCGGAACTTGTGTAAAGGGCCTAGGCTTTAACAACGTACTGCCGATAGCTTCACTTCCGTAGGGTACCTGATCAAAGCCATAGTAGATTTTAGTGTCAAGTAATGGATCAACTAGCTGATGTACAGATAATAGCTGTAGTTGAGAGGTATCTCCATAGCTATAGGCATCATAGGCCAACAACAGCACAAGCGAATCATAAACAGCAGACTTTGCTATGGATGGGCTGGATTCATGGATGCCAGCACTAAAAAAACCAGTGGCTTTTGTTTTTCCTGTCAGATTATGTATGTACTGGCCTGTAATCAGGTAGCCTGTATTCGTAGTAGCAATAGAATCTAGCAGCACAGTGGAGGTGTGAATAGTAACTGTATCTGTGAAGTATACACTAATATCCTGTATCTGCGGCTGTAAGTTAAGCCCTATATCCTTATCTCCCTGTATCTCACAAGAACTAAAAATTGCAGAAACAACCAGAATAATTATTAGCCAAGAATACAAGCGCATACAAAAGGATTTTATTGTTACGATGATTCAAACATAGAAGCAATACTCCACACAGAAAATTGAAATATATTAACCTTACAGATTTATCCATTAAACCGCTGATTTTATCTACTTATCTTATGATGGAAAAATGGAAATTTTATGATGTACCAGTAGTAGAGTAAATCAGCAGATTAAATACGGTCATATAATTGGAAAGTGGTTGCTCAGTTCTTTGAGCCCTGGCAGGTACTTAAATCCCTTATTCTCATCAACAAATGGATAAGTAATAACAGACTGGTAGATGGATTACTGCTTTTTATCCAGAAATATTCTTGCCTAGTATATTCCTTTTTCCTTCTTATGAAACACTGCCTAATTTTAATGAGAGTTTCAAGTTATTATTTTCCACAAGCCTTTCTCTCAGGATACTTCATAGTCCCACATGCTTAAAAAATATATGGGCCTATGAATAGTATCAAATGTGATAGTAAATACTAATAATATGTTACAGCATTATAATAGTCTATCCATACTTCAGAAAGAGCCGACTCTTAACCGAGACGCTCTTCTTAGCTGGTCAACAGTTCCTGCATGGCGGTCTTTACTAGGGCTCGTTTTCTTTCTCTTCACTTCTCTATCGGTGTATGCACAAACTCACCGGACTTGTGCTACAATAGAAGTAAATAAAGCAAACAAAGCTGGCCGTGTGGGAGCAGAAAGTACAGAGGCATTTGAGCAGTGGCTTGATGGTAAAATACAGCAGTCAAAAAATACTCCCCAGCGCACAGAAGCAACTGGTATCTATACTATCCCTGTAGTAGTTCACATCATCCATAATGGTGAAGCTGTAGGAACTGGCACCAATATTTCCGATTCACAGGTAGAGTCGCAAATCCGGATATTAAATGAAGATTACCGGCGTAAATCTGGCACCAGAGGATATAATACCAATCCGGTTGGAGCAGATACAGAGATAGAGTTCAGATTGGCATTAACTGATCCTGAAGGCTTTCCAACCAAGGGCATTTTGCGGGTAAAAGGCAGCAAACAAACTTGGACTCAGGAGGAGGATGCCACTTTGAAAAGCTTAAGTTACTGGCCTTCCGAACAATATTTGAATATATGGGTATGCAATCTCGGGACAAATACATTAGGATATGCTCAGTTTCCTGAGTCAGATCAAGTAAGCGGTGTATCCGCACTTGGTGAGGAAGAAGCTATGCTAGACGGCGTTGTCATTGGGTATAAATATTTTGGTGATGAAGGAGCGGTGCTGGTATCAGGAAATGATTTCCGTTACGGGCGTACTACTACCCATGAGGTAGGGCACTTTTTGGGTTTGCGGCATATCTGGGGAGATGCCCCTATAGCAGCAAGCGGATGCTACGTTGATGATTACTGCTCAGATACGCCTAATGCCAGGGAAGCTAATTATGATTGCCCCGCTTCCGATAGTACCACCTGTACAAGTCCTAAACAGCGGGAGATGGTAGAAAACTACATGGATTATACAGATGATGCCTGTATGAGCATTTTTACAGCAGAGCAGAAACTGAGAATGCGGACTGTGCTGGAAAATAGTCCACGGCGGGCAAGTTTACTTACCTCCCCAGGTTTAGAAGTTGTCAGGCTGATTGCCGACAATGCCCGGATAGTAGGCCTTACTGATCCGGAACCTTATCTTTGTGAGAATACTTTTGCTCCGGTTATTGTTTTGCGCAACTATGGCAATAATCCGCTACATGCAGTGAAGTTCGTGTATCAGGTTACTAGTGGAGATACCTTGAGCTACAACTGGACAGGGAACCTTGCCACAACACAAATCGACACTGTTACTTTACCATCTCTGCAGGCATTGCCCGGCGAATATGCCTTTAGCATACGCATACTTTCATCCAACGGGAATGCAGATGCTGATACAACCATGAATACTGTAGAAGTGCCTTTGAAAGTGTTAATCCCACAAGAATTACCTTTTTGGGCTAATTTTGATAAAAACTTCTTGCCCGGTGACTGGCAGGTACTTTCAGAGAATAACGCGGTTGGATGGACAGATATACCAGTACCTACTACGTCAAACACTTCCAATAAAGCGGCTTATTTAAATTATTATCAGAGCCGCAACACTGATACACAAGATGTTCTGCTAACTGCAGCGTATGATCTTTCTACGGTTACTGAAGCATACCTGGTGTTTGATGTTTCATATGCCCGCAGAGGTCTCTCACAGGATGGGTTAGCTGTATCTGTTTCTACAGATTGCGGAAACAGCTTTTCCCGGGAAAATACTCTGTATCAGAAAACCGGCAGTTCACTTGCCACCACCACTGCCACTTCCTCTCAGGCCTGGTCTCCTATGCAGGAAAATCACTGGCGGGTAGAAACCATAAACCTCTCCCGGTACATCGGCCAGAAGGCAGTCCGCTTTGCTTTTACAGGCACCAATGATGGAGGCAATAATCTCTATCTGGACAATGTACGGGTAGTTTTCCGTAAGGAAACTATCGAAGAAGAAGTGAACGGATATAGAAACTTGAGCCAAGCACTACAAATTTTTCCTAACCCAAATAGTGGAAAATTTAATATCCTGTTTAATGTGTACGAGCCAAAAAATGTAGAAGTGAGGATCTTTAATCTCATCGGACAGCAGGTGATGTATCAATCCATTAATGGTGCTCAGGATGTGTATGAGATGGACTTAACTGCTTTACCTGCCGGCATGTATTTGGTAAATGCCAGCAGTGGGAAAGAAGAGGTTACAAAGAAAGTGGTCATTTTCCATTAGTCATATAGTATTGGTACTATAAAAAAGCTGTAATCCCACTTACAGCTTTTTATGTTATTTCATCACTGATACAGGTTTATTTGGTAGAAGAAAATACAGTTTATATCTAGGATTTATGGTGGTTAGTATAGTTTGTTTTATTTATAGGTACTGATATCTCATTTTTACTGCTAATCACACTTCTTGTATGATACCTCTGTTTATAATCTTATATCAGCCTGTTCGTTCGGATAGCTGAAAGTAGAATCGTCTGGATATACTGTAAGCAGAATTATTTAAAATTTATGATCACTCAATCAATTTCAATTTAGATGCATTTATGAGAAAGATTACTGTTTGTTGCTTACTCTTACCTTTTTTGTTTTTATGCTCATGTGCAAATGAGGATGAGGAAATAGACCTGTTGGGAAACTGGACACAAATTTCACCTATAGAAGGAGTGGCCAGAAGTGCAGCTGTTTCCTTTGTGATTGGCGACAAAGCGTATGTTGGCACAGGCTATACCAGCGACGAACGGCTGACAGATTTTTGGGAGTTTGATCCGGTAAACAGCACCTGGCGGCAATTAGCCAACTTTGGCGGTACGGCAAGAAACAGTGCGGTTGCTTTCAGCATCGGCAACAAAGGGTATGTAGGCACAGGCTACGACAATACTTACCGCAAAGACTTTTGGGAGTATGATCTGGCAAATAACCGCTGGGCACAGAAAACAGATTTTGGTGGAGTGGCCAGGCAGATGGCTGTCGGTTTTGCCTTAAGAGGTGGTGGCTATATAGGTACGGGCTATTCTGGAAACTATGTAAGTGATTTCTGGCGATTCGATCCTATGGATGCCAGCAACGGGTATGACAGCTATGGCAACCCTATGGGAAGCTGGACGCAAGTAGCCAGCTATGGAGGTAAAAATCCAAAAAGAAGAGGCGCTGTCAGCTTTGTATTAAATGATATGGCTTACGTAGGTACCGGGGAAAGTAATGGGATCAACCAACAAGATTTCTTTGTCTATGATGCAGAATCGAACAACTGGACAGAAATAGCCGAACTTGAGGATGACGATGAAAACGCGCACCCCAGGTCTTACGGTGTTGCTTTTACCTTAGATGGCAAAGGATACGTCGGTACAGGCGTACGCAGTGCCAACCTCAACGATTTCTGGGAATACAATCCCTCAGCTAATACCTGGGAACAGAAAACCTCCTTTGAAGGCACAGCCAGAGTCAATGCTGTCGGGTTTACGGTGGGCAATAAAGGGTACATTGGTACAGGCTCAAGCAGTACCTACCGCTTTGATGATTTCTGGGTGTTTGCTCCCAATGATGCCTACGATGAAGAAGATTAATCAGGAATGGCCATTTCAAGAAAGTATACATGTCTAGATTCATTCAACTATTAGTAGCATGTTTGATTTTGCTCCTGATTGGAGGGAGCTATATCAGAACCAAATTTGGCTTTGATGCAACGCAGCCTCAAATACAGTCAATGAAACAGACTATTGAATCACCCAAGCCCACAGAAGTGCAGGTTTTTGCCACCGAAGCCGGATGGGGATACGCCATTTACCATAACGGAAAGCCTTACATCAAACAAACAACTATTCCTGCAATAGAAGGAAACAAAGGATTTTCCAGCAGAGAGAAAGCCCTGAAAGCGGCACAGCTGGTAGCCTATAAAATAGAGAAGTCTATGCTGCCGCCCACCGTTACCAGACAGGAACTGGATAGTCTGCAGGTGCTCACTGAATAATGCCCCCTGTGAGGATGAATATCATGCATTGCAGTATTCCTTCTGATGTAGTTTTTAGTTGTTACGCCTATAAATTATCTAATGAAAAGAGCCATTTTTCTGAGCTTTCTAATGGTTGCAACTCTTGCAGCCTGGGCTACGCACATTGTGGGAGGAGAATTGAATCTGCAATATACTAACCAAGGTTACCGGTTTGTACTGTCTGTAAACTTATATTTCGATGACATTAATGGAGAGCAGGATGCAGAAGATGAGGAGGTTTTTGTAGCCGTATTCAGTAAACGCAGTAACAGGCGAGTGGCTACTTTTACGCTGCCTAGAGTAGCATCTGCACAAGTCAATTATACCAATGCAGCCTGTAGTAATGGCAGGCTGCAAACCCGCCAGATCCAGTACAGCACAGAAATTATTCTGGATGCCAATATATATAATGAAGCAGAGGGGTATTACTTTTCCTGGGAACGGTGCTGCCGCAATGAGTCTATTGTTAACATTACTAATCCTGGTGACAATGGTATGGTCTTCTATATGGAATTTCCAGCAGTAATGCTTACTGGAAACCGGGTAGTCAATAGTTCCCCTGCATTTCCTATGCCCAAAGGAGATTATGCCTGTGTGAATGAGCCTTTTTACTTTGATTTTGGCGCTACAGATGCCGATGGAGACCAGTTAAAGTACTCTTTAATTACACCCAAACGTGGAACTAGTAATGCCAGAAATACACCTTTTGGTCCAGGGCCACACCCTGGTGTCAGAGGCCAGTTTTATCCGGCTCCCTATCCCATAGTCAGTTGGGCAAACGGTTTTAGTGTAGCGAATATGATTGCCGGACCTCAGCCACTACAGGTTAATGCTACAACCGGACAAATTACCTTTACAACTAATCGTGTAGGGCTTTATGTGTTTTCTGTACTTTGCGAAGAATACCGCAATGGCGAGAAAATTGGAGCGGTACAACGGGATTTTCAGCTGCTGGTTATTGACTGCCCGAAAAATGACGCTCCGGTGATACTGGCAAAAGAGGTAAACGCACTAGCAGTTTATCAGGAGGGAGAAACCATTTCCCTATCCTATGGCGGGCAGCCATGTATCGATCTACTGGTGACTGATCCCAATAGAAATTCTACGTTACATGTAGCGGTAAATGCCCTTAATTTTTCCGGGCAGGATATAACCGTTCTAACTTCACAAGGTGTAGTGAACGGAGCAGCTGATACGTTACGGTCTCGGATCTGCTTTAACACCTGTATTGCTCACACCAAAGAGGATCCACTTCTGCTCCAGGTAATAGCTTCAGATAATGGATGCCCCATTCCTAAACGTGACACACTTCTTCTAAGAGTATACATAGAACCAGTACCTACTAATGCTCCACAGGTAACTACTACACTTGTTAGTAACGTAGCTACCATACAGGCAGGGCAGACAATCCGCTTTGATGTGATTGCTTCTGATCCGGACAATGATCTCATAAATCTATATGCCCTAGGAGTTGGCTTTTCCCTAACTGAAGCTGGTATGGAGTTTGTAAACAGCAGTGGCCTTGGGAAAATTATGCAACCCTTCACCTGGACTCCGGGTTGTGAAGTGACTGAAAATAATTCCGCCTTTGTTATTCACTTTATCACTGAAGATAACAGCTGCTCTCCTAACCGCTTTGATACAGTAACTGTAAATCTGGAGGTTGAAAACTTTGAGCTGCTTCTGAGCAGGTTTACACCACCCAATGTATTTACACCCAATGAAGATGGGACTAACGATACCTTTGTTATTCCTGATCTCCCACCAGATAATTGCCAGTATACCTTTAAAAGTATAGAAATTTATAACCGATGGGGGAGGCCAGTCTATACAGCCTATGAGCGGGAGTTTACTTGGTCTGGCCAGGAATATCCAACAGGTTCGTATTTTTATCTAATTAATTATGGAGCAACAGTATTCAAAGGTACAGTCTCCTTATTAAGATAATAGCAGATATAAGGTAATCGGATGTACCTCCGGAAGGCGGGTAGCTAAGCGAATGCAGGTATTTCCTCCCCGATTAAGTCAAGCATTGTGTACTAAACAACTTAAGGTTCTCTTATCGGTGCTTTCCATGATTGTTGCACTAATATCAAGATGGCCCAGGACTGACTCGCAATTAATACTACATATAAGTCATGGGTAAATTCTTATTAAAGTTCCTACGATGTTACCTGATTATTATCTTTCTGTTGGCCGCCCTGCTAGCTTTTGCAAGTATACTTCCGCTGCTTTTAGTCTCTGTAGTGTTCAAGTTGTTTGATTTCAAGGCAGGATCTAATTCATACAAGCTGCTACATACATAATATATAGCCGATGAATTAAGCCCGTGGAGAAACCTGGGGCGGTACCGGGTCAACTGTTCTGCTGCAGTTCCTGAAAGAAGCAATTTTGATGAGCCTGACCGGAGGTGTTATTGGCATAGGTTCCGGTTACCTGATTGCTACAGGAGCCGGAATAGCCATGGGCTGGCCAGTAATCATTCTAATCCAATCAGTGCTGCTGGCCTTTGGTTTTTCTACGCTTGTAGGTGTTTTCTTCGGCCATTATCCTGCCCGGAAAGCCTCTCAACTTGATCCGATTGTTGCTTTACGGTATGAATAGAGAAAAACTTATCTATTCAGTGCTTGAGTAAAAAATATTTAGTGTTTGACTCTTCATATTGCTTGTACACTAAATGATTTACCAATTAATGCTAACGCATAAGACAGATAAATACCAGACCCTATGCAGACTTGATGGACTATATATTTTTTTTATAAACGACTTTAAAGAACTGCTCATTATATGATTCGCCGATAGGAATCTCAGTATTACGGATTACAACGCGGTTACGGTGGATGAAACTAATTTTTTTCAGGGAAACGATAAATGAGCGGTGAACCCGGATGAAATCTCTGGAAGGAAGTCTTTCTTCAAACATCTTCAGGCTTTGCAGCGTAAGAATGGGCTTAGGAATGTTTTCTACATAAATTTTCAGATAATCCTTCAATCCCTCCAGATACAAAATATCTTTTAAGCTGATTTTTAACATTTTGTAATCAGATTTGATAAATATAAAATCATCCTTGTCTTCAGGTATGCTGTTGCTTCTTGCTTTTAACTCATGTAACTCATGGGCTTTGTTTACTGCTTTTATAAAGCGTTCAAACAAAATAGGTTTAAGCAGGTAGTCCACTGCATCCAGATCAAAGCCTTCCACGGCATAATTATCATAGGCAGTAGTAAAAATCACCATAGTTGAATGTTGAATGGAATTCATGAATTGAATACCAGTCAGATGAGGCATTTGAATATCCAGAAATACCAGGTCAACTTTCGTTTCCTGCAATACCTGTAAGGCTTCAATTGCACTGTTGCATCTTTTAACAAGGTGCAAAAAGGGCACTTTCCGGATAAAATCCTCTAGTAAGTTAAGTGCCAGAGGTTCATCATCAATTGCTATACATTGCATGGTTAATTGAGCTTTAAGGTAAGTTCTGCTTTAAATATATTTTTTAATGTGTGTATAGCAAGTTCATGGCTGTCAGGGTAAAGCAGATTTAACCTGCGGATAATATTTTGAAGCCCGATACCAGAATTTTTTTCTATAGGCTCACTTACATTTTTCTCAAAAGAATTGGTTACTGTAAAATACAAATTCTGCTGCTGGCAGCGAAGATGGATATATATACAAGGGTTGTGGTTAAGACCCTGACCATGTTTAAAGGCATTCTCTACGAATGGTATCAGCAGCATAGGTTCGATCATTTTATCATCTACTTCTCCTTCAATGAAAAAATTAATGCGCATATCTTCCCTGAAACGGAGCTTTTGCAAATCAATGTAACTCTTCAGATAATCAATTTCTCTTGTAAGGTGTACTAAATTGACATTTGATTCGTATAGCATATAGCGCATCAGTTGCGATAATTTAGCAATGGCAATGGGTGCGTCATCTGATTTGCTGTTGGCTAATGAATAAATATTGTTTAATGTATTGAATAAAAAGTGCGGATTAACCTGCGACTTGAGAAAGATAAGTTCAGAAGATAATTTTTCATTCTCCATTTCTTTTTTTTGTTGCTCATTCTTCCTCCATTCATGAATTATCTTCAGGCCGGAACTGATAGTGAGGGCAAGCACGGAAACAAAGACAGATTTCAATAAGATAAAAAAAGCAGGAGGGGAGCCAATAAAACCTGGCTTCTTCATTGGAGCTAATGTTCTGTTAAGGGAATCTTTTCTATGAAAATCTGATTCCAATAACCGGATAATCTCTGCCTGAAGCTCAGGGTCAGGTATGCCTTGTTTTAAGGCAGAGGCAAACACGGGATCAGATGGAAGTCCACCTCTTATATTGAATTTGAAATAATAATGTTCTATGACCAGTTCGGTAAAACTCAGGAAAATAATACCGGATACAATCGTAAATAGATAAGGCCAGTGCTTTTTGGTTTTCAGGAAGCGGGGCATCCATACATACAGATTAGAATAGAACACCCCGGCGAGCAATAAGGCCGGTATACCAATTCTGAGAATAAAAAATTTTTTATCGATCGGGAAGTTAAACAGCAGAAAAGGAATGCATAAAAAGCATACCCATGCCGTGATATGCACCAGAACAGACGCTGACTTTGCGTTGAACAGAGATTTTTTGTCCATCTAACGGTTTATTTATAAAAATAAGTTTTTTTACCCTTTGGTGTATATCCCAATAGACCAGTAGACAATAATTATATATTAAATAGCTTTTTTGCTCTATCAATCAGGATAAGTGGCAACCCATACTATGACTAATTATACTTAGTTGTAATAGGCTACAAGGCAAAGACACTACCACAGTTAGCATTATGCTACCATTCCCATGACGATAATGTTCCGGCTCCTGCTCAGGTGGCAGATTAACATATAAAAGGCATATATAAACACATCAGCAGCAGGTTCATGAAAAAGAAACCAACTATAGCAAGCCAAGCTTTCAGAAGTGTTGCTAACGCAGTGTACAAAAGTATTCGTTTACTCTCATACCACTTCCATTGTAGGAAGAGCCAAGGGCGGCAATAAGCATTTTGTTGTAGCCACCGCTCATAAAATTGCTATCATTTACTATAAAATGGTTCGATACAAACAGAAAATCACACCGCTAGATTTGTTTGACAATCAGCAAACGTACAGGCTGGCTAGAATTGCTTATTTGTAGAAAATACTTGGGCAACGTAAGAGACGAGCTGCTTAATAAACACTAAAGAGTTATCTAGAAGCAACTGGTGGTAGAATTTTTTTTGATCAAATATTACCAGGGTGAAATTCAGCTGAAGCGTAAGATTCAACATGATTGATATGAAGCATATCTACTTATAGCAACGAAATCAGTTAGCCAGTTATATCGATCTTAAATGCCATGCTCCCTGCTATATACTACATCTTAAAATGATAACAATATCTTAATATTTTCTTAATGCTTGGTCTAGGTGAATTTCGGGTTCATCTATAAAAATGGCTTGTGGCTCTATTTTCGGTTATAGGGCTATACGTAGTTAATTGAAGATGAGCGTTATTTAGCTGTCAAAAGTATTATAGCCTTATATAAATTTTATGAAAGCTCTACGTTCGCTACTGCTTACGTGTATATGTATGTATGCAGCCATTTCTTGCAAAGATCCTGACTGGGACGAAAGAAATATTTCCACACCAGACTGGACAGAGGCCACACACAGCCAGGAAACTGCTCCTAATTATGAAGTTGTATTTGCACAAAATGAAGTGAATACGCTTGAAATAAGAATGACAAGCGGTGATTGGGAAAACATCCGGAAGGATATGCAGGAAAAATTTGGTGCAGATTTCGGAGCAGGCGGAGGGATGGGGGGAATACCTCCTGCAGGCTTTCCTGCTTTTGATTCTACTCAAACTTTCAATCCGCCTACAGGTGGTGGTTTTCCTGGAGGTAACGGCGGAGGTATTAATTTTGGTACTGAAGATCCGGACTATGTAGCCGTAGCTGTTTCCTTCAAAGGAAAAGAGTGGTATAAGGTAGGATTCCGCTTGAAAGGCAATTCTTCATTGAGCAGTGTCTGGCGGGAAGGCAACTATAAACTGCCCTTCCGTTTAGACTTTGATGAGTTTGAAGAAGAGTATCCTACGATCAAGAATCAGCGGTTTTATGGCTTTAATGAGCTTTCTTTTTCTCCCGGGTATACCGATAATACATTGATCCGGGAAAAAGTAGTAGCTGATATTTTCCGGCAGGCTGGTATTCCGGCTGCTCAAACCTCTTTCTACAAAGTATACATTTACTTTGGCGAAGGATTAAAATATTGTGGAGTTTATACACTGGTAGAGGTCATCGATGATACGATGGTGAAGTCACAGTTTGGTGAAGAGAGTGGCAATATTTATAAGCCTGAATCTACTTTTCAATCATTCAACCAGGAGCAATTCGAAAAGAAAAATAACAAAGAAGCCAATGATTATAGTGATGTGCAAGCAGCCATTACAGCACTAAATAGTACCAACCGCACAACAAATCCTACGCAATGGCGGACTGACCTGGAAGCTTCTTTTAATGTAAATCATTTTCTTAAGTGGCTGGCCGTGAATACTAGTATTGTCAACTGGGACGCCTATGGAGCTATGGCACATAACTATTATCTCTACAATGATCCGGGCAAAGGCCTCACCTGGATTCCCTGGGACCATAACATGTCAATGACTTCAGGTAGGGGAGGAATACCTGCTGCAGGAGGAGGTGGATTCCCAGGTGTAGGTATGGGAGGCATGAATCAAACTTTATCACTTTCTCTTTCAGAAGTGTCGCAACAATGGCCCCTGATCCGCTACCTGATGGATGATCCGGTATATAATGCCCAATATAAATCCTATGTGAAGGAGTTTACCGACAATGTGTTTAACACTTCCAATATGAATGAGTTATTCGAGCGAAATCACACATTGATATCTCCCTATGTAATTGGGCCTGAAGAAACTGAGCAGAAAAGTCATTCGCTCTTGAGTAGTACTGCCTCTTTCACGAGTGATTTGGCTACGCTTAAGCAGCATGTAACTACCCGGATTCAGGCTGTGAAAAACTATCTCGCCGAGTAACTTTTCAACGCACAAACTATCAACTTAAATTAAACTTAGGAGCATTTATTCTATGCAACGTATTCTCATACTTTTATTGGTTTTTATAGCTTATCAGGGAGTTTCCCAAAGTAAGAAAGACATCAAACAATATGATATTGTAGCTACAACGGAAGTAATCACGGAGTTTGTAGATGGGAAAGAAATTATCCGCAGCGATGCGTATAAAAAGTTTGACAAACACGGCAACGTAGTCGAGGAAATAAATTATGACAAGGTCGGCAGGATTAAAGAGAAAGTCGTCCGCAAATTCAACCATTTCCATGAGAAGGCAGAAGAAATCACTTATGATGCAAATAATAAGCAAACCGGTAAGGAAATTTACAAGTACGATGATCTGGGTGAGAAAGTAGAAGAGTATAAGTATGACGGCAATAATTTCCTGGTCAGCCGCTCTGTTTTCAAACTAGACCGCCGGGGACTTAAGTCAGAAAAAAAAACCTATGACAGCAAGGGAAATCTGATTCAGGTAAAAAAATACAAGTATAATGATTGACCTAGTTAGCCCAGGTATTATTGAATATGCCGGCGCTTTTGAATCTATTTCACTTGCCCAGATAGAGGCTGTAAAACTTATGAACCGGGTGGATGCTAAGTTTTTGATTCCTGTCTCTTTGCTGCCTGCTTTACTATCGGATTTGCTTCCTTCTTATCAAGTATTAGAGGTAAATAATTACCGGCTCTGTGAGTATCAAACCTTATATTTTGATACACCGGATTTTAGGCTATATCATGAACACCAGCGGGGACGGCACAACCGGTATAAAATCCGGCAGCGGTACTATGTGCAATCAGACACAGCCTTTACAGAGGTAAAGTTTAAAAATAATAAGGGTAGGACTATTAAGACCCGCATTCAAAACAAGCACTTTCCTGGTTTTGTCTTGGATGAGGAGAGTAAAACTTTCTTAGCAGAACAGACTCCTTTCAATCCAGCGTCCTTACAACCTATGCTTTGGGTAGACTACACCAGGTTAACCCTTGTGCACCGGACTAGTGTAGAAAGGCTTACACTGGACCTGAATCTCTCGTTCCGTAACGCTACAAGCCAGGAAAGTTATCCGCAAGTAGTAATAGCTGAAGTAAAACAGGAATCCCTCAGGAATTCTTATTTTCTGCATTTGATGAAACAGTACCAGTTGCGGGAAGGCTCCATAAGTAAGTACTGCCTGGGGGTAATTAGCCTCTACCATAGAATCAAGCAGAATCGATTTAAAGCAAAGTTAAGGTACCTGCAAAAATTAAATAGCCAATCAAGATGATTTTTTTACAAGACCTTGCTTCACCAGAGGTGGCAGAAAGTTTCCAGTTATTCAATAAACTGTCTGAAAAGTTTTTCTTGCGTCTGGGAATAGATGTGTTGTCGGTATTGATTCTGATCCGATTTATATATTACCGGATTTACCGCAAAGCTGATCTATTTCTGATGTTTTTTTCCTTCAATATCATCATATTCCTGATCACCTTCCTGCTAAACAAAGTGCAGATGTCTATAGGGGCAGCATTTGGTTTATTTGCTGTTTTCTCCATGCTCCGGTACCGTACCGAAGGCCTTTCTGCGAAAGACATGACCTATTTGTTTGTCGTCATATCAATGGGATTGCTTTCGGCTATAACCAAAGGAAGCTGGGACGAACTGGGTTTAATCAATGGAATGATTTTAATAAGTGTGCAGCTGCTGGATGGGAACTGGCTTATCAAACGAGAATTAACAAAAAAAATACATTACGACCGCATTGATCTAATCCTGCCTTCCATGTGCGGCGAACTACTCGACGACCTGCGCAAGCGTACAGGTTTAGCTATTCATCGGGTAGATATTATGGAAATGGATCTGTTAAAAGACACAGCTCTTCTGGTTATATACTATTACCCTTCACCAATGAAATATGAGCATTTTGCAAAACCTGTGGACTCTTATGCAGAGTAGAAAATTATTACTGCTGATTGCAAGCCTATACCTGCTGTATCCTTTACAATGCGTAGCTCAAGAATTTGACCTGGGCCTTTGGACTGGAATAAATGTAGAGAAAAAGTTTAAGAAATCGTTTGCTGTCCACCTGAATACGCAACTTAGGTTAGGCGAAAATCTATCCGTTACAAGGTCTTATCTGGGAGAACTAGGTGTATCCTATGCATTCAACAAACACTGGGAAATTACCGGCTATTACCGGTATACTGGCAGACGCAAATTCAATGAGGAAATCTTAGACCACTACTACCGCACCTACCACCGGTTTTATGCCGATGTTTCCTATGACCGGAAAATTTGGAAACTTAAACTGGATTATCGCTTGCGGTACCAGCATCAATTTAGAGATGATGATACAAGCATGGAAGCAGATGATAGTTACTTACGCAACAAGTTGGAAATATCATATCCGAATAAAACACGCTTGGTGCCTTACCTTTCTACTGATATTTTTTACCAGTTAGGTACAGGGTTTGAACAAATGCGCAACAAAGCTGGTGTAGAGATAATTCTTGATCGTCATCAACGCATTGACTTCTATGGATTTACTGACTATCAATTGATAGATATGCAGAAGAACCAGCTAATACTAGGATTGATGTACAAGGTGAAATTTTAATTTATATAAGTTCAAATCAGTTGGAGTAGTCAAGTGATTAACCAAAATGGATTTGGCTGTAAATGAAAGTAACTTTAGGGGGTTAATCCACCTTTACTGCAGTTAAAACCGACAAATCAGTTATAGATTCTTTATCCGGAGTCAAGTGTGGTTTGAACTCTCAACCTGTATTTTTTATTTAGGTCTCTATAGTAATATAGGGAGTTTTGTCTGCCTATACCACTAGAAAACTCCTTCCAGCTAACAAGGCTTTATTTTCCAATAATTTTTTTTCGGTGTTCCATTCCCCACGCTGTCAGATTGTTAATGATGGTCTTTAAGGTTAGGCCATGTTCGGTAAGCTCATACTGAACACTTACAGGCTGTGTGTCCAAAACAGTCCGTTTAATCAATTGATTAATTTCCAGTTCTTTTAGTTCTTTACTCAACATCTTATTGGAAATACCGGCTACATCATTCAAGATGTCAGAAAAGCGCCTTTTGTTGTAATAGCAAATAGAGGAGATAATAGCAATTTTCCATTTCCCATTGAGCACATCCATTGAATCCTGGACAGCCTTCATCTCTTTTTTGTGTTCTGCTTTGTCTTCTTTTGATTGAAGTTTCTTGCACTCCAACTCCATACTGTTAAATGGCATGAGGTTACTTGGTTACCTGGATGTTACAGTTACTTTTATATACCAAGTTACCAAAATAAATTCACTTGAGCTAACATTGTAGCTCAAGTATTAAATACGATTAACAATGAATTTCACAAATAAAAATGTAGTCATTACAGGCGGAAGCACCGGAATTGGATTAGCAACCGCAAAAGCATTTATCAGTGCAGGGGCAAACGTTTGGATTACAAGTAGAAAAGCTGACAATCTTCAAAAAGCAAATCTGGAAATTAACAGCCCCAAGTTGAAAACGGTAGTTTCCGACACTTCAACCCTGGCAGGGATTGGCGTGTTGGAAAAAGCCGTTGCAGAAACTGGAAACAAACTAGACGTGCTATTCCTGAATGCGGGAATAGGCGCATTTGCACCCATTGAACAAGCAACGGAAGCAGATTTTGATGCACAATTCAATACCAATGTAAAGGGTCATTTCTTCACCTTGCAAAAATTACTTCCGCATTTAACAAATGGATCGGTAGTAATATTTACTTCATCAACGGCCGCCACTGCTGCAAACCTTGGATCTAGTGTATATGCTGCAACCAAGGGTGCGCTCAATAAAATCGCCCAGATTGCAGCAAATGAATTGGCAGAAAGAAAAATCAGGGTCAACATTATTAGTCCGGGGCCTATTGCAACCCTAGGCCTGACGAGTGTCGTACCGACAGAAGCGCAAGGTTTTTTAGCTGGCGCTACCGCCTTGCAAAGGCTTGGCAATCCCGATGAGATTGCTAACACCGTGTTGTTTCTAGCTTCTGATGCGGCCAGCTTTATTACCGGAACTGAGATTGTGGTTGATGGCGGTTACCTTAGCTATGCATTAAAATAAAGTAACCTTAAAGGAAATCTAGCCAGGGCAGAAAGCGGTGAAATGCCGCTTTTTCCATTTCAGACTGATTTGTTTTCCTTTTTTAAAGATAAGTCAAAAAACAGAGACAATTGCAGGCATCCGAGCCTGAGCATGTTGCTTGGTGCCATTTAATCTTAAACTTTGTAGGCTAGACTAAAAGGCATTTTATGTTAGAATACGGCCTGACTCTGATGTATACACCCCAATGGGAGGTCCACTAAGTACCTTAATGATTACCGGATACACCCTTTGGGGTGACCACTAAATTTAGGTACCTTCAATGCAGTTGCTTTATCTTTCTGTCATCTGTCGGAAAAATGCGAGGGTATAATTCTCCTCCTTTCTACTATTTACCATACCCTTGATTTGCATACAATCTTCAGGGATTTGCATACAGCCTTTTGTGTGATTTTATCGACTTTTGCTATGGTAACATTTATTATATTAAAATGAGCATTATGGAAATGAAGAAAATAAAATTAGGTAATCAAGGCCTGGTTGTCCCCACCATTGGCTTAGGCTGTATGGGGATGACCGGATTTGAAGAAGGGCACATGTATGGGCAAGCCGATGAGCAGGAAGCCATTGCTACCATCCACCGGTCACTGGAATTAGGGGGCAATTTTTTGGACACGGCAGACCTATATGGTCCCTTAAAAAATGAGCAGCTTATTGCCAAGGCTATCCGGGGAAATCGCAATGCATACATTATCGCTACCAAATTTGGTTGGGAAATCGATGATAATAACAAAGTAACCTGGGCCATCAACGGGAAAAAAGCCTATGTAAAAAAAGCGTTAGAGCGTTCTCTGAAAAATCTTCACACGGATTATATTGACTTGTACTACCTGCACCGGCTTGATAAAAACACCCCCATTGAAGAAACAGTGGAAGCCATGAGTGAGTTAGTGAAAGAAGGAAAAGTAGGATACCTGGGTTTATCTGAAGTATCTTCACAGACGCTAAAAAGAGCGTATGCCGTTCACCCCATTACCGCCCTACAAAGTGAATATTCCTTATTTGAGCGTAGCGTGGAAGAACGCGGCGTGTTGCAAACGCTGCATGAACTAGGAATAGGTTTCGTTGCATATTCTCCGTTAGGGCGTGGGTTTTTGTCCGGGCAGATCCGCAGCCTAGAGGATTTACCGGAAAATGATTTCCGCCGGGCCATTCCCAGGTTTGGGGCAGCCCACTTTTACAAGAACATAGAGTTAGTGAAAGCTATTGAAGCAATGGCCGAAGAAAAAAAGGTTACCTCCTCCCAACTGGCGCTGGCTTGGATCATCAGCAAAGGCATTGTTCCTATTCCGGGAACTAAACGCAGAAAATACCTGGAACAAAACATAGCGGCTACTGCGATTCAGTTGAGCGCAGAAGACCTTCTAAAACTGGAAAGTATTGTACCTTTGGGTACGGATACGGGAAAGCCCTATGATGAATTTAGTATGGGCCTTATCGATTAATATTTTTTAATGACTGCATCATTTGATGATGCAGTCATTAATTACCTTTTGTTACCTATATATTCATTTTATGAACTCGATTAAATCTATTTCAGCCTTTCACCGCTTGTTATCCTTACCGGAGCCCCGCCATCCGCTGGTGAGCGTCATTAATCTGGCAGAAAGCAAGTTTTTTGAAGATGAGGTATGGAAAGGATTTGTCAACCTTTTTTATTGTGTTGCCCTAAAAAGAGAAGCCAAAGGCAAAATAAAGTATGGCCAGCAACACTACGATTATGATAAGGGCGTATTAAGTTTTACCGCACCTAAGCAGGTGCAATCGTTGGATGTAGCCAACATGGAATGTGGTTCGGGCTATCTGCTTATCTTTCATCCGGATTTTTTACTCAATCATTCTCTGGCAAGTTACATGCACAGATATGGTTTTTTCTCCTACTCGGTCAACGAGGCACTTCACCTGTCCGCTGAAGAAGAAGAGGATCTGATTACCATTCTCGACAAGATCCACAAGGAATGCCTCCACATTGATAAACATACCCAAGAGATCATCTTATCACAAATTGAATTACTGCTCAACTATTCCAATCGTTTTTACGAGCGGCAGTTCATTACCCGAAAACACAACAATTCTCAGCTGCTTGCCAAATTTGAACAATTGCTAGAGGAGTATTTTGATACGGATATCGTAGCCCGTCAAGGCCTTTTGACCGTACAATATATAGCCGAGCGCATGAACCTGTCACCCAACTACCTGAGCGACCTGTTACGGGTGCACACAGGCCAAAACACTCAGCAACATATTCATGAAAAGCTGATTGAGAAAGCCAAGGAAAAGCTTTCTACTACTGGCTTATCGGTGAGCGAAATTGCGTATGGGTTGGGCTTTGAACACGCCCAATCTTTCAGTACCCTTTTTAAAAAGAAAACCAACCTGTCGCCTTTAGCGTTTCGGCAGGCATTTAACTGACAGGTACAGGTTACTACTGCGAGCAGGAAACTCACTTTTCCACTCCTTTACACGATGAGTCTTTTCCGGGTATAGGTTGGCTAAGAATTCCTCTGATTGACATTATTTTTAAGTTACGCACTTTGCCTTCTTTGATCAGGTCGGCAACCGTACCAATTACCTCTTCTACTGGAACACTAGTATCCAGTCTGCAGGGCTGATACAGATCAATTGTATCCACGCCCAAACGCACCAACGAATAGTTAATGAAGTTCTTGATAGCAATGGGCCGCAAATCCAAACCAATCCACTCCCCGTTGTGAAAAATAGCCCCAAACTTAACACCGATAAAAGCCTCATCTCTTCTGCTTTCGATGGCTTTGCCTACGAGCAGTTCATTGTGGCCGGCACCATAGAAATCGCCTGTATTTAAAAAAATAATGTCCCTATCTAATGCCATCTGGATGGTAGCAATACTTTCCTTTTCATCCTTCACAGGGCTTCCCCAAACTGGCGACATACGCATGCAACCTAATCCGAGTTTAGACACCATTGGGCCATTTTTGCCCAGAGCAATCTTTGTTATTGTTGTCATTCTACTTGTTGTTTAATAGAGTAATGACACAAAGGTAAAGGATGCCTAACATAACAGGTTTCTTCTATGGCTCAAATTGCTTGCGTCTGTAGCTCAGTGTTACGCTGCAGAAGGGGTAATGCTAAACACATTCATTGTTTTATATGCTGCGCGTGCTTGTTGCATAACCGTCTAACGATAGAAAAACAAGCAACAGAAACTCAACAAGGGGTTCAAAGGATAATGGTTGTTACTCAACGTTAAACAGGAATAGAAATCGTCTTGAGCGTACATTAATTTGGTATACACTTCATTTCGGTTACAAATGTCCTTGATTTGGTTATCTTGAAAAAATAATAATTTCTGAGTTTTGCATTGTTCATTCATTAATTATTATTCTTATGGAAAATCAAATTGGATCATCCGCAAACAATCAATTAGTTGCCCTTGTCACCGGCGCCAACCAGGGGGTAGGCTTCCAGATCGCAAAAGCACTTGCTGCTAATGGATATAGTGTATATGTTGGGTCACGGAACCTGAAAAATGGGGAAAAGGCGGCTGCTGAAATAGGTACCAATGCCTATGCTATCCAACTGGATGTAACTCAGCCATCAACTATCCGTGCCACTGCAAATCGTATTGAGAAGGAACATGGCCGCCTGGACCTGCTGGTCAACAATGCAGGGATATCCCATGCCGGCAAGCCTGGCCGCACCTTGGAAGAAATAACCGAGGATGGCCGTGCCAGCACTGCCTCACTGGATGAGGTCCGGACGGTCTGGGAAACCAATGTATTTGGTGTTATTGCCGTTACGCAAGCTATGCTGCCTCTGCTACGGAAATCATCGGCAGCCCGGATTGTCAATGTATCCAGTGGCCTGGGTTCCCTTACCTGGATAGCTGATCCGGCTTGCTGGGCCAGAGAACATTTTGGGGTTGTATATGCCGCCTCAAAAACGGCCCTTAATGCGGTTACTATGGCTTTTGCTATCGAACTGGAAAAAGAAAACATTAAGGTCAATGCCGTCAGTCCCGGCTTTACGGCCACAGCGCTGAATAACTTTCAGGGTACCGACTCAGTGGAGGTAGGTTCGCGTGAACCGGTCCGGGTAGCATTGGAAACCGATGGCCCAACGGCTACCTTTACCGGACCGGAAGGCTCCCTTCCATGGTAATCCATGTTCATCAGGTACTCGAAAGCACGTTATCCCAAACTATAATTTATGACCGGTGACTGCAACACGCATCGGTCATAGGTAGTATCTTTCCACATGAAAAATGAAATGTCAAAAGTCAGCAAATTAGAGTCTATCCCGGAGATGCACCGGATGTTGGGACTTCCAGGTCCTGTTCACCCATTGATCAGTTTGTTAAATTTTACAGAAAGACAGATCGACATGAACCGGCTTCCGGAGAGCTATGTGGCAGGTTTCTATAAGATCTCTTTCATCACCAAATTGGGTGGAAAGTTCAGGTATGGCCAGGGCTATTATGATTTTGATGAAGGGAGCATCTTATTCACTGCACCAAACCAGGTGGTAGGCAGCGTTCGGGAAAATTATGAGAACAACCAAGGTTATTCGCTGATCATCCACCCGGATTTCCTGCAAGGCTATCCATTGGCTAACAAGATCAAAAACTACGGTTTCTTTTCATACGCTAGCAACGAGGCGCTGCATTTGTCCGAGCAAGAAAGAGCCACTATGCTGTCTATCTATAACATCTTACGCGAAGAATTAAACAGCCGCATCGACGACTTTAGCCATGAGGTAATCATCGCTCAGATCGAGTTGCTACTAAGCTATGCCAAGCGTTTTTATAAGCGTCAGTTCTTAACCCGGCAGGCAGTGAGTAGCGAGCTACTTGAGCAATTGGAAGAGTTGCTAAGCACTTATTTCGAGGAGGATAAGCCACTTATCCATGGGGTACCCACCGTACAGTACCTGGCAGAGCACTTGAACGTTACCCCCAATTACTTAAGCGATATGCTGCGTTCACTCACTGGCCTTAGCGCACAAGGGCATATCCATCAAAAGCTAATTGAAAGATCAAAGGAATTACTGTCTACCACAAACCTTTCAATCAGCGAGGTGGCATACCAGTTAGGTTTTGAACACCCGCAATCGTTCAGCAGGCTGTTCAAAATAAAAACCCATACATCGCCTGTGCAATTCAGATCGGCTTTCAATTAATCTCATCCACACACAAGAATGAATATTCTATAAAAACTTACCCACTATAACATACTTTGTTGCTTTTAGCCTAACTGGGAGTTTAGTACCATATTAAAAGGGTAGGTTGAGTGCTCGGATTAATTAAAGGATTGCCTGAATTCCAGAGGCGAAAGCTTGGTTTTGGCCTTAAATAGTTTGCTGAATGATTGTGAATGTTCGAGCCTTAGCTCTTAGGCTACTTCATTTACTGATTAAAGCTTCTTAATTGCTTAAAAATTTACTGTCAATAGGCTTACCTAAAGGGTGTGTACTTTGGAGAGTACAAGAATTAAGGCAGACCTTATGATGCGGCATTCGTACTTTTACAACCATAATACCATAAAATACAATAATAGACAACAGGGATAAAATCGGCCGGCTAATGGGCAATTATGAATGGAATTAGCCCACATTATTCTTTTGTTGAGCTTTTTAATTCATTGATAGCAGTAGGAAAGCAAGGCAAAGCTACCTGCTAAGTCCGCTCTTTGTCCTTCCTGCACTTTTTCAGAGCAACCTTCTTTATTCATTCCCTTCCCAATCCTTATACTATGGTAATACCAATATTTTACTTTTTTACAGAAGCTAACAGACGGTTTTATGCTAGGCATTAATAGTTAGACAACTTTTTAATAATAATTTGATAACCGCTTGCAAAAGGAGGATCTTTTCCGATGTCCCTACTTTTGCCCCATGTTTGGTGTTTTGCTTGTTCTTTCCTGCCACTTGGCTATCGCTCCTTTTCAGGATATAGATTTAACTACTTGCCTACGCTTGCTTTTTGCAGGTAATTCTTGACAGAAACTCCTGTGTTTAACTGAATCTCTAAACTCTCTAAAACTATTTTAATTAACTAACCTACCACAAACTATGAAAAAGAAGCTACTAAAAATGCCTATTTGCTGGCAGCGTATTTGGCGGATTGGATTGCTCCATTGCCTCTTCTCCCTACCTGTAGTTGGCAGCTATGCCCAACAACCGGCAATGGGATCGGTTCAAGCTCAGAAACAGACTATCCGGGGAATAGTTACCGACGCTGACACCAAAGAGCCTATACCAGGTGTAGCTGTCCTTATAAAAGGTTCCCAACGAGGCACTACCACGGATGCGCAAGGAGCTTACAGCCTGGAAGTCGCTAATGCAGAATCTTTACTAGTATTTAGCTTCGTAGGCTTTGTACCCCAGGAGGTAAAAGCCGGCAACCAGACTCAACTCAATATAGCGCTCCAACCGGATACCAAAGCCTTGCAAGAGGTAGTGGTGGTAGGGTATGGTACCCAAAAAAGGTCAGACGTTACCGGTTCCATTGCATCTGTGAATAGTGAAAGTTTTAACAGAGGTGTGGTAACCAATCCTGGCGAACTTTTGCAGGGGAAACTGGCCGGTGTCTCCATTGCCGCAACTAGTGGCGAGCCCGGGGCTGCACAAGATATCATTATCCGGGGTATCGGTAGTTTGCGGTCCGGAACCCAGCCGCTTTATGTGGTTGATGGATTTTTACTGGACAATTCCTCCACAGGGGTTCCTACCAATCCTCTGAACTTTATTAACCCTAACGATATCGAAAGTATCGATGTGCTAAAGGATGCCAGTGCCACAGCCGTATATGGTTCCAGGGCATCCAATGGCGTGGTCGTAATTACCACTAAAAAAGGAAAGGGAAAACCGCAACTTACTTTTTCAGCTTCCACGGCTGTCTCGTCGATAGCCAAAAAACTAGATGTGTTCGATGCCGACGCTTTTCGCAGGCAAGTAGTGGCCGTGGATGGAACCCTGCAAGACCTTGGGGCCAATACAAACTGGCAAGATGAACTGACCCAAAGGGGGGTAGCCAATACACTCAATTTGTCTATGAGCGGAGCCGGCAGTGAGAATTTTTCCTACTTCACATCGGTAGGCTATCAGGACCAGGAAGGCATCCTGAAGAACAGCCGGCTAAAACGGTATTCTGGAAAGTTAAATATGAATCAACGGGCAATCAATGGCAGGTTAACTATAGATTATAATCTGACAGCCTCCCGCACCGAAAACTTGCGCCCGGACATACTATCAACCATCAGTGATATGCTTAGTTTGAACCCGACGATTCCGGCGTATACCAACGGTGTGCCTACCTTATTGCCTACGAATGCATTAAATCCCCTTACTAGGTTTGATTTATTTAGTGACATGGCCATTAATAACCGTATTCTGGCCAGCATTTCCCCATCTCTGGAAATAATCAACGGCCTTTCCTACAAGCTGAACCTGGGGGTGGATTATTCGGCTACCACCAGGAACGGACAGTACAAACCCTATCCGGCAGTGATCAATGAGTCGGATGTTTCTAACGGGGTACTGGATGCGGCCGTAAGCGGCAATACCAATCAACTGGTGGAGAATACGCTCACCTATACCTGGAACCGGGATGTGCACAATGTTACAGTTCTGGCAGGACATTCTTTTCAGAAATTTCTGGATGAAAGCAGAACCACTACATACCGCGGCTTTGCCACTAACAATGTTGAACCTATTTACCAGGACCATACCAGCACCGCTGTATTTCCTACAGCCGTAAATGCGGAAGCCATCAAAAATGAGCTGCAGTCTTTTTTCGGCAGAGTAAATTACGTATTCGCCAATAAATATATGTTTACCGGTACTTTACGTGCCGATGGGTCCTCCAAGTTCGGGGAGAACAACCGCTACGGATATTTCCCTTCTTTTGCCGTAGGATGGAATATCAGCAATGAGGAGTTCATGGCCAATTCGTTTTTCAATAACTTAAAGTTGCGTGCCAGCTGGGGCCAGACCGGCAACCAGGAAATTCCCTCTAAAATCACAAAAGCCAGTTATTTAGAGCAGCGCTTACAAACAGGGTCCGGAAGTACCAGTTCCTATCCCATTGATACCGATGCTACTGCATTGGAAGGGTATCCCTATGGAATCATATTTACACGGCTGGCAAACCCAAACCTGCAATGGGAGGTATCCACCCAAACAGATGTAGGCTTTGATTTCGCCTTCTTTAATTCCCGGTTGAGCGGTACATTGGATTATTTCAATAAAAAATCTTCCAATATACTTCTGGAAGTGGTTCCTGCCGATCCTGTTCAGCCTACCTCTACCTACTGGAACAATATTCCAAACATGATCATCCGCAACAATGGGGTTGAACTGACTTTGAATTACAGCAGCGAACCACAGCGTAACTTCTCTTATAACATCGGAGGGAATATTACCTATACCCAGAATAAAGTGCAAAATTCACCGTATGCCGTGCTGACCACAGGGGCAGCCCAGGGTTCCGGCCAGACTGGTGCCACCATTAATGGCTACATTAACAATGAGCCCTTAGGAGCCTTCTATATGTATCAGTTTGATGGCATTAATCCGGACAATGGCCAGAACCTATTCAGGGATACTAATGGAGATGGTCAACTATTAGACAATGACCGTCTGGTAGTAGGCAGTGCGATTCCTGACTTTATCTATGGGTTTTTCCTGAACTTGAAATACAAAGCTTTTGACCTGGGTTTCAATTTTAATGGGGTAGCAGGAAATAAGGTATATAATCACACAACCATGACCCTGTTCAGTAAAGCACAACTGGCCAAGTCGAATAATACAACCGGTTTTGCTGTTGAGTACCCCAACGAGGCGTTGAGCAATGCCAATACCGTATCTACCCGTTATCTGGAAAATGGCTCTTTCCTGCGGCTGAATAATGCTACTCTGGCCTATAACCTGAATTTAACAGGGACCAAGCTGGAAAATGTTTTCCAACGGATCAGCCTTACTTTAACCGGCCAGAACCTGTTTGTGATCACCGATTATTCCGGATTTGACCCTGAGGTTAACACAGGATCTGCTTCCAGTGGAATCCAGACTTTTGGCATCGACCGGTTTACCTATCCTAGAGCCAGAACATTCCTGCTCGGCCTGAATGTAGCCTTCTAAAAGCAAACAAATGATTTATTTCCTATCACGTTGAAAAACAGTTTACAATGAAAAATATACGAATTAATAAAACCTTACCGGTAGTTGTATTTTTACTGGCTTTCTTCGGTTGTACCACCCTGGAGGAAGCGGTCCTGGATGAGTCGCTGACAGGAGCCGGCCAGGCGGAAATTGTAAGTGGATCGGTAGCCCCGGTATACGGCCTTCTGCGGTCTGGGGTATGGTTGCATACGGTTAATTTTGGATTGCAGGAGGTAGCTTCTGATGAAGGCATTCTTCCCTACCGGGGGGGCACCGACTGGTTTGATGGGGGCAAGTTCATTGCGGTTCACCAGCATCTGATGACCCCCAGTAATAGCCTGGTAAGCGATACCTGGACACAAATTACGTTAACGTTATCAAGAGCCGTCATTGCGGCAGAAAGATTAAAACAAGAAGCTGCCACTGGTAACGCAAGTGCCCAGGATGGATATAATGAAATGGTAGCCATGAAGGCATACCTCAATATGCTGGCACTGGATAACTGGGGGCTTGTTTTTAAAAAAGAGCTTTCGGGCGAACGGTCCCAGATTTTACGCGGACAGGAAGCCATTCAGTACATTGAAAGCGAGCTTTTATCGGTGGTGGATGTACTTAAAAACGATAAGGGACCGGGCAGGTTAAACCAATATGCCGTAAAAGCTTTGCTGGCACGTTTGTATTTAAATGCAGCTGTTTATCGTAATCCGTATAGTACGCCTGACTTTAGAAAAGAGGATATGGATAAGGTGATACAATATACCACCGATATTATTTCCGGACCCTATTCCTTGTCTGCTGAATATTTTGATGTGTTTAGTGATAATAACCATACCAATCCCGAACTTATCTTTGCACTCGACCAGAGAGGCGTACTGGAGACCGAGCACCAGCGCTGGGCTTATTGGTCCATATCCGGTGATCAGGTGCCAAGACCGGAATTCCCCAACACCCGTGGCACGGATGCGGTGGCCGCTACTCCTGATTTTTACCAGACCTGGGTAGATGCCTACGGAAGTGTAGATCCTGCCGATGCGGATGCCCGTTTCTTTAAGAGAAATCAGATTATACCGGATGCACTGAAAGACCTGACTGGGGTAACGCCAGCCAATGATTCCCAGCATTATTATTGTGTGGAGGCCACTGACTTTGAAATGGACAGAGGAATACTCCGGGGTATTATATGGGGCCCCAGAAAAGATGGAGCAGGTAATATTCTCAGATGCGACGATGGTAAGGTGAGGATATATCCGGTGATCAACAGAAGAACGAGTGGGGCAAACCTGACCTATGTTGACCATACACGTACGGTTGATTTTTCTGGTCCGGGAAGTTTACATAACACCGGTTACCGGTTTTCAAAGTATCAGTTCAGTCATACGGCTCCCAACTGTTGCAGCTATAGTAACGTTGATCTGGTGTTGATCCGCCTGGGAGAGATGTACTTAATGCGTGCTGAGGCTAAGTTGAGAAATGGTGACAATGTCGGGGCTTTGGCCGATGTAAACACCTTGCGAACTTCCAGAAATGCCCGGCCTGATCAGACACCTGCCCCCTTGAATACCATTGACCTGGATATATTGTTCCGTGAATCGGGATTTGAACTTTACTGGGAAGGGTTTAGAAGAAATTATCAGATACGGTTTGGGAAATACGAGGGCAGCTGGACAGGAAAGACCGATAGCGATGTCAACAAAAGATTGTTCCCAATTCCCCAACGGGCAATAGATGGCGCTTCCAGTGAAGAAGGATTTTTAGTACAAAACCAGGGATATTAATTCAACATAGGAACAGAAAGAACCGGCAAGAAACAGAATTTTCTTGCCGGTTCTTTTTCAATACCTATTCATGTGCATAAGTTCCTAGAAAGGGGGATAAGTTAACACCTGTATAAGAATACTTATTTAGTGCGTGTATGACAAGCGGGAGAAGTAAGTTTGTTATATTGTTGGCAGGTCTAGCCAATGCTATCCACCATACCTATCCTATCTTTCCCTCTCTAGCCTGACAGCTTTTTGCTTAATAAAAACCAGTTTTTTACAGCTGCCATTGCCAACACAGGTCAGCTATTGCTTTTATGACCAAGCCTTTTGTATCTTTCCCTATACGATCTACATGCGTAACTTCTCGTATTCTTTTAGGTTGTATACCAGGTTGCCTAAAGGGCAAAAAGACAAAGTAATGAACACTCAGCTATATTTAAAACGGATTTACTATCCAGGAGAACTTACCCCCACTTTAGAAGTGCTCTCCCTTCTTCAACAAGCTCATCTGATGAGTGTTCCTTTCGAGAATCTTGCTATTCACTATAACATTACAATTGACCTGGCGCATTCATATGATAAAATTGTAGTTGAAAATAAAGGGGGATTTTGTTATGAGTTAAACGGGTTGTTTTACCAATTATTAACTACTCTTGGCTTTAACGTTAAGATGATTTCGGCAAGGGTATTTGCCCACGACGGCTATGGGCCAGAGTTTGACCATATGGCCATACTGGCAACAATTGATAATGATAAGTATCTTGTTGATGTAGGCTTTGGTGAATTTGCTTTTCATCCCTTACCTCTGAAAGTAAACCTTGTGCTTAAAGACCCAAGAGGCCTGTTCAAAATGGAGGTTACGGAAGAGAATGAGTGGGTAGTTAAAAAGAAGAATGCCGATGGAGACTTTATTCCAGAATATGTATTCTCTGAAAAAGAAAGACAAATAGAAGAATTTCTGCCCATGTGCCACTATCACCAGACAAGCAAAGAGTCTCATTTCACACAGAAACTCATTTGTAGCTTACCAACAACTGATGGTCGAATCACCTTAACAGGAAACAAATTTAAAATAACAACGCATCATACTGTCTCAGAAAAGCTGTTAACAACCCAAAGTGAAGTACAACAGATTTTACAAACGTATTTTAACATAAAGTATACTAAAGCTATCGGTTAATTTCAGGTCCTTCATTTTTTGACAGAACTGAAAACAATAGTGTATAATTTACGCTGAAAGGCTGAAGTATATAGTTTCAGCAAAGGGGCAGATATTTTAACTCATTATACAGTAAAGCCAATTTTCTAAAAATTGACTTACCCATAGCCTTACCAATAACTCAACCAGCAAAATATATTAGTTATCTTAAAATCCATTCATCAGACACAGCCTAGCATTCTTTCCAAAAGAGCTTGGCAGGCCAAGGTAGCTTTACAAGTAGCTG
>NZ_JAUKPO010000033.1 GCF_030503435.1 Rhodocytophaga aerolata
CCTATCAAAACAATTGGGATGGCACTTTTCAGGGAAAGCCCTTGATGGCCGAAGCTTATTACTTTGTTATTAAATCCAGTAAAGAAACGATCAAATCAGGTACTGTTACTATCATCCGGTAATTTGAAAACATAAACTCAATCCCTATGAAAAAGATATTATTCTTATGGTTCCTATGTATACAGCTTAGTGCAATTGCTCAGCAGTTGCCTTTGCAAAGCCAGTTTTTTCTGAATCCTTATGCTTATAATCCTGCCTATGTAGGATCAAATGGGTATACTGAGGTGTTTATGACTCACAGAAGACAATGGGTAGGAATTGAGGGAGCACCCGTTACTTCCCGAATAAGTGTACACCTGCCAACAAAAGGGAAACTGGTTTATGGAGTTAATCTATACAATGATAAAAGAGGAATTTTATCTACTACAAGCAGTGTTTTTACCGTAGGATACAGAGCACAACTAGGTAAAGATCAGTTTTTAAAAGCTGGTATTTCTGGAGGTGTAGGAATGAATGGAATTGATATTTCGAGAGTAGAAAACTCTTCTGACCCTGCTATTGCTAATGCTGTCAACAATGCATTTTTTTTTGATGGCAATGCAGGAGTTAGCTATCAATTTAAGCATTTGAATATAGGGGTTTCTTTACCTAAAATTTTCTCTAAGAACATGATCTTTGCGGATGAGTTTAACAACTTAGAAGTAAAAAGATTAGATCATTTTTTATTTAATGCTTCCTATAAGCTTTCTTTATCCAGAGGGGCTGTGGTTGTGGAGCCTCAAGTAATTTACCAAACTGCTGAAGGTTTACCCAGCCAGTTTGAAGGAGCGGCAGTGGTCTATCTGAAAGATCTTATATGGTTTGGTGGTTCATATCGTCAGAACAATGGCCCTGCAGCTTTTGCAGGTGTGAGAATTAGCAACAACCTACGTCTAGGGTATGCTTATGAAACTACTCCCACCAGAACTATTGGTTTCTCAAACGCTTCGCATGAATTAACGTTAAATATGCGTTTTGGTCCTAAAAAAGAGCCTAAGAAAACAGCCATTTTAGGAAATAATGCTGTTGCACGCAAAGAAGTAGAAAGAGAAAAACAGGCTTTCAAAGAAAACAATATAAACCCAGAAAAATTAAAGAAAGTAGAACCTGAAAAAGTTGAGAAGCAGCTATCAAACTTGCCGGCAGCAACGAACCAGTCTACTTCAACACATACTCCTGCTCAACGTATAGACTCTACCCCTGCTAAAGCCACTGAAACGGGTAAGCAAAATAAATCTATTCAGCCAACCCAGCAGACCAAAGGGCAAGCCGCTACTCCTGCAAATAATGTTCCCAATACAGAAACAGATGAGTCAATCAATCCTATCAAAAAATATAATGGAGAAGTAGCAACTAAGCCAGAGGAAAAAGTGGCTGAGCAAAAGAAAGAAAATAAACTGGAACTAACCAAAGGCCATTATGTTGTTGTAAGTGCTTTCCGAATTTTTGATAATGCTTTTAAATACCATGAAGCCCTCTCGGACAGATTTATGGATTGCCAATACGGTTATAGTTCTAAATCATTTTATTACTATACATATGTTTTCTCTTCACAAGATATTACCAAAGCCCGCCAGGAAAGAGACAAACTCAGAAAACTTAAAGGATTTGGCAATACTTGGGTATTAACAGTTGAGTAAAAGTGTAGTGCTGTAGAATTTGTTTGTATTCAAAAAAGACCTCAAGTAGTTTTGAGGTCTTTTTTGTAATATATCTCCTGCCTTTTGAACTTTTAATCTGTTTAAATTCACCAATTATGTGCTAAGAATCAATAACTATTATGACATTTTCATGATAAAATAGTAATAAATAAACATTTTTTTAGAATTTTAGAAATCTTATACAATAGATTCCTTACTTTTGAGTTACAGAACTGTATGTTAGACATAGCGTAAGATTTACTAATTAAATCAAAGTTTACTCTACAGCATATCATTTCACCAGCATGTAAATCTTCAACCAGCAGTATAAAAAGGCTTTCCGGCCCATAATAATACAATCGGTCAAGAGAACCGATGTAACAAATTAAGATTGTTTAAAAAGTATCCCTTAATTCTGTTCACTACAGATTGACTAATGATGAGTTAGTAAAATCAGTGTGGAACGTTAAACAACTTACCATTAATACATAGAATTATATAGGTTTATCCACAAATAAACCTAAAGAATATACACTTTAAACTTTTGCATTATGAATCAACCTATTACCCTTCTGCACAGAGGTGCACGTAGCCTTCTATGTTTGCACCAAAAAATTACCCCAAACACCCAATTCCTTATTATCTCTGGATTAACACTTATTACAGTATTTTTTTCAATCTTTCCTGGATATGCTCAAAAACGTATTGGACTACATGTAACTCAGGAAGAGTTAGACATTTGGAGAAGTAGGGCACGTACGGCCGCCTATATGGAGAAAACAGGCCCTTATCAAAAAACGAATGATGTTTCTGCAAATTCTCCTGGCGACTGGGACAGAATTTTAAAAAATGCCAATGATTTTGTAGCTAATCCTTCTGCCGACCGCTGGAGTGCATATACCGGTGGTGGTTGTGTACCTAGGTGGTCAGCAGAACCTGGCACACGTGGCGAGAAAATGAGAGATGCCGGATTTGCCTATCTGATCACCAGCGATAAGCGATACAGTGAAGCTGTTCGTAAAGAACTATTGGCACATGCCAACAACTCGCTGCTTGATTTTTCTAATAAAAGTCGTTGGTGTGAAGGAGTTTTAGACGATATAAACCCAGGCTTTTTTATTGCCGAATGGATGTCCAGACTATTGGTTGGATATGATTACATCCGAACTACGGTTTCGCAAGACGAAAGAGCTAAGTTAGATAAGTGGTTTGCCAATGCTGCTTTTTATTTTCAACGGGAGGTAGACCGGCATATTAACAAATTCTTTGTAGACCGCAATAGTGAAAATTATACCCTAACCCTGTATGGAAATAATAGTGGGGCTAAAAGGTATAGTGCAATCAGCCATTATGGCGGAAGGCAAATTTCAAATCTGGCAAAAGTATACAATAACCGCAGAGGTTCCATGGTTAGGTTCTATGCATTGGTAGGAATACAGCAAAACATTACTCCATTGAAACATAGTGCTAAACTCTATGTAAAAGAATGGTTGCGGTTTAGCACCTTTCCAGATGGAATAATCAGTGAGTTCTACCGGTGGACCTCCAGTCAACCAGATTTGGGCTGGGCATATGCAACCTTTTGTGTAGCTCAGGCACTGGACGTAGCAGATCATTTTGCCAGAGCCGGAGATATGGAATTGTACCGCTATTCTACCTCTCAAGGTTTAGTTGGTACAGAAGGAGGCAATAAAAATATTCAACTGACTATTAAAAACTTATTGCAATACCTGGATGGATCTGTAAAACGATATGCTACTACATCTGCTTCGGATGTAGGAAAACAGCACAAGCTGATTGATGGGATAATGCCCGGCTGGGAAGTAGTAAGCGATATATGGTTTGCTCAAGGAAATGTTTTCTACAAAGATAATTACATAAAAAACGCATACTTACGTAAAAACTCAGGTACCCGCCAATATCCGTATCAACAGGCAAGCGCCGGACCAACCAGTGGCTGGTCTGGGGCAGGAGGCATTTATCCTGGTAAACTCTTTATGTTCGGGCAAATGGAAGGCAAAGTATGGCCGTATTATACAGGTTCGGGAACACCACCTACCCATGCGCCTACCCCTGCTTCAGGTCCTACTAACCATGAGGGAGAAAACACGACTATTACAGTAAATGCCTGGAGCACTCCTGCTGCCGGAGTATATGCCCATTTCAACGTGTTAATCAATGGAATTAAACTGGACGACGCTTTTGCCAACAGCCGCTCCGAAAAGCAATATCGCTTCAGTACTAAGCTCAAACCAAGCGAAATTAACTCAATAATTATCCATTTCGATAACAATGGCGTACATGGCCGGGAAGACAGAAATTTGTATGTAAAGTCTATTGTAGTAGGAAGTGCAACCTATCCTTCTACAGGGAGCAATGTTACATACGATAAAGGTGCCCTGGATGGGAAAGATGTGGAAAAGGGCACTCAGACTATTGCCTGGAATGGTGGATTAATATTTAAGCTTTCTGGCAAAGCCCCTTCACAGGATAAACCACCGGTTAATGAGCCACCGGTAGAAGAACCGCCGGTAGTCAACAATCCAAATCCAGGCACTGGCTCGAATGCTATCACAATTAATGCCTGGAGTAATCCAGCGGGAGGTATTTATGCACATTTTAATGTATTAGTGAATGGAACAAAAATCGGAGAAGCTTTTGCCAACAGCCGGACTGAAAAGCCATTTAAGTTTAATACTACTCTCAAAGGCAGTGAAATCAATTCGGTAATTGTTCATTTTGATAATAATGGCGTGCACGGCCGGGAAGACAGAGATTTATATGTTAGATCTATTATAGTAGGAGGTGCAACCTATCCTTCTACAGGTAGTAATGTCACGTATGATAAAAACTCTATTGACGGAAAAGATGTAGTAAAAGGAAACCTGGTTATGCCTTGGAACGGTGGGTTAATATTCAAACTTTCCGGCAAGGCTCCTGATAATGGTCCTGTGGTAACCAATCCCCCTTCTACTCCATCACCCTCTGGCAGCAGCAAAATTGCTGTTACTGCCTATGGATCGAAAGCAGGTGGCCAGTATGCCCATTTTAATCTGTTGGTAAACGGAGCAAAAGTAGGTGAAGCCACTACCACCGGTTCTCAGAAAGTATATACTTTTACTGCTAAAATAGCACCCGGCAGCATCCGGACGGTTACTGTTCACTTTGACAATGATGCAAATATTAAAAATGAAGACAGAAATTTGACAGTAAAATCTTTGGCAGTCAATAATTCTACTTACAAGCCAACAGGAAGCAATGTATTTCTAGACAAAGGTGAATTGGATGGGAAAGACATCCGGTCTGGCCGTGAATTAATTCCATGGGATGCCGGGTTAGTATTCAACATCAATGGTGCAAATGCCAGAGGAGACTTCAGCGAAGAGAACTCTCAAGAAATTATTTCCGGGCTACAGGTATCACCCAATCCAACTAAAGGCAAATTCAATCTGCAATTAACCAAAAGTGATCTGGCAGATGACGTAGTATATATTGCTGTGTACGATGTTATTGGAAAACTTTATTATGAAGAAATGTTAAGGTCCACAGAAAGCATCCTTCAGAAAAATTTAGACTTGTCTGCTATTCCGGAAGGCATGTATTTAGTGAAAGTACGTACAAATACACAGGAAATAGTGAAGAAATTAATTAAAGAATAAGTTAGTTTCAGAGTCAATATATGCCTAGCTATACCTTTGTGTATAGCTAGGCATTTTTTTATATAAATGATTACCTTGCATCTGGGTGCAAATAATTGCAAAATTATTTGACTAAGTAGCCGAAAGCTTTATATTCACATGCTTGACTACTGACAGATAGCTGGCATTTATTTGATATGGCATCTGGCCACCCTTAATTCTACCCAACATGATCTATACAAACCGCAGAAACATTTTAAAGAGCTTAGCTTTCGGTAGCGCGGCTACCTTATTTTCTCCCCATAGTTTACTGGCTGCTACTTTACAACAAAAAAACCGCTTAGGTGTTGCCCTGGTAGGACTTGGGTATTATAGTACAGATTTGCTGGCACCTGCCCTGCAACAAACGAAACATTGTTACCTGGCAGGTATTGTAACTGGCACTCCTTCAAAAGCGGAGGAATGGAAGAAAAAATACAATATCCCTGATAAAAATATTTATAACTATCAGAATTTTAATCAGATAGCGAATAACCTTGATATTGATGTTATATATGTGGTTCTTCCACCTTCAATGCATAAAGAATACGTGGTAAAAGCTGCCAATGCAGGGAAACACGTCTGGTGCGAAAAGCCCATGGCCATTAGTGTACAGGAGTGCCAGGAAATGATAGACGCTTGTAAAAAGAACAAAAAGTCCCTGGCCATCGGCTACCGGTTACAACACGAACCTAATACACAAGAGTACCGCCGGATAGTAAAGCAAAAATTATTAGGCAAGGTAAAAAGTGTAACCTGTGGCGCCGGATACCAGGAAAGCCGTACCGATCACTGGAAGCAGAAGAAGGAAATGGGCGGTGGGGTATTGTATGATATGGGCGTTTATTCTATCCAGGGAGCCCGGTTAGGAGCTGGCATGGAGCCTATTTCCGTTGTTTCTGCCAAAACATCCACTTCCCGGCCACAGATTTATAAAAATGGTTTGGACGAAACAACCGAAGCCAAGTTGGAATTTCCAGGTGGAGTACTAGCTGATATTAAAACAAGTTTTGCCGAAAACATCAATTACCTGAATATCATGTGTGAGAAAGGAGATATTAAAATGTCGCCTTATCAGAGTTATGCAGGGGTAAAAGGTACTAGTCCGCTTGGCGAAATTAATCATAGTTACCAGGTTCCCTGGCAGCAAGCCAACCAGATGGATGATGATGCATTAGCTATCATGCAAGGCAAACCCATGCTGGTACCAGGCGAAGAAGGGTTGAGAGATATCCGGATTGTGGAAGCCATTTACAAATCGGCTGCAAGCGGAAAGTCTGTAAAAATCTAGACAAGCAATGGTGTAGAAACCAGAAGTTGCTCATTACCCAAGATATCCAATACTATTTATCCTTCAGGCTATCAAATCTTATGAACGAAAAACAACCCAATCGCCGGAAATTCCTCAAAGAATCCGTAGCCACAGCTGCTGGAATAATTATAACATCGGCTATTCCAACAGAAGCTGTTCGGGCTTCTGCAAATACAGGTCTAACACCATTATCTGCTCCAAATATTCTCACTAAATCAACAGATACTCCCCGCATTAAATTTTCAGCCATTGGACTAAACCATGGACATATTTATGGGCAGGTAGAAGCGGTTATCAGAGGAGGCGGGCAGTTGGTATCCTTCTATGCAAAAGAACCGGATCTGGCCGCAGCGTTCAGTAAACGGTACCCAGATGCTAAAGTAGCCCGTTCAGAAAAAGAAATTCTGGAAGACAAATCCATACAACTGGTAGTCAGCGCTTCTATTCCTGATGAACGTGCCCCTTTAGGCATAGAAGTGATGAAGAATGGCAAAGATTTTATGGTTGACAAGCCAGGCATTACCAGTCTGGAACAGCTGGACCAAGTACGGAAAGTGCAAAAACAGACTGGACGTATTTACTCTATAATGTATAGCGAACGCTTAGAGAACCGGGCTACCGTAAAAGCAGGCGAACTGGTAAAAGCAGGAGCCATTGGTAAGGTAATACAGACGATTGGCTTAGGTCCACACCGGATAAATCTAAAGAGCCGTCCGGAATGGTTTTTCGACCGCAAACGGTTTGGCGGGATTATTTGTGATATTGGTTCGCATCAATGCGATCAATTTTTATTTTTTACAGGTTCTACGAAAGCAGAAATAGTGTCTTCTCAGGTAGGAAATGTACATTATCCCCAATATCCGCTTTTCGAAGATTTTGGCGATGTTGTGATCCGGGGCGATAAAGGAACAGGCTATATCCGGGTAGACTGGTTTACACCAGATGGCCTCAACACCTGGGGAGATGGCAGGCTGACTATCCTGGGAACAGAAGGATATATCGAACTGAGGAAAAATATTGATATTGCCGGTCGACCGGGAGGCAATCACCTGTTTCTGGTAGATAATAAAAACACACAATATATAGATTGCAGCCAAGAAGAACTTCCCTATGGCAAACAATTAGTAGATGATGTATTGAACAGAACACAAACAGCTATGTCTCAGGAACATTGTTTTCTTGCCACAGAAGTAGCTTTGAAAGCTCAAAAACAAGCGCAACAACTAAAAATAAATACATAATGGGTTGGTAGTCAGGTGAGATTAAAAATCAATTACCTGACTACTTTTTTATCTCTTCTGCTCGAAAGTAGCAAATCCCTTGAGTTCATCTGTTTCGTGTACCTCCACTTGGGTTACTCTTGCCCGGTCAGGTCCCTGATGCAGCCACGCAAGTAATTGACGCAGGGCCATTTCATCTCCTTCTGCCTCCAGATAAACACTCCCATCCTTTTCATTTTGCACAAAGCCGGTTAAGCCCAAAGACGCTGCCTGCCGCTGGGTGCTGGCTCTGAAAAAAACTTCCTGCACTTTTCCAAGTACGCGCACAGCCATATGTTTTTTAGTAGGATGGTTCATTGATTTCACTGAGTCTATAAATAGTAGTAAAGCTGGCAAAAGCAAGTTTGATTATGAGCTAAAAAATGAGTTATTTCAGAATAGTAGCTCCTGTAAAATCTGTATGAAATATCTCTTCAGTGCATTTTTCATGTTTCTTTTTTTTGATAGTTCAACCCGGCATCAAAAAAAGTCTGATTCTAACTGGCCGGAATATAATGGTAATGGCGAACAAAGTCATTATTCTCCCCTTCGGCAAATTACAAAAGAAAATGTGGGTAAGGTAAAAGTAGCCTGGGAATATGCTTCTGGAGGAGCAGACACAACCGGGAACCGTAGCCAGATGCAGTGTAATCCTATTATCATAGAGGGAATATTATATGGTGTTTCAGCCAATACACAGGCTTTCGCTTTGGATGCTGCTACTGGCAAGGAAAAATGGAAAACCAGTCTAACAGACAATGGGGGAACCACCAGCCGGGGAGTTACCTATTGGGCCAACGGTAATGATAAACGAATTCTCTTTGGCGCTGGACAATGGCTTTACGCCCTGGATGCTTCTAACGGAAAACTGATAGATAGCTTTGGCCTACATGGACGCATTGACTTAAAAGCTGGTTTAGAACGGCCAGGTGCCGATGAGTATGTACGGTTAAATACGCCAGCTACTGTGTACAAAAATCTGGTGATTGTGGGGGTTAGGCTGTCTGAAGGCGAAACGGCACTCTTGGGAGATATTCGTGCGTATGACATTCGTACAGGAAAAAAAGTATGGACTTTTCATACCATACCAAAGCCAGGCGAACCCGGCTATGAAACCTGGTTTCCTGCCGAGCCTAGGCTGAGGTTAGGGGGTGCCAATTCCTGGGCAGGTATGGCCATAGACCGAAAGCGGGGTATTCTATTTGCACCAACCGGTTCAGCAGCCTATGATTTTCATGGAGGAAACCGAAAAGGAGATAATCTATATGCAAATTGTTTACTCGCCTTGGATGCAGCGACAGGAAAGAAACTATGGCATTTTCAATTTGTTCATCACGATATCTGGGACCGGGATTTGCCCGCACCTCCTAATTTGCTCACTGTTATACATCAGAGAAAAAAAACAGAGGCTGTAGCGCAAGTAACTAAACAAGGGCAGGTATTCGTATTTGACCGGCTTACAGGCAAACCGCTGTTCCCCATTGAAGAACAATCTTTTAGTCAGGACGCTGTAGAAGGCGAATTTACCAGCCCAACTCAGCCAGTGCCACTCAAACCCACTCCTTTTACAAAACAGACCTTCACTGAACAAGATATTAATCCATGGGTAGCGGACAAAGATTCGATACTAGCCCGGTTACGAAAGGCCCGCACCGGAAGTCCTTTTATTCCATTAACAGAAGAAATGACCATTATATTTCCGGGAACGGACGGCGGAGCTCAATGGGGCGGTGCCGCCACTGACTTGGAAGGAATTATCTATATACCTGCCAAACAATTACCCAGCTATTCTTCCTTAACAAAACGTATAAACTCTCCGGATACTCATACTTTAACTGCCAATCAGTTATATCAACAGCACTGCGGCTCCTGTCATGGAACTGACAGGCAAGGCAGCCATGATGGTTCCTACCCTTCTTTAATCAATATTAACAAAAGACTTTCCAGAAAGGCCATTCAAGAAGTATTAATGAAAGGAAAAGGCATGATGCCTTCCTTCTCTCACTTAGCAGAATCTCAACAGAAAACACTCATCAATTTTATTTTGAATAACATTCCAACCGATGAGGTGGTAAGCCAGAAGAAAACAGTTCCCTTTTTTCAGCACATGGGCTATAACCGCTGGTATGACCGGGCGGGCTATCCGGTAAGTACACCACCCTGGGGTACACTCACAGCTATTGACTTAAACTCCGGGGAGCACCTCTGGCAGGTACCACTTGGCGAATACAAAGAATTAACTGCCAAAGGTATACCACCCACCGGCACCGATAATTATGGCGGGCCACTTGTTACCGGAAGTGGGCTATTATTTATTGCCTCCAGCCGGGATGAACAAATACGGTGCTACGACAAAAAGACCGGTAAAATGCTCTGGCAGCATCCATTACCTGCGGCAGGCTACGCCACACCCAGCACCTATTCGGTAAATGGCAAACAATATATTGTGATAGCTTGCGGAGGTGGCAAGCTTAACACAAAATCTGGCGATAAATATATAGCCTTTGCTTTGTAGCCTTCACACCCTAAATAATAAGTAGACAAACTGTGTACAAGCATATGATTGGATTTAACAAATAGATACGCTTTGTGAACGGCTGCTGTATACCCCAAATTGGGTGAGGATTACCAGTTTTCAAGTTCAATCAATGTCAAACAGGCTATGTTCTACCACCTGTCATAATTTCCTCGTATATTAGACCTATTCTCTCGTATATTAGTTTATATAATTATTAAGGTTACATCAATGTTTATTTTTATACTAACAGCATTATCGGCTTTCTTTTTAGGATATATCTATGGAAATAAAATAAAGCCAAATAAAAGGATGCGTAAAGCACTAAATGAAATACAGGAAAAATGCAAAGCCGTTCTGGAAGAAGGCAATAAAGGGGTATACCGGACTATTGTTTCCGATAATAACCAATCTTCAGAATTAACGGTGGAAGTAAAAGAACTGGCTATTACTAAAAATGGACATGTAAAAGTTCAATACTTAAGTGCATTTTATAAGAACCCGGAATTTCGGACAAAGAAGGGCGAAGCCCTGCTGACAGAAGTTCATGGGTTACTGGGAGAGTACCTACCCTTTGAAGAAATTGAGTGGTATGATAACACCGAACGCCATAACTCTATCAGAAATTATTTACATTCTCTTAACAGTAATTCTAACAAACAAATAGGCGCATAAATAACATGGAAAATAAAGAAGTGACGATAGCTGAAAACCAGGAAATGGTGCAGAAAAAAGCGCAGGAGCTTTCAAAAATGATTGATCCTGCTAAACCTGAAACATTAAGCAACTTTGGTGTGGAAACCCAGCGCAAGCTTGGGTATTACTCAAATGAACTACTGACTAAAGTAAAAGTGAAAGATTCAGGGGACGCTGGGGAGGCAATCAATGAACTGCTTACCCAGATCAACATGATCAAGATAGATGAGGAAGATAAACCTAAAGGGTTTTCCCGGATGGTTAGTGGAATCCCTTTTCTGAATAAAGTAGTAGATAAGTCTAAAAGAATCGCCAGCCAATATAACTCTATCTCCGAAAATGTTGATGACGTGGTAGTAAAGCTTGAAAGAACCAGGCAAAGTGTGTTAAAAGATTCTACCAGCCTGGAGGTAATGTTCAAGCAGGCAGTAGAGTACATTTACGAGATCAGAGCGATTATAGCCGCAGGTAAGCTGAAGATAGCAGAACTAGAAAATGTAACCATTCCTCAATTGCAGGCGGAAGTAGAGTCCAGCAACAATGATGAACTGGCCGTTCAGCGGTTAAGCGACATGGTTTCATTCAAAGAACGGCTGGAGAAAAAGGTGCATGATTTTACGCTTTCGCATACCATTGCCACCCAGTCAATGCCTCAAATCCGCATGATTCAGACAACGAATGATGTGCTGGCTCAGAAAATTCAGAATTCTATTGCTACTGTAATCCCTGTATGGCGTCAGCAGGTGGCCATCGCATTGGGCCTGGAAAAACAACGGAAGGCATTAGAGATCCAGAAAAAAGTGACTGATACTACAAATGAAATGCTTTTAAAGAATTCTCAACTGCTGAAAACAAACGTAGTAGCCGCTGCCCAGGAAAATGAACGGGGTATTGTGGACATGGAAACGTTGAAAAAGGTTAACAAAGATATGGTTGAAACGCTGGATGCCGTTATTAAAATATCCGAGGAAGGCAGCCGGAAAAGAGCCGAAGCCGTAAAAGAACTAGCTATTATTCAGGAAGAACTAAATAGCAAGATTTTAGGTACCTTAGGCAAATCTAAAAAAATTGAGAATGAATAATGGATGCAGATAGTAAAAAAAACATACCTCAGGAAACTGTTCTAACGGCTGAACAGGAGGAAATTCTGGACTTATATATCGAAAACCTGGATAGTTTTTTTGAAGAAGTTAAACATGCTGAAAAAACGCAGGTTGAGATAGAAACTATGCACCTGAAACGCCTGCTTTCTAAATGATACAGTTTGTTCGTTCTTTATTTGGCTTAAACGGATCTACCTCCAACAGAAAAGTGATCGGATCGACTACTGGTTTCGATCCGCAGGAGGTAAACTATATTAAAGATTCCAACAAACGGCTGAATACGCTACTGGATCTTCAAAAGAAATACAAGGGAACGCCACATGAAGCCAAGTTGAAACTGGTACTCGAAAAAACGAAAAAGATACACTGGTTTCTGGTTTCTAAAAAAAGGGTGCATGAATTGGAATTGTTTCATATCCGCAATACAGATAATTTTATCAGCACATATGCTTTAATTATTGATGTACACCAGCGGCATAAGGAAAACGCTTTTCACGCTTTAGAGGTAGAAGCAAAGGTAATAGAAGCCAAAAAGCCAGTTGTCCAAGCGCCGCTTCCTCAGGTTGAATCCCCTGCTAATGGTACAAAAGGGGAATTGTTTGATATTGTTGAAAAAGTAAAGCAACGCAACAAGCAAACATCTTCTGTACATGCCTTAGCTGTTGGTACTGAAATACCTAGATTAGCCATTCCGGAGGTGTTTATTAATACGGTAGCCAAAGTATTTTACCAGAAGGAAAACCTGCCTGGTAAGCAAGTGGCCTATGAAATTAGTTTTGTTTCTACTCAGCAGGAAAAAGATGCTTTTCAAGCGTATATCGCAGAACGAATCGGGATGAAAGATATTTATTATGTGGGAAACGCTATTGTCAAACAGCCCGATAGCCGGTCTTCTGCGTTGGAAGAAACAGTGCCGATATTTTATCTCCGCAACTATTTGTATGCCCTTACCATGCACGATTTCCGGATATTCCCGGTAAAAATCTACAGAAATAATCCATACCTGAGTAACGCAGTGTAATGTGAGCCAGCTGATAAACTGGCTCGCGTTACTTATTTTCGCGAAAACATCTCACCTACGAGCCTGTATAGCTAAAAATCTTGCGCAGCCCGTACTTTTGCTTCTAACGTCTTTTTGCTTTCTTCTTCATTTACTTTCGCCTGCATCACTAAATCAGTAATTACTACGGCTGCACTATACCTGGACTTTTCTGCTTGTATACCCAACGAAATTTTTTTACTTTCTATAATCCATGTATCTGTAAATTGATACTGATCGTTTTTTAATTCAATAAAAAGCGGATACCGGGTACTTTTTTCACTTGCCCCATACTTAGCTTCTAATATATCTTTCAAATTTTTCCAGGCCTTTTTTACTGTTGTATCAAACAGAGTAACATATTCAGACTGGCTATTAATGTGTAACGAATAAAGCTTGCCTTCTTTTGTATAAAAGGGGGTTAGGATGTAGGTAAACTCACCTATTTGTTGTGTGGCGTGGCCATATACTTGCTGAACTTCACGTTTGGTCATGCCAAAACGTATCTTGCTATACGCAATTTTGGCATCTTCCATGCGCATTTTAAGCTGTGTACTATCTACCTCTGGTAGCTCTTCTATATTAGCATCTGTTTGTGTAACACTTGTTGCTTTCTTTTTCTGAGGCTTTATTCCCAGCATCTGCAAGTCAATTATACCGGTGGCAACTAGTGCATAGCTTGTAGCAGAAATAATTAACAGCACAAATAAAATTTTCCAGATAATTTTTCTTTTTCTTCTTCTCCTTCGTAAATGGGTTCTCATGTAGGTTAGGGGCCGTGTAATATGCAATGTGTATAAACAAAACAGATCTGTCAGCTGCAAAACGTAGCTAACAAATGTTCTTCATCAGATTCCTATCAGTATGGGTAAGTATACGTAGGTTTATGGATTTAGCCTGTTTTTTCTTTTGGTCAGTAGGGTAAGTAAAGTTGTCAACAATTGTATAACAACGTGCAAAACAAACATCCATACGTTTGGACGATTCTTTTTACCGGAACTATGCCCTATGCGTATTTGATTGGATAAATGGCTTTGAGCATACGTACTGATTCTTTTATAATTTTCATTTTTAGTGGTGGCCATATGTTCAATTGAAAAGTTTGTAGATATACTGGTTTATTGCTTGACATGGAAAGAACTACCACATTTCAGAAAAAGTAGATAAAACAGTTTCCGGGATAACTAGCAGTTTACATTCACAAAAATTATTCTTATTCAAAAACAATTATTGGCTTAAGTTAAGAAGAAGCACTCCTTTATGCAATACCTAATAATGGGTAATTTAGTTTAAAGGTGAGCAGTATAGTTATTTTTCCTCTTTAGGGTAACCACAATTGAATCTTGTCATCATTTAAACAGCTGATTGTATAAAATAATATACTGAAAAAAGCATTTTAATCATTTAACAAAAGTTCAGCGCTTATTTTCTGCCAGAGTGGGTTCTTTCAGTTGTACTGTTTATTCCATGCAGCTTAACTTTTTAGTAGATACATTTTTCTACTATCACTCTGTTTTATCTGTTGGAAATTTGTATAGCATATAGCTTAACCGTTTGAAATAGGTATTGATAAGTAGATCTATTACAAGCTATTACCTACAATTTTTCTTATATTGTGTAACCAACCTAAAACACTATTACTTATGTACAAGCTTTTGCTCAAGAAAAGCTACCTGCTTTTCATACTGGCCGGCTGCTCATTTTTTAGCTGCGAAAAAATTCTTGAACTTATCAAACCCACTGATCCTACTAAACCTATTCCGTCTTGCAGAATAAAAATGGAAGAGGAAAGAGAATTTATATATGATCAGGAAGGTAAGCTCACGCGTATCTATGGCCCTGCCTATAGTATTGACACATTATCTCAGTTTTTTGTTTACAATGATAAAGATCAGGTCATCCGGTGGTATACCAATGGCGCAGACATACCTGCCCGGAATTATGCCTATGATTCCATTGGCAGATTAAAGTATATGTCTATTCTTAGCGAAGGATTTTACCATACTTATGATTTTACCCATAAGGTAGATACAATTGTAATTGATGAAACAGTTAAAACGTCAGATGCAGAAGATGCAGAATTAATTTCAACCAATAGAAGAACATTTTGTTTTAAGAATGGCAATCTGATAAGAGCCTATCAGCAAATTGACAATGCCAGCAGTTTTTCTTTTGATTATGGCTATACCTACACCAATACCCCTAACCGGATAATGGATATTCAAAAGAAATTGGCCTTTCTCCTGGAAGATTTTACCAATCCGTTAATGAGCAAAAACCTTCCAGAATCCAGAAAGAACCTACTTATTGCAGACGCTAATAATCAAACTGATAGAAACTATAACTGGATTTTGAATGAAAAAGGATATCCACTGAATAATGGAGTAGATAATAGGCTTATTTATGAATATGCGTGTACAAAGTAATTAGGCTGTCTTACTCTAAAACAGAAAAGCCTTCCATTTTGGAAGGCTTTTCTGCTTTGACTTTTTATATCTTATTAAAAGTTTCAATAGTAAAATGTTCACCTATTTAATAATACGAGCAATTTTGCTTGCAAAAACGTTATACAATTGCTCCAAAAAACAGAATCCCTTGTAATTTTTTTACAAGGGATTCTAAATTAGTTTGTGGCCCCACAGGGATTCGAACCCCGATCATCAGAACCGGAATCTGACATTCTATCCATTGAACTATGGAGCCAATGTGGTGGCAAAAATATGTATTAATAATGTATTTTAAAACTTTCAGGAAAACAATTTACGGTTATCAGCATGCTATCTTTTCAGGTTGAAGCTCCGCAATTTTATTTCTGTCAACTTACGTTTGGTATCTAATGGAAAATCGCCTTTCATCATCCAGTCGTAAAAAGCAGGCTCTTTTTCCAACACCTCCGTTACTAACCTGTCCTTGTGCTTCCCAAAGTTGAATATCTCCTCCCCTTTCTCATTAAAAATCATCCTGCCGGCCAGGTCTACCATTTTAGTAGCCGTAAGGTCATGCAGGGCTTGTACATCATTTTTTACAGGCTGAAACTCCTTGCCTTTGTCATCGTTTAGAAGCACTCCCTCATATCTGGCAATCTGCGCACATAATACTTCAAAGGTTGCCAGCGTGTCTACTTCTGCACTATGGGCACCAATCAATTCTTTTCCGCAATAAAACCGGTAGGCCGCCGATAAGGTTCGGGGCTCCATCAAATGAAAAATCTTCTGGGCATCTACCATTTTACGGTTTTGCATATTAAACTCCATATTCACCCGCAGAAACTCTTCTACAATCATGGGAACATCAAACCGGATAATGTTAAATCCGGCTAGGTCAGCCCCTTCCAAAAACTGATGGATAGGTCTGGCTACCTCTTTAAAAGTTGGCGCATCCTTAATATCATCATCATATATACCGTGAATTAAGCTCGTTTCCAGGGGTATGGGTACTGTCGGATTAATTCGCCAGGTTTTGGTATTCAACTGGCCATTAGGCATTGCCTTGGCAATACAAATCTCTACGATACGGTCTGTTACAACATTGGTACCGGTAGTTTCCAGATCAAAAAAAGCAAGAGGTTTTTTTAGTTTTAGAGGATGCATGAGCGATGGTTAAGTGTATACAGTCGATAGAAACCTGCTAGAAGGATCTATCGACTGTATACACTTATGAATGTATACTATTTGTTTAAAAGATTACTACTTAGTTGTTTTAAATCCAGGCCATTGTAATTGCCTGAACTCATCAGCAACAGATTTTTGTTAGCCCATTCCTGGGTGTACAGAAATTCCTGTAATGCCTGATTGTCGGTAAATACTAATAGGTTTTTATTATTAAAAGCTTTTTTTACATCCTCCTCCGATAATTCCGGCATTTTTTTATGAGCCAGGGTTTTGGGGCTATAATACACTACAGACTGATCAGCTGTGTTGAAGGTATCTTTGTATTGCTTCAAAAATTCTTTATTTAAACTACTGAACGTATGCAGTTCCATACAAGCTACTAATTGCCGGTCAGGAAACTGGTCTTTTACAGCTTTGGTAGTAGCTTCGAGTTTGGACGGAGCATGGGCAAAGTCTTTGAAAACTACGGTTTGCTTGTTTTTTCCAACAACTTCCAGCCGGTTTGCTGCTCCCCGGAAACTTTTTATAGCCTCATAAAACTGCTTATCGCTAATACCTATTTTGGATAAAACCGTTCTGGCACCATTCAAATTACGCATGTTATGTTCGCCAAATACCCCAATCGGAATATCACCAAACTCGGTTACCAGAAACGTCTGTCCGTTTTCTATTTTATGTTTATGCGCCTGATACTCCTGACTCATTACATCTTCACGTTCTTTGCGGCAAATAACCGTTACCAGATCATCCGTTTCATCAAAAATCAGAATACCACCTTTGGGTGTTGAATCGGCAAATAAATCAAACTGTTTTACATAATCTTCGAAGGTAGGATACACATTGATATGATCCCAGGCTATACCGCTCACTAGTCCGATATGATGTTTATAATGCAGAAATTTGGGCCTTCTATCTATCGGCGACGACAGGTACTCATCTCCTTCGATTACAATAATGGGGGCATCTTCAGATAGTTGAACCATTGTATCGAATCCTTCAATCTGGGCGCCAACCATATAATCGAATTTGCGGTTATAATATTTCAGCACATGCAAGATCATAGAGGTAATGGAGGTTTTTCCATGACTTCCGGCAATAACAATACGCTGCTTATCTATACTTTGCTGATAAATATATTCCGGATAAGAATAGACAGGTATGCCCAGTTCTTTTGCTTTTTGTAACTCAGGATTATCTGCCCGGGCATGCATACCTAAAATAATTGCATCCAGATCGGTAGTTAATTTTTCAGGGTACCAGCCCATTTGTTCAGGTAGCAATCCATATTTTTGTAAACGGCTTTTAGAAGGTTCATATATCTCGTCGTCCGACCCGGTAATAAGTAATCCTTTTTGGTGAAGAGCAATAGCCAGGTTATGCATGGCACTGCCTCCGATAGCAATAAAATGTACCCTTTGTCCTTGATTATTATTCATATCTGGAAGTTTGAAATTCAAAAATAAAACATTTTAAACTAGAAGTCATGAAAATAAAATTAGTATTTTCATCCAACTCTTACATGCCTTACATTCTCAAAGCTTAAGACTTTCATTCTGTCATACATCAGGTATATTTGATTTGTATGAAAAGACAAATACTTCTCAGAATAAGTACGTGTATTTACTGCTGCCTATTGCCCATTTTTTTACAGGCGCAGGTTACAAACAATGGACATAGCCCTAGCACTACAAATTTATACCTGCCTAATCAACTGATTGTTAAGTTCCGATCACCAGTCACTACTAAAGGTTACCGCACAGATGACGCATCTTTTCGTTCGAAATATGCCGCTTTTAAACAGTTAGGCGTAAGAAAAACCCACAAACTACATCCTGACGACTATACCACCAGTACGAACAATAAATTAAAGAATCTGCTGGGTGCCAGAAAGAAACCCGGTTTATCCTTGATCTACCAGATTGAACTGGACTCCAAAGCTGATCTGATGAAAGCTATTGAACTATTAAAAAGTCAGCCGGATGTAGTGTATGCAGAACCGGTTTATCAACACTTTCCACTCGATGTTTATACTCCAAATGATCCTCAGGCACATGCGAATGGGCAATACTATCTATCTGAAATTAAAGCGTTTGAGGCCTGGGCACTAGAAAAAGGAAATCCTGCTGTAACCATTGGCGTGGTAGATTATGGGTTTATTCCGGTTCATGAAGACCTGGCAGCCAACATTCAATACAACTTAGCTGATCCGGTGGATGGGAAAGATAACGATAAAGATGGTTATATTGATAATTATGCTGGATGGAATGTAGGGGATAATAATAACAACCTGTATCCGGCTACAGGCAATGGCGTGCATGGCACCTGGACTAGCGGCATTGCAGCGGCAGTGGCTGATAATGGAAAAGGAATAGCTGGTACTGGGTTAAAATGCAAATTTATGCCAGTGAAGGGAGAAGGTATACGCACAGATGGCGTAAATTATTACAGTGTTTTTTATGGCTATGCCGGCCTTTTGTATGCAGCTAAACATGGAAGTAAAGTAATAAATTTATCGTGGGGAAGACCTGGAGTATATTCGCAGTATGAAGAAGAGGTAATAAATTTTGTAGTGGATAGTCTGGATGTTGTGATTGTGGCGGCTGCCGGCAATGATAACAATGAAGTGCTGTACTGGCCTGCTTCGTATGATAAAGTGATTTCGGTAGCCGGTACTGATTATGAAAACCGGGATCAGAGATGGCAAAGTTACGATCCGGCGATTGGTTCTAACTATAATGATAAAGTAGATATCTGTGCACCTAGTGAATACATTCTTACCTCTTCCTATTACAATCCAGCCGATGCTAACTCCTCGTATACGTATTACTATGATGCACGGTCTGGTACCTCTATGGCTGCCCCGCAAGTATCTGCTGCTGCTGCACTAGTCCGGTCAAAATTTCCGGGCCTTTCGGCAATGGAGGTAAAAAACAGGCTTCTGGCAACCGCCGATAACATTGATGCCTCAAATCCGGACTATGTAGGTAAGCTAGGTCGTGGCCGCCTGAATATCTATAAAGCCCTGACCGATGAAGCAAGTATGCAAGCTATTGCGCTGGAGAAATTTATCATTAGCAACCAACAAAGACAGCCCTTCCTGCTGAGTGGCGACAGTGCTTCTATTGCTTTATATTTAAAAAGCCTGTATGGCAATTTTAATAACTTGCACGTACAATTAAGTAGTTCAACAAAAGGAGTAACCATAACAAAACCTGCAGTTTCTTTCACTCCCCTGACACAAGGTAACTCGGTAAATAATCTTACCAATGCTTTTCAAGTGAAAGTAGACAAAGGACTGGCCGCTAGTACACAAGCAATCTTCAAACTAGTGCTAATGGATGGATCGTTCAGCTATACAACCTATTTTAAAGTCATCATTAATCCCGACTATCTAACTATTCAGAATAACCAGGTCTCTCTAACGCTTGGCAACACCGGCCGATTCGGCTTTAACGACGATTTTCTGGGCTGGACACAAAAAGGCTCCGGTTTTGTATACAAAGGGAACAACCTGCTTTTTGAAGGAGGTCTGTTACTGGGCACCGGCCCAACACAAGTGTCGAATAGTATCATGAATCAGCCTTTCCAGAACTTTTATTATGGCAACTCACGACTAAACTGGGAAATCGGAAAAGACAATCACTTTACTTCTAGTAAACATTTTGATTCTTTCTCCTCTACGGCAAAAGATATAGAGGTCAGAAATACATTGGTTGATACCGTGAAAAGTAAAAATCCTAATCCGATTGGGGTAACAGTGGCTCAACGGAGTTATACTTGGCACGATGACAAATTCATTATCCTAGAATATCAGATCACCAATAGTACAAAAGCCGAGATTAGCAGCGTATATGCAGGCATTTCGGCAAACTTTGATATCCAGGGCTCGGCAAGCAATATGGCCACTTGGGATGAGGCAAATAAGCTATGTTATATGTATAATCAGAATGCTCAAAATATATATGCAGGCGTACAGTTACTGACTACACAAACAGCCAATTGTTATATCATAGATCATAAAACAGGTATTAGCCTGATAAATGATTTTCAGTTTACTTCAGAAAAAAAATACACTTGCCTCTCCAGTGGAATATTCCAGAAACAATCGACAGCAGGAGCCTCGGATGTGCAACAAACAGTTTCTGCCCAAGTAACTAATTTAAAACCTGGGGAAACCAGAATAGTAGCCTTTGCTTTCCTGGCTGGAGACAACCTGGCTGACCTACAAGCCAGTGCCGCTAAAGCTTTTACTAAGTTTACGCAATTAAAAACCAGTCCATTGCCGGTAATTACCCAAGTGGAAGTCTGCAAAGATGATGAGGCAACCATTATTCCTCAAAATGGTCGCAACTTCAACTTATATACTTCGTTGCCCCTTACTGAACCTGTTGCTACCGGAAGTACCTTTCCATTAGGTAAAGCAACAACCGACAGCTCCTATTACATTACCAGTATTGATTCCTTATATGAAAGTGAGCCTGTTGCTGTTCAAGTAAAAGCCCTTAGCCATGCTACTTCATTCAATATGTCAAAAGATACTCTTGGTCTATATGAAGGAGATAAAGTACAACTAACCGACAATAGTACTGAAGCCACCAGATGGAAGTGGTATTTTGGCGATAATTCTACCAGTGACCAGCAGAATCCTACCCATCAATACACACACCCTGGTAAGTATACCATAAAACTTGTCACTGAAAATAAGATTGGCTGTAGAGACAGTTTACAGAAAGAAGTGCTGGTGGTAAATGGCATAAAAAGTTTACCTCCAGTTGTATCAGATAAACTACTTTGCAATGGAGAACCATTAATTATCTCGCCGACTAATGGAACCAATTTTCATGTATATGCCAGCCTGCCCTTCACTACACCCATTGCCAGTGGATCAACATTTAACCTGGGAAGTCTCCGAAACGATACTGTGTTCTTTGTAACAAACACTGATTTTCTTTTAGAAAGTGAACCAGTAAAAGTTACTGTACTGGTAAGTAATCATACAGCAAAATTTGAATCTTCCGCTGACACACTAGACCTGCGGCTGTTGCAGCAACTACAATTAACAGATAAAAGTAAAGACGCCACGCAATGGCTATGGACCTTTGGAGATGGCGAAATAAGTACTGAAAAAAATCCCGCACACCTGTATGCCTTGCCGGGAGAGTATACCATTACGCTTGTTTCCCGGAACAATGAAGGCTGCCAAAGTATATATGCTCAAAAAATAATTGTAACTCAAACCACCGGATTGGAAAAAGACATCAATCGGTTAGCTAACCTGTTTCCCAACCCTGCCTTGGGTAAGATTACACTACTAGTATCAGATGCATTTACTAAGTCTACCTCAGAAGTTATACTAATCAACGTATTAGGGCAACAGGTGTATCAAACTAGGATGCATGGTAGTCAAGTTATCATAGACGTAGCCGGCTTTGCACGGGGGCCATATGTGGTACAAATAAAGGCTGACGGGAGAGTTATTACAAAAAAACTACTGCTTCAGTAAGTAAAATGCCGCATAGCTTCAATGAAACTATGCGGCATTCTGGTAAGATATACCATTTAAAAATTACCGGACAACAGGGTGCTGATTTCCCTGCACATGGGCTCCAGGCACATTTTCCCCGGCTTTAATTGCTTTTTTTACAGCCAGTTTATCTACTTGTACTTCCATCTTTACTGTTTTAAACTTTTCTGGTACTTTGTCGGAGTCTTCAATCACACATTCTTCACTGTGCCGCACACCAATGGTGTAGGTGCCGGTGCGGATGGTACCAAATTCATTAACTGCTTGAACAAGCCCTTTTTGTAAAAAATCCAATACCTGGGTATTCTTTCGTTTTAAGTTTTGCAGGCGCTTGATCTCCTCTTCTATCCGGTTATTTTGTGCATTCAGGTTGCCCATAAACTCCACATACGCCAGACTTTTCTCTGACAATTCCTGTGCATTTATAGCTAAAGCATCTTCCATCTCTGGTGTCAGTTCTCCTTCGTTCTGCTCTATTTCCTGTAAAATACTCGTGTACTCCTGGCGAATGTTCAATAATGTTTTCATGCGATACGTATGGGTCTAAAATTGCTTTTTTCTACTGAAAATCACTGTATTTATAACAATAAAGGGCAATTTTTCATTCCCATGGCAGAAAATTATTATCCCTTTTTCTACTCGTTTTATGCACAAAACTTATTACTTTGTAGCTAGTCTGGTTTCTGTTTGTGGATAAAGTTCGGATGTGTTGAAACTATGAAGTTGCCGATACTCTGAAGCCGGATGCTAACCCCTGATACCCATATGCGAATTTTACATACTTCTGACTGGCACATCGGACACCGCCTGCATGACAACGACCGCCACGAAGAACATCAGCTTTTTTTAGACTGGCTACTTACAACCATTGATAACCAGAAAGTAGATTTATTAATTGTAGCCGGAGATATTTTTGATACAGCCAATCCTACGCATTTAGCACTTTCCCAATATTATGAATTTCTCCGGCAACTCATTAAGACTTGTTGTAGAGATATTATTATCATTGGTGGTAACCACGATTCTTACGGAACACTGAATGCACCAAAAGACATACTTAAGTATTTCAATATTCATATAGTTGGCAAAGCCCATGAAAATTGCATAGATGAAGTAATTGTAGTAAAAGACCGGAAAGAAATTATTCAAACGGTGGTATGCGCCGTGCCCTTTCTACGCGACCGCGACATCAGGCAAGCCATAACCGGCGAAAGCTATGCCGATATCGAACAGCGAATTAAAGAGGGTATTATCCGGCGTTACCGGAGCCTTGCCGATTGCATTATGCCATACAAAGCCCAACCCTTCCCTATTCTCGCTACCGGGCATTTATATGCCGCCGGAGGTACCTTCTCGGATACTACCGACAAAAGCGAACGGGATATTCATATCGGAAACTTAGGGCAAATACGGGCAGATGAATTTCCCACCGAGTTTGATTATATTGCGCTGGGGCATTTGCACCGCCCCCAGATGGTAAATGCACAAAATAACATCCGCTACGCAGGTTCGCCTATTCCGCTTAGTTTTAGTGAGTTCTCCGACAAAAAAGTAGTGTTGCTCCTTGAGTTTGAGAACAACCACATGCATGGAATTGAAGAGATTACCGTACCTGCATGGCGCCAGTTAGTCCGATTGAAGGGAAATTTCACCCAGATTGCTCATCAGATACAATCACTGGGCGAAGGTAGAAACAATATGAAAATATGGGCAGAAGTAAAAGTAGAATTAGACCAGTATGAGCCTTACATTACCCAGAAAGTAAACGAACTGGTAAAAAACCGACCTGTAACTGTTTTAAAAACGCAGGCAATTTATACCCATCAGCATTTGAGTCTGGACGAACAATTGGGTCAGGACAAAGCCCTGAATGAGCTAAAGCCTGAAGAAGTATTCCGGAAAAAATGCGAAAGCGAAAAGTTCGATCTAGATGGGTATCCAGATGTTCTAGGAGCTTTTAAGGAGTTACTATCTGAAATGGAAGAAAACCATGACTAATACATTGAAACTGACTATTAATTATTTCCCACAGTCATTTTAGACGTCGGTTTGTGCAAGTGCTTGCATATAATTTATCCCTAAGTATTCTGATTATTCGCAATTCTCTGTTTTTTGCTTAATGAAAATTCTAAGTGTCCGGTTAAAAAATATTAATTCATTAAAAGGTGAGCATTATATAGCATTCAATAAAAGTCCGTTTGCAGATTCTGGTTTGTTTGCCATTACAGGCCCTACTGGTGCAGGAAAAAGTTCGATACTAGATGCGATAACCCTGGCTTTATACGGCTGGGCACCCCGCTTCAACCGCGATAGTCCTTTTGAGATTATGAGCTACCACACATCTGATTGTTTGGCAGAAGTAGAATTTAGTGTGAAGGAGAAAGTATACCGGTCTAAATGGTCTATTCACCGGAGCCGGGGTAAAATTGATGGGGAGATACAGCAACCTAAAATGGAACTGATTGATGTGGTGGCTGATGTTATTCTGGAATCCAAAAAAACAGAAGTCATTAATAAAGTAACCGAAATTACCGGCCTGGATTATTTTCGTTTCTTACGTTCGGTAATGCTTGCTCAAGGAGACTTTGCTGCTTTTTTGAAAGCAGATGAAAAAACGCGGGGCGAATTACTAGAAAAAATTACCGGAACAGCCATTTATACACAGTTATCCAAAAAGGCTTTTGAAAAACAAAAAGAAAAAAAACAACGATTAGAGCAATTAGAGACTCAGCTAGACAACGCTAAACTACTGACGCCAGAACAAATTGAACAGTATAAACAGCAGATCTTAGCCAACAAAGAAGCAATTACCGCCTTAAATCAAGAAATGGAAAGGCTTACATTGCAAATGCAATGGCTGGAAACCATGGAAACATTGCGGAAGAAAACTGTTCAATTAAAATTTGAGCTGGAACAGGCGCAAAAAGTTAAAAGTACATACACCCACGATTTTGAAAGATACCATACCCATTTACAAACCATCCCCTTACAACCGTTGTACAGGGAAGTAACCTTACTTGAATCCAACGCCAGGAAACTGGAAGAAGAAGTACTACACCTCTCTAAGTCGCTACCCCATCTGGCAAGTCAGAAAGAAGAAAAACAAAAGCTACTGCAAACCTCCCAGCTTCAATTAAAAAAGGCCAAAAACGAATGGGAAAACACACTCCCCCTTCTCGAGCAAGCCAATGATCTGGATAAGGAGTTAGTAAACTTACAGGAACAGTTCAAAAAACAAAAAAATGAATACCTGCAGGGTTGTAACGACTTACAAATACTACAGCAGAAATCAGCTCAATGCCAGCATATCTTTGAGGAATTGTTGCTGAAACAGCAACAGATTCAGGCGTATATTCAAAACCATGCACAGGATGCCTGCCTGGAAAAGGAACTTGGCTTACTAGAGCAGAATATTCAGGCGCTATATACAGCTGCCAATGAAATACAAGAAAAATCTACAGAACTAGCCACCATTCAACAGCAACAAAAAACTTTTTCGGAAGAATTAGCACACCTGGAAACGGAAGTTAGCCAGTTACTAAAATCTGTGAAGTGGAAAGAAGGGCAGTTAAAAGAGCTAGATAAAGATATTAGCCTGCTACTAGACAAAACTGATCCTGAGGAGTTAGAAAAAAAATCGCAACAACTGGTGCAAGAGTACATTCACCGGCAAAACCAGCTAATGTATGCGAAGGAGTATGTACAAAAATATGACAAGTTGCTGTTACTACAGCAGGAAATTCCAGTAAATGAAAAGCTTTTTACAGAGCAGACCGCTACGCTCCGCTTATTAAAAGAGAAAGAATCTCAGGCACAAGCCCATCTGGAAACACTGCAGAAACTGTATGAGACTGAGAGCCTGATCCTGAATTACGAAGCTGCCAGAACTCAATTAATCCCAGGAGACGCATGCCCTTTGTGTGGCTCACTGGATCATCCGTTTGTTTCAAACAACCACCCGATTGAGATTAATCAGACACAATGGCAACGCGACAAACAAAAAACGTTGCTGGAACAATTGCGCAAACAGGTTGAAGAAGCGGCTAGAGAATTGAATATTACAGAAATAAATCGGCTTACCTACCAGAAGGACCTAAAAAATATAAGTCTGGAAGTAGCTAACTTAGAGAAGCTCTATGAGGCTATTAATCAGCAATTACACGAAGAGAACCAGATACAAAACCTCCAGGTGCTTGGGCAAAAACTTTCAGATAACACAGCTGAGCAACAACGGCTTCAACAGGTTTTAGCTTCCTATAAAGATAAAGTAAAAATTCGTACTCAGTTTAAGGAGCAGTACGATCAGCTTCAAGTAACGCTTCAGCAACTCGACAAACGGCAACAAGAACTTAGCATACACTTCAGTAACTCAGAGGAAAACTTGCAAAGAGCACGGCAAGCCATTGACAAAATCTCTGAAAGCCGCCAGGCACAACAAACCAGGCTTGCTAAGATGCTAAGTGCCTATCATACAGATATACCTTCAGAAACACTATATGATAGCTGGTTGCTTACGTTAAAAACCCGTTCTGTTGCCTACCAACAGCGGCTACAGGAAGAAAAGGAAATTACCGAAAAAATATATCAAGTAAAGCTTGAACTGGAGAAGGTAAATACCTTGATAACTAAAACAGAACAAGAGCTATTTAAGCAAAAAATTGACTTAGATGTTTTGGAATCACATGGAAGAAAGATACGCGAAGAAAGAAGACAGCTATTTGGCGACAAGCACGTTTTGCAGGAGAAAGAACGGTTGTCTGGGTTAATTAAACAATACGAGACTCAACTGAAAGACGATGAACAAGCCCTATCACAACAGCATGAACAATTATCTATAAAAAAACAGCAACTTCAGGATAAAGAATTGACGCTTCAGCAAAACCATACTGTACTCGTCCAACAACAAGCAAAATTTCAGGAAGAACTGCATCAATATGGATTTACCGATATCCTGCATTTTACCGCCAGCATACTTGACCGGTCTACAGAAGTACAGATAAAAAATCAAAAAGAAGCTATAGAAGAACGGATTAACGGCTTAAAAGGAGCTTACGCCCAGACTGAACGCGAACTTAAAGATCAAGGCGCAAAAGAACTAACGGAGGCGGGGTTAGAAGAACTGAAAGAAACCTTCTCCACCTTACAGCATGAAAAAGAAAACCTAATTTCGCAGACAGCCCGCACTGAGCAGAGTTTGCAGGAAAACGAACATTTAGTTGCTATACACCAGACCATCGTACAAGATATAGACAAATTCAGAAAGGAATTTAACCGCTGGAAGATACTTTCCGATATGATTGGTTCGGCTACCGGAGCTGAGTTTAATATTTTCGCCCAAGGCCTAACTTTAGCCCGGCTGGTGTTTCTAGCCAACCGGTATCTCGAAAAATTAAATCCCCGCTACCATATACGGCGTAAACCCCACACCGACCTCGATCTGGAAATAATAGACCGCTACCAGGCAGATAATATCCGGAGCATGAAAACCTTATCTGGCGGTGAAACTTTTCTGGTAAGTTTAGCGCTGGCACTAGGCTTATCTGACCTTGCCGGTAATAAAACCCGTATAGATTCCTTATTTATTGACGAAGGGTTTGGAACACTAGATCCTCAGGCATTAGATGTAGCTATTACTACCCTAGAAAACTTGCAGGCGACCGGTAAAATGATTGGGATCATCTCGCATGTTGACGCGTTAAAAGAACGCATTACTACGCAAATACAGGTAACCAAACAATCGAGCGGTGTGAGTAAAATTGAAATAATCAGCTAAAACTTCATGTACCTTTTTGGTTGTTTTTTAATCAGAGTTTAAAGTTTATTTCTGTAAGAGCGGTTATCTGCTAAGGCTTGTGTTTTAAGAATAGTACTATACTCATATAGGATATAATTTTAGCAAACGAGGGCAAAATGTATATTTCTAAAAAGCATCGGATGATCTTACGACAAATAAGTATCTTTTCTGGATATGGCAAAATAATACATTATAAAAGTACAAAAAAATCGAAACAACCTTTTTACCAGCATATTCTCCCGCATACAACTAGATTGGCTAGATAATCTTTATTTAAAGTTGATCAAAAGCCAAACATAAAGTAACAAAGATCGGTTAAAAGCCAAACATTGCACTTCCTCCATACCCAAATATTTATTTTTTACGGAGCTTCCAAATATCGAAACTTTTTATCATATTTGTTACGTATGTAGTAAAAATCATCATTAGTTTAACTATGATACGGAGCACAGAACAATCTACATCAGGAGCACTACCATTTGGAGAGGCTGTTGATTTCATAAAAAAAAATATGCCAGTAACCGCATCCACTTCTACTGAATTGACTGCCGACCAGTCTGCCAGAATAACCCTTATGCAAGAAATCCAAGATCTGGAAAGTAAGATAGAAGAGGTAAATCAATTGCTTTGCAGAACCTCGTTAGAATACATGGTTCGGTTCCAGTTGAAGGACGACCTGGAGTATTATCATGGACTTATCGAAAACAAACGTCACCAATTAGGAGCATAAGTCCTTTCTGGATTTGTGCTTTTTTTTGTGAGTTAATTTCATTTTCCTTTCATATTCTACAGCTATTTCCTCTGTAGTTTTTTTATGTCTTTTCCCAAAAATATAACCTGGGATGATTTTTCTAAAATCGAAATCCGGGTTGGAACTGTTATTCATATTGCTGACTTTCCTGCGGCTCGTAAACCTGCCTACCAACTGACTATAGATTTTGGAGAAATAGGTATTAAAAAATCCAGTGCCCAACTTACAAGAGTGTATACAAAAGAAGATTTGCTGAATAAACAGATTATTGCTGTAACCAATTTTCCTCCCAAGCAAATAGCTAATTTTTTCTCGGAGTGCCTGGTTTTAGGCGTTGTTTCCCATAACGGCGAAATTGTAGTGCTTCAACCAGAAAGACAGGTTCCTAACGGATTACCTATAGCCTAGAGCAGCGGAATTAGCAGAAGAAACTATGTGTCTACATTTCATGTATACACACTAAGAACAAAGGAATTATTCAGATGAAATTAGAAAAAGAGATCCAGCAAAGTAAGTTCCAGAATGAGTTTCAGAAGCTATATTTAAATATCATCTATACAGCTAGCTGGTTAAATTTAAAAAATACGCAGCGGTTAAAACCATTTGGCGTATCGCCGCAGCAGTATAATATTTTGCGCATCCTCCGTGGGCAATATCCTAATAGTGCTACAGTAACCTTGCTGACAGAACGCATGCTCGATAAAAACTCTAATGCATCCAGGTTAGTAGAAAAACTTAAGCAAAAGCAGCTAGTAGACCGCTGCGAATGTCCGGAAGATCGCAGGGCAGTTAATGTTAAGATTACGCAAAAAGGGCTTGATCTTTTGGCCAAACTCGATGTAACTGACGAACATATACAAAGAGACCTAAACCAGATTACTGGCGAAGAAGCAGCGCTGGTAAATGCCGTATTAGATAAACTCCGGGGATAATATCATCTACTACTGCCATATTTTACCTGTTTCTCTATAGTATTTATCTACTAACTCTCATGGGCGCCTGCTTGCCCTATCATCTGGATTAGTGTTGTTTACCGGGATAATGCAGGTCCAGGTTCTTTAACGTTTCTACAATAGTTTTTGCTATAACATATTCTTTATACCAGTTCTGATCCGAAGGAACAATCGTCCAGGGCAGATTGGGTCCGCAATGCTCAAAAATCTCTTCATATGCTTCCAGATATAGGTCGCGTTTCTGCGTAGTAGTTAGGTCGCTTGGATCATACTTCCAATGTTTCTTGGGGTTAGTAATCCGCTCCTGGATGCGTTTCAGTTGCTCTTCTTCTGAAACATATAAAAAGAACTTAAGTATGATAGTACCTGAATCGGTAAGCAACTGTTCAAAGTTATTAATATGGTCATACCGCTTTTTTATCGTAGTCCGGTTAACAAATTTTTCTACCCTGGGCACTAATACGTCTTCATAATGAGACCGGTTAAATATCTGGATCATTCCTTTTGCAGGCGTGTGTTGATGAACACGCCAAAGAAAATCATGAGAAGCTTCATCAGCTGTAGGTACTTTAAAGGGTTTCACGGTACACCCCATTGGATTTACACCGGTAAAAACTTTTTTTATGGCTCCATCTTTGCCCGATGCATCCAGCCCTTGTAAAACAACCAAGAGGCTATTCTTTTTCAAGGCATAAAATACATCCTGCAACTCTTTTAAGTCATTCAACAGGTCTTGTGTCTTCTCCCGAATGGTTTCTTTGTCCAAAGAGGATGGCGCTTTAGTTTGAATAGTAGCTAGTTTCATATATTTCTTTACGTTTTATGAAATTCTCAGGCAACATATTTTCCTCTTAACGTAAATAGACACATAAAAGAAAAATAATTCTGGCACGATTATTCTAAGGTCATTTTTGAAAGCTTTTATTAAGTGCAAAAGCGTGGAAACAGGTAGACGCGTAAACCTAATCCCGGAAATTACAGTATATATCTTTACAAACCATTAATAAAATTATATTGAGCTATGAAAAACGTAATAAAACTAAATGGACTTTTAGCTTTCTGTTTAGCCATCCTATTCTTTTTTGCTAGTTGTAATGCAAGTAAGACTACTAAAGGTGGCGCTATTGGCGCCGGCTCTGGTGCAGTGCTTGGTGGCATTATTGGTAACAGAACAGGTAATACAGCAGGTGGTGCCATTATTGGTGCTGCTGTTGGTGGCGCAGCCGGAGCATTAATTGGCCGGTATATGGATAAGCAAGCGAAAGAAATAGAAAATGATGTAGATGGTGCAGTAGTAGAACGGGTTGGCGAAGGCATCCGGGTTAAATTTGACTCCGGAATCCTTTTTGGCTTCGACTCAGACCGGTTAAATGCAGCCTCTGAACAGAACCTGGCAAAAATGGCAGAAGTGCTGAAAAAGTACGAAAAAACAGAAATCCTGATCGAAGGACACACAGATAACAAAGGTGCTGAAGAATACAATCAGAAATTATCTGAAAGACGTGCGAGAGCTGTAGAAAAACGCTTACAGGAAATGGGTGTTAAAGGTGCCCGTTTAACTACCAAAGGATATGGCTTAAATCAACCGATTGCCTCTAACGACTCTGAAGCAGGCCGTCAGGAAAATCGCCGGGTAGAAGTGATTATTTTAGCCGATGAAGATTTAAAAGAAGAAGCGCAAGAAGGTAAAATTGAAGGCGTGAATCTAAACGAATAACCTGAGAAAATTTAATTGCTTTAAAACAAAACTAGCGCATCTAATGGATGCGCTAGTTTTATTTTATGCCTATATTTTTGCCGGCAATATACCCAGTAGTCCAGGCATTCTGAAAATTAAATCCTCCGGTTACCCCATCAATATCCAGGACTTCTCCTGCATAGAATAGCCCTTTGCATACGTTACTTTCCATGGTTTGCCAGTTAATATTTTCCAAGGCTACTCCCCCACAGGTAACAAACTCTTCTTTAAAAGTACTTTTCCCATCCACTTCAAAACTTCCTCTACTAAGCAGATCAATTAGTTTGTTCATGTTTTTTTTAGGCAGATCAGCCCAGCGAACTTGCTCGCCAATTTCTGCCCGTTGTGTGAACCGCTGCCATAACCGGAATGGTAAGTTAAACAAGGCCTGTGTAGCTACTAATTTTTTAGAGTTGTTTTGTTTATATGTGAGCAAGTCATTCCGCAGGGTTTCCTCATTATATTCAGGTAACCAGTTGATTAGTAATGTAAAGCGGTAATTTAATTCATGTAATTCTCTAGCTCCCCAGGCAGACAACTTCAAAACAGCTGGGCCACTGAATCCCCAATGGGTAATTAAAAGAGGCCCACTCTGGGTAAGCTTGGTTCCAGCCACTTTTACAATGGTTTGTTGTACCGATACACCTGACAGATCAAGCAGATAGGAAGCTGGCGTATTAAATGTGAATAAGGAAGGTACCGGGCTTTTCAAAGAATGTTTGCCAACTGTCAACCACTCATAAGCTGCCTCGTTAGGGTTTCCACCAGTAGCAATCAGTACTTTATCGCATTCAATTTTTTCTTCATTATAGAGTGTAAGTAAGAACCGGGTAGGCTCATTATCAGACATATGCAAGGGCTTAATTGAAGCTACACCTGTACTGGTTTTAATATCAATCCCCAGCCTTCTGGCTTCCCCCCAAAGACAATCAATCACGGTTTGGGAAGAATCCGTCACTGGGAACATCCGTCCGTCCGGTTCGGTTTTCAGTTTTACCCCTCTCGACTCAAACCAGCTTACCGTATCTTTTGCATCGAACTGTTGCAACGTTGATAGCATCGTTTTACTCCCTCTGGGATAAAATTTTGCCAGTTGCCCGGTATGGAAACACGCATGGGTAACATTACACCGTCCGCCTCCGGAGATCCGGACTTTAGCTAATACTTTATTACTTTTTTCAAGAAGAATTACCTCACAGTGCGGATGCTGCTGAGCACAAGTAATTGCTCCAAAAAACCCGGCAGCTCCTCCTCCGATCACAACTACCTTCATACAAATGTCAAGCGAAAAACGATACCAGAACAACAAAGCCAACCTTGAAAAAACTCCTGGCTACAAAGGTATATTTCCATGTTTTTTTCTGGGCAGGCTGTCTACTTTGTTTTCGAGCATTTTAAAGGCTCTTATCAATTTTTGCCGTGTTTCCCTGGGGTAAATTACCTCGTCAATATAGCCTCTAAAAGCTGCCCTGTAGGGATTAGCGAATTTATCAGTGTATTGATCTACTTTTTCCTGTAGTTTAGCCTCTGGAGTTTCGGCTTCGGCAATCTCCCGTTTAAAAATAATTTCGGCTGCACCCTTGGCTCCCATTACAGCAATTTCTGCCGTTGGCCAGGCATAGTTCATATCCGCACCAATATGCTTGGAGTTCATCACATCGTAGGCACCTCCATAGGCTTTGCGGGTAATAACTGTGATGCGTGGCACGGTAGCCTCACTGAAAGCATACAATAACTTGGCTCCATTGGTTATAATGCCATTCCATTCCTGGTCTGTTCCAGGCAGAAATCCGGGTACATCTTCAAATATGAGCAAAGGAATATTGAAACTATCGCAGAAACGGACGAAGCGGGCAGCTTTGGTACTGGCATTTATATCCAATACACCTGCTAATACGGCCGGTTGGTTGCCAATAACGCCTATACTTCTGCCACCAATTCTGGCAAAACCAACTACAATATTTTCAGCAAAATTTTTATGCACTTCGAAAAAGCTATCTTCATCAATTACTTTCTCCACTACCTCCCGTATATCGTATGGCTGATTGGGATTTAATGGAATTATGCTGTCTAACTCCGGACGCAATTCACTGCCCGAAGGCACGTAAGCAATAGACGGTGCATCTTCCTCACAGTTTTGAGGAACATAACTTAGCAATTTTTTTACAAAATTCAGGCACTCTACTTCGTTAGCGCAGGCAAAATGCGTAACACCACTTTTGGTGCTATGCGTACTGGCACCACCTAATTCTTCAGAAGTTACGTTTTCATGCGTAACCGTTTTTACTACATTTGGCCCGGTAACAAACATATATGACGTATTTTCTACCATTAGTATAAAATCTGTGATGGCTGGCGAATACACGGCACCCCCTGCACAAGGCCCCATAATGGCGGAAATCTGGGGAATTACTCCTGAAGCTCTGGTGTTGCGGTAAAAAATTTCGGCATAGCCGGCTAATGAAATGACTCCTTCCTGAATACGGGCACCTCCAGAATCATTTAGTCCAATAACCGGGGCTCCATTTTTCATAGCCAGATCCATAATTTTACAAATCTTTTCGGCATGCGTTTCTGATAAGGCTCCTCCAAAAACAGTAAAATCCTGTGCATATACATAGATGAGCCGGCCATTTACCGTGCCATAGCCGGTTACGACCCCATCTCCCAGATAATGCTCTTTATCCAGACCGAAATCCCGGCTCCGGTGCATCACGAATTTGCCGATTTCTTCAAAAGAACCTTCATCCAGCAGGAGCTGAATACGTTCACGGGCAGTAAGTTTGCCCTTTTTGTGTTGTGCTTCAATGCGTACCTGGCCTCCGCCTAGTAACGCTTCCTGGTTTTTTTTATCGAGAATGGCAAATTTATCTTGGTGTGTAGGTGTGTTTGGCTCCATGTATCTCTAAAGAATAGTATTTTTACTACTTCAAATATATACATTTCAACCATTAACCGATAAGACTGTCGTATAAATTGGCAGTTCAATTGGAGAATCTACCTTATCCTTATGAAGAATACATCAGTGGCGGTAATTGATATGGGCACTAATACCTTTCATCTGTTAATAGCCAAAAAAAATGCCCCCTCCGGTTTCAGCACTTTGTATGCAGAGCAATTTGTGGCCAAAATAGGCAAGGGTGGCATCAGCAAAGGTATTTTAACGGAAGAAGCGTATCAGCGAGCCTTGCAAGGCTTACAAGGTTTCCGGCAAAAGCTGGATGAGTATGGTGTGCTGCCCGGAAATGTATTTGCTACAGCAACTAGTGCTATCCGCAATGCTTCTAATGGACAAGCGTTGCTCGCCGATATATTTACACAGACAGGCATACAGGTTAATACTATTTCAGGAGAGGAAGAAGCTGAACTTATCTATTTGGGTGTACGGTCATCTATGGAGCTTGGCGAGGAAAACTCCTTAATCATTGATATAGGAGGCGGCAGTGTAGAGTGTATCATCTGCAACCAGAAAGGCATTTTATGGAAGCAAAGTTTTGAAATAGGCGCACAACGGCTGTTAGACCGGTTTATGCATACTGATCCTATTGCGGTTGTGTCGGTAATGAAACTGCAAGAATATCTGCTGGAACAGTTAATTCCTCTGACCAATGCTGTGCATCAATATGCTCCTCACACACTCATTGGAGCTTCGGGGGCTTTTGAAACCCTGCTTGACATATATTTTAAGCGACATACCCTCACCAAAGATCTTATGAAAACTGAATTTGAGTTGCCCTTACAAGATTTTATGGAAATTTATGAACAGTTGCTTACAAAAAACAAAGAGGAACGGTTGACTATACCTGGCATGTTAGAAATGCGGGTAGATATGATCGTAGTGGCTTCCTGCATAGTACAACTGCTAGTAAGCCAGTATGATATTACCAAAATCCGGGTTTCAGCATATGCTCTAAAAGAAGGCCTATTAGCTGTATACCTATAATGAAAAATATCCTGAGTCCATAGAACCCAGGATATCTGAAGAGAAAATTATAAAATACTGATTAGGATTTTTATTTCTTATCCTCGGAAGTAAACTTACTTAGCTTCTTCCTGGAAAAAGTATGCGGTGTTGTTATGAAGCATAACGAATACACTTCTTTTTGGCAATTCTTCTATTTTGTATTTATTGCTCAAAATACTTTCGATATTTACTTTCTTTTCAAATACGATTCTACCAGAAATATCAAATACTTTAACATTTACTTCCGACTTGTTGCCGGCAAGCACGTTAAACAGATCATTTACTGGTTCTTCTTCTACAACCGCCATCAGCGCAGTTGCTACTTTTTGTTGTTTTTTCTTTTTGCCTTTATCTAGCAAATTAGCCGGAATAGCATAGGTATTTGCTGAGAAAACCAATAGGATAAAAATTACGATAAGATTCTTCATTCTTTTATTTATTAAATTGAGTTGGTTGCTTATTCTTTGGTGTAGTGCTCTCTACTTGAATTATTTACACTACAAATTTATTACATAGTTCTGCAGCAAACTGACGCATTTCCCACTAATTCATACATCTGTGCACAGAATCGCTAAAATTGAACAAGACCAACTTTATTTTAGGTATATTAAGATCAAAAACTTGTAATAGTACAAATATATATACCCAATAAGGCAATAAAAAAGCCCTTTGTATAAAGGACTTGTAGTATAGACAAATGGTTAATTACCTAAGTAAATGGCAAAAACAAAATATTATTCTACAGTTCTTACACTTACAGCTAAATAGTAGAACATTTATTAATAAATTGACCGATGTATAAAATTTTATTTCTCATGAAGGAAATATTACAAAATTACAAACTGTAAAAACCACCTTTACGGCTTATTTATTTCAATAATTCTGACTTTATGCCTAAAAACAATTATACCAATACATTGTACATACTCTGACGTTGCTGTTTGATATAATCATCTGCCAGGTATTCATCATAAGTCATTAGTTTATCCAGTATGCCATTAGGTGTAATCTCAATGATACGGTTAGCTACTGTTTGTACAAACTGATGATCATGCGACGTAAAGAGTATTGTCCCTTTGAAATCTTTTAGCGCATTGTTCAGGGCTGTAATAGATTCCAGATCTAAGTGGTTGGTTGGTTCATCCAGCACGAGTACATTGGCGCTCTGCAACATCATCTTTGATAACATACACCTTACTTTTTCACCTCCGGATAATACATGCGCTTTCTTTAATGATTCCTCGCCGGAAAACAGCATTCTGCCTAAAAAGCCGCGGATAAAACTTTCATCTTTTTCTACAGAAAATTGCCGCAGCCAGTCTACCAGATTTAAATCAACGTTGAAGAATTTAGAATTTTCTATAGGAAAATAGGCTTGCGAGGTAGTAACTCCCCACTTGTACTCACCTTTGTCTGCTTTCTTCTCTCCCATGAGAACATCGAAAAAGGCAGAAATCGCCAGGCTTTCTTTGCTTAAGAAAGCAATTTTATCTCCCTTATTTACTGTAAAAGAAACCTTACGAAACAATGGAACGCCCTCCAGGCTTTTGCCAAGATTTTCTACCTGCAGCAGTTGATCGCCTGCTTCCCGTTCCTGTTTAAACATAATTGCCGGATACTTTCTGGAAGAGGGTTTAATGTCATCCAACGTTAATTTTTCCAGTAATTTCTGCCGGGAGGTAGCCTGCTTGGATTTGGAAGCATTGGCACTGAAACGCTGGATAAATTCCTGTAATTCTTTGCGTTTATCTTCCACCTTCTTATTGGCATCCAGTTTCTGCTTGGCTGCCAACTGGCTGGATTCGTACCAGAAAGAATAATTTCCGGCGTAGAGCTGAATCTTACCAAAATCCAGGTCGGCAATATGCGTACATACCTGGTCCAGGAAGTGACGGTCGTGAGATACTACAATTACCGTATTTTTAAAATCAGCCAGAAAATTCTCCAGCCACATAATAGATTCTACATCCAGGTTGTTGGTAGGCTCATCTAACAACAGAATATCCGGATTTCCGAACAAGGCCTGCGCTAAAAGTACCCGTACTTTGTCATTCCCGGATATGTCTTTCATTAATGAGTGGTGTATTTCTTCTTTCACGCCCAGGCCGCTCAATAGCTCGGCTGCTTCATACTCAGCATTCCAGCCATTCATGTCGGCAAACTCACTTTCCAGTTCAGAGGCTTTTACGCCATCGGCTTCAGAAAAATCAGCCTTCGCATAAATTTCATCTTTTTCCCGCATAATATCCCATAAGCGGGTATGGCCCATAATCACTGTTTGCAGCACAGGAAACTCATCAAAGGCTGATTGATTTTGCCGTAACACCGCCATGCGTTCTCCGGGACTAATCTGTACCAGGCCAGACTGCGGATCAATCTCTCCGGATAATATTTTTAAAAAAGTGGATTTCCCGGCACCATTAGCCCCAATAAGGCCATAACAGTTGCCAGGTGTAAATTTTATATTAACGTCCTCAAAAAGTGTTCGCTTTCCGTAACGTAGGGTAACATTAGATGTACTTATCATGAATACGCTTTTTCTTTAAAGTGATAGGTTTGGATCAGGCTGCAAAAATAGGAAATAATCTGTAAATCGTTTTTTAACAGCTACTTGAGTTAAGTATATATTACAAGTATTTGCTTAAACAAGTTTCCCTTGTGTTGGATAAAAATAAGCTGATTATTTTTATAAAATATTAAAAAAATATAATTAATGAGGAAGCATTTATACTATTTATGTGTTATCCTAAGAAAGAATAGTTAGGCAAATCACTTAGTAATCTACAATTCTAAGTCTATTAGCCACTATTTTCTTTTACCAGCTTATCTCTTAAAAATACAAATTATGTCATTATCTGCTATTCTTGAAGATACTCCAGTTAATATTGACAACCGCTCCTCCCGTTTGTGGAAGCCTAAGCAGGTATTATTTACGCCTGCTGCCTTAGAGCAACCTTTTGGGCAACAGATTTACGAACGGGTAAGCAAATTACAACTTCCAGTGGAATTGTTAAAGAGCAACCGCTTAACTGGTATACGCGGGGAGAGTGAACGGGAAACCTATCAACTTGCCAAACAAACGATGGCTGTTGTTGTAGCACCGCCGAGTGCATTCAGATTGCAACCTATTCCTCCTTCCGCCGATTTTCAATTTCATCTGGCTGAAGGTTGCCCGGCCCATTGTCAATATTGTTATCTGGCTGGTAGTTTACAGGGTCCGCCGGTCGTACGTGTATTTGCTAACCTGCCATCTATCCTGGATAACACCTTTGCTTATCATAAACCTGGGAAACGAACTACTTTTGAGGCCAGTTGCTACACCGACCCACTCAGTATAGAACATCTTACGGGCAGTTTATCTGCGAGTATACGACATTTTGGTTCGCAGAAAAACGCCCAACTGCGGTGGGTAACCAAATATAGTCAGGTAGATAGCTTATTGGATTTGCCACATTTTGGAAATACCCGTTGCCGGATCAGTTTGAATGCAGAAGTTGTAGCTAAACGTCTGGAAGGAGGTACAGCTTCTATATCAGCCCGTTTAGCCGCGCTACGCAAATTAGCCTTACCCCATTCGCAGGGTGGAGGCAGCTATCCTGTAGGTATAGTTCTGGCCCCTATTATGCCCATACCAGATTGGCAAATGCATTATATTGATTTGTTAAACAGAATCCAGGAAACGTTGGAATTTGATTGTGATCTGACGTTTGAGTTGATCAGCCACCGGTTTACGCCAGGTTCCAAAGATGTGTTGCTGGAGTGGTATCCGAATACCAGCCTGGATATGAATGAGGCAAACAGGTCGGTAAAATATAACAAGTTTGGAGGACAGAAGTTTGTGTATTCAGCAGATACCATGAAAAACCTGCGGAAGTTTTTTGAAAATCAACTAGCGCTGCGTTTTCCAAAAGCACCTATCCTGTACTGGACCTAAATTATAGGTAATTCATTTAAACAAAAAAGGCAGCTTCAACGGGCTGCCTTTTTTGTTTTGTTACATTTTTAATGTAGCAGGTAAATATTTAGCTATTAACTCCTGGTAGTAAGGTTTTAACTCGGCTACCACCGGGGGTTTAGGGTTTTTAGAATACAAGTCGTACGGATTAAATTTTTTTACCCATTGAAACATTTCCCGGTCATGGTCATCCATCAGATGTTCATAGGCACTTTCCCGGTGCTGAGCATAGAAAGAATGGTAACGAATCATGTACAAGGCTGGCTCGGGAAGGTAATCTTTTACCATGTGATACAAATACTCATCGTGCCCCCAGGACATATGTACATTGCGTAAGCCGCAGTTAGGCTCATACACCCCATATTTAGTATTAAACTGCTGGTTGTATGAATCGGGATTGTCTTTGAAAAACTCCGGATACACAATTCTATCTGAAAACTGGCAGCCTACTGGAAAGGTATCGCCTACTACCGCCCATTGAGGCTCTCCAAATAAGCAAAGAACTTTGCCCATGTCATGCAGAAAACCAGTGAGCACAAACCAGTCAGGGTGGCCATCTGCACGGATGGCTTCAGAGGTTTGAAGTAAATGCTGCAACTGATCCAGGTCTATATCCGGGTCAGAATCATCAATCAATGTATTCAGGTATTCTAACGCAGACCATACCGGCATTTCTTTTTTATCAAACTTCAGAAACTCTTTCTCTTTCTCACGTACAAAATCATACGTCTGGTATTTGTGATTCAATCTGTAAAACTCCCGTACGGTATCTCTCTCTGGATTATCATAATTTCGGTACTCTTCTTTGGCCTTTCCTGGTGCCTCATTTTCCGGATATCTTACTAATATATCTTCCTCCCAATCCTCCAGACTATGAAGCGGATTCATTTCTTTTTCTGTATATTTTTTGTTTGGTTCCATATAAAATGATGTAATTTATCACAAGTTACTAAGTTCTAGAATATCTGATAATCAGTGGCTCAACTTTTTTTATTGCAGCCATTTTTCTATCTCCGGGTACAGCAATGCTTTTATTTTTTCGTCATTCATATTATCCTGAGTTACCATCTGCACACCAGTATCTATCCGTTTTTCGTACCGCTCACCCCGGATTGCCTGCGTAGCGGTTGCCACAGCCAGATAACCCATCACAAACGGATCTTGCAAAGCCAACCCGTGCACGTCTCCCTTTTTTAATGCATTCACTAATGTTTCGTTGGCGTCAAAACCGACTAATTTTACTTTCCCGGCTTTGTTGGCCATTTGTAATGCCCGCAACATGGCCTGGGCAGATGTTTCATTGGCACAGAAAACTCCCTCCACATCCGGATACCGGTTCAGCAGATTTTGTGCTACTTGTAAGGCTTTCTCGATGGTTACCCCTGCATATTGGTTAGAGGAAACAATCTGCATATTTTTTCCATACTCCTTCATCCCTTTCAGAAAACCCTCTTCCCGGTGAGTTGTACTGGCTGAGCCTTCAGCATACCGAAGTAAAATCACTTTCCCTTTGCCACCCATTGCTTCTACCAGTCTTTTAGCACTCAAACGGCCACCTTCTACATTATCGGTTGCTACAAAACTTTCATACTCATCAGACCCCAGGTCGGAATCAAAAATTATTACGGGAATATGCCTGTTTCTGGCTGACTTTACGGAAGGAATTAAACTGCGGGAATCCAACGGAGCCAATGCAATGGCATCCACACCGCGGCTCACAAAGTTTTGTACGGTCTGAATTTGTACTTGCCGGTCGTCTTCTTTTAAGGGGCCTTGCCAATGAATGGTTACACCTAATTCTTTAGCTGCTTTGGAAGCACCAGCATGTACACTATTCCAGTACGTATGGGTGGTCCCTTTGGGTATCACAGCAATCTGAATATTATCTGTATTAGCATCTGCTTGTGCATTTTCCGTCTGGCTGGCTGAGTGGTTACATGCTTGCAGATAAATGGCAAGCATTAAGTAGAAAAGTAGTGTACGCATCTGAATAAGTTCTATGATTCCATAATATATAAACCTAACTTTAAATTATCCAGTATTTACTTGTAATTTTTACAAAAGAAGTCATAGTAGCTTTTTCAATTGCTAAATGTGGCAGGCTGTTAGCTATTCCAGAGGCTGAAGGGCAGCAGAATTTCTGATAAGAAAAACATAAGGAAACGCCTCAGCAATGGTAAGATCTTCCCGATCGGGTATGATTGTCTGGCCGGGAATAGGCACTCTGGTATTAATTAAGAGAGAAGAATTTTTATACGGAGAATTATTCCCATCCATCTGAAATAAAGTAATGGTATTTTCTCTGCTAGTGGCTTGTAAATCTTTTATTCCTTTTACAAAAGCCAGAGGACCATTGCTGTTTACCCAGGTTGTGCTGATATAGGATAGTTTTTTGTCCGGGATTTCAGTTTTTGTAAGCCATTCAGGCATGCTACGTGCCGGAATCATATTTTCACTATCAATGGCAAATGTGTTCATGGCTAGTACTTTACCTGAAAAGTGAATGTTTTCTTTCAGGAAATGAACAAAAGATTTTCTGCCATTAAATGTACTAGGCAAGGTATGCCCGTAGCCCCATAAACCATACATTTTCTCATGTTCCAGATGTTTTTCCTTAACTACAGCCTGGAGATTGATATACATAATGCTGTCACGTGGAGAGGGCTGGGCAAAATAAGAGATGTTTCTCAGTACATGCAGCAAATCAAACTTTTCTGTATCCGGTAAAGAGCTGAACGTGGAATCTTGTTGGATAGAGGATAGCAGGGATTGGCTGAACAGGCCATATTGCTGAAGACTAATTGTATCTGTTTCCAGGTAGGTATGCAGTGTATCGAATCCGTTGGGGTTGAGGATTGCATAAGTGGGTTTGCCAATAATTTCCCGGAGGAACTGGTTAGTTACGGCAATATCCTGAATTTTATCTACCCCAACAATGGAAATCCGGCGCTCTTCAGGCAGTTGTTGATTCAACTGGTATATCTTTTTCAGTTTGTTGTAGTAATTTTTATTGCCCCATTGCGCATTCATTTTTACCCACGTCTGAAATACATAGGATAATAGTGGCTCATCGCCTGTTTGCAGATATTGATTAAGAAAATGCGCCTGACTATAATCTACTTCAGCCAAATAATACCGGAGACCGGTTTGCTGATTTAAGTGCTTGAGCAACCTATAATCCAGCTCTTGAGGCGCAGCAAAGCCATGTACTTCGGCCAGTATAAAAATCTGATTTTGGTAAAAAGCACTGTCAAACAAACTAAATTCATCTTCAGCAGATAAATTAATTTCCTGTTTATGCTGCTGCAGGTAAGCCTGATGAACAGAACTTTCGCCACCAACCGCTAGTAAGGCAAATAATAGATAGCCAAAAATACCCAGCACCAGCAGAACGAATGGAATACTAACTAGAAGCTATCTCATAAATGGGGATGATATAGTATAGGAAAGTGTTTATTGGTTATGAAGTTAACTGATACGCAATGGGAGAAAATTAAGGATTTGATTCCTGAGGGAGCTAAAAGAGCAGATGGCAAAGGTCGTCCCTGGCGAGACAAAAGAGAGGTGCTAGATGGCATTTTGTGGATTTTAAAAACGGGTGCTCAGTGGAGTCATCTACCGGCAAGTTATCCGCCTTATCAGACCTGTCATCGCCGTTTTCAGCAATGGCGAGAGCAGGGCGTGATGCAGAAAGTAGTGGAAACACTGGCACGAGATCTTCAAGAAAGAGGCGATGTGGACTTGAGCGAATGTTTTATTGATGGCTCATTCTGCATGGCCAAAAAGGGGGCGCTTTTGTGGGCAAGACTAAACGAGGCAAGGGCACCAAGATCATGGCAATCACAGATGCTGGTGGTGTTATACTATCTCTCACAGTCCAATCAGCATCTCCCCACGAAGTAAAATTGGTAGAAAAGGTGCTGGAAGAGCGATTCATTGAAGCACTTCCCCAACGACTTATTGGAGATAAAGCTTATGACTCTGACCTACTGGATGAAGAACTTAAGCAGCAGGGTATCGAAATGATTGCTCCTCATCGAAGCAACCGTAAGAAGAAAAAGACTCAAGATGGTAGAAAGCTTCGCCGTTACAAACGGCGCTGGAAAGTGGAGCGGTTTTTCGCCTGGCTGTTCAACTACCGAAGATGCGTAGTCCGGTACGAATACAAGGAAGAGAACTACAAAGCCTTTGTGCTACTAGCTTCTATGATGATTTTGCTTAAACCATTTATGAGATAGCTTCTAGAAACAGAATTGTTTTTTTGATAATTTTTTTCATAGAGATACAGAAAATTCTTTTTCTCAAAAGTATATTTCCTATAAATCTGCTGCCGGAAAAAGGGCTGAAATGCCATAATTTGGGGTATATGGCTGCTACCAGGGGCCATTAACAAAGCCCAGGGGCCGTTAGGCAAGTACAAAGTAAGGCTTTAGCTCAGCCGAGTACGATCTGGCAACTGGTACTACGTAATCGGTGTGTTCAAAATGAAGTTTATATCCTTGTGCGTTGCCAGATACGGATTGTATCCGTTGAAAATTGGCGATGTAGGAACGGTGACACCGGACAATCTGTGGTGTATGGATTTGACTTTCCAGCCGGCTCAAGCTACTCCTCAAAAGCATTTTGTTTACCTTTCCTTCTGCTACATATACAACTGTGCAGTAATTGTCGCTGGCTTCTATAAACAATAACTCATGTGCCGGCACAACTAACTTGTCTTTCTCATTTTCCGAAACTAGTTGGATCAATTGATTCTGGGTAATAACCTCGTCCTTTGGCAGATTTTCTATAGGATGGGGTATTTGTTCAGCCGGTGGTTGCACAGCATATTTACGGATAAGGTATACATAATTAAGTAATACCATGATAATGGCAGGAAATAAACCTACCAGAAACACCACCGACATCATGTAGCTTACTTGCGTAAAGGTAAAGGGCATAGCTCCTATTAGGTAGCCATACACCGTACATAAAAATCCACCCAAAACAATTGGCACTACATTCCAGATAATCTCTTTCCAGACTGTCCATTTTTTTTCAATAAACAGGGATGGAAAAAGCTGCATTAAAACATAAAAATTCAAGAAGGTTGTAAGAGAAGCTACCAGACCGTATCCTGACAAGATCAACAGTTTGTAGGCATGTTGCCAGTTGTAAGCCCCAAAGGGTTGGAAAATAATTAATACAAAGGCAACGAAAATACCAACGAGTAAGGCCTGTACAACCGACCTTACTAATGCTGAGTCATTGACAGGATATGGTTGCTGAAGAAAACGAAACATAGGTTAGCCGGCAATAAACTTATTTGCAAGGAGTATGGGTTGCTATTTTATTCAACAAATTAGCTATATCATATAAAATGCGCAAAAAGAGAGATACTTTCCCTTTGTGCGCATTTCAAATACGTTCTTTAAGTAAGTAAAACGTTAATTTATAAGCTTAAAGCTTTACTATAGGTAGCTAAGTCTTTATCGCCTCTTCCAGAAAGATTTACTACTACAATATCATTGGGTTTTGCATGTAATTTCTCCAGATAAGCTAACGCATGAGCAGACTCCAGGGCAGGAATAATTCCTTCCATGCGGCTAAGCAGCAAGCCAGCTTGTAAAGCTTCTTCATCCGTAACACTATAAAACTGGGCACGGCCACTCTCAAACAAATGGGCATGAATGGGTCCTATCCCTGGGTAATCCAAACCTGCCGAAATAGAGTAAGGCTCCGTTACCTGACCGTCGTCGGTTTGCATCAGAATAGTTTTGCTTCCATGTAATACACCTGGTTTACCCAGAGCCGTCGTAGCTGCCGAATGTCCGCTGCTGACACCCTGCCCGGCCGCTTCCAGTGCAATTAATTTTACCTCTGGTTCATCCAGAAAATGATAAAATGCGCCGGCGGCATTACTTCCTCCCCCTACACATGCCAGAACATAGTCCGGATTGGGGTTGCCAAATTTCTCTGTAAGCTGTTTGCGGATTTCTTCACTAATGACCGACTGAAAACGGGTCACCATATCTGGATAAGGATGTGGACCAACCACAGAACCTATAATATAATGTGTATCGGTTGGGTTATTTATCCAATGGCGCATTGCTTCATTGGTGGCATCTTTTAACGTCTGGCTGCCACAGGTAGCAGCAATCACTTTTGCTCCCAGCATATGCATGCGTTCCACATTGGGTTTCTGGCGTTCCATATCCAGTTTACCCATGTATACGATACATTCCAATCCCATCAAGGCACAAACAGTTGCGGTGGCTACTCCATGTTGGCCAGCACCGGTCTCAGCTACAATCCGTTTTTTACCAAGTTTGCGGGCAATCAATATCTGGCCAATTGTATTATTTACTTTATGCGCCCCAGTATGGCAAAGATCTTCCCGCTTCAGGTAGATTTGAGTCTGGTATTTTTCGGACAACCGCTTGGCAAAATACAGCGGTGTAGGCCGGCCTACATATTCGGAAAGTAAATTTTGAAACTCTTGCTGAAAATCTGGCTGGCTGATGATAGAAAGGTAGTTTTGTCGCAACTCTTCCACATTTGGATATAGCATTTCTGGTATATATGCTCCACCAAAAAGGCCATAATATCCTTTTTCATCTACAGCAAAAGCACTTTTTTCTAAAGTATGATCCATGAAAGCAAATCAGGGTAAAATATATAAGAATAGGTTGATAATATCTCTCGAGGCAAATGTATAGGCATCGTATGGGTATTATTGGTTCAACAGCCTGCAACTTACAAAAGTTTGCAACAAAAGGGCTATTGATGAATATAATTCATTTAGTTTAAATGACACTTGTAAAAGTACAGACAAATAGGCTATGGATTAACTTTTATACATGGGGAACTTGAAAAGCTTGGCGGAGTTGCTTGGCAAATACTTTTATCTTTTCAACGTCTTTGCTGCCAGGTTCGTTTTCAAATAAACTGTTGATATCTACCGCATGCATATTCATTCCCTTCAGTTCTGTAATCATCTCCACATGTACCGGACTGATTCCCCCACTCAAAAAGAAAGGTTTTTCGTTATCGTAATTTTTTAATATATCCCAGTTAAATGCCTGGCCTGTACCGCCATACGATTCACTTTTGGTGTCGAACAGAAAGTAATCGCAGAAGCTTTTGTAGTTATTCAGCCTGGCAAAGTTAAAATTGTTATCAAGGGCAAATGCTTTTATGATAGTAAGCCCCCGGCTTCGCAAACCCCTGCAAACTTCAGGTGTTTCATTTCCATGTAGTTGTACCAGTTCCAGTCCATACTTCTTTACATTCTTGAGTATAAAATCAGGATGTGCATTTACAAATACACCAACTTTTTTTACACTCCGGGGAAATGAAAGTAAGAAATCGGCATCCAGTTCTTCGCCAACAAACCTGGGCGATTTCTCATAAAAGATGAAACCCATATAATCCGGCTGCACTTCCAGAAGGGATTGGATATTTTCTTTATTCCGCATCCCACAAACTTTCAGTTTTGTCATAGTTGAAAGGTTTACTTGAGATATATTGTCGATAACTCCGTTATAAAGTTATAAAAAAAATATCATTTTTCATCACAAAACTACAATTTCATACAAACATCCTCTTAACAAAGTCAAAACAGCATCCATTAGTAGCAAATATAGCTAATCCTGGATTATCAAGGTTTTTGATTGTTAAGGCAACCAACAGATTATCACTTATTCCAGGCAGGTGCAGTTAAATCAACACTCTCAATCGGTCGATGAATGCCGCACAGGCTTTTTCCGGACGGCTGTTTTTCATGAATGTTTCGCCCATCAGAAATCCTTTGTATCCATAAGTAGCCAGATCAGCTACCGTTTCGGCCTCAGAAATGCCACTTTCAGATACTTTCACAAAGTCGTCTGGAATAATGGGTGCTAAGGTCTTAGACAGATTTATATCTACTGTAAAATCTTTGAGATTCCGGTTATTCACGCCTAACGCATCTACATCGGGTGTAAGGCTACGTTCCAATTCCTGCTGATCATGCACTTCCAGCAATACTTCCATTTTCAGAGATTTGGCAACAGCTGCTAATGAACGTATTTGCTCCGGAGAAAGAATGGCGGCAATCAGCAAAATGGCATCGGCCCCAATGGATTTTGCTTCAATAATCTGATATTCATCAATCGTGAAATCTTTTCGCAGGATGGGACAAAAGTTAAATTTGCGGGCGGTGATTAAATCCTCATTCTTTCCGCCAAAAAAAGCCGTATCCGTAAGAATAGAAAGTGCAGAGGCTCCTGCCTGCATATACCCAACCGACGTCCGTTCCACGGCCACATAGGGGTTAATCATTCCTTTAGAAGGAGATTTCCGCTTAAACTCTGCAATTATGCCTACCTTATCAGGACGTAATAAATATTTTTTCAGCGATACAGGCTGTGATTCAAAATAGATACTTTTTTCCAGCAGCTTTACCGGATAAAGACTTTTCCGCTCGGCTACTTCTTTTTGTTTGTGGGCTACAATCTGATCTAGAATGTTCATGGAATATATGTGCCTGTATGAATAAGGTTTAGAGAGTATTACATTAATTATCTACAAGTAAATCAATAATTTATACCATCAATTTTTCGAAGCTACGGAGGGCTTTTTTACTTTCCAGGCTTTCTCTGGCAGTAGCTATTGCCTCTTCCAAGCTAATTGCCGGATTAGCTCCGTACAAAGCCATGGCTGCATTGGCAATTACAGCAGAATTTTGAGCAAGCGTCCCTCTACCCTGCAATACGTCGGTAAAAATTCTGGCAGCTTCTTCTACAGTTTCCCCCCCAAATAAATCACTGGCAGCTACTGTTGGCAAACCTAATTGATCCGGACTTAATACTTGCTCTTTTTTGGTAGAAATCATTTTAAAATTACCTGTCAGCGAAATTTCATCGTAGCCATCTAAGGCATGTACAATGGCAAACTGCTTGGTTGTCTGCTGATATAAGTAGGCATACAAGCGGGCAAGTTCCAGGCTAAAAACGCCTACCATTTGCTTTTGCGGAAAAGCAGGATTCACCATAGGTCCTAACATATTGAAAAAGGTTTTTACACCTAGTTCTTTCCTTACCGGAGCTACATATTTCATCGCCGGATGAAATAAAGGGGCATGTAAAAAACAGATACCGGCTTCTTCTATCTTCCGGCGGAGTATGTCTTTGTCATTGGTAAACTTGTAACCCAGATATTCCATGACTGTAGATGATCCGCAGGTAGAAGACACCGCATAATTGCCATGTTTTACGACCCTTTGCCCTGCACCTGCCACTACAAAAGAGGCTAAGGTTGAGATATTAAAGGTGTTTTTTCCATCTCCACCAGTGCCACAAACATCCATAGGATCATAGGCAGAAAAATCTAAGGCCAGGCATTGTTCCAGCATAGCATCCCGGAAACCTTCGAGCTCTGCAACGGTGATGCTACGCATCATATACACAGTCAGGAAGGAAGCAATCTGTACATGCGTATAATTCCCCTGGGTAATATCTGTAAGTACCGTTCTTGCCTGGTCTTTTGTAAGGGTTTTGTACTCAAACAAATGATTGAGGATTTCTTTCATAGATTGAATGTTCAAATGTTAGGTATTCAATTTATTAGTTTGGTGTCAGCTTGCATATACTCAGCTATCGAGCCAGTTTTTTATCATCTGTTTGCCATGTTCAGTCAAAATAGATTCCGGATGAAATTGCAACCCTTTTACATCGAATTGTTTATGTCGGATTGCCATTACTTTTCCATTGGAATCAACAGCGGTTACCTCCAATTCAGCAGTGGGAACAGACTCTGGTACTACAGTCCAGGAGTGGTAACGGCAGGTATTGAAGGATGCAGGAATATTTTTGAATAATACTTCCTCAGCAGACTGCACAATTGCAGGGGTAGCTACGCCATGCAAAACCTCTTGCATGTTCTCCAGCTTCGCACCAAATATCTCAGAAATTCCCTGATGCCCCAGGCAAATGCCTAATATACTTTTGGTTGGAGCATATTTTTTAATTAGGGCAGGCATAATTCCGGCATCAGATGGCAGGCCTGGCCCGGGAGATAATAGAATTTTGTCGAATTTTTCTACTTCCTCCAGCGAAATTTTATCATTCCGGTGAACTTCAATCTCCAGGTCATCTCCTAATTCTTTCAGCAGATGGACCAGGTTATAAGTAAATGAATCGTAATTGTCTAAAACTAAAATTTTCATAACAGTAATACTCGTTGTCGAAAGCCGGGAAATTCCGACTTTGCTTTAAACTTGCAGATGATCTATCTGGGCTATGGATTTTTCTATTTGGTCGGATGTAAGTTCTTCGTCTACCAGTTTACCTGATAAATATGCCTCATAAGCTGCCATATCAAAGTTACCATGTCCGCAAAGGTTAAAAAGAATCGTTTTGGTTTTGCCTTCTTCTTTGGCTTGTTTCGCTTCCTGAATAACAGTCGCCAGGCCATGGTTAGCTTCTGGCGCAGGTACAATTCCTTCGGTACGGGCAAATAATAATCCGGCTTCAAAACATTCTTTCTGGAAATGTGAACGGGCCTCTATCAATTGATCTTTCAGTAATTGACTCACAATGGCTCCAGCTCCATGGTACCGCAATCCTCCGGCATGTATCGGAGAGGGCACAAAGTTATGACCTAAGGTATACATGGGAATTAAGGGGGTCATTCCTACCGTATCACCAAAATCGTAGCGGAACACACCACGGGTAAGCTTCGGGCAGGAAGCAGGCTCACTAGCAATACACCGGATGCTTTTGCCTTCTTCAAAATTCAATCGCAGGAAGGGAAAGGAGATACCAGCAAAATTAGATCCTCCGCCAAAGGGAGCTATTACGATATCAGGCAAGTCGCCTGCTTTTTCCATCTGCTTTAGCGCTTCTAAACCAATGATGGTCTGGTGCATTAACACATGATTCAATACACTGCCTAAGGCATATTTAGTCCCTGGATCATTGGCTGCCACTTCCACTGCTTCTGAAATAGCAATACCTAAACTACCTGGAGAATCAGGGTTTTGAGAAAGAATCTGTTTTCCGGCCTGAGTTAGTTCAGAGGGAGACGCATGTACTTTGGCGCCATAGGTATTCATCACAATGCGGCGGTAGGGTTTCTGGTTATAACTAACTTTTACCATATACACCTCGCATTCAATGCCAAACAGCTGGCAAGCAAAACTTAGAGCCGTGCCCCACTGACCTGCTCCAGTTTCTGTGGATATCTTTTTTACTCCCTCTTGTTTATTGTAATATGCCTGAGGCACGGCCGTATTCGGTTTGTGTGAACCAGCAGGACTTACGCCTTCGTATTTATAATAAATTTTAGCAGGCGTATCCAAGGCTTTTTCCAGATTATATGCCCTGTACAGCGGAGTGGGCCGCCATAAAGTGTAAATATCCCGCACTTCTTCTGGTATGTCTATCCACTTTTCAGTACTTACTTCCTGTTTTATTAACTCCATGGGAAATAAGGGGGCTAGGGTTTCAGGGCCAATGGGTTGCTTGGTACCAGGATGCAATGGTGGCAACGGCTTGTTTGGCATATCGGCCACGATGTTGTACCAATACTCTGGCATCTCTTTTTCAGAAAGTATAATCTTGCGTTCCATGGTTTTGTATAGTTAGGTAAAGATCATTTATTTTATTTCGGTAGCCATTTCCAGGGCTTTCCGGAGAGCCCCTAATTTATTCGTTACCTCCTGCAGTTCACTTTCAATCACTGATTTGGCAACGACACCAGCACCGGCTTGGTAATATAAGGTATTGTTTTTACTTAAAAATGAACGGATCATAATGGCATGGTTAAAGTTACCATTGAAGCCCATAAATCCAATACAACCGCCATAATACCCGCGGTTCGTAGGTTCATATTTGTCAATCAACTGCATAGCCCGGTGTTTGGGTGCACCGGATAAAGTACCGGCCGGAAACGTATCAGCTACCATTTGTACAGTTGAAGATTTTTCATCCATGGTGCTGCTCACCTTGGAAACCAGATGTATAACATGAGAATAATACTGGATTTCCTTAAACGTATCTACATTCACGTGCCTCCCGTTACGGCTTAAATCATTACGTGCCAGATCCACCAGCATTACATGTTCCGCATTTTCCTTCGGATCGTCGTATAGTTTCTGGGCTAGTTCAGCATCTTCCACATCATTGCCTGTGCGGCGGAAAGTACCGGCAATTGGATAAATGGTGGCTTTCCGGTTTTGTATGGTAATCTGTGCTTCCGGTGAGGAACCAAATATTTTAAAACTGCCAAAATCAAAGTAAAACAGGTAAGGAGAGGGATTGACAGACCGCAGTGCCCGGTATACATTAAACTCATCACCAGTGAATTTTCTGGAAAAGCGGCGGGAAAGTACAATCTGGAATACATCGCCAACCTGACAATGGTATTTTCCGGAAGCAATAACATCTAAAAATTCTTGATCAGTCAGGTTTGTAGTTTCTTCGTCCTGGAGATGAAACGTGTAGGAAGGAAAATTCTTATTTTGTATAAGAGAGATGATGTAGTCTATTCCTTCGGTACTTGCCTCTACCTGACTGGATTCGGGCGCATGTTCAAATATGTAAAGTTCGTTCTTAAAGTGATTAATAACCATCACATACTTAAATACCTGATAAATCATGTCTGGTATGGCATTCTCCTCTGTTTTGCGATCTCTTAACTCGATATCTTCAAAAAACTGTACGGAATTGTAGGCTATGTACCCAAATATACCATTGTTTATGAAGGGGAAACGATGCTCTTCGGTATGAAACTGCTTACAGAAATTTTCTAATGCTGCCACAACTTGGTGTCTTTCTGTAACGGCTTGTTTTACAAGGCTACCATCCGGAAATTGCTGAGTTAGGGTATGATCGGAAAGTTCGAAGCGGGCAATAGGCTGGCAACAAATGTATGAATAGCTATTTTCGTTGCCATGATAATCGGAACTTTCCAATAAAATGCTATTGATAAACTTGTCTCTTAGTTTCAGATAAATGCTTACAGGAGTTACTGTATCGGCCAGTAATTTTTTATAGGTTGTTTTCAGAGTAAACGCCATAGGATTGGTACAGGTTTATATATGCTAATTGGGTGGTAGAGGTATGTTATTGAAAAACTGGTGTAAGACATAAAAATTCAGGAACAAAAAAGGCTCACTGTGTGAACAGCAAGCCTCTCTTTTGTTATATTGATTTACACAATAGGCAAGTTCACACCACGGGTTCCGTAATGCGCCACCACCATGCAGTATTGTGTATCTGATTTATCATTTTCAATTAAATTTTAGCAAATATATCACTCTATTTGAATACAACAAACAAATGGAAAGTATTTACAAAAAAAATTTACTCATTTCTTTTATCTCTTAAATACGATTATGCATCTAATGGCACTATAGCTGAATTTTTAATGTGTTAATATTTAATTAATGGGTATAAACCATTGTCTTTATTGGAAATAACCGATGGGCAGAAAAGACAGATTACAACTCACAATAAATAAAAAAGCTTGCCTTATGAAGCAAGCTTTTTTATTTACCATCAAGTGATGGTTACAAGGTATCGTAAAAATGGAAGATTTTTATTACCTGGCTCACTTCACGGAAATCAATCTGATTTTTGGAGATAAATGATTTAAGTTCAGCCTGATGGTCTGGAAATACTTCCAGAATAGCTTTTCTGCTAAGCTTTATTTTTTCCAGATTCTGGTCTGGCTTTTTCACAAAAAAACTCACCTCGTCAATAAATTCATCGTAGGGCCGATTAGCACTATAGCCACCCTGATAATTAGCTTTGACTAGTGTTTTTTTGCGGTCGGCTATTAGCAGATATTTCCCATCATACATGATATCAGCATAGCCGGCTTTTGCCATTCCTAAATCTGCCCATTTTTTAAAGGTATGTACTTGCCCGGTTAAAACATCTGTTAGCATAACTTTATCAATGGTAGCAGCCTTTACAATAATAGAATCGCCAGACACACGTTTGGAAATAATTTCGTAACCAAACAAGTCGACTTTTACAGGAACTTCGGATAGCTTTTTGCCGCCTTTTAACACAATTGTGCCATTATTCCAGTAATTGACCAGGTAAGGTGTTCCTCTAACCCCTTCATAACGTGTATCGAATTTCCTGACCATCCCATTCAGATTGTCTGTACCAAGCGCATCTATATTAGTTTGAGCATCAAGTCCACTGGAAACTGATTGTGCGTTTAAGTCAATAGAAAGGAGCAAGCCTGCATAGAGAATGTGTTTTTTCATGTCTTCAGAATTGGGAATAAATATACTAAAAACTAAGGTTGTTTCCTTCTTAAGGCCTTTTACTCGATGATGGGAAATAAACTTATTACAGGATTCTGCGTAAGAAACCGTATTCTTATTTATTTAACTCAAACTTGCAAAAACATGAAATACAATAACTTATTAATAAATTTTCTGCTTGCTTTTCTCCTTACCTTTTCTCTGACAAGTTGCGATGTGGTAGGAGGTATTTTTGAAGCCGGCATGTGGACAGGGCTTATCGGCCTTGTACTGGTAATTCTGCTTGTATTCTGGATTTTTAATAAGATCCGCAGATAAAAGCCCTTACAGCACTTTAAATTCGATTCTTCGATTGAGCTGCCTGTTTTTATCTGATGTATTGGGCGCTACAAATTGTGTTTCGCCATAACCCGCAAAGGTAAGCCGGCTCTCCTGGATGCCGGCACTTACTAAATAATCATATACACTCTTAGCCCTTTTTTTAGAAAGCTCCATATTATCGGCATCTTTTCCTACATCATCCGTATGGCCGGATATTTCCATACGAAGGGTTTTGTTTTCGTTCAGGAATTTCACCAGCTTGTCCAGTTCCGTTTTAGATTTATCTTCCAGCTTGTACTCCCCGGTGGCAAAGAACAGGTTATTTAAGATATCTTTTGCTCCTGACCTGACAGGCTCTAAGTATACATCTAACACCAATGGCTCAAATTCCTTCTTCTGGTTTACATCAAAATACAGGCTTTTAAATAAATAGCCTTCTTTATTTACATACAATGCATAAGAGGAGCCCTGCGTGAGTACAGTCAGGTATTCGCCGGTTTTACGGTCAGCCTGCATGAGCGCATCCATATTACCGGTATTCAAGTTGAATAACTCAATTTTAGCTCCTATGCGTTGCTTGGTTTTGGCATCATACACCGTACCTTTCAGATAATTACTGGTATGGGCTACGGCAATCTGCTCAGGAATGTCAAATTCATGCAGAATACTGCTCAGGTATTGTCTTCCCCGTTTTTCTTCGTGGGAATAATAGCCTTTTTTTCCATCGGCAGTGACAAATAAAGATACCTGGTCATCATGTGTATTAATAGGAAAGCCAAGATTTTTTGGCCTGGCCCAGGTATTTTGGCCTGTTCTTTCTGTGGCAAATAAATCAAACCCTCCAAGCCCCAGATGTCCTTTAGAGGAGAAGAATAATGTCGCACCATTCACATGGATAAAGGGAGACAAATCATCATCCGGGGTATTTACTTCCGTACCCAGGTTAGCCGCTACGCCCCAAACTCCATCTTCGCCCATCTGACTCATCCAGATATCCCGTTTTCCATAGCCTCCACGCCTGTCAGAAGTAAAATACAGCGTCCGTCCATCAGCCGACAGAGAAGGCTGCGATTCCCAGGAAGAGGTATTAACTTTTCCGCCCAAATTAATAGGCATACTCCAGTCATCCCCTACTTTATAGGTAACAAACAGATCGCAGCTACCAAAACTTTCCCGACCTTTGCAAGAGGTAAAAACAAGCGTACGTCCATCGGCTGAAATACTGCAAGTGCCTTCATTTTCAGGCGTATTTATACCAGTAGATAAAGAAACAGGTGAAGTCCACTCGCCATTTTTCAGGTAGCTTACATACAAATTTTCGTCATCGTTGGTAGCCAGTGTGTCGCGGGCCGTAAAGATCAAGGTTTGTTGATCAGCCGTAAGTACAGGAAAATATTGCAAAGCAAACTTATTGACTGTTTTGCTCAAAGGTTTGGGACTGAATGGCAACGGATGTTTTTTGGCTTCCAAGGCAAAAAGGCAGTTAGCTAAATTACGCCTGGCTTCGGCAAATTGGGCAGGGCGGGCAGGTTTCAATTCTATAAAACTTTCATAATAATTTTTGGCCTGTTCATACTCACCTTTGCGCAGGGCAATGTTCCCCAAGGCATAATAAGCAGCTATAAACGGTTTATGATTGGGTTTTAGTTCTACACTCCTGGCATAATTTTCCTGCGCCTTGGTATCATTCTGTAACAGTTCGTGAATATTTCCAAGCCGGTAGTATGCTTCTGCATACGCTGGTTCTTTTTCTACAGCCTTGTTTAATACGGCAATGGCCTGATCGAATTTGCGGGCAAGCATCAAGGGTTCGGCCTGTTCGTAGTATTTGCGGGCTTTGTCAGAAATAGCTGGTGAAGTGTTCTGGGCGAAAACCGGAATATAAAGTATCCAGCTAAGGCATAGATAAAGAAGATATTTTTTGTGCATGCTGAATGGCTAATAAAAAGATAGTTTTGCTAACTACCCATTTATAAATATACAACTAAGGAATATTCATATACTTATGTATCTGCAAAGATACCTCCCATTTCGGGTTGCTTTTGATGTACTCCACAATCAGAGGAAGCATTTCTTTAGAACGGCTCCATTCGGGTTGCAGAAAAAGCTTACATGCCGGATTCATCCGGTCAGCAAAATCTTCAGCCCAGGCAAAATCACTTTTGTTATAGATAATTACCTTCAACTCATGAGCTTGGGCATAAATTCCCTGATGAGGAACTTTGAATTTTTTAGGTGAAAAACAAATCCAGTCCCATTTGCCGGAAAGCGGATACGCACCAGAGGTTTCAATATTGTTTCGGAAACCATAGGTATGCAAGGTTTCGCAAAGCAAATCCAGGTTGTGCATAAGTGGTTCTCCGCCAGTTACGACAGCCATACGCCCAGGATACTTCGCTGCTTCCTCCACAATTTGCTTTATTTCTACTTTGGGGTGTGCATCCATATCCCACGATTCTTTTACATCACACCAATGGCACCCTACATCACAGCCACCTAACCTGATAAAATAGGCGGCATTTCCCTGATAGAACCCCTCCCCTTGAATGGTATAGAAAGCCTCCATTAAAGGCAAGGTTGTCGCTTGCGTAGGTACTAGAATTGAATTGGTCAATGGATTATGTATGCTATTCACTTATATTGGAACATAAAATTAACTAGTAAAAATTCCTTCTCAAGAATTAAAAATCAACAGAGTTTCCTGTTGAATACTGACGAATGAGTAAGAATTAAAATTATTCATTCGTCACTAATCATTCCTCATACATACACCTTCTTTTGTGCAGCCAATAAGGTATTCTGAAGTAAAGATGCTCTGGTCATAGGGCCAACACCTCCGGGTACTGGGGTTATATAGCTGCATTTGTCGAAAACTTCATCGTATAAAACATCCCCCTTTAAACTAAAACCGGCTTTTTTTGTGGCATCTGTGACACGGGTAGTTCCTACATCTATAACAACTGCCCCTTGTTTCACCATATCACCTTTTACAAAACCTGGTATGCCAATGGCAGCAATCAGTATATCTGCCTGCCTGGTTACGGCGGGTATATCATTTGTTTTACTATGACATAAAGTAACTGTACAGTTGCCGGGATAACCGTTGCGCCCCATGAGTATACTGATCGGTAATCCTACAATCTGGCTTCGCCCAATCACTACACAATGTTTGCCAGCCGTGTCAATACTATTTCTTCTAATCAATTCAACAATGCCATTAGGGGTTGCTGGCATATAGGCAGGCCATCCTTTCACCATCCGGCCCAAGTTAACCGGGTGAAAACCATCCACATCTTTTTCAGGTAATATTTTGGCAATTATTTTATCTACAGAAATGTGCTTAGGAAGAGGCAGTTGTACAATTAGTCCATCTACTTCCGCATCCTGGTTTATGGCATCCACAATTTGCAGCAGTTCGTCTTCAGAAATAGATGCCTCGTAGCGGTACAGGGACGACCGGAAGCCAACCTCCTCACAATCTTTTACTTTGTGGTTTACATATGTTTCGCTGGCTCCATCGTTGCCAACGAGAACGGCTACCAGGTGCGGAGCCCTTTGGCCATTTTGCTTCATCCGTTTTACTTCTTCTGCAATTTCCTGCCGGATTTGTAGAGAAATCTGCTTGCCGTCTAAGATTTTTGTCATGTATCTAGCTAAATATGTCTTGTCTGAATAAGGAGGCAAAGTTATAAAATTTGCCGGGTTGGCTCACTAAATTATTTTTAACTCATTCGTAAACTTTTATAAACAATAAACAATCCCTTTTATGATCATTGTTCTTTTGTACATCGCCATGATTGTGGCAACATTTGCCGGTTACTGGAAACTTTATGAGAAAGCCAACAAACCAGGTTGGGCATCCATTATACCGTTTTATAATCTAGTGGTTTGGTTTGAGATCATTGGAAAACCCTTATGGCATATTATTTTGCTATTTATTCCTTTAGTCAACATCTATGTATTCATCACGATGATGACTGGCCTGTGCAAATCGTTTGGTAAACCTGGGACAGGTAATTATATGGCAGCTATATTTTTAAGCTTTATCTATGTTCCGTATCTCGGATTTTCTGACGATGTGAAGTATGTAGGTCCTGCGGAAGGCACGGTTAAAGCACAAGTTGCGTAATGCCAGTTAAGCACCGTTCATTTTATAAAAATCAAAGCCCTGACTCTAAGTGTCAGGGCTTTGATTTTTATATTTCTTAGCAACGAAGAAAAGGCTTGCTTATGATTCTAACTTCAAAACAGCCATGAAGGCCTCTTGCGGAATTTCTACGTTACCCACCTGGCGCATGCGTTTTTTCCCTTTTTTCTGCTTTTCCAACAGTTTACGCTTCCGTGAAATATCCCCACCATAACACTTAGCCAATACGTTTTTGCGCATCGCTTTTACAGTTTCTCTGGCAATAATTTTCTGACCAATAGCTGCCTGAATAGCTATTTCAAACATCTGGCGAGGCAATAATTCACGTAGTTTCTCGCATAAGCGTTTACCCCAGTCGTATGCTTTATCCCGATGTACAATAGCTGACAGGGCATCTACCTTCTCTCCATTGAGCATGATATCCAGCTTTACCATGGTTGATTCGCGGAAACCTATTAGTTCATAATCCAGCGAAGCATATCCTCTGGAAATGGTTTTTAACCGGTCGAAGAAATCAAATACAATTTCGGATAAAGGCAAGTCAAAGCTTAATTCTACCCTGTCGGAAGTGAGGTAAATCTGATTTTTAATAATGCCCCGCTTATCCATACAAAGAGCAATGATGCTCCCTACATATTCTGATTTACTGATAATCTGGGCTTTAATATATGGCTCTTCAATATAATCAATTAAACTGGGGTCAGGCATTTCGGACGGTGCACTGATTTTTACCATTTCTCCACGAGTGGTGTAACAATGGAATTGTACCGACGGAACGGTGGTGATAACCGTCATGTCAAATTCACGTTCCAACCGCTCCTGCACAATCTCCATATGCAACATACCCAGGAAACCACACCGGAATCCGAAGCCCAGCGCAGCAGATGTTTCTGGTTCCCAAACCAGAGATGCATCATTCAACTGAAGCTTTTCCATAGAAGCCCTAAGCTCCTCAAATTCACTGGTTTCCACAGGATATATACCGGCAAATACCATTGGTTTTACATCTTCAAAACCCCTGATAGCTTCTTTGGCCGGCCGATCAACATGCGTAAGCGTATCTCCTACTTTTACCTCTCTAGCTTCTTTAATACCGGAAATAATATAGCCTACATCCCCGGCAGAAATATAGGGTCTGGGTTCTTTATCCAGGCGCAACACCCCTACTTCATCGGCTTCATATTGCTTGCCAGTGTTCATAAATTTGATCTTGTCGCCTTTATTAATCTGGCCGTTGTATACCCGGAAAATAACCTCAATACCGCGGAACGAATTAAATACAGAGTCAAAAATAAGGGCCTGCAATTCGCCTTTAGGATCACCTTCTGGAGCCGGAATGCGCTCAACGATAGCAGCCAGAATGTCGCCAATGCCAATACCTTCCTTACCACTGGCATGAATAATTTCTTCCCGTTTGCAACCGATCAAGTCTACAATCTGGTCAGAAACTTCTTCAATCATGGCTCCCGGCAGGTCTATTTTATTCAATACCGGTATAATTTCCAGATCTTGGCCAAGGGCTAAATAAAGATTAGATATCGTTTGTGCTTCAATACCTTGGGCTGCATCCACAATTAATAAAGCTCCTTCGCAAGCGGCTATAGAACGGGATACTTCATACGAAAAGTCAACATGCCCGGGTGTATCGATCAGATTCAGTACATATTTTTTGTCTTTATAGACATAATCCATCTGGATGGCGTGGCTTTTAATGGTAATGCCTCGCTCGCGTTCCAGATCCATGTCGTCTAATAGTTGTGCCTGCATGTCGCGTTTCTTCACAGTCTGGGTAAATTCCAGTAAACGATCGGCGAGAGTGCTTTTGCCATGATCAATGTGTGCAATAATGCAGAAGTTCCTAATATTTTCCATTCAACCGGATAAGTGTTCTAAATTTTGATTTGCAAAAATAGTAATAAAATTACTTACAGACTATGTAAATTACAGGCCATTAGCCACATTTTCAAAACATTTATTTTTATTGTCATCAAGTTAATTCTTCACCTATACACGTAAACTATCACTTTTCATGCAGCAAGCTCTATTTAACTGGTCTGGAGGGAAAGACTCAGCGTTGGCTTTGTATACCATATTACAACAAAAAAAGGTTGACGTACAGTATTTGCTTACCTCTGTAAATAAACAGTACAACAGGGTATCGATGCATGGTGTTCGAACGGAACTTTTGCAGCAGCAGGCACAACATATTGGTATACCGCTGCATCTGCTTTTACTACCGGAGATGCCCAGTATGGAAATATATGAGCAGGAAGTAAAGGCTACCCTTCGGTTTTTTGAAGAAAAAAATATTCGGCTTTCTGTTTTCGGTGACATTTTTCTGGAAGATTTAAGAGCTTACCGCGAATCTCAACTAGCCAAAGCTAACTGGAAAGCCGAATTTCCGCTATGGAAGATACCTACTTCAAAAGTGATGCAAGAATTTCTGGACCTAGGCTTTAAAGCTATTGTGGTGTGTGTCAATAATCAGTACCTGGATCAATCTTTTGTAGGCCGGATTATTGACCGATCATTTATTCAAGATCTGCCAGATACGGTAGACATTTGTGGGGAGAATGGCGAATATCATTCTTTTGTATATGACGGCCCTATCTTTCAAAAGCCTGTTTCTTTTTCACTGGGTGAAACAATTTACCGGACTTATCCTGGTTTAAAGACGGATACAGATGCTCAGCCTCCGGTTACTGGGTTCTGGTTTATGGATTTACTGCCAACGGATGATGTATAGAGTATTGTTGCGAATGTTCTTGTTGCATGTATCCATACAAATGGTGGCGTAGTTGACTTATTATGAGTTTACTAGCCAAACCCGAAGAGGTGGAGTTTTCTTTTTTGTGGCAACAGGTAGTGTTTAATTCTCTCAGCACAAATCAACTATATTCCTTCCTTCGCCCTCTTTTCTAAAAACTACTTCTTACCTTCCGGCAGATAATCAACATGTAACTTTGGCTTGATTTATGAACATATCAACTCAAAAAAATTATAGTATTTTGTAGCTGATTCGCGAAACAAGCCATGTGGCAAAAATTCTGGTATTCTTTTCCTGTACAATTACTGCTGTTGCATGGTAAAAAAAACCTGTGGTTGCTTTTTTTCTGGGCTATCCTTTTTAGTATAGTGCTTCAACAAATCGGAACCATCTTTGGCGTTCCTTTCTTGTTTTTAGATCCGGAATATAATCACCAGGTTGGTTTTCAAGGACTCTTTATTTTAGGCCTATCCCTGGGTGCCTTCAGTATGGCCTTTCATATTGCCTGCTATATCTTAGATGCACACCGCTTTGGCTTTTTGGGAAATGAATCTAACCCTTTTACAAAGTTCTGTGTAAACAACAGTGTCTTGCCTATTTCGTTTTTAATCACGTATCTGGTATGCTTTGTCCGGTTCCAGCTAGCTAATGAGTTTGAAAATCCGGGGCCTATTCTTTTGGAAGCTTCCGGACTTGTATTAGGTTATACGCTTACCGTAGCCGCCTTATTTTATTACTTTATCAGCACCAACAAAGATATATTTAAGATACTGGCAGGAAATGTTAACCAACAACTTACTAGAAAAAGGAAGATCAGCCGTACCAATGTCCTGAAAAAAGTAGACCAGGTAAGGCGCAACCGTATCCGGGTTGATTATTTTTTCACGTCCAGGCTCCGCTTTCAGCCAGCCAATAATGACCTGATTGATTTATCTGCTGCTTTAAAAGTATTGCGGCAAAACCACCTGAATGCATTTATTATTCAGTGTTTTGTGTTCGCGCTGATCATCAGCTTAGGTATTTTCCGCGATAAACCAGGGTTTCAGATTCCGGCAGGTGCCAGTATATTATTGTTTTTCACGCTGGCCACCCTACTTGCCGGAGCTATTTCTTTCTGGCTTAACCGATGGTCGGTAACGGCTTTTCTGGGCTTGCTGCTACTTTTTAATTTACTGGTAAAAAAAGATCTCATCCAGACAGAATATGAAGCCTTTGGGTTAAACTATATTACACAGAAGGCAGATTATTCTCTCAACAATTTGCGGCATTTAAGTAACCATGAGAATTTTAAACAAGATGCCGATTCAACCATTGCTATTTTGGAGAGGTGGAAAAGCAAATTCCCAAAAGGCGCTAAACCAAAAATGATTTTTATCTGCACCAGTGGAGGCGGTCAGCGGGCAGCCGTATGGACAATGCGGTCTTTGCAAACGGTAGATAGCCTGTTAAACGGCAAGCTTATGCAGCATACGATGTTAATGACAGGGGCTTCCGGAGGGTTGGTTGGGGCAAGTTATTACCGGGAACTATACCTTCGCCAGCAGCAAGATAGCAGCATTAACCGGTACAATGATCAGTATTTAGCTAATATTTCTAAAGACAATCTGAATGCCATTGCCTTTAACCTGGTAGTGAGTGACCTGTTCTTTAAATACCAGACCTTTTCTTACCAGGGCTATACCTATTATAAAGACCGGGGCTATGCTTTTGAGAGACAACTGAACCATAATACCGGAGGAATTTTAGATAAAGCAATGGCTGACTACCGGGAACCAGAAAGGCTGGCGAAAATTCCCATGCTGCTTATGGCCCCAACCATTGTAAACGACGGCCGCAAATTATATATCTCCTCTCAGCCGGTTTCCTATATGAACCGGTCTGTCAATGAAAATATTCCGCTTCTTCAACAGAAATTAAAAGGTGTGGAGTTTATGCGGTTGTTCGAATACCAGGATGCTTCCAAATTACGGTTTCTCAGTGCATTACGGATGAATGCTACCTTCCCGTATATTACTCCCAACATTGCTTTACCCAGTTCCCCAGTTATGGAAGTAATGGATGCCGGCTTATCAGATAATTTTGGGGTGAGTGATGCCGTACGGTTCCTGCACATTTTCCGCGATTGGATCAGCACAAATACGTCTGGTGTTATTTTTCTTTCTATCCGCGATACCCCTAAAGATGCGCCTATTGAAAAGAATACGGATCAGTCCCTTTTTGAAAAAGTAGTAACGCCGATTGGTAGTTTATATCAGAACTGGAGCCACTTGCAGGATATCACCAATGATAATAGTCTGGATTTTGCCCATAGCTGGTTCAACGGAAAAATCACCAGGGCAGAACTCATCTATACCCCTTACCAAACCATTAATTTTGGAAATATCCTGCCCAAACAAAAAACAAATGGCAAAGTAGTAGAAAGAGTATCGTTGAGCTGGCATTTAACAGAACGGGAAAAAACCAGTTTGTCTATGGCAATTTATGACTTTCGCAACCAGCGGGCCATTGCCCAGCTGGCCAGAATGTTAAACTGATTACCCTATTTACTCTTCCATAATTTTCTTCACCCGTCCTACCTGACCATCCTCCAGCCGGACTTTTATTCCATGCGGATGCACAGGAGAATTTGTCAGAATATCTTTTACAATTCCTTCTGTTAAGGTATTGGTCCGTTGATCCTGTTTAAGTACGATGCTTACCAGTAGTCCTGGTTTTATATTTATTCGCCTGGTTCCATCCATTGTTTCTGTGATTAGTCATTTACCGAATGCCTTCTAAGTTACTTATCGTATTCTTGAGTTGTTTATTTCTACTCCCCATGTGCCCTTTTTGTTGCTTAACCATCATAGGTATAAGATAGCTAACATGCTTCAACTACTAAGTATCCCTCCATTATACAAAAAAATTATATAAAAGATTGACATATATCAGAATCTTATATATATTGAATTTATGTATCCGAAAGAACTCATTAAAGGTAGTTTGCTAACCATTATTCTAAAACTTTTGTCAGACCACGACAAAATGTATGGGTATCAAATAACACAGGCTATAAAGCAGCTAACCGGTGGTAAAATTTCTGTTACCGAAGCGGCTATTTACCCGATCCTCCACAAACTGAAAGCTGATGGTGAGCTCACCACCGAGAAAGTAAATATTGGAGAAAGAGTACGCATTTATTATTCCCTTACCCCACAAGGCAATAGCAAGGCCAAAGAAAAAATAACGGAACTGGGAGAGTATTTAAAAACCATGCAACTATTTATAGCAGACAAACCAAATCTTCAAACTTTTACTTCCTATGGCACACCTGACTAAAGAGCAAACTAAACTTATCCGGACAGAAATTACCCAACGGGGCATTTCCCATCCTGATCTGGAAGATGACTTGTTAGACCATATTTGCTCTGCCGTAGAAGATCATATGGCTTCAGGTGATAGCTTTGAACTGGCATTTGCTCTGGTGATGAGCAACTTTCAGCAATATGAATTAGAAAAGGTGCAGGAAAGAACGCAAGCGCTAGTAGGTGGAACAAAAATTTACTATCCCAACATTTTGCAATCAGCAGGTTTAGTGCTGCTGCTTTTCATCCTTATAGCAATGACGAGCCTGATTGTAAATCCTATCATCGGGTTTCATGAAGCTAGCCTTGGTACCTATATTATTTTAATTCAAAGCCTTCAGATCTGCATATGCTTGTTGCTAGTAATCGCTATGGCCAGACATGAGTTGAAGGAGCGAAGTTTTGCTAAACTAGATATATTCTCCATCAATCCTTTTCCAGCTTCTATACTTTTTTACATAATTCCCATCATTTTTCTAGGGGGTATTTGGATGCAAGGATTAGAATCTTTCATTCCTCGTTCCGATGCATTGAATGCTTTAACAAACCGTCGGCTGGCACAATACGCGGAGTCCTCTATTTTTGTCTTTTTACCCTTAATTTTTCTATGGCCCCTTCTATCTGAAGTATTATTCAGGGGTATTATGCTGAAAGGAATGCTCAGAAAATATACACCAACTCAGGCAATTTTCTTTTCCGGTCTGTTTTTCGCCATTAGCTTGTTTAATCCGTATAGCTTCCTGCACTTGCTTATTTCTGGTTTTTTCTGTGGCTGGCTATTCTACCGGACCAATTCTTTGCTTCCATCCTACCTGGTGCTCGTATTGGCTGAATTGCAACACATTGTGTATATAGTGTGGGCCAAACCATTACAGCATACACAATTAATGATGTGGAGAAACCTTCTAATGAATGACGTCTTCTACTATTCCCTGGCTGGCCTTAGTTTTCTGCTAACAATGTTCCTGCTTTGGCGGACAAAAAAGGTATTAGACCGCCAACCGTCTATTTCAGAATTCAGCCTGGAGTAGCAGCAAGGTTCATCATACTTTAAGTAAAGGTCTACATTAATGATCCGGCTAGCATATAGCTGACCTTAGATGCAAGCTTAAACTTTACCTATAAGAAACCTGTGGGTATTATTGTTTGTTCTACGAAAGAGATCATCCGGAAAACTGATTTTTATCATCTTTTTACCCAGGAGTAGTAGCTACTTTTGTAAAGTCAAACACATAACCCAACATGAATTTTTCCTTTAAAGCCGTAAGTCTATCCTATAAAACTGCACCTATTCATATCAGAGAATCAGTAGCTTTGAATGAGAGTGAATGCAAGCGATTACTCACGCTTTTTAAGAATTATATACCCAGTACAGATATTCTGGTACTATCTACCTGCAACCGTACAGAAGTATATTATCAGGCAGATCAAGATTTCTCTAGCCAGATTATTTCATTGATTGCCCTGGAAAAAGGTATTATGGATGCCAGTACTATTTTCCCATTTTTCACTATAATTAATTCTTCCAGGGAAGCTCTCCGGCATTTGTTCAATGTATCGCTTGGTTTGGAATCACAGGTGGTGGGCGATTTGCAAATTTCCAATCAGGTAAAGCGGGCGTACCAATATTCAGCCGATGAGGGCATGGCGGGTCCGTTTCTACATCGCTTAATGCACACGATCTTCTTCACCAACAAAAAGGTAGTACAGGAAACCTGCTTCCGCGATGGCGCAGCATCTGTGTCGTATGCCACCGTAGAATTGGTAAAAGAATTAACAGCCGATACTGCCAATCCGGTAGTGCTGATTCTGGGACTTGGCGAAATTGGAACAGATGTATGTAAGAACCTTTGCAAAGCCGAATTTGCCCAAGTAAAAATTGCAAACCGGACAGCAGAAAAAGCCATTGCCCTGGCTAAAGAATATGCTGTAGAGGTAATAGACTGGCAACAGGCCGCCGAGCAGGTACAAGAAGCAGATGTTATTATTTCTGCCATTCCTGGGCTGCAACCTTTCCTACTCAAGTCTTATCTGCAAACAATTTCTATTGCTCACTACAAAGGGTTTATTGATTTATCGATGCCCCGGAGTATAGAAGAATCTGTAGAGGAAATACCTGGTGTATTACTTTATAATATCGACAACATAAAAAATAAAGCTTCCGAAGCTTTAGAGAAGCGCAAAGCAGCCATCCCGCAGGTAAAAGAAATAATAGAAGAAGCTATTGCCGAGTTTACCGACTGGTCTAAAGAGATGGTGATTTCACCTGTGATCAACAAATTCAAAGAAACACTTGATCAGATCAGACAGCAGGAAATTAACCGCTATGCCAAGTCCTTTACAGCAGAAGAGAGCAAAAAAATAGATCTGGTGACGAAAAACATTATCCAGAAAATTTTAAAAATGCCCATTCTGGAGTTGAAAGCAGCGTGCAAACGAGGGGAAGCTGATCAGATATCACAAATCCTAAAAGCATTATTTGATCTGGAACAAAAGCAGAAAGTATAAATAGCATCATTTTATTTAATACTCCCCGTTAGGTATAAACCTTTACAGGGCTTTTCTATGAATCAAGCCCATACCTGGGTGCCTTCGGTGCAATTTTTACACATGTCAATCTGGCTTCTGGAGTTTAATAGCTGTTGCCGGAAGGCGGCATATGCTTTATTTTGCCACAATTCTTTAAATGTACTTTGTTTCAAGTCACCTAAGCGGTGGTGGGCATCTTTATCAAAACAACAGGGAACTACTAGGCCATCCCAGGTTATAACACAGGAATGCCACATCCGCCAGCAACTGTCGGTTAAGGCGTTTTTAATCTTATAAGTCCCATCTTCCTCTTTTCTGTATCTGGCATATTTTTCTATAGATGGAATCAGCGGAGAACCTTGTTCATACTCATAAATCTGCGCAGTTTTCAGAGCTACTTCATTTACCTCTAATTCTTTTGCCAGCTGATGGACTTCCGCTAGCTGATGTTCATTGGGCTTTATTACCAAAAACTGAAAGATCAAATGAGGGGTAGGAGAATTGAGTGCTTTTTTCCACTTTACTATATTTCGGGTACCTTCCAGTACTTTGTGCAACTTCCCTCCTATCCGGTACTGTTCATAGGTTTCCTGGGTAGTGCCATCGATAGAAATAATCAGGCGGTCCAGGCCAGATTCGACGGTCTTGCGGGCATTGGCATCTGTCAGAAAATGGGCATTGGTAGAAGTGGCCGTATATATATTTTTTGCGGCCGCATACTGAACCAGCTCTAAAAACTTTGGGTGCAGGTAGGGTTCTCCCTGAAAATAAAAAGTGAGGTAGAGTAAGGTACTATGCAGTTCATCTATCGTCTGTTTAAATAGTTGCTCACCCAGCATACCTGTAGGACGGGTAAAAGACCGCAGGCCACTCGGACATTCCGGGCAGCGAAGATTACAGGAAGTAGTAGGCTCGAAGGAAATACTAACTGGCAAACCTTTATGTAGGGCTTTTTTAGTAACTTTTGAAAAATAATAACTGCCCAAAACCTGTAGGCCATTCCAGGCTTTCCGGAAGGTAAGCTTAGATAACAAGTTGGAGGTATCTGTCAGATTTCTGTTCATTCGTTCCTGTTTCGCCTAATAATTCGGAAAGATACGTAAGTTTGTATGCTTTGCTTCCTGTTCTATACTAAATCCAAATAAAATTTAACACAAACTTAACCCATCCGTAAGCTTTACTGGCCAAAATAAATTAGCACATTTGACCAGGAAATCCTCTATCGGTTTCCTTACATAAACCTAAAGTATTTGAGTATGAAAACTATTCTCTTCCCAACTGATTTTTCTAAAGCTTCTGTAAAGTCAGCACCCATAGCTGTAGCATTTGCCCGTCTGTTATCTGCCAGAATTGTATTCCTGTATGCGGTGCGCAGCTTTGCCGACCGCGATAAATTTATAGGCTCAGCAGCCTTTGAAGATGAAACACAAGCCAAACAGGCTCTATCTAACTTAGCCGAAAAATATTCAGGTGAGACTCCCTGTGAGTATCAGGTCAGGACAGGCGTTGTTTCAGATGAAATTGCCGCCGCCGCTAAAGAAACAGGAGCTAACCTGATTATCATGAGTACATCCGGAGCCGGAGAAATTCCAGATGCCTTAGCTTTGTTGAACAGCACCACTACTGACCTCATTAGTAAAAGAATTTGTCCGGTACTGGCTTTGCCGGCAGGTGTCTCTTTACCTTCTATCCGCAAAATAGTACTAGCCATAGACCGTGAACCCATAGATGCCAGTATACTAACCCTGATTACAGAACTAGCTCAGCAGCCATCGGCAGAAATACTTCTGTTAACGGTACTCTCTGAGGAAGATATTCCGGGGGATGATCTGTTGGCAAATAAAAACACAGCCATTGAACAAGTATTAACCAGAACAACTTATTCTGTGCATGCCGTGAGAAGCGAAGATACGATTGAAAGCATCCGGAAATTTGCTGCCGATCAACAGGCAGATCTGATTGCTGTGATAAGCCGGAAGCGGGGTTTTTTCAACATGCTTTTTCATGAAAGTGTAAGCCAGAAACTTGCTCTGCACAGTCAGGTACCTTTACTTGTACTTCCCGGCTAAGGAGTTCAGTTCCGCAAGTGAGTAGAATTTATATAATAACCAATCCGCATTGATACCAGAAATACAGCATAGATGCAAGCCTTTCTACGCACTAAACAATTTGAACAACAGATAGGTTAAGTATAAAAAAATTGGGTTAATTTAGCTTCGCTTTCCAAAGTCTGTCCCATACATCGAACAAATAAACGTATACTTTATGAGTAATGCACTTATTTCAAAACCACGGTTGAGCTTCTGGCAAATCTGGAACATGAGTTTTGGTTTTCTGGGAATCCAGTTCGGCTTTGCTTTACAGAATGCCAATATGAGCCGGATTTTCCAGACACTGGGTGCCAATATTGACGATATCCCTATTCTCTGGATTGCTGCGCCTACCACCGGTTTGCTAATTCAGCCAATTATTGGGTACATGAGTGACCGTACATGGAACCGCTTAGGCCGCAGAAGACCCTATTTTCTGGTAGGTGCTGTACTTGCTTCCCTGGCTTTGATTGTTATGCCCAATTCATCCGTTTTATGGGTAGCAGCGGGCCTGCTTTGGATACTCGATGCCTCTATCAATGTTTCGATGGAACCCTTCCGGGCACTCGTTGCAGACATGCTTCCTTCCCAGCAACGGACGGTGGGTTTTGCGCTTCAAAGCTTTTTTATTGGTACCGGTGCAGTGGTAGCTTCTGCCCTACCCTATATTATGACCAACTGGTTCAATATCAGCAATACGGCCGGTCCTGGGGAAATCCCTCCCTCTGTTGAGTTTTCTTTCTACATAGGGGCCGCGGCATTTATTCTGGCGGTAGTATGGACAGTGGTAAAAACCAAAGAATATCCGCCAGAACAGTTTAATGCTTTTTATGGCGATGGAACCGAGCACCAGGATTCAGAGGGGATAAAAGAAATATTCACTGATTTCATGAAGATGCCTAAAACGATGATTCAACTGGCACTGGTACAGTATTTTTCCTGGTTTGCATTATTTGCTATGTGGCTCTATACAACAGCGGCTGTTACGGCTCATATCTACGGTACGAGTGATACATCGTCTAAATTGTATAATGAAGGTGCAGACTGGGTAGGTGTTTGTTTTGCTGCGTATAATGGCTTTGCCGCCATTATGTCTTTCCTGCTTCCGGTATTAGCCCGTAAAACGAGCCGTAAAACTGTTCATATGATCTGTCTGGTAGCCGGAGGATTAGGCTTAGCATCCATCTATGTGATACAAAATCCAACATTATTGCTCGTATCCATGCTGGGAGTTGGCCTGGCATGGGCAAGTATACTCTCTATGCCGTATGCTATACTGGCTGGTTCGTTGCCTGCCCGTAAAATGGGCACGTATATGGGGATTTTTAACTTTTTTATTGTTATTCCTCAGATTACAGCCGCTGCCATTTTAGGTTTTTTCACCCAATTGTTTAATGGAGAAGCTGTGTATGTGCTCTTACTAGGGGGCGGATCTATGTTTCTGGCTGCCGTATTGACGCTGGTTGTGAAAGATGTGGATGATGTTGCGGAAGTTTCTGAAACTGAACGTCTGACAATCAGCAAAGATCTGGAAATACACAACCGTCCATAAACAAATTAGCCGGTACTTTATACAAAAGGCTAAGCAGTATGCTTAGCCTTTTGTATTGAAAAATCTAATAAATCCCAGCTGTTTTAAATGTATTAAACTCACGGCAAAATGAACATGAACTACATATTTAAAGCTTTTGGAAACGTTGTCTAATAGTCAACAATTAGCAAATTTACATTCATACAAATTATTTTGGTGAGGTTCTTGTTATAGAGGCTGATACAGTATTTTATAGTTTAACATCCGACATGCGCTTCATCCGTTTTTTTTTCCGGCTAACCTTATTTGGGCTGTTCATTTATGGAGTGTACTTCTTCTGGCAAAAGTTTACAGAATTATCTGAGAAGGCAGAACCACAAGTAGTAACGCAACACAATACGGTGCTGGAAGAGATTACAGATATGGGAAAGCTGGAACTGGTAAAATATAACTTCAAGGATGTGGTTGAACACAAGGAAGTGAAAAATTGGATGCCCGATTCCAAGGCTGTACTTATTGTTAGTGGCGAAGCAATTGGCTGCATAGACTTGACCAAAGTACAGGCAACCGATGTGGTGGAAAGTGGTGATACAATTATTGTCTACTTGCCGAAAGCCGAACTTTGTGTCTATAAAATCAATCACGACCAGACCAAAGTATATGATGTGCAATATGCTTTCATGGATGAGGCTCGTCTGGTGAACGATGCTTTTTCAGCTGCCGAAAAACAGATTCAAAGCTCTGCCTTAAAAATGGGTATCCTGGATCAGACAGAAGCCAACGCCGAAAAAATTCTTAAGCCCCTGCTGGAAAAGATTTCAGGAAAAAAGGTTCTGCTACGCCATTCACTAACCGGAGACCTGAAGCGGTTAAACCGCTAATTGGCCATATGCCTACTTGGCTGTAAATAAGTTGTTAATTCCCTCCCAGATTAAGTCTTGTTCATAGCCTTTAGAGAGCGCAAAACGCAACAGTTTCTGTTTGTCTTCTATTGTACTTTTCAACCGGTCGGCATTCTTTTTCTTCTCTAATAAGTGGTAGAGCACCTCTATATATTCTTCATCCTTTATTTCTTCCCCTGCCTTGCGGATATACGCCTCTGGTATACCACGCATTTTTAACTCTTGCCGGATTTTTAGCCGGCCCCATTTTTTTAAACGGAACTTACCCCCAGCAAAGGCTTTAGCAAACCGTTCTTCATTCAGGAATTTTTCGGTTTCCAGCTTTTCCAGGATTTCCTCTATCTCCTGGTCTGGCAGTTCGTAGGTGTATAGTTTCTCCCGAACTTCTTGCCGGCAACGTTCCTGATAGGCGCAAAAAGAGGCTGCTTTTAAATAGGCTTCCCCTTTCGTCAAGGGAGTTTGTTTTTTTGGCTGAAACATACTATATGTGCTAATTAATCAATATGCTGATATGTTAACTAGGTCGAATCTCTGAGTACATGTCAAAAGTTTGCCAAGAGCCTCCAAAGTTGTAATATGAGGTTGT
>NZ_JAUKPO010000034.1 GCF_030503435.1 Rhodocytophaga aerolata
ACTTTGTTGTTTGGTCACACTAAGTTATTAGCTGATTCCCTTTTTTGTTCAATTAGCATTCTTGCAATTTCTGCCTCTCTACTTTTTAAACATGATCTTATTGGATGAAAATTTTTTTCAACCAATGTTTCCAAAGATAGAGAACGCAAAATATTTAGATTACGGTTATAGGTAAGCAAATGCCTTTGCGGGCCAGCTCTCGGGTATCCATAGAGAACGCTTCTATCCGGCGTACAATGACATAACTCACTGCCGATACAATCATAAGTGGAATAATCAGATTATACCCCTGAGTAATTTCAGCTATAAGAAAGACGGCTGTTAATGGCGCATACATTACTCCCGACAGAATACCTGCCATACCTAGGGCGTTTTTAACCTGCTTATCTGATTTTTTAACATAGCTACCTGTGAGGGAGAAGGAATATTCTCTTCAATACTTTCTACTACTTCTTCCACTACACTGTAAATGATCTGCTTCTCCTGAGGCTGAACCAAAGGCAATAAGCGACCATAAAAATCCAGTAGCCTGGCCTGCACTTTTGCGTCTTTCTTGCCATAATTACCAATCGGATGAATGAAATGAAAAAGTAATTCCTGCAAAGAATACTCCTGATGAATCACTAATTGGTGCATTTTAGTATGCTTGCTAGTTATTTTCTGCTCCGGTTGATATAAGCAGCAAAATACTTTACTTAAATGATCTAAGGCAATAAGAGCCGTACCAGGATCATTAATGCCAGGGCTCAAGGCCTTTACAGCTATCTCTGAAAGCTGATTTATCCCATGCAGATAATTGCTTTCGCCATAAGGCTCATAGGTAAACTCAAAACAAGAAAGTAATTTGTCTTTTAATTCTTTGTCTTTGTGAATGTTAAGGCTTATTCTACAAAAAACTGTACCCTCTAGTAAATAGCTTCCAAGTGGATACAGCATTTTTACTTGTATCTGCTGATGCTTACAAATCTTTTCCAGCTTGTGTGAATGAAGACTACTGAAATAACCAGCTTTGAAGCTTGCTAGTGGATACCAAAGTGTAGTGTCTATATCTTCAAGTTCCATGCTATTTCTCAGGTTATTTGCTTCAATTAATTTAATTGATTTAGCTGTGACTAATGAGATGATATTATCTACCTGGATTTTCTGGGAGATGAGATGAATAAAATAGATAAACAAGGACAGGCACACTATTCCAAACAGCATTGCCAGTAATACACCAAACTTAGGAGAGTTATGGCTGGCTTCACCAGGGGTAATATTTAAAATAATGATGATACAATAGATAATGGTACCAATATAAAAGCCTAAGACAAACTGGTGCTTTTTATCTGTGAGTAAGCCGGGAATGATTCTGGGTGTAAAGCTGGAGGATGCCTGGTTGAGCAGCAGCATGACCATGGAAAAACTAAACACAGTTAATGAGATAATTCCCCCGATAAGGGCGCTTAATACATGCCTTGCATTGTCATTCCCCTTAACAAGTAACACATCCAAACTTTTGGCAAGGGAGAATTCTGAGAAGGGTATGTCGAAGTATACCATTCCAATAGAAAGCAAAAAGAAAAGTAAGCTAATAATCGCAGGCAAAAAAGCTATACTAGAGACAATATTCTGATAAATTAACTGAAACTGTCTATTCATTTTCTCTAGATTTAAAGCTTGTTTTCTTCATTTAGGCAATTTGTTAAAGTAAAAGAAAATCAAGCTGTCTCTTCAGAATATAGCTTGATTTTAATAGCATCTTACCAGTTGTAGTAGGCTGCACTGTGTGGTATAAATAATACGCGGGAAGCGAAAGATACTTTAAATCAGTAAGTATTTTCTTACTATTTTATTTCTTGTAGACTAGCATAACTAAATGGCTCCAAATTCCACATTTTTGTCCAGGTTTTCTATATAGGTATTCAAAGAATCTGCTGCCCCTTCTACATCCTTTTTTAATTCAGCCCAATTTTGTTCATTGGCCTGCTTAAGTTTCTGCAATTTATTTTCGAGCACTACCTGCCGGGTCTCCAGGCGATTTATATCCTCCCTGGCTATTGCTTGTCTTTCTACGCTCATCGAATCCATTTGCTCTTTCAATAGATCAATTCTATCATCTGCTTTGGCTAGTAAATACTGATACATTTTTGTATGTTCTTCCTGCTCCTTAGTCCATGCTTTATATCCTTCCAGTTCATCACCAGTCAGGTAGGTATTGGCGTGTTCTTGCCTAAGATCATTGTCACGCCTGGAATTGCACGCTGGTAAGCTTACCGTCCCTAAACAAATGATCAAGATAAAAAAGCCTAGGGCTTTACTTTTGTAGTTGTTTATGCTCATAAAATAGCTTTTTTTGATACACAGTTCTTACCTTACTCCATTGCAATTCGATTACTGCTTTTCGAGCTATTTCTCTTTAAACGTATTTTCAGGTTTTTCGCCCCGGTTTATATATTTTAATGTATCCAGGTCTGGTGATCCTTTCTCAATAACCTCACCTGATATGTCATAACTGATGGAGGAGGTGGTATCAATGTAGAGTTCATCCTGACCTGCCGTAGTATCCATGGCTACTTCCCCTTCTTGCTGTTTAGGATGATCGCTGCAAGAGGATACGCTTATGGCTAATCCCAGAATAAGAATTGTTGTTTGTTAATATATATGTTTTGTACTATACATGTTAAAATGGCTAGATGAGTATGTGAAATATGCTTTATAAAACTGATTAAGAATATCAAAAAAACCAGAAGCTATCGCGGAATTGTACTTCTACAGAACCCAGGTATTTGTCTTCGGTATAAATAGCCGCTTTATACATACCTGGTTTAATAGTATCTGTATCATACACAGTAAGGGTAACAGACTCCTTCTGCCCGTTAAAATCAATACTCTTTACTGCATGAACTGGTATTTCTTCTTCAGAACTTAACAGGGTTATGGTGCGCAGTGAAGGTTTTAGCGGACTGCCTTGTGCATCAGTTAAGCTCAGATATACTTCTTTTCGGCCACTTAACCCCAACCCTGCCGGCACCTCAAATGAAACAGTCAGAACTGCTACTTTTTTTGCTTTTGCTGTTTCTTTATTATTGCTTTTAAGGGCTATCATGCGAAAGCCGTCAGCAGTTAACTCACTCGTAATTTGCTGCAAACTGTCACGTAATACATCTACATTCTGGTTTAGCTGTGTATTTTGCCTGGCTAATGAAGTATTTTTGTCTGTCAGCAAGTCTGCCCGGCTGTTTAGATCTGATAATCTAGATTCACTGCTGCTACGCATTAACTCCAGATTCTTAGCGTCAGTTGCTTTCCTGGTGCGTAACTCCCATAAGTCGTTGTTTACCTGCGTGAGCAAACCGTTCAGTTCTTTTGCTTTCAAAGTCAAGGCATTTTTCTCTTCACTGGATTTCTCCACTTGCTTTCTAAGCTCATTCAAATCACGGCTCTGCCCCTGCAGTAGTGCATTTGCTTTTTGCTCTACCCTTTCTTTTTCGCTTGAAAGATCGCGGCTTTTATCCCAGTAGTAAATGTTTCCAGCTATGGAAACCAGAAGCAATGCGGCGATTACTCCCGTCAATATTTTTAACTTTGCTTTAGTTACTTCCATAATGTTAGGTAGTTAAATAATGGCTCTGTTCTATTTTATCTGGTTACAATTGAATCAATCAAGGGATAAGAAAGGCTTGCCCTTTTATTGATTTACCCAAAAACCTGCTTTCGACAGGTGAAAAATTATCATTACCCTGATGCTTGTCGGCTGCTTTTATAGCCGTGCTTTTTATTTATACGAAATAATTCTGTAGCAAATCTGTATTTGATTGAGCCCAAGACGGCATGTACAGGGGCTCTGTAGACAAATTTCTTAATAGGTAAGCAGAGGCGTAACTGGGTGTAATTTAGTAGGGGTATATTATGCACCTTTAGACAAATAAGAGAACAAAGTAGACTTTGCAAGTACAGTTACTTTATACTACTGCCCGGGAAAATAAATACTAATCTGGTGATAATTATCCTGGTAATGATACTCTACGCTAAGTTGATTGGTTTCACAGATGGCTTTGACAATTGATAAGCCTAAACCAAGTGATCTGGAATTTGAATCTGATTTAACAAAACGGTTAAAAAAGGTGGAAGTAGGTTTGGTGGGGGCCTTTCCGTTATTTCGGATACGCAGCATAGTATTTGTTAATTCCAGCGTTAATTCTCCGCCAGGGATATTATATTTAATGGCATTGCTTATCAGATTGTCTACAAGTATTTCAGCTACTGGCAGATTTATTAACAATTTAGCCTGCTCATCGAGTTGTTTGCTTAGCCTGATCTGTTTCATTTCCATCAACTCTTCAAAATAGGCAAGCCGGGAAGCTATAAGTTTGGCTACTTCCACAGGTTGAGCATCTATATACTGATTATTTTTTATGCGGACTAGTAGCAAAAGGGTTTCCTTTAGCCTAGCCAGGCGGCTTACGGCCAGGTTAGCTGCGTTTACCAGTTGTAGCTGTTCTATGGAAAGATCATGTTCTTGTAGCAGTTCCAGTTTGCTCTGAATAATAGCCAGTGGGGTTTGAATCTCATGCGTGGTGTTCTCTGAATACTCTTTTAAATTGAGATAATCTCTGCGTGTCCGTTCGATCAGCCGGGTTACTGCTTCAATGAGTTCATTAAACTCCCGGACATTTGTTTTTGGAAACTGAGGCTCGATCCGTTCATCCAGCTGATAATCTTTTAATGTTGAAAGGGTAATATAGAAAGGTTGCCAGAGTTTTTTTGAAACGATGCGGTTAGAAAAATACAGGGCTAAGCCCAGCACCATCGCCAGTACCAATAAGGAGGCTACAATACCCCGCAGGATTTCAAAATCATCGATCAGCGGACGGCGGACAGTAATCTGGAAAGGTTGACCACGCAGGTTATCCGTAAAGGTAAGTTGCCGGTAGAGAGAGGCTTCCTTGCGCAGCGGATCGAAAATAGCTGTGTCTGAGATTTGCTCCGTTACGGTAAATGGATACTCTTTTGGAAGACGTTTGATAGAAAAAATATGGTAGGAAAAGTTCTGGAAAACATATAAACTATCAGAAAAGGCTAGTTTTTCCCGGGCAAAGTCTCTGCGCTCATAAAGGGTTGAACGGATGTTTCTATCGATAATGTAGTTAAACAGGACATAGAACAAGATTCCGCCCAGCAAGAGTATAAGCAAGTTTGTTAGCAGTATATAGCGACTATGTTTATAAAGCAGCCTCACGCATTTGTAAATTTATACCCTACTCCATATATCGTTTTCAGATAGTCTTTTCCTCCACTTTCAAGTATCTTTTTGCGAAGGTTCTTAATATGAGTGTACACAAAATCTAAAGAACCCACTTCATCTATATAATCTCCCCATAAATGTTCGGCTAAATTTTGTTTGGGAATAACCCGGTTCCGGTTGTTGATCAGATAAAGCAAGAGATCAAATTCCTTTTTAGTTAGTTGTAGCAGCTTTTCATGTACATAGGCCTCAAAGGTATCGGGAACAAGTTTTATTTCCTCAAAGCAAATTACCGAATTGCCTTGCTGCATTCTGCGCCTGAAAACAGATTTCAGGCGGGCATTGAGTTCCTGCAAGTGAAAAGGTTTTGTCAGGTAGTCGTCGGCGCCAATATCGAGGCCCTGTACTTTATCATCCAGCGAATGCCGGGCAGAGATAATGATACTCCCGGTATTGGGTTGATACTGCTTTAACTTCTTTATCAGTTTTAACCCATTGCCATCGGGCAGACCGATATCTATCAGGCAGCAATCATACGAGAACATAATGATTTTTTGATTGGCTGTGGTATAGGTAGAAGCCCGTTCACAAAGATACCCTTCTTTGGTAAGGTAGGTGCTGATGGAATCTAGCAGCTCTTCTTCGTCTTCTACAACCAGTATTTTCATAAGTTAGCTTGATAAAAGTAAGTCATACTTGCAGGCGTTGGTTTTTCCTATTTAATCCTTCTGTTTTCAAATTACCAGTCGCATATAAGAAAGATATCCTACCTCTGTTCTACGGCCTTTCTCCTAATAAGTTTATCCTCTTCCATCTGCCTTGGCAGCTTGTAAACGAACGATAATTAATTTTTTTATAAAGTCTGAATAAATGGGTTTAAACTTCAGATTTACTACAGAATCGCTACGTTAGGGCTGTTAACTGATGCTTATTTCGGAAAATACGAATTACACTATGGAAGTATATGAGCTATCATCAGGTATCTGAAAGCAGGAAAAAATTAAAACAGACTAGTTGCTTACTAAACTATCAAGATTCATATCATTTTTTTCCATAGGTATTAGTGCTCGCCGGGCACAGTTTCAATAAGAACGTTTAAAATGTTGAATTAATTAAACAGGAGGAAATTATGAAAAAAGTAAATTTTATAGGATTGATGATGTTATTATTCTTTACGGCTTGTTCAACCAAGTCTTACAAAGTAGATGGAGCAGGAAATGCAGATGCTAATATGGAAGAGTACAATACCTATGCATTTGCCTCCCAGGTGGATAACAAGCTGGATGCAGGATTTTTCTTTCTAAATGACCTTGTTTTAAAAGCTGATATACGGGACGCTGTCAAACATGAGATGGATTCAAGGGGATACAAACATGACCCATCTTCCGCTGATCTGGTGGTAAATTTCAGGGTATTTGATAAAGCCACCACGGTACAAGGCTTACAAGGGCTGGGTGATGGTTACTGGAGTTCTGGGGAAGCCGATCGGTTTACTACCACAGAAACGGTAAACTTAAAAGAAGGCAGTGTAATGATTCATCTGGTAGACAGAAAAACCGGCGAATTGGTGTGGCAGGGATATGCTTCCGGGTTAATGGATGGAAATGCGTTTAACAAAGACAAAAATAAAATTGCCGAAGCAGTATCTATGATCTTTGATAGCTATACTCATCGGGCAGATAACTTATAAGAGAACATGTAATTTATAACAATTGGTGTACTATTCTTTACTCAAAAAGGTTTAGGCAGTAGCTTAAACCTTTTTTAAAGCTACAAAGCAAAAAAAATGCTTAAAGAGCCTCTCCTAAAAGTAAAAATCAGTGCTACCTCCTTGCCGGAACCAAGTTTATAGTTTATACACCTATGCTTCAGCCAACCTTATCGTAGAGCAACAAACCAGTTGTTGGCAACACATTCTTATGCAAGAGCAAACAAATTTTCATCCTGGTGATTTTATAACAGACTTTACCAAAGTATTAACCGACTATTGGGAGCGCTTCCTGTTTCTATTGCCTAACCTGTTCTTTGCACTCATTATTTTAGTGGTCGCCTTTCTTCTATCCACTAAAATCAGGAGACTATTGAGTAGCAAATTTTCTGGAAAAGCTCATGACCAGATAACGGCTGAATACATTGCCATTGTGGCTAAATGGGCCATCGTTATTGTAGGTATTTTACTGGCTTGCCAGGCTTTAGGATTAAGTGGAATAGCCGGTGGCTTACTGGCAGGTGCGGGTGTTTCTGCTGTCGTTGTGGGCTTTGCATTTAAGGATATTGCCCAGAATTTTCTGGCAGGCTTGATCCTGGCTTTCAATCGTCCGTTTAATGTACATGATACCGTACAAATTAATGATGTCATTGGTAAGGTGGCGGGTTTAGATCTACGGACCACGCATATCCGCACTTTTGACAGCAAAGATGTGTACATTCCCAATGGCATTATTATTACTACCCCCATTACTAATTATACCCGCAATGGCCTTATCCGCATAGATTTTATCGTTGGTATAGATTACAATGATGATATAGCAGAAGCCAGCCGGTTGATAGAAGACACCGCCATTCAGGTAGAGGGTGTGTTACAAAAAGATCCGCCGTATGTAGTGGTAGATGAACTGGCTACCAATACAGTAAACCTGAAAGTTTTCTTCTGGACAGAAACAGACGATTATAAAAAAGGGATTCTGCAGCTGAAAGGAAACATCATGATGCAAGTAAAGAAAGTACTGCTGGCAAACGGATATGGCTTACCGGCCAATATACAGGAGTTGAAGCTCTATGACCACGAGAAACACTTATCGGTTGAAGTGATTAATCAGTCGGTTAACAGCAGTGCGGGTTGAAAGTATACAAACGTAATATCGTATGGAAAGTATTTTTTATAATAACTGGCAAAGTTTAGTTCGCATCTTAATCATTGGTGTGTTAGCGTATGCCTCATTAGTTATTTTATTAAGGGTTTCAGGGAAACGCACCCTTACCAAAATGAATGCATTCGATTTTGTGGTAACTGTTGCCCTAGGCTCTACCCTGGCTAGTGTGCTATTAAGCAAAGACGTTACACTTAGCGACGGCATTCTGGCTTTCAGTGTGCTTATATTTTTGCAATATATTGTTACCTGGCTATCTGTACGCTCTAAATCATTCAGTAATTTTATTAAGTCTGAGCCTAGGCTGCTATTTTTCCAGGGACAGTTCTTGCAGAAAGCCATGCGGAGTGAACGAATTACAGAAAATGAGTTAATAGCTGTTGCCCGTAAAAACGGAATAAGCAGCCTTGAAGAGGTGGATGCCATGATACTGGAAACGAATGGAAAAGTAAATGTAATCGAGAAATTAAAACCCTCTACCCCCTCTCTGCTTTCAAACGTAAACAGCGATGGTAAGCTGTAAACCTAACTCATATAGTGCTTGAAAATTTAACCTGCAACGGGTTTGCCTTTATGAATAGATACTTACTGATTGTAAAGGTGCAAAAGGAGTAGCTGTATTTAGTATATGAATCAAAACCTGCTTTATTCGATTGCTGCCGCACTAGGGTTAATTATAACACACATTTTTGCCGGTAAATTACGGTTTTTGCAAGTGTTGCCTCGGAGCAGATGGCTGTCGGGGGCAGGTGGCGTTTCAGTAGCCTATGTGTTTATTCATATTTTTCCTGAGCTTAACGAAGGCCAGAAAACTTTTACCCAGAATACGCCGGCATCTTTATCTTTTATAGAACATCATGTTTATCTGCTTGCATTACTAGGGTTTACGTTCTTCTATATGTTAGAGCGCTTTGTAAAAAAATACGGCAGTCACAAACCTTCTGCTCAAAAGGAACCCCAACATCGGCTATCAGTTTTCTGGATACACATTGTATCGTTTTCAATTTATAATTTTTTGATTGGCTATCTGCTCAATCATCGGGAGGAGCAGACAATACAAAGTTTGATTTTCTATTTCATTGCCCTGGCTCTTCATTTTACTGTCAATGATTTTGGGTTACGGCAACATCATCACCATCGCTATGATCATACCGGGCGCTGGGTATTAGCAAGCGCTATTGCATTCGGCTGGTTAGTGGGCATGGTTGTAGATGTAGATATCCATGTTGTTACCACCTTGTTTGCCTTCCTGGCTGGCAGTATAGTGTTAAATAGTATGAAAGAGGAACTTCCCGAAGACAGGGAAAGTAGTCCAGGGGCCTTTTTGTGTGGGGTAACGCTCTATGCGTTGCTGTTGCTGGCATCTCAATAGACTGGACGCCAGATAAGCCAATGTTTTTTCCTACTCTACATACAAGGTGTCAATATAAGTAAACAGTTCCTCCGGGCTTAAAAATCCTTCTTTACGCAATTTTACTTCCCCGTCTTTTCCCACCAATACATGTATAAATTGATCTTCTTTAACCTGATGCTTTCTTTACAGGCTGAGCACCTGGACTGAATTGAGCCTTTTATTTTCGGGGTTTAATCCACTCCTGAGAAAAAGCCTGTAAACCTGTACATCCCTTTCGGCAAGCCTTTCTACATTTTTTACTAACATCGCTTCTTCACGTTAATAGAGGGACAAATCCCGTTTGGGAGTAAATATAAGCAGTAACCTGTTCTGGTAGATAAGGTCATCGGGAAGTTGCACGCTTTGGGTACCTAGTTAGGCACACGCTACTCCAATCAGGAAAACTACTATCTGTAGAAAACAGGCGACTTTTTTCATAAGCAGAAGTAAACAAAATGCTTTCAGACGTAAAGAAAGTCAATGGCAAGCTTTAAAGATCAGGCTATTTGCCACTGAACCATTGATGCATGTGCACCACCGCCATTTATATCAGGAATAATGGTAAGTTCCATAGCGGTTATTCCTTGTAGTTGCACCCTATACTCCTCTACCTGCAGGCACGTATCTGGCGGGCTGAAGGTATATTGCTGACGCAGAATTTCCTGGTAACTTATTCCGCCATCAGCCGAGTAACGCAGTAAAAATTCCTGGGTGCGGGCTTGAGTTTCTTCCCTGAAGAGCAGACGGATGCATTCACTATTTTGAGGATGATCAAACAACAGGCGAATGGTTTGCTTACCAGGATTTGCGGCTCGCCAGGTAGAATCTGTATCCGGCGAAAAAGCATTTTCAATGGGATTAGCGATCTGCTCAGAAGTAAACTCTACCTGTGTCAGGCTCTCCAGATCAAGCCATTGCTGATCTACAGAAACAGGATTTTGTACGGAAGCCTCTATTCGTTTTTTTCTCATCACAAAAGATTTAGCAGGAACAGAATTTCAACGGCTGATTTAAATGCTGTAAAGCAAGCAATGAATACAGAAATGCATAAGTGTTTTCATTTTGATGAACGGCAAACAAGCCATAAGGTTTTATTTATACAGCTTTATTACACAAGCTATATAATGGAAATTTACTATTTATCAGAGTAAGACCAAAGTAAGTAGGCAATCAATTATCAATTCAATACGTGATAAAAAGACGAATAATTTTTAAAATTTTAACCTAATTTTTGAATTTTTACGTAGGTAATAATAGGTGTATTATTTTTAACTAAACCACGGAAAAATGAAATACTTCAATAAACTAGTAAATGTAGGGATACATGCTATTATAATAGGTACTTTTTGCGTTGCTACAATTGGCTGTAGTACTAATAAAACGGTAACCAGAGAAGATGTAGACAAAAACATAGAAGAAGCCAGGGAAGCAACACAAGAGGCTAAAGAGCAAACCCAACAGGCTATTGAAACGAGAAAAGAGTTCACAGCCGATTCCAGAGAAAACAAAATAACAGCATTAGAAAAACGCATCCAGGAAATAGAGAAGCGTGTAGATGAACTGAAGAAAATTGCAAAAGACTCTCCCAATCAAAGTGCAACGGAAAATGTGAATCAAGCCATCAACGATCTACAAGTTGAAAAAAATATCGTAACAAATAGAATAGAGCAGGTGAAATCTATAGAAGAAAAAGATTGGAGTACGGCTTATACTGAAATAGATGAGGCAGTTAAAAAAATTGAAAACACATTAACCAACCTGACGCAAAGCCTGAAAGAATAAATCCTTCTGATTTTGAGCTTGGGAATTTGAAATGGAAATCATTTTCTACTATTATCTGGAGCAATAAGTTAGGGCTTATTGCACAGCTAATAACAACATATGTTATTCTCAATCGGATCCCTTCCGGCTGCTTTGTACGTATACCTTATTTATTGAATCTAAATAAGTTATCGGACTATCAGTGAGCTAACGCAAAATCAACTGAGCAATCAATAATTAGCGAATACCATTATTAATTTTCATTCATTTTTTAACTTAAACAAGTACTACTATGCAGAAACATAATCATCAGGAATTAATTCAGACCATACTAGATTGTGCCCTCGCTTGCGAAGCTTGTGCCACTGCCTGTTTGCAAGAAGACGATGTAAAAATGATGGCTGCCTGTATTGCCCTTGACCGCGACTGCGCAGATATCTGTACACAAGCTGCCCGGTTATTGCAACGGGACTCAAAGATTGCCCACCAATACCTGGTACTTTGCGAAGAAATTTGCAGGATGTGTGGAGACGAATGCGCCAAACACAAAGCTGACCATTGCCGTAAATGCGCTGAAGCCTGCCGTAAATGTGCAGAGGCTTGTCATGCACACCACGAACCAATTACTCAAAGTTAATCCAATTAATCCTTCAAATAAATACTTTCTGGACGCCCTCTAACAAGGCATTCAGCGTCCAGAGAGCATTTATCTTATATAATTTACTAGATAAGCAACCTTGCTACAAGCCTTCTGTCTAGAATATGTAGTACAGCTTTAAATAAATACACGCAATCTCACTCCCATCCGCCACCCAGTGCCCGGTAAAGATCTATTATTGATAAAAATTGCTGTTTCTTAGTAGCTGTTAACTGAAGTTCTGCCTCTAGCACATTTCTTTGCGCTGTTACTACTTCCAGGTAAGTGGCAAATCCGGCCACAAACAGGTCGTTGGCCGTAGAGGCTGCCTGGCGTAGTACGTCTACTTGCTGCTCTTTCAGTTCGGTTACGCGTCTGTAATTTTCGATGCTTTCCAGGCTTGTTACTGTTTCGCTAAATCCTGCTAATATGGCTTTCTGATACTCGTAAAATGCTTCTTTGCTTACAGATACCCTTTGATTGTAAACAGACTTAACTCTTTTCCTATTAAGTAAAGGAGCTGTTAAGCCACCCAGCAAGCCATAAGCAATAGAGGCCGGGTTAAAAAGCATAGCTGCATTGAATGAATTAAATCCCAGATAAGGAGAAATAGTAAGGGAAGGAAAATAAGCTGCCTTGGCCGCATCTATATCTGCCTTACTGGCAGCAAGCGATAGTTCTGCCTGCCGGATGTCCGGCCTACGGCGAAGCATACCCGATGGGATACCCGCTTGTATGGTCTGGGGTAGGGCCTGTTCCATTAAAGGGTTGCCTCTGGCAATGGTCTGTGGATATCTACCCATTAACAGATTTAATTTATTGGTAGTAGCTACAATTTTTTGTTGTACCTGTGCTTCCAGGCTTTTGGTATTGAGCAGTTGGGCACTGAATTGTTGTACAGCCAGCTGAGTTACCCTACCTGCCATTTTTTGCACTTCTACCAACTCTACAGCTTTTTGCTGCAATTGGATGTTCTGCCGGATAATTTCCAACTCATAATCCAATCCCAGCAGTTCATAATAGGCACTTGCCACTTGTGCTACTAAGGCTGTTTTTACCAGATACCTGCCTTTTTCACTTGCCAGAAAATGCAAATAGGCAGCTTTTTTCTGGTTTCTCAATTTGCCCCATATGTCAATTTCCCAGGAGCTGCTTAGGCCTAAAAAATAATCAGGTGTAGGCGTAGGAATTCTGCGGTCTCCACTAATATTTTCAGATAAGTTGGTGTCATAATTACCTACTCCATTCATAGTGTAATCTCCAAACTTTTCTACACCGGCTTTGGCTACCACATCTAAGGAGGGAAGCAAAGCACCCTTTCTGGCCAGTATACCTGCCCTAGCCCTCTCTACCCGTTGAATGGCAATTAGTACATCCGGATTATTACTCAGGGCTGTATCTATTAGATTGGTCAAGTATTGATCTGCAAAAAATTCTTTCCATGACATATAGCCAATACTTACTGAATCGGCACCTGCTCTTTGAGAAAAAGAATCAGGCATTTTTGCAGCAACCGGCTGGTGTACTGGTGCAGACACTTTACAACCGCCCAGGGTAAGTAAACAAATGAGAAATAAGTATAATATATTGGATTTATCTGAATGCATATAAAATCTGATTAATGAGTGGAAATGGAAACTTCTTCTTCGGTTAATGGGGTAGCTGTTCTGGATTTGCGTTTGTCTGTTAAACCGGCAAATAGCACATATAAGCCAGGGATCAGTATTACGCCAAACAATGTACCTATCAGCATGCCTCCGGCGGCGGCTGTACCAATAGAGCGGTTGCCTAGGGCACCTGCCCCACTTGCCATACATAGAGGAATCAATCCTGCGATAAAGGCAAAAGATGTCATTAATATAGGCCGTAGCCTGGCTCCTGCTCCTTCTACGGCTGCTTTCAGCAAAGAGTATCCTTCCTGCCTGCGTTGCACGGCAAACTCAACAATGAGAATGGCATTTTTGCCAAGCAAACCAATGAGCATGACAAGTGCCACCTGGGCATAAATGTTATTTTGCAGGCCAAACAGTTTTAATGCCAAAAAAGCGCCAAAAATACCAGTAGGCAACGATAAAATGACTGGTAGTGGCAGGAGGAAGCTTTCGTACTGAGCAGCGAGTAGCAAATAGACGAACACCAGGCAGATAATGAAAATATACATTGTTTGATTGCCGGATAAAATTTCCTCCCTGGTCATCCCTGACCATTCGTAACTATATCCTCTGGGCAGGGTTTCTTTTGCTACCCTCTCCACTGCTTCTATGGCATCGCCACTACTGTAGCCAGGAGCAGGACTTCCATTAATCATGGCTGAGGTGTACATATTGTAGCGTGTGAGCTGTTCGGGGCCATATACTCTTTCCAGTTTGATGAAAGTAGAAAAAGGCACCATCTCTCCGTCTTTATTCTTGACAAATAGGTTCAGTACATCTTCTGGCTTGGCCCGGTAATCAGGTGCTGCTTGCACCATTACTTTGTACATCTGGCCAAAGCGGATAAAGTTAGACGCATAATAACTACCCAGCAAGGTTTGTAGGGTGTTCATGGCATTGTCAATAGTTACTCCTTTTTTTGCTGCCATCTCCTGGTCTACATGGATCATGTATTGTGGAAAGCTGGCATCAAAGCTGGTAAAGGCGCTACTAATTTCTGGTGCACTTTTGAGAGCTTCCGTGAATTTATCCGCCACTTCTGCCGTTGCCTGTAATTTTCCGCTTCTTCCGCGGTCTAGCAAACGGAGTTCAAACCCACTAGAATTACCAAAGCCGGGTACGGTTGGAGGTGGAAAAAACTCAATTTTTGCATCAGAGATATATCTGGTTTGTTCCTGCAGGCGGGCAATAATATCGTCTGCAGATACAGTACGCTCATCCCAGGCCTTCATGTTGATCATACCCATGCCATAAGATGCGCCTGCAGCCTCTGTCAGCAGACTATACCCGGCCAGAGTGGATACATTTTCTACAGCATCTATACGGCGGGCAGTCTGTTCAATTTTGCCTAGTACTTCTTCCGTGCGTTCTACCGTTGCACCAGAGGGCGTAGTTACGTTTACATAAATCATCCCCTGGTCTTCTGTAGGAATAAAACCAGTTGGCAGAATAGCATTTACTCCCCAGGTGGCTGCAAAGAAGAGAAGCAACAACCCTACTGTAACCAGCCTTCTTCCAGCTAAATAATGAACTGTTCTGCGGTATTTGTTTTCTACAGCTTCATACCCTTTATTGAATTTACCGAATGCCCAGCCCAATACGCCTTTTCTTTGCTGGCCATGTTTGTTTTTTAGCAGCAATGCACACAAGGCCGGGGTAAGGGTTAGCGCATTTATCCCGGAAATCACAATGGCAATAGCCAGGGTAAGAGAGAACTGGCGGTAGAATATACCCACCGGCCCAGACATAAAAGCCACCGGCACAAAAACAGCCGACATCACAAGTGTAATGGCAACAATGGCTCCGCTAATCTCTTTCATGGCGGCAAACGTTGCTTCTCTGGGTGACAAGTGTTCCTCCTCCATTTTTGAATGCACGGCTTCTACCACCACGATGGCATTATCTACCACAATTCCTATAGCCAGCACCATGGCAAAGAGGGTAAGCAAGTTGATAGAGAAGCCGAGCATGTCCATGAAGAAAAATGTACCGATAAGGGCTACCGGAACAGCAAGCGCCGGAATCAGGGTAGACCGCCAATCTTGCAGGAAGATAAATACCACCAGAGAAACCAAGACAAATGCCTCTATCAGGGTGCGTAGAACCTCATACATGGAAGCATCCAGGAAACGCGACACATCGTAGGCAATGTTATAGGTCATACCCGGGGGAAATGAGCTTTTTTTGAGCTCTGCCATCCGTAGTTTTACATTTTCTATTACTTCACTGGCATTGGAACCTGGCCGCTGTTTAATCATAATAGAAGCAGATGGCCGTCCGTCGGTTTTGGAGGACATGCTATAGTCCATAGAACCAAACTCAATGCCTGCTACATCTTTTAGCTTAAGAATAGAGCCATCTTTATTAGCCCGAATTACAATACTTTCGTACTGTGCGGGCTCAAAGAACTTTCCGGTATAGCGCAGCACATATTGCAGCATTTGAGGTGTTTTTTCAGAGCTTTCGCCTGCTTTACCTGGAGCTGCCTCTACATTCTGGCTGCGGATGGCTTCAATTACTTCATCGGTAGATACCTGGTAAGCTGCCATACGGTCTGGCTTAAGCCACACCCGCATAGAATATTCACGGGAGCCCATAATTTCACAAAAGCCCACACCATCTATCCGTTTTAACTCCTGCAACACATTAATGTCGGCAAAGTTGTAAACAAACTTCTCTCCCACCGACGGATCTTCGTTGATGATATTGAGGTAAAGCAACATACTGTTTACTTCTTTCTCAGTGGTTACCCCGGCCTTAATCACCTCTTCCGGCAACTCGTCAATAATGGTTTGCACGCGGTTTTGTACATTCACTGCTGCCAGGTCAGGATCAATGCCTACATCAAAGAACACCTGTATGAGTGTAGTCCCATTGTTACTGGAAACAGAGGTCATATAGGTCATGCCCGGTACGCCGTTGATGGCTCTTTCCAGGGGGGTTGCTACCGCTTTGGTACATACTTCTGCATTGGCTCCAGTATATTTGGCAGTAACAGTAACGGAGGGTGGAACAATTTCCGGGAACTGGGTAACTGGCAGAGTAGACATGGACAGCAACCCCATTAGGGTAATAAATAAGGATATAACTAAGGAGAGGACAGGTCTTTTTATAAATATATCAAACATGAATTTTGCGTTCTAAGCGGTTAATAGTTTTTACATATAATTTAAGGTTAGATCAGCCAAAGCACAATGCTGTGCTGGCTATTGGATGTTTATGGAGCTCTGGCGATAAGGCTATCCATCGAAATATATTGGGGCTGTATCTGCATGCCTTCCCGTAAATTTTGTACGCCTTCATACACAATTCTCTCCCCAACCTCTAAACCGGAGCCACTAATGTAGAAATAAGAGATTCTGTTGCGGGGAGTAAAACTTTTCATTTTTACCTTATTATTCCTGTCTACTACAAATACATAATTCTTATCCTGAATCTCGAAGACTGCTTTCTGTGGTACCATTAATGCACCGGTAATGTCACTGGTTAGGCGTATTCTGCCAGTGGAGCCGTGTTTTAATATTTTCTCCGGGTTAGCAAACCTGGCCCGGAAAGCAATAGATCCTGTACCGCTTTCAAACTCACCCTCCATCGTTTCTATTTTTCCCTGGTGGCTAAACCGGGTACCATCTGCCAGGGTAAGCTCTACCACATCATGATTGGTATCTAGCTTTTTCTGCGCGGCTTTTATATAGGTAAGGTATTCGTTTTCAGATACATTAAAGTAGGCATATACCTCCCGATTATCAGAAAGGGTTGTCAGCAGGGTGCCTTCATCAATTAAACTTCCCACTTTTAAGGGGATACGGTCGATAATACCATCGAAAGGAGCCCGTATATAGGTATAAGACAACCTGATGGAGGCATTATCCTGGGCTGAGTGGGCTTCATCGATCTTTGCCTTTGCTGCACTCAGCTTTGCCTCTGCTACCCCTAGTTCTGTAGTTGAAATTACTTTTTTTTCTACCAGCATCCGCACCCTGTCTACTTCTAGCTGAGCCGCTTTGGCTCCGGCAATAGCACTTTTTAAATTCGCTTTTGCTTTTGCTAACGCGGCTTTATATTCTTCATCGTTGATGCGGAAAAGGCGTTGGCCTTTTTTTACCTGCTGTCCTTCGTCCACATATCTTTTTTCCAGAAATCCCTCTACTCTTGCTCTGATTTCTACATTCCGCACGGCATGAATATCGGTTACATATTCTTTATAAAGCAAGGTATCTTTGGTAATGAGACTGGTAACCGGTATCAGATGGTCAGTTGTTTTTGCATCGTCTACTTTCCTGTTTGCAGAACAGCTGGAAACTAACAGGGCAATACTGAAGATTGGTATATATAGTAATTTTTGCATAAATGTTTTAATTGATAAAATGTAAATGAATCCTGCCAATGCAGGTTTGCATGTGAAATAAAATGGTATCTGTGGTTGGCTTATGTCCCTGGAAACTATGCTTTGCCCCGATGCCTTCTGTACACTTGCATAAATTTCCAGATCAGCTTTCGGCTTCTGCAGCAGTTGATATCCCTAAAACAGAGATAGTCATGCATACTGCTGCTCTCCATGTAGCGATGGCTAATTCATTTCAGCAGCAAAACTGAACAAGTAAAATTTTGCAACAAGCAACAAAGATTGCAAAGCAATCAAGTTACACTCTGGGAGGAGGTGTATACCTTTCAAGAAAGGGGTTGATGAAAAAAGGTTGCGCCAACGGAATGGCTGGTAAGCGTATCAGGTGTATAATAGGGAACAGGCATACATTTTTTTGAGCAATGTATTCTACCTTGTATACTTGCTCTTGTATCCCTTCTTTACTCTTTGATGTATTTTCAGTGGTAGCAGAAAGCTTTTCTATTGCAAACCGCAGCAATGATTTCGCCATTTTTCTTTTTACCATTTTCTGCCTGGGGCTATCCTTATATGCTGCTTTTGAAATATGTGCCTGGGCTTTGCCCGGGGCTTGAATGGTGTCCTTAGCTCCTTGATTGATGGAAAAAAACAGGGTATTTAGCAGGCAAATGATGCTTGTATAGAGTATAGCCTGGATAAAAACACCATTCACTCTTTGAGAATGCATACTCTGAACTGCCCGTCGTATATCTCTGAAAATCATCATCCTAAACTTAATTTTACTTTAACCCAGATAAAGCACGCTTATAAACTGAACAATTGAGCAAGCTCGTAAAATCATTGTAAATGCTTCTTAAAAACTTATGGGTTTGTACCTGTTCATACTTGATTGAACGTTATGATTCTGTTTTTTTTCTGTAGTTTCTTTGATCAGGTCAGTTTACTAAAACATAATTTTTGACTTAACCCTACTGCTTCTCCTGTTTGAGGTAAGCATAATTTTTAGAGCAAGTATGTGCTTCTATCGACTCTGAAATATACTTTAGATAACTGAAGCAAACATCATAATACAGCAGGTAAGTAGTTATTCATTAGCCAGGGCATGTACTTGCTAGCTGATTCTTTCTAGCTGCCAATTTGTGTAGCAAAAGAATGTATCAACTTCCAGCAGGAGCCCAGTTAATAAGGTCCTTGGAGCGGTAAACCTCAATTTTACTGCTCCCTCTATCCTGGGTTGTTTCACTGGCGGATTGGATGACATAGAATAGGTAAAAATAGCCTCCAAACCTTTTCATATTTACCAGGACAGCACTTTTCGGTGCAGGAACGGAAGCAACTTCCCGCCTGAAAACTTTCAGCGGATATCCTCCTTCCCATGTTAGCCAGCCTAATCCGGAAGTGCCTTGTGTGGGTAGCATATACAAATACGGTTCAAAATCATTTCCGGAAGCTAGTAAGCCCCATTTATTTCCAAAACGTATAAACTGATACTTCGTATGTATCACTACTGTGTCAGTACGGCTATAAAAAGCAGGGGTACCAATACCTAATCTTTCAAACGGCGTACGCAGAGCTTTAGCCATGGCTATATGAGGTTGTTTATCAGCAGTGTATAGCAAAAAAATTTTACCTCTATCGAAAGCCAGAGAGGGCTGGGCAACCTGTTCATTGGCTGTTAAATTCTGTGCTAAAGGTGTTTTAGTAGTCCATGTTTTCAGATCTCTGGAGGTCATGTAAAATAACTGATTGGACTTCCCGGATTTGTTCCCTAAGGAATTAAATGTAAGATAAAATATATTACGGTGCCTAGTAATATCGGGATTGGCCATGCCAAGCCAGCCATCTTCCTGCCCAGTAAAGGAAAGGATGGGCTCAGAGAAATTTTTAAAATCTGTAGTGCTTATTTCTACAATTTGTGAATACTTACCGGACGTATCCTCATAGGCCACAGAGTAAAATAAATACCATACTCCCCGGTCATAGATAGCATCTATATCTGTAATTCGTGCATCGCTGAGTTCAACAATGGGATTTACTATCTCCTGCCAGGTGCTTATGTGTTGAATAGTCTTTGTGCTTGTAGGGGCAGTACAACCCGAGAGCCATACTAAGAAGCTACCTATACTAACAAAAAATAGAAAAGCATACCGAGGCCTATCTTGTGTCATAAGTATACTTACGGAAAAAGCTATATACAGTATTAAAACCTTATTACTTTTATATGGATAGTATCCTTGCTTATCAGTAATTTAAATTCATTGCGAAATAATTAATTAAGGGTAGTTTAAATCTTTGATGCAGAGTTTATGAAGTGTTTGGGGCAGAAAGTGAAAGCTTACTTGTTTTAAAGAAAGGGCACTTAAAAAGCATACCCTAGGCTCAGTAAGAAAATACGGCTTTCTCTTTTAGCGTTGAACCGCTGACTAAAATCAGGGCCAAAGCTTTCTCCTGCAAAGCGGCGTGTGTTAAATATATCCTGAAGGGTAAGGCTAAGGCTCCCTTTTTCTTTCATGAATGTCCTTCTAAGGCTCACATCCAGGTAATACCTAGCCAAATCCCGGCCTTGTGCCTCAATTTCGGGTGCAGTATAGTTACCTGTTACTTGCAGGTCTATATCTAGCGGCAATTGAAAATCACTGGTAAGTTTAGCATTCCAGGATAGGCCGCTGTTGGTGAAATTACTGTTCAGGTTAGTGCCATCTACCCGGATCTGAAAGATCGCATAACTGGCATTGAAACTCCACCAGGGAAAAACCTCTGTTGTATTGATCAGTTCCAATCCATAGGTCATGCTGCTGTTCAGATTCGCTGGCTGTCCATAAGAAATGCCCTCTTCTACCCGTACAATGTAATCAACCTGGCCATTTACATGACGGAAGAACACATTGGAGGTAAGGTCTACCTTACCTATTTTCATAGTATGGCCTAGCTCTAAGGAGTTAATCAATTCAGGTTGAAGATCCGGATTTCCCTGCCGGATATTCAAGGAATCTGAAATGTCTGGAAAAGGATTTAATTGCCTGCCACCGGGTCTATCTATTCTCCGGCTGTAGGTGAACTTGATACTCTGCTTGTCAGTTGGATGGTAGACTGCCTGCAAACTGGGAAACAGATTTAGATACGATTGCTTGTTAGTTTCATTAGTATTATAGAGCTGTGTATTGACAAAGGTTTGTTCGGCACGGGTACCCACTGAGAGATCAACCTTATTAAAGCTGCGAGAGTAGATCATATAGGCTGCATATACCTGATCACTATAGCGGAAGCGGTTGCTTACCCCTGTCTGATTGACCCAGGTACCTGTGCCAGAATTAAGTATCTCATATAGATAATCATTGTCAAACGTACGAAAAATAGATTTAATCCCTGTTTCTAGGTTGCCATTAATCAAGGGGTGTACATAATCTGCCTGAGCAATAGCTGTCTGGCGCAGATCATCACTCAGGGAACGTTGCAGGCCTGAAGGTTCTGTGGAACCAGGTAGGGTGTTTTGAGAAAAAACATCGATGTTCTGATTTTCTACCTGGTCACGGTAAGAGTGGCTCACCAGGGCTCTCAGTTCTCTGAGCGGATTATCAAACAAGTGTTCATACACCAGGGCATTATCTAAGGTATAGTTATCTTCTGTTTCTCTATTAAAGCGGGAGTAATTCAGTAGAAGCTCACTTGAATTGCGGTCAAAAATCTGACTGGCATTGCTCTCTGTGTCTGCTTCTTTTTCCAGGTTCAGGGCTCCTTCATAACTTATTCTGTTCTTGCCGAATGTGTATCCTGCACCCAAGTTGATCGTATGTTCCAGGTCATTGCGTTCAGCATTCTGAAGCTGTTCCAGGCGTTGGTTATTCGTGAAGGTTTCACGAATAGTGGTAGCCTTACTAATACTGGGCCATCTGCGGAAGCTGTATCCTCCATAGATATTAAAATGATCTGTTGTATGGGTAAGCCGGAGTGAACTGTTCAGCCGGTAACGGGTGCCAGCTGTAATTTCGGCTTTGCCATTAGTGCCTAGTTGTTCTCCATCTTTAAGTTCAATATTAATCACTCCACCCGCTCCCTGGGCATCATATTTAGCATTGGGATTGGTAACAACTTTGATACTTTTTATGGCACTGGCCGGAATCTGTTCCAGGTCCGTAGCCAGTGCTGAATTACGGCCATTGATCAAAATATTGGTGGCATTACTACCTCGCAACGAAATGCTTCCATCCTGACTTACATTCACGGATGGGGTATTGCGTAATATATCTAACAAGTTACCTCCTACATTGGTAAGGGTTAAATCCGGCCGAATAGTGAGCCCCTCCACATCTGTCGAAAGGGCCTTTTGTGTAGCTTCTGCCTGTACCACTACTTCTTCTAACTGTTGAGTGGTAGGTGTAAGGACAATATTCCCTATGTTTTTATCGCCATTGCTTAAAACCACACCTTTCATTTTCTTCTTCTGATATCCTACAAAAACTACCGCTATGTCGTAGCTGCCTGGTTGTAGTTCAATCGAAAATTCTCCATTCTCTCCTGTTACACCTCCTGTCAGGGGTTTCTTCTTGGTGGACTGATAAACAGCTACTTGTGCAAAGGAAACAGGTTCACTGGAGCTTTTATCGATGACTTTTCCGCTTAGCTGAAAAGTGGATTGGCTGAAGGCTGGAGTAGCTATACAAATGGCAGCAAATAGATAAATAAGTAGTTCCTTCCGCATGATCTCTCTTCTTTATGAGGTGTGTCCTTAAATAAGGGGATATTAAGGGTTACGCAAAAGGGAAACAGAATGTTAGTAGATTTTATATATTGAGTGATTAGATCACCCCCTTTGCAAACTAAAAAAAATCTAGCTATTAAATTTCGCCTTCTTTTTATACCCCATTATTTAGGGCAGGTCATGAGCACCACTCACCTGATATTTTGACACAAGGAAGAGAGGTTTGGTTACGTCCAGAGATTTTTAGCTGGTTATTTTTGTTTGCCAGTTTTTAACGGATAAATTCCTATGCCCCACGAAGTAAATAACTTTGTGGGCAGCCTTAAGCACAATCCTCCGCGGAGAAGTGCGAAAACTGCCGTTTTTAGGAGGAATCAAAAGAAGCAAAACAGACACTAGTAAACACCTGAACTTTGGATAGCTTCTGTATACAAATATATTTTTTAACCTGCCACTTTTGTCATAGCTTTATGATCAGATAGCATAATTGTTATGAGTGCTATCCTGTCTACAAGCGATTAGTTGAATTTACTCAAACTCCTTTCAATACCTCCTCCCTGCTACTTTCCTTATCTGTAGAAAGCGCTCTGGCTTCAATAAAAATACGCTTGATGTCAGGGTGCTTAGCACGGATCATCTTTTCAATACGCTCTACTCCCTGCTCTACTTCTATGGCCGATATTCCCTTGCGGAAATTGACATCTAAGGCCAGAAACACTTCATTGGGGCCAAAATGCATAGTAAGTGGAGGCCGGGCAGCCTGGATAGCAGCATCGGCATTCACAAGCCTTTCAATGCTTTCAAGCACCTTGGGATCTGCTCCTTCTCCAATAAGCAGGCCTTTACTTTCGTAGGCTAAAAATATAGCGATGCCTGAAAGGATCACGCCAATCAAAAGGGAGGCGACTCCATCCAGATAAGGGTTATTCAGTTGATGGCCTAAGAAAACACCTAACCCGGCTATCATAAGTCCAAGCAAGGCTGCTGTATCTTCAAAGATAACAGCAAAATTAGCCGGGTCTTTACTCCCTCTGATATCTTTCCAAAAGCTCCTTCCTGCCCTGGTTGCATTGAAATTTTTGAGGGCTAAATATAGCGCGATGCTTTCAAACACCATCGCTAAGCCAAGTACTACATAGTTCCAGGTCGGATCTGTGAGGGGATTAGGATTTCGGATATGAGCAATACCTTCATAAAACGACATACCTCCTCCAATAGAAAAGATCAGAATAGCCACAATCAGCGACCAGAAATAAAGTTCTTTGCCATGGCCAAATGGATGATTGGCATCAGGCAGCTTTTTGCTTTTACGAATCCCTAAGAGCAGCAACAGTCCATTTCCTGTATCTACCAGAGAGTGAATGCCTTCTGAGATCATCGCAGAACTTCCGGTAAAAGCGGCTGCTACAAATTTAGCGATCGCAATTAAAAGATTAGCTCCGATAGCAGCGTAAATAGCTACCTTGGAAGAATTAGCATTGGCCATAGGAGTTTTATTTATTTAGTTGACAGAAAATTATTTTAATCATTTACCTCTACGCTCTCATCCCCTAACACATCTTGTATATAGACCATTTTAATGAGAACCAGTAAAACTACCATAATAGGTGTCGCTAATATGAGTCCCATAACCCCGGTGAATACCCCCATCAATACCTGTGAGATAATAACTAGGGCCGGAGGAATTTCTACCATCTTCTTTTCCACAAACGGGGTAAGCACATTACTTTCTACTGCCTGAATGCCCATATATAAAGCTACTACATAGAAAGCTTGACTTGGGCCTTCCACGAGTGCTATAAGGGCAGCCGGAATCAGGGCGATGATAGGTCCAAAATTGGGAATAAAAGATAAAAGACCGGCAAGCACTCCTAAAGCAAGGGCCATCGGAATACCAAGCAAAGATAGACCAATAGCTGTCAGAATACCCACCATTACCATTGAAAATAATTTCCCTAGTATCCACTTAAATAACGTGGCTCCTGTTTTATGGATCACCTCTCCGGCCCTTGCTCTTTTGTCTTGTGGAAAGAGCTTTACTATTCCTTGTGTGTAAAGAGCAGGTTGAGCTGTAAAGAAAATGCCGATAAATAGGATTACATATATATCTGCCAGAACACCAAAAGTAGAAGAGAATACACCAAAGCCTTTTTTCAGCAGGCTGCCTTGGTTCTCCTGTAAAGTCTGCCGGTCAGGAATCTGATCTGTGAGCCTGTTACCCCAGGGAGTATCTTCTAGTTGTCCTTTGAATTTATCATACGCTTTTGGTAATTCTTCACTTAAGGTAGTTGCTTGCTCGGACACTTGTGGAGCGAGCAGAAAATAAGCCAGCACAAAAAAGCCAATAAAACCGGCCAGAACGATAGCCAAAGACCAGCCTTGAGGTATAGGAATCCAGCTGCTTAGTGCAGAAGATGCACCCCTGAACAAAACGGCTATCAGGCTTCCTGCCAGTATCAAGAGCACTACATGGAAAGCATAGCCGATCAGCAGAATTATTAAAATAAAAATCAAGGCAATGCCAACGCCAATCATCACACGCTTAGGAAAGCTATAGGAGGAGTGAGAAGAAGGTTTATAGCGGAAATCATTCATAAGCAGCACAACAGATTGGTAGATAAGGATGAAAGAAGATAGTTCTAAGAAAAAGGCCTTATCTAGGATGAGAAAATCGTATCCTATTGATCTACTCCATTTACTACGAATAGGTTACAAATTACTTGCTCGCTGCTATTTGAGTGGCTGCTTATATATGGCCAACAGTAAACTCAACATCTGCAAGTATATATATCCAGCAAGTATATTAGTGTATTTGTAACACTAAAGAGTACATAGCCGTACAGGAAAATGTAGCGTATACTTTTAGAAACTTATTTTACTAAATTAACGGAGCCATGAAAAATTTATCATTCTTTAGTTTAATCCTTATTTTACTCCTTTCGCTTAGCCTAAGTAGTTGTGCTGTGGTAGGAGATATATTTGAAGCCGGTATGTGGGTGGGAATCATCGGTGTGGTCATTGTGATCGCTTTGGTCATCTGGCTATTAAAGAAACTGTTCTAGCATCTTTTATCGATTGCTAATTTTATGTCAACCTTTATGCTCAAGTATAGAGTTTAGAATGCTGAGTAAAGAATACACAGCCATTTGCCCTAGCTTATTCTTCCTTTACAATAGAAAAGATAATGAGAAGGTTTGAATATTTTACTCCATCAAATTACTCTTCAACTAGATAACCAAACCTGACCATGATAATGCGGTTTTCCCGCTTGTTTGTCCATGTTTGCCTGAAGCTCTCACCTATCGTTGTGCCACTCCACTTTAGGGTATTGAACATATTGCAGATATTCAAGATAACTGTCCTTTTTCTCCTAGTATTTTCCTGCAATCTTAGATCTACATAATAGCGTTCCGGGGAATTGCCTTGTGCATTGGCACTAGGTGCGGTATAATTAGCAATAGGCTTTAGAGTAAAATAATAGAGCAAAGTAAAATCCGAAACTACAGCACCTCCTACCGGTGCCTATTGAAGCCTACTAATAATGTTTGTCCTAATAGAAATGTTTATCGTAATAGGATAGGAAACATCATGTAGGTTTTACCACCTTAAGAAAAGGTTCATCTATGCGTATTTTTACATATTGCCTGAGTGTATTTTGCATCTTTGCTACAGGATTACCTTTAATCCATTCAGGTTATTGGTGGATCCGGATTTTTGACTATCCCAGGGCTCAGATAGCAATAGTTTGCCTTATTACTCTCACCCTTTATTACTTTTATGTTGGCATAAGAAAAAAATGGCAAAGCCTATGGTTTGTATTGCTGCTGGTAGCCCTTGCTTATCAACTCCTTCTTATCAGCAAGTATACGCCTCTTTTCCCAGTGCAGGCCAAAAAGGGGAAAGGGGCAAGTGAGCAACAAATTTTCACGATTATGGAGGCTAACATTCGCATGCAGAACGAGCAAACTGGCAAATTCTTACAGCTAGTCTATGCTTATAAACCCGACATCTTGGTGATCAATGAGCCCAATGCCTGGTGGGCAGAAGAATTAGCACCTTTAAATAAGATGTACGCTTATTCACTTAAAAAACCTCTTGAAAACACGTATGGTATGATGCTGTATTCTAACTTACCCTTGAAAGATACAGAGATCAATTTTCTGGTGGAGAAGGGCATTCCTTCCATGTATGCCAGGGTGCTGCTGCCCACAGGTGAGGATTTTGATTTACATTGCCTGCACCCTAAACCTCCAAAGCCAGGGTCCCCTACGTATGAGCGGGATACAGAAATATTGTTAGTGGGTAAAAGGATAAAGCAGTCAGACAGGCCTGCTATTGTGGTGGGTGATTTAAATGATGTAGCCTGGTCGTATACTTCAGAACTCTTCCAGCGCTACAGCGGCCTGGTAGATCCCAGAGAAGGTAGAGGATTGTATAATACATACAGTGTCTTTGTTCCGCTTTTCCGCTATCCGCTGGATCATTTCTTTTATTCTGCTCATTTTGGCCTGCTTACCCTGCACAGGCTGGAAAGTATTGGCTCTGATCATTTTCCTATGCTAATTAGTCTAAGTTATGAACCCACTCAGGATCATGCTAAAGACTTACCAGAGGTAGACATGGAGGATAAAAAAAGCGTGGAAAAAAAGATTAAAAAAGGTATGTAGCGGCAATTTGTTTCAATGGATATGCAGCCATTTCTTCGTCTTTGGGATTGCCTTTGCCGGGAAATGCTTTTTCACCTGATTGTTCAGCTTCTTGTTCCCAGCGGCGGAGCATACTTAGGTTAATGCCCAGATCCCTAGCTACTCCACTCTTGTTTTTACTCTCTGCAGCTAGTCTTACAGCTTCTTCTTTAAATTCTTTGGAATACTGCTTTCTTTGGTCCATTGTTGACATCTGTTTAAAGTAATTTACTCTTTTTTAGATGTCCTTTTCAATGAGGCAAGTCCAATTTATATTTGCTGCAGTTGCCACAACGATAAAGATTTAGATCCATAAAAGGTAGCGTTCGTTAGCAAACGAAATACAACCATTATTGTAATTTTTTAACATTTTAATGTATACCCTTGTTGCTGTCGTTAGTATTTATTCCTTCTTTGAGATTATTGTGCAATGTCTGCCTGGCTTTACATTTTTCTATATAATGAACTACTTCTCCTATTTTTTAAAGTTCACACCGTCCTCAACCGAAATAGAAATATTGAACTCTGTTTCCAGTTCCAGTACCCATTCCATGGTATCCAAAGAATCTAAACCTAAATCTTCTTTCAGACGGGATTCTACATGAATCTCCTCTTCTTTGATTCCAAAAACATGATTTGTAATATATTTTATTTCTTGTTCTACATTTCTCATAACTTTCTAATTGACATATCTGATTTTAAGTCATTGAACTTCTTCAGCAATTTCCCTCTCACAGAATTAGTTATAACAATAGTATTTCTTTTAAGACCTACAAAGCAAATATTGCATGGCTATGGATTAGTAGAGCAGTACTCTACTTTTTGTGAGTTGATTTTTTGCTATCTGTTTACTTTTGCCTCAGGACTCTGGTTAAGCACAGGTTTTTTCACTTAATAAATTTTTACTTTGGCTCTTCGCTGTTTATTCCGTAAGAATGCTTCTGCTTATAAATCCACCTTACAGCTGGTAGTATATTATCAAAAGCCATCATCTGCCAGTGTATATCTTTGTGCAAACAAACATTATCCTCTGCATACAAGTAGTCATCAAGACAAACTCTTGGAATAATCAATGCTGCATAGTGCAGATAACGATTTGCTGAACTGCTAATCAAGCTCTGATCTATCAAGCTTAAGGTATGGAGCATATCATGATCCTGATAGTTACAGAATGAAAAGTTCAGAATCAGATCAGAGTATCTGCTCCATTCAAGTTCAGACAATACCATTTCAATGTACATTTGTACCTGCGCTTCCTGTTTTATGTCCAATGGTAAACTGCAATATAGCCATTGGTTAATTTGATCAGTATAGATATTGTGCGCATATTTCGAGTAAGAGATCGATAGGTTATTCATAAATTGTACAATTACACTGGCCGATAATTTATTACACTTTTGTACTTGGTTCAAGAGTATAACACCAATCACTTATTGGTGCCTTCCCAACCAACAAGTAGCTTTGCCTTAAATGCTATGGAACAATCACAGGATGAAATCAGATATATGATATAAAAAAGGGTTGACTTTGCCAGATAGTTGATTGAAAGTATAACTTTGTTAGAAGTTTTGTATTTATTTCAGTCTCCCTATTTATCTATTGAATACGATTCAATTTACCAAAGAATGTATATGTGGGAAAGGTGGATAATACGTTTTTTTGAAATTCAGTATTTTCCACGGTTTATGTTTGCCTAGGCATGAGTTTATTCTGTGTAACAGTGCCGACTGAATCTGAAAGCAAGCTGTAGAGCCAAGAGTGTAATCAGCCCACTGCATGAAACCAGGTATCTGATTAGATTTATCTACTTTCTTTAGTTTTAGGAATACGGATTTGTCTATTTTATTAATCCTTGATGTATCGCATACCGAACGAGAGTGGCTGAGTTAGTTGATCCCGTTTTCTCTAGCAGCTTCTGCCGGTAGCCTTCTATGGTGCGACGGCCAACGAAGAGTATATCGCTCATCTGCTTATTGGTATAACCCTGGGCTATCAACTGCAGCACCTTTAACTCCCTAGGAGTGATTTCATCTGGCAGATGTTCGGCTGGAATGATCGGAAAAGAAGCTTGAGGATTCGTATTTGACCTTCGTCTTGTAAGCGAGGAAGTAGATTGCAGGAAGCTGATAAGCATTTTGGTTACATCTGTACTGAAGTATTCCTCTCCTTGATAAAGTACGTGTATGGCATGCAAAATTTCTTTATAACCCGCCGTTTTGAGCACATAGCCATGTGCATCTGCTTCCACAGCCTCCAGCAGAACCTGCTCCTTATCTAACATGGTGAGCAGAAGTATTTTTACACTTGGAAAGTTCACCCTGATGTAGCGGGTAGCTTCCAATCCGTTCATTTCCGGCATATTAATATCCATCAGCACTACATCTACTTCCCGGCCTTCCAGAAAAGCTATGGCTTCTTTGCCTGTGGCCGCCTGCCCTTCTATTGTTAGATTTTTATCGGGAGATAAAACAGATATTAATCCATCGCGTACTATCTGATGGTCATCGACTAGAAGTATTTTAATCATTTTTATGTAGGTTTGTTTAGGTCAATAAAATCATAAATCTGCTAGGGGTATTTTTAAAAAATAGTGTTTAACTTAGGCTACCACTTTGCTTGTAACATCCCTATTATCAAAATAGCAGACAACATTTTGATAATGGTATAGGTTAAGGTGAACAGGCTTTCTATAGAGCTAATCAAATTAAGCAGCTACTCGAATCATTGCATGTTTTTTTGAAGGGTAAAGCAAAAAATAGCATAATCGATGTACCATTTATATGCTGTTAACTTGCAACTAACTTTTTTGATTAATTTCCTAAAGCAACTGGAAACACTGCTATAAATCCATAAGATTAATCATTAAGTCATTTGATTCTTCTCATGATGGAAGCTTAGCTATTACTGAAATTGTGTCTGATTAACTGTGCAAAGGCTAGGTTGAGGAAAAATTTCTTAGACACTCTACTACTGATTGCTTTACCTGTGCCAACAAGCAGTATCTATTTTAGCTGCTTTAGCTACTATGCCAGTACAAACTAGCATAGAAAAAGTAGATGGCAGGATGAATCATTCAAGTTGAACAGGCACCATAATACGAACCAACGTACCTATTCCAGTTGAAGGCCGGGTAATAAAAAAACTACCGTTTAAAAGTTCAACCCGGTCTTTAATAACGGCAAGTCCCATCCCATCTTTTTTCTCCCCGGTATTGGTAATACCTTTGCCATTATCTTCAACCTCCAATAAGAGTTGATTGTCTTTTTTTTGGAGCAGTATCCTAGCCTGGGTAGCTTGCGAATGTTTTACCAAATTATTAATCAGTTCTTGACATATGCGGTAAAAGCCTAATTCCAAGTAAGGAACCAGCCTCCCAAACAATCCCTCTACCTGACAGTGGATATGTAGAGAAACCCCTTCATATTTCCGGCACAAATCATCAAGAGCTGCCACTAGGCCAAAGTCCTTGAGTAAAACCGGAACCAGTTCATGAGATACCTTGCGGGTCTGCTCGATTGCTTCGATGAGCAGTTTTTCAGTGGTTTGAAGCGCTTGTTGCGCTGCTTCATTTTGCTGGGGCACTAACTGGGCTACCCGCTCCAGATTCAGCTTTGTGGCATAGAGAATTTGCCCTACTCCGTTGTGCAACGATTCTGAAATTCGTCTGCGTTCTTCTTCCTGGGCAACCAGAATGGCGTGTAAGAGTTGCTGCTGGCCTTTGAGCCGAAATTGGATGTATTCTTCTTCCAGGTGTTTACGCCTGGTAATATCCTGGCTGGTGATAATCAGCCCGTCATAGAGTTTAACAGCCGACACGGAAAACCACTTATCCTGCCCGGCAAAGAAATAGCGAATTTCCCTGTTAAGGGGTTTTCCGATTTCCACCACATTAATGTAGTCATCAAATAATCCATCCGTTTTCAGGTTGGGATACTGCTGCAAAAACTGTTTTTCCACAATATTCTCTTGATTTCCCTGGTGGTGAGCCTGTTGGTTTACCAATAAGAACTCAAAATCTACGATCTGCTGGTTTTGGTTGCGTACCGCCCTACCTACAAGAATACCTATTGGAGAGACATCAAAGACTGCCTGCAACAATTCCTGGCTTTCCCGGACTTGCACTTCCGCTTCTCTAATAGCAGTAATATCCAAGTCCACCCCCAGCATCGTATTTGATTTGCCCGGTCCGTTTTTAACCGGGCCTGCCTTGATCTTGAGGGCAAGTATTTTATCTTTCACTTTGATTCGCAGGTATTCCTCAAAGGGCTTGGGCTTTCCCCGTAAGATTTTAACCAGTTTTTCGGCAATAGGCAAGTCGTCCTCAACAACATAATCCAGATAGGTTTCAGGGCTTACCTCAAGGCCGGATTGCATTCCAAACAGGCGGTACATCCCTTCTGACCAGCGTAACTGGCCAGTGGTACTGTCAGATTCCCAACTGCCCATTCGGGCGACTTCTTCCGCCTGGCGGAGAATCTGATAATTGATTATTTTTTCTTCCTCTGCTTTTTTTCGTCTAGTAATATCTTCCATACTTACCACGAGTCCATCACCTAGTTTAACAGCCTGTATGCAGAACCATCCTCGTATACCTTCCCCTTCATAAAATTGCTCAAAGTCCACAGAGTGGCCAGTTTCAACCACTTTCTTCAATTTATCCAGTATACCCGAAGTTCTTGCTCCAGGGTAAAGTTCACCATAGCGTGAGCCTACCAAGTTTCTTGCGGCAAACTTTTCCAAACCCGGATTGGCCAGCCGGTAAGTAAAATCAATAATTTCTCCTGTCTCATTGCGAACGCTGCTAAAAACTGCAATATGGGTGATCAACGCATCAAAAACAGCTTGCAGCAAATCTCTACTTTCTTTGAGGGCTTGCTCGGCTTGCCTCAAATGGGTAATGTCCTGCACCATTCCGTTGCTGATGGAAGGATGCCCTTTAAGATCTTTTTGAAAGTAACCGGTATTTAATATATGGTGAACTTCACCACTATCGTGCACCACCCGGTATTCCATTCGGAAGTCTTTTGCTTCCGTTATACAGTGCTGTGCGTGGGCAATTACCTTCTCCCGGTCCGCTGGGTGGATCCTCTCTAGCCATCCTTGAGCAGTCCGGGCCTCTGCTTCTCTGGCAAAACCGATAATGGCTTTGCCTTTTTCATCCCAATGAGCAGTACCCGTTTGCAGATTCCAACGTCCCATCCCGGCATTGGAACTTTCCAGGATCAGCTGTATGGTTTGATGGGATCGTATAATTTCCTCTATACCCTTTTGTTGATCAATAGAATCTTCTACTTTATGAATAATATAAAGGATTTCGCTCTGCTCATCTAATACAGGCGTGTTGATCAATTGCCAGTATTTATCTTCCTTATCACTATCAGCCTGTTGCACCATGGATAGTTGGTAGTGCTGCTGAACCATCCTATGTGGCTTTTTGGTAGAAAGCACCTGCTGGAAGGAAGCTTTCAAATAAAGAAAGGCTTTAGTTTTGCTTTGGGTAAAATTATCAGCAATAAGCTCCAGGAAGTTGCGGCCCACAATCTTTTCCCTGTCAGTGGAGATAGCGGCCAGATACAGATCTGAGGCAGTGAGGATAATAAGATCCGGGGAAAGAATGAGGTACAAATCGGGCACTTTTTCAAAGATTTTCCTTATTTCCCCCGGCAGACTGGTAGGTCTCTTCATAGGCTGAAAATAGGTTTTACCGTGGAACGTGTCTTTTTGTATACGAATAGAAAGCGTTATAAGACGAAAAATAGCCTGCTAAATATTTAAAAATTAGTGGATATTAAATATTTATAATTCTCCACCTGAAAGGCTATCACGGCATCTACAGTAGTCAAGGCGTTGCCTTGCAGATCTGTCAGGCTCAGATACACTTCTTGTGTACCACTTATGCCTATCTCTGATGGAATAGTAAGAGAAACAATCAGCATATGTAGCTTCTTAGCTATGGCTGTTTCCTTATCATTTCCTTTGATTGCTACTACCTGAAAACTGTCCCCTGTCAACCTGTTTCTGGGAACCATTGTCTGCAAATGCTCATATTTAGCATCCCATAACCATGGCAAGAGTGCCTCCGTAGGATGAAAAGAGCAAATAATTTGCAAGTTAGTTATATGTTTCAAAGATTCTTTAGTAGTTAGCCGGCTCATGACACCGGGAGAATAAATCCATACAAATTTTTTAAACCTGCCTACTCCTTTTGAGAAAATCAATTTTCACCGATCCATGGGGTTACATCTTCATCTTTAAAACTGTTTCAAAAACTGGGAGACTTACAGGTTAGTTTACAATCAGATACTTTTCCAAATACATGAGGTATCTGCATATTGACTAGGGCCACTGAAAATGATGGTATTGTGAAAAGAGAAAAATACAGCTAAAGCCTGCATTAAAGGCAGTGGTGAACACTAACGACTTTGGGCTTGGTCACCTGCTTTAGCAAAATCCCTTTTTCCTTTATCTACCTGTACGGCAAATTCTTTCGGCCTAATCTGCTTTCCCAACTTACGGGCATACACTTGGGTGAATTCTGCACCCAAGAAAAAAATCAGGCTGCTATAGGTAAACCAGATGAGAATAAGAATAATGCTGCCTGCCGCTCCGTAGGTAGCACCAGGGTTGCTTTGCCCCAACAACAAACCGATAAAGAACTTACCCAATCCAAACAGCAAAGCACTTATAAAAGAACCCACCAGCACATCTTTCCAGCGGATAATAATGTCTGGCAGGAATTTAAAAATAGCGGCAAACAATGCCGTGGTAATACATAAGCTGATGAGTTCATTTGTTAGTTGAAAAACATACACACTGCTTACACCAAATAAGTTACTGATGGTACCGCTAAATGCAGCAATCAATGAGGTAAGCACTAGAGAAAGCAGCAATAAAAAGCTGATGGCCAGCATCAGTCCATAAGAAAAGGCACGGTCTTTAATTAGTTTCAGCCAGGCTCTTTGTGGCTGGGCTTCTACACCCCAGATGCTATTCAAACTAATTTTGAGATGAAAGAAAAGATTGCTGGCAGAAAAGAGAATGATCGCAAGGCCAGCTATGGTAGCTATGGTAGATGATTTGCTTTCGTAAGCATTTTGTATCATGGTTTGTAATTGATTTGCCCCTTGTTCGCCTATCAACTCATTGGCTTGCTTATAGATTTCTCCTTTTACCAGCTCTTCTCCGACCAGATATCCTGTGACTGTAACCACAATTAGCAATAATCCTGGTAGAGAAAAAACAGCATAGTAAGCTACTACTGCACTCAGGCGGAAAGGGTCAGACTTATTCCAGTTAACAAACGTTTCTTTGATGATTGCCCAAATCAGCTTTATCTTCTGGAAAACTTTCATACTATCCCTTACGGGAGGCATGGCGTAGGGTTCATAAATTTGAGATAAAGGATGGAGTATTCTATTTCCGTCAGTTTACAAATCATACAATTGCCGCTATAGTTGTATGGAAGGCAAAAACATTGGTATGGGAGTAAAACTATTTTAAATGCATATTTTACGGAGGTTCATAAAAAGGCAATCATATTAACTGATCCTTTTTTGGTTTCAAATATTCCCCCCTTTCTTGTAACCAAAAAGTGATATAGTTCATAACAAATAGATTTTCTTCTCTGCCGCTGTCCGAAAATAAAGAGGCCAGACAAAAAACTCTGAATTAACGGTTGTACACCCATTTTATCCCTAAACCATATTTATTGCTTGGCGGCTTTATAGACTTATGCCTTGACAGAAATAAAGCAAACTTTTTGAAGACTCCTTGTATTCGCTTTTAACCCTTCCTCAGAGGAGAGCGACTTTGAGAGCTTATTGCTTAAAATACAATTTAAATGTTGTGCCTTTACCCACGTTGCTTTCTACCTCAATATGGCCTCCTGCCTCATGGATAATTCTTTGAGTCAGATACAGCCCTATGCCCTGGCCTTCTACCTGCTCATTCAGGCGTTTGTAGAGCGTAAAAATAGAGGCGATTTTGTTCTCCTCCATACCCATTCCATTATCCTCAACACATAAGAGAATAAATCCTGAGAGCATTTTGGTGCGGATTACAATCCGGGGCGCCCGCTCCAAAGATTTGTATTTGATAGCATTGGTAATTAAGTTGTAGAGAATACTGCGCAAGTTCTTTTTAGCGAAGTGGATATGGAGCACCTCAAACTCTGATTCTATTTTCGTTTGGGTGTCCGATAGCTGCGTTCCGATACTAAGTTTAATTTCTTCTACTAACTCTTCAAAGTTGATTTCTTCTCCTTCCTGTAACCCCTCATGATCTATTTTCCCAATCACCGATAATTCCCTGATCAGTGCTCTGAATTTAGCAATGGCCTTATCAATCATCCTATAGAACTCTTCTGCCTCCGGGTTGAGTTGATCATTTTTTATATGTATAAGCTCAATTAAGCCTTGAATATGGGCTATGGGGCCTAACAGGTCATGAGAGGCAGAGTAAACAAAGGTATCTAACTCCTCATTGATGCGCAGTAAATGCTTGTTGCGCTCCTCGAGTTCTTTTTGCAAACGCTTAAGCTCTGTGATCTCATAAAAGGTAAGGATGGCTCCATCAATTTTAGTATCCCGTTGCCGAATATAGGGCATGGTCATCACCTGGTAGCATTTATGGCCTGATTGCACTTCCTTGACAATAATGCCTCCCTCAGCTATGACCTTTGTCATATCTTCCCGAAAAGTTTCAAATTTAATATTGGTGGTGATATCATCGAGTGGCCTTCCAATATCCCTTTCCTGTAAGTTGATCAAATCGACCATGGAAGGAGAGAACTTTTTTACCTTTAACTCCCTATCTACAAATAATTGTCCGTTTACGTTGCTTCGAAAGTAATTATTCAAATCATCATTTAACTCAGTGAGTTCCTTAATTTTTCCCTGAAATTCACTATTCACGTTTTGCAATTCTTCATTCACCGATTGCAGTTCCTCATTGGAACTTTGCATTTCCTCGTTGGTACTCTGCATTTCTTCATTAGCGGACAAGAGTTCTTCATTAAAAGAAAGCATATTCTCCTCCATGGCTTCAAGTTTTTCCTGGGTAGCTTGCAGTTGCTCCTTGGTAGTTTTAAGTTCTTCTTCCAGGCTCTCCACATATTCACGTGTCTGCAAAGAGGCATCCACCCCCTTCTCTCCAGGTTGGCTGTTAGGCTCGTTTACCTGACTGTTTTCACGAAACAGCACCAGCAGAAGCCTCTTTCCATTATGGCGATCGCTAAAGGGTTTTACCAGCACATCTATTGTTTTCCCTTCCTGGGAAGCTTTCTTATGCTTAGTTTTAATGGGCTTACTTCTAATGCCTACGTTTTGCCCGGATTTTACTGCCCGTTGAAGGGCTGCCCGCACTGGCAGGGCAAGCGTTTGGGGCAGGAGCTCTAAGAGATTGAAATTAAATACTTTGGGTAACAGATATTGGGTTAATTCTCCAAAGGAATCCACCACTTGCAGATTTTCATCCACGCATACACCGGCCCCTCCATATTCACTTATCAATATTTCACTCAAGACCTCCCCAAGAGCAGGTTTGCCGACGGGCACCTCTACTCCTTTTGCTGAAGGTAAGGATAAGAGTTTTCCTTGTTCAAGACTAGGGAGAGAAAAAGTATCAAAGCGAATGGGACGCACATGCTCTTTTTTTTTATATATTTTCCACTTGCGGCTGATTTCTTCCATATGCGCGTGGAGCAGCGTAGTGTTTTCGCTTGCTCCTAAAAATAAGAAACCTCCTTTTTTGAGGCCAAAATGCAACATGGAAAATATTTTTTCCTGTAAATCCTTGTTCATATAAATAAGCAGATTCCGGCAAGAGATCAGATCCATATTGGCATAAGGCGGATTTTTTCCTAAGTTATGGGGGGCAAAAATGAGCATTTTGCGAAGCTCTGGTTTTATGCGGTAAGTTTGATCCTGGTGGATGAAATACCTATCCAGTCTTTTTTTAAGCACTTCACCGGCAATACTTTCCGGATAGACTCCTTTGGAAGCTACGGCCAGGGCGGTTTTATCAAGATCAGTAGCAAAAATTTTAACTTCTTTTTTCTTTTTTGTTTGATCCAGGTGTTCCTGTACCAGTATGGCTATAGAATAGGCCTCTTCACCAGTTGCACAGCCGGCAACCCATATTTTTACTTCCTCCTCTCCATTCATTATGGCTGGAATTACATCCCGTTCAAGGAGCTCAAAGGCTTCCCGGTCCCTAAAGAAGGAAGTCACACTAATTAAAAAATCCTGTGCCAGGGCTTCTAACTCGATCGGATTGTTTGAAAGCATTTGCAGGTACGCCTTGGAATCACTCACCCCATGATGGGCCATTCGTTTTCGAATTCTTCGAAAGATGGTCGCCCGTTTGTAGTCTGAAAAATCAAGCGGCAATTTGCTCTTGAGCAGATCTAAAACAGCAATCAGGGTAGACTCATCTTTTTTGTCTGGCCGGGTGGGAGAAACAGCAGGATTCAATGGGGTATGCTGATGCAGTTGGTGCACATAGGCCTGTATGCGCATGGGCATCTCTTCAGGCGATAGAACCCAATCTGCCATGCCTGTGGCAAGGGCTTGTGTAGGCATAGAGTCATAACTAGCCCTCTTCGGATCTTGTACAATGACTAGCCCGCCGGCATTTTTAATGGCTTTCACGCCTTCGCTGCCATCACTGCCCATACCCGAAAGAATGATCCCAATCGCTTTATCAGCCTGATCGTTTGCTAAAGCATTAAAAAAAGTATTGATCGTTTGGTGTGGTCCTTTTTTTCCTGCTTTACTTGTTAGATACAAGGTTCCATTCTGAAGGGTCATAAATTGCTTGTTGGGGATCACATAGATTTTATTAGGTTCTACCACCATTCCGTTTTCTGCAAGCGCAATATCGAGCTTACTATGCTTCTCAAGTAATTGCGTTAGCCTGCTCTGATGATGGGGAGACAAATGCTGTATAATAATATAAGAAGCCTTATCAAGGGGAGTATGGTCAAAAAAAGTATAGATGGCTTCAATACCACCTGCCGATGCACCTATGGCGATAATATGTTGGGGAGAAGAATGGGTAACCATACCAGGATAGCTTGTTAAAAGTATAGGTAAATAAGTGCAATAGGATTAGAAAAATTAGCCTTCAGTCACATGGTCTTGGAAAGTAGCCGCCCCTTCTACTAGTTTATACTCTAGCTACACAGCAGGTTACTCACAACAAGCTACCAGATATGAAAGCGTATACTTCTCATCTTTCTGCTTTTAATAAAAGTATAAAGAAGCAATGAAAGATGGCTACTTTTTAATCAGCTAAATTAATCAGCTAAACTAACAAAATATACAATTAAGCGCGAATAGTAAAGCGTAAGCCAGCTTAGGGAGGATACCTCTAAATAAAACTCTTCTTTTACAACTATCCGGTAGACAAATTACGTAAAAGAGAATAATACAGTCTACGTATAAATACCTATTTAGTTTTAATCAGTATTTATACTGTTTAAAACTAATAGCTGACTTTTCTTGTATCTTTGAGATGATCCTTATTAGACCACCTATGAACTATTATTCTAAAGTTAACAATTTACTTTACAGGCACTTAACAGATAAGTGCTCAACTGATGAACAGCAAATTCATCTGCAGCAATGCATTTGCTTAGTTGCCGGATTCAGAGAGAGAATTAAGGGTTATTCTAAAGAGGATTTAATGCTGTTAAAAAAATCTATACGAGCCTATCTGACCATTGAACAAGATGCGCTGATTCATAAAGATTATCTTCATCAGATTGAAAGCCAATTGAAAAGCATGTCAAGCTAAAAGGGGGCGGTGCAGAAAAAGATTTTTAAGTACCTAGCAATTTACCTGTAAGGGTGTAGAAAAGAAGGTCAAAGGGAAAAATAACAGAAAGCAATTCAACTTATTTGCGCATCTATTGCTTGGTAGGTAAAGTTTTCTTCATTCCCTGATGCATCAAGCTTTTCTGCTGTTTTCGCTTTTATAAAGGAACCGGGTTTAAACAAGAAAACGAATGATTCACGCTTGTACCCTGCCCCAAAGTAGCATAGCCGAGCAAAAAATGATTTCTTTATTAATAAAGAAAGAGAAAGAGGGTTTCGACTTACTCTACGATACATACAGTGCCAGCCTATATCTTATCAGTTTAACCATAACAGGCGATGAGACAATGGCATCGCAGGTGTTGGAAAACACATTTATTTTTATCTGGAATAACATAGACGCTTACGACTCTTCTAAAGGCAGATTTGGTATATGGCTGGTCTGGATTGTAAAACAAGAAGCTTTTAAAAGGACGAATTTGCCATAAGCTGATCATGTGTAAGCTAGCCTTAAACGGTTTGGATGATTCCAACATTGGCTAATACAGGTAAGGCAAGTCTTATAAACCTTCCTTTCCCCTTGCATGCATTATTTTCACATAGAAGAGAAAGGAAAAAGCTAGCACGCAGCAGGGTTAGAACCATACTTGCTACACAAGCAGAAAGATATAATTAATAGCAACAATTTTTTATGCTTTAGATCGGAAAAAAATATCTCTTGTTCCTTTCTTCAGCAAACACCGCAGAACTATTCGGAAACATGTAACCTATACCTCATGCCCTTCTGTTGAAAGATGCATTTTCAAAGCACTAAGAGGTATAACGTTTTATTTACATATTATATGGCAATAGTTTTTTTATTAATCATTCACTGGTACAGTTCCCTTTTTTTTCAATCTGTTTTTCACCATCGCTATGCAGCTCATGGGATGTTTACGATGTCCAGAGCTTGGGAAAAGGCTTTTTACATCGGCTGCTATCTCACGCAGGGTTCCTCTTACATAAGTGCCTATGCCTATGGTATCATGCACCGATTGCATCATGCGCATACAGATACAAGCGAGGATCCTCACTCTCCGGGCAACTCAAGCAATGTATTTACTATGATGTGGCAAACCCGTAACAACTATTTTGATATCTTCACCGGGAAAACCAACGTAGAACAAAAATATACCGTTGGACTACCTAAGTGGGAGGCTTTTGATAAAATTGCCCATAGTCCCCTTTCCAGACTTGCCTGGTGCGGCTTCTATATCTTTTTATATTATCTATTGGCTACCCAATGGTGGATGTTCCTGTTATTGCCGCTTCATTTTGGGATGGGTGCTATTCAGGGAGCGGTAGTTAACTGGTTAGCGCATGTGGTTGGCTATGTCAACTTTCAGGTTAATAACACATCTAAAAACCTTATCCCGGTAGATTTTATATTTTGGGGAGAAGCCTATCATAATAACCATCATAAACATCCTTCCAGGCCTAATAACTCTGTTAAGTGGTTTGAAGTGGATACCGGATACTTGGCGATGAAAATACTACATCAACTCAAGATCATTAAATTAAGGACACAGAAAAGCCACAGGCTTAAAGTCTAGATAGGTAGGCCATAGAGGAACAAAAGGCATAAGCCAGTAACGTAAACAGATGAGCATCTATACTTTTTGATAGAGTAACAGGCACAATTAGATGCGTAATACTCACCATGAGTTCATACACAAGGTAGCCTGTGAAAAGAATTTTTAAATAGGTGGATACTTCATCTGGCTCTCTGATGCTTTGAGGCGTAGCGCAAAAGGAGTAAGAAGGGCTAAAAATATATGCACTCTCAAAATCCATAAATTATCAATACCTCCTCCCCTATACATATAGGATTTTAGAATAGTCCTCAAACTATAAGGATAGGCTGCCCCATTACCCAACACAGAGTAGCCTACATACAAAAAGGAAAAGTAGAAGGTTAAAAAGATCCAGGAGGGAACCGTTAGTTTTACTAAGCGTTTTTGATAGAATTCTTTTATATTCAAAGGGCGTTTTTTATAGATTTTGGATATAGATAGTGCCGAAGCTACGATTAACAAGGGTGTTCCAAACTTTCTAAGCTGAAAAAGCCAATCCGGTGGTTGGGCATGCGCCAGCATGATGATCAACAAGCCTATGAACCGCATCAGGTCAAGACTGCTGTCCAGGTGTTTTAGCCTAGTTTTATTTAGGCAGAGGGGTGAGTAAGTACAGAAGACATGAACAATCTGAAAAATAAAGATAAGAAATTAGAGAATTCTGTTAGTAACTTGAACTATATAAACGCTTAGTGAGTGTTGTCATTATAGATTGATCAATAAAAGATTGAACAATGGATCTTCTTTCCTAAGGAAAAGCTATGGAAGGCAGTAAAGTTTGACAGGCGGAATGAGCCTGAAAGTAAATCGCATTCTCAAGCCTACATTCTTTTAAGATAGTCCATTCACTGTAGAATTTTGTTACTACAAAAAGGTATTGCTAGGTTAATTGCATCTTGGAAAAATATCTCCTGACACAGTATAGTTTTCAGTCTCTTCTATTAGAATCAAATCCGATTTCTGCTTATTTATAGATGTAGATTTCCCTAGCCTGAATATTTGAAAAATTAGGCTTTTTTCAAGACCAATCGATACGCCATTCATCAACCCTTGACACCAATCTGACGTTTTACAAAGTGACTCTCTTTTTGTAAATCAATTGGGTAGATTTTCTTATCTGTTTTTTTAATGTTTTTCGGTTCTTCCGCCTGAAGACCTCTATACTGCTTATACTCTAACAACAGCTGCACAGTCTTTACCTACATTAAAATTTTGAAAGCAGGTGGGCTAATTCAAAGGCGGTATAATGCCTTTAACTAACATTTGGAGAAAATATATGGAGCAACTACTTGTTTTTCTTATTCTAGGTATAGCACTGGTACTCTTTGCCTGGGAGAAAATACGTTATGATCTGGTTGCTTTTATTGCCCTAGGTGCGCTGGTTTTGTTTGGGTTAGTGCCAACTGAGCAGGCGTTTGTAGGCTTTGCTCATCCTGCCGTAATTACGGTGGCTGCCGTTCTTATTATCAGTAGAGCACTGCAGTACTCAGGACTGGTGGACGAGATAGGAAGGGTAGTATCTAAAGTCAGCACCAATTCGTTAGTCCAGATAATTATACTTTCGCTCATCGTTGCCATAGCTTCCGCGTTTATCAACAACATTGGCGCTTTAGCCATTATTATGCCGGTTGCCATTCAACTGGCTCGCAAAAGCCGCACCCCCCCTTCTTCTATTTTAATGCCCATCGCTTTTGCCTCTATACTTGGAGGGATGATGACCCTTATCGGAACACCCCCCAATATTATCATTGCCACCTTCAGACAGGACATGAGCGGGGAGGCTTTTGGTATGTTTGACTTTGCCCCTGTTGGAACGATACTTACTTTCATAGGTCTGCTTTTCATTACACTTATTGGATGGAGGCTACTTCCTAAAAGGCAAACGGCAGGATCGGCTAACAGGCTGTTTCAAATTGATAACTATATTACTGAGCTAAAGCTTACTGCCAGCAGCAAGCTGAATGGAAAGAGAATTAACCAAATGAATCAGATAGCCCACTCAGAAGTGCTGGCTTTGGGTATCATTAGGCACGGAGTTAGACTACATGCTCCTTCTCCCTTTGTAGAGCTGATGGAAAACGATATTTTAATTTTGGAAGCCGATACAGATAGCTTAAAAGCCTTTATTGACAATACAGCTACAGTACTTGTAGGCGGTAAAGAAATGCACCAGCAAGCAGCAGGATCAAAAGATATTCATATGATGGAGGCTATTGTAATGGGGGACTCTCCCATAATTGGTAAAACAGCCGTGGATATCCATTTACGTTCTCAATACAATATCAATCTTCTGGCGATAGCCAGACGTGAACAACAGATCTGGCAAAGAATCGGAAGGATTAGTTTTAAAACAGGTGATGTACTTTTGTTGCAAGGAAGAAGCAGCAACTTAACAGGTGCCATCAATGATTTACATTGCCTTCCTCTGGCTCAAAGAGACTTATCTATGGGTAAGCCAAGAAAAGTTTTTCTTTCGTTAAGTATTTTCATGCTGGCCATTATCGCTGTTGTAACGGGACTGCTACCGGTGCAAATAGCCTTTAGTATAGCAGCACTCTTATTCATACTATTAAATATACTTCCTCTGCGTGAAATGTATACAAGCGTAGACTGGCCGATGATAGCCTTACTCGCTGCTATGATTCCAGTAGGTGAGGCCTTTGAGACATCCGGTGCAGCTCAGGTGCTCACAGACCGGATTCTCCATATAGGCACAGATGGTCCTGTTTGGATGGTCCTGGCCATGGTGATGATGGTTACAATAGGATTATCCAATATTATCAACAATGCAGCAACGGTTGTACTCATGGCTCCAATTGGTATACGTATCTCCGGTCAATTACAGGTTTCGCCAGACCCTTTTCTGATGGCTATTGCTGTTGGTGCCTCCTGCGCATTTCTTACTCCAATCGGGCATCAGTCTAATACGCTGGTTATGGGGCCGGGCGGGTATAAGTTCAGCGATTACTGGCGAATGGGCTTACCCCTAACACTCCTTATGATCCTGCTGGGAATCCCGCTTATACTCTTCTTCTGGCCCTTCTGAGTGAAACTTGTAGTATTCTCTGTAACTTAAAAAAGGAAAGGCTGGCTCAAATTTTTACGGTATGCTCATATTTATTAAAGAAAGCTATCCGAAGGCTATATGAGCTATTGGTATACATTAGATAAAAACTATCAAATCTTTGGTAAGTAAGCTGCCTTTACCGGATAGCTTCTATCTGCAGGGAGTCGTGGCCGTAAATATCTTTTCTGAAATTGATCCTTCCTTGCTCATCCACAAAAGCGGTCAGGTACATAAACTGTATGGGCATGGGCTGTGGCAATCTTACTCTTTTAGGGCTATCTGAGTGCATATACTCATAAATGTTCTGCTCGTTCACTTCTGGCTCATCTTCCAGCAAGAGCAAAGCGAAATCTACAGGTTTCTCTACCCGCACACATCCGTGGCTATAGGCCCGTGTTTTTTTATCAAAAAGATGTTCGGAAGGCGTATCGTGCAGGTAAATAGCCAGGTCATTGGGAAACATAAACTTTACTTGCCCCATCGGATTTCCAGGCCCAGGCTGCTGTTCCAAACGGTAATGAAAATCCCTGCTACTTATTGTGCTCCAATCAATCTCATAAGGATCTATAGGGGTATCTTCCTCTCTCCATGTCTCATGTAGCAAAAAGTTATTCTGAGTCAGGTAAACAGAATCTTTTTGAAGAATGGGTAAAATTTCTTCTCTTGCAATACTCAAGGGTACAGTCCAGGTAGGGCTAAATTCTATATATTGGATCTGATCTCTGAAAACAGGTGTCGACGTATATTCTTTCCCTACTACTACCTTCATCTCTAACACCTGATGCCCACTTTCTATAACTGTGGCTCGATACGCTGGAATGTTTACCATTACGTATTTTTCGCCTAAGGTATCTGGCAACCAGCGGAGCCGCTCCAGGTTAATACGGATTTTTTCTATTCTTTTTTCAACCGGTGTGTTCAATAAAGCAAGGGTACTCTTTCCAACCAGGCCATCTGCTAGTAGCCCGTTTCTTTGCTGGAAACGCTTTACGGCTTCTTCTATCCCTTCATTAAAAACAGGTAGCGAATCTTTTATAGCAATGGAAAGATCATTGGTGAGTGCCAGCCTTTTCTTGAGTAATACCACCCTTTCACCTTCATCACCCCTCTTAAGTATATGACCGGAAGGTATAACAGGCCATCCGCCTTTACCGGCTATATCCTGAAAGCGGGCAAGCCAGTCTTTGAGTTGTGCATATTGTGGATAGGTAGGTACTACCTTTTGTAAAGCTTCAGACAGGTTGTTTTCCGCTAAGGCTTCTTCCAGGATAGGCGCCAGGTTACGCTTTCGCGGTTCTGCCCGCCAGGTAATATCAAACTGGTCGGGATCTACTTTTCCTGATAGTAAATGAGATGCATAGGTGAAGAAACTGGCCGACATCTGCAGATCGAATTTTGCCAGTTCAGACAGCTCTGTGGAATCCGGATTACTTCTATGGGAAAGTATGCCAGAAATTTTATCTTTTGCCTTCCGCAGTTGCTCCAGATGATAGTCATAGATTAATCCTTCTTTAGGTGCAGCCTTTAAAGCTGAAAGCAGTGAATCAGCCTGCGGTAGTAAGCCCTTTTGATCTATCCATGCCGGCTGGCAATTATGTTTCTTGTAATAATCGGCAAAGGATACTTTGACATAGTTACGCACATTCCCGCTAAGTAAGTACTGCTCCACATTTGATGTATCGAGTGCTGAGCAGATTAACTCTTGTAGCTCTGGTAGCTCTGTTATATAAGCTCTCTTGCCATCAGGGTGTTCATCTGTATAACGCAGGTCCGCTTCATCTGTAGAGGCATCATCCCGATTGAGGTTATCTTTACTGCTTGCTTGCTTACTACCTATTAGCCAAAAGGTAAGGGCTACAATCATTACTAAGCTTACAGATAGTATGGTAATAAGTGTTTGTTTGGGTAGTTTTTGTAAATTCATCCTTTCTCCTCCACCTAACCCTGAAATAGGCTTTTATAAACAGTGCATTTCTATTGATAGCTTACGTCTTTCTATTAGGACAAGTTATCTATGCGTTTTTTTAACAGGGATCAGAATGTTTTTTCATGTATGGATAGGCTCTTATCGAAAAGCCATCAAGAAGCTTAAAACTTGGAAGAGCAAAGGTAACATAGAATAGAATAGAGCTTTGGCAGCACGTTATCAACCCAAGGACTACTGATGTATACTAGTCACCTGGAAGATATTTTTGTTTCATACTTTTATCTAAACCGCGAAGTTGAAAAGCAGGTAGATAGCCGCAAGCTACAGAATTATTTTTTGGCCACTGCTAACTTACCTCCTACAGAGTTTATTCTGTATACGTGTATTGACCTATTTCACGCCATTGAACATTACTTCATAATGGATGAGTAGTTTACGAATTGAACATTCTTTTATGAGATTTTTTTATAGGATATATTACCTTTCTGCAAGTAAGTGTATCCGGACGTTGAAACTGTAATTAGCTAATAGCTGGTAGGCGGTGAGATCTCTAAAAGCCTCTATTCCTGGCGGAGCTGCTCCCCTTTCTTAAATCTATAAAATGGTATATGTTCCCTTTACTCAATCTTAATTAGGAAAGGGTATTTCGATGTTAGGTGGCCTACCCTACAAGGCACCGTTCTGGCAGAACAATCCTTATCTATTGCAGACTCCCCTAGAAAAACAGGTTATTGAATCTTTCGAGCAAAGTGGATCGGTTGGCAATTTGTTCGCTGAGCAAGAGTAAATCTCTAAAATGTTTAGACTAGGTATGATGCTTAGATAAATTATCTGGGTTTAACATACCTTATCTAGAAATGCCGTTATTTCGAGAATGACTTAATCGCTATTTATCCATCAAGCTTATTAAATTAATATCCCGCCTTTGGTTAAACTCATTATTTAGAAGAAAGTCATTCTTACTGCTGCCAGGTAGGGCAGTCTATTAGAAAATCGCAGGTAAAAAAACAGGTTTCTTTCGCTTGGTTAGTTGGTTAAGCAAAGGAAACCTGTTTTACTAACTTCTATAGTGTATATATTCCTGTCTATTAGTGAGCACTAAAAACCAAAGCCAATATAGACTTGGGCAACAGAATTTCTAGAATCATTGGTTAGCGTACCGGCAATACCGCTGGCACCAACTTTACGTAGGCCATAGTTGTAGCGGGCCCCTATCATAAATTTATTGATATCCACCCCTATGCCCCCCATCAGGCCATAATCCATGCGGTTGAAGTTATCTGCATTTAAGTCAGTAATGTCATTCGAGTTTAGATCAGCTGATTTAAGATCTTTTACATTGGCACCTACCAGGTACGAAACATAGGGCCCTGCATGAATCTTAAATGCGCCAAGATTGCCTACTAACGCTATCGGTACTTGAATATAATTTAGATTAAACCGCACCTCTCCCTCTTCGATGCCCAGTAAATTAGCTAAATCTGAACCTCCATAGGTGACCTTTGCACCTGTGTTAGTGTAGAGAAGTTCTGGCTGAATTGCTAGAAAATCAGTTACAGGTATCTTGCCAAATAAGCCAAAATGGTAGCCTACTTTCATGTTTTCATCTTCTACGTTGGGCTGATTGATATAAAGTTGAGAAAGGTTGGCTCCCCCCTTGATACCGAATTTAGGGCCAGGATTGTCCTCCTGCGCATGTATGGGAGCAGCTATAAAGAGTAGCAGAGCAAGAAGGCTCAGGAAGGCAAGTTTTTGCCATTGGTTGTGTTTCTTTTGCATAATAGGTAGTTGATTAGATGTAGTAAATAGTAGAATGTATTGCATTTTATTCTATGGCTTTGCTAGAATAAAGCATATTGATGCTAACAATGCCATAACCAACGCTAGAAGGATATCAAAAGATACATACTTAATTATAAGATATTCCTCTGAACTATTCTTAATATTGACTTACGCAATAATTCCTAAATAGGTTTTCATATATTTATTCTTATTTAGTAACGCTGTAATTTTCTCTCTGACAGAATTAGATATTGAAAGTTCTTAGTTAACTCTATAAAAAATAAAACAAGAGCAAGGAAAAGCTTAATCAGCTCTCTTGCCTGTTAGTGATCTTTAAAGAAAGCTTCTATAATCCTATGATAGGTTTTATGGCCATTAACTATCATTATTTTAGCGTTGCCCAATAGGCTTGAGCGGCAAGGGTAAGTATGGCCAAATAGGGAGTAATATACTTGATGCCATCTGGGAAGGTGAAAATAAAGCGGCATTTATAGGGCTTATTACCCGCCCGACCTGCGAAAGCTAATCTTTCTCAGAAAGGTTTGCTACTATAAACAGCAGATCGAGTTACTGCGAAGGGAATCTGTCTTTTTTTGCTCGCTGGAGGAAATTGACAAAAAAAGCCTCTTTTGTAAGGTTTTCTTTGTAAATAGCCAATGTGGCTTCCCAGCAGTATAAGCTGAACACGGCCACTAAAGCACGGCTGTTACAATAACTTCATATCCTCCATGACTTGTTTGAAAACTAATTCTTACTTTCTTTGCTAGAATAGCCTTGTTTATCCATTTTCATGAACTTGCCTTTTTGAAACAAGTAAGGGTCTTAGCCTATATGTGACGTGCAAGAGGGTTACGCAATCACTTCCAAAGGCTGGCTCGGTAACTAAAACCAGATAACCTCAGTAGACCGGGTTCTTATGTTCCTCTATTCTATCCACCTAAAGCATTAATGAGACCACACCCCAAAGTAAACAGCAGTACCCTTCTTTGAGTAAAACATACTTTTCAGACCAGACACTTGGGTTATATTCATCCACAAGTACTGGCTTGATCATAGTTTTATTTGTAGGTTTATCGGCTAAATACATGCGGTTGGCATCTATCATATATCTTCATGACGATAGCGAGTAAAACCATATGGAGTCAGTTCATTCAACGAAAACTCCTGTTAATCATCTTTTTAGCTACCCTGTTAACAGGCAGTTTTCTGCTCATCGATTACCTGGGTACACAAATCCTGTCGACTCTAAGAGCCTATGTGCATGGAGAAAGTGCCTATTCCAAAGGGCAGAAAAATGCCCTTATCCACCTGATGAGGTATATAAATTCACACAATCCTGCCCGTTATGAGAAGTACCGACAGCAAATAGCTATCCCAATAGCCGACAAACATGCCCGTCTTGAGCTCGAGAAGCAAAATCCGGATCTGTTCTTAGCTCAACAATGGTATATACGTGGCGGCAATCATCCGCACGATGTAGAGCAAATGGCTCGTTTGTTTACCTATTTGAAATACTTCCAGGCTACCAGGCAAGTGCTTGAACTATGGCGAGAGGCGGATGGGCATATAGAAAAGCTTGATGAGCATGCATCTATTATACATACCCTAATTGAAACCAAGCAAGCTGACAATGAGCAGTTGAATGGGCAGGTAGCACAGATTCTTGGGATCAATGAGCAACTCACCCTGCTAGAAGAGCAGTTTTCCGCTTCCCTTGGCCAGATTGCCCGTCAAACAGAAAGAGCTTTATTCTCGGCTACCTGCCTTGTTTCCTTTGGTCTGTTGCTGTTGTTTAGCTTTGTAGTTACCCGTACCTTCCGGCATATTAAAGGAACGAAAGAAAAATACAGAACCTTATTTGAAGAGTCTTTAAATGGTATTCTGCTCAGCTCTGCAGAAGGAAAACTCACGGAGATTAATCCCATGGGTGGATGGTTGTTGGATTTAGAGGATAGCCGCCAGGTGTCCTCTTATAGTTTAGCAGAGGTATTTGCCAAATTCAGAAATGGCGAGGCCCTTTATGAGCGATTCTTAGCGGCAAAACAACTAGAAAATGTAGAAATAGAAATACTTCAACAAGAAACCACAAAAGCCTTTGCTTTACTTAATGTCATCGCCCAGTATGAGAGCAACGGGAGAATCCATTCCTACCGAACCATTCTTCGCAATATTACCGACCAAAAACTAGCTGAACAGGTGCTGGCTACCCATTGTCAGGAATTAAAGAAGATCAATACCGAGCTGGATAGCTTTGTGTACCGGGCCTCCCATGACTTAAGAGCCCCGCTTGCTTCCATCTTAGGCTTGATAGAGATCAGTAAGCCTGAAGTTGACCTGCAGCAGCGAACAGCGTATCTGCAGTTGATGAGTAAAAGTGTGCACAAGCTGGATAACTTTATCAAAAACATTATTTCCTATTCCAAAAATACACGCTTGGAACCCACTGCTGAGCCCATCGACTTTTCAAAACTGATTTCAGAGGTGCTAGATGATTTGCACTATATGGAAGGGGTGGATAAAATAGCCATCCAAATAAAAATAGAAGCTGCTTCTCTCTTCTATAGCGATCCTTTCCGCTTACAGATCCTTTTCTCAAATTTCATCTCCAATGCTATCAAATATAGAAAGCCAATAGCAGAACCCTATCTGCAGATAAAGATAGAAACAAGCGAACAAAAAGCGATCATTGAATTTATCGATAATGGCATAGGTATAGAAAAAGAAGCAATAGATAAAATATTTAACATGTTCTACCGTGCCACCGAGCAGAATGCCGGGTCAGGGCTAGGCTTATATATTGCCAAAGAAGCCTTAAATTTTTTAAAAGGCAGTATCAAGGTCGACTCACAGGTAGGCAAGGGTACCCATTTTACCCTTGAGCTCCCTTCGATGGTCGCTCCGGCCAACTAAGCTTCCAGGGCTATAGTAATAAACAAAACAGCCCCTTTATTATTCCAGCTTTTGCTATAAACCATGGGCAAGGGGAATCAAATCATCTCTGCTTTTGCCTATATATGCAATTTCAGTATTTGGGTATATTCTATTCCTATTGCTCTCTTATCTGTTTGTCCGCTATACTCTGACTAGATACTAAGCAGGCCAGTATTGAGCTAGGTTTTGTTTTATCAATCCTATAGAAATCTAATGCCAGCCCATGAACATCTATAGGTTCTCCTTCAAGTACCTTAATAAGGATAAGCAGGTAGGGTAATTTTCACAAGTAGATAAGCCGTAAAACCTACTAAGCGAATTGATTTTGGCTTTACTTTTACATTTCTCATAAAGTGTTTTCTATCTGAAAAGAATGTATACTATACCTGGCCATACAACTATGAGGAAGCTAGTTAGTAAACTCCTATAAGCAAAAAAGATAAACTAAGCCTTATCCTTGTTCGTAGGTTAAGGTTACACAAATTACTACAAATGTGACCAACAACAAGCCAGAACAAGATTTTTCGGCCATGGGCACCCCTTCCAACCTTCCATCAATTTTGGCAGCAACCGCTATGATTATACAATTAATGAATTAAAGCAGATCCCTAACTGGCAAAACTTATCGCTGGGAGAAATCCCGATGCATTTACTCTAAATTAGGAGCTCAAGAGCAAGAACCCTTAAGCGATCCATTAGATACCTCCTCCCAAAATGAAATAGACCTGAGCAGAGAGAATCTGGATCCAAGCAGCTAAAAATGCTTTGATTTTACCATACTACAAGCAAAAAAGCAGCCTATATAAGAGCTACATAGACTGCTTTTGACTTCATAAATATTTTTGATAAAAACGCATACATGTGTTTAACAAATATGTAGATTTTCACCAGTTATGAAGCGATTCATAATGCAATTAAGTGTATATCTATAAAGGCCTTCATAGATAATGACGGCTTTTATCATTTATATAAACGCTGTTTTTAGTTGCGTCTTCCTGTAATAGAATTACAGGCCAGATATAGAAAAGCTCTTAAGATATCTGTTTATATATAAAAGTGAAAACTTATTTGAAATATCTTGAAAGAATACCAAAAAATACAGAAATTGTGTTTTTTTTGTAACATACTGATAATCAGAGTCTTATTACTATGGATTAGTTGAGGTAGGCTTATTCTCTCGCCTAATACACATCATAAATTAAATTCTATTCAGTTAAACGGAAATAAGGGACTATCAAAGTATAATTGCTATAACACCGCTTCAATATAATACTAGTTTTTCTATTATTCTTAATATATTGTAGATGCTGTAGAAATCTTCCTGTAATAAAAATTCTATCATGGATGAGTAATTTTAAAAGGGGAACTAAACGACTATGCACTAAAAGTGCATAGGTTTTGAAAGCAAATAAAATTCGCAGTTTCGGCTCAAGCCGATTGAAAAAGATAAACTAAAGTTCATTAAAAATTATTCTAAGATGAAATTGTCTGTGTTGTCGTTAGGGTGTTGTTTGTGATGCTCCAAGTACTCTTGGAGCATTTCATCGGTAATATTTCCCACACTCCAGGCTCCATATCCAACAGCCCACAGGTGAGAACCCCAGTAGCGCTTCTTTAACTCGGCAAATTCATCTAATAATATTCTTGAACTTCTGCCTTTTAGTCGCTTAACTATATCACTGACTGATAACTTAGGTGGATAACTAATGTGTAAGTGGATGTGGTCTTTACTGACTACCCCTTTTAAGATTTGTATATCTAATGAGTCGCAAATCTGCCGCAGCAGGTCCCGGCATCGAACTTGCACATCCCCTTTTAATACTTGGTATCTGTATTTAGTTATCCATACTAAATGTACTTGTAAATGATGTACACTATGGCTACTATATCTATTTCGGCTCATAGTTTACAATTTACTACTAAACGTTAATAGAATTGGGTAGCAACTAAAGTCTTGCAATAAATTGCATGGTTTTACACCAACGTACTTTTAAAATAAATTAACTCTCTTTTCAGGTAATCACTTAAGGAATCGTTCTCTAAGATGAATTCAAATGTTTTTCTTTAGTCTATCTGACGACCTACACCGCTGAAGTACCAGGTAAAACTCTCCATCTACAATCACACCCCCATCATTGGCATTTACCCGCAGGTTCTTCCCCCGCTGTTCAATCCCTTGTTTTCTGAACCAATAAACGGGTAAGATGATGCATTTGCATCTTCTACACTTGAATACTTAGGATCAATCGTTCACCAAAAGCCTACAATTCTCCGCTAAAGACTTTATAATAAGTTTGCTCTATCATTTTAAATGACGTCTGCGTAAGCCATTCATTGATTTCATTTCTCGAGTATACTTGTTGATCCTTGCTCAGTTTGCCCAAACAACGTTGTAGCAAAAAATGTTGTAAGGTACCAAGTTGCTGTCCATATTTAATGGGCTGGTTGCACGACACTACTAATACTAAAAAGTTATTAATGTTAAATCAATGAGAGCTTAATAAGATAATAACTTTAGACAGATAAGTTGTTCGATAATGCATTTGGAGAAAAAATAACCATTTCTTAAAGTTAATAGCGAAAAGAGCAAAAACACTCATTTTCGATTGAAAAAAAATTCTTAAAAAAATGTATGCATTTTGGCTACTGCAAAATTTCAAAACACAAAACCGCCTAATTTGCGAAATTAGGCGGTTTTTGAGAGTGATTCCGTTTGGATTCGAACCAAAGACCTACGGCGAAGAAGAGAGTCGCCTGTACACTGTCAGTCAGGGAGTTATATATAGTAGGTCTGAAATTGGTCCGACAACTAATTTTTAAATGACACTTTTGACCCTGTTTCGCTAGGAAAAATCAGTCAGTCAAGAAAGGCTAAAGAAGCGTTTTGCACGAGCAATGCCCCTTGAAAGATAGCTCCCTCTCCCCTGCTCGTTTTTTCTCGAGTAAAAGGGAGCAAGTTCATATTTACTGGATAGAAATGACTATAAAGTTGATCTTGTGAATAAATGGCTGCCTTTTCAGTAACTCCACCATCTTTTGATCAATATGCACCTTTCACAAAATCAGCCATATTGGCAGGAGTTACAAAAAGTGGTTGAATAAATCAACGTTCACTTAGCTAAATTTCATGAGTTTTTTTACCATCCCTTAGCTTCTACAAATTCCAAAAACGTTATGAAGCCACCACCTTAAAAATAGATTCTTATCTGCTGATCTGGAATTTTGCCTGCATAAAGACAAATAGGCTGTAGCAGATTAAGCCTACGGCTACTCCCCCAAGAAGGTAAGATCCGTAGAAAGAACTCTCCAGGAATTGAAATGCGTTCTGGATACCACCCCTCCTGACATTAAGGGCTGCTCTAAGCGTTAAATAACCAACTATAATCCATACAATGCCACGGGCAGCATATCCTGCTTTACCGGCTTTTATCATTATTCTTTCGGCATTATCTTTTAAGAATACCTCTTTTATTTTCTGCTGGTAACTCCCAGTTAGCCCTTGATAAACATAATAAGCTCCACCCAAGGCAATGGTTATTGCTGCCAAAATCACTAGCCAGTAACCCCAAGGATTTTGCAGCATTGCTGTAGTTATAGTCTTCCTGAGGCTGCTGCTGCCATTATCGCGATCAGTTTCGAAGACCAGTTGGGCAGCAAAAAGTGTCAACATTCCATAGGAGGCCCCGTTGGTGGCATAACGCAGCCGATTAATGATGCCTTTGATATTTGTTCCTTTCAACTCTGTATCTTTGATTGCCTGGATCAATTTCCAGATACAATAGCACGCCAAGCCAATCACCTCAAGCCCAAGCAGGACTCTGCCTATAATCATTTCCTCTAGGAAGAGAAATACTTTCTTCCTGCCAATATTATTGATAGAACTGCCGAGTTCAAAAGCCGCCATGAACATCAGTATCCCGAACAGACAGTACAGAATGCCTTTCGCTGTTAATCCGATTTGAGCAAGGTACTTTACCCATTTACCTGGGATAGAAGGAAAGTATGATGATATATCGGCCATTCTGATTTCTGCAAAAGGCTTTTCCCGTTGAGCTGGTGAAAACCAATCCTGCCTGTTGCTTTTTGTGTATTGCTTATACGTTTGCAGGTCTGCCCTTGTTCGCCTGTGTTAGTGTGTCAATTTTATCTGCGCTCACTGCAAAAGGTATTTTAACATGCACCATTCATATAGGTAACAAGAGGAACAATTAGCTAAAAATGGCAGGTAACAAAGCAATTCTGGAGACAACATCCGGATAAAAGATCCTAAGCTGTCTGTTCATTGCTTTTGTGTTGAATTACTGCTTAAAATGTCCTGATAGAGAATTAACAGCACTTATAATTATCTTATAATTATAAAGAATTATCCTACAGCTTGATTACTATAGCTAAACTATGGCATGCTCGAAGCACTGTTTATGATAAACAGATTTAGAAATCTAATAAATGTAAATACTTTTCATATTTAAAGAAATCAATTAGAAAGAACCCTTATAGAAAGAACCCTTAGCTATACCCAATTATCGAAGGAATGAAGCCGAGTTATATGCCACCCCATTCTATATTCTTATCCAGCTCTTCCATACTAAACTTCAGCGAATCAGCCGCCTGGTCTACTTCTTGTTTTGCCTCTGCCCAGTTTTGCTCATCAGCTAAGCTAAGTTCATTTAACTCACTTTGTAATGCAACTTTTTGCAGCTCTAAATGCTTGATATCTTCTCTGGCTTTGGCTTGGTTTACAGGACTTAGATTACTCATCTTCTCTTCTAACCGCTCCATTCTATTTTCAACTTGATGAATCAACTCTTGATGGCTTTGTGTATAGCTTTCCTGCTCTTTTGCCCACTGTTCATACCCTTCTAGTTCGTCCTCGGTTAAATAGGTATTGGCATGTTCTTGTTGTAACTCACTTTCACCACGGGGATTACAGGAAGAAAAGCTTAATATACATATAGCCAATATCACAGGAAAAAGATATAGCAATTTAATTGTTGTTCTACGTATTGTCATAACATGTTAAAAATTTTAGTGTCCAAAATATGATTAGGATAAAGCTTCATAGACCTATTTCTCCTCAAAGGCGTCTTCTGGCTTTACCCCTTTATTAATGTATTTCAATGTATCCAGGTCGGGAGATCCTGTGGTATCTACTTCGCCAGCAATACCATAGCTTATATCAGATGTCGTGTCTATATATAAATTATCTTGTCCAGCAGTAGTATCCATCGCTACTTCACCCTCTTGCTGTTTAGGATGGTCAGTACAGGCTGATAGACTTATGATGATTACCCAAAACAGGATGTTTATTACTTGTTTAGAATTATGTATTGCCATTTTCATAATATTTTTTTATAATGTTATACTACTTGTAAATTTCTTAGCCCTTTGATCAACTCAAAAAAACCAGAAGCTATCGCGGAATTGTACTTCAACTGAGCCAAGATATTTGTCTTTTGTATAAGCAGAGGCTATATACATTCCTGGTCTAATTGCCTTTGTATCATCAAATGTGAATTCGACGGACTCTTTACGCTCGTAAAAATTCACACTTTTTACAGCATGTACCGGGATTACCCTTTTGTCTTCAGCGTTTGATAGGGTAAATGTGCGTAGCACCGGGTTCACGGCAGTGCCTTGTGAATTAGTCAAGCTCAGATATACTTCTTTTCTACCTCTTAAACCAAATTCTGCAGGCACAGTAAAAGATACAGTAAGCACCGCTACTTTTTTCGCTTTTGCGGTTTCCTTATAATTACTTTTAAGGGCTACTATGCGAAAACCGTCTGCTGTAAGGGCGTTTGCTACCCTCTGCAAACTGTCATTTAATACATCTGCCTGCTGGTTCAATTGATTATTTTTTCTCGTTAAGGTGCTGTTATTCTCCATCAGTTGATCAGCCTTATTGTTTAGATCTGATAATTTTGCTTGGCCTTCATTACGGAGTGAATCCAGGCTACCTCTGTTATTTGCTCCTTTTGTACGCAATTCCCAAATATCTGTATTTACCGCACTGATTGAATTAGTCAGCTCATTTACTTGATTAGTATATGATCTATTCTCTCGTTGGGTGTTGTTGAGTTGTTTCTTTAGTTGCTTAATATCCCTACTCTGACCAAGTAACAAGACATCCGATTTTTGCGCTATACGATCTTTTTCTGAGGCCAGATCCTGGCTTTTGGTCCAATAATATATATTCCCTGCTATTGAAAATAGAAGCAAAGCACCCATGGCTCCAGATAGTATTTTAATTTTCTTTCCCCTTTCCATACTTACTATTGTTTAGGTAGCTGCCTGATGTGTAATTTTTATTGCTTTCACTACAGATAAGCGTTGTTCCAGGTCTACTTTGATAAATTTTACAACTCTGATTTTAAACTAGTGAAAGAGAGTTCTTAATTTCTGCTTTTAGAAGTAACCCGTATAAAGCCTCATTTTTACTACTAAAGCCTCATTTTTACTACTATTTGCTACTACGAATCAATTCTGAAGAAAATCTGTATTTCTAAACCTAACTAAAGGAACAGACTTAAGAATTGTTTTTAATATTGAAATAAAGGAATGGCACCTTCATTTGATTCTACTCTTAGAATATGAGCTGTTAGGTTGGTAAAACTTTCCTGGATGGAAGAGATTATTCATTTTGTATTTTACAGGGATAGAATACTACAATTTTTTGTTTTTTATCTACTCATTTAACCTCTTATCCCCTGATTGCTCCTTTTATTAAATAAATAAAATTTTCAAGCCTTTCGTCTAATTATTGATTGGAATACATACTATGAATGGGTTTGGTACTCGGATAAAAAGAGCTGATACTTACTTTTTATACTTGCCAAACCTAACCTAGTAGGTAGAATAAATTTTTAATCATATAAGAATATAGCCCTCTACCTTACTAAAGTATACTTACTTGAGCATCTGATAGAGTGACTCAGTTAAAGTATTAGTTGTTTTTAACCCTTTTAACATGATAAAGCTATGGACACTCCATTTGTTGTAAATAAACTGTTATCGAAAGCCTTGGCTTTAATAGCTAAAAATTCTGAAGAAACAATAAATTTCAATAACACCTGTATCCAATCATTGAAAGAGGCCATTATGAGCTCTAACAGGAAAAACTTACTGGCTATAAAGGCCAGTTTAAAAGGGTTTACCATGCTGGAGAATGAACGTGAGTTCAAAAACATACTGATAGAACTTTACCTACAATTGATAGAACAGCAATTGAGAAAAAATTCTATACCCTAATCTGATGCTAATCCTAGTACCTTGTCTCATTATCCGATAGTTGGAGCAATGATTGATTTACTTCACTGCTGCTATACTACATAGCCATTGAGGAAACTACTATTTTTCCATCTACTGCTATCTTGAAAGTAGTGGCGTTTATTTTTAAAGGATGCGTTTTCTATGAACTCTTTAGCAGTAAGAGCCGTGTTTGTGGGAATTTACTCCATAGGTATGTGTCCAGCATTTGGAAACATAATGAGATGAGTGTGCTGTTAGGGAAATCTTTATCAAAACAATGCGCATATTTCACAGGTGGTGGTCTTGCTTACCTCACAAAATTAAAGTGGATGTATGAATAGCAGGCAGCCGCTTCCATGGGCTTGGCTGAGCAATACTTTCCATTCGTTCAGATAAAGCTTGCCTGTTACCCTCCCAGCAAGGCATATGTGAATATAATTCTACCAGCTTGTTGTCAACCTTTTGTGGATGAGCATACTAATTTTCCAGGCATTGACTGAATACGCCATCCGGGGTCTCACTTACAATCAAATTGCTACTACGGCAAACGCAATAAAATATAAGGCAAAGGAATCTAATCAGCCCCTGTGGGATATCCTGCCGCTTCAATAAGGATTAATTTCTTCACCTTTAGGATAGTTTAAAGTATACCGCCATACTATTTCACCCGGGTAAGGTATTAACTATGGGATAAAGATTAATACCAAAGAATTATGTTAAAAACTCAGAATCTGCTACTTAACTACAGAATATCTACAGAATCAGTACGTAAGAGCTAGCATTCGAAGTTTGGTAAAAAAATATTGACAGCATATATAAGTTTCAAGCAAGAGTGCTTACCCTTTACCAAACTCAGTGTAACAATATTAGTTAGTATGTTGAATTAATTAAACAGGAGGAAATTATGAAAAAAATAAATTTTATAGGATTGATGATGTTATTAGTGTTTTCGGCTTGCTCAACCAAATCTTACAAAGTAGATGGAGCAGGCAATACAGATGCTAATATGGAAGAGTACAACACCTATGCCTTTGCCTCGCAAGTGGACAGTAAAATCGATGAAGGATTTTTCTTTTTGAATGATCTTATTTTAAAGGCAAACATAAGAGAGGCAGTGAAACATGAAATGGACTCACGAGGCTACAGACATGACCCAAACTCAGCTGATTTAGTGGTGAATTTCAGGGTTTTTGATAAAGCCACCACGGTACAAGGCTTACAAGGCTTGGGAGATGGCTATTGGAGTTCAGGGGAAGCGGACAGGTTCAATACTAGAGAAACAGTAAACTTGAAAGAAGGGAGTGTGATGATTCACCTGGTAGATAGAAAGACCGGAGAACTGGTATGGCAAGGATATGCTTCGGGTTTGATGGATGGCAATGTATTCAATAAAGATAAAAACAAAATAACTGAAGCAGTTTCCATGATCTTTGATAGCTATACGCATCGGGCTGATAAATTATAAGTAATATGTTTCATAACAATTGGTGTACTTTCTCTACCAAAAAGGTTTAAGCCATGGCTTAAACCTTTTTTAAACTCATCCTCATGAAAAACTCTACCTCTTCAAGTTTTTTGGCTGTTCTTCTTTTGGTAGGTTATAGATTATAATGATGATATCATAAACGCTTCCAGACTGATAGAAGAAACAGCTTTGAAAGTAGAAGGTGTACTATTAGAAGATCCTCCATTTGTAGTAGTAGAGGAACTGGCCACTAATACCGTAAACTTGAAAGTTTTTTTCTGGACAGAGACTGACGATTACAAAAAAAGGAGTTTTGCAGTTGAAAGGAAGAATTATGCAGCGAATAAAACAAGCATTAGTAGCCAATGGCTTTGGAATGCCTGCTAACATACAGGAGTTGAAGCTCTATAGCCATGAAAAACACTTATCTATCGAACTGTTCAATCACAGCGACAACCAGAATGTAAAAGCAAACACTCAATATAAGGGATAATAGGGAAATGGGAAATTAAGGTAAAACTTAGCAAGCCGTGTCTATTGTGTTTAAGTAAGTATGCGCATAAATACTAACCAGAGATAAGTTATAGAACACTTTTTCATCCTAAATAAATTGCTGTCATGCATAGCCATATGATTCAAGTGAGACTAGAATCCTTTCGTTCAGAGTTAAAACAAAAAACCGCTGATACGCTCTTTACGGTAAATGAGACACGGTTTATTTGTGAAAGAGCCATTCTGCTGATAAACGATTATTACCGGCCTGGCGTTTGCCAACTTTTGAAAGAGCAAACCATAGCCAAGCTGGAAGCTGCAATAGATCAAGCTGCTTTGTATTATTGGAGCTATGATGTAAAAACAGGCAAGAGTAACACTTCTTTCAACTGTGTAGTTTGGCCCGCTTTTGAGGCTATAGATTTTTTTCTGCTACAGATACCTATAAGCACATCCAGTTTGCCTAAGAAACCTGCCTGCGAATAATCTAATTTTATTTCTCTTTACTGTTTCTACCCCACTAAGCGATCTTTTAGGAGATTAACTCAAGTCCTGCCTCAAAGTACATATGCTATTTCCATACAACATTCCCATAAGCCAAGGAGCCTAACTTCAGAAAAAACACAGAATTACTTCGTTCAATAATTTATAGCCTCTACTAATGCAGTAGTCAATAATTAAAATTTTATTCTATAATTCTTAACACAACCAATATGAAAACATATTCCTCACATAAATTATTTGCACCCTTTCTGTTACTAAGTATAATAGCCATTTTGAAAACAGTTCCTTTATTTGCAGAGGAGTACGTTGAATACAGCCAGCTAACAGAAAATAGTACGCCTCAAAGGACTATATCACAAGTATATATTCACAAGGATACAATAAACCAGGTATTTGTAGAAACTGTATCTCAAAGTAATCTTTTCCAGATCGAACTAGGGAAACTAGCTCTCCAAAAAGCTTTGTCAGAAGAAATAAAAGAGTATGCCCAGGTCATGATTGAACATCACACGATGATGCAAACAGACTTAGCATCCATAATCATTCATCATCCTTCGGCAGTTGCCAACGTGGACCCAATAAATGATGCTGATAAACTCAGTACGCTAGGAGGAACAGGAGGCACTACCGGTAATGCTACAGCCGAAGGAATGACAAATGGAAAGTATAACAGCAATCTGCCTGCAGAAGAAGCGTCTGTTTCATCTAAAAATCGTCCGGAGCCAAGCGTAAGGGAAAACATGCCTGTAAATTCCACTAAGGAAGAAGCTACTCCTTCCGCCCCACTCACAAGTAGCCAGATGTCTTATCACTTGCCAACCGAGCTATCAGCAGCACAAGGGGCTTTGAGAATTGAACTAGCAAAGTTATCAGGTGCCCAGTTCGAAAAACAATATATCCAGTTAATGAGCAAAGAGCATGTAAAAGCCATAGAGTTGTATGAGAAACTAGCTATAGATACGGATAAAAAAGATGATCAATTGGTTAAGTTTGCTTCCAAAAACCTTCCCCTGATAAAAAAGCATTATGAGATGGCTAAAGAGTTAAGCAGTGGGTTGAAGAGAAGATAACGGATAGAAAGACGGACTACTTATAAAGCCTCATGATTAGGTCCTTCTAAAGCATGTTTTATGGAAATCCTTTTAGTTTCCTTGAGCAACATATATAGAAATTTATGCTCATTCGGGAAGGAAAACATCCTAATACTAGCCTCACTTTTAAATCTCCATTGTAAGAAAATCTATTCATGAAAGTGTTAAGATATATTTGTTTGATGTTGATTTTTATCTTAACAGGGGCCGCCTGTGCAAGCCTGAATACAAACAAGGTTTTGCTTCCCGATGATCTTATTTACCGGAACCGGTTGCTGCTCATATTTACACCAAGACAAGGTCTGCCAATTTATCAGCGGGAGGAGGAAAAGTTAGTAAACAATGTAGAAGGGCTTGCATCCAGAGATATTCAGGTATACAGACTTTTTCCAAGAAAGGGGTTAAATCCTGAGAACAGAAAATTAAACTCTGCACAAGTGTTTAGCCTGAGAAACAAATATGAGGTGGGGGAAGATCAATTTTTAAATATAGTGGTTGACAAGGATGGAGAAGCAAAATTACGCAAAGAAGGGTACTTATCTCCGCAAAGCCTGTTTCAATTTATTGATTCCTTATATGTCAACGATTCGATCTTTGTAAAATAAAGAGGAATCTAAAGTAGTGAGATGCGATGGGTTGTCTTCTGACATGCTTAGCAACAAAAAGAGGTGAGCAAATCCTATTTTTTATGTTATTTTTGTAATTTTCTCAATCAAATTATGCGATGCACCTATTTTTAGATACATCCTGCAATACTTCAATAAGCAGTGCTATACTTTTGAATACACAGGTATTACCTCTACTCATATCTATTCTACAATAGCATACCCCTATCCATAAACAAACCTGTATGAGTAATTTGGCGAATAAAGAATTTTCCCATAATAGAGAAGCTCTTTAACGTCAACCATAATAACTAAATTATCTATCATAACTCATGGCTGTTATTATAGCTTAGTATGATGATAAATTTAACTTATGACAAAATAAATGAGCTTCCTCTTCAGAGGCTACAATGGTAACATAATTATCAAGGCCTAACAATAAAAAAATATCTCTTACCGGAAGTTGCATTTCATAAAAGACAAATGCAATATGAAATGCTTTGATTTGGGAATGATGATCTATAATTACGCCTAATCCTGCTGAAGAAATATAGTTTAGGTCTTTACAATTTATATACAACTTCCTTAAGTAAAGGCCTTCTTGTAAGGTTTTTTTAATCGCCTCATCTAGTAGAGGTGCTGAGTTGCAATCCAATTCTCCCTTGAGCTGGAGAATACACAAATCATGTTCTGTACGAGAAGTTAAAACCATAGTTTGTCATTTGAAATAGTGTAAGAAAAGCTTTTCAAAACCATATGCTATTTCACCCATCAAGCAACTACATTTTCACTCTTCTGCATTAATACGGACACATTCTGAGGAAAATCTGTAGTTAAAAGTGTTAATTACTTGTTGAAAACAGTAACTATAAAAGACCTAGCAGACAGTTTGCGTATAGCAATCCAATAAAAAAAAGCAATGTTTGTAAAAATGATGTCAGCACAGAAAAGGGGAAAATAACGGTAATGCCTATGAAAAGTACAGAGCGTTCATATAGAGGTTATAGCCGGCCGGTGAGTATGGATCATAGACATTAGCCATTTATCTAGACTTCAAATTTTTCCTGTAGAAACTCAAAAATTTTCATAAAAAGGGAAGCCACTTTTTTGCTTTTTTATACCCAATACTGCCGTAAATACCTGACCGGAAGGTAGACCAGAAATAGTTGATGGTGCTTTTTTTCTGGGGTCGGTCCATATTAATAATTCCCGGATTAAAGGTATAGGCTTTTCTGCGGTTAGCATTACCTAACACAAATTTGTTGGCCATAAAAGTAGCTACATCTTTCCAGGTGTCGTCCACCTCACTCTGCTCCGGACTTAGTAATTCTACTTCAAAGTTCTTATAAAAAGCACACATAATGCCTTTGGCTACGTCATGATTTGCCTCTACGCTGGCCGTCAATTCATCCAATTTGCCACTTCTGATGCGGATAAAAGCGATATTTTCCAGCACAGGATTCAGTGCCTTAAGATCCATTTGCCCAATAGAAGCGGTATACTGAAATGTACGGGTATCATGAAAGAGAGGAACCCTGAGGGTAATATTGGTTTTACCTTCGCCCATCAACTGTGCTTGCGCTTTTATAAATACCGGATTTTCTAGTGTTAAAAGGGTAGAATCATTGGTAAGGTTACGGATACTTGCCGTGATATTTTCAAAAAACATGCTACCGGGCTTGTCGCCTCTACTCGGTATTTCTGTGTAAGCGACATAACTATTATTTAAAGAAATGCTATCCAGCCGCACATAGGTATCCATTTGCCGGAAGGCATCCAGAAGTAATGTATTAGGGCTTGTCTTTGGCGGGACCCTTCGGTCGCGGAAGATCTTGAACACAATACTATCGGATACCACAGCACCGGCTATAATATCTTGCTGATGGATAAGTTGATCAAAGTTGATCTCACCTGCATTGAGCCTGCGCACTTCCAGGCGCAATATGTCTTGTTGCCCGCCCGCTTTGCAGAAAAACTCTTTTACTGCATAACGTGGCGTAAACACCAGGCTGTCTAGTTGCAATGTTTGAGCGGCAGTAGAGCCACTGAATTTTTTTACAGCTAAGGTATATAAGCTATCTTTCATCACCCGCTTGTAATCGCTTACACGGAACTGAACATCTTCTGAGTACAAAACCTTGTTGCTGGTATCTGCCAAGGAATCTATGCGAACTTTGATGAAGGTGAGAAAAATATCATTGACCATATCAGGGATACTGTCTTGTTGCGTGAATTGCTGTACATACTGAAAACTTCCTTTATCGAGACTGATTGAATCTATGGTGAGTGCAGGAACAAATCTGGTTACCGCGTTCTGAAGGGAAGTAAGGCCGCTGGTAGCGGGACGAGGTTCGTTGTTTTCATCTGCTGTATTGGCATCTGCATTGGAGCCGGAATTACTGGAGCCAATCAGCCTGACACTGGGTTTTTCAATTTTTATACTTGGCACATGTATCTTACGGGCTTGCATAAAATTGCCCCAGTCTGTAAAGGCAGCAAAGAAATGTGGTATGCTCACCTCATATAGCTGCCCATCTCTGTTATCAGATACCTGATGTGGCCTTGGAGAAAGTAAAAGATTAGCTGATGCAATTCCCTCCTCTGTAGAAGCATACAAACTATCTGCAGACATGCCGTAGGTAGAGTTGGCAAACGATAAGGAATCTTGTATGGTTAGCTGCACATGCTGCGTATAAAACACCCGGTCGGGGTTTTGGGCAGCAGCCGAATCTATCTGTACATCTGCCAGTGTCAGGTTCAGATCTTTTGCCTGGTAAGTTTGCTGGCTGGTACTGTCCTTATCCTGCACGTACTTGATTTGTCCCTTCCAAAGCCGAACAGAATCTATGGCCATCCAGGGAATAAACGGAGTAATTTGCTCATGCAAGGTGAGCAGGTCTTTTTGTGGATACAGCTGCTGTTTTTGTGTGCTGTCGGGCTGGCTAGTGGTATAGATAAAAACTTGGGGATTTGCTATATCCACCATAGGTATACGAATACCTTTACTTTCTGTGAGTGCCTGCCATTGGGTAAAGTTGATTTGCATGGAGGGAATACTTACCTGATAGAACATATCCGGGCTGCTTGCTGAAGAGGTTGCTTGTTTGCGTAAAGTAATTTTTTGTAGGCTAACCCCTGTCCGGGTGGAGGCATACAGGTACCCTATGTTTAATTTCTGCTGTGCTTTGGTGACAAGTGCATAATCATTTATCTTCAACGTAATTTTTTTAGTATACAAAAAGCGGTTTTTGGCCTTTGCTGCGGCAGAATCTATTTTTATTTCTTTTGCAATCAGGTAGAAGTTACTGAGAGCAAATGTGGGATTTCCTTTTTTAGTGGCCTGCACGTAGCGGATATCTCCCTTCTCTACTTCAATCCGGCCTATCTGAAGCCAGGGTACATAAGGGGAAATCAGTTGGTGAAGAGGTTTTACCTGGCTCTGGCTCATGACAATGATTGTTGCTTTGGGCCTGATAATATCTACGGAAGGAATATACACGCCTTTATCTTCTGTCAGGGCACCCCAGTCGGTAAAATCTGCCGATACCACAGGAACAGACAACTCGTAAATGGATGCCTTTGGATTGTTAATTTTCGCTTCCCTATTTGTTTGCACAGTTAAATTTTCTGCATAAATACCTTGCAAGGTAGAGGCTCTCAGGTAATTTAATTTTACGGTATATAACTCGTTACCTCCTTGTATGAAGTCATGCACCACCAGAATTACGTCTCCGGAGTAAAAAACTCGCTTTGGGTTTTGGGCAGCAGCTGAATCTATTAGTACATCTTTCAACACCAGATCAAAATTTTGCACCCTTACTTCTTTATCAGCCGAAGGTTTTGTCAGGCTAAGTTGTAAATTGCCTTTATTCAGGCTAATAGAATCTATCTTAACAGCAGGCACAAACTGGCTTATTTGCTCATGTAGAGCCATAGCACTTTGTTTAGCATCCTGGCTGGTAGAGTTACCAAGTGCCATAGCTGCTACAGGCTGCTCAATATGAATAGCAGGTATGTATAAGCCTTTATTATGCAGCAGCCTGCGCCAGTCTACATACCCAATCCGGACAACTGGCATTTGTATATTAGCTTGGTTACTTACAGAACTATTGGTCGTAAAATGCAGATTTTGTATATAGGTGCCTTGTGCTGTAGAAACCACCACTGAAGGACTTTTCAGGGTAAAAGTGCCTGTTTTAATTTGAATGCCTTCTGTTGCTTTCAGCTCAATATCTTTTGTGTATAGCACCCGGCTGGTATCTTTACTGGCTTCTTCGTTTACCAGTACTTTACGAAGTGAAAGCAGAAAATCAGGCACTTCCAATGAGCTTTCACCAGCATCACTTTGCACAATATACCGCAAACTACCCTGCTCTACCCTTACAGTGTCAATTGAGAGCCAGGACACATACTTTTCGAGTTTCTGGTGAATATTGAGCAGGAATGGCTTTTTTTGTTTTTGCTGTGAACTGTCCGGATGGGTAACTGCATATATATCTGGCCCTGAGAGTATAACTTTGGGAATATGTACCTCTTCTCCCCATAGAAGTGGCCATATATCCAGGTCACTGATGTAAAATCTGCGGGCCGAAAGCTGGTAATAGGCAGGTGTTTTTCCAGATTCTTTTTGTATAGAAAGATATTTGGCAGAATCTGTAGTAAGGGTAATATTCTTTGAAACAACTGAAAAATCGATGAGGCTGATGTGCAGAGAACCAATATCTAATTGGTAAAGGCCATTTGATGCCTGTTGTACTTCTTTCTCCAACCTGGATTTTAAGTAAGAGTCCAGGTAGAGGTGCAGGATGAAATAGGCTACCAGAATGATAGCGGCCAGCACGCCTGCTATAATAGCCAGACCTTTAAAAAACTTACCGGTAAACTGCCCGATAACAGAGTGCTGTGATTTTTCTCCCATCACTTATCAGTTAGTATATAGTAGTTCATTGGGTATAAATACATTTGGGTTTTAGTTACAATACGGATATTGTGCCTGCAAGGTCAATAAATTAGGGGTTCGTGTATGGATATGTGCTTAGAGTATATACTGCCAGCAAGGTGCTACAGTAAAATCAGCTATACGCCTGGGCATACCTGAGAAAGCATAAATAAAGCCTGTAGGATCTACTCTACAGGCTTTTGTATTACCATCGTATTTATATTAAACACCAAAGAATGTGTCATAATTTTCGTTATACTCATTTTCTTCCAGGTATCCATCCGCATTTCCGTCCCACTCTGAAAACAATCCGTCAGAAAACTCAGTCTCATTTATTCTATTATCTCCATCTGCATCCCAGTCTGAATAATAATCTTCGTTGTCGTTAAATGACGTAAATTCATTTTCATCCAGAAAATTATCGTCGTTCAAATCCCATTCGTCATATCTCTCAGACAAAGTTGTATTAAACTCATTTCTTTCAATCATTTCATTGTCATTGGCATCCCAGTCAGTATATCCATATCCTTCAGAACCTACCTGGCAGGCTGACAGATTCAGGATTAACAAAATACCTGCACTAGCTTTTAAAATATTCCATTTGTTCTTTTTATTAGTATTCATAAAATTCTCCTTTTTTTAATTAAACCTTCATTTGTATCTAACCTTTAGATATAAAGCAATTCTCTATTCAATTAATAATAGTAGCCTGCAAATAGGTTTACGTTACAATTCTGAAGAAAATCTGTACTAGCCTTATTTTGAAGCATTTGATTGCATTATGCGAGACTATGTATGTAATGGCTGGTGGTAGATTCGTCCACATAGCTTTCTTAATTAGCTGGCAAAAAAGTAGCTACAGAAATTTAAAATTCATTGGACTACAGGATTGCTTCAGAATTGCTTCGTAATAGCCAGTAATTAATTAGTAAAGTTTTCATTATTAAATGGCTTTTAACTTACCTAACAGCTGTGTTAGCAAGTGTATTGAAAATATTAAACCTAAAAGGAGAAAGTGATGAATTGTGTGAATTTATTTTTGCTAGCTATAGCACTATTTATGGCCAGTTGCTCGGGTAATTCTTATAAGGTGAATGGCGTAAGTAATGCAAATGCCAATATGGATGAGAATACCACCTTTGGATTTGCCTCACAGGTAGACAAAAGGTTAAATCCTGATCCATTGTTTTCAAATGACCTGGTACTTAAATCGGAGATACGGGATGCAGTAACGCATGAAATGGAATCCCGCGGATTTACAAAGGATAAATCTTCTCCTGACCTGGTGGTAAATTTCCGGGTTTTTGAGGAAGCCACTCAGATTCAGGGCCTGGAAGGTTTAGGAGATAACTACTGGGCTGATACAGAAATAGTAGACGTAGACAATCCTGAGACTGTAAACTTAAAAGAAGGTAGCCTCATGATTCATATAGTAGACCGTAATACAGGTAAACTAATATGGCAAGGATATGCCTCCGGATTGATGGATGGAGAGGTATTTGGTAAAGACAAAAACAAAATCACCGAAGCGGTATCCATGGTTTTTGATACCTATAATCAGCGTGCAGATAATTTATAGTTCATTTTCTATAATCAAAGGTGAAGGTTAATACTGAAAAGGTTTAAGGCATTAGCTTAAATCTTTTTTATTAAACCCACTATTATTTACAGTCTGAATTATGCTTACTCTACATATAGAGTATCTATCAAGGCAAAAAGATCTGCGGGCTGCAAAATCTCCTCTATCCTTCGTATTACTTTCTCGTCTATTCCGAGCAGTATATTTGTAAACTGAACTTCATCCACCTGATGTTTGGTCCGTATTAAAAACGAAACGAATATTTATTCTTTCGTTTTCCGGGTTTAAACCTGAATGCCTGAATAGCCGGTTAACTTCTGCTTCTGTGTCTACTAGTCCGGCTATATTTATAAAGAAAGTATTGTTTAGACCACTTAATCTGATGAGCAACAAGTATTCCACTACCAGCAAAACAGCACATCCACAAACCAAAGCCAAATCAGATCCAGGAAAAATTCTTGACCCGCCTAAAAGTCTGAAAGAGCGTATAAAATGGCTGGGGCCAGGTGTTACCTGGATGGCCGCCGGTGCCGGTGGAGCCGGTGAGTTACTTTTCCCACCCCGCATTGGTTCTTTGTATGGCTATGCTTTTTTTTGGGCTCTACTCTCTGCCGTTGTATTAAAATGGGCTATCAACCGGGAAGTAGGCCGGTTTTCGGTATGTACCGGAGGACCTTTGCTGGATGGATTTAAAACCTTGCCAGGACCCAAAAACTGGGCTATCTGGATAATAGTGGTACCACAACTGGTGGTGGCTGCTTCAGCCATTGCCGGGCTAGCTGGCTCAGCCGCAACAGCCGTTACTCTACTGCTTCCCGGCAGCAATACCTTATGGATGGCCGTTATCATTGTGATCAGTATATCATTTCTGCTATGGGGGAAGTATTCCGTACTGGAGCTGGTGTCTACCTTTCTGGCTCTTGGCCTAGCCTTGATGGGTATCATCACAGCTATTAGCGTTTTTCCTGCGCCTGCCAAACTGCTGGAGGGAGCAATACCCAGTTTGCCCCCGAATACAGATTATCAGGAAGTATTGCCCTGGCTTAGCTTTATACTAGCCGGAGCCGCCGGTATGACCTGGTATTCTTACTGGGTGCCGGCTAAAGGCTACGGTGCAGCCAAACTGAAAGCAGATTCTGAGGAACCGGTAAATGTGAAGAAATTATCTGATGAGCAGCAGACCAAACTTCGCGGCTGGATCAGTGAAATGACACTGGATAACACCCTGGGGGTGATTGGTGGCTTTTTGATTGTAACTTCTTTCCTTATCCTGGGAGCAGAGCTTTTGCAGCCCAAAGGACTGGTACCAGAAGAACAAAAAGTAGCCCAGGTACTGGCGACTATGCTCGGCGAGGTATGGGGAAAATTCGGATACTGGTTTATGGTAGTGGGTGTGCTGGTAGGTTTCTTTGCTACAACACTTACCAATCAGGACGGCTGGGCACGGCTGCTGGCCAATGGCACAGATATTATTCTGCGTCCTTTCGGCTCCAAAGGGCGCTGGCGCGACCAGAAGTTTTTAAAGAAAGTATACCTGGTAGTTCTGGTGGGTATCATCCCCATTGCCATTTACCTGATCATCGGCAAACCTGTAGGACTGCTCCAGCTGGCTGGGGCCATTGAAGCCATTCACATTCCTATCATAGTAGGCTTAACCTTGTATATGAATTGTACCATACTTCCGGAAAAGCTCAAGCCTTCTGTAGCCAGTTTGGTTATGGTGTTGCTCTCTATGTTGTTTTTTATTGGTTTTGCTGGTTTATATGTTTACCAATTAATTACTGGGCAGGGAGGCTAAAGTCCAATCCCAAGCATAAAAACATTATACACAATCGTGGAAATATTCAAAATAACAAGTCTGGATTAGTAAACATTATATAAAAAACAAAAACTCAAACAATAAAAAATTCATAAGAAAACGATCTTTTTGCGCATTTATCCGTAAGTAATAACAAGAAATGATGTTAAACTAAAAATGAGAAAAATGAAAAAAGAACATAACATAACAACAAACTGTATATTAAATTCATGCAAACATGCACTACTGATTGGTGCTTTTGGTGTAGCTACTGCATTTGGCTGTAGCAGCAATAAAGCCGTAACAAAAGACGATGTAAATGAAAACATTGAAGATGCACGTGAAGCAGTACAAGAAGCCAAACAAGAAACGCAGGAGGCTATTGAGAGCAAAAAAGAATATACAGCAGAGAGCAGAGAAAGCAGAGTTAATGCCCTGGAAGACCGTATGAAAGAAATTGATAAACGTATCAATGATTTGAAGAAAGTGGCCAAAGATTCACCTAACCAGAGTGCTGTAAGTAATGTAAACCAGGCTATCAATGATTTGCAGCAAGAAAAACAACAAGTGAGCAATAAGCTTGAGCAGGCAAAATCCATTGAAGAAAAAGATTGGAGTGCTGCTTATACCGAAATTGATGAAGCAGTAAAGAGAATGGAAGCTCAATTGACCAAACTTTCTCAAAGCCTGGAGCAAAAGTAAATTATTAAATTTAAGGGTTCATTAAAAATAGTTTATGTATTGTTTTAAGTTGTCATTCTGCAATAAGAGACTGTAAACTAAACTGTGTCAGGTAAAAAATTAACATAATTTTTACCTTTG
>NZ_JAUKPO010000035.1 GCF_030503435.1 Rhodocytophaga aerolata
CCTCTGGCCTACTTTTGAATTAATACACTGGCGTATCAATCGACTAATATATACACATCTTTTTGCAAATCCGGATCTAGAAGAATTTGGCTGGTCAAATACTGATGAAAAGCTTCTATGCCTCCCGGGAAGGTGCAATTAAATTCATACACTTTGGTTGGATTTTGCTCTACACTTAAGCCTTGTATATGACTCATGGCTTGCTCATAGGCCTTTTGATTATAGTGAAATTCTTCTAGAAGAATAGAATCTTGTAAAAATAGGAGTGGCAGGGCATACACGATAGGCTCAATGAGTATTTTAATACTTGGTTTATCAGCCGATAGAGCAATCTGTAAAGTTTTATACTTAATAGGGTTCTGTTAAAAGTTTAGTACATTCTTTCCATTTTGTGCAAACAAGTATTTGACTTACAGAAAGTTATACAAAAAATTAATCTATAAACCCAATAAAACCCTAATGGTTAGGGTTTAATCGCTTAGGGTAAATTCCCCGCCACTTGTGGCGATAAATGATCAAATTCTATCAAAATACCCCGCTGCTTGCGGCGGGGAAATTTATTTAGTCAATCCTTTTCTCTTTTTAGCAAATCCCTTTACATCTGCCCCGGCAAACTCAAGAATTTTGTATAAGGTCGGCTGGCTTTTGATGCTGAACATCTTACGAATCTCTTCTGTACTGCGGGTGTTTTTCTCATAGACTTCCCGTACTTCTGGGGCAATGAGTTGGTAGCGCTCATTGAGCCCCTTGGGTCGTCCTCCCCTTCGCCCCCGTGCGCGGGCCGCTTGCAGGCCGGCCGATGTCCGCTCGCGAATGATGTTTCGTTCGTGTTCAGCCAGGATGCACATAAACTGAAAGAACAAGTTGCCGGTCGCGCTGGTGGTATCAATTGACTCACTCAAGGACTTAAGGTTAACGCCTTTCTTTTTTAAGTCTTCGATGAGTTCAATGAGTTGAACCGTGCTTCGACCTAAGCGGTCGAGTTTCCAGACGACAATCGTATCACCGGGCCGTAGGTATTCCATTAACTTAGTGAAGTTAGGCTTGGAGGATTTTACACCCGACACCTTGTCGGTAAAGACCTGCTTACAACCTTCCCCTTTCAAGGCATCGAGTTGCATATCCAGATTCTGCTCCAATGTCGAGACGCGGGCATAGCCAATCTTAGTCATTTGTGTAGGATACTGATCGAGGCTTAGTTATTTACACTTACATTTTTTACATGTCAAGATAAACAATATTTTTGTTAGCCTTGAAGGGCACAACCATTTATTTAAATAAACCTTCCTTTTTGTAAACAGCCCTTTCCGGGTAGATCGACCTTTTTTAGGGGAAGCGGATCATTTGTTTAAGTATTCTCATCTGGAAGACACCATAATAGATAGTATACCTTTTATGTCACGTACACTTCCCATCCTGGACACCGCCGGCCGACTCGAATTTGAACGGCCACCCCGCTTTTCTTACCAACAACGTAAATTCTTTTTTACCCTGCCTTCCTGGGCTGAGCAACTTGCCAAAGGGTTATATTTGGATCATAATCTGCTCGGCTTTATCCTACAGGTAGGTTACTTCCGTGCAAGTGGTCGCTTCTTTGAAAGAGATACTTTTTATCCATCTGATCTGGATTATCTGAAAAGACGCTGGCCTGTTGGCCAAGCCCTCCTTGAACGCTATGCACCGGCGACAATGAGTCGACACCGGAAACTTATTCTGGAAGGCTTCGGTGTGAAACCGTTTCGGGCTGAGCAGCCATTGATGCTGGAACAGGCTATTGCTTTTGCTAAGCGGCAGATGAATCCGGTAGCAGTGTTTAGATCTACGGCCGACTATATCCGTACCCACCGGGTGGAAGTTCCGGCCTATGCAACCCTGGCCCTGCTAGTCACCCAAGCCTTCAAGCGGGTGGATGAGCAGTTAGTTCATTTGATCGAGTTGCATTTAGCTGACAGTGTACGTGGGAAACTGGACGAACTTTTAGAAGTGGAAGGTGCCCTTGAAGGATCGCCCCATAAGCCCTACCGCTTGACGCTGCTTAAGCGGAACCTGGAATTGATGAAGCCCACCGCCATCCGGGCTAATGTGGAGCACTTTATACAGTTGGGCATACTCTATCAAATGCTGCAGCCGATAATTGCTAAACTGCAACTGAGCGATGAGATGATGCACTACTATGCCCGCTTCGTGCTGCGATCTCAGGTCTTCCAAGTGTCCGGGCAGGTTAACCGAAAGTATCTAATGCTGATTAGTTTTATTGTTTACCAGTATTTTAGACTTGGGGATGTGCTCATTGAAACCCTATTACAGGCCGTGCAAACGACCTTAAATGCTGCCCAAAGGGAAGAAAAGGAACGTGTATTTCAACAACATCAGGCGACGGCCAGGTTATTAGAGGAAATCCTGGATGGGGTGATCGACCATGCGGAAGTCATTCAACAAATGGAAGATACGGCATTCTCCTTTGCTAAAACAGCCGATGAGAAGCTGGCCGAACTAGTGAGTTGGTTAGCAAGTGAGCCTGTGCGGCACTTTAAGAGCTTGAAGCCTAAAGCCCAACAGTTGCGCGGCAAGTACCGCAAAGAGCAACCTTATTACCAAGTGCTGGAAGAGCGATCCAGAGCCCTGCAGAACCGCATTTCCGACATCATCCGGTACTTGAACTTTGATATTCCTACTGGCAACAACCTAGAGGAAGCCATTGCCAACTTTAAAAAGAAGGATGGGAACCTGGGTGGGACGCTGCCGGCCGGGTTTCTGGGCAAGCAGGAAGAAAAAGCGTTGGAAGGAGCTTCGGCCAAAGTATCCTTATATAAAGTACTTCTAGCCACACACTTAGCCAAACACATCAAGGCAGGCAAAATTAATCTTCCGGCTTCTTTTCAATATCGGTCTTTTGAAAGCTACTTAATTTCCTCCCCTACCTGGCAGCAGGAGAAGGAATATCTACTGGAAAAGGCTCTTCTTTCTCCTTTTGTTGATTGCAAGTTTTTTCTACAACAGTTGAAGGAACGGTTAACAGAGGCATTCAAACAGACCTTTTCGGGCCTTAATACTGGTACCAATACCTTTGCCCAAAAGCGAAAGGACGGAAAGCCCCGATTTACCACCCTGTCGGTCTCTCCAGGCGAGTTAACCGACATTGAGCTCTTTCCTCAGGACCGCTACATCCCACTTTTCGAGGTGCTGCATACAGTCAACCGCCACTGTGACTTTGTTTCCTGCTTCGAGCATTGGAATCCTAAGCACCGGCGTAATCCACCTTCGGAAAACATATTCTTTGCCGGATTAATGGCCTACGGTTGCAACCTGGGCGTGACCAGGATGGCGCAGACCTCTCGGCATCTTTCAGTGAATACTTTGGAAAATACAGTTAACTGGTACTTCTCGCTGGAAAACCTGCGCAAAGCAAACGATACGCTAGTGGCCTTGATGGGTCGACTTAAAATTGGGGAACTGTTCCGCAAAGCGCCCAACCTGGTGCACTCTTCCAGTGATGGACAGAAATTTTACATTCAGGTGGATTCCATCCATGCCAACTACTCCTATAAATACTTTGGCAAGGAGAAAGGGATTGTGCTCTACAGTTACATTGATGAGAGGCACCGGCTGTTTTTCTCCACTACTTTTAGTGCCTCCGAACGGGAAGCCGGTCACGTTATCGACGGGTTGATGCATAATGAAGTCGTGCAGTCTGACATCCATTCAACCGATACGCACGGATACTCGGAAGTTATCTTTGCCCTGACGCACTTACTTGGGATTGAGTTTGCGCCCCGCATCAAGGAGTTTGTCGAGCAGAATCTGTATCCAATGGAAGGAATGGAGATTGACTCCTTAAATGAATATGTGATCAAGATCGGCTCGCCTATCAATACCGGAATCATTGAAGCCCAATGGGATACGATCCTTAAGATGGTGGCTTCAATCAAACTAAAGCATGTTACGGCTTCCTCTTTGCTGAGAAGGTTAAACTCTTACTCCCAAAAGCATCCCGTCTACCAGGCCCTCAAGGAGTTAGGAAAGGTATTGCGTACATTGTTTCTACTCAAGTATATGGATGACAGCAGTCTACGAAAGCGCATTGATGACCAGCTTGATAAGATCGAAAGTGCGCATCGCTTCGCCCGGGCAGTTTTTTATGCCAACAATGGAGAAATTCAGTTTGCCTCCAAGGAGGAACAGCAAGTCACGGATGCTTGTAAACGCTTCATTCAGAATGCCATTATTTGCTGGAATTACTTGTATCTGACGCAACTGGTAGTGAAAACAGAATCACAAAACCGTTCGACCATCTTAGAAATCATTGCTCGCTCATCGCCTGTCAGCTGGCAGCATATCAACCTACAGGGTGAATTTGATTTCTCAGACGATGCGCTAAAAAATGCTGTACGATTTGATATCGAAAAGATCCTGGAATTGGAATTAGGATAAATTATGCGCGTAATTGGTTGTTAACTAACCGATTAATGATTTAAAATGAAAAGAATGTACTAAACTTTTAACAGAACCCATAATTTGCTAAAGGTCTTCTCCTAGAATGTGAAGGTGATTCATTTGATTAGTATACTTTTGCCCCAATGAAAGCAACCGTAGAAATCGGGAATCCAAAGTTTAACACAGACTTAAAGCTAAAAGGGTTTAAGGTTTATCCCTTAGACCACCCACGTACTGGCCTCACCACCTTTGGCCGCCGGCACTTCTATAAAATCGTACTGAGTATTGGCAAGGCAAGAGTAAACTATGCCAACCGCACGATAGACATGGACGGGGTGTACTTGTTTTTTGTCAATCCGCATGTACCGTATGCAGTTGAAATGCTTGGCGAGCGGCAAACTGGCTATGGCTGTAGCTTTACGGAAAGCTTTATTAAGCCACTGGAACGTTCAGAAAGCTGGCTGAAGTCTTCTTTTTTTAACGTGAGTGGAACCCCTGCTTTCCGGCTCAACGAGGCGCAACAAGCCACTATCGCCGGCATATTTGAGAGGATGATAGCCGAGAAATCATCAAGCTATCTCTATAAAGATGAACTGATGCGTACTTATATACAACTCCTCATTCATGAAGCCTTGCGTATGGGACCGGCTGAACATGTTTCACAGTTTAACAGTGCTTCTTTACGAATAACTACCTCCTTTCTGGAACTGCTTGAGCGGCAATTTCCGGTAGAAAACCACTATTCACCTTTAATGCTTAAAACGGTAGGGGATTATGCAGACCGCTTGTCCGTTCATGTCAACTATCTGAACCGCTCCGTTAGGGAAGTAACCGGGCAATCTACTACGGCACATATTGGGCGGCGGGTAACGGCCGAGGCAATTACCATGCTGCAACATACCGATTGGCCTACCGCCCACATTGCTTACGCACTTGGGTTCGAGTATCCTAACTATTTTAATAAATTTTTCAAGAAGATGACTGGCAAGGTCCCTAAAGCTTACCGTAGCCGGTAAGTTTGAAATGTATACTTTTTGGTTCGAATGGTATACCTTTTTGGCACAGGGCTTTTATATTTTTGTATTTCCATATTTTGTCCCAAAGGACGATTATTTGGTGAACTGAAATATAACGTAGTAAAACAACCAGCTAGATGAAAAAACGAAAATTAGGCAATAGCGGACCCGAAGTATCGACCATAGGATTAGGCTGTATGGGGATGAGTTTTGGTTACGGAAACGTAGTTGACAAGCGTGATATGATTAAACTCATACATCAAGCCGTAGAAAGAGGAATCACCTTTTTTGATACGGCAGAGATGTATGGTCCTTATACTAATGAAACTTTAGTGGGGGAGGCGTTAGCTCCCTTGCGAGACAAAGTAGTAATTGCTACCAAGTTTGGGTTCGAGTTCGATCCGCAGACCAACGAAAACAAGGGTTTCAACAGCAGGCCCGAACATATCCGGAAGGCAGTTGAAGGTTCGCTGAAACGGCTAAAAACGGATTACATTGACCTCTATTTTCAGCACCGGGTAGATCCGGCTGTACCCATTGAAGAAGTAGCAGGCTCGGTAAAAGAGCTGATTGAAGCCGGTAAGGTGAAATACTTTGGCTTATCAGCGGCCGATGCAAGCACCATTCGCAAAGCCCACGCCGTGCAGCCCCTTTCAGCCCTGCAGAGTGAATATTCCCTTTGGGTGCGAGACCTCGAAGACAGCATTTTCCCCACACTAGAGGAATTAGGTATCGGCTTTGTGCCTAATGGCCCCTTAGGCCATGGCTTTCTTACCGGTACGATCAATGCAGATACAGAGTTTAAGGATAACGATACCAGAAGCAGACTTCCTCGTTTCTCTGTGGAAAACCGGAATGCAAATGGGGAGCTTGTTTCTTCATTGACCACATTCGCACAACAGAAGGGAATCACGCCTGCACAACTTGCCCTGGCCTGGGTGTTGCATCAAAAGCCCTGGATAGCTCCCATTCCCGGTACTACAAAACCCAACCGTCTGGAAGAAAATATAGCTGCTACCCGAATTGATCTTTCCACAAACGATCTTGCTCAAATACAAAGCATCTTATCTTCTGTCACTATTTCGGTTGAACGCTAAACAATGGTTTGTTGAGAAGCTGATGTTATTTAAAGTAAGCATATGGTAAGCTAGTAAGGTTGCCCATATGCTTATTTGGCTTTGCTGTAATTTCATCTTGGTTGAGGGGTGGGGCCGTGGAATACTTAGAGGGAGGGGAGGGACTATGCAATAATCCACGTATGACTTGATAAACAGCCTATGAGTGGTAGCCAAAAAGTGATGAATGGGCTTATACAAAAAGCAATTTCTCATTCCAGAAAAAGAGGCACACCTGTTCTGGAATTTACTAGTTATATTTCTGCCGTAGACAGTGCGGAATAGATTAGTCATCGCCTGGGTTAGCGGGTTTATTAGTAATCACTTTTTCGCGCATTTGGCTCATAAATGCATCCCGGTACGATTGTCCAATGGGAAGATGTTCATTTGTGAATTCTAAATGCACCCTATTTCCGTTGATCATCTGCAGGAAGGGAAGGGCAATGATGAAGGATTTGTGGATACGTACAAAACGATCCCGGGATAACTTTTCCTCTAAACCACTAATAGTCAGCAGGGCCATTACCGGATCACTATTCCGGATATGAAAGCGTACGTACTTTCCCATTCCTTCAATGTAAATAATATCGTTTATCTTGATCCTCAGTAACTTTCCCTTATACTCAGTCTTGACCAGTATATAATCTTCGGTTTCTTTTGCGGGAGCCGTAATCACCTCTTGTGCACGCTGAGCAGCCTTATAGAACCGGGAGAAAACGATGGGCTTTAACAGATAGTCCACCACGTTGTGTTCAAATCCCTGGAGGGCATATTCCCGGAAGGCAGTGGTCAGAATGACTTTACACTTACCGTTGAGCAGCTGCATAAATTCCAGTCCAGTCATTCCCGGCATTTGAATATCCAAAAAAAGCAGGTGTATCTCTTTAGAGTTCAATAGCTCCAGTGCTTTGATAGGATCAGTGGCGGCACCCACCAGTTTTAAAAAGGGTGTTTGTTCTATATGCAACTTGAGCAGTTCTATGGCATGCTCTTCATCGTCCAGTATGATACAGTTAATCATGGTTGGTCAGGTTGATGTGTATTTTAGTTAAATAGTGGGTCTCATTTTCCTGGATAATAAATGATTGCTTATCGCCATACATTAACTGCAAACGCTGCTGCACATTACTCAATCCAATACCCTTGGAAGGCTCTTTGAGACCCCTTTTCTTTTTATTGCAGACAGAGAAATAAATGTTGCTCCGGGTTACTTCCAGTTTGATGCTGACCCTGTTTTTTTCGTCAGTGAGGTCTCCGTGTTTAAAAGCATTTTCGACAAGTGTAATCAGTACCAGTGTAGGTACGTAAGCGTTGTTTAGCACCTCCTCTTTTTGTTCAATGTATTCATCATAATTAATATGGAGCTTATTGTTAAAGCGGATCTGGTTCATTTCAATCACTTTTTTCATTTGGCTGATTTCAAGCGCTAAGGGCACTTTGCCCAGTTCTCCCCACTCTTCCAGGGCATAACTCATAATTTCTGAGAGCAGGTGCACGGCATGAGCAGCTTCCGGATTCCCTTTAACGGTTTTGGTATAGATAAAACTCAGCGAGTTAAATAAGAAATGCGGGTTGATCTGGTATTTAATGGCCGAAAGCTCTGCATTTAACTTCTGCTTTTCCAGTTCACCCTCACGCTTAAGCGCATCGTTTGATTCTATCCAGGTGGCAATAAAATAAGATATGACAGCCATTAATAAACCCATTCCGAAGTCAACTATAATAAAAGTGCCCGGAGAAAAATGGTCTCTTATAGCCGGTGGTACATTCCCTATTTTGAAATTCCATATATACTCGTATAGCGTGATGAGTAGGAGGAAGGGCAGGAATTGAAGCAGGATTTTCTTCCGGTTCCCAGTTCTGATCAACGGGATAGATAGCCTGAAAATGAGGATATAATAAATGATTGCACCTTTAATAATGGTATGTGCCTGTTGGCCATAAAAGTGACCAGGTGACTCATACGGCTCAATAACCGAACTTACTCCCTGAAGTGAAAGAGCCGTTAAAGTAACAGCCACCCACCAGGCAGTGTAAATACCCAAAACCAGAAGTACTTTTTTCCATTCCTTTTCTATTGATGCTAACATTTGATGAGAACTTATATGGTTAATGCGCTGGTGTCCCCCGGGAAGACTCTGTACTTTGTTTTCTTTAAATCCTGTAATCCTCAAGAGGCTACGTTAATAAGGCTATAAAACTGTGTCTGCCTTATTGCTAGATTATATGTACAATGTAATTTAGTGTATAACGCCTTATTGGTAAAATTTAATTCTCCAACAGCCTTTTTGTAGTAACGAAAGCTGAAATGATCGTAGTTAATCTTATCACTGACTTTAATTAAAGGGAGATTTACCGGGTAAGGATTTAGCATATCGGCTATATTATGCCTTTCTTAATGGCCGCTTAATTCTGTCACTAAGTTTAATAATAACCTGGCTAGCTATTTTGTAGAAGGCTTGTGGTAATCAATTTATCCGTTTATCAGTAGTAGATTTTTTTCTTACCGCTGGGTTGATATTGCTGGTTATAAACGTTCCTCCAACACCAAATGACTACTCTGTTTGCCAACTAGAAGCAATAAGGTTGATTACAATCATTTTGTCGTTGGTTACCACAAAACAGTGGTTGACGAATAATATTTTACTTACAGAGAAATTCAGACTACCCTTGCATGGCAAATGAACATATACATCTGATACAAGCCCGCTCTATTTATATACAATGATATATTTTCTTTCATGACTAATGCTATTTAACATAAAATCACTTCAGCAAAACTTGGGGTTAAAGTTTCTGCTATTCTGTTTTTGGACTGTATTAGTCCTTACTATTACTACTCCGGCAAAAGGCCAACTGCTTCCGGGCGACACAACAGAAAGCACACCCGCAGCAGTACCTTCCTGGCCAGAAGACTCGCTTGGCAGACGTACTCCCCGCGGAGCCGTGGAAGGTTTTATACAGGCAGTTGCTAACAACAATTACAACAAGGCTGCCCAATACCTGAGTCTCAACCCACTCTCACAGGACACCCTTGATGGGGGAGTACTGGCAATGGCTATGCAGCGTCTGTTGGACCAGAGCGGCAACCTATACGCGTATACCTTCATAAGTGATGAACCGGCAGGTAAAATGAATGACGGACTGGCACCAAACCTGGAGCAGGTAGGCACCGCCACGGTCAGGGGCAAACATTTGAACTTTTGCTGGAGATGACAAAAGGCCCGGATGGAGGACCTGTCTGGAAGTTCTCCTCCCAAACGGTGCAACGCGTGCCTATAGTTGCCGAAGAGGAGGCGGTGATTCCCCTGGTTAACAAAGTCACCCCTGCGGCGCTTGAAGAAAAAAAGGTGTCCGGCGTATCGGTAGGCCACTGGCTGTCTGTTCTGCTGTTAGCAGTTGCAGCCTATTTGTTGGCGTGGATATGCACGCGCCTGCTCTTTTTCCTGGTCGCTCTCTTCTGGCGCAAAGCCAGGAGGGAACCCGCGGCGGGGATCGTAAAGGCCTTTGCCTTACCTCTGAGAATGTACCTCGCCGTATCGGTATTCGTGGTTAGCAGTCAGCAGGCGGGTATCTCCATCCTTTTGCGGCAGCGCTTCGCGCCCATCACGGTAGTGGTAGCAGTAGCGGCAGTGCTGCTGCTGGTCTGGCGGCTTATCGATGTAGTGACCCAGTTTAGTGAGAGGCGTATGACCTACCGCAAAAACATGGCAGGCGTGATTGCAGTGTTATTTGTCCGCCGCAGCGTCAAAATAGCACTGATGGTACTGGGACTGATCATCTTACTTGGTTCCTTAGGCTTTGATGTCAGTACCGGTATAGCTGCATTAGGTATCGGTGGGATCGCACTGGCTTTGGGGGCCCAGAAAACGGTGGAAAATTTTTTGGGAAGCGTAACCCTCATTGCTGATCAACCCATTAGGGTTGGAGATTTCTGTAAAATAGGCGAGGTTGTGGGAACAGTGGAGCAGATTGGCATGCTTTCTACCCGTATACGCACGTTAGCACGTACCTTAGTCACAGTTCCCAACCGGGAGCTTTCATCTCTTCAGATTGAAAACTATTCACACCGGGATCGTTTCTGGTTCCACCCCACGTTTGGCCTGCGCTTTGAAACTACGCCCGACCAGCTTCGATATCTCCTGGTAGAGCTTCGCGAAGTGCTGTACGCTCATCCGAAGGTAGATCCTAACCCGGCGCGCATACGCTTTACTGAAATCGGTGCCGATTCCCTAAACCTGGAGATTTTCGCCTATGTGAACGCCATTGACTTTAATCAGTTCCTAGAGGTACAGGAGGATTTATACTTGCGCATGATGGATGTAATAGAGGACAGCGGTACTGGCTTTGCCTTTCCATCGCAGACGCTTTACGTTGCCCGTGACAAGGGACTGTCTGAAGAAAAGACGGCTGCAGTTGAAAAGCAGGTGCGCAAGTGGCGGGAAAACAGCAATGACTAAAATGCTACTGGTGATTACAGTAAGTTATAAGGGCAATTGCCGGTATTTTATCGTTGGTTCCCACAATAAGGCTGTTGGTGAATCATATTTTACTTACAGGGTGATACAGGCTAACCTTGCATCACAAATAAACTGTACCACTAAAAAACATACATTGCCATGAACCTAAACAAAAGCACCAACACAGCGCACCTTACAGACGACCAGCAAGCGCTGCTCCAGGCTCCACAGCCATTGCCGGTTTACCATTCCGGATGCCCTGGGTAGCAAGCTCACTGTTCAAATGCCGGAAAAGAACAGATTGCTCCTGCGGAGCTTATGTGCGGTGGTGACCATCTGAGCCCTCACAATGATTTCTATCCCGCTTTATTTGTGACTTACCTCCTGAGCAAACTGGTAGCCGCGCTTAAAGCTAACTTCATCGGGCTACCCTAAAGGAATACTACCCTATACCATACCATTTAAAAACTTACATGACATGAAAACAACCATGTTCACTACCTCATACGTGCTCTTTCTGCTGGGTTTTCCTCTTTTGCCCTTTACGTCTGCACCGAAAGTACAAAAAGATAAAACTTTACTGCTCAAAAGACAAGGAAAAGCAAGAGAGATTACCGCTTTCGGAGACGCGGATGTATGGTTTATGCACACCGTCGAAAACGCAAAGGATAAGTTTAAGAAAAGCAATACCCATAAAAAAGAGGAATTTGCCGGTGGCTGTACGCGGTTGCTCAATGAACTTGTTACATTACCTGCTCAGCTGGCTGATTACCGGGAACAGACGGTGGCAGTGATGCCCATATTTTATAACGGGGAAGGCACCGGAAGCCGCGCCGATGGCACCAAATACAAATTACAAAAAGAAGCTTATAACTACCTGCGTAAAGAAGCCAGGGAACTTAAACTACAAGACCCATATGAAACCAATGCCCTGCTGCTGCATAATGGCGTAGAAGATGATAACTTCCGCAACTACACCAGTGCCGAACTGGCTGGGATGCTGGGTGTGGAATACATCATTACAGGCACCATAACCCGGGAAAAGAGCAACAGCAGTACCTTCTCCAACGCAGGTTCTAAAGAACATACAAAGGTAGAGGCAGGAAAGAACCGCCATTTTGACATTAAGGAGAAAAGGCAGTCCGGCAGCTACAGTACTACTACTATCGCTATCAAAACCAGTGTGGAGTTGTCTGTGTGCAACATCCGGGGGGAAAATATCTTTCATCAATCCAAAGAATCTATGTTCTCTACGGTGGATGCCTATAAAAACTCTCTGCGTTACCTGCTCCAGCGCACACCAGTGTATAGAAGATAAATACATCTTTTGTCCAAAATTTATTGCTTTATCATTTGGCATAACTGTAAAATCCTGCCTATTCCTATGTAAAGTAAACAGCGGCGGGCTTAAAGCCAGCTCTATCTGGCTATTCTAAAGTAAAATCAATTTATATCATATCCACTATAAAATTCACAATTATGAAAAAACTTATGTTTTTGTTACCCTTTTTCTTACTCTCTTTTCATTTGATGGCACAATCACCGGTAACCATCGGACCCAAAGTCGCCTATAATTTTAATAAACTATCTGACTCAAATAAAGGGTCTGACATAGATTATGCCTACGCCAGAACTTGGTCATACGGACTATTCTTCAGGGGTAGTTTCGGAAAGTTTTATCTGCAGCCGGAAGCCTACTTTAATACCAAGGGAAGTAACCTTGAGATTAAAAGTGACCCTTTAAATCCTTCTACCCAGAATATATCTGGCCAAGTAAGGTTAACTTCCCTGGATGTACCCCTGCTGCTGGGATATAAAATAGTGGGAGGAAATGAATCTCTGTCAAATTTTCGTGTATTTACCGGGCCTGTGGCATCCTTTATTCTAAAGGAGAGGAGAAATGATTTAAACCTGCTTTCCAGGGACAGCTATAGTTTCAATAAATACAACATAGGTGTACAGGCGGGCATAGGCTTCGATGTAGGCTTCCTGACGTTTGATGCCCGTTATGAAACAGGCTTAAACCGGATCAATTCCAATTTTAACCAGCGGGCCAACTCAATCCAGCTTAGCCTGGGAATCAAGCTGCTCTGATTAATCAGATCTTTCAACATAGGGTAGAAGCTGTCGTGAAAAGATGGCCTCTACACGCTTTTAAATAAATCATTGCTGAGCTGAAGACCATACAGTCCGGCAATTTCTAAAGTCGCAGATTGACACTTTTTTTGCTGACTTCCAGAAAAGGTTCTGACAGGCAAACAAACCAGCAACCATACAACCAGTAAGTACCCTTTGCTTTTATTAGATGCAGCCATAAGCACATGCGAAACTCTACATCCACGATTTAACTACATCTTTCATTGATTTGGTTAATTTAAAGATATCCTATCGGGCCATCTTTGTTTCATTATTTAATCACAAAAAATAAAGAACGATGAAAACAAAGAAAGTATGGTTTGTAACAGGAGCTTCCAAAGGATTGGGACTTACATTGGTGAAAAAGCTCCTAGCCGAAAATTACCGGGTGGCGGCTACTTCCCGCTCGGTTCAATCATTAACCAATGAGCTGGGGGAGTTGACGGATGATTTTCTACCGCTGGAAATGAATTTAACAGACAATGAAAATGTAAAGCTGGCTATTGCCAAAACCTTTAATCACTTCGGGAAAATTGATGTACTGGTGAATAATGCAGGTTATGCATTAATCGGAACTTTGGAAGAGCTTTCTGAGAAAGAGGTATTAAGCAGCTTTGAGGTAAATGTATTAGGCTCTCTACATGTTATTCGGAATATAGCACCACATTTCCGTAAGCAAAATGCAGGGCATATCTTCAATATTTCCTCTATAGGCGGCTACATTGGGAGTTTTCCCGGCTTTGGTATTTACTGCGCTACAAAATTTGCTGTAGCCGGTTTTACAGAAGCTTTAGCCGAAGAGATGAAAGCATTTAACATCCATACCACACTGGTATATCCGGGTTATTTCAGAACTAATTTCTTATCGAAAGGATCTGTGCAAACAGCTTTGAATCCCATAGCAGACTATAAAGCTGCCCGTGAGATGGAACAGGCACATCTGAAAGAAATCAACGGAAATCAACCGAATGACCCGGAGAAAGCAGCAGATGTGCTAATTGCATTAAGCAATGCAGAACAGCCCCCTGTTCACTTTTTTATGGGGAAAGATGCCTATCAGTATGCAAAGCTGAAGATCGGCCTTATTCAAACATCGATGGCGCAATATGAGGTGCTTGCCAAATCAACAGATATTTCAAACACTTAAATACTAAAACAATGAACAATAAAACTGAACTAACAGTACTGATTACAGGAGTTAGCTTAGGAATGGGGCTTCATATTGCACAAACTTTAGCATTACAAGGGCACAAGGTTTATACAGGAATCAGAGACCCAAAGGGGAGAAATGTTCATAAGTCAGAGACACTTCAAGAATACCTGTTTACCAGTAACTCAAATACTATGCAATCAACTATCGAAGATACAAAAGAATACATTGGCATGTGGGTGACCAAAGATGGTAATATCCGTCACGAATTATTGCCCAACAACCGCTACGATGAAGCGAGAGGCAAGCGCAAGAGTGCCTATCAAGGCGCTTATACAGTTACAGGGAATCATATATATTATAAAGATGATACCGGTTTTACCGCAGATGGTGAATTCAAAGAGGGCGTACTTTACCACGCAGGAATGATTCTCTACAAGGAAGAATAATATAGTAATTTAGCAATTATGGAAAAGACAAAGACATTCCGCTTTAATTCATTGTCCGAGTTTCACGAGTTTTGTAATCTTCCCAAACCGGAGCATCCTTTGGTAAGTCTGATCGACTATAGTAAGGTGAATTACCCTTCGAATGACAGCGAACTGAAGTGGATTCAGAACTTTTATTCCATTGGATTAAAGCGGAATGTGAATGCCAGATTCAATTATGGCCAGCAGCCATACGATTTTGATTCAGGTGTGCTGACCTTTGTTTCCCCACTTCAATTTCTGAAATTAGAAATCAAACAGGACATTGAAGTAGAGCCTAAAGGCTGGTTACTGCTGATCCATCCCGATTTTTTATGGAAAACTCCTTTATTGAAAAAGATAAAATCGTATGATTTCTTCCAATATGCTGTACATGAGGCACTTTTTCTATAAGAAAAAGAAGAAAAAATGATTGTTGATATTCTTCTTAAAATTGAACAAGAGTATCAGTCAAACCTTGATAAATTCAGTCAGGAACTCATCTTAACTCAAGTAGAGTTGCTCCTGATTTATGCTGAGAGGTTTTATGAAAGGCAGTTTATTACCCGAAAGAAATCCAATCATGAAATATTGACACGTTTTGAACAAGTGTTTTCCCGGTATTTTGAAAGTGGCAAGTTATTGGAAAACGGAATCCCAACGGTAACAGCTATTGCAGATCAATTAAATATTTCACCCAATTATTTAGGCAGTTTGCTACGGATACATACCCGGCAAAACACACAGCAGCACATTCAAAACAAAATGATAGATTATGCCAAAGAATGCCTGAGCACAACCAATTTGTCAATAAGTGAGATTGCCTATGAGTTGGGTTTTGAGCATCCTCAATCTTTCAGCAAATTATTCAAACAAAAAACAAATCAAACACCTTCGGAATTTAAACAGTCTTTTAACTGACGGATAAAAGCCCGGCTGCTAACAGCACCTAAGAAAACATGGGATGCGTAGTGGTTTCCGAAAGGTTTGTTCTTCTTAGCTTCCTTTGTCACGGGCGGACAGGAAAGCGCTCCGAAATGCCCCAGGTTTCTTAGCCGCAAAGCGTAAGCAATCAAACAAATTAACTCTAATCTTAAATTTAAATACGTTTATCCTTGATTTGAAAACTTTATTCCTTGATGCATCTATTAGTTTTGCATAAAAAACAAATAGGGTATTAACATTAATTCAAAATGTTAATACCCTATCAAAGAGAAACTGTTAAAAAAATTAACTGTAAACTTTTCCTATAAATTGGTTTACGCTCGTTGGCTTTCTTCCTAGTAAAATTTCCAGTGTGTTATCTTCCAGATCTATCATACCTTCTGCAACACCTGTGCCCCACATCCCAAACATACCTATGTACATTTGTGGAACACCTGATTTTTCAAGGATGGCGTTAAATTCTTCAATATCAGGAGAACTATAGTTTACCTCTTTGTTTAAAGCTTGAGAGATATAGGTAGCTATTTGCTCAAAGCCAACAGATAAATTGTTGGTCAAATGATACGTTTTGTTTTCATGGCCTTTTGTAGTAAGTATATTAACTGCTGCTTCAGCAAGTTCTTCACGAAGTACCCAACTCGCTTTACCATCTTGAGCAGGGAACAATATAGTACCTGTTTCTGCTACTTTTTCACCCACGAAAGCAAGGATCATTTCCTGATAGATACTATTCTGAAGAATAGTATAGTTTAAACCACTTTCTTTAAGAAACTTTTCTGATTCTATATGAGAATTTTGGAAATCTGCTATAGCAGAATTTTCATATCCCTCCTTCCTTACAAAAGATGTATACGCGATATGCTTTACATTAGCTTCTTTCGCTGCTATTATAGCGTTGATGTGGTGCTTAGTACGGTTTTCAATCGCTCCACGGTCACTACTGGAAACCAATAATAGTTGATCTACTCCTTCAAAAGCTTTTACCATAGAATCAACATCCGCATAGTCGCCCATTCTTATATGAACTCCTTGTTCTGCTAAAGAATTGTGATTTTCCCCACTTCTTACCAATGCTGCAATATCGTTAGCTGCTACTCCTTTGTTTAATAAATGTGCGATGGCTTTCGAGCCAAAATTTCCTGTTGCACCTGTAACTAAAATCATAATTATTTTTTTTTGATAATGAGACAAAGCTAATGAGATTAATATACTTTTTATACTTTGTTCTTAATAGATACTAGTATACTTTTGTATAGTAAAATAAATGAACTCATACTGATGAATGATTTTCAAGAATTAATACGGAAGGAAGAAGAACAGCAACAGCGATGCCCACACAGCTATGTATTGGCTCTAACCGACACGATGAATGTCATTAGCGGGAAGTGGAAATTGCCCATCATTGCATCTCTATTACGTGGTAAAAATCGTTTTAAAGATTTACTGGATAATATCGAAAAGATTACGCCCCGCATGCTTTCTAAAGAACTAAAGGAGCTAGAGATGAATAGTATTGTGGTGCGTGAAGTATATGATCAAACCCCGGTATTAATTACATATCAATTAACAGAATCTGGTAAAAGCTTGGCCAATCTCATAGATACTATGATTAACTGGGGATTAACGCATAGAAGTAATGTATTATAATACATCTTTTATGATATGGAAACTTTGACAACTTAATAATGGAATTTAATTCATTATTAAGTTGTGATTTTTCGCTCTTTACTTTTGCTAAAGCTGAAATGAAAAATGTTAGTTAAATCAAACCGAAGATATGAAAACAGCTGCTCGCAAAGCAGTTGTGACATTAGCTATAAGTCCTGAGGCTATTGCCAATGCAGTAATTTACGCTATCAGTCAGCTCGCAGATGTCGAAATTGGTGACTTTATTATTCGTCCGTCAAAACAAAATCAATTAGATTCATAAAGGACAAGATGCAACGAAAGTTGAACACAAAATATATTAAAAACATATCAGAGCTATAGCGGGAATTGGGACTTCCCGCACCTGTGCATCCATTGATAGCATTAGTTGATTATAACAATCAATCTGCTAAAATGCTTCCAAAAGGAGAAAAGATCAGTATCTTTAAAAGAATTAAATTTCAACAAACATATCGGCAAACTGAAAGTAAAGTACTTCAAATCCCGCACTACGCTTATACTTGGCCGTTAGCAGCAAGGCTAAAAAAAACAATGACACACAACGATGAAACATACAACCATTTCAGAATAGCTATTCCAGCAGCCTATGAAAACGTATTTTCTCATTTCTATTTTGCCCAAAATCAATCCAACGAAATTGTAACAAAAACGCTATTACCCTCTTACCAAACCATTTTGATTTTCAATTTCGGAACAAAAGTATTACTCATTTCCAGACAACATACACAAATAGAAATTGACAAATGCCTGGTGGTGGGCACAATCAGAAAAGCATTTAATTACTCCTTACCGCCACAATCAAAAATATTGGTCGCTAACTTCAAAGACGATGCGTTTTACCGGTTCTTCGGCCATACTTCGCTTGCCCAAAATTTACCGTTACATCCTGATGAAGGGATGAACCAAAACTGCTTTACGGCCTTGTGGCATGAACTCAATAAAATGGATAATGTAGAGGGGCAAGTAAACTACATTCTTGCGTTTTGCACCCCTTATTTACGAGAGCGCGACACCATTGCCCAGCAATTGGCAAACTTTAAGCAGCAGTCGTTAAACCCAATCAAAGCCATTGCCAGCCACAACAAGCAAACAGAGCGGAACATCCAACTCAAACAAAAAGAACACTTCGGGTATTCAGCCAAAGAAATTAACCGCTACCAGCGGTTTTTAAAAGCCATTGAATACCTTGAAAACATGGCTTCCAGGGCTTCCAAAGAAGATTGGTTTACTATCATCCACGCTTGTGGGTACTACGACCAGAGCCAACTCATCAACGACTTTACCTATTACCTGAACCTGAGCCCGACAAAGTACCTGAAATTCCAGCAAGACGTTTGTAATCCGGTAAACTGATTTCGTTTTCTTCCAATTTTAGCCAGTTGCGACAGGCTACTTTTGCCCTATCCAATTAAAAAAGCAGAAAATGAAACATGTAATTATTTACGCTCATCCAAATGCACAGAGTTTGAACGGGCATCTGAAAAGAGTGGCTGTAGAACACCTGACTAAAAACGGACACCAGGTAGAAGTCCGGGATTTGTACCAACTCAATTTTAATCCGGTTCTTTCATCAGAAGATATGGCAGGACAGCGAAAAGGACAGGTGGTGGAAGAGGTAAAGAGGGAGCAGGAGTACATTGCCTGGGCAGATTGCCTTACATTTATCTATCCGATCTGGTGGACAGGTTTACCCGCTATACTGAAAGGATACATTGACCGGGTGTTCAGCTACGGCTTCGCTTACCGCTACGACCAGGGCATTCAAAAAGGATTGCTTGCAGGCAAAAGAGCGGTTATCATCAATACGCACGGAAAATCACATACCGAGTATGCTGATTGGGGAATGGACAAAGCGCTTTCACTCACATCAGACAAGGGTATTTACACCTATTGCGGTTTAGAAGTTAAACAACATTTTTTCTTCGACAAAGCTGACAGAGCCAATGCGGAAAATATAGAACAATGGACAAAACAAATCACCTCCATATTGTAACATCCATCTGTTACCTATCACCGGAACTGGTATATCGTCATATTCCCTGAAAAGGCACTATAAATTGAAAAGGAGATGTTTTCCGCAGGCCATACCAATTCCTTTTGCTTCCTGCTTCCGGAATGAGAATAGAGTCAATGGAGCAGCGGGAGCAAGTACCTGAAATTACCCTCTGTTCACATACTACTTTTGCCATTTGCCCGGATGGTAAAGCAGAATCAAGCTAGGTGCATAACCGCCTGCTTACCCCACACCCACCATGTTAACGGATAAAAAAACGGGTAAGGCATAGGTTCAACTATGCCTTACCCGTTTACTTGAGACTAATAGGGGACTTTACACCATACTTGGTAACAGCAATAGTTCGGCAAAAATTAAGCTGCAATAGTGCCAAAGGCTAAAAGCTGCTGTAGATGGGAATTATTTTTAGCTTTAATAACCATCCTGGAACTATCAAATAGATCCATTTTTAATAATATCTGCCAGTTCTGCATCAAATAGCCGCGCAAGTTCCCGGGCAGGTAAAATACGGCCTCTTTGCTGCGCATCGGTAGCCAGCTTATACCCCCATTCGGCGGCCGCCTTTCGTTGGGCAGGCGTACCGTGGTGTGAATTTTCCTTAAACTTGCAATCACCCAGATTAAAAAATAGCTCCAGGAATCGTTGCACGTTCTCCTCCTGCATAGCGGCGGCTCCCCGGGGGTGCGACAAGTAGTACGCGGCGTACGCATCGGCCATTAACTCGATGCGGCGGGCAGTTTTCGGGATGAATTCCTTACCCCTTTGCCATCCCCTGACTACTACACCCAGATCATATTGAATATGATGCCCATACTCATGGGCCAGAATCGCCTGCGGAGCAATGTCTCCGTAACCAATCGCATCAAAACCCTGAAAGAGACCATCTCCAATAACAATTTTAGCCGGTATCTGGCCAACACCTGCAATGGTTGTATCTGGGGGGGCCAATTGATTAAAAGTAAAAGCAGGATGATTTCCGTTAAGGAAGTCCGGATTCATTTGAAGTAAAATAGCTACCGAGTCAGCATAGGCATTAGCCTTCTCATCACTATAGCCTTCTGCTTTATACGTTGCAATAACTTTATTCCGGTCCTGCAGCATGGAACCACGAAAGGCGACCAAAATGATGTTGCCCAACTCAATATCCCAAAAACGTTTTAAATCTGTAAAGGTCTTATTTATCTGATCGGTATATTCACCGTTAGGACCAAAAGATTGGTTAGCAGCGCTGTTTTCAAAATACACTGAATGCAAAAAAGGCAACTCAGTTATTATTAAATTCGTATCCTGAAGTATGGGAATTATCTTTGGACCCAATCCTAAAATTTGCTGAAAAAAAATCCAGTTCCATAGCGGAGGGTCTTCGCAGGCAACAGAATCGACTTCAGCTAATTCCGGGTACGGATTATAAGCCGGCATATCAACCGGACTATCATGGTCTTTCTCACAACTAGAAAGCACAATCAAAAAGAAGGCAATAATTGTAGTAATTAATTTAAGATTTTTCATAGAGTTTGTTGGTTCTTGGTTAAGAATTTCTATCACGAAGGCTTTCAGTCCGGCCATTTAGCCCTAAAGGTTCGATCCTAAAAAAGCGGATTACTGTACCTTAAAACCCACGCTGAACGTGAATGACCCGGGACGGCCTCCCAACTCGGAGGTTATTTTCTCAAACCCGCCTTCATACCTGGCGTCAAACGTAAATTTGCCCAGGTCCATGCCCAGCCCGGCCTGATACCCAAACTGGTTGCGTTCAAATTGCGGATCGGGGGAAAGATTGTCTAAGACAGCCGCCTGATCGTTCAATTGCCGTGTGTACATCGGACCTGCTGCGATACGCAGGTTTATGCGTTTGATCTCAATGAGCTTGGCCCCAAACAGTAAGGGGAAGTCGAGGGAGTGTAGTTTTACCCTTCCGCTTACCGGGCTGCCGGCCTGATTTGAGGGATCGGCATCAAACGAAATTTTGCTTCTCCGCTCGCTGAAAAGGGCTTCGGGCTGCACGTAAAACCGCTTGAAGTTAACGCGCCAAAATGCGCCGGCCTGGTAACCAACGGCATACTGGTTACTGATTTCTGTGTCCGCGCTGGAAAAGGAAAGCCGGCTGTAATTGATGCCGAGCTTAGAGCCAAAATTGGAGGAAACTTGTGAAAAAGCGGAGGTGGACATAAGCATTATGCCTAATGCAACACCTAAATTTCTAGTGATTTTCATAAAGTTGATTTGTTTTGGTTTTTTAAAAAAAGAGTAGGCTGATACAGCCGTACAAACGACGACTGCACTATGAATGTGATAGAATAAGAATGACGAGTGACCAAAAGGGCACGTATCCGGACGAACTGGCTAATCAACCGGTTGACAAACCTTCGTAGCCGGCATCAACTTGTCCCATTGGTTTGCTTACCGGCTCTTGGTACCGAAAGGGGTACGCTTGATAAGGTAATCCAACGTACCCGAATAGGAATCCATTTGGTTACCAATCGCATTTCTGGACTTGGAGTAGTAGTTACTTCCCTGATCGGTATAGATGTTGAGGGAAACCCTGGTGTCGTAATTGGCGCTTGTGATGGTGTTATTACTCGAGGTGGCCGTACCAGAGGCTTTTGTTTCCTTGCTGTTTTTGTCCCGGGTTTGTTTTTCTTTGTCCTTATATATTGTTGAAGCGCTCCCGGTACTGATCGTGCCCTTATTGGTTACCTCCACGCTACCAAATACCACATACTCCACCCCCAGCACGAGGGCCAGTTCCTGGGGGTCGACTGCGGCGGGATCATTCATATCAATATTGTTTTTTGCCAGCAGCCTGTTTGTAGTCAGCGGGTCCTGCACAATGATGTTGGAAGTATTCTTCCGAAAGGAGCCCGCAGAACTAGATTGCAATTGTTTGCTCATCTGCTCAGTTTGCAAGCCAGCTTCATTGGTAATAAACCCAAAAGGCAACACGGCTATTTTATTTTTGCGGTCCACAGGGTTTGAAGCAGACCGGGACGGTGGGGAGGCCCCAGATGCGGCCCTTTGCGGGGCCTCATTGATCACTTCAACGCGGCCGCTGGCAAATTGAATTTTACTGATTTTCTCTTTTGGCAGCTCGTACTCAAGCTCCTCCCCGGTATACTTGAATTTGACTGAGTTTGCTCCCATTCCAATTACTTTTCCTTCTTTTCTTTCTCCATCCAGCATGATGACCGCGTCAGTTTTGCTCTGGGCAAAACCCTGTGTCACAATTCCACTGAGCATGAGTAGCATCAGCCATAAGATTGATAGATTGCAAATACGTTTCATAATTTTAGATAAATTGTTAAGTTGAAAATTGACTTTGTAAGCAGCCAGAACGGCATGAATGCTATTCTGTAAGTCCTATAACATCAAGTGAAGTGGTTACCATTGTCCCGGGAGAGGCTTTTGCTCCTGTGCTACGATGGCTGGTTGCCGGAATGGTGCTTTGCGTTAGTGCATTGGTTTGTGTTCATGATACTGTCTGTTTTAAGTGGTTCATGTTGATTACCATGTAAGGTTAGCCTGCCTCATCTTGTAATGAAAAAAATATTCACCAACACCTGTTTTGTAGCAACCAACAGTAAAATAATGGCCATTATCCTGGAGGCTTGCTGTACACAAGCGTGCTAATCGTTGAACCCTAGCCCTTCCAGGTGATTGTTATAGCTAAGACCAGACAATGTGAATCCTGTTTGGGGATACCAGATGTTTGGGTACTAAAGGCCAGTAAGGGGGCACATAAGGGGAAAACTACTCGCTTTTTCATACTTTTTCCCATGATAGATTGTTCGTATTGGTCCGGATTTCCGGTTCGCAGAAGTCATATCCAATATGAATGCGAGTCGAAAAGCAAAATAGTTAATTGAAAAAGATTGCTGACAGTGAAGGTTTTATATATTTTTTTTAACTGATCATTACTCTAAAAAGCTGTTTTAACTAATGTACTTACTCTATTGTCATGGTTTTTTGTAGATATCTCCGAGCTGATGTACTTGTTTAAGTAGTCAATGTGTATGCTGTTCAATGGTTAGTTAATTGAAGTTGTTTGGATAATATCTTCTAGCATAAAGTTTTAACCAGCTGATGAGAATATTTAATATACTGGTAAATAACTGACAGTAATCCTGCAGCACATTACCATTCATACCCTACAATCATAACTAAAACAGTGTAGCAAAATCTCTCTATAGCTCGTACGTACATAAATCACTTTGATTGGCATACGAAAGATTTTGTGCTACAAGGAGGTGTGTTAGCAGTTTCTGGCGCCACTATATTCATAGACAAACCTGTGTATAAATTCATGCTTAGCCATCAGTATCCGATAGCAAATCCTCTGGAGAGAGCAGAAAATTTCTTAGAGCAGTTGCAGAATAGCTGCTGTATGATGCCGACATTCAAGGCAAGTGGTGTCATTTAAATAATGACTGGCTCAGAGATACAAAAATTATGGTGGCGTTGGTTACCTGTTCTGTGTTATTGCAGACTATAGCTAAAGAGGCTATAGGTAGATCTTGTCCCGTTTCTGGAATAAGGGACTTTGCTTTTAAACCTTTCGGAGGTGCGGAATTTCTTTCCCTTCTGGGCATACGATCCTCTCTGTAGCTATCTTTTGGGTTTTAGCAAGGCAAGTAAAATTGATGCTTTTAGGAAAAGTGTTATATTCGTTTCCTGTGATCACCCAGAGTATTTGTAGGTTCATACTGGTTGCCGGATATACTTTTGGTATTGGGTATCTTGTATGAAGAGAGTGTCTTAATACTTTATCGGATACATTTCTGGCCCTACTCTATATCAACATCAATACCCCTAAAAAACCTTGGAATATAGGACACAAAAGTAGGTTCATAAATTGTTGAGGAAGACTATTGTAGCCCTAACTTTTCTTACCCTTTATGACGGATTTGGTAAGTTGTATTATCGTTTATCTGATGCCTCTGAAAAAGTTACAAAAACTCATCAAATTTAGCTAAGTGAACTTTGATTTTTTTAACCAGTTTTTGTAACTCCTGCCAATATGGCTGCTTTTGCTGGGAAGGCATAATGCTCAATTGATGGTATAGTTACAAAAAAGGCAGGTAATTTTTAAATCTAAATTTTAATTAAATTGTATTTCCTCCTACCAGATTGTAGTGAAAAATAGGTTAACTCTATATATTTCTGGAGCATGAGCATCTATTTAGCCCCTAGCTTATACTATACTATTTTTTGAAGCTGATATATCTAATGTCATCTATCGTATTCCGAATTTCTTGTTTGATGTATTATCTATAATCTAAGACTCTTCTATCCAATATCTATATGTATTTTCGAAGCCGTAGGGCTTAGAATTAAATGTTAAAAATGTAACAATCATTTATAGGATTGCTAAAGAAGTATTGTCTTTATGGAAGATAACAGAGCATATGTAAAGATCATGAACTTTACAAGAGGGAGTAGTTTAGTAATACTTTTTTTTAATTTTTACATTTTCTGTTATGGATTCTTTGAACAATTTAATCTTACCTCACCCTTTGCTGCAAAATTCATTCTCAGTTTTGGGTTTATTGAGATATATCAAATTAGTTATCTATCCAAAGGTGTTGCATTCATTTTGCTGCTTATTTCCTGTTTAGGGGTAACCACAAGTCAGACGGAGGAGATCACTTGGCGAGTAACATTACCTTATATTTTCTTTGGCCCAATTATTTATTTCGGTGCTGACTTATTGCTGAACCAGCCTTTGGTAATTTACCTGAAAGCATCCATGTATATGTTTTTTTCAATACTAGGCTTTCTGCTGATTTTACAAGGAGGGAACTATTTGTCAAGAATACTGAAAATAAACCTTCTCAACGATATTTTTAATGAAGAAAACCAGTCTTTTCCCCAAGAGGAACGGCTTATGCAAAACCATTATTCTGTAAATATCCCCACACTGTACACATTTAGAAAAAAAGTTTGCAAAGGCTGGATCAATGTGGTCAATCCTTTTAGGGGAGGAATGGTTCTTGGCACACCAGGCTCTGGGAAATCTTTTGTATTTATTAATGCCTATATTAAACAGCTCATTGCAAAAGGATTTTCGATGTACATCTATGATTATAAATTTGATGATTTATCCAAGATCGCATATAATGCCCTGATAAATAACTATGCTAAGTACCCTATTAAACCTCAGTTTTATATCATCAATTTTGATAATCCCCAAAAAAGCCATCGTTGTAATCCCCTGCTTCCTTCAATGATGAGTGACATCTCAGATGCTTATGAGAGTGCATCTACTATTATGCTCAACCTAAACAGGAGCTGGATTCAAAAGCAAGGAGATTTTTTTATAGAATCTCCTATCAATTTTGTTACCTCTATCATCTGGTTTTTGAAATTATATGAAAACGGAAAATATTGCACCTTCCCACATGTGATAGAATTCTTAAGTGCTAAATATGAAGAGATTTTCCCAATTCTGGGTGCTTATCCTGAAATAGAGGTTTATGTAAAGCCCTTTGTCTCCGCTTTTGAAAGTGGCGCATCCGAACAATTAGAAGGACAAATTGCTTCTGCCCGTATTGGGCTTGCCCGGCTTGCTTCTCCGCAACTTTATTGGGTAATGTCGGGCAATGATTTTACCCTGGATATCAATAATCCCGATGAACCAAAAATCGTATGTGTCGGCAATAACCCTTTAAGGCAAAGCATTTATGGAGCAGCCTTGGGACTTTATAATGCCCGGCTTGTTAAACTGATAAATAGAAAAGGCAAACTTCCTTCTGCCATGATCATAGATGAGCTGGCCACTATCTTTTTTAAGGGCCTCGATCAACTGATTGCCACTGCCCGGAGCAATAAAGTGGCTACTCTGCTTGGTTTTCAAGATTTTTCACAAATAGAGCGTGACTATGGAAAAGGGGAGGCTACAGTTATTGAAAATATTATAGGTAATGTGTTTGTAGGGCAGGTTGTAGGAGACACAGCCAAAAAGCTATCGGAGAGATTTGGAAAAATTAACCAGAAAAAACAGTCTATTAGCACCTCAAACAGATCGGGTACATCGGTAAGTATTTCAACAGGGCTCGATTACCGTATACCACCCTCTGTGATGGCGGAACTTTCTCAAGGCACTTTTGTGGGCGCAGTAGCAGATGACCGGGACCAGAAGATAAAACTAAAAGTTTTTCATGCTGATATAATAATAGATGAGAAACAAACTAGTGCTGAAACAGCCACTTACCTAGACATTCCAGATTTTAATAAAACTACTTTCGTTGATAGTATCACTAAGGAAGATAAGACAGATGAAGTTATCCAAAGAAATTACTACCAGGTTAAAGAGGATATAAAATATATTATTATGGAGGAGCATAAACGAATTTTGGAAGACGATAAGCTAAGGCACCTTATCAAGTGTAAACAAAGTGTCTGATAGCGATTAAAATTTCAATGTAGGAAAACCATGGGAAATATACACCTAAGCCAATATCAACATCTGCCGGATGAAAATACAAATGAGGCAGAAAAGAAGAGTTCTAATCAAGTAAAGCAAACAGGTTCTGTATACACAAAAGTTGATTACACCTCAGAAGAAAAAATTAGTAGTACTCCTTTCGGTGAAGAAGATGACAAAACCAAAAAAAAGAAAAATAAAGCAGAAGTAGGAGGAAATTTGGACGCAGCAGGGAAGGAGCAGAAAGGGCTTTTGGAGGACATAGAGGTGCTCGCTAACAGAAGTATACTTACGAATTTTTTACACAATTATGCTAAAGCTAAAAATGATATGATGACAGAACAGAGTGTGCAATCAAGCGAAAAATGGGAAAGTAAAAGTTTGACTGGCGAGGAAAATAACTCTACACTTAAAATTGAAACTCCCTTTCAATCCTATTTACAAACAAAACATCTAAAGCCTGACTGGGAAAGAATTAACCGTATAAAAGAAGATGGTCAAGGATTTACTTACAAAAATTTATTGGCTAATAATAGTATTATTGGTGAAAAAAAACAACATATTCCCTCTGAAACACATGAAAATGATCAAAGCAATGAATCGCCTAAAAACCAGGTCGAAAAAAAAATTTTCACTCTGCAGGACGTGCCTGTAAAACAATTTGAAAAACTTGGCATCTCACAAGAACATCTTATCAAGAATGGGATGCTGGAAAAATTACTCAAAGGTGAAAAGACATTACCGGTAGATAATCTTCAATGGACTAACCAAAAAGGGGAGATCTTGAAGTATAGTGCTACATTTTTCTTGGAAAAAAAACCTGATGGTACAGCTACACTTAAACTCAATTATCAACCTCACACTCTTATAAATAAGATTCCAACCAGGATACTAGGCTTTGAGCTTAGCAATGAGTTAAAAAATAAACTGGGAGATAAAGAAATGGTGGCATTGAAAGGGAATATTAGTAAAGGGGAGGGGCTATCTTTTTTGCAATTTGATAGATTTGAAAATAAACTTCAACTTATCAAACCAGACAGCTTCCGTCTTCCTAGGGAAATTAATGGTGTTAGGCTATCTGATGAGCATCAAAAAATACTCAAAGAAGGAAAAGAAATTAAACTCTCCGGAATGACAGCTACAGATGGAAATAAAACAGAAGCAATAGTTAGATTGAATTTTTCACAAAAAGCTATACAATTTTCTTCTCTTAATCCTGCAACTTCCCTGTTGCAAACTGCTACTTTGATAAGATCTGATATCAATTCTACCAAACAAACAAAAGGATTAATTGAGGATACCCAAGTGAATAGTGACAAAAAGACTAAAGGACAACGTTTGTAAAAGGTAATCTGGAAAAGCTATTGGAAGCCTATTTAAAAGTACCTGTTAGATTTATTACATAAGTGTTTTAATTGGAGGGCAAACCCTCCAAACCTCCCTTCTTACACGCATCGCTCAAATTTTGGCTTACGTCTTTATTACCTTCTTTTAACCTAGGTAATAAAGCACGTCCTACCGCTCCTGCAAACCTGCAACCTTAATCCGCAATTGGCTCTCTGTCCTGAGCTAAATACTTGCTCTTTTTATCGCAAGTATGCAGAGTAAATTTCTCCTTAAGGTTCATCCGGTTTAATTTTTATGACAAAAATGAGCCTTGCTATTCACCATAACAACTAATTAAGATCTTATTTTTGTATCAAATAGAATACAAAAAATGTTGCAAATATGATACAAAGTGTTTATCTTTACTATATAATTAAAAGCTAATAAACACCAACCCACCTGGCCACTTGTGCCGTTTCGTTCTTTGATAGGTTGAAATTGATGATTTATCCCGCGTTTTAAGCATATCTATTTGCTTGTAAATCACCAGACTGCCAAGAGTCTATCTGGCAGAATAAAACAATAATGGCCCCCAAAAATTGAAAGTCCGGCACAAACACTTGTGTAGTCCGAAATGATAGGGTATACGAATTAGTAACTGAATGTAGGGGAAATAGACAAAGGCACACTATAATAATTTCAACTTATAAATTAATCTTTATGAACAATTTATCACAGAACAATTTACAAGAAATAGTATTTAATAAGGCTTTTTTAAATGCCACTAATAACGATTTTGAAAAAAGGATAGCAATTATATGGGATAAAGTAAATCTTCTTAAGGAAATTGAATATGTACAAAATGAAGAGGATAAATTTTCTGTAGCCTACCGGTTCATGGAAATCGAATTAGAAAAAGTATGCAATGAAAATAAATTACTCAAACAAATAATAAAACCTTAGATCAAACTAACTAACGAAATTCAATTTTTTTAGAGCACCTACTTTGCAGAGTAGGTGCTTTTTTATTTCCACATAACCATTTACCTACATGTTAAAACAAGTAAACAAGCCAGTGCAAAGTAAAGATACGAAGCCTTTATACAATTTTATTCAGCTCGATAGGATTTATTATCCCCCTTATCTTGAGCACCTTTCTTTAAGAATCTATAGCAAAGTGCTTGCACGTATTGATAATTTCAACCTTTTATCTGGAATATCTACTCTAGTACTAGAAATAGCAACCATCTTTTCTCGAAAATCTTCGAGTATTCACAATAAAACCTACATACAACAGCCACATAATTGTTTAAGGTATGGATTTTATTTGCGACTAGTTGAGCAGCAGTACGAAATTCTTGAAAAATTTTACCAGCAGTCAATTATACAACTATCCATTCAGGATGAGGAAAAACAAACTTGTCCGTGTGGCTGGGAATGGATAGAAAAATGCTCAGGTTGCAAGAATGGGGAATTACTTATGCAAGACACCAACTCTATAAATTAATAAATGAATATCTCCTGTTGATACCTGACAGGTATATAAACCAAGACCTACTAAAAGTGGATAGCCATTTAGCTAATTAAACAATTGACGGTAAAAACTAATATTAGCTTTGGATATAAACCCTTTTTTATTATAACATAAGAAAAATAATAATTTAAAATACGGTTTATATTATTTATCAAATTAAATAATACTTTAATAATTATAAATATACATTATAAAAATAGTAAAATATTACTATAGCATTTTAATAATAAAATATTGATTATACTTATTATACAAATAATATGGAACAAGAATTAATGAAAGAATTGAATAAATTTACTGGTACTAATAATTATTATACTCATCAGATAGGAGGATTAAAAATATATCTTACAGATGGATGTAAATATTTAGCCGAAAAGGGAGCTGCTTACTGGATATTTGATATAATACTATCTTATCAATTGTATCAAAAGCTAATAAGCGCATATTTTCAAGTCTGGAGTCTTAAAAAAATGCCAAATAATACTTGGACAATTACATGTGAAGATGGTAATGGTCTTATACTTGCCATGCAGGATATTGCATATTCGGATTTTCCACTTCACTCAATTAAGCTGTTTTTAGTAGATAAAGTATGTATGTTACAATCTGAATATTAAACATCCTCCTAGGAAAGCAATATTTATCATGGTCTACAAAAAGTCTCCCTTCATTTAGGAGACTTTTTGTAGATTATCTAAACGTTGTTAAAAATTTATTAATATAACAATTTTATTTTACTATCATTTATATTTAATATTAGAAAAGTTCAATTTTTATGTCATAAACATTCTTAATGTGATCAAACATCAGAAATACTACAGACAGATCAGTTTACATTTTATATTTACATAATTAAGTTGACATGAAACATCAGAAAGCAGAAAAAGTAAAATTTTACGTAGACTTACCAAATACTTTTAACAATAAGTATTTGGTTTATAAAGTTTATGATCTTGATCATTCGCTGGATTTACTTGGCAGATTTGCAAATAAGAATTACCAAATTAGAAAAGCGTATCATCAGTTTGAAAATGGTAAAAGTATAACCATATTGCCGGAAGCTATTGAGCAAGCACGGCAATGCTGTTTCTACCAATTAAGAAAAAATATTAAAAAAGCTTTTCAGGTATTAGAAGAAAAAGCTGCTTGCTCAAAACAGGAAATGGAGAAAATAGCTAAATTACACCAGCAAGTATTTGAAAATAATTTATTACTCGAAAAGCTAAGGGCAGAAAGAATAATATTAATTGAGAGATATTCAAAAACCCAGGATTGAATTCTCTGACTAGTTCAAAAATTGCGATGCTCATGACAACCAAACTTACGCTTCAAGCCTTGATTGATGAATCCAAATTATCTATCTCTGACCTTAGTACTCTTATTGAGATAAACAGGGCAACTTTTTATAGAAGGCTGGAACATCCGGAAAAATTTACTATAGAAGAAGTTATACGGATGGCAAAGGTTTTTCATGATGCTGCCGTTTTACATAAGCGAAATAAAACAATCACACCACAAATTGTTTTTGATGCTATTTCGAATCAAATTCAAGTAAATTGAAATGAAATGTAAAGTCTATAGCCTTGATGATAGCTATATGTGGACATGCAAACTATTTATCAGGCATTCCTTCTAAGAAATCTTTTTCTATTTGTTTCTGAATATAAAACTGTGTAGTCTCAAATTGCTGGTGCCGCAATTGCCTTTGCACATACATAGGCTGTGCTCCGTTAGCTAATAATACTTGACCAGCAGTATGTCTGAGAGAGTGAGGAGAAACACCCTTTTTTTTTAAATTGTTTTTTATCAGGTATTTTCGTGCAATATACTGAACCTGAGAAGTTTTTAGCTTTCCAAAAAGATATATTCCCTTTTGTGCTTTATCTATCGGCTTTACCGATTCTATATATTGAGAGAGTGATTTTTTTGTAAGCTCAAATAATTTTACTACCGCTTTTGTTGCTTTGCCTTTTCCCAGTACATAAAGTAATCCATTCTCTAAATTTACATCCATAATTTGAAGCCTTGTAATCTCTACTGTACGTAGCCCTGTGATAGAAAGCAAAGCAATAATTGCCCGATCCCTGGGATCTTGAATGTTGTCTAAAAGCTGCTTCCGCTGATTTTCAGAAAGGCTATCTTTGTAAAATTTCCTCTCTATTTTAAGGCCCCGTACATTTTCTACATCCCTAAGTGCTTCAATCTGATGCAGGTTGAGGTCAAGGCCTAAGCGGACACGGTTAGATAGCAACCATTTTGTAAACTGCTTAATAGCTGAAAGGTAAAGATTTATGGTAAATGCTGATTTATCGTCTTTCTTGAGTTCCATAATAAACTCATTTACTACATTACCATTAAATGAAAGTTCATTATCATCTATATAGTGAAAAAATGTATTGAGTGCTTTCAGATAACTTTCTTTTGACTGCTCGCCACGTAATGTCTTAGAATCATGCAAGAAAGCTAATATATACGGGCTATTTGCTGGCGGTTTCTTTTTGTCATTGGTATCAGCTTTAACCTTATTGATATGATGGCCTGCAGCAAATTTTATAAATCTTCTTACCGGAGAAACTAAACTTGGCCTTTGTCCAGATGTATATAGCGCCATACTTATAGGATCAATAAAATACTGCTGTTCTACACAAAATTCCAGATACCTGCGAACAATTCTCAGATAATTATTTGGCTTTTTAAGTGTGTGTTCAAAATAACCCAATACCTGACTGATCGTCAGTATTGCTTCTGTAGGTTTACTTATCCCAGTTTCCGGATTTGTAGTTTTATTTTGCTTGACAGGAAATGATTGCTTTGGATTCATAAGCTGATTACCAGAAAAATTTTAAAGGTTGCAAAGTATGGTCAATTAAAAGTAAAATTAAATTTCAACATTTACAAGTAAGACTAATTACTTAAACGTTGAAAAATTTGTTGAACTTGTTATCATTTTTTTCTATAGTTCATTATTTGAAAGTTAATCATGTTTACATACTATCACCTAATTCCTCCAACAACTTGTCTTACTCATTCCCGTAATAACTGGCAATATTGTCTTACCTTATATGCAAATTCAATTGATGCATTTCGTATATTAAATAAATTTTATAAGTTTACTTAGCTAAACCTAATCTCGAGGATGTCAAACCACGTACAAAGAATCGCCCAACAGGCGTATGACAACGTAGTCCTACCTAACGATCATAACCAATTACTATTTCAGCACACAGTTCTCTGCCAGGTTTATCTGCCTTACCGTGATCCGGGGATTGAGCAAAAGAACTGGGTTCGTCAGCAAGGAAAAGCTTATTTTGCTATACGGGCCACGGAAGTATTTAATCCGGCTACTGAAAAATTTGATACAATTTTAGGGTTACCTTATGGCCCTAAAGCCAGACTTATTCTCACGCATATTAATACGCTGGCACTTCAGCAACGCAATCCACAGATTGAAATATCAGATAGTTTAACAGCCTTTGTTAAATCCTTGGGCCTGGCTCATAATGGATACCAGATAGATGCTATTAAAAATCAACTAGGCCGGCTAGCCTCCTCCATGATTTCTATTGCTTTTGCCTCTGAAGAGCAACGTAGTTTTCAAGTGGATAGTAAAATCATTAAAGGTTTTGATTTATGGTTCCCCAAAAATCCTAATCAACGTGTGATGTGGGATAGCTGTATTACACTTTCCGATGATTATTTTAACTCGTTAATGAACCATGCCGTTCCCTTAGACAGACGTCACCTGGCGGCTTTGTCAAACAATGCGCTTGCGCTTGATATTTATACCTGGCTTGCCCAACGGCTCCACCGAGTAGAACATAACAAAAAAGAGTTTGTACATTGGCAAGGGCTTAAAGAACAGTTTGGAGAAGGGTATGATCGAATAGATAAGTTTAAAAGCGTTTTCCGCCATACGCTTCAATTAGTGCTTACCCAATATCATTCAGCAAAAATACAGGAGGAGAAAAATAAAGGATTTTATCTTCATAACAGCCCTCCCCCTGTTCCTCCTAAATTAATACAGATTCCAAAGGTTGGCGAGTATTAAATAGATACTATTGACTTAAAACACCAAACCCTATCATTAGCTGGTAGGGTTTATTTATTGAGTGACAGTTTTGGTGGAAAAATCAAAATGTGAGACAGTTTTGGTGGATGAGTAACCATTTTATATTGATCAACTCCATAATATGCTTTGTAAATATGATTAGAAAGCGAAAAAATAATAAACTAAATCGAGACAGTTTTGGTGGAAGTTGAGACAGTTTTGGTGGAGGTTGAGACAGTTTTGGTGGAAGCTCATAAATTTTAGAGACAGTTTTGGTGGACAAACGTATTCATTTACTTTACTAACACTTATTTTCTGATTGCAAACTGCCGTTTTTATCAATTGTCACAACTGCAATAACTATTTGCTGAGCTAAAGCCTTCTCTATAGCAGAGACAGTTTTGGTGGATTATTTTTCTAAATGTGCGACAGTTTTGGTGGAGAAATTTTAGCATGTCTTTATTGGATAAGTGATGTGGATAAAACACTTATCCACGACAGTTTTAGTGGATAAGTGAGATAGTTTTAGTGGAATAACCACGAAAAATCACGACAGTTTTGGTGGAATATTGAGATAGATTTGGTGGACAAACCTATATAATATATAAAAACCTATAACTACTACCGTTAGTAACAAAAAAATGTGGATAAGTGCATATTGGGGGATTGCATCCCCCAAACCCCCTGCGAGGAATGGTGCAAAAGAGCAAACGACTATTGACCAAAAAATTAATTTTTCCGTACTTCACATTGCAAGAGAGCAACAACTCTAAGGTTGGCACCTCCTAATAAGATGCACTTAAGTACCACTTGGTCAAACGGGTGGTACTATAATACTTATATACAGCTTACTGAGAGATGGTTCACTCACACTCGCCCACTTAGCCTATGGACGAGAACGAATGAGTATGCTCTTTTTGATAAGAAACCAAGATTTGCTTGCATAAACGAAAGCTAATAAAGATTACTCAATATTTGCCTAATAGAAGTGAAAACGAGTAATTTGGTGTCAACCATAAAGCCATTGTATGTTGAAAGAAACAAAGGATAAGATCACGAGCAGACCTATAAAATCCTACAAGATCCCATTACCGGACATCCAGATACCTCTTTTTGAGCTAGAGGTTCATAAGCGCAATAGTCCAACACAAATAGCAGAGAAAGTGGCACATGTGCCGGCCCAGAACATCTTAGCCGAGCAGATTGAGGAATTACATGATCTAATCATGGCTCAATATAATATGTCGTTGTATGAGCGGCGTATATTTATTAAAGTGTTGGAACTACTGCCAGAAACGATTATGCATCCGGATGGTATGGCGCTTTTTGAACCTTTGATCATAGACGCCAGAGAAATTATTGCGGATAGTAACCTGAAAGGGGAACCGGCCTTCGGTGAATTGCAGAAAGCAACCATGAGCATGATTCAGCATGTATGCCGGATTGCTGAAAAAGATGGCCTGCTACAAACTGGTTTAATTTCTTCGGCAAAATACCTGACCGGTAAAGGACAGATCCGGATACATATTGATCCTGCTTTGCATCCTTATCTACTAAGAGTCAAAAAGCATTTTTCAGGTGAGCAGCTACAATCTTTAATTAAATTCAAAAGCTATTATAGTCAGTGTTTTTATGAGTGGTTTTCTAAGTCTGCGAAAGCAGATAAAATCATCTACATATCTCTATATGCACTGAGAACCATGCTCCGCATTGACGAGAAGGAATATGAACGCTACTATGATCTGAAACGCTTTGTGATTGGCCAGGCGCAAAAAGAGCTGAAGGGTACCCTGTTTGAATTCACTTTCAAAGAGAAACGCACAGGAAGAAAAGTAATCGGCCTGCAGTTTTACTTAGCTAAATAAAGCTAACCCTATAACTTTCAAAATGCATATGGAAAAAGGAATGAAGAAATATAAAGTGATTGCTAAAGTAGATAGCAAAGACTTTGTCCGCTACAATGTAAATGACCTGCTAAAGTTTACATCATTTTTAGATACTCAATTTCCTAAATGGCGGTGGTTTAATGTGTACAGATATACCAAAGACGGTAATGGAGAGCAATTACAGAGCTTCACGAGTAAGAATAGGCCATCACATAAATTTTTGATATAACTAACATTCTCAATGTAATCAACTGCTTATCTTTCTCAGTTCGCCACTATTAAAACTAAAAGTATATGTCAATAATGTGTATTAGGGCGAAAGGACAATGTATATTGAAAGTATTACTTATAAATAAACTATGCAAAAAGGTATTCAAGGCTTAATCAAACAGATCAAAGAAGTTCATGAGCACTTTGCTTCACTAGCGGTCAAGCAAGTGAATACAGCTATGAATTTGCGAAACGTTCTGTTTGGATATTATATTGTTGAATATCAACAGCATGGCTTTGATAGAGCTCAGTACGGTGAAAAAGTGCTGGAAGTACTCGCTCATTCTGCCCGTAATTTGGGCCTTAAAAGTATTTCGGAGACGAATTTAAAACTCTTCCGGCAGTTCTACCAAACCTACCCTCAGATTAGTCAGACAGTGTCTGACCAATTCAAGCTGGAAAATATCCAAGCAAAACAGCAAACGCCCCTCCCTGAAGCTACTGCACTAGCTTGTGAAGAAAACGTTGGCTATCGCATATGATTTGGCAAAAAATATGTGAGATCATACATTATGCTGATTTATGCCAGGTTACGTGGCTTGAGCTTTTCGCCTGTCACAGGATGCTGATTGTCGATCAGTGCATAAAACGCATCCTGAGTGACTTCATAACTCAGCCCTAAACGCTCGGCCAGTTGGCCACCCCAAAAGCCTTTTCATTGTCACGCACACAGTAGTCCTGGCGTTGCAAAGCATCGGCAGCTCGCTTACAGAGCATGATATTGAGCATAAGCACTGAGGGGGCTAAAATCCTATCAAGATGCTATTTCGGGTTTCAAAAGGAGCAGAACAAAAATAATGCATACACTCTTCCCCTATCCGAAATGGATATTGACTCAAGCTATACGTGAGCAACTATTTAAAATGGCCGCAAGCAGCTGCCAGTACAGGGAACCTCCAAGGAAATCGACTTCTTCCCAGTCGTCAAACTCTTTACGCCAGATGCCGGTGCTATCTGGCTCCTGACAGAGATTGACCCTGGAGATGAAGATTATGACATCGCCTTTGGGTTATGCGACCTTGTTGGATTGGGTTTCCAGAATTGGGCTTTGTATGTATTTCTGAAATTGAAGAGATACGTGGCGGTCTTGGCTTACCGGTGGATCGGGATTTGTATTTCAAGGAAGCCGTTAAGTGCATATGCCGCTGATGCAAAGGAAGCAGGCATAATCAATGCCTGAAACCTTAATAGGGAAGCATGAATGTCATGCTCCCTATTTCTGCCTTTAGATTAAATCTGAATAGGAATAGCTGCTTCGATCTGAGTCTGCACTGGTGTATAGATGTCTATATCAATATTCGGTGTTTCTAATGATACTATTAAACTATAACGAACCTTTGATTCCGCTTTCCCTAGCTTTTTACGGGTTTTATACCATCCACTTTTGGGATAAATAGCAATAGTATTCCTTTTTGCCATGTCAGCACCAGACATAGTGATAAAGTCTTTCTTTACTGAACCCCTTGAACGTACCCGGCCTATTCTCCAGGATTCCCCTCTCCTATCTATTTCGTCAGCCTCTTCATCACTTAACGCCGCATCTGCTGAAATCCGCCTTTTGAAGTTGATAAGTGTTTCGCCAGGCTTGATGACTGCAAAATCTAACGCATGGGAATGGTATTGAAAATTATTGGCGTATTTCCGATTTCTGCTTCCTGGGTTTGGTTCGATAAAATAGGACAAGGTAAGCGTTAATTTGACATCCTGATCATACAGGATGCCTTCCAAAATATCCTCTGGCCAAGGTAAATCAAAGAGATGATACTCATTGTATTTTGGAGTCGCTCCATCCATCTTATAAGGCTGGATTTCCCTCTCGGCAATCAGCGTCAGATTATTTATAGCACTGTTTAAAGCCCTTTCCTGAATTGGGACTCCATATCCAACTGCCCTGATTAAATTAATTCGATCTTGTTCAGAGAGGCCTTCAATAGGCTTATTTTCAAGCATTGTACTTGTCCATTCCGCAGAATGAATAATCAATGCACGGACGGTTTCCGGCCAATAATTGGGATAATGCGTTTTGATTTCCGCAGCCATTTTTGATGCCAAGGCTGTTGCTCCACTAGTGTCGCCAAATGGTAAAAACAGATCTTTAGGATATTCACTATCTGCTGTCAGCAATTTCAGACAAGAGTGGTCACTCGTATACTTACCATCGGTGGAATGGTTTCCTCCTTCCATTACAATGTCTGGTTTGAGCGGCCATTGGTGGTCCCACATTATGGACGTAGAATTACAGGGCGCCATGGCGCCATTCTCTGCCAGATGCCGGTATCCTGTGGAAGCCTCAATTCTATCTTTTCGGGTATAAGCACCTACCGTTAAAGCATTATACGCTTGCCCAGGATCATGGATAGATTCATAATAATTTTTTGTCGGATAATCCTCATGTGCAGAGATAAAGACATTACCACCACTTACTATGAATAGCTGCGGTTCTACCGGATCAAGCGCAGAGCCGTGCGCTATTTTGTCAACAGCAGCAGACCAGGTAGAAGGCCTTCCCTTAAACGCTGACTGTTCATCGGTAACGGTCATACAAAATATTCTAGGATTATCTGGATATTGTGCTATAGGCTGGCTGGCTGCGTATTCAGTAATCGCTCCATAAAATTCAGGCTCATTCGGTGAGTTATGCTGAAATATTTTGAAGGATTCGAGCGTATGGAAAATCTGAATTTTACCCAGATCGGCTAACGCATCTACCAGATCACCATATAATGCTAATGCAGCTACACCTGTACCATGGCCGCCACGTGGGCAACTATCATATACTCCCCAAGCATCCGGTTTATACGAATACAGTCGGTTATCAGGAAGAAAAGGTTTAATAAGGGGATGTTGATTATTTACACCGCTATCCAACAAGCATACTATTACATTGTTCTTGCTAAATTTTGCTTCTGTTCTCTTTATTAAATCATCCAGCCATTCTTTCTGTGCAACGTACGTGGCATCCTTATGCACAATGAATTCTGCAGTTTCTTGAGGTTTCCGTAGTTCTGCGAGATTATCTAAAAGCAAAATGGACTGTGAAAGCTGTTTGGCACTTGCCTTAACAAGCCTGACACGTTGCTCTGCAAAAAGCAGCTCTGAGGAACCTATATCTGCTCTGACAGCCCGTAAATTTTCCAGTACCCTATTAATTTTGGCAGCGTCATCAGGAGTTTTCCTAAACCATACTTCCCACCAGACAACCTCATTTTCTGCAGGAAAAGGAATTTCTGGCGCGTCTGTCCAAAAAGATTTCAAGGTAGCCATCCGAATTTCACTAATATTATTAATCAGTGGTGCATTGGCTGGCTTACCTGATCTTGTATCTTTCTGAGGGTCTAAGTATTTCTCCGCTTTCTTAATGAAATTGCTGACCGCTCCCTCAGTCATCATTACTGTGACATGGTATTGTAATTTAGATGGATCATCTTCTTTCTGTTCTTCCCGGATATTCAACACCTGGAAAGATGGATCGCTCTTATCCTGCTCTAGGCTATCAATTTTTAATTTGAATCCCCATTCGGACACGAATTCTACATAAACGGCATCGTCCTTTACAATATTTTCCGGTAAAGGGGCGTCATCTGGAATATGAAACTGATCCCGAATATGCTCTAATTGCTTGAGAATACGATTGCCGTGAATATTCCGATTCCGCTGCTTCTCGATGAAGCTATTGCCACCACTACCTGGATATCTATATTCTTGATTTTGTGAATAACCGACTAAGCGAATATGTTTCTTAGGATTTCTGCCTGCCATTTACAATTTCCGTTTTTCTAAGGCCTTCTCCAGCTGGGACAAATCCAATGTTTCATTTCCGCTAAGAATCATTTCTTTAATGGTTTCTTCACAGGCTTTAGTTATTTCGGAATTGCTTAAGCCTTTTGCAAGCTCAGCCACTTTCTGAAAGTTTACATTCTTAAAAAATGTAAAGCCACGCGTACTTTTTTTAATGACTTCGATGATTTGGGAAGTATCCGGGAGTGGATATTGAATTACATCATCAAACCGTCTGAATAATGCTTTGTCTAGGGATTCGGGCAAATTGGTTGCAGCAATAATGATGCTATTGCTTTGGTCTTTCTCAATATTAATCAAAAAGCTATTTAATACTCTTTTAATCTCTCCGACATCCTGGCCTTGGTTTCTATGTGAACCGATGGAGTCAAATTCATCGAATAGATAGACAGCCCGGTGATCCTGCATGGCATCAAAAATAAGCCTCAGCTTTGCAATGGATTCACCCATGAATTTGGACATTAAGCCATCCAGGCGAATGATATAAACCGCTATGCCCAATTCTCCTGCAATCGCCTGTGCGGTCATTGTTTTACCTGTCCCAGGAGGGCCAATAAGCAATAATTTTTTACGTGGAGATAAGTTGTGCTTTCTTAGAATTTCCCATTTGCGCTGTTCGACAATGAGTTTATCGAGTGCTTCCTTTACCGTAGGCGCTAGTACCATATCAGCCATTTTGATTTTCGGCTGAAAAACCTCGATTAACTCATGAAGTTCTCGCTTTGGTACAGACAGCGGGACTGTCTTGTTCGGATTAACCAGGTAGAGAGAACGTTCTTTTCTAGCTTTTTCAATGAGTTGTTTTAACTCCTGAGCCAAGGTGGTGTGACCTTGCCTTGCCTCTGATGCAGCAATCTGCATAGCCGTAGAAAAAAAGCGGCTTTCATCTCCGTCACCAAAGGATTGGATTAGATTTTTTATTTGATCAGCTGCCGCCATAGCGCAAATTTACTACTTTTTACCGGTTAAATTAAGTAAATTATCAATATTCCTAACTAAACTTGGATATTGTCATAAGTAGTTTACCTTCATTACTCGCAACTGAGACTATCTGTGCATTGTCAAATATGAATGTTTATATGTTGCTAAGCCTGGCTTTTAATGCGCAATTCTCCTGATAGACTCGTTCCAATTGCATGGCTGTAAAACGGTAGGCAATATTAAATTTTTCACTTTCACTTGTTATGTAGCCAGCATACTCAAGCAATTTTACTTTCTCCCAGATTTCATGTATTCTAAAATTAAAATCTGATTTTTCCTCTGCTATCTTCACATAGGAATCGGAAAGGCACTCATTTACTGCGTATTGAGGCGTTATTTTTTGAGAAGGTGATTGCATTGTATACATTATATATTCATGTTCAGATAGTGCTGTCCCCCAAAAAGTTAATAATAATATATAGTAAAGATAGTTTATGCGTCATATATGGATTATATGGTTATTACGGATTATATGATATTTAATGATTAGTAAAATAATGTGGCATTATTGATATACTTGCTTTTTATTTTACAAAACATCTGCCTCCCTCCTTTCTTTTCAAACATTTCGATGACAAGTACTTTATCATCTGGTATAGTGAATTTTTCTAAGACAAATACTTTTTGTATAGCAGATTTACCGTTGATAGTTTGCTGAGCAGTATTGTAAACATACAAAGGTTGGATTTCCTGCTCCTGATAAGAGGTGCGTTTTACTATTTTCCTATCCCGGATATAGAGCCTGATAAAGTCTATATCATAATTAATATTCGAACTATTAGTAATATCAACAGGTAAATAAAATATGTTTTCCTTCACATGTAAACTATGGAGTGTAAGCATTGTACCTCCATTATGGCTGCTTATCTGTTTCCCAGATTTCCTGTTTTGGAGAATTGTTCTGGCATCCATTTCAAGTTGTGCTTCACTAAATCTAACGTTTTCAAAATTTGCTATTGAAAAGTTGGCATCAGAAGTGTTAAGTGGCGAATGCTTTTCAAGATGAGTAGCTTCTGCTGATATGGATTTTTTTGAAAATAACTCATCATTGAATATGTAAGAAAGTTGCTGTGGATTTTCAACATAGGAAACCAGGAAGGAGAAATACTTCCCTTCACTAGTCAGCACTGTTAGATTGGTCTGGGGAAAATTAGCAGATCCAGCCTTTACTTTCAAAATATTTTCTACCTTCCCTACTTTTTCTGCCAGGATATTGCCACTGCCCAGATCTACATAGATAATATTAAAAGGAAAAATCAGGTGAGTGGTTTTATGGAAACTTATGGTGATGGAGTAGCTACCTATAAAATTTGTCTCATTCAGTGGAATTTGTTTTTGGCCAAGGGCGGATATATTTATGAGAAAAGTAAGCAGTGAAAAAAATGTAAATATTCTTAAGGTAGTCATGCGCTCAGAAAATTTAAATTGATTGAAGAATAGATTAATTATTCGCTTTGGGAGGGCTTGAGAAACACCTGATAATTTGCTTTGAGTGTTACCCGGATAAGTGCAGCTTTTTTAGCCAGAATACTTTTCCCTGCATCTATAGCTGTCTGAGTAAGCTGTGCTCCAACTGTGGGACTGAAGCCCAAAAGGTTTACATTACCCACCCCCTGCCCTACCCCCTGTTTTATAGCTGTCCGGGAGATAGACCCAGGCATATAGATTCCCTCTAAACCATCAGCATCATACACAGTTAATTGAATAGTAAAAACCATTTCCATGTACTTAAGTGAGGTTATCTTTATCTGCAGGCGTTCGTCAGAAATAGCGCAAACGCCATAGATAAAATGATTTTTGGGAATAACTATATCACCAATCATGATGCTATTTAATAAGCGCATCTTTACTGTAGAACCTGAAAGTATGCTTTGTTCTTCATGAATGGCAGCCATGATTACATTGGCTTCATTTACTGCTTTGGAGGTTTTACCTGCTGTAAAAAATTCACTCGTATTTGCAGGGTTGATACTTAAAGAATTATTTGTTTCACTTATTTCAGTATGGGTGTCCTTTTGTTGCAAGCTGGATACTACGGGTTGAATGGGGTCTTCTATTTTAACTTTTAATGCTTTTCTTTTCACTGTTTCTGTTGATTTTTGAGCGGTGTTTGTCTGAGTAAATTCTGGTGAGTGTGCAGTAACCTGATTTGCAGCGAAAGGATTATGGCCGGCTCCCATATTTCCGTTTTTGTAATAGTCTTTCATAATCTCATAAAGCTCCTGTTGTTGCTTTTGTGCTTTCTCATAGTCATCTACCATTTTTTGTTGCAGGTACTCTTCGCTGCTTATTGCACTTGCTTTGCTGCTGTAACTTCTCCTATAGCTTTGCCTGGAACCTGCTGAGCTTAGCACATTTGCAGATGCTATCGTATTTACTTTTTCTATTTCCTTTTGCGCTTCTTTATAGGCCGCTTGTTCAGGAGCATGGAGTTGTTGTTCATGGGTACGGTGTATATCATAATTAAATCCCATATTCTCACTTTTGTCTTCGAGTAAATCTGAAATTTTGTCGCTTTGAAGGAAAGAGAAAATGTTGCGCTTTTTTCTTGTCAGGCTATCTTCGGATACATTCTCATAAGCTTTAAGTTTACTTGAATAAATCTGCGAAACCCTGGAATCTTCGGCCGCCGTGGGTACATTAGCATTGAGTCCAGAAGACAATTGGAGAGAATGATCCGCTGCAACTAATCCCTTGCCACCACCGGATAGGAAGAACAGGATGGATAAAAAAGGCACGAAAAGAAGGGGCAGAAACAAAGCCATTTTGCGCTGCCGCAAAAAAGAAGGAGAGAGTGGATGATGCATGAATTTAAAGTTTACAGATAAATTAGAAAGTAGGCTCTAGAGAAGCAGCTATTATCTGGAAATGGTTTTTATGTCGTCATTCTTAAGAACACGCCATCTTTCTATCAGAAAACCGTGCGGGTTGTTATCAGATCGCAGTACATCCCTTAAATAACACTCAGCAATTAAATTCCGGAAGGTAACAGAAGATGTCCGGATGATTTCTATCCTGCCCATACATCTGGCATAATAAGGGTATACAGACACATCCAGCCATACACTGTCAATCTGGATGTTCTGAGAGATATTGCCGGCGATAATCTCATTATAAAAGCCTTTTTCTTTCAGATTATCATATTGTTTTTTTACGCTTTCATCTGATAAAAACAAAGCTTTTTCCATAGTAGCCCCAATGGCTTTTTCATCAGGCGATAGAGTGAAGAAGTACTCATGAAAACGCCTGATATGTTCTCTGGCTTCTACAGGCCGGTTTTCTGCCACATTTCGTGCTTTTGCCTGTAAGATGCTCCCTTGGTCAAACACATAAATCGTTTCGAGGTGTTTGTTTATGGCTTGCCTGGAGGCATAGATACTGTACATGGAAAGACAGCTAGCAAAAGAAAGAAATCCAAAAAGTAAAAATCTTGATTGACGGAAAGCGGTATCAATATTCTTAAGTGAGTGTAAAGGCATAAGGTTTAGGTGATTGATGTAACTGATATTATGTTTGTAATTTTGATTTAACTTTTCCTACAATACCTCCGGAAATGTTACCGGCACCGGCACTGGCCACTTTCCCGCCTGAAGTCATGCTTCTTTCCAGTTTTCCTAATGCCCTTCCTGCTCCGGTAGAATGAATAATCCAGGACGATACTGTGGGCACAGTCAAGTAACTGCAAATACCAAATAGCAGAAAGATCAGGTAGCCTAAGTCTGCTCCATCATAGTCCCCATTGGATAATAGCCGCTCTATGTCTTTTTCTACCATCAACGTTTGGAACTTTGCAATGATGGCTCCCAGAATGTTGGATATTGGAAGCCACATATAAACCTGTACATAGCGGGCAATCCATCCATTAAAAGTGCCTTCAAAACCGGGAAACACAGAAAAGCCCAGTACCAAAGGGCCAATAATGATAAGAATAATGAGATAAAAGGTGCGAATGGCATTAATAACAATCCCTACTGCATAGAAGAAGATTTCAAGTAAATTGGCCATCACCCTGCGGATAGAAGATTCCAGAGTTTCTGGTAGGGAGGAGAAGAACTCCTGCGCATTGTTTACAGCACCGCTTACCTTATTCCAGATTGCTTCCAGCTGGCTTTCTTTCTCTGCGTCAGACTGATGAGGTGGCGTTATCTGCTTTTGCTTAATGAGTTCCTGTTTGCGTTTGATAAGTGCAAATACTGTCTGATTTTGATAGCTGACTATATTGTTTGTAGCATTGACTACCGGGCGCAGTACAGCGTTCATCAAGTCCACAAAACCCATAAAAAAGATCAGCAGGAAAAAAATGGAAAAAGGCCGTAATAAGGGATACACATCTAAGGGTTCACGGCCAGCCATTACCGGCCATAGTTTATAAAAAACAAAGATTACACCTGCAATCCCTGCCAGCCCCTGCCCTACCGATATAAGCCCAGAGGCAAGTGGAATCATATCCTCATATAATCCAGCAATTAGGCTTTGTAAATTGTTATAGGTGGAACTTACCTGTAGAAGTGTCATAAAACTGTAGCTAACTGAAAAAGATAAGTTTGATAAAGGTGGTAATTAGTACAGCCAGCAATACACTGCCAAACCAGCCAGCAGCCGTCTGATAGAGCTGATAACTGCCAGACGTAAACTGGCTATATACACGCACAGCGCCGATAAGAGCAACCAACGCAGAAATAGCATACAGTACATCTACTATAGAGCCATAAAAACCACCTATTTTTTGAGAAGCGGCAACAGGAGTTTCACCCGGCATATTGTTTATCATTGGCGTGTAATGAGCAGCCAGCCGGTTTAATTCTTCTACCTGCCTCATTTGTCCTGTTTCCAAGGTCAGGTTACGGGTGTTGTAATAGCTCAGCAGTTCCCCGGTTTTCAGCGTCCTTGCTTCAAGCCTGTCTATATAATCTATTCTTTCTGCATCAGACATCTGGAAAAATGAAGGACTTAAAATGTTAGTCAGCTCTTTTGCATTTTCCACGCTCTGGTCGATAAAATATTTATACATTTTAACCATGCCTGAGATTTGAGAAGGATTCAGGTACTTACTGCTTTTTAGATAGTTGAGGTTATTGATGGCAGATTCTACCATCCACTTCTCACTATCAATTATGCTTTTTACTTTATTATAAGTTTTTACTCCATTAGAGACAGCCTTCAGATATTGATAGAATTTGCTGTGCTGAATGGTATTGGCCACTGTCTGAATGTCAATAATAATCTGATGGCCGGTTTGAATAACTGTATTGATATCTTGTATTACATCAGCAACAATAAACTGAGCATTCACCTGATGATACCCTGAAGTTAAAATTGTAAGAATGCCATACAGCAGCAAAAATCGCCTTGCAAAAGAGCTACGAAACTTTTCCATGAATCAGTGGGTGAGCGGGATGGAGATTTAAAAATAGTAAAGCGGATTAATTAGAACACATCCAGATATTTACGGTTTAATCCATGCATGTCTCTAACCAAGGTTGTTTCTGCTTTTTTGAAATCATCATACACTTTCACTATTGGATTAGCGCCATAAATTAAAGCTGCATTCATTATCTCTTTTTCATTTCCACTACCAGTAAATAATTTTTCACTTTCAGAACTGAAAGTAGCAGGGCAAAAAACATTGTTTTTCTGGATAGTTTGCGGAGTGATTACCCGGGTTTGAATATTTATATCACCAATAAAGGTAGAAATATCCTGCGCTAACTTCTTCTGGTATAAAGCCTTTTTGTCTGGTTTCGAGTTATGCTCAATTCGTTTTAATAAATCCACATAATTATTTATGTAAAAGGTATGAAAGCGGTTAGCATTCGTAAATATTCTTCTAATATCAGGACACATTATCATCTCAATTTCTAGTTCACTTTTATACCAGCAGGAAATAAATTCACTGTAGAACAATATGGATGAATACAATGTATCTACGCCTATAACACCTGCATTCTGTAAGCTATCTAACCTTTGCAATAAGTACTTAGGGCTAACAAGCAGGCTATCCATTCTTGGTGAAACTGGACTGCTCAATGTAGTTGATTCTTTTTCTGCATGGGCAGAATAGATTTTATCAGCATTAGCATGTCGCGGCTCTTTACCAGAACATGCTGCCGTTACTGCTGACACTAGTAACCAGAAAATTATTTTAAAATATATTTTTTGCATACTTGAGGAAGTTGGGTGATAGATAATTGAATTTTTGGATAAAGCGTCAAAAAACACCTTCACGGATTTCCTGAGCTGCTTCTTTAATAGCAGTTTCTATACTGCCATATTTTGCTTTTTTCTGAAATAGCTTAATTTTTTCCTTTTGCTCTGTGGAATAAGTAATGTACTCTTCTGCGGATACTTCCACAGCATATACTTTGGAAGCCTGGCCACCTAGGCTTATAAATACTTCTTTGTATTTTCTGCCTTCTTTCAAATCCTGATTGATAGAAAGTACTTGTGCTTTTTCCTTTTCAGTAAGCCCGAGTAATGCCTGTATTCCGTCAAACCGGTTCATGAACTTACGCTGATCTAGAAGGATTTTGGTGTCGGAATTATTGATGATGGCATCTTTCACTACCGCATTTCCAATAATATCATCTACTTCCTGAGTAACTACAATGGCTTCACCGAAAAATTTTCGGACAGTTTTAAACAGGTACTTGATGAATTCAGCTGTGCCTTCTTTTGCTATAGCTTTCCAGGCTTCTTCAATTAGGATCATCTTCCGAATGCCGTTGAGCTTCCGCATTTTACTGATAAAAGTCTCCATGATAATCAGTGTCACTACAGGAAACAGAACAGGATGGTCTTTAATATTATCCAGTTCAAAAACGATAAAGGATTGGTGCAGTAGGTTCAGGTTATCAGTTGCATTGAGCAGATAATCAAATTCTCCTCCTTTATAATATCTTTTTAGGATATAGAGAAAATTGTGTACGTCAAAATGCCTTTCTTTGAAATGTTCATCCCTTTCCAGCAATACTCTGAAGGGACCATCAAAGAATTCGTAAAAGCTGTTGAAACAAGGAAAAGTATCAGAAGCTGCCCAGATGTTTTCATAATATAAACTGACTGCATCGGAGATAGTGGAATACTCGGCTTGTGTTACCTTCTCCCCTTCCCTTTTCCATAATGCCAGTAGAAGCGTTTTGATGCTTTCTTTTTTCTCTACATCAATACTGCCGTCTACAAAAAAGGGGTTGAAACTGATGGGCTTTTTTTCATCATACATAAAGTACACGCCACCTACTAAATCGCATAGTCCCCGGTAACTATGGCCAACGTCTACCAACAGAATATGGGTGCCCTGTTCATGATATTGCCTTACCATGTGATTAGTGAAAAAGGATTTTCCGCTTCCAGAAGGCCCCAGAATAAACTTATTACGGTTGGTAATAATACCCTCCTTTATAGGAAGGTCAGATAAGTCTACATGGACAGGTTTGCCCGAGATGCGGTCAATGAGTTTGATGCCAAAAGGTGAAGGAGAATCGCGGTAGTTAGTCTCCAGGTTTAAAAAGCAACAGGCTTGTTCCGAGAAAGTATGGAAGGTCTCCTCGCTCGGGAAATCACCTGCATTGCCAGGTATGCCGCTCCAAAATATGGTGCCAGTATCAATAGTTGCCTCTCTTGGCCGGCAATCCATCTGCGTGATGGCTGAACTAGTAAGGTTGCGCAACTTTTTAAGCTCCTCCCCTTCTTCACTCCATACTAACACATTATAGTGTGCCCGTACAGATAACCTGCCTTCTACAAGAGCTTCATTCAAATATTCTTCCGTAAGTTCCATATTTACGATGTTTTCCCTGGAATACCTGGAAAGTGAGCGGAGATTCTGCTTTTTACCTTCCAGCATTTTTAAGGTCCGGGTATGATCATCAATAAAAATGTACTGGTTGTACATATGATTACAGGGCAGATTCAGCCCAATATGAGAAGCAAAACCCAGGCTGAATCTGGTACGGTCAGTGGATAGCTTTTCGTATTTGATTTCAGTTTCCACCTGAGAAGAAAGGTCGTCAGTTCGGGCAAGCGTAAACAGGCTGCAAAACTTATTTCCGATTTTCAGGCCTTTGGAAAAATCTATATCCTGCAAGGCTAAGCCATCTGAAGATAGTGTAAGGTACTTCTCTATCAATCCGGATTCTATACCTTGTCCTGCTATTTCATTTATAGTGAGTTGCCTGAATTTAAAGAAAGAAGAATCTGAAAGAATCTTAACAAACTGCCCTACCCTGTCAAAAAAGTCGGAGCTTGTTTTGGCATCGAGCATATCTTTAGGAACAATATGGCGGCGGGTTAAAGCAGAATGCAGGCTATTATGCCTGCTGCGGTCCGAAGAGGTTTTTGTCAGAAAAATGTAACACTTATGATTGAGAAAAGGACGTTCATTAAAATTGCGTTCAAATGCCCTTGAAAGCATGCTCATTGATTGCCCGAAAGAAGGTGTGTAAATATCTTCAAAGAACCAGTCTTGTTTATGCAAAACGCAGTATTGAGGCAACAACCTAATAGCTTTTACAAAAGCTGTATGGATACTGTCATAGTTTTCCTTAGATAGGGTGAGTACTTCAGGCAATTCTACTTCAAAGCCCAGCGTAATATCTGCCTGTTTGGAAACAATGCAATGATAGGCATTATCGACTAGCTCTACTTTGTAGATGGGCTGTTTGTTCTCGATGTTAGCAGATGGTAGTAAAGACATATAAGCTGTTCAGTATAGATGGTTTTGATTTCCGGATTTAAGGTTTTTGAATAGAAGAGGATTTCTACATACCATATAGCGAGGTTGGGCTTTTTTGGCACTTAGCAGTCGAAGGCCATGTGCTCCATGTTTTTTTCCCGTAGAAAAGATATAATAGGCCAAAAATCCGGATGATACGATGAGATACAACAGGGAAATGAATGGAGGAGTACCTAACAGGTAGATAATGGCAAATAGTATAAAATTACCAAATGCTCCTCCAAACAAATAGCCGATATATTGAGCCTGTAAACCCATAAATTCAACAGGTTTGCCTACCCCTTTATTAACCTCAAACTTGGGCATGTTACTATATTCAATTACTTTACTGAATGAAGACTACGCGGATGAAAGTGGTTACACCTGCCAGAAACACGGCTCCTCCTAGCCAGGCACCTGCTACTTTTCCTGTATCCGGATCTCCGGCTGTCCATTTCTGATAAGCTTTTACTCCACCTATCAAACCAATTAATGCAGCGGCCCCATAAGCTACATTTACCCCAGCTTCATAATATTGATTAAGCGACTGGCGGGCATCATTTAATGCGGCAACGCCTTTGCTGGCCTGTGCAAAAAGCGGAGAAGTAATTAGGATTGCTGCAAGTGAAGTCATCAAGCAGATACCATAGTTTGATAGGTTGGAAGCTATGTTTTTAGCACGCAGGTTGAAAAAAAAATTGCTTTTCATAAAATTAATCGGTTAATAATGAGTGGGTAAGAATTGAAAAAAAATTTAAACTACCTAAAGTTGAATCAAAGAATTATCTTTGAAAAATGCACATACGCCAACTGGTAAATGGTAAGTGCCAACAAGTATTTTAGTTCATTAAATCCCCTATGAAAGACAAAATGCAGGATCATGGCTTTTTTGTGATCCGGACTCCTCTCCTACCCTTCTTGGAATGTTATAATCTCTCTACCAATAAATTAAAATTGCTTTTCGAAAACGTCCTCTTGCAAGAAGCTCTATTTATTGCCTCTCCAGATTTATATGAGGCCTTTCAAGTATGGATAAAAGGTGATATGCAGACAGTTAAGGACAAGCAGAAAATGGAACTGACGCTTACCAAATATTTGCTCCGTATGTGTTACCGCTGTACTCCTTTCGGATTATTTGCAGGCATTTCTATAGGTGAATGGAGGAAAGCTACAGATGTAAAGCTGCCTGCAACTACCTGCTATAGGCGTCACAGCAGGTTAGATATGGATTATTTAAGTGCTTTAGCTTATCAAGTCAATGGATCTTCTGCTATCAGCAATTCTCTAAGGTATTATCCAAACAATACCTTATATCGGGTGGGCAGTCAATTGAGATATATAGAATACCGCCTCCATCAGAAGCTGCGTGCTCATCACCTGGTGAATATTGACTATTCGGAGTATGTTCACAAGGTAATTGAGCGTGCAATCAAAGGAGCTACTCCTACAGAATTGGCCTTATCATTAGTAGATACAGAAATCAATCTGGAAATTGCTACTGATTTTGTGAATGAGCTTATTTCCAGCCAGGTCTTATTAAGTGAATTAGAACCAGTAGTGACAGGAAAATCATATACTAATGTGATTATTGAAAGCTTGCGCAAGCCAGAAAGTAAATATCTTGCCCAAATCTTAGAAAATATAACAGGAAATCTGCAAGAAATTGATAACTGTCCTCCAGGTAGTGCTATCGGAGCCTATCAGCAAATTGCTCGACAAGTTAAGGCATTGGGTATACCTTTTGATATAGGGCAGCTCTTCCAGGTAGATATGTGTAAGCCTGCTATATCCAAAGCTTTGCATAATCAGGTAGTGGATGAATTGCAAAAAGCCGTGCTGCTGTTAGCAAGTATACAGACTAGTACAGAAGAAAAGGATAACCTCACCAAGTTCCGGGAAGCCTTCTATCTGCGCTATGAGGAACAGGAGGTTGCTTTGCTTGAAGCACTGGATAGCGAAATGGGAATCGGGTATCCACTGATTAATGCTGTGCCTTCAGATTTCAATCCTCTACTTGAAGGAATAAGTTTTAACTCTCAAAAAATAGATAATATATCTTTTGAGTGGTCGGAATGGCAGCAATTCTTGCTGGATAAATACAGTGCAGCTCTAAAAAACCAAGACCCCATTATTGACCTTAAAACAGAGGAACTTGAACCTTTTTTTTACAAAAAGGAAATACATCTTGCCCACTCCCTTTATTCGGTTATCAGTATACTGGCACAATCTCCGGCAGATATAGATGCAGGTAAATTCAGGCTCATTCATCAATATACGGGTGGGCCTTCCGCTGCAAGTTTGCTGGGTCGCTTTTGCCATCTGGACAAAGCTCTAGCAGACCATGTAAAAGAAGCTTTAAGAAAGGAAGAACAAATGTACCCGGGGGCTGTTTTTGCTGAGATTGTGCATATTAATCAAGCACGGATTGGAAACATTTCACAGCGACCTGTATTACGTGAATACGAGGTTCCTATTGTTACCAGGTCGTCTGTAGATGAAAACCATACCATCTTGTTAGAAGATTTATTGGTTTCTGTCAGAAATAACAGGATTGTGTTGCGGTCAAAAAAACTGGGTAAAGAAGTAGTTCCCAGGTTGAGTACTGCACATAATTATTCACTACAATCCCTTCCCTCCTATCATTTTCTGTGTGATTTACAGTACCAGAATTTACAAAGTGTAGTAAGCTGGAGCTGGGGCGCCTTAAGCAAAGCCCAATTCCTGCCTCGTGTGCAATTAGGTAAGATTATTTTAACTGAAGCTCAATGGCTACTTCAAAAAGAGGATCTGCAGGTTATTACACAAGCAAAACAGACAGAACTATTGAATGTAACACATAGGCTTCGGATAGAAAAAGGTATACCTCAGTGGGTAACCATAGCCCAAGGCGATAATATTTTACCGATGGATTTAGAAAATCAACTTTGCCTGAATGTGCTGCAAAACCTAATAAAATCTGTTGAACATATCTTTCTGAAAGAATGCCTGTTCGAAGTTGATAACCTCTGGGTACAGGGGCCGGAAGGACGATTTACCAATGAATTAATTGTACCCTTACATTTTTCTTATAAGACTTCACCAGAAAAATCTTTAGAATCAACTGGATTATCAATTCCTCCATCAACAAGGCAATTTTCTATTGGCTCTCAATGGCTGTATATAAAGATTTATTGTGGCGTAAAGACAGCCGATAAAATATTAACAGAAGTCATTAAACCCGTGTCTGAAGCATTACTAAGTAAGGGTGTTATTGACAAATGGTTCTTTATCAGATATGAAGACCCTGAGCATCATTTGCGTGTACGCTTCCATGGGGAGGGTGTTTTTTATACTGAAGTGATCAGCCTGTTAAACAAGTACTTAGAGAGGTTTTATAAAGCGAATCTCATCTATAAATTCCAGACAGATACTTACAAACGGGAGTTGGAAAGGTATGGTGATGAGAACATACATGATAGTGAAGAATTGTTTTTCCATGATAGTGTAGCTGTAGTCAATATGGTAGAATCTCTCACAGGAGATGAAGGCGATAAACTACGATGGCAAATAGCTATTATTGGTGTAGATGAGCTTTTAAATGATTTTGGGATGAATACAGTTCAGAGAAAGGCATTGATGGATAAGTTACAGACACAGTTTAAAGAGGAATTTAATCTGTTAGAGGTAGAAGCCAGGCAATCTTTGGGTAGAAAATACCGGGAGGAAAAAACAGCTTTAGAATCAGTTTTAGAAGGAAAATTTATATCTGAGAATCTTCTCAAGTTGCTGCAACCTATAAAATGTCGCACTCAAAACTGGCGCTATACAGTTGATAGAATCATTGAAAAAGACAGACACACAAAGTTATCAGTAAGTCTGGATGATCTGTTAGCAAGTTATATACATATGTTTCTGAACCGGATACTTAGAAATAAACAAAGGATGCATGAGGCAATAATTTATGACTTTATGTTCCGGTATTATACTTCACAACTGGCCAGGAAAAATATAGTAATGGCATAGCTATAGCCGTATTTTCATTATCATAGATCAAGAATTAAGAATAACTGTACCATCACCTATTTAATCAATGTCAGCATTTCCATTTTACCAGCAACTAGATTCAAAAGATTGCGGGCCTACCTGTTTGCGGATGATTGCAAAGCATTATGGAAAAGCGTATAGTTTGCAGCTCATCAGAGAAAAAACAGGTATCGGCCGGGAGGGAGTTTCCTTGTTAGGGATGAGTGAAGCAGCCGAGAAGCTTGGATTTCGAACTATGGGAGCTAAAATATCATATCAAACTTTACTGAATGATGCTCCCCTACCCTGCATTGTTCACTGGCAGCAAAATCATTTTGTGGTAGTTTATAAAGTAAAGAAAACTAGGAAGCACGCTTTTACAAAACCCAAGCACAAATTCTATGTGGCTGATCCCCAAAAAGGTATAATGGTATATTCAGCAGAAGAGTTCCGAGCTAACTGGTTAATCAACCAGAATAATGGACAGCAAGAAGGAATTGCTTTGTTTTTAGAAACCACGCCTCAGTTCCATCTACAAGAAGATGAAAAGCAAACAGTAAGTGGATTACAACAACTCGTACCCTATATCTTTTCCTATAAAAAGCTTCTTATACAACTATTTTTGGGTGTATTTATAGGAAGCATTCTACAACTAATCTTTCCTTTTCTGACACAGTCTATTGTGGATATAGGTATAAATACACAGAACCTGAATTTTATCTACCTTATCCTTTTTGCACAGCTTATGCTGTTTGCCGGACGTACCTCAGTAGAATTTATTCGTAGCTGGATTATACTGCATATGGGTGCTCGTATCAATCTCTCTATCCTTTCTGACTTTCTGGTGAAGTTGATGAAACTGCCCCTATCATTTTTTGACACCAAACTCTTTGGTGATATCATACAGCGGATCAATGACCGGCACCGTATAGAAGAGTTCCTTACCTATACAACCCTTCACACTGCATTCTCTTTGTTCAGTATTGTAATTTTTGGTGTAGTACTGTCTATCTATCATCTTACTATTTTTACTATTTTTTTATCTGGAAGCATATTGTATATCTTATGGATCATGCTTTTTCTGAAAAGGCGGCGTAACCTTGATCATAAAAGGTTTGATTTAGAAGCTAAAAACCAGAGTAATCTGTTTGAATTGATTCAAGGTATGCAGGAGATAAAGCTGGCAAATAGCCAAGTGCAGAAACGCTGGGAATGGGAAAGCCTTCAAGCAAAGTCAATTAAGTTAAGTATCAAGGCATTAAGCTTAAGTCAATACCAGCAGGCAGGTGCTTTCTTCATAAATGAGGGGAAAAACATTCTGATAACTTTTATAGCGGCAAAAGCTGTAATTGAAGGGCAGTTAACCTTAGGCGCTATGCTGGCGGTGCAATATATAGCAGGACAGCTGAATAGTCCAATAGAGCAGCTTTCGGGGCTTTTGCAGACCATGCAAGATGCTAGTATCAGCCTGGAACGGTTGAATGAGATTCATCAGGAAAAAGATGAAGAATCTGTAAGCCTAATCGCTTTTCATACATTACCGGAAAACAGAAGTTTTTTCTTAAAAAATATAGACTTCCAGTACCCTGGTACAGGGAGCGAACCTGTACTCAAAAACATAGAATTATACATTCCTGAAGGTAAAACAACAGCTATTGTAGGCATGAGTGGAAGCGGAAAAACCACTTTGTTGAAGCTCCTGCTCAAGTTTTATGAACCTACCCGAGGTGAGATCAGGCTGGGAAATATTAATTTGAAAAACATAAGTCAACAGATATGGCGCGGCCAATGCGGAGTAGTAATGCAGGATGGGTTTATATTCTCTGATACCATTGCACGCAACATCACCATGGCTGATGAATACCCAGACATTCAAAAGCTACTTCATGCGGTAAAGATAGCCAATATTGGAAGTTTTATAGAATCATTGGCTATGGGTTTTAACACTAAAATAGGCGCTGAGGGCAATGGTTTAAGTCAGGGACAAAAACAACGTATTCTGATTGCCAGAGCCGTCTATAAAGATCCGTCTTTCATATTCTTTGATGAGGCTACTAATGCTTTAGATGCCAATAATGAAAGTTTGATCATAGAACATTTGCAAGAGTTTTTTCATGGGCGGACTGTGGTAGTTGTTGCACACCGGCTTAGCACAGTACAGTATGCGGACCAGATAGTTGTAATGCATAAAGGAGAAATTGCAGAAGTAGGAACCCATGCCGAATTGATAGGTACAAAAGGAGCCTACTACAAGCTTGTCAGGAACCAACTTGAACTTGGAGTGTAAAAAACTGTTTTCTGTAACAAATGAACAACATTTTCTATAAAAATCTACAGTCAGTGACAAATCAATTTGAAAATGACCAACTCCCAATATCAGTAGAGCTTAAAAGTGAAGAAGTAAAAGAAATTATAAGCCATGTACCTCACTGGCTGGTACGCTGGGGAATTACCCTATTCTTTTTCATCCTAGTAGTTTTTCTTTTGATGGGATGGATGATTCGCTTTCCACAACTCGTAGAGGTCCCATTAAGGCTTACTACTTTAAATGCTCCTAAATCTGTCAATGCCCGGACAGAAGGAAAGCTTGTACGCTTATTTGTGAAGGAGAATGACTGGGTTAATAGAGATGATATATTGGGTTATGTAGAAAGCTCCTGTGATCATGGTCAAGTCTTATCTCTTGCAAAAGACTTAGATTCGATTCTTGTACTGATAGATAATTCCGGAATAGATATGCTTGAAAAGAGAGAGCGTAAGAATTACAATCAGCTGGGTGATTTGCAACAATCCTATCAGGTTTTTGATCAAGCCTATGTAGAATTGCTAGCTGCATTGTCTAATGGCTTCTATAGAGATAAAAAAAATATATTGCAGAAAGAGCTGGATGAGTTAAAGCAACTTGAGAAGATTTTACAAGAACAGACACAGCTTTATCAGCAGGATTTTGATTTGGCCTTCCAAGAATATCAGGCACAAAAGAACTTGGCAGCACAAGGAGTAATAGCTAAAATGGAGTTAACCAAAGAAGAAAGCAAACTTTTATCAAAGAAAATCCCTGTAAAGCAAGCACAGGCCATGGTTATACAAAACCGTACGGATCAGAATAGTAAAACAAAAGAGATTATAGAATTAAACAAATTGATAGCATTTCATCAGAAAAATTTTGTTCAAAGTATATATTCCCTACAAAGTGCTATTAAAGCCTGGAAGCTAAAATATGTGCTGGTTGCCCCTATGGAGGGAAATGTGTTCTTTTCTACACTGAAAGAAGAGAAACAAAATCTTACCATTAATGAAGAGTTGTTTTATATATCAGCCAGTAATGAAAATTACTTCGGGGAAATCCATATTCCGCAATATAATTTTGGAAAAGTAAAAAAAGGACAGAAAGTACTAATAAAGTTGAATGGATACCCCTTTGAGGAATTTGGAGTATTGGAAGGTAGATTAGAAGACATTTCACAGATTCCAGGTAAAGACAAAAATTTCCTGGCCAAAGTAGCTTTACCTAATGGCTTGCAAACAAACTATGGAAAGCAGATACCTTACAAATCCGGAATGACAGCAACAGCCCAAATCATTACAGAAGAGGTGAGGATGTTGGAGCGGTTATTTTATCAATTCAAAAAAGTTGCTAATAATTGATGCGAAATTATCTACTAAATTTAACGGCTATTTTATAGGTTTATCAGATAATATATTAAATTTTTCGTGTCTACTCCCCTACTCAATCTTTGTTTTCTCTTTTATAGCTATGGTTGCTTTTATAAGCGGATAAAATAGAAAATCCCTATAACTTCTTAAGTACAAAGGCAATCCAATCTTTTGTTTGACCAGGGATTTTTATATCAGGGGAAATTCTAGCAGCAGGTGCTGGCTTGACTAGAATTCTGTCGTTCCTGGATAATGGATAAGCAAAGACAAAGCTTCCGCATGGCATTGGCATTTCTGTCATATCCAGATAATCTGCTGCTCCGGCAGTCTTATCACCAAAAATTGTGACTTTTTTGCTCTGTCGAGCTTGCAGAACAAAAAGCTCAGCTGCACTTGCAGTGTTTTCATTGGTGATAATAGCTACCTTAGCTGGATTGGGACAAAGGCTGTTTTGCCGGACGGTATCTGCCGGCAGTGTTACCACCTGTCCTTTTTTCTCTTCAAGCATTTTTATTGTTTGCTCAAGCTCGTTTGTCAACCGGATGTTTTCTACCACATTAGGGAAAAGGAGCATATTTTTGAAAGCAGCAATATTATCGTTAGTAGCCAGAATAGAATTGCCTTCAATTACTATAGGACCAGTGTACAGAAAAGGTATCAGCTTTTCAAATGAGGGCACTGCTCCACCCCAGTTATCTCTGATATCAATTATTAAATTTTTTGATCGTAAAATAATATCTCTGTTAGTTTCTATCAAACTGTCTATAGTAGATTTATTTTCTGGCGCAAAATCAGCAAGAGTTAATAATACGCTTTCATTGTTAAGAGCCCTGCAAGAAAAGCCTGGATTGTTCATAATTTGCGTATCCTTTACATCAGGTGTTTTTACTTTTGGATATAGTTTGTTCCACAATCCCAATCCATCAGGTAATGCAATGGAGTGAGTATTGACCGTCAGTGGTAATTCTGTACTGCTGTGATCCCTAAAATAATAGTTAGCAGTATAAGTGGTGCTATTTTTTTTAATCTCTATTTTAACCTGCCCTGGCATCCAAAAAATACTGTCAGCCTGTAATACTATTCCGGCAAAATCTCTGGTCATTGTTTTGCTTTTGAAAATGGCTATTTTATACGTCTGTGAATCGTCAGTCCAGATTCCTTCAATTTTATCCCTTTTGCTAGTATTCAGGTATTTTATGATGTCTGCTTCTGATAAGTTTATTTTTTCTGCTGAAGCAAACATAGCACGTATCCTTTGTGGCTCTGCCGGCTCAGGTGCAAAGTATACCATCATGTGTGGATCTTCAAAAAAATCTGTATATGCTTGTAAAACTGGTAAGCAATTAGATGTATATATTTTCTTAGCTTCCTTCTGCAAGCTATCTGCGAATGGCCGGTAAGAAATGTTATTGCTAACCTTTTGTTGATACCCAATATAATTCTGCTTCGTCTTCTCCATCAGAAATTCAAGTTCCTCTAAGCAAGTACAAGATTGGGCGAAAGTATTTGAATGGAAAATGCTTGTAGTGATAATTGTTAAGCAAATGAAAATCAATTTACTGATCATTAATGGCAAAATTTATCTTTTTAATATTAGATGATATGAATTGTTGAACGAACATAATTCTTAAAATTATAAGGAAGTATTTTGAAGCCATCTATACTTCAAAATACTTCCTTATAAATACTCAAAATAACAGATCGTTAATTGTATTATCTGGTTTTTACTGTTCGTACGGTTGTTCTGGTTGATCCGCAATTTCCTGCAGTTGATCCTCCTACAGGGTCATCACTGCCACCCTTTACAGATTTCATAGAAGGCTTATCTAGTTGTACAATAGTTTCTTTGTTTAAAGCTAACTTTTTAAGCGTTTCAATAGAGTTTTTCATTTAGAATTTAAATTTTTGGGGAAAGTTATGTAGGTGGAAAATTAAGAAATTTTATTTAAATGCTTTAAAAGCGATACACCAACAAGCCTATAACAGGGGTGTGCTTGATTATTAGAAATGCATTCCTAGTATTACCTCCGGCTACTATTCATGTTTGTCTTTGGAAAAAGTAGTTATATATATAGGATGTTTCAGTTGATGTACCCTATCTTTATCTAAATAAAAACAAAGAGTACATTTAGCAATGCAAAAAGCTTTTTTTACCCATCTAATCATAATCTCCACTTACTTATTCTATTATATATTCCTGGATCATCTAATTGCCCCCGATATAGAAATACCTTGGTGGGACAGAGTAATATATTATTTATCTGGCATTGCAGTTAGCTATTGTACATTTTTACTCATCCTGCCGAGATATTTAAAAAATAAAAAGTATATTTCTACTGTAGTATACAGCCTACTGCTATTTGTACCTTATGCAGGTGTTCAGTATCTGCTGGATTACGTTTTGAAACCTTACTTATCTCCTGAAGAAATCTATAGATCCTTTGAGTCTGTTTATTTCTTTTCAATACATTTCTCACTTTTTATTCAATATTACCTCTATGGTCTGGCTTACTGGCTGGCTAAAGATGCAATAAGAAATGAACGGGAGAAAAGATTGATTGCTGAACAACAAAGGAGGATAGAAGAAGATATTCTAAGAGCTGAACTTGCTACTTTAAAAGCCCAGATTAATCCACACTTTCTATTCAATATTCTCAGCTATTTCTATACTAAATCTTACCGTATCTCAGAAGAACTCAGTGATGGAATACTCAAACTCTCAGAGATCTTACGTTATGCTCTGCGTGATACGGGTGAAAGGCAGGTAACTTTGGAGGAAGAAGTTCACAATCTGAAAAATTTTATCGCTATCCATCAGAAATTATTCAACAATGAACTATGTATAGAATTTAATTTAAGTGGTGATTTTAACAATAAACGTATTCTGCCCTTAGTACTTATTTCCTTTGTTGAAAATGCTTTTAAGCATGGACAACTGACGAATTCAATAGACCCCTTGCAAATTCAACTATCTGCTGCCCAAAACCACACCCATTTCTATATCAAAAACAAAATTGGAAAAACCAGAAAAGAACTATCAAATGGTGTGGGATTGAATAACATCCGTAGAAGGTTAGAGCTGGCCTATAAGGATAATCATAAGCTATGCACTATTCAGGAAGGGCAATACTATGTATGCAATTTAACCATTTATGATAACTAATTTTACTTTTATTTAACCAACAACCTATTATGAAATTAAGTACTATTGTTGTAGACGATCAGCCCCATGCCATTGAACTTTTAACCGACTACATCCAGAAAACACCTTTTTTGCAATTATCCTCAACTTTCACAAATCCTGTTGATGCGCTACATTTTGTTAGCCAACATTCAGTGGATTTGATATTTCTTGACATAGAGATGCCGGAGCTCACCGGCATTGAATTTATGAATATTCTAGACGGTAAATGTAAAATCATATTAACTACTGCCCATATTCAGTACGCTGTACAAGGATTTGACTTTAATGCAATAGATTATTTATCCAAGCCTATCGCTTTTGAGCGCTTCTTGAAAGCAGCTCAAAAAGCCCTTAATACTGCCTTCTCTCCTACCCTTTCTCCCCAAACAATTTCATCAAAAGACAAAATCGAAGACATATTATTTGTAAAAACTGAAAAAAAAGGGAAACTTCAGAAAATTGCCTTAAATGATATTTATTATATCGAAGGTGAGAGCAATTATGTATCCATCTATACCGAGTCAGACCGCATCCCCACTCTACTAAACATCAAAGACCTGGAAGATCAACTACCAAAGGGACAATTTTTTCGGGTGCACAAATCTTATATTGTATCTTTGAGTAAGATAAATTCAATTGAAAAAAGTCATGTGGTTTTAAAAAAACCTGCGAGAGATATTCATATACCTTTAGGACTTACCTATAAAGACAACTTTTTCTCCCTTTTACAAGACAGTATTATAAGCAGAAAACATTAAAATTTATTTTATCTATTTAACTTTATTTTACATTTTAATAGTAATTACCGGTTAATATGGTTTAAATTTATTAACCGGTAATTACTATTAACATTTTTTATATTGATTATACTCAATATATGGTTTTTATGTTTATTTCATATTATATTATATATAAGACTAATCAATTTAATATTATATATACTAATTAATTAATTTAATATGATAGGTAATATAATACTTATAAATAGTATTATATTAAAATTAAGACTAATACATATATTATTAATATTACTTATTGTATTGTATTTCAATATAAATAATTATGGCCGTATAATATTTTCTTTATTATTAAAGTAGTTAGTACAGAAATATTTGATTTTAATATTAAACCTTATAAATTGGCCTAAACATTTTAACCATTAAATATGGCAAAAGTAATAACAGTCTTAAATATGAAAGGTGGCGTAGGAAAAACATCTTCTGTAATTAATATTTCTGCTATTCTTAAAGAAAAAGGCAATAAAGTGCTTTTAATTGATTTAGACGCTCAAGCCAATTTAACCCAAGGGCTGGGTATATCAGATGATTTGGATAAAACCACATACACTTTACTGAGAAGGGATTTTAAAATTGAAGAAGTGATTTATAAAAAAGATGGCATTGATATCATACCAAGCTCGATAGATCTTTCAGTAGCAGATCTAGAACTGTCAAGCAGAACGCTAAGGGAATTGATTCTGCAGAACCTACTTGAACCTGTAAAAAATAAGTATGACTATATCCTGATTGATTGTCCGCCAAACTTAGGCCTGCTTACCATTAATGCTATTGCTGCAAGTGACTATTACCTAATTCCACTTCAGGCGGAATATTTTGCTTTGAGAGGGCTAGTGAAACTAATAGAAGCCATTGACTTTATCAGATCTGAGACCAGAACAAATATTCAACTTGCTGGAGTATTTCTGACCAGATTCAATAAACAAAAAACATTGAGCAAAGACGTAGCTGATGTTGCAAAAGAGCAGCTGAAGGGAAAGCTACTAAAATCTTTTATTCGCGAAAATATTGCTATTGCTGAGTCTCAGGCGGAAGGCTTATCAATTTTTGAATACGATAAAAAGTTTAATAAAGAAAGTAATGGTGCAGTTGATTACAGAAATCTCACAACTGAAATATTAACTTTAATTAAGTAATTATTATGAATAATGAGAAGAAAGGTTTTAAAAACACATTAAGAGCAAGTTTGCAGAATTCAACTAATCCTTCAACAGATGAGATAAATAATATGGAAATTACAGATAGTCCATATAATACGAATAAATCAGATAATACTATTAATACTGGGAGAGAAGATAAAAAAAATAAGCCAATTCAAATACTCGAACCGGTGAAACCTGTAAAGTTAACTATGGAAGTAACTGCTGAATACGCAGAGTTACTGGAAAGAGAAGCCTTCTGGGAGAGAATGACTCTGAAAGCAATAATGGCTGAAATGCTGGAGCATCGTTATCAGGGAAAGAAATTTAAGCCTATTCCGGAAAACAAAAGACCAACTAAGAGGGGACCAAAAAAGAAGAGCCAACTATAAGCTTTGAAGCTTAGTAATTCTGCCTTAAAATTAGTTGGGTAGGGGTTAAGTAATATCATGCATTCCAGCAAAGGTTTTTACAGCAGTATGCTTGATTGTACCTTTGCTGGAGCGGAAATATCAACAGGAGAAAATAGCGTCAATTTCAGAACTATTTTCTTTCATATTAACCATGAAAAGTTCCTGGTATAATGCTGTGTTTTCCAGTTCATGCCTTTTTTCAGAAGAAAATCCTTCAATACCATTCTGGAATAATTGAATAAACTCTTCAGCATCCATTGCAGGATCTTCATACAGAGGAATATCAACTATAGCATCTGATAAGTGCTCTGCTTCAAGAGGGATATCTATTACAGTACTACCTGGTAAAGGCACAGGATGAGCTCGGTCGTTTTCTGAAACAGGGTAGGAGAGAGGGTGCTTATTTGAAAAGCCTACAGAGGTGTTAAGTACTAGAGAATCATCAGAGGCAGGATCAATCTTCGAAGTTTTTAAGAGTGAATTAGATGTATGGGGTTTGTCATCTGAGCGTACAAGAATAGGAGATGAGGTATTTTCCTCAATAATATTCTGCCTGAAAAAGCGTCCGTACAGTTTCAAATATAAGTTCGTTATCTCAATGCGGTAGTAGATAATTAAAATTATAAAATAATATAAAAGAATAATGGCTACCATAAATGTGGCAAATTGGCTCCAGGATAAGGCTTCAAGCATGGGTTTTAGTTAAAAAGGTAATATATGGTTATAAGATAAATTGCTTACAGAATTATAGGAGAGTCTGCTTCTTTTCGTGTCTTTTTAATTCAATAAGTTGTTTTAACTCTTCCCGGTATTGTTCTAAATGTAGTAAAAATATATTGTGTGCATAATCCACAGCACCAAACTCTCTTGATGGAGCAAGCCACCGGATAATTTCCTGTAAGGTTTCATGGACTTCGCATGAAATATACAAGGCTTTTCGTTTCTTAATGTTTTTATCAGTTTGTAAAAAATATGTGTGATCTGGCAAAGTAACCCTCTTACCTGCTTTTTTCTTCTGTTCATCCCTGTTAACAATCGTACTAGAGGATATTTGAGTGGACATGTGTTCCTCCAGTATTGAAGGGATTTTAGTATGTGAGCCCTTTATAATTGTAGCAGATTTTCCTTCTTCAACGACTTCGGAGATTGACACAGAGTTTATTTTATTTTCTAACACCTGATTGTCTACATTGACAAGCGTGCTGTCGAAATTAGTAGGAACCGCATTAGGCATCAGCAACATTTCCAGCTTAGTTATATCTGTATCTGAGTTTTTACCTTTAATCATAAGAACGGATTTTAGGGTAGCCTATTATCAATAATTTCTTCCGACCTCTTGCTGATGATATCTTCTATATGCGCTGCAAATTCAACAACATGCGAGTGCATCATATTCTTTTGCAAGGGAAGCAGTGTAGACCTTAAATCCTTACGTCTGAAATAGACACTATCTTCAATTTTTACAGGAAGCAGTGGAATATGCTTTTTCAGAAAAAACGCTTCTACCTGATTATATATCTCCTGTTTTTCGCCTTTACGGTATTTGTTCCATATAACAAAATAATTTTTTAACCTACTGTCAGGCTTATTTAAAATCTGATCTTCCAATACAGATATGTAACCAATAGCGGATTTCAATGATTCTGCATCAGGTTCTATAGGGACAAAGATATAATCCATTTTTCGCCAGACACCACTTATCCCATCCAGGCGCATTGTGCCAGGTAGGTCCACAAACACTACATCAGTGTTTCCATCTAATTGCTGGCAAATAGAAGAAAAAGCATTATTATCCTTTGATACAACGGCAGAATGAATAGGGTAGGGGTGGAGCTGTTGTCTGACAAATGCCTCTGCCCGGATAGGATCATCTTTTATAGTTTTTAGTTCAGTATCCCTTAAGTTATAGATAAACTGTTGGGGAAAGTCTGCATCTATAACAGCCACCTTTTTATGTCTTAAATAAGACAAAATGGAAGCTGTAATAACTGTTAATGTTGATTTGCCTACACCGCCTTTTTGAGATGAAATAGCAATAAATTTTGTCTGTTTCATTAAATTAAAATAATTGTTAATAGAATAAATTATTTAAACTAAATGTTTAGTTATAATTCAACTAAACATTTAGTTTAACTTAGTAGATACGCCAAACATGATCTAAATAAGCGTTTCTGTAGTACTAAATATTTTTGTGCTATCAGACTTTTCCTAAAAGTAAGCAGCTTGAGAGGTATAAAAAACCAAGTATATGGTAACAACAGCTTTAGGAATGTAAAATGATTGATAACCTGTATAAGTCTAAAAGCGCTGATTCTATCGTTCAACCATTTGTTGTTTAAAAAACTATGTAATTCAAGGCATAAAACATCACTTAATAGAGTAGTTCTACATTGCTAAATTTGTGAGGTTGTGGAACTAGGAAACTGAATCACGGTTGCATGCAATATAGCTCCCATAGAAGAATGGCTGACTCAGAGATTTACAACATTATTCATAGAAAAGATGTTGTGATTTTATCTTTATGTATGGTGTTAGATACAGAACTTTAGGATTGAATGATTCAATGATTCTGGTATTACAGAATTAGATATGGTTATCATTTAACCTTAAGCGGGGCTACATATTAATAATCCTATCGAATTAAAAAATTGTACGCTGTTTATCCAGCAAATAAGGGCGTATACCATCATTTGAGAACAATATATACATAGCAAGGTGGGCATCATTTGACAGGTAAGCGCAGGGGTTTAACTTAGCGAAAAGTTTCTGCAATGGCAGAAAGCAAGATGTGTTTTTCTCCCCGGAAAACTTAGTAAGTCGCCGGCTTTGAAACCTCTTGCGTTAAACTGAAGCATTAGTAAAAATTTTCTTCGTAGTCAATAATTTTACGTTTATAGATATTAGTATGAAATATTCACCCCAGAAAAGTAATAAATACAAAGGAGGGAGAAGGCCAAAACCAGATGCAGAGAAAGCTCTTTACAAGGTAGGAGGCTTTTGGCTAACGAAGGCTGAAAAGGATATTTACGACAATAAATTCAAGGCTTCAGGGCTTGAAAACCAGTCTGAATTTTTCCGCAGAATTGTATTACGAGGTGCACTTAAGTTATACTATCAGGATAGTTACACAGAGAAAATGTATTATGAGTTACTTAAAATTGAAAGGGAAATCAATGGAATTAGTGCTAATTACAATCAGGCGGTAAAACATATCCAATCTCTCCAGCATAAGGCCAGTCTTGTACTTCCATTAGAAATGCTTCAACAATTAACCTTCAGCTTGAAGGATAAATTTGAGCAAATAGTATTACTCTTTGAGACTTTTAGCCCTTCGGCTGGCAGGCTTCCGCAGTCAACTGAGAATGGTAAAAGTAAATAAATTCTCTATCCAGTAAAACATACGTTTCTTAACCATGGTTGCCAGAATTTCAACAGGGAAAAGTATTATCGGACTTATTAACTATAATGAAAACAAAGTGGCAAAAGGTGATGCCCGGTTACTCGCCGCTCGGAATATGGTGTTAGGCAAAAAAGAATCAGAGTTAACCTATGATATGAAAGTTGGTACCTTCCAACAAATACTTGATGGAAAGAAAAATAGAAAGCTGGATAAGCCTACCTTGCATATATCCTTAAACTTTGATCCGTCAGAAAAACCCACAGATGAAAATTTACAGCAGATTGCTACCAAATATATGGAAGGTATGGGCTATGGGAATCAACCTTTCTTGGTGTACCGTCATGAAGATACAAGGCATCCACATATGCACATAGTATCCATTAAAGTGGACCGGGAAGGAAATAAGGTTGATGATACTTTCTTCAAACGCCGATCTGACAAACTACGCAAAGCTTTGGAAGTGGAATACAATCTGGTAAAAGCATCAGAAAAGATGAAGCAACTTACGGATTTTATAGCATCCTTGCCCCTTGAAGCAATAAAATATGGCAAAAGTGATACAAAAGCCGCCATTTCTGGGATAGTGAGAAATATACAGACTCACTATAAGTTCACCAGCCTGAACCAATTTCAAACCCTGCTCAGGCAATACAATATCAAAGTAGAACATATCAAAGGGACATCAAAAAAGGCAGATTATGAAGGTCTGATATATTCTTTAACAGACAGTAAGGGAAGAAGAGTAGGGGTAGGGATTAAAGCAAGCAGTATTTACAGCAAACCCACTTTGCCAAATCTTAGGGAGCAATTCAAAAAAAATAGTCAGGCAAAAATTGATTTTCGCATAAAAACTGCTAATGAAGTTGGAAAAGTATTGAGTAGCTACCGTTCTATCACCAAAGAAGGGTTCACAAAGCAATTATCAAAGCAAGGAATTATAGCGATATATCATCAGGGAGAAAAAGGGAAACAAGGCCTTATTTTCATAGATCATGTTCGTAAGGCAATTTTTAAAGAAGGCGAATTGGGTAAATCATATAGATGGAAGAATCTGCAAAAACACTTCGGAGACTTCACCATACCCAAACAAATGATAAGTAATGGGCTTCAAAATGAAATTGTAAGAAAAAATTCAAGTAAAAGTGATTTTGTTAAAGAAAAACTGCTAAGAGAAGCTTCATCAGCCCTGGCATTCATTTATAATCGTTTGAGAAAAGCTAATAGCAGAGAAGCGTATTTTGAAAGTACTTTTGTTAAAAAGCTTCATCAGATTAATCTTGCAGATCCCTTATTAAAGGAATTACCTTCATTAACCTACAAGCAAGCCACAGACTTAGAGCAGAGGTATAAAAAGTATAAACAAAATAAATTGAAGGTTATAGAAAACAAAGAGATAGATTATTTCGGAAGGAAGGTAGAGATAGCTTTCCGTTTTATTGAAAAACACAAAGATAGGAGTCCGGTAGAAAAAATTTCCTTCTTATACAGATATGGACTTCAAGTGCGCAAAGAAGAGGGACAAATCATTTTTCAACATAGCAGGGGAGAACACCTGAAGGTTACATTTGAGGAAGAAGCCATTAAGAAGCTACTTGGATATAAGGATATCTTACCATCTATTGATACAAGGAAATTTGTCCAATATTCTAAAGCTGATAGAGACTCTATTACCCATAATGCAGATATATCCTCAGATGATAAAGCAACAAGACAAAATATTTCAATAAAGGATCAACAAGTAATATTACCACCCACATATATTCTACCAGGTCAGAAGAATACACCTAATAATTCAACCATTAGCTGTGTGAAGAACAATAGTGGAGTAGATAGCCATGAAGCAAATACTAAAAAGAAGAAGCGGAACCGTAAAATTTCCGGATAAGGAAACATTATTTATCTTTACCACAGAAAGAGATAGGTATAAAAATGATGATAGTACAATTAAAGATGAGAAAAGTAAAATATCAAAATTATTTGTTTTTCCTCCTTTTTACCCACATATCACGCTTTTATATACCTAAATTCAAGGTCTGACAATAGTTTTCTTTAATAATCTTGTGAGACACATATCATACCACTATGGTAAAAATTAATTTGGAAGAAGTGCACTTTGAACAAATACAAAAATTAGGGATTACCAGGCAACTGCTAGAACAGACAGGAACCTGGAGAAACTGCTCAATGGCGAAAAAACAGATCTGATTCAAGAATTTAAAGTCATTCATGATGGGGTAGAGAAACGCTTCTCGGCTCATTTGGTTCTAGAGCCAGATACATCCGGCAAACCTTTGTTCAGAGTCTGGGCACCAGAGATAAAAGAAGTTATTAAGCAGGCAAAGCCGGAAGAGATTAGCCTTGACAAAATACCTTTTAAGCAACTAACTCCCTTGGGAATTACTAGAGAAAGTCTACAAAAAAGTGGCGAGTTAGAAAAATTGTTGAAAGGGGAAAAAACTTCCATTATGCCTAATCTGACGATGGTCATCCTGGGAAAGGAAAGAAGGGCCGCCGGCAGATTATTTCTGATTATAGAGCCGGATGGTAGGTTGAAATTTCGGGTAGAATTTGTAAAAGCCCATCAGACTATGCAGCAATCCTAAGAGGATGCCTATTAATTTTTTAGCTGCTTTTGGTGCCAGCGGCCGGAGACATATAATCCGCCATTGCCACTCAGTTCCCTTGCCCATTTCTCAGTGGCCATAAGCATAAGGAAGTATTGCTTCATGTAACTATGCCATGTTCAATGCGGATCACTTCATCCAGCAGGTAATCTACTCCTGTGGTCGTATTGAGTAGCTCAACAGGTTTCTTTCCGCCAAGAGCTTTACTTGGGCTAGCCATCCATATTTTGAACTTTTGCTCACCAAATACCTCAAAACCTTTCTGGTATAATTCTGCTGTTTTAATGATACGTTCGCTGGTAAAATAATCCAGGAATGCTTCATCCGGACAGGTAGGCACAGTTAGAGAAAGGGATGCCGTTACCTCTTGTAAGGAAAAAGACATATGCTCGGCTAACTGATATAAAGCCTTTTTCTGTATTCTAACGCGGGCACCCAGCATAATAAGTACAGAAGTATATAGCATAAGAGTAAACTATTTTGTGTTAATAAAGAATTCTTCCCATTTCCTTTTCAAATACAACTCTATAGTAAGTATTGTACGAATAAATAGAGAATAAATCACCAAATAATATAGCAAAAATACTTTTCTTTCTGTTTCTACAGATACATTCCGGAGAGCAGTAGTATTTGTAAATACTTAAACTTTCCTTCAAATCTTTAACCAGGCATAAGTATTCCTTCAATAGCTTTTAGGAATTTTTAATGCTATCAGCTGGTCTACCCATGTGTTTGCCTTTTCTTCTGACTTCTATTGGCCGATGCGTAACAGCTCATTCAGAGATTCTGTTTCCATTCGGACAAATAAGCATCAAATTAGTTACTAGTTTCTTTGTCCATCTTATGTACGAGTTTCCATGGGTAGATATAGGCATAGTAAATTATTATAGTCAATACGGAATAAAACTACAATTTTTCTCTTTTTCTTTCAGTACAGTATCTAAATACAGATGAAGGTAATCAACAAAGTCAAATAGACCTTTTCTTATAATAAGAAAAGTAGGCGAGGGGAGGGGTTCGTAAATTTATCTCTGCATTTATTAAAACTCTACCATCAATTAACCACAATGCCCTTCCTGCGAAAGCAGCCATATTGGCAGGAGTTACAAAAAGTGGTTAATAAAATCAAAGTTTACTTAGCTAATTTTCATGAGTTTTTGTTACGTTTTTCTAGCTATAGATTTTCCTGATGTATATATTAATTGAATGATCCACCAGATTTCAGTTCAAAAGTAGGCCAGTGGA
>NZ_JAUKPO010000036.1 GCF_030503435.1 Rhodocytophaga aerolata
ACAAAGCTAATTCATTTTGAGCCCTTTATGCTTTTACTAATCCATAGTTCACGTTCTATAACCTGAACCATCAGCAGAGAGCGTAAAGATGATGCCACTAAGATTGGTGCCACCGGTTGCCTGGCCATACAAGTAGCCATCACTTGCCTCTATCAGGCCGCCTACAGGTATGTTAGCAGCGGCAAACGTCTTAATCAGCCTAAACCCCGAGCCATCCGTAGAGAGCTTAAAAACCGTGCCCCCACTACTATTTATACCACCAACTGTCACCCCATATAAACTACCATCGCTTCCTTGAATGAGGCTGCCTATCGGAGAAGCGCCGTCGATGAAAAGGTTGTTCTTTATTACCCTAAACTCTGAGCCATCAAGGGCTAGCTTGAAGATGGTGCCTGCATCACCAGACCCACCAAACATGGCCTGGCCATACAAGTAGCCATCGCTTGCCTCTATCAGGCCGCCTGTAGGAAAAGCGCCGTCCGTAGAACGGGTAAAGTATTTAATGACTGTAAACTCTGAGCCATCAGGAGCCAGTTTAAAGATGGCGCCATTATTCGTGGGGCCACCACTATTTGCCATGCCGTACAAATAGCCATCACTTGCCTGGAGCAAGCTGCCTGTAGGACTATAAACATCCAGGCTGAAGGCGTGCTCCACGGTAAAATCTGTTCCGGTGCTTTTGAGCGAAAATGCTGTTCCGGCACCCTTGGGGCCAGCGGCCGAAGTTAAGCCCCATAGCACCTCTTGCGCAAGGGAAGGCGTTGTAAGCAGGCAACAAAAAGGTAAAAGGATAGCCCATAGGCAGCTCATCGCTAGGTTAGCGCAGCTAGGCTTGAGTGAAAAGGATGGTATCAATCGGTTCATTGTATGGAAGGAGTTTGGTTAGGTGAGAGTAGAAAAAGGGAACTATAACCACTACTTGCAGCTAGGGCACGGTCTGTTCTAGGTTAGGACAAAGCATGAGCATATGTATGGCTGGATCAAGCCTGTTGGGCCATTTATAGAAAAATGTAGAGGAGTGGCCTAGTAAGCTGTGGAGCAGATAAATAGCCTCGTGGGTGGGCAGCGGATCAAATGCATAGGGGCAAAAAACTATGAAGTTAAAAGATAGAACCAAAAACAGCTACCCTACTAAACCTTGCGAGAACCTATACCTTTATAAGTTTGACTGCTACCATTCCACATCTAAATACCAGGAAATGAAAAAAGAGCGTGGGTAGTGAAACTTTCTTCATCTCCGCATCCGGACTTGTTTACCTGCAGGCAAAGAGCAGCCTTGTTCTCCCTTAGATACCTACAACCAGGAGAAAAACGATTTTAACTGCTGCCAATGAAAGATAAACTATAGAGTTGGTTTTATCAATACCCATTTTCAGGTATTTTATGCTAGCAAAACAGGTTTGTTTTCTATGGGCTTATCCGGCTATCGGTTGACAAAAGATCGTCTTTTGCTTTTAGCTAAAAAGAAACGGGAAGAGGAAGAAACAAAAAGTAAGGAGTTGAGTGCTATGCTTTCTCCTCCTGCCTATGGTGCCCATGTAGATGAAGGGAGGGCTTGAGTTAGGTTAAACGCCATAAAACTTAACAGTTTGGATAAATAGCAATGGATATTCTGATAGTGAATTATATCAATCAACCCTCGCCCAACGTTCAGTTTCCTAATGGCTATCAACGACTTTGGCTACCAAAAGAAATACCTTCTGAGTAGCTATATCTCCTTAGTAAGCGGTGCTGAAAAAATAAGGTTATAACACCTGAGACAAAAATTTGCGGCAACTATTTATCCGCCAACTACACGCTACTAGAAGCAGGTTGTTTCCAAATAACAGCTATAAACACTCCCTGCTTAGCAATACTGGAAAGCTTTGTTAATGGCCACAAATCAGTAACCCGCAGTAAAGTAGGTGGTGTAATTACAAGCATGGCAGATGGATTAGCCGGTCAATGGAAAAGTTGTTTACTTGCCTTAAAACTGCTTCAGGTAAGTAACCTTTCCGATCAAATGCTGGCTATGTTGCCGTTCGGCAGAGATGGGGGTAAAGGCTCGCTGGTTATACACCAGGTACACAAAAGACAAAGGTTTGAACTCCCAGGCTAAGCGCATATTCCAGACATCCCGTTCACCTGCCGTATTTTTCTGATAGAAGCTGATTAATTGTAGCCTGGGATTGATGGCCAGCCGGCTCTCCAGGCTCAACAAGTGGATGGTAGGCGACCTTTGTTGAATACCTACCTGCTTAAGCCGATTATTTTCATAGCTTACTTGCAGGGAAATGTGGGGTATGGGAGAAGCCCGCAGGTTAACTTGTAAGTAGTCCATCGTTCCATTATAATATCCCCCTGTTTCATAATTTATCATATAAGAGATTTTTTTGGAGGGGTCACTTCCCAAGAGCACATTGTATCGCAGAAAATGATACCTTCCGGCGGCAATATCTGTATCTAGGGGACTAAACGTGTCGTCAAGTTGCTGATAAATGCGGTTAATGAACACGCCGAGCATGCCACCCGATTGCAAGGTAAACCATACAGGGTTCAGGCTTACCTGCATTTCCTGAAACTTGCCGGTAGTAGCCTGGTGATAGAATTCGGAGAAAATTCCCGGCTCAAAACTTCGGATAAAGGCAGGCAGCCATTTGCTGCGGTTTACTAAGAAGAAACCAGGAGTGGTAGCAATGACATTGCTTCTGGAAACAAAGCCAACATCGGGCTTAAATTGCTCGCCAACGAATGCTTGTGTCCACCAGCCTACCAGTGAATTGCTGTTGTAGTTGAGCTGCATGTAGCCGGCTAAGCCCTTGCTTTTCTCCCCTGCATCGCTGGCACCTATAGCCATCAAATTTAACGATAAGGGCTGGCTCAGCCTGAAAAACCCATCGATGGCACCTACCGCATTAATATTGCCAGCCAATGTATCCAAGGATTCTGTATGCTTTAGCGTCACTAAAGCTCCTAAGCGGTGTTGCTTCCCAATATTTTCTGAGTAACGGCCTACCGCATAGGTAGAGGCAGCCTGAGCTGTACTTCCCCGCTGACGCATCAGCATCCCCCCATAGTTTCTGTCTGTAGAACGGTATACTACCCTGGCTCCTGCATCAATGGGCAGCGGATTGCCCGACGCATCCAATCCAACTGAGCGGCTGAAAAAAGGTTGGATTCGCATGGCACCTCCAACCAGATCATCTGAAGGACTTAAGCCGGCGCCGAATAAACTGGCATTTTCCAGAAAAAACTGCCTTCGCTCGGGAAAAAATACAGAAAATCGTGAAACGTTATTTACCTGCCTGTCTACATCTGCCTGGGCAAAATCTGTATTGACTGTTACATCAAGTACGGTATTGGGGTTGACCGCCCATTTTACCTCCCCTCCGAATTTATAGCTAAAATTTTGCCCATACCCTACCTCACTGCCCTTATACTCATCAAAGGATGCTAACACATAAGGCTGTATGCGTACGTTAGGTGAAGGAGGCGGAGGCTGTAGATTAGTTAGTTGCCCGGCATAGGCCATACGCAAAGGAGAAAAAGCCCTGGGAAAAGGTGACCAGCCGGAAAGTTCATTGCTATAGCGCCTGTTGCGGAAAAAATTAATCCCCCAGGTTTGCCTCTCAGAGTCCGGATAGCGTAGGGTCTGCCAGGGAATAGCTATTTCGGCCACCCACCCGGAATCTGTTCTCGAGGTGCGTACCTTCCATAAGCCATCCCAGTCGGTATCATACAGCAGGTCATCAAAAGATAGCAAATCACGCTGTGTTCCATAAGGGTTGGTCATAAAGGTCATCGCATTGCGCTGGTCGCTGAACCCATCAATGGCCACACCAAATACATCATGCGCGACATCCTCAAAGTCGCGTTGAAAATTGGGAGCCCGTAAACTTTTTTTACCCAACGAGTCCTGACAGAAGGCAGCTATATAGAGAAAGGCATGATTATACACCATTTTTACTTCTGTATCGAAGTTTACCGGCTTTCCCTGGTAAGGTTCTACCTGTGTAAAGTTGGCCACAGGTGTAGCCTGCTGCCATTCTGTTTCCTCCAGCAATCCATCTATCTTTAGATTTCCCTGAACAGGGGTAGCTTCGATCGTTTTTTTTACAGTATCAGGCTCAAATATGTCCTGACAAAAGGCTGAGGGTATATAAAGGTGCGTAGCAGCAATAAGAACAGAGAAAATAAGGCTACTAGTAGGATAAGCTTTACTAGCTAATTTGCCAAATACAAGCACCTGTACTTTTACAGCAGTAATACAAAACATATAAGGGTGAACGCCTAAAAATCCTTGCCAAATATATCACTTATCGGCCAATATCGATGGTGCTTGGATTGATTAACTTTTTGTGAAAAGCTAGTCAGCTAGCCAATTAGCAGAAGCTAATCAAGGGAGAAGTGTTACTTTCCGTAGTAGGCTATTTAGTGTAGGTAAGAGGGGAGCAGCTAATGGCCTGTGCCTAAGGCCCTACAAGGCTATCTGCGTTGTGCCCATACATGGAGTTTCTTAGAACAAAAAAATCAAAGTACTTAGCTTTCCTCTACATCATTCTCTGTGAGGCAAAAGCCGTTTTCTGCTAGGAGCTGAAAACCAAAATTAGCATATAATTTTTATGGGTTGATACCCTGATATAAACACTATGCTATTGATTTTCAGTGGATTGACGGAATTTTTATTGCTACTGTCTACCTTTTATCCACTTGCTCTGTTGGGAAGTCGTCTTTTAGTCCACCTTCTTTTTTTGGGGATTGCAAGCCCTTGCCCTTGTTTTGTCACAAGTTTAGTATTCACCAAATTCTGAAAAAAATGATGACAGACCACTTTGCCAGCCGCGCGCAATTCCTGGCAGCTTATGCTGAGGAAAAAGGCATCTCCTGGAAACAGGATGCGCAACACCTGCCTAAAGGCGACCATTTCGCACGCTTGGGCTTTTTAGCTGACCGTTTAGGGATATCTTTTGCGCTAGCCCTGGACGAAGCACTAACCAAAGAAACTCTTCACAACCTATCAAACAAGAAAGACCATGCCAGAATTAGCTGATTATGAAGTTGCTGCCAGTTCAACTTTTCTCTCGGCAGGTAAACTGCTGAGTACTACTTTTAATAGCGGAGGCAGAAACGCCGGAAAGCGTGCATATGCTCAGATATCTGCCCTTGGAGGCCTGAAAACAAATGTTCAGGGCATGGGTTTTAGAATGGTCCTCAATGGCACCTCTATTGGCACGCACTATGTCAGCCGGTTCCAGGAGGGTCAAAACTTTGTTATTTATGATCAGATGCTGGTAGAATTTTCATCGGATCTGCTTAAACCAAGTGGAGACAATACGTTTGTGCTCCTTCCGCAATATACCGACCAAACAGATTATTGCTGGATTGGAACCGCTATTGTGCACTTTCGGCAGAATAGCTAAATGTAGCAATACAGGCACCGCTGGTAATTCGAGCGGTGCCTTTGCTTACTGCTTGTTGGCTTGCCTAAGAAGAATTGCTTCTAGTTGGATCAGGTATTCCAAAGGGCAGGTTATTATATAATACATGCTTACTTTAAGTGAATGATGGCCGAAAATACGTCAGCACACCCCTAAAGCTAAAGAGGAGTTAATATGCTTATCTCTTTCCTCAGCTTGCAGAGTTTGAGTCTGCATTTACCCCGCATTTGAACTTTTGACATACCTCATTGTACATTCACAGCACAGACTACGTTAAGCATCCGCTAAAATAAAGTGGTTAATCTTAAAGCCCAACCTGATAAACTCTTCCATAGGCTAAAGTCAGGTTTATAGATACTTGGCTGTCTAAAGCATGATACCCTGCATGAAGAGGTATTAGTGTTGGTACTCAGCAAATGCCTCAAGTAAGTGCTCAAGTAAATGATCAATGGATAGCGTAGGCGTGTTGAAAAAATTACTCCCATAGATGACTATCACGGCCTCTAGTTGGGGAATGATAAATAATCGCTGGTCGCCCCATCCCCGCGCAGCTATCACCTCTATTTTACCTTGATGGGTAAGCCTCCACCATTGATAGCCATACTCGAAGCGGGTTCCCCACCCATTTGCTCTGTTTGTCGCAAAATGGGCTTGTACAGACTCATCGATCCATTGCTGGGAAACGATACGCTTGCCTTGCCAAACGCCACCGTTTAGTACCATTTGTCCTATCTTGAGCAAATCCCTGGCAGACAGAAATAATCCTCCCCCGGTATGATATTGTCCTTTCTTTGTGCTCTGCCATTTGTAATGCGTGATGGAAAGCGGCCTAAAAAGATATTGGTTAGCAAACGCTTCTACGGTTTGTCCTGATACCCGTTGAACAATACCTCCCAAAGCAATCGAGCAGCCACTGTTGTAGTAGAAGCGGCTTCCCGGTGGCTCCTTCATCGGCTGGCTCAAGAAGTAGCCTATATAATCTTTGCTGTCGTTCATGGCCAGCTGATCATTGGTTTTCCGGTCTACTACTCCTTCTTCCTGCCAGTCGATACCAGAGGACATGGTTAATAAATCCTTCACCCGTATCCTGGTTTTAAGCGAATCAGTAAAGTAAGTATGAGGAAAAAAGCGGGTAATGGGTTCCTCTACTGATGGTAAATAACCCTGATCCAGAAGAATACCGACAAGTAAAGCATTGATACTTTTAGTAGCAGACTGTAGCGTATGTAGCTTTGAGGAATGATATTTATGGAAGTATTGCTCAAAAAGTAGCTTATCTCTAACAGATACCAAAACAGCATCCACTTGCCCAAAATCTCCGGCCCTTATCTGCTCATTAACTTTGTTGAGTTGCATAGAGTCAAGGGTGCCTTGCGCAAGGATGCATGCAGGAGGAAGGCATGAAAGGAAAAAAGACAGGATCAATAAAGTTGGCTTGATGAAAGAAAGCATAAGGAATAGGTACAGCCTTACCAAGGCCGAGGGCTAGCCGGTATGGAAAGATATAGACTCTTTACCAGCCAAACAACAGATAGCCTAGCTAAATCATGCGTGTACGCTGAAACTTCCTTCACCCTTGCTTCAAAAGACAGGTCATAGACCTGCCCCTTATACATTACCAGATTACCGCGTTTGTTCTTCTTGGCTTTTGTCCGAAAACTTAGAGCCAGACACAAGTATACCTTCCAAAAAGTAGACTGGGCTAAACCTATCAAAACTATTACCCCAATACCTAAGCTGACAGCCAATATACTTTGTATCATCTAAACTTTCCATCTTCACGCCACAACATTTAACTTACATAACCCTGCTCTATCTTGCTACTTAGGCCTACCGGACATTTGTCCTTTTATGCAAAAGTAAGAATAGTGATCTTTGTGTATGCAATACCACTTACTCTCTCAATACAGGACAGCGGTCATTCAATATTTAACTAACCATAAGCAGTTATTTGAAAAATATAGCATCAGCCCTGTGCTGCACCAACCACGTCAAACGCTGCTCAAACAGGATGCTGCACCACATAGTGTTTTTATCCTTTCCTCTGGCCTGGTGAAAGTCGTACATACTACCTCTCTGGGCCAGAGATTTACCTGGGGTGTTTTTGAAAGAGGAGAAGTAGTAGGAGATGTGGAAGCGATTATGAACATGCACTACTTCAGCACGGTAGAGACCGTAACCCAATGCAGCCTCTGGAAAGTGGCTCCTGAACAATTTTTGCAAATGCTCTCAGAAGATGCCGGTTTTAATCTGTTGATTCATCAAGCCATGATTTCTAAACTTCTGAACACCTCTTATAAAGCAGCTATTCAGTCTACCAATAAACTTTTCTACTCGCTACTCATTGTTTTGCGTGAGTTCTCCAGGCTCAATGAGCTAGAGATCTCTAAGCAACTACTTTCAGAGACCTTAGGTACCTCTTTGCGGAATTTGAACAGATTATTAGTTGAGTTAGAGCAGGAAAAGGTCATCAGGATAGAGCACACCCTGATCAAAGAAATCAACTTTCCTGGTTTGCAACAAAAAATCCATGCCTATGAAAACGCTATACAATAAAACACCTTTCCTGACAAAGGGATGGGCGCGGGAAGAGACTTTTAACTTCTTCCTGTCCTTTTCTCAACCTTACTTTAATGTGCATACAGAAATAAATATTACCAGCCTCTATCATTATGCAAAGTGGGAACGGCTGTCGGTATTTCTATCTTATTTGCATGCTGCCACAGAAGCGATGCGCAAAACAGAGAACTTTTTGTTAAGAATAGAGGAGACTGAGGTAGTAAAGTATGAGGCGGTAGATGTATCCACAACCGTGTTGACAGATAGTAAAACCCTGTCTTTTGTACACCTGCCTCACCACCCGGACCTACCTACTTTTTGCCGGGAGGCCTCTCAACTGGTAAAAGAGGTACAAAAGAACAATAAGCTCTTCAATGGCTATAATGGCTCTGACTTATATCATGCCACTACACTACCCTGGTTTAAGTTCCATGGTATGGAGCATGCCTATGAGGACAAGTCAAAAGATGCCATTCCCAAACTAACTTTTGGCAGGTTGGAGTGGAGAGGCAATCAGGTGATACTTCCGGTAAGTATACGGGTACACCATGCCCTGGTAGACGGCTACCAAATACACGTATTTCTGGAAAATATGCAGCTAAGTATGCAGGCTGCCGTTACTGTTAGTGCTGCAAAGCCAAAGCATACACTTGAGAGAATGAAATCCATGCGTCGATTTTTAAAACCGATCATGCAAGCCTATAATCTATAGTTACCTTAAAAGGTTTTTTTAAAGGATTACTACCAGTTAGGGCTTACCGATGTTGATCTAATGTAAGAAGCAGTTGCAACCCTTGCGGCCAGTCTTTTAATTGAGTGGCTGAATTAATATGGCCCAAAGCCCCTACATTGACAAATTGACTACCCCAGCATTGGGCAAAATAGCGGGCTCTTGCTAGGCTCACATATTCATCATTGGTGCTGGCCACCACTATAGAGGGAAAAGAGAGCTTCTGCAAGGGCATGGGAGAAAAGCCAATCGCTGTGGAGGGAAAGTCTGCCGCTTCTGTATCGGCCGGTGCTACCAGTAAAGCCCCTTTTATTGTTCTGCCATATTTTTCAGCCCAGGCAGCCATGGTGGCACATGCTAAACTATGGCAAACCAAAATTACATCTGATGCAGCATAGTGAACGACGGCTTTGTCTAGTGCTTGCACCCAATCCCTACAGGTGGGTGTTTGCCAGTCGAGCTGGTTTACACGCGGAAAATGGTATGATTGCTCCCAGTACGATTGCCAGTGTTGCTCATCGGAATTTCCTAGTCCGGGTACAAGCAGGATACTAGATTTAAACATGAAAGGTTTTGTTAGATGCCATACTTTTTGAGCAAGTTTTCCTGCTAGCTAAATTAATGAACCTTACAAGCATAACCCTTATTTGCTGGTAAAAGTTATTGGTCTTTTTCTGGCAAAAGCCCTCTCAATTCTTTTTCTCCATCTAACAGGTAATAGGCAATGAACTCGAATGGAAAGTCACAAGTAGCTGTTACGCCTGAGGTGCCAATAACTGCCAAATGACCTAGATGCACTGTTGGGGGCTGTTTATCGGTATGTTTTTTCAAATGCATCAATATGTTCAAACAACACGTTTATATGCTCCTTTTTGAAAAAAGGATTCAGCAACACTACCCTTAGCCATACATTATTTTTGTAGGTAGGGAGTGAAATAAAATAACCTGCATTTTTTAGTAAATATCCCTGTAGTTGTTCATTCCATTGATCGTACGCATGGTCGCCTATATACTCTGGCTCTCCACGGAAGCACACTATATTTAATTCCGGCTGACTGGATACCTTTAAATAGGTTCGTTTCGATAACTCTTCAGTAAAAATTTTGGTAAGATGCAGATTGTAATCAATGAGTTGTTCATAGCCTTGCTTGCCTATGCTAGTAAGAGAAAGCCAGAGTTTTAAAACTTCAGCCTTTTTTGTCCCTTGAATACTGATTTCTCCTAAATTGATAAACTCAGGTTGTGCTTTCATGTAGGGGGCAGCCACCTGAAAGCTCTTTACCATGTTTTGAAAATCTCTAAACAGAACCATTGAACAAGTTTTTGCGACGAAAAGCCACTTTTGTGGGTTAAACGAGATGGAGTCCGCATGCTCAATTCCTGCCAATAGATGCGTATACTTTTGGGAAAAAATGAGTGCACCCCCATAAATAGCGTCAATATGTACCCACAAGCTGTATTTTTTCGCAAGAGCCGATATATCTAATAAAGAATCTATCGTACCGGAAACGGTTGTCCCGGCGGTAGCTACAATGGCAAAGGGCTGTTTTCCCGAAGCTAACAGATTGGTAACCTGGTATTCTAAATCTGCTATGTCCATTTTAGCATCCTGGGTTGTCTTTACTTTTACCACGTTTTCTCTACCGATACCTAGTAGCATGGCAATCTTTTGAATAGAGGCATGCGCATGTTCGGATGCTATAATGACAGGCTCTTTTTGTAGACTAAAGCAGTTTCCATTTGGTGTATGCAGCACTTCATTTCTGGCAACTATTAATGCCTGCAGGTTAGATAGCGTGCCTCCACTAAGCAGTATACCACCCGAAGCATCCGGGAGACCGAAAAGAGTGGAGAATTGTTTCGTTATTGAATATTCAAGTTGAGTTAGGAACGGCGACATCTCCAGGCTCAATAGATTATTATTGATGGCCGAAGCCAGGTAATCGCCAAGGATGGACCACAGGGTGGGAATGCTGTCCATGTGGCCTATATACTTTGGATTAGCAGCATTCATACTATGTGCTAAAATCTCTTTGACAGATTCCGTAAGTTGAACATCCTTTTTAGGAAGGTCGGGAATCGTAAAGTATGGATCAGTAAAACGAGTAAATGCAGGGTATGGGGAATAGTTGCTGGCATCAGTTAAAAAATCCAAGATTTGGCTTGTCAGCTTGCTTATTGTTTCTTGAACTGATTCCCTATTTGAATTATCAGGCGAAATAAACTTTTCTAAAATTTCTTTATTCAGTTGCATAACTCTTCCTATATAGGTTAACAAATACGATGCATGTTTGCTTCTTTTTTGCAAAGGGAGAGAAACTTTGCGTACTTGGAAAGGACATTTGTCCCGCAAGTAAAATGATACGAGTTAACCTGGAATTATTACCTTACACTGTTAAGATTCATGACAAAGAACCGGATTTATATGTAACAGAGCAAAAGTTTAGCCCCGGAGAACAAATTATACAACAAGGCAAAAGAGTGTCTTATGTGTATGTGATAAAAAATGGCATAGCCAAATGCTACTTATCGGAAGATAATGGCAAAGATTTTATCCAGGAGTTTTTTGGTGAAGGCGAATTGTTTGGAGAAATAGAAGTAATAAATGATACCTTGAGTTTCTGCTGTATAGAAGCTATTACAGCAGTAGAAGTATATAAAATAGAAAAAAGGTATTTCAAAGAAAGCTTGTCAACAGACAAAACATTTTCTGAGTTAATCATAAAATCTCTAACGAGTAAAATCAGCTACAAAGCACATAGGCATGCCTATCATCAATCCCACACGAGTGAAGAGAATCTGCTAAGGCTTGTAGGCATGTTTCCCCAACTGCTAACCAAAATTTCTAAACAAGACATAGCCAGTTATTTAGGCATTACCCTTAGAAGCCTTAATAGAACAATCAATGATCTAAAGAATAGAAATTTAATAGGTTGAAATACAAGCAGGTTTAGCTACAAGTATGTACATTAATTGGACTTTTCTGGCATTCTTCTGTTGGCAGCCGCACCTGCAATTTTATCTACCAGACACCCATCTTAAAAAAACAGCAGTATAGGTAGATAGCTACTTCTGTTCTAAGGTGCCCAGTTTTCGGACAAAGACTAGGAAGTACAGAACGTGTAAGCTAGTACTGTATAAGGGATAGTTATTTTTACCAATGCGGAAGTAGGCAAAGTAAGTATGGATATAGTTTTACATAGCATTTATTTTTAGCTGTATATAGGAAGAAAAATAACCCCTGTATTTTGTTTGTAGCTGCTCTAACCGCCAGTCTGCGTTAGTGATGAGCCCCCGGCAATGAGAAGACCGGCAATTACATGGCATAGGTTCTTTATCAGCTCCAAACATGGCGTAATCAATGGTCAATTCTTCGTCAGGCATAATCTCACGCATGGCAACAAAGAGTATTTGCCCAAGTATTCCCACGTTTGGCTCACAGGAATGATTCAAAAACATCATTACAGTTTCTACTTCCGCTGTACGGAGGGGAGCAAGCACTAGCTCATCAGCAATAGGATATGCCCAATATCCTACAGGTTTAGTAAGTATTTCTTCCATCTCGCGAGTGAGAATGTGCCCCCCTCTGACCGAAATGATTTCGCCTTTATCTATTGCTTCCTTGGCAAACAAGCCACGACCTTGCGTAGGACTTGTTCGTATTTCGGTTTTCATGGACCGGTAGGAGGAGGCATTGGTAGCTGTGACTTTTGTAGGGTTCATTTGTAGATTTCTTTAATCTTCCTCATGGTAATGCATTTGCCCAGGCATAACAACAAAGCTATGCTGGCGTACTTTTGCTTTTTTTAGCTTCTGTTGAAATACCCACTATAAATTCAATCGTTTCAAGGCTCAGCTGTAGCGCATCTATAGAAACACAACAGGAGAAACACAACAGTGTAGCCATCTAATAAACCTTCATAAATCAATACTATTGCTGGAAAATACGCTTAGTTGAATGATTAAATAAAACAAAAAAAATTCATGAAATCCACGTTTTATGCTTTTTTGTAGAAGGCAACGGCAAAGGAATGGCCTAACTACCTTTTGTTCTGACTAGTGCGCTTGTCCTATGATATTCCGCTACAATTCTGGCCTCCTTGTTATTACATCCGGTTTCTATCTGCATCGGTGAGCTTATACGTATGCAGGACACGAAACGAGAGATGCGCTATTGTATTAGAGCTGTTTAAGTAGTATTAACACAAATTTCTCTATATGTTAATCTCAATAGGTTGATAATGATTTATGAAATGGGAAAATTTGCCCTGCACTTACTTTTACCTGCCCATTGAAAATTCTCTCGCTACATGCCGATACAGATGTGCTGCTGTTTTCCAGAATTAAAGCAGGAGATGAACAGGCCCTGCGCGAGTTGTTCAGAAAGTATTATGCCGGACTTTGTACCTTCGCTTATGCATTCATTTCTAACAAAGAACAGGTAGAAGAACTGGTAGCCGATGTATTTATGAAAGTTTGGGAAAAACGGGAAACAATCAATATTACCTCCAATGTGAAAGCCTATCTGTACACCATTACCAAAAATCAGGCTCTGGCTTACCTGCAAAAATCCCGGCCCTCTTTTCAATCTATAGATAAGCTGCCACTGCATCTGGCAGTGGACTATGTTACCCCGGAAGAACAGGTATCTTCTACAGAATTTTTTCAAGGGTTGAATGCTATCATCAACACCTTGCCCGGGCAGTGCCGCCTGGTGTTTATTATGCATAAAATGGATGGCTTCTCTTATCAGGAAATAGCCGGTATTCTGCAGATTTCAGTAAAAACGGTTGAAAACCAGATGGGCAAAGCGTTAAAACTAGTCAGGGAGCAACTGCTGAAAAAACCACTGCATGCCAGCAAAATTCTATATTTCCTGTCCATAACAGTATGGTAATACAAGCTTAACCGGTTTGCATAGGGGGACTTTTTTGAAATACCCATCTGTAAAGGTATAACCGCTTATACCGCCTAAATGAAAAATCCCGTTACCTGGCAATTATTGGCCAAGCATTTTGCCCAGGAGACATCTCCCGAAGAAAACCAGCAGATAGAACAATGGCAGGCAGAAGATACATCCCATCAGCAACTGTTCAATCAGGCCAGAAAAGCCTGGCAACAGCCTTATGCAGGTAATCCGGCCTTTGATCCCAATAAGGGACTCAGGCAGCTGGATGCAAGGCTAGCTCAATACTCCCGGCCACCGGCCACCTCATCCCGCACCTATAAAATGCCCAGTTGGATACCTTGGGCAGCCATGGTTATTGTTATAGGTGGCCTGGGCCTGCTTACCTATCTGTCTTCAGGGTATGTTAGGCCCCGGCCTGCCATTGAATACGTAGAACAGACAACTCCCTATGGGCAAACATCCCTGGTGACGCTGGCTGATGGCTCAAAAGTGTATTTAAATGCCCTGAGTAAACTTAGGTATCCCAGAATGTTTGCAGCTAGCACACGTGAGGTGTATATAAGCGGAGAAGCTTTTTTTGAAGTTACTCCCAATCCGGATAAACCTTTTCTGGTGCACAGCGGCCCGCTTACAACCAAGGTACTGGGCACTTCATTTAATATAAAAGCCTATGCAGGCGATAGCAGCCAGGTAGTAACAGTCGCTTCCGGAATAGTACAGGTCGCAACTGCCGGAAACCGGGCGGCAGCAAGTCAGAAAATACGTCTTTCCCCTAACCAGCAAGCCAGTTATTCTATGGCTAGTCAGCTAACCAAAGCCCAGGTAGACGCAGCTGCGCTGATAGCCTGGAAAGAGGGCATGCTTCGCTTTGATGATACACCGTTAGGTGAAGCATGCCGGCAGCTGGAAAGATGGTATGGCGTAAAAATTATCTTTCACAATAAGGCCATTCATAGCTGCCTATTAACCGCTCAGTTCCGCAACGAACCGTTGAGCGTTGTACTGGAAAGTGTGAGCCTGAGTACCGGCATCCAATACACACAGCAGGGCAAGACCATATTCTTCAAAGGCCAAGGTTGTTCCTGACCAACCTCATACGTAACCATGCTTTCATAAAGCAGAGCCACTTCAACATCTTTAAACCGACTACTAATTCCTGAACACAACCTACACCTGACTAAGACTACTGATCAACACACGTTATTATGAAAAAGAAACAACTACCCATTTTACCAAGCGCAAACAGACTTTTTGGTATAGTCAGCTTAACGCTAGCCATTCTCTTATGTAATATCCAACCGGGCATAGCAGGTTCCGGCCAGGTGCATAGCATAGAAGAAGTAATCGTTTCGCTGGAGCTGAAGAATGCCACCATTAAACAGGCTTTCGGGGAAATAGAAAGCAAAACCGACTTCCGGTTTGTGTATAACTCACGTAAAATAGACATTGCCGGTAGAATCTCGATGAAAGCCGAAGGAAGAACCGTGGCCCAGGTACTCAATGAACTGTTTGCCCATAGCCCTATTGCTTATAAACAAGTCAGCCGCAACATTGTGCTTCAGCCAAAAGAAAAAACTACTGCAGCCGCCTTAGCCATGGATGAGGAAAGAGCAATTGTTTCGGGTAAAGTACAGGATGAACAGAATGGGCAGCCGCTGCCAGGAGCGAGTGTGGTAATTGGGGGTACTACATTAGGGACATCCACAGACTTATCCGGCCAGTTCAGCTTTGTTGCACCCCTGGGAGAGGTTACATTGGAAATCAGCTATCTGGGGTATAGGTCTAAAAGTATGCCCTTTACCGTGCAGCCAGGTACAAGCAATGTACTAACTATTCCGCTTACCAGTGCCTCTTTTGAAATAGAAGGCATTACGGTAATGGGTCTGTTGCAGGGCCAGAGCAAGGCTTTAAACCAGCAAAAAACAGCAGACAATATCAAAAATATCGTAGCCGCTGAACAAATAGGCCGCTTCCCTGATCCCAATGTAGCAGAAGCCTTGCAACGGGTGCCAGGGGTAAACATTGAACGGGATGAAGGAGAAGGCCGGTATGTACTGGTCAGAGGATTGGCTCCGCAGTTTACCAATGTCAGCATCAATGGCGAACAGATTCCTTCTCCGGAAGCCGGTATCCGCTACGTAGCCCTGGATGCTATTCCGGCAGACCAGCTATCTTCCATTGAAGTAACCAAAGCTCTTACGCCCGACATGGATGGAGATGCCATTGGCGGTTCGGTAAATTTAATCACCCGCACGGCTGAAAATACCAAGCTGAGTGTATCGGGCACCCTGGCTGGCGAATACAACAACCTGATGCAGAAAGGCGGCTATCAGGGGGCATTAACCATTAGTCAGCGGGTAGGCAAAGAGGGTAAGTTTGGGTATATGCTCAACGGCAGTTACTATGCCAGCCAGCGGGGGTCAGATAAAAATGAAATGTCGGACTGGGATAGCCCTACAGACCTGTATACGTTTGAACTGCGGGATTATGAGATAGACCGCAACCGGGTAGGCCTCAGCGCTACATTCGACTACCGGTTTAATGCCAACAGCCAGATCTATTTCCGCAGTATTTACAGTGATTTGCGGGAGCACGAATGGCGCAGAAGCCTGCTGTTTGCATACGATGAGGAGGATGAAGTATGGACCATCTCCCGGCAAACAAAAGACCGGCCAGAAAATCAGGGCGTATATAGTTTTAACCTGGGAGGCACGCATACTCTCCCCCGGCTAAACCTGGATTATGAAGTATCCCTTTCCAGAGCCCGGCAGGATACCCCCTACGACAGGCAAACCAACTTTGAGTCGGATGATGTATTCTTTAATAATGCCACCAACCGGCTGGATGTATCCAATCCACTTATACCTAAAATTCCTGCCCTTGTCGATGAAGATGGGCAACCCTTCGACTACCTCAATAATGCATCTTATGTTTTCGATACTTATGAGGCCTCCCGTACCCTGGCTACCGACCGAAACCTCACTGCCAAGATTAACCTGGGTTTGCCTTACTCGCTGGCAGGCAATGCAAGTACCTTGAAATTTGGCGGCAAAGTACGGTTGAAAGACAAAAACTACCGCTTAAAAGAATACAACGAATGGGCGTACGAAGGAGAGCAAGATTTACCTATCAGCCGTTTTGCAGGAGGATTAGTAGATAATAATTTTCAGAATGGCGATTACCGCATTGGTTCGTTTGCCGATGTACCCACCTTTAAAAGCTTCTTTGATGCCAACAGTTCAGATTTTGAAAACGATGCCCAGGCAACTGCTGAAGAAAGGGCCGCGGAAGAATATACGGCTACAGAAAATGTGTATGCTGCCTATCTGATGAGCCGTACCCAGTTTAATAAACTCATGCTGCTGGGAGGTATCCGTTTTGAGCAGACAAATGTAAGCTATCAGTCGGGTCAGTGGGATGCAGAAGAAGAAATAGCAGTGCCGGTATCTGGCACTGCCACCTACCGGTACTTCCTGCCTATGGGCCACATAAAATACAGCCTGACGGATCATACCAACCTGCGGGCAGCGGCTACTTTTTCATACGCCAGACCTAACTTTGAAGACCTGGTGCAAGGAGCAGAGTTTAACCTGGGAGAAAGAGAAGCCAGTATCGGCAATCTGGCCTTGAAACCAGTAAGCGCCCTGAATCTGGACTTGTTCGCAGAACATTACTTTGGCAGCGTAGGTATCCTTTCTGGTGGTATATTCTACAAAAGGCTCGATAATTTTATTTACCGCCGCACCAATGTACAAACCTTCCGGGAAGTAGATAATGTAGAGCTTACGCAGGCCGTAAATGGCCGCACGGCAGATTTATTTGGATTTGAAGTAGCCTGGCAGCAAAATCTTACGTTCCTGCCAGGATTTTTACGTGGCCTGGGTATTTATGCAAACTATACCTACACTTCCTCTGAAGCCAGGTTGCAGAACTTTACAGAATCAGATCAGCAGGAAATCACCATATCTTTGCCAGGGCAATCAGACCATGTGGGAAACGTAGCCCTGTCTTATATGATGGGTGGATTTAATGGCCGGATATCCGCTAACTTTAACGGCAAGTTTGTGAGCGAAATCAGTGATGGAAATTTGTATTCAGTAAACAACCGCGTCCAGATAGATTTATCCGCCAGCCAGACCCTTACACCAAAGCTGCGCATATTCCTGGAAGCCGTAAACCTGACTAACCAGAAAAGAGTGGATTTTGATAACTCTCTGGCCACCCCCCGCACCCGGGAGTTCTATGGATTCTGGACCAGGCTGGGTGTTAAATTCGACTTTTGATTTTACAAACCATTCGCATTGAATATACTAGTCTCTGCTTCTCTCCATTACTCCGGCTGCCGCACAGCTATGCCGTAGCCGGAGTAAAGAAGGGGAGTGAGCGTATAATTACCTAACCCTGGTCTATGAAACAATCCATACTTATAGTTGCCGCCTGTGCGCTTTTTGCCTGCTGCAACCCGCAACAAAAGCAAGCTAATCAACAAGCTGCTACTATATCCGGTAACCCAACCGATACTATCAGGCCGGTACTAATAACGGAAGCCGCTGAGCACGACACCGATGATCCGGCTATCTGGATTCATCCCACTGACCCTGCCCAAAGTCTGATTATTGGTACAGATAAAGATTCTCTCGGTGCCTTATATGTGTATGATCTGAATGGCAAAATTATAGAAGACAAAGTAGTAAAAGGCCTGCTACGGCCTAATAATGTAGATATTGAATATGGGTTTGAGATGAGTGGCCAGCAGGTGGATATTGCCGTAGTTACCGAAAGGCTTACAAACAAGATCCGTATTTTCTCCCTGCCGGATATGAAACCCCTGGACAAGGGCGGCATCCCGGTATTTGAAGGAGAAGCCCAGCGGGCACCTATGGGTATTTCTCTCTACAAGAACCCGCAGGACACTAAAATGTATGCTATGGTAGGCCGCAAAGAAGGCCCCACCAACGGCTCCTACCTCTGGCAATACCTCCTGGAAGAAGGTCCAAAAGGTACTATCAAAGCTACCGTTGTCCGGAAGTTTGGTACCTGGAGCGGAAAAAAAGAAATAGAATCCATTGCCGTAGACGATGCCCTGGGCTATGTGTATTATTCAGATGAAGGTGTAGGCGTACGGAAGTACTATGCACATCCGGATAGCAGCCATACCCAGTTAGCCTTATTTGCCAGCAGCGGCTTTGCCCAGGACCATGAAGGCATTTCCATCTACCAAACAGACGAGCAAACCGGCTATATTATAGTGTCGGATCAGCAGGCGTCCAGGTTTCACATCTTTACCCGGGAAGGGAGCCCGGCTAATCCACATGAGCATACCCTTGTAAAAACCGTAACCCTGGCTGTAATAGAAAGTGATGGTTCTGAGGTGACCAGCCAGAGCCTGAATAAACAGTTCAAAGGCGGGTTATTTGTGGCCATGTCTGACGACAAAACATTTCATTACTATGCCTGGAAAGATATTTCGGGGGGAAACTTAAAAATCAAGGAAGAAGAGGCTCTAAAGGAATCATTCGATTAACAGAATTTAAAATCTTTTTGCTTGTAATTTTAAAAGCTGATATAAAATTTCCAGCTACCCCTAAGCTATTTGCGGAATAAGCGAAGAAAGGATGAAAGACAGACCAGGATTTGTTGTATAATATATAAATCTTTTCAATCATCGTTTGTTATCGATTACTGTTTAGCTTTTAATGAAAGTCCATCAGGTGAAATGGATAAGCTTTGTAGTTTTTTCTTAAGATTGTAGTTCTCTATTGATTGTCACCAGGCGTTATTTTGTAAAATCTATTGGCAGGAGTAGTAATTTAATGGTTAATCTTTTATCAGCTAAGATGTAACAGCTAACAGTCTTGTTCGGCTATCAGTTGACAAAAACATCAGTTGAATATTCGCTAAAAATAAAAGGGGGCAAAGGGGGCTGTAGGAACTTGAAGCGCAGGATAAAACCACTTTAATCACCATTACTTATACAATAGCTTTTTCCTTAGTGGCTACTATTTCGTAGCAAGACTACTTTCCACTTTAACGGGGGAAACCCAAAAGCGAGCAATCGCTGCGTGGAAAGGCTCTGCAGCACTTGATCAAGGGCTTGTATTTTACGCTCGTATGTCTCAAGGCGTTGTTGGTAAACCAGTATTGCTTGATTATTGGCTATTCTTTATAGGTCAGCCAACTTGTAATGTTAGCTGTATGTAGCAGAGCTTATACAGCTGCTCAGCAAAAAGCATAAGCTAGGATAGAAACGGTCTTTCGCTGAAACCCAATATTGTCCAATCAAACGGAAAAGTAGCTATTGCCATTCTCACTACAAAGCTGTCAAGTACTTAAATCTTGAACCATGTTTTTAAGGGCAGTTTGCCTCATCTTTTCTGAAGGGAACAATGCGTGTGAGTGGCAGACCAGGCAAGCAACTGTCTAAGGCAAGAAGCTAACCGGATAAAGCAGGCTACCAGTTAATGCAACTACCCTAGGAGCTTCATTTTTTTTCGTTTCAAGCAGTAACTTTTTGTGTATGAGCCAATCCGAGAGTGAGTTATGTTGCAGAAGAATAGTATTTGAATCATAACTTTTTCGTATTAGATTTACTGAAGGTCTGTATTCTTTCCTCTTCCTATGCCTATCTTAGAGAAGCAATGGATGCCAAGAAGCTTTTTTTTAACTAAGAAGATGGATTTGTAATACTTTTTGAACTGTGTTAACTTTTAGCTTGTATGGATCTGCTTGGCTCTTTGGAGAAAAAAATAGTGGTGGGCTCAATTGTTGCGTTGATTCTGCTCTTGATCATTGGAGTAGTTCCATTGCTTAGTATCCAACGCTTAGTTGCCTCTGCAGAACAGCTGCAAGATGTGGAGGCCTCTCTAGAGAGCCTTGGAACAACGCTGTCTCATCTAAAGGATATCGAAACAGGCACCAGAGGCTTTGTTATTACCCGGAGAAGGGAGTTTTTAGAACCTTATCAAAGTGCTTTAGCACAACTTCCCCATGAGTTAAGCCTACTTCCTGGCACGTTGCATGCTGCTAAGAACAGGTCCTATTACCTGCCTACGTTGCACGCGCTAATCACCCAAAAAATAGCTTTATCTGAAAGCATTATTGAAAGGAATACAAAAGAAGCATCTAGCCAAGCTTCCCAGTTGCAGCAAATTGAGCAAGGGAAAAGACTAATGGATCAAATCCGGGTGCTTATTTCCCAGATGCAAATCGAAGAGAGAAACCTGCTTTCTATTCGGGAAAAACAAAATGCGAGTCTCATTACAATCACCTATGTAGTTATCATAGGCTGTAGCCTGGTAGCTATCTTTTCTGTTTTGTTCTCGATTATTTTTATCAGAACAGATGTAGTTAAACGCAGGAAAGCAGAAGAAAACCTGCTAAAAAGTGAAGCCTTACTCAATGAAGCCCAGCGTATAGCTAAGATGGGCAGCTGGGAGTATGATGTGGAGAAAGATCAGCTTTCGGCTTCCGATTCCTTACACAAGATTTTCGAAGTGAGCGATACAAAGCATGCGCTGGAAACCTCTGAGCAATTTTATCACTATCTACACCCAAACGATAGGGCAGGGCTCCAACAAGCAAGCAAGCAGTGCATAGAAACTGGAGAAAGCTTTCAGACAGAATACCGGCTTTTGCTGCCCGGAGGCAATCAAAAATACATCTTGAGCTATGTAAGGCCCTTGAAAGAGCAAGAGGGAAATGTCAGAAAAGTAAGAGGCACCTGTCAGGACATAACAGAACTCAAATATGCGCAAGAGGCGCTTGTTCAATCTGAGAAATTATTTTCTACTATTTTCAAGTTGATTCCTTTTCCTACAGGCATTACCCGCTTGAGAGATGGAAAAGTGATTGTGGCCAATGAGAAAGCCTTACAGGTGTTTGGGTATACAGCTCTTGAAGTGAGCAATACCACTACAATCGAGCTGAAGCTATGGAACAATCCTCAGGAAAGGGAGTTGCTCGTGCAACAGCTAAAAAGGCAGCCCATCCTCGAGTTTGAAAAAAAATATTATACCAAAGAAGGCAAAGAGTGGGATGCCATCACCTATATAGAAGTCATAGAATGGGATAACGAACCCTGTTTACTCATTATTTTGCAAGATATCACCGATCGTAAAAGAGTAGAGGAAGCCATTAAAGCCTATGCAGGACAACTCGAAGAGCTCAATGCAAGTAAAGATAAGTTCTTTTCTATCATTGCCCATGATTTGCTGAGCCCCTTAAATGGGATACTTGGCTCGGCAGACTTGTTAGCCAATCAACTCAACCATCTACAAGAAAAAGATATTCAAGAGCTTTCCAGGGCAATTTACAGCTCTACAACCCACCTAAAAAAATTACTGACCAATTTATTGGAATGGGCAAGGATGCAAAAAGGAGAGCTGGGTTTTCAGATAGAAAGGGTAAACCTTTACAAGATTGCTTGTGAAGAAATTGCCTCCTTGCAAGAGAATGCCAGGCAGAAAGAGCTTACCTTAGATATATGTATTCCTCAAGCACTACTCGTGCAAGCAGATGAGCCAATGCTTCGTACTGTAATCAGAAACCTAGTAGCAAATGCCATTAAGTTTTCAAATACAGGCGGCTATATCTGCATAAAAGGAGAAGGGCGGCAAAAACAAGTGCAAATCAGTGTACAGGATACAGGTGTAGGCATGAGCAGGCAAATGCAGCAAAAACTGTTTCACTTAGAAGGCAAACAAACCTCTGTTGGAACAGCCGGAGAAAAAGGAACAGGCTTAGGACTTATGCTCTGTAAAGAATTCATAGAAAAACATGGAGGAAAGATATGGGTAGAAAGTGAGCCTGGCAAAGGGAGCATTTTTATGTTTACCCTTGCTAGCCATGTTGAAAAGGAATAACTGTTAAGACTTTTTTATGTAGAAGCCTTCGCTTACTCACAACTAAAAATCACCGGCTGAAATCAGCGGCTGACTGCTTCCAATGAGCTAAGCAGGTTCTTTATCAGCCCTATTCAGATTAAAAGCCAGGTGATCAAAAGCAGGCAGGGTAAGCATAAAACAAAGTAACTAGAGAGGACAGCACAGGAAAAAGGCAAATTGCTTGAGTCAAGAGTATAGGGCTTATGAGACATACTTCTATACTAGTTTACCGGGCCGGAGAGGGTTAGGTATAATTTATTGGTAGTATAGGCCCATAATTAATACATTTATAGGTACACCTAGCATGGATCTGCTTTATGAAAAAATTATACAAGACCATTCTCGTAGATGATGATGCTACCTGTGTCTTCATTGCTCAGATACTGATGAAAAAAGCAGGCATAACCCAAGGCATCTATACGGCTGAGAATGGCCGGCAGGCACTGGAGCTAATTGAGCGAAGCTGCCAAAAGGATTATCAAGGGAAGGATGCCTGCTGTCCGGACCTGATTCTGCTTGACATCAATATGCCGGTTATGAACGGCTTTGAGTTTTTAGAAGCCCTTGATCAACGATGGGGCTTAAATCCGCAGATTACCAGGATCTATTTGCTGACTAGCTCTACCAATCCTGCGGATGTAGAAAAAGCCAGCCGCTATGCCATAGCCGGGTATATCGAGAAACCACTCACTTTGGAGAAATTAATCAGTCTTGGGCTTTAAGGGGAAGCTGTCTACCTGTTCGCTAATTTCAAAACGCTCACGCCTACTTCCGGACAGATATTGACAAGCAAAACGCACTTGATATACTGGAAGGTTTCAAAAGTAAACCTCTACCCATAAACCTGTTATTCTCAATGCCAGCTTACTTAAGTAAAACAGCATGTGATGGAGATGATAAGAAGTGTAAAAGAAAGGTGAATTTTGCCATTATTCCTTCAATCTTAGTTTCACTGCACTCTCCGGCGCTCCTCTTCCGAACCAGTGGCTCTTTGCTTAGCCGCTTTCACCTGGCTGTTGCCAAAATTGCGTGAATAGGTAAGACGTACGACCCGGGGTTCAAAACGAAAACCTATATTCTGATACATATCTAAGGCAGGCAGATCATTTATTGCCTCAAAAGGCATCGTCCAGAACAGATCTGATACGGATACTCTTAACGTACCCTTATTGTTGATTTTTTTCTGAATACCTACATTCACAAATCCATAGGGCTTAATTACCAGGATACCAAAATAGGAGCGCGACTTATAAAGGGCTGATACTTCAATGGAAAAATCCTTTGGCAAATTGAATGTTTGAGTTGAATTAATTTGACCTGAATACCCACGTATGTGCAGCGTTTCTCCCCCGTAATCTGTCATGCTCTGCTGCCAGTTGCCCATCAGATTGTTCTGCATTTGCCACCAGGAGCTAATGCTTAGAGGAATAGTCAGATTTAGTGAATAAGTCCGGACGCGATTAATGTTGTCTTTATAGGTATATTGTTTATTTTGCTCAGGATCAATCCGCATCACCCAGCTAATGGCATTGGCATCGTGGCTATACTGTAGAGCAAGCATGTACTTTTTCTTGTATTGATAAGAGGCCTGCAAAGCATTGGTGATGGCAGGTTTTAAAGAGGTATTGCCATACAAGGAAGTGTAGGGATCAACAAAGGTAAACACTGGCGCCAGATCATTGTAAGTAGGCCTGGTGATGCGGCGGCTATAGGAGAATTGCATACTGTTATTTTTATTGAGGTCTCTGGAAATAAACACACTGGGGAACAAATAGTGGTAACGGCGCTTCACTATGTTTTCTCCGGCCGTAGTGGTTAAGTCTGTGTGCGTATATTCCCAGCGTAAGCCCGTTTGCAGGCTTGTGTTCGCATCAAACTTGTGATGAAAGTTCATATAGGCTGCCCCAATATCTTCCAGCATCTCAAGATTTTCACTAAACTCGGGCTCTCTTTGCCATGCATCCTCATAGCGTTTTTCAAGCAGCACATTATTCTTTAATCTGGAAAAAGTAGCTTTGACGCCGGTTTCCAGCTTTGAATGTTCATTGAAATTTTTTGAGTAATCCGCTTTTCCAACCCAAAGGTGGAGAGGGGTACGTTTACTGCTGTTGAGCTGCTCCAGGCTATGGGTATTTTCTTGTCTGTATTGGTAAGCATTGGTATACCAATGTGGATTGTTGTGATGATAGAGCAGGTAATCCACATCTACACTTAGCTGCCCTTTGGAGGCAAAGGAATGCTCAAGGTTTACGTTTCCCATCAAATGCCGCCACTGGTTTATCTCATGGTCTTTCACATCTATGGTTTTCTCAATTTGTTTCGCTTGATAAAAGGCCGCCTCGTTGAGGGCAAACTGCTCTTGCCTGTTATTAAAGCCTGCGATCAGGCCGCTTAAGCTAGTTTGGGTGCCTAGTGAATATTCAAATCCTAGCCTGCCATTGTAAGTCAGATGATGTGTATTGCGGTTAGATACATTGCTGCTCTGCTGCAGTGTTTGATCATAAATAAACCTGCGGCTGGTATAGGTAGAGAACCAGTAATGATCCCAAAGAAATGAGCCATCCGCAAAGACATTTACTTTCTCCCGGCGGTGGTTTACATTCACGCTGGCAGCTGGCCTCTCATACCAGCCATACCCCATCGTTACCGAGTAGTTGCCATTGGTGCCAATATCGGTATTCTTTTTTAGCACAATATTGATTATACCCGCATTGCCTTCGGCATCATAGCTGGCGGAGGGAGCCGTGATGAGTTCAATCTTTTCAATGTTTCCGGCATTCATACCACTTAACATCTGCAAAATAGCTTCCATAGGTAAGCGGCTAAGCTTTCCGTTAATCATGACCAGTACACCTGTTTTGCCACTCATCGAAAGAGAGTTATTCTGCCGGTTAAGGCTAATGCCAGGCGAACGTTCCAGGATGTCGAGTGCTGTTGAGCCTGCTGCCGTAATACTACTGCCTACATTTACAACTAACTTATCTAGCTGCTGTTCAAATAAAGGCTTGCTTGCCTCTACAGTCACTTCATGCAGTTGCCTGCTGTCTTCTTGTAGGGTAACTGTTTTGAGATCAAAAATATCGTTACTGGAGGTTATCTGGAATAGGGAAGAATAACTCTTCTTATAGCCAACCATGGAACCAAGCAATATATAGGCGCCAGGTTTTATATCAGCTATATGATAGGTGCCGCTCTCGTTAGTTACCATGCCTTTCACCAAGGAAGAATCCTTGGCACTTAGCAGCAGCACATTAGCAAAGGCTAGCGGTTTGCCATCGCTTTCTACTTTACCACGAATGAGTGACTGGCCAAAGGTCTGCTGTGAAAAACAGAGAAAGAGCAGAAAGAGGGGATAAGTAAAGGTGTGTTTCATAAAGGGTAGCTTTTGCAATGATTCTACTTGAGTGGGATAGACCGATAGCAGCAACTGTGTCAGTATGTTCCATGTTCAAAAGTAAATTATGGAGACCAGGAAGCGGACTACTTGACTCGCTGCCAGATTTCCTCTAGAGCATAAGGCTTTTATGAGAAAAATTAGGCGGCGATTAGAATTGAAAAGCTAGCTGGCTTACTCAGATTAAGGAAGAACCACTTTACTGAAAAATGTACTAGAGGAGAATAAATATATTCTACCCTATTGGGCAATACTCCTATGCATCGCTTTCGCTGAAGCTATGCCTAAAAGTATAAGGTATGTGCGTTAATTCTTTGCGTTTGTATGTAACCTAAAAAGGTTGATTTGATGGAAGAGTTGATAACAAGAAGCCAAAAATGCTGTTACTTCTGCTGGTTTGATAAATTGAATTTACAGTATAACTGATTAATAGTCAATACTTAAAATTAGGTATTTTTTTATATTGACCTTTCTAGCCTCCTATCTTCTCCTAGAATTGTCTGCTAGAAACCTCTTCTTGTAAACAAATTCATCAGGGTAGGATAGGAGGCAACTAATTACACCTGGTGGAATAGCTTTATTGCCGGCAAAGCATGAGTCGCGAAGATGCATAGTGCCGATTGAATCAATTTTTTGGAAAATTTGCCTATGCGTTTTTTAGACAGGGAATTGATATGTTTTTTTTCTGCCATCCTCCACAACACTGGGCTCTTGTCTTTCCAAGAAACGATAGATAGATCCTTTCAGGGTTTATCCTTGCAATAACAGGATAAAATCTTTAAATAGTAGGAGCTTTAGTAAGTAAGTCTCCAGTTGATTTCTCCTTATCATTGCTAATACAAATCCATCCATGCATTCTATGACAAAGCTATTTTTTTCTCTTTTACTAGTAGTATTGCTCTCTACCCAGGCTAGCCTTGCCCAGAATAAGCAGGTAGACCCTGAAAAGCGAATCAAGGAACTAGGTATCACCTTAAAAGAACCCCCGGCACCTATAGCCAATTTCGTTCCGGCAGTGACGGCTGGCAAACTGGTTTTTATTTCAGGGCATGGACCTGTAGAGGCAAATGGGCAATACCTAAAAGGGAAAGTGGGTAGAGACCTGGATGTGGAGCAGGGTAAAGCAGCCGCCAGATTAACAGCGATTACTCTACTAGGGGTGCTCAAATCGCATGTGGGGGATCTCAGTAAAGTGAAGCGTATCGTGAAAGTGTTAGGCATGGTGAACGCTACCGAAGATTTTGATCAACATCCGCAAGTAATCAATGGCTTTTCTGATCTGATGGTAGAGGTGTTTGGGGAAAATGGCCGTCATGCCCGTTCGGCTGTTGGAATGGGTTCTCTGCCGATGGGGATTCCCGTAGAAATCGAGATGATTGTGGAGTTAAAATAAGCAGGTAGTTCTTGCTGAAAATAAAACATCGCATGGAGTATATTATAGAAACGCCGAGAGTAGGCTTACGAAAATTTACCCTGGCAGATACAGATTTTATACTTCGCCTTCTAAACAGTCCGGGATGGTTACAGTTCATTGGAGACCGGCATGTAAAAACTCATCAGCAAGCAGTCAGGTATCTTCAGCAGGGTCCTTTACAAAGCTATCATCAAAATGGATTTGGTTTATGCCTGGTAGAAAAGAAGGATGACAAAACGCCTATTGGCATGTGTGGGCTACTTAAAAGGAATAGCTTAGAAAACCCTGATATAGGATTTGCCTTCTTAGAAGACTTTCAGGGACAAGGCTATGCTTTTGAAATGGCTAGCGCTACGTTAACCTATGCCACAAATAGCTTAGGCATATCAAAAATTTGGGCAATCACCTTACCCAATAACCTGAAATCAATCCGCCTTTTAGAAAAACTAGGACTTTACTACCTCAAAACCCAATGGTTTGCCGATAGTAAACAGGAACTTTTCATATACAGTAATTAAATGCCCTGCCCATAACCGCAGCCTCCAGCTAAGTATGGTATCAGCCAGGATTCACGAAATAAAGATGCATTGCCTTAAAGTTGGTGCATCGCAGAAAAATAGACAGCAGTGTTGATCAGCCTACCTGAGCAAGGGCTGAAAAATAGTGGTCTTACAGCATAGGTTCTCATGCATCTTTGCTTATCTTGATAAGCATTTGAAATGGGCCTCCAGCATCATTTAGCTATTTTTTTACAATGTATCTATACTCATTTTTCATTATTCTCCTCTATAGTTATGCGCACTAAAACCACCTATCTAGTTGTAGTAATACTGTTTCTTTCTTTCACTAGTTGCCAGCACCTGTTGGAACTGGTGGAGCCGGTAACCCCCCGCGAGCCGCAGATTAGCACCTATGCCACCGGCCTTACGGCACCCTTAGGCATAGAATCCGATGCAAAGGGTCAGTTATGGATTACAGAAGCAGGTAGCGGGCTTTCTAACGACGGGGCACTTTCACTCATTACCCCGCAAGGAGAGGTACATAGGGTTGTAACCGGCTTTGCGTCGAGTGTAAGTCCGGAAGGGGCAGTTTTTGGCCTCAATCACCTGCTGCTCAAAGGCGATACCCTCTTTATGTTACATGGCGTGGAAGGAAGATTGTATAAATTCAATGTTTCTTCTTTTCATATCGGAGATGCGCCCCTGCAAGCGGGAGATCTTGCTTTTGAAGATCTGGGCTCTTTTGTAAAAAGCTATGATTTTGAGCAAGATACTGATGAAACCGATCTTTTCAACCTCACCATTGGACCCCACGGGGATATATTCATTGTAGATGCAGCGGCCAATGCGGTCATCCGCCGCAAGTCTGCAACCGGAGAACTAAGCGTATTTGCCAGTATTGCTCCCATCGATAATCCTTCTGCAGAACCTGCTCAGGTAGAAGCCGTGCCTACCGGAATTGTTTTTGATGGGCACAACTTCTACGTCTGTACCTTTACTGGCTTTCCTTTTCCCAAGAAAGCCACCATATACCGGCTTGACCAGGAGGGCAAGAGTTCAATCTATCAGACAGGCCTTTCAACGTTAACCGATATTGAGTTAGGCATTGATCTTAAACCAATAGTGGTAGAATATGGCAGCTGGACAGGAGAAGGATTCAGCGAAAATTCGGGGAATGTAATAAGAGCTGCTGCAGGTAAAAGCAACAGCTTGATCAGGGGATTAAATTTTCCAAACTCCCTTGAACGAAGCGGCCTGCGAACCTACTATATCGCCCAAACCTTTGATGGCCTGATTAAAAAAGCCACATTTTAAGCTACAGGGCTTGCAAGCTAGTACCTGTATCTAATAGGCTTTATGGACTGGCCTAGGGACATTACGTATTACTTACCGGGTCATTCAGCAGGGCAGGAATAAGATCACGCTACCCTGTTTTACCGGCAACTAATGCAGCACTGCCAGCGGGTAAGTCCCCTGGTTTTCCTGTCAGGCATACCCCAGAGAAACCACCTGTTTTTGGGTCAGCTAGTAGGCATAGTGGATTCAGTACATGGAAAGGGCTTGAGAGCCCTTTCCATAACACAGGTAATGGAACAGATATATAACCCTCATACTTAGCCTACCCTGAAGTTTATTCAGGATAAGCCTTGTATTTTTTCCGTGGGAGATTCCAGCGGAGATAGCAATAAAAAAGCCCCTTGAAAAAGGGGCTAGCAAAACTATAGTTATATCTTACAAAGATCTCTAAATAGATTGCACTTAAGCTAAGGCTACATTGACTGCGTTCAGGCCTTTTCTGCCTTCTTCTACCTCAAAAGTAACACTGTCATTTTCCCGGATTTCGTCCACTAAGCCTGTTACATGTACAAAGATGTCTTGATTGGTACCCTCTGTTTGAATAAAGCCGAATCCTTTGGCTTGATTAAAAAATTTTACTGTTCCTTTTTGCATTGATGTTGTGTTCTTATCTGTACATATTGTTATGTACAGGAGCATAACTGCCTGGGAGCTTAGTAAGTTCAGATCCCTACCTATTTCTTTTGCAGTTTTTAAAGCAGGATCACCTTTGGGCGTTTTGTTGGATGAAACCCGCTAACCCTTTTCTCCCCACAAGTCTGCTGCAAAAAGAACCCAGCCATAGCGAATCCAGACAGGGTAAACAATCTTAGGGATGCATACTTTCTGTAGAGTCTGCCAGTACTATCAATTATCTGCCTATACTTTCTATGTAGAGATCTTCCACTTTTTTTCTTGCCCAGGGTGTTTTCCGAAGAAAGGTCAGGCTGGATTTAATACTAGGATTGTGAGTGAAACATCGGATAGTAATCCTGTTTCCTAATTGTTCCCAGCCAAATTGCTCAACTAAATAGGTAAGGATCATTTCCAGGGTTTTGCCATGTAGTGGATTATTGAGTTGCTCTTCTTTCATAGTAACATTCGTATATAGGTATAACCTGCAGCAGCTTATAATTTACAGCAGCGTGTATCTTTGTGCTAAATTAGTAATCTATCATCGTCCCGATAAGCCATGCCTTAGCTGTTGATTGACCCCCATCTATGCTTGCTGGCAGCACTACTTTTTTCTCTAGCATGTTTTAGTTTTGTGCACCAGCTTTCACTTTGTGAAAAAAAGAAATCGAATCTACCTCTTGCTCCGGTACCCGTCAATCGGAATCGGCAAATTAATGCTTTTGTGAAATATTTTTAATTGTCTACCTACAATAGTTGTTTGTCATTAGCTCTTCTAAACGTATTTACATGGAAAAGATAAAGGTTGGTATCTTTAGCATATTGGGGCACATCCCTCCCAGGCATGCGTATCTTAATAAAATAACTGTTTAATAGCTGTTTTTATCCTAAGGTGGGGGTGGACGCAAATATTCCTAAGCATTAAAAAGATTTATTTCACGCATCACCCAGGTAAATACCTCCACTGATTTCATAGGACTAACCCTTGCTCACCATACATTCCATACACGGTTACGCAACATATATAGACAGGCAATAAGTGTCTGCCATGGCTTAAAAATACCTAAAATTAAGTATTGCAACTTTGCTGATTTACAGGTACTTTTAATCTAAATATCTAGTATCCCCGTTTGCCAGCCAGCTAGTTACCCAGGCATTGCCTGGAATTTTTTATCTAGTATGTTCCCCTTGTTTAAGTAAGTTATCATCATTGCCCGATTCTAAAACCAGGTAAAGCCTTTGCCAGGTAACACATATTTTTTAACCTATGAACCCCACTCGTATGAAAACCAACGTATCCCTAAGTACTCTTTTGCTGTGCAGCAGTCTATCCCTTTTGGCGCAGGTGCAACCTGTAAACTCAACAAGTCAGGAAAACCTGGTGAACCGGATTGTTACAAGTGTGGCTAATATAAAACCTGGAGAAACCGTATTAATAGAAGGTGACAAACAGCAAATAGACCTTATGGAGGCGCTTGCCGAGCAGGTTCATAAAAAAGGTGCCTATCCCATGTTACTTCTTGAAACAGAAAAAGTAGCCAAAGCCGGAGCCTTATTAGTTCCAGAAGCACATTTGGCTGCACACCATAAAGCCCTACATAAACTGGATGGAAAAGCAGACCTTGCCATCATCTTATCTTCGAATATAGATTATAATGCCATTGATAGTCAAGTTCCCAAAGCGTATGCAGATAAACGTCAGAAAGCAAGGCAACAGGTGCACAACGGGCAAGAAGAAGATTTGCGAACAGCCAAAACGGTCTATATTGGACTCCCAACCAAAGCAGTGGCAGAAGCCAATGGATTAGCTTATGGGACCTATGAACAGATGACCAATGCAGCCCTTGCGGTTGATTATGAAACCATTGCAGCCAAAGGAAAGAAAATAGCTGCTATGCTGAAAACCGGAAAAAAAGTGCAGATCACCACAGCGAATGGCAGCGATTTTACCTTTGATTTAGCAAGTCGATCTGTTATTATAAATGATGGCGTGATTTCAGAAGAAGATATAAAAAGCAGCGTTAAGCTAGACCGGTATGTTACGCTTCCTTCAGGATTTATTGTGGTAAGCGGTGTGGAAACCTCAGCGAATGGAAAAGTCTTTGTAGCAAGAGATAGGTTGTATGGAAATACCGGCGAAGAAAAAATCACCAATCTCTCTTTTGATTTTGTAGACGGAAAAATGACTAATCTAAAAGCAGCTACCAATCAGGCATTCCTGGAAAAGATACTTACAGATGCTGATCCCCGGATGAACCAATTTGCAGGATTTGCCATAGGGTTAAACCCTGCGCTGAAAGTACTAAGTGATGAAAAACAAGACTACCGCCCCATAGAAGCAGAAGGCCTGGTCTCCCTTCTGTTAGGGGGAAATGATCTGTGGGGAGGTACAAACAAGGTGAAAGAGGGTATAGGCTTTGCCATTGAAAAAGCCAACGTCTCCATTGATGGAAAAGTAATAGTCAAAGATGGGAAGTTAATGCCTGATAAATTAACAACCAGTAATTGATCTCCTTTTGTATCACTACCGGCTATCAAAGGTTAGTACTCGGTAAACTATAGCAGGCCAACACTTTTCAACGCATCCTCTTTATAATCCATTAAATCTCTTCTACTATAAAATCTACTTTATTGATGTATCACTATTACCTATACTCGTATGAAAACGCTATGTTTTAGTTTGGCTAAAGTAATTGTTTTTCTGCTCCCCGTTTTGTGGGGCTGTTCTACAGAGGAGGTTGCCCCTTCTTCCCTAAAACGTGATGCCAATGCACGGATTGGTGCCAGCAAAAAAGCCATAAGGATTACGACAACTGCTACCGGTATGCTAAATGAGTATACCTTTGTAGGAACAGTACAAATCGAAGGAGCCATTACGGCCACAGGAACCTATGTGATGCCTATTGCATTTAAAGGACAAACGTATCATTGCCTGGTTTATATTACCATACCCGGTCATGGAACCATTACCGTACGGGAAAACTGTAGTGCTGTTACTATGAATGGCGTATGGAAAGTTTTAGCAGGCACAGGGCATTATGCCGGTCTTGAAGGAGGAGGAAACCTGGTAATGCCAGATGATATACATGAAATTTTAACTGGAGGTGTTACCTGGCATTAACTGCTTTCAAGACAACATCCTGGACTTGGTTTGTCTGCCTGTTATACCACACTTCGGCATAAAAACTACCCATCCAGTACAGATTGATTCGATAACAGTCTTCTCTTCGGCTCTTGCAATACCTGCCATTGTTCCACACATAGTGGGCTTTTTCCTGGAGTGTTAAAAACATCATTTCCGTAATGGAGAGCATAACATCAGATACTTGGCTAGTAATCTTACCTGGTAGAATAAGCTTTAAAATCTTAAAATTACCTAAAAGTAAGTATTGCAACACTGCTGAATCTCCACTACTTTCATCTATTACTTCGCTTTGCTTGCTTTTCTCAACCAGCTTTTTATTTCTCAACCTGCTATCGCCATTATTTTTTCTTGTTAGCAAGCCTTTGTTGGCTAATAAAGCAACGTATGTGCTGGCTTAATCCTTTACAGCAAGGTAGGAGTCGCTTCCTTATCAATCTCCTGATAATCTTCTAAACCTGATCCACCCTCTAAACCCATTCTATCATGAAAAGCCTATTCACTATTTTCCTTTGTTGCCTTTCCTGGCAAATTCTTGCTCAAACCAATCCCTTAGTAGGTACTTGGATGATGGAAAGTGACACCATGAAAGAAATCAAAATTCTCACCCCTACCCATTATAGTTTTGTTGTGTTAGATGCAAAGAACAATAAAGTAGCCTATACTGGCTATGGAACGTATTCTGTCCAAAATGGTAAGTATATCGAAAACGCAGAATATGGTAACTTTGAACTGGATAAAAGTAAAAAGCTTGAATTTGATTATAAAGTAGAAGGGGATAAGTTTTACCAGAAAGGTTCTGTTACGCTTGCTGATGGAACAATAAACCGTATCAACAACTCATTTACTAAAGTTAAGCTTCCTGCACAAAATAATCCGGCGACCGGTACTTGGAACCAGCTAACTTCATCTGGTGTAGATGCAAAGGGCGAAAAGTGGTCACATACTTCTGCTACTCATATTCGCTACATGACTATTTCCCCTACCCACTACATCATTATAAGACAAAAAGACAAGCAGTTTGAAGATGTGCTGGCTGGAAGCTACCGCATGGAAGGAGATAATTTTATTCCTAATTGGGAGTTTGTTTCTAATCCTGTAACAGATGATATAAAGATTAAAATTATTCAGCGAATTCAAGCAGGTAAATTGCTGTGGGATGGAATGATGGTAGATAAAGAAGGTACACACACGTGGCATGATGTGTATGAAAAAGTAAATGGGAAACCTGCCAAAACTGCCTCCACTAAATAACCCGTAAGCTATTATGAAAATCAAATTACTTTTTTCTGTGCTATTACTGGTATTATACCTGCCATTACTAGCCCAAACCCAGGTCTTGGTAGGTACCTGGGTCATGGAAGATAAGCAAGCTGGGACAAAAGAAATGAAAATTATTACACCAACCCATGTTGGCTTTATGGTGATGGATTCAAAAAAGGATACGCTGATGTACGCAGGTTTTGGTACATATTCCATTGAAAACGGAAAGTATGTGGAGTATATAGAATTTGCTAACTACCAGGGAGATAAGTCAAAGCCCCTGGCATTTGACTATAAACTAGAAGGGGATACGTTTCACCAAACAGGCGCAGTGACCTTTGCTGATGGAAGAACTGTGATAGTAAATAACGTATTTACCAAAGTAAAGCTTCCAGCCCAGAATTTACAACAAATCGTAGGCACTTGGCAAATGGTATCCATGCAGTCTGAGGGAAAGGATGAAGAAAACACAGATAATACCAAGATGAAACTTATGCGCATAATTTCCCCTACGCACTGGATGGATATTGCCCAAACGGTAGATGGTAAATTCTCTTATGCACTTGCTGGAACCTATACCACAAAAGCTGATAAAATAATCGCACAATCCCAGATTCCCGCTATGGCTAATGGAAGGGTAGAAGTTACTTCCCGGCTAACAGGAGATAAAATCACCTTTACTGGCATCCATCGCCAAACAGATGGAAGCGCTCATACATTCACCGATGTATTCCAGAAAGTAGCTTTTAAAAAGGTTTCTATAAAATAATTCTGTAATCCCCTGCATTAGGTAACTTAAAATACTTCTTTCTCTCTGCCTGCTCCTTGTATCTAGTGGTGCAGACAAAGCCACTGATAGGAGCCTGCAATTTTAAAACTATCGTATTGGCTGTTGATAGAAGTATTCGGCAGCCAATACGATAGTGTGATGCTCCATCCATCCTGAAGATAGGCTGTGCTGCTGCTAGGCTAGCCACTTTTTGGCCTCTTCCAGCGTGGTAAAGTTGTGAATCTGAATTTGCTGATTCTGCACAGTGGTCAGCAGATTATTGGCTGAAGCTTGTCCGAAAATATCGGCAGACATAATTACTGCTTGCTTTTTATAACAGCCGCTTGAGACAGCTCTTACTACCCACTCACTGCCTGCCCATTCCTGATCTTTGGGTGCTAATACTTTCATGCTGCTAATATCCGATATCCAGTTATGGATCTTATGCTTTTTGGCAGCTACTAACGCTTTATCCAGGGCTTCTCTATATTTGGCACTCGGAATAAAGCCTTTCCAGGTTAGCAGAATAGCGGTCGCATTATTGACTAATTCTACGGTTACAAATTCATTCTTAAACTCGATCATAATGTAGAGGTAAACTTGTTGATGCCAGCAAACATACAAACTAGCTGGCAAGCGTATTTAACAGTTCACCTTGAGAACCTACTTCAGAAAGATGTGAAGCAAATTCTGACAAGTAAGCATATACCCAGATCTTCTGTAGTTAAGCAACACTTCCAGAAAGTGAAGAGAGTGTATAGGATGTATATGGCAGCCAAAAACTTAAAGCCATACAGTTGTTTATCAAAGCTAATCTTCCTGCTAGAGTAGGTAAAGGGAAATACGCCTGGAGACCGCTTAAAAGGAACAAAAAGGGAACAAACATACAAGGCTGGCGCGTAAAACAAAATTGAAGTCCTTTCCCTGTGCCCTTGATACTGAGTAGCTGTATAGGTGAAGTTGTTCTAACTCACCCTTTCTTTTTTTCTTTTACTGATTTTTTTCTCTGCCATCCCGAGGGTTTTCATTTGCCATTTCCCGTTTCAGGCTTCTATATATTTGCCGGGTTTCATGCCAAATTTTGTGTAGCCGCCCATAGTACAATTGCTTTATTGTTTACCTACAGTGCCTACTATACTTTGACTGAACTCATTCTGCCAGGTAAGAAGGAGTTGGAGATAACACAGCAAATTTTTTTAAAATAAATTTTGATGTATAAAAAGTTTTGTTACATTCGTAGTGTACTAAGTAAGTAGTACACTATAACACTAACTATCGAACAAGGTCAGCTTACTCAAACATGTGAATCCTAAACTTTTTAATACCATAGAATGATAAATTATACGCCCACAGGTGTTCAGGAAACGGCCAGGCAAATAGAATTAACTATTTCCAATCTCTCCAAAACCTATTCAAATGGGGTACAGGCCCTAAACAAGGTAAGCCTTACCATTCCCAATGGAATGTATGGTCTGCTTGGCCCCAATGGTGCCGGCAAGTCTACGCTAATGCGCATCCTGGCTACCTTGCAAGAGCCAGATACAGGAAGTATTCACCTGGGTAGAATAGATGTGTTGAAGGAGAAAGAGAAAATACGCCAGACGCTGGGCTATCTTCCCCAAGAATTCGGAGTTTACCCCAGCTCCAGGGCGGAAGATTTGCTGGATTACTTCGCTGTGCTCAAAGGAATCACGAGCCGTGCTTCTAGAAGAGAAGTAGTAGAAGCCTTACTGAAACAAACCAACCTTTGGGATATGCGCAGGCAGAAACTTGGCGGCTTCTCTGGTGGGATGAAGCAGCGTTTTGGCGTGGCCGTGGCGCTGCTGGGCAACCCCAAACTGATGATTGTAGATGAGCCGACGGCTGGGCTGGACCCTGCCGAGCGGGTGCGGTTCTTAAACCTGCTCAGTGAGCTAGGAGAGAATAGTGTGGTGATTCTATCCACCCACATAGTAGAAGATGTGAGCGAGCTTTGCACCAGGATGGCTATTATCAACAAAGGACAAATTTTGCAGGAAGGAGAACCTCTAAAGGCAGTAGCAGGACTACAAGGAAAGATCTGGCGACGCATGGTGGAGAAAAGGTTGTTGCCAACATTGGGGCAGGAGCATACCATCATCTCTACCAAGCTGCTAAGCGGACGGACAGTCATCCATATTTATAGCGAAGAAAATCCCGGCAATGGCTTTGAACCCGTGGCCCCTGACCTGGAAGATGTCTATTTCTCCACCATGGCCGGACGTATAAGAAACTATAAACCGGAGGTCGCACAATGAAGCTCTGGACGATCTTTCGCTTTGAGTTCGCCTATCTGGTAGGGCGCCCTTCCACCTGGCTCTATTTGATAGTGCTTCTCGGATTTACCATATTGATGAACCTATTTATTACCCCTGGCGACGGGGTTTACCCTAACAATACCTTCCACATTACGGCTATTACTGTCATAGGCGGGCTTATCTGGCTGCTTATGGGTGCAGCCACAGCTGGTCAGGCAGCCGCCCGGGATGTGCAGATGCGTATGTATCCCCTGACTTACACAGCGCCAGGTAGTAAACTTCACTACCTTGGAGGTCGGTTTCTGGCAGCTTTTGCCGTGAATGCAGGGCTGACTCTTTCTTTGCCGGTAGGTGTGCTGCTTTCCTTTTATCTGCCAGGTATGGATCAAGGTCTATTATTACCGTTCAGGCCATCGGCGTATCTGAGTGTCTACTTCCTGATTGCCTTACCCAATACTTTTGTTGCCACAGCGCTCCAATTCTCCTTTGCAGCACTTAGCCAAAAGGTAATGGCAAGTTATCTGGTCAGCCTGTTAGTAGCCATTTTTGCTCAGATTATCGCGCTAGCGGTGGCAAAGCTTCTGGGGAATTGGGACCTGGTAAAATTACTGGACCCGGTAGGTGTTGCCGGAATTGTAGGCAGCGAACTGCAAACATGGACGCCGGTAGAGAAAAATACCCGGATCATTATGCTAGAAGGCATGTTTCTTTGGAACCGTGTCTTGTGGGGGAGTGTAGCTATAGGTTCGTTAATACTTACCTATCTTCGCTTCCGCTTTACTCAACCTGTAACCAAAGGAGGAAAGATCCGCTTTACATGGTGGAAAAACGTGGGGGCTACTACCGCTGCCGAGACCGCTGTAAGGAACGCAACCGCCATTTCCGTTCCGCAGGTTCATCGAAGCTTCGGCTTTGCCACCTATTTGCAGCAGCTAATTACAATTGCCTGGGCCTCTTTTAAGATAATAGCCAGGCACCCGGTAGGACTTACGCTTGTTGGTGCTGCTGCCCTAGTTTCAGTGATGTTCGGCAACCAAATCATGACCCCGTTTGGCATTCCACTGCTTCCCACAACCGCGCAGGTGTTAACCTACCTGACCGCTCCGGTAGGTAACAGCACTACCCCATGGGTGGTTATTCCGCTCCTCATCCTATACTTTGCTGGCGAGCTTGTCTGGAGGGATCGGGATGCAGGCCTACGTGATCTAACTGATGCTTCTCCAGTACAGGAATGGGTACTTTTTACAGGTAAATTCCTGGGCTTAGGTCTCATCATTGGTGTATGGATGGCATGGCTGATGGCAGCAGGTATAGGGATGCAGGTGGGCATGGGCTACCATAAGGTAGAGATAGGCTTGTACGTGCAGGTTCTGTTTGGACTCCAGCTCATAGACTATCTGCTTTTTGCCTTGCTTGCCCTGGTGGTACACATAGTAGTGAATCAAAAATATAGTGGCTATGTGGTGGTGCTTTTAGTGTTGGGCTTTATAGCCTTTCCTGCCACATTCGGGGTCGAGCACCCAATGCTCATTTTTGGGAAAGACCCGGGATGGTGGTACACCGACATGCGTGGCTTCGGACCTACACTTGTGCCCTGGCTGTGGTTTAAACTATATTGGATAGCCTGGGCTCTGCTGCTTGCTGTGGCCGCAAGATTGCTTTGGGCACGGGGAAGAGAACAAAATTTGAAATACCGTCTCCGGTTAGCAGGGCACCGTCTTAGCGGCTTAACCACCTGGGTTGCCATCATAGCCGCAGGGCTCATTAGTACACTGGGGAGCTTCATTTTTTATAATACCAATGTGCTCAATGAGTACCTGACCAGCGCCGACATGAATGAACGGAAAGCCCAATACGAACGGCGATACGGCCAGTACAGAAACACCCCGCAACCCCAATTAGTTGCTACCAAGCTGCAGGTGGAGATCTACCCCGATCAACAGCAAGTCGAGATCCGGGCCGTGTATACACTGGTGAATACGGATAGTGTATCTATTGATTCCATACATATAAGCAGCAATTGGGGCATAGAACCCAGTGAAGTGAACTTCAGCCGTAAAGCTGCCGGCGTACAGATAGACAAAGAACTACATTACCAAATTTATGCACTCAAGCAACCACTACAGCCAGGAGATTCCCTACTAATAAACTTTGCCGTGCACTATAAAGGGCGTGCGTTCGCTCATAGCGGCACAAGCGCCCTGGTGGTGGATAACGGTACTTACTTCACCAATTACGACCTGCTGCCAGCCATTGGCTACCAGCGCTACCGGGAAATGAATGATGCGGTCCTTCGGAAAAAGTATAGGCTTGCTGCGCGACCTGAGCTACCCTCTCTTTATGACCGGGAGGCACGTAATAAGCCCCTTAGTAGGGATCAGGCCGCCTTTGAGGCCATCGTAGGTACGGCAAAGGAAGAAGTTGCCGTTGCGCCGGGTAGGTTGCTCAACTCCTGGACCGTTGGCGGCCGGCGCTACTTTCACTACAAAACAGATGCTCCCATCGGCGGGGAGTACGCCCTCTTATCAGCGAAGTATGCGGTGAGGGAAAGCACATGGAAGGATGTAGCGGTCAGGGTTTATTATCATCCGGGCCACGCTGCAACTATAGACCGGCTGCTGCGGAGCATAAACGCATCACTGGCGTATTTTACCAGGCAGTTTGGTCCTTACCCCTATAGCCATTTAACAGTAGTAGAGCGCGCCGGTTCCGGGGGCGGAGCAAGTGCGGATGCGAGCATGATCAATTATGGAGAAGTGTATTCCCTGATGAATCCTGATGAGGGTCCGGATGGTTTTGACCTTCCCTACTATATTTTGGCCCATGAAGTGGCGCACCAGTGGTGGGGACTTGCCAGACTAACCCCTGCCAACGTGGAAGGGGCGGGTGTGCTGATTGAAGGGCTTGCCGTCTATTCTGGTATGCAGGTGCTGGAGGAGAGCTATGGGGATACTCATTTGCGGCAATACGTGGACTTACTGCATTCATCCTATGAGATGCCACGCTCCCTGGCAACCGCTTCCTTACTTGAGGCCAACGAATCCTTTTTATACTATCGGAAGGGCGGAATCGCCATGTATGCCCTGAGTAAGTACCTAGGGAAAGAAAAGGTTAATGGTGCGCTTCGAAGTTTGCTCCAAAAACGCACCACAGGAGTGCTACCCCTGCCCACTACCCTGGATCTTTATGGAGAGCTGCAACAAATTACCCCAGATTCCTTACATTACCTGTTAGATGACCTGTTTAAACTCAACACCTATTGGCGCCTCAAAACAAAACAATTTGCCCTAGAGCAAACGGATGGGGGAAACTGGCAGGTAACACTGAAGGTGCAGGCTCAAAAGGTGGTAGTGGATCGTACGGGGTATGAAAAGCAGGTACCGATGAATGACTGGCTGGAAGTGGGCATATATGAAGAAGGAAAAGGGCTAGACGAGCCGCTCTACCTTCGGATGCACCGTATCCAGTCTGGTGAGCAGACCATACAAGTGATTGTGCCCCGAAAGCCTCAACGCGGCGGTATTGATCCTAACCACCTGATGATTGATTTGAGGCTTGATGATAATATGAGGCAACTGGACGGGGAGGCAGGTTAGCTTTAAGGTATGCCAGTTAAGCTATTCTAAAAAGTTCATTGTGTTTGATAAGGGCAAAAGGGAAAGGTATAAGTTATCGCTTCCTGCGTTAACAGGCGTCCTTCCTCTCTTGTCCCTATTTTTGTATCGATGCCCATAAGACTTTTAGGAAGTTGTCTGAAAAGGGAAATACCATTACCGGCAAGCTTGCTTTTGTTGATAATAAATAAGTTCAGCAATAGCTTACAGGCTTAGCCGGAGCCTTGTAAAGCCTCCAGGAATTCGAGTATCCCTTGTTTTCTCAAGATACGTATAAAAAATATTTATATGATGAGGGTATTTTGTTGCAAACAGGCTCTTATGAGTGAAAGAAGGATTCTATAAGAATTTTTTGCTTGCTTTCTAATGCTGACAGCCTTCCAAAGCAGCCAAATTAGTACAATGGCTGCAGCTGCTGTTAGTTATTAATTAATTTTTCACTAATTATTTACCCCAATCCTTTCATCCAAATGAAAAGTATTTTACAACAAATTATTGCCCAGAACAAAAAACAGGAAATAGCCGATGCAGCTGCCCGTCAGCAGGAAATCAATCATCCGCAAACTACAGATAAGCGCAGGGATTTCCTGAAAAAAACGGCACTTGGCGGTATTGCCTTGGGTGGTTTTATGGCAGCTTCCATAGAAGATACCCTGGCGCAGACTACCTCTAAGGTGAAACGCGCTTCCAGCCCTTCGGAGCTGAAAATTACCGATATGCGCTATGCATTAACCAATGTCATGGGTGGCACGGCTATTATCCGGATTGATACTAACCAAGGTATCTATGGCTTGGGAGAAGTCAGGGATGCGGCTGATGTGCGCTATGCCCTTTTTCTAAAAAGCCGCATACTAGGAGCTAACCCTTGTAATGTGGAATTGATATTCAAGACCATTCGTCAGTTTGGGGGGCAAAGCCGGCAAGCAGGCGGTGTATGTGCCGTAGAGATGGCCCTTTGGGATTTATGCGGCAAAGCCTACAATGTACCTGCCTGGCAGTTGCTAGGGGGCCGCTACCGGGATAAGGTCAGGTTATATGCCGATACACCTGAAGCTGGTTCTGTGGAAGAGCAAAAAAAGCTGATCAACTACCGCATCAATGATCAAGGCTATACATGGCTTAAAATGGATCTGTCCATTGCAGAGTTAAAAGGGAAGCCAGAAACCCTGGTGAATGCCAAACCCTGGGAGAACAGCAAGGGCGATCTTGCGCAGTGGGGAGACCAGACCAACCCTATGTCCTATGCCAATACCTTACACCCCTTCACGCAGATACAAATTACAGACAAAGGCCTGGAGGAACTGGCTGCCATCGTGGATAGCACCCGTAAACTGATAGGCTATGATATTCCTATTTCTACCGATCATTATGGCCATTTTGATATGAATAATGGAATCCGGTTAGGAAAAGCCGTAGAAAAATACCGCTTAGCCTGGCTGGAAGATCTGGTTTCCTGGGAATTAACCAGCCAATGGAAGACCATCTCTGATGCGCTGGAAACGCCTACAACTACCGGAGAAGATATCTATCTGCTCAAATATTTTAAGCCCTTGATCGATGCACGGGCTGTGGATATTATTCACCCGGATTTAGCCAGTTCGGGTGGGCTGTTGGAGACCAAACGGATTGGTGATTATGCAGAAGAAAATGGCATAGCTATGGCCATGCACCAAGCCGGAACACCTGTTTCCTTTATGGCTTGTGTCCATTGTGCAGCGGCTACTCAAAATTTCCTCTCCTTAGAGCACCATTCGGTAGATGTTCCCTGGTGGGAAAGTTTAGTAAAAACCACCGATGGCCGGCAATTAATAACCAAAGGCTATGCTACTGTGCCACTTTCTGCACCCGGATTAGGTATAGAGCTCAATGAAGATGTAGTCAAACAACATTTGCATCCAAGAGATAAGACCTTTTTTGCCCCTACAAAAGAATGGGATGAAAGACGTTCAGTAGACCGCATTTTTAGTTAATTCTTAGGTTACCAAAAGTGTGACTTTTCGCTCAGATAGTCCTACGCAATGGATGTTGCGTAGGACTTTTGCATAGTAGCATTCTTTTCAGCTTTTCATTGTCAAAGATAAACTGATGCTTTAGCTAGGGATAGACATGCAGGAAAAACAGAAAAACGAATGTTAATTCCATAAATCAGGATGATCTATGGATGAACAAGCTACAGTTGAATGAAGCGTAAAACAAGCCTGTCAGGATCAGATGAACGGAGAAGTAGCTTTTTGGGAAACAAACAGGTAGAGGAATTGCCTTTATGACTTAAAAATTTCCTTCCCTAATTGCCTGACAGGGATGATTGATTTAACTACCTAATGATCTATCAATGTAGAATCAATGACTGTAAGGGAAGGTAAAGAAGGGAAATTGATCCGTATTTTTATTGCATTACCCCAAGTGATACTACCTACTAACAAGCCTATAAAGCATGAACATAACACCCGAACACGAGGCAAGAATGGCAAAAATGACGTTCTCTTCTGTATATCCGCACTACCTCAAAAAAGTGGAAAGCAAAGGCAGGACCAAAGAAGAGTTGCATCAGGTGATAGCCTGGCTGACAGGCTTTGACGACAAAAAAATACAAGAGCTGATTGAGGGGAAAGTAACTTTTGAAACATTCTTCCAGATGGCCACAGTAAACCCAAATGCACACTTGATTAGGGGAACCATTTGTGGCTACCGGATAGAAGATATTGAGCATCCTTTAACCAGACACGTCAGGTATTTAGACAAGCTCGTAGACGAACTGGCCAAAGGTAAGAAGATGGAAAAGATTTTGCGGCAAGCCTAAAAGCAACTGATAAACATCTACCAACATAAAACGGCTACGCCCCTTGCCTGTAGCTTATGGCACGTTGTGTGCTAGATAGAAAGTTTCTGGCGCTTTGCCAGGTTGGTCATGAGCCGGAAGAAACCTGCTTCAAAAGAAGCAGAAGCCAACATCAAGACAGGCAAACAGACTTGACAAAATAAAATAAACCGAACATGAGAGTATTACTTGTGATAGATATGCAAAAAGAGTCTTTTCCTGCTACCCTCCAACGATTTGACTCATCTGGAGTCATTCAACGGATCAACCGGCTAGCGGCTAGCTTCCGGGCAAAGGGAGATAAGATAATCTACATACAGCATGATGGCACTAGAGAAAACTGTTATATTCCCTTCACGGAGGGATGGGAACTGCTCTCCCAACTGGACGTGCAAAGCAGTGACCTGATTATGGCCAAAACCGCTAACGATGCTTTCTATCAGACAAACTTGAAAGGGCTACTCCAGGCTCTTTCCTTGGAAGAGGTGGTTATTACTGGTTGTGCAAGCGATTTTTGTGTGGATGCCACCGTTAAGTCAGCGCTGAGCAACGACTTTCCGGTAACGGTCATCTCCAATGGTCACACAACGGCAGACCGGCCCGGGTTAACGGCAAAGCAAGTGGTGGATCATTATAACTGGATATGGCAAGAACTATCTCCCACAAAATCTAAAATTAAGGTGCTAGATTTGGATACCTATTTACAAAATAACTGATTCGATCTAACCCGCATAAAAACGTACTCCACAGGTAATTATTCGTAAAACAGCTTGATGAGATCCTTACCTTATCTGATTTGTCTCCTGCTCCTTGTGGCAGCTATGTTTTCCTGTGATGGTGGCAGGAAAAGAATAGCACATGAAGCTACTATTCAACAGCCAAATATCATCATTCTTATGTCAGACGACCAGGGATGGGGTGATTTAAGTCTTAGCGGGAATAAAAATTTACAAACACCCAACATAGATCTTCTGGCCACAAAGGGTGTGCAGTTTACCCAGTTCTATGTAAGCCCGGTTTGTTCTCCTACCCGTGCCGAGTTTTTGACTGGCCGCTATCATCCCCGCTGCGGCGTATACAGCACCTCGGAAGGAGGCGAACGTATAAACCTGGACGAAACCACTATTGCCCAGATTTTCAAAAAGGCAGGATATGCCACGGCTGCATTCGGAAAATGGCACAATGGCATGCAATACCCCTACCACCCCAACGGAAGAGGATTTGATGAGTTTTACGGCTTTTGCTCCGGGCATTGGGGAAACTATTTCAGCCCTTTGCTGGAACACAATGGAAAACTGGTAAAGGGAAACGGATTTATAGCAGATGATTTGACAGAAAAAGCGATAAGCTTTATTGAAGGAAACAAAAATAAGCCTTTTTTCCTCTATGTTCCGTATAACACGCCCCATTCCCCCATGCAGGTGCCTGACCGGTGGTGGAATGCGTTTAAAGATAAGCCACTCAAAATGCGGGCCGATGATCCGGAGGCAGAGGATACTGATTTTACCAGAGCAGCCCTGGCCATGTGTGAAAATTTGGATTGGAACGTAGGACGCATCCTGAGCAAACTAAAAGAGGTAAACCTGGAACAAAACACCATCGTCGTTTATTTGAGTGACAATGGCCCCAATGGCTGGCGGTGGAATGGGGGCATGAAGGGCCGTAAAGGCTCAACAGATGAAGGAGGTATCCGCTCTCCCTTAATCATCCGCTGGCCTGCTGCCATAAAAGCGGGCACCCAAATTGAGCAAATAGCCGCTGCCATAGATCTGTTTCCTACCTTGGCAGATTTAGCAGGTATCCCTTATCACACAGAAAAACCTTTGGATGGCATAAGTTTGAAACCCCTGTTGCTTAACCAAACACATTCCCCGGATGAACGCCTGCTTTTCGCTCATTGGGATGGCCGGGTCAGTGTCAGAAAAGGGCAATACCGCTTAGATGATCAAGGCAAACTTTATGATATTAAAAATGATCCAGGACAAGAGAAGGATATATCGGATAGCCAACCAGAGATCGCCAATCAGTTAACGACAGCTGTAGAAAGCTGGAAAGGGGAAATGCTCAAAAACATATCGGTTGATAACCGCCCATTGCCCGTGGGGCATGCTGGTTTTCCCTATACCCAGCTGCCTGCCCGGGACGGCAAAGCACATGGAAGGATAGTAAGGTCTAACAAATACCCCAATAGTTCTTTTTTTACCAACTGGAAAAGTCCGGATGACCGCCTTACATGGGAGGTAGAGGTACTAACAACGGGCGATTACCAGGTAGAAATATACTATACCTGCCCGGAAAAGGATGTAGGGTCTACCTTGCAAGTATCCTTTGGCCAAGATAGGATAGAGGGTAAAATTACGCAGGCGCAGGAACCCAAGCTTATCGGCAAAGAAAACGACCGAGTAGAAAGAATGGAATCCTATGAACAAGAATTTATTCCTATGAAAATGGGCAGCATTCACTTAGAAAAAGGCAGAGGGTACATAACCTTACAAGCCCTGCACATACCAGGCTCGCAGGTAATGGATTTCAGGCTGCTGATGCTTACAAAAGTAAACTAAGCAAGCAAAGCGAGAACACAAAAGTTGATTATACATTCAGCAACAATATACTTGGAGAGTAGTGTTACTCACCTTCCCGGTATAATGGATATGATGGGGACTAAGTAGAAAAAGGGGAGGCTGCTGCTTTCTCTGTCCGGCTCCAGGATTAACAATCCATTTTGTTCATACTCTGTAAGTTCATCAAAAGCAGGCAGGGTAAGCATAAAACAAAGTAACTAGAGAGGACAGCACAGGAAAAAGGCAAATTGCTTGAGTCAAGAGTATAGGGCTTATGAGACATACTTCTATACTAGTTTACCGGGCCGGAGAGGGTTAGGTATAATTTATTGGTAGTATAGGCCCATAATTAATACATTTATAGGTACACCTAGCATGGATCTGCTTTATGAAAAAATTATACAAGACCATTCTCGTAGATGATGATGCTACCTGTGTCTTCATTGCTCAGATACTGATGAAAAAAGCAGGCATAACCCAAGGCATCTATACGGCTGAGAATGGCCGGCAGGCACTGGAGCTAATTGAGCGAAGCTGCCAAAAGGATTATCAAGGGAAGGATGCCTGCTGTCCGGACCTGATTCTGCTTGACATCAATATGCCGGTTATGAACGGCTTTGAGTTTTTAGAAGCCCTTGATCAACGATGGGGCTTAAATCCGCAGATTACCAGGATCTATTTGCTGACTAGCTCTACCAATCCTGCGGATGTAGAAAAAGCCAGCCGCTATGCCATAGCCGGATATATCGAGAAACCACTCACCTTGGAGAAGTTAATCAGTCTTGGGCTTTAAGGGGAAGCTACCTACCTGTTCGCTAATTTCAAAACGCTCACGTCTAGTTCCGGATAGATATTAACAAGAAAAATGCACTTACGAACATTGGATGGGCATTCCTTCTACCTTACAAAATAAGAATCTGTAACCAGAACGACACGCTTACTGGTGCTTGCCATAGCCTGAGAAAAATAAAGGAGAAGAAAAATCGATCAGAAAGGAATCTTTTAGCTAATTAACCCGTACCTGCTAAAACAAATCTGATAGGCCCCGAAAGAGGAGTTATAGCAGTAGCATAGCTTAACGGCCTAACCACTAAACCAAAAACTAAGAATGATTACACTACAGGATGCCAGAAGAGTAATTGCCGCTGCTGAAGAGAAAGCCGGACAAGTAGGTCAACCAATGAATATAGCCATCGTGGATGCAGGAGGTAATTTAGTAGCCCATGTCCGCATGGATGGAGCCTGGGTAGGCAGTATTGATATCTCGATCAACAAGGCTTTTACCTCCCGTGCCTTTGACATTTCTACCAAACAATTAGGGGAAAATGCTCAACCCGGTGGGCAGTTTTATGGCATTCATGCTTCCAACAATGGCCGCATCATGATCTTTGCCGGAGGTATTCCCCTGACAAAAGAAGGTAAGGTCGTGGGTGCCATAGGGGTGAGTGGAGGGTCCGGCGAGCAAGATCAGCAGGTTGCCCAGGCAGGTGCAGATGCTTTTTAGCCGGGCATGCCAGCTTGTAGAAGCGTATAAGTACTCTGTTGGCAGGTTGATTGAAAGTAATCCATTCCGGTAGCTGCATTACCTCTCCCTTTACTGGCTTTTACATACGATTTTCTAGTAGAATAGCTCTATGTTGGAATACTTAGTTGTTTTTTGGATTTTCCATAAAACAGGAGGAACTGAAAGTATATCAGGCCTCCTGTTTTTTGCACAAAAGCTACCAGGCATAAAACCCAAATGCAGGTATGGGAATGAATGGGTAGGATAACTACCCTCTGATAAATCTATGTATTTTACGAACCGGGCGTTATTCAGAACCCAGTTTACGTTTACCTCCACCAATGTCAAAGCCTACTTTAATGCCCAGATAGTCATTTCGGCTCTTAAGCCTGCTGCTTCCCAAATGGGCTATGGAAGCCGGAACGGCATTATATTCTACACTAACCAAAAAGTGTCCGGCTTTGATACCTGCCCGCAGCAGGGCTCCCCATTTGTTGGCTGCTGTGAGGGTAACTTCTTCCCAGGATTGGCCGTCGGTTATTTCTATAAGCCCACTGGAGGTAATCCGGTAAAGTCCGCCACCAAGCCCTATAAAGGGCCGTGTCTTGGTTTTGCCAAATACATAGTTGCCTGTCAGCAGGTAGGAACCCAGATAATTTACCTCCCCTGTAGAAGTACGGCCATTGACGGTAACTCCCCGGGCTACTAAGGCCCCTTCCAGGCGAACGCCCACATCCAGGTGGTCAGTTATTCCATATTTGGGTTCCAGGGCAAACAAGACACCTCCAGAGATACCCGTTACCAGAGGCTGGGCATAGCCTACGGAAAGATTGACTTTAAAAGGTTTATAGGTTTGCCCGCTAGCCGAGAAAACGATGAACATGAACAGAGGTAAGAGGAAATATTTCATAGGTTGTTAATAAAATGGTGGTTAGTAAGTATACCAGATACCAGCCCTGGCATGGCGCATAAGTTATGATTAAGTTCTGTTGGGCTGAAAATAAAATTTTGTAGCTAAGTAGTTTCATAAAGCCCTAGCAGCAAACGATATATAGGGTACTAGCTTTCGTATACATAAGGGGCATTTTACTACTAAGACAAGAAAAAGAAAGCCTACCCCTAAGCCCGCATGAACTAATTTTTTGATCAGGAAAAAAGGAGATGACCTTATAGATTTAACAATACAGGTTTAACAAGCCTGCTAGCTGCGAAGGGTAAAAGAAAACATTTAGTGACAACCATACGGTTTGCAGACGTATCGTAAAGGGCAGAAATTACTACTACGGTTAACCCGGAGCTATACCTTCATTTGAAATAACTCGCTATTTCTTTTCGTATTCTTTTTTCAGGTATGGAGAGGAGAGTACGTTAGAACAAAACATACGGAGGGTGTATGTGCGGCTCTTCATAGAATTTACAAGGATTTATTTTATCTTTAAGCCATCTATTTTTTTTGAGTGCCGGCTTTTTCAAAGAAGAAGCTTGTCTGTTATTTAACCACCCATAAACCTGTAACTGTGATAAAACAAGCTTTACTCCTGCCTTTGATCTTGTTGCTTGGGATACATGTGGCCTTCTGCCAGCAAAAAGCAACCACAGACCGGCCCAATATCATCTTCATTATGTCCGATGATCATGCCTATCAGGCGATTTCGGCCTATGATACCCGCTTAATTAACACACCCAACATTGACCGGATTGCCAAAAATGGGATGCTTTTTACACAGGCTTCGGTTACCAATTCCATCTGCGCCCCTTCCCGGGCAACAATTTTGACAGGCAAGCATACCCATATCAACGGAAAAGTAGACAACCATTTCCCCTTTGATACCACTAACATCACCTTTCCCCAGATCCTGCAGCAGGCAGGGTACCAGACGGCTATGTTTGGCAAACTGCACTTTGGCAATAGTCCCAAAGGATTTGATCAGTTTAAGATTTTACCCGACCAGGGAGCATATTATAATCCCGACTTCATCACCAAAAAGGAGGGCAATATTAAAGTGGAAGGCTATGTGACGGATATTATCACAGATATGACCCTGGAGTGGCTGCAGAAAGAGCGCAAGCCAGAGCAGCCGTTTCTATTAATGTACCTGCACAAAGCGCCTCACCGTTCCTGGCTCATGGCCGAGCGGCATCTGACAGACTTTACTACCAAGACTTTCCCGGAGCCTAAAACCCTATTTGATGACTATTCCGGCAGAACCTCCCCGGCCTTGGAAGCAGAGATGAATATCTTGCACCACATGGCCTGGGCTGGTGATAACAAAGTCTTTCCCGAGGTGATGGATGAGCTGGGTATTGCAGAAATTGGCTTTGACAAAGCCCGGTATGCCTATGAAATGGGCCGTTTTACTCCTTCACAAGGTGAAAACTTTCGCAAAGCCTATTCCAAAATCAATCAGGATTTCAAAAAAGCCTATCCTGCCATGAGCGATAAAGAGAAGATGCAGTGGAAGTATCAGCGTTATATGCAGGATTATCTGGGCACCATCCAGGCCGTTGATGAAAATGTAGGAAGGGTATTGGATTATCTGGAAGAAAATAACCTGATGGAGAATACCATTATTGTCTATACTTCAGACCAGGGCTTTTATCTGGGGGAGCATGGCTGGTTTGATAAGCGCTTTATCTATGATGAATCCTTTAAAACTCCGCTGCTGATCTCATGGCCGGGGAAAATAAAGCCGGGAAGCCGCTCAGATGAACTGGTTCAGAACCTGGATTTTGCCCCTACTTTCCTGGAGGCTGCCGGTGTAAAAGTTCCTTCCGATATGCAGGGAGAAAGCCTGCTTCCGTTGCTGAAAGGGGAACCTCAAAAATGGACAAGAAAGGCTGTATATTACCATTACTATGAGTATCCGGCAGAGCACATGGTAAACCGGCATTATGCCATTGTAACAAAGGATTACAAGTTAATTCATTACTATTATGTGGAAGATCAGTGGGAGCTGATCGACCGGAAAAAAGATCCCTTAGAGCTGAAAAATGTCTACAACGATCCGGCCTATGCCAAAGTAAGAAAGCAATTGCATGGGCAGTTGTCTGGGCTCAGGAAAAAGTACGGGGATACTGACCAGCTCAGCGGGCAATATGTAGAGAAGTTTATGGAAGATGCCACGCAAGGAAAAGTGTTTGGCGTAAGCAAAGAAAAAGCACAGCAGATCAAGTCCAGACGTGCGGCTAATACGAGGGCAACCAATTCCAACTAAACTTCCTTTAAAAGGTATTGGCAAGTAGGTTTATTTGATCATCAGCTACATATCACTTATCCTTACCCTTGAAAGTGTTCGTTAGATGCTTCCGCAGGTATACGCATATGCCGGCTTATACAAAGTTGTCAATTCGGGAAAGGAGATCATCAAACCAAAGACAGGCTGACAAGCAAGGCAAAGCTTTGGTAACGTAGCCTAAGCGGGCAGGAGTAGGGGAGTGGCCTGCAACTCTTCATTTTACTATAATAGTACCGTCCTATGCATCCGGCTTTAAAAAAATACCTGGAAGGGAAGATCATCCTTTCTTCCCAACAAGAGCAACTAGTCGGCAATTGTTTCAAACCCTTAGTTACCAAACGTAACCAGATACTATTGCAGAAAGGCAACACTGCCAAGTATATATATTTTGTAGTAAAAGGCTGCCTGCGGGTTTTTCTAACCACGGAGGATGGCAGCGAATCCACCCGGTTCCTCATATTCGAAGGTCGCATGGGCACGGCTTTTCCCAGTTTTATCTTACAGCAACCTTCCCAGGCAGCCATTCAAACCCTTGAAGCTTCCCACTTACTCATGCTCAGCAACACTGACCGGCAACGGCTCTACCAAGAGGTACCAGGCTGGGAGACTATGGACCGTAAAGGCATAGAACTGGATTATATTGCCTCTATCGAGCGTATCGAAAGCTTTATCACCATGGACGCTAAGGCCCGCTATGATTCCCTTATGCAGCAGCATCCGCAAATGCTGCAACGTTTGCCTGCTAAAATCATCGCCGATTATTTAGGGATTTCCAAGGAAACGCTTAGCCGCTTAAAATCGAAGAGGTAATTTATTGACATTTGTCAATCTTTTTAAGACAGAGAACCAATAGCTTTATGGTTCATCTCTTATAGCCATGTACAGACCTATAGTAATTGTTCTATTGCTTCTTTTGCCCTTTTATAGCTTTACGCAGCCCAAGCCGGCAGAAACTATTGGGCAACGCACCTTAACGTTTAAAGACTTGACCCGTAACCGCCCCGTGGTAACAGAGGTATGGTATCCAACCGGAGATTCTTTGAAAGCGAGTGATCGGGTAGCGGGTCCCTTTAGGCGAAAGCATACCGTACGCAATGGCCGCTTACCCTCCGCCAGATTACCCCTGATCCTGCTTTCGCATGGTACAGGCGGTGGCCGGCTCACCTTGGAGTGGCTTGCTCAAGCATTAGCAGAACATGGGTTTATGGTGGCTGCTGTGGACCATTGGGGCAATACCTATGATAATAAAATACCACTAGAGTTTCTTAACCCATGGGAACGTCCACTCGATATCAGCTTTGCCTTAACCGCTTTGCTGGAAGATAAGGAATTCAGCGCTGTTATCGACCGGCAACGGATTGGGGCAACAGGCTTTTCATTTGGCGGCTACACGGTTATTGCCCTGGCCGGTGGGGTGCTTGCGTATGATGCATTGGTTACTTATCACAAAAGCACAGGCTACAAAGAGCTGGAGTTGCCAGAATTTCCTGGTCTTTCTCGGTATCTCGAAGATAGCACCTTACTGGAAGGCATAAAGCAGGCCCGGCCATTAAAAGATACCCGCATACAAGCATTTCTAGCTCTTTCGCCAGCGTTGGGGGCAGGTTTCATTGATCAACAACAAGTGAAAGAGATCAACCGGCCGCTCTACATTATTGGCGCACAAAGCGACAGTATTGCGCCTGTAGAAACAAACGCCAGGCATTTTCACAAGCTCATTGCTGGTTCAGAGTATTATGAGTTTACAGGAAAAACCGGGCACTATGTCATGTTAAATGAGGCTAATGATGATCTTAAACAAGGTGCACCTACCTATTTTTTGGATGATGCGTCTGTAAGCAGAGTCCGGGTACATGAACAGGTAAGCAGGTTGGCTGTGCATTTTTTTAATGCGAAATTAAACGAATTACCTAAGTTGAAAAAGCGTCAGTGATTGATAAGCAGGGATTAGCTATTTTTGTAAGGCTAGTTAGGTTGTTTGCCTATAGAAGAAATACACTTTCTCTGAGATCAACGCAGCAAAGCCCTTTGAAAAGAAGCATTAGAAGGCGAGATACATGTAGGGCTTTTTTTCAAATCTACGCTCAGGAGTAACCTAACACCCGCAAGCCGCGTAAGACCTGTTTACTCATCAACTTTATGTGGATTGTCTTGGCTCTTTTAGCGGCTTTAACAGCTGCCGTGGTGGTTACTTTGTCAAAAGCCGGTATTAAGAACATAGATTCTAGTCTTGGATTTGCTATTCAATCTGTTTTGATCCTGCTGATCTCCTGGGGACTGGTAGCCTGGCAAGGCAACCTGCGGGAAGTGATGCGCATTGAAAAGCGTACCTGGCTGTTTCTTATCCTGGCAGGGGTGCTTACCTGTATTTCCTCATTGCTCACGTTTCGCGCACTTAAATTAGGAGATGCCTCCAAAGTGTCTCCTTTGGAAAGAGTTTCACTAGTATTTGCTATTATCTTTGCTGTTTTATTTTTAAAAGAGAAGGTAAACTGGCAGATCATCCTTGGAGCCCTGCTCATGACGGTGGGTGCTATCCTGATTGCCATGGCCCAGCCCACAGGCAAATAACTTGTATCGGAACCTGTTTCATTAGCGAAGCTAGTAGCCAAGGTAGTTTTGGGGTAGTATAGCACATCGGCTATTTATACACAGTTACCAGAACAACAGGCTTTTCACTGCTTACTCAAATGGTGCAATCTATACAAATAAAAAGGGGATGCCCTGCTTGCAGAACATCCTTCTTATTCAGACTTTAGGTGAGGGATTTACACATATACCTCTTCCCCAGTTCCAGCTTACATATGCTTTGGTAACACCGGCTTTTGTAGCCCTTCTATAAAAAAGCTTGCCAGGGTAAAAGATAGGTAGGGCGGAAATCCCCGCTGGTTGGTAAGGACAATAAAGGTGAGTTTTTGCTTATCGAAGTGAACAAAATCGGCTAAAGCAGGCCCTCCGCTGTGTCCGGATACCTTATGTCCCTGGTAATCTTGTGCAATAAAGCCAATGCCGAAAGTGCCATTTCCTTCCTTCTTTAATGCGACAGGGGTTAAGAGCAACTGCTGAGTCTCGAGCTTTAAAAACGTTCCCTTATCTAATACCTGCGCTATTTTAGCCATATCGGTTATAGAGGTATACAGGCCACCTGCCGTATAACCTGTTTTGCCAAACTGCATATCACTTACCACATAGCCATTTTCCTGATAGGCATATACAGCTGCTTCTTTGGGAATAATGTGTTGGGTGCGAATGCCATTGTCCGTATTATTATTCACATACGTATGCTGCATACCCAAAGGCTCAAGTACATATTGTTTGAGGGCCTCGAAATAAGGCTTACCTGTCCGTTGCTCAATGATGTATTGCAGTACCCAGTAGTCGGAGCTTACATAAAAGGAACGGGTGCCGGGTTCATGGGTCATTTCCTGCTTTTTAGCCAGTTCCAGGGCTTCTTTTGAGTTGGAAGCTTTGCTGAAATCCGCCATGGCGATTCCTGACTGATGGGAGGCAAGCTGTTTAATGGTAATCTCGTTCCACTGCGGTGGAATACTATCCAGTAGCTCTTTTAGTTTCTGTTCGGGCAAAAGAAGTTTTTCTTCAAATAACCTGCCCAGCAATAAAGCTGCAAAAAGCTTTGAGCAGGAAGCCGTTTGAAAAGCCGTTTCACTATCCACCGGCATGTTCCAGGACAGATTAGCCATTCCGTAGTTTCCCTGATGAATAATTTTACCGTCTTTTACCACCGCATAGGCCAAACCCGGAATATGATGTTGCCCCATTGCCTCCCGGATAAAGGTATCTATTTGTTTGGCAGGATCTTGTTGGGCAACTGCCAGCAGGGATATATTTAGCAGCAGACTTGTCAGTATAAGGTGAAATATTTTTTTCATGTGTTTTACAGTTGATACGTGTTAAGAACTAATACAAAGGTCGCAAGCCGGTACACCGTATTCAATCGCATCTTAGGGTGAAATACAGGCAGCCTGAGCAGCCAGGCATCCCATAAAAGGGGGATATTGGGGATAGTGTTTTCCGGATTGCTATTTCCTGAGTAACTTGAATACAATTTGAGCGTATGCCCCCAAGACAAGCTATTCTTTTGATCCTCCGGCTAGTGATAGTTGTTATGGCCATGGGCCATGCAGCCACCGTATCTGCACAAGAATCTGCCTATACTTATATGCATTTGGACCAGGAGGATGGGTTAGCCAGTAATGATGTGCTTTCTATTTTACAGGACAGAAAAGGATTCTTGTGGGTGGGGACCAACAATGGATTGCAGCGGTATGATGGCCGCCAATTCATCCATTTCCGTCACAATCCATACTCACCCAACAGCCTGGCATCCGATATCATAGAATCCCTTTTTGAAGACAGCCGCGGAACCCTCTGGATAGCATCCGCCCATACAGTCACGCAACTGAATCCGCAGACACATCAATTCACCAGAATCCGGGTGCCAAAGTATACGCAGGAAGAAGCATCCGCCAGGCGCTATTTCGTTGAAGATGAAAAAAAACAAATCTGGCTACTTACCGGCAAAGGCAAACAAGCCTTTGTTTACAAAGCAGATCAACAAGCGTTTGTTACCCTGCCCCAAACACCCACATTTCCCAATCCGGACAGTGCCTATGCTTCCTTACTGGCGCCCTGGAAAAGCAGGGAAGCCTATGTATACCTCAACGACAGCAGAGGCATCTTTTGGGCGGGAAGTGAAAAACTACTGGCTCGATACCCTGGCACTGCAGGCTTTGAGATGATTCCTGCACAACCTGCTTCCCGCTACGGCATAGACTATAACCGCATCTTTGCTTTGGCCGAAGACAGGGAAGGAACCGTATGGGTAGGCACCGACAAGGGGATGTATTATTTCAATCCGGGTAAACAACGCTTTTTTTCAGTCACTATTCCCAGTTCTACCGCTACTCCTTCAGAGGGAATTATCCCTACAGATTTTATCCGGACGCAGCAGGGAGAACTGTGGGTGAGCACGCTCAACGGAGGGATGCTTAGGTATGATAGCCAATTCAAGCCCGTTACCCGGCCTGTACGTACAGCCAATGTTGCTTTGCCGCTGTGGTGCCTGGTGCAAGATACTAACGGCACCGTGTGGGCCGGAAGCCAGGAAGGGACGCTGGTAGCACTAGAACAGGATGGCCGCATCAGCTATATTCATCCCCCGGCACTTGCCGGGCAAACGATCAGAGAAGCTGTTTTAGATGCCAGCGGAATACTTTGGCTGGGTTCAGAACAAGGGCAGGTATTTACCTTTAATCCGCTTACCCATAAAGTTACCAGGCTCCCCTTAGATCAACTCTCCCATACGCTGGGACGGGTACTGCGTATTCTCCCGCAGCAAGCCGCCTATGTATGGATAGCTACTTCGGCAGGAGGTGTGTTTAAGCTCCATAAACAAACGGCAACCGTGGTGGAACATTACCACACATCCTCCAAGCCCTATGCCCTGCTCAGCAACCAGGTGGGCGATATGCAGTGGGTGGACAGCACTACGCTGGCTGTTTCTACCATTGCTGGGCTGCACCTGCTAAACACTACCCATAAAACCGGCACTACCTTTACTACTTCCGAAGGCTTACCAGCCAATGCACTGATCAATGTTATTCCGGTAAAAAATGGAGATTTCTATGTTACGCCTCAGAATGGCCTAAGCCGGTGGAACCCCCAAACACACCGACTTACCACGTTCAGCAGCAGAGATGGCCTTTCTAACACCCCTTTTCTCTTCAATGCCTCCTATCGCTTGCCCGATGGCCGGATAGTGTTAGGCACGATGAATGGCTTTTTCTATTTTCATCCAGATAGCCTCCAGGACCATACCCCACCTGCTGATGTGCTGATTACAGGCGTAAAAGTGATGGATAAGCCCATTCGCCTGGATTCCGCCATGGCCAAAGATAGCAGCCTGCGGTTAGGCTACAAGGAGAACTTTTTCACTATTGAATTTGCCTCGCTGAGCTATTATGACGACAAGCAGATCAGCTACTTTTACCAGTTAGAGGGCATCGACCAAGAGTGGGTACGTGCAGGGGTAAACAGGTTTGCGAATTACACCAACATAGAAGGAGGCAGCTACCGCTTTAAAGTGAAAGCCCAGCGGAATGATGGAATGAGTACGCTCCACGAATCAACCCTGGCCATACATGTAGCGCAGCCATTCTGGAAAACATGGTGGTTCAGGGGTTTAGTAATCCTGGGCTTGGCAGGCGTTGGCATAGGCATTTACCGCATACGTATTGACCGCATGCTTGCTTTACAGAATATGCGTGTGCAGATCTCGCGGGACCTGCATGATGATATGGGTTCCACCCTGAGCACCATCACGATTTTATCGGCTATGGCCCGCCAGCAGATGGGAAAGAATACGGGGCAGACAGAAGGGCATCTGGAGAAAATAAGTGAGTACGCCCAGCGGATGATGGAAACCATGGATGATATTGTCTGGTCGGTTAATCCCTTGAATGATGCGGCACAAAACCTGGTAGCACGGATGCGAAGCTTTTGCGCGGAAACCCTGGAACCCAAAGGCATTCCTTTCACTTTAGAAGTGGAAGAGGGAGCTTCTTCCCTGCGGCTGCCTTTGGCTCTCAAGCACAATTGCTTTATGATTTTTAAAGAAGCGGTTAATAATGCAGGCAAGTATGCCCGGTGTCAGTCTATCCGGGTCTGTTTGAACATACAAAAAAAGCAGCTCCTGCTAGAAATCCGGGATGATGGAGAAGGCTTTGATAAGAACCAGGTGAGCCAAGGAAATGGATTGCTCAACATGCAGGCGCGGGCAACAGCCATACATGGAAATTTACAGATCGTGTCTGCCAAAGGTTCCGGTACAACCATTACGCTAAAGGCCCCTGTTAACGGGTAATGCATTTTAATACACATAAAACACGGCAATACGATGATTAAACTACTCTTATATGAAGATAACAAGCCCCTGCGCGAAGGACTTAGCATGCTGATGGGCGGCTCAGAGGGGTTTATGGTGGCAGGGGCTTTTCCCAATTGCAATAACGTAGTAGAAGAGGTAGCCCTGTTAAAACCAGATGTCGTGTTAATGGATATAAACATGCCCGGGGTAGGCGGCCTGGCAGGCTTGAAGCTGATCAAAAATCAATTTCCGGAAGTAAAAGTAGTCATGCTCACCGTGTTTGATGATAACCAGACTGTATTTGATGCCATGAAAGCCGGGGCTGATGGGTATTTGTTAAAGAAGACACCGCCTGCCAAATTACTGGAATACCTGCAGGATGTGTATCAGGGAGGAGCCGCCATGACTGCCTCTGTAGCCAGGCAGGTGCTCCAGCTCTTTGCGCATGCACCGGTGATTGAGCAAAAAAAAGATTATCAGCTTAGTGACCGCGAAAAAGAAGTACTGCAGTGGCTGGTTAATGGATACAGCTATAAGATGATTGCCGGTCAGTTATTTATATCCCTGGAGACGGTACGCTCGCATATTAAAAAAATATATGAAAAGCTGCATGTCCACTCCAAAACAGAGGCCGTTACCAAAGCCTATAAAGATAAGCTTTTCTGAGTTGACTAGTTTCTCCAGCAACATTCACCCCTTTAAGTTTATTGGTCTACTTCGTCCTCCATGCACGCTACGCTTACAATGCCTACTTTTGCCGCTTTGCCTCTCAGCCCAATCATGCCCAGGGCCTCTGTTTTCATGCCGCGGTGTAATGCAAGTTTGTTTACTAAGTATTCTGAAACAAGCAGGCTTTTGTTGTACTCATTGCATACGCTTTGAATTCTGGCGGCTGTATTCAAGGTATCGCCATGGTAGGCAATATCCCGTTTGATTTCGCCAATTTCCACTGCTGTAACTTTGCCTGTATGTAGCCCTGCTTTAAATTCCGGCAGAAACCCATACGTAGCCATATAATGGGCGGCCCGGGCCTCAAACTGTTTTTTACAAGCAAAATAAAAGCGAATGCAGAAGTGGTTCTTGAGCCCTTCCCGCTCCGGCCAGGTGACCACAATTTCATCGCCCACATACTGGTATACCTGGGCCCGGTAGGCAAACAGCACCCCGTTGATATCGGCAAAACAGTCTCTGATAAAGGAACTGTAGCGGATATGGCCTAATTTTTCAGCAGTAGCGGTGGAAGATTTTAAATCCATGAACATAAAAATTCTTTCTTCTTCTTTAGGATGGCGGTATCTTCCCAGCAGCAAAGGCAAAAGAACACCCGGTCCATATTTTTTATTCACCTGGTTGATAAAACTGATCACCAGATTCATAAAAAAGTAATAGATCAGCAGCAGATAGAACAAATACATCCATGATGCCTCGTTGAGCCGGATGCCTGGTATATACAGCGAGGGCAGAATAAATAAATCGAAGAAAACGAAGCGCAAGAGCCATAAAAGAAGCGTAAGCAGCCCCAGCGATCCGAGCGCTTTGAACAGGATGATTTTCCCAAGCGACACTTTCCTGAACACGGTACTTTCGAGATAGTAGCCCAGTAGCCCAAGGCTTACCCCATACACAATCCCTAGTAAGACAGCCATTGTGAGCATGGGCAGGAATCTGCCGGTTAAAGGTATATTCAACGCCTGGCTGATAATGCGGGAATGCAAACCGATAATAGCTATAAGCAACAGGTTAGCCAGTATCCAGAAGTTTGCTTGCGTGCCTACATAGGTAAGCAGGGGAAATCTGGCGGTATAGCGGTGGGCCAGGGTTGTATATTCAAAGTTCTTTGCCATTGCTTGCAAGTTAATGGCTCCAATGAAAAAGCTTGATACCAGATGGCCATTTTCTGCCTATATTTTTAGCTGATTCATCTGCGGAGAGCCATCTTTTTGTGTGTGAGGCTGGCGGCCTGCCTTTTGCTCAAGTAAGTCTGTAGGCGGATAACCGAAGTGTTTTTTGAAGGCAAAAGAAAAATGAGAAAGGTTTTCAAAACCTGTTTCATAACATACGTCAATCGGCTTTCTTTTCTTCTCAGAAAGCTCATAATGGGCTAATTCCAGGCGTTTCTGCGTAAGCCACCGTTGCGGCGTGGTGTTAAAGGCTTTTTTAAAGTCCCGCTTAAAAGTGGTCAGGCTTCTGCCTGTCAGATACCCAAACTTTTCGGTGGGCATATTGAACATGTAGTTTTTTTCCATAAAGCCTACTAACTCTACTTTGTGCGGGTCGTCAAAGTTGGCCAGCATCCCATCAATAGCCGGATCAATGACCCGCAAGATGCTTATGGCTTCGGTAATTTTTAGCAAAGCTAACTTTTCCGGGATAGGTTCTGTCAGATCAAAGTAGGGGATGAGCGAAGCCAGGCAGCTTTCCAGTAAAGGATGATTGTGAAAAGTGCGAATGGTTGGATGGGGCACAGGCTTCGCTTTCTCTACTATGCTGCTATAAAAACCTCGCAGAATGTGTGTGGTAAGCAGCATCACCACCGTTTTATGGGGCAAGCCATCTTTGGGATAATTAATTATAGTGGCCGGCTTATTTCTCGGAATTAGAAAAATATCGCCGGTTTTAAAGTGATGGGTTGCCTCTGCCTGCACAATTTTTGTTTCTCCGGAAATAAACCAGATGAGCATATGGTGATCAAAGACAATTTCTGATTTAAAGAATTTATCCTCGTAACAAGAAAGTTTGATTTCCGGTGTCAGGTATTTAGATATATGTTCCATGGCGTATGAGGTAACAACTGTGCTTCTGCCGTTTACTAAATTACTATTTAAGCGAATGGGAAGAATAAAATTCCATGTATCATTTTTAACAAGTACCTCTTTTGCTAGTAAAAGTACATCGGGCTGCTTACTTAATATACAGAAAATCAGGTAGTCTCAAATGGGATGCCCGTCAGTTGCTCACTTAAGTGCCACAAACGTTTTGCATTCGCTTCATCCAGTGAATAGGCCATAACGCCACCTGTGCCCGGTGAGGTGGCTATTGTGGCAACTTCTGCATCTTCGCAGTACACGCCTCCGATGTTGTTGAGCAAGGGACTGGTAGCCGCCCAAACCGTAGTAGCAGCACCCTGAGGAATAGTTTTGAGTGAAGCCAATACTTCCGGCAACATGTTTCCTTCTGCATCCAAAAAGCCCATTTGCTGAAACAACTCCAGGGGTGCTTCCCTGCCCAGTTCCGTTCCGCCGATAGAACCCGGATGCAGGGAGGAAGCCCTGATGCCAAAGGCTTTGCTGCGATTGTCCAGCTCAAGGGCAAATAGATTACTCGCCGTTTTAGATTGCCCGTAGGCTTGTAGCGTGTCATACTGGCGATGAAGAAAATGGGGGTCATCGAAATGGAAAGGTGCAAATTGATGTCCTTGGGAAGAGACATTAATAACTCTTGCCCCATTGGCTTTTTTGAGTGCCGGCCATAGTCGGGCCACCAGTTGAAACTGCCCCAGGTAGTTAATGGCCAGCTGCGATTCCATGCCGCGGCTGTTCCTGCGTAAGGGCACCCACATAATGCCCGCATTGTTGATCAGCAGATGAAGCGGTCTGCCGGAAGCTAAAAATTTTTCAGCAAACCCATCAATGGAGGCAGGTTCTATCAGATCCATTGAGTCTAATTCTATATTAGGCATACCTTGCAGATTCTTTTTTGCTTTCTCCATGTCTCTGGAGGGTACTATGACCGTGGCTCCGGCTGCGGCAAGAACCCTGGTTGTTTCCAGGCCAATGCCTGTATTACCCCCGGTCACAATGGCAATTTTGCCTGTCAGGTCAATACCTTTGATCACATCACTGGCCGTGGAGGTGGTGTTAAACCCTGACCCTACCGGATTCTGTAAGGCTCCTTGATAATTCGTTTGTCTCATGGTTTATGTGTTTTTGGTAAGACAAAGGTAGCAGGCGGGCAAGCGCAGGACTTTGTTTAAAAGACCTACTTTCCTTTGTTTACCGGACCATTCTACAAGGTACATTCCAGTGCATGATTGCAGTGCCGGAAAGAATATACACTAAAGCCTTTCATGAGTTGATAAAATGAACGTGTGCCCACCTTTGCATCCGGGTAGCTTACTCTTTTCTTGACCACCAGATTACAAATATAGTTGGTGCTGTAGGTGTGTATTCATAAGTATCCACGAACATACACGGGGTAACGGTTTACGTAAACCTGTGACTAGGGAGCTTATTTTATACGAAGAATCAATACACGGATAGACTAGACACAGGCTTGGAATAACTCTAAACGGGCCTGAATTGATGGATTCCAATTAGCGGTAGAGCAAAAGAGAGTAGAAAAGGATGGGAGGGAAGCACCTTTGTTAGTGCCAACAAAGGAGGCTTCCCTTGCCTGAATTACGGCATTCAATCTATAGGCTACACTATAAAATCCTGTTTGAAAAGCCCGGCAGGAAGTAGTAGATATAAAAAAATACACCTAACTTGATTGATGAAGTTGTGTGTATACACATGTTAGCACACATCAAAATATTTTATTAGGATGATATGTATATAGAAAAAATAGAACAACTCTATATAGACAAACTTTCATACGATCACCATAATGAATTTGAGAAGATTTATAATGAGGATAAGGCGAGTTTTAGTAAATATTTAGTTAGTGATTTGAAAGAGTCCATTGATGAGAAGGATTATGATAAGATTTGCTTTTGGATGATTGTGATAACCATGCTTAATCCTTTAGAGAATAAAATAGAAGACTTAATAATTAATGAACTATTCTGTGATTTACTAGATAGAATGTTAGAGGGGATGGAGCAAGTAGACAAAGAAGAAGCATATAAAAGAAGCTGGATAATTTACAAGATACAAGATATACTCTTCAATCACCCAGAGATTGCTGAAGTAAATAAAGAAACAATGATACAATTATTGGCTAGCGTATGCAGATTTGATTATAGAAAAGAGCAATGGGCAAACACTTCTTATAATAAGAAGTATGGCGACTTTACTGACATGGTTGAGAAAACATTAACTAACTTAAGATGGCTCGCTAAAGACAATCAAACTGCATGGGAGATCATTAAGGAATGTTTACGACACTTTGATGCAGATATCAAATTGGTTGCCCAAGAATACTTAGATGATTTAAATGAAAGAAATAAGGACGTGTGCTAACATTAACTAAGCTTTCCACCGGCCTGCTCAGGCGCAGACCCACAGCAACTAGGCTCGGCGTCAGTTAGTCATGTTCCGTTGGCAACCATAGATACTACTAATGAAAAAATTAATTTACCTAGTAATTTTCTTTTTATTTATAGCCTGTAAAAGGGAGGAAATATTGGATAATTATTCATACAATGGAGATGTCGTATTAAAAAGTCAGGTAGAAGTAAATGAATTTGTCAAAGTCAATCGGAATAAAAAGCAAATAAGCATCCAAGGAAGATTGGTTATTGGGAATGATACAAATGAACATAGGGCTACAGATATTTATGATTTAAGCGGTTTAAACAATATTATCAAGGTCTCAAAGTATGTACATATTCGTACAAATTCACAGTTGGAAACATTGATAGGTCTAGACAATCTTGCTTTAGTCGGTGGAAACTTGCACATAAGGGGAAACGACAGACTAAAAGAGATAGCGCTTTCTAATTTACAAGAGGTAGGTAGCTTTTTGAGCTTTTATGAGAATAGTGGACTTGAATCCCTGCAGGGGCTTGCCAACCTCAAGAAAGTCGGACAGGGGGCAGTGATTTCGTCCAATAATTCTTTGAGATCTCTAAAGGGGCTAGAGGGCATTAATAGCTTAGGTTCTTTATCCATTGGTAACAATGCTGCTTTGGCCGATCTAGAAGGGTTGAATAATCTGGAAGTGATTGAAGAAAGTTTAGATATAGAATCAAACCCAAGTTTGCAATCTGTTAAAGCACTCAGCAAAATAAGAGAAATTAAAGGTAGGCTACGAGTTATTGAAAATGGCAATTCTCAGTTAACAGCTCTTGAATTTAATAGCCTTAAAAAAGTTGGCTGGTATGTTTTCATTTGGCAAAATCCGGGACTAACTTCCTTTAAAGGATTAGAAAAATTAAAACATATTGGCGATGCTGCAATGAGTTCCCATACTCCTTATGGTGCTTTGAATATCTCCAACAACCCTAGTTTGAGGTCTATGGATGGGCTTAGCAATTTAGAAGTGATAAGTGGAGAATTTGTTGTAAACAACAATAATGCTTTAATCTCCTTGGAAGGAATGGACAAATTAGTAAAGATTGGAGCGTCTACAAAAATAGATGCTAATAAAAATCTAGAAAGTCTTTCCGGCTTGAAGTTCTTAAAAGAAATAGGTACAGTATTAGAGATTACAAGTAATCAAAGCCTAACAAGCTTAGACGGACTACAAAATTTAGAAAAAGTAGGATCAGTATGGATTGAAGTTAATAACAGTCTTTCAGACTATTGTGCCTTAAAGAGGGCATTGCTAAGTAATAAAGATGTGAATGGATTTGAATTTTGGGCGTATAGAAATGAACAGGACCCAAAGCTAGATGATATTCTTACTAATTGCCCTTAGAAAAAAACGGTTGCCAACATCGGCTAAAAACAATCAGCGGGCAGCCAATACTCATAGCTGACGCCTAATGTCACGCTGCTGTTTAGCTGTGACCATTATCAGTACTATTATAGCCAAAGTTATACACCATTCTACCCATGAACTGTCTTGGCTGAAGTTAGCTGGAAGGTAGATTTTTGGGTTACCAGCTAGGGCAAAGTAAGCTCAGGAAACGGGTGAATTACATTGAAAAAAACTGCGATAATGCTTGCATCTGAGAAAATTAATTTCGATATTTATCTAGTTGTCAGCGGAAAGATACAAGCTTTTTAGTTCAAGGTTTCAAGCCTGCTTAGCTGTAGGAATCTGCCTCTACCAATGATTGAAATAAAGAGTAACCTCTGCAATTTTAAAAACTGGGAAAGTGTGGATTGAGGCAAATTGGCTAAAGGCCTATCTACCCAAAGCAATAAGGTCTTCTTACCGGGAAGGCATATAAAAGTGCCTCGTACTTGTCAAAGAGTATAGAACACTTTTTGCTCACTTACCTGAGATGATACAGAGAAAAGGGGGAAACCCACATTTTTGCATCATAGCTAACTTGGTAGAAAGCTCTTAAAAGAGCGGCAGTTCAAGCATCCCCTCCAGGAAATTGATTGCCGCTCTTTTGCATGTACAGGCATGGCTGGTGTCCCCTCCATTTTTCAGCCTTATTTGCCTGCCTGAACAGCGCAGCCCCTACAATAGCCTGCCATAAATCCTACATGTACCATACTCAGAAAAGTACCAGTTCTTTTGCAGCGCATCCATAGCTGTAACAAAAAATCTTAGCCTTTCCTGTATGATATCTTTGGTACACAAGCCGCAGATTATGTACATTCAATTGTATACGCCCCGGCTAGTGTAAGTCTGCACATACCCTGTTCCAGGTAGATTATTAAAGGGGAAAAGGTAAAAAGAAGCCTATAAATAAATTAATGTGATGTCTTTCAAGCATTTATAGTATATTGAGCAAAAAAAGCACATACGCTAAACAGTCTTTTCTGCTTCTTCATTCTGTCCACCGCTAGCTGACTATCCTATATGAAGCCTGCCTGTATTTTCTTCCTATGCTTCCTTTTTATTTCGTTGGATGCATTGCCTGCACAAGTCACCGCTTTACCCGATAGCCTGGAGGCACAGCTAGGTAAAGCACAAGAAATCCTGAGTTCACAGCCAGAACAAGCCCTAGTGCTAGCCAGTGCAGCCTTAAAATATGCCCGGCAAGAGGCAAACATTTTCGGGCAGGCTAAAGCACATAAAGTATTAGCCCGTATTTATGCCGAAAAAGGAGATTACCCGGAAGCGCTCGCCTCTGCCAACCAGGCACTTACTATTTTCCAGCAACAAAATGAGCCGAAGGAAATATGTAGTATGTATATTACGCTGGGGGTAATCAACCGCTACCTCAATCTTTATAAAGAAAGCATCCAATCGTACCTGCTGGCAGAGCATATTGCCAAAGAACACACATATCTGCCCCAGCAAGCGGCTATCTATGGAAATATGGGCAATGTGTATTTTGATACACACAGCTATGAAGAAGCTTTAAAGTATCACCTGAAATCCCTGGAAATTGATACCAAACAAAAAAATGAGGTAGGCATGGGCAACACGTTCCACAACATAGGGATGATTTACCGCAGCAGAAAAGAATACAGTAAAGCCCTTTCTTATTATGAGAAATCTCTATCTATTGATCGGAAGAATAACAACCAGCGCAACATGAGTATTTCGTACCTGGAGTTTAGCAGCCTGTATGCCGAGCGCGGAGAGTTTATGAAAGCTTTAACCTATGCAGAAAAAGCATTGGAACTAGCCCAAACGATAGATTCAAGAAGATTAAAGAAAAATGCCCTGGGTAGTTTACCCCTGCTCTATGCTGCCCTTGGACAGACTGAAAAAGCCCTGGCCGTTCAAAAAGCCTATACACAACTCGATGACAGCTTGCAGTCAGCTGATTTACGGGCAAAGATCTCCGACATGCAGGCCAGGTATCAGACAGAGCAAAAAGAAAAAGAAATAAGCCTGCAAAACCTTCGCCTGGCCACCCAGCAAACCTCGTTAAAGCTTAAAGATATGTTCATTCTCGGCTTAAGTATCGTATTACTAATGGGTGGACTCATTGCTTTTTTGCTTTTCAACCGCTATAAATTACAACAGCTCAACCTGAAACTATCTCTGGAAAACGAGCAATACCATCTTTCGCAAAACCTGCAAATCCGGCAGAGCATAGACGAGATTATCCATTATTTTGCTACCTCTCTCTACGGTAAAAATACGGTAGATGAAATTCTATGGGATATCGCCAAAAATTGTATTTCCCGCCTAGGACTTGTAGATTGTGTTATCTACTTAGTGGATGAGCAGCAACACGCACTGGTACAAAAAGCAGCATATGGAACCAAAAACCCGGACGAATACGCCATCTTATCGCCCATTGTGATACCGCTTGGGCAGGGCATAGTGGGCAGTGTAGCTTTGTCAGGGAAGGCAGAAATGATACAGGATACTTCCCAGGATGCCCGCTACATTGTAGATGATGAGCAGCGGTCTGCTGAGCTGGCCGTGCCCATATTTTTTGAAGACAAAGTAATCGGGGTGATAGATTCTGAGCATCCCGAAAAAGGCTTTTTTAAGCCCCATCACCTGGAAGCCTTGCAAACCATAGCTGCCATTTGCAGTAGTAAAATAGCAAAGGCACAGGCAGAAGAACAGGCAAAGGAAGCGCAAAAAATGCAACTGGAAGCCGAACATATAAAAAAACTAGACGCAATGAAATCGCAGTTTTTTGCTAATATTTCGCATGAGTTCCGCACGCCCCTTCATCTGATAATGGCTCCGCTTCAAAAAAAAGAAGAAGAAATTTCTTTTCAGGAAATGGTGATGATGGAACGGAATGCCCACCGCTTGTTGCGGCTGGTGAATCAACTGCTGGACCTGGCCAAAGCCGAAGTAGGCATGCTGGAAATGAACCTGAAAAAAGGAAACATTATTCAATTTCTCTCCAGCACGGCAAATCTATTTGTAGCCTTGGCAGAAAGTAAACAAATAACCTACCACATTACCCTGGAAGACCAGCAACTGATCGTTCCGTTTGACCCGGATAAACTGGAAAAGATTGTCTATAACCTGTTATCTAATGCTATCAAGTTTACGCCTCCTGGCGGCGAAGTATCTATTCATGCGGCCATAGAACCCGGACATCTGCTAAAGATTACTGTTGCGGATACAGGACTTGGCATTCCGGAGCACCTGCAATCGAAAATTTTCGACCGTTTTTACCAGATTGACAGTTCGCAAACCAGGGCTTTTGAAGGTACAGGCATTGGCCTGGCACTTACCAAAGAACTGGTAGAGTTATGCAAGGGTTCTATTCATCTGGATAGCAGCTATACCAAGGGCAGTTCGTTTATAGTAAAACTACCCCTGGCCTATGAGCAAGTGTTGGTAGATTCTCTGCCTCAGGCAGAAACGCCCACTAGCCTCGGATTAAACGAAACTATCCTGCAAGTAGCGCATATAGGCCACCTGCCTATGGAAGAAACCAGCGCTGCTTCAGAGGCGAAACCGACTATTTTGCTGGTAGAAGACCATGCCGAGCTCAGGCACTACCTTCAGCAGCAATTAGCCAAAAGTTATCAGGTTGTGCTGGCCAACCAAGGGGATGAGGCCCTAACGCTTGCCAGAAAAATTATACCCGATCTGATCATTACCGATATTATGATGCCTGTAATGGATGGCGTCACGCTTACCCGGCATTTGAAAGAAGATGAGCTCACCAGTCATATTCCGGTGGTTATGCTCACAGCCAAAGACGATGTGGCCTCTAAAACGGAAGGGTTTCTGGGAGGAGCTGAACAATACCTGGTGAAACCTTTTGTCATAGGCGAACTGATGGCCGGGATCAGCAGCTTGCTTACCCAGCGCAGCCTCTTACAGAAAAAATACAGCCAGGGGTTGATGCCGCAACCTGCCGCTGTTCCTGACCGGCAAGCAGCATTTATAGAGCGGATAATCCACATTGTGGAAGCACACATCCAGGATGAAAGTTTTTCGGTAGAAGTGCTCCAAAAAGAAATAGGCATGAGCCGGATGCAACTTCATCGTAAACTAAAAGCCTTAACCAATCAGTCCGCAAATGATTTTATTCGTTCTATCCGGCTCAAAAAAGCCGCCCATCTGCTCAGGCAACCCGGCATCCAGATAGCAGAGGCTGCCTACCAGTCTGGATTTAACCATCTTTCTTATTTTTCTAAATGCTTTAAAGAGCAATTCGGCGTGCTTCCATCCGAGTATGCAAAGCAACCTGCATAAATCTGCTTTTATATGTTCACCTGGGTTGAATGATAAGTTTCTTATAATCAGATATTTAATTCAAAATATAGGTGAACAACCACTGAATGTTACACAAACGCTATACAATGGGAGATCCGTGTTACTGCTAAAAACCTGTTCCTTTTACCTTTGTCATCACAAGGTACAAGCCCAATAGCCTTGAGTAAAGCAGGTAACAACAAACCCCTTTTCAATCATGTATAACTTAAAATTAGTAACATTTTATTTTTTTTGTTCTGTATTCGTAATTGCTTTTTCTGGTTGCCAGGAAGATGTTTTTACACATCAGGAAGTGAAGCCCCTGGCAAACACCACCATTGCTGATCAGGGAAACGGAAGTATAGGCGGTTATAAGGCACCCAATGAACAGGAGGTGCCATATCCTACTATTATCAAGCAAACCTTTATTCCTTCAAACCCGCTTTTTGCTACCATGAAATGCCTTGCCTGGAAAATCACCTGGCCTGTCTATGCGGCAGGTACAAATCCAGAGAAGATACCGACAGTTATGAAAACAAGCAATGGCGCTTTGCACAGTATTTACTATCTGAATAATACGCATCCGCAAAACACCCTTTCTGCCGATTTTTCTCTTTACCACCATAACAAGCTAGAAGCAGCAGTGACAATGTGGGAAGAACTAGATCATAGAGACGTGAGCATGAAACCAGTATACTTTTATAAAACTGCTTACTCCATCAAAACCATCGAAGGTTGGGTAAAAGAAAGACCACAACTGTTTGAAACTAACTGGCAAAGTTCCATCGAAATGGAAGCTAGTTATCAGGCCGGAGATATTTTCCTGTACAGAATTGAACTGATAGAAGAAAATAAAAATTTCTATGGCGCCATCCGGATTGTGTCCGTAACTCCACGGGTAATTGAAGTATATATGGGCGTTCCCAACATATAGTTTGCCTTAACGAAACTCCCGGTTATTTTATTCATGCTGATTTCTATTGATTTCAGGGCATAAGTACCTGAACCAGGTAGGCTATGCCCAATATTTCTCAACCATCCC
>NZ_JAUKPO010000037.1 GCF_030503435.1 Rhodocytophaga aerolata
TTAGATGTAACTAAACCACGTAAGAGTTTTAATTCTCCACTTCCTTTTAACTTTGTAGGTGTTCAGATAGGACTTCAATTTAATTTACTTGAATTTTAGTTACTCTTTATTGAAAGGTCTTAACTTATGCAATCCTGCTTGTCAAAAAAAATAATCTTTTATAAAATGAAAGCTAGAAAATTTATATAATTAGGCTCCTTGTTTTTTTGACACTTGTATAGAAGAAAAACTTGAGGATAGATCATGAAGAAAGATTGCTTATTTAGTTTCTCAGAAGGGGTAATTGTTTTAAACTTTCCAAATCTAATTAATATTAATTATCCTATCTCTTCTGTACTTATCATTCATAATGGAACCCTATTGGGCAAGGTCAGCGAAAAAAAGGTTCCTTTTCTAAACTGGCTTTTAAGGGTAATACTTCCTTGCAAGACGTTTACTGCTTGTTTGACAATATAAAGACCTAAGCCTGATCCTTCTGATTGGTCGGTGGCTCTAAAAAACATATCAAATAAATTGCCTTGATAAGCTTCTTTCACTCCTACTCCATTATCCTCAAAGATTATTCTCCCTTGAGAAGGGGAAATGTCAATTGTAATCTTTAAAAAACTCTCATCTTTTGAAAAGTCCTGATACTTGATGGCATTTGAGAGTAAATTGGAAAAAATCATTTTCAGCCTGAAAGCGTCTGAGTAAAAGATTTCTCCATCCAGATGGGTAGAAAGTTTGAGCCGCTCCACTCCTGTAGGGCTTGAGAGTTCTGCTAAACATTCCTCAATAAGGGTGGGAAAGTGGATGTGTTCTTCTTTAACTGGCGTACGTGCATTTCTAGAATATGCCAGCATCGACTTAATAAAGGCATCTAATTTTAGCACTCTTCCTTCTATTAATTCCACATACGCCATTTTGGTCTTTTCCTCCTTTTCCCCTCGGATTATGGTGACTAAGCCCAGGATAGATGTTAGGGGAGCCCGTAAATCATGGGAAGTTTTGTAAACAAACTGATCAAGCTCAAAATTCTTCTCATGGAGCTCCTCTAAGGTAGCTTCTAGCATACTTTGGCTTTGTTTTACCTCTTCTATATCAGTATAGGTACCAAACCACTTGAGAATACTGCCATCCTGATCCTTGTAGGGTAATACATCTACTTGAAACCACCGATAGATTCCATCCTTGCGGCGCAATCGGAGCTGGATCTGGTAGCTAGTTCCATTAGTCACTGCCCTTTGCCGAGCCTGTAAGGTGGGCACTACATCTTGAGGATGAAGCGCTTTTGTCCATCCATCGCCTAAGATTTGCTCCATGGATAAACCTGTATAGACTAGCCATTGCCGATTCACAAAGTCAGCCCCTCCATCAGATGCATTACTGAACACAAGGATAGGAATTTCATTGACTAAGAAGGTATATTCTTTGGAGATAATTTCTTTAGCCAGTTCTGCTTGCTTATGCTTAGAGACATCCTGTATGGCTCCTACCATGCGAACTGCTTTGTTTTGGGAATCATACACGACATACCCTCGCTCCAGCACATAGGCATAGGAACCATCCTTTCTGCGGAACCTGTACTCTTCTTGCCAATGGCTTCCTCCGGTCTGAAATAGAGCTTCCAGACTTGCCTCTACTCGCTGTTTTTCTTCGGGATGCAAATGAGAGGACCAGAAATCAATCGTATGTGCAATAGATGCCCGATCATATCCTATGAGCGTAAGAAAGCCTTCACTCCAGGAAAGGTGGCCTGAAAGCAAATCCCATTCATAGACGGCATCATTGGTGGCTTTCAGGATCAGCTCTTTTTGTTCTTCTGCTTTGGTAAGGGCTTTTTTCAAGCGAATAATTTCTTCCAGGAGCTCTTCCCGGGAGAACTCCTGGAAAGAATCTTTAATTAAATTATCTTCTGGTAGTTGCATAGACTAGGTAAATAATAGGGTTCACACAGGTAAGGGCAAAATACTACATCAAGGTAGCAATAAAATCGTGCTTTAATTCCTTTAAATCAAAGCTTTATATAATAAAATAGCTCCTGGCAAAGAAAGTATTTTTTTGAATAGTAGTAACAAGGACTAATAAAGGAAGGGGCCTGTCGACCAGTGCTGTTTGGTTGATAGCAATAGATTGCCCGTCAAGTAGTAAGTCAATCTCCCAAAAAGGCTGCCTTGCAAATAGAATTGTGTATGTTAATACCCTTGACTCATTGGACATAATGCTAAATCCAAAATGGGTATGACAAACATTGTTAGGCCTCCTTTTCGGACAGAAGCCAAGAAGAAAATTTAAATGTGATTTTTCCCGCTATTGTTGATGAGTTACCTGAAAGGGGGAATTATTTTGACCACCCCTATGTACAAAGCCGAATAAAAATCACACATAAAGAAGATTTTTTAATTAAGTTGGGGCAAAAAGAGTATATCAACCCGAAAAGATGTTAAAAACACTAATACTATTTATAAATCTTTCGATTCTCTGCTTTGAAGCACTCGCTCAACAAGTCATAGAACCTAAATCCACCCCTAGAGAATGGTCTACCCCTTACCCACCTTTTCAAATTGCCGGTAACCTCTATTATGTAGGTACGTATGACTTAGCCTGTTACCTGATTACAACTCCAGAAGGAAGTATTCTTATCAATACCGGACTTGCCTCTTCACAGCCACTGATTAAAGCCAGTATTGAATCATTAGGCTTTCAGTTTTCAGCTATCAAAATCCTGTTAACCACTCAAGCCCACTATGATCACCTGGGAGCCATGGCGGCTATCAAAAAAATAACCCGGGCCCAAATGATGATCAATGCAAAAGATGCAGCCGTATTGGAAGATGGGGGCAAGTCGGATTACGCCTTGGGAGGCCAAACAAGTACCTTTGAGCCTTTACAGGCAGAGCGTTTATTGCAAGATGGGGATACTGTCACACTCGGCGATATGCAGCTTGTCATGCTTGATCATCCGGGTCATACGAAAGGTTCTTGTAGTTTTCTCTTCAATGTAAAAGATGATCAGCGCACTTACCGGGTGTTGATAGCCAATATGCCTACGATCGTTACAGACAAAGACTTTACCCAAATACCTGAGTACCCAGATATTGCAAAAGATTATGCCTACACCCTAAATGAGATGAAAAAGCTCTCCTTTGATATTTGGCTGTCCTCGCATACAAGTCAATTTAGTCTTCATAGCAAACACAAACCAAATCAGAGCTATAATCCGGCTGTTTTTATTGATCAAAAGGGCTATCAAGCAGCCATTAACAACCTGCAAAAGGAATTTCTCAGCAAGAGAAAAGCCAAGTGATCCGGTTTTATGATAGTTAATTTATTCGCCCTTTTATTGTAACTGTTTATGTGGACAAGAGGGGAAAGTGATCAAATTATTATCTTCCCCTCTTGCCCTATTTTACTATTAATAGGAATAATAAAGGGGGATATAAATTAACTCCCCCTTTACAGGTACTCCATTATAAAAATAAAAGTGGGCGAGAGGGGAAAAATTCATGAAATAAAATTTGGGTGTACAGTTTTCACCTCTTTCCCGCTTCTTTCAGAGGGTATTATTTGTTAAGCTATCTGAACTAAGTAATTAGCGCATAGAGTAAAGGTACAAATTTTCTGTATTTTCCTGTAGAGTAATTATTGTACTAACCGGCTAATCGAGGGATGCGCCGACTTTTTCCAGCAGGCGTTTGGTAGCCATAATACCTTCATATTCGCTCAAGTAATTTCCTTTACCGCCTGACATTTGCTTGATAAAAGCCCCTTCATATTCTATTCCTATATACCCCTTAAACCCAGACTCTTTAATAATTTTTAACATTCTGGTGAAATCGGTTTCTGTATCGTTGCCTTTGTCGTCGAACACATGGGTTTTGGCACTTACACCTTTGGTATAAGGCATCAATTTCTTCACACCCTCATATTTATCATACTCGGCAATCACTTTGGTTTTCATAAAAGCTTCTATGGTTTGTGCTTCCGGTTCTGTTCTTCTAATGAAATTGCCAAAATCAGGCAGTACGCCAGCATAGGGATTTTTTACTTTTTTCATCACCCCTACCAGCCAATCTGGGTTGGTAGAAGGACCAAAATGATTTTCTACAATGATGGCCATTTTATTCTTTTTGCCATAGTCTACCAGTTTGCCATATCCTTCAATAGCAGCTTTGGCAACCTCTTCATCCGTTCCTTTCCCGTTCAGATTCACCCGGATGGCATAACACCCTAGGAACTTGGCGGCATCTACCCACTTATAATGATTTTCAACGGCTTTATTTCGTTCAGCAGCATCCGGGCTACCCAGATCGCCTTCACTATCTACCATAATGAGCACATTCTTAACGCCTAAGTCATCGGTGCGCTGCTTGAGTTCTTTCAGGTAGGCCTGGTCTTTGGCTTTGTCCTGAAAAAACATGGATACATATTCTACATTGCTGATCTCAAAGTCGTTTTTGGCCATAGCCGGAAACTCCATGTTGGTCATTTTGCCGCCCATCAGCAAACCTGCCAGGGAAAATTCGGCCAGAGATATATCAAAAAACAGTTTTTTATCGGCAGGCTGTGCATTCAATAATTCGGGCCAAAGGGCTGTAAGACCGAGGCCGGCAGCACCTACACCTACTTTTTGTAAAAATTCACGACGGGATGATTGCATGGTATAAGAAGTTTAAAGATTAGGAAGAAAATAGAAAAGTGGCCCTATTTCTGCATCTTATGGATGAAGCAGAAATAGGGCAGGGATAAGCTTTACTCACCTGCAGCGGCAGATCCGTTGGTATTGTTATGGTATTGAAGCGTATATAAAACAAACAAGGGCTGATTTTTTACCTTTTCGTTTTTGAATACATAGTATACATCATGTACGCCACTCACATTAGTTAATTTTGCTTTTACCTGTTGTGGCGGTGTGCTCATTACTGGTGTGTTGGTGTTAATAATTTGGGAAGTTTCGCCGATCAGCTGGCCGGTAGGTGAATCCAGACGGATTTCTATTGTACCCCCTGCGGCATTGAGCTGGTCTTTGGGCGCTGCCACAGTAAACTCGATCTGATTGATATTAGTTAAGTCGGTTTTGCTGAACCCCACATGGCCGCCTGCACCCATCACAATGACCATCTCAACCGGAAACCCAGGTATTTTAAATTTTTGAATGCCTTGCGTTTTATCTGCGGTGGCAGCCGTTACTTTCGGATTACGCAATACCAGTACTTCTTCCGCTTTGGCTGGTGGCACCCCATTGGCCCCTTTATCGGTATAGGCGGCTCTTACAATAAACACGCCCTGGTCGCCAGCATTCTCAGGGACTTTGGTGGTATACGTGCCTTTCAAGGGTAGATTCACTACTGGTTTTTTCTCCACATCCAGGCTCAGTACATATTGAATGATGTCTTTGGCATCACTCAGGGAGAGTTGTGGATGGGCTGTCATGACGGCATCTCCCCATACACCGCCACCCCCTTGTATGACCTTAGTAGCCAATTTGTTTACGGCCTCCGGATCATTTTTGTACTTTTTAGCCACCGAAATATAGCTGGGGCCTGCTGATTTTTTATCAAGCATATGGCAAGATTTGCAATCACTTGCTTCCATAAGTTTTTTGCCGGAAGCAAAGGTAACAGAGGCATCTGCGGTGCGGTGTCCCTGGGCAATTTCTGCCTGATCAAAGCCTTCTTTCAGATAATCTATGGTGAGGGCTACCTGTGATGGAGAGATTTTACCATTTTCCAGACTGCCATCTTCTTTGTCATTCACCTTTACTTCATAGGTAAAGGATTGATTGGGGAAATAGAAAGTTTTGTTGCCTTTTCCCCTTTCGAAAGACAAGGTAGGGGCTTCATTTCCGGCTTTGATTTCCGTTTGAGCGGTAGATTTCTCTCCCTGCGCATCAGTTACTGTGAGTATGGTCTGATATACGCCTGGTTTATCAAAGGTAAAGGCAGGGTTAGCTTCCATAAAGGTTTTAACCACGGCTCCGGCCTTGTCTGTTATTTTCCATTCATATGTCAGGGCATCTTTATCAAAATCCTGCGTACCTTCGGATGAAAACTGAACGGCGAGCGGCGTAGCACCTAATTTTTTATCTACCGACATTTGTACAATCGGTTTGCGGTTGCCGCCATTGTATTCAATGCGAACCAGCCTGGCATCGTCATTTTCCTGAAACCAGCCGGTGCCGTATTCCAGCATATACATATCTCCTTCCGGGCCAAATTCCAGTTCAATAGGATTGCTAAACTTGTAGCTGGGCATAAAACGCTCCATCCGCAGGTAGTTGCCATCGGAATCCAGTGTAACAGCCATGATCCATCCTCTCATCCATTCGTAAATGAACAATTTGCCATTATAATAATCCGGAAAAGGACGTTTGGCATTCTTGAAGTCTTCTTTGTAATACACTGGTCCGGCCATGGCACTTCTGCCACCAGTTCCCAGCATTGGAAAAAGAATAGATTCAGTGGCTGGATACCAGACCATGGCTCTCTGGGCTGGTGGAAGTTCGGTAAGGCCGGTGTTGTTGGGGGAATTGTTGATTGGCTTAGCTGGGTCGAATTGAGTGCCTGGCTTGCCGGTAGAGAAATCAAAATCCCAGTAGGCTTTATTGTTTCCTACAAAATATGGCCATCCGTAATTACCGGCTTTTCTGGCTTGGTTAAATTCGTCCACGGCCTGCGGACCCCTGTAAAGGGAATCTACCCCAGAATCCGGACCCACATCTCCCCAATACACGAATCCAGTTTTTTTGTCTACGGAAATCCGGTAGGGATTGCGGTGGCCCATAGTGTAAATTTCAGGCCGGGTTTTAGGGGTTCCTTTCGGAAAAAGATTGCCCTCAGGAATAGTATAGGTCCCATCAGCTTCCGGATGAATACGGATAATCTTGCCTCTCAGGTCGTTTGTATTGCCGGAAGATTTCTGGGCATCCCAGGGACTTCTTCCCGGACGTTCATCCAGAGGGGCATAACCAGTGGCTCTGGGGCTGGTATTATCGCCGGTAGAAACATATAGATTTCCTTTGCCGTCAAAGGCAATCGATCCGCCTGTATGGCAGCATTGTTCCCGCTGAACAGGCACTTCTAAGATTACTTTCTTTGAATCCATTACTAGTTCGTCGCCCCGGAATTCGTAGCGGGTAAGAATATTCTTAGGTTCATCTCCGGCAGGCGAATAATACAGGTAGATCCAGTTGTTTTTCTCATACTGAGGGTCTAAGGCCAGCCCCAGCAAGCCATCTTCCGCTTCCGACTGGTTGCCATCTTTAAAAATGTATTTGGTGCTGACCGGAATTTTAGCTACCACTTTAACCTGCTCAGTCGTAGGATTGTATAGTTTCACATTCCCTTTCCGCTCGATAAACAGTACCCGGCCATCTTTAAAAACAGCCAGTTCCATGGGTTCATCCAGTTTTTGGGCAAGCACTACTTTGGTAAACCGGTTTTCTTCCGGAACCTGCGGCGGTGTATCTTCAGGTTTGTACATGTACGACCACAGGCCGAATGCTACGGTTGGGCAAAGCAGAAGCAAAGCAGCCCTACGGAAATAAGAAAAAGTATGCATGATGATATATAATTATAAAATATTATTCAGGGAAGCTGGTATAACCGGAAGCAGATAATGATGCATAAAAAGCATATGGCAGATACAATATTAAGAAAAATTTCTAATGTGTGTCAAGTACACAATAGATTATATTTATATTTGATCTATGAATGCTCCAACATCTATAAAAGAGTTTTTCGAGAGTGGCTACCGGCAGTTTCTGCCACATGTTTCCATTGACTGTGCCATTTTTGGCTTTCATGACAACCAGCTGAAAGTATTGTTGTTAAAGATGAAAAATGTAGAAGGCTGGTGTTTACCCGGAGGTTTTATCCAATGGGCAGAACCAGCCAATGAAGCAGCCCAGCGGATTTTGCAGGAACGTACTGGTATCAGTCAGGTATTTTTGCAGCAGTATTACACGTTTGGTGAACCTGAACGGAATAAAGAGCCCAATTTAAAAGACTTAATAGATAGTCTTAACATTGAGCCAGCAGAAGATAACTGGTTATTTCGCAGGACCATATCTATTGGCTATTATGCCCTGGTTGAATTCTCGAAGGTGACTCCAACAGTTGATCTGCTTTCAGACGAGTGTTGCTGGTGGGATATGCATGAACTTCCAAAATTACTGTTTGACCATGACCTAATGATCGGACAAGCCCTTCAGACACTGCGGATGCAGCTTAATTTTCATCCGGTAGGTTATAACCTATTGCCTGAAAAATTCACCATGCCTGAACTGCAAAAACTCTACGAAACTATTCTCGACCGCCCTTTAGACCGGCGGAATTTTCAGAAGAAGATGCTTTCTCTGCGTATTCTGGAACGTATGGATGAACGGAAGAGTGTAGGCCCTCATAAATCTCCGTACTATTACCGTTTTGATAAAAACAAATATGATCAGGCTTTACAAGCCGGAATCTTGTTGGGATTTTAAAAATAATTAATAGTAAAATAAGCCATTGCTAGTTTTGTAGTATCCTTAAAATAAGGAAAAATGGAAAAAGAGCAAATTTAGTATCCAGATTCTTAAGTTACCTGAAAGGGGGATATGTTTTAACTCTCCTGTTATCTCATACACCATTCGTAAAAATGATTTGCAAGGCAAGCTATAGAAAGCAGCGGTATTTATAAAATAGTTGAAAAGTAGTATCTTGGCTTTACAAACTGACTGATACCTTGGCTAACGATTACGATAAAATACTCAAGGAAAACATTGCTTCCGTATTCTTGCCCTTAACTGAGAAGTACCTCAACATCCGCATTAGGAAAAGTGAAGAACTAAAAGACAAACTACAAACCACTATTGAGAAGGAGCCTGACTTCATTCGCATTGTAGAAACGGATACCAATGAAAGATTTATTTTACACTTAGAATTTCAGAGTGTAGATGAAGAAGGCATGATCTATCGTATGCAGGAATATTATGGTATCATGAGAAAGAAATATGGCTTATCTGTCAAACAGTTTGTTATTTACTTAGGGCAGAAAGCTTCTAAAATGCAGACACGGTTGGCCCCTGATGAAGTCTTCTCAGGATTTACCTTAAAAAGTCTACGAGATTACTCCTATCAACAGCTATTGGCTTCTCAAGTGCCGGAAGAAATCATACTAGCCATCTTGAGTGATTTCGGGAATAAAAAGCCGGTAGAAGTACTGCAAGCCATATTAGGCAAGCTCAAAGAAATTAGTGGAGAGGAAATCTTGTTACGAAAATATATCAGGCAATTGTCAATTTTAGCCAGATTACGTAACTTAACTAAAGAAACGCAAAAACAGATTACAGACATGGGACTTACCTATAATATTACAGAAGATTATCTCTATCAGGAAGGGTTAGAAAAGGGAAAAAAAGACCTGATCATTGAAATGCTGAAAGATGGCACCTTAACCATGGAGAAAATTGCCTCATTAGCCAAAGTTTCAGTAGAGTATGTCAAGCAGGTGGCCAAAGAGTTAAAAAAGTAAAGGTCCTTTACAGCTCTATATTTCTACTAAGCAATCTAGCATTTCACCGCCAGGCAGAAACTACCTGAGTGGAAAATCATTCTAATGATAGTATGAGCAGAAAAGAGATAGAAATTAATCTTGAGGATGTGGAATTGATCATGGGTGAAACTATTCAATTTTTGAGTAACTGTATAGAAAATTGTTTCTGCAGAAACTGTAATCCATCTTTAACCACTATCACCAACTACCGCTTCTTCTTAAATGAGTTAGAAGATATTATTCTAAAAGGAGAATGCATCAAATGTAGCTCTCCCGTGGCTAGATATATTGAGACGGGTGAAAACAAGGAAAGTGCAGGAATGGCCAAGCATATCCGGGAAATTGTAAAGAAATACAAAAAGATAAAAAAACAGTAATAGATTCCCTTCCCTAACAGTAGTTGATTCTATCTTTGATCAGTAGATTCATAAAAGTAGTTAAATAAACTTCCATTTTGGGGTAACTCAAGAAGGGGGCCAGAGGGGAAATAATATTTTAAAACTTAATTTTCCCATTTTGCCCATCCGTGAAGTTTCAAGAAAGGGGACATTAATTTAACCTCTCTTTTATGCTTCCTTGAAAGTAAATTCTATGACTTTATCCACTGCCTGTTGTAATTCTTGTTGAGTTTTGGCTTTGGCTCTGACCTTATCCGGCATCAGCTTTCTGTTTCTCTCCTCAACAACGGAAATCAAGGTGGCTATGCCTATTTCTTTAGCAGGGGTATGTCTATATTTCTCAGGCACCGGAAAGCCTACTTGATCTACTACTTTTTCTGATACATAGATAGGGCTGTCAAATAGTAAGGCAAAAGTGAGTGCATCACTTGGCCTGGCGTCAAATTCCTGCAATTTTTTTCCATTACCTACTTTTATAGAAGAAACAAATACCCCATCGATTATATCATAGATATAGATGCTATCCATTTGCAATTTATGCGCTTTTATCAGGCTAGCCGTCATAGTAAAGACAGAGGGTCTGGGAGAATCTATGTGTTTAAGAGCCATCACCATCTCCATAGCTTCGCTAGTAGCAATGATGATAAGGAAAACTTTTAGATTATCTTCTTCCTGTAGCAGAATAGAGCAGTGTTCCTGATTTGTTGTGCCAATAATAATATCCACAATTCTTACTTTTTTCATTCGCTGTCTTTGTTTTAAAAGTTGATGATAATGATATAACTCGGTATAGTCTTGCAGGGCTTGTTTCAAACTTTGTCTTCCTCTGTGTAAGCGTACCTTTACTGTTTCTATAGATAGGTCACATTCCTGTGCTATTTGTTTTATGTTCTTATCTTCAAAGTAAAAAAGCTCTATGATCTTCTTGTAAACAGGGGTAAGGGAGTCAATGTGTTTACATACAATTTCCCGAACTGCTTGTATGTCTTTATTTTCTTCTACTTGTTGAAGCTGTTGAGAATAGTTTTCTAGAGAAAGATAGCTATGTTGCCTCTTCTTTAAATAATTATTGACTACGTTTTTGACAATCCCTAAAAGCCAAAATCTAAAAAGGGATTTATCTTTTAAATTACTTAGACAGAAATAGGCTTGCATACAAGCTGTTTGTAACAGGTCTTGAGCTAGATCGGCATCTTTTACCATCTGCTTAGCTTTACGCAGACACTCCGGGTAATATTTTGCTATAAGCTTATTGAAGGCAGTTCTATCCTCACTTAGGACTTGATCTATCAGAAAAGTATCCTCATTCATTTGTTAAATTTACTGTAAGTGGCTTAACATCAAGGAAAGGTTACAGAAGGTATGGTAAATTTTTAATATGAGGTTGAAAATATGAAATGAAGGTCAACAGTGATATACTTAAATGTACACAATCAGTAGTTAAACCCATAAAGCAGTGGCTGTATGTATAAGTAAAGCCAATAAGGTAAAAAGTAGAGATATTGGAGTAAGTTAAAAAAATATCCCCCTTTCATGTGACCGACAAGCTCGGTAATTATTTTTATAAATAAAGAATTTTTCCATTAAACATGCCTGAAAACTGGGGCCTTTCAATTCTATTGTTTTCTGTCATTTATTTTCCACCACTCTTTTCCCCATTTACTTTCCATTTTCCTAGCACCATCAGAAATCAGTCTATATAATGGATTGGTGTCGACAAAATCATTCAAATCAGTTTCTCGAAATTCTGAAAAAGGTATTCCAAGTATGTTGAAATACACCTTTGTCCAATCTACCATGCTGCTGGCAGTAACGGAAGAATCTTTAATGTATATGGTTGCTATATGTAAATACAGGTCACTTTGGTCATTGTCTTCCTCTTGAATATAAAAGTCTTTTGTATTTAGTTCATTGAAATAGATTTGGGCAAGACCACTTTCCAATTGTAAAGTCTTAAAGTCATCTTTCATAAAATATTCTGTAGCTATTATGCTTATATCGACGATTTTTCCGACCCACTTATTCCCTTCATTATCGTTTGTTATAGGTCTTACATATACTGACTGCAGAGGGCTACTATCCGTATCTAGCCATTTCTTTTTAAAATAATATATCCATTTCATTTTATAATTTTTATCTTCAGTATTTACAGTTCCTGGTACACTCTTACTAAAAATTATGTGAAGTAACAAACCAAGTGCTGACCCATATTAGCCCCATTGCTGTAACACATTACCATGAGGCAGAGCTAGTTATCGTATGGACGCACTATTATGGGCAGGCCTTTATTCCTCCCATGCTTGATTGAATTGATCAATCTTAACCTTGACCCAATCAATCATCTTCTGGTTCTTGAAAGCAAACCAGATTTGCCGATATTCTCCGGAGTTATCGATTTCGTGTTTGAAGTGTTGAAATGGCTTTTTCTGACTCAAGGCCCGGTAGAGCTGTTCTTGTAAGCTACTTGAAGTAAGCTGTTGGGCAAAATCCTCCATGAGCTGAAAGCCTTCTCGAGAATCCATGCCTTCAATCTCTAAGTAATCCTGCCCATTTTCTTCTACTTTTTGCATTTCCTCCTGGTAAAACTCTTCGTCAAAGTCCAGGTATTTGAGTGGGTCTGGATAGCAGACTAATTCCTGAGTATGCATATGAACAAAGCATTTTTCTCCTATCTCCAATCGTTCAGTTATTTCCTTGATCTGTTCTTTACTCAATTCTATCATTTTCCTTTCTTTTTGCTTATGTCTATAGATTAGCTTAATATAACTATTTTGCTAAAGTGATCCAATAATAATCATTGTTGTAACAACTGTGGATAAAGCTAGCCCGGCTTATTGGGTGAGCAACAGCATCCATCTTATCCACAAGCTAGGCAGCCGGGGCATTCTGTTTAAGAAGGCAGCAAGTAACAATCCTTTTATTCAGATGATCATTTAGGCAATATGCTGAATTACTCGTATGGGATATATACTTTAACTTAAATTGAAGCTTTTGTAAGCTATTAATTTAGCTTACAAAAGCTCTTAACTTTGTGGACACTATTTGGGGGAAGGCCGGTGAGCAAACAATAAAATAAAATATCTATTTGAGCAACCTTACTGCTTTCTACTAACAGAAAAATGAACATGTACATAGAACCTTTTACACCTACAGATCTTACCTCTTTGGCTGGTCTACAACCAGAAGGTTGGCCAGACATTGTCCCTGCTTATAGCTTCTATGTAAATTCCCCATTTTGCTTTCCCATCAAAGCAGTACTCAATACTAAAATTGTGGGTATTGGCACTACCATTATGCATAAATACACTGCCTGGCTGGCTCATATTATCGTTGATTCTAAACATAGAAATAAAGGCATAGGAGGGCGAATTACACAAAGCTTGGTGGAGAGCTTGCAAGCAAAAGATTGTGAGACTATCAACCTGATTGCTACTGACCTGGGTGCGCCGGTGTATGAAAAAATTGGCTTTGAAACACAAACGCACTATTTGTTTTTTAACCATCTTAAATCAGATCCTAGCTGGCAGATTTGTCCACATATTTTTCCCCTTACCGCCCATTATAAAGAGCAAATAGCCATCTTAGATCAGCAAGTAACAGGAGAAGAGAGAATGATGCTCCTTGAGCCTTATCTGACCAGCGGATATATTTATCAAGATAAGCAGGGAGTAGAAGGATTTTATTTGCCAACCTTGGGAGAAGGCTTGATCATAGCAAAGACCAATATAGCCGGAATAGAACTACTGAAACTGCGTCTTGCGACAAAAGATCATGCCGCTTTCCCGGTGGATAATGTAGAAGCTACTCAATTTTTGTATCAACATAACTTTAAAGAAGTTAGGAGTGCTAAACGCATGAGCTTAGGCAAGAAAAGGCCGGGGCTATACAACAGCCTCTACAATAGAATTGGAGGTAATCTCGGATAAAACACAACGTCTCAACATACGCCCCTTTTTGTATTACTAATAATTCCTCATATATTGCATATCGCAATTTGCGATATGCAATATATGAGGAAACATAAAGGAATGCGCCCACAAGATGTAGTGATCTTGCTTAAAATAGTGGCTCAAGATACTCAGGTCTGGAACTATCTTACACTGTCTTATGGACTTTCAATTAGTCAATCAGAAGTTTCTGAATCTTTGCATCGGTCTGCTTTTGCAGGTTTAATAGATAATGAGAAGAAATCAGTCTACAAAAAGGCGCTCTTAGACTTTCTTATCTATGGAATAAAATACGTTTTTCCAGTAAAACCTGGTGCTATTGTGAGAGGTATGCCAACTGCTCATTCAGCAAGGCCATTATCAGAAATCATTACCTCAAGTGAGATATACGTGTGGCCGGATGAAGAAGGGATAGCAAGGGGCCAAAGTATAGAACCTTTATATAGTAGTGTTCCTAAAGCAATTAAAGGAGATGTGCGCTTGTATGAACTGTTAGCTCTAGTAGATGCCATACGGGTAGGTAAAGCGAGGGAACGGAATATAGCTGTAGAGGAGTTAACCAAAAGAATGACATATAGCTAATGGTACACAGCAATATTGTACAGCTGCAAGCAGTAGCGAACGGGTTAAGTTCCTTACTAGATGAGGTAGTCTTTGTAGGAGGTGCAACTGTGGGATTATATGCCACTGATCCGGCCGCAGCAGAGGTTAGGCCAACAGATGATGTAGATTGTGTGATTGAGTTAGCCTCAAGAAATGCATTATATATTTTAGAAGATAGACTTCGTGTTATTGGCTTCCGCAATGATACAAGAGGGGGAGCACCTATTTGCAGATGGCTATATCAAAGTATAACCGTAGATATTATGCCTACTGATCCACATATTCTAGGATTTAGCAATCAATGGTATAGAGATGGGATCAAACAGGCCATTTGGTATAAACTACCAAATAGAGAATCTATTCAAATTTTTACTTCGCCTTATTTTATAGCTTCTAAATTAGAAGCCTTTAGGTCAAGAGGGGAGAAGGATATACGTACCAGTACAGATTTTGAGGATATTATCTATGTCTTTGATAATAGGCCATCCTTAGAAGAAGAAATCCGGCAAGCACCAATTACTGTAAGAAGTTATTTGCAAGATCAATTGGGCATGTTGCTTGCTAGCAAAGAAACCGATGAAGGTATTTATTGTGCATTACCAGTAGGATCAGGGGAAAAGCGGTTGAAAAGGATCAAAGATATTATGTATAAGGTAGTAAACCACTCCAATTGAATTACTCAAATTGCCTACTTGGATGCAGTTATAAAAACCTCCCCTTTCAGGTAACTCATCGATCAAGAATAAAGCAAATAATTTTACATGATCTTTTTCTACTTTTACTATTATTCTTTTCCCCTATTATTAGGATCTCATAAACTTATCATTGTCAATGTTAGCGAGAAAAATGATTTATAATTTATAAAGTATCTTCTAAAAATGTTGGAACCAATGCATCAAGCTAAATAATTAACAATTAACTATTAATCAAGCCAGTATTTTTAAGTAGTATATGGAAAAACTCTAAAGTTTAATTAAATTATATTCAGATTCAGTATGAGCTATGGGATTGCTGCTTCGAATATTTGCTATCCTTCTATTTTTGCATGTCCAAGCGTTGCTCGTAGGACTAATGCTCTGCTTTGCACAGGCTCAACCTGTCAATTTTATGCCTGCCCCTTTGCCGGAGGAAACTTCTTTTGGATTAATTACTGGCATTACCCAGGACAAACAAGGATTTATATGGATCAGCTCCAATTCTGGTGTTTTCCGCTTTGACGGGTACCGCTGGACAAGCTATCTTGATCCTGCCTCTCCAGTTAACAACCGTAGCGAGTGTATTTTTGCTGATGAAGATGGACCAATCTGGGTAGGAACTTTCTCTAGAGGGCTTTTTCAGGTAGACCCTGCGACAGGTGTATTTACACATGTCCGGTTAGGTACAAAAGCAGATTCTTTAACAGCAGGCAATTCCTTTGTAACGGTTCTCACCCAGGACCGGAATGGGAAGCTTTGGGTGGGTACCAATAATGGACTCTATCACCTGAACCCTAAGACCGGCCATTATATTCATTACCAGCATGATCCTGCGGATCCGCAGAGTTTGAGCCACAACCATGTGCGGGTGGTGTATGAAGACCGGAATGGAACTATCTGGGTAGGTACAGGCAGTCCCTGGGAATCATTACCCGGGGAAGGAGGATTGAACCGGCTCAACCCTAAATCCGGGATATTTACCCGTTATCTGCATAATCTACATGATCCTTCAAGCTTAGCTCATAATCAGGTGCGGGCTATTCTGGAAGATAGCCGGGGTACTTTCTGGATAGGCACTTTTGGCGATGGACTACATACCATGGACCGGGAAAAGGGCACTTTCAGGCGCTATCCGGCAGATACCCTTCATCCGGAAAAGCTCAGCCGTCCTTTTCCTTCCATCCAAGTACCTATGCCCTCCACTGTTGGCCTCACTACCCAGGATGGTGTTACGTTTATTCATGAAGATGCAGCAGGAAATATCTGGATCGGGACAAACGGTTCCGGGCTGGTGCACTATGCACCAGCAACCCACACAGTAACCCGCTACAACCCAATGCCTGGCCGCCCGGGCACACTCCAGGAAGCTGGCCCCTGGTGGGCACATACTTCAAGAGAGGGGATGTTATGGATTAGTACATATTTTGAAGGACTCTACCGGGTTGATCCACTGAAAAAACCTATCCCTTATCACCATATGGGATTCCCGGTTGCAGGTATTGCACAAGACACTTCCGGCAGGTATTGGCTGGGCACGCCTAAAGGACTTATGCTATGGGATACAAAAACCGGTATCAGGCGTCATTTTGTACATAATCCGAATGATTCAACCAGCTTAAGGAATGATACCATCCGTTCTTTACTCAAAGACCGCCAAGGAACATTGTGGGTAGGAACCCCAAAAGGCCTGCATCGCTTTGACAGGACTACCCAGGGTTTTACCCGTTTTCTGCATGATCCAAACAATCCCCATAGTTTACGCGGTAATTTCATTACTAACCTCCGCCTGGATAGAAAAGGCATGCTATGGGTAGGATCCGTACAAGGCCTGGACAGATTAGATCCGCGTACAGGTGGGGTAACGCATTATCCATTTACCGGAGGTCCGAACAAAGCTACCAGAATCACGGCTTTGCTAGAAGCAAAAACAGGCGATCTATGGGTGGGAGTCTATACCAATGGCATTTACCGCTTAGATCCCGAATCCGGTAAATATGCGCATTTCCTGGGCGATGCCATTGTTTTTACCCTCTGCCAGGATCACAGGGGTATCATATGGGCAGGTACAAATAATGGGCTTTTCTACCTGGAGGCTGATTCAGGTGATTTTAAGGCTTTTGTAAACCCCAATACAGGCAAAGGCATGCCACCCATGAAAACTATTATTGAAGATGATTACCATTCACTCTGGTTAAGCACCACTATAGGACTTATCAACTTGAATGAGAACCGCACCCAAATGCAGATTTATGGGAAGGACTATGGTGTAGATGGCGGGCAGTTAAGCAATTTTGCTATCCATAAAAGTCCAACCGGAGAATTATTCTTTGGTAGCCGGACAGGATATTTTACTGTTTCACCGGGTGAACATCTGAAACGGGATACCTTGGGCCCGCAAATAGCTATTACTGATTTTAAAATAGGGGAAGAGTTAGTGAAGCCAGGGGCAGAAAGCCCGCTTCAGGAGCCGCTTTCTGTAGCGAAACAAATCACGCTGCTTTACCATCAGAATTCCTTCACCTTTGAATTTGCAGCCATGCATTATGCCAATCCAGGGCAGAACCGCCATTTATTCCGCCTGGAAGGCTATGATGATGTCTGGCGTAGGGCGGGCAGTGAAAAAACGGCTTATTATTATAATGTACCTCCGGGCTCGTATACCTTCCGGGTAAAAGCAGCCAGCAGCCAGCAGGTATGGGCTGAAAAAGCCATTACCGTTGTGGTGCTGCCGCCCTGGTGGCTCACTGATTGGGCGTATGTAGCCTATGGAATTTTACTATTGGTACTGTTGCTGCTGGCACGGAATCAAATTATCCGGCAAGAAAGACTCAAAGCAGGTTTCCGCATCAAACAAGTAGAAGCAGATAAGTTAAGAGAACTCGATAGCCTCAAATCCCGGTTATTCTCCAACATTTCACATGAGTTCCGTACGCCACTTTCCCTCATCCGCGGAACCATTGAGAAATTATATAAGAATGAAGCTTCTTCCGAGCACAATTCCGATTATCAGCTGATCGACAGGAATGCTAGCCGACTTTTACAGTTAGTTAACCAGCTGTTGGATCTATCCAAGATAGAAGCTGGCAAAATGCAGGTAGATAGGCAGCCTTTGGATATAACCGGTCTTTTGAAGCAAATGGCTAGTTCATTTGTGTCCCTGGCCGAAAGCAAAGGTATTACCTACCGGTATTACTTGCCGGGTGAGGTTACTTATGCCGCAGCAGATGCAGATAAACTGCAAAAAGTAATCACTAACCTGCTATCAAATGCCTTTAAGTTCACGCTTTCAGGCGGAAGTGTCATCTTGCGGACCACATTGGAAATTACGGCTGCGCATGCTGCTACACTGCGCATCACGGTGGAAGACACCGGTATCGGTATTTCAAAAAGCAAACTACCCCACATTTTCGACCGCTTCTATCAGGCAGATAACTCAACTACCCGGCCCTATGAAGGCACCGGATTGGGTCTGGCGTTAACCAAAGAGCTACTGGATTTGCTTGGAGGCAGCATAGCGGTAGAAAGCACAGAAGGAAAGGGTACCGTATTTTCTGTTGAACTGCCCCTTGCCTTACTGCCTGCCTCTGCTGTTGAAGAGCCACAAGTCCAAACAACCGCGCAGGAAAACCCTGCTGACAGTGCAGCAATACCTCTCACTGCTTCAATAAACGGCAAAGCGGAAGGCAGCAAACCACAGCCGGAAACGATTCTTATCGTAGAAGATAATGCAGACCTGCGCCAGTTCCTGAAAGAAAGCCTGACCTGTCAGTATACTGTATTGGAAGCCGGAAACGGAGAGCAAGGTGTTGAGCAGGCACTGGAAAAAGTACCCGATCTGGTGATTTCAGACCTGATGATGCCTGGGATGGATGGTATTTCCCTTTGTGCTACACTTAAAACCGATATGCGCACCAGTCATATACCCCTTATTCTGCTCACGGCAAAAGCAGATATGGAAAGCAAACGGCAGGGGCTAAAAACCGGAGCCGATGATTATCTGACCAAACCGTTTTCTATCGAAGAGTTGCACCTCAGGGTGAAAAACCTGATTGAAGGCAGACGGAAGTTGCGGGAGTTGTTTAGCCGGCAGGTAAGCCTGGAACCTAGCGAACTAGCCGTCACCTCCACCGATACCCGTTTTCTGCAGAAGGTAATGGCGGTCATAGAAGCCAATATGGCTAATACAGCCTTTGATGTGGAAATGCTGAGTCGGGAAGTGGGCATGAGCCGGTCTAATCTGCACCGCAAACTTATGGCGCTGACCGGGCAAGCAGCCAATGAGTGTATCCGCACCATCCGCTTAAAAAGAGCCATCGGTTTATTTGACAAGGGAATTGGCAGTGTAGGAGAAGTAGCCGCACAGGTCGGGTTTAACAGCTTAAATTACTTTGCCAAGTGTTTCCGGGAAGCCTATGGCATGACTCCCTCCGAATATATCCATAAGAAAACCACTGCCGGGCAGCCGCAGGAATAACTAACAGTCCTTCCATCTGTGCAAATCCTGTCCTGACCAATGGAACAATTGTGTCAAAGACTAGAACAGGTGTTGCAAGCAACCAAAATTCCCTTCTTTTCAACATCAGTGCTCACCTGAAAGCACCTTTTAAACTTAGGTTTGGGTAGTACCAACAAAGGGATTACCTATGAAACCTATGCATGTTACCCCGTTATTTATCATCTGGTTCGTTCTCCAGTACTCTGGCTTTGCTATTGGTCAAACCTATCTGGCAGGCACGATACAAACCAGTGAAAAAGAAGGCATTCCCTTCGCAAATGTGCTGCTTCTGCAAGCAAAGGATTCTTCATTGGTAAAAGGCATGGTGAGCAGCCAGTCGGGCAAATTCAGGTTGGATCATATACAGGAAGGTACATACCTGCTGATGGCTTCCATGATAGGTTACAAGAAAACCTATTCTTCCCATTTTGCCATTTCTGCTGAACACCCACAGGTAGAGTTGCCTGCTTTGATACTTTTGCCGGAAACCAGGCAACTGGAACAAGTAACCGTAATAGCGCAAAAACCTATATATGAACAGCAAATTGACCGCACCATCATACATGTAGCCAACAGCATTATATCGGGTGGCAGTACCGCTTTGGAAGTATTGGAAAAAGCCCCGGGCGTAACCGTAGACCGGCGGAACGATGGCATTTCCCTGCAAGGCAAAGATGGTGTGCTCCTAATGATTGACGGGAAACAAACCTATCTGGCGATGGCCGATGTAGTAGCGATGCTGAGAAGCATGTCCAGTGATAATATCGAAAAAGTTGAGCTGATCACCAGCCCTTCAGCTAAGTATGATGCAGCAGGCAATTCAGGTATTATCAATATCCGCCTGAAGAAAAATAATACTGTTGGCACCAATGGTTCTTTGTCCATTGCCGGAGGCTCCGGGCGGTATGACCGGGAAAGAGGCAGCCTGCAAGTCAATCACCGCACACAAAAGTTAAATCTCTTTGGGAATGTAAGTGCTACCCGTGGAGGCAATTACTGGTTGCTAACTACAGACCAGGACAGACAGGCCGAAGACCAGCATACATTCATTAATCAGACGACAAATCTACGCTTTAGAGACCACGGACAGAATGCCAAAGCCGGAATGGACTATGTGCTGGGTAAAAATACAACGATTGGCCTGGTATGGAATGGCTTCTGGAGCAATCATCAGGAAAGCGGGCCAGCCAGTAGCTACTTCCGCAATCGACCTGACGGACCTGTATACATGGATGCGCAAACCGATAAAACCTTATCGAATGTAATTTCCAATCAGGTGGGAAACCTTAATGTTACGCACAAGTTTACAGGCAAAGGGGGAGACCTGACTGCTGATGTAGATATAGGCCACCTGCGGAAGGTATTTTCCAATGCATTACTGACAGCTACTACCTTTGCCGATCAGCCGGCAACTACTCTGGACGGATTGTTGAATTACATGCCGGTTGGCATCACTATTTTTACAGCTAAAACCGATTATAGCCAATCACTGTCTAAAAGCTGGAAAATGGAAGCAGGCTATAAATATAGCGCGGTAAAAACGGACAATGATTTAACCTTCAGTCTGGGGCCAGCAGGCGAACTGCAGCCCAATCCGCAGCTTTCCAATCATTTCCAGTACACTGAGCAAATTAATGCCCTCTATGCCAACTTTTGGGGGAAACCAATTGCTGCAACTGAAATAATTCTGGGACTTCGGGCAGAACATACACATCCTATTGCCCACTCACTCAATCTGCAAAAGCGGGTGGAAAGAAACTACCTGAACCTTTTTCCCAGTGTATTTATCTCCAGAACACTCAGCAGGCAGAACCGGCTCACTCTCTCCTATATCCGGCGCATCAACCGCCCTAACTATGAATTATTGAACCCTGGCCGTTCCTATGCTGATCCGTACCTATATACCCAGGGCAATCCCTATTTGCAACCCCAATACACCCAGACACTGGAGGTAAAACATGGGTATAAGGAAAAATTCTTTACTTCTCTGTCGGCCAGTTACACCGACAACCTGATATTTACGCTTGTCCAGCCCATTACCCAGACAATCACCGAGCGGCTGCCTTCCAACATTGGCAAATCGCAGATCTACACCATGTCCGTAAATTTTCCGGTAAATCTGCTGAAGGGATGGTCGCTACAAACTACGATATTGGGCTATTACAGCCGCTTTCAATACCGCTACCTGGAGCAGCCCTTTGCTGTAGAACAGCTGTCGGCCAGATTAAATGCCAGTAGTGCAATAATCTTAGGAAAAGGATGGACAGCTGAACTCAGCGGCTGGCTGAATACGCCCAGAATGAACACATTTATTCATTTTCCCTGGCTGGGCACCGTGGATGCAGGCCTGCAAAAAACACTCAATGCCAGGTTAAAAGCTAAACTGAGTGTGCAGGATCTGTTTCATACCAACCGGATCATAGGAGAGATTCATACGCTTAGTTTTAACAGAGACTTCCGGATTACACTCGATACCCGCGTAGCTATGCTGAACCTTACCTATACGTTTGGCAATGAAAAACTTAAGGGAACCAGGCAGCGAAAAACCGGCTCGGAAGATGAACTGCAGCGGACGAAAGAATAGGTATATACAAAACGGCATCCTGCCATACCTGCCAACCAAAAGCATTTACCAATCAAGTAATAAATACTCACCACTAACCTTAACCAAACTCTTATGCAAACACCTACCTATACCAGAGCCGCCTTAGGAACCTTACTACTGGTGGCCGCTTTTATTGCAGGCTGGGAAACATACTGGCGCAGCGAGGGATTTCCTGTTTCTTATAATGATGATGGGCCATTATGGGCCAATAAACGGAAAGAAATCTACCACTCCACAGCTTCTGCCCCGGTAATTATTGGTGCGTCCCGGATAAAGTACGATGTAGACCTGGCCACCTGGGAAAAAATATGCGGCCAGAAACCTGTTCAACTGGCCTTAGTTGGAACCTCCCCCAGACCAGTGCTGAAAGACTTAGCCGATGATGTAAATTTCAAAGGATTTGTGCTGGTAGATGTGTCGGAAGGATCTTTTTTTACACCCACCGGCTCACCATATGAAGCAAGAGCCAGAGAACGTATTGCTTTTTATCCCAAATGGTCACTTGCCCAGCAGGGGAGTTTTCAAGTTAACCGGGTGCTGGAATCAAGTTTTGTATTCTTAGACGACAGGTTTTCGCTAAGCGCTTTACTGCCGGCTTTGCCATTGCCCAAGCGGGAGAGCATAAAACCATCTCCTCCTGCCTTTCCCCGCGCATGGACATATGTCAACTTTGACCGGCAAACTTTCATGAGCCAGCAGGTAATACGCGATACAACCCTTCTTAACCAGGTAAAAAAAGTATGGATGTGGTCAATGTCCGTACAAAAAGGACACGGAGGCGATACCTTACAGACCATGCTGGATGAAGTAAAGCTCTGTATAGATAAGATAAAAGCCCGTGGAGGAAAAGTACTTTTTGTGAGGCCTCCCTCTAATGGACCTTACCGGGAGCATGAAAAGAAAGTTTTCCCCAGAGAACGCTATTGGGACAGATTACTGGCCTATACCCAAACAGCCGGGATCCATTTTGAAGACTACCCGGATCTCGCCCATTATCAATGCCCGGAATGGTCGCATCTGACACCTGAAGATGCCATCCCTTTTACTGCCAGCCTGATCCGCATCATGCGGCAAAAATCCGGGTGGTGGTCTTCCACTGGTCTTTCCACGCCTTCTTCCTTTACTTCAACTTCTTCCACAAACCGCTTCTGATCATGGTATTCAACTCCTATATATTCATTCTCTTTTTTGGCTTCGTATTGCTTCTGCACCACTTACCCTTTTCCTGGAAAGTAAAAAAGCTGAACCTACTGCTGGCAAGTTATCTGTTTTATGCACTATGGAATCCTCCTTTTATCGTGCTGTTATGGTTTTCTACCTTAGTCGATTATCTGGTAGGGCTAGCATTATATAAAGAAAAGAATGCCTGGAAGAGAAAATCTTTGCTGTTGGTAAGCCTGGTAGCAAATCTTGGATTACTTGGGTTCTTTAAATATGGAGGATTCTTGTTAGATAACTTCATACAATTGCTTTCCATAGCCGGTATTACTTACCAACCGCCCCAAATGGATATTATTCTTCCGGTAGGGATCTCGTTCTATACCTTTCAGACTTTATCCTATACACTGGATGTATATTGGAAGAAAACACCTCCGGAAAAGTCACTATTGGACTTCTCCCTGTTTGTCACCTTCTTTCCACAACTGGTAGCAGGACCTATCGTCCGGCCGGATGGACTCATTCCTCAATTTAAGCAACCTGTACAGGCAACAAAAGATCAACTGCTGTGGGGTTTATTTTTGCTTTCTCTAGGATTGTTTATGAAAGTAGGTTTAGCTGATGGAATGCTGGCAGTTCCGGCTGATACAGTATTTGGCGCAAAAGAGTCACTTGTACTGCTAGATGCCTGGATGGGGGTACTGGCTTTCTCTATGCAGATTTTCTTTGATTTTGGCGGTTATTCTACCTGTGCCATCGGGGTTGCCTTATGTCTGGGATTTACCCTACCTGATAACTTCCGATACCCTTATGCAGCCATTGGCTTTTCGGATTTTTGGCAGCGCTGGCATATTACGCTTTCAACCTGGTTGAGAGATTATTTGTACATTCCTCTGGGAGGAAATCGCAACGGTCATGCACGAACCTATCTGAATCTGATGCTTACAATGGTGCTAGGTGGGCTTTGGCATGGTGCCGCATGGACTTTTGTGGTATGGGGTGCCATGCATGGGTTATTTTTATGTGTGGAAAGACTATTGAAAGAATGGTTACATAACCCCAGCCAGTTACGCACAACAGCAGAACCAGCACTGGCTGGTAATATGGTGAGTAAATCTTCATTTATACCAACTGTTAAGTTACCCAAATTAGGTGTTAATTTCAGCCTGGCTTTACTTACCTTTTTTCTGGTGAATGTTACCTGGGTGTTCTTCCGGGCACCAGATTTTGCTACAGCAGGCAGGTTACTAGTTTCTATGTTCAATCTTGCCAGTGAAGGAAATCCGGTTTTGTCATATATGGAAATTCTGAAAGTAAGTGTGCTTACTATACTAGTACTCTTTTGCCATTGGTATATGCGAAATCGTTCTTTAATATCGATAGCAAGCCGTAACTCTTGGTGGATGCTCACTTTGGTATTGTCAGCTATGCTTATCCTGCTTATACTGACTCAGAAAAGCACCAATTCTTTTATCTACTTTCAATTTTAAAGTGTCCTCTTTTCGGGTGACCTCCTCCCAAAAAATAAGACCGTTTGGAAGTAAAGCCAAAGGGGAAGTTAATTTAACCCCCTCTTACTGATAGAATCCATTTCAGTGACGTATAGCAGAGAAGCCAGTTATAGAATGGGCAATTTATGTTTACCGGAAAAGCTTGATTGTAGATTCAGCGATAGGGCATTCTTCTAAGCAGCAAAATTTTGTTTTTTTGCTTTATTGCAGCTACATTTAACCCATTCTTGCCTTATCAACTATGCGCCTGCTTACTAATCTTAAGGCTGTACTCTTTGATCTGGATGACACATTGGTGCAAACCAAAGTTACCCGCTATCAAGCCATCATAGCTTTAGGAGAAAGGTTTTATAACTATTCCATCAGTGAAGCCATGATTGACCAGTATTGGGGAATGCCTCATCAACTTTTTTACACAAGCTTGTTTAAGGAAGTAGATACAGATGTAGAAAGAATTCTAAAATACCGAAGCCAACTTTGTGAGCAGTTCCCTAATGCCGCTTATCAAGATACCACACCCACAATTGAGTATTTAGCAAATAAATATATCTTAGGAATGATTACCGCATCAGGTAAGGAAATGATTGACTCAGAGATAGCCCCTTTGCATCTACCTTTAGATAAGTTCTTATTTATTCAAACTTCAGAGGATACCCACTATCACAAGCCAGATCCCAGAGTGTTTATTCCTGCCCTACATACACTAGCCGGTTATGATATAAGTTCTGAGCAGGTGTTGTATGTGGGAGACTCTTTAAAAGACTATCAGGCGGCCAAGGATGCCGGGTTGCAGTTTATCGGCATTGCTGATCGGACTACTTCCGGGCAAAGCTTTAGGCAAGCAGGCGCTCAATATGTTACTAGCCTGTCAGCGTTTACCCAACTAGTATAACTTCTCGTAATCCTTCCTTTTTGTGCTTTTTACATGTCATAAAAAATACCCCTTTCGAGTAACTCATTTACCCCTTACTCACTCCTCTGTAAAATTGAGGCTGAAGGGAGAGTAGTAGTTTAAAGGCAAAAAGCAAAGCTCAGCTTAAGCTGAGCTTTGTAGGAAGCTTCCCTCTAGCAGTTAATTCCATTTGAAGCTTTTCTCATCCGCCGGTTGTGGATCTTGAAGCTACTGTAATAGGGTACTTGTTCTGCTTCTTTAAAAGAATAGTGCCTTGCAAAGCACTACTTAAGAATATAATTTTAATTAGGCTTATCCTCATTAATAATCTTATCAAACAAAATAAAAAATTTAGCGAGAGCATCTGCTTCATCTTCAGAATAAAATAGTAGAATTCTATCCCATGAATGTGTATCTTTCATGTTGTAATAGTCTTCAACAGCTTCTTGAATATAATGCATAAGATGCATGTCCTCCACCCCAGTCATATCCCTTAAGTACCATCCATCTAAGAAAGCTTTTAGACAAGAAACACTTTTTTTACCTAGATAAGCACTTGGTCTTTCTTTTATTTTTAAAATTAGTTCTTTTATTGAATTCATATTTTATCTATTTAAAATGGAGTGACATCTACTTTGTATCCAAAGGGAGAATATAAATCTTTTATCCAAGTATCATAATCAATACCATCAGTATTGAAGTTATCATATATTTTCCCATCTATAAGAACGGCTCTATGAGTACCATTTGTTGCAATATTCTTCCCTAATCTATCGCTATGAATAGAGTATCCACCCCTTTTTCCATGAATAGGTGTAGTTATATCAATAATCTGCCCTTTTATTCCTGCTTTCTTAAGAGCATTTACAATAGCTTCTGCACATAGTTTGCATTGAAACTCTTTCGCATATTTTTTAGCAACAGCAGCTGCAATTTGTTGAGCAGTTTGTTTACCTCCTTGCTTTGCCATTGCAACAATAATAGCTGTTGTCCAAGCAGGAGCTGTTTTGATTGCATATTGTGCACCTATTTTTATACTCATTTTAACTCCAGTTCCTACTTCCGGAACTATATCAAGCCAATCAAGTGCATAATCCAAACCGTCTGCTTTATCATTTTCATCAAACACGCTGTGGCCCGTAGAATACTTTGAAACAGCATTTACAGCCGCCGTTGGTGGGAAAAACTCTAGGGCTTTCTTCATCTTTTGATGACCAGGGCCGTCTTCTACCCAATAGGCATCTTCATAAAAAGCCGGTTCCGCTGGAGCTGCTTGTTGTTTCTTTTTCTTAGAATCATCCCCACCTCCGCCATTACCCGGATCTTCTGATGAGCCGCCCGGATCACGGCTGGAAGGATCATTATCTTCCGGTAAGAGCCCACTTGGATCAGCTAAGGTGGAGGGATTGTTATAAGCATATTGATAAGGATTGATACTTGGAATGATAACAGTCAATAAATCTACTTGATGAAATCTGCCTACTTGCGGATCATACGACCGGAAAGCTGTCTGCACCCAACCTAACCCAAACTCCTCTAATTGTTCTTGACTCAAAAATTTGTGCTTATCATCTGGTGCGCCTCTCTTCTCAATACCGGCTAAATTAAGTCCGAAGGGATCATAATGATTTTCCTGTACAATGACCTTGTAGGTTCGCTAAATTTATTTGGGAGATCTAAATATGTAAAGAAAATTAAAGTTGGGCTGGTTCAAACCAAGAGTTTCAAGAAAGGGGAGGTTATTTTAACTATGAATTTTTGTAACATTTATTTGAACATGGACTATAGGTATATCTACAGTGGGTATGTATCTTTAGGTGTATCCCATAACAAATAAAAGTTTTATGAGTTGACTATAGTATCACTAATGACTATCTGTTCTCATGAGCCCGCTCCTTCTTAGCTTCTCTACCACCTATGGTATCACTGATATGTGTACGGTATTGTATGAATGCCACTTCACTACTAAAATGGATGTGTGAACTACCAAAAGCCATCTATTAAGGGATTCAATAGAGAAATTATTAACCTAACACAATGAATATGGAAAATTTAAAAAAAGCATACTTAGCCGGAGGCTGTTTCTGGGGGATGGAAGATCTTTTTCGAGTCCGTCCGGGAGTAAAAGATACCGAAGTTGGCTACATAGGAGGATCAAATGAAAATCCTACCTATCACAATCATCCAAAACATGCCGAAGGCCTTGAAATTAGCTATGATGCAAATGAGACATCATACAGGGAACTATTAGATTATTTTTTCAGAATTCATGATCCAAGCACAGTAGATAGGCAAGGTAATGACATAGGCTCCAGTTATCGTTCAGCATTGTTTATCCAGAACCAACAAGAAAGAAGCGATGCAGAGGAAATTATCCGAATCGTTGATGAATCGGGACGCTGGCCGGGTAAAGTGGTAACGACGCTAGAGCCTTTCACTCAATTTTGGCCTGCTGAAGAGTACCATCAGGATTACCTTGTAAAACACCCAAATGGGTACACCTGTCATTTTGAGAGGTTTGGAACATTCTTGTAAAATCTTCAGCTTGTATTGGCATGTTAAGTCCTACATATACTTAACATGCCATTTTTTTATACCAACAACAACCAATGTTATATTGACTTGAAAGAGTATTTGTCTGCAAGCGTTTCAACCCATCTGAAAAATTATGTGAGATAAAATTCAAGCCATGAATTCTATTGTAATTATTCCATCTTGATGGTTACCCCAAAGGGGAAGTTAAGTTAACATTCTCTGTGGCTTTACTTATGCGACGTCTAGTTAAAAAGGGGCTCAAATAACCCGGTTTTGTATATAGCAAGTTCATAGACGGTTAAGGTCACTCCATGAACCCTTATAAGATAGTGGTAGTTGTTACTATTGTAACGCCATTTCAACCGCTTTTTCTGCATGAATTCTCGTTGTTTGAAATAAGTCCACGCTAATATCACTTGGGCTGATTAACAGTTCTATTTCTGTACAGCCTGAAATAATGGCTTGAGCTCCGTTTTGAACTAAATGGTCTATGATTTCCAAATAGCGTTGTTTAGACTTGTGGGTAATGATTCCTTTGACTAATTCTTCATAAATGATTCGATGAACATCCACACGTGCTTTCTCATCGGGAACCATCGTCTCAATATTGAATTTGTTTTTATATCGTGCTTTTAAAAAGTCCTCTTCCATTGAAAACCGTGTCGCCAATAAGCCAAGTCTGTTATAGGATTTTTTTTGTATTTGCTCTGCTGTGGCATCCACAATATGCAAAAAAGGTATGTTGATACTGTGCTCTATTCGCTCTGCCACTTTATGCATGGTGTTGGTGCAAAGAAGGATCATGTCGGCACCACCGAGTTCAAGTTTTTGAGCCACGGAAATCATTTTTTTAGCAAGTAAGTCCCAAGATCCTGTATGTTGTAGGTGGGCAATTTCGGCAAAGTCCACTGAGTACATCAGGCAGTTGCAAGAATGGACACCCCCTAATACATGCTGTATTTTTCTATTGATGATTTGGTAGTACAACGCTGAACTTTCCCAAGACATCCCACCTATAAGCCCAATTGTCTTCATGTTTTGTCTCTATTATTTTAGTTTTTGCTATCAAATTTGCACTACTTGTCAGCCTAACAGTTTTTTAGGCAAATATTCACAGGAACACTTTCTTAGAGTAGGGTCCCTGGTCTTCCTTTTAAATTACTCCAAAGGAGAAGGTAAATTTACTTTCCTTTGGGAGTAACTTAAATGCCAATTAATATTTCCTGACCGCTTGATGAAATAGGATAAGCCTACCAGCACTTATATCGATACTGCTAAATACCAGGCTGCCAACGGGGATACTTTGACCAAAAGAAGGGCATCTTCGCTTTTCATTTGAAGACCAAAGCTTTCTTTGTATTTTCCAACAGATTAAGCCTTGCAACTTTTTGGAAATGGGGTAAATTCTGCTTGTTAACAATGGTTCTGGCAATAATATATACTCGAAGCCCCAAGGTACATACAATAAAAAATACCATAAGAAACATAGCAGGATGCAAAACTAAGTTAGTAGCTATTTCCATAAACTTGATCGTTTTCTTGAAAATATAAACATACACAGATAAAGCTAATGATAATGCTACTATTTAAGGTAGTTATATAACTTTCTAAAGAATTTTTTTTCTCAATGAGTGAGAAAATACATTTATTATACTTAGCTGATTTATGCACTAAAATAGATGAACTAGAAAATGGTGTTCCCTTTTAAAAATGGAGAGTAAAGAGAGCGTGTTTAGCATCTAGTTTGTTAAGTTTCAGGAAAGGGGGAAATAAATTAACTCCCTTTTCAGGTAATCACTCAAGGAATCGTTCTCTAAGATGAATTCAAATGTTTTTCTTTAGTCTATCCGACGACCTACACCGCTGAAGTACCAGGTAAAACGCTCCATCTACAATCACAACCCCATCATTGGCATGTACCTGCAAGTTCCTCCCCTCTGTTCAATCCCTTGTTTTCTGAAGCAATAAACAGGTAAGATGATGCAATTGCGTCTTTTCTACTTGAATACTTGGCATCAAGCGTTCACCAAAAGCCCATAATTCTCCGCTAAAGACTTTATAATAAGTTTGCTCTATAATTTTAAATGACGTCTGCGTAAGCCATTCATTGATTTCATTTCTGGAGTATATTTGGGTGATGAAGCTTGCCTGCTGATCTACTCGGGCAGCCGGATGTTTATAAATATCCCCATGATAGTGATGCTCATTGTAGGGAAAGGTTAATATCAAATACCCGTCCTTTTCCAGCAGTTGATGCACATTGTTGACAGCCATCTGATGATCTTTGATGTGTTCTAACACACTTAAACAGGTAGCAAATTGAAATTTATCTTGCAGTTGAGGCTGGACAATGTCATCTTTGAGTATTTTATAATGCCTATTAAAGTAATGACTCCAATACAGATCTATTTTATCAATGGCTGTGATCTGATAGCCACAATTGGATAGCAGATGCGGCCAGGAAGATTGGCCTGAACCAATATCAAGAATTTTCCCTGTACACAATCGCTGTAAACAAGTAAAGGCAAAGCTATACTCAACGGGTCTTTCATTAATGGTTTGAAAAGGTCTTTTGCGCTGTTCTAGCCTCAGTAAGGGTTCCAGATAGAGTTTTCCAATAAAGTTATAGGCATTTACAAAAATTTTCCTCATTTGTTAAAAGTTTAAATACTACAATCCCCTGTTTTTATGTACAGGTGTCTTTGAAACGCGGTCATTCTTGTTTATAGTATATTTTATTATTAGTTCAATTCAAACCTTATCAGTGGGTTAGCAAGAGGTGTTTGGCTACCTGCAATTCTACTTCTTGCTTCTCTGTTTCAGTTTTTTTAGGGTGTTAAGAAGGAAATCAGATAAAGGATGAAACTAGTAGGGCAAGAGGGGAAAATAATAGTTTGAAACTTTCTTTCCCCTCTTGCCCATTTTTTAGAGGCCTCAGTAATGAAAGAAGGTTAATTTAATTCCCCCTTTGGCTTTACTGTAAAAATGAGCAAGCGGGGAAGAAGTTGATTTAAAATCGTATCCAGCAATTACTTCCTTTCCCCTATATGAAGTTTCTTGGAAGTGGCGGTTATTGGAGACTTGAATCTAAGCATAGGTACAGTCAAAGATATATAGGCGAAAGGAAATTTGCAGATAAGTAGTGCTTTAGTGCCTTTATCCAACTTGTTTGGTTATGTAACTGTACTTGGCACCCTTACCAATGACAAGCTAGTATGTAACTTGCATGTTATATTCCTGTTCCATGAGCTACTACTCAACAGAGGTTAGCGAAGCCCTTTGATTTTAAATGAGAAAAGCCGGATGAGTCCGGCTTTTCTTTTATCTAACATAAATTATTCAAGCAATTATTTCTCTTTGGCTGTTAATCCAACTGGTATTAAGAGATTTCCTTTATCATAGAGGTTAATATAAATATTAAGGGTATCACTGCTGCCCTCCCAGTAAACTCTATACAAATCCAATAGACCTGTATTATCAAATGGTCCATTAGGGGTCTTAAAGGCACAACAACTACCTGCTCGATAATATTTAATCTCTTCTCCGTTTGGACCGAGCAGGCCGTTTAAAAATCTTCTTTGATTTCTAGGTCCACTACTTTCCTTGCTACCTCCTACTTTGATCGGATTAGCTTGGTTATAGCCATACGTTTTATCATTACTAGCTTCAGTCAGATAATACGTATTGTCATTTAAAAACTCTACCTTTTTGGTGCGTGTATCTCCTGCTGCAGTTTTAGCAGAACCTGATTTTTGGCTACTTGCACATCCAAAAAGAAAAGCTAAGCCACATATAAAAAATGCTTTTTGTATGTTGAAAAATTTTATATAGTGCATGACTCTGTTAAATTTGCACTTATATACCATTGATTACTGCCAAGGTAACACAGCCTAGCTTTATAGCTGCAATTCTACTTGCCACTCTATTTAGGAAAAGAAATCCAAACAGATTAGAGAATGGGTTAAAGGGTAGAATAGCTATAATTCTATTTATTTTCAAACTCATTGAAAATAAGTATTGATAAGTTTTAGGCAAGGATAAGTCTTTTCTACTTGGTTATTTACCCCTAGGTGTCAGACCCCTATTTTTCATACAGATGTATAAAAGAAAAGTGAGTGGGATCTATCCTTAATTATATGTATGGAGTGGTTACCGGAAAGGGGGAATCACGGTAACTTCCTCATTGATACTACTCCATCTTTGAATGTAAAAATGGACTAGAGGGGAAATGAGATTTTTAAAACTTTACTTTCCCCTCTAGCCCCTTACATATCATATTGGCCTCTATAAAGCGTTAAAAGTTGTAAACATGAAAGTAGGTAGAAAGAGGAAAGCTTATGACCAAATGAAGAAAACTCCGTCCTAGCCTAATTTTTCGGCTATCAGCTTTCATTATTTTTGATCGTTTCGCTCACAGCTATCATTAAGTAATATTATGGCTCTCCAGATTGGAAGGCCAGTTAAAACTAAATATAAACATACTGCTGAATAAAAGTAGTGCGTTATCAAACAAACTAAAATACCTTTAATGGGGTATTGTATAAAATAAATAAAAAGCCTCTCCAAAAGAGAGGCCCTTTATAGTATGTTCAAACTTTTAACTTCCGTAAAAATACGGATACGAATAGATTGTGTACAATAGGTATTAATACGTAAAAATAAAAAAGCCCCTCTGAATGAATCGAATGGATGAGAATATATAGGTACAATTCATAGATAGGTTATTTCTGCCGATCATAAGACCGACCGGATAATGACCAAGAACGGAAGGGATCGAGTTTAATCCCTTATTTGCCTTCGTATCGGCCGCCGATCCTATAGGTCTTTGTTGTAATTTTGGATAGTTAATTTTACCACCCCTTTGGCTTTACTTCTTATGTAAGTGATTTATTGGGAGGAGATCAATGAATATAATACTCTACTAGCAAATCACCCTCGCAGGCCATCATAGAAAGACAAAATAAATGGCCAGTTTTATTGTATTTCAACAGATTTTACAGTACATTTATAATGTAAAAAGTATCTGATTCATTAACACCCTCGAATCATATTTCCTTCCATACTTTTCACTAGGCATAGGCGGTGAGTCTAGTCTTTTACCAATCAATCTGAAAGTATTTTAATTAATCCCTGCTTTCTTGTTGGTTCCCACAACCTTGTAACCTTCTTCGGTTATCATGCTACCATCTCTATTAGAAATGCTATTCCTATGCTTTTCAGAATCTATTTTCATCTCCAAAAAAACTAAAAGAAAAAAATCCAACAGTAAAAAATCAAAAAAGAAGAAAGGCGACACGCACCGCCATGTACCTATCAAGTCACTAATTGATTTAATCAATAATGCTTTAGAACTTTATAATAAAGATGTTTTCGAAGCGGTACTTGACATTATTAGAGAAATTACTAATAATCTACTAAACTAGTTGTAGTGGATAGTAGCCGGAATATATCCGGCTACTTTACTCAATAATTTCTTCTATGATCCAGATATCCTTAATGTTCAGCCCAGAACTACTTCTTATGGAGTAGAGGAAATAAAAAAAGTCTTAAGAATTAAAGGTTAAACTAGGCCAAAACCGCTCTTTAAGAGCTTCAAAAAGTTCGGTTACTGACCATAAAGGAATATTTGACTCATGGCTTGAGTTTGGATCCGACATTGTCATTATTGTTGTTCCTGTTCTAAATCTGCCATTATCGAAAGCTACTGGGTACAGAATAGATGAAAGCATAGTAGGAAGATTATCTTTATGTGGAAAAGTTAAAGCAAAGTGTGCTGCAACTTTATTTCTCCATATATCAACCTCATTCAATTCTACAATAGATTTAATATACTCATTACATGTTTCTTTAATATTGTTATGTGCTTTCTTAGTTTCAATATCAGTAAGACTTATCGAAAGATCGGCTTGAGAAATTTTACCTGTTTCTTTTCCAACAATAAACCCAGCTAATCTAGCATAGTTCATAATGGAGATGGAAAACCAATAGAATAGACTAGGAAGGGTATTATACAATTCTTCTGGAATATGTTCATGAGCACCCCAGATATATACATTACTTCTTTCTGATGCAGGTTGAATTTTTAATTCATGTGGTCGTATGGAATTATAAATTAGGATTAAACCATGTACTAAGCTTATTAAAGCATTAGTTTCATTTACATATTTATTTCTATCTACTTCTATATTTAGAACATTATCAATTATGAAGCTATTCATTGAGATATGAGATTAATTAATTAAAATAATAAAAAAGCCCAAACTTCACCTAGGCTTTCAATATCTCTAATTTAAATTATTTACTTTTCACACTCATAGGTATAACAGGCCATCATTGGAAAGCCTTTCAAGAAAACAATCTGGAAGAAGTGATGGCAGATTATACTGAAAACTCTATCCTCAGCACACCGGGCTCTACGTATAAGGGATTAGCAGCAGTAAGAGGAAATTTTATAGCTTTTAAGGCTTTTTCTATTCAGCAAAATCCACTCAATCTCAATAATACCGTGGTTGAAAGGGATATAGCTTATATCCTTTGGCAAGCTAATACACTAACCTTTAAACTTGTGTTTGCTACTGATACCTTTTATCATTTAGGATGGAACAATCATCAACTAAACCTACGGCGGATTCTCATAAAGCAAATAGAGATACAGTTAAATTAACTACCCCTTTCTTGAAACTCACTAAGAGGGGCAAGAAGGGGAAAACATAGCTCACTAATTCAAATTTCTTCTTTCTCCTTTTGTCCTCTTTTTTAGTAAAAGTAAATTGCTGTTTTTGTCTATCTGTATCAGGACAAGACCAACTTAAAAACAGCCTGTTCTTCTCTTGTTTTGCTTACCTAAAATTACGTACTTGCAGCATCAAATTATCTTACTAACATATAGCCACTTTTCTTTCATTATAGCTCTCCCAGAGCTTGTATGATCACCTATTGTTAATTCATAACAGCAGCAAACCTATATTTTAGTAAGAACTTATGCAGGTATATCCTCCTGTAGGTAGCTCTAGCTTAGCTTACCTACCAATATTTCTTTATCAGATTTTTCATTGCTTGTTGGTTTTTCCCAAAAAACATTCATCCTCCCATTGCTATGAAACCACAAAATTTGATCAATAGCGAGATTGAAGCGTTTTATTGTAAAGTTTCTGATGAGGATCGGTATACAAAAGGACTTGGTCCTTTAGAACTAGAAAGAAACAAAACGCTCATAGGTCGTTACATAAAATCACCTAAACGGGTGGTTATAGATGTAGGAGGAGGGACAGGAATCTATTCCCAATGGTTAGCAGACCTTGGCCATCAGGTGCATTTAGTAGATCCTGTGGCCAAACATATCCGTAAGGCTAAAAGTAGGATGAGTGAACATAAGCAAAAATTCACTTGCTATCTGGGAGAATCCAAAAGGCTTTGCTTTGCAGATAATTTGGCAGATTTGGTCCTTGTTCATGGTCCCCTGTATCATCTTCAATCCGGAAGTGAGCGAATAAAGGCCATCAAAGAAGCTAAAAGAGTGTGCAAGAAAAATGGAGTGATCCTGGCAGTAGCCATCAACTATGCTTCTTATACGCTTGTAGGTCTTTTGAACGGCATGATTCATCAGCAGGGATTCTATCAGATGTGTAGAAGCCATTTGCTGACCGGTTTGCACAACCCTCCACAAGATAATCAGGCATTATTCTTACCCCAGGCTTTTTTTCATAAACCTGATGAATTGATCAATGAGTTCAAGCAGGTAGATTTACGGGAAATAGATTTGATAGCCGTGGAGGGGATGAGTTGGTTAGATAAAGACTTTTTTCAAAACTGGGAAAACCCGGTGAAAAAAAAGGCACTCATGTCTCTTTTAGAGCTAACCGAAAAGGATCCATATTTAATTTCCCTGAGTCCGCATATGATGATTGTTGGCAGAAAGTAAGGTGTATGAGGGACTTATTATCAGAGGGTATCTATCCTGCACTCTTCAGGGAGTAGCCTGCAGATCATTTTTCTTCTACCAATTGTTATCAGTACTAAAGGTGCGTTTTTGTGTTTCATCATACGCCCCTTTCTTGTGACTTAAGAAAACCTGTGTTCTTTTTATCTCCATCTTAACGTGGGAACTCATTTTATTCCTATTAGTTTAATTTGAACCTTTCCGAATGCGAAAAATTGAACTTCTGTCATTCCAGGTTTAAAAGACTCATATTAAATAACTGTGAACCTTGTTATTTGCTACTTCGACTACATTTTTAACTATTTCGGCTACACTGTTGTATTCTGTATTGCAGAACTTTGTCCTATACAACGAACGAACATGAAAAGCGCAATAGAAGATAAAGTTATAGTAATTACCGGTGCCAGCAGTGGCATTGGGGAAGCAATGGCAGACCTGTTAGCAGCCCGTGGTGCCAAAGTGGTACTTGGTGCACGTAGAGCTGAGCGTTTAAAGCGGATAGCCAATCGTATTGGGGAAAATGGCGGTCAAGCAGCATATATGGAAATGGACGTAACGCGACGAGAGGATTTAGTAAAACTTACAGCAGTAGCCATTGAAAATTTCGGCAGGTTGGATGTGATGATCAACAACGCTGGTATTAGCCAGCTATACCGGATGGAAGAACTGGACCTTGATGGATGGGAACAAATGATCGATGTAAACCTGAAAGGCACACTTTACGGCATTGCGGCAGCCATGCCCATATTCAAAAAACAAGCATCAGGCCACTTCATCAATATTATATCCACGGCCGGTATCAGTATCGTCCCAACAATGGGAGTGTATGCAGCAACTAAAAATGCGGTACGCACCATCAGTGAAGCTTTGCGGCAGGAATCAGAGGGTCGCTGGCGCGTAACCGGTATCTCGCCAGGATATGTGAGCACTGAATTCGTAAGCAACATCAAAAACGAAAGCATGAGAACTACTATCCAAAAACAAGCTGATCAGATCGCCATTCCGGCAAGCGCCATTGCACAGGCGGTCGCCTATGCGATTGAACAGCCAGACAATGTGGACGTGGGAGATATTGTAATCCGACCCACTGCTCAAAACTGATGCGATCTTTTTTATATTTATATCACTGAAATAAGTAAACGATCATGAAGCAGTCGACTGATGTTAGATTAATCTTTAGCAGTATCGCTGATCTGATGCAGCGGCTTGGCTTGCCGGCACCCTTGCATCCGTTGATCACCCTGATCGATTACGATAAACAGCCAATGGATCTTACCGATGCCGGCCATTGGTTTGAACTCGATTTCTACAAGATATCCTTTAAAAAAAGTTTTCATGGTAGTGTGAAATATGGCCCCAGGCAATATGATTTCAAAAACGGTGGTCTGGCGTTCTTGGCTCCTCATCAGCCGGTCCTGCTTTCAGGCGACCCTACCGACCATGAAGGGTATGCCCTGTTTTTTCATCCTGACCTGTTAGCCCAACATGGGCTGGCACAATCCATTCATAGCTATGGCTTTTTTTCGTATGCTGTCAGTGAGGCCTTATTTCTTTCCGAAAAAGAAAAACATGTCGTTGCCTTACTTTTTGAGGCAATGGCAAGGGAACTGGAAAATAATATGGATCAATTCAGTCAGCAGGTGCTAGTTTCGCAGCTTGAATTACTGCTCGCTCATAGTAACAGATTTTATAACCGGCAGTTTCTCACGCGAAAGGGGGTATATCATGAGCTGATCAATCGCATGAACCTCTATCTCAATGATCGATTAGATAAGCAAGATGGGTTAGAGATTGGCTTACCTTCTCCACAGGAGGTAGCCCAGCACTTGAAGGTCTCCCAACGATATCTTTCAGATATGCTCCGCTCGCTAACAGGCAAAACTACTCAGCAACATATACATTTGTTGCTCGTAGAAAAAGCAAAAGTATTGCTCAGCCAGACCACACTCACTACAGCTGAGATCGCCTATGGATTAGGTTTTGAGCACCCGCAATCGTTTAATAAATTGTTCAAGCAAAAGACAAAGGTATCTCCTAGTGCATTTAGGCGAGGAAGTTTTTCAAAAACAGGTGATTAAGAGTAGACTAAACACAGCCATAGGTTAATGGTTTTCTCTGATCCTCCCACAAAAATGCGGACAATAAGTTAAGCATCAATTCTGGTACAGATAGAATTTAAACGGTAATAATAAAGGGGGAGTTAAAGCAACTATACTTTACTTTCCACAATAAACCTTTTCGTTATTTACAATAACTTATCTGGGGTAATGGGCAATTCACGAACCCGTTTTCCGGTTGCATTAAAAATGGCATTGGCTACTGCTCCTGCCACTCCTACAATACCTACTTCACCAATTCCTTTTACTCCTAATGTGTTTGGCTTTGTGTCTATTTCATTAATAAAAATGGTTTCAATTTTTCCAATATCCAAATTAGAGGGAACGTGATATTCTGCCAGGGAACGGGTAACAAAATTTCCCCAGCGTGGATCGAGTATAGATTCTTCGGTAAGTGCCATGCCTATGCCCCATACACATCCCCCGATAATCTGGGAACGGGCTGTTTTCGGGTTCAAAATCTTTCCGGCACCTGTTACTGCCAGAAAGCGGGGAACTCGTACCATCCCGGTATATTTGTTTACCCACACTTCTGCAAAATTAGCATTAAAACTATGGGCAGAATACTGGTCTGCATCTGCAGGTGGTTTGGCATCCATCCTGGTTTGAAATTCGGCGATATTTTCTGAAACCATTAATGATGCAGCTGTTGGCCTGGCAAAAAACTGTTTGCCGGATTTAGCTAGCAACTCATCGGTAATTTTATTGCAGGCATCGTTTACGGCATTGGCAAAACTGGCAGCGCCTACCGAACCTACCGAACCAGCGGCTGGGGGTAAGGACGAGTCTCCAATATGTACGGTTATATTTTTAATTGGTATACCCAACGCATCGGAGGCGGTTTGTGCAATAATGGTGTGTGTACCGGTGCCCAGGTCGGAGGCAGCTAGTTCAATAGTTGCTTTTACGTCACTACCTTTGCGGGATAATTTTACAATGGCTGAAGTATCCCGTTGCCGGGCAGGATAAGACCCACAAGCCACACCATATCCAATTAAATATTCTCCCTGTTCCTGTTGACGTGGTTCCATTTTTCGCTTTTCCCACCCGAATGCTTTGGCTCCTTCCTGTAAACACTGAACGGTAGTGCGTGATGACCAGGGTTTGCCATTTGATGGATCTTTGGCAGGCTCGTTTTTAATCCGGAATTCGATTGGATCTATTTTCAGCTGATAGGCCAGTTCATCCATAGCCGATTCGAGGGCAAAACTGCCGGTAGACTTTCCTGGTCCACGGGTATAGGTGGGTAAAATGATGTTCATGGGTACTACCCGGTAGGAAATGAGAGAATTAGGCGTCTCATACATCACTTTAGAACAGTCGCCACAAGGTTCCACAAACTCATTATTAATGGCACTATGTGTAGTTGTTTCATGTGCCAAGGCAGTCAGTTTACCATCTTTGGTTGCCGCCAGCCGGATCTTTTGCTGATTTTTCTGGCGAAGCCCCACTGAATTAAACATTTGCTGACGGGTAAGCGCTAATTTAACAGGGCGATTAACCGTTTTAGCTGCCACAGCTGTAAGTACCAGGTTTGCCCATTGTCCTCCTTTTGACCCAAATCCTCCACCAATATGCGGCGTAACAATGCGGACATTTTCAGGTTTTATATTCAGCGTAGCAGCTGCGGCAGTTTGTGCTCCATTCACAATCTGAGATCCATTATACAACGTCACTTTTTCGCCTTCCCAGAAAGCAATGGTGGAATGAGGTTCCATCGGATTATGGTGTTCAATAGGTGTTTCATACACAGCTTCCATTTTGAACTCGGCATTATTGAAAGCACTTTCTACATCACCCCGGATGGCATCGGCTTTCTCTTCTTCTTTGGGTAAAACTGCTTCTTTGGCATGTTTTGCAAAATCTACTTTTGCTTCCCCTTTTTCATACGTTACCTTCACAAGCTTTGCTGCATAACGGGCTTGCTCAAAAGTTTCGGCAACCACTACACCAATATGCTGGCCATAGAATTCAATATCTGGACTTTGCAGTAAAGCTCCTCCCCGGATGCCACCTTTCGCATTTAATTTGGGTGCATTTTTATGGGTGATCACAGCTAACACACCAGCTGATTTTTCTGCGTCCGTTGTATCCATTTTTGTAATCTTCCCAGCGGCGATGGTGCTCTTAAAAATAACGGCATGTGCTGTATTTTTGAGTATATAATCTGTGGCATAGGTAGCAGTTCCGGTTACTTTCACTATGCCGTCTATGCGGTTTATGGCCTGACCAACATTCTTCACTTCACTCATCTGGATAAGGTTGTTTGTGTGGTTAACATTGTGGTGTTTGCTTCAATTAGTAGTAGGCGATGTAAATCCTGCTATTTATTTTGTAAGGTAACTTACGCTTTTCCTCCAGTCATAGCCTGCATCAAAGCTCTGGTTATGGCACGTTTGCCCAATTCAATTTTAAATTCGTTGTGTTCCAGTGGTTTTGCACTTTTCATTTCCAGTTCGGCCGCTTGTTTAAAATTGGCTTCAGTAGCTTCTTTGCCAATCAGGAATTTTTCGGCTTCCAAGGCTCGCCAGGGTTTATGGGCAACACCACCCAGAGCTATTTTAGCTTGCTTTATGCGGGTACCCTCTAATTCAACGCCGGCAGCTACAGAAATAAGCGCAAAGGCGTAACTCGCCCTATCCCGTACTTTCAGGTAATAAGAGGTATTGGCAAAATTATTTATTGGAATTTCAATGGACGTAATCAGTTCGCCCGGATTCAGCGTATTATCTTTCTGGGGCGTATCTCCCGGCAAACGGTGGTAGTCGGTAAAAGGAATGCTCCGTTCTTTTCCATCTGCACCTTGCACTTTCACTACCGCATCCAGAGCTGCCAGCGCCACACACATATCCGAGGGGTGAACTGCTACACAAGCTTGGGACCAGCCAAAAATGGCATGCATCCGATTGATACCTTCAAGAGCCCCACATCCACTTCCCGGTTCACGCTTATTGCAGGGCATGGAGGTTTCATAAAAATAAGGGCATCGGGTACGCTGATTCAGATTCCCGCCATTAGAAGCCATATTCCGGATCTGTGCAGAGGCACCAGCTAGTATTGATTGTGTAAGCAGTGGGAAATTCTGCCGGATTAACGGATGATTGGCGGTGTCTGTATTTTTACCTAACGCACCGATAGTTATACCTCCTTTATTTACACCAGTTGTAATTGCTTTCACCTCAGTCAGTACCAGGCGGGTAATATCTACCAGCTCAGTGGGTTTTTCCACATCTTCCTTCATCAGATCAAGCAGGTTAGTTCCTCCTGCCAGGTATTTTGCATGGGGATTTGCTTTCAGCTTTTGGGTGGCAGCAGATACAGTGCTTGTGGGCGTATAAATAAAAGGTCTCATTTGTTGTCGTTTTTGGGTAGATCAGAGGTGTTGCTTGCTTGATTGTCATCCACAAATTGCCAGTTTTGGGCTACTCCTTTGCCAGTATGTACTTCGCGGATGGCATCTACAATGTTAGGATACGCCCCGCAACGGCAAATATTCCCCGACATTCTTTCCCTGATCTCCTCCTCTGACAGACTAACGGCCCCTTTACTCGTTTGAACATTGGCTGTTACATAACTCACTTCTCCATCTTTTGCTTCACTGAGTAAAGATACGGCTGAGCAAATCTGACCGGGAGTGCAATAGCCGCACTGAAACCCATCGTGCTTGAGAAAGGCAGCCTGCATGGGATGGAGTTCACCGTCTTTAGCTAAACCTTCAATGGTAGTAACCGATTTATTGCTACAACTTGCTGCCAGCGTAAGACATGAAAGTACCCGCTTGCCATCTACTAGTACCGTACAGGCACCACATTGTCCATGGTCACATCCTTTTTTTGAACCAGTTAATTGCAATCGTTCACGAAGGGTATCCAGTAAAGTCATTCTGGAATCCAAGGAAAGAGATTTTTTTGCACCATTAACTTTAAATGAGAGGGTAACAGCATTTTCAATGCTTTCTATAAATGGTTGAGTAGCTGGGCTGGCAAGTAGTTCTTGTCCCCCAAATAGCTCAAAGGCCAGAATACCACCACCTGCCATGGTGAGTTGTTTTAGAAAATTCCGCCTGGATTCTCCAAACTCCGAAAGGTCTGATACATCTTCTGATAAGATTTCTGAAAGTAATGCTTTTTCGTCTTCGGTGAGTCCCTCGTTTTGATTCTCTTCTGTCATTGATTCATTTGATTTTGAGTGGGCAAAATTAAATCTGCAAAACCTAATAGCCTGGCTTGTATACAACCGATTTTTGTTGATCCTTGTTTTGGACTATCACCTCGCTCACAAATCCGGAAACCGATATCGCACTTGATAAAATAATTACCTCAGTAGGGACTCAATTGTGAAAGGAGGGAAAGTAAAACATAGGCAGGCCGGAATAAAAGAAAAGGATTAAAAGAAATCTTCACTAGCCTAAGCTCCTTTCCGATTTTCCTCTAATCCTTTCTTAAGAGTTAATATTTATTTCTAAAGTATTAACTACAGAATAAATATTCATACGGGATTGAAAAACAAAAGTTACACAGGAGATGCATAGTTTTTCACCTACCTTGTATAGCTGTTGGCTATGAGTCATACGTAGAGTGCTTTAGGTTAACTCACCCATTATTGAGGCCTCACAAATGGGTATAAGAGGAAAGATAATATTATATGGAATTAAGAGGTACATTATTCACCCACCCTCTTGCCTATATATGAAAGTAAGTTAAAATAACTTCCCCTTTCGGGTAACTTCAATCCTTCCTATTTACTATGATAGAGTGAATGTTTGTTCTTCTTTGGGTTTGTCCGAAAAACAGGGGGCTGCCATTTCCTTCTATCCCTTTCTGGCAACACATTTTTGGGGAAAAAGCTGTGATAAATTCATCTTATCTCCCGCCACCACTGCGAGAATAGTTGGTTATTGTCATTCAAATACACTGTTTCCCCTATTCTTGGTGTTACTAGTGAAATAGGATGGTTTTTGTCTTTAAGTTCAGTAATCGTTCGTAAGGGCTCATCCCAGGGATGATTAGCTAACTTGAATTTTGAGGAATGTACTGGAAATAAACGTTCTGCCTTCAAGTCACGTGCCGCTTGGAGCACTTCCTCAGGTAGCATATGAATGGCTTGCCAGGCTACATTGTATTGTCCATTGTCTAAAATCGCCAGATCAAAACCATTAAATTTTTTGCCCAGCTGCTCAAAATGGGTATCATACCCGCTATCACCTCCTAGATACAGCTTATAATCAGCCGTCTGCAAAATATACGACATCCAAAGGGTATTATTTCGCGTTAGACTTCTGCCTGAAAAATGCCGGGCAGTTGCCGTATGCAGGGTAAAATCATCGGATATAGAAATGGTTTCGTTCCAATCTTTTTCAATGAGTATATTTTGATCAAAACCCCAGTATTGGAAATGTTCGCCTACGCCCAATCCGCAAACCACCCCTCTTATTTTTGGTTTTAGTTTCATAATAGTTTGGTAATCTAAATGGTCATAATGGTCGTGTGTAATGAGCAGATAGTCGATTTGGGGCAAATCATCAGCGGTATAAACATCCGTACCTGCAAACGATCTGGTCGTATAAGGTACAGGGGATGCATTGCCGCTGAAGACAGGATCTACCAAAAATCGCTTCCCGTCTAATTGAATAAAATAGGAAGAGTGGCCAAACCAAATTAACACATTTTCATTCTTGGATAGTGCCTTTAAGTCTGTTTTAATAGAGGGTATGGTATCTATGGGGGTTGTCCTTGGAAATTTTCCAAAGATAAAATCCCACGTAATCTTGATCATGGAATACCCTTCGGTAATGAAGGGAGTAAAGTGTATATTTTGAAAACTTCCCTCCTTAAAATTAGGCGATTGTTTTAGTAGTTCCAGTCGCTTGCCACTTGGGGCTTTGCCGAATTGAGGCTGTTGCATATACAGTACTGTAGCTATGGCCAAAACACCTATTAACATGAGCGTTATTATCATTAGTTGTCTTATAAATTGTACAAGCTTGTATTTCATTTTATAGTGAAGTTCATTTCGTTCTAGGTTAACTCTTCACAGTCAAACCCTCTGCTGTTAAGCTCATTCATTATTATTTGGGTTAGGTCTGTATGGCTAACTATTCGTAAAATTTTGCCCGCCGTCTTCAAGGTCAACATTCCATTGGCCTTTTCGACTCATTGATTTAAAAACCGGCCCACCTGCCCATCTTCGTGTTTGGTTTGTATGGAAGTTTTGAATACATAAATCATACTTCTTCGTTTTTGCCTCTATTAAATATCTCAACTAACTATTTTCTCTACTACTCACAAGGAAACACGCTTGTCTTACTTGGTAGCGGAAGGATAATGGGCCTTGAGACTGCGGGCAATAATACGATCGAGCAGCCGGTCTGGTAGGAGCCTGAAAAGAATAGAAAGCATAGCCGCATCGCGGCCAATAGTGTATCGTGTACGAGGCCGTTTGCTAAGGATGGCATCAGCTATTATTTGACCCGCACATTCGGCTGACACAGCTTTGTTGATATACGACTCAGCCTGCGAGACCATTGCGTGCATCAGTTCACCGTATCTGCCATGCTGCTCGGCAGTCATGGCACTTGTTATGCGCTCAGCCTTGACACGGACTTGTGTGCTCATAGGTGTTGTAACTGCACCGGGTTGTACAACAATAACCTTTACATCAAAAGGTTCCATTTCCCGACGCAAGGCATCGCTGACCGCTTCAAGGGCAAACTTGGTGCTGGCGTAGGGCCCGTACACCCCCATGGCTCCCTTACCGCCAATGGAGCTGATGTTGACAACTCTGCCACGACTCTTGATAAGGGCAGGCAACAAGGCTTGTATCATGGCTACCTGACCGAAGAGGTTGACATCAAATTGCCGACGCCACTCGGAGAGAGGCAGCACTTCAACGGGAGCATTAATTTCGATAGCCGCATTGTTAACCAAGGCGCGAAGAGGGCGTTTCTCAGGATCTTCCCCAATACGCGTAACCAGTGCAGCAATGTCAAACTCACTAGTGATGTCGAGCATGACCGGCTCGAGATTGGTGCCACTCATAGCCCTGGCGTCAATTTCTCTGCGTACACCAGCCAGCACATGGAAGCCTCGTCTGGCAAGTTCCTGGGCTGTCGCATGGCCAATTCCAGTCGAAGTGCCGGTTACTACAATCATCTCACCCCGGAGTGGTTCTGTCTTTCTAGTTAACTTTGTCATAGTATTGGAATGAATGCTAGTACTTACAAATCTCGGTTTTGGGTGACGGGCAGCAGCTAGGTACTTACTAGAACTAATTTCATCTTCCCATTGACAGCAGAAAGTAAGCACTTGAATACTGTTAAAGAAATTATCGGCATTTTACATTTAGTCGATTTTTGTCAAATGTATATATAATTCTGACAAAAATCGTATATTTGTCAGAATTATTTTACGAATGGAAAAAGACCAAAAAGTACTTCATGCGGCAAAAAGTGTATTCCTCAAATATGGATATACAAAAACAACCATGCATGATATTGCTGAAGCCGCGGGTATATCAAGACCTGGCTTGTATCTGATTTATTCTAAAAAGGAAGAAATATATAATGCACTCGTAGAAAGCCTGTCAGATGAGCTTTCTAGAAAAGTAGAAGAAAGGGTTTTGAAAATAAATGAACCCCTGTTGCAACTAAAGGAAGTACTCAATATCTGGGTTATTGAAATGTATGCTTATCTAAATCAATCCCCGGAAAGCAAGGAACTTTATGAAACCCAATTTTCCTTTGCCAAAGAAGGCATGAAAAGAAGTACCGATTTGTTTACAACTGATTTAGAAAAGGTGCTAAAAAACTTTCCATCTACTAGTTTCAATAACAATGTAAAACCAAAGGATGTAGCCTTGATAATTTCATCAGCTGTGATAGGCTTCAAGAAAAATTCGGATACTTTGGATGAGCTGAAGGAGAAAATTGAATTGCTGATTCGGATCTGTATAAAAAACTAAAATGGGCTTGTTTGTAAGAGCTTAATAACTAAGGCAGGCGAAATCTGAACCTCCTTGTAAAAGTGGACGATGAAAAGAGAGCGGATGTAGTAATAATATTCTGCAGTTTCAGCAAAGGGGTAGTTATTTTAACTACCTCCCTTAATAACCCTTCATCTTATCCACTACATTCATCAAAGGTAAACCATTGGTATACCTGCGCATATTTTCGCACACAAGGGCGATGGCTCTCAGCTGACGAACAGGAGCCATGCCAGAATTATGAGGAGTAATCACTAGATTGGAACAAGCCCACAAAGGGTGGTCTGCAGGTAAAGGTTCAGGTGTGGTCACGTCAAGTCCTGCTCCACGTATACGCTTGTCCTTCAAAGCTTTCACTAACGCTTGCTGATCCACCAGACCGCCTCTTGATACATTGATAAAGTAGGCAGATGGTTTCATCTTAGAGAAGACCTGTTCGTTAAACAGCAGCTTAGTTTGTTTAGTTAAAGGAGCCGCACTCATCAGCACATCCACTTGCGGTACCATCTTCATCAAATAAGTAGGATCATGTAGCTCTGCCACAAATTCAGGTTTAGGCAAAGGTTTGGCATCAGTTGCCAGCACCCGCATATTAAATCCATAATGTAAACGCCGGGCGGTTTCTGTGCCTATGCCTCCCATGCCTACAATCCCAATCGTTTTTCCATACAGGTCATCTAAGGCAACATTGGTTGTTTGTAACCATGCACGTTCTTTGAAGGCAGGAATGGATTCTTGCGCTAACCCCCTTGTTAAGCTTAGTAAAAGGCCAATAGCCGATTCAGCGATCACAGGTGCATACACACGCTGCATATTGGTGAGCAGGCAAGGATGCTCCATAAGTTCCATAGGCATGTTTTCAACGCCTGCGCCAAAAACTTGCACCCACTTAAGCTTTTTAGCCTGGCCTATAAGAGATGCATCTACAGAACCAAGAATAACTTCAGCGTCGGCAATATGTGCATTTATTTCTTTGGTGTCTGCAAGCATAAGTAATTCAACGTTATTGCCTGCTGATCTTATTTGCCCAATTTCAGCTTCTGATAGCTTCTGTGTAGAGATCACCTTTATAGGACCAACCACTGCTTGAGGGGTTGAAGCAGCAGGAAAAGTGGAGTAAGCTTGCACTAAGGGTGTATCTGTCAAACTTAGCAGAGCTCCTGTGGCAGACAGATTAGTAATAAAATTACGTCTTGAAATAGGTTCTGTTGCCATAGCTATAGGATTTCTATTTGAATCTAGCACTTATTCAATCAAAAACAAATACCAAAAATTCAAATAGGTATTTGTTTTTGATTTTATTTCCCGGGTATTAGCCCACTAGGTAAGTTAGGGAAATAATCCAACAGGATTGTAATAGATTTATTCTTTACATTCATTTAAAAATAATGAAATGGATGGTTAAAATAATGTCCCATTTACATTAACTACACAAACGGGTAATTAATTAACCGGATCTACTCTCAGATTATCCTCGCTACAGCGTAAGAATGAATCAAGAGCACATTCTTTCTTATAGCTGATGGATGCCTGCAGGCGTATACTTTTAGTAAACTATCTTTATTCACTATAAAGTTGAGATCAAGCATAGCCATAGATGAGTTTTGTCATTCATTGTCTTGTGGAAAGAGCCTACTTTTGCCTTTTTTAGTAGTCAACTTTTCTTGCAACCATCTATGATCACTAACAAGCAAAAACAATTAGTCAAAGACACAGCGCCTATTCTTCGGGAGCATGGCCTGGTGTTAACCTCGCATTTCTACAGACGCATGTTCACTCATCATCCGGAGCTGAAAAATGTATTCAACATGGGTAACCAGCAGAGTGGCAAGCAGCAAACAGCCCTGGCCCTGGCTGTGCTGGCCTATGCCGAAAATATAGAGGACCCTTCCGTGCTAGCCTCTCCGGTAACTAAGATTGGCCATAAACATGTCAGTCTGGATATCCGGCCGGAGCATTATGCTATTGTGGGCAAGCACCTGCTAGCCTCTATCAGAGAAGTGTTAGGGGATGCTGCCAGCGATGAATTAATAGATGCCTGGGCTGTTGCTTATAGCCAATTAGCCGCATTGATGACTGGGGTGGAAGCAACCCTGTATAGTCAGGCGATCGCCAAAGAAGGGGGCTGGACCGGCTGGCGGCCTTTTCAGGTGAAAGAGAAAGTAAAGGAATCCGAAGAAATTACCTCTTTCTATCTCTATCCGGCCGATGGAGGCAAAGTAGCCGATTTTTTGCCGGGACAATTTGTGAGTGTACGTTTGTTTCTACCTGAGCTTAATTTGTTTCAGCCCCGGCAGTATAGTATATCGAATGCCCCTAATGGAGAGTATTACCGGATTTCGGTGAAAAAGGAAACTGGAGCTAATATTCGTCCCAATGGCATGATCTCTAACCGTTTACACGAGCATGTGAAGGAAGGAGATATCCTGGAAATGGCCTCACCGGCTGGTGATTTCATTTTAGATACCAGCAAAGAAGGCCCGGTAGTGCTCATCAGTGGGGGAGTAGGCCAAACACCCCTGATCAGTATGCTCGAATACCTGATCAGCACTTCCAGCCACCGGGATGTCGTCTGGATTCATGGCGCGCGTAACATGGCTGTACATGCGTTCAAAGAACAGATTACTAGTTTAAAAGACCAAAGGGAGCAATTCCAAAGTCATATCTTTTATGATGTACTGGATGAATCCTTGCCCCTGGAGGAATACTATCCCGGGGTAGTGGACCTGCAACAAATTAGCCATGAAGTTATTTTACCGGATGCCCAGTATTACATCTGTGGACCTGCTCCCTTCATAGAAAAACAATACAAGGACCTAGTGAAACTAGGTATAGAGAAAAGCCATATTCACTATGAAGAGTTTGGACCCAATGTGCTTGCCTTGCCTTAGCAGGGGATCAGCAGTAAGGGGCAGTTGATTGGATTACCCATAGGTATGTACCACTATTGGTGAAGACAGGGGTGGAGGCTAATGGTTGTTAAAACTTTATTCTCCCATCTTGCCCCACTTTACAAGGGAAGCCGTAGTATCAAAGAAGTCATTATTACTTACCTTCTCTATGACAGGGCTAGACCTTTCGTGGATTTGATACAAGCATCCTTGATACATGCTGTCAATTTTTCGAGAAAAGCCCAAAACTAAATACATGAACTCCTCCTTGATAGTCAATAAAGCAGGTATAAGTGAAAGAGAAACCAATCCCAAACAGATCAGGAAATGTGTATAGAAAAGACGCTCTATACTTAATTTGGAATAAAAAAATAGTTGCTCAAAAAAAGCTGAATTACCGGCTATTAATCCATTGTAACCTTATCTATATTGATAGCTTGCAGGCTTTATACTCCCGCACAACATGATGTCGGAAAGAACATGCTGCTCGTAGCGGAGTACAAAGCCAAAAGAAAACAAAAAGCGGGGTTGTAGCGGGGTTGTAGCTCGATTGAAAAACGGGATTTCATGGGTTTGCTAAAGCACCTAAAGCCTTGAACTTTCATGCCTTTGGTAGCTACTCCGTCCTTGAATCTACAGCTTGCTTCTCCAACGCAAGCTGCTTGCTGTTCAAGGACTGTTTCCATTTGGTCTTTTAATCCAACCATATTATAGACCTGCTTAAGCTGGCTGAGAAAAAGATATTTGGTACCATCCTCAAAACTTCCCTCTTCATCAATTAAAGGTTCTAAAATGGAAGGATCTAATTTTCTGGCACTCTCAAAAAGAGTAGTCAAAAACAATTCCTGACCGCCTACATCATTTGATAAGGTTGATCCTTTGGCAATCGTTAGTGTTTGTTCGATCTGTTCTATTTCCATGGTAGTAGTAGCTGTATTTCCACATATAATCTCTCAGCTAAGATAATTTTTACTTGTATCTACGCCTGATCACGATCACTCCTGCACCTATATACTTTTGGCTCCTGCTAAAGTAATAAGCCTTAGCGGCGCGCTTATCAACTTGCAGGTATTGTTTGGGTGATATTTAACAGGTGCTAGGCGAGTCTCTATAAGCCTAAAACTATAAGCATAAAAGCTGACAAGCGATCGATACAGTCTACTATAGTGAGAAGTAATACTGACTGGGTTTTTTATTCTTAATCTTAATTTCTATTTCGGATAAACTTATCCTTTTTAGATTTTATTCGTATATTTGATTAACTAGACCCCGGAAACTATGGAACCTTCATTTATTCTGGATGCAACTATTTTATTGCCTCATAGCAAGCATAAGATCTTGTTCGAGAAGTTCGATAGCCTAAAAGTCGGAGGATCTTTTATAGTTAAAAATGACCATCATACAAAGTCATTTTATCATTTATTGAAAAGCCACCGCGGTGACCGTTTTGAGTGGAAATATCTGCAATCCGGGCCTGTCGTGTGGAAGGTCATCATTCAAAAAACTATGTAAACAAATTAATCAGCTATGGGAAAAGCATCTATTACCAGATATAGTATCGCAGAAGATTTTGAGTATCCCAAGTATGGAATAAGCAGCCAGGCATTACTTAAATCTGTGGGAGGCAAAGTCATGCTATATGTATTTGCCCAGGGAGCGGAGTTAAAAACCCACAAAGCCAATTCAGATGTTCTGGTGGTTATTCAAGAAGGAACAGCCACTATTACATTAGAAGGAGAAACCTTTGATGCCCGGCAAGGTACATCTGTTGTTTTTAAAGAAGGCCAGTTGCACTCACTCAAGGCAAATGAACCATTCAAAATGCTACTTATAAAATAAGCGCTCATGACAAAAGGAAAAACCCTGCCCGCTTTCATTTCTGATCACAAACTAACCCTGCTGGTAATGGCTAGCTTTTTTGCCATCACATCCGAAGGGTTTGCCCAGCAAGCAACAGAACAAGGAAGCTTTTCTATCTCAGAGCCAGGCATTATGATTATGATTTTGCTATTTTTGCTACCGCTACTTATTGGCATACTCATCCTTGTTTTTAAGCTCAAAAATCTATTTAGATCTATTGAAAAGAGTGACGTTAAGCAGGAAGCCAGAAATTTTGCTGCCTATCTGAATGAACTCGATGAAGAGCAATTGGCTTTAGTTCAAAAGCGAAAGGAAAACCTTGAATACAGGACCAAAGCGAATGAGCTATCAGGAACATTACCTCCCGAAGACGCAAGAGGACTTGTGGTTGCCAGTATTGAACATGTAAGTCCGCAATTTATAGCCCCCAAACGTAAAGCCCTTCCCAGGCCTGCTATTGACCCCAGACTCACGAAATTGATCCTGTGGTTTATTGGAACAGCTACTTTCTGGCTTGTATTCGGCACCACCATCGGAGAGTATTTAGGAATTAAGTTTGTGGCACCCGATGTAGATCAAGTGAGCTGGTTGAGCTTTGGCAGGCTCCGCCCTATTCATACCAATTCTGTATTCTGGGGGTGGTCTTCTCTGGCTATGCTGGGGCTTGCCTATTACGTGGTGCCTATGGTGAGCAATACTTCTATCAATAACATTAAACACGGCTGGCTCAGTTTACTATTCATCAATGCATCCGTTGTGATGGGCACCATTTTCCTGGCCGCAGGCATAAACAATGGAGGCGGTGAATTCAGAGAGTACATCTGGCCGGTTATGCTGTTATTCGCCATTGGCATAGTTCTGACTCTAAGGAATTTTTTCCTGACTGTGGCACACCGTAAAACCAAGGAGATATATGTATCCAACTGGTATGTCATTGCGGCCACCATGTTTGTGATTGTTATCAGTATTATAGCCTATGTACCATACTGGCAGATTGGCCTGGGAGAATCCATTATTCAGGGATACTATATGCACCAGGGAGTGGGTATGTGGTTTATGCTCTTTACCCTCGGACTCATTTATTATTTCCTGCCGCAGCAACTCAACCGCCCGATATATTCTTATAGTTTAGGCATACTGGCTTTCTGGGCACAGATCCTGTTTTATACCGTTATCGGCACGCATCATTTTATTTTCAGTTCTATCCCCTGGTCGCTGCAAACGACGGCCATTGTGGGAAGTGTGGGCATGGTGATCCCGGTGGTGGCCGGCACAGCCAACTTCCTGCTCACTTTCAGAGGCGGATGGAATAAACTACGGGATAGCTATACCCTGCCCTTCTTTCTGGTGGGCATTATCTTTTATTTTACCGGCTCGCTACAGGGAACTGTGGAAGCTTTCCGCTACACCAATCTGCTGTGGCATTTTACTGACTTTACCGTTGCCCATTCACACATAACCATGTATGGCATTATCTCCTTTTTTATGTGGGCAGGTATTTATGCCATGGTTCCCAGGCTAACAGGCAAAGAACCTCCTCAGCTTTTAGTAGGTGCTCATTTCTGGATTGCCCTTATCGGGCTTATGTTCTATAATATTCCACTCATGATCGGGGGAACCTTAAAAGGGTTAAGCTGGATGGAAGGAAAACCCTTTATCGATAGTGTGGTATTGATGGCCCCTTACTGGCTATGGCGGGCAATAGGGGGAAGTATGATGTGGTTTGCCCACCTGATATTTGCTTTCAATCTCTACAAGATGATTGCAAAAAAGACCTCACCTGATATTAAAGACCTTGCTTTGGAATATATGGAAGGAGAGAATCATGACAAACATGCCCAACCTTCACCCTCAACGATGTAAATATGGATTTCTTCAATAATCATAAGTATTTATTTGGTGCGGCACTCCTGCTTTTTCTGGGGCTAACGCTGGCGGTTGCTATACTACCTGCCATCAGCAATCAGAATAATAATGCGCCGCTGCCGCAAGCAGTAGCCTTAAGTGATGAAGCAGCCAAAGGGAAGATGATCTATATAGCTGAGGGATGTGTAGCCTGTCATACCCAGCAGGTAAGAAATGTGGATATGGACAAACTATGGGGATCAAGGCCCAGCATTTCTGCGGATTATGCCGATATTAAGCGGACAGATTTCTGGCGCAACACAGCTACCCTGATGGGAACTGAACGTACCGGCCCGGATCTGATCAATATTGGTAACCGTCAGCCTAGTTCCGACTGGCATCTGCTGCATTTATACAATCCCAGAGCCGTAGTTTCTCAATCTATTATGCCCGCTTATCCCTGGTTGTTTGTTGAAAAACAGAATCCTGGAAAAGAGGATATAGTAATTCATGTGCCGGATGAATTCAGGAAAAAGAGTAGTGGAAGCCTGGTGGCATCCCAGGAAGCCTTACACCTGGTTGCTTATCTGCAATCGTTAAAGCAAACGCCCTTGCCCGATGGCACACCTCAGCCCTCATTCCTCTATAAAGCCGAAAAACCCGATGTAAAAGAAATGGTGGGTAATCCTGAAGAAGTAGCCCTTCCGGACGGGCAAGCCTTGTACAGCTCCAATTGTCAGGCATGCCATCAGCCAAACGGAGAAGGATTAAAAGGCGCTTTTCCGGCTTTAAAAGAGAGCAAAATTGTACTGGATGAAAACCCGGAATTGTTTGTAAAAATTATTATGCAGGGATATGATGCTAACCCGGCTTTTGGTGTAATGCCTGCCGTAGGTATTAACAATCAACTACTACCGGAAGCAGTGGCCGCCATCATGAATCATGAACGAACCAGTTGGGGAAATTCGGCGAGGAAAGTAACAGCAGCAGAGGTAAAAAAGATCATGGAACTGATCGGTAAAGAAGTTCCTCAATAGATGAATTTTGTATAAGACAAAGGCTAACCGCTCTCAAGTAAACAATCTTATGATGAAAAAATATGCCCTACTCATTATCCTGCTACTCATCAGTAAGTGGAGTATAGCCTGTCCGGCATGTGAAGCGCAGCAGCCAAATATACTGAAAGGAATCACCCATGGCGCAGGCCCCGAAAGTAACTGGGATTGGGTAATTGTGGGAATAACCGCAGTACTGGTTTTGGTGACCTTATTTTATACCATTAAATGGCTCCTTAAACCAGGTGAATCCTCAGAAACACATATAAAACGATTATTTATTGATCAGTAAATAAAGGTACATGGAACCAAAAAGTAAAGTAACACTATTTATAGATGATGAAACCCAGCCTTTTGCCCAGTTTGAAACGCCAGTTAAATTCGAACTCGATACCAGGAAACTTTTCGATGGCCTTCATCAGTTAAAAATAGTGAGCCAGGAGTGGTCGGGAAAGGAAGGAGTTAAAGTAATTCCTTTTAAAGTCCGCAATGGGCCTGCCATAGAAGTGGAAGGGTTGCAGGAGAATGATACGGTGGATGGTATAGTACCTCTGATGGTCAATGCCTATAGCAAAGGGGATCAAAAGAAATTTATTATTGACGGAAGTGAAACGCCCCGTCATATTCCCAGCTGGCTGTGGGTATTAATTGTTGCTTTTATCGGCTGGGCTATTTATTATCACATTATGTCAGGCAGCATTCCCAATTAACATGAACACAAAACACGATATACAGGGACTGGAGGATATTAAGCTGATGGTGGATGATTTTTACGGCAAAGTGGCCAAAGACGAGCTACTGGCACCCATTTTCAACTACCGGCTTTCTACCTACTGGGTACCGCATCTGGAAAAAATGTACACGTTCTGGAATGCGGCACTATTCGGGGTGAAAGGATATGTGGGCAATCCGTTTGCCAAACATGCCACCATGCCAGTAACAGCAGTGCATTTTGAGAGGTGGTTAAGCCTGTTTAATCAGACGGTGGATTCACATTTTGAAGGTCCTATGGCCCAGGATGCCAAAAGAAGAGGCTTGATTATGGCCACTACCTTTCAACGCCGGATGAATAATCAACGAGGAGAGAATAAAATTACAATTGTGTAAATCAAGAAACGTTAGTATAGGCTTCTGCATGGGGTTGCTTTTTTCCCGCATCCAATGTATAAATTAATTAGGATCATCTTATGGCTACAAAACCAATTAAACGGAATGTAAACATTGTAATTCTCTCCCGTGACCATCATTTTGGCTTGTTATTTTGCTGGAAAATCAGGCAGGGCATCAAGAAAAATGTAGCGGCTGAAAGGATTAAAAACTATGTAAGCTATTATTGGCATACCCATCTTCATAATCATTTTGAGGAAGAAGATATATATATATTTCTGAAGGTGAATGACGATGCATGTAGAAAAGCATTAGAACAGCATGAGCAAATCAGAGGGCTGATGAAACAAATAACGGATGCAGATAATACAGCAGACCATAGACTTCTTGCCGGGCTGGCAGATCTGGTGGAAGCCCACATCCGGTTTGAAGAAAGGGAATTATTTCCTCACCTGGAAAAGGTGCTAAATGAAGGGGAACTCAAGCGTATTGGTGCAGCGTTGGAACAGTCTCATGCAGTTCCGAATCCGGATAATTATCCGGATGAGTTCTGGACTAGTAAATAGATACCTAGACAAGAGAGTGTATTGTTAAAGAGTATGGTATGATTTCAAAAGCATGTAAATACGGATTAAGGGCTGCTATTTTTGTAGCTTCTCAGGCAAAAGAAGGCATAAAGCTGAATGTAAAACAAATAGCCAGGGAAATAGAAGCACCTGAGGCTTTTACCGCCAAAATTCTGCAAATTTTAAATAAACACCGGATCATTACTTCGCTGAAAGGGCCTTATGGAGGTTTTTATATCGAACAATCCCAGTTAGAAGAACCAATTATAAATATAGTAAATGCCATTGATGGACTATCGGTATTCCGGGAATGTGGATTGGGCTTGAAAAATTGCTCATCCAAACATCCTTGCCCGATGCACGATCAATATGCAGAGATACGCAACTCCATGTTACATACTTTTCAGCAAACCTCTATCGGCCAACTGGCGCAGGGTGTAAAGGGAGGTTCCTCGTATGTGAATAATTTAAAAATAAATGTATCATAAGCAGGTTGGGGTATTCTGTAACAACGATCACTTCTATAACAAGGCTTGTTGGTAGTATTGGTAGAAATCCACAAGTGGTTGTGAAGATCCTGGGAGCAGTTGAAAAAAAGAGTATCATTGATGATAAAAGAGCTGCGGGCTGTCCCAAACGGTACTACCGCAATGGAGCTATTGAAATTGTCTATATGCATAATACGGCTGATCGGATAACCATTACAAATACCGACAACAAACCCCTGGAAGAGTTTATAAACTTGTATGGTCTCAAAGAGTTGTCAGGCCCCCTGTTTTTCGTACAGATAGCAAAAAGAAAAACATACTCAAATCAAGGCTCAGTCGCTTTACTGTTGAGTTACCCCAAAGGGGTAGTTAATTTAATTTGAAATTCTATTTTACTTGCTAACCATTGGATGTTATCCCTCCAGTATCCGGATCAAATCATTATTCAAGTAATATACCTGTTTCCAGTCTTCTTTTGGAGAAACTATCCCTAATTGGGCTAGTTGAGCCATATATTTTGTTAGGGTTGTCCGGCTGGAAATGGAGAGGATTTCTCCAATGATTCTAGGCTTAATATAAGGTTGAGTAAAAATTGCTTCATTGACCTCTTTATTATACCAGTTTAATTGCTTTTTTCCATAATCAAGCGTTGTGCTCATTTGTTCCAAAATCTCATCTATCATGCGATTTGTGTTCATAGCTGTCTGCTCTACAGCTGTGAGCATATAAAGAATCCATTTTTTCCAGGCACCCATTTGAGTAACTGCCTGCAGATTATAATAATATTCATCCTTATGATCAATGATGTATTTACTCAGGTACAATACCGGGTGTGAAAGCAACCGTTGATTGACCAGATATAACAGGTTTAGTACTCTTCCTGTTCTTCCATTACCATCTGTAAAGGGATGGATCGCCTCGAATTGATAATGCGCAATAGTCATTTTCAAGAGTGGATCCGTCGGGTAGGCTTGATTATCATTCAAATACTCAATCAGGTTCTTAAGTTTTTCTTCTAAGATTCCCACGCCTCTAGGTGGGGTATAGATCACTTCTCCCGGCCGATGTTCACTATTGCCTCTTTTGATTACCACTAGTGATTGTGGAGGTCTTATTTTCTGGGTACTGTTTTTGATTTTCTGATAAATTTGGATGATTGTATCTAAGTCAATTTCACCACTTTGGGAAACAATCTTGTGGCCTGTCCATAAAGCTTCCCGGTATCTGAGTACCTCTTTGATAGCGGGGCTTGCAGTTTCTTCCCGATGGATGTCAGCGGTTGCTTTATATAATTCATCGTCAGTTGTAAATATATTTTCAATGGCTGAAGAGCTTTTAGCCTCTTGTAAAGAGATCGTATTGATCAACATCGTCGGATTGGGCAACCTAAGGATATTCCTGTTCAATTCAGCTAATGCCCGGCTCGCATAGCCCCACTTTAATAGAATCTCAGGATCAAGCACTATTGAATCAGCAGGAGGTAGCAGAGGTAATTGGTTATGGGGTTTAGTGCGGTCATAAGGCTGATTCGTCATGTTCAATATTTTCTATAAAAATGGACATGATGCAAATATATGTTCATTTGTTACTAAGTCCTACTAATCATGTTCATATTTTAATAAAAAATGGACATGATTACAAAATCCATTTATTGGCTGATGAAATAAATTAATTTCTCCACCATGATAACCATAATCGTTAGCCTACCTTTAGATCAAAAATGGATTTTCTCTTCCTTCATCCAGTTCTATCTTTAGGAGAACTCATAAAGACTAGTATTTCAAAGTATGTAAACTAACTAACTATAGCATTTTACGTCACATGATTGATGATCATTTAATAGATGCTTTTATTGCATGCGAACATAAAGGATTTTTGATTAAAAAAGTATTGTCAGAGTTCCTATTTGATGATTTTGATGTAGTGCAGAAACAATTAAAAAAGCATTACAAAAGGCGCTTTATTGAGTTATACCAAAAAGATGGTACTCAATTTATATACTGTGAGAATACTCATTTTGATCAGATCACAGTGAAACAGGCTCAGAATTACTTAGTAGATATTTGCTATGGGGATTCTACATATCATTTACATTTTGATCTTGCCTACACAAAGCTCAAAGAACTGATTCCTATTTACCCTCTTATCACAGAGAATCCAACTCAAGAAGATAAATTACGTGCCGTAGTCAAAGCATTGATTTTTAATGCCCAAAATAAAAAAACGAAAATTAAATATGTTCTCTTTATAAAAGGTGAAACAGTTAAAACTTACAAAATCCAGATTACCTCTCAGACTCAACAAGGTAAAAAAGTTTTATTACAATTAAATAAATTATCTGTTGGAGAACTTATCACCAAACCGCAATGGAAATCACACTGTACAATTTGTTGTTTTCAGAAGATTTGCAGGAAAGAACTACAAGAAAAAGATGATCTTTCCTTAATAAGTGGATTAAAGCCGAAAGAAATTGCTAAGAAAAAAATTAAAGGAGTTTTTTCAATAACCCAGCTTTCATACACCTTTAGTCCTAAGAAGAAACTGTATTTTAAGAAAAGGTTCTTACCTGAGCTGAAAGCTCTTGCCCTTCGAGAACAGAAGACTTATGTTATTAATCCTCCTTTACTAAAAGAGGTAGAAACAGAACTATATTTTGATATAGAGGGAATACCCGATAGTAAGAACTACTACCTGATAGGTTTAATTATTAAAGACAAGAATAGTTTAAGGAAGTTTTCCTTTTGGGCTGAGGATACCTCTATGCATAACTTTATAGAATTTCTTGATATTATAATTTATTATGCAGATTGTCCTTTTTATCATTTTAGTAGTTTTGAGATAACGGTGCTAAAATATGTGATTACAAAAATTGAGCAGGCTGGATACCGGCAGTTGATAGAGTCAATTATCCAAAAATCCATAAATCTACTAAAAGAATTTTCTGAAAATGTTTACCCTCCAACTTACACTAATTCACTTAAAGAAATAGCAAATTTTTTAGGCTTTGAATGGCAAGATAAAGACATAACAGGCTACAAAACTATTTTTTTGTATAAGCAGTGGCAAATAGAGAAAAGAAATAACATCAAAGAAGCTTTAATTCGCTACAATATGGATGATTGCAAGGCTTTGATAGTAATTAAGGATTGGCTCAGCCAGATTGAAAGAAATGAGTTTATTACAAAGGTGTCTTCTCTAAAAACTCAGAGTACCTATAAGTTTGGTGATCCAGAATATATTATTCCAGAATGGAAAGAGATTAATCATTTTGCTTATTTCAACTACCAACGCGACAAGGTATATTTTAAAACCAATACAATCTTAAAAGCTATAAAAAAGAAAAGTTCTCGTAGTAAAGCTCAAAAACCTAATCAAATAATAATTTTCCCCAAACCAGACAAATGCTATTTCTGTGGTCACAAAAAAGTATACAAGCACGATGACAAAGCAAAAATTATATTTGATTTAAAAATCAATAGCAGTGGTATAAAAAGATGGATAATTTCTTTCAACAAAGGCCGCATTAGATGTGCAGCTTGTTGTAAAGTTTTTAATATTAATAATTTTAATAAAATTCCTAAGTATGGAAGAAATTTGATGATTTGGAGTGTAAACCAGAATATATCTTATAATATCAGTTTTAGAAACATAGCGAACTCCATCAAAGAACAATTCGACATTCATTTACCCGAGAATGAAACAGCTATTTTCAATTCAATCATCGCTAAAGAATATATGGAGACCTATCAGAACATCAAAAAATCTATCCTAGCAGGAAGTTTACTACACATTGATGAGAGTCCAATCAACATTAAAGAATTTGAAGCCAAATGCTACGTATGGGTTTTTGCGACGATGGATAGCGTGTTTTACTTATTTAGAAAAAATAGAGAAGCTGGTTTCTTGAAGGATTTTCTCCAAGATTTTAAAGGGGTAGTGGTTTCAGATTTCTATGCAGGATATGATTCTTTAGAATGTGCTCAGCAAAAATGTTTGATTCACTTAATAAGAGATTTAAATGATGATCTGTTAAAGAACCCATTTAATGAGGAGTTTAAGTTTATAATCAAACACTTTACACTACTTCTAAGAAATATCATAGATACCATTAATAAATACGGCTTGAAGAGGAGACATTTATATAAGCACGTTAAGGAAGCTAATCGCTTTTTTGATAATATTTTCACAAAAGACTTTGAAACAGAAATTGCACGAGCCTACTATAAAAAATTTAAAAAGTATCGGGAAAAGCTATTTGTTTTTTTGAACTATGATGGCGTGCCCTGGAATAACAACAATGCAGAAGTAGCTATCAAACCATTTGCCATCCATAGAAACTATACAGGTGGACTTCACACAGAGAAAGGCATCAATGATTACCTTATTCTTCTAAGTATCCAGCAAACGTGTAGATATAGGAAACTAAGTTTCTTTGAATTTCTTAAATCTAATATCAAAAACATATAAGCTGTGTATATGGTCATGTCAGGCCACTGTTTTTCGGATAGGGAGAAAGAAGAAAACTATCATAATTTAGAGTAAAGCGAAAGGGGAGATTATTTTAACTTCTCCTACATGATATCTACAGCTTTCATTTACCAAAACCGGACATTGAATGTCCGTTTCCGCACACCTGATTCTATGCATAGAATTTGTAAATTGCCCATTTCTGCATGAAAAACCCTATTTCTTCAACTGGCATAGCATTTGCTCAGCAAAAATAGATTTAATTCAAAACCCATGAAGCGCACCTACTTAGGAGAGTTTGAAGAAATAGTGTTGCTAACAGTGATCTTATTAGAAGGTAATGCCTATGGGGTAGCGATTACCCACGAAATTATAGAGCAAACCGGCCGCAGTGTGCGCCTTAATCAGGTGCATGCTGCTTTGCACCGGCTGGAAGAAAAAGGCATGGTGTACTCCAAAATGGGAGAATCAACTGCCGAGCGTGGCGGCAGACGCAAACGACTCTTTACCATTACCGCCTATGGAGAGCAAACCTTACTGGATATACAAGCCGTGCGTTCCCAATTTTTACAACTACTTCCCCGTCCGCTTAAACCGCTCACAAGTCTATGAAAAAGCCTGCCCAAGCCTCCAAACCCCAACCCCCGCGCCTGGCCGACAAACTTCTCGAATGGTTTTGTGCTCCTCATCTGCTGGAAGAACTGCAGGGAGATTTGCACGAAGAATTTTATTACCAGCTAGAAAGGGTAGGAGAAAAGCGGGCCCGCCTGCGCTATGTCTGGGATGTGCTTGGCTTTATCCGTCCTTTTGCTATGAAATGTACCTCTTCCACTTATTCTTCCTCACCTTTACTTCATGTATCTATGTTCCAAAGCTACCTCACCATTGCCTTGCGCACCCTTTGGCGCAGCAAAGGCTATACATCGTTGAATATTGCAGGGCTCTCTGTCGCCTTCTGCATCTGCACATTTCTGTTTCTGACGGTTCACTTTCAGCTCTCCTTTGACTCTTTTCACCAGGGCAAAGACCGCATTTTTCAGACCTACTTTTTTAAAAATGAGCCTGAAGGGGCAAACTGGTCGGATAATATGCCCATGCCGTTGACCCCTGCTTTGAAAGCAAGCTATCCAGAAGTACAAGGTGCCACCAGAGTACTGTATAGCGGACACAGCTCCATTTCCTATAAGGGAAAGCGTGTGGATAAAAATGTAGTATTAACAGACCCGGATTTTCTCAGATTATTTTCCTTTCCGATGCTAAAAGGGCATCCGGAAAATGCCTTGCGTGATCTGAGCAGTATTATCATTAGCGAAAAGCTGGCCGGTGTGATATTTGGGAAAGAAGACCCTATAGGCAAAGTGCTGCAGCTGGGAAGCGAAGGCAAGCAGAAGGGATACATGGTAAGTGGTGTCATTGCTGACCCACCAGAGAACTCTACCCTCCGCTACGATGCGGTAATCCGTATTGAAAATGCCGGAAATTACTTATCTACACAAAACCAGTGGGATGCCTTCTTTATGCAGACCTATATTAAACTGGCACCAGGGGTAGATAAAGCTGCATTTGAAAATAAACTTAAACCATTTGCAGATCAATATCTGGCCGAAGAATTTAGCCGTTTGAAAAATAAAGGAGCGAGGCCAGACAAAGCGGGAGATCTATTTGCTATCCGCCTAGTCAATCTTTCTGATGTCCATTTTGGTCCCACTGGAAATAAAGCTTCTCTCTATCAGTTGGTATGCCTTGCCTTTGTGATACTGCTGATTGCCTGCTTTAACTTTACTAATTTAAGTATGGCCCGCTGCTTTACCCGTGCCAGAGAAGTAGGGGTGCGCAAAACGCTAGGTGCACGCAAAGGGCAATTGTTTGTGCAGATATGGGGAGAAGCCATATTGCTTTGCCTAGCAGGTTTTATAGCCGGATTGTTGCTTACCTATGTGCTTACACCAGGGTTCAATACCTTTTTTGGGGCTCACTTAACCTTGCAGTATATGTGGCAACCAGGTGTAATCCTGTTGCTGCTGACACTTTTTGTAGGGGTAGCTTTGATAGCCGGGGGATATCCTGCTCTTTTTATGTCAAAGTTTAATCCGGTGGAGGTGCTCAAGGGAAAAGTATCACTGAAACGCCCCGGCATTTTGCGAAACTCACTCATTGTCATGCAATTTGCGATGTCTGCCTTACTGGCTTGCTGCACGGTAATAGCCCTGCAACAGGAGCAGTATCTGCGTAGTATGCCTACGGGATTTGAAAAAGAGCAGGTGATTAGTATACCGGTGGGAAACAAAGCCGATGGCCGGCAGGTACTTGCACGTTTACGTAATAGGCTGGCCGGTGACCCAACGGTAATATCCATAACCGGTAGCGATGTAAACCTGGGTTATGGGAAGGATGGGGTCAGTTCAAGATCAGCTTTCAGCTTTACCTACAATGGCCGGGAAGTGTCTACCGACTGGTTGCTGGTGGATTACAATTACCTGAAAACCCTAAGTATTCCCCTGCTAGCAGGCCGGGAGTTTAATCCGGCTATCCCGACAGATTCTGTGAACCGGGTAATTATTACCCAAAGTATGGCCGATATGCTCGGTGAAGGGGAACCGGTAGGTAAAATTATCAGAGATGATAATAATCCGGAAGCGAAGGGCAATGAAGTGATTGGAGTAATTGCAGATTTCCATTTGTATGGGGCAACAAGTAAACTACACCCGATAACCATGCATATGTCTCATCATGAACCGATCAATTATATTTTTGTGCGGATAACACCCCAAAGTTTGCAAGGAGCCATAAGCCGCCTACAAGGAGCCTGGAAACAAGCTGCACCCGGAACAGAGTTTCTTGGCTCATTTGTAGACGAAAATGTGGATGCAATGTATGAAGACCAGAAGCGGTTTTCTCACCTGTTAACTTTAGCTTCAGGCATAGCCGTGTTGCTCTCCTGCGCAGGATTATTTGCCATAGCCTTGCTGGTCATCGAGCAGCGCACCAAAGAAATTGGCATCCGCAAAGTGCTGGGGGCTAATGTAAGTAGTATCATACTCGTGCTTTCAAAAGAATTTGTAAAGCTAGTGCTTATTTCGCTTTCCATTGCCATCCCTGTAGCCTGGTGGCTGATGCAGGAGTGGCTGGCAAACTTTCCTTATCAGATAGCCATTAGTGGCTGGGTGTTTGCAGGGGTGGGTGCCGCCGCCCTGCTTGTAGCCTTGCTAACAATTAGTGTTCACAGTATAAAAGCAGCATTGGCCAATCCGGTAAAAGCTCTGCGGCAGGAGTAGCCCAAAAAACGATCAATAGCCTAACTGTTGAACTGGTGACTTGAAGAGCAGGCCTATGCATCGATGGAGAAAAGACCGCTTGTGGATCCGTGTCTGTCTTTGTCTGATATTATATGGTAAATTAAATAGTGGCTATTACACTTCTAGCAATGTAAGACATCCTGTTTTGTGGGGCAGGCTTTATGAAGAAAAAGTTTATTCTTTATATAGCCTGTTCCTTTGCTAACCAGTTTCAGCAAAGGGGTAGAATTTGTAACTACAATCAATCTACCAGCAGGATATGGAAACAATATCCTGCTGGTAGATTATACCCATACTCTTCTCTATCTAATTTCTACACCTCTTGATCTTAAATAGCGGTATAGGGTAGGTTTGCTAATGGAAAGCTGCTTACAAAGGTCCATGACAGGCAGTTGTTTCTGCTTGTAAAGGGCTTCTGCGATCAAAGCTGTCTTTTGTGCCTTTGCTGACAAGCCTTTCTTCCTGCCGCCCAATCTACCTCGAGCCCTGGCACTAGCTAATCCTGCCATGGTGCGTTCTCTGATCAAATCCCTTTCAAACTGAGCTAAGGAAGCAAAGATGTTGAATACTAATCTGCCTTGGGCAGTAGTGGTATCAATGGGATCTGAAAGGCTTTGTAAACCTATTTCTTTCTCAAGCAATTCGTGGGTTAGTTCTACTAAATGTTGCAGAGATCTGCCCAATCGATCCAGTTTCCAGATGACCAACACATCTCCTGCCCGCAGATGAGCTAGTAATTTACTCAGTTCTACTCTGTAGGTTTTCATCCCGCTTACTTTCTCCTGATAGATTTTTTCACAGCCTGCTTTTGTGAGTGCATCGAGTTGCAGATCCAGGTTCTGCTCTTCTGTACTGACTCTGGCATATCCTATTTTCATCGTTTTACATGTTTTGTTGAGTCAGTAAAACTATCAGAAAAGTTTCACGTGGAATGCTATTGCGTTGATTTATAAATAGTTTGTGTGACAACACCAGGCACTTGCCCTAGATGTTAATGATTCTTAGGTTTTAGTTTACCTTAACATCTTTCTATCTATATGAAGGGATGATATTGAGCATACATACTGCTAAAAGTGATACCTTTGAAGGAAATAAATGAACGAATGGCGCAAGAGTACGATAAGATCATCAAAGAAAACTTAGAAAAGGTAGTTCTCCAACTAATTAGGAAAACTACTCACATTGACCCTATTAAAGGAGAAGTCTTATACCCTGAACTGCACTATACGATTGAAAGGGAAGCTGATTTTGTGGAGAAGATCACTACAAATGATAATAAGACACTTGTCTTTCATATTGAATTCCAAACAGCTAATGATAAGTCTATTGCTGACCGTATGTTTGTGTATGCCGGCTTGATCTATAAAATTTATCGCTTACCACTCAGGCAGATTGTTTTTTACATTGGAAATGATCCGGTCAACATGCCCAATAAGCTGTCTATGCCGACCTTTGAGTATAATTTCCAGCTCATTGACTTACAATCCATCTCTTACAAAGAATTCATTCATTCCAATATTCCAGAAGAAGTACTGCTTGCCATCTTATGTAATTTTGGAGGTGTAGACCCGGAAATGGTAGTTGAAGAAATTTTTAGTAAATTACGTTCATTACAAGACAGCAACTTAAATTTTCAAAGAAGTGTTAGGCAATTAGATATGCTTTCTTTGTTAAGGAATTTACAACCCTTGATTTTAAAACAGGAACAAAAAATGGCACTGACTTTAGACATAAAACAAGATCTCCGTTACAAGCAAGGTGCTGAGCAAGGAGCTGAAGAGAAAACTATAGAAATTGCTCTAGAAATGCTCAAAAAAGGCTTAGATAATGAACTAGTTAGTGAGATTACTAAACTACCTATCGGGCAAATTGAGACTATTCGTCTGCAGTTGAAAGCAGCGGATAAAAACAAATAACTGCACTTGAAGCAGATATAAGGCACCTTTTCACTGGCAACAACGATAGAGATTGCCCTACATTAGATCTTATGGGACAAGCAGAAGAACTATGGAAAGCCTTTCTTGCCCAACATCCTGAGGTAGCTGCCGGGAAAGTGTCACTTGATGAGCTGAATGGCAAGTTAGCAGCCTTCAATCAAAGAAGAAATCAAACACCTCATGTTGATTTTGAAGGCTTATCTCCTGAGCAAATGCATCACCTGCTCCATTCTCCCCTCAGTACCGACTCAGTTATCGGTCTAAAAAGCAGCTATGAAGAAACTGTTCTGGACAAAATCCCCTTCTTTGTTCTCATGGAAAAGCTATGGAAGGAACTACAAACCAACCTCAATCTGAAGCTCACCCCAAAGGGGAATCTTTCCATAGAGGCATGTAAAAGGCTATATGAGGACAAAATGCTGGTGCAAGAGGACATTGAAAGAGGCATCACCAAAAAGATTTCTGAAGATAACGTGGCTTTTATCCGGGCATTGAAAGTTTGCCTACAGCTGGGTGGCTACGTAAAGAAAAGAAAAAATTTGCTGTCTTTGACCAAAACCGGAGAAAAGGGCCTTCAACTGAATAGAAGCAAGCAATTTGTTAAAGTATTTACCGATTTTACTACCCAATTTAACTGGGCCTACATGGACTATGTAGAAAATGCCACGGCCGGACAGTTTGCCTGGGCCTTTTCGCTATACTTGCTGCATAAGTATGGAGAAGAATGGAAAGAAAGCAGCTTTTATACAAATATGCTGTTGAAAGCTTTTCCTATGATATCTCCATTGATTCCTCATCCCATGTACGCTTCAATGGAAATAGAGTATGAGCGAGTCTACCAATGGCGTTTTGTGGAGCACTTTGCTTTTTGGTTCGGATTAGTGGAGCTCGAGCAGAGAAAAGAGCAAGGCATATACGGATACAAGCTTTTTTTACGCAAAAGTGATCTGTTTGATAAAATTTTCCAAGTTCAATTCAATTCTTGAGCAAGGACAGCAGAGAATAGTCCATTGTAGAAAGAATCCATTCAGGCCATAGTTGGGTATTACGTTGAAACTGACCCATGTTGGACGGAGCAAACTCACCCACCTTTAAGAGTAGCAGAGCGGTGAATAAAAGTACAAAGATTTATGGTTGGTTCATTATTTTCTTGCGTAAAGAATCTCCTTTTAACTCAAAGCGGTGAGCTTGGTGCAAAAGCCTATCCAAAATAGCATCGGCCAGCGTAGGGTCTGCAATATAATCATACCATGCTTTTACCGGTAACTGAGAAGTAATAATGGTAGCCGCTTTTCCGTGGCGGTCCTCCATGATCTGCAGTAGTGCCAGCTTTCCCGGCTGATCAAGGGGCTGCAGTCCCCAATCGTCAAGAATTAACAACTGCTGTTTTTCAAGTTTGGCCAGTTCCCGGCTATAGGAAGCATCCGCTTTGGCCACATGCAATTTCTCAAGTAGTTTGGGCAAGTGGTAATAAGCAACCCGATAGCCTAAGCGACAAGCCTGATAACCTAAAGCGGAAGCCAGAAAACTTTTGCCACAGCCAGCCGCTCCGGTAAAGAATATGTTCTCAGCGCGCTTGATAAAACTGCAGTCAGCTAGGCGTAGCCATTGGTCCTGATCCAGATTACGGGTAGGCAGGAAATGTACTTCTTCTAAGGAAGCTTGATAGCGGAAGCGGGCGGAGCGAATAGCCGTTTTGGTTTTCTGATGATGACGATGCTCATATTCCGCATCTAAGAGTTGTGCCAGCAATTGGTCTGTGGCAGGATGCTGCTGAACTGGTAAATGCAAAATTGCCTCAAAGGCTTGTGCCATGCCTTGCAACTTGAGTTGCTGCATGCGCTGAAGGGTGGCTTGGTTGTTCATAAGGGTGTAATTAAGTTGGATTAGGCTAATTATTGATAGGCTTGCTTGCCTCTGATATTTTCATGGTCAACTAGTGGATGGGTAGCCAGGATAAAAGGCCTGCTTTCCGGCAGATTCTCTAAGCCTTTGTCAAGAATAGAGCGGATCAGCCTGTAACTGACTGAACCAAAGGCTAGGGCTCTCTGGCAGGCTTTTTCTAAACGGTCTTTGCCTACTTTCTTTTCCAGACTCAACACACCGATGCAAGATTTATAACTCTGCTCGGGATGCTGTCGACTGGTAAGTATAGCTTGAATGGCGAGTAAAGTCTGCTCTCCGATACGGCTAGCCCACTGCTGGAAGTATTCCGGATTCCACTTCAGGATCCATTGATGATGGGAGGGCAGATGTTCTTTTTGGGTTGTATAACCATATTTGCTAAGACTGCGGCTGTGCAAGGCAATGCGTTCATATTGATAATAGATCTCTACTGTGGTGGCTGTATAGATCAGCTTAACCGGTAGACCTACATAGCGGAAGGGCACAGAATAATAATGTTTATCTTCTGAGAGCAGTACATGAGAATTTTTTTGCGCTTTCCCTTGATAGTAGCGCTTGAGCTCAAAATGGGAAGTAGGTAAAGCCTTTAGGCATGGCTTCTCGCGTTCTTCAAACAATTGCCTGCGGGAATAGTCTCTGCCTTGAAAGCAGGTCTGGTTATGTTTTTCGACCAGCTGAGCAATGGCTGCATTCAGGTCTGCAAGAGAATGAAACACCTGCTTGCGCAACGGGGCGTATACCCGGTGGTACACTATATCGACGGCTCCTTCCACGAGAGCCTTATCTTTGGGTTTTCGCACCCGGGCAGGTAAGATAGTAGTTTGATAGTGCAGGGCAAAGTCAGCTAAGCTTTCATTCAGGTGTGGCTCATAACGATCAGCCTTAATGACCGCTGCTTTTAAGTTATCGGGTACGACAGCAGCCGGTACACCACCTAAATAGGTGAAGGCTTGAGAAAGACAATTGAGAAAGTCTTCTATCCGTTGGCTCATTACTGCCCTGACAAAAGTCAGCTGGCTGCAGCCTAAAATAGCCACAAATACAGCGACCGGCCGTAGTTCTCCGCTGTGCGCATCTACCAAATACAGGGGCGTGCCTGCAAAATCAACAAATAACTTGTCTCCGGCTTTATGCTCTAGCCGCAGGCTGACTTGTTTGCTGAGCTTCCACTGCCGGTAGTGATAACAGAATTGTACATACTGGTAACCATCCGGAAACTGCTGCTTATATTCCAGCCACAACTGATAGCGGCTGACCCCGGGTTGGGTTAATTCCTGCTCCATCTGTGGGAAACGTTCCTTGAGGAGCTGATACGGAGAAGGAGTAGCCGGTTTAGCAGGCAAGCTGGCTAGAGCAGCTAATTGCCCATCAGAAAGCTGCAGGAGTTGCTGCCAGTCCAAGGCTTGTTTTTCCAGCTGTCGTAAGTAGCCTCTTACCGTATTGCGGGAGATTGCCAGCCGTTTACTCATCTCCCGGATCGAGTAGCCCGACTGTTTAAGCTGAACAAGTTGTTTAATCAGGGGCATAGGTTTTCTTCGGTTGGCCATAGATTATCTGGGTCAGTTTTGCCCGTAACCTATAGCATTTAAGTTTCCTATGCTACTCTTTTAGGTGGGTCAGTTTAGTGCGTATAGCCTGGGTCAACTATTTCTGTAGACCCCGGGTCAGTATCCCCGTATTTTCCACATAGTTCCCTTGACAAGTATTTCCCGGTAATAGCAGTAATAAAATATACCCCTTTCTGTTAACTCATCATCTAAAGCGAGGAGAAAGACAAGCCTTCCATACATGGATATAATCAATAATCATTTTCCTGTATTTTTATATAGATTTTGGCAAACAAAAGGGGAAGTGTTGTCAACTTATAACTTCACCAGAATAGGGTGAGAA
>NZ_JAUKPO010000038.1 GCF_030503435.1 Rhodocytophaga aerolata
AAGTACTACTTCTTAACCAGTGCTTCCTTTTTAGATAATAACTTTAAACAGCTTCAATAAGTCAACTTTGTTAAATGAAAACAATATATGAAAATAGCTATTATTGGTACTGGCCGCATGGGCAAAGCATTGCTCAACACATTCTATAAAGTGTATCCTAACGAAATTTTATTTGCAGGCCGCGACATAACACATACCCAACAAGTTATTAATGAGCTTGGATTGAATCTTCAAGCGGTGAGCTTGGAAGTAGCCATGCAGGCAGAGGTGATTATACCTACTTTATGGTTTGCCGATGTGCAACCCTGGGTACAGGAGAGAGCCATGGCATTACAAGGCAAAATTCTGATAGATATTACCAATCCATTCAATGAAACCTATGAGGATTTTACAACTCCCTACGATACCTCGTCAGCCGAAATTATTCAGCAGCTTATTCCTCATACGTATGTGGTAGGGGCATTCAAAAATACCTACTGGGTAGTGTTTGATAATCCTGTTCTGCAAGGACTCAAAAGTGATGTATATGTTACGGCCAATAAGGAAGAGGTACGGAAAAAAGTAATGAGGCTGCTGGAGCCTTTGCCCTTTCGCATTCTGGATGCAGGCACCTTAAAAAACAACCGTACTATTGAACGGATGACCCTACTTTCCAGGGAGTTGTCGTTAAAAGCAGGCAACTATCCGCGCATAGCTTTTAACTTATGGGGCCTGGAACATTCTTCGATCAGCGGATAAAGTAAACCCTGGCTGGGTTTTTCATCAACCGAGTTGTCTTATATTTTTACCTTATTATCATGATTCACCTAATACTCTTTTTTCTGATGCTTCAACATACTATAACAGGCATGTTGGGGCTCATTAACGAATCTCCCATTATGCAACAAACTTTTCACCTTAACAAGACAAAATCTTCTGAGCAACTTGTTAGAGAATTTCTGCTAACTGTACGTTCAGGAAAAGACCCTGGACAAGCCAGCAAGTATATGGCAGAAAAAGTGCTTGCCCACCAGATGAATGCTGAAAATCCGCAGACGGTAGAAAGAACGCCTCAAAATTATACAGCCCATGTACAAGATTTTTTACAGATGTACGGTCAGTTTGAGTTTGAAATTACCGAGCTGATTGCACAGGACGATAAGGTGTATGCCAGGTGGAAGCAAACCGGAAAGCATTTGACGGAAATAGATGGATATCCGCCTACCGGTTTACCTTTGATTGAAATAGCCAGTGCCGTTTACCGGCTTGAAAATGGCAAGATTGTAGAGTACTGGATACAACTTGACCGGACAGGCTTTGACAAGCAATTGCAAAGGCAATCGTCAAAAAAGTAAGTGATTACTCAAAATAATTCTTTTAGAAGTCTAACCAAGTTTAGTATGAAAGTGACGGTTCAATTAGTAAATGCGTTTATTGATGGAAATGTTGGCGGCAATCCGGCTGGTGTCGTGTTAGGGGCAGATAATTATTCTACGGAAGAAAAGCAAAAAATAGCATCTATGCTTGGCTATTCGGAAACAGCCTTTGTTTCCGAATCTACGGTAGCCGATTTCAAACTGGAGTTTTTTACACCCACCCAACAAATTCCGCATTGTGGGCATGCCACCATAGCTACGTTTTCCTATTTGCATCAATTAGGCCAGATCCCTACTTCCCACACCTCCAAAGAGACGATAGACGGTGTAAGGGCCATAGTCATGCGGGGAGAATTAGCTTTTATGGAGCAAAAACCGCCTGTCTATACAAAGGTTAATAAATGGGAAGATCAAATTCTGGAATCCCTGCAACTAACCAAAGATCAGCTGATACAAGGGGCTGCCCCTTTAGTGGTAAATACTGGAAACTCTTTTCTGCTGATCCCTATAAAAACCCAAGAAATTGTAGGTGACATAAAACCTCACTTTGAGAAGATAGAAAAACTGAGCCGGGTTTTAGGAAATTTAATAGGCTTTTATCCTTTCAGTATACAAACAAATCAAGCACAGAGAGATGCTACAGCCAGAATGTTTGCGCCGCTATATGGCATACAGGAAGAATCTGCCACAGGTATGGCCGCCGGGCCGCTTGCTTGCTATCTGCATGATGTTTTAAACATCCGTAAAAGTACCTATTTCATAGAACAAGGCTATCTGATGGAGCCACCTTCTCCGAGCCTTATACAAGTAGACATCGAAACCAGTAAAGGCTCCATTACGAAGCTTATGGCTGGAGGCAAGGGTATGGTCATGCAGCAGAAAATAGTCGCCTGGTAAGATTTTGGCATTCGTCCGTTCCATGGAACAAAGGCTACTTCTCTAAAAGGCCTGTTGCCGCATAGCATCACCGCCACTCACATTGTTAGTAATTAATTTCCTAAGAATTATGCTCAAACCGGTTAGCTTTTGAAAACCTAACCGGTTTGAGCTTGATCAGCTTTCTTTGTAAAAGATGTAAATACTTATTATAAACATACTGTATACAGGTTGCCTAGAAATAGAAAAGCCTCTATCATGGATAGAGGCCTTTATAAATATACACTTTTGCATTATGAAAAGTTGTAGTGCAATTTTTAATCCAAACGGTTAAATTTTTGTGTAAAAAAGAAAATATATTTTCTTGTGAAGTTTTACCCATCAAAAGTATCAGAAGAGTGGATGAAACTATGACCAGGTTACCGATTGGTCGCCTATTGTGTGCTAACTTGAAGGAATTCAAAAAGCCAGCTATGAAATTAATTAACCGTGGTCTTATAAAATACGGATTGATAATTGGAATGATCCTATTGATAACAAAGTGTAATTACAGAACATCAAGTCATAGGAGATTTTCACAAGCACTGGACATCAGAATCCCAGATGATTTTAAAGTTATTAAGGATGAATATCAGGAGAATTGGCAAGATTTTGCAGTCACTTACGAGATAACATTGACAGATGAGTCAATGTTAAAGTTGACAAAAAGTATAAGAGAGTCAAAATTTTATAATCCCCAAGCTTTTGGTAATGATTACGTATCACGCGAGATGCTTGTTGAGCATGGGGAGGATAAAGCTGTTTGGGCAAGATCAGATTCAGGTTATATTTTTCAAAATGATTCTGATAGAGACGGTTATTCTGCAAAAATTGATACAATTTCTTTGATTGCTGAATTCCATGAATTTCATGATTAATAAATTTACATCATAACACTCATTCACTTTTAACGGACCTTGCCCAATCTTAAGGCTTTACTTTAATAAGACCGGTTTACTGAAATTGTTGTAGTTTTCCAACGCTGATTTTTAGACGCCTTTTGATCCGCTAGCAAGGAGTTTGACAAAATTTACGTTTTTGTAGGGACTTTCTATTTTTTTTATACCTTTGCCAACATTACACGGGGTGCTTAACCAAACGTTAGGCTGAGAACATACCCGGAACCTGATCTGGATAATGCCAGCGTAGGAATTGTAAGGCTATTTGCATGTCTTTCTGGGCTTTTCTGCCCCTCCCTATCTGCTTACCTGGTCAGGCGTTTACTAACCCAAACTACCTGATATGAGCAATCTGGAAAAACAAAATTTTCAACTTATCACCCAGAATTTACGGAAATGGCAAGGCCGCGAAGAGTGGTTTTTCAACAGAGACCACACCGATACCTATGAACTATGGTACGAAGGCAGATACAAACGGGCCGAAATCTGGCAAAAGAAAACCATAGCACAACTCCTTAAGAAAGATCCACGGGTGCGTACCTTACTTGAGTTTGGCTGTGGTACCACCAGATTTACCAGGTGGTGGCATCAACTAGGTATTGAAGCCAGCGGAGCTGATCTTTCACCGTTTATGCTTGGCCAGGGCGTACATCTGTTTGAAGGTGACCTGGTGCTGGCAGATGCCCATTATATGCCTTTTAAAGACCATACCTTCGATGCATTGGCCTTTATTACCACTTTCGAATATTATAAAGATCCGGTTAAGGTAATCCGGGAAGCTGTGCGGGTGGCCAAATATGGAGTGGTATTTGGCATGATGAACCGGAATTCCCCTAAAGTAGCCAGAAGGCGGGTGCAGCAACTATTCGGAAAAAATCCTTTTTATGTGACCGCCACCTTTTATACACCTTCCAAACTTACCGCACTCATTGAAGAGGCCTTGCAGGGAAGAAAGTATACGCTGGAATGGATGGCTACAGGCTTGCCTGAATGGTTTCCAGTGCAGCAATGGAAGGTACCCTACGGCGATTTTTTTGGGTTGTACGTAAAATTAACCGATGTACAATGAGTGCGTTCACCGATACTTCCGGAAAAATAGGCAGCAAGTTGTTTAAAGAAATGCTGCTGCCTAAATGCGGAGCCTCCCGTAGAGAAGTGCTAACCGGGCCTGGTTTCGGTGTAGATACTGCTGTTATTGAGCTAGGAAACGGGCTGGCAATGGCTGTTTCCAGTGATCCTCTTTCCCTGATTCCCTCCATTGGAATGGAAGCCTCTGCCTGGCTATCCGTACACTTGCTAGCCAACGATATGGCCACTACCGGATTAGCCCCTATGTATGCCCAATTTGTGTTAAATCTGCCAACGGAGCTCTCTGCCCGGTCTTTTAAAGAATATTGGGAGTACATTCATCTTTTTTGTAAAAAGATTGGTGTATCCATATCCGGTGGGCATACCGGCCAAATAGAAGGGATGCACTCGACTATTTCAGGGGGCGGTACCATGTTTTTAGTAGCGCCTACGCACCGCATCCTTACCTCTACCCGTGCCCAGCCGGGAGATGCATTGGTGGTAACTAAACAAAGTGCACTTACCGCATCGGCTATTTTGGCCATGAGTTTTCCTAAAACGGTTAAAAATAAAGCCGGCACCGAAATTTACCTGAAAGCCTGCGAGAGTTTTTATCAGACTTCCTCTCTGGCCGATGCCCTGGCAGCAAGCGAACGGCTGGAACCAAACAGCCAGTTAAAAGCTATGCACGATGTAACGGAAGGAGGGGTTGTTGGAGCTATCTGCGAAATGGCCATGGCTTCTGGTTGTGGATTCAGAATTGATGATGCTAAACTTCCGGTTAGTGAAGTGCAAAAGCAAATCTGCCGCCTGTTCGACATTGACTACCGCTTTGCCGTAGGTGCCGGTGCCATGATTATGGCGGTAAAAAAAGGACTGGAATCTGAGCTGACGGCTCATCTGCACAGCAAATCCATTCCAGCAGTGGTTGTTGGTGAGATGACACCAGCAGAAGAGGGCTTTGTGCTAATAAAGAATGGAGAAGCCAGCCATATACACGTGGATGAAAAAGATCCGTATTGGGAAGCTTTTTTTAAGGCTATAAAAGCAGGGTTAACATGAGCACACTTCCTGTCATTACCGGTGGTATTTATCTGGTCTTAAATCCGGATATACCCCGGCTTATACTGCTCAACAAACTGGAACAAGCGCTGGAAGGAGGAGTAGACATATTGCAACTCTGGAACAACTGGCCGGCATCGTATACTTACCAGGATAAGATCAAGTTGATCGAATCGGTAGCTCACCTGGCTGCGGCTTATCAGGTACCTTTGCTGATCAACGAAGAATGGCAATTGATCAGAGATACCCCACTTTCCGGCGTACATTTTGACCGGATACCCCAGAATTATGAACAAATAAAATCCCAGATTGGCAGAAAGTTTATGGCAGGTATCACCTGTGGTAATGATCTGCAGGTTATTCGCTGGGCGGATAAAAACCAACTGGATTATGTTTCCTTTTGCTCCGTGTTTCCTTCAACCTCTGTCCAAAGTTGTGAGCTGGTAGATCCACAGACTATTCATAAGGCCAGAGAAATTACCCGGATGCCCATCTTTCTTTCCGGAGGAATCAAGCTGGATACTATACACAAGCTGAAAGAATATGATTTTGCTGGAATAGCCCTTATCTCCGGAATAGTAAATGCAGACAATCCTAAACAAACCACTATTCAGTATAAACACGCCTTAACCAATCTTACTCTATGAAACTCGCCTTAGCCGAAAAATTATGCTGCCCCGTAGACAAGCATGCCCTGAATTTAAAAATATTCCGCACCGATAGTGAAGATAATCTGATAGAGGGAATCTTTACCTGTCCGCTTTGCCGGAGGTACTATCCAGTGGTATATGGCGTTCCGGTCATGACACCGGATGAATACCGGGAAAAAACGTTGGAAGAGCCTATGTTACTAAAATGGGGAGTACAGCCAGATTTGGAAAATCCTACGCGTTTCTTGTTGAAAGAGAAAGAATAGAACCCCTGCATTCGAAGCTGGCTGTATGGCATTGCCAGATAAATCCGTATATTTTTGGCAGAATGTACAAGCAAGCAAACCTATGCGTAAACTAGTCTTAATGGATCACGATGGAGGCGTTGATGACCTGCTCTCCCAGTTATTGCTGCTGACCATGCAGGAAATAGAATTGCTAGGCATTACGGTAACACCGGCAGATTGTTTTATTGAGCCTGCATTGGAATCTAGTTACAAACTTTTACAGGTCACGCAGAAAGAACATATTCCGTTGGGCAGGGGAGAGTATTATGGCATCAATGCGTTTCCCAGTGAATGGCGGGCAAGACCAGAGGTAATTAACGCCCTTCCCATGCTGATTAATCTGCCCCGGGCTCCTGATCCATATACCTACCCGGCGGCTGTTGATCTGATAGTGAAGAAGCTGATGCAGGCTTCCGGTACGGTGCAAATACTGTTAACCGGTCCTTGTTCTAACCTGGTGTTTGCCCTGGAGAAGCAACCTGAGCTGAAAAATAAAATTGCCCAGGTCGTGTGGATGGCTGGTGCTTTTGATGTGCCTGGCAATGTACAAACCTATCAGCATAATGGAACGGCCGAGTGGAATGCTTTCTGGGACCCTATAAGTACACAGAAGTTGGTAGCCCTGCAACTGCCCCTGGTATTTGTTCCTCTGGATGTAACCAATCATGTGCCGGTAACTAAATCCTTTCTTTCCCGATTAGCCGCACAGCTATCTTATCCACTGTCTCATTTAGCCGGCCAGATGTGGGCCATGACCATTGATACTATTCCCAGTTACCACTATGTGTATTATATGTGGGATATATTAGCTACCAGTTTTCTGCTGATTCCACAGGCGTTTACGACTAAACCAGTTCAGGTTAACGTAAGTACCAGGCCACCCAATGCCGGCCAGACTTATGTAGATGAACATGGATGGACAGCAACCAGGGTAACAGGTGTGGATATAGCCTCATTTTATGAATTTATTCTTACCCAGTTTAAGAAATAAGCCGTACCTATTCTTAAATTATAGTGGATAAAGTAATCCCATGAAGAAATGCCAAGAATAAAATTAAATAAACCAACTTTTGTACGTTGGAAAATTTATATTGACCGTGCCCGTATGTACATAGGCTACATCCAATTCTTCATGATTGGCATTGTCTTCTTTGAGTCATTCAAAGATAAAGCCATTGGCCAGCTAGTATACGAATACATCTATATCTCAATTCCTATACTGTTTATTCTCTTTATTCTCTTTTCCTTGGTTCTTGGCTATCTAGATTCCAGGTTAGGCTTTAAAGAGGAGGAACAACGTAATATTTCTAAGTCTAATCCTATTTTAATGGAAATTCTCAAATCTGTAAAAACCTTGGAAAAAGAAGTAAAAGAATTAAAAGAGAAGAAAGAAGAAAAAATTGAATAAACACGCTAGAACAACACCTAATCCGGCTACCAGGCTGCTAAAGCGCATCTTAATGTATGAATACTCAGCATCAATTGGTAGTAGGCTTATACAAGTCAGACATTAGGTGGATAAAAGGTAATACCTTGCTTACCGGAGCAAGGATACTGTACCTTTAAATACCCGGTTTCCATAATTGATCAGGTAATAATAGGTGCCAGTCGGGTAGCCTTGCCCGGTCCATTGAAATTCCCGCTCATGAGCAGAAAACACAGGCTGCCCCCAGCGGTTATATACGTTTATACCTTGAAAAATATTTTCACAATTATCGGGGGGCAAGTTGGGAATCTGAAAGGAGTCGTTGGCCCCGTCATTGTTGGGAGTAAACACATTGGGCGGAGAAAACCGGCTGAGTACACGTTCGAAACTCTCTGCCGACAACTGCACAGTTACCGTATCAAAACGGTTAAGCGAGCAGCTGTTGTCTTCGGTAATAAAATGGATAACATACCTGGAACTGCTCTCAAGCACTTCGCAGCTTGGAGTCCAGGAGAAAGGCTGCGTAATTTTGCCAGTGCCAGTGCTGTTTACGAACTGCATGCCTACTTCTTCCAGAGAAAATCCCTCACCTACTGCATAGAGTTTTAGCTGATCATTGTCGGGATCAAAGGCACTTACGTCAAAAGTAAGAGTCTGTCCTGTCTGTACGGCAACTTCATTATTGGGTAAACTGGTCGATACTTCCGGAGAAATGGTAGGTAGTGGTGCAATATAGACGCTTAGTAGCAGGGTGTCCCGCTTGGGAATCGGACAGCTATTGTCGCTGGCAATCACCTGAAGTAACAGAGGTTTGTCAGGTGTATGGGGTATACAGGCATTAAAACATATCTGCGATCGAAGGGTATCGGTAATTCTATTCGTCCAGCCCTGTTTGTTGGATAATGAAACACTTTCTGCTGAGAAATTCAGGGGATTTAGCTGTAGACTGATGGTTGAATTTGGGTCAGGATCAGTAACGATTACATCCAGGCACGCTTTCCCTCCATAGGATAACTGAATGGTCTCCTCCTCCGCAAAAAAAATAGGTTCATTTGCTTTTTTAGCTTGGAGGGTGGGGGCTGTATTTACCGGACAATCAATGACCAGCAGCTGAAAGTCGCGCTGCACAGCTCCAATTTTTTTCCCATTCCGGTATTCCTCACACAGTACCGAAAAAACGTACAAGCCAAGGCGGTTAGCAATAAAAGAGATCTGGCCGGTAGTTGGATTTATCCGCAAAGGTTCGGGGCCAGCCGTTAGGGTGGCCAGGCTAAAGCCAGCTGCCCAGTTTACAGAAGCATACGGGGCCGCATAAAAGATATCCATGGCGCCTGGGTTAGGGCTTCCGCTAAAAGGCGATCCAAAACCATTACTATTTCCACGTTTGGGAGTAGTCAGCGAATACCTCAACTCATCTCCATCCGCATCAGTTGCACCAAAGTCGAAGAAAAACCGTTCATTTACGCAGGCATAATCGCCTTTTGGCCTGTCAAAGGTGGGAGAACTGTCGGCAAATCTGGTGCCGTTCAGGGAAACAGCTGGAAATTCCAGGTAAAAAACCATTCCATTGTTGCCCGGATCGGTAATGTTAACAATTGCCCAGTTCCGGCAACATCTTTCAAAGGAAAAATAATAGCCTTCCGCTTCGGTATAGATATTGGGATCTAACGTCACTTCATCAAAATAGCGGATTTGCCTGGTTTGCAAGCGGCCATTTTTACAAGCTGAATTTGTATATTCTACAAGGGACGCTGAACGTCTGGGAAGCGCGAAGGTACCTACTTGCTTGTCTGTCCGTTTGCTGAAGGCTGCCACAAATATCTGCTCATCTTCTGCGTCACGTTCCCCGTTTATATCATCAAAATATAAGTTCAGGGATAAGGTAAACTGGTAGCTACGGCCGGTGTATAGCAAGTTCAATTCGCCGCCAACTATGTGAGTAGCCTGTACAAGCCAGGGAATCAGCATCAGCAAAGCCAATAAAAGCACCCTTTTCATCATAAACGGCAGATAAATGAAACCTAACAGGCTTTTCTACATGGGCTGTATAGAGTAGAAAATCAGCATCCGGTAAGCTAAGGAAGCGGACAATATAAAAGCCCCGATGTTCCCGTACTTAAGCACTGATACAGCTATGTAAGTTAATATAAGATCGTCAAAAAGAAAAGGAACTGGCAGGCATACTACCAAAATCTGATAAGAATACTTTTGGCTTGTACCGGCAAAACCACAGCTCATCCATTCTGTACCCTACCCAATGCCATTTGTGCTCCTGCCTGTATAGTGGATAAGTAGGCCGTTGTGCCTGGTTATGGGTTACAGATTGGAACAGAAAGCTGGGAGATAAACAGTAAAGTGAAGGTTACATACCTATGAATATTAGTTTCAAAGGCAGCCTGAGATGATGCAAATGTTGCCAGCTAGCTGAGAAGGCTTACAAGGTGTCTACTGTAGGCGAGCTAACTAGCCTGCCATCGTAAAAGAGGCACAAAGGTTCTACTGATCCTTCTGTCGTTTACTGCCTATATACATGTTTTACTGTTATGTTTGACGGGAATAATGATTTATTATTTGATTGTTGCAAAAGACTGGCAATGTATTCCTGAAATTGATACTAAAAATATACTATTTGTGTAAAAAATCTTTGTTTTGTCACGTTACTCCTTATAAATTAAATATTAGCAAATACACCTAACCAGCTATGAACATGAAAAAATCTCTTACTCTGCAAATTCGTGCTGCCACCCCGCAATAGCAAAACCTTCTGTAGTTCAGCAGTCTATGGCCTAAGAATATTCATTGCACAAACAAATTTCTGATAGCTGCTTGCCCGGTTTTTTATCCGGAAAATAGTACTAGCCTCTTGTATGGCCAGGAACTTAGGTTGCTTTAGCCTCTGATACACAACTTGTTTACGAAATATTCTCTCAAAAGAAGATTCTCTCAAGAAAAAACAATCGGTACTTGTACTTCACTGGCTGTATGTATGGGTGAATTAACAAGATTATTACCTGTATCCATAGCCAAGCAACCAATTGCCAGGCAACTAATTACCAACATAAACCACCTTTTACCACCTATACTTATTCTTTCTGTCTATGAAAAATGTACACAAACTATTTATTGGTACGGGCGTACTTCTCGCCATCGCTATTGGCTGTAACAAAGATGATATTTTTAATGAATTAATTCCTGAGACAAACGAGCAACCGACTACTTCTCAGGTACAAGGCTACGTATTTAAACCGGCCCTGGCAGAGCCTACCGCCGAAAATGTTGCTCAGCTGAAAGTACCTGCCGGCTTTGCTGTAAATAAATTTGCCGAAGGACTCGGTAAACCCAGAATTCTGGCGGTTGGCAGCATGGGGCAAGTATATGTTACCGATAGAGAAGCCGGAACGGTTACCATGCTCATGGATACAAATGGAGATGGCATAGCTGAGAATAGCAGTATAGTAGCAAACATTAAACAAGTGCATGGCATTACGTTGTATAACAACATGGCCTATATGGTAGCTGTCAGGGAAGTATACCGGGCGGCAATGAATCCGGATGGAACGCTGGGCCAACCACAACTGCTGATCAACGATTTACCGGATGCGGGGCAGCACCCCAACCGCACGATTGCTTTCGGGCCAGATGGATTCATGTATATTACGGTTGGCAGCACGTGTAATTCGTGTCCAGAACCTAATCCGGAAAATGCCACCATTCTGCGGGCGAATGCCGATGGCACTAACCGGAAAATATTTGCCAAAGGCTTACGGAACACCATTGGCTTTGGATGGCACCCCCAAACCAGTGAACTCTGGGGCATGGATCACGGAATTGACTGGCTGGGAGACAATGAGCAAAAAGAAGAATTAAATAAAATTACCCAGAATGCCGATTATGGATGGCCTTATATTTTTGGAGAGGGCAAATACAACCCATCCGACAGGCCAAAAGGCGACACTACCTATGCCCAGTATCTGGCTAAAACCACCCTTCCCAGCCTGACGTATCAGGCGCATAGTGCTCCTATGGGTATGGTATTTTATACTGGCAGCCAGTTTCCGGCAGACTATCAGAATAATGCCTTTGTGGCTATGCGCGGTTCATGGAACCGCAGTGCGCCGGTAGGCTACAACGTGGTGCGCGTCCGCTTTGAAAACGGGCAACCTGCTGCTTTTGAAGATTTTCTCTCTGGCTTTTTAGTCAATAATAACAAAGCTCATTTTGCCAGATTGGTAGGCTTAGCTGTACATACAGATGGCTCTTTATTAGTTTCTGATGATACGAATGGCGTTATTTACCGGGTGGCCTATACCACACCATAAAAGATGGTTTATTTACTGCCAAAAGCCCGGCTATACTAGCCGGGCTTTTGGCATGCAGAAGGGGTAGCATTTGATGAACCTGCGTTAAGCCGGACTAGCTTTAGTTTACAAAAGTTTTATACGATTGGTAATATTCCAGAATGTGCTGTACATAGGATACGGGTTCTTTTCCGCGGCAGTAGCCATATTTTACTACTCCGTCTTTGTAGTATTTAGGCAGCGACAAATCCAGTAACATTTTCTCTACATTTTCCTCCCATTTCTGGGCGTCCAGGTGGTTTTTTTCGGCAAGCCTTCTGGCATCCATTACGTGGCCCATTCCTACGTTATAAGAGGCTAGTACAAATTTTATCAACTCATTTTCGTCATTAATTAATGGCCGCCAGCTCTTTTGCAGCCATTTCAGGTATTTAATGCCTGCCTCTATATTTTTCTCTGGTGTGGTAAGCTGATGCGGCTGAACGCCTAAACTTTTGGCAGTGGCCGGCATCAATTGCATAAGCCCGGTAGCACCCACCCACGATTTAGCCGCCGGATTAAACCGTGATTCCTGAAAAATGACTGCGGCAATTAATTTCCAGTCCCAGTGAAGCTGCTTGGCATTCTTTTTAATTAATTCATCATAAGGAGAAATATGGCCGGCTTTTGCTAATGGAAAATTTTCCCGGAGGGTTTGCTTCTTAGTTTCAGAAAGTTGGGTGTATTTGTTCACTATCAGGTTATAGTCCAGAGTTCTGCGCCGCTTGGTTAACCAAGTGTTCAATGTTTCCAGTAATCCTTCCGAGTGTTTGCAGGTAGCCCAGCAAACCGGCTGCTTTTCAGAAAGTGTAAAAGAATAATCAATTTTGTTATAAAATACCCCCATGGTTTTAGCCACGGTGCCATTGGTAACAGTATAATCTATTTTCCCTTTGGCCACCATTTCTATCAGGTTTTCATCGGTTAAGGTGTCCGCCGCTTCCTGGATAGTAAACGAAATATTATTTGTTTCTGCATAGGTTTGCAGGGTAGACCGGAACGAAGAGTTTTTGCGGATCAGCACAGTTTTACCTGCCAGATGGGAAGGTTGAGAAACTAACTGCTTCCCGCCTGCACGTTGTATCAGCCGGTGGCCGCTCTCTACTACTGGATGCGTAAAATCAACTTTTTGCAAGCGTTCTGGTGTTACGTTCAGGCTTCCGGTGGCTATATCTCCGGCACCTGATTCCAGGCTGTCGAGCAGGTGTGCGGTGTGTTTTACTACCTTTACCTCCAGTTCCAGGTTGTTTTCTTTGGCAAACAGGTTAAGCAATTCGTACTCCATACCCATTAAATCGCCTTTAAAAAAAGAATGACTATACAAACTGCCATCTACCAGCAACGTAAGTTTTTTGCTTGTCAGGGGCGATCTTTTCCGAGTTCTGTTGGAAGAAGCTGTTTTGCTTGTCCTGGTAGTTTTGATATTTCTAATTATTCCCGTATGCGGTACACCCTGCATGGTTGAAAAAAGAGAGCAAAACTGAAAAAACAGAATTACTACCAACTGAACCGGGTTAGAAATGAGTTTAAACATGTTATTTAAGTAGTAAGATGGTTTGTTTATATATTCTACTATCGTCATGGATTACTTACCCGGCAAGCTTAGTGGGTGGCTACCTACAAAAAGATAGCCCAGAAGCGGAAAACTATCTCTGTTAAAAGGTATTGCCCATTCTGCGTAAATAGTAGCCGGCAGTAAACCAATAGTATTAAGTCTCAGCTTGTTCTGTAAGTGTCAGATCTATTCTGCTGAGATACCGGTTTATGTACAAAAGCTTGATTAGTAAACTGCAAGGGAATAAACTTTTTCAAAATTCTTTGAAAAGACTCAGATTTTAAAAATTGGGCCACTTTGCCAAAGAAGAGGGCTTCAGGCAAGCATCAAAATGAATTATTGCAATCTATCGCCTGGTTAATCTGCCAGATGGGGTACAGGTGTATGTATAGCAGAATTTTCTTACTTTCAGGTCATGAAATGGATCAGACTTATACCCCTGCTGCTTGTTAGTTTAGTTGCCTGCCAGAGCCGCCAGACTACCCAGCCCACTTATATAGCCTTTACCGGGGCAACCATTCTGGATGGTACTGGCGCTAGCCCCCTTACAGATGGAGTATTGCTGATCCGGCAAGGGAGGATAGTAGCCGTAGGTACCAGAGACCAGGTTACCATTCCTGAGAATACCCAGGTGCGCAATGTTTCCGGAAAAACAATTATTCCAGGCTTAATTAATGCACATGGACATGTGGGGGATGTAAAAGGTATTGAGCCTGGGCATTATTCTGCCGAAAATGTGCAGGATAATCTGGCTATATATGCCCGCTATGGAATAACTACCGTTGTCAGCCTGGGAGGCGATAAAGAGGAATCAGTAGCTCTGCGTGCTGTTAGGGATACCACATCTCATGGAAGAGCCCGGTTATATATTGCCGGGGAGGTAATAAACGGCAATACGCCGCAGGAAGCAGTGGCTGTGGTAGATCAAAATCATACCATGGGCGTAGATTTTATGAAAATCCGGGTGGACGATAATGTAGGAACATCTCCCAAAATGCCGGAGGATGTGTACCGGGCCGTCATTGCCAGGTCGCATGAGCTGGGGTACAAAATTGCCACGCATATGTATTACCTGGACGATGCCAAAAAATTACTTGAAGCAGGTACAGACTTACTCGCCCATAGTGTACGGGATTTGCCGGTCGATGATGAATTTATCCGGCTAATCAAGGAGAGAAACATTGGCTATTGCCCAACCCTTACCCGAGAGCTTTCTACTTTTGTGTATGAAGATACGGCTGCATTTTTCACAGATCCTTTCTTTACTAAAGCGTATGATCTGGCAACCATCAGCCCGTTAAAAGATCCGGCATACCAGCAAAAAATACAAAACAACCCGGTTGCCCAGACCTATAAACGTCAGTTACCAGTGGCTATGCAAAATCTGAAAACATTGGCTGCACAAGGCGTACCGATTGTTTTTGGCACAGACAGTGGCATGCCTGCCAGGTTTATGGGCTACTTTGAACACTTGGAAATGCAAATGATGGCCGAAGCCGGACTTACCCCCCAGCAGATTATTGAGTCGGCAACTAAAAATGCTGCCGCCTATATGGGGTTGAAAGAAATAGGTACACTAACACCAGGCTACAGGGCAGATTTTCTGGTATTAGATGCCGATCCGCTGGCAGATATTGCCAATATCCGGAAAATAGCTGATATCTATATTGGGGGCACGGAAGTAGAGGCCAAATAACATATATCTACTGTAGTAGTCCATATCTTTATTCCGAATCATTAGGACGCTGGGGTGGCAGAAAACCGGTGTTTTCGCTGCATTCAGCTGGTCGGCTATGATTTGCCAGGTAGAAATGCCGGTTTGTAAATTTTTCCAGGCACACCTTGAAAAGTATTTTGTATGACCGGTTGTCTAAAACTATGTCTCGGTACAGACAAGCCCTTGTCAGCATCAGTTGCCAGAAGAAGGGGGCATACAAAAATTACTGTAGAAGATAATGGCTTCGGGATGGATATAACACAGTAGGATGAACTATTTGCTAGTTTTAAACGCATGCATACTCTTGTATGGAGTACAGGTATCGGTTTGGTTTGTACATTGTAACAAAGATGATAGAAAATGCCAGGCGCAGCATGGAAGTAGAAAGCAGGGTAGGGCCCAGTTTAAGCTATATTTCAAAAGTTAATAAATCACCTTATAAATCCTAGTATAGATTCCTGTAATCAACAGTAAACAGGGATACGTATCTAGCATGTTAACAAAAGCTTACAGCGTCATTCCTGTTTTCTGAATAGCTGGTCTGGCTATGAAAAGGAGAAAAAACAGCAGGGCAAGCATAAGCAACCCGCATAAAATACCGATGGTTGGTGCCGATAGCCACGACAATATGTACCCGGAAACATACGACCCTACCACATCACTAAAATTTACCAGGGACATATAGGTCGTAAACTGGGCTGCTTCTATCCCTTTCTGGCTGATATTCATTAAAATAGGCATGGCCGCTATGCTAAAACTAGGATCAAACATATACCAGACCAGTAAACCAGTAGATGAGACAGCCTGATTGTTCCACAAAGGGGCCATCAGGTTAAAAAGCAACAGAAAGCCACCAATCAGGCCAATAGTAATACATAAGAGTTTGCCTGCACCCATTCTGTCGGAAAGGATGCCGCCGGCCACCATCACCAGCGTAGCCCCTACCACCACATACGAGCTGCTGAGAGTAGAAAGATATGTATCTGTCCAATGCAATTCCTGAATCAGATAGACATTTAAGGAGCGGACAAATATACTCAGGCAGATGTAAACAAGGGCAATTACACCAAACGTACGTAAACTCAGCTTACTGAGCAGGGCAGTAAATAATTTCAAAAAGATGGATGTTAGGGTAGGCTGTTCATTCGTGGCTTGCTGATCATTCCGGACAAAACGGAAAGCCAGGAGTGCGTCTTGTTCATTTTCTTTGATAAAAAACGTCAGCAAAGTGAATGCAAGTAACATAAGCCCCTGCATGAGTACCGCTGCCTGAAAGCCCCAACTTCGTAAGCACAGGGCCATTACTGCTCCCCCCAACGAACTACCAATAAGCATCCCTCCCCGCATACACGCATTCACCCTACCTCTTTCGGCTACTGGCGTTACACTTATTGCCATAGCATCCACACTGGCATCTTGAATGGAGGCAAACACAGAATGTAGAAAAAAGCAGGCAGATAAAAGATAGATTTCTTGTGCCGGGTTCACTACCAGCAGCAAAGCCAGGGATGCCAAACAGGCACAGAGTTGCGACACCACTACCCAGGGTTTGCGGCTGCCCATAGCTGTATGCTGAAAACGGTCGATGAAGGGACCCCAGATAAACTGAACAGTCCAAGGTAAACCCACCAGGGCAACAAAGGTACCTACCTGCTGAGCTGATAGTTCTTCAGCCAGTAAGAAGTTAGCAAGGGCTGTTAGTGCAAATCCGGCTGGCAAGCCTTGCATAAAATACAGGTAAAAGAAAGTAACTAACCGCAAAGGGCGGCTTTTACTCAATACAAGCGGATAGGCAGCAGTCAATTCAGTGAAAATGATAAATCCGGTGGTTGTTTACAGCTATCTTTGTAACAAGCCTACGTGCCAATTGTTTTCAGAACTGACCGTGTGCCGGTTTTCCTGAATAACCGGATAAAAGCCTTTACTATGTTGGATGGGAAAGTTTCCCTGGAAGGGAAGGGAAAGAAAACAGTCAGGTGCATACGTAAGTTTGCGTATGCACCTGAAAAGAGCTAATTACTTATAGATAATGAAATAGGGTAGTAGAGAGGTAAAGCAGCGTTACTGGCAAATACCATCAGGCGTACAGAATCCCCCATCTGCTGTAAGGGTTAACTGCTCTTCCTCATGGGCTTTTTGCAGGGCTTTGGCAAATACACTACTTGGCTGTGCCCCAGATACCGCATATTTGTTGTTGAACACGAAGAAAGGTACCCCTCTGGCCCCAACCTGCCCAGCCAGGTATTGATCTTCCTGCACTTCTTGTGTATACCTGTCACTTTCCAGCACCTGTTTTACTTCTTCTGCATTCAACCCAATTTCAATTCCCAGCTGTAGCAAAATATCAGTGTTTCCAATGTCTTTGCCTTCGGTAAAGTAGGCTATAAACAAACGTTCTTCCGCCTGGTCAGCCAGGCCATGTTTGGCGGCTAGGTGAATAAGCCGGTGGGCATTCAGGGTGTTCGCCACTACAGCCTTGTCTAAATTATACGATAGGCCTACTTGCTGGGCCGCTTGGGTAACATACTCATTCATTTCTCGGGCATGCTCCAGGGTAATTCCTTTACGCTTGGCCAGGTAATCGTTCAGTGTTTGTCCGGAGTTGGGCTTAATTGACGGGTCAAGCTGGAAACTCCGCCAGACTATTTCCACAGATTCTTTGGCTGCGAAATCTTTTAATGCATTCTCAAAGTGGCGTTTGCCAATGTAGCAGAACGGGCAAACCACATCAGACCATATTTCTACTTTCATACGTTTAAGTTATTTCTACGGAATATTGTTTTTCTTTGTATGCCTTATTAACCTATCATCTTTTCCTAAAAGATAACAGGCAGGTATACGTACCTAGAAACCGAGAAGGAGATAGATAGTTCCCTTCTTTTCTACTAAGCAAAACCTCCCAACGCAGAAAAAACTAGTTGCTTATAAATGTAATACAGTAGAATAAAGCCAGTGAAGGGAACAAGCTTTCATGATCTATTACTATTCGGTGAACTGCCTCAAAAGCAGGCGATTGAAAGCTGTTTACATAGAGGAGTACCGGTGCAGCAGCCGGACTAGCCTGGATTTCGCGGTGTACGTTTTAATTTTTCTACTATCTCCAGTGCCCTTTTTATGCGGGTATCTACCGTCTTAGCTGACCGTACATAGTGAATGTAGCCTCGTTGCCTGCCCGGCAACACAGTATTGAACAGAGAATTGCCCCAGGCATCTTGTGCCAGTACTTCTTGTAGCTCTTCTGGTAACAGTAACCCATTTTCCGGATCGGGGCGGATTGCCACCTTAAATGGGTTGCCATAGGTTAGTTTATGTTGCTTAATTAAGGCCTTGCTCACAATAATGATGTAGTCGTTTCCTCTGGGGTTGAGTGCACAAGGAAATTCTTCCGCCTGTTCTATAGAACATAATACCCGGATAGCTCCCTTAGGTGTTCTGAATTGCTCAGCTACCTGGGCCGGAAGCAGAATGGAAGAAGTAAACATGGGGCTTTCCTGTTCGGTAAGGGTAGCCATAAAATGTACAGGTGTTTCTTTCTCCATATGTACTGGTGAACCAAAAGACTTTTAAGAGATATTTCTGCTTGATTATTCCTTTTCCTGGCAACTATTGCTTTTTAAGTGAGAGAAAACGCATGAGGCTGCTTGCCCAAGGCTAGCTGAATATGTGCCAGATGGTGTTCCAGATGCCATACTGCCATATGCAAAGCGGCTTTCAGGCTGAAGTGGATTTTCCGCACCGGATGATAATACGATTTACTAAATGCCTGTTCATCCACTCGCTTGAGCAAGTACAGAAACCGGTTAGTTATTCCTTCCAGCATCAGCAGGGAATCGGAAACTGGTGCATCCGTGGCATCTTTGGTAGCCGCCCAGGCATCCATGTCTATAGTAGTAGCTATGTATCCTTCTTCAGTTAGTAGTTTTTTCACCCGCAAAAAATTAAGCAGGTGAATATCGGCTACATGGTGCGTTAGTTGCCTGATGGTCCAGCTGCCCTCCCGGTAGGTTTTTTCCAGATCAGTTTCTGCTAAAGAGGCTACCTGTTGTTTGTACCGTGTAGGGGCCGTTGCCATAGCAGCCAGTAGTTTTTCCATGTCCCCGTCGGTATAGGTGGGCTTCACTCCAAAGCGGCCAATGGGGTATTGCAGGTTTTCCATATGCGTAAAGTTTACCAGCTGCTAGTTAGAGTCAATCGGGCAAAAAGTCAATATTGAGTTGTAAATAAACTTTCTGCTTAGAAGAGTCTGTACCCAATCTGGGATTATTCCTCTTGTAAAGGCTGGCTGTTGGTTATTTCCTTGTACTACTCATGCGTTAGCCGGGCAGAAAAGGGTGTTTTGTTTGTTTCCGATGGAGCTTTTTTCTATTATTGCTTGCAGTCAACAAGTACCTCCAGGAAAATAACATGGTTAATCCCTTTAGAAAGCTGCGCTTCGCTGTTGATTTTAATTTTCCGTACTGTATCCGATGAAAAAAAGTTTAAATGAATCTGGCGTAAAAGAGATAGCCCGGCGGGCAAATGTATCCATAGCAACGGTAGACCGGGTAATTCATAACCGGACCGGCGTTTCCTTGAAAACCCGCAATAAGATCAGTAAGATTATTGAAGAATTAAATTACCAGCCCAACTTACTGGCCAGCCGCCTGGCTTCCAGAAAAGTATTTACCTTGGGCATCCTGATTCCTGGGGTATCGGCAGAAACCGTATTCTGGGAAGCTCCCCTGAAAGGTATTCAGCGGGCGGCAACCGAAATTAAACAGTACGGGTTTATGACGGAAATTTACTTTTTTGATCTTAATGATAAAGATTCCTTTAAAAAGCAAGCTACCTTGATGCTCGATAAACAGCCAAATGGCGTGTTGCTATCTCCGTCTTTTTTAGAAGAATCCATTGAAGTGGCCAGCATTTGTAAGCAACTGGCTATCCCGTATGTCTTCATAGATTCCAATATACCTGGCCAGGAAAATCTCTGCTATATAGGTCCTCACTTGTTCAAAAGCGGCTACGTTGGCGCCAAATTACTAACCTATGCAATAAGTAACCAAAGTAAAGTGCTGGTGGTAAATATCTCAAAAGAGATAGACAATTACAATTACCTGCAGATAGAAGAAGGCTTCCGGGCCTATTTCTCCGATCATTCGCATACACATACAATTGTACGGGTAGATATCCGGCAAACAGATTACCCGTCCATCGCCAGTAGTCTTACTCAGGTGCTGAATACGCATGCAGACATTGAAGCAATCTTTGTAACCAATTCCAGAGTCTTTTCGGTAGCTAACTTTCTGGAATCCCGCAAAGAAACCAATATCACGTTAATCGGCTACGATTTTCTGGAAGATAATATTGAACAACTTAAGAAAGGCACCATCCAGTTTTTAATTTGCCACAAGCCTGAAGAGCAAGGTTACCGCGGAGTGATGGCCCTTTATCAACGGCTGTTGGGCGCATCTCCAGTAGAAAAAGAGTATTATATGCCTATAGACATCATTATGAAAGAGAACTATGAGTTTTACCGGAACTAACTTTTAACTCCAGTACTGTCTGCAAAATTGGCATTCAGCGGTCATTACAACTTTTTATTTGCCAGTTTTACTTAGCAACAAAAGTATATGGAAACTAAACGAAAAAGTTGTTTATAAAAAGAAGTTTGCCTACTTTCGGGTACGTACCCGAATAAGTTTGTACATAGTATACATTTACGATTACCCATCTGATTTACAAGGGTATAATAAGCATATGAAACAGACGCATAATCGAAGAAACTTTTTAAAAGCCATGGCAGCCACAGGTATTGGTTTAGGGCTAAGCGGAAATCTGCCGGCAGCCGGAAAAGCAGATGCCGGAAAAAGGGTAGGCATTATCGGCCTGGATACTTCCCATAGTATTGCGTTTACTAAAGTATTGAATGCACAAGATGCCGGGCCACAGTTTGGAAATTATAAAGTGGTAGCCGCCTATCCCTATGGCAGTAAAGACATAGAATCCAGTACAAAACGGATTCCTGATTATATTGAAGAAATAAAAACGTATAAGGTAGAAATAGTAGGTTCCATTAAAGAACTGCTTGATAAGGTAGATGTAGTGCTGCTGGAAACCAACGACGGACGTCTGCACCTGGAGCAAGCCTTACAGGTGTTTAAGGCCGGTAAGCGGATGTTTATAGACAAACCGGTTGCCGGATCATTGGCTGATGCTGTAGCCATTTACGATGCCTCTAAAAAATATAACATCCCGGTGTTTTCTGCTTCTTCTTTACGCTACATTAAAGGGGTTGAAGGCCTGGATAAAAGCAAGGTTTTGGGTGCCGATACCTTTAGCCCGGCTACCATTGAAAAAACACACCCGGATTTGTTCTGGTATGGCGTTCATGGGGTAGAAACCTTATTTACTGTGATGGGCAGAGGATGCAAAAGTGTAGTTAGGGTGCATACCGAAGGCACCGATGTGGTAATTGGCACCTGGGAAGATGGCCGGGTAGGCACTTTCCGTGGAACCCGTACCGGCAAGCATGAATACGGAGGAACCGTGTATGGAGAAAATGGAAATATTGTATTAGGGCCGTATGCTGGGTATGAGCCTTTGCTGGAAAATATTATTACCTATTTTCAAACAGGCCAGGTACCGGTAAGCCCGGAAGAAACCCTGGAAATATTTGCCTTTATGGAAGCAGCTGATGAGAGCAAACGCAAAAACGGGGCCTCAGTAACCCTGGCCAGTGTGTTAGAGAAAGCAAAAAACAATAAACGAAAGTAAATCCTGGGCTTCTTCTGGCAGCAGCCTGCAATAATGGCTTCCACTATAAAGATAACCCCTCTTAGGATTACACATTTGACAGGTTTTTTGTACATTTCCTTACACTCAATGATCGATTAGTCAGCTGATATATTTTCTGAAACATGTTACAGGATTACGAGTATGGCAAGATGGCTACTTTCTTTTTAATAAAGCAAGAAAAGCGTGAATAAGCTCATGCTTCCTGAAGGTAATGACTAGTAAAGTGAAGATCTTAACAAATTAACCTATACCAATTATGACAACCATGAATGATTCCCGCAGGAGTTTTATCAAAAAAACAGTCGCCGGGGCTGCTGCCTTATCCGTAGGTGGCATTTTGCCAGCTTTTACAGCAAAAAGTTATGGCAGCATCTGGAAAGCCAATGAGAAAATACGGGTAGTTGTGATGGGCGTAAATAGCCGGGGTCTGGCACTATCCAACAACTTTGCTTCACAGCCTAATTGCGAAGTAGCGTATATTTCTGATGTAGATTCCAGAGCTGCGGAAAAATGTATAGCGAGTGTAGAAAGCATTCAGAAGAAAAAGCCGAAAGCCCAGAAAGATTTCAGAAAAGCTCTGGAAGATAAAAATGTAGATGCATTAGTTATTGCTGCTCCTGATCACTGGCATGCTCCGGCAGCCATTATTGCCTCCAAAGCTGGCAAGCATGTATACCTGGAAAAGCCTTGCAGCCACAATCCTAACGAAGGCGAAATACTGGTGGCTACGGCCAGTAAATACAAAAATGTAATCCAGATGGGTAACCAGCGGCGCTCATGGCCTAAAGTCATGGAAGCCATTGCTGAGTTGAAAAGCGGTGTCATTGGTCGCCCGTATTTTGCCAAAGGCTGGTATACCAACAACCGGGCTTCTATCGGAACAGGGAAGGAAGCAGCCGTACCCACCTGGCTGGATTATGAGCTGTGGCAGGGGCCGGCACCCCGTATGCCGTATAAGGACAATGTGGTGCACTACAACTGGCATTGGTTCTGGAACTGGGGTACCGGCGAGGCATTAAATAATGGGACACATATGGTGGATTTAATGCGCTGGGGCCTGGGTGTGGAATATCCTACGCGTGTTACTTCTTCCGGAGGGCGCTACCGCTATAAAGATGACTGGGAAACCCCGGATACGCAGGTGATCAACCTGGAGTTTGCCAATAATACGGCCATGACCTGGGAGGGAAGAAGCTGCAATGGCAGAACTGTGGAAGGAAGCAGTGCAGGGGTGATGTTTTATGCAGAAAATGGTTCCATGCTACTGGATGGCGGAAATTCCTACAAGATTTTTGATCTCGACAATAAGGTAGTAAAAGATGTAAAGAATGATATAGAAGTGAATGCCCTCGACCGGACTAACCCTTCCCAGTTGCTGGATGCGTTGCATATTCAAAACTTCTTTGAAGCTATCAGCAAAGGAACAGCCTTGAATGCTGAAATAGTGGGTGGTCACCAGAGCACGTTGCTTTGTCAGCTGGGTAACATTGCCCTGCGTTCAGGTGGTACGTTGAATATTGATGCAAGTAATGGCCATATCAAAGATAATCCTGGTGCATTACAATACTGGAAAAGAGACTACCATCAGGGCTGGGAACCCACCGTGTAATGGATTACTGACGAATGACTATGGATTGCAGGAATTTGATATAATCAGTCATCAATTGTGATTCGTCAGTACCCTTTTGTGGGAAGTAGTCCTTTGTTTTAAAAACAACTTTTTCATGAGCCACTCAGCAGCCGTTGTCGATGTACAAACCTTAAATAAACGGGATACGGTCGTTTCTATCCTGATTATTGGTGTGTTGTTTTTTATTTTTGGATTTATTTCCTGGGTAAACGCCATTCTGATTCCCTATTTTAAGATTGCCTGCGAACTCACCAGTTTTCAATCATACCTGGTGGCTTTTGCTTTCTATATTTCTTATTTTATTATGTCGGTGCCTGCTTCTTACCTGCTGAAAAAAGTAGGTTTTAAAAAAGGCATGATGCTTGGCTTCTGGGCTATGGCCTTGGGGGCATTTATTTTCGTTCCGGCGGCGCTTGTACGTACCTATGAAATCTTTTTACTTGGCTTATTTACGATTGGCGTAGGGTTAGCCATCTTGCAAACAGCGGCAAACCCCTATATTACCATTCTGGGCCCCAAAGAACGGGCGGCTCAACGAATCAGTATGATGGGCATTTGCAACAAAGCAGCCGGAATTCTGGCGCCTATTCTATTTGCCGCGGTTATCCTCCGGCCAACCGATACTGAGTTGTTTAAGGAATTAGCTACCATGAGTGAAATGGAAAGAGGTGCCGCATTAGATGAACTTATCCGCAGAGTGATTCCTCCCTATGCAACGGTTGGCACTTTTCTTTTTGTACTGGGAATACTGGTGTATAAATCTCCCTTGCCGGAAATTAATACCGAACAGGAAGATGAGAAGCTGGCTACGGCCAATGCCGGAAAATCCAGTATCTTCCAGTTCCCTCATTTAATTCTGGGAGCACTGGCTATTTTTCTGCATGTGGGCACCCAGGTAATAGCTATCGATACCATTATTGGCTATGCCAACTCGATGGGTATAGATTTGCTGGAAGCCAAAGTATTTCCGTCGTATACTTTGTTTGTTACTATTTGTGGCTATCTACTAGGCATTGTTACTATTCCAAAATACATCCGGCAGGTAAATGTATTTCGTATCTGTGCACTGCTCGGAACATTCTTTACACTGATGATTATTCTCACCAGCGGATCAGTAAACTTGCTGGGACATCAAACGGATGTTTCTATCTGGTTTGTAGTGCTGCTTGGCCTGCCTAATTCTCTGATATGGGCAGGTATTTGGCCACTAGCGCTAGATAGTCTGGGCCGTTTTACCAAATTAGGGGCTTCTATCTTAATTATGGGTTTGTGTGGCAATGCCCTGATGCCACTTGCTTATGGATATGTAGCCGATTTATATGATGTGCGAACTGCCTATTGGGTGCTTTTTCCTTGCTATCTGTACCTGGTGTATTATGCATTCTATGGGCACCAGGTAAGAAGGTGGAAATTATAAAATTACATTAGCCAGCAAACCATGCAACCTACCTACATAAAGATACATAATGGCAAAATACTTACCCCATACCGCATCATCGAGGGCGGAACGGTAGTTATTTCTGGTAATACCATCATTGAGGTAAGCGGAGGAGAGATAGAAGTGCCCCATGCGTTTGAAATAGATGCTGGTGGCAAATACATTGCGCCTGGCTTTATGGATATACATATTCATGGGGGTGGCGGCTACGACTTTATGGATGGCAGCGAAGAAGCATTTCTGAAAATAGCCGAAATCCATGCCCAACATGGCACTACTTCCATGGTGCCTACCACCCTTACCAGTGAAAAAGAAAACCTGCTGCAAACACTCAACATATACGAGCAAGCTAACAGGAACAATACCAAAGGTGCCCATCTCCTGGGTATGCACCTGGAAGGTCCGTATTTTGCCATGAATCAGCGGGGCGCCCAGGACCCACGTTACATCCGCAAACCAGATCCGGCAGAGTATCAGGAAGTGCTGGCAAAGTCTTCTTCCATCTTGCGCTGGAGTGCCGCCCCTGAGCTGGATGGAGCCATTGAATTTGGCAAATACCTTCGTTCTAAAGGCGTACTGGCCGCTGTAGCCCATACAGACGCTATTTATGAAGAAGTATTGGAAGCTTTTGAGCATGGCTATAGTCTGGCCACGCATTTATACTCGGCTATGTCTGGGGTAACCAGGCGAAATGCTTTCCGCTATGCCGGCACCATTGAGGCAGCTTACCTGATTGATGAAATGGATGTGGAAATCATAGCCGATGGTATACATCTGTCGGCACCCCTGTTAAAACTCGTCTATAAGATTAAAGGATCGGGCCGGACAGCCTTAGTTACCGATGCCATGCGGGCTGCTGGTATGCCTCCCGGCGAAAGCATTCTGGGTCCAATCAAAAACGGATTGAAAGTAATTGTAGAAGATGGTGTGGCAAAATTACCAGACCGTACCTCGTTTGCTGGCAGTGTAGCTACTGCCGACCGCCTTGTTCGCAATATGATCCGGATGGCAGGGGTGCCCTTACTTGAAGCTGTACAAATGATTACCACTACGCCTGCCAGAATTATGGGCGTGGATAAAAAGAAAGGCTCCCTGGTGGCAGGCAAAGATGCAGATATTGTCATTTTTGATGAGAATATTCAGATAGAGCTAACCATGGTGAATGGAAACGTAGTCTATAACCGGCAATTTTTACTAGTGTGAGGTATACTTCTCAACCGAAAGTTTTATAACCATTTATTTTAACATGCATGATCAGATGAAGAAAGACAAGCTGGAGGTAAAGATTTTCGAAAACAGGCTTTTAATGGGCAACGCTGCGGCCAGTGAGGTAGGAGAGAAGATTAAAGAACTACTGGAAAAGCAAGAATCAGTAAACATCATATTTGCAGCAGCTCCTTCCCAAAATGAATTTCTGGCTGCTTTAGCTAAGGAAAAGGAGATTGACTGGAGCCGGGTAAATGCTTTTCATATGGATGAATACATAGGTTTACCGGCTGATGCTCCCCAAAATTTCGGTACGTTCCTGAAAGAGAGGTTTTTTTCTAGGGTTCCGCTTAGGTCTGTTCATTACCTGAATGGAAATGCCACTGATATACAAGCGGAATGCAACCGTTATGCTGCGCTGCTAATGAACTATCCGACAGATATTGTGTGCATGGGGATCGGGGAAAATTGCCACATTGCCTTTAATGATCCGCATGTAGCCAGGTTCGAAGATCCCAGGTTGGTAAAGGAAGTAAACCTGGACAATGCATGCCGACAGCAACAAGTCAATGACGGATGTTTTCATGCGTTTAAAGAGGTGCCTGCTTTTGCTTTAACCTTAACCATTCCGGCATTAATGCAGGCAACTACGGTGTATTGCATGGTGCCAGGACCTACTAAAGCACAGGCCGTACACTACACATTAACTGAGCAAATCAATGAAAAATACCCTTCTACCATCCTGCGTAAACATACTCAGGCTACTCTTTTTATTGACAAAGATAGTGCAGGGCTGTTGAAATCCGTTAACCTTCTACAACATAGCTTCAGCTGAGTATTTCGCCGATATAGTCTCGAACATTTGCCTATCAAACTCCTATCGAAATTAAAAAATATTAAAAAGTCTTTTATCGTAGTTAATTTTATTGTAAATTTCGTGTACGTTACCGGAGCTAAAAATTGCAGTTAGCTTATATTCTGCTAAGCAAAATTTTTTCATGCTTGCGTAATGCAATAAACCACTACATGCCAGACACAAGAATGAAAGTGCTAGACCGGCCATGGTATGTTACCTGTGTAAATAAATACTTGCCTAAGCTAGTTAAAGGCAGATGTTTGGGCTAAGCCTGAAGTTTTTCATTGTTTGAATGTTTAAGGTTACCTATTAATAATTGGTTTGGTTAAATAGTCCTGCCCCTGGATAAGCGCAATACTTGTGCAGGTGGCAGGAGTATTTTAATAGATGAAAAGGCGAAGTAGAAATCCTATATATATGAGGTTGCTAGGTTTAGGTAGTTAAAACCTGTACGCAGATGTGCTGCCTGTTGCCGAATGATAGATTCTAGAAGAGGCGAATACCTGGATGACAGAATATTTTCGGTTGGGAGTATTTCACCAGAACACCAGAAGCATTATCTTGAATGCTGCCTTCATTTAATGTAAATCTATGACGCCAAAAACGATTAAAAATTCGTCTATACCTACAGAAGAGAAAACGTATGAGGAAAGAGGGGTTATTTCGCAGGTAAAACAATGGCTACTATCGCTGGGACCGGGCATTATTACGGCTGCACTCGTATTTGGCCCCAGCAAAATGACGATAACTTCTAAACTGGGGGCAGAATATGGCTATGCCTTATTATGGATAGTGGTGGTGGCTATCTTTTTTATGGTCATTTTTACAGCTATGGCGGCCCGCATAGGCATGGCTACCCGCCAATCTTTGCTAAGTACGATCCGGCAAAAATGGGGTAGGGGGGCAGCGGTGGCTATTGGCTTGGGTGTTTTTTTTGTTACTACTTCTTTCCAGGCGGGTAATTCGATCGGTGTGGGTATTGCTATTGCAGAAGCAAATGATACATCGCCTGCTACATGGGTTGTTTTATTTAATATAGTAGGAATTGGCCTTCTTTTTTTCAGGGCTTTTTATAAAGTATTAGAAAAACTCATGATTTTTTTGGTGGGCTTAATGCTTTTTGCCTTTGTCACTACCCTATTTTTAGCCGAGCCCGACCTGGCCGGAGTAGCCAGTGGATTTGTTCCTTCATTACCTGTTGGTTCGCTGGGATTGGTAATTGCCTTTACTGCTTCCTGTTTTTCCATTGTAGGTGCTTTTTACCAATCGTATCTGGTGCAGGAAAGAATAAAAGCCAATCCTGGAAGCCAACAAACCACCGATAGCAGTAAAACAGGCATTATCATCCTGGGAGTAATGAGTGCCATCGTCATGATCTGTGCAGCTGCTGTTTTAAACCGGCAAGGAATTAAAGTTAGCAGTGCTTCCGATATGGCCAAAGCCTTGGAGCCTCTTTTCGGCAGTTATGCTTCTACCTTATTTCTCACCGGCTTATTTGGGGCCTCTTTCTCTTCTCTGGTGGGCAATGCAACCGTAGGGGGTACCTTATTGGGCGATGCATTGGGGTATGGCAGTAGCTTACATGCAAAACCTGTAAAAATCCTGATTGCCCTGGTTATGATCATTGGAGCAACCATTGCTATCTTATTTGGAAAACTTCCACTGCAATTAATTGTATTTGCCCAGAGTATTACTATTTTTCTGGTTCCTTTTATTGGCATTGCCCTGTATGCTATTGCCAACGATGCCGGCATTATGGGTGCGCAGAAAAACTCTGTAGCTGTAAAAGTTTTTGGTGGCCTGGGCTTGCTGCTCATCATTACCCTGGCATTGAGTAATGTAAAAGAATTGTTTTTTAAATAGATGATAACCGTTCATAGATGCAAAGTTTACGTGAATTAGAAGAGGAGTTAGTAAAACCCTCTCAGGCCTTGATAAACGATTTGCGGGAGATAGCAGGCGATATAGTCATTTTAGGTGTAGGAGGGAAGATGGGCCCGAGCCTGGCGAAACTTGCCAAACGGGCAGCAGAGGCAGCAGGCATACATAAGCGGATCATTGGGGTTTCCCGCTTTTCAGAAAAAGGCTTACAGGAAGAGCTGGAAGCAGCAGGCATCGAAACTCACGCGGCAGATCTGTTAAACGAGGATGAGCTGGCAAAGGTACCAGAGGCTGCCAATGTATTGTACCTCGCGGGAACAAAATTCGGTACCACCGGAAAAGAATCGTTTACCTGGGCTATGAATACCTATTTGCCAGGCCGGGTAGCTGAGCGGTATAAACATTCCAGAATTGTAGCCTTTTCTACCGGAAATGTCTATCCTTTTACATCCGTGGCATCAGGTGGCCCCTCGGAAGATCATCCCACAGGCCCAATAGGTGAGTATGGGCAGTCTTGCCTTGGCCGCGAGCGGGTTTTTCAATATTTCTCCACCCACTATAACATTCCTACGCTGATCTACCGGCTGAATTATGCCATTGATCTGCGGTATGGGGTATTACTTGAAGTAGCCAAAGCTGTAAACGAGCAGCGCCCTATAGATCTAACCACCGGCAATGTAAATGTAATATGGCAAGGAGATGCCAATGAGATAGCCCTCCGGGCTTTGAGACACTGCGAAGTGCCAGCTAAACTACTGAATGTAACAGGCCCGGAAACCGTTTCTATACAATGGCTGGCAGAGCAGTTTGGCAAGTTGTTAGGAAAAACACCAGTATTTATCAATCAGGTGCAACCTACGGCCTTACTGAGTAATGCTTCGCAGGCACATCGCTTGTTTGGGTATCCGAGAGTAACCCTGCGGCAAATGATAGAACTCACGATAGCCTGGCTTACTCAAGGAGGAAAAACTATTAATAAACCTACGCATTTTCAGGAAAGAAACGGTCAATTTTAAGATGAACAACCTAGCCTTATGTCCGGAAATTAACGCATTACTACAGCAGGGAACCGTCATACCGGCACATCCGCTGGCACTTAATGAGCAGCGGCAGCTGGATGAAAAGCGGCAGCGCGGACTTACCAGGTATTATCTGGCGAGTGGAGCCGGTGGCGTGGCCGTAGGAGTACACACAACGCAGTTCGAAATCAGAGATCCAAAAATTAATTTATATGAACGGGTATTGCAGCTAGCGGCTGACGAGATTCAGCAGTCCAAAATTACCCGTCCGTTTATTAAAGTAGCTGGCATTGTTGGCCCCACTCAGCAAGCCTTAAAAGAAGCTAATCTGGCATTAACATATGGCTATGATCTGGGGCTGCTGAGCATGGGCGGCCTGCAAGGCTGGAGCGAAGAGCAGATCTTGGAGCGGGTAAGAGCTGTAGCCAACGTTATCCCAGTATTTGGATTTTATCTGCAACCCTCTGTGGGCGGCCGCATATTTACCTATGATTTCTGGCGGGCATTTGCCGATATTCCAAATATTTATGCCATCAAAGTGGCTTCTTTCAACCGCTACCAGACCCTGGATGTCGTGAGGGCGGTGTGTGCTTCAGACAGAAGAAATGATATTGCTTTATACACTGGAAATGATGACAATATAGTAGCAGATTTATTAACTACCTACCGTTTTACTATCGGTGGGCAAAAGATAGAAAAAGGGTTTGTCGGCGGCTTACTGGGCCATTGGGCCGTTTGGACTAAAAAAGCCGTAGAACTTCTCGCAGAAATTAAACAATGCCGGAATAATGGAAATGCCGGGATGGCTGAACTGCTTACCCGCAACATCGAAGTTACTGACATGAATGCAGCCATTTTTGATCCTAGCCATCATTTTCACGGGTGTATTCCTGGTATCCATGAAGTATTGCGCAGGCAAGGCTTATTGGAAGGCAGGTGGTGCTTAAACCCTATGGAAGAACTGTCTCCCGGCCAGCTGGAAGAGATAGACCGGGTGTGTGCCATGTATCCGCATTTGATTGATGATGCCTTTGTGAGGGAATTGCTGGCACAACAAGTTGCTATAAACTAACTACTATTCATCTGCTTTGTATAGTAAATAATTAAAGTCAAGGCTATATACATTACCGTAACTGGGCTGCTCTATAACGGTATCTGCCGGCAACCTGAGTCTGATGGATATATATGAAAAGGTAGCCTTTGACTAAGAAAGTAATTTCTTGCAGCAAGGCAGAGTTATTCTTTCGGTTGTAGCATTGTTAAGCATTTTTTACCGGAAATTTATAAATTACCAAGTGTTCGCTGGCATCCTGGCAGCATATTACAAGCCTAATTCTTTATGGAAGACAAACAAACGAGCAACCGCCGAAGTTTTATTAAAACAGCTTCTCTGGGAAGTGTGCTGGCTCTCAGTATTCCTGACATGGTAAAAGACGTGTTTGAGGAACAAAAAGTGAATAAAGTAACCTTATCAACCAATGATACAATCCTTTTTCAGGGAGATTCCATAACGGATGCTGGCAGGAAAAAGGAAGAGAAACATTTTAATTCTGCCCCAGCCTTAGGTTCTGGATATGCGTTTCTGGCGGCTGCCGAACTGCTCCATAAATATCCGGGTAAGCAGCTGAAAATTTATAACAGAGGGATAAGTGGAAACAAAGTATACCAGCTGGCCGAACGCTGGGAGGAAGATTGCCTGGCTATACAGCCCACCGTATTAAGCATACTCATTGGGGTAAACGACCACTGGCACGTAAAAAGAAATGGATACACTGGCACCCTAAAAACTTATCAGGACGATTACAAGGCATTACTAGACCGGACCAAACAAAAACTTCCGGATATAAAACTAATTATCGGCGAACCGTTTGGCGTGGCTGGCATAAAAGGGAATTATGAAATCTGGGAATCCCTGTTCAACGATTATCAGAAAGCTGCCCAGGATATTGCCAGTACCTTTGGCGCAGTATTTATACCTTATCAACGTGTGTTTGACAAAGCCATCAAGTCGGCTCCCAGGGAATACTGGACATATGATGGGGTGCATACAACCCTGGCAGGTGCCAAACTGATGGCGCAGGCCTGGACAGAAGCGGTAAAAGGATAATAGTAATTAACTCCTCATGCATGTGGTGCTGAAAATCAAACGGCTTTTTCTATTTGTTTCACTTCTATTTAATAGTCTTGGATTAGCCTATTCGCAGGCGGATTCTGCGGTACTGATTGCCATAAAAGCTATTCCAGGTTTACAATTTGATCAGGTACGTTTTCAGGTGAAACCTGGCACCAGGGTAACGCTCGTCTTAACAAACGAAGATGACATGAGCCATAACTTACTGATTACAGAGCCTGGGGCCAGAGAAGCGGTCGTACAGGCAGCCATGAACCTGGGAGAAAATGGCCCTAAGAAAGACTATGTGCCGGATTCTCCTAACGTGCTATGGTATATTCCGGTGCTTTTGCCAGAACAAACACAATCTATCACCTTTACTGCTCCTCAAACAACAGGAGTTTACCCCTATGTGTGTACCTATCCCGGCCATGGAGTCATCATGTACGGAGCCATGTATGTATCTACCGAACCTATGCCGGATCTAAAAATGGATAGGCATGTTCCACCAAGTAGAAAAGTAGCCGATTCACAGGCTAACTCTGGCGTTTCTCATGCAGAACACACCACACAAGCATTCCAAACCTATCATCCCTATCAGCCGGCCGCCCCGTATCTCTACCGTATTTTTATGCCGGATGCCAGTCCGGCTACTATTGCTGTGCACCTTCCACAAAAGGTATCGTATTGCTGGGATGCAGGTACGTGTTATCTGCGGTATGCCTGGCAAGGCGAATTTCTGGCCAATACAGACCAGTGGCAAGGCAAGGGAGATACCTTTGGTAAGCCAGGCGGTCCAATTTTTTTCCGGGACAAAACAGCGTACCCTTTACAAATGGGAAAGACGGATAGTAAACCTGACGTTGCGTTTATCGGGTACAAATTAAGTGAACGGTATCCGGAGTTTCATTACCAGGTAGATGGCATAGATGTGTATGAGTTAATAAAACCTACCCAGGAGGGGAATGGCCTGATCCGTACCTTTAGAATTCCTGACGTAAAAAGCACTGTATGGTTTATTACGCATCCCGGAGATGGTGTTGTCTATAGGTCGTCTGGTGGAAAATGGGTAGATAACAGATTAAAGCTCTCCCCAAAACAGGCCAGAACATTTACCATTTATATGGAAAAGAAGGGGGAACCAGGCTTATGAAAGGAAAATTACACCTACTTTTCATAACCTTTATAGCCCTATTCACCGGTGCCACATTGCCTACCTCAGATCCGGAGCCTTCATACCGGGTAGAATCTATAGAAATGCCAGAAGGGCTAGTGAGTGAAACCGGAGCCATTGAATTTTTGCCGGATGGACGCCTGGTAGCCGGATTCCACCGGGGAGAAATCCTCATTTATGATCCCAAAACCAAGCAGTGGACCTTGTTTGCAGAGGGCTTGCATGATCCGCTTGGCATACTGGTGGTGAGTAATACGGAACTGTTAATTATGCAACGTCCGGAGTTGACACGGGTGAAAGATACCGATGGCGACGGGCAAGCCGATGTATATGAGAAGGTGACCGATGATTTTGGCATTTCCGGCAATTACCACGAATACAATTATGGTCCGGTAAAAGATACGGCTGGAAATTTATTTGTCGGATTTAATACTGCTTCTCCCAACGGAAGTGTCTGGAAACAGGTACGTGGGCGGCTCGATACGTTAACGATTGGTTTTAAAGGGCAAATGTTTTCTCCGGTTCCTTACCGCGGATGGATTATGAAATTAACCCCTGATGGAACATTGCTGCCGTATGCGAGTGGCTTTCGGTCCCCCAATGGACTAGGTTTCGATCTGCAAGGAAATTTATTTGCCACCGATAACCAGGGAGACTGGGTAGGTACAAGTCCATTATATCATGTTCAGGAGGGTAAATTCTATGGGCATCCTTCCAGCCTGGTGTGGCAGAAAGGCTGGAATAAAGGTAATCCGCTAAAATTGCCAGTGGCTGAGCTGGACCAGATGCGGACAAAAGCCAGTGTGCTCTTTCCACATGGCATTATGGCTAATTCGCCTACACAACCGGTCTGGGATAAAACACAGGGCAAGTTTGGGCCTTTTGCCGGCCAGTTATTTGTAGGTGAAATGAACCAGGGGCGGATTGTACGGGTAATGCTGGAAGAAGTAGGGGGGCAGTGGCAAGGAGCCTGTATTCCTTTTCTTGACGATCAAGGTTTGCGGAAGGGTAACAATCGCCTGGCTTTTGCACCGGATGGCAGCTTATGGGTCGGGCAGAATGACCATGGCTGGGCAGGAGATAGAGGTATTCAGCGGATTGTGTTTACCGGCAAAACCCCAATGGACGTGTACACCATGAAGCTAACTAACACTGGCTTTGAGTTAACGTTTACTCAGCCAGTAGACGAAAAATCAGCTACTGATCTCAATACGTATAAGTTTCGACGATATAGGTATGCTTACCATGCCAAATATGGTTCTGACCAGTCGGATGTGCAGGCAGTAGCGGTAACCCATGTCAGCCTCTCCGCAGACCGCAGGAAGGTATCTCTTGACTTAGAGAGTTTAAAGCCTGGCTATGTATACGAACTTCAGTTAGGAGATATTCAAGCTGCTACAGGAGAGCCTATAGCCAACAAAATTATTTGCTACACCTTAAATCGATTAGCTATCTAGGAAAAGATACAACACCAGAAAAAAGAACTGGACGAGCAGGTAAAAATACTGCCCACTAGACGCTAGAATAATAATCTTCTCTTAGGTTATCCTTGCGCTTCGGCTACTTCTACAGGCTGTGCATTGGGTGTTGCCTGGTAAAGAATATAGCTTCCTTTGGCATCCTTTTGTACAGAAACTGTTTGCTCAGTTTCTCCTTGTTTTACCTGCGCAGTATTCCAATTATCGGGCACATAGGTTTTTAAGGTGAGAGGAACGGTATACATAGTTTTATCCAAAGAGTGGGTCAGGTTTACAAGAAGCTTATTGGTTTGCTCGGTAAGCGCTACTTTCGCATTCATCCGTTCACGCATATACTTTGTTGCATCTGCAAAAGTAGCTACCCATAGTTCATTTTCCTGCTTTTTAATATACTGAAAATATTCATCGAGCACTTCATGCGAAATAGCTTCCCAGCCAATGCCATCTACCCCATGAAAAACCAACACCAACCAGATATTATCATGTGCTGCCACGGTGTCAACCCAGGATTTCATTAAATCCATGGGAGTTTTGGAGAGTGCTCCTCGTTGCCATTGCACATATTCCTTGCCGGCCGTGCCAGGCTGAATTTTGCTGCTCCTGTTTAATTCTTCCAGAAATGGTTCGGGCATACGGTTTCGCAAGGCCGGATAAATTTTATGGGCATACGACATTACCCGTTCATCCTCTGTACCATAGGGACCTTCAGCTGAAAAAGTAGAGGCCGGGCCTAATTGTTTAAGAATATCTTCCTTGCTTTTTTCAAGCTCGTATAGCAGGTTAGCTTCGTCCAGCACAGCCAGGCGGGGATGCGTAACGGTATGGCTGGCAAATTCGTGCCCTTGTGCAGCATATTTCCGGATATCGTCCCAGGTAAGATCCTCTGATTCGGCTACTTCATTTTTGTTGGTTTGCCCGGGTTTGATTTCTCCCTTTCGCACCTTCTGGTATCCTTCGTCTATTGTTTTGTATGCTTCTTCCATTTTACCTGCTTCAAACAAGCTGCCAGCTCTGGTATGGTATTCTACGGTTCCTTCATAGCCGAGGAACCCTACAGCTGAGGCCCGTTCAAAAAAGTTTGCTTGATTGGTAGGAGTGGTAGCTGTTTCCGCAATAATTTCTTTCACTGGCCTGCCAATAAACTTGCCCTGATATTGTGAACCAGGAATATGCCCGGTGATGATAAAAAAGGTAGCAGGTAATTTCAGCCGGTTCATAATAGGTAAGGCCTGCCGGAACTGATTAATGGACCCATCGTCATAGGTGAGAGAAATGGCTCCTTTTTTTCCATGTGCCCATTTGGTTATTTCAGTCTCCCCGAATTTGTTCTCATGGGTAGTACAGGCATTCAATAGGCAAACAAAAGCAATTACAAATATTATTTTCATCAGGTTTAAGCTATTAATGTATGCTAGATAAGCGCACAGGAATATGGATACTGATTGACTGTGCTTAGCAGAGCAGGGGATAATATAGCAATGTTTTAAGTGCCTGAAAAGAATATCCGCTAAAAAAGAGTTTTTCTCAGAGAATATAGCTGATTTTAAAACAGACGTATGGGAAAGGAGACGAAGGTTATCTAGTTAATCTAGAATGGTATAGGCTAATGACAATAAATCTTTGCTGATTTTCATGCCCTGGCTTTCTATTTTTCCTTTATTAATTTCAAACTTGGTTTTGCCTTTGTCTTCTTCATCCACAAACAAGTTAATATCTATTCCTTTGCGAATTAATCCGGCTTTGCAGGAAACAAGCAAAATAGATTTGTTTTTACAAGCTTCTACATATTGCTTGAGCTTCCCGGCCTCTGAGGTAGGAATATACACTACCTGGCAATTATCTATTTCGGAAGCATCATGTATTTTCTTGATAATGATTTTGCGTCCTTTCATTTGGTTGGCAGTAGACATCTTATCAAAATGCTCGGTAGAGGTATTCCCTACAACGCCAATAATAAATTCAGATCCGGTATTGACAGGCCACTCAATATACTTGGTAAAGTTATAAATGAAAACAGGCACTATTTTCTCGTTTACTTCCTGTGCATGGCAAGATGGCCGCATTACCAGCGTGATAATTATGCTGCTTAGCAGGATAAAAAGTAATTTTCTAGACAAGGAAGTATATGTCAGGAAGGATGTCATTTCTAGGCTCTGTTAAAAATTTAAAGAATAAGATAGTTTTAACACAAATTCTCTTCCTGGCCCTGGCAGAGGTGCATGGCCACTGTTATACGGCTGAATAAATTGGAATTGCTTATTGAGTAGATCGTACACACCTGCACCTACCGTTACCCGCTTTTCCCATAGGTTTTCGTATTGTACAAACAGGTTAGCCAATACTACCGGATCAAAACTTTGCAGCATGCCACTATTACTTTCAGCATTGTAGGCATAGCCGAACCGTTTGCTCATAAATGTTCCGGAAGGATTTATACTCAGGCCTTTATACAAAATAAAACTGCTGTTTACATTCAGTTTGTGTCCGGCAAAAGCGAGCATCAGGTTTGGCTGTCCACTAACTGCATAAGTATCTATGCGATTTTTATTAGCTGCTGTATAAAAGGAATAGTTTAAATTTATATATCCCCATTGGTCTTTTACTTTATACTCCAGTTCAATACCTCTGGTGCCGGTTCTGGCAAAATTAGCATAGCCCTCAGCCGCCGTTTCCTCATCTACAAAATACACAATGGGATGAAAGGTAGTAATATCATACACGTTTGCCGTGAGCAGCATCTTACTGGTAAACTGATAGCCTGCTTCAAATTCCAGGACGTGGGTCTTTTCAGGTTTAATGTTTCCATCCAGGCTTAGTTCAATGTTTTCAATGCCCGGTGCCCGAAAGGAAGAACTATAAAGCAATTTAAAATTAGCTTTATCTAGTTTTTTAGTAAGGCCCACTCTAGGCACAAATGCAGAACCATACGAATTGTTCTGGTCATATCTGGCTCCGATAATTACATTTACCAAGCGGTTTTTCAGGATGCCTTCAGCAAATAAAGCTGTATTCCGGTAAGCGACTGTAGGTTCTCCATTCACAAACACGACAGAATCTATCCGGTTTCTGGCTCTATCATTAAAAAACTCACTTCCTATGGTCAGGTTAAGGTAGCGGTTGGGCTCGTATAAGGCTGTAAGACTTCCCCGGTAGCGGTCAGCTGCAATGTTAAAATCTGTACTGCCTTCCGCCAAGGGTGGCGATTGCCAGGGAATCTGATGTTTAAAGTTGATGCGGGGCGTAATGGTTAGTTTTTTGCCTACTTCCAGATCATATTTTAGGTCTGCGTAATAGCTTTTGAAGTTGTTATAGGCCAGTTGGTATACTTGTCCTACATTATCCCGGTTGGTAGTCTGATAACTATCATAGATGCCTCGGAAACTAAGCTTTTTGTAGCTCAAGCCTAGATTTATATTGGTAGGATTAAGGGCTGAGCTGTTGGTAAGCGTATAGGTATTGCCATCAAAATCGGTGTACTCCCCGGTGCTTCGTCTTCCCTGTCCTATAAAGGAAGATAGGGTAAAAGCAAAATCTTTTGTTTTTTTGCCAGCAGATACATTAATAATCCGTCTGCCATAGGTATTGCCCAGGTGGCTGTAGGTAGCCGATGCCTGAATGCCATGAAGGTCTTCAACGTCTTTGGTAATAATATTTATTACGCCATATTCTGCATATCCTCCATAAATGGCCGAGCCTGGCCCCCGGATTATTTCTATTCTTTTAATCTGATCTACGTTAAAATTATTGCCAAGCTGTATGGTTGAATAGAGTATTTCATTTAACTCTTGGCCATCCAGTAACAACAATGCTTTTCCTTCATGCGCCCAGTTGCCGCGGATGCCTATTCCGATTACACCCTGTACATCTACACCAAAATCAAATCCGGGAACCAGCCGGAGGACGTCCAGTAAATCCCTGGCACCAGAGCGGGAAATTTCTTCCTGTGTAATAAGGGAGATAATGGAGGGTGATTTCCGCACAGAAACAGCTTTTTTAGAAGCTACCCCAATTAAGGAATTAATCATCTCTTCAAGTTCACTGGATACCCCGGTTGCTTTTAAATTTGTGAGTTCTTCTAAACTCATCGAATAAATATCCAAGGAGTCTGACTGGGTTGGCTCTACCTGTGCCTGTACTTGGCAGTATAATAGGAGCAACAAGGAAATACACAATGCAGCTTTTTTCTGTAAGGAAATGAGCATAGATTTTATTCTTAACTAGTTAGGGGAAATATGCCAGCGGTTGTTTTTAGGCTAGTAGCATGGCACAAATTATATATTCTGTCTGTGTTGGAATATGAAGTGTGACTTTTTTACTTACGGAAGTAATATTGGCTGTTAATTAAGTTACTTAAATGCAGATGAATGAGCTACGAGGATGAAAAATGAAAGGTATGGCTTTAAGTTTGTAGCAGCAAAAGGTAGGTATAATGAATAATGCTTGTAGGAATTACTAAAGAACTTTCGCTATAGGGAGTATACGCAGAAAAACCCAACTAGCCGCTGGGTTTTAAAATAGTATTATTCTGGCAACGTTATTTGTCGCTATTTAAGTAGCTGGCAATAAATAATCATAGATACCCAAATTCGGGTATTAGGCTATAGAAGGGTGTCTTCTTCCCGATAGGCTTGTTTCGTATCCTGCCACATGATTTGCTTACTTATCAGGGTTGTGTTGAAAAATTTTATCCATCAATACCCATTTCTGGCCTGGTTTTGCCCAAGGTAAGGGTTGTTGAAATTTCCACATCAGATCTTCCCATTCCTTTATTTTTGGGTTGGTAGCATCCATAGCTGCTTTTTTCTCAAAAGTGAAATCATCGTTGGTTTCCAGAATCATAAACATCCGGTTACCGGTGCGGTAAATTTCTATGTTGGTAATTCCTGCTTCCACATCATGTCTGGTTACTTCAGGCCAGGCACTTCCGGGTTGATGCCATTTTTCATAGTCACGGATTAGTTCTGGGTCGTCTATCAGGTCAAGGGCCAGGCAAAATCTTTTCATAGGTTTCAATTATAAAGGTGGGTATACAATTAAATTACAGTTTACATGGATAATTTATTGCCAAAATGCTGCTTAAAAGATGCTATGGTTTGTTTGGCTGCCTCATCCGGGGTAGGCCAGGGAAAGGCTTCAGCAGAAAGGTATCCCTGGTATCCGACCTCTTGCAAGACAGCGGCAATAGCTGGCATCCCTGTATGCCCCATACCCATTGGCCGCCGGTTGCTATCTGCCAGGTGAATATGCCCAATCAACAGGCTGTTTTTCCGGATACTCTCTGGCAAGGAGGCTTCTTCAATATTCATGTGAAATAAATCGGCGAGTAAACGTATGGCGTGAGTCGGTAGAGAACTGATAAAAGATGCCCCCTCTTCTAATGTATTTATCAGGTTGGTTTCATAGCGGTTGAGTGGTTCATAGATCAGTGTCACCTGGTTTGCCTCCGCATGTTTACCTAGTATGGTTAATCCCTCGGCGAGCCATGTTAACACCTTTTCTCTGGCCAGGCCAGACGTTACATTTCCTTGCATAGAACCGATGATGGCAGGTGCACCAAAATTAGCTCCAAACGAAATCATCTCTGTAATAAAAGAAATAGCTTCTTTGCGGATGTGCGGATCAGGGTCGGTAAGTGTTAATCCATGAATTACCTTTCCGGCGCCAGTGCCTACTGCTGCTAAGGCAAGTCCGGTGTCAGCAAGTAAAGCCTGTAAATGGGTTGAATCTATGGCACTGGCTGAAGAGGTGAATAACTCTATGCCATCAAAACCTAGCTTGGCGGCTTTGGCTATACTTCCTTCCAGATCTTCCCAGTAAATCCAGGGACCGGTTTTTATTTGGGGCACTAATGCAATGGTTACACTCGATTTGATCATAGCCATTTATTTGTCGAGCTCAACCATGATTTTAGTAATGGGGCCAGGATTTTCTGCCCATGCCGCCAGCGCTGCCCCTGCTTCATCTAACGAAACAACTTTGCTGATTACTTCCTCTACCGGAAACTTGCCGGCTTCCAGGTACTGGATTACTTCTGTAAACTCTCCCTGGCAATTGCGGGAGCCCAGGATTTCTATTTCTTTCCGCACAAAGATGCCCGTGTTAAATTCCACCGGTTTTTTGGCATAGCCAATACATATTACACGGCCAGTATAGGCTACTTCTTCTACGGCCGTGCGGTAGGTGGCAGGGCTTCCCACTGCTTCAATAAACACATCCGGACCATCGCCACCGGTAATTTTCATCAGTGCCTCATGCAAGTCTACCTGAGAAGTGTTGATAGTATGTTGAGCACCTATTTTTTTGGCTATCTGCATTTTAGATTCATCAATATCAATGGCAATTACCTCTGCTCCGCGGCTTACTGACCCGGCAATGGCTCCTATGCCTACAATGCCGCACCCAATAACGGCTACTTTGTCCTGGGCGGTCACACGGCCTCTGGTGACGGCATGAAATCCTACCGTAAGAGGCTCTACCAGGGCAAGTTCCCGGAGAGATAATTTTTGTGAAGCATATAACTTGCTCCAGTGTACAGCCAGGTATTTTGTCATGGCTCCAGGGCGCCTAACACCCATCGTCTTGTTATCCTGGCAGGCATTCGGGCGGCCTTTGCGGCAGGAAATACACTCTCCGCAGTTCAAATACGGGGATAAGGTGACTTTCATGCCTGGGGTAAATGTATCCGGAACCTGGCTGCCTACCTTTTCTATCGTTGCGCCTACCTCATGGCCAAGTATATTCGGGTATTCTTGTAATTCAAATAATCCTCTAAATCCATTCAAATCTCCGCCACAAAATCCTACCATGCCTATGCGCAACAGCACTTCTTCTGGCTTTATCTGAGGTTCATCTACCTGGCGTACTGCGGTTTTTCCCGGTTCTGTTAGAAATAATGCTTTCATTGTAGGTTAATTCTGTTTTTGGGGAATATTATTTTCAGGTTTCCCTTCATACCACATGTTATTTTTGACAGGAGCTACGAGTTGTTCAATTTCCTGCAACAGGCCATCGGGTATCTCAAGATTTACTGCCCGTAAATTCTGCGTAATATGATCCATTGTATAAATACCCACAATAGTGGAGGCAATGTCCGGATGGTCCAGTGCATAGCGAATGGCCACTTCACTTACATTTACGCCATACCGTTTGCAAACGTCTATTAGTTTAGGCTGCAACTGCTTTACTTCTTGTGGAGAGCGGTGCCAGGCAGGCAAGGGAGCATCGGATAAAATGCGCTGGAGCAGGGGAGAGGCATTCAGTAATCCAAAGCCTTTTTCATTGGAAAGCGGCACGAGTTCATCGTTAATTTCATCTTCCAGTAAATTATAATGTCCCCAGGAAAGCACCGTATCCAGATCTACTTGCCGTGCTATATGCGCCAGATACCGTACCGGCAGGCCAGTAATGCCTACATAGCGGGCTTTTCCCATTTCCTTTACTTTATGTATGGCAGGAATGGCTTCTTCAAGTATCTGCTGTTTATCCACAAATTCAATATCGTGCAGCTGGAAAATATCTACATAGTCTGTTTGCAGTCTAATAAGCGATTCGTCGATGCTGCGCAAGATCCGGTCGTAGGAAAAGTCAAACTCTTTCAGGCCATAGCGGCCACATTTGGTTGCCAGAAAAATGTTTTGCCGCTTGCCTTTTAAGGCTTTTCCGAGCCGCTCTTCGGCAAGGCCTGCGCCATAAAAAGGGGCAACATCAAAAAGGTTGATGCCATGATCGATGGCATAATGGACGGCCTGAGTTCCTTCGCGTTCATCAGCTACCTCAAAAACGTTACCCAAGGGGGAGGCGCCAAAACTTAACATAGACACATTTAATGCTGTTCTTCCCAGTTTCCGGTATTGCATAGGTTTGTATTACTAAATTTAATAGATAATGATCAGCTAGTAAACCGGCTGACAATTTATGATTTATTCATAAAAAATTTATCTGTTTTTGAGAATTATCCTGGATTAATTAAGCTGGTTAATGTATGCTACATGGTTGTCCTGGTGTTGCAAGGTACTACAACCTCAATACGGAAGCAGAAAGGGGGATACGGATAGTATTTTGTAGTATCTTGAATCGGGCGATAGGCTTGCTGTATTATATAACAATGATAGATAGTAGGGACAACTGAAAATGCTTGTAAATTATAACATAAGCCTTGTATTCCAATGGAGCCTGCAACTAGTCAACGGAAGTGTTTATGATGAAACGAATGCTGAAAATAATTTTATGGTCTGGTATAGGCATTATTGCTGTGGCAGGCATTTTACTTGCCGGTTTCCTGTACAAAGTCAAGCATGGCTTTCCGGTTTCTTACGAAACGCAAGTTCCTAGCATTGATTTTCCGTCCACCCATACTAGTGTGCTGCTATTTTCTAAAGCTACCGGTTTTCGTCATGGAGAATCTATAGAGGCAGGTAAAAAAGCCTTCGCTGAACTGGCCCGGAAGAATAACTGGTTTTTGTACAGCACTGAAGAAGGAGGGGTATTTAACCCTGAGCAGTTAGCTAACTTTGATGTGGTGATTTTCAATAATTCTACTGGCCGGGTGCTAAACGATACTCAGCAAAGGGCTTTGGAAAATTATGTGGAGCAAGGCGGCAGCCTGATTGGCATTCATGGCTCGGGCGACGATTCGCATCACTGGGAATGGTACGAGCAAAATTTAACTGGTGTACGGTTTTCTCATCATCCGATTGACCCGCAGCTACAGCAAACAACGGTTATGCTGAACGCTGTTCCCGACACCTTACTTATACAGGGGTTGCCAAAGCAATGGACCCATACCGATGAATGGTACGTGTTTTTTGAAAATCCCCGTACCAAAGGTTTTGAGGTGCTCTATACCATAGATGGAGAAAAGATTATTCCCGGAGGAAATTTTCTCTGGATAATAGATAAAGATTTTGGTATGGGGAAAGATCATCCGGTTAGCTGGTACCGGGCAAGTGGCCGTGGCCGGACTTTTTACACGTCTATGGGACATCAAGCGGAGGCATGGGAACAACCCGCTTTTTTACAGATGTTAGAAAACGCTGTAGGGAGCCGCTAAAGGCATTTGATGGCAGTTTCTAAATACGCATTCAGTGTATTATACGACTTTGCAATATTATAAATCGCTGCCGGCTAATTTTGACTCTGAATCCACTCATGGGAAACTAGTTGCTTGCTTTTTTCTCAGGAATCCTTTGGGCTACTATCAACCTATGTTATCCATCCCTAAGCCTGTTTTACTTAAAACGGGAGCCTTCTGAAAGGTTGCTTCAGAAAGCTCCCGTTTGTAGGAACTTATGACTTATAGTGCAGGAAGCTATTTTACCGCAGGCCCTTACTCATTTCTTCTGGCTTTTTCGCTTTCTGTCCGGGAAGACCTCTGCCGCGGTGATGTTTCCCCGTGAGTTTGCGGCTGTCTTTGAGATCTGCTTTCACTGCTCACCTGAGACCGATGTTGTGCTGGCTCAGGTGTTCGTTGCCGGCTGGCGGTAGAAGGCTGTCGTGTGGGTTGCTCATAACGGCTTTCTGACCGGCTTTCTCTGGTAAAATCAGGGCTAGAGGAAGTAGCGCCTGTCCTTCCGGCATTACCCTGGTTTCTTTCTTCTCTTGAATTACTAGCCCTATTCTCTCTGGGTTGATTCGCGCTATTTCCTCTGGGATTGTTAGCAGGGGTATGTTGGGTATAAGGAGTTTCCTGGCTTTCTATTCTACTATTTCTATCTGCCCTGCCTGGTGTTTGCCTGTTGTTACCTTGCGAATGATCCGTTTCTCTGCCGGATACTTGCCGGGGTGAACTAACTTCCGGGCGGTACATCGCAATAGAACCATTGCGAGAGAGCGGACGGCCAGGCCTACTCGTAGACTCTATCCGGTGAACGGGTACAGTTCTTCGGGTAGTTCTTTCTATTTCGTGGCGGTAAGGTCCACAGACATATACACGATTGTTGTAGCGGTAGGTATTCCGAATATAGACAGTTCTGTTGTAGATATGAACGATCCGTGGTCTGGGTGCACAATATCTGTAAATATAAGGGCTGGCAATATGTATTTGCGGAACAAATACCCAGTGTATAGCCGGAATATTTATAGATACATTAATATTCATTCCCGGACCAAGGGGAGCCCATCCATAGTACCCACCTCCCGATCGCCATGCAACCCAGGCAGGTCCCCATTCGTCGCCAGGAACCCATACCCAACCATCATAGTCGTCATAAAACCAGCGGCCGTAATGAAAAGGAGCCCATCCCCATACATAGTCTGATACCCAGGTGTTGCCATATTCCGTCATAATCCAATGGCCATTACTGGCATACGGACGAAAGTCTTGCTCCACGGCAGGAATCCATACGGAGCCATACTGAGGATGCACCACCCACTGTCCATAAGGAGCCAGTTCGTCGTAAAACGTCTGGAAAGAAATGCTGCCTCCCCCTTGTGCCTTGGCCTGTTGATAACTTGCTAGTATACACATCCATAGGAGCAGTATGCCCAGGATGCCGGTTCGTTTCGCTGTCTTCATATGCTAGATTGCTTAAGTAAACGTGTAACCTTTGATTGTGCAATGGCCACCTACATACATCCTGTAAAAACCTTGCCGAACTATGCATGTTCTCGATAAGAAGTTAAAATCAATCGACAAATCTGCTATAGATACTTATTGAAACCGTTAAATGCACCCACGCTGAGAAAACTTCCGAAGGCCGACCACAAGGGGTAGACAATACATTTATTTCATAGATTGTCATGGATGACAGTTAACTCTTTCTTGTAAAACGGATTACGGGGGCGAAATCGTGTTTCTTCCAAGAAATATTAACTTACTGGTACTTGCAATCAGGCATTGAAATTTGAAAAATCATTAGGCGTGCATCCACTCTTTGTTAAAGCCTTCATAACTTTCGCCTACAGGTAATTCTTTGCCAGAAGCGAGCACTACCTTCCGCTTACCGATGGCTTTTACCTGATCAATTCTCACTACATAGCTTCTGTGTATCCATTTAAGTTTTCCGGATGGAAGTTTTTCTACTGCTTTTTTTATAGGCATCAAGGTCATTACCGGCTTAGAGCCCATCAGGTGGATACGGATATAGTCTTCCAGGCTTTCTATGTATTCAATGTCTCGAATATTGATTTTAACCATCCGGTACTCAGAATACACAAATAAACATAGCAGGCTAGTAGTCAATAATACAAGGAATAAGGCTGAAAACGAAGACAGCGTATGTGTACACTGTTTCTATTGTACACATACGCTGCCAGCCATCAGACAATAAAAGCTTTTAAAGAAGCATGCTACTCGTAGTTTGCTACTTCAATTCTGCATTAAAAAAATCGACGGTGCGTTTCCAGGCAAGTTCAGCCGCTGCTTTGTCGTAACGGGGGGTTGTATCATTATGAAAGCCATGGTTGGCATTGGCATACATATAAACTTTATAGTCTTTTTTGTTCGCTTGCAATGCTTTCTCATAGGCCGGCCAACCCTCATTTACCCGCGTATCTAATTCTGCATAGTGCAAAAGGAGTGGAGCCTTTATTTTGGGAACATCTTCTATGGCAGGCTGCCCTCCGTAAAATGGAACAGATGCCGCTAACGTTGGAATGCGTACAGCCATCATATTAGCAATCCAGCCACCGAAGCAAAAGCCTACTACTCCAATTTTGCCATTACAGCTTTTGTTGCTTTTCAGAAAGTCATAGGCAGCAATAAAATCTTCTAGCATGTCGTTTCTGTCCCGTTTACTTTGCAGTGTACGGCCTTCATCATCATTTCCAGGGTAGCCGCCCAAAGGGGTTAAGGCATCTGGTGCAAACGATACAAATCCTGCCAGGGCAGCTCTTCTGGCTACATCTTCAATATGGGGATTTAGTCCCCGGTTTTCATGAACCACCACAATGCCTCCAAGCTTCTTTTTCGAGTCTGCAGGCATAGATAATAAACCTTTCATCTTTCCGCCGCCTTTGGGAGATTCGTAATTGACATATTCTGATTTTAATCGAGGATCGTCTGCTTTAATCTGAATACCACCCTTGTAATCTGGCATCAGAAAACCCATGAGTGAAGCTACCGTAATGCCTCCCACCGCATACGTAGAAAGCTTTTGCATAAACTCACGTCTGTCTAGCCGGTTATGGGCATAGTCATCGTAGAGGTCAAATACTTCTTGTTTAATGGCTTCTTTTTTGATTTCGTCCATGTTCGTTTCTGTTCGTAATTGCTTACTTCATATTTGCTTGCTCTAATAACAGAAAACGTTCCCGCTGCTGATCAGGCCGGGCGCCGGATTTTACATCAATGTGCATTACCTGAGCCGGCTTATCTCCACTGACAGCTGGCCAGTCAGGTAAGTTCTTGCCATTGGGATTCTTCAACTTAATGAAATTAGCAAAGTACTCCTGCATCAGCTGGGATACTTTGTAGTCCTCTGGTGCCCATGCGTATACTTTATTGGTTGCGAGATTACCCATGGCATACTCAATTTCCGCTGAATGTACTGCCCCTTGTGCTGGAGGCACTTTCATAGCCTCTGCATCCGTGCCTCGTACTACACCTCCAGCTAGCCCTGGAGCTGCATCGCCCATTTCGGGAGTCATAGGAGGTCGTGGCCGTGTATAGTAGTAGCGGTATACAGATTTGCCACTTGTTTTACTATGTACATCTATCCATTTCCAGGTACTGTAGCCTGTAAACCGGTCGCCGGCTAAGGCCGTAGCTGACTGCATTACTTCCTGCTGGGTAGAAGCCGGATACAGTTTCAGTACTTTTTCCGCATGGTCACCAAAGAGTTTCTCTACGGCTTTCTGGTAGTTTTCCGGGGTAGGAGCTTCCTCTCCCAGAATGGACCGGTAATTCATTTCTTCCGAGTTCCAGCCAGCCAGTAAAGGTACCTTTGCCTGCTCTCCGGCCTGGAATATTGCCATTGCAGATTTGGGTAAGAAGTACCCATCCACAATAGGTCTGAACCGCGGGCTTTCCGGGTTAGCTGTAGCTTCCAGCAACTTTTCAGCTGGCATGGCTCGTAAATCAGGTAGGGAAGTTACACCTGCGATTTTAGCAAAATTTACGCCTGCTTCTTCTGCCTGGGCAAGCGTTGTAGCTGGTAATAAGGATAACAACGATCCACTTTCTCCAATAGCAGCACTAATTAAATCTTTGGATAATGGAGAGGCCATTTGGGCACAAACTGAGGATGAACCGGCTGATTCACCGGCAATAGTTACTTTCTTAGGATCTCCACCAAAAGCGGTAATATTCTGCTGAACCCAGCGTAACGCAGCCGACTGGTCTAGTAGGCCATAATTACCAGAGGCATTCTTACTTGATTCTTTGGTAAGTTCCGGATGTGCCATAAAACCAAATACACCTAAGCGGTAGTTCACGGTAAGAGCAACTATGCCTTTCTGGGCCATATTTTCCCCATCATACCGTGGCTCTGATCCATCTCCGGCCATAAAACCTCCTCCATAGAAATAGACCAGTACCGGCAGCTTCTCTTTATTTGATTTAGCTGGCGTCCATACATTCAGATACAGGCAATCTTCACTCATGCCATCAGAACGAAAGTTCATATCTCCAAAAACTGCCCGCTGCATAGCCATGGGTCCAAATTTGTCAGCTTTGCGCACTCCCTGCCAGTTTTTTACCGGTTGCGGTTCCTTCCAACGCAGTTCACCTACGGGTGGAGCAGCAAAGGGTATTCCTTTAAAAGCGCGGATGCCACTTTTTTCAATAACACCTTCCAGGGTGCCGTTTGTTATTGTAACGCGGTTTATGCCACTGGTTGTCCCGCTTGGGGTTTGTGCTACAGCCAGCGACACTAGCTGGCTTGAAAACAGAAGAAAAAAAATGAAGTTTTTCATAATGGTATAGGTAAATGAATTTTAAGGTCGCCGTGCATTTTACTATCAATACTATCTATCATACCCTTCAAAATATACGTACTTTTTGAAGTAATCTTGAAGTGTAGAAACTGCAATGATGGAAAGTTCTTGGTAAAATGGATAAAAGCTACTTGGTAAAGTAGCGATTTTTTCCGCGATAGAGCAATAAAAGTAGCATTATCCTTTCACAATCGGTTGCCAGATACTGGCTAGCGTGTTTTGTAATGCCATCAATACCCGTTTGTTAAAATACTTTTCTTCAAGATTGCTTCAAATTCTTATGCTATCTTTGGATAGAAATGAATAGTGGATAGGTATAACCAGTCCCTGTTTATTTAAACTAGTTTAGGTATAAATTATCATCACATTTACTTATTTATTCGAAAACAGTATGAGAACAGTAAAAATCTTGTTAAGCGTAATCGTATTCACTTTGTTGTTCAATCAGGTAAACCTGGTAGCAGGTGAGGACCCTGGCAAATCTAAGGCAGCTAAGGCCTCAACCTTGGCAGTAGACCCTGCAAAAAGTGAGCTTACCTGGAATGCGAAAAAAGTAGGCGGAGAACATACCGGCAAAGTTAAAGTAGCCAAAGGCAGCTTGACAGTCAATGCAAACAAGCTAACCGGAGGCACCTTTACTATGGACATGACCAGCATCTCAGTTACCGATATTACGGATGAAGGCATGAACGCCAAATTAACCAACCATTTAAAGTCAGAAGATTTCTTTTCCGTAGAGAAAAATCCTGCTTCTACTTTTAAAATTACCAAAGCAGAGCCTATAGCCAATGCTAAAGCAGGAGAGGCTAATTACAAAATTACCGGAGATTTAAGCATTAAAGGCATTACCAATTCGGTAACCTTCCCTGCCGTTGTAAATCTGACTACAAGTAGTGCGCAAGCTACAGCCAAGATTGACGTAGACCGGACAAAGTATGATATTAAATACCGGGCAGCTATTATTGGCACTGCAGCAGACAAAATTATTGACGATACCTTTACTATTAATCTGAAACTGGTGGCTGGCAAATCTGAAACCGCCAGCAAATAAGCGCCTCAACAAAGTTGGATCACAGGGAATTCACTTGTCGAAACAAATAGGTTGCTACTAAATATAGATCTTAACCAGTAAAACAGTAAGGCCAGAGAATATTCTCTGGCCTTACTGTTTTACTGGTTATTACTTGAGCCAACTATATTTACTTCCACAATATGCTGGCATCTGCAAAATACCTAAGCATGTATTAATTCGAGGCAAGTAAGAAGATAGTCATAAATAATCAGTAAAGGACTCTTCACTAAATATAACTTCAACATAACTATCGGCTTCATCACCCAGGAAAACTTTTGCATGAACGCTGCCTACCCAATATAGGTTAATTATGCAATCTTCTTTAATTTGAGTAGCTAAGAACTCCCCATTCTCCAAAACATATTGAACCTGATCGTGTAAGGGGAGATGCTGAAGCTGGAAGATAGTAAGCATATAAAGCGGTTGAAAAGCCTGAAGATAATTCTGAGGCAAATTAATTCCTAATACCTATTTTCTTTTCTATTCCTTTTTATCCAGTATTTCCTGGCTGGCCAAGTAGGTGAATGTTGAGCCATTCCTTGCAGGAAGATTTGGAAGTGGGGGAGGATGCGACACAAATTATTTAATGGATTCAATATATTTCCATTTTAAATAGTTAGATAAGCCAACCAAATCTGGATATATAGCATATATATTTATTCCGTAGGAATCTACTCTATTTAATACTGAATTTCTAACATTGTCCGGGCAGACAAACTTGTATAAACCTTTCTTATAGGAAGGATTTTCACTCCAGTCTAACAGCCTTGTGGGTAAATCATGATGTTGAGCTAATGCCAGTAATTCTAATTTTAAATCTATATTTAATAAGCGGGGCAAGAAAGGCAACATCCTTCTTTTAAAATCTGCCAATAATCCTGTTTCTGTCTTAAGCAAAGCTAAGTTATTGGACTAGGCACAAGTTGCCAAGATTCTTCTCTTTGACCTCTATATTAGAAAGTGTTTTTTTACTTTCTAATATAGACTGAATTTTATCTAAATACTCTTCGAAGTAATTTATATATAGTCTCTGACATAAATTAAATATTAGAATTATTAATGCACTTGCCCTATAATTTCCCCCTAATAGAAAAAAGCCTCTAATTTCTAAAATTAGAGGCTTTTCAGTGATCCCGCTGGGATTCGAACCCAGGACCCATACATTAAAAGTGTATTGCTCTACCGACTGAGCTACGGAATCTTTTTGTACTTTTGCAAGTGTCTAAGGTGTTTCCTTAATTGCGTTGCAAATATAGATGTTCAGGTTTTAAATGCAAAATATAGATTTAAAAAAAATAGCTTTTTTTTTATGGGGATGCCTTGTTTTAAGCCATCTGGCTTATAGCCAGGATATTAAATTGTTATTGGCTCAGGCAGATACACTGTTTGTTCAGCAAAAGTATACGCAGGCGCTGCATCAGTATGAACAAATTTTTTCTCAAACCGGGCAAGCTTCCCCTGCTATGCTGTTGAAAATGGCGTATGTGGAGGAAGGGAACGGCAATTATACCAAAGCCTTATATTTTCTTAGCCTGTATTACTTACAGCGGCCCAATCTGCAAGTTGTTAATAAAATGAAGGAAATAGCTGCCACCTATAATTTGCAAGGCTATGAATTCAGGGACGTTGACCTTTTTCTAATTCTCTATCAGCGGTATTATACTTATCTGGCAGCGGCCATATTAGTAATTTGCATTATTTGGATAGTATCCTTAATTGTCCGAAAAGTCCGGAGAGAGTACTTACCTGCCCGGCATCTGGCTGGTTGCATGCTTTTTTTGGTGCTAGTATTACTTTTTCTCAATATTCAAAAGGCAGACCAGCAGGCAATTATTTCGCAGGATAATGTATACCTGATGAGTGCTCCCTCAGCAGGAGCCGAATTAGTGTATATTGCTCAGAAGGGACACCGGTTAGATGTGCAACAGCAACAGGATATCTGGGTGCAGGTGCAATGGAACGGTCAAATTGCCTATGTCCGGAAGCAAAATGTGTGGCTGGTGGAATAGTTTTTATTTAAAAGGAGAGTCTTTTTCTTTAGCCATTACATTATACACTACATTATCCATGATACCTGGTATCCATTTGTTGAGGAATACAGCCAGTTTGCCTTGTGTGGTTAAAATCAGATCGCGTTTCCGGCTGATGGTAGCTTTGTAGATATGCCGGGCAACTTCCTCAGCGCTCATAAGCTTCTCTTCTGCCCGTGGTGACTCGCCTTGAGGTTGACCATTGGCCAGAAGGGCAGCATTCCGGATGTTAGATGCTGTGAAACCCGGACAAGCTACTAATATATGTACTCCGCTTTTCATTACTTCTGTCCGTAGCGATTCCAGAAAGCCTTGCATAGCATATTTAGAAGCCGTATAAGCGGTGCGGGCTGGTGTGCCCCTGTATCCATTAATAGAAGAAATACCGATAACAGACCCTTTGGTGGCAAGAATATACGGAAGACAATACTTAGTGGCATACACTGTACCATAAAAGTTAATGTCCATTACTTTTTCAAATACCTGCAAATCAAGTTCAGCAAACAGGGCTCGCATAGAGATACCGGCGTTGTTGATCAATATATCTATTTTGCCATAGTGCCTAATGGTTTCTTCCACCATGCGTTTATTGTCTTCCTGTAAACTCGCATCGGCTACAATAGGAAGAGTATCTATACCGGATGAACGCAGGTAATCTGCGGTTTCAAGTAAGCTCGTTTGGCTCCGGCCAGTAATGACTACTTTCGCCCCGTTTTTACCAAATTCTTCAGCACAGGCTGAGCCAATGCCTGAGGATGCTCCGGTTATAATAACAACTTTATCTTTCATACAACAAGCAGAAATTAGGAGATGATAGTTTTAAAAAGCTCAACCGTCTGGTGGTAATCTTTCTGAAGTTGTACCTGTAAAGCATGCATGTTGTCAAACTTTTGATCTTTCCGGATGAGTTCCATAAAATAAATAGCCAACCTGTCTCCATAAATGGTTTGATTGAAATCAAAGATATTTACTTCAATGCTTCTCATTTTGCCATCTATGGTCGGACGACTACCGATATACAGCATTCCTTGATAAAGTTTATCAAGGTGAGCCACTTTAACTGCATAAATGCCATCCATGGGTACTAATTTGTATGCCTGTTCAAGGTGAATATTTGCTGTGGGAAATCCCAGTTGGCGGCCAATCTGATCTCCTGCGACAACTCTGCCACTCAGTGTATAAGGACTCCCCAGGTATTCATTAGCGATATGAATATTGCCTTCCATCAGTGCATGGCGGATTCTGGTAGAGCTAACTCCCACATCATCAATATCCTGACGGGGAATTTCTTCTACTTCAAACCCATAGGTAGAGGCGTTCTGGATCAGGTGTTCAAAGCTCCCTTCTCTGTTTTTTCCAAACCGGTGGTCATAGCCAATCACCAGTTTTTGGGTGCCTATCTTTTCAACCAGAATCTGGGTAATAAATTCTTTAGAACTTAGTTGTGAGAACTCTTTGGTAAAAGGAATAATAACCAGATGGTCTATCTGATGCTTGTCCAGAAGTTCTATTTTTTCATCTATGGTAGAAAGTAGTTTAAGGTCTGCACTATCTGTAGATACAATGAGCCTGGGGTGTGGCCAGTAAGTAATCACTACGGTTTCTCCCTGATGCAACCGGGCCACCTCCCGTAAACGGGCAAGTATTTTCTGATGACCTACGTGTACGCCATCGAATGTGCCGCTGGTAACGACTGCAAAAGGTAATTTGGTAAAATGATCAAGTCCCTGGTGTACCTTCATGTGTTTGCCCAAGTGATTGTATAAATTGTTCGATGGTTAATGCCTCTGCTACAGTAAACTCTCCAATTCTGACTCTGCGCAGCTCAGATAAGTAGGCACCCGAATGCAGATATTGTCCGAAGTCCCGTACCAAACTGCGAATATAGGTACCTTTAGAACAAATAATACGAAAATGTACCACAGGAAAGTCAATATGGGTAATATCAAATGCCTGCACATACACTTCACGCGCTTTTAACTCCACTATTTCCCCTTTACGGGCTTTTTTATACACCCGCTGTCCATTTACCTGTATGGCTGAATATACAGGAGGAACCTGCTGAAGCATACCAGTTAACGAACTGGCTGCTTCCTGAAGCATGGCCGGAGTAATATGTTCAATGGGATAGGAATGATCGAAATCTGTTTCCAGATCTACAGATGGCGTGGTTTTACCAAGTACCAGTTGGCCGGTATACTCTTTCTCCTGCGCCTGATACAGGTCTATACTCTTTGTTTTTTTGCCTGTACAAAGAATTAACAGGCCGGTTGCCAGGGGGTCCAGGGTGCCGGCGTGTCCTATCTTCTTTATTTTTATGGTATTTCTGATTTTTCGCACTGCATCAAAGGAAGTCCAGCGGTAGGGCTTATCAATCAGCAGCACTTCTCCTTCTTCAAAGTGATAAGGCATATGGAAAGGGAATAAGTTGAATCAACTGAGCCTTGGATTTGCTCAGTTGATACGTGTAAAGTAAAATAGTTCTAGGATGAAAGGACTAGTCCCTGCAGCCTATTGCCGGATCAGACCTCTAAGTCTACCCCCATCATAAATAAGATCAACAGCAGCAACCCAAGGGCAATCCGGTAATATCCGAATACCTTAAATCCATATTTCGTTAGAAAAGAGATAAAAAACTTGATAGCCAGCATAGCTACGATAAATGCTACCACATTGCCAATCAGTAAGGTATCAATGTTCTGTATGGTTATGTATTTGTAATCTTTTAACAGCTTGTATCCGGAGGCAGCAAACATCGTAGGCACGGCTAGAAAGAAAGAGAACTCTGCTGCTGCTTTCCTGCTTAATTTTTGAGTCATGCCACCAATAATGGTAGCAGCCGAGCGCGAAACGCCGGGGATCATAGCTAAGCACTGAAACAACCCAATGGTAAATGCCTTTTTGTGATTTACCTGATCTAGTTCATTTTCCGGATTATTAAACAGGCGGTCAATGAAAATCAATACAAAACCTCCCACTAACAACATTACCGCAACTACCACCACATTTTCTAACAAGGCATCAATTATATCAATAAACAGCAGTCCGAAAATGGCCGATGGAATAAAAGCAATAAATAGTTTTAAATAAAATTCAAAAGATTGAAAGAAACGCCGCCAGTATAGCACAACCACTGAAAGTATGGCGCCAAATTGTACATTAACGGTAAATATTTTGGTAAACTCTTCCTCATTGATCCCCATCATTGCAGAGGCGATAATCATATGTCCGGTAGAGGAAATGGGTAAGAACTCGGTAAGTCCTTCAACTATTGCCATAATAATGGCCTCTATTACATTCATTTTTTTGGATTACGTAAGATGGCAAAAAATTCAATTATAAATCCGATCATGACGATGATGGGGCCAACCGTTAAGCCTAATACACCAAAACCGAAAGGTTCTTTATCCAGGGACATAATGATGAAGCCTAGAATTAGTACAGCTATGCCAGCCAGCATAAGTATGTAATTTTGTTTGCCAAAGGCCATTTTACTTTTATTTTCCATACACGTGTTTGATGGTTGAAATGAAGAGCGGAATGAGGAGTAATAAGCTAAAAGTTATTGTTCAAAAATACACCGATTGAATTATATGTTAGATAGCTATATTTTTATTAAATTGTTATTTCTGCAAGCAGCCTTATTAATAGAGTTCATCTAGAGACATCTGTAAGTATTTGTTTACGGATCTGTATGAACTGAATAACGAGATAAGTGGCCCGAGTATACAGAGCCCAGCCAGAAGAAGGAATATTTGCTCCTGTACCTGTAACATTACCAATTCTTTTATCTGGGTATTTGCATATTGCAGCAACACATACAGTAAAACCGCAGCCAGAATCCCACTGAGAAAACCTTGCCCCAACGAGCGGAATAAAAAAGGACGCTGGATAAACCAGGAGGTGGCGCCCACCAACTGCATACTGCGGATGAGAAATCGTTGCGAGAATAAAGCCAGCTTAATAGTATTGTTAATAAGGATGGTTATGGTAAAAAGCAACAAGGCCGCAAAAACCAGCAAGACAAACGATATCCGGTAGATATTGCGATTAATTTCCTCTACTAGGTTCTCTACATACGTAGCTTCAAAAACACCTGGTATTTTCTCTACATCCTGCTTAATCAGTTGCATTTTACGGTTGTCGTAAAACTCCGGCTTAATCTTAATTAAATACGCATCTCTTAATGGATTTTCACCTAGCAAGGTCATAAAGTTTTCTCCGGTAGCTTCTATAAATTTTTTGGCTGCTTCGTCTTTATGCACAAATTGAATCTGAGGGGTATTCTCCTTTTTTTCCAGATAAGGCCGCTTCTGTAAAGCTTTCTCCACATTAGCTGTTTCTTCTTGCGAAAGGTATCTGTCCAGGTAGATTTGAATTTCTATACTTTCCCTGACAATACTGGAAAGTTTGCTGGCATGTAAAAGTAATAGACCGCCTAACCCAATCACAAACAAAGCCATGGTGAGGCTAAAAACAACAGTAAAAAACGGGTAACTGCCTAATCTTTTTTTTCGCTTATATGTTATTTCCTGTACTTGCATTGAATAAAATCAGGCAGCAAAGGTAAGAATTTATTTCTATTGTTATTTCCATTGATGGGGCAAAAGCAAAAAACCTTTCCTGATTCGAGGAAAGGTTTTTTTAAAATATGTATACTCTTTTTACCTCAATGCCTGTACTTATTATTGGATCAGGTGTATGAGCGCATGACATTTATGGATTATTTGACTTATAAGACTCAAGTGCTTTTATCTCCTGTTGGTCATCTACTAATTGTATAGGAGAGATCTGAGGCTGATTGCGGTTTAGCTTATAAAATTTGCCATCATATAGCAAAAAGCGTTGAGTCTGGTCTGGTAGATCAATAATTTTATAAGGTTTTTCAAAGCCATATAAAAACAACTGGCCGTTGGTATACTTATACTGCAATTTATATTTGGATGTATTATTATCAACAATAATTAATGTTGGTTCGGCACTGGCAGCCGGTTTTGTTACACCACTTTCTGGGAGTACTAGTTTATCATCTTTTTGGATTTCCTCTTCTTCAACGATAGCCTGGGTAGCTTCAACTACTACTGGAGCTATGGTTGTTTGTGTATTTTTTGCAGGTGTTGTTTTTTTTGGCGCAGGATTAACATTTGCAGGACTTGTTACCGTTTCAGGCATGTTACTGTCTGCTGTGTCGTAAGTGTCTGCTAAAGCAATAGTATTTTCAGAAGTTACTTCACTAGGGTTGGTTGCATGTTGTGAATCCACAGGCATTTGAGAAACGGCACCGGAAAGCTGCGTAGATGACAGATCCTTCCCTGAGTCTTTAAAAATTAGAAAGCCGGCTACACCAACAATGGCAATACCTCCCAGAATAGCACCTCCTACAGTAAAGTCGCCTGGTGAACTTTTGCTACTCACATCAATCTTATTCAACCGCTGCTTTAATTCATTTTTCCGGTAATCACTAATAGAGGCAATAATGTCTTTCTGCAAGGTAAGTTCATTTTGCAAAAGGGGATCTTGCCGCAATTGTTCTTCCAACTCCAGTCGTTCTTTTTCTGTAAGTTCGTTTCTGATGTACGCTTCTAACTTTTCCGAGTAGTTTAATCCTTTGTTCATATTTTAGTCTAGGAAATCCGAGGCCTTGTATTTCGATTTAATTAATTCGTCAAGCTCTTTTTTACACTTATATTTTTTCGTCTTCGCAGTATCCGCATTGGCAAACCCCATTTTCTCGGCTATGTCACTCATCGATAGATTATCGAAATAGTAATAAGTTAAGATTTTCCGGCATGTTTCGCCCAGGTTGTTTATAGAGTTATTTATAATTTCAATACGCTCCCGACGGTCTACATCATTAATTTCAGGGCTGTCTTTTTCTTCACTGCTAAGTTTGCTTTTTCTTTCCAGCTCTTTGCGCCACAAATTCTGGCATATGCTGTAAATAAAGGTACTTATCTTAGAAGAAAGCACAAGATTGCCACTTACAGCTTTCTGCCAGAAAACAATTAAAGCATCCTGATAAATATCTTTTGCTTCGTCTTCAGTACCACTGTTATTAATGACCATTTTGGTCATCATCTTGTAATTTTTTTTATAAAGGTAATCTAGTGCGCCTTCATCTCCTTGTCGTATCCTGGCAAGTATCTCGCTATCCTTCATTATCAAAAGCAAAGCTTTAAGGTTTAATACTCAATGTAAAAATTTGGTAACCGGATTATTTTAAATAAAACTGTTAAATTATATTTAAAAGGTAAAACAACTTTTCTTCTTTCAATTTAACAGAATATTAATCAAAATAGCAAATGCAAGCATGCATGCGAACGATCGTATATGTAAGTTAATTTGTAGATTATTTTCCTCTTATACTACCATTACCTGCAAATGGGTTGCCTTTTCAGCCACAGAAAAACAAATTCCTTTCTCATTTGCCTAATTTATTCTCTTCACCACTGTACCTGCTATAGCAAACACCCTGCTTTCAGGTTCAGGATTAATAATTGCTTTCCCCGTGAAACTGCCAAAAGCAGGTAAGATACCTGTTGATTTCCCAAAATAAAAACAAGGTAACGTAAGAACTTGCTTTCCTTTGCCATATAGTGTAACTGCCGGATGGATATGTCCACAAAGTGTATAATACGGTGAAGGTTCTGTAAGAGGAGTGTGAGAAAATATAAACGGAGGATTAAGTAAAGATTGCATACAAAGACTTATCGTAGCTGTATCATAAAATGACTTAGGTAGAATATCATGGTTGCCTTTCACTAAAGTAAATCTGATATGCTGATAGTTTAAAACCCATTTTGAAAATTCAACGCAGGCATGGTTTGCCTGACTATGAAACAGATCACCTAAAAATACTACTTCCTGAATAGTATACTGGTTTAAAATTCTATCTAAAACAGGATAATCAGTGATTGCAACTGTTTGTGGAACAGCTATTCCTGACTTTCTGAAATGATTTACTTTACCCAAATGAACATCTGCTACTAATAAAATTCCTTTTTCTTTCCAGATTATTGCTTTTTCAGGAAGTAATACTAATGTTTGCTCCAATAAAGAAAATGTATAAGCTCCGTTGGCTAAATCTGACACGTAAAAGTAATTTTTAATAGCTCATTAAATATAAATTTTATAAAATTAGCCCTTTTTATATTTCTACAGAATATATTTTGAACAGGATTATCATAAAAAGGTCTTATGTTTTTCGGTATTATATTCAAATTAACATTACTCTTACTGCTATTTACCTGCTTGTAGTTTTTGTGATCGTTTGTTTGTAAGATGAAAAAAGAATAGGCACTTGGCTATATATTTATGATCTCTGTTGAAATGAGCTTATTAAAAGAGCTATTGTATAGTTAGTTGCATCAGCCTAATAGTAATGAATAAAAAAAGGAATCGGCATCCGGTAAAAACCTATTTTGATGGTATCCTTCGTTCAGACAGGCTACTCTTAAGCCAGGCAATCACGTTGGCAGAGAGTAACCTGCCGGCTGATCAAAAATTAGCTCAGGAGCTATTAACACAAGTATTGCCTCATACCGGGCGTGCTATCCGCATTGGTATTACAGGTGTGCCGGGAGTAGGCAAAAGTACATTTATCGAAGTATTTGGTAAAATAATTACCTCTTTAGGGAAAAAGCTTGCCGTATTGGCAGTAGACCCAAGCAGTCAGCGGACCAGGGGAAGTATTATGGGCGATAAAACCCGTATGGAAACATTATCTAATGATCCACTGGCTTATATCAGGCCCTCGCCTGCAGGAAACTCATTGGGAGGGGTAACCAGAAATACCCGGCAAGCATTGCTTCTTTGTGAAGCTGCCGGGTATGAAGTGATTATTATTGAAACTGTTGGCGTCGGGCAATCGGAAACAGCTGTGCATGGAATGGTTGACTTTTTTCTATTGCTCGCTTTAGCCGGGGCTGGCGATGAACTACAAGGAATAAAAAGAGGAATTATGGAAATGGCGGATGCCATTGCTATAACCAAAGCCGACGGACAAAATAAGCAGGCAGCAGAACAAGCCGCTGCGATGTATAAAAATGCCTTGCATCTTTTCCCTCTCTCAGAAAAAAAATGGAATCCGCCGGTTGTTACCTGCTCAGCTTACACACAGGAAGGTATTAGGCAGGTTTGGGAAATTATTACCGTCTATCATCAACAAATGCAAGCCAGCGGTTACCTTTTGAAAAACCGGCAAACCCAAAGCCTGCAATGGATGTATGAAACAATCAAACAAGGTCTGGAAGGCAATTTTTATAATCATCCCCAAATACAAGCCCAGCTGCCAGTAATAGAACAGGAGGTAATTAATGGTCAATTGCCCGCATTGACGGCTGCTCTTCACCTGTTATCTCTGTTTAAGGTGTCCTGAGGGTGTAGATGATAGGTTGGGAATTTATTTTGAGGAAAAATATGTTATCTAACCTGTATGAACATTTGGTTAGGAATAATGAAACAGCAGATAAGGATATTTTTGTTGGAAGTTGTAGCAATCATCTATTTACTTATCAAAGGTTTTTTCCTTTTAGGAAGGAAAGCTGCCCAGTACCTCTATACTCACCGGATTCAGATTATACAACATAAACTTACGTTACCCACGCTGATCCTCTTATCTATCATCTGGACTGGGTTTTCTTCTTTCAAAAATGTGGCTGCCATTCAACCAAGTCAACCAAGCTCAGTTTCTCTACAAACAGAAATGGTTACAGATGAAGTTGTGCCTAGGGTAATCCCCGTCAATCGGCAGGAAGAACAGGAAACCTCAGCGGATGATAGCAATGCTGAAGAGCCTTTCCGGGATACCAAGCTTGTAGCCCATATCATGGACTGGGTAGGCACGCCTCACCGCGACAACACACAATCCAAAAATGGGACAGACTGCTCAGGCTTTGTGCAAGCCGTTTTTCAGGATGCGCATGGCATTGAACTAAGCCGCAGTTCCAAAGCTATGTATGAAAAGGATGTCTATAAAATTCATAAAACCGATTTACAAGAAGGAGATCTCGTGTTTTTTAATACGTTTGGGAACAGTATTTCCCATGTAGGCATCTATTTAAAAGACGGAAAATTTGCTCATACATCTTCTTCCAGGGGGGTTACTGTAAGCTCTCTACAAGACAACTATTATCAAAAAAAGTATAGAGGGGCTGGAAGAGTAAAAGACTTGGTCAATTGACCGGTTATCTACAATTATGTAAAGCGTATTACCTGATAATTTGTATATTTGTCAGGCTGCCGGAGACTACCTGCCTGCCTAAACTTTCCGGCTGTCTGCCCAATGACCTCTCCAGTAGATTATAAACTTAGTGCTACACGTATATTTTTAGAGGCAGTAGCGGCTGTTCATCCCTACTCATTAATTACTCAATCGATTCGCTTAACAGAAACCCATTTAACGGTTGGAGATCAGTTACTTGAAATAGCAGAGATTGGTCATATTTATGTAATTGGGGCTGGTAAAGCTACGGCTGCTATGGCAAAAGCCGTAGAAGATGTATTAGGAAACCGGATAGCGGGCGGGGTAATAGTCGTGAAATATGGACATACTATGCCGTTAAAGTATATATCCATTATAGAAGCGGCGCATCCCATACCTGATCAGAACGGGGTGGAAGGCACAAAAAGAATGCTTCAATTACTGGCTACTATTTCGCCGCGTGACCTTGTTATTGCTTTATTTTCCGGAGGCGGTTCTGCTTTATTAACCGATATGCCGCCAGGATGTACATTGGAAGACATGCAACTTTGTTTTGATCTGTTATTAAGATCGGGTGCTTCTATCAAAGAAATAAATACAATCCGCAAGCATTTATCGGCAGTAAAAGGTGGCCAGCTGGCAAAAGCTGTGTATCCTGCCAGACTTGTTAGCCTGCTTCTATCCGATGTAATTGGAGATCCGGTAGATGTTATTGCTTCTGGGCCAACCGTAGCAGATCCTTCAACTTTTGCAGATGCCTGGCAGGTCATAGAAAAATACAACTTACAACAGCATATTTCTACCAATATCACCCTACATTTGCAGCGTGGCTTAGAAAAACAGATTCCAGATACTCCCAAACCAGCTGATCCACTATTTCTGCAGATGAATACAAAGGTTATTGGGAGTAATGCAATTGCCTTGCAAGCCGCCGGTAAAACCGCAGAATCTATGGGCTTTACTACAAAAATAGGGAGGGCAGATATTCAGGGAGATGCACCACAAGCTGCTTATGCGTTGGTAGAAGAGGCTAGAACTATAGCAGCCGATATAACTATTCCTAAGCCAGTTTGTCTACTAACCGGCGGAGAAACAACAGTCGTGGTAACTGGGAATGGAAAAGGAGGACGTAATCAGCATTTTGCTCTTTGTGCTGCTCTGCAACTAGCTCCTGGTGAAAAGATAGTGATTCTTTCGGCAGGAACAGATGGAACAGATGGGCCTACAGATGCTGCAGGAGCAGTAGTGGACGGGTTTACAGTCAGTAACGCAGCGCAGATGGATTTAGCTGCTGCAGACTATGTGTCCAGGCATGATTCTTATGATTTTTTTAGGCAGGCTGGTGGTCATATTACAACTGGGCCTACTATGACAAATGTGATGGATATTATGCTGGCAATAATTTATTAATAAAAACAGGCTTACAAGTTTCTTTACATTGAAAACGCTTACTTTCTATACTAACTTCATGTGGCAATACTTCCTCCAGGGTTTCCTTAGTTTGCTATTCCTTAGTAGCTTTTTGCCTGCCCAGGCCCAGGACGACGATGAAAAAGAAAAGGAGAAAGACAGCAAAGGTGCAAACATACATCATACACTGGAGCTGGGATACACCATAGGGGGGCAGATATCCAATGATAACTTTATTTATAAAGCAGGCTTACTGGGGCAATATACCGCCGATTTTCAGGTGAGTACGCGGGTGTATTATGGAGTGGGCATCGGATACGAACGGCTTGACCAGGAACGATTCATTCCCATCTTTGCCAGCTTCAAAGGGCTTCTTAAAAAAAAGGATTCTACCCCTTTTCTCACCGCACAAATCGGGTATGCACTGGCCTCAAATAAAAATATATATAGGTATGAAGGCTATTCGTATAGAGGAGGCATCCTATTCAGCCCGGGATTTGGCTATAAACTTAATGTGCAGGATAAATACTCAGTGTTGTTTAGTGTAAATTATAAGCACCAGTTTGCCAGAATCCGCTATAAAACCCTGGACGACCATACCTATGCAGATAACCTGAATTTTGATTTGCTTTCCTTCAGGATAGGTATATTATTATAATTGACTTGCCTGCTTTAGCTATGTTCCTACTCTCAAGTAAACGGTTACGTATTTGTGCTATATATATATGTGTACTTGTTGGCCTGCTTCTGGCTACTGAAGGCAATGCTCAGCGGGTAGTGATAAACGAACTGATGACCTCTAATGCTCAAACTATACAAGATGAGGATGGAGATACACCCGACTGGATAGAACTATATAATGCCTCCACTACTCCAGTAGATCTGACAAACTGGGTAATAACCGATGATTCTCTGGAAATAGATAAATGGCTTTTTCCGGCTATAGTTATGCAACCTGGCGCATACCTGCTGATATTTGCCTCTGACAAAGACCGCAAAGAAGGAAAATACCTGCATACCAGTTTCCGGTTGGGGGCCGGGCGGGAGTCAGTCTTTTTGTATAACCAACTTGGGCAACGCGTAGATGACTATATTTCTACGTGTATACCTTCCGGATTTTCTTATGGACATACGCCGGATGGAACAAACCCTAAAACACATTTACTTACGCCTACTCCCGGAAGGAGTAATAATGAAAGTCTTACGGCTACCATTAAGCCTGGGAAGGACACCCTGGTTTTTTCTCAAAGTGGTGGATTTTTTACGCAAGCCTTTAGTTTACAGTTGTCTACAGGTTTGCCTGGTACTAGGATTTATTATACTCTGGATGGCTCCGTTCCTGATGAAAATGCCCAGCTATATACAAGTCCAATTCAGGTAAAGAGTAGGAAAGGAGATAAAAATGATGTTTCAGAGGAAGAAACGGTAGCTACCTGGCAACCTCCCCAAGGCGAAGTATTTAAAGCTACGGTTATCCGGGCAGTAGCTTATATAGACGCTTGTCCGGCAGGCCCAGTTATAACCCATACCTATTTTGTTGATGAGAAAATGCCTCAGCGGTACACATTTCCCATTCTTTCAATAGCTACCGACCGGAGCGATTTTTTCGGGAAGAAAAAAGGCATTTATGTTTCCGGAGAGAATGATGGTCTGGGAGAAAATTTTTTTGCAAGTGGCAAAGAGTGGGAGCGGAGTATTCACGTAGAGTTTTTCAATGAAAATGGTGCTCGGGCTATTGCACAAGGAATGGGCGCACGGATTCACGGAAGGGGCTCCAGGAAAAATCCGCAAAAATCGGTGCGCATTTATGCACGAGAGGAGTATGGTGCTGAGTGGCTCAACTTTCAGATGTTTCCGGACCTTGCCATAGAAAAATTTAAAACATTAATTCTGCGTACGCCGGATGCTGATTTTTCACAAACGATATTTAAAGACGAGCTGATACAAACGCTTATCCGGCCCATGAATCTCGATTTACAGGCCACCCGTCCTTCGGTGGTTTTTATCAATGGCGAATACTGGGGCATTCATAATATCCGGGAACGGTTTGATAAACATTATTTTGCCCAACATTACGGGGTAGATTCAGAGAGTATTGATTTTCTTGGGCTTAGCCTGGATGGCAACGAAATTATAGAAGGGGACGGACAGCACTACGCAAACATGATCCAGTATATCCGAAATCATGATCTGGCTGAGGATGTCTACTATCAATATATTAGCACGCAGCTGGATATAGCTAATTTTATAGATTACCATATTGCACATCTGTTTTTTGCCAATTGGGACTGGCCTAATAATAATATGCGCTTTTGGCGACCGCGTACACCGGCTGGTAAATGGCGATGGGTATTTTTTGATTGTGATGCCTGCATGATTCAGGATTCTTACAAATTCCTATACCTGTATTCTTCCAGAGAAGAGAATGACTTAAAATACAAAAGCTACGAAGAATCAACCTTTCTGCTGAGAAACCTTTTACAGAACAGGCAGTTCCGGACGCTGTTTTTACAGAAATTTATGTATCACCTGAATACTACTTTTGAGCCAGGACGTATAATCAAAGAAATACAATCTTTCACGCAAACTTATGCACCTGAAGTGCTGGAGCATATTTACCGGTGGAATTCGCCGGATACCTATACTACCTGGGTTCAAAACCTTGAAGAAATAAAACTGTTTGCCTTGCGCCGGCCCATAGAAATGCTGAATCAACTGCAGACATTATATCAATTACCTGTGCTGCTGTATCCTAATCCCAGCAATGGTGAGTTTCAGGTTGATCTGGGAGACGACGAGCATATACCTCTGAATATACAGGTATATACGACGCAAGGGCAACTGATTCAGACCTATACGTATGTGAGTAGTAAAGAGGCTAAAGGTGTATCAATGAAGCTGACTCATCAGCCGGCAGGATTGTATATTGTCCGGATTCAGTATGGGAGTCTGGTTTTTAACAAAAAGCTGGTTTTATATAAACAATAATCCATTTCCTAAGTATTTGTGGGATCAACGTTTCTTGTATTCTTCCTTTAATCATGTATAACGTGTACTTCCTCTTTTGCGGAGGCAGGTAATCGGTTTTTGTACAACCGGAACATAAAAATAACGCCAATGAGCAAACCGGCTGTTCCCTGTAAAGCCAGAGTATAGCCGGCACCTATATAATCAGCGATCATTCCTAAGAGAAAGCTTCCAAAAGGTTGCATCCCAAAAAAAGCCATTGTATAAAAGCTCATTACCCGTCCGCGCATTTTGTCCTCTACATGCGTTTGGATAAACGTATTACCCCCAGCTATACAAGTCATCATACCAAAACCAGTAACAGTCATAATGCACAGTGCGAGAGGCAGATAGGAAGTTATTGAAAACAAAAGCAAAGAGATGCCAAAGACCATGGTGGCTCCAAGAACTATCTTGTCTAAAGACTTCCCTGGTTTGAGCAGGGCTAAATGAAAAGCTCCGATAAGGGCGCCTAAACCGGTAACGCCATTTAGTAACCCAAACGTAGTTGCATCCCCGTTGAAAAAATCTTTGGCTACCACCGGAAGTAAGGTAGCATACGGCATCATCAAAAAGCTAATGCATGCCAGAAGCAAAATCATGTTTTTCAGCACATATGTCCTTTGTAAATAGTCGTATCCATCCCGGAAGTCTGACCACAAGTTTTTAACCGGTTTTATGTACACCTCTTGTGGTAGTTTCATCAAAAGCAAGCATACAATTACAGCTATGAAACTAACTGCATTTAATAAAAAGCACACGCCTTCTCCCATACTAGCCAAAACTGCTCCGGCAATGGTTGGCCCAATCAGCCTGGCCAGGTTAATAACAGACGAGTTAAGAGCTATGGCATTCGGTAAATCTTTTTTGTCTTCCACCAGCTCGACCAGTAGCGACTGTCTTGACGGTGTATCAAAGGCATTAATAATTCCCAGAACTACACTCAGGAATATAATTGCAGCCATGTTATAATAACCGGATATAACCATAGCTGCCAGGGCTGCAGCTTGTACCATGGCAGCTATCTGAGTAGTAAGTAGTATTTTGTACCGGTTGTATCTGTCGGAAATAACACCACCATATGGCGAAAGCAGAAATGTAGGAATCTGGCCGGCAAACGTAACCATACCTAACATAAAGGCAGAGCCGGTAAGCCGGTATACCAGCCAGCTTACAGCCATTCGCTGCATCCAGGTACCAATGAGAGAGATAGATTGCCCGATAAAATAAAGGCGGTAGTTAGGATATTTTAGCGATTTATAAATCTGTTGTAAGCGCATGAAACTGTTGTACAGAGGAGAGAGCTAAGTAACTCTCTTATTTTATTTTGAAACGTAAAATTTAATCTTAAAGGTTTTGTTGGATTCCCTGGTAAGAAGTTTTTTCTCCGAATCAGATAAAGTATGGTAACAAAATTATTTTGCCACAAAAAAATAGTTTCTTGTTTTTACAATATTTTTCACTTTCTGTTTTAATCTGTTTTTAATGTAATGTTTATTAAAATACCTATCTGTTTTTAGAAAGTATCTGAGTAAACTTTATAAATCTTAAAAAAAACTTACATGAAAAAGCGAAATTTTTGTAACAAATGGCAAAAAAATATTGTATAAGGAAATTCTATCTTCGCACCAGATTTTGTTAAGCATGATGAGTGCTTTTATAGGGTGATGTAAGGCATGTAATATTTATGTTTAAAAACGCAATTTTTAGCTAGCTAACCAATCCTATTATGAACATATAGTGCAAAATTTACTGTTTTATATCCAGTAATTTATTTTTAGTATAAGGGCTAATTATTGCACAATCATAAAAAGGATAGTTGAATAAGTGGGTATACGGCGAATAAAAGTTTTGTAAACGCAAATTAGAAATGCGGAATTGTGAGAGATGAAATATTTTTAAGGAATTGTAGATAATCAGGCGTAATGTTTTGCATTTTACCGGCCTCCTTTAGGCACACTTACCCCCCAGGATTTAAAAAACCTTATGCAGGTTTAAGATACCTTTTTACTTATTATTCACAGATCGCAAAGATTTTTTATAAGTAAAATTTCTCTTCAAAATGTATCTTTTTTGAAAAATAAATACTTCGCATTGTCTCACGTGTACCAATAACATTTTTTTAAGCATTTTCATCAGTGGAATTCTGACCTGTTTTGCAGACACACTTTTTGCATTATGTTAAAACAGAGAAGAATTGTATGCTTAATAGCATTGGTAATGCTATGCATATCCACTATGTCTGACCTATTGGCTCAGACGCGATTAGGGTTACATGTAACCCGCGAAGAACTCACCATCTGGCGCCAACGGGCTGCCTCCGGCCCCTACAAAACCCGCTCCGATGTCTCCGAAAACTCTCCCGACGACTGGAACCGGATCGAGAAAAATGCAGAAGCCTTTAAGGCATCACCTGCTTCCTTCCGGTGGGGGGGACCAACTTTGCTTGAAGGCTCTGGCAGGGTTAAAAAAGGAACCGGGGACGATGTACGGTTGCAGAATGAACCTAATGGCAAAGCCCTGGCTCATCATATCCGCGATGCGGCTTTTGTGGCTTTAGTCGATGAGAACCGCTCGGACCGCAAACAACTCAAGCAAGCCGTCAAAG
>NZ_JAUKPO010000039.1 GCF_030503435.1 Rhodocytophaga aerolata
CAAAGCTAATTCATTTTGAGCCCTTTATGCTTTTACTAATCCATAGTTCACGTTAGAGTATGTATTAATGAAGTTTACAACTACCAGCCCTTACCAGTAAATATTGACCTGTATATGTAGCTGATTAAGCAGGCAGGAACTAGGAAGATTATTGGGGCATGGTTTCGTTCAGCGTAACATCCAGGAGCAGGTTAGAACTCTCCTCGTGCCAGACCTGTGCATAGAAATTCCCCAGCCAGTATAAGGTTATTTTATAGTTTCCTTCCCAGGAGCTATAACAATACATGCCCTTGTTCCACACATAGTGTGCTCTTTCCTGGAGGGTTAGAAACAGTATTTCTGTTAATGACAGCATAAATGGACAGATAAATAATAGTTGCGATGGTGGCTTGTATTCCAATTAATGAATTTACAGTTTATGTCTCTGCTGAAGAAAAGTAAACCGCTGTTTTCTCAAAAAATAGAGAATACACATACCAAGCTTGGCTATCTGCTAGTAGTACACTTGTTTGCTAAAAGGGTCGTAATTGAATCTATGAACTTTCTAAAACTGTTGCCTTTCAATGTTCTAGTTATGGGGCATTCTTATGACTTGCAGCTAATTATTGGGGAAACCTATGGTAAGAAAACAAAACAAGGTAGCAAAGGTAAAAAGATGCGTATAGGCAAAAAAGGTCCCTCCGCATTAGCTATAGAGAGGGGGTAGCTTTGGAAAACTATTAATACTGTTGGCATACTGTTGCTTTTAAAGCAAGCAGGTAAGTAAGCTAGTTAGAAAGAGTAGCTTACTTACCTGCCAAACATATTATGCCTTAGGTTGATACAATGATAAGGTGTAAAAGAGTAGTTAATGAACAGCCTTAGGTAAAGATGCGTTGGGCTCATGCATCTGTTGCAGCATAGATGTCTTTAAATACTGCATAACACCAAGGCTGATAATGGCTGCAGAAAAGATACCCTCCATAAAAATAACCGCGGCCCCCGAGAAAGGATTGATATACTTCCCAACAATACTTTTTTGCTGCAACATCTCTAACAGTTGTGTGTCAATAAGCAAATACACGCAAACAAATACCGCAAAACACCCCACGCCTACTAAAGCGGTAAACATAGCGCAGGCCACGCCATTCAGGTATTCCATGGAATTGCCCTCTATTCGCTTTAGTCTGGCCACTGCCCGCCAGATACCAATTGTCAGAATAATCATATTCAATACACGCAGTTCCTGATTCTGAGCCAGATTAAACATACGCATAACCAGAAAGAAGGCCACCAGGCCTACAAACGTAAGTAATCCATAACGGACAGCAATGGATTCTGTGTGGTTCATTGGTTTCATAGGACTAATAGGTTGGTGAATAGGTATATACGTAAAAACAGATGCAGGAGGCAATGAAGCTGGCTGATTTTTAAAGGGTATTGTTGGTTACTTGTAAAAGATATGCCCCCTGTTTTTATGCAGAAAATTGCATACGCCGAGTGTCCTGGGAACAGGAATTGCGTAGTATATTTGATGCCACAACCCAAGCAGCTTTTTCCAATAGTTCCTCTACTAGTTTTCATCCATGCATCCACTTTTTCAGCAAGATTTACAGAATATAGATCAACTACTTGAGCAGGTCAGACAACTCAGCAGTGACTACCTGAGCACCATTGCCGTGAAGCCTACGGGACTTGCGCAGCCACCTACAGCGGCCTTTACTTTGCCAACAGAAGGTGCTGGCGCAGCAAGTGCCATAACCTATTTCAACACGTATATTCAGCCGTACCTGGTTGCCTCTTCGGGGCCGCGGTACCTGGGGTATGTAACTGGCGGAGGTACACTGGCAGCTATTGCCGGGGACTGGCTTACTTCGGTTTTTGATCAAAATACGCAGAATACTACCGGTATAGGGGATTTGTCTGCCTTTCTGGAAGTAGCAACTATACGCATGTTGCTGGACTTATTGCAATTGCCAGATGATTTTTACGGAGGTTTTGTTACAGGGGCTACCGTGTCTAATTTCACTTGTCTGGCTGTAGCCAGGCAATGGGTTGGACAGCAGTCTGGCAAAGATATTGCCCGCGACGGCCTTCCATTCGCCATAGACATATATTCAGCCACGCCTCATTCCTCTACGTTAAAAAGTTTAGCGATGCTTGGCATTGGAAGTGGAAATATCATTTCTGTTCCAACGCTGGATAGCCGCGAAGCAATGGATGTAGGAGCACTAGAGCAATTACTCCAACAGAAAGCTAACAAACCTTTTATTTTGCTGTGTAGTGGAGGTACCGTAAACTCAGTAGACTTCGACGATATGCAGGCAATTGCCAGGTTAAAAAACAACTATACCTTCTGGTGGCATATTGATGCCGCTTTTGGTGGATTTGCTGCCTGCTCGCCTGCCTATGCACATTTACTAAAGGGTTGGGAGCAAGCAGACAGCATTACCATTGATGGACATAAATGGCTGAATGTACCATACGATAGTGCCGTTTTTTTTACCCGGAAAGCGCATGCTAGTCTGCAAGTACAGACATTCCAAAACACGAATGCCCCTTACCTGGGCGATCCCTCAGAGAAATTTTCGTATCTGAATTTTCTTCCGGAAAACTCACGTAGATTCAGGGCTTTGCCTGCCTGGTTTACCTTGCATGCCTATGGCAAAAAAGGTTATCAGTCAGTTGTGGAACATAGCATCTCTATGGCACAACTATTAGGCGAAAAACTGGAAAAATCCGGCCTGTATATTTTGTCTGCGCCTGTTTGGTTAAATGTAGTTTGCTTTACTACACGTAGAGAAGAGAACAGAGGCGCTAGTGTGCAGCGAATCGTGGAAAAATTAAATGCTAGAGGAAAAGTATTTCTGACGCCTACTGTTTATAAAGGAGTTCCTTCACTCCGGGCTGCATTTGTCAACTGGCGAACTACCCAAGCCGACATAGACCTAACCATAGAAGAATTACTAGCCGTATATGAATAAGTGCTCGGCTGGCATATTAAACAAACCTGCCGGAATTTTTCACTGACAGGTTTGTTTGAAAGGCAATTTTATTCAATGTAGTTGGCTTGGTTATAAAGCACTTCATTGTTAAGCTTTATCTCATTTTCAGGAAAAAATAAGCAGGATAATCTGTTTCTGACATAACTGCTGCGTTTCTTGACGAAGAAGGCTGTTGCAAAATTACTAGTGTTTTAGTAGATGTTTCCCATGAACCGGGTAGCCCTAAGTACAGGGTCAATAGGAGAGAAGTATAAAGCATGGCAGGTATATTAGTTCAGTGGAATAGCTAAAGGACGCATAGGAGAACCACTGGCACCGCGTAATTTCAGCGAGGCACCTATGAAGGCAAATGTATACACTCTGTCTGCTGCTAAGTCTTCTAAAAATATTTGTTCAATAAACATCACTCCTTTTTCAGCTAACAGATAGGTATGCACTGGCACCCAGTTATCGGTACGTTCAGGAGGAAAAGCTTCAAAGCTTAAATTGTCTGCTCCTAGCAACATAATCCCCTGATCTTCAACCAGCCATTTTACTGCATCCAGGCTAATTCCAGGATATTCATGAAGAAATTCTTTGGCGTCTGCGTAATGCACCATCTGCCCGGTGCGGATAAGTACCACATCTCCTTTCTGCAGGGTTATTCTTTGTTTCTGCAAGGCACCTTTCAGATCGCCAGCGGATACCCGGTAATTGGCAGGCAGCGTTTTTACCCCTTTGTAGGAGGCTATATCAAGCAGTACGCCTCTAGCTATGATAGGAGGAATGGTTTCAGCACCTGTTTTCTTCCAGCCTTTGTCTCCTAAGTGTTTCTCTGGTGTGAAGCCATTCCATATTTTTCCATTCAGGCCAAAGTGATTTAACGCATCAATATGTGTTCCCATATGGGTGTAGAGGGAAATGGCATCTCCAGTATAGGATACTTTGTTGTTCATTTCTTCTCCCAGGCCATTGGGATTATCTACCGCTGTTCCATGCGGCGTATGTGTCAGCCAGTATTGGTAGCCAGGATCACCTAACGAATGGAAACTAGGCATGCCTACAAAATACTCTGTGCTCAGGTCATACACTTTACCACTACGTATTTTACTCAGGACAGATAGTTTGCTTGTTTCTGTCATCATATTCAGGGTACCTATCTCATCTTCAGCGCCCCATGGGCTTATGCCTACGTCTTCTTTATACTGCTGGCCAAAGGCAAGCTCGGAAATAACCATCAGTATAGGCACAGCAATTCTACTAAATACATGGTATTTTTTCATTTTGTAACTAAGAAAAGGGTGGATTGATTAAGAAAGTAAAGTAAAGGAGGCAGTGATGCCGACACTGAAATTTCGGGGCAAAGAATATACCCCCAAGATGGACCTGGTATGAATACCCAGTGAGCCAAGTGCATGTAAAAAAAGCTCCGATGCACCATTAGCTACCAGCGGCCCTTCGTCCCAGCCTTCAGCTGCCTGATAGTAAATATCCAGGTGGTTTAAGCCACTCAGTTTTTCAAAACCTATATACTTGTCTATCTGGGCAAGCGTATTTATTGCACAGAGCCTGGCAGCATCATATCCTTCCTGAATAGACAAGTCTTTGCCTAGTTTACCAGTATACAAATAATGGTCGCCATCAATAGGGAACTGTATAGCCACATAGGCGACATTGCCCCGCAGATTCACCGATACATACGATCCCCCAGGTTTGGGTGCAGAAGGCAGGCTAATTCCTAGGTCGGCAAGTGCTTGTAGAATTTGTGTTTTTGTCGTGTTCATGGGGTGTTTTTGCTTCTGTTTTGTTAACTAGTAATGTTGGTTCCTGCCTTTTTCATCAGAAGTACAGCCAGAGCAGGGCATACGATGGCTGCATTCTGGTAAACAATAATAATTTTCATACGTCAGTTTTTTTTAGTGGGTGAATACATTTAATTTATAAACCAAAATTAGCTGACAGGGGAGAGTGTAAAAATGAACTACATCAAGAAATTGACTTGAACTAGATTAAGTATGGTGCACGATCTGTTGCTTTCCAGCATTGAAAAATATGTAACTCTTGGTGAGACGGATAGAGAATATATCCAGAGTATTTTTACACCCCGGAAGTTTAAAAAAGGGCAATTTCTGGTACATGAAGGGGCTGTATGCCGGAATCAGATGTTTATTACGAAAGGCAGTGCCATTACCTATTTCATTGATATGGAAGGGCATGAACATATTATTCAGCTGGGTATCGAAGGGTGGTGGATTGGTGACTTCCAGAGTTATTTGTTTCAGCAGCCTGCCCAGTGCAATGTTCAAGCGATAGAAGATACGGAGATACTGGAGGCCTCTTACGAAAAAATTCAAAAACTTTACGAAATAGTGCCGCAATACGACCGTTTTCACCGCATTGTTATACAGCATGCGTATGTGTCTTTTCAGCAGCGGATATTGCAAAACCTGAGTATGAGTGCGGAAGACCGGTATTTGGCGTTCAGAGGAAAATACCCCAAGCTGGAACTGCGGCTTCCTCAAAAATACATAGCCTCTTATCTGGGTATAACCCCAGAGTTCTTGAGTAAACTTAAAAAGAAGTTACAGGAACGGGACAGCAGAAGGAAGTAGTTATAAAACACGAGTAGATATTGTTTTTTGTTCAAGGTAAAACCCCAGTTACTGATATACAACTGTTGAAGCTTATTCAGGAAGGGTAATACATTCCTAATTCCTACTATACTCATGTGCACAGGCTAGCGTTTTCTATGGTCTCCAGGATTAAATTAGTTGCTTGATGCCTATAAATGTTAGAAAAGGGTAGCAAAAGGTAGTAGCTATGTATCAATTTTTCCATTTCGGCTTATAAAAGGATACAGCAAGTAACCTAACTGAAAATTAGCCCCTGATCAACGGATAATAATCATTTTTGACGTGTACTCCTTGTCAGCAGTAGATAGTTTTAAAAGATACAGGCCATTTTCTTGTGGAAAATCTCCGGAAGTAATCTCATACTGAATACACCCTTCGGCTTCTCCCTCATAGAGCGTGGTGAGAAGTTTGCCTAAGGAGTTGAATACCTGTAAAGCAAGCCTTTGCGTTGTGGATACACCAAAATAAATGGTTGCATGCCCGTTAGATGGATTAGGATAAACATACAGCCTGTGCAAAGGAATTGCCATATCCCTGGCAGCTATTCTGACATGTGATGGGTAGCTACTAACTGTTGCACCTGTAAGTGGACTACGTGTGGTATCCAGGATAGGTACTTCCACTGGAACCTGGGTATTGGCTACTTGAGTAGTGGCTTTTACCCGGCACAAAGTAAGTTGAGCGGCGCCAGGGTTATTCCAGCCAAACTCACTTATATATAAATTTCCGGTTTGCGTATCTTCCACAAGGTCTAGCGGGTCAGTAAAACCGGATAGGCCGGGTATACCTGGGCTACCATAGCCGCTGACAGCACTCACAATAGAGCCATTGCTTCCTGGTTCCAGCACAAGAATGTCGTCCAGGTTACTGAATCTGCAAACAAGTAATCTGCCTTTTAAAACTCCATTGAATGCACTGCTTTTGTACTCAATTACTCCATTTGGAGAAATATTGTATTCAAAACTAAATACGGCTGGCTGGTAATTGACATCTGCCGCTATAGTAGACGGATATTTAGGATTATCTATATGGCCTCGGTTAAGCACATATTCTCCACGTAAAGGATTAGGATGTCCAAAATAGCCCTGGTAGTCCTTCCCATTAATCCGCAGGTTCGGATTTATTTTAAATAGCCAGTCGCGTTGCTTGTCTACCTGACTAGTGGCCGGAATGGCAGGCCCGTTATAGAAAGTGCCATCTGGCCGGCGGACTCCGGCAACAGAGCCAGGCGTGTTGCCACCAAAGGCAGAGCCATTAGTAGGAACGTATAAATAGCCATTGGAGTGCCATACCAGATCAAAAGCATTTCGCACGCCTGAGGCATAAATGGTCAGGGGAGAAGTAGAAGCGTAGGGATTATAATAATTTACTCCATTTACTACCATGGTGTATGAACTGGACGACGCAGCATTTATAGCCGTAAGATCATTGGTTGTTTTTGCATTTAATGGTAAGGTAGCAGGTAGTTTACTTAAATCTAGCTTCAAAATAGCCCCGGCCAAAAGAGATTCATCCCGCTGCCAGGAACCATCATAGGCACCCATAGCACTGTTGCTGCCCTGGCTAATATATAAAATACTTGGCTGACCAGGCTTAAAAGCAATACTGTTTACCAAGTGATCTTTGGTAGAACGGGGTAAATTGGTTACAACTAGCTGTTCGTTTTCCAGCTGAGCACCCCAAAGTTTCGAGAGTTTGCCATCCCATTCCTGACCATTGGCAACACCAGTAGTTGCGTGTGAAACCCATATAACCGGGTTACTGGATGTAGCAGCAGGGTCGAATGCCAAACCTACCGCAGACCGGTCTCCGTATTTCGTGCGTAGGGTGCTGACTATGGCCGCTGTTCCTAGCGTTCCATCTGTATTGATGGGAAATCGTTTAATGGTTCCATTCAGCATTAACCCATACAATTTACGGTCGGGTCCGATTGCTAACGAAGTATATTGTTCTCCTTTAGTTGCCGTAATGGGTATTTTATCAAACGCAGCGTTGATGGTAGGTTCTGTATTGCCGCTGCCTGTGGTGAAGGTAGTTTCGAAGGGCACAAAAGCAGCTCCGGAGAGGGCTTTTACCCCATCTGTAACAACAAATTTATAGGTTGTATTGGCTTGTAGTACAGTTTTTGGCGATAAATTGATGGCATCGCCTCCACCTGTGCCACCTACGTTGGCCGGAACTTCAGTAGCCGTGGTACCATTCAGCAGAAATAGTTTGACCGTAGTAGGAGTGATGGTTGCATTATCTATTCCGCCTGGCTTACCTGCTACTACAGGCACTACTACAGAGGCACTCACCCCAATATTCAAGGCTGTGCCTGTAGCGCCATTTGCCGGATTTACAGCCGACACCATGGGTCTTGTAGCCGGTATCGACTGTACATAAACAGAGTTTACTTTGGTGTTAAATCCACCAAGGGCATTGATCGTTAAACGGCCATCTACTACATAAAACTGTCCGGTTTTTTGCTCATACTCCTTCGTAGAAGAACCTTGAAAATTATAAATGAGAATGCCTGCTTCCACATTTAGGCGATGTTTACTGTCATACGTACTACCTGAGGGTTGATCTCCCACCATCCCGGTTACCTGATAGGCTCCATTAGGCACAGCTATTTCCCAGGCACCCCTTTCTTTATTCGCATTGGTAGCTACCAGATCTACCAGTTGCATATGAACCAATGTGTTTTGCTCTAATGATATGCCAGTCCGGTTCCGGTTCCGGGCATCTGCGGACATATCCCAGGGCACATGGGTAGCACTGGAAAGAGAGTTTTGTGTTACCCATCCATACGTATAGCCATTGCCACGGCTTCCGTAAGGCGAACCAGTATCTTTCAGAAATCCGGCTGGCACTTGAGACGTGGCTGCATTCTGGAAATTAACTTTCACCTGCAGGCCACCCGTACCGGGAACAACTGGCGAAAGAAATGAGCCTGGAATAACCGTGATGGCGGAGCTAGTAGGAGTTTGCCAACCAACAGCCAAGTTGTCTCCACCTGAACCTTCTTTATGCAGGGCTTCTATATAGTACTTTTGGCCGGCTGTTAGCGCAATAGCAGCAGATTTCTGGGAAGCAAATTTCGTCCACTGCCGAGCCGAGGTATACCCTGTGACAGAAGCTATTTTAACCTTACTGGCAACATTATCCGTAGAGCTCAACCATAGTTCACTGTTATCATCTGAAGCTATATAAAAAGTATAGCTGCCGGTACTTGGCGGGCAAATGTAACCTCTGATGCGTTGCCCATAATTATCGCCTGCATTGGTAGGGGCTTCAAACGAAGGAATTGTAGAACTAGTGGAAGGAGTAGTAGTTACTGGAATAGCCGTTACCGAGGTGCCTGTTATACCGGACCAATATTCACGTAATATAGTGCCATTTCCTGTACAGGCACTACTTAGCACTACTGGCGAAAGCACCGAGCCTGGAATAATCGTGATGGCGGAGCTGGTAGGCGTTTGCCAACCAACAGCCAGATTGTCGCCGTAAAGCGATTCTTTGTGTAAGGCCTCTATGTAATAGCTCTGGCCTGCTGTTAACGAGATGGTTGCAGATTTCTGGGAAGCGAATTTCGTCCATTCTCTGGAATTAGTCCAGCTGGTTACTTCAGCAATTCTGCGCTTGTTCAAGGAATTATCGTCGGTACTGAGATAAAGTTGTGCGTTATCGTCGCTTGCCAGATAGAATGTGTAATTGCCTGTAGCAGGGGCACACAGATACCCTCGTATTCTGGCTCCATACTGGTCGGCTATATTGGTGGGTGCTTCAAAAGACGCAAGTTGGGAGGTAGAAGTAGGGGTGGTAGCAACAGGAATAGCAGTCACCGTAGAGCCACTAACACCAGCCCAATATTCCCGCAGAATGCTGCCGCTTGCTGTGCAGGTAGCTAATCCCTGCATTGGAAGAATAGTAGTAGCGTTGCTAGTATGCCCTGGAGAGGAATCTTCTGGAAACGGCGATGGATTATCAGTGGTGTTCCAGGGAGAAGTAATAGCCGTGTGAGGATCTGTAGTGGAAACCTCCCTTACCAGATAGTTTGCCGGAGTGAAAAACATGGTAGTTCCCAGATAGTATAAGACCACAGAAAAGCTGTAAATACCGAAAGGGATTGTTAGGCCAGTAGGCAAAAAACGAAAAAGTATAGACCGTTGCATATAAGTAGGAGAATATGAGGTCGTGGAAATAGTTCTTGAAAAAATAGCATTTACCAATACCCGGCAGCGTAGAGGCTTACCTGCTACAACACATGAAAAATCAGCTGCATAGCTTAAGGCAGAGTATAGGTACCATCGTATAACTAATTCAATTAATAGAGTAATTAATCTCTCTGGCTGTGCAAGGTTGCATCCAGTGCGTATGCACATAAAAAATATGAGGCAAAAAGTGTAGCAGCGTTATTAACTGTAAAATAAGAAGGCAGAGTAGTTTTTCCGTAAGCAGTCTATCACCTGGTGGCTCAAGGCACCAATGAAGATTATTATTTACCGGCTAACAAGGCTTTTAGTGTTTAAAATAAATTTGTGATTTTATAATGTAAAAAAATGAAATACAAAAGCTGAAATAGTTTGAAAAAGCCTGTTTCAGGGCACGAAAAAGGCATATCCGCCATAAAAAGTAGGATAATTTAGACAGAATTTATCAGAGAGTCAATACTTAATTTTCGGTATTTTTCTTCCTAATCCGGAAAAATTATTTCAACGTTTAGGTGGTGTTTAAGGCAAACAGAAGGGAAAGAGCATTGGTATAGATTTGATGCAAAGCAAACAATTACTTATACATAAAATTTGCTACAGGCTTTTTCGGCCTGTAGCAAAGAAGGACAAATGAAACATACTAAGCTTTAAGAAGCAGTTGTACCCAGGACTTGCTTTTGGTCATAATACTTTCCGTAAGCGGTCCAGATAGCCGCCAGAGCATCTGAAAGGCAGAGCAAAAAAATAGTATCCGGGGCCAGACCTTGCAGATAAAATCCTGTCATGATTAGAATTCCGCCGGCATGTCCGATAATTTTCCAGGTATAGAAGGGAGCAAAATGGTATCTGCCCATTTGTACATAATAATATCCGATTACAAGTGAGAGTAAACCAGCCATCCTGATCCAGATTTCGTTGGTAGGTTCAAATCCCATCAAGGCTAGTACGCCATTAGGATAAATAATTAGGCCGATCCCATTCAGCATCATGTAGATGCCCCAGCATAGGGTGCTTAGGGCTGCCTGACTTTTGTGTTTGATTGTTTGTGTTTTCATGTATATAGGTTGGGTGTTTATTGTTTTTTGGAATGGTAGCCAAGTGTACCTACAGCTCTATTCCGGATTAATTACCTAAGAACTACTACAAAGGAAAGGCATACACCCGATATTTTTCTTGATTCAAATCAAGAAATCCAAGGGATAGTTACGTGAAGGAGAATAAATTACCTGTCTTTTTTAAGCAAGGATATTTGTTAATCATACTAAACCGATAGCATACTGGAGAGGCAGCCTAAGGGTAGTATTTTTTTCCAATAACCGGGTATTGTGCTTACAATGGGTGAGACTATTTTAGATTTTCCAGATATTTATAGCCGCTGCCGGTATTAACCAGCACTACTCTTTCTTCCGGCTGAATCCATCCTGTTTGAAGGAGTTGTTTGGCAGCCTGATATATAGCTCCCCCTTCCGGAGATACCAATAACCCTTCTTCCCTGGCTATTTCTTTTACAGCACCTATAATCGCTTCATCTTCAATAGAAATAGCGCTACCTTTGCTTTCTTTTAATACCCGTAAAATCAGGGAATCGGCATAAGGTTTGGGTACCCGCAAGCCATTCGCTACCGTAAACGAATCTGGGTAAAGTGTCATCTGCGTAGCTCCTGATTCAAAGGCTTTAACCACCGGGGCACAGTTGGCCGATTGCACGGCTACCATCCGGGGTCTTTGTGAGCCAATCCAGCCGAGTTGTTCCATTTCATCAAATGCCTTCCACATACCAATTAAACCGGTGCCTCCGCCAGTTGGGTATACAATCACCTCTGGTAGTATCCAGCCGAGTTGTTCGGCAATTTCATAACCCAGGGTTTTTTTTCCTTCAATCCGGTAAGGCTCTTTGGTAGTAGATACATCAAACCATCCGTGGATACTTGCTTGCTGACGTACCAACTGGCCGCAATCATAAATGCTGCCATCTACCAGCGTCAGTTGCGCACCAAAAAAACGGCACTCCTGTTTAAATACGTCCGGGGTTGCGGTAGGCATAAACACATGTGCTGCTATGCCTGCTTTGGCACAATAGGCACTCATGGCACCACCGGCATTCCCGGCTGTTGGAATAACGCAGGAGGTAATCCCAAGCTCTTTAGCCCTGGAAACAGCCATACTCAATCCTCTGGCTTTGAAAGAACCGGTTGGGTTCAAGGATTCGTCTTTTATGAATAAGGAAAACATCCCCGACTTTTTACTTAAACCCGTAGCCTTTAACATAGGCGTGAAGCCTTCTCCCAGAGAGACAATATTTGCATCCGACACCATCGGCAGCATTTCGCGGTAACGCCACATAGAAGCAGGGCGGTGCCGCAGGTATTTTCTGTTCAACCGGCGACGGGTGTCATATACGGCTAATAAAGGCTGGAGGCAGCCAGGCTGCTGGCAAACAGTCAGCACGTGCCCTTTAGAATAAACATGTCCACAGGCCGAACAAACCAGATGAGTAAAGAACGTATTTGTTTTGGTAGCTCTGAGTCGAATAGGATACGTTAATTCTAGCATAGGGATGTGAAAGAAATGAATAAGTATGTACGTTGTATATCCTATATACGCAAAAGCATGCCTGTGTGTCGGGCAGAAGAGTAAAACATTTGATAAATCTGTTCAGCCAGCTACGTTTGCTAATGTTACACAGCCGGGGTATAGCTTCCGTTAAAAAGTTGTTTGGGAGCCTGACCGATGGAAAAAAAGTTGCCGGACGGAGCCCTACAGGTAGATACAAAGGAAAATTTTTTAGCTTTATAAAATGATGAAGTTTTGTCTGACAGGGTTGTTTTATATGTTGTGCTTTCTTGTAACACTTCCAGCTGCTCTGGCAGTTACCCAGCCGGATTATGCACAGTATCATGGCCAGGTAATGGAAGCGGAAAGACTACTGGCCGAGGAGAAGTATCAGCAAGCCCTGGTGGTGTACGAAAACCTGTTCCATACCTATCCTTTTATTTTCCTGCGGGAGTACCAGGTGGCCACTCAACTGGCCTTACAATTGAAAGATACAGCAAAAGCAGGCGACTACCTGAAAAAAGGGATAGCCGCCGGATGGTCACGCAAATCTATCCGGAAAAATACATATCTAGCACCGATACAGAAGGATCTCCGTGAGTATTATTCTTCGCTCAACAAGCAATACCAGGATAGGCTCGATGGGGAATACCGCAGGCAAGTAAAAAAGATGTTTGCCAAAGATCAGTGGAAAGCCTTAGGGGCCTTATTTACTTTCAGCTCCAAAGGGCAAGACCGGTATGCTGAAAAAAGATTTGCGCCGCACAGTGAGAAGCAAGTCCAGCAATTGATAGAGATGATGGCTGGCAAAGGGTATCCGGGTGAAAGACTGATCGGGAAAAACTTCTGGGTAACCACCATCCTGAGTCACCATAACTCCATCTCGCATCGGTATGTACAAGCGGATACCCTCTATCCATTTATCAAACCAACATTGCTTGCTGCCATTCGATCGGGCTATATGTCTCCAGAAGAATTTGCTTTAATAGATGACTGGTACCGGGCAGTAAAATTTAATCGCCAGACGGAAGGCTATGGCTACCTCAATCACCCTACCCGGGACGGCTTATCGCAGGTAAATGCATTGCGGAGGCAGATAGGACTGAGTCCCGTTGAAATCAGAAACCGGCTAGTTGACCTGGAAATGAAAACAGGTATGCGGTTTTATCTGCCTGGGGCTCCCTGGGTAGAAGGTAAAATTTCTATCACAGAGTAAACATGCCAGGCTACTAACTGATTTCTTGATTGGCTTTAGAGTGATTTGCAAAGCTGACTGGCATAGTTAGAAGATGGAATAATTCAGTGAGAAGCAACGCCATTTTCTCTTAGCTTATCTCAATTTGGTTACCTGTTTATACTTATATTTAGCTAGTTAAAAATAGCCTGTATCTGTTCTGTTACCGTATATGTTGAAAACGAAAACTGTATAATATAATGGCAATCAAAGTAATTGGAGCAGGTTTTGGCCGTACTGGTACCCTTTCCATCAAATTAGCACTTGAGCAACTGGGGTTTGGCAAATGTTACCACATGGTAGAACTGCTGGAGAATCCCCAGCAGGTGCACTTTTGGGAAGAAGCCAATCAGGGAAAACCGGTAGACTGGGAAACCTTGTTTCAAGGATATCAGGCAACGGTAGATTATCCGGGCTACCGGCATTATAAACAACTCATGCAGTATTATCCGGAAGCAAAAGTATTGTTAAGTGTACGCGATCCTGAAAAATGGTATGAAAGTACCTATAACACGATTTATCAGGCAGCGCCTAGCCTGGGGCAAAAAATTGAAATGGCGTTGAAATTGCTTTTTTCTTCCCGGTTGCGGAAATTACTCAGGGTATTTAAAATGAGTGGCGGGGTATGGAAAGGAGACTTTGCCGGCAGGTTTGAAGATAAAGCATTTGCCCTTGAAGTGTTTCACCGGCATAACGAAGAGGTAAAGCGAATAGTGCCTGCCCACCGTTTGCTTGTGTATGAGGTAAAGCAAGGCTGGGAACCCTTATGTACCTTTTTGAATGTGCCAGTGCCGGATATTCCTTTTCCAAAAGTAAATGAACGGGACGGCTTTCAAAGCAAAACAAAAGAACTCTTACGCACTGCCTAATTGCCATAGCTTATCCGCTGGTAATTTATAAGATTAAAAATACAAATCAGCTAGTCCACCGGCTCAGGAATTGGGTAAATGGCTCCTTATACTGGTCGCTTACCGGTATAGTAATTTCTCCGATTTGTACACTGTTTCTGGTAACTGCTTTTATCTGCTCCAGCGAAACAATATATGAGCGGTGTATGCGCATAAACCGCCTGGAGGGTAGTTTTTCTTCCAAAGCTTTTAAACTGGTTAAAGATAGAATGGGTTTGGTACTGCCCAGTACATACACTTTTACATAGTCTTTCAGGCCTTCTACATACAGTATATTTTTAAAGGCTACCCTTACCAATTGGTATTCTACTTTCAGAAATAAATATTCTTCTTCCGGCTCCGGAGCGCTGACTGGAATAGGTATGGATACAGGTGGTTGTTGCCGTTCTGCGTATGAGCGGGCTTTGTTAGCAGCCCGTAGAAATTCATCATACCCAAACGGTTTGAGCAAATAATCCAGGGCATCTACTTTATATCCTTCAATAGCATATTGATTAAAAGCGGTGGTAAACACAACCCTGGGGGTATCCTTGGCGCCGCTCCGGTCTAAAATCCTGGCGAGTTCCAAGCCGTTTAAATCCGGCATTTGAATATCTAAAAAAATCAGGTCTACCGGCTGTTCGTGAAGTCCGCGGAGGGCTTCAATGGCACTGCTATAGCGGCCCACCAGCTTCAGAAAAGGAGTTTGCTCAATAAAAGCACAGATAAGCCCTAAGGCCAACGGTTCATCATCAACGGCCATGCAGGTAAGTGTGGGAAGAGTCATGATAGGTCAAGGGTTAAGTGAACCTGGTATTCGTTTTGTGTTGGATCGGCAGCGGCCGATAAGCGGTAACGGTCTGGGTACAATAGATCCAGCCGGCGGCGGGTATTTACCAGGCCAATACCATTGCCTTGCTCCAATGACTTACTTTGGTCGGTGAATAAAGTGTTCCGCACATCTAACTCCAGGGAATCCGGCATCTGTTGGATACCTATAAAAATGCGGCTGCTATGTAATGCACTAACGCCATGTTTAAAGGCATTCTCCACAAAAGGCAAAAGCAGCATAGGAGCAATCACCACTTCTTTTAAAGGCGAGGGTTGTTTAAAAACTACCTCCACTTTGTCTGTCAGGCGAAGCTGCATAAGCTCGATATAGTCTTGTACAAAAGCCATTTCCTGGCTAAGCAATACGGTATCTTTCTGGGTTTCATACAGCACGTAGCGCATCATCCGCGACAGTTTCAGCAAGGCCTGGCGGGAGGCTTCCACATTGATCATGGTGAGTGCATAGATATTATTAAGCGTATTAAAAAAGAAATGGGGGTTAATCTGTGCTTTTAAAAAGGAGAGTTCGGAGTCGGTTTTCTGCTGTTCCAGGCTTTTACGGAGCAAAACTTCTTCCTGCCGGAGCAGCGTATCTTTCTGCGACTTTTGTACGGCAGCTATGGTAGTACTAATACCCATGGCCATAAGCGTAGAAAAAAAGGTGAAAACGATGGTCCATTTGGGTACATGCCCGGCCCCATGCGGTGGCTCCGCTGTTGGATTAAATGCCCGGGCCATCAAAAGCGGCAAATTCAACCAGTACTCCACCAGCCAGGCAAGTGCTGTTACAGCAATAACGGTAGCCAAAATAGCCACGATATACTTCCCTATTTTGTTTTCGAACAACAGTTTTGGCACCCATATAAGGGTGTTTACATAAAAGGCCACTACATATAAACAAAAGTGTATGGCTTGTTTTATCCAGAACTGAACAGGCAGATTGACACTCAGATTCAGCGGCGGAAATACAAGCAGCACCAGGCCAAGCAATACCCACACGAGTGCATGTACCGAGTAAGCAGAAAGCCGGATAGGAAATAAGATAGCCATGGGTAGAGTGTTAAACGAAGTAAGGAAAATACTTGCAAACATACAACCACCTGTTGATACTCCTGGAAGCAATCTGCCGCTAGCCCGAAATCACCGACAGAACCAATGAATTTTATCTATGACTGCTCACATTTACTGGCTAGAAGTGTATGCGGGCTCTTTCATCGGTGCTGTCTGGCCACTGGTCGGTAGGGTAGGGCAGCAGGTCTATTGCATTTTTTATCCTGTGCAAAAGAGCATTCCTTTGAATCAATAATCAGCCGAAACTCAACAGCTGATCAGCTAAAAAATCTTTATACCATATAAATACATAAAACTATGAAAAAGCTATTTGTTTCTTTAATGACTGCCTTCCTGATGGGTACTGCTTCCTTATCCTTTGCTACTTCTACTCCGGTTACCCACCCCATAGACGCCTCAGTGGTTGTCCGTACAGAATCTATGAAGTTAGATGTAGTAACGCAGGTAACCGAAGAGGCTTCGCTCGTAATCCGGTTACGGGATGCTGACGGACATATTCTGCATACCAAGCACATAAACAAAGGCGAAGGAGCCATCCGCTACCGGTTTGATCTGTCAAAGCTGCAAGACGGAGACTATCAGGTGGAAATAAGTAATGGGACTACTAAACAAGTAAAAACCTTTACCATCCAGACTACCCCTCCATCTTTTACCTCTACGCGTTCCATCTCCTTATCCTGAACTTAGTACTACCCGCTAAGCATTCTTGGCGGGTAGTTTTACCTAACCCCATTTCTCAGCCATTTTTACTGAAAACTCATCGGTTAAAAAGAGCAAGTCATCGGCGTTCATGGGTCAGCAGTCTAGTCTGTTTCGTTGCTCTTTTTTCTATCTGTAGCTTTGTTTCAATCCTTATAATCAACTCATTCTTAAATCAATGAAAAAGTTTTTCTCCGTACTTGGGCTGTTGTGCTGTTATCACTGGATGTATGCCCAAACACCCGCCAGCACATCTGTGCCGCCTTCCCAGGTGACAGCCAGCCTGGCCAGTGTGGCCAAAGGGCGCATCAGCGGCACCGTAACAGATGCTGCCAGCAATGAACCTGTTCCCTTTGCCACAGCAGCCTTGATACCGGCAGGCAGCAAAACACCGCTGGATGGAGCCGTAGCCGATGAGAATGGTAAATTCACGATCAGCAAAGTAGCTGCCGGAGAATACAAACTGGCTATTTCTTTTTTAGGCTATGAAGAAAAGATACTCGATAACATAACGGTTTCCGATAGCAAAGGAGAGGTTAATCTAGGCACCATCCAACTAAACCCAACGGTGCAGGAGCTGAAAGAAATTACGGTACAAGGACAGAAGAATCTGATTGAAGAAAAAGTAGACCGAATGGTGTACAATGCAGAAAATGATGCTACTAACCGCGGCGGCGATGCGGCGGATGTACTGCGGAAAGTGCCCATGCTTTCAGTAGACCTGGATGGCAATCTATCTATGCGGGGTAGCCAGAATATACGGGTGCTGATCAACAATAAACCTTCTACGATTACAGCCGGAAGCGTAGCCGATGCCCTGAAACAAATACCGGCAGATATGATTAAATCCGTAGAGGTGATTACTTCACCTTCAGCCAAATATGATGCAGAAGGCTCCGGCGGAATTATCAATATCATTACCAAAAAGAATACCCTGGAAGGCTTTTCCCTCAATACCGATATAAGTGCCGGCACGCGTGGGTCTAACCTGGGTCTGAATGGCAGTTACCGCAAAGGGAAAATGGGCTTTTCGCTGGGAGGCTTTGGCCGTTCTGGATACAACATCTTAGGCAGCTTTGAGAACAAACAATCTACCCTGGATTCGCTGGGAAACACGGTTTTATCCTTGCAGCAAGCCGATACCCAGAATAAGATGCTGATGGGCAGATATACCTTGGGCTGGGATTATGACATCAACAAGAACAATTACATGAATGCCTCTGTTCAACTGGGTACCTTTAATATGAATATGCTGCAGGATAATTTGCAAACCCAAACCTTTGTCAATGGCAACTTTTTGAACAGTAGCTTGCGGAATGTTGATATGGCGAACTTGTCGGCTACATTCGACGCGAACTTGAATTATACCCACACATTCTCAAAGCCGGGGCAGGAGTTTAGTATTCTCACCCAATACAGCCGCAACAACCAGACAAACAATTTTATCAATACGATACTTAATGAGGAACTGACTACCGAAAGCCAGCTGAAAAACATAAACGAAAGTTATAATCAGGAGGTAACCGTTGAGCTGAACTACCAGACACCCATTGGTAAAAATCAGCTGCTGGAAGTAGGCGGAAAAGACATTATGCGGAAAGTAATCAGTGATTTTACCTACTATACTGCCGAAGGGGAGAATGGGGAATTTGTACCTGTCAATAACAACAGCCTAACTAATGTATTCAATTACAATCAGAACATTATGGCGGGATATCTGTCGTATACCTGGTCGTTCTTGAAAGATTACAGCCTGAAGGCAGGTACCCGGTATGAATACACGACTATTACGGCAGATTTGGAGAATGAAACTGAGGGCTTTAAAATTCCTTCGTATGGCGTACTGGTGCCTAGTATTAATTTATCTAAAAAGCTGAAAAATGGCAATACCCTGAAGGCTGCCTACAACCGGCGAATTCAGCGTCCATCCTTACAGTTCTTAAACCCCAATATTCAAGCCTCGAACCCATTAAATATAACAGTCGGCAATCCCGATCTGAATCCGGAATACACCAACAATTTCGAGCTTTCCTATGGCACTTTTATCAAGAGTACATCCTTAAATTTCTCTGCCTTTGCCCGCAATACAACAGGGTCTATCCAGAGTATACGCGATGTGCTGGAGGGAGACATTATCCGCACAACCTACCAGAATATCGGCAGCGAAAATGCCTATGGCATGAGTGTATTTGCTAATGTCAATCTTTCTAATAAATTTTCGCTGAACGGAGGAACCGATGTGTACTATGCCATGCAAGCCAACAATGTAGCAGATCCACTGTATAATGCCAGCAACCAAGGGTTAGTGTATAGCTTGCGGGGATTTGGCAACTACAATTTATCCAATGGCTGGGGGCTGCAATTGTTTGGCTTCTACCGCGGACGGCAAGTCCAGTTACAAGGTTACCGGGGCGGGTTTGGTATTTATAGTTTAAGCGTGAAAAAAGACTTTGCCAATAAGAAGGGAAGTATTGGTTTTGGAGCAGAAAATTTCCTGACGTCTGCTATCAAAATGCATAGTGAACTTAACTCTCCGGTACTGGATCAATCAAGCACCAACGTTATGCGCAATATGAGCTTTAAGGTGAACCTAAGCTACCGCATCGGAAAAATGAATGTGGGCACACCAAAACGCCGCAAGTCCGTAAACAATGATGATCTGAAAGGTGGCGAAAGCAACGCAGGACAAGAGACCAGCTCTGCACCTATGGGAGGGGGTACCCAGCCACAAAGTTCCAGAAGCGGACAGGGGCAAATGCCTGCCAGTGGCTCACCTGCTTCTCCAGGTACACTGCCCAAGGCTACGTCGCTGGCAAACGTGGGTACATCTGCTAAGGGAACTGGCCTTTCCACCGACAGTACACAAGCAGGCCAGATAGATTCAGCTGCGATTACAGGAAAATGGACAGGTAAGCTAGCAATGTTCGATGCCACCCTGAACCTGAAGGCGGAAGCAGCTATGCTAACTGGAACCATGTCAACGCCAATGGGTGAAATGGCTATTACAAACGGTAAAATTAACGGAAGTGCTTTCTCTTTTACACTCTCTGTTAATGGAAATGAACTAAGGCATGAAGGAACCGTGGAAAACGGCAGGATGCTTCTATCTACTGAACTCGAAGGAAATCTTATCAAGGGAAGTTTTACAAAAACTAATTAAGGGTGATATAGCTACCTAAAATTGCAGATAATGAATATACTGAGCTAATTCGTATACCACATAGGCTCTTCTAAAAATAACGTAATTGATTTAAGAACAAAAAACCTTCCTGCTGGGAAGGTTTTTTATTTGGTAAGTCCTACCTTCAACAAACATAAAATGGTATAGCCAGGCAGAATTGTTCCTAGTATCCGGGTGTAGAAGGTAGGTACTGTTGCTCTTTTTTTGTAGTATTACCCATCCGTGAACACGCAAGCAGTTTGTAAAAGGTTAGCTGTTTTATAAATCAATGATGTAGTCAATCGTCCGTACATACGTTTTTCGCATTTGACAAAAAAACACCCTAATTACTTATGACAATTTCTCTAAAAAACATCCTTACCCTCTGGCTTATAATCTGCCTGTTTAGTTGCCAGACGCCTTTGTTGGCGCAGACCAAGAGCTTATTTAATGGAAAAGACTTAACCGGCTGGCATGTAGATGTTCCGCAAATGGACAACGATGCTGCAATAAAAAGTCCCTTTATTATCCGCAACGGCTTGCTTGTGAGCCTGGGTACGCCAGGTGGCCATTTAATTACTGATGCCATTTACCAGAACTACCGGCTGGAAGTGGAGTACCGATTTGCAGCCAAGCCTGGCAATTGTGGCATACTGGTACATGCTTCCACACCCAGGGCCCTTTACAAAATGTTTCCCAAATCCATTGAAGTACAGCTGATGCACGAAAATGCGGGTGATTTCTGGTGCATTGCCGAAGATATTAAAGTGCCGGATATGGAGAAGCGCAGAGGAGATAAGGCTCAGTGGGGAACTACCGAAGACAAGCTACGCCGCATTATCAACCTGACAGATGGCTCTGAAAAACCACTGGGGGAATGGAACCGTATTATAATTGAATGCCTGGGCCGGTCAGTAAAAGTATGGGTAAACGGCGATCTGGTAAACCATGGCTTTGATTGCACCTCCCAGAAAGGACAGATTGCCTTACAAGCCGAAGGTTCCGAAGTAGAATTTCGAAAAGTGCAACTAACCCCTATCACACAACTCACCCAATAGCTGCTAGCTCTTCCAGATACATGTTTGTAAATTTATTCCGTAAAAGTCTTTTTCTTTTATTCCTGCTTTCGGTTAGTGCCAGTATAGGCTATGCACAACAAAAAACCTATACCCGGCAAGATTCCTTGAGAGGCACGATTACCCCGGAACGTGCCTGGTGGGACCTTACCTATTATCACCTCAGTATGGAAGTCAATCCGGCGGACAGCAGCATTCGTGGGGTAAACCAGCTACAGTACAAAGTACTTACCGAACATAGCTTACTGCAGCTTGACTTGCAACCGCCCATGGAGATAAATAAAGTGCTGCAGAAAGGCAAAGAACTTACTTTCCGCAGAGAGGGCAATGTGTACTGGATTGAAATACCACAAAAGCAAACCGTTGGTTCTGTGCATGAACTTTCGCTCGTTTTTGGTGGCAAACCGCAGGTAAGTAAACGCCCTCCCTGGAGTGGAGGCATTACCTGGCAGAAAGACAGCAGGGGAAATCCGTTTATCGCCAGCAGTTGCCAGGGAGATGGGGCAAGCCTTTGGTGGCCCTGCAAAGATCATATGTATGATGAGCCGGACAGTATGCTTATCAGCGTAAAAGTGCCTAAAAACCTGATGGATGTTTCCAATGGCCGCTTACGCAAGGTAGACCGCCACAAAGACGGTAGTAAAACCTTTCACTGGTTTGTATCGAATCCAATTAACAATTACGGCGTGAATATTAATATTGGAGATTATGTGCAGTTTTCAGAAAAATACAGTGGTGAGAAAGGACAGCTGGATTGCACCTATTATGTGCTTCGGGATAACCTGGCGAAAGCCAAGGAGCAGTTTAAAGAAGCGAAACGCATGTTGGCAGCCTTTGAACACTGGTTTGGTCCGTATCCATTTTACGAAGATGGCTATAAACTGGTAGAAGCTCCTTACCTGGGTATGGAACATCAAAGTTCGGTTACGTATGGAAATGGTTATCAGAATGGCTACTTGGGCAGAGACTTAAGCCAGACCGGTTATGGATTAAAATTTGATTTTATCATTGTGCACGAATCTGGCCATGAGTGGTTTGCCAATAATATTACCTACCGGGACGTAGCCGACATGTGGATACATGAAAGTTTTACGGCATACTCCGAGAATTTATTTCTCGATTATCACTTCAGCAAGGAAGCAAGTGCAGCCTATGTTCTGGGCACCAGATCCAATATTTTGAATGACCGGCCCATTATCGGCGACTATGGTGTGAATAAATCCGGCTCTGGAGATATGTACTACAAAGGAGCCAACATGCTGCACACCCTGCGGCAAATAGTGAACGACGATAAAAAATGGCGTGAAATTTTACGGGGCATGAATCAGGCGTTCTATCATCAGACAGTTACCAGTGAACAAATCGAGAATTATCTTAGTAAAGCGGTAGGCCGGGAGCTTACGCCTTTCTTTACTCAATACCTGCGGACCGTACAAATTCCTGCGCTGGAATACCGGTTAATGGATAATAAACTCTATTACCGCTGGGGCTCTTGCGTAGAAGGCTTTGCTATACCAGTACGGGTTTGGCTCAACAAGAGAGAACAGTGGCTGGAGCCAACCAAAGCATGGCAGTCACTAACCGACTTACCAGCCAATACGTCAATGGAAGTAGATCCGAATTTTTATGTGATTCCTTTTAATCTCACCACCAACTAAACGCAACCCACGCTTTCCCATTAGCAAGATATAAGTACCAGATTTCAACACATAAAAGAAAAGATAAGCATTCCCTAGGATACAAACCGGGAGTTTGTGGCCAAGTTTGTTATTGTGTTTCCCGATGCCTACCTCCATCCTTCAGGGCATGTCAGGTGAAACTTTTAGAATTTTAATTCGAGGATTTGTTTCAATTGCCCTCTTTTTCTGCTAAATTATGATACATTCTAAAAGTTTTATCACTTAAAAGATCAAACCTATGTTACAGTTGGATTTACGCAAAGAGCTGGAAGCTACCAGAGCAGTTTCCGTTCTACCAACAGAGGTGTCAACTATGGATGAGGCTATCGAAGGGCTGCTAGAGCATGCAAATGTTGATACGTATTTAATGGGGCAAAAGCGGCTGGAGAAACGCCGGCACCTCTTACAAACCGCCTATACTGAAGAGCAAATACGGGCGATTTGTATTAAATACCGCTTGCGTTGTTTACCGGTAGACATGTTTAAAGGCCGTATGGATGAGCAGGTACCTCAGAAAAAATCGGCTTTTGAGTTGAATTATACAGAAGCAATGCAGGAAGAAGTGCAGCAGGAGGAGTACCGCCTTCTGGCTCCCAGTGAAATGTTCCGGCTGACTACTGTCGACCGGGACCCGCTGTTACTCTATAGATATATCTTTAATGGCACCTATTACTATCAGCTAGTGCACCAGTGGGGAGGCGATTTAAGTAAATGGCGGGCAGTAATCCATTTTCCGTTACGTTCGGCTAAACATCTGGTGAGCTGCTGCTTACTTTTCTGGCTGGTAATTATGCTGGCGATGTCTGCCAATATTGGCATCAGTATCCTGGCTAACGTATCGGTAACAGCTATTTTGCTCTCCTCTCTTACCATTTTTTCAGCATCCATGTTTAAGTCTGATGACGGAAGCTACCAAACTTCCGATAAACAATGGAACTCTGAATTTGAATGGTAATACTGAAGTTCATGTACGTTTACTTTTTATATGAAATGCCAGAAGTAAAAAAGCGGCACTAGGTTTTCCTAGTGCCGCTTTTTTATCAATACTTTACCGGTCTGTTATTCATTCCGCAATGAATCTACTGGATTTACCAAGGCTGCTTTAATGGCTTGAAAACTAACGGTAACTAAAGCAATCAGCAACACGGCCACACTTACAGAGGCAAACAGCCAGGGGCTCAGGCGAATGCTGTACTCAAAATTTTGCAGCCAGCTCTGCATGGCCCACCACGCCAGCGGCCAGGCAATCAGGTTTGCTAACAACACGAGTTTGAGAAATTCTTTAGAAAGCAAAGCTACAAGTGTAGGTACCGAAGCTCCTAATACTTTGCGGATACCCATTTCTTTGGTCCGTTGCTGGGCAGTAAAGGTAGCCAGGCCAAACAAACCCAGGCAGGCAACCAGTATGGTAAGTCCGGCAAAAATTCCCAGAAACTTTCCAATTTTCTGCTCCGATACATACGTGTCTTCCACCCGCTGGTCCATAAACGAATAGACGAAAGGTTCATCAGGCGTTAAGGCCGTCCACTGAGTTTTCATGGAAGCCAGTAAATCTTTGGTGTCAGCTGTTTTTACTTTGACAATCATGGTTCCGGAATTCGGGCTTAGTACCATAACCAGTGGAGAAATGCGTTCGTGCAGCGACCGGAAGTGAAAATCCTTAACAATGCCCACTATGCGGTATGTCTTCTTCTCGCCTTCATTGGTAGAGCGGGTAATTGTCCGGTCCAGGGAATCGTTTCCCCAGCCCAGGGCTCTGGCAGCAGTCTCATTCAAAATTGCTGCGGAAGAATCGGTAGCCATTTGCGGTGAAAAATTCCGTCCGGCTATCAACTGCATACCCAGGGTAGGCATATACTGGTCGTCTACATCGTAGCGGATAGCTTTTATTTGTTGTGCAGGATCATCATCCGGGTAGATAAAAAAGTTGTTATTGTTCGATGGGCCAGCCGGCAGATACCCCGACCTACTTACCCGGAGCACGCGGGGATCTTGCAGGAGCTGTTGACGGAACACTTCCTCTTGCTTACCCAACACCCAGGTTTCCCCCAGAATCAGCACTTGCTCTTTGTTATACCCTAAATCTTTACTTTGGATGTAACGCAACTGCTGATAAACTACCAGCGTGCCAGCCATTAAAGCAATCGAAATACAAAACTGAACTACTACTAATCCACTGCGTATCCCTATACTTTTATTACCAGTAGCAAGGGTATTCTTTAGTACCGTAATTGGCTTGAAGGATGAAAGGAAAAAGGCCGGATAACTGCCTGCCAGTAAACCTACCAGCAAACCAAAAAGTAACAAGCCGGGCAACAATGTAAGGGCACCACTGCTAGTAAACGCAACCGACTGGCCAGTCAGGCTATTGAACAGGGGGAGTGCTAATACAACCAGCACAACTGCTATTAACAACGAAATACTTGTGAGTAAAATAGATTCCATCAGAAACTGCTGTATTAACTGGCCTTTTACTGAACCTACCACTTTGCGGATGCCTACTTCCCGCGCGCGTTTGGAAGCCCCGGCTGTAGAAAGATTCATAAAATTAAAACAGGCAATCAGGAGCATAAACAAGGCGATGGCGCTGAAGATATAGACGTGTTGTGTGTTGCCTCTGGGCCCCAGGTCGTACATGAAGTCGGAATGTAAGTAGATGTCTGTTAACGGTTGCAGAAACAATCCCAGATGGTTTCCTTTTTCTTCAAACTGGCTATAGTTCATTCCAAAGGCTTGTTGTAGTTGCGGACTCATGTATTTTTCAACCACTTGCGGCAGTTTTCTTTCCAGTTGCCTGGGGTCATAGCCGGGAGGCAACACCAGGTATGTATAAAATTCGGAGGTCATCCAGGAGGCAGATTTCGCTTCCGGCAGGCTAGTCATGGAAGCAAATACATCTATATGGAAATGGGAATTGTCTGGGATATTGGCGATGACACCGGTTACTTTGCAGGTAGCCTTAAAATCTTTAAACGTAAGTATTTTTCCAATGGGGTTTTCATTTCCAAAAAATTTGTGAGCCGTAGATTGGGAAATAACCACTGTGTTGGGCTGAAGCAAGGCTGTTTTCGGGTCTCCCTGAAGAAAAGGCAGGGTAAACACCTGGAAGAAGTTGGCATCTACAAAAGCAAAGGCATCTTCCTTAAAAGATTTATCTCCGGAGGTTATGCGGGGAGTACCGTACTGGCGCAGGCGGGTAGCCTGCTGTACTTCCGGATAATCAGCCAGAAGCGTTTGAGCTACCGGGGGCATTACATGGGCTTCGTTTAGTTTTTCTCCTTGAACGGAACCCTTAAAAATCACCCGCACGATACGATCTGCTTTTTCGTGAAAGCGGTCGAAGCTTACCTGGTGCTGTACGTACAACATAATAATCAGGCAGGTAGCCATGCCGGTAGCCAGGCCAAAAATATTGATGGCAGAAAAAATTTTGTTGCGCTGTATGTTGCGAAAAGCAATAATAAAAAAGTTATAAAGCATATCCAAAGAAAGTAAGTTTGTGTGATGCGTTTGTTTTTTCCTGCGTTTAAAAAAATAAGGACGTACATAGTGAAAGGTGCTCAGCATAAAAGCTTTGCGGGCTTGCTTTAGCCCTGTTGCGTGTACCTGGCTTTGAAACACTTCATGGAGGTCGCCTTGCACATCTTCCAGAATATCTTCGGGAAGAAACCATTCCAGAAAGCGGTCTGCCCACCGGGGAGGGGTAATCGGGTTGTTCATAGCCTAGTCAGCTGAGTTAAATGCCAAATAATTGAAGTGTATTTTGTGGAATTCCTTGCCAGAGTTTAGTTCTTAGCGCCTGAATCTCCTGCAAGGCAGAGGCTCCTGCCGGTGTAAGCGTAAAAAATCGTTTTCTGCGACCACCTCTTTCCTGCGTGCTACCTCCCATGTTGGAATGCAGAAAGCCTTTTTCTTCTAGACGGTATAAGGTGGCATGTACAGCACTCATCGTAATTTTGCGGCCAGTCTGCACTTGCACCCTTTCCCAGACGGTAACCCCATACGCCTCCGGATGGCAAGAGGCTACCACCAGCAATATAACTTCTTCAAACTCTCCAAGAAACGATCTGCGCATGAATAAAGTAAAATAAGGATTGATTAGTTATAATTTTGCAAAACAAATCTTTTGCCAGAGAATAAAACTGCTTCAAAGCCCTAAAATGGAGGTTTTTGCCGGATGTACATCATGGAAGGGTGTCCATAAATGAACACTTTTTGTCCGTTAATGGACAGCCATGCTCACCATTCACATTCAGTAGCCATACCTGCCACGAGTGCTATGCGTAGTAAGTAAGGTGTGCTGATCAATATTTGTAAGCTACAACTGACTTTTACGCAACTACCTTGGAATACTATTTATAGCTTTCACATTGAATGATTGCCCATGCAGAAACCTGTTAGTTTTGAAAACCTAACAGGTGCACGCTTTAATGTTAGGCAATTAGTTGCTGAAAGAATGATAAGAGTAGTTGATTAGAACTGCTAAACCTAAAGACTATAAAATTTTAAACACACGTTCATGTAGTTACTGTTCTTGGGCGGAAGCAGTGTGTCCCGATGGCTTTTTTGTAAACTCCAGCAATATAGCTCCGGCGGTAGTGAGTAAAACAAATGTGCCTGCCCAGAAGTATGTTTGCTGAAAGTCAAGATAATACCAAATTGCTAAATGAAGGATAGTTAACAAAGTAATTAAAGCAAAAGCTTTTTTTCTGGACGATTTTAACTCCCGGAAATCAGTAGCCAGGGGATTTTGAAGGGCAATCTGCTCTTTTATGGCTTGTTCTACCTCCATCAATAATTCGTCATCATAAGCTAACACTACCGCTTTCTTGCCATCGTATTGAAGCGTCAGGTTGCGCGTACCGCTGCCGGAAGAGAATATATCAAACCTGTACCATTGTATGCTTTTCCAGGTGATTTTTTGGTAGCCAGGCAAGTGTATTCCCTGATCATCCAGGAGAATGGTCACTTTTTTTCTGTGAAAAAGTAAGAAAGAAGCTGATAGAAAGCTCAGGCTAAAACCGGATAGGAGAAGGATTCTTGCCAGAAGTGACAATGTCTGCGGAAAGGAGAATCCATTCATCACAAATTCGATGAAAAAGGCTAGCCCAATTAAAAAGATGCCCACTACGCCTGATTTCTGGATAATTTTGCTGGGCACCTTAAGGGGATATATTTTCTGCATATTATCGTTGTCGTAAACCGGCAGACCTATAGTAATATACAAGAAATTCTTTATCTTGGACATACCTCTCCAAGGATTTTGCAACAAATTAACCAATGATGGATGAATAGCTTACACAAAGCCGGCCTACATATAGGCCAGTGGCTCGATGCGCATAAGGATATAGGTATTTTGTTGTTACGGCTATTTATTGGTGTGCGGTTAGTATATGGTGTGGCCGATAATGTGCTAAGCTGGCAGCATATGGTGCTTTTCGAAAACTTTCTCCGGCAACAGGGCTTTCCATTTCCTCTCCTTAGCGCCATTGTCTCAGTTTATGCCCAGCTGATTGGCGGCTTGCTAATCATCACCGGATTGTATATACGCCTGGCTTCAGTGGTACTTAGTATCAATTTTATGGTGGCTCTCCTGATGGTTCACCGGCAAGATACATTTGAGGCAATGACACCAGCATTGGCGATGTTGGTTGGTAGCCTGGTTTGCTTATTTTATGGATCTGGAAAGTACTCTTTATCACCTAAAAAGGAACCTGAGAATGCAGGCTAGCAGGCATCAAACTACTTAATCTCCGATAAGAAATTAGCATTTATTGGTAAAGAGAGGTATAAATAGTGCGCTGGTTGATGCGGATCAAGTTTATTCCCAGGCATTCTAAAACTGGTTATAGATTACAGAAAATGGCCTCCACAAAGCCAGTAGCTACATACTAATTGCCAAACACTTGGCGTTATAGTGCAAACAACATCCTTAATACTTTCTTTCTTTATTGCATACAGGTTTACAGATTTATTCATAAAAACTATTCCATTAATTTATCCTGGTTATGAAAGCTGTACGCCTGTTGCTTGGGTTAGTGGTACCTGTTGTTAGCAGTTTTGTTGCCTGCCAGAGAGAACAGCAGGTAACGCCCGAAGTAGTTACTCCCAAAGATTGTTTAATTACTGCCTCTTCCCGCAATGGCCAGATCCTTGAGGGAGAATATATTGTCACGTATAAAGACGCTGAGCAAAATACATCCCTCGCCACCGGACGCATGGCCGCTGTCAGTGCTACGTTGCTGGCCAGACACCACATAGACGAAACGGCCATAAAAGCCACTTTTTCCGGAGCCGGCAGTGGATTTGTTGCCAGGTTAAGCAAAGAAGAAGCCGGCCTGCTGCAAGAAGATGAATCTGTGGAGTTAGTAGAGCCTGACCGGATTTTATCGATGTGTACCTGCCTGGAAGTAGCCGAGCCCCGTAATCTTACCTGGAGTATCCGCAAAACCGGTTATGGCAATGGTACCAACTTTGCAGAAAAAACTGCCTGGATCATAGATACTGGTGTGGATTTAGATCATCCAGACCTATCTGTAGACCTGCAGCGGAGCCGCTCTTTTATTAGCGGGCAAACCTCTGCCGATGATGAAAACGGGCATGGTACGCATGTAGCAGGTATTATTGGGGCACTCAACAACCGGGTTGGCCTGCTTGGCGTAGCTTCCGGGGCCCGGATTGTCTCGCTCAAAGTATTGGACCAGATAGGCGAAGGGCGGCTTTCCAGCACTATTGCCGCCGTGGCTTATATTAATACGAATGGCAAAGCAGGAGATGTGGTGAATTTGAGTTTAGGAGGCGAAGGTACTTCCCCAACACTTGACCGGGAAATCCGAACAGCGGCTGATAAAGGCATCTTATTTGCCATTGCTGCCGGAAACGACGGAAAACCAGCCCGCGACTTTTCTCCGGGGAGGGTAAATCATCCTAATGTATTCACCGTGTCTGCGGTAGATAGTACAGATGCTTTCGCCAGCTTTTCTAATTACGGAAACGATGTAGTGGACGTAGCGGCCTACGGCGTGCGGGTACCTTCTACCTACCGCAACGGACGCTATGCCGTATTGTCTGGTACCTCTATGGCTGCACCACATGTGGCCGGCTTGCTTTTAATCCGGGGAAAAAATATTCCAACGCGGGGCTTTGCCCGTAACGATCCGGATGGACAGGCAGATCCCATAGCCAGAGAATAAGTAGGAGATATATGTGTACAATTCCGGAATTAGCTCCCTTTCTACAAGAAAAATAATGACCTGTGCCGACTTGATATAGCCGCTAAGTAGCTCAGGCCCATCTATAGTTATTTGCTTCTTATACAAAACAAGAAGAGGGGGCTTTCGGATGCCTCCCATAGTAATTACCGGAGAAACACTGGGGTTTCATTTGCAGGAAAGTGTTTGCAGGAAAATGAAGAAGACTTAGCGCTTTGTTGTATATTGTGCCATTGTACCTGAGTAAATAGTTCGTATTATTCCAAAACTACCCTATGAAAACCGAAAAAGAGAAAATGCTGGATGGAGAGCTCTACGATCCATTAGACAAACAACTAGTTGATGAACGGCTCCGCACCAGGTTGCTGATAAAAGAATTAAACGATACCAGGGAAGATCAGCCGGAAGAACGTGGCCGTATCTTAAAAGAATTGATCCCTAATGCCGGACCTGGGCTGTGGATTCAACCTCCTTTTTACTGTGATTACGGGAGCTATATGATTGTAGGAGAAAAAGTATTTTTTAACTTCAACTGTGTGGTGCTGGATGTAACCTATGTAAAAATTGGCAGCCGAACCATGTTTGGGCCTAATGTGCAAATTTATACAGCTACTCATCCAATGGATCACAAAGAAAGGTCTTCGGGAGTAGAATATGCCAAGCCGATCAGTATTGGGGAAGATGTGTGGATAGGTGGGAGTGCTGTTATTTGCCCGGGCGTTAGCATTGGCGACCGTACAATTATTGGTGCCGGAAGTGTAGTTACCAAAGATATTCCTGCTGATGTATTTGCTGCCGGTAACCCCTGCCGGGTTATCCGCTCATTAGACACCACAGATGCAAAAAATTAAAATTTTTCTACTGGTACTGATGATAAGCTGTACCCGCAATCCAAAACAAGATTTTGTATTTGAAAAAATTGAATGTAGCCCGAGTGAAATGCCAGAATATGATGGGGAGGTGGTTACCCTTCTTGATAATCAAACAGGCAAACCTTTGCGAGATACATTAGTAGAGCGGGTAGTTAAAACAAGAACCATTTTTAAGCCTTGTAGAGAATACATATACCTGGCTACCTACAAAGATTCACTAAACAGGCCAATCTCCAGTAGCAAAGTCTGGATGATGGCTACAGGTACTAGATGGGAGGGGCAAAAAGCAAAGCAAGATGAAATTATTGTACAATATGAATTTGATGATACGCAGCTACAACAGATCAAAAAGTATTTTGTGAACAGGCTGTTACTTGGTAATCCATGGCAAGTCAAACAAAAAGAAGGAATAGTAGAAAATGTGAAAGGTGTATGGATGCATCCGTTCAGATCCAATCAATACAACTTTACGGAGGTGGCGCCTTTTCCGGAAGTAAAATTTCCCTTACAGATCGGCAAAACCTGGACTTCTCAACTGAGCATAGGGCCGGGATGGGGTGACTGGTCTACTACATCCATTCACAATGAATACAAAGTAACAGAATTAACAGAAATAAAGACACCATATAAAGAGTTTAAAAAATGCTGGAAGGTATATGCTACATCATCGGCTAATTTTGGTGAATCTATACATGAATTTTGGTTTGATGAAGCTTACGGATTTATTAAGATGCATTATACCAATTACCAGGCTCAAACATTAACTTTTGAGTTACTGGATGTAATGGATAAATAAGAACTGTACTTAATAGTACCTCTGGTCAGTGATCCGCCGATGCACAAAGTTAGTGCGTTGAGTAATGCCTCAGCATAGGTATGCTCCGATTAGTGGCCAGCCAATAATTCTATTCATTTGGTGCGTATCATTTCTACAATCGTGGTTTTACCAATGAGTAACAACTGAGGCTGCTAGCCAACCATGGTATAAAAATTGTGAGAGCCTACTTTTAAGATTTGCAAGTGATCCAGGAAAAACAAGGCTTTATTAGTCTACACACCTTTCATTCAACAGCCCAGCATACCTATTTGACTATAGGTGTTGATGAAACTATACCCTGTGTGGTAGATGTGTGGACAGGCCCTTTTGGCAGCCAGGCAAACTTCAGAAGTGGTGTTGAGAAAGTAGTAGAAGTATTAATCGAAAAAAAATACAGCAAATGGCTGGCAGATTTACGCAACATGGAAGGTTCCTGGGATAGCTCCAAAGAATGGATGCTGAAAGTACTCATGCCAAAAGCCATAAAAGCTGGCTTAACAGCAGAGGCTATTGTCTTGCCCAAAGACGTATTTGCCAGGCTTTCTACCCAGGATACCATTGTTAAGCTTCATACTTATCAGCTTAGGCAGTTTGATGACTGGCAAGAAGCCAGAGAGTGGTTGAAAAAACAATAAGTGACCTTTTTTTGCTAATGCTTCAAGCGTCTTGTACAGAGCAACAGAAGGCATACGTATGAATAAAACCGTACGGAAGGCATCTGTTCAGGAGTGTAAATAAAGTTTATCTAACGAGGTTAATTGCCGGATGGCTCTTTTTATTTCCCGCTTCTGCTTAATTTGGAAGTACATCCGTTTGAAGGGGTTCTTTTCGTTCTTAAGCAACTCACAGTATTTTAGGTTAATTTCATCTCTTATTTTTTTCACTTGCTGCGCGTATTCTTTGGTGTCTGTGATGCGTTGGGGGCCATCAAAAACAATCCGGTCTACTTGGCTTTTGTCCTTTTTCATACTTCTGTTCTATCAAAATATTTATCAGGTACCTGCAAACTGATTTGTTTTGTTCTTTGCCCGCATCACAAAGCTACGGGCAAAGATTTCTATAAAGAATACTGGTTACACCTGTACCCGTTCCAGCTTGATGGGATAAGTTTTCTTGGCATTCCACTGGCATACATAAATGTTTTTATCTTCATCCAGGCATACATCGTGGCAATGCATAAACAGGTTTTCTTTCTGTACCATCAGTTGTAATTCTCCATTTACGTACACCGGCTTTGTGCCTCCGGGATTGGAGATTACTTTGTTATTTTTATCCAGAATGGTTACAAAGCCGGAATTTGGCGTCTGGTTCAGGTATTTTAACCGTGACCAGCAAACACCTGCATACAGATTTTCTCCATTGATAACTGGCCGGCAGACAAAAGCCCCAGGCAGAAAAATGGTAGAAAGGTATTTGCCATCCAGCGAAAACCGCTTAAAAGAGTTATGTACACGGGAGGTACACAGCAAGGTAGGATTGTTTTTATCCCGGTTGTCTATACACACGCCGTGAGCGGTTTGAAACTGCCCATCTTCATCGCCCTGACCACCAAAATGCCGGATATAGTTTCCTTTGGCATCATACTGGATAATGTATTGCGAACCATAGCCATCGGCCACGTAAATATCTCCGTTGGGGCCAACAGCGGTTTCGGTGGGTTTGTAGGGAGCTTCTTTCTTATAAATGCCCAGTTCATGAGGCGTTTTAAGAGTCATCAATACTTTTCCATCTACAGTAGTTTTGTCTACCCGGCCAATATTGGGGTCACTGATAAACAGCATATCTTCACTGCCTTCTTTGGCAAGACTCAAGCCATGTCCGCCTGGATAATCACTGCCCCAGGTTTTTAGCAGTTTACCGGATTTATCATAGATGATGATATTGTTTTTGGGCTCATCGGTTACCATAATCAGCCTGCCTTTGGAATCCAGTACCATTTCATGGCAGTTATTGATAGGGGTTTTGGCCGGATCTAAATTTCCCCATTCTTTATTGACGCGGTAGGTAAAGCCATTGTGTCCGAGTACCTGATCGGCTAAGGCAGGTTTGCCTTTATGTATGAAAAAATTGAAGTCCGGTGCAAATAAAGCACCTCCTGCCAAGGCAAAAGATCCTTTGAGAAATTCACGGCGAGCGGTATTCATAGGTATAAGGGGTATAGGGGTGGATGTGTGTTAATTAACTGACGATATCCAGCAGGCGGCTGGTTGTAGGTTTAATAAGTGCTGGCAGGAAATATTAAAAATGGAACAAGGAAAGCAGAATAGGTAGTTTTTCTACTCATACGTTCCTTGTTCAGTAGCTTATCTTATAGAACTTATCTGGTGTACGTAGGCAGTTTGCCTGCAGTGATAAACTACGCTAGGTTCCTGCTGGCTTTGTTATACTTGCCAGCCTTTTCTGTAGGTTCTGCCGACAAACTGGTTGGCTTCTTCAAAGTTGGTGATTTTCATGTTTTCGCCATCCCATAATAACTTTTTACGGCCATAAAATTCTTTTTGTCCTTTTGCATTGTCTCTGCGCAGCATATAACTCCGGATAGCCAGATTACCCATCAGCACGGTTTCGGTCATTGGGCCGGCGTAATCAAACGAAGAAGTTAAGGCTTTGTGCTCCGGACTGTTAAACCCAGCTTTGCAGGCATCTACCCATTTGCGCTGATGTCCGTATTCGGGTTCTGTTGTATCTGGTGTTTCCGGGCCAAATTCTGTAGTGCCGTCACTCAGATAAAGCTTTGGCATCATAGGAGAACTATCGTTAATATTGGTAGAAATAATGCCTTTTTCTCCAATAATCAGCACGCCGTTAGCACTTTGGGCGCCCCCAATATCATGGTCTGCCGGAATAATTTCCGGGTGGGACGGCCGGATACCTCCGTCGCTCCAGGTCATTTCAATAGGCGATTTACTCTTATCGGTTGCACCAAAATGTAAGGTAATGAACGAAGAGGCCGGACATCCTTCCGGATTGTAATCGGCTGTCCACATCTGGCTGTACACAGAGCCTACACTACATTCTGCATCCGTGGGGTATTTCAGGCCAAGGGTACGGAAAGGAATGTCTATTAAGTGGCAACCTACATCACCTAAGGCACCAGTTCCGTAGTTCCACCATCCGCGCCAGTTAAAAGGGTGTAAATTAGGTGTATAGGGCATATATTCGGCAGGGCCTAACCACAGATCCCAGTTTAAATCTTTAGGTTTCTTGGTTTCGTCCGGTTTCGGCATGGCATAGCCTTGTGGCCACACCGGGCGGTTGGTCCATATCTGAACTTTAGATATTTTTCCCAGTGATCCGGAATCTACCCATTTCTGCACCATGCCCAGCAATGGATTGGAAGCTCCCTGGTTACCCATTTGGGTAACTACTTTATTTTTTCTGGCCATTTCGGTAAGCAGCCTGGCTTCCCGGATATTGTGGGTCATGGGTTTTTGTACGTATACATGCTTACCTCTTTCCATCGCAAAAGCAGCTGCCGGTCCATGTACGTGGTCGGGGGTAGAAATGGTAATGGCATCAATATCTTTTTGTTTTTCAATCATCTCCCGGTAATCGGCATACAATTTTGCTTTCGGAAATTCTTTAACAGAGGCAGAAGCAGAGCCGGAAAAATCTACATCGCAGAGGGCTACTACCCGTTCACGGCCTTTAACGGATGCATTGCGTATATCGCTGGCTCCTTTGCCACCTGCACCAATGGCCGCCAAATTTAGCTGATCGCTGGGAGCCGTATACCCTACACCTCCCAACACGTGCCTGGGCACGATAAAAAAGGAAGAAGCAACAGCTCCGTATTTAATAAATGTTCTACGGGATGTGGTGGATGGCCCGTTTTTTTGTTCACTCATAAGGATGGACTAGTTAAGTTTATGTTTACAATACTAATAAGCACCTTGGCAACAACTTGTACTTAGCCTGTAGGCGGGACTCAAAAAATCCGTACAAGTACCTGCGGCAAGCAGCTATACAAGCCTGGCTAATAAATTTCTTAAATTAAAGAAAAAGAAAGGAAACTCAGACAGAATACGAGAAAAAATATAGAATTAATTGTATCCTTTTAAGGTATCAGGTAAGTAGCTGTACAACAGAAGAGATATTCATTTATAAATTTACCATGGTTTGCTTCCATTTTGGCTTGCTTCTCATTGGATAAAGCAAACTTATAAACCTCCATGCTTACTCTTCCACTTCTCATACTTACCTCGCAGCAAGGTAACGGCATTCATGCCTCCTTTCTTCTGACCAAAAAACTGCAGGTCCAGGGAAACTCTTTTAGGTTTATCCATTAGGTTGGCAACCATCAGGAATGCACTGGTGGCCCGCTGCTCGCCACAACGTTTATCTCCACCTGCTGCAGAGCCGGCTTCCAGAGCAAGCATCAGAATCTCTTCCAGCGGTAACTGATTTTGTTGGCCTTGTACAACAGCTTTCATTATGGCCTGTACCACTTGTTCAGTAGCCAGAGTATTGCCTTGTATGGCCACACCGGGAGCTGTTAAGGTGCCTTGAAAGGGGTGAGTGGCTGAGCCGGTATATGTCCTTGGTGCGGTTACATATAATAAGCTCACTACTCCATATTGCTGCTGTTCGGGGTCATACATAGAGTCGGTGAGGGCATCTATGATTTCCTGCGGTGAAGCATCGGCCAATAGCATGTGTACGCCTTTTTCCCGTGCCCATTTGTTGCTCATGGCTTGTACCACTATGGCCCCTTTGCCCGGAACAATCTTGCCTATACCATAGCAATTATAGGTGCAGGATGCCCCGGCAATACCAATTTTCTTGCTGATTGGGTCTGCCATAATAATAGACCAGGTAGCCAGGGCACTGAATGGGTAAGCTAACAGCAACAAAAGAATAGCTGCATATTTCATGATAAGGGAGAGGTTTTCTATAGCCAAGAAGATACACAGAATTTGCTTACAGCTGTTAGTCTACAACCATAAAAAACCGGAAGTTCATGTGCTACGCATAAACTTCCGGTAATAGTGGTCCCCAATACAGAGCAGGCAGTTCTGGACCTGATGGTCATTAAGGAGTAGCTAAAAACCAGACATTGCCTACATCTTTGCCTTTGATATCTCCCCGTTGGCTGTCATTTACAAAATAATACAGGGGTTTACCTTTATAAGAAAGTTGCTTGGCTCCATCGGAACGAGTAATGGTCTGGAAATCGGTAGAACTGAGCAGGGAGGGCATCTTAAAGTTTTCGGCCAGAAATGCCGGCCAGTTGGCTAAACATGGGCCGTTACAAGTACTCTGATTGACACCATCCGGACTGAACGTATACAGGGTTCTGCCATCCATATCTGTCAGGTACAGATCGGTGCCTTGCCGGGCAATCATCAGCTTAAAATCCGGATTAACCACAAACCAGACATTATTTACATTCTCTCCCTTTACATCTCCTGCCGCAAGGTCCTGGTCATAATAATACAGGGGCCATCCTTTAAACGTAGATTGTTTTGAACCATCGCTTCGGGTAATAGTTGCGAAATCTGTTGCATTTAATTCTTTTGGTAATCGCAGCGTACCACTGTAAAACACTGGCCAGGCGGTGAGGCATGAGCCGCTGCACAAACTTTGTCCGCTTACATCCCTGGAAAATACATACAAGGTTCTACCAGCAGAATCAGCCATGTAACTCCCTAGCGTAGGATCGTTGCGGAGTTGGAGGGAAGTAATTTCTGGTTCGTCGTCTTTATCACAGGCAGCAAACAAGAAAAAGGCCACAAGTAAAAAGGCAGGAGCATACAGTAACCGGAAGTAGGAGATAGGTTTCATAAATACTGAGGGATTTTAGTCTGAAAATAAATGAATGTACCAGGGCTGTTGCGCCAGACAAAAGGAAAGGCGCAGCAGTCAGTCAACAGAAAAATAAACACTCCGGAGTAAATACCTGCAGCAGATAATGGCCAGCTATCTGCACTGAATTAAATTTGCCCCATGACGTAACTGCCAGAAGAAGGGTTGCCTAAAAGAAAAACAATTTTTAGAACCTAAAGTAGCCAGCAGTTCTACCATTATATAGGCCTGGTATTTGAACATTTAAAATACAGGTGGATACAGAAGTGCCAGTTATTGTAAAAAATACTACTAACCTTTGTTGATAATTGTTGCGTAGTTTCTGTCTGGATGATTGCATATCTCTACATATTTTAGTAATTCGCTTTTGTCCGCCGGTTGATTTACCTGCAAAACGGATTATTCTTCACCAGTTAGAAGCTGATAAACTTGTGGGGAAGTAAATTACTTGAATAGTACGATGCATTATTCTATACCATTTGTTAGCCTGCTTACTTTCTGCTTGCTCTTGCTGGTTGGATGCCGGCATGCACAACCCATACATAAGCAACCCGGAGAAAAAGGCTTACTGCAAGATGAATTAACAGTTGAGTTTACGGAAGCAACCGGAAGCTTCCGTATTAAAGATGTAAAAGAAAACCGGCTCCTCCTGACCCAGCAGGCCCAGGAAAATACCAGGCCCTATATCCATCCCATTGCCGCGCCAGATGGCAAAGGTGTTCTTACGCAGTTCAGCCCAGACCACCATAAACACCAGACAGGACTTTACTGGGGCTTAAAAGAAGTAAACGGCCGCGACTATTTTATGAACTGGAAAGACAATTACTGGCAAAAAGTTTCTGAAGCCGTAGTACAAGCCACAGGCAATCAGGTGAAATGGAAAACAGTATACCATCTGTTGGACGCAAATAAACAACCTTTGTTAACCGAAACCCAAACCTGGGCTATGCAGCAGCAGCACGGACAATACATACTGGATCTGGAATGGAAAGGAGAGGCTAAAATGGATGTGCAGATCGCGAAGTTTTATGTAGGAGGCTTGTTTCTGCGCATGCCTTGGTATAAGGGCATTCATGGTGAAGTAATGAATGCAGCCGGACAGCGTAACCAGGAAGCAGAGGGCCAACGTGCGATATGGACAGATATAGGCATACAAGTGGAAGGCCGCAACGACCTGGCTCATATTGCCATTTTCGACCATCCGGAGAATGCGGCTTTTCCAACCCCGTGGCGGGTAGATAATGAACTCGGAATTGGACCCTCCAGACAAATTCTAGGCGACTGGAAAATTGAAAAGGGGAAAAGTGCTGTTTTCCGGTACCGGCTGGTGGTCTATACTGGTGTGTTAAATAGTACAGAGCTTACCCGGCAGTGGAAAGCCTATAGTTGTGAGGAGTAGTGAGAAGTCCTACATGTGTTATCAGCAGTCAGGAGGAGTGAGGCAGAAGCTATGTTTTGATTAAGATTATCAGCTATTATTGTTAGAAAAAAATTACCAAGAGGTAAACTGATTTTTGCTCAGCTATAGAAAAAGATTGCTGGCATATCTGGCAGAATACTCTCTTTTAGTACATATTTTATGAAAGCAACAACATTTTTTTTGGCGCTTGTCTATATGCTATGTGTAGCATCGTGCCAGGCTCCAGGTTCCCAGCAACAACCAGTTTCAGGTCAGGCGGCTACTATACCACCTGCTGTACAAAATACACCTAAGCAACCTACACCCACCTATAAAGACCCGCTTGATAATTATACGGACTGGGCTATTTACCGGGGCGATAAAAAGGCAAACCAATACGCTGAACTTGCCCAGATCCATGCCGCAAATGTACATAAGCTACAGAAAGTCTGGGAATACCATACTGGCGATTTCAAGGGGCCTTCCATGTACAGCAACCCGATTTTGGTGGATGGACTATTGTATTTTACAACCGGAAAACTCGATGCCGTGGCAATAAATGCCGCCACTGGAAAACAAGTATGGGTGTTTGACGCTGCGCAATACACCGAAAATAAACAGGCGTTCAGGGGACGGAGCCGTGGGGTTACGTATTGGCAAGGGGCAGAAGGCAAACGGATTTTTCATTATGTGAACAACCGGGTATATGCCCTGGATGCCAGAACCGGCAAAGTGATTACTACTTTTGGAAACGGAGGTTTTATTGACTTGCGGCAAAACATAGGAGTTGAGGCTTCCACTGCTTCTATTGAAGTAACAACGCCAGGCATCATCTATAAAAACTTTCTTATTGTTACATCCAGAGTACCGGAAGAGTATACCTCTACGCCCGGACATGTACGTGCCTATGATGCGGTTACTGGTGAGTTTAAATGGATTTTTCATACCATCCCACAAAAAGGAGAAGTAGGGTACGATACCTGGGAATGGGTAGACGGAGAAGTATACGGAGGGGCCAATCCCTGGGGTGGTTTCTCCCTGGATGAAGAAAGAGGATGGGTGTTTTTTGCTACCGGATCGCCGGCCAATGATTTTTATGGAGGATTCCGCAAAGGCATGAATTTGTTTGGCAACTGTGTGATAGCCCTCGATGCCGAAACCGGACAGCGCAAATGGCATTATCAGACAGTTCACCACGATATATGGGATTTCGATAACCCACCGGCTCCTATACTGGTTACCTTAACTTCTGGCAAAAAAACCAGGGATGCCGTTGTGCAACTCACCAAAATGGGCTTAACCTTTGTATTAGACCGGGATACTGGCGAACCCCTGTTCCCAGTCGTAGAAATGCCAGTGCCTACTTCTAAAGTACCTGGCGAACAAACCTGGCCAACCCAGCCTTTTCCCCTGAAGCCGCCACCATTAGTCCGTTTATCGCTGCATGAAGCGGATTTGACCAGGGTTACGCCAGAATCGTATGCAAAGGCCTTGGAGCAATTCAAAAAATACGAAACAGGCTTTATCTATACACCGCCATCTTTACAAGGTACCATTACTATGCCCAGCCATCAGGGAGGCGTAGAGTGGGGTGGGGCATCTTTCGACCCTTCGGTAAACGTGTTGTACGTAAACGCCAATGAAGCCCCTTCAATTAATAAATTAAGTGTGTTTTATGACAATACACAACTAGCTAAATCCGATCCGGTAAGTCATGGGATGGTGGTTTATAACAAAAATTGCACTTCCTGCCATGGGACAAACAAACAAGGCAATCCTCCTGTATTTCCTTCACTGGTTAACATACAGAAGAATGAAGAAGAGATCCGGACGATCCTGCAACAGGGCAAAGGAATTATGCCTTCTTTCCCGCAACTCTCCAGTCAGGAAATAAATGCTTTAATCAGCTTTCTTAAAAGTACTACCACTGGCAGTGAAGAGGTAAAGATGCAGGGGGCAAAGGTTCGGTACTCGGTACAAATCCCCTTTTTTACAGATCCCTATGGTGCACCGGCCATTTCTCCACCCTGGGGAACACTTAATGCGGTGGATCTGATTAAAGGAGATATTTTATGGAAAATTCCTTTAGGCGAATACCCCGAGCTGGCTGCCAAAGGCATCCGGAATACAGGAGCTAAAAATTTTGGCGGACCAGTAGCTACGGCTGGTGGCCTGGTTTTTATTGCTGCCACCCCCGACGAAAAAATACGGGCTTTTAGTGCTCACTCCGGTAAGCTCTTATGGAAATATCAATTGCCGGCGGCTGGGTATGCTACACCCAGTATCTATATGCTAGATGGGAAACAATACCTGGTAATAGTGGCAGGTGGCGGAGGTAAAAATGCTACCAAAACCGGTGATTCCGTTATTGCTTTTGCCTTGCACTCTCCAGAAGAGGAAGCAAAAGCCCCGGCTGATGAGCTACTGGGCAAAGAGTGGATCAGCCTGTTTAATGGAACCTCCTTAGATGGCTGGGTGCATATGAACGGATCGCATACGTATACTGTAGAAGAGGGTGTATTGGTAGGCAGAACAGCGGAAGGTAGTGAAAATTCTTTTCTATGCACCACCAGGGAGTTTGCTGATTTTGAACTGGAGCTGGAAGTAATGGTAGACAGCGTAACCAATTCCGGTATTCAGATACGGTCCCAGGTGAAACCTGTCACTGTGGGAGAGGGATACACAAACCGGGCAGGCCGGGTGCATGGCCCGCAGGTAGAAATGCAACGCAACCACCGGCCAGGTACGCCAACTACCGGTCTTATTTACGGAGAGGCTTTAGGTACTGGCTGGCTTTCGTCAGAAGAGAAAATCCAGAACGGGCACCATCATTTGCACAACGACGGCTGGAACAAAATGCGCATTGTTGCGAAAGGGCCACGTATTCAGACCTGGGTAAACGGACAACCGGTGGAAGATCTGACAAATGAAGAAATCTACAAAACGCACCCGAAAGGCTTTATCGGCTTGCAAATGCACGGCATTGAGAACAATGGTCCTTTTGTGATGAAATGGCGGAATATCCGCATACGCTCAATTCAGTAATATATTGCTTTCTGGGCATCTTACCCTACGGAAAAAGGGGCTATATCATAGGAAGGCAAGGAAACTACCATTTTATGATGAATTTTTACAAGAGCTGCGCCCAAACTACGGATTACCTTTGAGCCATATAGATAAATTTTATATGGCAAAGATTATAAAAAACGGTTTCTTCCCCCTTCTGCTTTTTGTTCTGTTATCTTCCTGGAAAGAGAAAGATGAATGGACATCACTCTTAGACGAGAAACTCACTAACTGGGAAATGTACTTGAGTTTTAGTCATACACCAGACTACCAGGGTAAGCCACCTAGAGATAAAAATGGGGCGCTGATTGAGCCTATTGGCTATAATACGAATGCAAAAAAGGTATTCTCCATGATTCAGGAAAACGGGCAACCAGTGCTGAAAATCAGTGGAGAAATTTATGGGTCAGTGTTTACCAAACAGTCATACGAAAATTATCACCTGAAGCTGAAAGTTAAATGGGGAGATAAAAAATATGAGCCCCGCACCAATAAACTCAAAGACTCTGGTATTCTTTATCATTCTATTGGCGAGAGTGGCGTGGATTACTGGCGAGCCTGGAAGCTGTCCCAGGAATTTCAGATTATGGAGGGGCATATGGGCGATTACTGGAGCATCGCCAACTCGGCTATAGATATAAAAGCCTACCTTTCCGAAGGAGTCATGAGTAGTGTAGCCTGCACAACGCAACCGTTTTTACCTTTTGGCCGGGAGACAAGCCAGGGAGGCTACTGTATGCGAAGCGAAAACCACGAAAGCCCTGCCGGAGAATGGACCGAACTAGAGTTGCTTTGCTACCAGGACAAAAGCGTACACCTGGTTAATTCGCAGGTTGTAATGGTATTGCAGAACTCCCGGTATGTAGAAAATGGCAAAGACGTACCGCTAACCAAAGGCCAGATTCAATTACAAAGCGAAGCAGCAGAGGTTTATTTCAAAGATGTACAAATTAAGCCGCTCAAGAGTCTGCCATCCGCCTATGCCGTTCTTTTTACGGCCAAATAAAATCATGGGTCAGTGAATGTGTTGCTTGACGTAATATATCTAATCATAGAAATTAGATCATTTACTGTCTGCAATTGCTTTCGGCCTGTTCTATAAGATAGCTGTTATTTTCGCCAAAGGAACTACCAGTCAGCCAGTGAATTTGCCTTTCCTAAGGAAAGTCTTGCAACACCTTAGGGTTCTAGTATCTTTGCTCAAGACCAATCAATAAACCTTGGCTTTTCCTACGGTTTGTTAACCCTGTTAGCTCTTGATTATGGATGTTTCCATGCCTAGTATAAATAGGATGACTGCTTCCGTTTATGAACAATATGGGCCACCTAGTGTGCTCCAGGTCAGGCAAATAGAAAAACCTGCCATGCAAGCCAATGAAGTGCTTATCCGGGTACAAGCCACCACAGTTAACCGGACAGACTGTGCCATGCTCAGGGCCAGGCCATTTATTATGCGTTTTTTTACCGGATTGCGTAAGCCCAGCAAGCCAGTGCTGGGAACCGATTTTGCCGGTATCATAGAAGCTATTGGCACACAGGTTACTGATTTCAAGGTAGGCGACCGGGTTTTTGGATTTGATGATCTGGGTGTTTGCTCGCATGCCCAGTATATAACCCTTGCGCAAGACCGGGCGATGGCTACTATTCCGGCTCCCATATCCTATGAACAAGCCGCTGCAAGTCTGGAGGGAGCCCATTATGCCTATAACATGCTGAATAAGGTGAATTTGAAAGCTGGAGAAAAGGCACTGGTGAACGGGGCTTCTGGGGCTATCGGCTCGGCCGCAGTCCAACTGCTAAAGTATTTCGGAGCCAGGGTTACGGCTGTATGTGCAACAAAAAATCTAGCCCTGGTGGAATCTCTGGGTGCCGAACGGGTAATCGATTACATGAAAGAGGATTTTACCAGATCAGGCGAAAAATTTCATTACATTTTTGATGCGGTTGGCAAGAGTACTTTTGCCAGGTGTAAGCCTTTACTAGAGCCAGGAGGTATATACATCTCCTCCGAATTAGGCCCGCATATACAAAATCCTTTATTGGCCCTGGTTACACCCATGGTTGGCGGCAAAAAAGTGATATTTCCCTTCCCATCCAATTGCAAAAGAACTGTACTTTTGATTAAAAAATTGCTGGAAGAAGGTAAATTTACGGCCGTTATTGACCGCATATATAGGATGCAAGAGATAGCCCAAGCCTTTAGCTATGTAGAAACAGGCGAAAAGACAGGCAACGTTGTTATAACCTACCAAAGCTAATCTGACTAGGTCATTCCAGTTGTCCGGACTGGTGAATACACAGAACCACACCAGACGAAAAGTTCACCAGAAATCATTAGGTTGGTTTATATAGAAAGCTGCAGCAGTAAACGTTGTATTTTTTCTTCGGTAAGAGGTTTTTCTATCAATGCTTTTACCCGGTAATTACCTGCTTTTTCTTTATTTCTGGTGTGTACAGAACTTGTTAGTAAGATAACCGGCAAATGATTTTTGTTGATCTCTTCCAGCTTGTCCAAAAACTCGAACCCATCCATACCCGGCATTTCTAAATCCAGAAATATCACATCCGGACAATTCTGGTCATTATCTAAACAATCTTTGATTTCTTCCAGAGCTTGCTGCCCATCTTCGGCTATCCGGATATGGGTATGTGCATGTAACTCGGCGAAAAGCATACTAGTAATCAGGTTACTAATCTGATCATCATCTACAATTAAGAGAGAATTTATTTTTTTCATGGGCTACTCGGTGCCGTATCCTTTAATGCAGGATGTGTTCTGTAATTCATAGTAAGTAGGCTGGTTAGGCGGGTAAAATAGTTTCAACCGGCAAATTACGGAAAAGAAGTAGTTTACCTAAGGGATACTAAATAAATCTGTTTACTATCTCACCGGCCGTTCCTGCATGGAGTGGATGTGTGTCAAGAGCTGGATACGAAATGGTGTTTGTTCGGCTGGAAAAAGGCACCACTGCATATGGTTTGGGGAGGCACAAAAATACCCGTACAAAGCAGCCAGCTCTATACGGGTAGTCGGTTGTTAGAAGAACTTTTTCAATAGATTTACCACTTTCGTGCCACCCTGCTCGGTGCCATTAAGCACTTGATCGAATATTTTTTTGTCTTCGGCTGTGATACCTGTGCGGAATTCAATATCCTGTTGAGCCACTTGTTTGGTTGCCATATGCCAGCTTGGAAAAGCTTTTTCTTTGATCGGACCATACGAAACCATCATCACTTTTTCATGCCGGTGGTCTTGTTTTATTTTGTCATACAAGGCTACTATTTCCTTGGAATCGCCTTCCAGGTATTGAATAAACTTATCTTTAGAATACAACAGCACACCCGTGGCATTCATAGAAGGATTGTTTTTCTTGCAAGAGGCAAGTATTTTTTCAATTTCTTGAGGAGTACAAGAAGCTTTTCTTGTGCTCACGTACACTAAATGTGATAGCATGTAATTTAAATGGGTTGATAAATGAGAATAGATTTAGCAAACAGGCTACTACAACACCGGATGTATCTAGCCAGTAAGTGAAAGGCTGCCGGCAATTGTATAGGTATGCAGCAATATGCTGAATTGCCTCTAGTTGCTAGGTGAATGCTTGGTAAAATTCCTACATACGTGAGGTTACAACCATCTTCACAGCAATACGGGTTGTAGTTATTTTAGCAATGCCAGTAATGGTATGGAAGTCCAGGGACAGATCAGGTTGAGGTAACGTCAGGGAAGAGAACTATTGCCTCTTCCCTGCAAATACAAAAAAACGGTAGCTTAGAGGCTAGTGTATACCTTACAAGTAGTTCTTTTTCATAATATAGTCCCGGCTCATGGCAAGGCTTTCGAACGGCTCCCGGCTTGTTTGATCCTGCTCCACAAACCAGTGTTTTAATCCGGCGGTGGTACGTTCGGCAAAAATCCGGTCAAAGTTAATAATGCCATGGCCCACTTCGGCAAATTGCTCCGATCCACGTTCCATATCTTTTACATGCCATAAGGGAAAACGGCCAGGGTATTTTTTAAAGTACGCCACCGGATCAACACCGGCTTTAGTAATCCAGAAAAGATCCGCTTCCATAATCAGGTGTTCCTTGTCCGTTTGCTGAAGAATCATGTCATAGGGAACTACCCCATCGATGGGCGGAAACTCAAAGTTATGGCCATGATAGCCAAATTGAATGTTGACTTTCCGGCAGGCTTCTCCGGATTTGTTGAGCATCTCAATCAACTCTTTGTACATATCCAGGCTGGTACGTTCTTCTTTAAATAGCCAGGCACAAATCATGTAAGGAATGTTCATCATCGCTGCATCTTCCACCGCTTTGTCCCATCCATACTTCAAACTTCCCTTTGCTTTATCTATCCGGCCTGTTTCATAATGGGCACTGATAATTTTTAGGCCCAGGTCGCTGCAGATTTTGCTGAACTCTTTCGGCGTTTTTCCCCAATAGGTTCCGTCATAGCCAAAAAGTTCTAGTTCGTTGTAGCCTAGCTTGGCAAGTTTAGCCAATGAGCCGGTTAAATCTTTTTTTAGGTATTCGCGTATGGTCCATAATTGTGCACCGAGGGGTTTGTTTTGTGGTGTTGCCGACATGGTAGAAGCTAAATGCATAGTAGAAGCGGACATGATAAGTGATTTAACAAAGGTTCTTCTTTGCATAGGATTTTGTTTAGAGTAACCTACATTTTTTTTAGCTTGTTTCCAATTAGTTTATTAGTAAAATAATCCTTTCTCAGGGGGCTGTGCCGTAGAAATTTGAATTTTATGGAGGAATGAGGCAGCCACCATTCCCACCTTTTCGTAAGCAAATTAACCAACACCTAACCGGATGAAAATTGCTACCTATAATGTAAATGGAATCAATGCCCGCTTACCTGTATTACTTCAATGGCTGGAACAAGCAAAGCCAGCAGTGGTTTGCCTGCAGGAATTAAAAGCACCCCAGGAAAAATTTCCCCTGGAAGCCATTCGGGAAGCTGGCTACGAAGCCATCTGGCATGGCCAGAAAAGCTGGAATGGCGTAGCAATCCTGACACCCCATATACCAGCAGAAGAAACGAGGCGCGGCCTAGCCGGAGATCCTGATGACTCACAAAGCCGGTATATCGAAGCCAGAGTGAATGGAATCTTAATTAGGTGCCTCTACCTGCCAAATGGTAACCCGGCTCCCGGACCTAAGTTCGACTATAAGTTACGCTGGTTTGAACGGTTGAAAACCCACGCAGCCCAGCTGATAAAACAGAATATACCTGCGGTACTGGCCGGTGATTTCAATGTTATACCCACTGAGCTGGATGTATATAAACCGGAACGATGGCTGGAAGATGCCTTGTTCCGGCCTGAAACGCGCCAGGCCTACCAGCAATTATTAGCCCAGGGCTGGACGGATTCTCTGCGGAAATTTCATCCACAACAACCCATATACACCTTCTGGGACTATTTCCGGAATGCCTATGGCCGCAATGCCGGCTTGCGGATAGATCACTTATTAGTAAGTCCTGCACTGGCCGGGCGGCTCAGCGAAGCAGCTGTAGACCATCAGGTACGTGGCTGGGAAAAATCAAGCGATCATGCGCCTACCTGGATACGCTTAGCGGACGGCTAGTATACCTTTGCTTGTAAAGATTTATCTGCTCTCCCAGAAGGTAAATTTAGTATTCCTGGCTATATTCAGGCCAGGTGCCGGCAACTACTCAGGCTGAAGCAGGCACAAAATCTAAACTACCAATATGTATGGCAAACAAGGGAATTACTGACCAGGAGCTGGCTGCCCAGCTCAGAAAACCAACCGGCGAATTAGGTAAACTGGTGGCAGAAAAGATGAGTCAGAATAATGCCTTTCTCTACCAGCAAGCATTCCAGCTAATGGACATCCAACCAACTGACCGGGTGCTGGAGATAGGTTTTGGCCACGGGCAATTCCTGGCACAAACAGTTGAGTTAGCCTCTGATGGATGGGTAGCTGGCGTAGATTTTTCTGAAGATATGATTCTTGCAGCCAGCTACAGGTACGCTACCCTAATTGAAGCCGGAAAACTAGCGATTGTTCAGGGGGACATTACGGCAATCCCTTATGCGGATAACACCTTCACCAAGGTTTTTGCTTTGAATACAATTTATTTTATAGATGATCCTCTGGGTGCCTTGCAGGAACTGTACCGGGTTCTCCGAACAGGCGGGATGGGCTGTATCGGAATACGGACGGCTAGTACCATGAAAAACCATGCCTTTACCCAATACGGATTTACCTGTTATGAACTACCTCAGGTAGAAGAACTTTTTCTACAGGCAGGCTTCAAAGCTATTCAACACAAACACCAATCAGATGAAGTTTCGCCAGAGTTTGATGCCTTAACTGTAATCGGATTCAAATAACCAGCTTGCATGTAATTGGTAATATTTCTTTATATTGGCTTTTTACCACATTTTCTTAACCTACTTATTTCCTTATTTACGATTGTGTTCCGCATGAAAAAAACACTTACTTTTTTATTGCTGGCTATTTCCTGCCTGGCAAATGCACAAACCAAATCCAGTAAAAAATCTCCTCTCTTAAAAGAAGCATCGGCTGAAAGTGCAGGCATGTCCAAAGAGCGGCTAGCCCGCATCGACAGCATGTGCCAGCAGGTCGTTTCTTCAGGAAAACTTCCCGGAGTAGTTGCGCTGGTTGCCCGCAATGGAAAAATCGTGTACCACAAAGCCTTTGGTATGGCCGATAATGGGAGCAACCGGCAGCTCAAAAAGGATGATATTTTCCGCATTGCTTCACAAACAAAAGCCATTACCTCTACAGCCGTGATGATGCTATGGGAACAGGGCAAATTCCGGCTGGATGATCCTATTTCCAAATACATTCCGGAGTTTAAAAATCCGCAAGTGCTCAAAACCTTCCGCTACCAGGATACTTCGTATACCACTACACCAGCTACCGGGGAAATTACTATCCGCCAACTGCTTACCCATACCTCAGGTATCGGCTATGGCGAAATTGATGGAGACGAACGATTTAAAATGATCTATAAAAAAGCCGGTGTTACCGACTTGTTTACAACTGAAAATATAAGTATTGAAGAGAGTGTGAAGAAACTGGCAAAGCTACCTTTGCATCACAATCCCGGGGAGAAATATACCTATAGTGAAGGCCTGGATGTATTAGGTTATTTGATAGAGATTGTTTCCGGAGAGCCTTTCGATGTGTATCTGCGGAAGCATCTGTTTGAACCTTTAGGAATGAACGATACCTGGTTTTATTTGCCTCAGGATAAAGCAAGCCGCCTGGTTTCTATCCAAAAGGCAGAAGGAAGCAAATGGACCGCTTATCCTACTACCTTTTATGATCCTCAATATCCGGTAAAAGGAGCGAAGCGGTTTTTTTCCGGCGGAGCCGGGCTAAGCAGCACGGCAAAAGACTATGCCACGTTTTTACAAATGTACCTGAACGAAGGAGAGTTAAATGGCGTGCGTATTTTAAGCCGCACAACCATTCAATCTATGATGGGTAACCAGACAGGCAGTTTGTATGGGGGCGACAATGCTTATTACGGATTGGCTTTTGGCATCGTAACTGAGAAGGGAGAGGCCTCGGGCGGACAAGGAAGTGCCGGTACATTCTCCTGGGGAGGCTATTTCAACACACAATATTTTGCTGACCCCCAAGAAAAGATCATCGGCATAATATTAAAGCAAACCCAAGGTCCGGTAGATGACCCAACCAGCTGGATGTTCCGCCAGCTAGTAGAACAAGCCGTAGATGATTAACCTACATTTACATTTAGATTCCAATTCATTCAAATCCTACAGTTTATTTATTGATTACGTAATAGTAGAAGGTATAAAAACTGATGAAAAACGGGAATGGTCGGGAAGTTTTCTCCGCCGGCCATTCCCGTTTTTATAAGAACGTATCAATAGCAAACAATGCCAACCTCTGCAAACTGTCGTCTTACATACCGGTAAAGTGTACAGTTTCTAAACAATATTCCTACCTCTATAGTTATACGTTGTAAAATTTCTACTACGTACTATATGGCATTGAATAAGAGTTCCAACGCAGATAAACCATTGATTGTACTGGCCGGCGCAACCGGTGAACTTGGCAGCCGCATAGCCAGCTCACTTTTGGAACGTGGAGCCCAGGTGCGGGCCTTGGTCCGTACAGGAAGTACCAGTGAAAAAGTTGGAGATTTACAGAGGGTAGGAGCCTCCGTTGTGGAAGTAGATTTTACCAATGCTGTTGCATTGGCTAAGGCCTGTCAAGGCGCTGCTTGTGTTGTTTCTGCCTTGTCTGGGTTGCGGGAAGTAATTGTAGACGCGCAAACCGCTTTGCTCAATGCGGCTGTGGAAGCGGGCGTTCCACGTTTTATTCCTTCTGACTTTGCCATCGATTTTACCAAAGTGCCCCAGGGAACCAACCGCAATCTTGACCTTCGTCGTGAATTTCAACAGCGGCTCGACAAAGCACCCATTGCTGCCACCTCTGTGCTGAACGGAATGTTCACTGACCTGCTTACCGGACAAGCACCAGTAATTCTTTCTCCGGTAAAAAGAGTAGTCTATTGGGAAAATGCCGACCAGCCGCTAGATTTTACTACCATTGATGATACAGCGGCTTTTACTGCCGCTGCTGCCCTGGACCCTTCCACGCCACGTTACCTGCGTATTGCCGGGGATGTAATCAGTGCCAGAGGGTTAACAAAAGCGGCAAGCGAAGCAAATAATAAGAAATTTAAACTGTTTAAAGCAGGCAGCTTGAAAGGTTTCGGCAGGCTAATAAAGGTTACTCGGGCGCTATTTCCGATGAAAGACGACGTATTTCCACCCTGGCAAGGTATGCAGTACCTGCGCAATATGTTTAGCGGGCTCGCCAAACTAGAGCCACTGGATAATGGGCGGTACCCGGATATTCAATGGACATCTGTACAAGAAGTATTGGCAGACCGCTAATTGATCAGCAGACATACATAGTAGTTGCCTGGTATTTCTTATCCTAATCTTCTTGCATTAGTTCCTATACGGCTATAGGCCATTTAAAAGTTGACTGCAAAGAAATTCTTCTGCCACTGGCTTGTGACTCCCGGGCAGCTTCAATAATTTCCAGTACATGAAGCGAATGTTCCGCCTGGATGAATGGCTCTTTTCCCGTGGCCATACACTCGGCAATAACAGAAGCTCCTTCCTGCCAGACATAGGTTTTAGCATCGGTGACATGCCTTGTGGTTTGTTCCTGTTCTTTTGTAGCCATATCTACGCCAAACGGTGCCCAGTCGTAGCCAATCAGGTGCATATTTCCGCTGGTGCCTACAATAGAAATGGTAGGCTTTTCTTGTCCTTTGCCTTCATGGCCATAGGGGTCAAAGTAATTAAACCCGCTTTGTACATGCGAGAGTACCCCACTGGCGTGTTCCATCAGAATCATGGCATTATCTTCGGCTTCTACCTTCACAGGATTTGGGCGGTTTTCTACCTTTCGGGTAGGTGTAATAACATTGAGCATCGCTACAACCGACTTCACCGGCCCTAACAGGCCAGTAATAGATGCCAGATTATAAACAGCCAGATCGGGCATACTACCGCCATTTTCCTCATAAAAGAAGGCCGACCATTCCGGACCCAGGTGTCCATAATGCCCATGTGCTGCGGCAATTTTTCCTAACTTCCCTCCTTGAATAGCTTTAGCCATAAACGCAAACTGCGGACTATTTACTACAGCCGGGGCTCCCCAGATGCGTATGCCTTTTTGTGTAGCCAGTTTCAGCAGTGCTTTTCCTTCCGCATAGGTATTGGCCAGGGGCTTTTCACTCCATACATGTTTACCAGCTTCCAGGGCTATTTTATTCAAACGGCCATGTTCCTGCATATCGGTGAGGTTAACCAGTAAATCGAAAGGCACGCCAGCCAGCATTTTTTCAATAGAGGGATACTGGTTGGGAATGCTGTATTTTTGAGCTGCCTTCGCGGCTCGCTCCACTATAATATCACAGGTGCTCACTAGTTCTACATAAGCCGATTTGGAGAGGTGGGGCAGATACATATTAGAGACACTTCCGCATCCGATAACACCTACACGTATTTTCTTATCAGCTATAGGTGGGCTAGTCGCCTGCAAAGTTGCTGGCGTTAGGGCTGTGGCTACACCCAGCATACTTGCTTGGAGCAAAAAATCTTTCCTGGTGATGTGCTTCTGTGCTTTCATGGGTAAGGCATTAATAGTAAGTAGTTTCAGGCTGATAAAGAAAAATCAGGTTTTGCTTGTTAGTCAGCCAGTACAAGTAGTATACAGATGAACCAACGCAAGCTACAAAAAGATAGCAGAAAAAATGACTATTTGCAATCTATGGCAAATCATCTGCCTTCCACCTGTAAAAAGCTTATGTAGCCTACCTGTTTTTTAAACCTGGGAGCAGCGTTGTGCGTATTGCTGATATCCATAGGTGCAAGGCTTTGTGGTGAATTTACTTAATTATCTCTACTATTATGGTTCAACTGGACCACTTTTATATTGTGGCTATCGGCCAATCTGCCGGTGGCCTGCCAGCTTTAAAAGAGCTGTTGGAATCTTTGTCAAATTCTGATCATGCTTCCTTTGTGCTGATTGCTCACTTACCTATCGGAAGCAATAGCCGCTTAGATGTACTGCTGCAATCATCCACAAGTTTACGCGTCCAATGGATTAGGCAGGGAGACAGCCCACAAGCCAATTGCCTGCACTTGTTACCTCCGGGCTACGAAGTTACCCTGGAAGGTGGTAAATTTCATTTGCAGCTCAGAGAGCAGGATGATAGAATCAACCGTTCAATTGATCATTTCTTTATTTCATTAGCCAGAGATGTAAAGCACCGGGCTATTGGGGTTATTCTTTCTGGCACTGGCTCCGATGGCTTACAAGGGGTACAAGAAATAGAAAACCATGGAGGGCTTGTGTTGGTGCAGCACCCCATAACTGCTCAATTTAAAGGGATGCCGGCAGAAGTTGTTTCAAAAGATCATCCGGATTTTGTCGCTTCTCCGGAAGGAATCGGAAAAGCCCTGAGCTGCCACTTGCAAATTCCTCCCTATATGCCCGCTGAAGGCTCTTGATTGTTAATTCATTATTAAAACAAAATACAAAGGTTAATACAAAAATCTTAAAAAAATCTCTTCTTAGCTAAATTGGTTTAATCTACTATGCTTTTACTTTTTTTCATACTAATATAATAACAATATAGCTGATAACCTGAGCTTTAGGCTATCCTTGCTGTACCTAGCAGCTGATACGTTTCATAAATTCTTACATTCTGCTCTTTGAGAATATAAAGCTTTCTATCGTATTTAATTCTTAGACAAAGCTTCAATCACGGCATCATGGAATTTATCATGAGCTATCTATACTACATAGCTACGGCTTATCTTTTAATAGACTTATTTATCAAATTTAATCTGAGGATAAATTTTGATCTAAGTCGAATACTTCTTACAGTTTTGCTTCATTCTTTATTGGAGAAATCAGTAGTGTTTAATAATTATAAGATAAAAATGATCAACCAAAAATTATTTTAAGCATTTTATAGTATCTGTTATAAAGAGGCTATGATTTAAAATTAATACATCTTTATTACGTATTTTTTTGTAGGCAAGGTACTCACACAGCTCTTTATTAGACACACTTTTTAATAGAATGGAATCTTGTTCATTGATATAGCTTGCATATCCATAATCATAACGGCCTTTGGGAACGATCTCACTACCGGGGATGCCTCCAATTAAACTTATTCCTGTTAAACCTGGAATTACAAATGGAGCAGCTTTTATTTCAACTGGCCCAGGGTTGAGAAACCATGTTTGTGCTTGCGGCATATAAATTAACTTATGTATTTTTTCTTTATCAGGTAGAGTAGAGATTTTATGCAGATGGGTTAAAGCAGAATAAAAAGTATTGCTTTGTAGACATTCAGTCGGAGCAGTTTGTAACTCTTTTATCTTTTCTAAAATCTGTTTGGGATATACAGATATAAAACTTATAACATCAATAGTTTTCTCTTGCATGTATGTAGTTTCCATATTACAAGACCTGACAAAGTTTAATCTGTTGGTTAAGTTTCTATTAATTCCATCTTCAAATTTTGAAAAAATATTGTTTAGCATCAAAAAAAAAGGTATTGGAAGTAGTAAGGCAAACTTTCTAATATAATTATTAACTATTGTGCTGCTTTGAACCTGTGCTATTAATACAAAACTTATCAATAAAGCTATTGAAATGCGGGCCTGTACATCCGAGAAATAATAAGCACTGCCACCATTTATATCAAAAACGAATCCGGGTAAAAAACCAAGGACAGCAATAATAACAATTAACTCAAGATCAATTAATTTATTCTCTAAGTAGGCAGCTTTTAAACTTCTGAAATCTAGTATATTCTGCTCGTTCAATCTCAAAAATATGTAAAGTATAGACCAGAAATAATGTACATAAAAAAATAGCCCTTTCCAGTCTTCAATCACTTGCGTTTTAATAAAATGAAATGGATGAAAATCAGCTTCTGCCTGGGAGTAAGAGGACATAGTACTTTTATAAAGTAAATAAATCAGCACTAGTGTTAAACATAGGATGAGGGAATAGGAAGTTATTTTAAATAACCTGAGTTTTAAAAAAACATAAAAAAAGGAGGCCATTGTTAAAATTAAAATAGATGCTTTTAATAAGCCCAAAAACCCTAAAAGTAACGGAATGAGTAGGATATATAGAATTAATTTAGATTGGCTGTCCGTTGAAATTTTTTTATAAAAACCCAAAAACATGGAAAGCGTGATAAAAAGGAAGGCCAAAGATATTGAATAAGATTCTGATTCTATCCATGAGTCTGATACTGCCCATTTATTAACAAAGGAGTAAGGCAAAAAACCTATTTGAAGAATAAAAAAAGTGAGCCAAAATTTTAAACCTACTCCTGTTGCTATAACTGGATTTGAATTTTTGAATAAAAAAACGTCGTAAGAAAATGTCAAAGACAACTTGAAGTACAGCGGTAAAAATAAAGCAGGATACACTAAATGATAGCTATCTAGTATGGAAATATCCAATAGAGTGGCGAGCTTCGCAAAAAGCCAATGACTTCCCCAGTGATACATTAGTTGTGGTGTTCCATTGAGTCCGGTGCTAGGAATACCATACGTTTTAATCATTTGTGCAACAGACAAATGAAAAATGGAATCTAGCTTAAATACACCCACAACCATGTTTTCGAGAAATAATGGGTCGTGATACCCGTCACTATATATTCTTCCGGTAAACCACATGATAAATAAAATCACTAGGCATAGTACAGGCAATATGTATACAAATTTGTGTTTAATACTTATTAAAACACTGGCCATTGCCAAGAAAGAGTAGCCAATAATAACAATAAGTATGGTTAGCCAGTTGCCAACAAACGGAATTACATATGAGAGTAGAATAAGAATCACAAGGGCAAACAATGTGATGAAGGCAGTAAAACCTGGCATTGCTGAATAGCTTTTCTTTTTATAGATACTATTCCATAAATTAACAAAGGCAGGAAGAAGAAATATAAAAAAACATAAGCCAGCTGTTTTAATAATAACGGAATAAAAAGTTTCAAAACCAGACCGGCCTATAAAGTAGAATAAGGCCGTTCCTAAAGATACAATAGAGAAGAAAATAGATATAATCAAATCAAAATGATTCAGCTCATTCGCAAGCTTTCTCAATGGATAGACCATCAGTAAGGTAATTTGTTTAAAAGTATATTACGCATAGAATATATGGGATAGATAGTGTCAGGTCAATTAGATAATGAATAATATTCTATGATACTATCCGTCACAAAGTTGATTTCTTGATCAGTCAATTCTATATATAAGGGGAGCCTCAATAGGCAATTTGTATAAAAATCTGCATTAACCAGTATTCGGCAATCGTGTCTTTCGGAGTAGAACTTACTTTTATGAAGCGACAAATAATGAAATGAAGCTTGAATATTTTTCTCTTTCAAAAAATGAATTAAATTATTTCTCGTACTGGCATTTTTACAAGTGATATAAAAGATGTGTGCATTATGAGTGGCATATTTAGGAATTTGGGGCAACCCAAAACTGTCATTATTGGAATATGATTGTAAGTTGCAATAATACTTTTCCCAGAGATAATTTCTTCTTTTTTGGATATCCATTAGGCTTTCAAGTTGGGCAAGCAAAAATGCAGCGATCATCTCTGAAGGTGAGTAAGAGGAACCCACATCTACCCAAGTATATTTATCTATTTCACCTCTTAAAAATGAAGCTCGTGTAGTGCCTTTGTCCCATATAATTTCTGCTCTTTTCAGGAGTTTTTCATCATTTATTACTAAAAGACCACCTTCACCAGAAGTAATGTTTTTAGTTTCATGAAAAGAAAAACAAGATAAATTTCCGAAGGTGCCTAGTGGCCTGTTTTTATAGTATGAATTAATTGCCTGAGCTGCATCTTCAATCAAAAAAATATTATATTTTTCGACTATTTTGTTGAGCTTATCCATATTGCAGGCCATACCTGCATAATGAACAATAACCAGCGCTTTAGTTCTAGGGGAAATCAATAATTCAATAGAATCAACATCAATATTTGGGTGATTGGGAGAACTGTCAGCAAATACTATCTTTGCTCCTCGTAACACAAAGGGATTTGCTGTAGAAACATACGTATAGGAAGGTATAATTACCTCATCGCCTGGATGTATATTGATGAGGATGGCAGCCATCTCTAGTGCATCTGTGCAAGACGTCGTTAATAATACTTTCTTAAATCCATACTTCTCCTGGAAATACTGGTGACATTTGTTCGTAAAGAAGCCATTTCCTGATGTTTGTTTAATGATGGCTTCTTGGATATATTTAATTTCATTACCGGTAAGATACGGCTTATTAAAATAGAGCATAAAAAATAACGAATTTGGTAAAAGTAATTCCAAAAGAAAAATGGGTAAAATAAGTTTAATATATAGGCATATAATTATTTATAGATTTTTTATGAATATATTGTATGCAGGCAAATATAATAACAGATTTACAGAAGTTATTAATTTATTAAAAGAATTGCCACCTGGCTCTAGCGTCCTGGAATTATGTTTCGGCGATACATATATTGCAGAGCACTGTAAAAAAAGTAAAGTAAGATGGGTGGGAGTTGACTTAAATCCGCATTTTGTCAAAAAAGCTGTTGCCAAAGGATACGAAGCTATTGAAGGGAATGTACTAACCACTAAAAATTTACCTGAAAGCAATATTTGTATTATGATGGGTTCATTGTATCATTTTCACAATACTTTGGAGGATGTATTTTCACGCATATTAGCTTCGTCTCCAGTTGTAATTATTTCAGAGCCCGTTAAAAACCTATCTAGTAGCAGCGGTTTAATAGGGTATATTGCAAGACGTTCAGCAAAAGTTGGAAAAGGTAATGAAGAATTCAGATATAATGAAGTAACACTTTTAGAAGCTCTTGAAAAATTAAAATTTGTTTTCAACTTTAACATAGAAGTTGTACAAAGAACAGGCAAAGACATACTTGTAAAACTGCAAAAGTATTAAAAGAATAATCACTATTTATAAGTTGGCTTAAGGGCATAATTGAATACTAATAATGTGGATTAACAACAGTGTTATATCTACGGATGGTCTATGCCTTGCTACATCAGTGTTTTTAATTATTTGACTTATTAGATAATAGCATTTTATTAGTAAGTTTCCCAGCCTTCAGTATTGCATTTCAATTCAGATGAAAGATATAGAAATAAGTATAGTCATACCAGTATATAATTCGCAAGATTGTGTTATTGAATTAGTTGAACGCATAAATGAGCATTTAGCTGGTTTCAAACCTTTTGAATTAATTTTAGTAAATGATAAAAGTAAAGATTTGAGCTGGCAAAGGATCATAGAAGTTACTAGGAACTACCATTGGATAAAAGGAATTAATTTAAAGAAAAATGCAGGACAAGATAATGCAATAATGGCAGGACTTGGTTTTGCCCGTGGAGAATACATTGTTATCATGGATGATGATCTCCAGCATTCTCCTAAAGATATTCCCTTACTATATACTACATGTAAGAAAGGCAACGATGTTTGTTATGGCTCTTTCCTTGAAAAAAAGCAGAAATCTTGGAAAAATTTAGGTAGTGAGCTAAATGGATATCTTGCTGGAAAATTCTTAAAAAAGCCAGAAGAACTATATCTTTCTCCATTTAAAATTATCCATAGAAGTGTGGTAGATAAAATTTTAGAATACAAAGGGCCTTTTCCCTATATTGATGCTATAATTTTAGGTGTTACTTCTAATATAGTTCAGATTAAACTGGAACACCAGAAAAGATATGCCGGTACAAGTAATTATAATATACTAAGATCTATATCGGTTTTTCTTAAGCATGTTACCGGATATTCTGTGTATCCACTAAGGGTAGCCACGTTTATAGGCTTTTCTGCTTCAATATTATCTTTTTTGTTAGGCATTTATTATCTGCTAGATTATTTGCTTAATGACCACAAGGTAGAAGGATTTATAACCATCGTTTTATTAATAGTTTTCTTTAATGGGATAATTTTAATTTGTTTGGGACTTATAGGAGAATATGTAGGCAGAATTTATTTAACAATCAATAATAAGCCACAGTACTCAATTGATACGGTAATAAGAGGAAAACAACAGAAAATTTGTGAATAATTTAAGTAAGGGAGCTAAATGTTTAATACGTTACAGTAAAATAATCAAAGAAATATTCTTTTGCATAATTACTTATTTATACACATGGGTCAGTCGCTATTATAGCTACATGTTTTGCATGCACATAAGAATCATAGCATGCATTGAATAAAAATTTTGATTTATTAGTGGCTAAAAACGGAGAGTTATACTTTTAAAATATATGCAATAAAAATTCAAACTATGTTATGTCTTGAACCGCTAATGCCTATTAGTTTAGTAAATAATAAAAACATTTTTTTATTTACTAAACATGCCAACTTTATCTTGGATATTGCTATTTGAAGTAACTGTCTATTACGGATAAAGTAAATTACATACTTTATATATGCTATACTTGGTAGCTGAAATTGATCTGGCGTATGTATACTCTTCTTATTCAACACCTGTCTAAACACATCTCGTTAACCAACGAAGAAATTATTTTACTCACAGCTGCTTTTAAACCAAAACGGCTGAAAAAGAAAGAATTTTTGCTTCATCAGGGAGAGGTAAGCCGGCAGGAAACTTTCGTTACCCAAGGATGTTTGCGGGCATTTTCTGTTAATGATAAAGGGGAAGAGCACATTGCCCAATTTGCCGTGGAAGATTGGTGGGTAGGAGATATGTATAGTTTCCTGACTGGTGCACCCTCCAGGTTATATATTGAAGCCCTGGAAGATTGCCAGTTACTGCAAATAGATAGACCCGGCCTGGAAGATTTGTATTTAAGAGTCCCTAAAATGGAGCGGTTTTTTAGAATTATCATTCAGAATGCATTCATTGCCTCCCAAAACCGGGTACTCTCGTCTATGAGCCAGACGGCTGATGAACGTTACCTGGATTTCATCCGGAAATATCCCAACATCGAACAACGCGTACCCTTATACCAGATTGCTGCTTATTTGGGTATAACCCCAGAATTTTTAAGCCGCATCAGAAAAAAATTTCAAGGAAAGTGATTTCTTAAACTAGGTCAATTTTTTCGGGCTACGGCCAGTGCAACTTTGCTTCATCAACCAACACAACGAAGCCATGACACTCGCCATCGTTTATCATAGCAATTATGGGCATACCCGGCTTGTAGCAGAAGCAATCTTCCGTGGAACCCAGCAACTAACCAAAGATACACTGCTGCTATCTACTTGTGAGGCTATCGCCCAGATCGAGCAACTTCACCAGGCAGACGGGATAATTTTTGGCTCTCCCACGTATTTTGGGTCTGTATCTGCCGAGTTTAAGAAGTTTATGGAATTTACCGGAAGTTTCTGGTATAGGCAATTATGGAAAGACAAGATTGCAGCAGGATTTACAAATTCTTCTACGACCAATGGAGATAAGCTTCATACACTCATTCAACTCTCTTTGTTTGCAGCCCAGCATAGTATGATCTGGGTAAGTACCGGAATACTTCCTGTGTTTACAGAAGGTATTCAGCAGACTGAGCCCAACGGAATGGCAAGTTACCTGGGCTTCATGGCTCAATCCGATAATTCCCTGAAAACACTTACGCCACCGGCAGATTTAACAACGGCTTTTCTTTTTGGAAAGCGGGTGGCCCAGTGTACACAGCAATTTGTACAAACGAAGTCTTTGTCTATACAATCCAAGTAATTATTCACCTCAAACAATTTACAACAATGACACACGCAGAAATCCAACAAGCCCTGCACGACCTGAATGGTCTGGTGCTAGACGGCAAACTACTGGACGCTTTTCAGAAGTATTATCATGAAGACATTGTAATGCAAGAAAATGAAAATGCACCCACGATTGGGAAAGAAGCCAATCTACAACGGGAAATAGAGTTTTTAGGCAACGTTACAGAGTTCCGCGTGGCACATCCCCTGAAAGTTACGGTGGCAGACAATTATTCGATGGTAGAATGGCACTACGACTATACACACAAACAATGGGGTATCCGCAACTATACCCAGGTTTCTGTACAGGAATGGAAAGATGGTAAAATTATTAAAGAGAAGTTCTATTACAACAATTAAATCCCGTCAGGCTCCTAACAGAAAATATGAGCCTGCTTCCTAAACGTAACTCTATCTACTTAATTAAAATTAATTATTCTCATGACTTACAACATTTTAGCTGCCCACAACGATTACACTGGGCTCATTCTTCGATTAACCTTAGGAGGGGTTATCCTTCCACACGGCGCACAAAAATTATTTGGCTGGTTTGGTGGCTATGGGTTTACTGGCACCATGCAATTTTTTACAGAAGTAATTCACCTGCCCTGGATCATCGGCTTTGGGGTAATTCTCTTGGAAACCCTAGGTGCATTACTATTAATTTCCGGATTCGGTAGCCGCATTCTGGCTGCACTGATGGCTCTACTCATGACTGGCATTGTATTCAGTGTACATTGGGAAAATGGATTTTTTATGAATTGGTTTGGCAATCTGAAAGGTGAAGGCATTGAGTATTTCTTACTAGCCATAGGTCTGGCACTAGGTATAGTAGTGAACGGGGCAGGAGTCTATTCCATTGACAGGATGCTCTTTAAATCAAAAAAACAGGAACAAGTCTTTGCATAAACGCAGGCTACTACAAGTATCTGTATACCTACCTATAGGGAGCAGAGTTACCTGAAAATTATGTAACGAAAAGTCCTTATGATGTAAAAGGAGATAGCCAGGAGCCATGTATCTTTGGCAGAAAAACAATAAATGGATCATGATCACTCAAACAAAGTCGATTGAAGTTACCGATAGTACCTTTGATCTGGAAGTATTGCAATCTCAACAGCCTGTAATGGTAGATTTTGGGGCTGACTGGTGCCCGCCTTGTAAAGCTATTAGTCCTTTAGTGGATACACTGGCAGAAGAATATGCGGGCAAAGCTAAAATTGCCAAAGTAGATGTAGATGCCAATCCGGCTATTACGGCTAAATATGGTGTGCGAAACCTGCCTACGCTGCTATTTTTTAAAGATGGCAAACCGGTAGATAAAATTGTGGGAGCAGTTCCTAAACGTGTAATGGCAGAAAAGCTGAATCAGTATCTATAAATTTTAATAGTACAAGCTTGTAGAAGTCGGGTAATGATCCGCTTGTGCTCAAAGTTATATTTGTGAATCCGGCAAAGGAGGCAGTTAGCTTACAGGTCCGCAATTCGGATAGGGAACTTGTGTATGAAAGAATCATTTTGCGGCCGGGCAGTATAACGGCAAGTTCACTGTTTCGGAGTTGCCGGATGGAAGGTATGTATTTGAAGTGAAAATAGCTAAACAACGCTTTTCTCGACCTTTTGAGATCTATACACAAACTGCCCGTTTAACCTATGTGCCCTGAACAAACTAGAAAGCTTTTCTGGAAAAATCCAGAAAAGCTTTCTTGGACCTAACAGGTAAAAGAATGTTTGTGTTTAATGTTATAACAAACATTTTTGGTAGTTAATTTATTCGCCCCTTTCTGGTAACTCAAAATTGTATTTATCTAGGTGCAGTTATTAGATTCAATGAAGCTGTTTAAAGTTTATTAAGTTTAATAATTCTGCGTAAGAACAGCAGAGA
>NZ_JAUKPO010000003.1 GCF_030503435.1 Rhodocytophaga aerolata
TTCCTACCAAACTGATTCACACCGTGGTTGGCATGGGCTATATTATGAAAGAAGAGTAATACGCATAGATTTAACAAATACTCTTATTACAAGCAAGGCTGCTGTGCCTGAACTACTGCCCGGAAATGGCAACTTTAACTACTAACCAATGAAAATAAGGAATAAGCTTACTCTTCTGTTCACCTTACTGGTAGCCACTATTCTGCTGATCTTTTCCTTATCTATCCACTATTTTTACACCCTTTACCGGCGCATCGAGTTTTATAACAGGCTAGAAGAAAAAGCCTATACTACCGTACGTTTACTAAAAGAAAATGGCATCAATGCCGGGGTTTTACACACGATTGACCAGAATGAAATAACTTCCCTGTATGAGGAAGAGGTTACCATCTATAATGAAAAAAACCAGGCTATCTACGACAGTGGCAATACACCCTTCCCGGTGACTGCGGAATTTTTGCAACAGGTAAGAGATGGGAAAACCATACAACTGCATAGCGGCCAGAAAGAAGTGCTGGCAGTCAGATACCTCCACGATAAAGATAATCTGGTTATTGTTATTTCGGCAGTGGATAAGTATGGATTCGACAAAGTAGATATCCTGACGAACTTACTAACCATAGGTGGTCTGGCTAGTGTGGTATTGGTGGCAGTAGCTGGTTGGTTTTTTTCCGGCAATGTGATGAAACCAGTAACTACTATTGTGCGGCAGGTAAAAGAAATTACTGCCTCTAATCTATCGGCTAGGCTGGAAACCAGCAATAATCAAGATGAATTGAACCAGCTGGCCCGCACCTTTAATGAGATGTTGGCCAGATTAGAGGAGTCATTTGCTGCGCAAAAAATATTTGTTTCTCATGCCTCACACGAACTACGTACCCCTCTGGCTATTCTAACCAGCCAACTGGAGGTAGAACTTATGCAGCAAAATCTTCCGGATCTATACCGGGCAAAGTTTGAATCCATCCTGGGTGAAATCCACATGATGAATACCCTTTCTAATGGCCTACTGGAGCTTGCCAGAGCTAGTGCAGATGCTAATTCTATTAGCTTTTCCAGAGTACGTATCGATGAAATTCTCTGGCAGGCACGTAAAGAGTTGCTCAAAAAAAACCCCGACTGCCAGATTGTTATTGATTTTGAAGAGCAGCCTAATGAAGAAGATGATTTAATTGTATATGGCAACGAAGCCCTGCTGAAAAGGGCCTTGATGAATTTAATGGAAAACGGTTGCAAGTATTCTGCTAGTAAACCTGTACATATCTGGCTATTATTTAAACCTGAAAATATAATTATCCGCTTTAAAGACCAGGGAGAAGGCATATCTTCGGAAGACCTTCCTCATATTTTTGAACCTTTTTACCGGTCCCACCGCACCCGGCACATAGCTGGTCACGGTATAGGATTGCCCCTTGCCCTTAAAGTAATCCAAATGCACAAAGGCAGCCTACAGATAGAATCGGATGAACACCAGGGTACAATTGCTACGGTTACCTTACCAGTAGTAGCTGCTTAATGAACTGTTTCACTTAACGCATATTAAGCCTGCTGCAGAAATGCCTTGCGATTAATTCTGTTTGCCTTTCTACCTTTCATTCAGGCGTTTCCTGTTGGAGGCAGATCATATTTGAAGGTTAGAGGATTGGGATAAATGAATCTATAACCTAATGCTGTTACGACTTTATCGCTATTTACCAGCTTATAGGCAGGCGTGTTGCCCTCCTGAAAGGTAGGTGCTTGCCAGCCAAAATCCCGGGCATTACTTAGGTAGATATCTTTACGGACAGGGTGCTCCGGTGCTACTACATTGTATAGTTCGCCCCATTTTTCTTGCCGGATTACTTCGTAAATAATACCAATTACATCGTCGCGGTGCACAAAGTTTACCGGTACATTTCCGGTAGGCAAATCGATCCTTCCAATAAAATACCTTCCCGGCACACGATCATACCCCATAAGGCCGCCGCAACGCAAAATGGTGGGTTTTCGGTGCAAGCCACATAAAATTTCTTCGGCACGGCGTAAAGAGGCGTTGCTATCTTCCCCAGAGATATCGGTCTCTTCTGTTACTTCTCCCTTATCCGGATATATGGAAGTGGAACTGACATAAATAATTTTGTTAAGCCGGGAGAGCTTCAAATGTTCACTTAAATGCAGAATTTGCATGGGATGAAACTCTTCTCCATGCTTACTTATACCTGGCGGAATAGCCACAATAAGTATATCGGCCCTGAGAAAATCAGGAATAGCATCTAGTTGTTCTTTTTGTGGATGGGGCGTAAAGTTGAGTAAAAAAGGTTGAATCCCCGCCTGTTGAAGCCTAACCAGTTTATCTTCATGCCTGGTAGAACCCTTTACAGTGAATCCTTTCGTTACCAGAAATTCCGCCAATGGTAATCCTAACCATCCGCAGCCAAGTATACTTACGGTTGTTGCCATATAAATTTCGCCTGTTACATGAAACGTTAACGGCTATGCGTCTAAAAGGATAACTGCCTGAAGAACGAATTAGCCCTATGACTACAGATACACCGGACTCAACACCCATAGCTATAAATCATGGAGCTTACTATTCTATAACCATTCTCCTCTGGCAAATAGCCGGATCAGCTTTCTATTATTCTTCCTGCAAAAAAGGATACCTGTAATCCGTAGCTGGTACAAAGGTTTCTTTGATGACTCTTGGCGACACCCAGCGGAGCAGATTAATCATAGAACCTGCTTTATCATTGGTACCAGATGCCCGGCTACCCCCAAAGGGTTGTTGCCCTACCACCGCACCAGTAGGCTTGTCGTTAATATAGAAATTACCGGCTGAGTGAAGCAGTTTTTTCTCACCCAGTTCAATGGCATACCGGTCCTGGGCAAAGAGGGCGCCAGTAAGGGCATAAGGAGAGGTTTTGTCGGCTAACTCTAAGGTCTGTTCGAAGTTTTCAGCATGATATACATAGATTGTTAGCACAGGTCCAAATATCTCTTCACACATGGTTACTGAAGAGGCGTCCGCAGTTTCTAATACGGTAGGCTCTACAAAGTACCCCTTGGATTTATCATACCTACCCCCGGCAACAACTTTAATTTTAGAATCTTTCCGGGCTGCTTCTATATAATTAGCAATTTTGTCAAACGACTTTTCATCAATCACGGCATTGAAGAAGTTGGTAAAATCTTCCACTCCGCCCATTTTTATACTTTTCAGGTCTTCTATAATATAGCCTTTTACTTCTTCCCACAAATTAGAGGGTACATAGGCCCTGGAAGCAGCCGAACATTTCTGGCCCTGGTATTCAAACGCACCGCGAACCAATGCTGTCGCAAAAGCCCTGGCATTGGCCGATTTATGTGCAATAACAAAATCTTTTCCGCCGGTTTCGCCTACAATTCGCGGATACCCTTTGTAGCGTGCAATATTCTGCCCAATGGTGCGCCAGATATGCTGGAAAACGCCGGTACTTCCCGTGAAGTGGATGCCGGCAAAATCGGGATGGTTAAAAATAATTTCTCCGGCAGCCGGGCCATCTACATAAATTAAATTAATTACTCCGTCGGGTACACCGGCTTCCCGGAATACTTGCATGAGTACCTGTGCAGAATATATTTGCGTATAGGCAGGTTTCCATACTACCGTATTGCCCATCATCGCTGGAGCGGTAGGCAGGTTGCCGGCAATAGCCGTAAAATTAAAGGGAGTTAATGCAAACACAAATCCTTCCAAGGCACGCTGCTCAATCCGGTTCCAGATCCCCGGGCTTGACTCCGGCTGCTGACTATATATCTGGCTCATGAAGTGTACATTAAACCGCAGAAAGTCAATTATTTCACAAGCAGAATCTATTTCGGCCTGGTAGGCATTTTTAGACTGGCCCAGCATCGTAGCAGCATTCAATCTGGCGCGGTAAGGTCCGGCAATCAGATCGGCAGCTTTTAAAAATATGCTCGCCCGGTGTTCCCAGGCCAGGTTTTCCCAGGCTTCTTTGGCATTCAGGGCAGCTTGTATGGCTTGCTCTACATGGGAGGCATCTCCTTCATGAAAATACCCAAGAATATGCTGATGGTCGTGGGGAGGCGAAAGGGCATGTTTGTTTCCGGTCCGGACTTCTTCACCACCGATGTACATGGGTATATCTACTTGTTGCGAACGTGCAGCAGCGATGGCTTCTTTTAATTGTTTTTTCTCTGCAGATCCTGGGGCATAGCTCAACACAGGCTCATTAACTGGTTTGGGTGTATGAAAGAATCCTTTTGACATAGGTGGCTAGGTTAATTTTACAGCTGGACGTATACAAACATGGAAAGTATACAAGACTACACTTCTTTCCATGGCCTGCTCCATCCGGGTTGCAAAGGTAGCAAAATCTGATGGTTCAGCAGATATATGATTTGTCCTTCCTTATAAACAGAACTCTTGTAAAAAAGATGCGATTTTGCCTGCCAGTAAATATTTTTCCTGAAATATCATATACCTTTGCGGTAGCCGTTATGGAATAATAATCTTTTGCTTATGAGCGCACTGCATACTATTGAAAATTTATACGAGGAATATACCGATTTTAGAAAACTCAGAATTACCTTAAATCAGTTTACCCATATTGTACATTTCTACCCGGTTTTGCTGATTATCAGTACGGATGGAAAAGTGGATGAAAAAGAATGGAAATATGTTCAGCACCTGTCTGATAGCCTGGGCGATCTTTACCTGAAAGACATTACAGACGCGGAGTTGCTCAGCGATTTAAAAGCTCTGTATTTGAATGAGTTTAAATTCCTGTTAATGAATTTTGATACCTGGGAAAGAAAATTTATCAAAACACTGCGGCAGTATCTGGCTGAAAATCCGGAGAAAAAAGAAGAGATACTCCAGACTATGTATTTGTTTGCCAATGTATCGAATGGTATACACGAGAAGGAGGAAATTATGATAGAGCATGTAAAAAAAGAATTAGGGATTGAGCATTCATTATGAGCACTGAACACATACAAATCCGCACCGGAACCAGAGACGATATACCTGCTGCTTTTGCCCTGGTGCAGGAACTGGCTTTGTTCGAAAAAGCACCTCACGAAGTAGATAATACACCAGAACGGATGCTACAAGATGGCTTTGGAGAAAATCCGGTATTTGGATTTCTCATCGCCGAAGTAGACGGGCATGTTGCCGGCATGTCATTATATTTTTTCCGGTACTCTACCTGGAAAGGCCGACGCTTGTATCTAGAGGATTTAATAGTGACGGAAGCCTACCGGGGCAAAGGGTTAGGTAAACTGCTGTTTGAAGCTACCATGAAAAAAGCCCTGGAACTGGATTGTTATGGCATGGCTTGGCAAGTACTCGACTGGAACACCCCGGCCATTGACTTTTATAAAAAATACGGTGCCTCGCTGGATAGCGAATGGATTAACTGCAGCCTCAGCCGCAAACAGTTAGAAATGATTAAATGACATTTAAGTACTACATACTGTTCTTCATCCACTGAAAATCATTAGTCTACCACTTCCAGCAATGTCTGGAATGTAACAAACTTACCGTCGTATCTTTTTGCATGAGCCATTTGTAACTGGGGCGCATGGTCATTTTCATAGCGGATATAATCTTCCATACTTTTTAAATAATACTGAAAGGAATAGGTAATGCCACCATTATCAAATTCATTCAGTAGCCGGAGCATTTTGTTTTCTACAAATAAGCCGGTTGCCATCATTTCGGGTACATGTTTAGTCCGCATCCAGTGCAGCCATTCGTCATGTACCTGATGGTCTATATTTACGGTTATGCTATAAAGGATCATGGCAGTAAACAAGGGTAAAACAGGGCCGAAGTTAACGGAATATTTTTGTATACACGAAAAAAAGCATAGCAGGTTTACAGACAGCAAATCCTTACTAGTACCTGCCTTACCCAACGCTTAGAGAAAAATACCGGATAAGAACAAGCCTTTTACTGTTGAAAAAGCAAGATACTACCACCTATTTGAAGAGAATATCCATCCGTTGCCTCTCAGGCAAGGAAGGTATGCCTGTAACCTTATGTGCGTGTAAAAGTATTAGGTAAGAATAGGATTACAGGCCTGGTTTATACAGTTGCTTTTTATAAGTAGTACTCTTAAGAAGACGTACCCTATCCGTTGTTTAGGCAGTTGGATATTTGTAAATCAGACCTTTTCAGCCTTGCATCAACCATATATGGAACATATACCTATACTACCTACAATAGATTGGCGCGACTTCCTTTCCGGAATTCTACCGCATGTGGAAGAAGGCGTAGCCGCCCTGGATAATTCTGGCCGTATCCTGTACTGCAGTCCTGCTTTTCGGGCTATCGCTCAAAAATCTGCTCAGCAAGTGCAGGGAGAGGTATTGCAACAGATTTTTGACGGACCAACCTCTGCCCGATAGCTTTATCATGAAAATTCCACCAAAGAGCTTATGTATCAGGACCAGGCTTTACAGATCACTCTGGTGCCTTCCTTCACAGAATCGCAAGCCCACAACGGATGTGCAGCCGTGATAAAAAAAATAGCCTATGCAAAAGGTAGCCAGGGTAGAGTGTTTCAAAAAAGTGCCCTTGAAGTTGACTTACAGTTACCGGGTGAAACCCAGGAAAGAGAACAGGCGCCATCTCAGCTGGCAGGCATCTCTACAGAAGTTCCTGAGAAAAATTTTGCCCAGGAAGAAGCCCGTTACAAAAATCAGCTGATTGAAAATATGACTGCTGACTTTCCGGTAATACTATCCAGAATCGATAAACAAGGGATTGTACAGGAAATGGTTGGCCTGGGTTTACAAAGTTTTGGGTTAACAGACAATCAACTGGCAGGGTATAATGTACTGGAACATGATGCGCAACTAGCTTTGTACCTCCGGAGAGTTCTGGCAGGTGAAAAGGTGTCGTTTATTTTTGAACATACATATAAAGGCAGGAAAATCTATTTTCAGTGCTTCTACTTTTTGGATTCAACAAGACAATGTGCAAGCGGCTTTAGCATAGATATTACAGAACAAAAAGAAACCGAAACAAAACTGAAGCAGAATGAAACTCAGTTAACACGGCTGAATGAACAATTGGAATCTAGCGTTCAGGAACGTACAAAAAAACTATCGGATAGTGAAGAGCGGTACAGGTCATTAATTATTGCCTCTTCCTCCATCGTCTGGACAGCCAACAGTGCAGGTGAAATGACGGAGCAAAACAGCCAATGGGAACAATTTACCGGGCAAACTTTTGAACAATACCGGCAAATGGGCTGGTTACAGGCTATACTTCCCATAGACCGTGTAAAGAACAAACAGCTCTGGGCCAATGCCTTTCTGGAAAAAGTACCCGTAGATACCGAGTGCCGCCTGCAGCATCGCGGTGGGCAATACCGCTATGTAGCGGTTCGGGCCGTACCTATTATTGGTCCGCAAGGAGAAGTAAAAGAGTGGATAGGCACTTGCAGCGATATACACGACCGTAAAATGGCAGAAGAGGCGCTTCGCAAAAGTGAAAAACGCTACGAAATAGCGGCTTCCGTAACACACGACGCCATCTGGGACTGGAATTTACTTACCAACGAATTAACCTATACCAGCGGGTATTATGCCATTTTTGGATTTACAGAAGCAGAAGTGCAAGGCACCATAGATGAGTGGTATAACCATATTCATCCAGAGGATGTACAGCAAGTGACAGAGAGCATCCAGGCAGTTATTGATAGTGGTAAAAAACTGTGGACCAATGAATACCGCCACTTACGGAAAGATGGCTCCTTTGCCTATGTCTATGACCGGGGCTATGTTCAGCATGATGCTTTTGGCAAACCTATCCGGATGGTAGGTGCCATGGCTGATATTACTGAACGTAAACGTGCGGAAGATGCGCTACGCGGAAATGAAGAACAACTTCGGCTAATTACAGATTCGCTGCCGGTCCTTATTGCGTATGTAAATGCCAATGAACAATACGAGTTCATTAATAAAACGTACGAAGAATGGTTTGCTATAAAGCGTGAACAAGCACAAGGTATGTATGTACGGGAATTTGTTGGAGAACAAGCATATCTTGCAATAAAGCCGTACATAAACTCTGTACTGGCGGGTAATCTGCTTACCTTCGAACTGCTTATTAATTATAAAGGTGCCGGATTTCGTACGGTAAATGCCACCTATATCCCCCTCCGGGAAGAAGGCATAGTAAAAGGATTTTACGTGATGGTGCTGGATATAACTGAACGAAAAAAAACCGAGCAAGCACTTATCGCCAGTGAAGCCAAGTTCAGAAGTGTATTTGAATCGGATATGCTTGGTATTATGATTTTCCAGGAAGATGGTAGTATTGTGGAGGCCAATGATAAATTCTTGCAACTGGTAGGCTACTCGCGTGAAGACTTACGCAGCAGCGGAATGAACTGGTACCGGATGACGCCGCCAGGCTACGAACACGCTGATGCAGATGCCGTGAATCAACTGAAGAAAACCGGCCTTGTGCCTCCTCTTGAAAAAGAATATATCCGGAAAGATGGAAGCTATGTATCGCTGCTGATAGGTGGAGCCGCTCTAGAAGAATATCCCAGCGGAGGGGTGGCTTTTGTGTTAGAAATAACCGAACAGAAAAAAGTTCAACAACGACTGGCACTTAGTGAAGAGCGTTTCCGGCTGGTTTCCAAAGCAACCAATGATGTAATATGGGACTGGGACCTTGCAAATGACAGCATCTGGTGGAACGAAGGGTTACGGGTACTATTTGGCTACAAGCCTGAAGAAATTGAACCAGGCTCCGAATCCTGGTATAGCCGCGTTCATCCCGCAGATATGGAAAGGGTTTTGTCCGGAGTTCATTATGTGATAGATACTGGTGGAGAACAATGGTCAGATGAATACCGCTTCAAAAAAGCCGATGGTTCCTATGCCTTTGTTCTGGACAGAGGCTACATTCTGCATGATAAGCAAGGAAAATCTATCCGGATGATTGGCTCTATGGTAGATATTACCTATATAAAAGAGGCACAGGAAGCCCTGGAGCACCAGGCCTTGGAGCTAAAACAATCTAATGCTGATCTGGAGCAGTTTGCCTACATTTCTTCCCATGATTTGCAAGAGCCACTTAATACGGCTGCCAGTTTTGCTAAGTTGCTAGCCCGTAAATATCAAACACAGCTGGGTACGGAAGGAAGTGAATTTATTGATTTTATAGTAAATGCTACCGACCGCATGAAAATCCTGATCCGCTCTCTGCTGGATTATTCTAAAATAAATTCATCTGGTAAGCTGCTGGAACCGACTAATCTGGCCAATGTGCTTGCACAGGTACAAGAGAACCTGAAAGCAACCATTCTAGAGAGTGGCACGCAAATTACAGTAGGCACCTTGCCAGTTGTACAGGCTGTTCCCTTACAGATGGTGCAGTTGTTCCAGAACCTGGTCAGTAATGCCATCAAATTTAAAGGGCCATCGCCTCCGGTGATAGATATCCGGATGAAAGAAGGAGAAAATCATTACCTGTTTCTTGTGGAAGACAACGGGATTGGCATGGATATGAAATATACAAATAAAATATTTCAGGTATTTCAGCGGTTACACAGCCGCGATGAATACGAAGGAGCCGGCATTGGGTTAGCTACCTGCAAACGTATTGTAGAAAGGCATGGCGGGCTAATATGGGTAGATTCTAAGCCCGGTAAAGGTTCGGTTTTTTATTTTACTATCCGTAAATAGAGAGGAATACTACGGATTTGTAGGGGTGGTGAGGAAGAAAATCAACTGGCATACTGTAACCATGCGGCGTGTTTACCGTAGTAACATATACAATTTTTTTGCCACTACTCAGGCAAATTGTTCGACAACCACACATTACTAAAACCTCAAAAAATTATGGACAACACAACAAGCAATTATTCTACAGGGTCAACTGGCCAGAGACGAATGCTCACAGGTATGTTTAGAGACCGCGATAGCGCAGAACAGGCTTATACTTCACTAAGAAGCCGTGGCTATTCAGATGAAGATATTAACCTGTTAATGTCTGATGATACCCGTAAAAAACATTTCAAGCATGATGATTCTGCTATAGGTAATAAAGCCATGGAAGGCGCAGGCGTAGGTTCTGCTATTGGTGGTACACTTGGTGCTATCGTAGGAGCAATTGCTGCTGCAGGTACTTCTATTGCCTTACCTGGTCTTGGCCTGGTAGTAGCCGGCCCAATAGCTGCCGGATTAGCAGGTGCTGGTGCAGGCGGATTAACCGGCGGTGTACTAGGCGCACTGGTTGGTGCAGGTATTCCAGAAGACCGTGCCAAAGAATATGAGTCTGGTATAAAGGAAGGAGGCATTGTAATGGGCGTAAGTCCACGTTCAGATGATGATGCTACTTACCTGGAGAATGAGTGGAAAACTTACCGGGGCGAAAAAATTTATAGATAAGCTCTCAGAAAACTGGCGGTAAGCCCGTTTTGTATAAATGAAAAAAGCAGTGGCTGTAGCAATATGGTCACTGCTTTTTTATTGGCTCTGTTAATAATTTAACCTTATAAGCTATTTACAGCACTAATAAAATGCCAGTTTTGGCTAGGCAGGCAGTGAGGTAAAACAAAAGCCTGTTTGAAAATTTATACAATTTTCTAACAGGCTTTTGCTAAAAAGACACTATTACTGATTTTTTTGCAGATTCGGGGTAACGCCCATTGTATACCACACAAAAGACCATATATCAGCCGCTTCTTCTATTTGCTTGGAGGTAGGTTTGCCCGCCCCGTGTCCGGCTTTGCTTTCTATCCGGATAAGCACTGGGTTGTTGCCTTTATGTTTTTCCTGCAAAGTAGCCGCAAACTTGAACGAATGGGCAGGTACTACCCGGTCGTCGTGGTCAGCGGTGGTAACCAAAGTAGCTGGGTAGTTTATTCCTTCCTTCAGGTTATGTAAGGGAGAGTATTTAATTAGATAATTGAATTGCTCTTGCTTATCGCTGGAGCCATATTCTACTGCCCATCCCCAACCAATAGTAAATTTGTGGTAACGCAGCATATCCATTACTCCTACTGCCGGCAGAGCTACTTTAAACAGCTCCGGACGTTGCGTCATTACGGCGCCTACCAGTAAACCTCCATTAGAGCCACCGGCGATAGCTAATTTTTGTGACGAGGTATATTTTTCTTTAATCAGGTATTCAGCAGCACCAATAAAGTCGTCGAAAACATTTTGCTTTTTCTCCAGCATGCCTCCTTTGTGCCAGTTCTCTCCGTATTCACCGCCACCTCTCAAATTAGGCATGGCATAGATTCCGCCATTTTCCAGAAATACCATCATTTTGGCACTGAAAGAAGGAGTTAAGCTAATATTAAACCCACCATAGGCATACAAATACGTAGGATTATTTCCATCCATTACCAAGCCTTTTTTGTGTACAATAAACATAGGTACTTTGGTACCATCTTTACTTGTATAAAAAATCTGTTTGGTTACATAGTCGTCAATACTGAATTTTACCTCTGACTTCCGGAATATTTCAGACTTGCCTGTGGCGATTGTATACCGGTATATGGTTGTAGGATAGGTAAAAGAAGTAAAGGTATAAAACAATTCTTTATCTGTTTTTTCTCCAGAAAAACCGCCTGCTGAGCCAATAGCCGGTAGTTTTATTTCATTTTCGGTTTTTCCATCTATGCTCAACTGGTAAACTTTGCTACTGGCATCTTTCAGGTAGGAGGCAAATAATTTTCCGCCAGCCGAGTTAACTCCTTCCAATAACTCTGGTTTCTCCGGGATAATGGTTTTCCAGCTGCTGCTATGCGTTTGCCGAGGGTCTATGGAAACCAGGCGGTAGTTAGGAGCTCCATAATCGGTATGTACTAACAGTTTGTTGCCCACATTATCGATCACCGAATAATTATTTTCAAATCCTTTACAGATCAGCTGAAAACCTTGCGAGTTGGTATCCATGTCTTTGGCATATAATTCTGTGCCGTGGGTACCTTCAGATGCATAGACGATTACATAGCGTTCATCGTCTGTAACCTGGGCAAAGAAATAGCGGAGCGGATGTTCTTTATCTTCAAATACTAATTCGTCTTTTTCTTGAGAAGTGCCAAGAGTATGGTAATATACTTTCTGATACTGGTTCTGTGTGGAAAACTCTTTTCCTTTAGCAGGTGCATCGTAGCGGCTGTAGTAAAATCCATTACCCCGCCAGGAAGCATTCGAAAACTTCACCCATTTCACCTGATCGCTTAATAGTTTTTTTGTAGCTACTTCCATTACATAGATCTGTTGCCAATCAGAACCACTTTCAGAAACTGTGTATGCGGCGTACTTATGATTTTTGGAGAACGTAATACCAGATAAAGCTACGGTGCCATCTGCTGACAAGGTATTGGGGTCTAAGAAAACTTCAGGTTCAGCATTTAAGCCTTTCTGATAGTACAGCACACTCTGGTTTTGCAAGCCATCATTCTTATAAAAGAAATAATACTCACCTTCTTTGAAAGGGGCAGAGTATTTAGGATAATTCCATATCTGCTCCAGCCGTTTTTTTACGGCATCCCGGAAAGGAATATTGGCTAAATATTTTTGAGTGACCTGATTCTGGGCGTTTACCCACTGGCCAACATTGGCCGCCGTATCGTGTTCCAGCCAGCGGTAAGGGTCTGAAATTTTTACGCCGAAGTAGTCATCTGTCTGATCTACTTTTTCTGTTGCCGGATACTGAATAGGTGAAGTTTGTGCGTGGGTGAGATGTGTAAGTAACAAAACAGGTAAAATAATGGATAGCTTTTTAAAATACATTGATTTCGGCAATTGGTTTGTTAGACATGAATACCTTGAAAATTACTGAAATTATGCATATACAACAAACCTACTGCCTATATGGTTGCAGGGAGACAATTATTTCTCAGGTTCAGCCAATGGCCAGTTCTTTCTTTTCTGTAGGAATACCCAGGGATTTTCTGCTTCTGGACAAGTAGGAATACATAGCCGGCACAATGTATAAAGTAAGAAATCCGGAAATGATCATTCCTCCTACTACCGCAATCCCCAGCGACTGGCGGCTACCTGCTGCAGTACCTAAAGATAGGGCAATAGGCAAAATACCTAAAATGGTTGCCATACTGGTCATTAGAATTGGGCGGAAGCGGGTAGTTGCTGCTTCCAGTACAGCCTCCAGCCGGCTGGCACCTTCCAGCTTGCGTTGATTGGCAAACTCTACTATCAGGATACCATTCTTGGTAACCAGGCCAATGAGCATAATAATGCCTATCTGGCTGAAAATATTCAGTGTTTGCCCGGTAAAATACAGCGTTATTAATGCGCCCGCCATAGAGGTAGGCACGGTAAGTAAGATAATGAAGGGATCAATAAAACTTTCAAACTGGGCCGCTAAGATAAGATATATCAATACCAAGGCCAGTATTAAAGCAAATATCAGGCTGGAGGAGCTATCAGCAAATTCTTTGGATTGTCCGGCAAGGTCTGTTTTTACAGATGGAGGTAATACTTTACGGGCTACTTCATCCATTGCCTGGATGCCTTCTCCCAGGGTTTTTCCCGGAGCCAATCCTGCAGAGACGGTAGCAGCTACATAGCGGTTATAGCGGTAAATAGCCGCTGCACTTACGGTTTCATCATAGGAAATCAAATTATCCAGAGAAACCATGCTGCCATTTCGGCTGCGTACATACAAATTTTTTATATCTATGGGTTCATTCCGGTTATTGCGCGCCAGCTGCCCGATTACCTGGTATTGTTTACCATTCATTACAAAATATCCATACCGCTGGCCGCTGTAGGATAATTGAAGTGTACGGGCAATTTCTTCCACAAATACATTCAGTTCAGACGCTTTTTCCCGGTTTACTTTTAATACTAGTTCAGGCTTGTTTACTTTAAAATCGGAATCTACAAAGCGGAGTGTGGGATGCTGCTGTGCTTCTTCCAAAAACTTTGGCAGTATTTCTATCAAGCTGTTTACATCACCTGTTTGTAGCACGTATTGTACCGGCTGGCCACCAAACCTGGAACCGATGGTGGGTGGCTGTGATGGAAAAGACCGCACCCCGGTAAACTCTTCTAATCCTTTAGAAATTTGTTGAAAAATCTGCTCCTGGGTTCGTTGCCGTTTGTCAGGATCTACCAGAAAGATGTTTTCTAAGCCGGCGTTTACCGGGCTGAAGGTACTACTTCCCGGAGTAACAGCTGTCAGTGAAATAGTGGTGAACAGTTCAGGAACCGAATCTACAATATAGCTGTCTATAGCCTGCATATACTGGTCCATGTATTCAAACGAAACGCCTTCAGGGGCTTTTACATTTACCCGGATTATAGACCGGTCTTCCAGAGGAGAGAGTTCAGAGGGTATAGATTTACCCACAAACCAGATAATGCCAAACATGCCCAGTAAGATCAGAAAGGCAGACCAACGGGCTTTCATAAACAGCTGGAGAGATTTCAGATAACCATCTGTTATGGCTACAAAAAACTTCTCCGTGCTTGCATAAAATTTACTTGGCTTGTCCTGATGCTTCAACATGTACGCACACATCATCGGAGAAAGTGTAAGGGCTACCAGTGCAGAAATCAATACGGAACCTGCCAGTACTACTCCAAACTCCAGAAACAGCCTTCCGGTTAACCCCCGCAAAAAGATAATGGGAATGAAGATAGCTGCCAGCGTAATGGTAGTAGAGATTACGGCAAAGTAGATTTCTTTAGAGCCAACAAGAGCGGCCTGAATCGGATTCATTCCTTTTTCTACCTTGGCATAAATATTTTCCAGCACCACAATGGCATCATCGCATACCAGTCCAATGGCTAATACAATGGCTACCAGCGTAAGTACATTAATAGAGAACCCGGCCAGGTACATGATAAAGAAGGTAGAGACGATAGAGATTGGAATGGCAATTACCGGGATCAGGGTAGAACGCCAGTCGCGCAAAAACATAAATATAACTATCGCCACCAGCATAAATGCTATGATCAGCGTTTCCTCTACCTCTGCAATTGACCGCCTTACCGGTTTGGTGTAATCATTGGCAATAGCCACTTTGAATTCTGGTGGAATTTCATCTTTTATAGCTTCTAAACGGCGGTAAACTTCGTCAGCAATAGCAATTTCATTCGCATTCGGTTGCGGTTGTATGCTTAGGTTTAATCCCGGCACGGTTTCCCTTCTAACAGAGGTACGTTCATTTTCAATGCCTAATTCTGCATACCCTATATCGGAGAACCGGATGATACGGCCATTCTCAGATTTAATAATCATGCGGTTGAATTCATCAGGTTTGGTTAGGCGGCTGTCGGTACGCAGACCTAATTCGGTGGTATTGCCTTCAATGCGGCCGGTAGGCAAATCTATGTTTTCACGGTTCAACGCAGCAAATACATCTGAGGGAACAATTTTGTAGGCAGAGAGTTTTAAGGGGTCCATCCATAGACGCATGGAGTAGCGGCGGGCACCACGTACCTGGGCAGAGCTTACGCCAGGAATGGTTTGCAGCCGTTCTTTGAGTACGTTCTCTGCAAAATCTGTAATCTCCATCAGGTTTTTGGTGTCGCTCTGAATGGTGAGGAATATGACAGACTGGGAGTTGGCATCGGCTTTATCTATAACCGGCGGGTCGGCATCTTTAGGAAGGTTTCCGGAGGCAGCAGAAACTTTGCTTCGCACATCGTTGGCAGCTGCTTCCAAATCTACATTGATATCAAACTCTACTGTTATCTGGCTTACCTGCTCACGCGAGGTAGAAGAAATAATGCGTACACCAGAAATCCCATTGATGGCTTGCTCCAGCGGTTCGGTAATTTGCGACTCTATTACATCCGGATTAGCGCCTGCATACGTAGTACTAACGGTGATAATCGGTGGATCTACAGCCGGATATTCTCTGGTACCTAAAAAACTAAATCCTACCACGCCGAATATAACCAGCAGGATGGATAATACAATGGCTAGTACTGGTCTCCGGATGCTTAGTTCTGATATGCTCATGGTACTAAAGGCTCTGAGGTAAAATAGTGAATTACAGCAATTAATTCTTGGCAAAAATAGCCCGTACTGGTATACCAGGTTTGGCGCGTAATATATTGGTTGTCATAACCGTGTCGCCCAGTTGCAAGCCGCTTGTAATCTGTACGTGCGAACTGGTACGCAGGCCAATTGTAACTTGTGCATTTTGTGCTTTTCCGTTTCTTACCACTAATACATTGTTGCCTTGCAGGCCTGGAATTAATGCCTGTGCCGGTACCATCTTGGTATCAGTTATTTCATTCAGTGGAAGAGAAATAGTAGCAGAAGAGCCAGGAATGAGTTTTTTATCAGTATTACTGGCAATAGCCCGTACAAACAAACTTCTGGTATTAAGATCAATAAAGGGTTCTATCACCTTCACCAGGCCAGTATAAGTTGTATCACTGTTTTCCACACGGAACTGAATGGGTTGGTCTAACCGCAGGCTGTTTGCATATTTTTCCGGAACGGCAAATTCTATTTTTACAAGATTGATATCTTCCAAAGTAACCAGAGGCATGTTTTGCGTAACAAAAGCTCCTTCGCTTACTTTACGTATCCCTGTTTTGCCGCTGAATGGTGCTCTGATTTCGGTTTTATTAATTTCTACTTCTATTAGTTCTATATCTGCATCCAGGCTTTCAATAGAGCCGGCCACTCGTTCATACTCTTGCTTGCTTACTCCTTCCAGCTTTAAAAGGGCAGCTGTACGTGCCTCGTCACTGGCAATCAGTTTCCGTTGAGCGTGTAGTTTTTTCAGTTGAGCCTGCAGGTCGGCGTCGTCCAGTTTAAAAAGTAACTGGCCTTTTGTTACATTCGCGCCTTCCCGGAAGTTTACTTTAACAAGTCTTTTAGCACTTTCGCTAACAATTTGTACCTGCTCATTGGCTACCAGGCTTCCCAGTACATCCAGATACTCCTGAATAGTGGTGTCTTTTACTATATATACTTCTGCCGCAATTCCTTTATTACTGGCAACCGGAGCCTTGCCTTGCATGGCTGGTTGCTTTTCAGGAGAAAATACAAAGTACGATACAATAGCTAGCAGGACAACAACAGAAATAATAGTAACCGTTTTTTTCATCAGATAACAGCAGTTATTGCCGTATTAAAGTCAATAGTATATTAAAAAAGTGCAAACAGAAACAGGAATGCATATAGTTAGAAAGTATCTACTAAAATAATAATTTTATTTGTAGATAGATAGGCAGCCAACAGCCTAAACGCAAAATATTCTACAAAACCGTAGAATATTCCGCAAGAAAAGAGAAAGCCCGGAAGGTTAGCTTCCGGGCTTCTGGGGATGGTATCAACGGATAAGTTATTTTTTCACTTTTCCGGCAGGATTGTTAATGAATGTATTTACTGTTTCTACATTCTCATTAATAACGGCACCATCTACATAGATACCCCAACCACTGCTATTGCTGATAGTAGAGTTAGTAATCTTCAGCTGGGCATTTGTATAGGTATTCATGGCAATATTGGTTTTGATTGATGAACCCATACCAGACAAATTGTAGCTGCCGCCATAAGATACTTCTACGTAATCCATTTCATTCAATGGATTTCTGGAATCAATTTTTATACCTTTCCAGTAGCCATTGACGGTTTGTTGTTTGCCTGTGAATACTACTTTCTGAGCAGCAGTTCCTTTGGCGATAATATATCCATCATCATTTACATATAAAGCTTTGTCTGCATTGAATAAGAATTTAGCACCAGGAGCTACCTTTACACCGGAATTTAATCCCAGGTCATTAATTACATAGTAAACAGATCCGTCTGTAAATCCTTGCCAGGTTACTTCCTCCGCTGTGCCTGAGGTTTCTCCATATATTTCAATGCCATTGAACATATTTACATCGTTAAATTTGGAAACAGCATCTAACATATGTACCTGGTCAGCAGCAACTGAAGCAGCATATCCGGCATTGAAGCTAAACTTATTATTGGCAAATTCTTTCAATATTGCACCCTCTTGTACATACATGCCATACCCGCCACTTTGAGTAAAGGTAGAGTTGGTTACTTTCAGTTGTGCTTTGGTATAGCCATTCAGGGCCAGGTTCGTTTTGATAGAAGAACCCATACCAGACAAGTTAAAGCTACCACCGTAAGCTACTTCCACATTGTCGAACTGATTAAGCGGATTAGCGGAGTTAATTTTTATACCTTTCCACATTCCTCTGATTTTATTTACAGCCGTGAAGGTAATTTTCTGTTGAGCAGTACCCAAAGCTACTATATATCCTTCATCTTCTACATACAAGGCTTTGTCATTGGCAAATTCAAAAGTAGCACCCTCTTTAATTTTTACACCTCTGATAATCTCAATATCATTCATTACAAAATATTTAGATCCGTCAGTAAAAGCATTCCAGGTAACTTCACCTGACCCGGTAGCTTCTCCTTCAACTTCAACTCCATTTTTGCCATTGTTGCCTGTGAACTTAGAAGCAGCATCCAGCATGTGCAGCTGATCAATGGTTACATACATAGAAGCGCCAGTATTGCTGGTAAATGTATTGTTAGCAAAGGCTTTCAATTCTGCTCCCTCCTGAGAAAATATGCCATAGCCACCGCTTTGAGTAAAAGTAGAGTTGGTAATCTTCACCTGTGCTTTAGTAAATCCGTTCAGGGCCAGGTTTGTTTTGATAGCAGAACTCATACCGGACAGATTGAAGCTACCACCATAGGCAATTTCTACATAATCAAGTTCGTTTAACGGATTGGCAGAGCTAATTTTAATCCCTTTCCAGAATCCGTTGGTTTTATTTTTTCCTGTGAACACAATTTTTTGAGCTTCTGTACCTTTGGCCACTATACTACCTTGATCGCCAATATACAAAGCACCATTCGATTCAAACTCAATGACAACACCTGGATTAATTGTCAGCTTTGCCGATACATCAATATCTTTTGTTATAAAATAATCCGGCTTGGTAGGATCGGCAATAATGTTGGCCAATACAAGGTCGGTTGTAATATTCTCACTGATTACCTGAGCTACTACGCTACCAGTGGCTGTTACCATAACCTTGTCTTTCGCTGTTCCATTTTCGCTGGTAACTGTCAGTTCAAACTCAAATTCACCTGCTAAATCCGGCGAAAAGGTTGGTTTAGCCACTGTCATACTGCTCAATGTAGCTGTGCTAGCGTTGGGTTTCTTCGTGATTGCCCAGGCATAGGTAAGCGTTTTGCCGCTATCGTCTTTTGAGGCACTTCCGTCTAACGTAACCGTTTGTCCGACAGTTGCCGATTGATCAGCTCCTGCATCGGCGGTAACCTTCACTTCTGGTTTGGGTGGATTATCATCTTTTTTACAACTTGTAATAAATGCTGCTAATAGGGCTAGCAGACTCAGTAGAAAGTTTACTTTTTTCATTTGAAAATTAATTGTAGTGTGAAAAGTGATTGTTGGTTATAAAATTTTTGGATTTTATTAGTATTCACGCAGAAGTATAGACCCAGCGTTATCAGGAGTGTATTGTTTAAATCCACTGCTTGATGAAGAGCACCAAGGGCTAGTAACCCGCCGAAAAAAGAAAAATTTTAATAAAAACCATTAAAAAAACCAGTCAATTGAGGATCAATTAATTACATGTAAGAAAAAGGAGTAGATTTTGAAAAAGTGAAATTTATTAGTTGATGTATTTGCAGAACTTATATAGAATTAGCTGTTATTTAGTGCTGCAAACCCGGTAGAATCTACAGGAAACAGTAATTTATTGAGCACCGGTCAGTAGTGAGAACTTATGAGAAGTATTTTAATGGGCGGTTTACTTTTTTTCTGTTTATTTATTAACAAATGTTTTAAAATACTGCGTTGCTTTCCTGTAAGTGATATAATAGTTCTGGAATGTAAACCTTATTTATCTTATTATTGTAATAAGCTAAGAAGGTATGGATGTTGGCCTGAAAGGAAATTGAAATAAAAGGCTGCTTTATGCGTTTGGAAAAGGTACCTTTCAAGAAGTCGCATCCGTATAAAAGCTATATAAAATTTTTACGTATACAACCCATCATTAAATGAATAGAATTGCTTTACTATTTGGTGTATTTGCCCTAGCTACTGCCTGTAAGTCAGGTAAGGATCTGGCTACTGCCAGTAAGGTAAATACTACTATTACCACGATTAAACAAGCATATGCCCCCGATAAACGTGTAGCCGTTTTCAAAGTAGAACCTATCCGCAATCAGGGCACTGTATTACTAAGAGGCGAGACTAATCTGCCAGAAGCCAAAGACAAACTATTGGCCCAACTACGGACAGATAATGTTCCATATATAGATAGCATTCAGGTGTTGCCTGCCCAGGCTTTAGGTGCCCAAACGTATGGAGTTGTTTCGGTGTCAGTAGCTAATATCCGTTCGCAGCCAGCCCATTCTGCCGAACTGGCTACACAAGCAACCTTAGGAACACCAGTAAAGGTGTTAAATAAAAATGGAAGCTGGTATCAGGTACAAACACCAGACAATTATATTTCCTGGGTTGATGAAGGCGGTATTAAACTGATGAATAAACAGGAATTTGATACCTGGCAACAGGCTAAAAAAATCATTTACCTGAATATGTATGGCCTTTCCTATAGTGAGCCCAACACAGATACCCAAACTGTTTCCGATCTGGTAAGCGGCGATGTATTGTGGCTGAAAGGAGAAAGAGCTGATTTTTATCAGGTAGCCTACCCAGACGGACGGGAAGCATACATTCCTAAGGCATCGGCACAAGTTTACGAAAGCTGGGTGGCATCGTTAAATCCCACAGAAGAGTCGTTAATTAGTACAGCCAAAAAGCTGATGGGTATTCCTTATTTATGGGGTGGTACCTCTCTAAAAGGTATGGACTGTAGTGGATTTACTAAAAATGTATACTTTTTGAATGGTCTGGTATTACCCAGGGATGCTTCCCAGCAAGTGCACACTGGCAATTTGATAGATACTTCTAATGGATTTGAAGATTTGCGGCCGGGCGATTTAGTGTTTTTTGGCAAGCCTGCTGCCAACGGTGGTACAGAAAAGGTTACCCATGTTGGCATGTGGATTGGCAACTATGAATACATTCACGCTTCCGGGTCGTCGGGCAAAGTAACGGTTAATAGCTTCGACAAGCAGGCGAAAAACTTTAATAGATCCATTTTTGACTCTTTCCTCCGGGCTAAACGCATTCTGAATTCTACTCAGGGAGATATTCTGAAGTTGCAAAGTGCCAAAGTTTATTAATAGGCTGAAGGTGCATTTACAGGCGTAGAAATTAACAAAAGCGGCTTAAGGCCGCTTTTGTTGTTTAGTGTGGTTCTACGTTCAGAAACTCGATTCACCAGTTTTATAGGCCGGTGTTTATGGTAGCTATATCTGCCAACTCATTGCTAATACCGTTCATGCAATGTCTGTAAAATAGTTGTCATCTCTTTTCGTATGTCGGAAGACGGGCGTACCATGTTATTGTGCATAAAGCTAAAAATAAGCACCGTTCCTTTTTTAGTTAGCAGGTAGCCACTCAAACAATGTACATTGGATAAAGAGCCTGTTTTGGCATACACATACGGCTGCCCGGTAGCGGTAGCATACCAGTTTTTAAGGGTGCCCGATTGCCCGCCAGCAGGAAAAAGCGAAAACAACCTTTGCTGAGGTATTTGTTTGTACATTTTTTCCAGCAGTTTAACAATGCTTGCCGGTGTAAACAAGTTGTAACGAGATAGCCCGGAACCGTCCCGCCAGATGGGTTTATGAGGCAGATCCTGTAAAAGGGTTTCCCGGGCAAATTCTATGGTTTTTTCAGACTCTAAGGTATCCCATTTGGTGGAAGCACATAGCAATAAGAGTTGCTCCGCCAGAAAATTGTCACTTTCCTGCATCATTCTTTTATACAAGGTGTCGGCAGGCAAACTATATAAGGTATGTACTTCTCCTGTTACGGATGGTTTATTCAGCAGGGTAATATTTTTGTGCAGGGTATCACTAAGCAGTTGAAGCAGCAGGCTGGGAGAATATTTGTAAGGAATATCTTTCGTAAAACTAAGCTGCGAAGCATTCGGATAATAGGTAAATAGGTTTTCTGAGAGGTCTCGTTGGATGATATCAGCTTTATAAGGCCGGATAGAGTCTTGTATGAGATAGCGGGAAAAAAAAGAAGGGTATGGTACTATTTGCTTCACACTATCTACAGCAAAACGCACAATGTTGCCATACACGGGAAAAGCTGATTTCTCTGGCTGGTAATAATCATTGTAATCGTCCCAGGCCCAGCCAGGACCAAAAGGCCTCCCTTGGTAAGTCGATACATAGTACAAGGTTGTATCTGCCCTCTTGCAAAGAAACTGATAGGCTTTTGTGCTTTTTAAGTCCGGATGCAGAAAAGATGGGTCGCCAGTTCCCCAAAAAATTAAAGAATCATTTTTGAGTGTATATTGCAATGCAGGAATAGAATCGCCAAGAATTTGTAGAGAAGTATATAAAGTGAATAACTTTGTATTGGAGGCTGGTGTGAAATATTTATCCGCCTGCCGTGCATATACCATATGCTGCTTGGAAGGGTCGTATAGAGCAAATCCCGTAAAATGGGAAGAAAATACAGCCGAGGTATTTATTGTTTTGTGAAGCCTTCTGGCAATACGCTTATACGGGGAGGAAATACAAGCTATATGGCTAAACACAAGCAGGTATAGTACAGTTCTACAAGAGAAATACAGTAATTTTACAGCCATACAACGTTAGTTAATTACAACTTTACAGGTTTATAGTTCCTGCTTGGTCCGGATAATAGTTTCCATTCGTCAAATTATTAAATAATTCCTTAATGCGTATGTATACTTCCTTTAAAAAATATTCCCTTATTTATACATACCTCTATAGTATATTTTATATGAGTTTTATTTCCTGTGAGCCTGGCCGTACAACCGACAAAAAAGCCAATGTTGTGCCGGCAACGCTCACATCAAGCCCAGTATCCGATAAGTTTCATGAGTTACATGAGCAGTACAAAGAAACAAGTATTACCAACCGCCGGTTTAAACATGCCGATGTTGTACGCCTGCTGGAAGAATTACAAACAGATAACCGGTTTGATGTAAAAAAAATAGGCCAATCTTATGAAAACAGAGACATATATCTGGTAAAAATTGGTACTGGTAAAACTACCGTATTAATGTGGTCGCAGATGCACGGCGATGAGCCAACAGCCACCATGGCCTTAATGGATATATTTAACTACCTGCGCCAGACAAGCACAGCAGACAAAGAACGTGATGAAATACTAAAACAGATTACACTATATGTAATACCCATGCTAAACCCAGATGGCGCAGAAGTATACAAGCGCCGCAATGCCCTGGACGTAGACCTAAACCGGGATGCCATAAGCCTGCAATCACCAGAGTCCCGGTTGTTAAAAAGTGTACGCGACAGCCTGAAACCTGAATTTGGATTTAATTTGCATGACCAGAATACCAGGTACACGGCTGGTAAAAATGGAAATCCGGCTACTATTTCTTTTTTGGCTCCTCCCTATAATTATGCAAAATCAGTGAACGAAGTACGGGGCAATGCCATGAAGTTGATCGTAAGGCTGAACAAAACGCTGCAATTATATATTCCTAATCAGGTAGCAAAATATTCCGATGAACACGAACCACGGGCTTTCGGCGACAACATACAGAAATGGGGCACCAGTGTAGTATTAATAGAATCTGGCGGATATAAGAATGACCCGGAAAAACAATATATCCGGAAACTGAATTTTGTGGCATTGCTCACGGCTATGCAATCTATTGCTACACAATCATATGCCAGAGAATCTATTGAGCCTTATTATGAAATACCACAAAATGAAAGATATCTGTATGATCTGGTAATCCGGAATGTAGAAGTGCCCAGAAATTCTAGTTCTTATAAGGCAGATATAGGGATAAACCGTTATGAAACGACAATTGAACCCTATACAAACTTTTATTACCGGAGCCTGGTAGAAGAAATTGGGGATATGTCGGTAAATTATGGCTACCAGGAACTGGATGCTACTGGTATGCGTCTAGTTCCAGGAAAAGTATACCCTAAAGAAGTTAAGAATGTGACAGCCTTAAAAACTCTGGATGTAAAAAAGCTCTTGCAGCAAGGCTATACGCATGTACGGCTGAGTAATTATTTGCCGCCTGAGCAGTTTACGAACTTACCCATTAATATATTATCTGGCAAGAAAATACCAAACAACGACCTAATACTCAACCGGGCTCCCAATTTTGTGCTGGAACAGAATGGTGAAGTCCGGTACGCGGTTATAAATGGGTTTGTATATGATGTGCAGGCAGACAAAAATGGAGTAATTAATGCTTTAGTAAATCAATAAATAGGTTAGTTTTTTTGAAAGAAATGATTAATGAACAGGAAAATACCAGAATCAGCAAGTTATTAAGCCTGGTATTGCGGCATCAGCCAGAGCATATTGGCATTGAACTAGACGAGCATGGCTGGACAGATGTAAACACGTTGATAGCAAAATCACAGAAAAAAGGCGTAAACCTGACTCCCGGCATTCTGAAGTATGTAGTAAATACCAATGTTAAAAAACGGTTTGCCTTCAACAATGACCTAACAAAGATCAGAGCCAGCCAGGGACATTCGGTAGAAGTAGATCTACTGTATACTCCACAAATACCGCCTGTCTTATTGTATCATGGCACTGGAACACAGTCCGTAAATAGCATACTCCAAAACGGATTGCAGAAAATGACCCGGCACCATGTACATCTGAGTGCCGATCAGGATACGGCCATAAAAGTTGGACGGCGGCATGGCAAACCTGCTGTATTATGTATTGATGCCAAACAGATGGCCGGTCAAGGGTACACTTTTTTTCAGTCAGCTAATGGGGTATGGCTTACAGAGCATGTGCCTGCCAAGTATATTTCTCTGGCAACGGGAGAGTAAAACATGTGCTAAAATTTTGGTACACAAAAAAACCTGTATTGAAAACAATACAGGTTTTTTAAGTTTGAGTAAGAAGTTTATGTCGGTATAAACCTCTACTTTTTTAACCCCTTATTAAAAGTAATCTTATAAATTAGCTGGTGAACCAAAATCATTATAGCCTGTTGAAGACGGGCGGTTATAATTTGGTGTTACATAAGTTTCTGTATCCGATCTTTGAGAGGAATAATCAGAAGACTTATCTTTTTTAAATGTGTTATTAAATTGATCTCCTATTTGTCCGCCAAATTTATTGGCTTTGTTGGTAATAAACCGACGGGAATCTGCCCCACTGGATGGAGCCAGCAACATGCCAGCCGCTATACCAGCTGCCGCACCTATGAGTAACGAAACAATAGAAAAGCCAATACCGCTGGCTGATTCATAATCGTAACTATCATCTCCGTTGTTTTGATCATACTGATATGACCGGTACGCATCACTATTAACAAAGCTCTTAGCCAGAGTAGTTAGCAGTTTGTCTGTTCTCTTTTCTTCTTCCAGTGAAGTAGTAAGTAATTGCAGTGCCTGCCGTTCGCCTAACATTTTGGCATACGTAGCCACCGTACCATAATTAGCTATTTCATAATGTTCAATTTTCTGGGCAGCTCCAATTAATCCGGCATCTCTCACATCTGCATCTCCTCCTGCGCTAATCATTTCCTGACCCTCTTTAATTAGTCCCAGCGTAGCTTCGCAAGTTTCGCCTTTAGGGCTCTGACCCAATGCATCAAAAATCTGTTCCAGCCTTCTTATTTGTTCCTGAGTTTCAGATTCATGTCTTTCAAAAGCTCTTTTCAATTGCGGATGTTGTGCTGCTTCAGCCATTTGTGGCAAAGCTTTTAAAATCCGGCTTTCTGAATCGTAGATGTCTCTCAATTGAGTGACATACAGCTTTTTAAGGGTTTCTAATTTCATAGTGGTTTGTGTTATCTGGTTTAAATAATATTTATACGAATGCCTTTGAAAAAAGATATAAATAAATTGATCCATTTTTATAATCAATTGAACGATACATAGATAAATTTTTTTACCATAGAGCATAACGTTATGGCTAAAATATGCGTGCTCTTTACAGGGTAAGCAGTGTCCATTATATCTGCTAATACCCATGCACAGATGGCAATTTGTCAGCAATGCTACCTGATTAGGTAAATATGGCTAGCTTTGTAGGTTACTATATAATTTGCATGAAAATTGTACCATGTGAGAATTAACTAATAATACCTGTCTCATTCTTATATTTTTTATTTAAAATAGCGGGTTAGATTATCTACCTATCAAGGAATTACTTAGATGAAATCAACTGCTTTGTTTTATATTCTTTTTGTATTTGCCTGTATTTTTTCAACTTCCCAGCTATACGCCCAGTCAGAAGCCCAAGCCCAAACCGGGAGCCAGACACAAGCAAATGATTCCAGTGCGTTGCAAATTCAGCTGGCTGTACAGCCCGGTTGGAGCCATATACAGGAAGGACAGAAAATAGAGTTTGCCCTAACCACTACTGGCGGTACAGGCAACACAGTAACGTATGCCTTAGTACATGGCAAAACAGACAGTATGCAACTGGATTCTACTGGCCGCTTTACCTGGATACCGGGTTTTGATTTTGTAGACCGCCTCACCCCCAACCGCACGATACAAGTACTATTTGAAGCCAGAAACGAAAACAATGAATTTGCCAGCAAAGAAGTAGAATTCCGCGTATGGCATGTAAACCGCCCGCCGCAGGTAGAAGATCTTAAACCATTTTATGTACGCTACAATGTCGTAAATACTTATACAATAGATGCTACCATGGTAAAAGATGCGGACAATGATCCATTGGTATTTGTTTCCATTCCCGACCAGATGCCAGAAGGCGCTAAGCTGACTGCGCAGGGCGAGTTTACCTGGAAGCCGTCGGTTACGCAGTATAACCAGCTGAAAACGAAACCGCTGACTATTGAATTTTATGTGGAAGACCAACCCGCTAAAACCCGTACCAAAGGCCGTTTCAAGATTGAAGCCACCCAGATGGACCTTGCACCCGAAATTTCTGTAGTGCCTAAAACTACAGCCATCCGCTATAACGAAAATGCAGCCGTAAACCTGCGTTTCTACCTATCTGATCCGAATGGAGATAATGACATTGCTACGTTTAATTTTGTTTCTGAAAATCCGGCCGTACCGAAAAGCGCTCTGGTGCAAAATACGCCCAATCAGTATGAGTTTATCTGGACTCCGGGCTACGACTTTGTAAAAGATCCTCTGGACTCTCTCAGCTTCGATATTAGCTTTTTTGTGATTGACAAATCTCAGAAACGGGATGAGAAAACAGTGCAGGTAACCATTGTGAATACGGTAAATGAAGAAGAAAAAGACCGTAAGTTTTACACCGAATACCGGACAAGCCTGGTAAGAGCCTGGGATTTGCTTGAGCAGTTAAAAGACACTGAAAAAGACCTGAAAAAGAAGTTTAACCAGGCAAGAAAGGGCAAAAAAGGCCGGTCGGTTGTAAATGCTTCGCTGGGAGCTGCCTCGGGTTTGTCACCAGTAGTTATTCAGGCACCTACCACACAAAAGATTGTTTCTACCGTAGGGGGTACTACCGTAATGACGATGGGTACATTAGAGGCTACAGAAGTAATAGGCCGCTCCACCAAAGACCTTCTAGATAGGGTAAATTATGTAATGGAAAAACGCCATGAGATACAGACAAAGGGCGATATTTTTGCCCGGAAATATGCCTTAAAATCGTCGCGCCGCCGCCCGGAATTTATAAAAGACCTGGATGATTTTGTAGCGGCTATGAATCTGAAAGGCTTAGTAGCTCTGGAATTAGATGCCGGTTGGGAAAATAAGCAGAAAGCAACCGATGCCCAGATTAGCAAAACCTTTAAAGATTTTAATGGGGAGAACTAATGAGGAGTTGAGTCTTATAGTAATTTTGTTATGTGCCGGTACTTGCAAGTACCGGCACATTTTTTTAAGGTAAGTCCGTCAGTAAAGCCATGAGCCTTTCCATTTTTTTCCGCATGGGTGAATTGTGCCCGGCATAGTCATTGGCAATAAAGGCAAAAGACATCATCTCTCCTGACCGGGTAGTAAAGTACCCTGAAAAACTCATTACCCGTTCTAAACTACCAGTTTTAGCATGTAAATTTCTGGCAGCTCCTGTTCCTTTCCCAATATTTTTCATGGTGCCCGATACGCCTGCAACCGGTAAGGAAGCATACAAAGAAGCAAACATGGGTGCTTTTGCACAGTAGACAAGTATATCTGTTAAAGTGGTGGCCCGTATCGAATTATTTCTGGATAATCCGCTGCCATCCCGCATAAAGAATCCATTTATATCTATGCCATTCTGCTTCCAGAATTCCATAACCGTTTCTGTGCCGCTGTAAGTAGTACCATCTTCATATTTTGCTATACCCAGCTGTTTAAGAATGGCCTCAGCATACAGATTCACACTTTCTAAATTAGTTTCAGTAACAATAGCAGGTAATGCTGGCGAAGAATGTGTGTAAATAGGTTTGCGGTCTGTACTTACTTTTTTCTTTTGGATTTGCATCAGGCGGACAGAGGTGGCGGGTAACCCTATTTTTATGCCCCGTTTCACAAGTTTTTGATGCAATAATCCGGCACAGGTCATCCCTGGCTCAGGCAGGGAGCCTTTTATCGAAAATTCTTTCACCCCTGCCGGGATCGTTCCCTGCACATAGCGCAAGTGGGTGTAAGGCGCTCCATAGATATAGGCATTATCGCCAGAGCCAGGTGCACCAGTAGTTACTTCATTTACAAATTGTATCTCTTTTATCGCAGGTATGGTACGCAGAATGGTAGCTGCCTCGCCCACTTTTGCTCCTGGTTTGAAATACAAATAATATAAGTTATCATGAAAATTTAACCCGAAAGCCGGGGCACCATAATAATTTCCTGCATCTGCCCAGGTCCACCCGCTGGGAATCGCATTGGCATTGTATAGTTCACTATCGGCAATAATAGCCCCACTAACCTGCCGGATTCCATACTCCCACAATTTGTTTACCCACATATCTAACAGGTCATTCAGGGGCAGGCTACCGGTGACTTTATTAGAGCCCAAGGTTGGATCGCCACCACCAGTAATGTAAATATTACCCCGTAATGTGCCATTGGCTTCCAAGGTTCCGTCGTGCGCTAGTTCTGTTTTAAAGGTAAAATCCTCACCTAACACAGCCAGTCCGGTGGCGGTTGTTACAAGTTTCATATTGGAGGCAATCACCAGACTTTTGTCTGAATTATATTCCAGCAGGGATTTTCCGGTGGAAGTAGATTTGATAGACAGCGCCAGTTGCCCATGTTTTATTAGCGGGTCAGTGCTTAGCTCTGTAAGGGCATTTTCAATATCCCGGATCGCAACCGGAGGCCGCGGAACGGCTTTTACAATTTTCTGTTCTGTTTCGGAAGTTTCTGCACAGGCGTATATCAATAGTAATAAAAGAAAATTATAGCAGGCTAAGCGGTTGATTAAAGGCATTCGTTAGTTGGACAAATAGTAGAATTAAACTAGTAAAACTCTTTATATAGTTTGTTTAGTATAAAAAGCAGGTAGATACGCAAAGCAATGAGTTTTTTATGCAAATTACATGCAAAGCGTTGAGGAAACAAAAGCACAGCTACACTTTTGGTTGCCATATATGCTTATACGAAAAATAAATAGTCAGCAATCAACTTGACTACTGACTAGTACATTATTCTTCTATAAACACTTACGCTTAGGGCACTAAGTTAGGTAGGCAGCAGGCATACTGAAGCTTATGCTTTGTTGGTATTATTCCACGGGCCTGTAACAGCTATGGTGAGTCCGGCTCCCTGAATATTCACAAAATAGGTGCTGCCATCTGGTGAAAATACCCCCCCGGCAAATTCAGACCTGAAGCCTACGTTTTCTCCCAACTTATAATATTCGCCCTTAGGAGTAATGCCCACAATAAAGGGGTGCGGGTCATCTTCGCATAGCACCAGGTCGCCCCATGGCGCAATGGTCAGGTTATCGCAGCTTTTCAGAATTTGAGAATCATTAGGTTCTGCAAATAGCTCTACTTTTCCTGGGTTGTCTTTTTCACCTGGCTGACCTTCAAGTGCACTAGGTATATAGCGGAATACCTGGCCGTGTGATAAGTGGCCGCCATTGGTACAGGCAAAATAGCATTCATTCTTTCCAAACCACATTCCTTCGCCGCGGGCAAAACGGGCAGCTCCTTTCTCAAAACCCCGGTAGCGCAAATCATCATCCGGCGATTCTACATTATCTATATCCAGCCACTCTACCTCCATAGGTTTATTTGATTCCATCTTAGCTGTTTTCAGGTCTTTCCAGTTACGGGTATCAAAGCTTTTCTGATCACGGATAGATAGTACCTGTAAGCGGCCTCCTTTAGCAAAAGCTTTTGGCTCATTGGGTAGAAACCGGTAGATTAACCCATCAGGCCGGTCCTCGGTGAGGTAGACAATACTAGTTACGGGGTCTACAGCTACGGCTTCATGGTTGAAGCGGCCCATGTCTTTCAATGGAATCGGTTCTGCCAGACTAATGGTTTCAGTGGCAGGTACTTCAAAAGTGTATCCGTGGTCTTTTTCTGTTTTTTCGCCTGCTTTCTCTATGGTCTCTTCACAGGTGATCCAGCTATTCCATGGGGTAGGGCCGCCAGCACAATTTCTGGTGGTACCGGCCAGACTCAAAAATTCCCTTTCCACTTGTTGTGTCTGATGATTATACACGAGTGTAGAGGTTCCTCCCAGAGCAGGATATTCTCCCCGGCCATAATCATACACTTTGTTGCGGTCTATTAACTTTAGCAATTCATTTTTACTGCCAAAAGGACTACTTTCCAGCGTAGCAGGGCTTACTTCATGGTTGCGTACAATAATTGTTCTGCCACCAGGGCCGGCAAATGTAGCCATACCATCAGGAGCACCTGGGGTAAAAAAGCCATCACTCATTTTATTTCCTTTCCGGGAAATAATCTTATACGTAAACCCTTTTGGCAGATTAAGTATCCGGTTCGGATCGGGTACTAAAGGTCCATATCCTCCTCCTTTAACGGCTTTGGTAGCAGAAGCTGGCGCTGGAGTGCAGGAGGTAAAATTATATAAGCCCATAAACCCAAGGCTAATGACAGCGGAATGCTTTAAAAAATTTCTTCTGGAGGAGTTGTTTTGCTGTTTGGTATGCATGACTAATTAGTAGAAAGGGGTATAATGTTTGGTGATAGCCTGTCAGAAATTTACTAAATAATTGTATAAACTTCTACTCATCAGGCGTAATATGCTATATTACCACTCCAAAATGATGCAGACATGTACTGCAGGTTAAAACACTGTTAAATTATGGATCAGAAAGTATGGATAGATGGTATTGGCTGGCTGGGTTCTGTATGTGTGGTAGCAGCCTACTTCTCTGTAAGTTACGACAGGTTCCGGATGAGCCCTTTTTTATATCAGTTACTGAACGCCGCTGGAAGTTTATGCTTAATTGTTAATACAGCTTATTACCGGGCGTATCCTTCGGCTTCTGTAAATATTATCTGGTTAGGTATTGCCTTAATGGCGCTGCTCCGCAACAGGGTGAAAACAAAAGTAAAAAGCTGATAACGGAATATTGTATCTACCTTTGTTCCCTATCTACTACAGGCCCTCGGGCATTAAGTTGTGTGTTGTGAGCAACGCAGTTAATTTGCGCCGGAAATTGATCTGCTGGCCAGAGTTAGGAAACTCAATCATAGTTTCATTGATTACCTGGTAGCCAGATTCTACCAAACCTTCAAAACAAGCTTCATATACCACAGCAGACACCAGCACAATAGGAATAGATTTTCCTCCTGAAGAATCAATCTGCTTCATCAGAACCGGTAGATTAGCCCTGTAGGTGTTACGCCGCTCAGTGGCTGTTGTATTGGGCAAGGGCATATCGGAAGCATGGATCAGGTGAAACCCGACTGACTGGAAGCGTTCCAGGAAATACACTTTTTCTGCACGTAAGGCTTTCACCGTATCAAAAGAAGCTACCTCTTCTGTAAATAACACTTTCATCAACTCCAGAAACAGGCTGTCGCCTTGCTTTACCTGTTCAAAAAAGAAATAACGGTTGCGGTCTGGCGTAGGTGGGGCTTCGGTGATAAAAAGAAGCTTCACTTTTGAAGGAAGATACTTTTTTCTGGCTTGCGCAAATATACTCGTAGATGTCATAGCCATACTTACGAAGAAAAGCTACCAGGTGATACTTCTACAAAACAAAAAAAGCGAAGTGCGTAACTTCGCTTTTTTCCACATATATATGCTAATTATTTAGGCTCGTAATCTACCACAAACACATCTTCCATAATGCCTAATTTGCCTAATAACTCACCAAATTTTTTATGTTCTGGATGAGGCAGATAGGTATCCCTGGACTTGGCATCTTCAAAGGTGAGCATATATACATGGGTGAAACCCAGGTTTTTGCCTTCCGGACTATTGTTAATCCCATGCTCAAAAGCAGTAATTCCGGGAATTTTAGACTTGAGTCCACCAAAGGCATCGGTTACTTGTTTAATTTGTGCTTCTGTAGCAGAAGGCTTGTACTTAAAAACTACCACATGGCGCACAGGTTGTTTTTTCTGTGTTGTAGAACTGCTTAGTGTCATGGCAAATGGAATAGATAAAGCTAAAATCAGCAAGGAAAAAAGTATTTTCTTCATTTGAGTTCCGGTTTAAACGTATGGATATTCCCGTCAAATATATAATTTTATCGGGTGTAACAAATAAAATTTACGTTTCTTTTTAACACCTACTTTCTGTTCCCTTACTTTTTACCTAGTACGCCTATCGCATTCTCCATTCGGATAAGGGGAATTTTGTTCATTGCTTGCCATAACGTAAAATTCATTACTAGCAGATATACCAAAGCAAAACACACGACCAATGATGTTTTGGCTTTTAAAGAAAGCGTTTTGTTGAATCTGGAAAGGAAATAGGCTATTAAGGGAAAAATCTGTAAGGCGTGCATTCCCAGAAAATGTGCCACCCGTAAATCTCCGGCAACAGTGCTCCAGTTTACACCAGGCAGCCCCGGACCGCCATCTGCTGCACCTATTGTATGAGAAAGCATACTTGTCATCAGAAAACCCTCCAGACTGCCAAGAATCATCAGCAACAAACCAAGCCGGATGGCCCAAAGCATAGGCTGGGTGAGGCTGGTTTTCTGGATAAAAAAATCAATAAGCAGCACAACAAGGGTAATCAGGATAAGGGTAATAAACACACCCATTATAGAGAACAGAATGGCATTGAGTGGCGAAGTAAATACGTTGAAATGAGAAGTTGTGCCTCTGGCCGCTTGTGTCCCAATAATAATCATCTCAACCAGCATACCCCCAGCAAACATAGTACTATATATCTTGATCCTCCGTGGTTTTTCCCGGAAATAATAAAGAATCCAGGCCATAGTCCAGGCAAAAATAGTAATACTGGCAGCAAACTTGGCTGGCTTAATCCAGGGGTTACTACCTGTAACCAGCCGGTCATCGAATGGCATAAGCAGAAAAAACAGGAGTAATAAAGCCACATGCACCCAGCCGGTTATGGTTAGTAATTTGTTCCGGATATATAATTGGCTGAAAACGTTAAGCACTTTCATAAGACGCTGATTTTTTTACAATGATCCGTTTACTCAGTTGATACAGAAGAAAGCCTATTGGCCCAAGCATAAAAGTAAAGAATAGGCAAGGAACCACTACCAGGTGACTCATACCCTGCTGTTGGGCATCTTTGCTTATCCAGCTTCCAACTACTAAATCGAATGCCAGATAATGTATCCAGCCAGCCAGAAGCAGAAAATCATTGGCAAATAAATTTTTCACCTGTGTAAGGCTGGAAAATCCACTATCAGGTGCTTCGCCCATATGTGCAGCAATCAGATACCCGTACACGACTGCCAGCAAAAGTGGTATGCTATAGGTGTCTCTCAACCACTTTGTCCATTTCCAGCGGGGTGCAAAAATAAGTAGCAGCCATTGTGGAAGGACCAGGGTGCTACAGATAGAAAATAGTACTTCAGCAGACATACGATCATCATTTGTTTACGTGAAGATACGACGCCTATTAGCTGAGGTGCTGACAAAGAAAAGCAAAAGGAAAATAGTTAGGGCTGAACCGTATGGAACAGCCGGGGAAACGTATGATTCCGGTATAGCCTTTACGCAGGGATAGTACGAATGGCCTGATCAACCTGGCTGATAATAAAACTCATATCCCCGGGATTATTTACAAAATCCAGGTTGTTTACGTCAATAATCAACAGCTCTCCGGCTGTGTAGCCGCTAATCCAGTTTTCGTAATGTTGGTTAAGGCTTTGCAGGTATTCCACACTGATATTGGCTTCATAATCCCGGCCACGTTTGCCAATTTGTTGCAGAAGCTTTGGCAGATCTGCCCGTAGGTATACCAGTAAATGAGGCGGCTGCACCAGTTGAATCATGGACTCAAATAATTGTAAATAGTTTTTGTATTCGCGCGGAGCCATTAGGCCAGACACATACAAATTATTCGCAAAAATATAGGCATCTTCATAAATAGATCGGTCTTGTATCAGGTTGCGGGGATTATTGTAGATCTGCACCACCTGCTTAAACCTGCTGCTCAGAAAAAATACTTGCAGGTGAAACGACCAGCGGGGCATATCTTCATAAAAATCTTTTAGATACGGATTGGTTTCTACCGTTTCAATAAAAGCTTCCCATCCATAATGGCTGGCTAGCTTTTTAGTCAGCGTTGTTTTTCCTGCTCCTATATTCCCTGCAATGGCTATGTGCATGTAGATTAATAATATATTAACAGATCATCAGACCGTGAGCTCTGATACTTTTATTAAATAACAAAATGAAAACAAACTGGTGTTGCTAAGCAATTATTAATTATACATATCTTTTAAAATAAATGTTTTGAATGTTTATTTGGCACTCTACATATGCACGTAGTTATTTATTTAAGACAGCACTTTTTTTGCTTTAGATTTATTGATTTTATATTGTAATTTTCTGTTAGTCATAAAGTTACATCACATAAAGCATTCATATATCAAATTTTTAGGAAGAAAAAACAGATTTATAATTTCAGTTTCCTCTACTATTTTTTACCTCTGTTTTAATTATTACATAATCTTTATTGAGTAGAAAACGACTACTTTCACATTGTGACAGGTAAATAGTATTTAGCCAGAAATTTTTTTCTATGAGATTTCTACTACTCTTTCTGGCACTCACTTTTTTTACTTCTTGTGAAAAAATTTATATTAAACCTCCTCATAAAACTGACCCCAATCATATACCTATAGCTATTAAAGGATCTCATTTAGTTGGAAAATACACCCTTACTGAAAGCAGCTCTAATTTACAGGTAGTTGAACAAGAGTTATCAGTAAAGTATGAGGATAGTAATTTTAGGATTTTCTATAAAGGAATACCTTACGACTTCATTTACGATGCAAACAGCAATAGTTTGTATCTTCAAAAAGACAAAGCCTGTACTAGTGACAGAATTCAACAAATAAGGTTTTTTGAGCAGTCTGAAAATAGCTATGGATTATATATTACTCATTACAATGCTAATGTATGTAATGGATCGGTTTATGCAAGTACGGCCACATACAAGAAAATCCAATAATTCGCTATTTTCTTAGGAGCCAAGCTAATTTGGTAAGCTATATGTATATATAAACATATAGATATTCAATATATATTGGACATAAATATAAAAGTTAGCTATTAACCTATGAATTGTTCTCGTTAGTACTTTTGAATGTTGCTAAAGACACTGAAGAAGCATAGTAAACACCCACACAAGGATATGGCCTTCCGTATGGATGTTTGAGGGTAGCTGTGATTGTTGTTACAATCCTTGTGATTTAGCAATAAGTTCAGCTATATCGTACACCTTCACTTGGGCCTCTTTTTCTTTGTTCTTTACTCCATCGGAAAGCATGGTCATACAGAAGGGACAAGCCGAGGCTATGACAGATGCGCCTGTAGCCAGAGCTTCTTCTGTGCGTTCAATGTTTACTTCTTTTTTACCTGGTTCGGCTTCTTTAAACATTTGTGAGCCACCCGCACCGCAGCACAAGCCATGTGCCCGTGACCGCTTCATCTCCACCAGGTCGGCATCTAATGCAGCTAATACTTCCCGTGGAGCTTCATAAATTTTATTGGCGCGGCCCAGGTAGCAGGAATCATGAAATGTAATCCGTTTTCCTTTAAACTCACCACCACCCTTTACTTTCACCCTACCTTCATTAATTAGTTGCTGCAAAAATGTAGAATGATGAATAACTTCATATCTGCCCCCCAGTTCCGGATATTCATTTTTGATAGTATTGAAACAGTGCGGACAAGCGGTAACAATCTTTTTAATGTTATATCCATTCAGCACCTGTATATTAGATATAGCCTGCATCTGGAATAGAAAATCATTTCCGGCCCGGCGGGCAGGGTCGCCAGTACAGCTTTCTTCTGGGCCCAGTACAGCGAAATTAATTCCGACAGTGTTTAAAATTTTTACAAAAGCAATGGTTACGGCTTTATACCGGTCGTCGAAAGAGCCTGCACAGCCTACCCAGAAAAGTATCTCCGGCTCTTTGCCTTCGGCCATCATTTCTGCCATAGTAGGCACTTTATATGTATCACTCATTTGTATCTAATTCTTAAGTAAAGTTTATTTTATTACTATTTACTCTATTTGCAAGTATTGTTTACAGCCTAAAATTGCTTATTCTTTGTTTCCATTTACCGGCGTTTCTTTCAGCTTATCAGCCCAGTTAAACCGGTCAGATGGCGAAAATTTCCAGGGAGCCATATTGTTTTCAATGTTAGAGAACATAGCCCCCCAGGATCCAGGCACTTTGGCATCTTCCATGGCCATATACCGGCGAAGCTCAATAATAATATCTAATGGATTAATATTGACTGGGCACGCTTGTACACAGGCATTGCAGGTAGTACACGCCAGTAACTCCTCGCGGCTAATGTAAGTATCTATCAACGATTTGCCATCCTCTATTCCGGGGCCACCTTTCTCCAGGCTACGGCCTACTTCTTCAACCCGGTCGCGGGTGTCCATCATTATTTTACGTGGCGACAATTTTTTGCCTGTTATGTTTGCCGGACAGGCTTCCGTACAACGGCCGCATTCAGTGCAACTGTAGGCATCCATTAAGTGTTTCCAGGTAAGGTCGTTTATATCTTTGGCTCCAAAGCGGCCTATTTCGGCAGGTGTTTCTGGCTGTGGTGTTTCAGGAGCCGTTTCTATGGCTGGTTCGGCAGGCAAACCAAGCATCATTTTTACCTCATTTGTTACGACAGGCATATTCTGGAATTTACCTTTGGGCGCCAGTTTAGAGAAATAGGTATTAGGAAAGGCCAGGAAAATGTGCAGGTGTTTAGAATAGGTAACATATACACTAAAAGCAAATACCCCCAAAATATGAAACCACCAGGCAAAACGCTCATACGCAATTAAAGCTGTATCGCTCCACCCTTCAAACAATGGCATGAGAAACTGGCTGAATAGAAAAGGTCCGGCATTTACGTTGGCATAATGGCCTACTCCTCTTTGTTGCAACACTGAATCGGAAGCATTCCAGGTAAGGAACGCCAGCATCAGCAATATCTCTGTGATTAGAATAATATTAGCATCGGTGCGGGGCCACTTAGTAAGCTCATATGCTTGAAATCTTTTTAACTTTAGTATGTTTCTCCGGACAAGAAAGATAATACACGTAACCAGTACGCCAACGGCCAAAAATTCGAATATGCCTATCAGAATAGGGTAAAATGTGCCTAGAAAAGGCGCAAACAGGCGGTGTGTGCCCAGTAAACCGTCAAATACAATTTCCAGAATTTCGATATTGATGATGAGAAAACCCAGATAGATTACCAGGTGCATAAAGGCTACCAGAGGTTTGTCGAACATTTTTTTCTGGCCCAGCGCAACCATAGCCATTATTTTAAACCGTTCAGAGGGATTATCGCTACGGTCTTCCGGTTTGCCTAGCTGAATGTTCTTCCGGATACGGGTTATGCGTTTGGTGAAGAAATAAATTACTGCTAGTAAGCTAATAAAAAATAGAATTTGGCTTATATACGTCATGTTTCCTATGCTAGTGTGTGGATATATTGTTATGCTGCTTGAAGTTTACTATTTGGGTACATGTATTTAACATATATATCGATAATGGTTTTCTTTAAAATGATTTATTTCTGATAAATTTTTAAAAAATTTTGTGTTAGTTGTAAAAATATATAGTTTTGCACCACTCTAATTCAGGGGGTGATGTAGCTCAGTTGGTAGAGCAAAGGACTGAAAATCCTTGTGTCGGTGGTTCGATTCCACTCATCACCACGTAATTATTTATAAAAGCCCTTAATATATGTATTGAGGGCTTTTGCTTTTTACCAGGCAGCAGTTTAGGTAAACGCTACCTAAATAGAAACAAAAATAAATGCTATCTGTTTTGCTTTTCATGCGGACTAATAAGCTGCTTTGCGCCGTAAATATAGCCATTCGGCTATGACTAACGTATAATAAGTGCAATTATTTAAATAAATTGTACAAAGAAAAAGTACAGGCATTCTTACAAATAGTGGTAACTTTTTGTGTATAGTGCTGTTTAGTCAATATAGCCTTTGGTACGTTTTTTCCAGCACATGCCCGTAAACAGACCATACAGAAGGGCCGGCGGGATATTATCTTACTTTTATCAGTAATGCATTTTAATAGTCTATGATACACTACCAGCAATTTACCCTAGATAATGGTTTACAGGTCTATGTTCATGAAGACCATACTACGCCTATTGCCGCTGTTAATATTTTATATAACGTCGGTTCACGCGATGAAGACGAGAACAAGACCGGCTTTGCCCACCTGTTCGAGCATCTGATGTTTGGAGGTTCCAGGAATATTTCAGTATACGATGAACCTTTACAGCGCGTAGGCGGAGAAAATAATGCCTTTACTTCGCCGGATATTACAAATTACTATATAACCCTACCAGCCGTAAACCTGGAAACCGCTTTCTGGTTGGAATCTGACCGGATGCTTAGCCTGTCTTTCGATCCGCAGGTGCTGGAAGTGCAGCGGAAAGTGGTAATTGAAGAGTTTAAGCAACGGTACTTGAATCAGCCCTATGGTGATGTGTGGCTAAAATTGCGTCCGTTGGCTTTTCAGCAGCACCCTTACCGCTGGGCCACTATCGGCAAAGATATTAGCCATATTGAAAGTGCTACACTTGACGATGTAAAAGAATTTTTCTTCAAATATTATATTCCCAATAATGCCATTATGGTAGTGGCAGGCCCGGTAAAACTAGAAGAAGTAAAAAAACTCGCAGAAAAATGGTTTGGACCTATTCCTGCAGGTAAACCCTATATCCGCCGGTTACCCGCAGAGCCCATACAAGAGCATGCCCGGTACATGGAATTAGAAGCCAGCGTACCCCTGGATGCCATCTACAAAGTATTTCATATTCCAGGCAAGAGCTCTGAAAAATATTATACAGGCGACTTACTAAGTGATATTCTGGGCCGGGGTAAATCGTCCCGCCTATATGATAAATTAGTAAAAGAGACAAAGCTTTTTAATTCTATTAATGGGTATGTGTCAGGCTCAGTAGATCCGGGTTTACTGGTTATACAAGGGCATTTGAATCAGGGAGTAAGTATTGAGAGAGGAGAAGAGGAAATAAATGCGATTCTTGCCGAAATAAGGGAGCAACGGGTGCCAGAGCTGGAGCTGGAAAAAGTAAAAAACCAGGCCGAATCTACTATTGTGTTTTCTGAGGTAGAATTACTAAACCGGGCTATGAACCTGGCGTTTTATGCAAACCTGGGAAAACCAGAGCAAGTGAACCAGGAATCGGAATATATTCAGGCAGTAAGCCCGGAAAGTTTACAAGCAATGGCCAGAGAAGTGTTACGCAAAGAAAATTCGTCTACCATTTATTACCGGGCTAAACAATAACCGAAATCTGGTAAGCGGACGTATCGCAGTTAAGAATACTAAGCTACCTGTACGCTTGAGGAGATAATACATAGACCGGCTTATTATGTATTCAGGACTTGACGTTCTAGGAAGATAGTTCTATGCACCAGTGTTTGTATAACAGGATTTACATACTTTAAATTATCTACGCTTGCTCATAGCTGCTAATCAGGTGTGCGCTTCCGGATAGAATTGCGCAGAAAACGGATTGGCACAGGGAGAGTTGTAGGGATTATAATAACCTATATAATTGATCTTCCGGCTTTCGTCCATATTCTTCAGAAAGAAATCTGTGGATAGTAAATATTTTTCTATTAATGCACTCACAATGCTAGACTTTTCTGAGTTAACGCCTAACAGGCGGTACATTTTAAGCTTCAACTCTATACGTGGCACATTACCTTCATACTGTAGATAATCTGCCGCGTATTGCTCTATTCCTTGTTTATCTAAATTCAGATAACTTAATTCCTTTTGTATAATTCCAGTTATAGCCGACTTTGTGGATACAGCCCCAAACCCAATAGCTGGAATGGCTATTGCGGTAGCGCCTATTGCTGTTAAACCAAGAAATTTTCTCCGTTGCATTTTTTGTTTTATTAAAATGAATTATAGGCCGCGTACAGAGACAATGCACTTAACGTTAAGGTAGGGTTAGAAGGAGTATACGTAGTAAAGCTACTGCTACCCAAAACAAATAAATTCCTGTACTGGTGATGGATCATGTGTTTATCTACTACTCCTTCTGACGCAGTTTTGCTCATACGGGTAGTACCAATAATATGGGATTCTGTTTCAAAAGGCTCCTCAAATTCTATTTTTTCCACTGGCAAACAAGAGAAAAGCTGAGGGATCATTTTTTTCATCCGTTCAATCCCTTTCAGGGTATAGGCTGATGTTCCCTTGTGGTATACTTGAGGCCTTGTACGGTCATCAGAAATGGCTACATAGTTCTGTTCATCCGGCAGTTCTTCAAATATCATCCGGAACTTTGCCATATCTCTCCACTTACCTTTTTCCAAGCGTATAAAAGGATTATTGCTGGTTTCTATTAAACAAGCGGCTGCTTCTGTCCGGTGAGGGCCATCATATAGCATATATCCATTAGCATTCACCAGCGTACTCCCTCCTAGTGTTGCCAGATCTTTGAGATAAACTGTTGTTTCCATTCCTACCTGCTCTCCTAAACCTCTGCCCGTAAAAGGGTTAGTATCTCCGGAACTGAGTAATATATGGGCATTAAATAAGGCGTTTGCTCCTAAAGCTATTACGTCACCAGTAACTTGTTTTTCTTTACCCTCTTTAATAAATGTTAATTTTTCTACGCTATTTTGCTTAAATGATAAGTGAAGCACCTGTGCCCCATATAGGAGCTCTACCCGTGGATCTTCATATACAGGTATATTAGAGTTTTCAATAGTAAACTTGGCATTTACCGGGCATAGTCTGCAAATAACACTGCCACAGCACTGTCCTCTGCCATTCACAGCCCTGCTTGCTCTGGCAGTTGGCTGACTAATGTACAAATTGCCATATTCCTTCTGCAAAATACGGTCAACGGCAGTAAAGGTGTGAGCGGGTAACGGATAGGGTTGTTTTTTAGGAAAAGGTGTATCATCTGGACCTGATATAGCCATAAGCTCCTCAGCTTCCGTATAGTAAGGGTCCAACTCCTGATAGGTTACAGGCCAGTCATTGGCTACCCCATACAGCGTTTTCATCTGGAAATCGGCAGGTAAAAACCTGGGGGTACAACCCGACCAGCAGTTTGAACTTCCACCAAAAGCAGGCTGGAACACCCAGCGCTTCTCAGGCGTGTTGTTAATAAAGGTATCTGTGTAATTTACATTCAACTTTGCGAAAGGCGTATCCTCTCCTCTGCCTTTTTTTACCCGTTCTACATGGGGATACAGATGCCCTCTTTCCAGCACAAGTACTTTGGCAGAAGCAGGAGCTTTACTTAAATAAGCTTTCAGAAAAAAGGTGGAAGCAAAGCCAGTGCCTACTACTACTAGATCGTACATACATTTTTATTAACTAAATTACTACTTTTATCCTATATAGCCAAAATCAACTAATACAGAATAGCCCATACTTTCATAAAAGTACACAAGTTCCTTTAAATTATGTAATAATGCTACAGAAAGTTTACGGAAATTAGGAATTCATATAAAAAAAATATATATTTTTGAGGTAGTATTTGCGAACATTTTTTGGTCTGAACATCCATGCTTACACAAACATCATTAAATCCTAGACGAGAGTTAGCTACAGAGGGATTGTATAGACAGGGACAGTCAGTTGCATTTAAGATTTTTTGCTGCCTGTGGGCTGTTGCCACCCTTTTCCATATGGCGCATTCAGATTTGTTCACCGATCGTTTTCACTATGTTTTGCTATCACTGGCAGCCGTATATGTTATTTTTAAGCCATCCATAGGTAGGTTGGTGTTGCTAATTACGATGCAACTAGTGGATATTGTGTATACGATGCCTGCCACCAGTAACCATTGGCTTTTTACAGCTTTCGTAAACCTCACGATTGTTCAGGCGCTTATCTATTTAATTATTAAAAACAGACGTTTCCAAATAAGAGAAGATGAGTTTTTTGAGACCTTTGCTCCGGTTATACGCATAGAAGTAATTATCCTGTATTTTTATGCGGTCTTTCATAAATTAAATTCTGGCTTTTTTACGCCGGAATCCAGTTGCGCCACCGATCTGTTGAAAGCGCAGCATCTGGATCTGATCTTTCCGCTATCGCCTGAAATGTTTGCGGCCAATGCCTATTTTACTTTAGTGGTCGAAGCAACTATCCCTCTCTTTTTATGCTTCAAAAGAACCAGAAACTGGGGTATTCTGCTAGGCTTAATTTTTCATTGGGTTCTTGGATATAGCTCTCATAATGCTTTTTATGACTTCTCATCCATGATTTTTGCCACCTATTTTCTTTTTGCCAGCTATCCGCTCAGTTCCTATCTAACCAATTTATACAGTAGAATCAGGCATAGAGTGTCTAAGGTACTTTCTCCGGGAAATGTATTTGGAAATTTGGCCCAGCTTATTAGTTTTTGGCTGGTAGGAATGGCTATCATTTTTATTATAACCAAAGTATTAGCCAAGGCCGAGTTGTTCTACTTACATATTTTCTGGACAGGGTATAGTTTGGTGTGTATTGGCCTTGTTGTAGTTTTTATGATTTCACATCGTAGAAAAGAACAAATAGTAGTAGCGTCTCCTTCCTTTGCTGTGCCTCATCCTTTGTTTTATGTATTGCCAGTAATGGTATTTCTTAATGGATTAAGCCCCTATATTGGCCTGAAAACAGAAAATTCGTTTGCTATGTTTTCCAACCTGCGGACGGAAGGCAATATTTCTAATCATTATATTATCCCGGCAAGCTTTCAGATTTTTGATTTTCAAAAAGATATGGTAGAAATACTTTCTTCCTCAGACCGCTACTTGCAGGCTAATGCCGATAGTGGTAAGCTGATGGTTTATTTTGATTTCAAGAACTATGTGGCGCATGTTAAGCCACAAAAGATAGAATATATCAGAAATGGGCAACGGCACACTTTTTTACTGAAAGAAGCGTCTCCCAACCATGCCTTACTAACAAAAAATATTGTTCTGGAGAAATTGCTGCGCTTCAGAAGAGTGAGCAAAGATGGCGCACAACCCTGCCTTCATTAAGAAGAAAATTCCGCCTGTTTGCTTTGTTGCGTTAGCATAGGAAATACCTTATTATTTTTACCAGTAACGTGTACGACAAATGCTACTACCGCAGATGTGGCGTACACATTACTGGTTATACCCGCTTATCCTATTCTATCAAACCCAGTATAAGGCTGTAATACCTGAGGAATAGCAATTCCATTTTCTGACTGATTATTTTCCAGGATAGCTGCTAAAATACGTGGCAAGGCTAACGCGCTGCCGTTTAAGGTATGAAGCAGCTGCGTACGTTTGTTTTCGTCGCGGTAACGTAGCTTCAAACGGTTGGCCTGGTAAGTTTCAAAATTACTCACAGAGCTAACTTCCAGCCAACGCTTCTGAGCAGCAGAGTAAACTTCCATATCATAGGTAAGAGCTGAGGTAAAGCCCATGTCGCCGCCACATAAGTGCAGTACCCGGTAAGGTAACTCCAGCTTCTGTAATAAGCTTTGAATATGCCGGCTCATTTCCTCTAATGTCTCATACGATTTATCAGGACGCTGAATCTGCACAATTTCTACCTTATCAAACTGGTGCAGGCGGTTAAGGCCACGTACATGTGCTCCCCATGAACCGGCTTCTCTGCGGAAACAAGGGGTATAGCCAACGTTTTTTATAGGCAAATCTGCCTCAGGCAAAATTACATCCCGGTAAATATTTGTAATGGGTACCTCTGCTGTTGGAATCAGGAAGAAATCTTCTTCAGGAATATGATACATCTGCCCGTCTTTATCTGGCAACTGACCTGTACCAAAGCCAGAATCTCGGTTGATTACGATGGGTGGCTGTATTTCCATGTAACCAGCTTTAGTAGCTTCATCCAGGAAGAAATTAACTAAGGCGCGTTGTATGCGGGCACCTTTGCCTTTGTACACCGGAAAACCTGCCCCGGTAATTTTTACACCTAGTTCAAAATCTATAATATCATATTTCTTAATCAGCTCCCAATGGGGCAAAGCTGTTTCGGGTAACTCGGGAACAGCCCCATGTTGATGAATGATTTCGTTATCTTCGGCACTTTTTCCTTCTGGCACACTACTATGTGGCAGATTGGGTAGGGTAACTAATAATTCATTCAGTTCTTTTTCCACACGTTCCAGGGTTTCTGCCAGATCTTTGGAAGAAGCTTTTAAACGGGAGGTTTCCGCTTTATTTTGTTCAGCTTCTTCTTTCTTGCCGGCTTTCATTAATGCACCAATTTCTTTGGCCAGTGCATTAGATTGGGCAAGGGTAGTATCGAGCTGTACCTGTGTTTCGCGACGTTTACGGTCCAGCAAAATAAGTTGCTCAACAGCTTCTCCGGCTTTGGCAAAACGCTTTTTCTGTAAGCCAGCGATTACCGCTTCTTTATTTTCTCTGATGTAGGTGAGTTGCAGCATAGTAAGTCAATTTGAAAATCCGGAAATTTGAAAATATAGAAGTTACCGTATAACTCAAGCTAGGCATTTTCAAATTTCCGGATTCAGCATTTTTAAATTAAAACAGACCTTCATTTAAGGCATTGAGTGCTTCATTTTTATGGCGGGTATCAATAAGAATAGATACATTGTAGTTGCTGCCGCCGTACGAAATCATCCGCACTGGTATGTGTTCGATAGAGTCAAAAACTTTAGCCACTACCCCTTGCTTCTGAGAGCCAAAGCTACCTACAATGCATATAATCGTCTGGTTTTTATCTACTTCTACGTTTCCAAACACGCTGATTTCATCTATGATGCTATCCAGGTGAGTGGGATTATCAATAGTTAATGAAACAGCTACTTCAGATGTAGTAATCATGTCTACAGGTGTTTTATATTTCTCAAACACCTCGAATAATTTCCTTAAAAACCCATACGCCAGTAACATGCGGCTGGAACGGATTTTAATGGCAATAATTCCATCTTTTGCAGCTACTGCTTTTATATCTTTCTCAATGGTATGGTGGGCGATCAGTGTACCTTGTGCTTCCGGCTGCATAGTATTTAACAAACGTACCGGAATGTTGTACAATTTAGCCGGACGGATGGTAAACGGATGCAGAATTTTTGCCCCGAAATAAGCCAGTTCTGCGGCTTCATCAAATGTGAGCTCAGCAATCGGAAATGTTTTTTTTACAATTCTGGGATCGTTGTTATGCATCCCATCAATATCGGTCCAGATTTGTACTTCTTCAGCCCGAATAGCAGCCCCCACTAAAGAAGCTGTATAATCACTGCCTCCGCGTTTCAGGTTATCTACTTCATTTAACGGATTGCGGCAAATATACCCTTGCGTAATAAACAACACTGTATCCGGATGTTGTTCAATAGCTTTTCTCAGGTGCTCTTCGGCATATGGAATTACCGGTTCTTCATCGGCATCAATCCGCATAAAGTCTAATGCAGGAAGCAAGGCTGAACTTATGTTCTTTTCCTGTAAATAAGCAAAAAATAACTGCGTTGAAATTAACTCTCCTTCGGCTACTAACTCCTTGCTTTCCTTTACAGTATATGGCTTCTCTGCTAAAGAACGGATAAAATCGAAGTGTTTGGAGACAACGGATTCGCCCTCTGCAAGGCCTTGAGGTGTAGCATAAAGCCCCTTAATAAAAACTTTATAGCTTTCATGTAGTTTATTGATGGCTTCGAATGCTGCTTCGTGTGCGCTACGTGCAATAAGGTCTCCGATCTCAATCAGACTGTTGGTTGTGCCCGATACAGCAGACAACACTACCAGCTTTCTTTCTCCGTCTTTTGTGATCAGGCGGGCTACTTCGTGCATACGTTCGGGTTTTCCGACAGAGGTTCCTCCAAACTTCAAAACTTTCATTGATTTATCTTCTTTAAGCGTGAAAAAATAGGTGTATACTGTATTGTTTAAAATCCTAACATTTTAATAGCTGTAATGGCTGCTTCATCTCCTTTGTTGCCATGTTTACCCCCGGCTCTATCTAAGGCCTGCTCCTGATTATTGGGCGTGAGTACTCCAAAAATTACTGGCTTATTGTATTTCATGCCAACGTCCGTTAAGCCATGGGCTACGGCATTGCATATAAAATCGAAATGCCGGGTTTCGCCCTGAATTACGCAACCCAGGCAGATAACAGCGTCAATGGTATTATTCTGAGCCATCCACTGGGCACCTAAAGTAAGTTCAAAGCTACCTGGTACGTTTTTCCGGATTATATTCTCTTCTTTGGCTCCTTCTTTCAGCAAAGTTTGGTATGCACCATTAAATAGAGCTTCTGTAACCTCAGCATTCCATTCGGCTACTACAATGGCAAATTTCTTGGTGGATACATCTACCATGTTGGTTTGAGAATAGTCGCTGAGATTTTTTAAGGAGGTGGCCATGTGTAAAAATTGTGGGATGAATGAACAAATTTCGTTTTCAGACAAACAAAAAAGGATAAAGCTAGGGCTCTATCCTTTGTATGGTTTAGCAAGTAGGCATAATTTATTTACCTGTACCTGCTAAACCCTCAAGTTTTGACTTATATTTTTTTGCGTTCGTAATTTCAGCCGCATTCGGATACTCATTAATAATTTTATTATAGGTATCTATAGCTGCACTTGTATTTTTATTTAACTCCTGGGCAAGTGCTAGTTGCATCAGGTATTGAGGGGTAAAGAAAGAATTAGGCTTATAATTAGCTGCTTTTTCGTAGTAAGTAATAGCTTCGCCGAGCTGATTTTTTTCCATGTAGGCATCTCCTACCAAAGCGTAAGCCCGGGCCTGTACGAGCAGGTCAGAAGATTTAAAATCTTTCAGGTAATTAATGGCATTGTCAAATTTGCCTTGCTTCAAATACGCTACACCAGCATAAAACTGGGCCAGGTTACCGGCATCAGTCATGCCATATTCATCGGCAATGGTTTCTAACCCATCGTTAATGCCATCGCCTTTTAAGGCTTTATTCAATGAGTCGGCTTCAAAATGATATACAGCAGGAAACATATAGGTCTGGGCTTCCTGATTCTTCGTCTGCTTGTAATAGTTGTACCCAAACCAACCGGCTACCAATACTACCAAAGCAATTACTACACCTAATAAAATATTCCTGTTTCTCTGGAGTCTTTGAACAATTTCACTGTCATTTGAAATATCGGCAGTCATAGTGTCGGGCTTCTCCATCAACTTAGAACCTGATGCCGCTGTATTCTTTTTAGCCATTTTACTTAATTTAGAACCGCAAATTTAGGATAAAATTTCTTTTACATCAAAGAAATAGAGAACAATAGATGACTAAAATGTTACATATTCCTTAAAGCACACCTTACTCTACTTCAATACGTTGCCCGGAAGTAAATGCCTGTATAGCGGCAAATGTAGCTTTAGTTGAGTTTATGATCTGAGAGAAGGGAATAATAGGTTCTCCGCCTTTTTGTATGAAACTATAGTAGGCTTCAAACTGCTGTGCATGGCCTTTATTCTGCTTGCCGCTCATAGAAGAGAATCCTTTAAATCCATACCCTTCCAGCTTACGGAAGTTATCCAATATTAGCACACGCCCCATGGAGTATATTTCAATCCGCTCTTTAGAATAAGCTTTATGCCCGTTGGAGAAGTAATTTATAACACATTGCGATCCATTCTTACATCTTACAATCACCGAAACATTATCGGAATTCTGTGTAGGGTGGTTACCTAAGGCGGATGCCACTACCTGTGTTATTTCACTGCCTGCCAGGTAAGCAGCCAGGTCTATGAAATGACAAGCCTCGCCAATAATCCGGCCTCCGCCTACAGCCATATTCTGTGTCCAGTGCGTCGGTACAATAAAACCTGCATTTACGGTAATTACCAGGTTTAAGGGTTCTGGCGATGTACCCAGCAATGATTTCGCTTTTTGAATAAAGGGAGAGAATCTGCGGTTGAAGCCTACAGTAACGGAGGTATCGGGCTGCTGCACATACACCTCTATCACCTGTTGCAATTCTTCTGGCGTAAGCACCAGAGGTTTTTCTACAAACACATGCTTTCCAGCTTGTAAGGCCTGCACAGTCATAGAGGCATGCAGATTATGTTGAGTGGTAATAATTACGCTAGTGACAGTTTTGTCCTGTAATACATCTTCGTACTGCGTGCTGCTTAACGGGATATGATACTTCTTGGCCAGATGTGTTCCGCTTACCCCAGCAGCACTCACAATGTATTTTATATCAGCTCCTATTTTACTCAGCACAGGCAGCATCGTCATCTTCGTGAAGTTGCCTGCTCCGACAATAGCCAGTACTGCCTTTCCTGGTTTAGAGAAGCTACCTGCCTTTCCATTAACTGCTACAGATGTACGCAGGTCTACTGCTTCTTTGTATGTCAAGATGGAAGCAATGGAGTTATTGCCTCCCATATTGCTGTAAATTCTCTGATACTCTCCTAGGGGTATTTCTTCAGTAATCAGCCGCTTTACGTCCAGTTTACCAGTAGCAATGGCCTGAAGTATGGTCTGGAAATTCCGGTTTTCCGTCCAGCGCACAAAAGGTAGGGGATAATCGATGCCCCGTTTTTCATACTCATCATCATACCGGCCGGGGCCATACGAGCAGGAAACCTGAAAGGCAAGTTCTTTCTCATAAAAATCTGCCCGTTTAATATCTAAACCGATGACTCCTACCAGTACAATTCTTCCCCGTTTACGGCTCATTTGTGCTGCCTGCGAAATCAGATCATTGCTTTGCGTGGATGCTGTAATAATGACGGCATCGGCACCAATGCCTCCGGTGAGTTCCATTACCGTTTTCACCGGATCAGTCCCTTGAGATAAATTATACGCCTGTATGCCTTTTTCTTGGGCTAATGTTACTTTTTGTGCATCAAAATCAAATCCGATAACTGTACAGCCATTTGCCAGTAATAACTCAGCTGTAATCAATCCAATAAGCCCCAGCCCAGATACTACCACTGTCTCTCCTAAGGTTGGGTTCGTTAAGCGAATGCCTTGCAGGCCAATGGCGCCTATTACTGTAAAACTGGCTTCTTCATAGGAGACTGTATCTGGTATACGGGCCACCAGATTTCTGGGCACACACACAATTTCCGCATGCGGGCCATTGGAAGCTACCCGGTCGCCAGGTTTAAAGTCAAATACGCCTTCGCCCACTTCCAGTACTTCACCGGCATTGCAATAGCCCAAGGGCAGTGGTTCGCCAAGTTTCGTAAATACTGCTTCTAAGGTAGGAACAAGTCCATCCGCTTTTATTTTATCCAACACCATTTTCACTTTGTCTGGCTGCTGGCGTGCTTTTTCCAGTAGATTGGATTTGCCAAATTCTACCAGCATTTTTTCTGTACCCAGCGATACCAGTGACCGGTGTGTCTTAATGAGTACATACCCTTTCCGTACTTGTGGCCGGGGTACTTCTTCCAATATAGTTTCGCCAGTTTTAAACGACTGGATGATTTGTTTCATTCTGAGATGGTTGATAGTATCTACAAAGATAGAGTTATGCAGAAGGAAGCATGGGATATATTTTAGAATTTTGAATCCAGCTGTTTAATTTTCTGATTATGTCAAAATCATTTAGCAACTGAATAAATGCGCATATTATTAGTATATACCCACCAAACATATATGCTTGTATCGGAGGATAATATGGGGTAAAGGTAAGAGAATTAAAGGCAATGGCCATAATCCAAAGAAAATGCTTCTTCAAGAAAAGAAGTATAAAAAATATAAAGCCTGCCAGCGAACTTAGATAATTAACCCAAAGCGGATAGTCTACGAAATAACCTAAAGAAAAGGATTGAAAAAAGTTTAGTACAGCATTTTTGATAAGCAAAATTGGATGGCTCTTCAAAACTTGAAAATACTCATTTTTTAGAAATGTAAAGTATTCATTTCTTATTGATAAATCAGTATATACATTTCCTCCCGGAATGGTATAAGTAATGTTTTTAGCTGTTTTACGATTAAAGAAATTATAAGCTTCATTGTCCGATAATGTAGTAATATAATCATTTGGATAGGCTCCAATACCTACAAAAACAGTATGCCAATAGGTAGGTGCATTATCAAGTTTACGAGCAGTGAAAATGTTTATTAGGACTAAAAATAAAATTAATCCAATAATGCTCTTCCAAGGACTTTCAAAGAAAAAATACAATACAAAAAACAAAACAGGGATTAAAATAATGGTAGGTCTGGTTAGCTGGATTAGGGCTAATAAAGAGGCAACTAACCAAATGTAGTTTTTATACTTGAAACTTTTGTTCCAAAGATAAGGCACTATACTAGCCGTAGCCACTACCTGCCAAAAATAATAATAAGGGAACGTTACAAAGTATATAATTAACGGATTAAAAACATATAACATTATAAAAAGCAATCGGCTTATTGGAGTTCTGAGAAAACCTAGTATCCAGATACTAGTTAAGCAATGTACAGCTATCTGAAACCATTCTAAAGCAGAAACATCTCCCAACCAAAAAAAGATGCTGGTTGCAATACTGATAATATACACTAAGCCTATATGATTATAATTATATAGAACTGCTTTTGAGGCATTCACCTTAAAACGGTAATTTTCCTTTAAAGATGTATTCAGTAGTTTATATGTGTACACCTCCTGTTCCAGAAAAAGCCACTTATTAGGTAATTGATAATTAGCTGCTCCAGAAAAATAAGGTACTAGATACACAGGCGATTGCTGATTCTTATTATCTAGAATAACACAAAATAATATAATAAATAATGTAAGAGACGCTGAAAAAAAGAACCTGTTGTTAAAACGCATTAAGATTTTTGAACAAAATTACAATTTATGTTTCATATTCATATATTAAGAGGCTAATTATTAACTTGCATGAAATTTTCAAATGGAGACAAAGGACATGGTTTCGATAGATATGACAGTTGTATTGCCTATTTATAATGAAGAGGCAAATATTAATACCTTATATGATAGGCTTACTATTATTCTTAAAAAAATGCAGTTAACATATGAATTATTATTTGTTAATGATGGAAGCACAGACCAGTCTTTGAAAATTATTAAGTCTTTGGCAATGCATGACACACAAGTAAAATATTTAGATTTTAGCCGGAATTTCGGGCATCAAATTGCTGTAACAGCTGGATTGAACACTGCTAAGGGTAAAACAGTAACTATCATTGATGCTGACCTGCAAGATCCTCCCGAGCTAATACCAAACATGTACGAAAAAATAATGGAAGGCTGGAATGTAGTATATGCCAGACGAAGAAACAGGAAAGGGGAAGGCATCTTAAAAAAGATTACTGCTAAATTATTTTACCGCCTACTCACCAAAGTAACGTCTGTTCCAATCCCTTTGGATACAGGAGACTTTAGAATAATTGATAAAAAGATAATACAAGTGCTCAAAAATATGCCTGAGCAGAGCAAATTTTTGCGTGGGCAAATTTCCTGGATAGGCTTTAAACAAACATTTGTGGAGTATGACCGAGATCCCAGATATGGCGGTAAGACAGGGTATACATATCGCAAAATGATCCGGTTTGCTTTGGATGGAATTACAGCGTTTTCAAATATACCATTAAAGATAGCTTCCTTAGCGGGTTTTATAGTTTCTGGTATATCTTTTCTATTAATACTTTATTCATTGTATGGCAGATTTATTCTGAAAAATTATGCCCCAGGGTGGGCTTCTATCATGATAAGCGTTCTATTCTTAGGGGGTATTCAACTTATTTGCTTGGGTATAATTGGAGAGTATATAAGCCGGATGAATATAAATATCCGTAACAGACCTTTATATATTGTTAATGAGTCGAATATAGAATATAGCTAACTCTTTATTTTCCTCGATAAGCAATGGCAAAAACGCTTACACCAAAAGGAGATTTATAGTATGTTAAATACTTATTTTCTAACTTAATATACTGTACTAACAGCTGATTTAAGAGGTGAGGCATTTTTACTAGTTGACCTTTTCCTTCAGTTGTTTTACCATCTACAGATCCAAAAATTTTCTGAAAAAGTCTAAATAAATAGGTTGGTACAAAAAGTGCAATATTCCAGTAACTGGATCGGCGAATCACAAATCCGGCAGCTTTAAGGTCATCAATTAATTTTTTTTCAGTATAGCGTTGGAAGTGATGATTGATAACATCATGTTGACTCCATAAAAAATTAAAAGCTGGTACAAATACAATAACCTGCCCTCCCGGCTTTAATAGGGTGTACCAATTTTTAAGAGCAGTTTTTGTATCCTTTATATGTTCTAATACATCAGATGCAATAATTACATCAAAAGATTGAGGAGCAAAATCAGGATTCGTACCATCCATTACAAATACATTATTTAGTCCTCTGGACTTAGCCAAACTTATACCTTTTTCACTTATATCCATTCCATATACTTGACTATACCCATTTGCAATCAGTTCTTTCATTAAAGGACCGCCAGAGCAACCTATCTCTAATATAGTTTTATCCTTACCAAGTTTAAGCTCTCTAAAGAGATGGTATACTATATCCCTTCTAGCTACGAACCACCAATTATCTTCCTCTAACTGGTGGTACTGCTTTTCATAAATTACATCCATAAAGAGTTAATTCTAAATTTTATTTTGATGGATACCTAGCATTTTCTACAGGCAGAAATACCGGGTGCAAATAATATAAAGCGAAGATAGGTGATTAAAAATGCACATTGCGGAAAAAATGGCTTCACCTACCGCGGGTTAACCACAATGGGATCAGTTAGGATGATATTGCTCTCATGAAGCTCTTTGTCCACAATTTGAATCTCAAACCTTAATGTATCGTTGGGCAGGGAACTGGATAATGGAAACAATAAGCTATACTCCAGCTCACCTTCAATAGGGCCAGGTTTGCCATCCGGCTTTAGGGGAGGAAAGGCACCAGAAAAGGGAACTCCTGCATTGGCATCTACAAACTCGCCTTTTACCTTCCGGAATACTCTGGCAAAGTAATTATAATAATAGCGGTTAGGTGTGCCATCTGCATTGTTCTGCTGAAACTTAGGATTGCTCTGCCTGTCTTCTGAGGTTAATCCCAGGTCTCCGTCCCCATCTTCAAAATGTAATACCACTATTACGGAATCTACCCGGTTACCTAACCTGGAATCTATTATATTGTAAAACACTTTGCTTGGCCTGGGTTCAATTTTGGGAACAACACCAAAATCAGGCCCTGTTATAAGTTCGCAGCCGACCGTAAGGGCGGCCATAGCAAGCAGGAGAAGAATAAAATATGTAGTTACCGGACGTTTAAACATATAGCAATATGCGCATTATAAATTTATAACTGATTAGCCTGTCTGCTGGTTTCATATTTCAAACGAAAATATACAACCAGCAAGTATAGAACAGTAAGTACTTATGTGGCTGAAAATGAAATACCAGCTACAAAAGTAAAGCAATATAGGTAAAGTACATGCATCAGGTGCTTTCTTTATCCAAAGACCCACCAAATGTTTACTAAGTTGCTAGGTCTACTCAAATAAAATACAAAATGTATAGGTTGCCCGGGTAGCCTTCCGGCGATGCGTAAAAATATATTTTTGCATGTATCAGACAAGCGGCTAATACGGTATATTTGTTACCAATTGATCATACTCTACAGAATGAACAAAGTTTTTCTATGCATAGGTATAGTTTTCTATCTATGCCTAAGCTCCTGTCAGACAACCACTCAAACTGAACGCACCATGCAAATCGATAATGCGGACGAAAATTTACTGCAAGAAAATGTAGAAGATCATAAGCTGATTGTTTATCAACTATTCACCCGCCTTTTTGGCAATACCAATACTACCAATAAAGTATATGGAACTTTAGCGGAAAATGGAGTAGGCAGGTTCCAGGATATTTCTCCCAAAGCTTTAGAGGAATTGAAGAAAATGGGTGTTACGCATGTGTGGTATACCGGCGTAATAGAGCATGCCACCATGACAGACTATACAAAATATAACATAGCCTTAGATGATGCAGATGTGATTAAAGGACGGGCAGGCTCTCCGTATGCTATTAAAGATTATTACGATATAAATCCCGACTTGGCAAACGATGTACCTAACCGGATGAAAGAGTTTGAAGAACTTGTGCAACGTACTCACGCTACAGGCCTGAAAGTAATTATAGATTTTGTGCCTAACCATGTAGCCCGTTCTTACCGCTCGGATGCCAAACCATCAGGGGTGAGAGATTTGGGTGAGACCGATGATACGTCCAAGTCGTTTGTTGCCAGTAATAACTTTTATTATTTGCCCGGAACTTCATTTGTTGTGCCACATGATTACAAACCTTTGGGTGATTTGCCCCATCCAACCAAAGATGGCAAATTTGATGAAACACCTGCCAAGGTTACCGGCAACGACCAGTTCACCCATGCACCGGGAATTAATGAGTGGTTCGAGACTGTAAAACTCAACTATGGGGTGGATATACAAAATAACCGCACGCCACATTTTGAACCCATACCCGATACCTGGGAAAAAATGCGGGAAATACTACAATTCTGGGCACGAAAAGGGGTAGATGGCTTCCGCTGCGATATGGCTGAAATGGTACCGGTAGAATTCTGGAACTGGGTAATTCCAAAAGTAAAAGAGGTAAACAAAGACATTATCTTTATTGCTGAAATATATAATCCATCTCAATACCGGAATTATCTGGAACAGGGCAAATTCTCGTACCTGTACGATAAAGTAGGGTTATACGACTCGCTGAAAGCAGTTATGCAAAACCGGGCCGGGGCTAATGAACTGCCGGCAAACTGGAAGCAACTCCAAGGCATTAATAAGTATATGCTCCGTTTCCTTGAAAACCACGATGAGCAACGTATTGCTTCAGAAGGTTTTGCCGGCGATGCACGCAAAGGGATGCCGGCAATGGTTGTGAGTGCTACACTTAACTCTGGCCCGGTAATGGTATATTTCGGACAGGAGGTAGGTGAACCAGGCAAAGGCACCGAAGGTTTCGGCGGGGAAGATGGCAGAACCACTATATTTGATTATTGGGGGGTACCCGAACATCAGAAATGGATAAATGGCGGCAAGTTTGATGGGGCCTTGCTGAGCAATGAACAAAAAAAATTGCGGGCATTTTACAGTAATCTGCTCAACATCTGTACAAACCACGAAGCCATCCGCAAGGGGAGATTGTATGATCTACAAGGAGCAAATCTGCAAAATAGCCAGTATGATGCAGCTAAGGTTTATGCGTATTTACGCTTTACTGAAAATCAACGGGTATTGATAGTAGTAAACTTTGATGCAGAAAATTCCAAAGAAATCAATCTGCGTATACCGGCTAATGCATTGGCGGCTATGAATATATCTCCGGAAAAGGCCTATCGACTCACAGAACTGCTGCAAAATAAGCAAACAATATCTAGCAACGCCAGCGAGATGGGAGATTCTGGTATACGGCTGACGCTAGACCCTTTAGGAGCATATATATTCGACTTGCAGGAGAACTAGGTTATTATGGGTATAAGAAGGCAACTATATGAAATACTAAAAATATCCGACAAGAAGGGTAGCCTTAGCTGGCAGTTTGATGTATTTCTGATAACTGTTATTCTACTGAATGTGCTGGTAACTATTATAGAAACCGTAGAAGATATTTACAAACAATACCGGCTTTTTATTGATCTATTCAACTGGTTTTCGGTCATATTCTTCACTATTGAGTATCTGCTGCGTGTCTGGACAATTGTAGAGGTTCCCCGGTACCGGCACCCGGTACTTGGCCGGCTGAAATTTATGCTAAGCCCGCTAGCCATTATCGATCTGATGGCTTTCCTGCCTTTTTATCTGCCATTTTTAGGGTTCGATCTGCGGTTTGTGCGGTTACTGCGTATTTTCAGGCTTTTCAGAGTTTTCCGTGTTGCCAAATATATTAAAGCCATTGATGCTATCCGGCATGTAATCCGTCATAAAAAAGAAGAATTACTGGTTAGCCTGGTGTTTGTGTGTTTCCTGTTAATTATTTCCTCATGCATTATTTACTACGTAGAACACGATGCCCAGCCAGATGCTTTTTCCAGTATTCCGGCCACTATGTGGTGGAGTATTGCTACCTTAACTACGGTTGGCTATGGCGACGTGTATCCGATAACTCCATTGGGCCGCTTTCTGGGTTCCATAATAGCTGTGCTGGGAGTTGGTTTGTTTGCTATACCCACTGGTATTCTGGCTTCGGGGTTTTCGGAGGAAATCAGCAAGAAAAAAAGTAAATCCACTGTATGCCCGACCTGTGGGCAACCAGTAAAGGAACATACGTTAAAAACACCGGAGGCCAATAACTCCTCGAATTAATTAAGCTATATTATTTTAAAAGCTATGCAGCAAAAACCCTGTAAACCTGTAAGTACGTCGGTAACTACACTCACAGAACTAATGATTCCTTCGTATGCCAACTTTGGTGGCAAAATCCATGGAGGTATTTTGCTTTCGCTGATGGATAAAGTAGCATACGCTTGTGCATCCAAGCATGCAGGCCGGTATTGTGTAACGGTTTCTGTAGATACGGTAGACTTCCGCTTGCCAGTAGAAGTAGGCGACCTGGTATCGTTGCAGGCTTCTGTAAATTATGTAGGCAGAACTTCTTTAGTGGTAGGCATCCGGGTTACGGCAGAAAATGTAACCACCGGAGAAATAAAACATACCAACACCTCGTATTTCACCATGGTAGCCAAGCACGAGGACGGAAGCCTGGCCGAAGTTCCCTGCCTGCTTCTGGAAAGCCGGGAAGATGTCCGCCGGTTTCTGGAATCTATTAAACGCAAAGAACTAAAAAATACCTACAAGCAAGAGCTGAACAATGCCAAAACCAGTTTGCATATTGAAGAAGAACTCTATAAGCTGGAAGGAGAACGCTGCCAGATCACCGGGAACAATCTTACGTAATGTAATACAGGGGCCTGTTTTGCTAGCTGTGAATAAGAAGCCAGCTGCCGCCGGTTTGGTTTGCCGTATTATCAGGCAGAGAGTAAGGCTAAATCAATATGATCGGCATGCTGTTGCAAGCGCTGTATGTTTTTAAAAGCTACTACTTCGCTAATGCAATCGGAGGAGTAATTGGAATACAGTTCTACAAAAAAATCGCCTACTGCGTAGAGTTTTACTATCCCTTTATCACCGGAATAGTCTAACAGAAATGTACCATTCTGCTGGAGGTATTGGTTTTTTTCACTCAAGGGAAGCAGCAAAAAACGGAAATAAGTAATCATAAAAAAATAGATAAATAAGAAATATCCCCAAAGACAAGCTAAGCTGAGATACAAAAATCTTTAGAGCTAGTTAAAAGGACATTAAATTAAAATTAAAAACAGATTAAAAAGGAAGCAGATTCACCCGCGCAATCCTCCAGATCAAGCGAATTTTGAACATACCTGAGTTAAAGAATTTGTGCTTTCTGAGTTAGCGTTAAATAAAGAGCTGATATTGCAGCACCACGCATCCTCTGCGGGTTGTTTGTATAATATTACCTGCCGGAGCCGCTTCATAAACCGGACGGTTCTGGTAATCCAGGGTTAATTTGCTGGTATGGCCTTTCAGGAGCCAGTTAATGCCCAGGTTATATACAGCCATTGGGTCGGCTAAGCGTTTGTAATTTGCATACATCAGGGAGGCATACGGAAGCAAGGTGCCATTGCCTTCGCCAAGTAAATTTTTTGGCAATAAGTACCCTACCTGGCTATACAAAACATTACCGGTTCCAAACATAGGAAAAGCATTGCCATAGGTATTGCTAATCCCTGACAAAGGTGAAGTGGTGCCATTGGCCGGGTTCATAATGCCATTATACCGCAGATAGCCTTGCCCAAAATCGTAAGTAAAGTAACCGGCATAGGCGGAAATTGCAGTACCCTTGTTTTTATTCACGGGCATATCCAGAAAGGCAGCTACCGACCATAAATTCAGGTTAGTATATACAGTATCTTGCGTTTCGGAGCTATGCCACATGGCTTTTGCCTGGGTTATAAAGCCTCCTTCCAGATTCAATACCCGTTTGCTGCCCAGGTAAGTGCCAGTCATGTAAGGCGTTGTATGCGGCTCTTTATCCCATAGTTGGTAGGTAAAAAAGCCCTGATATTGTTTATGATGGCTTTTCTGGGAGAAAGTAGAGTTGGTAGAAAGAGCCGGAGCTGTTTGTCCATTGGTAGTAATAGGGAATGGATCGCTTACGACTAGGCGGTAGTCAATTTTTCCTATTTGCCCCCGGGCATACACACTGAGTTTTCTGGAGAACTCATCGGTCTGGTCTACGGTAGCCTGGGCAAAAACCGGCACATCCATCGTAAGAATCGTACCAATACTTGGCTGACTAAACCTGGAAAGTCCATTGGCGATGGTTAGTCCGCCACCCAGTTTTAAATAGTTTTTTCCTTTAACTACCGCATACTCTGTTAAGGCATCGTGGAAGAAAACCTGCATTTTGCGGTTGCCTGCATTCTGCGATAAGAAATTAAAGTTATTCTGCCCAAACTGGAAGTAAATAAATGCCCTATCGGTAAGTTGACCGTACAACTGAATTCTGGTGCGGCGCAACCCAACATCGAACGTATGAGCAGCAGGTTCTCCCAGAACCGTAGTGCCCGGATTACTCTGATCAAACCGCAGCCAGGTCTGGTTTAGAAACGTAACCTTAAAATAATGAGAGCCGCTTTCATTTAAATTATACTTTAGTTCAGTTTTGTCCGGCACTGGTTTGGGCGTTCGTACGGAACTACTATCGGCCTGTACCTGGGCTTTGGTAGGTAGTATCCATATACTTTGTAACAGCCAGATGATGAATAGAGTATTTTTCATGGATTTGTGTGTAGTACTACCATTAGCATGACTGGTGGCATAGGCTGCCTGCATTTCAAAAATTGAACACAGCCTTTCTTCATCCCAAGAAAATTTCCTGAGAATACCCAGACCAGTTAATAGCTTATAAGTAGATGGATAAAAAGAAGGCAGTTGCTTTGTCACAACTGCCTTTGATGGGGTTAATTTTGAGGAGATAATTTTAATAAGCTTTCGACCAACTGTTCACTGAAAGTGAGCATGTCTTTGTATGTTTTACCATCTGCCAGCTTCTGGTTTCTGTGCACGAGCAGGGTGTTATCTTTGCTTTCTACATAATAATGCAGATTAGACTCTAGCAGGCCGATCAGTTGACTAGTAAACAATGACCGTACCCGGGCAGTATCTTTTCCTTTTAGCAGGTAATGAGCAGAGAATCTAGGGTAGTCCATAAAATCAATATCATTATATCCGCTTAATCCTTTCAGAGAATCAATAATGTCTTCTTTTTCAAGAACAAAATCTGGGAGCGGCACTGGTAATTTTGAAATCAAGATTACAGTAGCATGAATATCAGTTTCGCTTAGTTGTAGAAGTCTGGAACCTTTTACATCGGTAATTTCTATTTTTACACCCTCTATTACTTTCGTTAAAGTATTCTCGCGGTAGCGGAGTTTTGCCCCTGCGAAAAGTGGAAACTGCCGGAAAATGGCCACCGATAAATTTAACGTAGATTCAAAAGCCGCTTGTGTATGTAAGGCCGTGTTTTCAATTTGTTTTTGCCTTTCAGTTAATATCACACCAGTAGATTGCGCTTTGGACACTCTTCTGGCGGCCATCGGATGAGCCGATACAGGTTTGTGTTTTTCCATACCCCGGATCTCTACTTTGCCGCCTGTCAGCTGGTAATCATGCTCGAAGTGATGCAGGTTTTCCATAAAGGTATGGTCAATCATGCGGGTGCCTGCAAAATTAAGCACAATGTGTTTTCCCTGGGGAAGGCTGTCCAGGTGTTTTTTAAAGCCTAAATAATTAGAAAATATAGCTGCGTTCTCTACAATCAGTTCTATAGAGTCTTTTCCAAGATCCTTTATTTGTACAGTGGCCTTAAATAAATACTTAAGCGGAGCACCGGAAATAATATGGATAATAAACTTAGTAATAATCCCTGCAGCAATACCCACTAATAAGTCGGTGGCTAACGTAACAACTATGGTTACTACGAATATGACTAGTTGCTCTCGTCCGATTTTAAACGTAGAAGTAAAATGTTTAGGAGAAGCAAGCCTATACCCTGTGAATACAAGCATAGCCGCTAAAGCAGCCAAGGGAATCTGGTGGATCAGGAATGGAGCAAAGGCAACAAATACAAGCAGGAAACCGCCATGAAAAAAATTCGCCCACCGGGTTTTGGCTCCATTATTTACGTTTGCTGACGAACGAACCACCTCAGAGATCATTGGAAGGCCACCAATCAGGCCGGCTACGGTATTGCCTATTCCCACAGCTACCAGGTCTTTATTGTAGTTAGACTTTCTCTTAAATGGATCTAGCCCATCAATAGCTTTAACGGTAAGCAACGATTCAATACTGCCGACCAAGGCAAACATAAGAATGTATTTAAACGATTCAAATGTAAAAATCTGGGAGAAATCCGGAAAAGTAATACCATCAGCAATGTTAGCCGGTAATGTTACCAGGAACTTTGGACCCAGCGTATATTCGTGTCCGTCTAAAAACAGGTATTTATGTTCATGCTCCAGATCAAAAAGGTGCCCGAGGGGAATAGCTATTAAAATAACCAGCATTGGGGCAGGTATCATCTTAATATACTTATTCTTTACCAGAGGCAAGGTAATAAGTATAGCTAAACTTACCAGACCTATAATAGCTATTTCCGGATTCATAGAGGCAATAGTATGCGGAATCTCTGCCAGCAATTCTAGAGGCTCTTTAGCTTCAGGCTTCACACCAAACAGCGTATGTATCTGTTTAGAAATAATAATAATACCAATAGCAGCCAGCATCCCATGTACTGCGGACGCTGGAAAAAAGTCGTTGAGTTTACCGGCTTTAATTAAACCAAATACAATCTGAATAAGGCTGGCTACTACAATTACCGCCAGTGTAAGTTTATAGCCTGCCATCGCATCTCCTTTGCCTAAGGCTTCTACTGAACCTACTGCAATGGCTATTAAGCCTGCTGCCGGTCCTTTAATGGTTAACCTGGAGCCGCAAATAGGTCCTACAATAAGTCCCCCGATGATGGCTGTAAAAATACCTCCTATGGGAGGGAAACCGCTTGCCAGAGCTATGCCTAAGCAAAGAGGTAAAGCTATCAGAAACACGAGGAAGCCGGAAAGCATATCATCTTTCCAGTTTTGTTTAAGCCCATCTAGTCCGTCAGCAGGAATTTGCATTGTATTGTTTTTCATACTATTCAATTGAAATGGTATTGAGTCAATAATTTGGATAGCCAAAATTGAGTGAAGGGAATTAAAAGGGTATTAAACCAGTATTAAAAACCAATTAAAACCTGCTCTATTCTTTTTAATGGCTTTTTAATCTGGGTTTAATCTAAGTTTAATTGTGTGGAAGCATTTTTGATGGGCAGTTTAGGAATGTTGTACACATGCACCTCCCAATTAACTGTCTACTGACTGATGTATGAAAACGCAACTCTATTTTTTAGATGAGCAAGCGGTGAATAAACCTCACAACACGCCTGCTTTTTTTAGTGAAAACGAAGTAATTCACGAATTGAAACATTACCTGCCTGCGCAGGCCCCCTTAAAAGATTTTATTCACCATAACACCCTCCATGCCTTTCAACATTTGCCATTTGAGATGGCTATACGCCAGGCATCGGAGATACTAGGGTACAATGTATCCCTATCCCTGGAAGAATACCGGTCACTTTTTGCAGCAGGTCGCATTGATCCCACGGTTTTAAATACAGTGCTTGTCCGTAGAAAAGGGGCCGCCTTGGCTAAAGAGTGGAAGCATAAACTGCTCTCTGGCACCTACAAGCCTTCGCAATCACCCAGAATCGGAAGGCTCCGTTCTAACTGGAAGAGGTTATATAAAACAGATCTGGATTCTTTGGTTCACCCGGTGCTGTTCCGGATTTTGTGTAGCTACCTGGATCAGGGAATTGCTATGTGGAACTTTCCGGTATGGCACAAAGGATTTTTAGCTTCTATCCGGGAAATGGAACGAACAAGCTTTACTAGTTTCTTCCGGACAAAACGGGCAAAAGAACTGCTACTCAATGGGAAGTGCCAGGTTAGCTACTTGTTGCATCTGTTGGTAGGCGATGAAACCCTGTACAAACATTATATCTTCGATCAGCAGTTTGCACATCAGGGATGGTCTGGTATGGTTTCTACGGTAGAAGACCAGCCGCATACCTTGCTGGACCAGCGAAAAATTTCACTGCACGACCTGATTGTGTTTGAACTCCTGTTAGAAATAGATGCCCTGGATTACCAGCTGGGCGACAACTGGCAGCCTTTAGCCAGCCGCTTACCCGGCAAAATACCGGATCTTTTCGGGCCAGTAAAGCCAACCGAAAAAGATGAAGTACTGAGCATCTGGCAAGAGGCGTTTGAGTGGAGTTATTACGATAGTGTACTGGCGGGTATCACCCAACAAAAGCCAGCTGTAAAAAATACGACAAAGAAAACGTTCCAGGCCATGTTCTGTATAGACGACCGGGAATGTTCGCTGCGCCGCTATCTGGAGAAATTAGACGCAAGTTGTGAAACCTTTGGTACGCCAGGTTTCTTTGGTGTAGAATTTTTCTATAAACCAGAGCATGGCAAAGCGTATACTAAATTGTGTCCTGCCCCGGTTACGCCCAAATATTTAATTAAAGAAGTTGGGAATAATACAAAGCGGCAGCAAGATGTGCATTTTACCAAGCATACCCATTCTTTATTCAGAGGATGGCTAATTACACAAACTCTTGGTTTCTGGTCGGCTTTTAAGCTGTTTTTAACTGTTTTCCGGCCATCTACAAGTCCGGCAGCGGCTTCTTCCTTCAAGCACATGGATAAATTTTCAAAACTGACCATTGAACATACCAATCCAGAGCATCAGGAAAATGAATTACAAGTAGGTTTTACGCTGGAGGAAATGGCCACCCGGGTAGAAGGGCTTCTAAAAAGCATAGGACTGGTAAAAGATTTTGCCCCTATTGTATACGTAGTTGGTCATGGTTCCAGCAGTGTAAATAATCCGCATTACTCAGCGTATGATTGTGGCGCTTGCTCCGGCAGGCCAGGGTCCGTAAATGCCAGGGTAATCTGCTTTATGGCTAACCATCCAAAGGTACGGGAGTTGCTGCGTTCCAGAGGTCTGGATATTCCGGCTACTACTCAATTTGTGGGCGGCTTGCACGACACTACCAGTGATGAAGTGGTTTTTTATGATGAAGATTCACTTACCGCCGGTAACCTGGAAAAGCACAAACAGCATGAGCAGATTTTTTCTCAGGCATTGGATTATAATGCCAAAGAAAGATCCCGCCGGTTTGACTCTATTGATACAAAGTTAAGTTTGCAGGCCATCCATCATAAAATCCGGAAAAGATCGGTGTCTTTATTTGAACCCAGGCCAGAACTTAACCATGCTACGAATGCACTCTGTATTGTCGGTAGAAGGGATATTTCGCAAGGCTTGTTTCTGGACCGCCGTTCTTTCCTCAATTCGTATGATTATCAGATAGATCCGGAAGGAAAATACCTGTTTAATATATTAAAAGCCGCCGCACCGGTTTGTGGGGGCATTAACCTGGAATACTTTTTCTCTAGGGTAGATAATCAGAAATTGGGCGCTGGCACCAAACTCCCACATAACGTAATGGGCCTTTTTGGAGTAGCCAATGGCATAGACGGAGATTTACGCCCTGGCTTACCCAGCCAGATGATAGAAGTACATGATCCGGTACGGATACTTTTTATCGTAGAGCATTTTCCAGAGATAGTGCTTACTACCATTAAGCAGTCTGCACAAACATATGAATGGTTTATTAACGAATGGGTACACCTGGTATCCGTTCACCCGGTAACTAAAGAACTATACCGCTTTAAAAACGGCAACTTTCAGGTATATCAGCCTAATAATCAGCATCTGGAAACTATTTCGGACCTAAACCCGCTGCTGGAATCCCAGGCAGAAAATCTTCCGGTGTACTTACTCTCTTAACATTGCTTTCATGACTTCCCTTATTCAATTTTTTATAGCCGTTCCCCTGCTTGGTTTTTTTATCAGTCTGGTTCTTCCACGCAAAAAAGAGAGTTTAATTTCTTTCATTTCTTTTAGTACGGTAGGCTTACATTTTGCCGGAGCCATTTTATTTCTGGCTGCCTGGCTGGTTAATGGCCATCCGGTGTTGAATCTGAAAGAGTTTGTGTTGTTTAGCACGCCTGGGTATGAGTTTTTTATTGATTTTGCTTTCGACAAAATTACCGCTGTTTACTTGTTTGTCGGGGCTTTCCTTACGTTTATGGTAACCGTATACAGCCGGGCGTATCTTCACCGGGAAAAAGGCTATAAACGGTTTTTTAATACCATCTTGTTTTTTTACCTGGGCTATAATATAGCCATCTTCTCAGGTAACCTGGAGACATTATTTGTTGGCTGGGAAATCTTGGGTATTTCTTCATTTCTGCTTATTGCCTTTTACCGCAACAGGTATTTGCCCGTAAAAAATGCAGTAAAAGTGTTTTCTATTTACCGCATTGGCGATGTGGGCATTATTCTGGCTATGTGGCTGAGCCATCATTTATGGCACGAAAACATCACCTTTATCAAGCTGAATAATTACGAACTTGTACATCACCAGTTGCAAAACCATACGTTGATCGGGGTAGTTATATCCCTGATGATTCTGGTTTCCGCCGCCGCTAAGTCTGCTCAGTTACCTTTTTCTTCCTGGCTGCCCAGAGCGATGGAAGGGCCAACACCCTCCAGTGCTATTTTTTATGGCTCTCTTTCTGTGCATTTAGGCGTATTCATTTTGCTGCGGACCTTTCCATTCTGGGAGCATCAGGTGTCGGTCCGTATATTAATTGGCTTACTGGGCTTGTGTACAAGTATTGTGGCTACCGGCATTGCCCGGGTACAGTCTTCGGTAAAAAGCCAGATTGCGTATGCTTCCATTGCCCAGATCGGGTTAATTTTTATAGAGGTAGCTGCCGGGTTTAAGAATTTAGCGTTATTTCATTTTGCCGGGAATGCTTTCCTGCGTACGTATCAATTGTTGGTATCTCCTTCAGTAGTAAGTTACTTAATCCGTGAACAGGTATATACCTATGTACCCCGCCAGCATAGCCTGGAAGATTCCTTACCTAAAAGGCTTGAATATTCCCTATACATGTTATGCCTGAAAGAATGGAATCTAGATTCGCTTATGTATCAATACTTGTGGAATCCGCTGAAATGGCTGGGCAAGCAAATGAAAATAGTCAGTGTAAATAAAATATTGATTGTCTTCACGCCAGCATACCTGATCGGGTTATTCTTTTTGTATATCTATACCCGCGGAACGCTAGCTACCAATGTATATCAATATGTTCCGCTTGTACTGGCACTCATTGGTCTGGTAATGGTACTAAAGTCGTTTACGGAAAGAAAAAACGTACAAATGGCCTGGTTACTGGTTTTAATGAACCATTTGTGGATTGCACTAGCCGTTTCTTTCAACGAACATTTTAAATTCAACCAGACATTGTTGTATCTGACTGGCGTATTGGTAGCCTGGGCTGTAGGATATATTTGCTTGTTGCGATTGAAACTGCGCGAAAAGAGTATTACGCTTAACCACTTTCATGGACATGCTTATAAACATCCGGCATTAGCTGTGGTTTTTCTGCTTGCCTGCCTGGGTTTATCAGGATTTCCTATTACACCTACCTTTATCGGAGAAGATTTACTTTTCAGCCATATTCATGAAGACCAGTTCTTGCTGGCATTTTTTGTAGCCTTAAGTTTTATTCTAGATGGCTTAGCTATTATCCGGATGTATGCCAGGGTTTTTATGGGGCCCCATGTAAAATCTCAGTACGAAATGGCTTACCGTTCTTCATAATTTACTTTCTACCAGGAAAACAGAAGACTACTAAAGTGCAGAAAATAGCTAAAGGAATAAACACACGTTCTATAAGAAGCAAAACATAAAGCTATTCCCAGAGTAAGTAACCAGCTAAGCTCTTATGAATCATCGGCATAAGAACTTAGCTGTCATTTTTTTATACCTCTCGTAAAAAAGAAAATGACAGGTTTTTTACTTGTAAAATACTATAACCAAACTTTTAACAGCTTATCAACTATTTAACCGCCTTTGGAGCGACGAGTATTTTCTTACGGCTAGAATCAGTAAATAGTGCTTGATAATACACAAAGGAAATACTCCACAAGTTTTTTAACTAGCGCCGGAAACACCTTTCTGCAACCGTTTCCTCCCCGTTAAGAACGGAAAAAACGTATGCAAACTATTATCTGCAGTAAATGCTTCGAAAAAATCAGCACTTGCAAGAGGGACGGTGAGTGGCTCTAAGGCGCCAGTTGGCAATGTATGCTAATAAAATAAAGGCGGCTCCGGAAGTAATAATTACAGGCTCATACTGGTGTCCGAAAACAAAAATGCCACATAGCTTAGCAACAACTCCTAGTAATAACAGAAATAGGGGTGTAAAATTTCTGTGTACTTGCCTGTAATCTCTTACCAGAATACTTCCGGCAATTACTACGGCCGTTCCGATTAAGGTTAGCTCTAAAACAGGATTGTGTAAAAAATCAATGCCTATTAACGGAACAATAGCTATTAATAAAGGCATAGAAGCACAATGAATAGCACAAACCAGGGAAAGAATAAACCCTGCTTTATCCCATCTGCTCTTTCCGTTGTGTGCCTGTGCTTTTTTCATAGTGGTATGCTTACTAATCACTGATACAAATCTACTATACTTGCAACATTATTGCAAAAACTTTTACGAATTATTTCCCTTCCAGGTTGGTCTTCCGTAGAGATATTAATAGCAAGACAGATTATATTATCCATATTTTATTTCAATTTATTATTACAATTCCAAAGTATATTTTTATTATTATAATATAATTTATAATATAATTTAAACTTTACTGATAATTCAAAATTAAATACTATTTAATAGTTAGTTATTACAATTTGTAATAGGTGAGGTAACAAGGCTATCTAAAAGATAAACATAATGAGCAGGTTTTTAAGCTTATGAGGTAAGCAGCCAGGCAATTACAGAGATGTGATCTGGCCAGAACATTTTGTTGTATGTTATAAGAAAGCAGTGTACTTATTAATTTAAATACAACCTAACTCTTCTATACCAACAATTTAACGTATTTTATTTATGAACAGGCGTACCTTTTTGCAAACAACTGGTTTAAGTACGGCAGCCATTGCCACAGGCCTTACCTCCTGTATTTCCTCTTCCGGCAACAAAGCCTATATGGACCGGCACTTTCATATTTCCAGTGGCATTCATAAAATTCCGAAGCTGCGCATTTCTATGGACCGCATAGTGAAAGAAACGGTAGGTTTGCGCCCTTTCCGCGCTTCCGGCCCTCGGCTCGATTGTGAAATGCTGGGACGCAAAACGATTGTACACAATTATGGACATGGCGGCAGCGGCTGGTCGTTATCCTGGGGTACAGGCAATATAGCCAGGGAAAAAGCTGAAGCCACAGGAGAAAAAAGATTTGCTGTGCTGGGCTGTGGAACGGTAGGTATCGCTACAGCCCGCTTACTTCAGGAAAGAGGCCATGAAGTAACTATTTATGCAAAGGAACTTCCGCCGCATGTTACGTCATTTCTGGCAACTGGTACCTGGTCTCCGGCTTACCGGCTGTGCGATCCGGAAAAAATTACACCTCAGCTAAAAGCGGATTGGGAAAAAGCATGTTTGTTTTCTTTCCGTACCTTCCAGAATCTGCTAGGCTTTAATGACATTGTTAGCTGGGTAGATGAGTACGTAGTCCGTAATGATATGCCTGCGGCAAATGAAATGCACGGGCAACTGGAGATTAAAGGCTTACTCCCGGAAAGGGTACTGCTCTCACGCAAGGAACATCCCTTTAAAGCCAGCTATGTTGCCCGTATGTCCGGGATGATGTTTAACATCCCCTCCTACTTACACAAGCAATTAAATGATTTTATGCTATTTGGCGGAAAAGTAAAAATACGGGAATTTAAAACGTTAGAAGACATTGATGCCCTGGAAGAAAAATGCGTGGTGAATTGTACCGGGCTTGGAGCTAAGTTTCTTTTTAATGATGAAGAGTTGACGCCTGTTTCCGGCCAGTTATCTTGCCTGATTCCGCAGCCGGAAGTTACCTATAAGCTCAATACCCAGGGAGCTTCTGTAATTGCCCGCAAAGATGGCATTTATCTGGGTGGAAATGGAATTGTAGGCAACTGGGATACTACACCAAGCCGCGAGCAAACCGAGAAAGTAGTAACAGTACTCCAAGAGTTAATGCAAAATATGCGTGGGTAAAATTTCTTCATTTCAACTAAAACTCTATAAGGTTATCTTTCACCGGGTGAATTTACATTAGCTCTAAGTTTGTTTAATGCTATTACCTAAGAAAAAAGCTGTACTAATAATAGTACAGCTTTTTTGATAAAAATTACCCAATACACTGAGGTAGAGCTTTTATACAGCTCTTTTACTTCCGGTGCAAAGCAGGTACAAACCTTTTAACACCAGTATTTTTAACACGTAGCAAATTTATTTCCTCATCCATACTCCTTAATTGTCATCTACAGGTTTCCTCACAGCCCATTTCAAAATAATTGTAAGCAGGCATACCAATAGGCGCACCATCCGGTACCGGTAAAGGCATAGTCTGATTTAAGTCTGTTGGGTTATTTTCAAACTCGCGTATCTGAGCTAAGGCGAAAAAGTAATGTGCTTTCTGTGCTGTATCTTTTTCACCAGTTATTCTGGACTCCAGCCAGGCTTTTAATTCATTTACCTTTAAAGAGGCAATGGCTCTTACCTGAGAAGCCGCCTGTTTATTACTTGCCAATTTGGTCAGGTGTTGTAGCGTAAGTTTCTCGGTTAACCGCTTAATTTCACCTTTGTATCCTTTCTCGGGTGCTGCTTTCCAGGTCTCTGCCATCAGGCGGTCTACAACAGTTGTAAATCCGGGCATATCAGCATCTAACGCCTGGTTAGTATTCAGGCGGGCAGCCCGTTCGTGCTGCAACATAAAATTTAATGTCATGTTGGCGGCTGCCTCCGGTGGACCCAGCGGATCAAAGGTAAGGCCAGTACGGTCTTTAAACGTTTCCCTGGGATTTTCGTCATACCCAAATGGCCTGGGCGGAATGAGCCTAATAATACTGGGCGGTAGTGCCAGAGCTTCCGGTTTCAGTGTGGCTAACAAGGCAGTTAAAGCAGCTAGTTGTTCTTTCGCTGGCAACGGATCGCATATCCGTTGCCCGTCGCCGCGGGCCGCATAGGTGTAGAATATACCTCCCAACGTTTTGGAAGCTGCCTCTACCTGGTAGCGGTGAAACATATACATAGGAACCAAAACTTCTTCCAAGGTCGCCATAGGAGCTCCAACAGGAATCTTCTTTTCTGAAAAATTCTTCAGGGCAATACTTCGTACGTCCATTACATGTTTTAGCTCTTCCACGGCATTTTTTCCATTGTCCCATAAGTGTGTAATGGGGTGTGCACTCCCTTCCGGCCTTCCATCCTGGTCGGTGAGAAAAAGCATATCTTTGGAAATTCCCTCTTTAATAATGGCTTGCAAGCCTTGCTTTTCGCTGCTAGCATCCGGGAAAGTACGGTAGGCATACGTAATGGCAAGTTTATCCCAATCCCCTATTTCTTTGGTATAAGCATCTGCTAAATCCAGCTGGCCATTCTTAATGTTTACCACCGGATGCGGATAATCCATAACTGATGCCCGGTTATTGTAATTGGAAGCATAATTATGCGGCAAGCCTAAGGTATGGCCTACTTCGTGTGCAGCCAGTTGCCGGATACGGGCCAGAGCCATTTCCATCATTTCTTTAGAAACTTCTTTGCCTTCTTCATAAGAACCTACCAACCCTTGGGCTATCAGAAAATCTTGCCGGATACGTAAAGAACCCAGAGTGACTTTGCCTTTAATGATTTCCCCGGTTCTGGGGTCGGTTATGCCGCCACCATACGACCAGCCACGGGTAGAGCGGTGTACCCATTGAATATAATTGTAGCGGATATCCATAGGATCGGCATCGGATGGAAGCAACTTAACTTGAAACGCATTTTTGTAACCAGCGGCCTCAAATGCCTGGTTCCACCAGCTGGCACCTTCCATCAGGGCAGAGCGGATAGGCTCCGGTGCTCCTGGGTCCATATAATAAATAATGGGCTCTACTGCTTCACTGACAGCTGCCTGAGGATCTTTCTTTTGCAGGCGGTGCCGGCGGATAAACCGTTTTACAATAGGCTCACTGACTGGTGTAGCAAAATCCATGTATTGAATGTACCCCAAACCCGACCGCGGATCAAACTCCCGGGGAGTATACTTGTTATCCGGAAGCTGTACAAAAGAGTGGTGCTGGCGCATCGTTACAGCATTAGCTGAAGGTACTACGTCCCGCAGATAATTTCCCGGTGTGTCGCCGGTTAGTGTAAGCGTAACTTCAAACTCTGTATTCTGTGGAAAATTTTTAGTTCGGGGCAGATAAAAGGCTGATCTGGCAGGATCTAATTTATAGTTTCCCTGTTTGGTCTGACTAATGGCAAGCGCCGCTTGTACAGCATCCTGCAAAAGAAACGGACTGGCATCTACTAATACTTTGCCCCCTTCTTCGGCAGCCACCTCAAATCCCCAGTGTACCGATTGAGCAAATGATTGTTCAACAGCTTCCCGTTCTGCTGCATCAGTGCTTAGGGCTCTGTAGTCATAATTGGGTTCAACGAGTAAAACTTTAGGGCCGGTCCGCTGAAATTTTACCACATGGCTTGGCCCCATCCGGCCTCTGTCTAAACCTATATCATTAGACCCAATACCGGCAGGGAGAGAGGCATAATACAAAAATTCTGTATCAAACTTATCTATCTCCAGCCATATTTTTCCTTTTTTATAGTCCCAGTAAAAAGTAAAATAGCCCGGATATGGCGTCATGCCTGCCGTAAAAGTACGGATGCCAGCCGGTTCGTTGGCTAACCCGGCTGTAGTACTCTTTTTTTTGTTGGTCTGGGCATTTGCTATCGTTACGAGTGCTGCCAGAAACACATTTATTAGTATTTTTATCATAGGTGTAGGGGATGGTATTGGGTAATCAATTTACTAAAACCTATGTACTATCCTATGTATTCATATATGTATAAGCAGAACCCTCTCACTTCATGGTTTATTACTTGGTGGGTGAGTAACACCTACCCAACTTTTGTATATGTAAAAAATCCTATATGAGCCTTAATCCGTTGGTAGGGAATGCTACCTGATCTATACTTTTTTCAATTTTACGAGTAATAATATAGGTTTATTTTATTATTTCAAAATTATATATTATATAAATAACTAATATTAGAATTAAATTTCAATTAAAATTACTTTTTAGGAATAATATTTGATTATTTTAAGATTCACCTTGATGATTTTTAGAATAGAGGCATGTGTTGGAAGTTCGCATATGCCAATTCAGTAAAGGCAATTTATCATCCTATGCTTACTGACTTATAAAAGCTTACCTGATAGAAAAGTATAGCATCTACCGTCCGTCTATGTACAAACGATGTCCGTTTCCGGACAAAAGCAAACGCTTATTCTCAACCATAAACTACTGAAAAATAATCAATTACAATTGTGGCAAGTTTGTTGTTTACCACCTTACAGCTAATGCCTAGGTTATTGATCTACTAAAAAGGGAATAATTCCAGATAAATCTACTAGCATAGTGTATTTACAAACAAGAGTATAACAAACAAACAGGGGCTTTTATCCTAAATTAATTGTGTAACTACCTACTAACCTAAAACGCATGCTCAGTAACTATTTAAAAATTGTATTGCGCAACATAGCCAAGTACAAAGGTTTCTCTTTCATTAATATTTTTGGCCTGGCACTCGGACTGGCTTGTTGCCTACTTATTTCGATGTATGTACGCGATGAATTAAGCTATGATAGATACCACGAGAATTCAAGTAGAATATACCGGGTTACGCGTGACTGGGTATCTAACGAAGGGAAAGTGGATTTACATTTAGGCCATGTAGCCCCTCCTTTCGGCCCCCTGCTGCAAAACGATTTTCCGGATATTGAGGCTGTTGCCCGTTTGCTGGAATCCGGTACCTTGTTCCGGTATGACGAGAAGGCTTTCAATGAAGATAATGTATTTATTGCAGAACCCTCTATTTTTAAAATATTTACTATCCCGGTACTCAGTGGCAATCCGGACAATGCCTTGGATGAGCCTTTCTCAGTTATGCTGAGTGACAAAATAGCTGCAAAATATTTCGGGAATGAAAATCCGGTAGGGAAAGTGTTGCGGATGGATAACCAGTATACGGTAAAAGTTACTGGTGTATTTGCGTCTTTTCCATCCAACTCTCATTTTCATCCGGATGTCTTCGTGTCGTTTGCCACACTGAACGATGAAAACATATATGGCCGGGAAGGATTACGCACGAATTTTGGCAATAATTCTTTTGCTACCTACTTGTTGTTTCCCAAGAACTACCCAACCGAAAGGCTTACTTCGCAATTCCCGGCCTTTATTGATAAGCACATGGGCAGCAACGATCAGAATGCAACAAAACCTTCTACGTATACTCATCTGTATTTACAAAAGCTTACCGATATTCACCTGCATTCTCACCTGGATTCTGAAATAGAACCGAATGGCAATATTACCACTGTATATATTCTCATAGCGATTGCTGTATTCATTCTGATTATTGCTTGTATCAACTTTATGAATTTGTCTACTGCTTTGGCCGTTAAGCGGGCGAAAGAAGTAGGTATCCGTAAGGTAATGGGCGTAACCAAATCTAGTTTAGTAACTCAGTTTCTGAGCGAATCGGTGGTATTTGCTTTAATATCGTTAGTTCTGGCGATAGGTATTGTGCATCTGGGCTTGCCTGCGCTGAATACATTTACTGGCCGTACCTTAACTATGGGGTATTTACAGTACTGGTACACCATTCCAGCGTTATTGCTGCTGACCATTGTTGTTGGTTTGCTGGCTGGGAGCTACCCAGCGGTGTATTTATCTTCTTTTCAGCCAGTTTCCATTCTAAAAGGGAAATTATTATCCGGGGCGAAAAACCAACGGGGCGGCATTACTCTCCGGCAGGTACTGGTGGTGGGGCAGTTTGCCATTTCTATTATACTTATGATCTGTACCGGCGTTATGTTCAATCAGTTGCAGTATATCCAGAATAAGTCCCTGGGCTTTGAGAAAGAACATATGGTAACCCTGCCATTCTACGATGAACTAGGTCCGCAATATGAAGCTTTTAAAAATGAGTTAACGTCCAGTGCCGCAGTCAACAAGGTGGGCAGATCCAGCAGGATACCATCGGGCCGTTTACTGGATTCGCAGGGAGGCGCTATTCTTTTGAGCGGCGATTCTACCGTTCCCGCTTCTGCTACGCTGAAAGATGTATCTATTGATCAGGATTTTATTCCTACCTATAAAATAGACATGGTAGCCGGGCGTAACTTCTCCAAAGACTACAGCACCGATACTACCGCATTTATTGTAAATGTATCAGCAGCTAAGTCTATGGGCTTTACCGACCTGAAAGAGGCTATTGGCAAACAAATACAATATGGTAACCGGAAGGGGCAACTTGTGGGGGTAGTACAAGATTTTAATTTTGAATCGGTACACCAGAGTATCGTGCCTATGATCTTTGTTATGCCTAGCCAGGAGACACGCTACAACAATCTGTCTATTAAAGTTAATGGAGCGAATTTAAAAGAGGGTCTGACACATATAGAAAAAGTATGGAACCGGTTTTTGCCTCAACGCCCCTATGAGTATAGTTTTCTGGATGAACGCTTCGGCTTACTCTATGAACGCGAGCAAAAACAAAGTCAACTTTTTACTACCTTTTCAGTATTAGCCATTCTTATTGGCTGCCTGGGTTTATTTGGCTTAGCTTCATTTACTGCCCTGCAGCGTACCAAAGAAATAGGAGTGCGCAAAGTACTGGGTGCTTCAGTTACAGGAATTGTAGGGTTGCTTTCTAAAGAATTTTTGAAACTGGTGCTTGTTGCCAACCTTATCGCCTGGCCGGTGGCCTGGTATGCCATGAGCTTATGGCTGGACGATTTTGCATACAAAATCAGCATAAATCCATTAACATTTGTTCTGGCTGCCATACTGGCCTTGCTTATTGCACTCCTGACAGTCAGCTACCAGTCTATTAAAGCAGCTTTGACTAATCCGGTAACCTCTTTACGAAGTGAATAAGAATCATAAATAAATATAGTGTCCTGTCCGGAAGCGTACGTGGGTGTCCGTTTCCGGACGTTATTTTGCGGCAGTATTATTATACATCTCTTTTAATTTATTGATAATTAACAAATTAGCAAAAAGGCTAATTTGTTGCAGAGACCCTTCTATCGTTTAACCTCCTGGTATGTATAAAAATTATCTGAAAGTTGCCCTTCGCAACCTGCTCCGGCATAAGGTATATACCTTTATTAATATTACCGGCTTATCGGTTGGCATTGCTTTTTGTCTGCTGATTCTGCTGTTTGTAAAAGACGAATGGAGCTATGATACATTCCATCCACAGGCCGACCGCATTCACCGGCTGGCGGTAAAAGAAATAACATCAGACAACCAGGAATACTTTGGCACCAGTACGGCTTTTGTACTGGCACCGGTATTAAAGCAAAGTTTGCCCGAAATAGAAAGCACCGTCCGGGTAGCCACTCACCGGAACCTAATCCGGAGAGGAGAAGCCGTGTTTTCTGAAAACATTCATGTAGTAGATACTACGTTCTTTCAGGTATTTAATTTCCCGCTGGTAAAAGGAAACACAGCTACGGCGTTAAAAAACCCAGGTACCATTGTGTTAACTGAAGAAACAGCCAAGCGGATTTTTGGCGAAGAAGATCCTCTGGGAAAACCCATTACTGTTCAACTACGGGAAACACCGTATGCTTTTACAGTAAGTGCCGTAGCCAAAAATACACCCTCTAACTCCAGTATCCGTTTCGATTACCTGATTTCGTTCGAAAATGCCAAAAACATCTGGGGAGAACGGGCTTTTACTTCTTTCTATCAGGTATATGGTGAAAACTATGTAAAGCTTACCGCTTCAGGAAATATTAATCAAATACAACAAAAGCTTCCGGCCATATTGAAACAACACCTGGGCGAAGATCATACCGGACAGTACCTGGTGCTTTTCCAGCCTATAACGGATATACACCTGAACACGGACTTTCCCGAAGGACTGGAACCCATTAGTGACCCTGCTTATTCATATATTTTAGGTACAGTGGCTCTTTTTGTTTTACTTATTGCCAGTATCAACTTTATTACCTTATCCCTGGGCAGGTCCATAGACAGGGCACGTGAAGTAGGTGTGCGTAAAGTAGTGGGAGCGGTGCGTCAGCAACTGATTTTGCAATTCTGGGGCGAAGCGGTGCTGGTAAGCTTATTAGCCTTAGTGTTAGGTCTTGCGCTGACGACGCTGGCTTTACCTGTATTCAATGAACTGGCCGGCAAAAAATTATCGTATTCACTTTTCAGCACTATTACGTTAACCTCTCTATTGCTGGCGTTTGTAGTGGGTTTGCTGGCAGGTATTTATCCGGCTCTTTTCCTATCCAACTTTAATCCGGTAGCTGTACTGAAAGGCCGTTTGCAGGTAGGGGATGCCAACTTGTACAGGCGTTTCCTCATTGGATTTCAGTTTATGCTATCCATTGGCTTAATTATCTGTACCTTAGTTATGTCGCAGCAGTTACGTTTCCTGCAAAACAAAAATCTTGGATTTGATAAAGAACAGGTCATTATTATTCCTACTGGTGTGGGTGATAATGAGGCTCTCCGCATATTCGACCGGATGAAAAACAATCTGCAAAACCACCCAGCTATTGCAGAGATCAGCCATTCGGTATTTGCAATCGGGGAAGGCTGGATGGAAGCCGACTACCGCGACAATACTAAAACGGTGCGGCCATTTATGATGAACATAGTAGATGTCGATTTCCTGAAAACCATGAAAGCTCACCTGGTTGCCGGACGGGACTTCTCCCGGGAAATAACTTCGGATATTAGCCAGGGGATTATTGTAAACGAAGCATTAGTTAAGGAATACGGATGGAAAGACCCATTGGGGCAAAGACTGCCAGGACCCAACTTTCCGGCACACCAGATTATTGGAGTTGTGGCAGATTTTAATTATGAATCGTTACACACACCCGTAAAACCGCTGGTGCTGGCGTTAAGCGATTCTTTGCTGAGAGGTGCCGATAATGTAATGATCCAGGCCTCGTCGCGCCGTAAAATTATGGTACGGGTAAAGCCCGGAAACCTACAAACCACTGTCTCACTACTGGAGCAGACCTGGAAAAAAGATGCGCCAAACCTGCCATTTAACTATTCATTTGTAGACGAAACCATTAACAACCAATATCAGCGTGAACTACGCTTAGGGCAAATGATGAACTACGCCACCAGCTTTGCTATATTTATATCTTGTATGGGCTTATTCAGTCTGGCTACCTTGGCTGTACAAAAGCGCCGCCGCGAGATAGGTGTACGCAAAATTATGGGGGCTTCGCTACAAAACATTGTACTCATGTTCTCAAAAGAATTTGCTCTGCTGGTGTTGTTTGCGTTTCTGGTAGCCACGCCAATAGCGTATTATGTCATGCAAAAATGGCTACAGGATTTTGAGTATCAGGTAGCCATCAGCCCCTGGATATTCCTACTGGCTGGCGTACTGTCGCTGGCAATTGCCCTGATTACAGTAAGCTATCAGGTAATAAAGGCTGCACTAGCCAACCCGGTAGATGCGCTACGAAGCGAGTAGCCATGAATAATGAATAGTGACAGATGATTACATTATTCATTATTCATTATTTATTTCTTTGTTTCCTGCATATTAACCTATATATTCATTATTCACTCGTCATCAATTATTATTTATTATATCCATGATCAAGCTCAAAAATATTTTCAAGTGGTACTCTTCGGGTTTTGTAAAGACCTTCGTCCTGCGCGACGTAAGCCTGGACATTGCCCAGGGAGAATTTGTATCCATTATGGGTCCTTCCGGCTCCGGCAAATCCAGTTTACTTAATATAATTGGCATGCTCGACGATCCTTCTGAAGGCGAATACTATTTTCTGGATCAGCCGGTGCATAAGATGAAGGAGAAACACCGTTCAGAGTTACATAAAAATCACATCGGTTTTGTATTTCAGAGCTACCACCTGATAGATGAACTCACGGTATATGAAAACCTGGAAACCCCCTTGCTGTATAAAAATATCAAGTCTGCCGAGCGGAAAGCTATTGTAGCCGATACCCTGGATAAATTTAATATAGTGGGTAAAAAAGATTTGTTTCCCAACCAACTGTCTGGCGGACAGCAGCAATTAGTAGGCATTGCCAGAGCTGTTATTACTACTCCTAAACTAATTCTAGCGGATGAACCCACCGGAAATCTGAATTCTGCCCAAGGAATAGAAATTATGGAGCTGTTCAAGAAACTGAATGAAGAAGGCGTAACGATTGTGCAGGTAACCCACTCAGAAAAAAATGCAGAATATGGCAGCCGCATTGTAAGCCTGCTGGACGGACGTGTAGAACAAGCCTATGCGTAATGGTACAAGGCCCATAAAAAACAGGTAAGCACAGGAAAACTGTGCTTTTTGTATTACATTGTGTTTTTACTAAACTTTCTATGTATGCGGCCTACCTATGTCTTGCGCTTACTGTTAGTTGTTGCTTGCCTTTATAGCCTTCAGTTACCCCTGCAGGCACAACAGGAAGCAAAAAAATTTGTAACAGAAACAGGGTATTTGCTCTTTTTGCCGGAAGGGTATAAAAAAGACGATGGAAAGAAGTGGCCTCTTATGTTGTTTCTGCACGGATCTGGCGAAAGAGGTACCGTACTTGATTCTGTAAAAAAACATGGGCCTCCTAAAATTGTGGAGACTCAGAAAGATTTTCCTTTTATTTTAATATCCCCTCAATGCCCACCTAATCAAGGGTGGCATCCCCCTTTATTAGATGCTTTGCTGGAAGAAGTAATTCAGGAGCATAATGTGGATACGGAACGTATGTATTTAACCGGATTGAGTATGGGCGGCTACGGGACCTGGGAATATGCCACTATGTACCCCAACCGTTTTGCAGCCATTGTGCCTATTTGCGGAGGCGGCGATCCGGCCAAGGTTTGGTCTATACGGAACTTGCCTATATGGGTATTTCATGGAGCCAAAGACCAAGCGGTACCTATCAAGCAATCGGAAGATATGGTAAATGCCCTGAAAAACGTAGGCAATAATGCCAAGTTTACGGTATATCCGGAGGCAGGCCACGACTCCTGGACAGTAACTTATAATAATCCCGAGCTCTACCAATGGCTGCTATCTCATAAGAAGAAGGAACGTTTAGCGGTTGAAGTAGACCCTAAAATATTCGACAAATACGTGGGCAAGTATGAATTTTCGCCTCAGTTTATATTTACAGTAACCAAAGAAAGGGACCATTTATATGGACAGGCTAGCGGGCAACCTAAAGTAGAACTGCTGCCGGAAACCGAAAAAGACTATTTTATTAAAGAAGCCGACATTCAATTCACCTTTGTTACCGACAATAAAGGCAAAGCCACCGAACTGATTCTATACCAGAATGGTGAGCGGCGGGCAAAAAGGCTAAAATAATACAGTACGTCACCAGAAACTTGTTTAAGCGCCTAGCCAGAATTATCCATGCCATATTGGCTGTATTGAACAAATCATGAAGCAAATACTACCTTTGTTTCATTCAGGTGCCTATACCCTATTCAATTTCCTAGAAGTTGGCAAGCCAGGAACAGCCTACTTCCTTTTCATCAAAGACTCTTTAAATTAAATTTACTCTAGCTAAAATCCAATTTATTACTTTTGATAGCTGCTTACTCCGACGAACATAGCTTTTCAGGATAAAAATTGCACTTTTATAATTATTTTTTTAGTTTTTGAAGCAATTGAATGTTTATTTTTAGTATATTTTACTCATAAATAATATTTTGTTAAGCCTTCTTGAATTGTTTAAAGTTTCTGAAAAGTTATTACCCAATATACTAATCATACTAAAACTACCTAAACAACCTTAATTTGTATGTTAAGCAGAGATACCCAGGCATATTCAAGAATGTCTTCCTTTCCTGATTTTTTTCTGATGTATGCTGGTGATAGCAGTATAAACGGGCAGGCAAGCAAATACAATCAATTTACAGCTCACTGTCCAAGTAATATAGTGTATGAATGAACTTCCCTCTTTCGGCTATAGGGTGAAGTTTGGAGTACCGTTTTCTTTTTACTAAGGTACTATAACCGGCATTTCATATATACCTTCAGTTTTACACGCATCCGCTAATCAACCCTCTTTGTTCTTACTCAATCTATTTTCTCATTCATTATGAAACCTAAAATTTACCATTTTAGCAAATTCTTTTTGCTGGGCATGCTTCTCCTATGGAGCCTGCAGACAATTGCCCAAAACAGAACCATCACGGGAAAAGTAACCGCCCAGGACGATGGCTCCGTCTTACCTGGGGTAAACGTATTGGTGAAAGGCTCCTCTTCCGGAACCATTACCGATGCCAATGGCGCCTTTAGTATTGGTGTTACAGAAGCTAATCCTACCTTGGTTTTTAGTTACATTGGCTACACCACCCAGGAAGTAGCCGTAGGCAGCCGTAGCTCTGTAGATGTACAATTAGCCGGCGATGTAAAAGCCCTGCAAGAAGTAGTCGTTACCGGGTACGGCTCACAGTCAAAGCGGGAAATTACCGGGGCGGTAGCAACCATTGATGCCAAGCAACTCTTAACTACTCCTTCCACCAACTTAGGCCAGGCACTGCAAGGAAAAGTAGCCGGCGTAACCATTGGCAATGAGAACAGTCCTGGAGGTGGGGTGATGGTACGTATCCGGGGTTTTGGTACAATTAACGATAACTCCCCACTTTATGTAATTGATGGGGTACCCACCAAAGGCAACTTAAATACATTGAACCTGAATGACATAGAATCTATGCAGATTTTAAAAGATGCATCTGCCGCGTCTATCTATGGTTCCAGGGCAGGTAATGGGGTAGTTATTATTACTACCAAAAAGGGGAAAGTTGGCAAACCCATGTTTACCTACGATATGTATTACGGTACCCAGCGGCCTGGCAAATTTCTGGATCTGTTAAATACGCAGGAATATGCCAATCTGGTATGGGAATCACGCAGGAATTCAGGTGCAGTCGGTGCAAATGGCAATCCGGTTCATGCCCAGTTTGGAAACGGAGAACAACCCAGAATACCAGATTATATTTTCCCTGCCGGAGCTATGGCAGACGATCCACGGGTGGCACAGGATGCTAATGGAAATTATATCAATTATGGCAACAACATAGATGCACCTGAATTTAACCGGACTAAATGGCTGATCACGAAAGCCAACAAAGAAGGTACCGACTGGTTCGACGAAATATTTGATCCGGCTCCGATTCAGAATCACCAGTTAGGGGTTTCCGGCGGAAATGAAAGCGGACGGTATGCCATGTCGTTGAATTATTTCGATCAGCAGGGGATTATGATCTACACCAACTTTAAGCGGTATTCCTTGCGTGCAAATACAGAGTTTAACATAAATAAACGTATACGGGTAGGGGAAAACTTTCAGGCTGCCCACAGCATACGGGTTGGCCAACCAAGTGGTAACAACAGTGAAAGTAACCCTGTTTCATTTGCTTACCGCATTCAGCCCATTGTGCCAGTATATGATGTATCGGGTGTAACGTTTGCCGGAACACGCGGCACTGACTTGGATAACTCACGCCAGCCGGTGGGAGACTTGTGGCGCAATAAAGAAAACCAGCAGAAAGAATTGCGTTTGTTTGGGAATGCCTATGCAGAGGTAGATATATTAGATAATTTAACAGCTAAAACCAGTTTTGGTATTGATTATAATATATTTAACTACCGCAACTATACTATCCGGGATATAGAATCGGCAGAGGCCAGGGGTTCGAATAGTCTGCAAACCACCAATAATTATGAGTGGAACTGGACCTGGTATAATACGTTGACCTATAAGTTGACTATTGCCGAAATTCACCGCCTGAATATGCTGATTGGTACAGAATCTATTAAAGATTACTATGAATTCTTTGATGCTTCCCGTACTAACTTTGCTGTAGATGACCTGGATAACCGCTACCTAAGTGGGGGAACTGGCGTACAAACCAATAATGGCGGCGGTTATAACTGGTCCTTAGCTTCAGAATTTGCCAAAGTAAATTATGTAATGGCAGATAAATATCTGTTGGAAGCTACTCTACGCCGCGACCGTTCTTCCCGTTTTTCACCTCAATATCAGGTAGCTTATTTCCCGGCTGTGAGTGCAGGCTGGGTTCTGTCTGAAGAGGGCTTTGCCAAAGGATGGAGTTCCTGGCTTAGCTCGGTAAAACTAAGAGCCGGCTGGGGACAGACAGGAAACCAGGAAATTGGTAACTACAACCCATTCACCATTTTTGCTACCAATCCCGCTACCTCCTTCTACGACTGGAATGGCACCCGTACCTCTGCTATTCCCGGGTATGAACTTATCCAGTTTGGCAATGCCAAAGCTAAGTGGGAGACTACTACGTCAACTAACCTTGGCTTAGATGCCAGTTTATTTAATAACCGCATAGATGTGGCTTTTGACTGGTATACCCGCCTAACTACCGATATGCTTTTTCCGGTGCAAGCTCCCGGAACCGCAGGTGTAGCCACAGCACCTTTTCAGAACATTGGTTCTATGCGGAACAGAGGAATAGATGCAGCAGTAAACTACAATGGACAAGCACTTAATAACCAATTGACTTTTAATGTTGGCCTGAACTTTAGTACCTACCGGAATGAAGTAATAAAAACAACCGGCGACCCCAGAACACAATATTTTGGCATTAACGACGAACGTATTCAAAATTTTGTAGTTACCCAGCAAGGTTATCCTATTTCCTCTTTCTTTGGCTACACCATTGAAGGCATTTTCCAGTCGGATGATGAGGCAGCGGCGGCTCCCAAAAATAACCTAGGTACTAACCAAAACAGAGCCGGCCGCTTCATTTTCAAAGATATGAATGGCGATAATGTAATTGATACCAAAGATTTGTCTATTATCGGCAATCCGCATCCAGATTTTACCTATGGTATAAATATCAATGTTAATTATAAAAATATTGGATTAACCATTTTCGGACAGGGTGTACAAGGCAATGAGATTTTTAATTATGTAAAATACTGGACAGACTTCCCCACCTTTGCCGGAAACAGAAGCAAACGGATGCTCTACGATTCCTGGCGGCCAGGCAAAACAGATGCTATTCTGCCACAGCTTACCTCCAGCGACCAGGTTAGCATTCTGCCTTCCACCTATTATTTGGAAAATGGATCGTATTTCCGGATGCGCAATATTCAGCTAACCTATACACTGCCTACTAATCTGTTATCCAGATTTGGTTTGGGAACTACCAGGGTGTATATACAAGGCCAGAACCTACTTACTTTCACTAAGTATTCCGGCATGGACCCTGAAATTAACCTGCGGAATTATACCTCTGGTAACGACCGTCAGATCGGCGTAGATGGCGGTTCTTATCCGGTATCCAGGCAGTACATTGCTGGAATTAACCTAAGTTTCTAACTACCATCTGTTTATACATAAGTCAACGTAAAATTTAACACGATGAAAAAGATTTTAATTATAACAAATGCTTTTTTACTGAGCGTATTCAGCTCCTGCTCAGATAAGTTTCTGGAAGTAACCCCAAAAGCGGCCTTGAGTAGCACTACTCTACAAAACAGCAAAGGTGTAACTGCTTTGTTAGTAGGTGCTTACTCGCTGTTAGATGGCTGGGCAACAGCCGAAGGAGCTTACCGTTCGTACCAGTCGTCAGCCGATAACTGGGTATATGGTAGTGTAGCTTCAGACGATGCCTATAAAGGGACAATTGCCGGTGATCAGCCACCTATTTCCCTGATAGAGCAAGGGAATATAGCATCGGATAACATCTATTTCCGGGGAAAGTGGCGTGCCATGTATGATGGCATTGCCCGTACGAATGATGTGTTACAGGTATTAGCCAAAACAACCGATATTACCGATACCGAACGCCAGCAGATTACGGCAGAGGCAAGATTTTTACGTGGACATTACCACTTTGAACTCAAAAAGATGTTCAATAATGTGCCTTACATTGATGAAACGATCTACGATCCCAATAATCTGGAAAGCACCAAAATACCCAATACTGCTGATATCTGGCCCCAAATTGAAGCAGATTTACAGGCAGCTTATGAGGTGCTTCCTACTAAGCAAGCCTCTCCCGGCCGGGCAACCAAATGGGCTGCAGGCGCTACTTTAGCAAAAGCCTATTTATTCCAGAAAAAATATACGGAGGCAAAAACCATTCTGGAAGCAATAGTGGCTAGCGGCCAGTACAGATTAGTAGACAGATTTCACGATAACTTCCGGGCAGTTACCAATAACAATGCCGAGTCTGTTTTTGAAATTGAATACTCTGTAAACGATGGTGCACCTGGTGGAGAAAACGGCAATATTGGCGCTACCTTAAACTATCCGTATGGGGGAGGTGGCGTTACTACCTGCTGCGGATTTTTTCAGCCCTCTCAAAATTTAGTGAATGCTTTTAAGACGAGTGACGAAGGTTTGCCTTTGCTAGATACATTTAATGCTACGGATGTTACCAGTGATCAGGGTCTGGAATCAACCAATCCTAATTTTACACCTTACCAAGGTAACCTGGACCCCCGCCTCGACTGGACGGTAGGCAGACGGGGAATACCTTTCCTGGATTGGGGAGTTCATCCGGGCAAAACCTATGTCCGCGACCAGGCCTATGGTGGGCCTTATTCGCCTAAAAAGCATGTAATGTACCGCTCCGATGTAGGTACAAACACATTTGCCGGCAACCCTCGCCTTAATGCCAATAATTACCGGATGATCCGCTATTCGCATGTGCTGCTGTGGCTAGCCGAAATAGAAGTTGAATTAGGTAATCTGGAAAATGCCAGAGGGTATGTAAACCAGATCCGCAGAAGAGCCGCCAACCCAGACGGCTTTGTAAAAAAAGCGGATGGCACGCCTGCTGCCACCTATGTAATTAATGAATATACGCAACCCTGGACAGATGCAGCCGTTGCCCGTAAAGCCGTTCAATTCGAGCAACGTCTGGAATTTGGTATGGAAGGGCACCGCAGATTTGACTTGATACGTTGGGGAATTGCCGCTGAAATATTAAATGCGTATTATGCTACGGAAGCAACCAAAAGATCCTATTTAAGCGGTGTACAATTTATCTCTGGGAAGCATGAGTATTTCCCTATTCCCCTGCAAGAAATACTAAATAGCACAGTAAACGGACAACCTACACTACAACAAAATCCCAATTATTAATTATAACAGCTTAAGCAACCAAATACAAACCAGAAGTGTAAAGCAAAAGCGGCGCAAGATACTTGTGCCGCTTTTGCTTCATTAAAATCCTCCATCATAAAATTATCTGTGCACCAGGAGTAAGTTGATTTTGCAGTAGCCTTTCTAATGCTTGTTTACGGAGCTTCCATCAATGACTTTTCATAGCAGATTACACTTTGCGGCAATAAAAATAAGTTGGTTTTTCAAGGAATAAGCCATGTAAACGTTTGCATAAATATAACTTAACAAATATTTATTATAATTTCGTTGGTATATTATGATAAAAGTATAATTTTATAGCCATAATAGTCTATTTTTTTACCTATAATCTTTCGCACTTATTTTTAAGCCTAAGTATCCTTTAAATAATTTAATCTTAAACCCATAAACCAAAGTATATTATCTATGAGTGCATAGTTTACACCCCTCCCATATCCCTTTAAGGGTTCATAAATAACTGATTACACTGCTCCCGGTGAGCTGCTATACTAGATTGCCAAACTTCTAAAGAAGAAGCCTGTCCCTCTATGTAGTAGCTAATTTTCTTGCTTACGCATTTGAATTTTACCTCAAACCAATATTTATGAAATTGAAAATTTATTCCTCTGGCAGCATCCTGCTAATAGGGCTTATATTCCTATGGAGCCTGCCAACTTTTGCCCAAAACAGAACTATTACGGGAAAAGTAACCGCTCAAGACGATGGCTCGTCTCTACCTGGGGTGAACGTATTGGTGAAAGGCTCCTCTTCCGGAACCATTACCGATGCCAACGGTGCCTATAGTATTGGCGTTACAGAAGATAATCCTACCTTGGTTTTTAGTTACATTGGCTACACCACCCAGGAAGTAGCCGTAGGCAGCCGTAGCTCTGTAGATGTACAATTAGCCGGCGATGTAAAAGCCCTGCAAGAAGTAGTCGTTACCGGCTATACTACCCAGCAGAAAAAAGACTTGACCAGTGCTATTGCCGTAGTATCACCAAAAGAGCTTCTGTCGGTTGCTGCTACCAGTGTACAACAGCAATTGCAAGGTAGAGCAGCAGGTGTATTTGTAACTAACAGCAACGTTCCAGGCCAAGGAGCAAACGTCCGTATCCGCGGATTTGGAACCTTAGGTAATAACGATCCTTTGTATATTATTGATGGGGTTCCTACCAAAGACAACCTGGCAAACTTTAACCAAAACGATATAGAATCTATTCAAATTCTGAAAGATGCTACGTCCGCTTCTATTTATGGTGCCAGAGCTGGTAACGGGGTAGTTATCATCACAACTAAAAAGGGGAAAACAGGCGAGCCTAGAGTAACTTTTGAGAGTTACTATGGGGTGCAAGGCCAAGGGAAGCTTCTTAATTTATTGAATACAGCAGAATATGGCCAGTACCTTTGGCAAAGTAAGCTGAATGCAGGTGTTGTAAATCGCACTACCGGCAATCCGGAACATGGCCAGTATGGCAATGGGCCAGAACCCATAATTCCAGATTATCTGGTGCCTAGTGGTGCGTTTGAAGGCGACCCCAGAACAAATCCTTCTTTATATAGCCGGGAACGTTTTCTGCCGGATGGTACTAATAACCCAGCTTTTGGCCGGGATGTATTCCAGATTACCCGGGCCAATAAACAAGGCACCAACTGGATGGATGAAGTATTGAATCCTGCCCCTATGCAGAATTATCAGCTAGGTGTTTCTGGCGGTAATGAAAGTGCCCATTATTCTTTTTCAGCAGGCTACTTTAACCAGAAAGGCTTAATTATTCATAATGGATTTGAGCGCTATTCTGTACGGGCTAATACCGATTTTACCATTAAAAAACGCCTCCGGATAGGTGAAAACCTACAGGTAGTATATGCCAAACGTAATGGTACTTTTGGCAACCAGGCAGAAGGCAATGAAATCTCTTTTGCTCTGCGCATGCAGCCTATTGTGCCTGTATATGATATTATGGGAAATTTTGCCGGCACACTAGGAAACAACCTGGGTAATGCACACAACCCGGTGGCTTTATTATACAGAAACAAAGACAATGGGTATCAGGATGTACGCGTATTTGGGAATGTGTTTGCAGAAGTAGATATATTGAAAGGACTAACCGCCCGTACAAGCTTTGGTATGGATGGAACCGTTGGCCGTGGAAAATACGCTACTACCCCTACCTGGGAAGCATCCGAAGCAAGCCGCTACTATAACTACCGCTCGGATTTCAACTACCGTACGGCCTGGACCTGGACTAATACCTTGAACTATAAACTTTTCCTGAACGAAACGCATAACATTAATGCTACCCTAGGCACAGAAGCTATTAACGCCTGGGGTGAGTTTCAGGAAGGCTTCCGTGACAGGTATTCCACCACCGATGTGCTGTTCCCAGATAACTTACGTTTCCTGGATGCTGGGAACCCCCAGTTTCAGACTAACCGGGGCGAAATCCGGAACGACTACTCCCTTTTCTCTTATTTTGGCCAGATTAACTACTCCTTGATGGATAAGTATCTGTTCCAGGCTACATTGCGCCGCGATGCTTCCTCCCGCTTCCTGGCTGCTTCCCGTTGGGCTACTTTCCCAGCCTTTAGTGTAGGCTGGCGTTTGTCTGAAGAGAACTTTATGCAGGATATACCATTAATAAGTGATTTAAAACTGCGTGCAGGCTGGGGCCAAACCGGAAACCAGGACGGTATCAGCGATTATAACTCCTATGAGTTTTACGATACTGATGTTACCAGAGGTGGCTACAGCGTACGTGGTAACCCCAATGGCTATGATGTAGCGTATTCTTTGCGGAAATTTGGTAACCCCTCCGGTAAATGGGAAGCCACTACCTCTACCAATATTGGGTTTGACTTAGGCTTACTGGATAACAGAATTGAGGTAAACTTTGACTGGTTTAACCGCCAGACTGACGACGTATTACTAACACTGGAATTGCCACGTGCCCTGGGTAATGCCGATTTGCCTTCGTTTAATGCGGCAGGTGTACGGAACAGAGGTGTTGATCTGGGGATTAACTTCAACGATCAGATATTGAACGACCAGATAGACGTAAGTCTGGGCCTGATATTCTCTACCTACCGCAACGAAGTTACCGTAATTGACCCTAACAACGATGCTGCCTTCATTCCTGGCTTTGCCTTACGTACACCAGCTGTAACACGTTCTCAGAAGGGCTATCCGATTTCGTCCTATTATGGATACGTAATTGATGGTATTTTCCAGACCCCTGAAGAAGCCGCTGCTGCACCCACCTTCGCCGGATATAACGATGCTACCGTTTATGTAGATATGAATGGCGATGGTGTGCGGGAAGCGGTGCAAGGAGTAGGTAAATTTAAATACCGCGATATAAATGGAGATGGTGCTATTACGTCTGCTGACCAGACTTATATTGGCAGTCCACACCCTGATTTCAATTATGGGGTGAATCTTTCTCTCGGATATAAAGGCATAGAACTAACGGCTTTCCTGCAAGGTGTATCTGGTAACGATGTGTTTAACTATGTGCGATACTGGACAGATTTCAATACATTCCAGGGAAACCGTAGCACACGGGTATTATACGATTCCTGGACACCAGGCAACCCAAATGCAAAATTGCCAATTCTGGATGAGAAAGATGCCGTAAGTAGCCGGCCTTCTACCTATTTTATTGAGAAAGGTTCGTATGCCCGTCTCAAAAATCTGCAACTGGCCTACAGTTTACCTGCTGGCTTTGTATCAAAAATCGGATTGAGCCAGATTAGATTCTATGCACAAGCACAAAACGTGTTTACCATAACTAAATACACAGGTCTTGATCCTGAAATGGCTTTACGCGGCGACAACCAGATTGGGGTAGATGAGGCAGTTACACCCACTCCTAAACTGTATATGTTCGGATTGAACCTTGGCTTCTAAACTAGTTTATCAGACCTTAATTACCTTTAATTATATATTATGAAAAGAAATTGGATTATTGCTTTGTCTATGGCAGGAGTATTATCCGTAAGCTCATGCGGCGACAAGTTTCTTGAAAAACAACCGAAAGGCAGGTATAGCCCCGAGAGCCTTCAAAACGCTACCGGCGTAGAAGGACTTTTAGTAGGGGCGTATGGTGCGCTGGATGGTATTCCTGTAGGTGCCGGGCAAAGTGACTGGCATGGCTCTATTCATGCCTGGATATTTGGCGATGTCGTGTCAGATGATGCATATAAGGGTACAGATGCCGGAGACCAGCCAGAGCAGACATTTCTGGAAACCTATCAATGGCTGGAAACCAATAACCACGTGCGTGGAAAATGGAGCGCTATGTATAATGGTGTTGCCCGGACAAATCAGGTTTTACAGGCTGTAGCCAAGGCTACTGATCTATCGGCAGACCGTGCCGCACAAATCACAGCAGAAGCCAAATTTTTGCGGGCGCTTTTCCATTTTGAAGCTAAACGGATGTGGAACAATATTCCCTATTACGATGAACAGGTATACAACTCTACCAATCCTAATAGTGTGAAAATTTCTAATACGGAAGATGCCTGGCCTAAAATTCAGGCAGATTTTGAGGCTGCTATAGCTGTACTTCCTGAAACACAACCTGGTTTCCCCGGCAGGCCTACCAAATATTCAGCTATGGCTATGCTAGCCAAAGCATTAATGTATCAGGGATTTGATGTAAATACGGGTGCTGCCAGAGTAGATAAGCTTACGCAGGCCAAAGGGTTGCTAGATCAGATTATTGCCAGTGGCAAGTATACACTGGTAGAAAAATACCACGATAACTGGTCTGCCGATAATGCTAACCGGAACAACAAAGAGTCTATTTTTGAGGTACAGTACTCTGTAACGGCCGCAGCCGATGGCGGTGGTAATGCAGGTATGGACCTGGCATGGCCTTACAACAATGGTCCTGGCGGATGCTGTGGATTTTATCAGCCTTCTCAAAACCTGGTGAACGCACACAAAACTGAAAACGGCCTTCCCTTACTCGACACCTTTAATGAGGTAGATGTAAAAAGTGACCAGGGTATTGCATCGAACCAGCCTTTTGAACCCTATACCGGCACCCTAGACCCCAGGGTAGACTGGAGTGTGGGCCGCAGAGGAATTCCCTATATGGACTGGGCCATTCACCCAGGCAGAGACTGGATACGTGACCAGGCCTATGGTGGACCTTATTCGCCAAAAAAACATATTCCTGAGAGAAGAAATTCAGGGATAGCCGGTAACCAGAGACGGAATGCCAATAACTACCGCATGGTCCGGTATGCACACGTGTTGTTGTGGGCAGCAGAATGTGAGGTAGAATTAGGCAATCTGGAAAAAGCCCGTGAACATGTGAATATGGTTCGCCGCCGGGCTGCCAACCCTGCCGGTTTTGTGCTGAAAGCCGACGGAACACCTGCTGCCAACTATGTAATTAGTGAATACCTGCTACCCTGGACAGACCAGGAAACAGCCCGTAAAGCCGTACGTTTTGAAGAAAGGCTTGAGTTTGCTATGGAGGGAGAACGTTACTTTAATCTGGTACGCTGGGGTATAGCTGCCCCTACACTCAACGCCTATCTGGAAAAGGAAAAAAACTTGCGTACCTATCTAAACAATGCACAGTTTATAAAAGGCAGGCATGAATACTATCCGATTCCTTGGTCAGAAATAATTAATACAAAAGTGGATGGAAAAGATGTACTGGTACAAAACCCAGGCTATAATTAGAATTTCATCTTACTCATACATTCACAAAAAAGCTGCTTCAGATGAAGCAGCTTTTTTGTTGTTAATCGCAATACGTATCGTGTATAATATTCCTAATCAGTATCATAAAAAAATCCCCACCAGCATTTGTAGGTGGGGATTTTGTCAAGTATAGATTTCTATATTTACTGTTGTGGATACCCTGGGTTTTGAGGTCTGAGATTCTCATTATTCTGCATCTCTGGTCTTGGAATAGGGAACAGGAGGTGTTTTTCCTGTAAAGCTTGATTTGAACCAAGATTAACATGGCCTACAAAGTTATCAAATCCTTGAGTAGTCTCATTGTATACTTTCCGGAGGCGTACCATATCAAACCAGGTAATAAATTCATAACAGAACTCATGCCAGCGCTCTCTCCATACTGCTTCTCTAAAGGTATTCTGATCATAGGTACCTAGTTCCGGAGTTGTTAGCTGAGCTCTATCTCTGATTCTTTTAAATGCATTGTAGGCTTCTTGTGTAGGGCCACCCAATTCATTTTGTGCTTCCGCATAAATTAACAATACTTCAGCATACCGGATCATTGGTACATTCAGGTTGTTATTGCGAGTGCCAGCTACGCCTGCAGTCCCATTTGCTATTACATTAAAGTGTTTAAAAATATAGGGTGCGCCTAACTCAAAAGGAGCGCCATTTCCGCTCTGGAAATAACTAGTGTAAAAGTAACCTTCTCTGTCTTTAGTACGCAGGTCTCCATCCTCATAAGATTCATAAAATGATCTGGTTGGCACAGTACTTCCGGTACCAGCATTCCCGGCAAAGGTAACAGGCTTAAAATTAGGATGCATATCCTGCATTGGATTACCAGCCACCAATATATTGTATTGAATCATAAAAAGATGCTCTACTATATTTTTCTTAGTCTCCAGATGCACATCCCCGTAGGTTGGGAAAAGATTGATGGTTGCCGGATTTGCATTCGCATAGGTTATTACTTCATTGGCTTTATCAGCAGCTAACTTGTAATGCGAAGCACCTTTGTTGAGCGGTTGCCCTGCCATTGTCAGGTATACTTTTGCTAACAGCGATTTTACAGCCGCTTGTGATACACGTCCATTTGCATTCATCCAGGCAAGCCCAGCATTTTCAGCAGCAGTCAGGTCATCTACAATTAGTTGGTATACCTCTTCTTGTGAAGTACGGGAAGGTAGAAAATCCGGTGAATTAATAGTCTGAGGCTTAGTAATTAAAGGTACATCACCCCATAACCTGACGGCATAAAAATAGGCCCAGGCACGCAGAAATTGTGCTTCACCTAATATCCGGGCTTTCTGGGCAGCATCCATTGGAGTAATACTTGGTACTTTCTCAAGAACTAGGTTTGCATTGGCAATCACCCTATATAGGCCATTCCACCAGTTGATGATATGCTGTGTATTTCCATCATAAGAAAGGGAATACAAGTTGTTTAGATCTGAATTCTGAGCCGTTTCTGTAGTAGAAGTTCCGGTAGGTGCTTCCAGCATTTGCCAGGTCACCGAGAATATACCGGCACCATTTCCTATAAACCTGGTATCAGCATAGACAGCTGCAATCGCAGCTTCAGCATGATCTGGAATGGTATAGAAATTATCCGGTGTTAGGTTGGAAGGAGGAGTTTCCTCCAGAAAATCTTTACAACCTGTACCAAGCAGCATGGCTCCGCACAGAAATATGTTGCCAGCAATTTTTACTATATTAAACTTCATAAGGAATGTCTGTTATAATGAAATAAATTTGAATAAGCAGATACTAAGACTGTAGACAAAAGATATAGGCATTTATTCTACAAAATTTTCATTTTCACTACACGTATATCTCTTGTCTTGTACCTTATATCTTTAGATAATTATCCAGTTACTTAAATACCAATGTTAATACCTACCGTAAAAATTCTTGGTCTGGGATATTCATGCCATTTTATACCTTGTGAGAATGCGCTATTTTCATTATTCTGATTGGTCGGTGTTACTTCAGGATCTCCGATGAGGTCTTTGTCAACAATCAGGAATGCGTTTTGGGCTGAAGCATAAATTCTAAGTCTACTTAATTTTAATTTAGAATAGATTGCTTCAGGGAAAGTATACCCTAATAATATATTCCTGCCCCGTATAAAAGAGCCATCTTTCACCCACCAGCTATCTACGTTGGTTACATAACCAGCCCGTGTATCACGTATTTCGGCAATCATGGTATTCTGGTTTTCCGGTGTCCAGGCGTTCAATACAGTTTTGTAACTGTTGGCAAGTGCCTGACGGTCTTCACTGGCATGTCTGGTTAAATCTAACACATCATTGCCATAAGAGAACTGAAGTTCTACAGTCAGATCCAGGCTTTTATAACGGAATGAGTTAGTCATGGCTCCCCAGGCTTTAGGCGTACCATTGCCAATAATCTTCCTGTCAGCATCAGAGATGATGTAATCGCCATTTACATCCAGATATTTAACATCACCTGGCAAAATGGTCAGGTTATTACGGTAACTGGTATATTTAGCAGCTTCATCCGCCTCAGCAGTTCCCCAGATGCCTAAACGTGTAAGCCCCCAGAAAGAACCCACTGGCTCTCCAACACGAATAACACTGGTTTGATTGGTAAAATTAGGACCACCAACCCCAAAAATATCGGCAGGTGTGGCTAATGTAAGTACTTTGTTCTTATTTAGTGAAATATTGAAATTAGTATTCCATGAAAAATCTCCGGATTGAATATTTACAGTATTCAGTGCGAATTCTATCCCTTTATTTTCCATTGAGCCCACATTCTTCCGGATAGTAGCATAGCCACTGGTACGGGGAACAGGAGCATCCAGCAGCATATCCGTGGTTTTTCTGTGATAGAGATCCACTTCTAAGTTTATTCTGCCTTTAAATAAGCCCAGTTCCAAACCAACATCTGTTTGAGCAGTTTTTTCCCATCTCAAATCAGGGTTAGCTAATCTGTTCAAGCCAGTACCTCCTACACGTGTATCACCATAGATTGCCGCATAGGTTGAACTTAATAAAGCTAAAGAATTATAAGCAGGTATTTCAGAGTTACCTGTTAACCCATAGCTGGCCCGCAGCTTTAAGTTGGAGATTACATTGTTACCTTTTAAGAATTCTTCTTCAGAAACTCTCCAGGCCAGGGCGGCAGATGGGAAGAAAGCAAATTTGTTATTTTCACCAAACTTAGATGAACCATCGGCACGGCCAGTAAAGGTTACTAAATATTTATCCATCAAGCCATAGTTGATCCTTCCAAAATAAGAATTAAATGAATTTTGGGAAGCCTCAGAAAAAACCTGAGGGTTAGTGCTACCAGCATCTATATTATTAAAACCAAAATAATCTGTTGCAAAGCCACGTATGCTGGTACTCATATCAAAATAGTTTGTCCTCTGCCAGGAAATACCTAACAAAGCAGTAAGTGAATGAATGTCAGCAAAGCGTTTGGTATAGGTCAGATAGTTTTCTAAAGACCAGAACATTTCACGTTTATTGAACGTAGAGGCCGTGCCTTGTTCATTTATAGCTAAGGTCCGGGTTTGGGATTGGTTATTTTCCTGTGTCAGGATATTAGCACCCAAAACGGTTCGCATTTCTAAACCTGGAAAGAAAGTAATATTGGAATAAAGACTTCCTATACTGGTTTGCGTATTCAAGATGTATTTGCGGCCGTATAACCTGTGTACAGAACTCATAGTGCCTTCTGCATTGGGATAATCCCTGTTATTAGCAAAGGTGCCATCTGCATATCGTACTGGCATAAAAGGAAAATCTTCCACAATCTGACGAGAAACTGCATCATTCACATCCACCAAGTTTTCGTTCTGGTAGGTATAACTCAGGGTTCCACCTATCTTCAACCATTTTTTAACTTGGTCATCTATAGAGAATCTGCCTGAATAGCGTTTCAGATAAGAAGTTTTTACAAACCCTTGGTCATCCCGGTAACCCAGCGAAAGGGCATAGGTAGTTCGCTCATTACCACCGCTAAAGCCCAGCTGGTGATTTTGAGAGAGTTTATTTTGTGTGGCTTCCCTCATCCAGTTGGTATCATATAAGGGATTGCCATTGGCATCAAAAAGTTTATTATTACCATTGGCATCTAAAAGCCGTGGATCTTTCCGGGCAAGTGCAGGATCTCTAAATGCCCATTTGCCTTCTGCCCATCCCTTAGGATCATATTTTGCCATGTTCTGGTAAGCCAGGTCTTCTACGGCTAAGTATTCTCGCGCATTTAGTACTTCAGGTGCATTAGGGCCAAGGGTTGGCACACTAAAATCTGCATCATAGGTTATTCTTCCTTCGCCAGATCTGCCTTTTCTGGTTGTAACTAGAATAACGCCGTTTGCACCTCTTGCTCCATAAATAGCTGTCGAAGAGGCATCTTTTAATACTTCTACAGAAACAATATCGTTAGGATTAATATAATCTATGGCATTGCTGAACTGATTCTGATTGCCTTGAGGTAACATTACTCCATCTACTACATACAAAGGATTATTGGAGGAGTTGATAGAACTGAATCCACGCACCCGTACAGTGGTTCTACCTCCTGGACGGCCAGAGTTCGTATTTACCTGAACACCGGCCATTCTACCTGCTAAGGCCTGATTAAGGGATGGAGCTGGCCTTTCCTGTAGTACTTCGGCTTTTATTGACGAAACTGAGCCTGTTAAGTCAGATTTTTGCGCTGTACCATAGCCGATTACTACTACTTCGCTTAGTGATTTAATATCTGACACCAGACTAATATCTATACTGGTACGCCCGTTAATGGGCACTTCCTCTGTAGTATAGCCGATATACGAAAATACCAACGTGCCATTAGCTGCATTATCAGGTATATTAATCGTATACCCGCCATTTACATCTGTTGTGGTTCCTGTGGAGGTACCTTTCAGCAAGACATTCACACCTGGAATAGCCTCTCCATTTTCGTCTTTCACGGTACCTCTAACCGAGATATCAGCTGCTTGCTTGCCATTAGTTAACAATGCAGATGTGTGTACGCCTGCAACCAATGTACCATGGTCTGTTGAGATGTACGCTTTTGCTTCAGCTGGGAAGAAGCCAGAACTGACGAAGAGCACAGATGAAAACAGGCTAATGCCAGTTAACCTCTGCACTTTTACGAGCAGCTGCTTCTGTGAGGGAATAGTAATTCGTTGACTCATAGATTTAAGGTTAATTAATAAACTGTTTACTTAATAAAAAAAGATTATAGCATTAATTGAGCGTTGAATAGGATAGCTACAAGCAGGGTCACAGGTTCAGAAAGAAGGCTACTGCAAAAAGCTAAACTGTTTAGAAATAGCTAGAAATAGAAATTTTATATGGTTTAATATAAAATTTGGTCGTCAAGATACTATGCAAGCACTATCAGAATAGTATAGAATCATGAAATAATCGTAAAATTCATTTTTTTCACAACTACATTATTAAGTATCTGATAGATCTTCATGATTTGTGCTGCTTGTGATGAGGCTAATATTAATTATTGGGGCCAAAGGTATAAGTTTATTCTAAAAATCCTCCGATATTAACAAAATAATTTCTGGATATAGTCCTATATAGTTGGGAAGGCAGGTTACGTACCCGTTCATTTTAAAGCAGCATTTTTTTATAGATTGCTATTTGACTATCGGTATAAACCTGAGTATACTGATTAAGAAGCAATTGTGCAGGATAAGGAGAATTTTTATGTATAACAACATAGGTGTATTCTTTTCCTGGTTGCGGCTGATTAGTATCTAAATGAATTTCATGTCCCCGTGTTTCGTAAAGAAAGCGGATACATAAGCTATAGTCATACTCATTTACAAATATGTTGTTGGCTCTATGGTTGTAAAGCCATTGTGCGGTTGCATCAAAACTTTTATAGGCTGGGAATTGACCGGGCTTGGTAAGTGAATAAAAAGTATAAACATTTAATAAAATATACACTAAGCCTAGCAATAGGGGCATAGGCAACCGGTTTACCGGGTAGGTAGTTTTATCTTTTTCTGTATTTTGTAAATGTTCCGCAGGCAGATAAATTGGGAGATAGGCAGATACAAATTGAACTACCTTTAAGGCTGCATACACCAGAAGTATGTACTGATAAATGCTTAAATAAAACAATACTCGCAGAGGTACCAGGAGCCGCTGCAAAAAGGAAATACCTATTACTACAATCAAATTCAGTAGATATATCTGCTGCCAAGGTCTGACGACAGAAACCCAATTATTATTAATCATTCCTCCTACGCAGAAGAGTATGCATACACTAGTAAGCCATATTCCTCCTGGCAACCCACCCCAAATCTCAGAAGCCAGTTTCAGCAGATGTTGCGGAAAAAAGGGTATGAATTCTTGCCAAGGGATAGGGGCTACCCAACTATTGGCTATTAAAGCTCTCCATCCATTAAACACAATCACCGGCAGGTATAAAATAAATACACTACCCGCTATGGCCATACAAGTGATAAATAATGGTTGAAAGAAGGTATAATTCCGCTGGATAATCAGTTGCCATGTGATGAACAAGAGCAGGCTGACAAAGGGATACAAAAAGATAGGTAGTGTGTAAAAACCCAACGTAGCGCTTACCCCTAGCCAGAAAAAATACGAAAAAGAAAGCCTGTTGCTTTGGGTTATTTTTATGGCATTCTGGGTTGCTATTAAGGTTAGGAACATAAGTAAGATGTATCCTCTGCCTTGTATGCTATAATAAAAAACCGGTTCTGCAAAAGAGAACAAAGCTGCTATAAGCAAAGCAATAGAATAAGTAAAATACTGGCTTATAATTAGCCAGAATACAACAGACAGGGCTATACTTATTAGCAAAGCAGGTAGCTTCATAACCACTACAGGATCAGCTATAAAAAGATCAAAAAAATTGCAGATAAGCGTATAGAAAATGTGGTTGCTTGGGCCAGGGTAATAGGTCATAGAAACAAGAAAGCCTTTATCTACAAAATACAAGTAGGTGAAACGTTCGTCTACGTGAAAGGGGAAACGGAAAAGAAAGTAAAATCTGGAAAGAATGATTAGCAATAACAGGATACCAGCCATATACTTTATTGTTATAGGCATAGCCTGCCAAAAGGATACATATTTTTTTATCTGCTTGTTACTGTAGGCAGCTATCCGGCTTGTAACAGCAGGAACACTCACTGCTTGTTTCCATAAAAATGGCAGAATAGCCACCCATATACTACTGCTAAAAAAGGAAATAATTCTTAGGAGGGAGAAGCGCTCTTGAGTAAGCAACAACTCGCGGAATTTTGCCAGCTTCTCCGGTTGGCCAATACTTGAAGCAATACTGGCCGTAAACTCTTCATAAGAATAGACAATGGTAACTAAAGTGCTCCCCATGCAGCTTGCCACCATTAGTAACAAAGTTAGTCTAAATAAAAGCACCTGAAGCCTTTTCATACATACAAAGCTATACAGTAGCTGAAAATTATACTAATTTTGATGCCTATGTACCATCTTTACTCTAAGTTGTAAAAGCCTTATGCGTATACTAAGGGTATTAGAGCCGTTTAATTTTTTAATGTATGTCTGTAAAGAGAATAAGTATTATAGCAATGATTAGTCTGCTATGGATTCCTTTTGTTTTATTGACAGACTTATATCCTTTTTTCCGTTTTGGCATGTTTGCCGAACCTGTAAGGGAAGCCATTCAAATGGAGCAATTTGCTATCCGCTATACGTCTTTCAATCAGCGGCAACAGGTGCTTACGCCTAAGCAACTTGGAATTAGCAGCCTGGATTATCTGCTGCGCAATTACTATTACCGGAATCAGGCCATAGCTTTTTTGGAGAATATTCACACCATATACCCAGGTAAACATATAGTAAGGGAATGGCAGTTTCTGCGGATCACAAGCCCTGCGCAAATGTTTAAGCCAGATACAGCCATTGTTGCCAGATATACCATTCCAGCTAAGCCATGATGAAAAAAGTACTTTTAGGCTGGCTGCTATGTATTGTTGGAGTACCTATGCTGTACCTGTTTGCAGGCCGTGAATTAATGCTGGAAGCTATAGAAGGTAAGGCTCCTGCCTGGTTTAACCAGATACTAGAGACATTTTATCCGAGATTTGCTATAGAAAAACATCGTTTCGATACACACTTTTTTTTGTCTAAGGCTGACCAGGTAGTTATCAGGTTCAGTCTGGTGCAGATGTTTTTGCTGGTTTTTACGTCTGCCTATATTTTTAAACTTCCTTTCCGTAACCAAGTTAATGCTTTTTGGGATACTCCGGTTTCAGTCCGTCAGGTACACTGGCTACGCGTATTGTTTTATCTGGGCATGCTCTTTTTTACCTACGACTGGTTTTACTACCTTGATTTAGTGAGGCCTGCCGAGATTTTTTACAAACCTTTGCTGCTATTGCGGATTCTGAACATTGATTTTCCGTCGGTTCCAGTGAGTGGGATAGTATTCGGCTTGCTTATGCTATCTTATGCAGGAGTAATTTTCTGGGTTAAACCAGTTAGCTGTTCCATAATATCCACCCTGCTATTTGTGCTGATGCAGGGCTGGCTATATAGTTTCGAAAAAATAGATCATACCTTCTCTACCCTAACCTATGCTGCTCTGATTATGCCTTTCCTCGTGTATGAGCAACAAAAAGCTTTCCGGGCAGCAAGTCCTCAACAAGCTGCCTGGCCTCTGCAGTTGATCCGGGTATGCATTGCCATGGTTTATGTAATGGCTGGCTTAGAAAAGTTATTAATTGCAGGAACAGAATGGTTCAACCCGGAGAGTTTTCGCAGTTATTTGTTTTTACACCAGGCTCCCGCAGGATTATGGGTGGCCCAAAGTGATGTATTATGTACCATCCTACCCTTTGGAGCTATGCTTTTTCAGCTAGGATTTTGCAGCATTTTATTTTTTCGCAGGCTTACTCCCTTCGTCTTGCTAGCAGGCATCGGCTTTCATGCTGGCACCTATATTTTGCTGGAGGTAGGATGGTATTTCAATGCCTGGATCTTTGTTTATATTTTCTTTATTGACTGGACCTGGCTAGACCCCTATTTGCCCAATAGACAAACAAGAGCTACCTTAACGGATGGTTTTCAATAACCTGCCCCGGTGATTGTAGTACTCTTTTTTCTTCAGATTTCCATAATAGTCATAATACACCCATTCATTTACCTTTTTATCCCGGTACATGGTCCCCTTAGATTCCAGTTGCCCATTTACGAAAAAATGCTCTTCCGCTGATAAATCTTCAACCGTGCTTCTGGTAATTATTTTAGACAGCTTTCCATTTGCATAATATTGTACATATTGCCCGGTTTGCCGGTTATTATGCATATATCCTTCATTGTACACTTGACCAGATATATAAAAACCTCGAAAAGGTCCTTCAATGGTATTATTTGTATAGGTGTGAATGGTTACAATATTTCCATCGGGCTCAGAAATAAAAGTGCCTTGTTTTTTTCCTTTGCTAATGGTCCCATAAAAGGAAGCTAAGGTATCTTTCTGAATATACGTTGAATACAGAGATAAATTATCAACCTGGGCTACCTCCAGCACACGGCTGACTACTATACATCCACTAATTACCTTGGAAGTATAATGCGTATAGTGTATTTCTACGTGGTTTCTTACCAAGACTCCGTTTTTGTACCCATTATGCAGTATAATAGGTTTATAAAGAAGCTGTGCAAAGGAAAAAGTGTATAAAAGCAATACCAGCAAAAGGGATAGTATACCTTTCATAGCTTTGTCAATTAGGTGGTCAATAAGTTATAGTTGCTTCTCCTAAGATGTGCTGTATACGTTGTTACTATCAATTTTTAGCTCACCAATAGAGAGAATATAGGCTGTTATACTGGATGCCACCTTACTTCCATTCTACTATTTATAATTGTCCTTTACTTTCTGCAAAGGTGGCTATCAGGAATTGCTTTTTAAGTTTGTCTGTTCCTTCCATTACCCGGTAATACACGATCTGGTCGGTATTTACAACTTCCAACCGTAAAAAATACACATCACTTTGTTCTTTCAACACTCCAATCACTTTGAAGATCTGTCCCTGCTTTGCTTTGTAAATATTCTCTGGCGAGGAATGCTTAATAGCATTGTAGGTAAATCCGGTGTGTTTGAGATTTCCTTTTCCATCAACTACGTCCATCGGATGCTTCAACAGCAACACCATATCTATATAAGAATAAATGACTGGAAGCGCAGATGTAGGGTTATGAACTGTTTTAACAGCTTTCGGTTTGTTTTCTGCATTTACAGAAAATATAACCATGCATAACAGGTAGGTCAGAAGATGTTTCATATCTATGGATACACCTGATTTTCATTGGGTAACCTACCATTGGCTTACCTGCATTCTATAACTTATTGATTAATATCTTACATAGGCCTAAATTCCCTTTAACTGTAATGCCGTTACTACTGAGTTTGTATTTTTAATTAAGCAAAAAAATATCCCAAATCAAAATATTATTCCGAAAATTTTTAATTATCGAAATTTAATTTTATTAAGTAAATAATATTTGGCTTTTTAAGGCTAATGGCTTGAAAAAGTTTTGTGTATTCAATAAAACATATATAGATTTTTCGGTTACCAATTTTTTTAGGAAAAACACTCTTCACAAAAACGAAAAGAGGCCCCATAGAGGCCTCTTTTACTATCCGTTATTATCTGGTGCTTAGTTGTTTCTTTTAGATTTAGGAATACCAATGGTATCCATATCCATTTTCTGAGCGGCTTCTTTTTTAGTTTCCGCCATATCGTTATGTGAACGCAGGGTAGGCAATGTTTTAGAAGCAAAGGCTTTCACTTCAGCATCTACATCATCTTCCTCAGAAATATCTTCGAATAATTCCACATCCTTCTCATGTGCTTTGTGCATGGCCTCCATGTATTCAGCGTCGAAATCGGTGCCGGTTTCTTCCCGCAAATCTTCTATTTTATCCAGATGTTCTTTATCCAAAGAAGTGGGCAAGGTAATATTCTTTTTAGCAGCCAGTGCTTTCAGCTCGCTGTTAGCTTTGGTATGGTCGTCTTTCATCTTCTTAGCAAACTCTTTCACCGATTGGCTAGAGGCTTTTTGTAAAGCCAGTTCAGAAGCTTGCAATTCAAACATACCACTGGCAGCCGCTTTCATCATAAATTCTGCATCATCTTCTTTATCGTCAGAAGTGCTGTTTGCCATTGCATCATTATTTTCTATTTTATCTTCATTGGCGTCCTCAGCAGCTTCCATCGGATCACGTTCCATAGTATTAGCATCTGAAGCAGCAGCAGTTTCTGCATCATTAGTGGCTCGTTGGCCTGAATCACATGCAGCAAAGCCAAAACATAGGGCGGCTGCAAGCATACCATTCATTACTATCTTTTTCATATTGTTAACTTATTAAGTTTAAGGTTAAGTTTGTTTAGCACTTTATGTGCATTTCGGAGTGTATATACGGATAAAAACAAGTAGGGTTATAGGGGCTTTAATACGTTGCATGTATCCTCTATCGATAGTAAATCCGTTAAAACAATAAACCCGTAAGGATATATCAGCCTTACGGGTGTGTCTGGTAACCTATTAGTTACAATAGTTGCCTCATAAATTACCGGTTTAAACCGGCATACAATGAAGCATCTTCTTCGGTTATTTCTGTGCCGCTCATAATGACCAGCCGCTCTACTACATTTCTTAATTCCCGGATGTTGCCAGACCAATGCAAGCTTTGCAGATAAGCCAAAGCTTCTGGAGTGATTTTCTTGGGACTATTTCCATAATCTTCGGCAATATCTTTCAGAAACTTCTCTACCAATAATGGAATATCGTCCTTGCGTTCATCCAGAGACGGCACATGAATGAGTATAACACTCAGGCGGTGGTACAAATCTTCGCGGAAACGGTTCTCGGCTATTTCTTTCTTCAGGTCTTTGTTAGTGGCTGCCAGTACCCGTACGTTTACTTTTATTTCTTTGTCGCCACCGACGCGGGTAATTTTGTGCTCCTGCAATGCCCGTAGTACTTTGGCCTGAGCAGATAAACTCATATCGCCAATCTCATCCAGAAACAGGGTGCCATTGTTGGCTAGTTCAAATTTCCCAATCCGTTGTTTAACAGCAGAAGTAAAAGAACCTTTTTCATGCCCAAATAATTCACTCTCAATTAGTTCGCTAGGAATGGCAGCACAGTTAACTTCTACTAAAGGGGCTTGTGCCCGGTTGCTTTTTTCGTGCAGCCATCTGGCTACTAGCTCTTTTCCAGCGCCATTGGCCCCAGTAATTAACACACGGGCATCGGTCGGGGCAACTTTGTCTATCGCTTCTTTTACTTTCCGGATGGGGGCAGACTCTCCTACAATATCAAACGTTTTGCTTACTTTCTTGCGCAGCACTTTGGTTTCTGTAACCAGCGAAGATTTATCCATTGCATTTCTTACTGTCAGTAGCAGACGGTTAAGATCTGGCGGTTTTTGAATAAAATCATAGGCTCCTTTTTTGGTGGCATCCACTGCTGTTTCAATGGTACCATGTGCCGATATCATAATAAATTGTGCTTCTTTACCTAGTTCGGTAGCTTTGGCTAATACTTCCATGCCATCCATTTTAGGCATTTTTATATCGCACAGCACTACATCATAGTCATTTTTGGTAAACATTTCCAGGCCTTCTTCTCCGTCTTTTGCCTCATCTACCTGGTATTTTTCATATTCCAGTATTTCGCGTAAAGTGTAGCGAATACTTTTTTCGTCGTCAATAATGAGAATTTTTGCCATACACTGTATAAAATTAGTAGGTTCTAAAAAATTAAAAGATTAGAGAATGGATGATCTTCCAACTTCTAATCTTTTAACGGCATTGAATAATAAAAAGCAAGCCTGTAAGCCGGGTTCTGTCCTTTTTTGCAAAAGGTCTTATCATTTATCTAGGCACAGCTTCACAGCTGCACTCCATCAACCTACCCGCTGGCCAAGAGCGAGCAGCCCTTTAGCAATGACTAATGAAGAAACATTAATGACTACTCATTATTTATTAATCACTAACCATTGCTATGCCAGCCTATTTGGTCTTTCAACTCGTAAGGTTTACCTATGCCCTGCCTGTCGCCAGCCAGGCGGTGCGCTCTTACCGCACCTTTTCACCCTTACTTTTATAATGAATAATAAAGAATGATAAATGAATATTTTTAGGTAGTCATTATGCATTAATCAGTACTCATTACAAAGGCGGTAATTTTCTGTGGCACTATCTGTCATTCCGTTGCCAGAATGCCTTCCCGTTAGGAAGTACGATGCTCTGTGTTGCCCGGACTTTCCTCTCCTCTGCCGGAGCAGAGCAGCGATAAGACGGCTTGCTTTCTGCAAATATGCTCTCTATTAACTGTAATATCAACAGCTTAGTTTCAAATTATATTTTCTGCTTGTCATGGAACGCCAGCAAAGGTATGTTAGTATGGAAGGCAGCTGTTTTGGTAAGACTTTTGTTGATAAACGAGCCAAAAAAACCTCTTTTTCGGGTACCCATGGCCAGTAAATCTATTTTCTCAGCAGTTACATATTGCTGCAGGCCTTCTACAACATCTTCGTGCTCTATTTCATGGAAAGCAAAGTTACCCTGGGGTATTTCTGTTTTTAACTTTTGCTTAAACTCTTCCACAATGGCTTCTTTCGTGCTGTCTTTGGGAGTACGCACGTGTAAAATCTGGATAGTTGCTCCAAGAATATCTGCCATAGCTGATAACTCTTTTAATACTTCGATATTATTAAATGAGTAGGTAGTAGCAAATACAATTTTATTGAGTTCATGCAAAGGAGCTTTGTAAGGCACAGCCAGCACTGGGCAATCGGTTACTTCTTCAATAACAGTGGCGGTATTACTACCGAAGATTAATTCCTTCAATCCTGTAGCTCCATGTGTGCCCATCACAATTAAATCTATGTCCAAATCTTGTACTACGGCCTGTATCTGCACATTGAGTGTGCCATATTTGGAAACAGTTTTTACTTTTACACCTTCGTTGGCCGGATCAATTTTTATTTTACTTTCCAGCTCAATTAGGGCTTTTTTAGAATCATTTTTTAATATGTCGCGGATGTTGCGGTGCATCGTACTATTGCCCGGCGACGGATAGGTAACATTCAGCAGGGTGAGGGTAGCGCCTGTTTTTTTGGCTAAATAAAGCGCATATTTCAGTGCATTTTCTGCACTATCAGAAAAATCGGTAGGTAATAATATGCTTTTCATAGACGATTACTTTCTAAACTTCTATACTAGGTTGAAAAAGAAGAATGTAGTTTACAAACTTTGAAGTAAAATTGAAAATATTCCTTCTACTTTACATCTTTTTCACAGCTTTTTTATGCATTTGCAGATAGGTGTTATATTCTTTGCGGGCATTCTCCAACTCTCTTAGTATAATAAGCCTTTTACGGATAATAGCCGCTACTTGGCTTTTTCTGCTACGAACTATCGAAGCAAAGGTCCAGTTTTGATAAAAACTAACAAGGTAATTCCAATAATGTAATACAAAAAATCCACTAATTGGCAAACTACCTGCATAGGCGGCTGTATACCATCCAGAAGGGCTGATCAGCTGATGAAACAGGTGTACCTGCAAACTATAGCATAGGCTAAAGCTGAATATGCCAATAGTCATCATAAGGGGCGCTCTGTATACTTTATCCCGTATAATAAGGCTAGCCACTTTAGATGGAATGATATAAGGTATATAATTGTTAATCAAGCCATACAGATAAAGAGGAAAACCTAGTAGGATGTATAGGATTGATATAAAAATAGTGTAAAACCCCTTGCGGTTATCTTTTTTATGAAAGACTTCTTCCTCTAATCGAAGTTGCCTTAAGCTATTCTGGTAGTCTGCTAAGTTTGCCTGGATCTGCTGTACTCTGGCAGGTGCTTTCTCTTCGAAAAACCGGATAGCTTCCAGTATGTTTTTAGTTAACAGAAACTCCTGTTCTGGCTCTTCCTCATTTATATTCAGTTCCTTCACCAGGCGGCTTTTGTACACAGCCTCAATATTCGCAGCCAAGGCATCTTCTTCCTGGGTCCTGGTAATAATCACGTGTTTTTCCAGCCGGAGGCGCATCTGCTCTGTTAACTGGTTCACGGCTTCTACCGGATCTTTCAGATACGCGGAAGCGTACTCTGCTACAGCAATAGGAGCATCTATATTGACAAATAATTCGCTGCGGAACCGAATAGGGTCAGAGTAATTTAAGCCAATGGTAAGAATTTGTACACCCAGCGTAAACTCATGTTCTGCTTCGGCGCCCAGAGCGATGCGGGCTGTACCAGTTTTTAGTTTTCGAAGCCTTCTTTCATGCACACTGCTCCCTTCCGGAAAAATAAGCAGGGTGCCTTTATTTGCCAGAAAATCAAAACATTTGGCAAAAGAAGCCCGGTTATCTGGCGCCTGACCGTTTACGTCTTCTTTGCGGTAAATTGGAATCATATGCATTTTTCCCAGCAACCAGCCAATAAAGGGATTTTTAAATACAGAGCCATTCGTGAGGAAATATACTTGCTGCGGCAGAATAGAGGCAATTACAATGGGGTCCATAAAGGTATTCGGATGATTGGACACTACTAGTAAAGGTCCGTTTTTAGGAATGGCTCCTTTTATCTGCACATGAATATCTTTGTAAAAGACCCGTAAAGCTAGTTGCACAATCAGTTTCAACAAAGCGTACATAGGAATGAATATTGACGTGTGATGAATGAACAATAGGTAGAAATGGTACACTAATCATTGAGTGCACTCCTTGTATAAATCTTTTGCCCTCAAGGCCGGGCAGGCCTCGCCTTTGCAAAACCGCTCTATAGAATCCGCACATACCTGCTCCCTATGCCGAAGATTCAATAAGGCGGCTTATGTAAAGGCTGTTATCAGTTGCTATTAATTTGAATTTTAGCTGGAAAATAACATTTAATTATTCGTCCATACTCATTAATCAATCCTCATCGGTTTCGGTAATCTGGCTTGCATGAGGAAAAAGAAGCCTATGGCGAAAAACACAATCATGAAGGCGGCACTGTTGCGCATGCTGCCGGTCAGTTGCAGGATAAGGCCATACGAGAAAGTACCCAATACAATCGCCAGTTTTTCGCTTACATCATATAAACTAAAATAAGAGGCCGTATCCTGTGTATTAACTGGAATAAGTTTGGCATAGGTAGAACGGGATACCGACTGAATACCTCCCATAACCAGGCCTAGGAAAGCTGCCAGTATGTAAAACTGGGTTTCGGTTTGCAGGAAATAGGCACCGATACATACCCCAGCCCATATCACGATAGCAATGGCTATGGATAATTTATTTCCCTTTACTGTGGCAATTCTGGCAAATACCTGGGCACCCAAAATAGCCACGATCTGCAGAATAAGTACAGTTAGTATTAGTTTGTCTCCAGCCAGGTGTATTTCCGCCTCTCCATACAAAGGGGCCAGTAGCATTACTGTTTGTACGCCCATGCTATAGAAAAAGAAGGCACTTAAAAACCGCAAGGTAGGCACCTGATTAACTAAGTTCTTCACTACTTTTGATAACTCATGAAAGCCTTTGGTTAATACCCCGGAACTGACTTTATGATGCGTAGGTATATCTTTCAGGTAGTAAAATGCAATCTGCGAGAAAGAAAGCCACCAGATACCCACCATCAGAAATGCCAGCCGCGTTGCCTGCAATTTCCCTGCATCTGTATTGGCCATGCCTACCAGTTCCGGATTAGAAATAATAACCACATTCACTAACAAGAGCACCACACTGCCAATGTAGCCCATAGAAAAGCCTCGGGCACTGATTTTATCCATCCGGTCGGGCGTGACTATCTCTGGCAGAAAGGCATTGTAGAATACCAAGGCTCCCGCATACCCAATACTTGCCAGTACCGAACAAATAATACCATACGCTACATTTTCTCCGGTAAATAAGTACAGACTCAGGCAAGCCAGGGAACCCAGATAGGTAAAGAACTGCATAAACCGTTTTTTCTTTCCACTATAATCCGCAATACCCGACAAAACAGGTGATAACACAACTATTACCAGAAAAGAAAAGGAGATGGCATAACTATACAGCACCGTATTTTGTACTTCTACGCCAAAGAAATTCACTACTTCCCCATTATAGGCCGCACGGGTAACTGCACTGTAGTACACCGGAAATATAGTAGCGGTAATAGTCAGATTGTATACCGAATTAGCCCAATCGTAGGAACACCAGGCATTCACTACTTTTTTATTGTTTTTATATACGTCCGGCTGTGCCGCCACCGGCTGAATGGGATGAGTCATGAGGGTAATATACTGAAATTGGGAGGTTTATTAAACAGATTCGTACTCTTTTAAAATCTTTTCTGTCTTTGCCCCGGTAATGCGGTTAATTAACTTTTGGGTTTCATGATCGTCGCGGATGGTTTTGGCTAAGGTGAAGCAGGAGGCTACCAGAAAAATGGTCCCCATCATTAAATAGCCTTTTATCCACAGGTCTACTGGCACATGATAAATACCTATCAACATCAATCCAAACGATAAGATAAACGAAGCCCACACTTGCATCCGGAAGGCGCCGGTATTTTTGGTAATTACATTGTTCTCCATATGAGTTATTTGTTTTAGTGATGCATCAAAAGTAGACGGAAAACAGGTACAGCAAAAACAAAGATATATTCTAGCAAGACTTTTAAAATCAATTATAAATTGATATAAATAATTGATTTATATTAATTTATATGTTTATAGTACGGACTTTTAGAAATCTCAAAAATCTGTTAAATTTATAGCTCAATTAAACACTATGGCAGACGATTTACGACTGATTATCCATACCCTATCTACCGATGAGTTAAAGGAACTTAGCCAGTTTATCAGCAGGCAAAAACAGAAACGATCCAGGAAAGATGTGGAGTTGCTAAAATTACTGCAACAAAAAAACAGGTATACTCCCAAGGAAATTATTCAAAAGTTATATCCGGAAGAGAGCGACAATACCATGGCGTATCATGCGCTGCGTAAACGGCTAATGCGCCATCTGTCAGACTTTATTTTGCTGAAGCAGACCACACATGATTCTTCTTCTACGGCTGCTATTATGAGCCTTATCTCGCTTGCCAGATATCTATTGGAAAGGCAATTGTATAAAATGGGCTGGCAGTACATAACTAAAGCGGAGAAACTAGCTGCTGATGCCGAGCAATACGATTTGCTGAATAGCATTTACAACCTGCAAATTACCTACATCGCCAGTGAGCATGCGCCAGACCTGGATATGGTACTTGACAAACGGAACCGCAATAAATTACTCGCCGACGAAGATGAACGGGCTACCATTGCCAGCAGCCTGGTGAGTAAGAAATTAAACCAGGTGAGGCTGCAAGGCAAGGAACTGAATTTTGATGAAATACTTGAACAAACGTTGCAAAGCTATCAGCTCACGCAGGCAGTAAGCCGCAGACCTGCGCTGTTGTATAAACTGATCACGATAGCCCGGAGCGCCATTCTGGTAAAGAAAGACTTTTATTCCTTTGAACCCTACCTTATTAGCCAGTATCAGAAAATAGAGAGTTCGCAGGGTTTTGCTCAATCACAACTACCCTACAAGCTAAATTTATTATACATGATTGCCCATGTGCTGTACCGCAACCGGAAGTTTACGGACTCTATACAATACCTGGCGATGCTCCGGCAACAGATGACTTCTGATAAGAAAATATACGAACAGCAGCTATATCCCAAATATGTTTTACTGCTGGCAGCAAATTATGTATTTACGCATCAGAATGCGAAGGCAGTGGCTTTGCTGGAGCAGTTTCTAAGTACAAGTAATACTTCTTATGCTACCAGAGATATATTAAATGCACAGCTGAATTTAGCTTTTTATTATTTTCAGCAGGAAGAGTATAGCAAAGCCAATAAACAACTCCGAACGATTACACATTCCGACCAGTGGTGTGAGAAGAAGATGGGAAAAGAATGGGTATTGAAGAAAAACTTAAGCGAATTGATTATTCAATATGAAGTAGGAAATGACGACCTAGCGATGAATAAAGTCCGTGCTATTGAGAGAAGTTTTGTTACTTTATTTAAAAATCCGGCCTACAAAAATGTACAGGTATATGTGCAGTTTATTAAGCAATTGCTCCAAAATCCTTCTTCTGCCACCAAAGAGGATTTCTTCCAACAGGTAGATAGTTCTTTTGTCTTTCTGCCCTCCAAGCAAGAAGACCTGCAATCGATGGGTTTTTATGCCTGGCTGAAGTCTAAAATGACGAAAAGAAACTATTATGAGGTGTTATTGGAACTGGCAAACACAACTGACTAATAAGCTCAGGTTTGTGCCAGCAGTGGAAATTTGAATGGCTGCCCTTTTAACGGAAACTCTCCCCGTACAAACAAGGGTGATTCTGTATAGAGATGACTAGGCAGGGTAGGCAAATCTATTTTGTCTGGTGTGAAATAGAAATACACAGTAGCTATAGGCTTTTCTACTACGAAAGGCAAAATTTGCCGGAAAGAAAAAGGTTGCCTGCTGATAATATCATATACATGCAAAATATTTCCCTCTACAGTGGCTATCACCAAAATGTGTTCATGCTCCAGATACCAGACGGAATAATGTGGCAGATAGAATAGCAGAATATGCCAGTAATCGGTTGCGCCAAACACTTCTGTAACAGGTATTCTCTCTTTCACCAGACTTTCTATCAACTTACGGTCGGCAATGGTAGCTACCTCTAACTTCCGGGCTTTGAACTGAGGCGTAATGCCAGAAGCAGCCGCCCAAAAGATGGTTTCTTCTACTCTGGTAAAGCCGAATTTCGGATAAAAATCCAGAACTGTATCATTGGCAAACAGGAAAAAAAGATCGGTTGAAGCCTCATATGCTGCCAGCACCTGCTCCATTAACTCTCTGGCTAAACCCTGGTTGCGGTATTCGGGTAAAGTACCTACGGTAGCAAACTGGATTCCTCTTTTTTTCTTCCCATTTATCAGCAGTTCCATTGTAGAAATGGAAACATTGGCAAGCATTGTGGTTTGGTCCACAAAAGAATAAGGAATATACTGATTGGTCCAGCCACCCATATCATACCATGGCCGGAAATCGGCTCCGTATAAGGCTTTTGGCGTAAACTCAAAAAAGGCTTCCCGTACCCACTGGGTATCTCTGTAGTTATGATGCAGTTCTTTACTAGAGGCAGGCATATATATATATCTTCCTAACGTGCCTAAATGGATTCCCTTACAATTTACTGCTTATTAGTCACTTGTGTATACTCTGTTGCTACTTTTTGCATTTGTTCGAGATGCCTTCTAGCATGCCGGGCTAGAAAGTATATATACTGGTACACATCAATCTTGCCCAGATTGTTTACACTCATAGTGGTTTTATAAAGTACGCCTTCTCCATTTGGTAAAGCTTCCAACACAGCCAGGCATTGGGCAAGTTGTTCTTTAAGTAGTTGCCTTATTTCTTCCATTGGTTTTTCACCTCGGGGCTCCATGTGCTCCGGCCGTATCCAGATAAACGACTGATGCATACCAATCTGGGTTAATTGATCAGACTCGAAAGCATAGGTAGCTAAAGCTTCTTGCAGTTTTGCTTCATCTACCATTTGCAAGGCTTTACGCTTACCTTTCTCAATCAGGATGAGCAGAAAATGATTCGTAAGCGAAACATGTTCCAGAATTTGGTGAATTGTCCAGCCACTATTGCTAGGCGTAAAATTTCCTAACGTATCGGGCACATCAAACCACCTATCTATGGCTGCAAAGGTTTCTATAAGATCGGTTTCGATTTTTGAAATTATTTGATCAATCATATTCGTAAAGCTAAAAACTAAAAAGCATGAACTGTTGATCCATGCCTTCTAAAATAGTATAGTATTCTGTGGGTGAATTAGAAATAAGCCTGGTAGTAACTTGGCCTGCCCCGTTTGTCTACACCTTCAATAATTACTCGTCCTTTCAGCCGCGACAAGATATCTACTACTTCTTTGGCAGCCGTAATTGGGCGTTTGTTGATAGCTGTAATCACAAATCCTTCTTCAATACCAAGCCGGCCAACCAGTCCGCTCCGTACGTTCAGCACCCGTGCTCCACTCTGAATACCTAGTTTATCGCGTTCTACTTTGGAAATAGTTTCCAGGTCAGCCCCCAGGCCTTCCACAGTAACCGTTTCACGCTTTAATATTTCCGTGGTTCCCTCCCGGTTGGTTAAAGTAATCTGTCCATCTTTCACTTTAGTACCCTGCCGGTATGTAACAGTTATTTTATCACCCGGACGGTAATAACTCAGCTGCTCATCAAAAGCACTCTTACTATTAATTGCTTCGTTGTTGATTTTCAGAATTACGTCACCTTTGCGTACGCCCAGCTTTTCAGCTACCCCTTCTTTTTCTACATAAGTTACTACGGCTCCATTATAATCCTGCAACTCATATTGTTTGGCAGTTTCAGTTGTAATTTCGGCTACCTCTGCTCCCATAAATGCTTTTTGTACTTCCCCATACTGAATAATATCATTTACTGTTTTTACGACAATATCAATAGGAACGGCAAAGCCGTAGCCAGTATACGAACCTGTCCGGGACAATATGGCAGTGTTTATGCCAATGAGTTCGCCCCGGCTATTAACCAAAGCTCCTCCACTATTGCCAGGATTAATGGCAGCATCTGTCTGAATAAATGACTCAATGGGAAATTGGCTGCTAAGAATATTAATATTTCGGCCTTTTGCACTTACAATGCCGGCTGTAACCGTAGATTCCAGGTTGAACGGATTGCCTACAGCCAGTACCCACTCCCCTACCTGCACATCCTTGGTGCGGCCTAGTTTGGCATTGGGCAAATTTTTGGCCTCAATTTTTAAAATTGCTAAATCCGTAGAAGGGTCGGTACCTATCAGTTTGGCTACATACGAACGTTTATTATGAATAACTTCAATAGAGGTAGCATTCTCTATTACGTGGTTGTTGGTAACAATATAGCCATCGTTGCTGAAGATAACCCCAGAGCCGGAGCTGACTACTTTTTGCTCCCGAAGACCTCCGCCACCAAACAGTAGATCAAAAATATCTTGTTGGGCATATCCGGTGGCTGCTGTTTTAATATATACCACACTCGGCGTACTTGCAGCAGAAGCAGCTACCAGATCGGGGTTAGCGGCTACTGTCAGATTTCTTTTGTCACTGGCTTGCTGTATAGGAGCAGCAGTCTGGGTAGCTGGTGGATTTTCTTTAGGTAACAGCAGTTGAAAGGCGTAGGCACCCGCCAGGCCGGCTATAAAACTAATAAGCACAATCTTAAATATGAATTTCATAGGTGACTGTATAATTGATTCAAACGGTACTATTTCTGGCGAATAGTTGCCTGTGCTGCCCATTGGAGGCCGCATAGGAGACGTATTCTTGTGTCCCGGGTTATCAGTTGATGGATCAGTATACATAGGTGCGCAGTATAAATTTGTATGAATAAAGAACTAAGCAAAAAATGTACATCTTTAAAAAGTATGCCGATATATAGTAATTATGACACATTTCAAAAACATACGTAGGCTATATCTTACAAAACAAACGTGTATCAGACAATAATGCTTGCTTTTAGTCCTTATTATTTTAGTTACTTTTGTTTATTCAAATAACTATGGGAATAAGAGCATTATTAAGTAAACCGTTGGCCGCTTATATAGTACAAGCCCAGAATAAATGGGCGGCTTCCCCGGTAGAAACCCAGCAAAAAACTTTTCAACACTTACTTGCAGAGGGAAAGAATACGCTTTTTGGCAAAGATCATCATTTTGAGAATATACGTTCGCATCAGGATTTTGTAAACCAGGTTCCGGTACGAGATTATGAACAGATTTCGCCCTACATTAAAAAGATCATTGATGGACAGGAAAACGTTTTATGGAAAGGAAAGCCTATTTATTTTGCCAAAACTTCAGGCACTACCTCAGGGGTGAAATATATTCCGATTACTAAAGATTCTATTCCTAACCATATTAACTCTGCCCGCAATGCCCTGCTCAATTATGTGCAAGAAACCGGGCAGTCTGCTTTTCTGGATAAAAGCCTTATATTTTTATCGGGCAGTCCGGTTCTGGATACGAAAGGTACTATACCTACCGGCCGCTTATCAGGTATTGCTAACCATCATGTACCAGCGTATTTGCGGTCGAATCAGAAACCGAGTTACGAAACCAATTGTATTGAAGATTGGGAAGAGAAACTGGACAAAATTATTGATGAAACCATTACTGCCGATATGTCGCTGATCTCTGGTATTCCACCCTGGGTGCAGATGTACTTCGACAGGTTGCAGGCCCGTACCGGAAAACTCGTGAAAGATATTTTTCCAAACTTTAATTTGTTCGTATATGGTGGCGTAAATTTTGAACCCTACCGGGCAAAAATTTATGAGTCTATCGGCAAAAAGATAGATTCCATTGAATTGTTTCCGGCATCTGAAGGCTTTTTTGCTTACCAGAACAAACAGCACGACGAAGGGTTATTATTATTACTGAACGATGGTATTTTTTATGAGTTTATTCCTGTAGAAGAATATTTTAACGAGAAGCCTACCCGGCTAACGATTGGCGAAGTAGAACTAGGAAAAAATTATGCCCTGGTAATTAGCAGCAATGCTGGCTTCTGGAGTTACTCTATTGGCGATACAGTAAAATTTGTTTCCAAAAATCCTTATAAACTCCTGGTTACCGGGCGAATTAAGCATTTTATTTCTGCGTTTGGCGAACACGTAATAGGCGAGGAAGTAGAAAAAGCTATGCAGCAAGCCATGAAACGGCATCCGGGAGTGGAACTAGTAGAGTTTACAGTAGCTCCACAAGTTACGCCAGCCGAAGGTCTACCTCATCACGAGTGGCTGATAGAATTTGCCCGGATGCCCGAGAATATGCAGGTATTTGAAAAAGATTTAAATGCGCATCTCCAGCAACTAAATGTATACTATGATGACCTGATTGTTGGAAATATTTTAAAAAATCTGGTAATTACACCATTGCAAAAAGATGCCTTCCGTAGTTATATGAAATCTAAAGGAAAATTAGGTGGCCAGAACAAAGTTCCCCGCCTATCCAATGACCGAATAATTGCGGATGAGTTGCAGCAGTATAAACTAAATTAATACGATAGATGGAGTATATTTTATCTATCAACCATATAATTGAATGACATCACAAAAAAGGCATATAGCTATATTAGGTTCTACTGGCTCTATTGGCAGGCAGGCACTGGAAGTAATTGCGGCTAACCGGGATACGTTTGAAGTGGAAGTACTTACTGCCCAGAATAATGCAGATCTGTTAATAGAACAAAGCATACACTTTAACCCTAATACGGTTGTAATCTGCAATGAGAAGCTGTACGATAAAGTATTTGCTGCCCTAGATCCGCATGGCATAAAGGTGTATGCAGGGTTACAGGCACTTGCTTCTGTCGTGCAAATGGAGCAAATTGATATAGTACTAACGGCCTTAGTCGGCTACGCAGGTTTGCAGCCTACACTCAAAGCTATTCAAGCCGGAAAACACATTGCTTTAGCTAATAAAGAAACCCTGGTAGTAGCCGGCGAACTGGTAACCAATCTGGCAAAGAAGAATGGAGTAAACATTTATCCGGTAGACTCCGAACATTCGGCTATATTTCAGTGCCTGGTAGGTGAGTTTCACAATCCGGTAGAAAAAATTATACTGACAGCTTCTGGCGGGCCATTCCGTGGAAAAGACAGAGAATTCCTGAAAACAGTTACGAAAGCACAGGCATTAAAACACCCCAACTGGGATATGGGCGCCAAAATTACTATAGATTCAGCCACCCTAATGAATAAGGGTCTGGAAGTAATTGAGGCAAGGTGGCTGTTTGGTGTAAAAGCTTCGCAGATTGAAGTGGTAGTACATCCGCAATCCATTATCCATTCAATGGTGCAATTTGAAGATGGCTCTATTAAAGCCCAGATGGGCCTGCCGGATATGCGGCTTCCTATCCAGTATGCACTTAGTTATCCGCACCGTTTAAAAGCAGACTTCCCCAGGTTCGACTTTCTGAAGTACCCAAGTTTAACCTTCGAAAAACCGGATACCGATACCTTTACTAATCTTTCCCTCGCCTATACAGCTCTACAGAAAGGAGGCAACATGCCTTGTATCATCAATGCTGCTAATGAAGTAGCCGTGGCTGCATTTTTGCAGGATCAAATCGGATTCCTGGAAATTTCAGAGGTGATTGCCAATTGTATGGCAAAAATCCCGTATATTGCTAATCCGCTGTACGAAGATTATGTACACACAGATTCGGAGACTAGAATACTGGCCGGTGAGATGACAGAACTAAAAGTTTGAAAAAACGATTATTCCCATAGTATTCTGCTGCAAGGTTTATTTATTCATTTTTATCAGAAATAATCAATGGAAGGTTTAATAATGGCAGGCCAGTTGATCCTGGGCTTGTCCATCTTAGTCGGATTACATGAGTTAGGACACTTGGTAGCCGCTAAAGTATTTGGAATGCGTGTTGAGCAATATTCTATAGGTTTTCCACCAAAAATTTTTGGATTTAAATATGGCGAAACAGAGTATTCCTTAGGGGCTGTTCCGCTAGGTGGCTTTGTGAAAATCTCCGGCATGGTAGACGAATCACTAGATACCGATAAGTTATCCGAAGAACCAAAACCCTGGGAATTCCGCTCCAAACCAGCCTGGCAACGCCTGATTGTAATGATGGGCGGCATTATTGTGAATGTAATAACAGGGGTAATTATTTTTATTGCCATTGTCTATACCAATGGCGACCGGTATTTGCCTGCCAGTGAAGCCAAATACGGAATTATTGCTTATGATCTTGCGAAAGAAATTGGTTTACAGACCGGCGATAAGATCGTAAAGATCAATGGTAAGACTTTTACAGACTTTGATGAAGTAACAAGTTCCAAAGTATTTCTAGGGTCAAATAGTTATTATACGGTAGAGAGAAACGGACAATTAATTGATATTCGTATTCCTAATGATTTTATCGAAAAATTATCCGATAAGAACAATGCTGGGCAGTTTCTAACAGCTAATGGCCCATTTGAGGTAGCCAGAATTAAGGAAGAGTCGCCTGCTGATAAAGCTGGCTTAAAAGAGGGCGACAAAATCGTGGCAGTAAATCAAGCGCCTATCCAGTATTTTTCTGACTTACAGCGCGAGCTAACTAACAACAAAGGAAAGCAAGTTAACTTAACTGTATTAAGAGATGGTAAGGAAATAAATATGGCTACCACCATTTCTGATGATGGTACCCTGGGTTTCTATACAAAATTTTTATTGAACGATGCAGTTATTAAATATTCTCTGGGTGAATCCATTACCATTGGTACAGACAGAGCTTTTGGCGTAGTTTTCGACAATATTAAAGCTTTTGGCAAAATCTTCCGGGGAGAAGTATCCGCTACTAAATCCCTTAGCGGTCCTATTGGTATTGCGCAGATATTTGGAGGTACCTGGGTTTGGGAACGGTTCTGGTATATTACTGGCTTGCTTTCTATGATTCTGGCATTTATGAATTTTTTACCCATTCCAGCGTTAGATGGAGGCCATGTGATGTTTCTGATGTATGAGATTGTATCTGGCCGCAGCCCTTCTGACAAGTTCCTGGAAGTGGCTCAGAAAGTAGGTATGGTTATTTTGCTAAGTTTAATGGTCTTTGCCATAGCCAATGATACCTTTAAGTTGTTTCAATAATACTTCACATATACAGAAAAAGGCAGGAATATTCCTGCCTTTTTCTATTTAAAGCCCTGAAAGGCTCCACCCCTCAACTATGTTAGCTTTATTTCTAAGTTTTATTTCTTCATTTTTCTTTACCACTCCTTCTACCTTGCATGAGTTCCATACAAGCCTGGCACAAGTGCACTACAATCAATCAAGCCAGTCGTTTGAAGTTACACTACGGGTATTTACAGATGACCTAGAAGCGGCTCTTACTCTACTGAACAGCAATGCTAAAGTAACAATAGATGCTCCTCAGGCAGATAAATTAATTGAGCAATATCTTACTAAGAACCTAGTTTTTTTAGACAAGCAGAATCAACAGAAAGCTCTATCTTTTATTGGCAAGGAAGTAGAAGTAGATGTAACCTGGATTTATGCAGAGGTACCTGTTCCCGATTTAGCTTCAGGTATGCGGCTACAAAACTCCGTGCTAACTGAATTATTTAATGATCAGGTAAATATTGTGAATTTCAAATACCTTACTACTATCCGTACGTTTATGTTCAAATCCAATGAGAAGGTGCAAAGCCTGGGTATTTGAGCCTATAGAAAAACTGTTACTGCTATTCTATAAACTGAACTTACTTAGGCCTGAATATTTCAAACTCTACCCGCCTATTTATTTTACGGTCTGCATCTGTTTTTTCGTCTACAATAGGCATAGTGCTGCCATACCCATACGCTTCTACACGGCTTTCGTCCAGACTACCTTTTGTGATAATATACTTTTTGATGGATTCAGCCCGGCGTTGTGAAAGCTTTAAATTTGAAGAGGCATCGCCATGCGAATCGGTGTGACCTGAAATTTTCAGTTTAAAATCCGGGTGATCTAATAAGAAATCTACCACTTTGTTTAAGTCAGGCATCATAGCTTGCTTAATTTCAGCGCTGTTCTCAGCAAACTCTACGGAAGCAAAACCCCATTTTTTCAGGTCAATATGCGGGGTCTCAATATGAATGGCTGTATCACTGACTAAACGGAAAGTTCTTTCAATCCTAAAAAAGTCATCGCCGGTGATAATTACCAAATAGTCGTTATCCCGGATCAGATCAAAATCATACGTTCCATCTGGCCGCAGGTATTTAGGGGCCACTTCAATTCCATTTGTCAAGTCTATGATAGAAACAATGCCCGTAAAAGGATTTCCTGTTAAAGAATCAATTACTGACCCTTCAAATTTTGTAATAGCGCCAGGCTGAGCTTCCATTGGCAGCGGAAAAGAAAACAAATCCAGGTTTTTTATATCATTCTCTTCTGAACGTGCGTAATACAAATCTTTTGAGTTAGAATCTATGGTAAAATAATATTCGCTTCCTTTACCATTCACTAATGGGCCAATACTCCTGGGCTCCTGCCATTTACTGCCAATTTTATAACATTTATAAATGTCGAAGTTGCCGAAGTTTAACAAATGGCCATTAGAACTGAAGTACAAGACATCATATATGGGATGATAGAAAGGACTTACTTCGCTTTGGCGGGTATTTACTACAGGCCCCATATTTTGTGCCTGAGCCCAGCTTCCGTCCGCCCTTTTATAACTAAAATATAAATCCGACAGGCCAAAACCACCTATCCGGTCGGAGGCAAAGTATAAGGTATCTTCATTATGAGACAAAGCCGGATGAGAATCCCAGGCTGTACTATTTACCTGCGGACCCAGATTACGGATATTGCCCCATGAACTATCTGCCTGTAGTTCTGCAATAAAAATATCGCAATTGCCATAACTTTCCGGGCTCTCACATCTGGAGAAAAACATTGTTCTACCGTTTTTAGTTATTCTAGCAGATCCTTCATTATACCGGGTATTGATAGTTTGCAAAGACTGGGCTTCTTCCCAGTAATCTTCTACCTTACGGGTGTAATAAATATCTTCATTTACAATAGTATTGGTTCCTACCCTCTTTACATTTCTTTTGGAAGTAAAAAATAATTGATTATTGTCTCCTGTTAAAGTCGGGCCATAATCGGCTTGTGGTGAGTTTACATCATAACCCATGTTCAACAGCACACCTACAGGCGGACGTAGGGTATCAATAGATTTTCGGTACTCTACCAGTTCGTAATAATATTCAATAGGCACAAAGTAATCTGTATCGTACTTAGAGAGAGAATCATAATACAGTTCCACCTTTTTTACGTCACCCCGGTGATGTTTCAAGACGAGTCTGTAGAGATACTTCGCTTTTTCGATATCATCTAACAATTCTACTAGTTTTGCCAAACGCCATAGGAGGTGCGTATCCCGGTAAAAATTCTGGACTCCAAAGTTTTTTACATAACTTGTTAGCAGGGCATAAGCTTTTTCCCATTCCTTCTTCTTCTCAAGCCGGTCAATCTGCTCTAATATTTTCGCATCCTGGTAGTAAGGAATTTTGTTTATATTCGTAAATTCAAATTGATACTGAGCTATCTGCGACAAACTATCTCTCTGAGCACTTTTAATAACTTTGGTTCTATATTTAGCCTTTGTATATTGACAGAATCCATCCTGAGATTTACATAGAAGAAGGATGGTAACAAGCAATATAGCATACCTGCTGATTTTCATATATTTATTACTTTATCAGTAATGGAGTTAATCATAGCAAAAGTTAAATAAAAACTTAGTCAATACTCACAAAGCTAAAGGAATGTACGTTAAAGGTATGAAAGTACTACACCATTAAGATAGAGTTTTGGCATAGGACTTGCAAAATTTATATTATATATTACTACACACACTTTTATAGAAGAGTAGTGCCACAATGGCATATATTCTTACGCGATAAGATAAGATGAGCTATAAAAAAACGAATAAAACATATAGAACTATATTACTTCCCGATGTGATGGATGATGATGCTGTCGAGATGATTCCGCTGTTATCGCCCGAAGAAGAAGAAGAGATGGGTAAGTATAAAATTCCTGATGAGTTACCCATATTGCCAGTTAAAAATACCGTTTTATTTCCGGGTGTGGTTATTCCCATTACTGTTAGCCGCCAGAAATCTATACGGCTGGTGAAAAAGGCGTATAAAGGAAGCCGTATCATTGGTGTAACGGCACAAGCCAATGCTTCTAAAGAAGAGCCTAACTCCGAGGACTTATACAAAGTAGGTACAGTGGCACATATTCTGAAGATGCTGGTGCTTCCAGATGGTAATACAACTATTATTATTCAGGGAAAAAGAAGATTTGAGGTAGTAAATTTTCTTCATGAAGACCCGTTTATTACAGCCAAAGTAAACCTGCTGACAGAAAACTTTCCTGACATTAGTAAGCGTGAAACTAAGGCCCTGATCCGGTCTTTGAAAGATGCGGCATCCAAAATCCTAAAACTTAATCCGGAAATTCCGCAGGAAGCGCAGATTGCTTTAGACAATATTGAAAGTCCTAGCTTCCTTACGCATTTTCTAGCTTCAAATATTAACGCCGATGTACTAGACAAGCAGAAGATTCTGGAAACCAATGATGGCATTCAGCGGGCTACTACTCTGCTACAGTATATGCTGAAAGATATTCAGTTGCTGGAGTTGAAAAATGAGATTCAGAGTAAAGTACATTCGGATATTGATCAGCAACAACGGGACTATTACCTGCGCCAGCAAATAAAAGTATTACAGGACGAACTAGGTTATGAAAGCCAGGATCAGGAGATAGATAATTTGCGGGTGAAAGGCGCTAAAAAGAAATGGCCAGAGGTGGTAGCTAAGCATTTCAATAAAGAACTGGATAAAATTGCCCGGATGAACCCGGCTGCCGCAGAATACCCAGTATCTATGAATTATATAGAAATGCTGATAGATTTACCCTGGGGCGAATACACGAAAGATAACTTTGACTTAAAAAAAGCCAGAAAGATTCTTGATGCAGATCACTTCGGGCTGGAAAAGGTAAAGGAACGTATTATTGAATACCTGGCGGTATTGAAGCTAAAAAACAACATGAAAGGGCCTATTCTGTGTTTATATGGCCCTCCAGGCGTGGGTAAAACATCCTTAGGCCGGTCTATTGCTAAAGCATTGAACCGCAAGTATGTCAGAATGTCATTGGGCGGCGTGCATGATGAGGCAGAAATCCGTGGGCACAGGAAAACATATGTAGGTGCATTGCCCGGAAAAATTGTTCAGAATATTAAAAAGGTAAAATCCTCTAATCCGGTGTTTATTCTCGATGAGATAGATAAGGTTTCTTCTGATTTTAGAGGCGATCCTTCATCGGCTTTGCTAGAAGTTTTAGACCCGGAGCAGAATTTTGCTTTTATGGATAATTACCTGGAAGTAGAATATGATCTTTCTAAAGTCTTGTTTATTGCAACCGCCAACTCTTTGGAAACCATTCAACCGGCTTTGCGCGATAGAATGGAAATTATAGAAATTAACGGTTATACGCTGGAGGAAAAAGTTCAGATTGCTAAACAGCACTTAGTGCCCAAACAGAAAAAAGAACATGGGTTGGGCACCAAAGATGTAACCCTGGATACAAAAGCGATTGTTAAAATTATAGATGACTATACACGCGAATCAGGCGTGCGTACGTTGGAGCGGAAAATAGGCACTGTTATCCGGAAAGTAGCCAAAGCCATTGCCATGGAAGAGCCGTATAGCAAGGTTATTAGGGAGCAGGATGTAGCTAAAATGCTGGGGGCCGAAATATTCGATAAAGAACTCTACCAGAACAATGAAGTACCCGGCGTGGTAACTGGCCTAGCCTGGACGCAAGTAGGTGGCGAGATATTGTTTATTGAATCCAGCTTAAGCCGTGGACGTGGGAAACTTACCCTTTCCGGCCAGTTAGGCGATGTTATGAAGGAATCCGCCATAGCGGCATTGTCTTATTTGAGAGCCAATGCTGAAAATTTGCAGATAGATTACCGGGTATTCGACCAGTTTGATTTACACATACACGTACCTGCCGGTGCAGTACCAAAAGACGGACCTTCTGCTGGTATTACCATGTTTACCTCTCTGGCTTCTTTGTATACACAGCGCAAAGTCAAAGACCGCCTGGCTATGACCGGTGAAATTACGTTGCGTGGAAGGGTACTGCCTGTAGGTGGAATTAAGGAAAAGATATTAGCAGCCAAAAGAGCAGGCATTAAAGAAATAATTTTATGCGCTAAAAACAGAAAAGATATAGAGGAGATAAATGCCACCTATATTCAAGACTTAAAAATCCATTATGTAGATCATGTAGATGATGTGCTAGATATTGCTTTGTTGAAAGAGAAGGTAAAGAATCCTTTTAATTTATCTATTATTGAGAATATGAATGGCACGTCTTCCTATACAAATCAGGTAAATACGCCGGTTTCCTGATACAATATAAGTTTTTTAAGCAAATACATTAAAACAGAAGTCATCTCTTGCTAAATTGGAGATGACTTCTGTTTTTTATTAAACTATTAATTATATCCGGTTTTCCATTGTATTTTATGTCTTCCTAGCAAGTGTAGGTATTTTAATAACACTTGAGCCTGCTTATTCACAACACCTGGGTGGGCGTAATGGATTTGCTTTTCTACGATTACCTACAAATGCCCCACAGGCTGCTTTAGGAGGCAGTAACCTATCATTAATTAACTCGAATGTAAATCTGTTTACAGCTAATCCGGCTCTGTTGAATACGGCAATGCATAAACATGCTTCTTTCAATTTTGTGCCTTATTATACAGGTGTAAATTATTCCACCCTAACTTATGCACATAAATTTAACAAAGCCGGTAGGTGGGGAGTAGCCTTGCAGTATTTGGATTATGGAAGTTTTGAAGAAACGGATGCTACAGGAGCAGTAGTAGGTAGTTTTCAGGCAAATGATTTTGTAGTAACCACCGCCCACGCCCGTTCTATTGGTCCATATACAGTAGGAATGAATGTGAAATTAGCTGGGTCTACTATTGCGGAATATAATGCGTACGGTTTGTTGCTTGATATGGGTGGTGTATTCAAACATCCGGAACATGACCTCACGATTGGATTGCTGATAAAAAATGCAGGATTTGCCTTTAAGTCGTATACACCAGGGAATAATTTAGGTATGCCATTTGATGTACAAGTGGGTACATCTTTCAAACCAGAGTTTATGCCTCTGCGGTTTTCATTTACAGCCCATCATCTGCATACCTTTGATATTGCCTATGATGACCCAGCTTATAACACCATTATTGACCAAAATGGCAACCAGGTAATAGAGAAAATAAGCTTTACTGATAAACTATTCAGGCATTTTGTTTTTGGGACAGAAATATTATTGAGTAAAGCATTTCAGCTGCAAGCCGGATATAATCATTTAGTTAGGCAGGAGATGAAGCTGGAAAACCGGATGGCCGGGGCAGGTTTATCTTTTGGAGCTTCTTTACAGATCAAAGCCTTTCAAATGGCCTATAGCCGGGCGTATCATCATGCCGCCGGAGGAGTCAGTTATTTGACACTCATAAGTAACTTTGGAGCCTTAATTAAAAAGAAAGAAAGCAAGTAATTCAACTACTTGCTTTCTTTTATACAACTTATATCTTTTCGGGAAGCGTATATTTTCTTCCTTTGTTAGCTTCTTTCAGATATGGCATAAGCGGCTGAAAGTAATTAAGCATAGCTTCCGCATTTAGCTCTTTCCCAGTAGATTCTTTCAGTAATTCACGCCAATTACGGCTGGCACCTGGTGTCAAAATCTTTTTTAGAAAATTGCCTACCTCTTTGTTGCCATAATAATTGGTAGCTTTTGGATTTTGCTTTAAAATAGTTGTAGCCACATGATCGTGCAGTTGAAAAAGTAATGCAAAAGAAAGGGCATAGTCATAATACTGGGCGGCATCGTCGTTAATATGGGTTTTAGAGGCGGCATCTGTGTATTCTTCTCCGCGTTCGGCAGGTGGCACCATACCCTGATATTTCTGGCTTAATTCCCACCAACGTTTGTTAAACTGGTCTGGCGGCAGATTATTAACATATAAGTCATGCTCAAACTCAGTCATAACACCGGCTGAAAAAGGAATAAATACAATATAATTTAAAGCTTCTTTCAATAATTCTTTTGTTTCATCGGTTTTAGTATTCGGCTCAATCAGGCCAAGGTTTGCCAGAAAGGGTTTCTGCATAGCAGCCAGGCCCATCATACTACCCACTGCTTCATGAAAAGCCCGGTTGGCTCCTCCTCTTAACAGAGGCGGAACTTCAGAATTAGTATAACTCATGTAGTAATATACATGACCTAGTTCATGATGTGTAGTTTCATACCAATCTGCATTCGGAATTACACTCATCAGGCTGCGCACATCTTGTTGCAAATCCATGTGCCAGGCAGACGCATGGTTATTTTTCTTATAATTGGCTTCTACAGGTGCCGGATACAAACTTGATTTTTCATAGAAACTGGCGGGCAATGAGTCGAACCCTAAACTGATATAGAATCTTTCTGCTTGCTTCACCAGCCATTCAGCCTCCTTTTTGGCTAACGCCTCATCCAGATTAATTCCTTCTACGTCTATCATAGCAGACCAATCCTGGCCCCAGCGGTTAGGCAGCCAATGGGCAGGCAGCATCTCCGGAACCTCTTTGATTCCATATTTATTCGCTAACTCGTACCGGGCATAGGTATGCAATTCGCGGTACAATGGCCATATATCACTAATCAGCTTTTTATTCATCTCCATCATTTCCGGCACCGTCATGTTATATTCGGAAACCTGGTAAGTAAAATAATCCTTGTATCCTAACGCCTGCACTGTTTGGTTCCGCAAACCGCGTAAATCTACCAAACCTGCTTTTAGGTTTTTGCCTACTTCTTTACTGGCCTGCCATGCAGCAAGCCGTTTGGTGATGTTTTTCTCTTCTCTTAAAATTTCATCAATTCCATTAGGTGTAATGGGTTTGCCATCTAGCGTATAATTAAATCCAAAAAGCTTTTCTGTCTGCTGGGTTTCTGCTTTTATCCGTTTGCTTACCACCTCAGCTACTGTCTGAGGATTATTGGCTGCCTGGTATAGAATAGTTTCCAGTTGTTTTACCTGGATAGGCGTTAGCTTTTCTTTTTGCTCCAGATATTTTCTTGTCTTTTCAATATTCTCTTTACTTCCTGTAAAATTGGCAAACGCTTCACTAGCTACTTGTGTACGGTAAGCATTGGTGGTATCTCCTTCAACTATATGCGTATTGGTTTCCCATTGTGCCAGTGAAAGATCGTAGTATAATTTTACATATTGATTGGTGTAGGTGTCCAGGTATTGCTGCACCTCTAAAGCCAGGGTATTATCTTCTGTTTTTGTAGTAGTTGTGCTACAGGATAGCATAAGGAGAGAAAAAACAAACAATAGGTAATATGGTTTCATATAGCAAAGGAGTTAATTAGGAACTGTACAAGGGCATGCATCTTAAAAATAAGCAGATAATCTGGAGAAAAGACTGCTATAAGTCAGAATTTGTTTTTGCTTCGACTTTTAAGCCTTCTATATACTTTGCACAACTTTGTATGAACTAAGACGTTGTATTTTTTGATTCATTTATAAGGTGAGGCAAGCTTGCCGGCTGACATGTTAGAAAATTCTAACTGAAGATAACTTGCAACTACCTGCCGCGAATTTTACTGACAGAGCGTCAGCTTAGGAGGCAAATATAAAATACAGGCCTGTACATCTGCTTCAAATGATGGCATTACCTATGACAACAGCATACTTGGGTAGAAATTTGTTATAGCCAGTCTTAAACCGAATAGTAACTTAATTTATTCCATACATAATGACAACAACCCGTTTAGAATATTTAACTCCCCGTCAGATTGTAGAAGAACTTGACAAATATATAGTAGGCCAGAAAGATGCTAAACGCAATGTAGCCATAGCACTTCGTAACCGCTGGCGCCGGATGAGTGCTGCTGCAGATATGCGGCAAGAGATTGTACCCAATAATATCCTGATGATCGGTGCTACCGGTATCGGAAAAACAGAAATTGCCCGGCGGCTGGCAAAAATAGCTGATGCGCCATTTACAAAAGTAGAAGCCTCTAAATTTACAGAAGTAGGCTACGTAGGCCGGGACGTAGAAAGCATGGTGCGGGATCTGGTAGAACAGGCGGTACATCTGGTGAAAGCCAATAAGAAAGAAGCTGTTAAAGCAAGAGCTACGCAGGTAGTTGAAGATATTATTCTGGATGCCCTTATACCGCCTATGCGCAGCAAAACAGGCAGTGCAGCAGGCTATAATATAGAGACGACTGCTACACCTGACAGCGACCAGGAACTAAATGAACGTACCCGAGAACGTTTCCGTGAAAAAATTAAAAATGGTGAACTGGAAGACAGAAAAATTGAGATAAACATTCAACAATCTTCTACCAGCAATGTGGGTATGCTAGGCCCCGGCGTAGATGAAATGACCATGATGAATTTGCAGGAGATGATCAGTGGCATGATGCCGAAGAAAACTAAAAAGCGGAAAGTGACTATTGCAGAAGCCCGTAAAATTCTACTGGAAGAAGAATCGTCTAAGTTGATAGATATGGATGAAGTGAAAGAAGAAGCCATCCGTAAGGCAGAAGATACAGGTATTATCTTTATTGATGAGATAGATAAAATTGCCAGCTCTAGCAAAGGAGGCGGCCCTGATGTAAGCCGCGAAGGCGTACAACGCGATTTGCTGCCAATAGTGGAAGGAAGCACAGTAAATACAAAATATGGGGTAATTAACACAGACCATATTCTATTTATTGCTGCCGGTGCATTTCATGTAGCCAAACCATCGGATCTTATTCCTGAATTGCAAGGCCGTTTCCCAATCCGGGTAGAACTACAGAGCTTAACCAAAGAAGATTTCTACCAGATTTTAAAAGCGCCCAAAAATGCATTAACTAAACAATATGAAAGTTTATTAATGGCAGAAGGCGTAGCACTTTCTTTCCAGGACGAAGCATTGGAGCGCCTTGCCGAAATAGCTTTCAACATCAATTCAGAAGTAGAAAACATAGGAGCCCGCCGGCTGCATACGGTTATGAGCCATTTATTAAATGACTTTTTGTTCGATATTCCAGATGTGATAGGTGCTAATGCTAAAATTGTGATCACCCGGGAGATGGTAGACCAACGTCTGTCCAATCTGGTGAAAAACAAAGATTTAAGCCAGTATATTCTATAAAAACATCTAAACCGTTAGCCGCTAAGAGAACATATATTGGTTCCTATCTATATCATTCAAACCAATATGTTAAATACTTGTTATATTGTAAAGTTAGCTGTTGATCTGCTAACTTTACAATTCTTTAAACCTACCTAAATCACCATCTTATGAGCGTAGTGCCATATAAAGAGCAGACAGCCAGTAAAAAAGAACAAGTGGCTACTATGTTTGATAACATTGCCGGCAAATACGACTTATTGAATCGGGTTCTGAGCTTTGGTATAGATATTTATTGGCGCAAAAAAGCCGTTCGTTTATTGAAACCACTAAGACCACGATTAATACTGGATATAGCTACCGGAACAGGAGATTTTGCTATTGAAGCATTGGCTGCTAAGCCAGAAAAAATTATTGGTGTAGATATTTCTGAAGGGATGCTGGCGAAAGGCCGGGAAAAGCTCCGGAAAATGAAACTGGAAGACAAAATTGAACTCAGGAAAGGCGACTCTGAGAAACTATTGTTTACAGATAATTATTTTGATGCAGTAATCGTTTCTTTTGGTGTAAGGAACTTCGAGAATCTGGATAAGGGATTAGTAGATATGTTCCGGGTATTAAAAAAAGGGGGTACCTGCATTATTGTAGAATTTTCAAAGCCCACAGGTTTTCCATTTAAACAAGTATATAATTTCTATTCAAGCCGTATATTGCCTCTTATTGGGAAAGTAATATCTAAAGATCAGTCAGCCTATAGTTACCTGCCTGAGTCTGTGCAAGCTTTCCCAGATGGTAAAGATTTTTTAAACATCTTTGAAAAGGCAGGCTTTCATTCAACAAAATGTATACCTCTCACGTTTGGCATCAGTTCTATTTATATAGGAAGGAAATAGTAGCAACCAGTGTTTGCTTTCTTCTTTTTATTTCTTGTTTCCAAAGCCATGCGCAACGGGCAAGTTTGTATACAGTGCATCAACCTGACTACGATGAAAGATCCCTGCATTACGGATTTTTTCTGGCAGGGAATTACACAAAATTTAACAGAAAATACTCCCAGTCGTTTGTTAATGGATCAGATACTGCTTTTGCCATTAATCCTGCCGGAGCGCCAGGGTTTGGGTTAGGTTTTATTGCAAGTTATATTTTAAGTAAGCATTTTGAAGTGCGGGTTCTACCTTCCGGAGCTTTTTACGAGCGTTCTATCAACTACCGGTTTAATCAGGGCACAGAAACAGAACAAAGAATAGAATCTACGTTTCTTGAATTGCCTCTGCTTGTAAAATACCGGTCGAACCGGAGAGGGAATGTGCGGATGTATATGGTAGGCGGCTTTAAACCTTCGCTGGAAATAGGTTCAAACCGGCGGGAAAGATCGCAGGACAGACTTCGCACAGACAATGTAGACCTGACAGTGGAATATGGTTTCGGGTTTGACTTATTTTATTCTTTCGTAAAAGTATCTCCGGAACTACGTTTTTCTCATGGAATAAAGAATATGCTGATTTCTGATAGCTCCCCTTACAGCCGGGGGCTTGACAGATTAAATTCACATACAATTTCATTGAGCTTATTTTTTGAGTAATCTTTTATGAGCCATCAGGCAACTAGCAGAACCAATCAATAACCAAAACCTACCTATTTTTTATGAGCAAAATAGCTTTTATTACAGGCGCTACTTCCGGCATAGGAAAAGCTACAGCCCTTTTATTCGCACGCCAAGGAATTAATTTGATTATTTGTGGCCGCCGGGCAGACCGCCTGGAAGAGCTAAAATCTCAGATTGAATCTATGGTGAAGGTGCATATATTGGCGTTCGATGTGCGGGATGAGCAAGCAGTAATGAAGGCTATTAATTCACTGCCTGAAGAATGGAAAACAGTGGACATACTTGTAAATAACGCTGGTAATGCCCATGGTCTAGCTCCCATTCATGAAGGAAGTACAGAAGACTGGAATGCTATGTTAGATATTAATGTGAAAGGTTTATTATTTGTATCTAAAGCTATTATTCCTGGTATGGTCTCCAGAAAAAGTGGACATATTGTAAATATTGGCTCTATTGCCGGAAAAGAAGTATACCCAAATGGCAATGTTTATTGTGCCTCCAAATTTGCTGTAGATGCCATTACCTCTGGTATGCGTTTGGATCTGAACCCATATGGTATCCGTGTAACGGGCATTCATCCTGGCTTGGTAGAAACCGAATTTTCTCTAGTTCGATTTAAGGGAGATGAACAAAGAGCTGGTTCTGTTTATAAAGGCTTCAAACCCTTAGTGGCAGAAGATATTGCAGATGTCATCTGGTATACGGTAAATTGTCCCCCTCATGTTATGATCAGTGATCTAACTATTTTACCTACAGCTCAAGCATCTGCGACCATTGTTAATAAAAACTTATAGGCCTTTCTTCGTATTTATCATATGATCTCTGAGCCTACCCAAAGTCTCACGGTGAATTTCGTGCTTGCCATCAAAAGATAATATGTGGGGTGTAAATCCGGCTACAGAAAAATTCTTTACATATTCATCATGAGGAATATTTGTTAAGAACTCATCTTGTAGACCGTAGATTACATACATAGTTGTTTGAGCTAGTACCTCTCTGCTTAAGTCCAGGTTCATATCAGCAGGTAATTGTCCTGCCCATAGAATTAAATTGTCTACTTTCATTCCCCGGCTGGTTATCCACCGGCATACAGTGGCTACCCCTTGTGAGAAGCCAAGTATGTTTATATGTATCTTTGAAATGTCTCTGTCTAATAAAATGTTATCGTACAGCTGGTTCAAATAATTTATATAGTCCTCTATCTCTGTTAATCGCTCTTCCTTGGTCATCCAGGTTGCCCCTATTCTTCCGGTAAACCCTTGCAAGTAAAAGCGATTCAACGCTTCTGGAGCTACAACAAAGGTTTGGTCATTCTCGAGCACATCAAACTTTTTCAGAAAGTAATTTGCTAATTGTCCGTACCCATGGCATACAAACCATACGGCTTGAGTTTCTGGCGACAGTTGGCCTAATGTGAAGTATCGGGCTGTTTTGTGTACCTGAATATAATTACCTTCCATAAAGCATATTCTTCAGTTTAGTCAAATAAAAAAGCAGGAACACGAAAAATGTTCCTGCTTACAAATATAGTGAAGGTAAAGTTAGCGCTTAAAACCGAGTACAGCTGCAGCACAGCTTTCTTTCTGATTTTCAAAGGAGAACGTTAAATAATACACCCCTGTAGAAGCACATTTATAGCTTACCCCTGAGTAAAACTTTTTACTGGCCGGGTCTTGGTTAGTGGCTACCAGTTTTCTATTCGAATCGTACAAATTCAATAGTACACCTTTTAGCTCTAACTCTTTATTTCCCAAGGTAATCATATAATTAGAATCTTTGCTGAAGATATATGGAAACTCTAATTTATCTTTAGCCCCGTTCTCACCGTCAATTTTATAACTTTTTAGGAAAGCATACCCTTGTGGAAGCTTCTCTATTAGTTTATTTGTATAAGTATCTGCATCGCACTGAGCTGAAGCCACGGAAGCATTCGTAAGTATGGCTGCAAACACAATCAAAGTAAATAGTATTTTTTTCATATCTGTATTGATAACTAATTTTAGCTGATTATTTTATTACGTATAGCACTAGCTGCTGCCTGAATACTTTTCAAATCTTCAGGTGTCATGTTTATTTTCTTGGTGCTATTATCTACTACCATCAATACGCCATCTACTTCTTTCATGGTGGATTCTTGATACGTATAAGTAACTTCTACTTTTTCGAATTGCTTCTGTAGATCAGTTAAATCGGCAATCAATGACTGGATATTTGCATCCTGGTTATAAAAAGATAAAAGTAGTAACAGTTGATCAAGAATTACTTTTTGCTCTCCGATCCGCTCTTTAAAAGTCTGACTTGGGTATTTGTTTTCTACGGCACAGGTTAAATGCAAAGCTTCTAGCCATCCACCAGTCAGAATCAAAATACTTAAGTTAGATCTTTCCTGCTCTTGTAAATGCTTATTAATCTTTTCAAAGTTTGTTGTAGTAATCAGCAATAAAGAATCTAAATTATTACTGTTTGTAGCTAAACTTCTGATGGTATTAAAATCGAAAAACTGTCCAATACTTAACCCATCCGCCGTGGTACGTACAGCATCCAGATAATGTAGTGCATCCTGATTCTGACTATAGATATTGGCATATCCCAAATCTGTACCATAAATGCCTAAATTCAATGCTCTTTTGTAATTGGTATTGTAGTTACTCAGATTGTTAGTTGAATTGAGTACATTTTTATCATATTTTACTCCCGAATTTTTTATCAAAGAAGAGATTTCTAAAGGAGACGGTATAGATTGAATAATATCTCCCAATACCTCTTTAGAAACAGGAGGCGTCTGTACCTTTGCGTTGTCTAAGCTGTCGAGAAAAGCTTGTTCACTTGGTTGTTTATTATTATCACAGGCTACTAAGAGCAATGCAATAAAACCTAAGTATACTTTATTCATGATATTAGATTAATTTAGCTGCTTTATTCTGAATTAGTTTATGTAATTAATTAGTGGCCACCCGGCTTTTTTTGATTTTTATCTCTTGCCATGTACTCATTATCTTATTCTTTACCTGAGTTAGGTATGTAGTTGCAAAGTCAAATTTGATCCGGCCAAGTATGGATAAGGCACCTTTAAATGCTTCAAAGTATAACGTAACATACAATAGTCCTGTTAGTATCCAGACAACCATCAAATTGAAAGCAAAAGTGCTCATATACATTCCGCCCATATGTTTAGTAGGTGCCAGGAAATGTGCTCTATAATCTAACTTTCCGGCTATGTTTGTAGGATCTGTATATACTGGGTCTATTTGTTGGATAAGCTTTCCTTCGTATTCGATAATCCGATTTTTAGTGCTTGTATTTTTCATAAAATCTGCTAGAGATTCATTGTAATACAAGTTTTTATAAGCTGTTAAGTTATATTCCGGATTAGCAGATTTATGTTCTATCAATCTTTCCTTTTTATAATCTGCGTCATTAAATTGCTTAATATAGCTTTGCTTTAACGTTTCAAGATAAAAGCTAACTTTATCTGCTGCTCTTTCATCAAATCCATGCGTTGTTAAAGCAGAATTTACATCTATACTTAATCCTCGTTTATTTACTTCAGCATTTATCTCTTCACGGATTACCTTCAGATCTTTTGCCAAAATAGTTTGGATGGAGTCGGTTTTATCTTTTGCATGAAACTTAGATCTTTCCAGCCTCTCTGATAATTCAGGAATCAGATATGTATATTTGAAGTATGCTTTACTTTGAATTTTTTCCAGGTCATAATAGGAAACCTGGTAAGGATTATTTTTATATTGCTCAATGGCAAGCGCCTCAAAACCCCACCTGGAGGCTATAAAGTCAGCTATTATTGGCACTTTGCCTTTTGTACTGATCATATCATTCAGCTTATCGAAGCTAAACATTACTCCACTCAGCACTATCTGAGGAATTAATATTAACGGAATCGTAATGTATACAGTAACTACAGAGTTGAATGAAGCAGATATATTTAAACCCAGTATATTAGCAAAACACGACATGGTGAACAGAACCATCCAATAACTCAAGGTCATTCCTTTAACTTCTAGAATCCAATTGCCAATTAGGACAAAACTCAAAGTTTGAATTGCAGACAGCACAAAGAGAATAATCAGTTTAGATGATAAATAGCTGGTTCTGCTCAGATTCAGAAATGACTCTCTTTTTTGTATTTTCTTATCTCTGATAATTTCCTCTGCACTTACGGTTAGACCCATAAACAGAGCTACCAGTATGGCTACTAATATATAAGCAGGTATATTATCGTTATATCGGTAGATATAGCCCGAAGAATCAGGATCATTTTTATAGCGGATTACTAATGCCAGGATGGCTGCTAGTACAGGAGCCTGCAATAAGTTTATCAGCATATACTGCACGTTACTTATTTTAGACAAAAAGTCTCTTACTGTAAAAATGACTGTTTGTTTAAACCTTGAAGGCAGATTTAAAGCTTTAGGAGGGTTTTCTTTGACTAGCGTGACCTCTTCAAGCTTAAAATTTTGTAAATATCGCTCATTCCATTGGGGAGGCGTTACTTTTCTCTTATTTGTGAACTGACCATACTCATCTACCACTTTGGCTTCAATGATATTGAATATCTGTTCAGGATTTACATTGCCGCAAGTATGACACTGACCTTTATCACTGTCTACCTGGTTAGTGGCTTTCTTAAAATAAATTACTGATTCTACCGGATTGCCATAATAGATCGGGTACCCACCTGTATCCAACAAGAATAATTTATCAAACATCTTAAATATGTCTGACGATGGCTGGTGAATGACTACGAAAATAAGTTTGCCTTTTAGCGAAAGTTCTTTTAAAAGGTCTATTACATTTTCTGAATCTCTGGAAGATAAGCCTGATGTAGGTTCGTCAACAAACATTACTGCAGGTTCCCGGATTAATTCCAGGGCTATATTCAACCGTTTCCGCTGACCACCGCTTATTTTTTTATTCAGAACATTGCCAACTTTTAAATCTTTAATATGCTCTAGTCCAAGGCTAGCTAGCACGTTAATTACCGCTTTGTGTAACTCTTCTTCAGTCAAATGAGCAAAACAAAGTTTGGCATTGTAGTATAAATTTTCATACACACTTAACTCTTCGATGAGTAAGTCATCTTGGGCTACATAGCCAAATACCCCCTGCACTTCATCTTTCTGGGTGTGTACATTTATCCCATTAATTAAAATTTCACCTTTGGAAGGATTTTCGATGCCTGCCAGAACGTTTAATAACGTTGTTTTACCGGCTCCACTTCCACCCATGATTCCAATAAGTTTCCCGGGGCCTTCCGAAATATGGACATCTCTTAAGCCTATGGCACCATTAGGAAACTTAAATTCGAGGCTTTTAACAGTAAACGAAAGGTTTTTTGTCTTCAGATTACTTAAAAAGAAGCTTACTACGTCACTATAGTATATGGGCGAACTCTTAGGGGTTTTAATAGTACTTCCATTAGAGAACAGATATACCTGATACGGTTTTAGCAACAACCCATTCAATTGTAATTCTTCATCTCCATTATATCGGACAAAGTATAAGTCTACACTTTTAACACGCAAGAATACAATTTGCCCATGCAAGTGGTCCAGCAATAAATGTTTGGCTTGCCCAGGATGCACAGCAGACTTACTGTCCGCAAGTAATATATCTTCAAAGTCAGTAAGTGTGTTTGTATTTTCATGAAGCACAAACTTTTCTATGATTTGAAAATCCTCTTTGGCAATGTTAAATACAGTAGAAACCGTATCTATAATACTCATCCGCTGAGGAGTAAAATTCTTATCAGAGCTTACTAATTCCAGCAAGCGGATAAGTACAACTACTTTCTGCTTTTGAGTAAGAGTCTTATTAATTTTCTTGCAAATAGCCAGTGTCTTAACTGAATCCTTTACAGAAGTAAGCTTGGCTTCTCCTTTATCTTCATTACCATATCCTGCAAACTGGTCGTAAAGTTCAACGTATTCCTTAACCGAATCTTGGTCTAACTCCTGCCTAAAAAATTGAATAACATACTTCCTTTCCACCTCAGTAACTCCACCGTCCTGTTTAGTTATTATAGCAAAAAGTTGAGTTAGCGCTTTAAGTATCTCCTCACTCATAGTATATTTTTCAATGTGCTTATTTTCATATAAGCTTCTTTTACTAAAACTTAATTACAAAATCAGAAGGCAGGCAAAACCCGTTCTTATTCAAAGAAAATACTTATTAGCGGCGAAATAAATTGAAATAGTTTGCTTATGCCACGTATGTATTGAATTGCAAAAATCAGTAAGTTTTGAATTCAAAGGGTACTTCTACCAGTTCTGAAAACTCAGTGCCTGCTTCTTCCATATCTTCATCATCTTCATGAAAATACCAGGAAATCGTAGTGCCGGGTATAGATTCCAGCTTAGAAAGAATATCTAAAATGAGTTTAGAAGAGGCTGTATTGAAATATTCCAGCTTAAAAGTAAAATTAGTTTTTGGCTTAGGAGCACTTCCATACGCATCTAGCCACTGTAAGACAGGCTTGTAAAATTCGGCTGTATCCTCAGGTAATGACCGGCCAGAAATTTCAAAAATTCCGTTTGATTGATCTAATATTATTTTAGGAGTATCTTCCGTTCCTTCTAAGTTAATAATCTGCATTGGGGGTAATAATTTAATGTTTGACAATTGATACTGATGGAATAATTATTCGTTTGTGTTGACTCTGGGGATAGTAGTCTTCAAAGAGAAAAATGATATTTTATCATTGATTGGCTGAAAATCAAATTCAAGTTTCTGGCCAGATTTTCTTGCCATATCTACAAATCCTAAACCGGCACCACCTTTATCTGACAGATCGCCATTTCTAATGATATCTTTATACAAAGCTTTTAACCCTTCTTTATCCAGGCTATTTATTTGCTCCAGCTTATTGTTAAGGCCTCCAACTTTATCGTTGTTGATAGGATTACCTGTTGTAATAATGTATTCATTTGCATGTTTACCTATCATGAAAATGGCCGAGTTTTTCATATTCTCTTCAAGGCTTATTTCATCTGCATGCTTACAAATGTTCTGAAGGCACTCTACCATTACGTTGAACACTTTGCGCTTAATGTTGGACTCTTCACCCACAGATTCCATGTTGCGTTCGGCCATTGCTAAAACAGACTTGGTAATTTCCTGAGTAAATTCTCCTTCATAAACGAGGATCAGATTTTGTTGCAACATTGTTTTATGCAACTCATAAATGTATTTCATGTGCTTAATTGATTGATTTTAACATTAGTATAGCTAGTAATCCACTACTTTTTGGGTTAGAATTTTATACCGATCATTAGAACATCATCGGTTTGTTTCTCTTCGCCTTTCCAGGCTTCAAATTCCTGATCAAACACTTTGTGAACAGTTTCTATGTTGTTATGTGAATGCTCAAGAATGATTTCTCGGATTCGTTTAGGTGAAAACTTACGATTATCTGGTCCTCCAAACTGATCAGGGAATCCATCTGAACAGAAGTACACAGCATCGCCTTCCGAGATGGTTAGGGTAGTAGTAGTGAAACTAGTGCGGGATTTATATTGCCCACCACCAATTGGGAATTTATCTCCTTTAACTTCAGTAAGTTCACCTCCATGCAAGAAATAAAGCGGACGATGCGCTCCTGCGTATTGTAGCGTATTTGTTTTTAAATTGATTTTACAAAGAGCGATGTCCATTCCATCACGTGTCGATGAATCTTCGCTGTCTTGACGTAGGGTTTGAGTAACGCCTTTGTCCAGCATATCCAAAACTTCACCTGGTTCTGCTACATCTTTATTATTAACAATGTTGTTTAACAAGAAATAGCCTATTAAAGAGATAAGAGCACCTGGTACGCCATGCCCAGTACAGTCTACGGCTGCTATATACATATCATCGCCTCTCTGCAAGAACCAAGGAAAATCTCCGCTGACTACATCTCTAGGTTTATATAGGATAAATGACTCAGGAAAAATTTCTTTGATAATTTCATTATTTGGCAGAATAGCTCCCTGAATACGTTTAGCATAATTAATACTTTCTGTAATCTTCTTATTCTTGCTCTGAACTTCTAACTCAATTTGTTTCCGATCGGTAATGTCATGCGAAACTAGAAGCACAGACTCTATAAGATTCTGCTCATTGTACTCAGGAATGGCATTAATTTGCATTACCCGGTCGCCAATCAGAGATGGGAAATCCATCTCGGTGCTAAGTTTCTCCTTATTCGTCATTACTTCCTTGAGGATAGCACTCCAGGCAGTTACAACTGACTCATTCAGACTTACCTCTTCCAACGATTTACTAATAAATTCATCTTTGCTATACCCAGTATACGATTCAATAATTGGATTTATATAAAACACTTTTCCTTCTTTATTGAACCGGGTAATCAAGTCTGGAGAGTTCTCAGATAAAGCCTGCATTTGGCCACGCATCCTGGCTTCCTGCTCGGCTCTTCTCCGTTCAGTAATATCGCGAGAATTTAAAACTATGCCTTCAATAGCCGGGTCAGATAGCAAATTGGTTCCTGTAGCCTCCAGCCATATGCGCTCACCATTTTTCCGGGAATAGCTGAACTGGATGGTTAATTTCTGTTCCGGATTCTCCATCAACTCCTGGAACATTCTATCTACCGACTCTACGCCTTGTTCATTTACATAGATAATGTCATTTAAACCTATTAATTCCTCTTGCTTATATCCCAATATTTTTTCTACCGATGGGCTTACATAACGTACGCGCCTGTCTTGCTCATAAATGGTTATTACTTCAGATGCATTCTCCAGCAATACCTGCATTTTTTTCTGTGCACGGTTTACCTGCTCTATCTGATCTTCCAGTGCATGATTGGTGCGTTTCAGCTCTTCCTGTGTACTTTGCATTTCTTCTGCATTCTGGCGCAATATTTCTTGCTGCTCCTGTAATTCTTCACTCTGTTTTTGAGACTTTTCCAGAAGGACTCTGGTAGTTTCGTTTACTTTAATGTTAAATATCGTACGGGCCAGAATCTCACTTATTTCATTTACAAAGCGGACGTTTCTAGAGCTAAACTTTTCGAAACCTGCTAATTCTAATACCCCAAATACCTCTTTATCGCTACCAATTACTGTAATTAAAGGTACAATCAGAATACATTTTGGTTTTCTATCACCTAACAAACCAGAAGTTATTGTAACATAATTATCAGGTACTTCTGTACGGAGGATGGTATCTTGCTCAATGGCTGCCTGTCCAACTAATCCTTCTGCAAATTTAAATTTGGCAGAAAGGTATTTCTTTTTATGGTAGGCATAACTGGCCGTCATCTCTATAAATCTGTTCTCCTCTTCCTCATCATTCACCACATAGAAAGCTCCCTGGATAGCATCTACTTTTTTAGTAAGGTATGCTACTACACGTTCGCTAAGTTCTGCCAAATTATTAGTAGACCGTAATATATCCCCTATCTCAGCAACACCAGTCACAATCCAGTTTTGTTCTTCATCCCGTTTGGCAGATTCCTGAATGCTATCCCGCATATTAATCAATGACAAACCCAGAATATCATTGTTACTCATCGGTTTGAACTCTGCAGCAAAATCACCTTCACCAATTTTGTGTGCAAAACTGGCAGTCTTTTTCAATCCTTCTACCAGATTATTGACTGTATCTGCCATTTCACCGATCTCATCGTTGCTGTTTTTCTCTAATTTTTCAGGCAATATACCCTCTCCTAGTAAAGACATAGTCTGTTTAAGGGATAGCAAGGGATTAATCAAGAATCTTGAAAAAATGAATCCTACAGCTAACGCACCTGCTAAAACTACCAAGCCGGCAATAATAAAATAATTGCGTAATTGATTAACAGAAGCATATACCTCTTCACTGTCAACTTTTACAACCATTCCCCAGTTTATACCCTGTATATGATGCCAGGCGGCTAATACAGCCTTCCCTCTGTAATCAGTATCAAACCCAATATTTGACTTACCTTTTACAGCCTGATGTAGCGCATATTCATCTTTATAACTGACTTCTTTTAATGCTGACTCCGGATTTAGGCGTAAAGGATTTATATAAATAACTTTAGAGCCACTTATCTTCGCTAATATGATTTCACCGGTATTGCCTAAGCCTATGGTATCGTTAGCCAGGCTGTATACTGGCATCATATTTACTTCAAAAACAATAACACCTTGCTGGCTTCCTTCAGTAGTGGTAATAGGGGCAGCTATCCACTGATAGTAATTTTTACCTTGCTGAAAAATATTTCCATAATGCAACCCTGCCAACCCTTTCTCAATACTGGTTTTATGTGTATCCTGTAATGTCTCGCCTACTGTCTGTCTGGTAGCAGAATTATCATGGATATAGAGCACTTTGCCATCCGTGTCAGTTAGATAGATATTAGCCAAGCCATACATTTGCCGGATTGGTGCCAAGGTAGCATCCAGACTTTCTGTACTAGAACCTGACGGTTTCTGTCCTAGGGTCTGATACATGTTTTTTACCACAGGAAGTTCTTGGGTAATGTAAATAGCAGAGGCGATTTGATTGAAAAATGTCTCTACTTTCTGAGCTTTTAGATTAGCTATTACCTGTACCGATTCAAAATATCTTTTCTCTACTGATTTTCTATTTAAATCATACGAAATGAAACTTACGATCAGTATAGCGATAAGTACTAGGGTAAGCACTAAGGCGGTGATCTTACTGCCAATTCTTATTTTTTTCAACATAGTTCCTAGGGTATGCTATTAATTAAGTATCAAACTTCCGGTATTCTCTATGATTTATAATTAGGCTAATATTTCTTCTTGAGGCTGAGCGGCCAGTAGTTCTACCAGCAAAGGAGAAATCTGGTCAAAAAAATCTTCATCAGATTTTGTAAAAGGTTTAAAGGAGGCTACTTCAATTACACCTATAACTGTATTTTCTGATAAAATAGGTGCTATTATTAAATGTTTAGGAGAAGAATTGCCTAAGCCTGAAATAATGGTTACATACCCATCAGGAACTGTGCTAATATTAATAAGCTTTCCTTCTTTAGCTACTTGTCCGGTTAGCCCTTCGCCAAACTCATACTGAATAGATTTGCTTTCAGCCATGAAATAAGCATAGCTGGCACACATTTCTACTACACGTTTTGCATCTTTATGCTTGGCTTGAAAAATGGCTCCCTGGCAAGCTTCCAACTCATTACAAATGTTGCTAAGTACTTTTTCTAGTTTAACAGTTGCATCCGGTATCGCTAAATCAAGTTTATTTTGAATCGATTTTACTCTTTTATCGATTGCAACTACCTCTGTATGGGAATGCTGTGAAGAAAAGTCAGTTTTTATATCTTCATGCTGATGCAGATGCACAGCTGTATTTTGCCTGTTCAGCAACAGGAACAGAACAGCTGATACGCCTAGAAAAATTTCTATGCCTACAACCATAAAAATAGGCTTTACTGTTTGTTCAACTAACTCAATCTGTTGACTCTCGCGGATTTGTAAGGCACCTGTTATTTGTGCAGAAGCTTGATATAAATAATAAGTTACGCCAACAATACCTAGTAGAAAAAGAATAACTGCTATATTACCTAGCTTTTTGTAAAATGAGTTCATATTGTTCAGTTATGTAAGCAATGAATAAATCCCTGTTGTTATAGGGTTTATGCGATGTTATTTTTATGTACTTTGTTTGTACACTTTATCTAGTTCCTGTAAAAAAGCAATAATCTGGGAAACGGTGAGCACATGGTCAATTTGCGTAAGCTTTATTGCTGCTACTGGCATGGTATCAATCATACACTCGCTGGGTTCCTGTACAATAGTTAAACCTCCCCGGTCTTTAATCTTTTTCATTCCCATAGCCCCATCTTTATTAGCTCCGGTCAACAAAATGCCAATCAGCTTGTTTTTGTATACATAGGCGGCTGTTTCCAGAGTTATATCTATTGAGGGTCTTGAATTATTTACCATTTCTTCGGTAGATAAAGAAAAATGATTTCCAAGCTCAATACACAGATGATAGTTAGCCGGAGCCAGATATATTTTGCCCTTTTTAATGGAATCTTTGTCTTCAGGCTCATAAAGTGAAATATTGCTTTTAATATTTAAAGCTTCCACAAAGCCATGCCTTACATGTTTCAGTCTATGTAAGCACATAATAATAGGTAATTCAAAGTCTTTGGGCAGATTAGACAGTATTTTACTAATCACCTGAAAACTTCCAGCTGACCCTCCTATTACTATAGCTTTATATTGATTATTTAATTTGAACTGACTCATGTATCTTGCTTACATAGAAGTGAATATTCTTCAACCGCTTAATCTTTAATCTTCTTATAAATCTTTTCTTCGTTGTTAGCGACGATGAACTTATTAGCAATTTCACACCATATCAACGACTCCTTTGAACCCACGATCAGATATCCATATTTGAATAAGCTTTCGTGAAACATCTTGAGAACATTGTTTTGTAGAGCCTGATTAAAATAAATCATTACATTTCTGCACAGAATAAGGTCAAATTTGGAAAAGGCCATACTAGCTACCAGGTTATGTTCCCTGAAGGATACATGCTCTACCAGAGATTTATCCATAATGGCTTTCCCATTTTCTTCCTTATAATATTTTTCCAGAGTGGTGGTTCCTTGAAAACGTAGGTAGTTCTTTTGGTTAAGCTCCATATTCTTCATGGAATACACACCTGACCTTGCTTTTTGAAGAATATCTGTATCAATGTCAGTGGCTACTATTTTGGTTTTATCAAGAATACCCATCTCCTTGAGTACAATGGCCATTGAAAAAACCTCTTCACCCGAAGAACACCCGGCATGCCAGATACTGATGTTGTTGTGGTTCAACATGATATTTGGCAAAATATGGTCCCTCAACTCCCGCCAGAAAGAAGGATCTCTGAACATCTCCGTTACATTGACAGTAACTTCTGAAACGAATTCTTTGAAAAATCTTGGCTCCTCGGTAAGCTTTTTAATCAGCACATCTACGGAGGCCAGTTTATACATTTCTAGTATTCTCTGTATGCGTCTTTTAAAGGAAGACATAGCATAGTTGGAAAAATCATAGTTATATTTTTCCTTAATTACTTCTGTCAACTTTCTTAACTCTGCTATTTCAATTTCCTGCATAGTCTGTGGATATGATATTTTCCTCTGGAATAGCTCTATTTTAAAAAATTCACAGCTGTTGCCTACCAACTATTGCGCTGCTCACCGTCTGGCTGTGTTATAGTCTACTTATATAGCTATGCAAGTTAATTCAAAATGGATACACTCAAATTGTGTTATGGTGTTGTGGAGGTATGCTATTGTAATTTATAGTAGCATTTTGTCATTTTACTACGAAAAATTTGTCAGAACTTTTATTTATCTACCTGGCAGAAAGCCTATAGCTATTTACAATAAAGTATCGCCCTTTGATGAATGAAAGATAAGCTGCTTGCAAATACTGATTGTAGCTCAAATTCTTCTCTAAATATAAGCAGTTAAAATAGGGAAAATATAGCTTAAAGAGTGCCTATACAACGTATCTAAAGCAAAGCTGTGTTAAATTTCACATCTATTTATCAGCCTATTGCAGGATAGCCGTTTACTGAGGAAATGCCAAAATGAGATAAACTTTGTGCAGATGCTTCGCTCTTTGGAAAGTTACTTTTATGAGTAATATAAACTGGCTATTTTATAATTTCTTCTATATCTATCCTCCGTGCGAGTATTAAGTATACTACGGCTGTTAAGTACAGCAAATCCATTCGCACTGACAGAATGTCACCTAAACAACAATTATTCACCCTTGGCACAACCCTTGATAAACACCAATAGTACTTATCACGTATGATTAAATAAAGCATTTAGAACTTAAAACTCAATAAATCATGGGAAAAATTATTGGAATTGACTTGGGTACTACCAACTCTTGCGTGGCTGTAATGGAAGGAAACGAGCCTGTTGTAATTCCTAACAGCGAGGGTAGAAGGGTGACCCCATCCATTGTTGCATTTTTAGATAATGGGGAGCGGAAGGTGGGCGATCCTGCCAAGCGTCAGGCAGTGACTAATCCTAGAAATACTATACAATCTATCAAACGCTTTATGGGTAGAAAATACTCTGAAGTGTCTAATGAACTAAGAAATATAGCTTATACTGTTGAAAAGGGCACCAATGACACGCCCCGTGTAAAGATTGGCGACCGTTTATATACTCCTCAGGAAATTTCAGCGATGATTCTTCAGAAGATGAAATCTACTGCTGAAGATTACTTAGGAACTACTGTAACAGAAGCTGTTATTACTGTACCTGCCTACTTTAATGATGCTGAACGTCAGGCTACGAAAGAGGCCGGCCAGATTGCAGGTTTAGATGTAAAACGTATCATCAACGAGCCTACAGCCGCTGCTTTAGCGTATGGTATGGACAAGAAAGGCAAGGAAATGAAAATTGCCGTATTTGACCTTGGTGGCGGTACATTTGATATTTCTATTTTGGAGTTAGGTGATGGAGTGTTCGAAGTAAAATCTACCGATGGCGATACTCACTTAGGCGGTGATGACTTTGACCAGAAAATCATCGACTGGCTGGCACAGGAATTCTTGAATGATCATCGCATCGATTTGCGTAAAGATCCAATGGCTTTGCAACGCTTGAAAGAAGCTGCTGAAAAAGCTAAAATAGAACTTTCAAGTTCTACACAGACAGAGATAAACCTGCCATATATTATGCCGGTAGATGGTATTCCTCAACACTTAGTGAAGTCGCTGAGCCGCGCTAAATTTGAGCAATTGTGCGATGATTTGATTAAGCGTACACTCGAACCATGCCGCCGGGCAATGAAAAATGCCGGAATGAGCAATTCCGATATAGATGAAGTAATCTTGGTTGGTGGCTCTACCCGTATTCCTAGAATACAGGAAGAAGTAGAAAAATTCTTCGGTAAGAAACCATCTAAAGGAGTAAACCCAGATGAAGTGGTGGCTGTTGGTGCTGCTATTCAAGGTGGTGTATTAACAGGTGAGGTAAAAGATGTATTGTTGCTAGATGTAACTCCGCTTTCTTTAGGTATTGAAACTATGGGTGGCGTATTTACTAAACTGATAGAATCGAATACAACTATTCCTACTAAGAAATCTGAAACTTTCTCCACAGCTTCTGATAATCAGCCGTCTGTAGAAATACATGTACTTCAGGGCGAGCGGGCAATGGCCAGAGACAACCGTACTATCGGACGTTTCCACCTGGATGGTATTCCACCGGCCCCAAGAGGCGTACCTCAAATTGAAGTAACCTTTGACATTGATGCCAATGGTATATTACATGTATCTGCAAAAGATAAAGGTACTGGCAAAGAACAGAAAATCAGAATTGAGGCTTCTTCTGGCTTGACAGATGCTGAAATTGAGAAAATGCGTAATGAAGCTAAAGCCAACGAGCAGGCAGATAGAGAAGAAAAAGAACGTATTGATAAGTTTAATACAGCCGACTCCTTAATCTTCCAGACAGAAAAACAATTGAAAGAATATGGAGATAAGCTTTCTGCCGGAAACAAAACTGCGATAGAAAGTGCACTAGCCGACTTAAGAAAAGCTCATGGTGCAAAAGATTTTGCAGGAATTGATTCAGCAATGAACACACTGAATACTGCATGGCAAAATGCTTCTCAGGAGATGTATAATGCTGCCGGAGCTGCAGGTGGTCCGACTAATGCCGGCCCTACCGATGGTGGCGGAACTGCTAACAATACTGGAGGTAAGGATGATGTAACGGATGTAGACTACGAAGAAGTAGAAAACAGAAAATAATTTTCCTCCAATCAACAAAAAACCCGCATAGATTTATGCGGGTTTTTTGTTTCTATATCTGGCCTAGTTGAGTTCAAAGTATATTTACAATCATGTTATTAGTATTAGCAGCTATTTTTTGCTGGTAGCTTTTCTTCGACTTAACTTATAGCATTTTATATCTGCTTCCTTTACTTCACGTATATCAAAAATTACTGTTTCGCTTTTATAATCTATACCTAGTTCATCTAAAATGTGTTTTACTTTTAAATAGTAGTAAGCACCGGCTTTGTTTGTTACAAATGTATCAGCATCTGCTTCTTTTGCCACAATCAGGTATAAATTACTATCCTTTTCATCTTCGTCATTAACTGCCAGTTTAAAATATTTGTTCTTCTCTAAGCCCAGCACTTTTATAGCACCTGTTGAGAAACCCATTTTTCCTGTTTTGTGTACAGTAGCCTTAACAACGCCTACATTATCCTTGGGTGTGAGGAACTTAAATTTTATCATGAATCAAATATAAAAAATACATATAAAGACAAACAAATTTTCCTACTATATTTTATAAGGAGACTAGTATTGATTTATTTATTCATTTATTGCTAAACTTACTTATCATTTCTGTAGCAAATTCTGAAATTGCTTTACTTATCAGCTTTTTATAAGTGAGTTAATACATTGAATACGTAGTTACATACAAAGAAAGAGGCAAGATTCTTTGCGAACCTTGCCTCTTTCTTTGTTAAATTATGTTATTTACTGTACTGCTGCTGTAGTTACAGTAGATTTAAAATCTACTCTTTCTAAACTTAGATTATTCATTGGGTTAGCTTCTAAGCCTGTTACATTAGGCTGAGCCATCCGAAGCACTTCATCATAATATAAAACTATTACAGGCGCTTCGGTCATTACAATTTGATCCATTAGATTGTACATTTCATATCTATCAAAAGGATCATTATCCACTACCTGGGCTTTTTCAAACAACTCATCAAACTTCTCATTTTTGAAACGGGTTTTGTTTGGACCTGCCGGAGACATATTCTTGCTATAGAACATTGACAAATAATTTTCTGCATCCGGATAATCGCCTAACCAGGAAGCTCTAAACAAATGCACTCTGCCATTATCTACTAGTTCCTGATGCGTAGAGTTATTATTGATATCAATTTTTACGTTAATACCTAAGCTAGACCACTGTTTCTGCAAATATTCGCAAAGCTCATTATGAAGGTTATTAGAGTTTAAGGTAACTTCTGGGAAACCTTTTCCTTGTGGATACCCTGCTTCTTTCAATAACTGCTGAGCCTTTTCAAGATTGTATGTATATCCTTTTACTTTTGTGCTATCAAACGACGGAAGTACTACTGGCACCATACCCGATACACCAGGTATACCTAATTTGTTTCTTAAAAAGCCTACTAGTTCTACTTTATTAATTGCATAATTCATAGCCTGTCTTACACGTCTATCTAGGAAAGGATGCTTTTTATCTTTATACAAAGAAGGGTCCATCTGAAATCCAAGGTACTCAGTGTTCAGGTAAGGGACTTTACTAACCTGGTATTTGGCTGCAAATTCTTTTTTCACCGAGCCATCGCGGTTCAACACTAGATCTCTGGAAGCTTCTTCAATACCAGAAACAAAATCTAATTTTCCTTGCTCAAATGTTCTGAATGCCTGATTTTTATCTGAGATAAACGATACCTGCACAGCATCCAGATAAGGCAAATTATTTCCGGAAGCATCTTTTCGCCAATAGTTGTTATTTCTCAGCAATGTTAAGCTTTCGTTTTCAGTCCATTGTTTGAAAGTAAAAGGACCTGTTCCTACTGGTTTTGTTCTGAAATCTTTACCATACTTTTCTACGGCTTCTTTAGGAACCACATACGTGTAAGGCATACTTAAAATCTGCAATATTGGAGGAAAAGGCTTATTCAGATATATTTTAAGCGTATAATCATCCACTGCTTTGAAAGATGTATCAGAAACACTGCCATCCACATTTTTAAGGATTTTGTCATTAAAAATCCAGGCACCAGTGCTGGAAGTAGCTGGGTCTAGAATTCTTTTAAAGCTATAAACAAAATCTTCTGCTTTTAACTCTCTTCCTTTCCCATCCGGAAATACTTCACTGTCATGAAAATGGATGCCTTTCCTGATGTGAAATGTATACGTTTTATTATCTTCTGAAGCGTTCCAGGTATCTACTAAGCAGGGTACCACATTTAGGTGATGGTCTAACTCAAAAAGTCCATTGTAGATCTGATTCGCCGCCCAGATATTTGCCTGGTTGCGTGCAAAAGCAGGGTCCAGAGAGGTAAGGCCTTCAGCCTGGTTGTATCTGAATACTTTTTTGGCTTCATTATTCTCTCTTTTATCGCTATCCCCTCCACAGGATGAGAGCAAAGCTACAAGAGCAAATAACACAGTAAATTGTCTTAACATAATTTTCTACAATTTTTTCAATTAAACATTTATCTTTGCAATCAAAATTTGAGTTTAAATATTGACGAATTTTCAGAACAAAAAAAACAATTGATTAGCAATTACATACATCTTATAATCTGTTTCTCTATCCTCTATTAGAGGAAATACATACGATTACTTTGAAACATCTGCCTTCTGCAAATACTATCTTACATAAGAGTAACATATTGAATTCAGACAGTTAAGACTGATAATGCTGGTTGTAATTGTAGCTTTTGAAAAATTTTAAATTATTTTGTGAATGGCTAGAGTTGCTATGCAAAATAGCAGTTTATAGAAGAATAGCAACTGAGGGCAAATAAAAATCTGCAAACAAGGGGTTTATTGGACAGTGGCAGATGATATTTACAGAATGAGTAAGAGAAACCCAGTTAAAAACTGTAATTTTGAATAAACCTGCTATACTCTTTTAAATTGATTGACGCAGATTCTCTTAAAAGATGTAATTTTAAAATAGTTTAATCATATCCTTACATAGGACTCAGCTTATAAACAACAAATAAATAGTAATTCACTTGTAAAACTATAGCCATTCCTACAATATACCTTTATGCAGGCAGGGAGTAATAGTGTATAAAAGTGATAGTTTATTTCCGGAAAATATGGGTAAAATTATAGCGATTGCCAACCAGAAAGGAGGCGTTGGTAAAACCACCACCACAATAAATCTGGCCGCAAGTCTGGCAGCTTTGGAATATAAAACACTTATAGTAGATGCAGACCCTCAGGCTAACTCTACCTCAGGTCTGGGGTTCAATCCGAAAGAGATTGAAAACAGTATCTATGAATGCATGGTAGACGGCGTTCTGGCCCGGGATATCATTATAAAATCGGACATTGATTATCTGGACTTGTTACCTTCCCATATTGATCTGGTAGGTGCGGAGGTTGAAATGATCAATCTTAGAAGCCGGGAAGAAAAAATGAGAGAAGCCTTAAAGGAAATAAAATCTGACTACGATTTTATTATTATTGATTGTTCTCCTTCCCTGGGTTTAATTACAATTAATAGCCTTACTGCTGCCGATTCCGTTATTATTCCTGTACAATGTGAATACTTTGCCCTGGAAGGCCTAGGCAAATTGCTGAACACCATTAAGATTATCCAATCCAGGCTGAATACAAAATTAGAAATAGAAGGCATTTTGCTTACTATGTATGACTTGAGGGTTAGGCTTTCTAATCAGGTAGTAGATGAAGTAAATGCCCACTTCCAGCAAATGGTATTTAATACAATTATCCCCAGGAATGTACGCTTAAGTGAATCTCCCAGCTTCGGGGTTCCAGCTATTGCACATGATGCCGATAGCAAAGGGGCTATCAGTTATTTAAATCTGGCCAGGGAGATTTTGACTAAAAACGGTATGATGGAACCCAACGGAATCTAAAGCTTTTGCTTGTTATACAGTATACTATACGCTTTATTATTGTATCTTTAATATCTGGCAGAATTTTACGGAACCACCGGAGTTATTTCTGTCCACTCAACTTAGTTTTATAATACACATGAATAATAATACCAATAATAAGTTACCCAAGAAAAGAAATGCATTAGGCAGAGGGCTTGGCGCACTTCTTCAGGATTCAGACGTGGTAAACAATGAAAAGCTGGGAGGATTGGAGGCGTTGAATACAATGAGTGAAATCGATGTAGAAACAATTGAAGTAAACCCTTTTCAGCCCCGTACATATTTTGATGCTGCGGCTCTTCAGGAGTTAGCGGAATCTATTAGAGTACAAGGCATTATACAACCTATTACTGTACGTCAGCTTGATCATAACCACTACCAGCTTATATCTGGCGAACGCCGGTTGCAAGCCTCAAAAATAGCCGGACTCAAAACAATTCCTGCCTACGTACGCACTGCCAACGACCAGCAGATGTTAGAAATGGCGTTGATTGAAAACATTCAGCGGGAAAATTTAAATGCTATAGAGATTGCCTTAAGTTATCAGCGTCTAATATCAGAATGTGACCTTAAGCAAGATGAGCTGGGAGAAAGGGTAGGCAAAAACCGGACAACGGTTAACAATTATATCCGCCTGTTAAAACTTCCACCAGAAATACAAGTAGCCCTACGGGATAATAGGATTAGTATGGGCCATGCCAGAGCTATTATTAATATTGAAAATGTAGAAACCAAGCTGGCTATTTTTAATAAAATAATAGATGAAGACCTCTCTGTGAGGAAAGTAGAAGAAATGGTGCGTGAGTTATCCAACAAAACGTCTGCCAGCAAGGACAAAAAATCTGCTTACGCATTAAACTATGAGTTCAATCAAATCCAATCTAAGCTCTCTACACATTTTGGCACGAAAGTTAATATAAAAACAAGTGAGAATAACAAAGGTGAAATCAAGATTCCCTTTACTTCTGAAGAAGATCTAAACAGAATTCTCGAATTGCTGAATATGTAGTTGCATGATTGTACGTACGCTTCTGTTTTTTTTGTATTTAGTAAGCTTCTATATACCAAAAGTATATGCCCAAACTGATACGTTAGCTCCACTAAGTACGACCAGTGAAATAACTATACAACCTAATAAGCTTTCTCCCAGAAAAGCTACATTAATGTCGGCTGCTTTACCTGGGTTAGGCCAGGCATATACAAAATCCTACTGGAAAATTCCTATCTTATACACTGGTGCTGGTATTATAGGGTATTTGCTAATAGATAATAATCAGAAATACATACTGTGGCGTGACCGGTACATAAATCAAAGAACAGCTATTGAGAACGGGTTTGATGAGCCAGTAAAGTATGAGAACGGGGAACCCATTAGCCTTGAAGTTTTGAAGCGGGCAAAAGATACATATCGGCGCTACCGGGACCTAAATGTAATTCTGGCTGGCTTACTCTATGTATTAAATATTGCGGATGCTAATGTAACAGCGCATCTCAAAACGTTCGACCTGGGCAAAGATCTCACGATGCGTATACAGCCAGATTTATTGCCTAGCCCTTATCTGCAGCAGCCGATTGCTGGAATGTCTATCAGATTTAATATAAAATAAATAAAAGAATTACCTTTAGCATACTCATATAGTATCCGGAAAACTAAAAACACTTGCAACACATGAATATATTATTATTAGGCTATGGAAAAATGGGCAAAGAGATAGAAAAAGTGGCAATAAGCCGTGGACACCAGATTGCGCATAAAATAGATCTTAATAATGTAGAAGACCTGCATACGATTAACCCAACTGAAATAGATGTAGCTATAGAGTTTAGTGGACCCGAGGCTGCTGTGGCTAACCTTCTTTTTTGCTTGAATAACAATATACCAGTGGTAAGCGGCTCTACCGGCTGGCTCGACAGAAAATCAGAAATAGATAGTATTTGTTTACAAAAAAAAGGCGCTTTCTTTTATGCGTCTAATTATAGCTTGGGAGTAAATGTATTTTTTCATGTAAACCGTGTACTTGCCAAAGTAATGAGCCGTTATCCTACATACAATGTTGCTATTGAAGAAACACACCATACAGAGAAGAAAGATGCACCAAGCGGTACTGCTCTTACTTTAGCAAAAGATGTGATAGATCATATTAAAACCAAAACAAGTTGGGTAAATGCTTCTGCACATGAACTATCTCAGCTATCTATTGTTTCAAAAAGAGAGCCGCAGGTACCTGGCACCCACTTAGTTAAATACGACTCCCAAGTGGATAGCATAGAAATAAAACACATTGCCCATAGCCGCGAAGGGTTTGCCTTAGGTGCAGTAGTGGCCGCTGAATGGTTGCCGCGCAAAGTGGGGGTGTTTGGCATGGAAGACATGATGGAATTCTAATTTTCAAACTCTATAAATCTAGTCTGTTGACTATATAATAATACATATCTCTTATTCTAATGAATGTTTTGTCGAAAGAACCAAAAAGCGCTAAACAGGCTAGAAAGCCTAAGTCAAAGACCCGTGAGTGGATAGATGCCGTTGTATTCGCTGTGGTGGCTGCTACCCTTATCCGATGGTTAATTATGGAAGCTTTTACTATTCCTACCCCATCTATGGAAAAGTCGTTGCTGGTAGGCGATTTCCTGTTTGTGAGTAAAATTCATTATGGTGCACGTACACCTAAAACGCCTCTCCAGGTACCACTTACTCACCAGAAGATCTGGGGAACAGAGATTCCTTCTTATCTCGACTGGATACAACTGCCGCAGTACCGGCTTCCAGGGCTCTCTAAAGTAAAAAACAACGATGTAGTCGTGTTCAACTTTCCACCCCGGGAACCCGGCCAGGCGGAGGCTTATCCTACAGATCTAAAAACTAACTATATTAAACGTGCCGTAGGAATTCCAGGTGATAAAATTGAGGTGCGCGACCTGCAGGTATATGTGAATGATAAACCTGCGGAAAATCCTGAGAAAATGCAGTTCCGCTATTTTTTAGTGACCGATAATTCAGTTAACGACCGGATTTTTAACAAGTATGATATTACAGAATATCAAGCGGTACAAGGCGGGTATATTGTACTAACTACTCCGGAAACAGCAAAAGTGATAAAGGAATTAAGTTTTGTTAAGGAAATGATTTTAACGAAACGTAACCCAAATGAAGGAGACCCAAGGGTGTTCCCTAATTCATCTAAATTCGACTGGAACGAAGATTTTTTTGGACCCTTGATTGTACCTAAGGAAGGCATGACTGTTAAAATGGATTCTAACAATATTCTCTTATATGAAGAACTCATCCGGCAATATGAAAGCAATGAAAATGTAAAAGTACAGGAAGATCAATTGTACATTGATAATAAACTTGTTACCAATTATACATTTAAGCAAAATTATTATTTTATGATGGGTGATAACCGTCATAACTCATTGGATTCGCGTTTCTGGGGTTTTGTACCCGAAGATCATATTGTAGGCAAAGCATTTATTATCTGGCTGTCAGTAGATCCCAATGCAGGAATGTTAGAAAAAATCCGCTGGAACCGATTATTCAGGCTCATACATTAATAATACATGTAATTATCATACAAAAGCCCTTCCGGAAAGAAGGGCTTTTGTATTTACCTAACTTTAGGTAGTGAGAAAACTCAGCAGTGAAAGAGACAACAGAAGCAATACTGCATAAAAGATATGCTCTTTGTAGGAAGTTAGTAATTTCATTGGTAACACACTAAATTAAAAGTAGAACAAATTAAAATTAACAATTTTCATCAGGCAACTAGCCTAAAGGAGTAACTAGCTATGCGTCAAGGCTTCAACTTGATAATTCCACGTTGAATGCCATAATTTACTAAACCCATAATATTCTTCACTTTCACCTTTTTTAACATATTTTTTCTATGCGTCTCTACTGTCTTCGGACTGATAACTAGTTTGTCGGCTATCTGTGGTGTAGAGTAACCCTGAGCAATCAAATGCAGTATTTCTATTTCACGGCTAGTCAGGCTATGAAACTGTGCATCCAGGTTAGCTGTGGTATGGTTATTTTCAGGAGGATGTAATTTGTTTGCTATCTGTTTAATATTGTTGGCAGGGGTCTGTTGTATCGCTTTAAGAATAGCCTGATGCAACGTATGCTTATCGGCTGTTTTCAATACATAGCCTGAAGCACCAGCGTTGGTCATTTTTTCAACTATAGTAGCATTATCCTCCATTGTAAGTGCTACAATCTGTATATGGGGATATGTTTTCTTTATGTGACGAGAAGTTTCTATTCCATCCATACCTGGCATATGCACATCTAACAAAGCTAGGTCGCAAGGCTCTTTTTGTAATAGTTGTAATACCTCTCTTCCATTATTTGCTATGCCCACGACCTCTATCCCAGGTATAGAATTTAATAGCATGGCTATACCTTCAGCAAACAAAGGGTGGTCATCAGCTAATACAATCTTAACAGAATTAGCCATTAATTTTAAAATCCAAGTCTGAACATACGCTTGAGTGTGTAAATATGATAAAAAAAGGTTAATAGTCAACCTTATTTTCTGGAATTGGAATACTTATTTTGATAAGACATGATAAGTATATTATAAAAAATAAATAAGATCACAGTAAAAAAGTTATTGGAAGATTTTTAGTTATTTGTCCAATAGTAGGTATTGATAGAAATAGCTTATATACTCACAGACACTATGAGAGCCAGGCAGATAATTCCTGGCTCTCATAGTGTCTGTGAGTATAGTTAATTATTGGTATTGCGTTCGTTTACTAAAAATCCGTCAGCAAAAAAACCATATTTATCGAAGATAGACCGTACAGCTCTGCGCAGGTATCTCTCATTATTTAATGCTCTTTCATCAAATACACCTGAAGCATAGCCTTGCCATACAGTAATATCACGTTTTGTATCCACCAACTGTATTAATAAAGTACCTTCTCTCAACTGATATTTCACAGGGTCGTATCCTTCTTCTTCCGTTAGCTCTTCTTTGGGTATCCAGTTATCTTTATTTACTTCCGGCTGATTGTATCCTTGAAATTTAAAATCTTTGTAATAAATTTTATGGAACACTAGCAGGCTTGGTTTTTTCTGGGTCATTTTATATCCATGTAACTCGAGCCTGTTTCTTATTTCCTTTTCTATAATAGGATTACTCATACTGGAATCTCCGTCTACCTGCATATTAGAAGCCATGCAAAAAGATTTGTATTTCTTAAAATCCGCACGGAAACTATAATCCGATTCCACTAAGTAACGGTCACGTCGCATACATGCGGAAAACACCGTAAAAGTCAATAAGATAATTAAAAATGTCAAAGTGGTTTTCATATTACTATTGTGTCAGTTTGTTCCATTTTAATCACATAATATAATAAGATAAATCATCATTTGAAATTATCTTCAAATAATTATATGCGATAAGTGCCTCACCAGCAAATATTCTAGAGCTCTATACATAACCTGCCAAACAAAAAATAGTTTTATTAATATCCGATAATTTGGCTGCAGTGGAATGCGCCTCGCCAATGTATTTATAACCTAAACACCAGAAGGTATGCATGTGACAGGAAAATTTTTACACTTTTGATTTATGGGATAGGGGCCTTTTGGCCGGTCATTTTACTTGGCTCAAGTGTTCTACTCTATACAGTATAATTAGCTACGCCATCCGGAACTCTACGCTGCAAGACCCTTTGCCTGGAATTGAATATTGTTACGGTTAAAACATTCTACGGTTTTACCAACACTTGGCAAGTTTACTACCATCTACTAATATACAAACAAACTGAGCTTGGTCTATAGTAACCTGCAAATTATTTAAGCTTAGCGACTGTATACCAGGACATAACTATTTGTTTACGTTACGGCAAAGGTGCGGGCTAAGAAACGGGAAACAGGAAGTAAAGCTAGAATAAATAAGGCATATACCCACCCGGCAAATCCTGCAGCCAACGCAGCATCCATCACGATAAGCGCAATGATACCTGCTTTCACCGCCTTGCCAATATTTTGAGGTTTCCGGTCCTGCGATGCTTTATATAAAGGCGGAAATATAAGAAAAGCAAATAAAATTAAAAAAGGTACTACTTGCCAAAAAGTAGTTTTGCTTTGAGTGGTAAGAATAATAATACTTCCAATTACAATAGTATATAAAGCAAAAGCCAGATACAGCGCACCGCTATTTCCACCATGCACTTCTCCCCGGCTAATGGTGGTAATGGCGGCAATGTAAATAATAGGAATAAACGCAATAAACCAGTACTGCTCTACTGCCCCAAACGTAGCACTTACGCCCAGCAGCAAATTACCACCTCTGCACGCTCCCATATTGATTGGCCCGAGAATGGCATGATGTTTACCAAATTTATTATATGACAGAGCTAAAATAGCTATAGCAATGGCTATAGTACCACTTGTTACTGATACAACAAAGGCGGCCGCAATGCCTATAAGCAACAATATACTTCCTAAACTAATTGCACCAGTAAGGGTGGCACGGCCGCTAGGGATAGGCCTTTCCGGGCGTTCTATGGCATCCAAGCCTGCATCAAATACATCATTAAAAACTACGCCTCCTCCATATAAGCCTATGGTAGAAAAAGCCAGCAAAAGCAAATCTCTGTAATCAGCAGAAGCTTGTATACCATACGTGTACGCTATTTTAGTGAGGTCTAAGCCTTTTCTTTCTACATCCAGTGTTATACCGGATTGCACGGCTACTGCAAAGCCTGCCATAATATCAGCAATGGCAGTAATAATATTGGCAGGCCGCATTAATTGTAAATATGCTTTCATTCAAAACTGGGAATAGGTTATAGTTAGAAGGCAAAAAATTATGTTTTACATAAAGAGTAACTTAAAAAATTAAGCCAGTAAAGCCACTGTATTTCTGCACTATTCGTGTATTTATAAAATATCTTCATCTTCTGCTAAACTGTCTAACTTTGGCCGGATGTATTGGCTAGCCGAATCTTTTATTAATATAGCTTTCTGATACCGGTTGCAGTCTAAGGTCACAGATAACTTAGCGGGTTTTTTGAAAGTACCTTTTTTCACTGATAAAGTAGTGTCTGCATACACCTTATCCATGAATTTGCCCCAGTAAGGTAGCGCTGTACGGGAACCCAGCCCTTCTGCATCTCTGAAATGAATACTCATATCATCTCCGCCTACCCATACACCAGCCGCCAGATCTCTGGTAACACCTATGAACCATCCATCAGCATACCGCTGACTTGTGCCTGTTTTGGCGCCTACTTCATTATTGCGGGTAGCGTCGTATTGATATAAGCCCATGGATGTGCCCCCTCTTTCCTGTAAAGAGCCTTTTAACATATGTAGCATCAGATACGCTTTTTCTTCGCTTAATACTTCTTTGGTTTCTACTGAAAATTCTTCAACTACATTTCCATTGCGGTCTTCTATACGGGTAATGTAGATAGGTTTAGTCCACACACCCTGGTTAACAAAGGTACTGTAAGCTCCCACCATCTCGTATACAGAAACAGCCTCTGTCCCTAACCCTATTGAAGGCCATGGGCGTATGGAACTAGTAATCCCTAGCTGCCGTATGTAATCAATGACAGTAGTTACACCCATCTGCTTGATTAGGTAAGCCGGAACGGTATTTTTCGATTGAGCCATTGCTTCCCGTAAGGTTAATAAACTGTCGCTATACGTCCGGCTATAGTTTCTGGCCATCCAGTTACCAAATTCCGGAAAAACAGGAGAAATATCCAGAAACTGATCGCAGGGTGCATAGCCGGCATGGTCTATAGCTGCTGCATAAATGAAAGGTTTAAATACCGAACCGGGTTGCCGTCTGCCTTGCTTTACATGGTCATATTGAAAATGCTTATAATTAATACCGCCTACCCAAACTTTTACATGGCCGGTATTAGGGTCCATAGCCATCATTCCTGTATGTAAAAAATGCTTATAGTATCTGATAGAATCCATTGGACTCATAACTGTATCTATTTCTCCTTCCCATGAAAAAACACGCATAGGCACAGGTGTACGCATCACAATATCTACAGAGTCGGGGTGCTCAGTATACTTTTCCTGTAAGGCTTTATATCTGGAAGAACGTGCGGCGGTTCTCTCTATATAGCCCTCTATTTCCTGCATATTTTTGTTCACCCACGGATTACGGCCTTTCCAATGCTCAAAAAATTTTTTCTGTAATAGTTGCATGTGCTCCTGAAGAACCTCCTCTGCATACTGCTGCATCCGGTAATCAATAGTGGTATGGATTTTTAATCCATCAGCAAACAGGTCTTTGTCATGTTCCTTGGCCCATTTAAGTAGTTCGTTCATGATGTACCCTCTGAAATAGGTGGCTACCCCCTGGGTTTGATTTTCTACCTCATAATTTAACTTAACAGAGCTATGAATAAAAGCGGTATATTGAGTATGAGGCAGATACCCATATTTTTCCATTTTACTTAGCACTATATTTCTCCGGTTACGTGCATTGGCTGGATAATTTACAGGATTGAAAATTACCGGATTATTAAGCATACCGATTAAAAGAGCCGCCTCAGGTACACTCAGCTCACTAGGTGTTTTTTTGAAAAATGTTTTGGCAGCCGACCTTATTCCATAGGCATTGCTGCCAAAATCTACTGTGTTGAGATACAGCGTTATAATTTCTTTTTTGGTATAGTTTTCTTCCAGATTAATGGCGGTTATCCATTCTTTTGTTTTAATAATAAGAGTATTTACTAAGGGAACTCTGTCAAGCAATCCGGCATTTTCTTCTTCGCGAAGTTTGTATAAGTTTTTAGCGAGCTGCTGGGTAATGGTACTGCCTCCGCCTTCATCCTCTTGAAGCAATAAAATAGATTTAAACAACACTCGCCCTAAACTGCGAAAATCCACGCCGGAGTGCTTCTCAAAGCGGGCATCTTCTGTTGCAATCAAGGCATTAATTACATTTGACGATATTTCTTCATAGGCAACAGGCGTGCGGTTTTCCCGGAAATATTTGCCCATCAGTACCCCATCCGATGAATATACTTCAGAAGCCAAATCGTTGCGCGGATTGTCCAGTAACTTAAAACTTGGCAAAGGGCCAAATAACCCAAACAGGTCTATACTTACTGAAAAGATATAAATAGCCAGCATCAGCCATAAAGCCATAAAGCTCAACCACATCCGTTTGATTGTTTTTTTGTAGGCCCCTTGCTGAACACGAATATAATGCCGGAGGTTTAACCGCATGCTACTTTTCTTTTCTAGTGCAATTTACGCTATATCTGTTTATAAACTGCTATTTTCATACGTTCAGCTCTATGGATTCTTGTATCTGTACGTGCTTGGCAGTTAAAACCCTTTATTAAGCTGATAGGTAGTTTACTATAATGCATCTAAGTATGTGTAACTGCCACTTCCTTATTCATTTTTTACGCTTCGCTTACTTTAAATTGGTTAACCCATTGAGACATATTTCCTTTGTATAAAAGCTATTGCATCAAACGTATAGCTTTATCAGTGCATATTTCTATGAAAATCCTACTCTTCCATGTAAGCATAGCCGGTTTATTGCTTTTGCAGAATTGTACAAATAAAAAGCAAACCGCTAAACCAGCATATAAACTTCTGACAGAAGCAGTATATGCTTCAGGTAATTTGTTGCCCAACAATGAGTATAAGGTATTTGCACAAACAGATGGGGTACTGCTTAGAAAAGTAGCCGATGTAGGCGATACGGTAACTGTTGGGCAGATACTGTTTGAACTACAAAATGATAAACAAAACATCCGGTCCAGAAATGCATTAGAACAATACCGCATTGCTCAGCGCAATGCCGTACAGACATCACCAGTGCTTCAGGAAATGGAGGCAACGTTGGCTAGTGCAAAAGCCCGCTGGCAAAACGACTCCATCAATCATATACGCTACAAAAATTTAGTGGAGGGCAAAGCGACTTCCCGGATAGATTATGATAGGGCTACGTTAGCTTACCAGACTTCTAAAAATGAATACCTTTCCTTGATGAACCGGTATGAGAAAACCCGCACACAGTTGCAGTTAGAAGCACAGAATGCAGAAACTCAATATAAACTCAGTGTAGAGCAGAATGCCGATTATGCCATTAAAAGCCATATCAATGGAATTATATACGAAGTATACAAAGAAACCGGAGAGGTAGTAAAACCCACAGAGCCCATTGCCCTGCTTGGCGACCCCTCACAAGTTTACCTCAAATTAACGGTAGATGAACTGGACATTAACCGCATAAAAAAAGGACAACAAGTATTAGTAAAAATTGACACCTATAAAAATCAGGTATTCAAAGCCAAGGTCACTAAAATTTATCCCATGCTTAACGAACGTGACCAAAGTTTCAGGGTAGATGCCCGATTTGAGGAGGACGTACCGCGGCTCTATGCAGGGTTAACAGTGGAGGCCAATATTATTATTCAGCAAAAAGAGAAAGCCTTAACTATTCCCAAAACCTATTTAATAGGACAAGATAGTGTGATGATAGAAAAAGAAGGCGATGCTCAACTCGTGAAAATTACGAAGGGCATTGAAAATTTTGAGTATGTGGAAATTCTATCCGGGCTTGATACAAATTCAGTGTTAGTGATGAATTATTAGTCTATTCCTCTTACAGGTCTTATGAACACCTCTTTGCTATTTCAGATTGCCAAAACCCACTTACTCTCCAGGCCTAAACAGACAGTAGTAGCCGCCTTAGGTGTTACCTTTGGTATTTCTATGTTCATATTTATGGTCAGTTTTATGACTGGCGTGAATAAATTATTGGAAGAAACTACCCTAACAAATACCCCTCATATCCGCATATTTAATGACATAGAAACAGACCGGCCCTCTATACTGGACGAATATTATAGGAATACTCCCATACTCACGGTAGTGCATCACCAGAAACCAAAAAAGGAAAAACAAAATCTGAAAGATGGATTCCAGATTGTACGCACCATACAGGCAGATAACCGGGTACTGGGTATTTCGCCGCTAGCTAACTCACAGGTTTTCTATAACTATGGGTCACAGCAAATCAGCGGACTTATTACTGGTGTAGACATTATGGCTGAAGACAAACTATTTAACATTAGGGATAAAATGATCCAAGGAAGAATAGAAAACCTGCTTTCAGCAAATAACGGAATTATCATGGGAGCCGGCTTGGCAAGAAAACTCAATGCCCAGGAAGGCGACAAAGTAAGTATTACAACGCCGGAAGGTGTGCGGCTTTTGCTGAATATTGTAGGAATTATGCGGACAGGCATTGTACAGATAGATGATACTAAAAGCTACGCAACCCTGGCCACCGTCCAGAAGATTTTGCAGGAAGACAACCGCTACATAACAGATATAAATATAAAGTTGAAAGATCTGAACCAGGCAAAAGGTGTGGCAGCTTCTTACCAATCTATATTTGGTTACAAAGCCGAAGACTGGGAAACAGCCAATGCTACTATTCTACTTAGTTTTACCTTGCGTAATTTTATTACTTATGCAGTGGTTTTCACCATTTTAACGGTAGCCGGCTTTGGTATATATAATATCCTGAACATGACTATTTATGAGAAAATGAAAGATATAGCTATTTTGAAAGCTACTGGCTTCTCAGGGAAAGACATCACTAGCATATTTATGGTGCAGGCTGTTACAATAGGTATAGCAGGAGGAATGGTTGGCTTGCTCCTAGGTTTTATATTGTCGTATGCTGTATCCAAAGTGCCCTTCAAAGCAGATGCCTTTATTAACATGGATCATTTGCCTGTTAACTTTGATCCGTATTATTATATAGTGGCTTTGCTATTTGGTATGCTTACTACTGCTTTATCTGGTTATTTACCTTCCAGAAAAGCTTCTAAGATCGATCCGGTGGAAATAATCAGGGGAAAATAGAGTCAACAAACTTTACAGATTATGCATACACTAGAGGAACAATATGAAGCAGGCACGGTCGCCGCTAAAAGTGTAGTCCTAAGAGCCCGGCACATCACTAAATATTTTTATGAACCGCAAAAATTTCAGGTGTTGAAAGACATTACTTTTACAGTGAATAAAGGCGAGTTTCTTTCTCTAGTAGGTAAGTCTGGCTGTGGCAAATCTACATTATTGTATGTGCTTTCTACCATGGATACGGATTACGAGGGCACCTTAGAAATGAATGGAGAAATGATTACCGGTAAAACCCAGAACGAACTGGCCCGCTTCCGCAACGAGCATATAGGCTTTGTTTTTCAATTTCACTACTTGCTTCCTGAATTTACGGCTTTGCAGAATGTGATGATTCCAGCACTGAAATTGGGTAAGTATCCGAAGAAAGAAATTGAAGAAAGAGCCTACCGGAAACTAGAGTTATTGGGCATGCACGATCAGGCCTTAAAGCCTACAAATAAACTATCTGGCGGGCAGCAGCAACGGGTAGCCATAGCCAGAGCCTTAATTAACGACCCTACTATTATTATGGGAGATGAACCTACTGGCAATCTGGATTCAGTAAATACTCACAATGTTTTTGATATTTTCCGGGAACTTGCTCAAACGTACCATCAGACAATAATTGCGGTAACACACGATACAGAGTTTGCCCAGAACACCGACCGCATTATTGAGATGAACGATGGCCAGATTGTATCAGCGTAATTAACTATATTCAGGTACAGCGCATGATGGCATTATAACCTCCGGATTTTAGAATAATTTACTATGGAAATGAACTACCCACTCATACGGCTGATTAATAAGCTGAATATTAAATATGTGGGAATACTACTGTTAGCCACTATATCATTAACTGCGCGGCTTATTCTATTTCCAGAATTTGGCTGGCAGCTACAGCTAACTATATTTATCATTTCTGTAATCTCCATTACCATTATCTGGACTATGCTGGAATTTATAGATTCAGTATTAAATAGATACATGCCATATAAGCAGGGAGTAGTCCGCCGGATAATTTTGCAGGTATGTATAGGCCTGGTATGCATGTATATCTATATATCGTTGCTACTTTTTTTCCTGATAGATTTTTTCCCGTTTTCTATCGACAAAATACTGCAGACCTTGGCGTATGTTATAGTAACGCTGCTAATTTTAGCTGTGAATGGAGGATCGGTTGGCGCGTATTTTTTCCAGGAATGGAAAAAAGTTATTATTAAAAACGAACGTCTACAGAAGGAAAGAGCTTTGGTACAATTTGACAACTTAAAAAACCAGCTTAATCCGCACTTTTTGTTCAACAGCCTTACCTCCCTGAATAGTCTGATTTTTGAAAATCAGCAGCTGGCGTCTGATTTTTTACAGCAGCTCTCCAAAGTATTCCGCTACGTGCTGCAAAACAAAGACAAAGAGCTGGTAAGCCTGGAAACAGAGCTTACCTTCATTGAAAATTATGTATCATTGCTCCAGACCAGATTCCATGAAAGCCTGCGGATATTGATTAACATACCTCCAAACGACAGAAGCCAGCAAATAGTACCAGTTACTTTGCAGATATTGATTGAAAATGCTATTAAGCATAATATCGTTAATGAACAGAATCCCTTGACTATTCATATGTTTACTGCGGACTCGTACCTGCATATAAAAAATAATTTGCAGAGGAAAAGTATTATTGAAACTTCTAACAAATTGGGGTTAGAAAACATGAAAACACTCTACAGCTTTTTATCCAAAAATCAGGTAGAAATCCTAGAAAACGAGTTATTCTTTGAAGTAAAAATTCCTTTGTTATGATGGCAAACATACGAATAGGAATAGATGTATTTTAGCCTTCCAGTTGAATAAATCCTCTTTTGAAAACAGTAATTACCCTATGAGAACCGTCATTATAGAAGATGAACTTTTAGCTGCCAAAGATTTACAAAAACTTATTCAACAGCTTGATTCTACAATAGAGGTAGTTGCTATATTGCCGGGTTTGGCAGCCGCCCGTGATTGGTTCAGCAAACAGCCGGAACCAGATTTACTTTTTATGGATATTCAGCTTTCGGATGGCGTTAGTTTTGAATTGTTCACCCATGTAAAGCTAGAGTGTCCGGTAATTTTTACGACTGCCTATAATGAGTATGCCATTCAAGCATTTAAAGTAAATAGTATAGATTATTTGCTTAAGCCAATTGACCGGACTGAACTAAAGGTAGCTTTAGAAAAATTTAAGAAAATAAAACAGATAAATCAGCCTTTTGATTTACAGAGCCACATACAATCCCTTTTGCAGGACTTAACTAGTGCTCAACCTGCTAAAAAATACAAAGAGCGGTTTATGGCTCATTATAAAAATACCTTGGTTCCTGTACCAGCCGAACGGATTGCCTATTTCATTAAAGATGAGTTAATTTACCTGGTAACGTACGACAATCAGAAGATGATTGCAGATTTTCATACGATGGATGAAGTAGAACAACAGTTGAATCCAGCACAATTTTTTAGGGCAAACCGCCAATACATCATCCACCTTAACTCAGTAGATCATATTCGCCATGGATTTAACGGAAAAATTATAGTTAAACTTAGATCTCCCCTATTTAACGAACTCGACATTAGCCGTGAAAAGGCAGCGGCATTTAAAGATTGGATAAATTGAATTTTTTTGAGACAATTTCTTGTTAATTTTGTTATCAAACAAGGTAGTAGCTAGTTAGGCTACTTTTTTACATTTCACTTAATTCCTTATGATACAAACCGATATTTGCATTATTGGTGCAGGCCCTGTGGGCCTATTTGCAGTTTTTGAGGCAGGGTTACTGAAAATGCGCTGTCATTTAATAGATGCATTGCCTAAAATTGGCGGACAATTAACAGAAATATATCCCCGCAAGCCCATCTACGATATACCTGGCTATCCTACTATATTAGCTGAAGACCTGATAAAAAACTTAATGGAGCAAATTGAGCCATTTAAGCCAAGTTTTACTTTAGGAGAAAGAGTAGAAAAATTTGTAAAAAACGAAGACGGGTCGTTTAATCTTACTACTTCGGCAGGTACAGAAGTTAGCTGCAAAGTAGTAGTAATTGCTGGCGGTTTAGGATGTTTTGAGCCAAGAAAACCAGAAATACCACAATTAGAGCAGTATGAAGGCAAAGGCGTAACATATATGGTTATTAATCCGGAAACCTACCGCAACAAGCGGGTAGTACTCGCAGGTGGTGGTGATTCAGCCTTAGACTGGACCGTATTTTTAGCAGATGTAGCCGCTGAACTCACGCTTGTTCACAGAAGCGAATCGTTTAGAGGCGCTCCTGATTCTGTTGAGAAAGTAATGGAGCTTGCAAAAGAGAAAAAAATACGTTTGATGCTGAAATCCAATATTAATGCCATAGAGGGTAATGGCAAACTTACTGGTGTATCTATTACCGACCAGCATAAATCGGTTCAAACAATACCTACTGACTATTTTATTCCGTTATTCGGTTTGAGCCCTAAATTGGGTCCTTTGGAAAACTGGGGTTTGAATCTAGATAAAAGTGCCATTACGGTAGATACTTTCGATTATTCTACATCGGTTCCAGGTGTATATGCTATTGGAGATATTAATTCATACCCTGGCAAATTGAAATTGATTCTTTGTGGCTTTCATGAAGCTGCTTTAATGGCTCAAAGTGCTTATAAAGTAGTATATCCAAATCAGAAATATTCATTAAAATACACTACCGTAAATGGTATACAAAGTTTTTAAACTACTATGGATATCATCAACATTTATGTAGAAGATTTTTCAGGGAACAGACAACATTTGGAAATTCCTACTGAAATCAATTTAAATTTAATGGAGGTACTGAAAGCAAGTGAATATCCTGTGCAAGGCACTTGTGGAGGGATGGCTTTATGTGCTACGTGCCACGTGGAGGTGCTGTCGGGGAGCGAGCAACTTAACCCTCCTCAAGACCAGGAGTTAGATATGCTAGATACCCTTCCCGAATTAACAGATAATAGTCGGCTCGCCTGTCAGATTCCAATTCAGGAAAATATAGATGGAATTATAGTAAAAGTACTTACTGAGTAAGTACTTTTTTTATGTCTGTCATAAAATAATCCTACTCTCTATTTTTTAAGCACCTATATCTTCCCTTGTATATTTTCGATATAATTTATCACTTTATCGACTAAAAGTTAATTTTCTTCGATTAACCTGTTTCCAGAAATTATTAATATTCTTCTCTTTACTACCTAGTTCTAATTTAGCTCCAACTACTCTAAAAAAAGCATGTAAATATTACACAACTTTTACACACTTAACTCTCCATTTTTTGTAAGCTTTTTACTGAATGTTCTTTCGGTTTGTCTGTTAAAGTTGGTATTTACTTTTACCGAGGCATTAGTAATTTCAGTATAACTCAATAGATCATTCTATACGCTGAATCCTTCTAGTATTTATATAAAATATAATTTTTTGTTGCAATTCTATATTTTACTTGACTATCTTTTGTATTTTAGGAAGTTTGATATGATTTTATCTATTTGGCTTATTAAGTAAGCCAAGCTGTTTCTTAACAAGCAATACCTAGCTTGGTGAGAATATGTACCTATGCCGATAGTTACATAAAAGCAGTTATATTGTATTAATATCATGCAAATATTGCATAGCCTTATAACCATAAATCTTAAATTTGCTGTAAAAAATTACTTCACTTTTTATGAATCTAGCGTACGAGTCAGAGGGTAAGGAACAAGAGAATAGAGATAGAATTTGCTTAGTTATAATGCCTGCTTATGATAACCTGCCATATGAAAGTGGGCATTTTAATTTAGTATATGAATATATGATAAAACCCGCCTGCATAAAAGCCGGATTCATTGCTCAACGGTTACAAACAACTTATCGTTTAAAGCATATAAGCATTAATGATTTAAAAGCTGTCGTTACATCTGAAGTTGCCATATGTGATTTAAGCTCCAATAACTCAGAAGTGCTATATCAGTTGGGTATCAGACAGGGGTTTGATTTACCAACTTTATTACTGAAAGATACATTAACTAACCGGATTTTTGATATCCGCAGTTTTCAGGATATAGAATATGATGAAAACTTAAGAATTGACCGGGTAAACAAAACAATAGATGAAATTTCTTTGGCGCTTACTACCCTAAGCAACGCTGAAGATAAATCATTAAATTCTGTTAGTTCTTTATTGGGTATTCATAAAAATGCTCCTAAAAGCCGGGCTGAGCTTTCTGCAGAAGCAAATATTTTATTAGAAGCTATAAGCGGTGTAAAAGATCATTTGCTGAAAAGTGAACCTGTTGCACAAGCCTCTGCGGAAATGAAAGAGGCAATGGAGACGAAAACAGAGACAAAGGAGGAAACTAAGAATAAAAGTGAACTTGACTGGACAGATAATGAAGGAAACAAATTCCGGATTGGCGATGTTGTAACGCATCCTAAATACGGATTAGGGATTTTGATAGATATTATACCCGACGGGTTGCTTAGAGTAAAATTCAATACCATCGGACTTAAAGTATTAAGGGGCGAGGTAGAAAAACTAGTATTGCTTTAGCCTGCTGTATACATAACACAAGTGATCACTTAATTTACGCACCACATGGAAAACTTAAACGAATTTAAAAACTTTAACCTTGCTCTTGTAAATTATTATATGGCTGAGCAGAAAATGCTCTATCATACGCAGGTTAGCCACTTAGCTAACAATAAGATGATTAAGTCTGCCATTCAACTGCATCAAACCATTTCTAAGATAAAAGACATTCCAGACGGCTTAAAGCAGGATCTGCAAAACGCCATAGATAAGCGAAATATCCAAACAATTATGGCAATTTCTGTACAAGTGCAGGAGATTGTAAATAAGCTGAGCTCCCGGTATTTTCCCAAACCTTAAATCGAGCATTCTATTAAATAACAAGAGCCTGTACTTTACTGCACAGGCTCTTGTTATGATAAGTATTTTTATACAGTTAGTTCGCCACGCATAATAATTATAGCTTGTCCAATTAATTTTACCCGCTCTTTCACAACCTGCAATTTTACTACTCCTCCCCTACTGGATGCCTGGTAAGCTGTAAAGCTATCTTTATTCATTTTTTTCTGCCAATAAGGGCCCAAACAACAATGAGCTGAACCCGTCACCGGATCTTCATTAACTCCGGCAGCTGGTCCAAAAAACCTGGAAACAAAGTCAACGGAGTGCTGGTCACTTCTACTTGTTACCATTACACCTCGAGCAGGTACTTTGGCCAACATAGCAAAGTCCGGTTGTATACGCTCCACTAGCTGCTCTGATGCTACTTCAACAATATAGTCGAACCGATTCCTGCCAGTATATAAAGGTTGTATACCAAGGGCCTCTATTAATGCCTGAGGTGCTTCGGCTTCATTTGCAGGCTCTGCAGGGAAATCCAGTTCAATCCAGGAGCCTTGCAATTTTGCTGTTAACAGACCACTTTTTGTATAAAAGCGGGCAGTTTCATTCCGGCCAAGAATATTCTCTTCCCACAGAACGAATGCGGTAGCTAACGTAGCATGGCCACACAAATCAACTTCCGTAGCTGGGGTAAACCACTGTAGGTTGAATCCGTCTTTTCCTGGGAATACAAAGGCTGTTTCCGACAAATTCATTTCTTGAGCTACCTGCTGCATCCAGGTTTCACTTACAGGTTTAGTTACTAAACATACCGCTGCAGGATTTCCGGCGAAAGGTTTGTCTGTAAAGGCATCTACAGTAAAAATTTTCATAATCATATTTTAATTTTATGGTTTTAGACAACTAATGCTATTCAAAAGTTTATTCTCTATTCTGAGCGTATAAAAAAAGTAGATAATACAGTCTTTTGCAGAAAGCCATAAGATAAAGCCTTCAAAGTATATCTTATTACCTACAAAACAAAAAAAGGCCATATATGTGGCCCCTTTTAAAAATTTTAGTAAATGGCTTATGCAGACAATCCCAGATTATTTTCTTCAGTAGAAGAAACTTCATTGGCCAGGACAAGCAAAGGCTCAATAGTATGAACCAACCTTTTCTCCACAAATCCTTTGGATAAATGAGCCGGCAATGACTCTACCCACTTCTTGTAAGCCTCCAGACCCATTGCCTGAGCTATATAACTTTCATGAATCTGGTTCAGGTAATCTACAATGGTTAGCAATGACTGATGAAATAGTTTAAAATCTATTTCTGCTTCTACAAACCGTTCTATCTCCCGGTGGTTTGCTGATATACGCAAACGGCCAAGTAAATCAAAGAAGGTAGTATAGCCGAACCGCCAGGTTAATTGATTCCAGTGGCTCTGACTAAATTTTTCTACAATTTGCCCGGTACGCTTACTACGCAAAGCAAGGGTAGGGTTTGCCTGTACCTGCTGCCTTACACTCTTGGCACGCAGCTTCCGGGTAGTACGGAGAAATTGTCCGATCTGAGCTTGTGCTTCCAGCTCTTTACCAGCTAAATTTAAACTTGGTTTATAATCAGATAGGGGCAAGCGGTGCACTTTAAAATCGCCATAATGTCCGGCTGCATAAAAAGCTACCGGATGAGGATAATACCCTTTAACTACTAGCCGCCCTACTTCCCGCCTAATTACTTCCTCATTAGTACTGGTTATACCCAACGTATATAAAAAAGCCTCTAACCCTTCACACACACTATAGTACGCTTGTGGAAAAGTCCAGTGTAAGGCATTGCGTAAATAATTAGAGTCTCCCAGCTGAGCTGTAGACCGCAATGCATATTCTGTGCTCCAGGAATTAATCAAATGTTTTTTGATTTGTTCCATGTCCTTAGAACTCAAAGAGGGTTTATGGTTAACAAAATATATTTTCTGATGCAGCCCATGCACCTCTCTCAATTGTTCTATATGATAGCTTATGCCGAAGAAATGATTCAGGAAAACCTGTGCCGGAATAGATTTTTTCCAGCTTTCATCTCCCGGCTGCTCTTGCTTTTCCACCTCTGATGGAAACAGCGAAATTTGTTTGTTTTCAACCTTTTCTTGCATACATATCTAACACAAAAACATCGAGCCAAGTTCATATATTTATGGATTTTTTACATATTATCCCAAACAATTACAGTGTAAATATTTGCTTAGTATAATACAATTATACCATTAATACATAGCTGATCTATAGTTATTTGTGTTATAAATATTGATTTACACTTAATTTAATTACATTCACAAAATAAGGTATATAAATTGTATTATTTTAATATAAGCATCAGAATAATTCATTTTAGCAAACTTTAAATTTTTCCATAGATAACCAACATGGTATAAAATAAAATGGGTGAACCAGTTGCCAAGTTCACCCATTTTGATAGTGTTTTGTCTGATTAATTTACTTCCAGAATTTTAATTTCTGTTCTACGATTACGTTGATGTTCCTCTTCGGTCTCTGCATTTTGTACGATCAACCGTGTCTCACCATAGCCTTTGGCTGTAATACGGCTACTCTCAATCCCATTCTGAATGAGATAATTTACGGCCGATTCAGCTCTTCGTTGAGAAAGTTTCATGTTATAGTCATCGGCTGCCCGTATATCAGTATGAGAACTCAGCTCAATCTTAATGTTAGGATTATCCTGTAGAAAATCTACCAGCTTGTCTAGTTCTTCGGCAGCATCAGAACGGATTTCTGACTTATCTAAATCATAGTAAATATTATCTACCACAAATATTTTATTTACCTCTACCTTATCCAAAGGTACTTTTATATGAAAGGTAGTGTCCGTTACAGGTTTTACCAATTGCTCTTGCGGAATTGATTTGCCAGACATAGAGAAAAACTCACGTCTGGTAAAGTATGTTTGTTTTTCTGCGACAATTGTATAGTTTTTACTTTCCTGTACTTTAAATTTAAATGCGCCATCAGCAGCAGTGGTAGTTTCACCTATTACTTTTTCGCCTTCCATAAAGCGGATCTTAGTACTCCCTAATATTTCTTCTTCGTTTGTCTGTGGATTTCGGGTAACCGTTACGCCAGCCAGGAAGTAGTTTACAATTTTATAATCTGGTGTTTTGTCAACAAAGGAGTAAATATCATCATTCCCTTTGCCTCCTTCCCTGTCGGAAGAAAAATAGCCTGATTGCGGGTCTTTAAATACGATGCCAAAGTCATCAGAGGGTGAGTTTAGGGGCACACCCATGTTCTTCACAGTAATTACCCCCTCTTTCCGCGTAGCCACGAAAATATCTAACCGGCCCAGACCAGGATGCCCATCCGAAGAGAAATAAAGTTTGCCATCATCCGATACATAAGGGAACATTTCATTGCCTGCAGTGTTTACTTCCGAGCCCATATTAACAACACGGCCAAACCTGCCACTACCGTCAGAGGTAGCCCGATACAAATCGATACCCCCCAGGCCACCTTCCCGGTTAGAAGCAAAATATAAGGTTTTTCCATCAGTTGAGAGAGCCGGACATGCATCCCAGGAATCAGGCTTGCTAATAGGCAGCATTTCAGGTTCCGTCCATTTTCCATCTTTAAATCTGGAGATATATAAATCTACATCTCTGGAGCCCTTCCGCTTACCGGTATTCCCCCTGGCAAAAACCATGGTCTTACCATCCCGGGAAAATGTAGGCGATGCCTCATTTACATTCTCCATATGAATAGCATTGCTAAACAGTTTTATGTTATCTTGGGTTTGAGCTACTGAATCTGCTTTTGAATTTAGATTATAAGTATATAATCCATCGAAGCCTGTACCGGTAGCTTTGTACACATTGCTCTTACGGGATGAAGAGAACACAAGTGTATCGCTTTGTAATGCAGGAGAATATTCGGAAGCAGATGTATTAAGCAGACTTAAGTTTTCAATTTCATAAAAGGTTTTATCCTTTAAAATCTCCTCTATTTTGGGCAGATTTTCTAACTCTTTCCGCGCCATTGCCTTATTTTTCAGGTTTTTACCAGTCTTAATGTATTGTTCAAACTGATTGGCCGATTCCTTATAATTTCCTTGTGCTTTTAAAGCATAGGCATAATAAAATAAGGTTGAATCTTCTTTGCTTCCGGAAGAAAGGGCTTCACTATAATATGGGGCAGCTTTTTCGATCCGGTTGGTAAGCCGATAAGCCGAGGCAATAGAAGAATTAACGAGGGCAGGAGCAAAGTTTTTAGCTTTTGCCTTTTCATAATATCCTATGGCTACCTGATATTCGCCTTGCTTAAATTTCTTCTCCCCTTTTTTAAAACTTTGCAGAGCAGAGTTGCAGCCTGCTGCCAGGAACAAAGAGAGGCAGAGAACATATAAACTATTTTTATTCATACTCGATTAACTAACCTTGAAGAAAGTGGCAATATTTTCTACAATTTACGTATTTTTTTGTATTATTTAAACGCCTGCCGCCCAGGAATTGGTATACAGAAAACCCGGCAAATCTTATATAAAGACATTACCGGGTTTTCTGACAGTACACGTGAAGGTACTTTACCTTTATTTTGCTGTATAGCTTTTGCTTTAGTTAATACCTGTAATAGGACATCTTATGCAAAGTACTTGGCTAGCCATGATTGACTGGCAGGAACCTGCCATGAAGAATAAAATTCTTCCAGATTACTTACTGTATTGTCAAAGGTAAGTGTATCTCTTTTAATCATTCCAACATTAATGTGGGTTTTCAAATTCTTGAAATTTTCCACAATAATATCTCCATTCTGGATAAATGCCTGCCGGGTGCGGTCAAAGAAGTCTATATTAAGCTCCTGGCCCAACTCCTTTATAAAGTGCACGGATTTATCGATGGAGCAACCACTGACACCGGCATGGGCCTCGTCTACAGCAAGTATCAGGAAATAACTATAATAAATGGCCGCCGAACCTTTCAAAGCCCGTCCGTGGCTATCCCAGCTCTCGATAAAAGCTTTGGTTTTCTCTAGAATATAGTGCTGTGTAGAATTGTCCAGAGGCTTATTTGCCTGGTAAATCCACACTTTAGCTGCAGAGGGTAATTGTTCAATGTCTACAAACATATGGCTGATAAGTAAGAATTAACGTGTAATAATTATAGCAACATGCAAAAGTAGCCGATAGTTGAGCAGCAGAACAGGTTTTAAAGAAAAAATATCTCCTTAACCTCGTACCTGTAAACCGGATCTACTTTAGATAGCATAACTCTCTGTACGTTAAAAAAAATTCACATGTAAAATTTTTTTCCTACTTATTTCAAAAATAGAATTTTTAGTTATAACTTATATATGAAAAAATAGCAGCTTACTAAGTTCATGTCTTACCAAGCTATTCTATTGTATCGCCGCACTGGTTACGCTTATCTGTTCATTCAATCCCTACCGGATTCATACTAACTCTCAAAAACATATGGATGTTGCTGTATTTTAAGTAATTTATTGCAACATTTATAAATGCCATTTTCTTTGCATTTTCGAAATAATATTCATTTTAGTAAGTATTTTACGCAATTATTTATAATATAAATCGAAATTATGCAACATTTTACAGCAGTCTAGGAGTATAAAACTACCATACCACCTTAAAGCCAATCTATATGCATCTAATCAAACGCCAGCGACTCGAAAAATTCAGAGAGTTTACTGCTAAAGAGCCACGGTTGCAAGATCTTTATCTGCAAATCATCAATCTAACAAACAAGGACATAGACGAATATGGCCTGATAACCAGAATGTGGCTGGAAAAATTTAAACCCCAAATGATTCAATTAGTAGGGCAACAACGTACGCATAAAGATGAATTATCTACCAATGAAGCGTATAAGTTAGTTTATGACACCTTGTTTAATGCTTTACCTTATGGTAACATTTATGAAGAAGAATACGATGATGAATACGAAGAAGATGTAGAGTTTAAAACCTGGTATGTGCATTATCTGAATTATTGACAACTATCTTAACTAATTCTGATTTTTTCTATACGGTAATTTGCTATTTTTTAAAGTCCGGGGGTTTTGTCTCCGGTGATACATTATTGCTGTCACCCACGTATGTTTTATAGTATCCACCTTCTAGTTTCAAGTATTTCTATGCTTACGTATTAACAAGTACGGATTGCTGTAAGAATATTTGCTTACAGGTTATTCATTTGTTTAGGAAAAACAAAATGTTAACCAATAAAAAAGCTGCTCATAAATGAGCAGCTTTTTTATTGGTTACTTATTTCCTATTTTTTACTTCTTGTTATCCATTTGTACTTCGTTACCTTCGGGAGTAAAGTAATGTACATAGTCAGTGCTTCCGGAAGTACCTTCTATTTTATAAAGTACTGGATGCTCGGAAGTTTTTACTTGATATACTTTTTCTCCGCTGGCATTCTCATGGCCTGGCATTTTCATATAGGCATCACGAACTGCTTTCGGTAACTGATCCATAGTAATTGTAGTACTAGATCCCATTACGTCTGTTTCAGATGTGCTACTAGAAGTAGCCATATCGGTTGAGCTAGAACTTTGAGTGCTGGTACTATCTGCAGATTCCATATCTGAATCTGTCGTACTAGAGCTGTTCATATCACTGCTGCTTGTAGACGTAGTGTCAGTAGTACTTGCATTGCTATCACTTGTACTGGAATTATTAGTATCTGTTCCTGAAGTTCCGGTAACAGAACTATCAGAGGTATTACTATCCGAAGTGCTACCATCTGTAGTAGTTCCATCAGTTGTTGTTCCAGTGCTAGAAGTTGTTTGTGAAGTTGGTGCACAAGCCGACATATATCCGGCTACAGCTAATACTAAAAATATCTTTTTCATAAATTTACTTTCTGTTTTAAGGTTTAAGTGTTTATGAATTTCATTTAAAAGGCTTTTTTTATTTAGCCTTCATCTTTTATTAATATGACTCTACCTTTTACGGCATAGTTATAAAAAGGTTATTTTTTTCTTGCAAAGAAAATATTTTTTTAGTATACCTCCCATTTAAATAATAGCTTCATATAGCTGCTTAAGCGAATATTCTGGATCACATCTGTTACTTTAAAGCAACGAATGTGAAAGTATATAAGCTGTTCAAATAAAAATACAGCCTACATACTAAATGTGAGCATTTTCGTATAGAGAGAAAGCTAGAATAAGGCTGCTACTTGCATTCGTCCTATATGAATAAGCCGCTGCGCTTCTGATTTGCGGCCTTCATATTGAAAACTTACCTGCAAGCCATTGGTTAATTTTTGCTGCAAATTAAACGACCAGTTCCAGTTGCTGCCCGGACGCAGTGCTTCCAGCATTTCATAACCCAGAGGGGTATTTATTTGCCCATTATAGGCTATCTGAATATATTTTATGCCCGTAGATAATGTACGTTTAGAAACCTTTGCCCACCTGGCCTCCAGGCCAAACTGGTGTGAAACAGCTTTTTCAGGCGAATCTTCTGCGGTATTATTTTTCTTTAGCGCATACAAATACAAACCTGATAACCGAAAGCCAGCGCTTGGCTGATAAGCAATTTCCGGACTTAGCTGCTGGGAAAAAATCTGATAGTTTCGATCCGTTAGAAAATCAGATGCATTATTTTTTAGTCCTCTCCCCAGCGATGTCCGGATACTTATATCTTTATGTACAGTTAGTCTGGTATTTAATTTTACTTCTGTAGCGCCTCTGGACTCAAAGCCATTGGTAAGCAGTTGCTTGTTGGCTGTGCGAAACAGGTTTATATCAAAACCGTAGCGCGGACTAGCCCGGTTATAAAATACTGTGGTACGCAAGGCATCTTGTGTAGAAAGTATATTTGCCTCTGGCAAGTGAGCTGTAAAAGGCGTAATACGGCTTACTAGGTTATTGTCAGTAATCTTTTTGTTCACTACCCAGGAAGAAACAGCAGATAACCTGGATAAAACATCTTTTAAGGCCCCTTGCTCTTGCCAATGCCGGGGCGCAGTAATATTCAGGCGGTAGGTAAGGTTATTAGTATAGGCACGTATATACTGGTCGGTAGGCACAAAAAATTTGGCAAAGTTCTTTTCATCCGGATTGATTGCTTCGTAAAACTCATTGAGTTCCTGCAGTCCATTTGTATTATCGTCGCGCCAGGTGTGGGTGCCTTCTCCGGCAGGTACCGGTAAAAAAACATATTCTCTTTTTAATTCGCGGCCTGTACCGGCGGCCAGGGTTAGCTCAGAACGGATATGATTAGAAAACCAGTTGCCATTCCAGTCGATGCGGCCCATTAAGTTTTCCTCTGGCCGCGTATTTTCTACATTTCTTTGGTATTCTACTGTGCGGTATGTGAATAACAGATGTACTACATTTTGTTGCCGTATAGTGGTTTGTAAACCTATATTCCCCGTATGAGCAAATGTGTTTTTTATCAGTTTGCCCTCTACCGGAAAGTAATCTTGTCTGATAGAATAATCTGTGGTAAATCTGGTTTTTAGCGTATCCGGGGTTTTCAAGTAGAACTGGTGTGCTTCAAAATTCATAGCCGTACCTATGACAGAATCTTTTCTGGCAAGGCTGCTGAGTTTGTTTTTATCTAAGCTATAGCTATAGCCTGGAATAAGGTACCTGGTATGGTAAGCTGCATTTACCTGTAAACGCTGCCATGTAGAAATATCGTGCAGGCGGGTGGTATGAAGCAGAAACATATCTGCATTTAGCTGTAAATTTCCAATTTTTTTGGCGGCTTCTACCCGCTGCTGTGTCCCATTAATAAAAGGCCCCCTGTCGCGAAAGCCAAACCGGTAGATTAGTTTATCGTCTGCATAATAGGAAGTAGGTATACCAAGTTGAGTTGAATCTGTTGCTGGTAGCTGCCCTTTCCGGATACCCACCATCGCATGGAAGATCTGGTCATCTGCCTGGGCAGTATCAATGCGAATACTCCAGTCGCGGTCGAATTCTATGTCGCGGAAGCGATCTATAGGCTGAAAATTCTTTCCATTAAATTCATAATCTATACTGCCTATCCACTGATACTTCGGTAAAAAGTTAATTGTTTTGCCCCGGTTACTATAACCTCCTTTAAAAGCAGCACCTTTGTTATCAGCAGCATCCAAAGGAGAGTATAGATTGATATCTCTGTCAGAAAAGGCTATTTCGCTGTATATACTCTCTGTTTGACTTACCTGATATTCTGCCCCCATGGTAACCATCTGTTTTTTGGCAGGTGTAGAAATTAATCTTACTGGTTCGTATTGCCCCTGAGGAATCCCATTTTGTGGGGCTACCCACTCAAAAACTTTTCCGTTAGCTGTGGTATTTTTCTGCAAATAATTTCCTCTGCCAATCCCTACATCAGAAAATTGAAGCTGGTATAACGCAGTTTGTGCATTAGCAGATTGCTTGTATATAGTAAATAAGGTATTATCAAGGGTAGTATCTATTTTTTCATACAGAATCTGATTGGGCGTATAGGTATCCAGCAACGTAACACCCGATACTACGGCCTTTTGCAAACTGTCTCCTATTTCGCTTAACAATTGTTTATCAGCATCAGTTAATGTTATAGCAATTGGGTTGCGAGGGTTATCTTTTTCACTATAGTAATTGGCAAACAACTGCAGCTTACCCATTTGCTGCCGGTGAAAGGTGTTAACAATGGAGCGGCTATATACTCTATCAGAATATTCAAAATCTACCCGTACCCGCGAAAACTGGGTAACTACTGTATTGGTGTTAAACGTGATTTCCGCCAGATTATAATCTATAATATAATCATAATCAAAGCCTCTTTGCAGCAAACGCCCATCCAGATATACTTTCTCCGAATTGGCTAAGATGATAATAAACTTTTCGTTTGCAGGGCCTCTAAGTTTATAAGGGCCTTGCACCCCTTCGGATACTTCCACCAGCATAGAAGCAAACTTTCCTTTAGAGATAGCTATACCTGCCGACGTCTGGGCCTGTACTCGCTTACCTATTGTATAACTGGCTTCGGCCTGGCCCCCTTGAACATTTTTATAATACCTGAGAAAATGGGATGGTTGAGTACTGTGCTGCTGCCAGAGAGGCTGTTGCAATACTAAGTCGCCAGCAATTAGGCGGCTCTTCTTAGCCGAAAGCTGTACAAATACTTTATCAAATTCCTGCAATTGCTGGGTATTTCCTTCAGGTTGAAAAGGTACATTCTGATCGGAGATAACTGCCAGCAGATGCACATTATCCGAAAGCTGACCTTCCAGCTGCAGATTCAGGGCAGAATTTACAAACACATTCTGGGTGTTGCCCATGGAAATGCCCCGGCTGATACTGCCTGTTTTGTTAATGCCTTTGGTAGCAAAAAACTCTTCACGGGTTTCGGGCAATGCATGACGGCGTATTTTTTCATCCTGATAAAAAGCATTGCTGTCGTAACTGGCCGGGTTCCGGTGGTATTGGAGATTTCCTATGCGGAAGGGCAGCACCCGGTAACTGATTAACACAGAATCTGCTGCAGAGGAGTCATTCCAGACAAACGAATTTTTCTGAGTATTATATACAAATGGCAAAGCTGCACCTGCCGGATGTACAACCTGTATGCTAGCCGGAAAGATAGAAAGAGAATCTGCTGGTGTCCACTGCTCGCTCCGCTTTACCCACTTAAGCCGGTAGTTAGATACCTGTGCTTGCGTCCGGCAGACAAGACAAAGAAATAATATGGCACATAGAATAATCCGCAATAGCATGAACAAAGGTATAAATGTGCATATAAGCTTATGTGGAAGCAAAGAAAACAACGGACAGGAGGTGTAGACCCAGTATTGGCAAGTGTTTTCTGTAAGGAGGATTATGCATTTGCTATTTCCAGATACGGCAGGAGTGGTAACTCAATAAAAAACGAAGTTCCCTGTTCTTCTTCCGTTTCAAACCAGATTTTACCTCCGGCATGTTCCACTCCACGTTTAGCTAAAGCTAGTCCTATACCAGAACCAGCATATTTAGTACTAAAGTTAGGGATAAATATTTTATTGCGGATACTTTCAGAAATACCCTTCCCATTGTCATGTATTTCTATACGTATGAAATTATTGCTTTTTTGCATGTTTACCGTTATCTCTGGTTTCCGGCCGGCAGGCACCGATTGGATACCATTCAGAATGAGGTTAGTAAATATCCGACTCATCATTTGCTGATCGCCTTTTACAAAAAAGTCTCCGGGAGGTATATCGGTTAGTATTTCTACATCTGCATCGTTGCTGTATAGTTCCACAGTTTTCTTTAAAATGCCAGCTATATCAAATAATTCTTCTTTAGGAATAGGCATTTTAGCAAAAGCTGAAAAAGAAGTAGCTATATCATTTAAGGTATCTACCTGGTCCAGCAGGGTATTGAACGACTTTTCAGCCTGGTCTTTTACTACTTCTCCCCCATTCAGCAGTTTGCGTTGCAAATGTTGTAAGGTTAGTTTCATGGGAGTAAGCGGATTTTTAATTTCATGAGCTACCTGCTGAGCCATTTCACGCCAGGCTGATTCTTTTTCACTTCGCGACAAAGCTTGCTTGCTTTCTTCGAGTTTTACCAGCATCCGGTTGTATTCGTTTACCAACAGACCTATTTCATCATCAGATTCCCATTCCAGCGGTTCGTTGTAATTATGCAGAGAAGTCTTCTGGATTTTCTGGGTAATGAGCCGCAAGGGTACGGTAAGCATTTGAGAAGCAAAGTAAGAAAATATCAGAAAACATATAAATATGGCCGTAAATATGTTCATAATGGTTGAAAGCACTTCAATGATCTGCCGGTTTAATGCTGCCTTCGATTCGAAAAAAGGAATACTGACTATGCCTATCAGCCGGTCTTTATCGTACGTACGCAAGCCTACATAGACAGAATTGTAATTTAATGTGCCTACTGATTCTGCCAGCATTACTTGTTTTTCATACAGGTCTACCAGTTTTATATAAGCCTCCGGATTGATGTACTGAGCCAGTATGCCTTCTTCATAAATTAGTGGCTGACTGGAGGCAATATACCTGCCCTGGTTATCGAAAATATTTACATCCGAGCCGGAATACCGGGCAATCTGGTTTAGCTTCAAAACCAACTCATCGTGAGATATCTTATCTTTCTCAAATCCATCTATATAAGCTCGCAGATTGTTGCTTACATTTTCGGCATTACTCAGAAAGAGGGTATTTAAGTTTTTGGTATAGGCAGAACTAACAATACTGATGGTAGCAATACTTACCACAAACAGGGGAAGGAAAAAGGCTAAATTAAGGTATATCTGAATTTTGGTAGCAAAACTTGTTTCTATTTTAGATGATCTGTAGTAGACGGTATACCCCACAATAAACAGCACAATGATCAGTACGAGTGTGAGGAATAAAAATGAAAAATTAGAGAAAATGCTTTTTATCGGATACCGCAAGGTAGAGACTACCACCCGTTTGCCATCATCCCCGTCTACAATTACATGCAGGTAGTCGCCCACAATTACACCCGGATCTCGGGCGGCAGGGTCTTCCAGCACTGTTGCATCCAAGTATCTCTTGTAATTAAAGATGCCTTCACTATGCAGAATGTTGTTGTATTTATACACTGCATAACTATATTGCTGGCTCTCGGGAGACTGTGAAAAACGTTTATCTACCAGCAACTCCGGATACACATTCTCTGGTACAATACGCTTCAGTTTCAGGTTGATAATTACATAACCTACCGGATTCTGGTCCATTTCAATGGGAATAATATTGATGTATTCCTTGGCAACATCACCTCCCAGTTCATTTACAAAAAAGAGATTGGGGTAATCGGTTTTGTATCTTTCCCTTCTGTACCGGAGCAGATAATCCCAGTAATTCATGCCCTGACTGGCGGCTTGTATGGGTTCGCCCGCAACATTAAATAGCAGTATATTTATCTCATAATTATCATACACGTGTCCCTTCAGATACAGGCGCTTAATTTTTTGTTCAACTACATCTGGGGCAATAAAAGAACCTCCGATAAGCCTGGCTTTTACTAGCGGATCATCTTTGATGAGGTTGGAAGCCTGTGTCAGATAATACTCACCTAAAATATCTTTTTCTGTAAGCAACTGGGTACCAAACCGCTGCTGGTTAATAACATTTTTTCTAAGTTCTAAATTATACACTGCATATGCACCTATAGCAGCACATATTAACCCGGTAGTAAATAAATAGATGGAAGTGGAATATTTAAAGCGGTAAAGCGATTTGGGCAACCGGAAGTGGAATATAGTAATGAGGTATATAGTATTGCAGGCGACTACAAAAGGATAATAAATATCTACCAGATAGCTAATTACTAAATACAAAGCTGCCCCCATCACTATCCAGATCACAGGCTTTACTTCACTTCCCCGGTTTATCCGGATAAACAAACTTCCTATCTGGTGAATAGCTATAAAATAAATGCCAGAGGTGAGCACAAATATGACGATGCATATAATTTTAAAAAAAGAAAATTCAATACTGGCTGTAATGTCAAGTGTTAACTGGGAGTGCAAATATATATTATGCAATACATCGAAATGCAGATACAAGACCCAGTTGCTGAGAATAACCAGAATCATGGAAAGTCCAATACAAATGTATACTGGCAGCTTAATCAGGTAATGATATAGCCGGCTTCTATAAAAGTAAGTAATTGCATAAACCATTAGTACGGCAACAGCTATTACATTCAGCAGCAAATCGCCAAGCGAAGGATTGATAGGAGATGATGCATAATATTTGGAATTAAACAAATCAAGTTCTACCCATACATTCGGAAAGTTAAAATACAGCATGGCCGCCCGGAGAGAAAACAGATAAGCAGCCAGTATTAGAAACCCCCATTCGTAACTGCGCGTCTGCTCGAGCCGGTTAAGCCATATGACTACCCGCCAGCTAATGAAAGTAAGCCCTATAATAATACTAATGACGGCTAGCAAGTACCCTAACTGTTGTGTATTAACTCCCTGGTCTGGCATCTGCACCAAAAATAACAACTGCCCGGATGGTGAGTAAATAGGGTGCTGATGCTGATATTCTACAGATTCGGTGGCAATTTCGAAAGTTTTATAAGGAATGATATCTCTATTGAGCGTAGACTGCAGGTAGTTATTCTCTATTTTATATTTTTTACTTAGAGGCAGCAGCGAAAAAATTTCAATAATCGTATTATCTTTTACAAAGCCCTTGCGGTTTACCAGATAAGTTCCATTAGTCAGATTAAAAGTTTTCAGGGAGTAATTTCCACTAATGGAGCTATAGGGAGGCACAAAGCGGTAATCTGACCAAAAAGCAAGCTTCCCATCAGTAAACACATAATACGGATACTTGGTAGGAGTATATGCACTGGTATATGAAAATTGTGGTAAACTCTCCAGCTGTTTTTTTACTAGCTGGGTTTCTTTTTCTACAATTTTTAATTCTTCAGCAACCCGGTTGTAGATAACTTCTAGCTGGAATTCTTCAGCGCCTGCACTTCCATAATATATAAAATACCTGGCTGTGGCAATGCATCCTATTACCAGAATCCCAATTAACAAAAACACATATTTCTTAGACATACTGCAATTAACTAGCTGCCGACTTCAAGCATTCCGCATAAAAATGAAGGATAAGTCTATTTTTGAACAAATAAAACAGGCTTTACTGTTCAAATACCTATCAGAATAGTCCCTCTACTAGTGAGCAATTATTGTGCATTTCTTACGAAGTTACTTATTTATATAATTTCCGGGGTAATCTGAATGATTTTTATAACACCCTATTACTCTTCCTAAACCTTTTCAAGCAAAGTAAAAACTACGGTTATTTGCCAATTTTCCACACTCCCAGCTAATATATTCCTCATTTTTCAGTTTTTGTCGCAACAAAACTACTTCTGGCTACTCGTCCGCTAAACCATCATTGGGCACCTCAAAGCTGTAAGCTTCATGTAAGATTACTTACTTTTTTTAATCAAAAAGAATATAAGAATATACAAAGAGCTTAAAACCAGACAATAATTAACTCTTACCAGCATGGAAAAAGCGTTGGTCATTCAGAGAGATAAAATCAGAAAAGGTGTATCAGTAAAGAATTAATGAAAAATATCTACGGTTTAGTATGTCTGGTAGTCAATCTCTTTTGCGGAGCCTTATACGCACAAACTGTTCCTACCGGAAAGAATGAAGCTATCCTCCTGCGTTTCTCTACACAAAATGCTGCCAAACTTGCTCCCTCCAAGTATACCATTGAACAGCAACTAGGACTAAGTAAAAAAAGTAAACTTGTACTCCAGCATTCTACCAAAGACTATTCAGGGTTCATCCATGAGCGCGTTCAACAATATCATCAAGGGGTTAAAGTAGAGTATGGCGTTTATAATATTCTTAAAAAGAACGGCCTGCTCTCCTCCGTAAGCGGAGAAAAATATAGTATAGCTGAAGAACTGAACACACAGCCTACGCTTACGGAAGAAACAGCCCTACAACATGCCTTGCAACATGTAGGAGCTAGAACATATAAGTGGCAAATACCGGAAGAGGAAGCAGCATTGAAAGTACAGGAGAAAAATACAAAAGCTACCTATTTGCCTAAGGGTGAATTAGTTATATGCAAAGTTTTTATAAACGGCAAGAGAGATGTAGAAAATGAAATGGCTTTAGCCTATAAGTTCGACATATATGCACATGAGCCATTAAGCAGAGCCTATCTATATGTAAATGCACACGATGGCAGAATTATTCACCAGGATGCTATTATTAAACATGCCACCGGCATAGCTGCGACCAGATACAGTGGAACCAAAAATATAGAGACAGAAAAACGGGATACTACCCACCGGCTACGTGATTATACCAGAGGTACCGGCATAGAAACCTATAATCTCCGCAATAGCACTTCTTATTCATTTGCTGTTGATTTTTTTGATAAAGACAATAACTGGACAGCTGCTGAATTCAATACAGATTTAAAAGATAATGCCGCCTTAGATGCACACTGGGGAGCCATGATGACCTATGATTACTTTAAAAATGTACATGGGAGAAATAGTTTTGATGGCAATGGGAAAAAAATTAAGAACTATGTGCACTACAGCAAAAATTACTCAAATGCCTTTTGGAACGGTTCAGTCATGACCTATGGAGACGGAGGTACCAACAATGGTATAGTAGTACAACCATTTGTTACATTAGATATAGTAGCCCATGAAATAAGCCATGCAATTTGCGAAAACACTGCCCGCCTTGTCTATTCATACGAGCCGGGAGCACTCAATGAAGGATTTAGCGATATATGGGCTGCCACCATTGAGTATTACGCCGATCCTTCCAAAAAAACATGGCTACTTGGCGAAGAAACGAATGTGGCCTTCCGTTCAATGAGCAACCCGAAAGAATATTTGCAACCTGACACCTATCAAGGCCAGTACTGGTATACTGGCATAGCTGACAATGGAGGAGTACATATTAACAGTGGGGTGCTAAATCATTGGTTTTATATATTGAGTGTAGGCAAAAGTGGAGTAAATGATCATGGAGATGCCTTCGCTGTAAGTGGCATTACTATGCAGAAAGCGGCCCAGATAGCTTACCGCACAGAAAGTATCTACCTGACATCAAATTCTAAATACGCAGACATGCGTAAATTCTCCATACAAGCAGCTATAGATTTGTTTGGTGAAAATTCTAATGAAACTTTACAGACGATGAATGCCTGGTATGCTGTAGGCGTGTACGACATGGAGTCTGCCCCATCCCTTCTTACAGCTACAGCAAGCGCTACAAGAGTTGAGCTTTCCTGGACGGATAACGCTACCAATGAAACAGGGTTTGTTATAGAACGGTCGCTCAAGCTGGCTCAAGACTTTGTAAAAATCGCCACTATTGGAGCAAATACTACTAGATACACAGATAAAGGCATATTATCAAACGCCTTATATTATTACCGGGTAAGAACGCAAAATGGTCAAGTTCTTTCCGGTTTTAGTAACGTAGCAAACGCAGCAATAGGTCAGCCTACCATTACTATGGAAACTAACACTATAGCTACTTGCCAAGCAGTATTTTTAGATCCGGGTGGAGCCGCCAATTATGGTAACGGACGTAAAACCACCATGACTTTTAGTCCTTCTACTCCGGGCAGTAAATTGAGTATTACTTTTTCTTCCTTTGATCTGGAGAAAGACTACGACTTCCTGATGATATACGACGGAGCAACCACCAGCGCCCCTTTTATTGGAAAATACACTGGCACTACTTTACCACCTGTTATTACAGCTAAAAATTCTGCAGGACAGCTAACATTCTATTTTGTCTCTGATGATATTATTAACAAAGCAGGCTGGGTAGCCACCTTAAGCTGCATTGGCGGATCTATACCGGCACCAATTGTTAACAGTTTCAGCCCTGAAAGTGGAATACCGGGTTCAACAGTTATCATTAAGGGGTTGCATTTTCAGGGAGCTACAGCCGTTTATTTTAATGACACTCCAGCTGAATTTACAATAAACTCCAACACACAACTTACTGCCATTGTTCCTGCCAATGCCGGTAAAGGCACTATCCGGATTATTACCGGAACTGGTGACGGAGAGAGTAGCTCCCTTTTCACGGTAACACCCATTATTACACTAAGCGAGCTTACTTATACATATGATGGTCTGCCAAAATCTGTAAAAGTACATACCAACCCTGCTAATTTGCCGGTAACTGTTTTATACAACCAATCATCCGCTTTGCCAGTAAATGCAGGGGTATATGAAGTTACGGCTACTATTGAACATACAGCTTACCAAGGCACAATTACGGGCACACTTACAATCAACCAAGCTGAAGCTTCTATTATCCTCGGAGAGCTTACCCAGACCTATAGTGGTATTGCTTTAATTCCTTCTACTAAAACTATTCCTGCCGGTTTGCCTGTCTCTTTATCATATAATGATTTGGCTACGACCCCAGTCAATGCAGGTATCTATACAGTAAACGCTTCCATCAACAATCCTAACTATAAAGGAAAAGCACAAGGAATATTTACGATAAGTAAGGCTGCGGCCACGATACTTTTGACAAACACACAACAGACCTATACAGGTACGCCTACATCAGTAATAGCCACTACCTCGCCAGCCGGTTTATTATTTAATGTAGCCTACAACAATACTTCTTTTGCACCTACCAATGCCGGAACCTATCAGGTTTCGGCTACTATTACTAATCCTAATTACGAAGGAGCAGCTACAGGTACACTGGTAATCAACAAAGCTTCACAAACAATTGAGCTAGAACATATTGGCGATAAATATTTTGGAGATACCGGATTTACCCTACTTGCCAAAGCCAGTTCTCAATTGCCTGTTGATTATTCGATTGTAAAAGGAGCAGCCATTATTGCCAATAATGTAATAAACTTGACCGGAGCCGGACAAGTAACTATTCGTATTTCTCAGGCAGGCAATGAAAATTATATGGCTGCCACCATTGAAAGAACCATTTGTGTGAAACCAGGAAAACCAATTATTACATCTTCTCAGGCAAACACAGATAATAGTTATATATTAACATCTTCCAGCCAAGAAGGTAACGAATGGTTATTGAATGGAGAGCCTATTGTTGGGGCAACTACTCAAACTCTCCAGGTAACAAAATCAGGTAACTATGCTGTAAAAATTACAATAGATGGCTGTACGAATGTCTCCGAAGAAGTGACTATTACTGTACCCACTAGTCGTATACCAGCAGTTGCTATTCAGGTATATCCCAATCCGGCATCAGACAAAATAGCCATTGATATCACTCATATGACCGGAGCTCTGGAATGTATAACTACTGTGTACAACATTATGGGAGAAAAAGTAGCTGAAAAAGCAATGAATCCACAATCCGGCGGATGGCAATCTGAACTAACTATTAGCCATTTAACGCCAGGCCGGTATATTATTCAAGTAACTAATGGCCAGCAGCAGTACTCAAAAACCTTTGTAAAGCAATAAGTTTAAAGCAATATAGATGCATTGCTAAAATATGATACGAAAGGCTGTATGCTCTCCTGCTGTACTGTCAAGAGAGAAGATAAACCCATGGCGGGTCAGAATTTCCTGAATAAGCGTTAACCCGATTCCCTGCCCATTTTCTTTTGTACTAAAAAAAGGGGTGAACAAATTAGCTTTTACTTCGGCTGGTATCCCTTCTCCAGTGTCTTCTATTGATAGAATCAGTTTTTTCTCCTGCATCACCAGGCGAATAGTAATTACACCATCTTGGCCAATGGCTTCCATCGCATTTTTTATAATATTCGTAAAAACCTGCTCCATCTGGTCTCTATCCATATATACAACCGGCAGTACATCCTCCTCTACATGCCACATTAACTGGATCTTACGGTGGGCAAGATCTGCCTTAAACAACAAGGCTATGTTTTCCAGCATATCCCGGATATTGCATAGTTGCCGTTTAGGATCTGCCAGGCGGATAACATTTACATAGCTGCGCATAAAATCATTCAAATGGGCTGTTCTGGAAGTAACTACGCCTATGGCCATCTCAAAATCTTCCTGATCTGCTGGCTGTAGCTGTGTTTTGTATGTTAAGCAACTTTGTAGCAACGAATTAGCGGCCCCAATGGAATTATTGACTTCATGCGACAAAATACGGATAAGCTTTTCATAAGCTTGCTTTTCTGACAAACGTAACTCTTCAGTCAGTTCTTCCATCAAATAAAAGTAGCGTTGAAAACCCTGATCATAAAAGTCGGATTTAGTACAGCGGATTTTTCTTCTGGATGGCAGCGTAATTACTTCTGAACGGCCAGCCTCCAGGGTAGCCAGCGCCTGGCTAAGTAGATTACTGGCGGCTTGAATGGGTTTTCCGGTTAGCTGAGCAAGGGGCTTTTCCAATAAACGTTCGGCATATGGATTAATCAAAGCAATATTTTCATCAAAATCCAATGTAACAATGCCGAAAGGGGCGGCACCAATTATTTTTTCCAGAAAAAAATGTTTCTCCTGCATCCGCTGCCGTTCATATTGCAGGTTGGTTAACATCCGGTTATAAATATTTACGATTGAATCAACCTCTGCCTGTCCGGTATGATGAAAGGCTGTGCTGAAATTGCTGTCTTTAATCAGATCTATTCCTTTCATGACCATATCCAATGGTTTGAAAAAGCTTTTCAGCAGATACATTGCTACACCGAAAGAGATAACTAGCAATACCTCTACTGCCAGCAACCATAGCCGGTTATTACGCAGCAAGTATACCATCAGTCCTGCAAAAATAACATGGATACTTACCCAATAAAGAATAAACTTTAAGCGGAGAGACATAAAAATAGGCTAATAAGTTTAGGTATAGGCCTGCTGATACACAACATACCTACTTGATTCTGCAAAACGATGGCTATTGTTAAATAAGCTAGTCCTCAAACCCTAATTCCATATTTCTCCAGCCGGCGGTACAAGGCAAAACGGCTCATACCTAAAGATTCTGCTATTTTGGTAATGTTCCCCCCATGATGTGTAATAGTTTTCAGGATCATCGCCTTTTCCATATCTTCCAAAGACATACTTCCTACTTCAGGCAAGGTATCTTTAGGAGCTACAGTTGTGGGTTGCATGGCAGTTGCCAGAGAAAAATCTTCAACCTGTAACGACTGGCCACTTGCCATAATTACTGCCCGTTCTATGGTATGTTTTAGTTCGCGGATATTCCCAGGGAAATTTTTAGCTTGCAACCACCGCAAGGCTTGTTCGCTGATTGTTAACTTTTCGCGGCGGTAAGTTTTCGCGGCTTGTTGTAAAAAATGCTGAGCCAGTAAAGGAATATCTTCCCGCCGTTCTCGAAGAGCTGGTAAATGTACAGTAATGAGATTGAGGCGATAGTATAAATCCTCCCGGAACTCTTCTCTGCTTATCATCTCCAGCAGATTTTTGTTGGTAGCAGACACCACCCGTACATCTACATGGCGGCTTTTGTTGGAGCCTACTACTTCAAACGTACGTTCCTGCAACACACGAAGCAATTTCACCTGGCAACTAAAATCCAGGTCGCCTATTTCATCCAGAAAGATAGTACCAGTATGAGCTTCTTCAAATCTGCCTTTGCGGTCGTTGCGGGCATCCGTGAAAGCCCCTTTCACATGGCCGAACAATTCACTTTCGAACAAAGTGGAAGGAATACTTCCCAGGTTTACTTTTACCAACGGTCTGTTTTTTCGGACACTATTTTTATGAATGGCATCGGCAATCACTTCTTTGCCGGTACCGCTTTCGCCAGTAATTAATACAGAAGCATCGGTAGCACTTACCCGCCCCAGAATTTGCAACAGCTGAAGTAATTTTGGGTCTTTGCCTACCACTCCTGTAAAATCATACTGTTTATCTAACTCATCCCGCGTTAAGACGGCCGTACTAGTACCTAAGGCTGCCAGGCCTAAGGCCGTTTTCACGGAATGAATAATTTGCTCATTCGTCCAGGGTTTGGTAATAAAATCAGCGGCTCCAGCTTGCATGCCCGATACTGCCAGTGAAATAGTACCCCAGGAAGTGATAAGGATAACCGGAATATGTGGAAAAAGGTCTTTTATTTCATGTAACAAAGCCAAACCTTCATTGCCAGTGGTTTGCCTGGAAAAATTCATGTCCTGCAATACAAGATCTATCTTTTCCTTCTTCAGCCAATTTAATGCTTCTACAGGCGATTTAGCTGTACGCGTGGTATATCCTGCCTGCTTTAATACTAATCCTAAGGAAAGCAATACAGAACTATCGTCGTCTACAATTAATATGGTTTGCATCGAAAATGAATAGATAAAGGAAATATATCACTTTTGTTATCAGTTTAACGGGACAGATGTTAGCCTCTGCTTATTGATAAATTTAACCAAATTTCAACTATTGTAGCAATACTACTTATACTGCTTAATTACTCTGCATGGAGAGCTTCTGTCGGTTGAACTTTGGTTGCAAGCCAGCTGGGATATAGTCCACAGATGATGGCTACCAAATAGATAAATACAACAGATATAACTAAAGCAGTCATATAAACCTTGGCACTGATGAAATCAATAATACCTAACAGGGGGAATTGCATCACGAGTAGTACGCCTAGCAGCATTCCTAAAGAAGCAATCAGCAAAAGTTCCAGTAATATCTGCGTAAAAATATGTGTAAGCGTAGCTCCAGCTGCGCGCCGCAACCCTATTTCATTGGCACGGGCCGTTACATTCTGCCAGATCACCCCAATTAGTCCCAGGCTGACGCCCAGAATTAGGAAAGCTGCTATAATGCCTAGCACAATAAGCGGAGTCAGATAAAATAGTAAGTGGCTGCGGTGGGCTTCTGCCAAAGACTCTACTTCATACGACCATTCTCCAACTGTATTTTGCAGGCGGGTAACCAGTTTTTCTTCAAACTGGGCAGTGGTACCGGGGCGCAGTTTTATTACCAGCTGGCTGGGTAGGGTAAAATTAACTGTATCATACATACTGGCTCTTTCAAAAAAATAATTGGTTAAAGGAGCTAATTCTCCATTCTTACGGAATTCAGCTATCACTCCTACTACAATTTTTTCTTTTTCACCCGGCCCCACTTCAAACAGCGGCTTACCAATAGGATCTTGATCTCCGAACAGCTCTTTGCTTAGACTTTCATTAATTACTACTAGATTGGCTTTGGCTGCTTCATCACTTTTTTCAAACCAGCGGCCTCTGGTTATTTTTAAATCAAGCACATCCTTTAATTCATCTGTAACCGTATTGATATGTACACTCACTTTTCTGCCATTAATTCTGTAATTATTATTATAGTCTGGTGCACTAAAAGGAAGAATGAACATACCCCCTACTTCTTCTACTTCGTCGAAAGACTTCAGTGCCAGGAGTAGTTGCTGCGTTTTTTCAATTTTTTGTTGTGGGGCAATACTCTGCTGCTGGGTATCCATTACGATGCTCCATACATTTTCATAGGAAAAGCCTAAAGGTTTGTTGTAATTATCTACATAAAAAACACCCAATGTAGTAACCACATAGAGCACTAGAAACGCAAAGAATATTTCGAGCATAATCAGAAAGTTACTCCGCTTCCGGTTCCAGGTTAGTTTTAATAAGTGGCGTATCATTTCATACCTCCTTTCAAAGCTTCTACCGGATGCAGCCGCGACATACGCCAAGCTGGATATACTCCGGAAATAATTCCAAAAATAATCATCATCAGAAATGCATATATAAATATCCGGTAATTTAACCCGAATTGTGCGTAGGGAATCCAACCTGTATTATTGATGTAGGAAAGTACTAAGCTGGAAAGAATGAAACCTAACAAACCGCCAATAATGGTTAACAGAATATTTTCCACAATAAACTGCCCCACTAATGTTAGAGAAGAAGCCCCAAACGCCTTACGGACCCCTATTTCAGAAGCCCTTTCCATGATGCGGCTAATATTAATATTTACCAAATTGATCGTTGGCAGAATAATAAACATTACTGCTAACAACACCAGAATGCTGATAAGTGTACCAGTCCGTGGATCATCTGCTCCTCCCTCTAGATTTCTTGCGAAAGATTCAAAATAGGTATCGGCACCAGTAAGTATACGCGGAAATTTTTTTGGATCGGGTAGCTGTACTTTCGTTAAATTGGCCTTAAAATCTGACCGGATAAGATCCAGGTCTTGTTCACTCTTCGCTAGAATAGCCGCCATAAAACCACCAGTAAATGTTTCTTTGTATCCGGAGGTTTTAAATGTGCTCAATGGTACCCAAACGTCCGAAAAGGGAGTCATCCGGATAATGGGTGCATTTTTTACAACGCCTATTATATTGAAGTTCTGTCCTTCCATCGTAATGCTTTTACCCATGGCTGACTCTCCATTAAACAATTTTTCCCTGGTTGCTTCATTAATTACGGCTACAAAATTGGCTTTTTGTTCATCTTCTCTGGTAATGGGGCGGCCTTCCAGAAACTCAAAATCGAGTATTTCCCAGTATTCCCCATCTGTCCGCCTAATATAGAGTTTTACCTCTTCTCCTTTACGGTACGTAGCGGTAGATGTAAAATCAGAAAAAATGGATACTTTTTCCGCACTGGGAATGGTGCGCACATATTCGTTCAGAAATTTATAGCCGGGTTTATCAGTCATTTGAAAGCTGCCATCATCAGAAGTTAACCGGACAGTATAAACCCCCAGCATGCGATCTTGCTTGAGCTCTGGGGCATGTGGGCCGAACGTATGGTCTAAGAAAGAAGTAGCCACCGTTAGTACCAGCAAGGTAAAGCTGATGCCGAATAGGCTGATAAAGGTAAAGAACTTGCGCCGCCAGAGTACTTTCACGGCCACAAGCAGGTAATTTCGTATCATACGTAATAAGTATTGAACTAGTGAATAAGGATTAATGAAGCAGGCAGCCGATGAACCGTTAATGATTCGCTTATATTGTAATCATTATTCATTCATCATTCGCCATTTGTTAAGCTACCTGGCGGCCGTCGAAAATCCGGATAATTCGGTCAGTCATGTCGGCCATGCGTTTGTCGTGGGTCACCATAATTACGGTTGTCTGTTCCTGCTGATTAAGCTCTTTCAGAATATTCATAATCTCGTCACTCATCTGGCTATCGAGGTTTCCGGTTGGCTCATCGGCTAGCAGAATTTTTGGTTTTCCTACAATAGCTCTGGCAATAGCTACCCGTTGCTGTTGCCCACCCGATAGTTGGGAAGGAAAGTGACTTGTGCGGGATATGAGGCCTACCTTTTCCAGCGCTTCTTCTGCCATTTTGCGGCGTTCTTTATAAGACATATTGCGGTACAACAGCGGAATTTCTACATTATCTATGGCCCGCAGGTCATTAATCAGGTGGAACTTCTGGAAAATAAACCCTAGTTCCCGGTTGCGGAGATTTGCCAGGTCGCGGTCTTTATGAGAAGATACTACTTTTTCATTCAGGCTCACTTTGCCCCCGGTAGCTACATCCAGAAGCCCTATAATATTAAGCAAAGTAGATTTGCCAGAACCAGAAGGGCCCATTATAGATACAAATTCTCCTTTTCGGATAGATAAATTAATGCCTGACAAGGCTACCGTTTCCAGAGTGTCTGTCCGGTATACTTTTTCGATGTTTTCTAACTGGATCATGGGTTGTAATAAATAATGCGTATGGACGAATGATTTTTGCTTTAGCCTATTTTATGTTAATTTCCTTCAAATGAGCGTAGTTATCCATATCAGAGATAATGATTTCATCGCCTTCGGCTAACCCATTTACTATCTCCTGGTAATCAAAACTGGAGATACCTATGGTTACCGGTGTGCGTATAGCCTGGCCATCCCGGATTACAAATACTTCCGATTTACCGTCTGTATTAATCACTAAGCCTTTTTTCACTTTCAGAACATTGCTTTTGGAATCGGTAATGGCATATACATCTACCCGCATGCTAGGCCGCAGCAAGCGGTTTGACTTATCCTCCAGGGTAATTTGTGCCCGGACTACCCCATTTTCTACAGTTGGCAGAATATTAGAAATAATCCCTTTAAACAGGGTTTCGTCTAGCTTCACCTGCACAGGCATGCCAATGGTTAACCTGGAAGCATGTACATCTGAAATAGTCGCATCTACCCGGTAAGAGTTCAGGTCGGCTACTTTAGCAATAACATCCCCTTTGCGGATAGTAGCTCCTTCCGAAAGAGTTACCCAGGTAAGTACACCCTCACGGATAGCTTTAGTGGTAGCCATCTCTAGTTCTTGTTTCAATAAGGCTTCTTCTGTTTTATAGGTTTTTATTTCCAGATCTATGCCTTCCTGCTGCAATCTGGTAGATTCAATTACATTCTTTTTGGTTTCTATCAGTTCCTGAAGCTGCGTCTGTGCAGTTTCGTAATCCAGTACCATTTTGTCGTATTCATCTTTGGTTACGTACCGCTGCTCGTAAAAAGGTTTGTTTGTAACCACTTCTTCCTTTTTGGCATTCATCTCCAGCTGCTTAATTTTAATCTGGCTGTTAAGTTTAATAAGCTGATTTTCCAGAGAGGCTTTTGCCTGATATTGTGCATTGATTTTTAACGCCAGCTGATCCTTCATTTTTTCATAGGCTAGTTTGGCCGTTTCCAGGTCCAGAACCAATATAGGATCGTTGGGATGCAGCGTATCGCCTGCTTTTTTGAGGATGCGTAAAATACGGGTATCAATAGGACTGGAAATAACTTGTTCGTATTCTGGAACTACAGTACCAGAAGCAGTAATGGTAGCTTCCAGGTTACCTCTCTCTACTTTGGCAGTCCGGATCTGGGTCCGGCTGATGGAAGGAGAAATCCAGGAGATAAACCAAAAGATAGAGCCAAAAATGAATAACCCTGCCAGCGAAATCTTCAGAAGGGATTTATGCCGGGTGTTGCGGATATATTCTTGTTGTAAAGGTCTGTCGGTATTCATGGATAAGTATAGTGGAAGTACTATCTCTTATCCAAAGGGTATGCCATTAATATATTTTATTGATTTTCAGTGTATTATAACATAGCTTATATCTACAACGCAGCTTTTTGCGTGCGGATGTATAAAGGCAGGTGCGATTTCGCACATACTTATAGCTTTACTACAGAATCTTTTTCAACAGCAATAATATACCTTGCTCTGCATGACTGAAATGATGATCCTGTTGATACATTTCCTGGATTTCCTTGATAAGCCTATCTACCTCCGCTTCATTGGCAAAATACGTTGGCTTGAAATACAAAATAGTTTGTAATCTTTCATAATCTGATTGTTGCTGAAACACAGGCAGCACTTCTTTATAGGCTGTGTAGCCGGTTTTCTCAAGCAATTGGTCTACTTCTTCTGGCTTAATAGCCAGATCTGAAGAAGCGGCATAGAGCAACAGAAATGCCTGAAAATTCTGGTAAGTCCAATGGGCTATATTCTCTTTCATACGGTACTTTTGGTAAGCGACTCTTTATTGGTTAGCTATCAAACAGCAAATATAGTTAGCCAGTTATTCCTTTTACTAGCTGTGTACTTAAGAAAGATGATAAATTATTAGGCGGCTGAGTTCTATTTGATTCAACTATTTTATAAATTTATTAATTATGCCTATAACTTATCTAATACAAAAGTGCCATCCGTCTGTTTGTATTTATCTGCCCGATAACATGCCTAACGATTTATGTGCTTTTACAAGTTAGATACATTCTTGTTAATTACTGCCTGACCTATGAAGTATGTAGTTGTTTCCCTCCTGGTAGCCATTATCTTGCCTGCCTGCAAAGACAAACCCCAGGAGAATACTCTTTTTGAGTCCATTTCTTCTTCCAAAACCAATATACATTTTGCTAATACCATCACGACCAACGACAGCCTGAATGCCTTAAGTTTTGATTATATCTACAACGGTGGTGGTGTTGCTATCGGGGATATTAACAACGATAGTTTACCAGATATCTATTTTACCGGAAATCAGGTATCTGGTAAGTTGTACCTCAACAAAGGTAACTTTGAGTTTGAGGATATTACAAGTCAGGCAGGCGTTACTACTGACCGTTGGGCTACGGGCGTTTCTATGATAGATATTAATGCGGATGGGTTTCTGGATATATACATTTGTGTGGCCGGTAGAGATACTTCCCGAAGCAGCAATTTATTATTTATCAACAATGGCAATCAGACTTTCTCAGAAAAAGCCAGAGAATTTGGCTTGGCTGATACGGGCTACAGTACACATGCGGCTTTTCTGGATTACGACAAAGATGGCGACCTGGATATGTACCTGCTTACCAACGGGTACGAATCGTATGCCCGCAACAATGCCAGGCCTAAAATGCTGAAAGGCGAATCTATTACTACCGACCGGCTATACCGCAACAATGGAAATAATACATTTACTAACGTGTCTAAAGAAGCAGGCATTTTAGTAGAAGGGTATGGATTGGGAGTGGCCGTTAGTGATATTAACCAGGATGGGTGGCCAGATATCTATGTTGCCAATGATTTTATTACCAATGATATACTCTGGATAAACAATGGAAATGGCACGTTTACCGACAAAGCTGCCCAGGCGTTAAAGCACCAAAGCCACAATGGCATGGGTACCGATGTAGCTGACTTTAATAACGATGGCCTGGTAGATATCGTCGTACTGGATATGCTTCCGGAAGATAATCTACGGCAAAAAAGTATGTTCCCCAGTGTTAAATACGACCGCTTCGCCATGAACCTGCAATATGGCTACCTTCCACAATACGTACGAAATACACTCCAATTAAACAATGGCAATGGTACATTTAGTGAAATTGGGCAATTAGCCGGCATACACAATACTGATTGGAGCTGGAGCGCCCTGTTTGCCGATTATGATAATGATGGCTACAAAGACCTTTTTGTTACAAACGGCTACCGCAAAGATGTAACTGACCTAGACTTTGTGACTTATAGCCGCGAAAACGCGATGTTTGGCACCGATGAGGTAATCAGGCAAAAGAATGTAAAAGAGCTCGAGAAGCTAAAAGGGGCGCATGTACATAACTATATTTTTCAAAATAAAGGTGACCTTACCTTCAGCGATCAGTCTACTCAATGGGGTATGGCAGAACCTACGTACTCCAATGGCGCTGCGTATGCAGATTTAGACAAGGATGGTGATCTGGATCTGGTTATTAATAACATTGATAGTGAAGCTTCTGTTTACCGGAATAATACTGACCTTTACCTGAAAAATAATTACCTGCAAATTCTGTTGCAGGGAGATGCACCAAACAAAGCAGGTTTGGGCACAAAAATCCGGCTATTTCATAAAGGGCAACAGCAATATCAGGAATGTTATCCTTACCGGGGCTATAAATCTACGGTATATACACCTATCCATTTTGGATTAGGTAACCAAACGAATGTCGATTCCATAGAAATACAATGGCCCGATGGAAAATATCAACTACTGAAAAATATAAAAGCTAATCAGCAACTGGTGGTAGCTTATACTGAAGCTAAACAATTACCTGCTCCGTTTGAGAAAAAGCAATCTCAGGCCACTTTATTCACAGATGTTTCACAACATATAGGGATAGATTTTAAGCATAAGGAATCAGGTTTTGTCGATTTTAAAGTACAACCCCTGCTGCCTCATAAGTTTTCACAGAATGGTCCGGGAATAGCGGTAGGCGATGCAGATGGCAATGGATTGGATGATTTTTATGTAGGAGGCGCAGCCCGTCAGTCAGGAATGCTTTTTTATCAGACAAGCAAAGGCAAGTTCGAAGGCAAACCTATGAGCATGAAAGAGGAAGAAGACATGGGCAGTTTATTTTTTGATGCCGATAACGACGGCGATCTGGATTTGTATGTAGTGAGTGGCGGCAGCGAATTCGGAACTACTTCACCTAATTATCAGGACAGGCTATACAAAAATGATGGCAAAGGAAATTATTCAATAGATAGCACAGCTTTACCCAATATAACAGCCAGTGGCTCCTGCGTAACAGCGGCCGATTACGATAAAGATGGCGACCTGGATTTGTTTGTCGGAGGCCGTATTGTACCAGCCAGATATCCCTTAGCTGCCCAAAGCTATATCCTGCAAAATACAAATGGCAAATTTAGGGATGTAACAGCAGAAGTAGGCAAAGAAATCCAGAGCGTTGGCCTTGTGACAACGGCCTTATGGACTGACTTCGACAATGACTCTCAAACAGACTTACTCGTAGCCGGAGAGTGGATGCCTGTAAGATTTTTTAAAAATATTAACGGAAAATTTATTGCCTGGAATGCCGATGAGGGGAAAATTGATTCATCCTCCAACGACTACACCGCACAAAGTAAAACGCCAATCACTCATTCGTATGGATGGTGGAACAGCCTGGCCGCCGGTGATTTTGACAACGACGGGGATATTGATTATATAGCCGGGAACCTCGGGTTGAACTCAAAATACAAGGCTTCGCCAACAGAGCCAGTATGTGTATATGCCAAAGATTATGACAAAAATGGCAGCTTCGATCCGGTGTTTTGTTACTACATAATGGGGAAAAATTACCCTACTCACCCACGTGATGCCATGATTGAACAAATGAACGGCATTCGCGGACGCTTTACCAGATATGAAGCTTATGGAAAAGCTACCTTTGATCAGGTATTTACCAAAGATGAATTAGCCGATGCGTATGTAGTCAGAAGTGAAAATTTTGCAAGCAGCTATCTGGAGAATGCAGGCAACGGAAAATTCAATATCAAATCCCTGCCTGTGCAGGCTCAGTTCGCCCCGGTTTTTGGAATGGTTGTCGATGATATAGATAAAGATGGTAATCTGGATGTACTCATGGCAGGCAATTCGTATGCAACGGAGGTACAAACTGGCTGGTACGATGCGTCTATTGGAGTCTACCTTAAAGGCGATGGTAAAGGCAATTTTACTTTACAACCTGTTACAAAGACCGGATTTAATATAAGTAAAGATGCCAAAAGCATGGTACACCTCCCAACTAGCGATGGTTCTTCTCTGGTTCTGATAAGCTGCAACAACGACTCTTTAAAAGCTTTTACCAGTGCTATACCTAATCAGCAACAGTTATCTATAAAATTATCGCCATCAGAAGTGTATGGAGAAATTACCTATAAAGGTGGCCGCACAAGGAAAGAGGAGTTCTACTTCGGCTCTTCTTATTTATCTCAATCATCGCGTATCTGGCAGGTTCCGGCAGATGCACAAGTAACTATTTATGATGTTTATGGCAAATCTCGCAGGTTTGGAGGGACCCCTTCCGTTAGTATGAAATAACAAGAAATCGAAAAATGCTTAGCTATTCATTACGTAAATCAGCGATAAATATTCAGCCGATAGATTGCTTGTTGTGATCTACTTTAATAACACACATTTCGTCTGTTGCTTCTAGCTAAAAATAGGCTTTGCTTGATGTATTTTGAAAAAAACCAGTGTAAGTTTCTGGCAGAAAAGCCGCCTGTTTACTACATCTTTCGGAAGCATAAAATTTTGGTTTTAAGGAGTATTCTCAGTAATTTCGCACCTCTATTAATAAATATTCAATGGCATTAATTGGTAAAATCAAAGAAAAGTCAGGCTGGGCCATAGGCTTTATTGCTATCGCATTAGGCTTGTTTGTGGTAGGTGGAGATATCCTGGGGCCAAACTCCGTTATTCTGGGAAACGATAGCCAGAATGTAGGTGTTATTGCCGGGGAGAAAATCTCAGCCCAGGAATACGGGCAAGAGCTGGAAGTATTGAAAAATAATTATGCAGCGCAGCTTGGCCGACAGCCTTCTGAAGAAGAATTACCCGGCTTACGGGAGCAAGCCTGGAACCGGTTTATTGAAAAAATAGCGTATCAGAAACAATATGAGAAATTAGGTCTGGCTGTTACTGCCGATGAATTAACAGATATGGTGCAGGGAGATAATATTCATCCGGCAATTCAACAGTCTTTTGTTAATCCATCGACTAACCAGTTTGACAAAAACTTAGTAATCCGCTACTTAAAGAGTTTTGATACATTACCTGTTAATGCGCAAGCTGCATGGATAAACTTTGAGAGCCAATTAGGCCCAGAAAGATTGAAAGCAAAGTACGAGAATATGCTCCGTCTTTCTACCTATGTAACTAAAGCAGAAGCCAGAAGAGAATACGAAGATCAGACCACACAAGCCGATGTGCGGTTTTTATATGTACCCTTCTTTAGCATTCCTGACTCTAGCATAAAAATTACGGATGAGCAGTTGCAGCAATATCTGGATAAAAATAAGTCTAAATACAAAGGGGAGAACACCCGCACTATTCAGTATGTAACTTTCCCTATTCTGCCTTCTTCTCAAGACAGTTCTGAATTATACCAGGAAATTAAAGACCTGGCCAAAGGTTTGGCGGCCGCACAAGATGACTCTACTTTTGCCAGAGCGAATACAGATGTACCTGCCAATGCCGGGTATATTACAATGGATCAGGTACCACAAGAATTGCAGGGCGAAATTGCTACGTTTATTAAAGGGGGTATGTATGGCCCATACCGCGAAGGAGATACTTATTCCATTTATAAGTTAACGGATATTAAAGACGACTCAGTGGCCTCTGTACGTGCCAGCCACATTCTTTTCCGGTCCGATAGTACAGCCGCTAGCCAGTCAGAAGCCTTGAAAAAAGCACAGGAAGTACTTGCTCAGATTAAAGCAGGTGCCAGCTTTGAGGAAATGGCCCGTATACATGGAGCAGATGGTACAGCACAACAGGGGGGCGATCTGGGTTGGTATACTCAGGGTGGTGGATTTGTAAAACCTTTTGAAGATGCCCTATTTAACTTTAATGGAACCGGCTTACTGCCTAATCCGGTAAAAACAGAATTTGGGTATCACTTAATTAAAGTTACGCAGCCAAAAACCAGAAGAAAATACAAGTTGGCTACCATTAAAAAACAAATTGCCCCAGGCGAAGCTACCCGTGAAGAAGCGTTCAGAAAAGCCGATGAATTTGCCGGTACTACATCAACCAGCCAGGATTTTATTACCAAAGTAAGCAAAGATGCTACACTGGCATCATTCACTGCTGAAAAACTTCGTCCTGGCGACAATAACGTAAATGCCTTGCCAAATGCCCGTGAAGTTGTAAGATGGGCTTTTAGTGAAGAAACAGAAGTAGGCGATGTTTCACAAGTGTTTGAATTAGATAATCAATATGTAATAGCTACGTTAACTGGCAAAACAGATGAAGGCCAGGTGAATGTAGATAATTACCGCCCTGAATTAACCTCTGCTGTGAGAAATGAGCTAAAAGCACAGCAAATTATGCAGAAGTTAGGCACGCCTACTGGAGACCTGCAAGCTTTAGCTAGCAGTTATGGCGGACAGGCTCAGGTAAACACAGCTCAGGATGTAACCATGAGCAGCAATACTCTACAGAACGTAGGTTTTGATCCGGAAGCAGTAGGCCGCATATTTGGCTTGAAAAAAGGTCAGCGGACACAGCCTTTTGCCGGTGCTAATGGAGTCCTCATTATTGAACTGACTGATCTTACACCTGCTCCAGAAGTTGCCGATTATTCGCAGTATAAGAATCAGGTTACACAAACCATCAGCTCCAGGTCGCCTTATTACATAAACGAAGCCATTAAAGAGAAAGCTGACATCGAAGACAAGCGATACAGATTCTATTAATAGCTAAAGATCATATCAGTAAAAAGAAAGAGCCTGCAATAATGTAGGCTCTTTCTTTTTTTGTTGTGTATATGAAGGTTGTAAGCAGATGAAGTATTTTAAGTAATAAGGCTTAGTCACGGTCCTTCGCTGCATTACTCAAATACAATCATGTAATTCTGTAGCTTATATTCTTTTATAGTTTTTGTATTCTCCAATCCGTACTCCAGTATATTTCTCTACCAGAAATAAAAATCTTTCTCTAGGCGTAAAGCTTCGCCTGATCTTATTAATATCAAATTCCCAGTTTTGCGCGGCTACAATCTCACGCATCAGGTTAGGGTGTGTACCTGTGAATTTTCTTAAATCATCTACCTGATAATAATCAAACTCTTTTGCTTTTACGTTTGCTTCCACCCATTTATCATCGTGCCAGAAGCTATGAAAATATTTCGCCTTTTGTTGCATTAGTTGCGGTGGTCTAACATACGAATAATGATAGACGGGTACTTCTAATTCTTTTACATGCAACTTTATCCCTTTATGTCCGCCTGTGTATGCTTCCATAGAAGGATATTTCCGGAACCCCTGTGAATCTCTGAAAGAGCGAACATTTAATTTACCATTGTTGCGGATTATACGTATTTCTTTCCGGTGCCACCTTCTGGTATTGCCTATGTACTGGTAGCTTCCGAAAAAATTCAAGAATTGTAACAAAAACCCTTCTATTTCGAAATTGTCTTTGTACCTCTGCATAGCCGCATAAAGTGTATCCAGGTCTTTTTCATGAATTACTTCATCTGCCTGTATGTGAAATCCCCAGTCTCCACTAATGCCATCTAAAGCAATGTTTGCTTGCTGGGCAAATATTTTTCCTCCCTCCCGTAAATTTTCATCCCAAACGGTGTCTATAATTTTTATTTTTGGAGACTGTAAGTTCACAATAGCTTCACGGGTACCATCTGTAGAATTGCCTACAGCCATAACAAACTCATCGCAAATGGGCAATATCGACTGAATGGATTGCAAAAAAGGATACCCATACGTAAATCCGTTTCTTATATATGAAAAACCGCTGACTTTCATTGAATGACTTTTAAAACCTTTGCAACTTACAATAAATACAAAACATCTGAAAGCCTAGGTTCTGCAACTAGTTCTAAAAGCTATTTATCCACACGAAATCTATTGGCAATTCATTTGTTTGTAGAGGCTTGCAAGGAAAAAGTAGCTTTTAAAATGGTATACTTATCTATTGTGGCCAGATACTGGTAATTTTTATCACCTTTTATTAGTTCCTCCCACGGCATTAACAACTTATCTTTATCCCTGGCCTCTATAATAATATACTCCCGCTTGTGTTTTTTGCAGAAATCAAAAAAATTGCTGCTACTTTGCCACTTCTTTTTATTTAATAAGAAGAATACCTCGGTGGTTTGCATATCGTAGTTATCTATCTCATTGAATACAAAATACAAAGGAGCCATTATTTTCGTTTGGTGAGGGATAATAGCAGAAATCTTTTGATGAGTAGGTAACAAATATTCTTTTGCAAAGGCCATCTGAATATTCAAGTAGATATTCATGCCAAAATAGAAAATAAGTGAAGCGGTAACCAGCCATCTGACTATAGCCTTTTTTTGTAAATACACCTCTTCAAAGGCGATAACTGAAAGTATAGCCACAAAGGGCATATATAGTAAATAGTATTGTGAAGAAGTATTACGGCTGATAACAGCCAACAGTACAATAAGGGATAATGTGTAATACAAAAGATTTTTATGCTTATCATGTAAAAATCGGAAACTGGTAAGTAAGGCTACCAGTAGACATATAGTCATAGTAGCTTCGGCATAATCCCAGAACAACCGTTTATGTTCATCTACTAACTTGGTAATATAATGCAGCGCTGTAAAATTATCTTCACTTAAGGCAGGATCGTTTCTAAATTGCTTATAGGCATATAAAAGTTCTTCCTGTGATCCAATATCAAAAAAATATAAGCTCAGCCCTAGGATAGAAGCAAAGCTGAATATCAATACCAGTTTAAATTCTTTATTGAACAATAGTATTAAACCACCTGCTCCCATAAATATGACACCGTTTAGGTGTGTAAATGCACATAAACCCGCTAAAAATCCGGCTATAGCTGCATAAGAAAGATTCCGGCTTTGTAAGCTTTTTTCTATCAGGTAAAACGATCCAAACCCAAGGGCAGCTATAATGGGTTCCGGCCGGTATGCATAAAAGTATTCCAGTACAAAATTTTGAGTTAAATAGAAAAGCAGAAAAAATAGCAGGGTAATCGAATACTGAAATACGCGGAATTGCCTCCCATATACATAAAAAAAACAAAGGAGCAACAATGTGTAAAAGATAGAAACAGCCTTTACCGCATATGGTGAAAAACCAAACAAAGCAATAAACACGGACCCATTGATGACATGAAACTTATGTGCTGTATGCAGCTTATTTTCATAATACAATAAACCCTGAAAAACTTCAGTACGTATCTCCCCGAATTTAAGAAACTGAAATGCCTGCTCAGCAAACCAAGCATCATCAAAATAAATAGGCCGGTGGTAAAGAGAAACCATCAGCAGCAGCACTTGAAAAGCCAAAAGCAGGTAAATTATCTTTTTATAGATTGGTTGGGTAAGAAACACGTGGGTAGTTATAGGGAAGTGTATAAATAAGTTAACTATGTAGCCTGCAACAAATTTAATCGCTTGTACAAGCCCTCGGCATTTAGCAGCAACTCTGCATGTGTACCCCGTTCCACAATTTTTCCCTGTTGAATAACCAATATTTCATCGGCATGCTGAATAGTACTTAAGCGGTGGGCAATAATTAAAGACGTACGGTTTTTCATCAGGTTAGCCAGTGCTTCCTGTACGAGTTTTTCAGATTCAGTATCCAGGGCAGAGGTGGCTTCATCCAGGATAAGAATTGGGGGATTTTTAAATACAGCACGGGCAATGCTTAATCGCTGACGCTGCCCGCCAGAGAGCTTTCCGCCTCTATCGCCAATTAAGGTCTGGTACCCATTTTCAGTCTGCATAATAAAATCATGGGCATTGGCAATTTTGGCTGCTTGGATTACGTCTTCTTCTTTTGCATCGTGCTTGCCAAAAGCAATATTGTTAAAGATGGTATCATTAAATAAAATAGATTCTTGAGTAACAATGCCCATATGCTCCCTTAGGCTGTCTAATTGCAAGTCGCGAATATCGATACCATCTAGTAGAATCCTGCCTCCGGTAACATCGTAGAATCTGGGAATAAGATCGGCAATGGTAGATTTTCCACCGCCAGAAGGGCCAACCAAGGCCACAGACTTACCTTTCGGAATAGTAAAGCTGATATTCTGCAATACGGCTGTATCTTTATAAGCAAAAGACACCTGTTGAAAGGTAATGCCTTTCGAAAACTCTTTCATTGGAAGAGCGCCTGGCTTCTCCGTTACTTCTTCTTTTGCGTCTATTAGTTCCAATACCCGTTCGCCAGAGGTAAGGCCCCGTTGTATGCCTGAAAGTAGGGTAGATATTGCTTTTGCTGGGCGTAGCACCTGGGAAAATACGCCTATATATAAAATGAATTCGCTGGCTGTTAATTCTGAATCCTGACGCAGAATAAGATTGCCTCCGTAGAGTAATATTCCACTAACCACCAGAATACCAGTAATCTCAGAAAACGGCGGTGCAAACTCCCGCTTATTAGCCATCCGGAGAATACTGCGACGGTAGAAAAGATTCTCTTTGTGAAAGACGTTTCGTATATAGTCTACCGCGTTAAACGATTTGATAATGCGCATGCCACTTACTGTTTCGTCAATGGTGGTAATTAACCGGCTTAGTGACTCCTGCCCTGCTTTGGCATCTTTCTTCAACGATTTTACAATGGCTGCGATAATTAAACCAGATATGGGGATGACTAGTAAAGTAAATAATGTGAGCTTTACAGAAATAATAAACAGCGTAATGAAATATCCTATCAAAATAAAAGGCTCTTTAAAGAAGGCATCCAGAGAATTAGCCACAGTATTCTCAACTTCCTGCACATCCGTCGTGATCCTGGATAAGATATCTCCTTTCCGTTCGTTGCTCAGGTAGCCCAGGTGCAGTGAAGTAATTTTTGTAAATACGGCCTCGCGAAGTTTTAGCACAGAATACGTACGGGCATCCTGCACAATTCGCTGTCCCAGATAACGGAATATATTCGAAATGATAGTAGCAATCACAATAAATACGGCTACAAACTGTAAGGCAGCAAACTTGCCATTGCTAATAATTATTTGATTGAAATAATAATAGAAAGAATCTCTGAGATAATCGAAAGAGAAGGAAAAAACAGGTTCAGTTGATACAACAACACTCGTGTTGGAAGCAGCTGTTCCAAACAGCACATCCAGTAATGGAATAACTAAGGCAAACTGGAAAATACCAAAAACAACCCCAATCAGCGAAAAGATGAAAAACGGAACTACAAATCTACTTAAAGGACGCGCATAGTTTATCAGCCGCAGGTATGTTTTCATCTATGTATGTTTATACTATCAATCCTAATGCCTGAAAACTAACGTTTCATTTAAGAGCTTCGGGATATTATTTATTAACAAAGCCGCAAAACTACGAAAATGGCTTACTTTGTCCAATGGCTTATTCTGGCAAGTACCGTTTCTGCTGAAAAGGACCGGATACAATGGCAGTTCTGTGATTTGCGGCAATCCTCACACACTTTATCTACTACCAGTACTTCAGCTTTTATTCCCAAGGGTGCCCAGCGGCCAGGATGCATGGGACGAATGGGCGGATAAATCCCCAGAACATACTTACCTAGGGCGGCCGCTATATGTAAAGGCCCCGTACTGCAGGCAACTAAGCCATCCACCTGGCTGATGAAAGTTAGCAGTTGGTCTAAGGAGAGTTTGCCAGTGGCATCGTATACATGCGGCAGGGTTACTATTTCAGGCTGTTGTTGTTTTACTAAAGCTCCTTCGGCTTCGGTACCTGTGATAAACACTTGGTAGTTTTCTGGCGAAAGTTGTTTAGCCAAGGCCAGGTAGTTTTCCATAGGCCATTCCCGGGCACTTCCCTTAGACTTTGGATGCAAAATTAAATTAAACTTTCGTGCTGCTAGCTTGCTTTCGATTTCATTGGGCAAAGAAACCTGTTTGGGATTCATTCCATACAGTGCAGGTATATCTGCCAGCTCCGGAACATAATCAATCCCCAGCGGATGCAGCAATTTAAAATTCAGCTGCGCTTCATGCAGGTCGGAATTTTTACGTCCCAGGTTTATGAGCTTATTGCAGTACAACCAATGAAATGCCCGGTGGCTTGTGCCTACCCGTACCGAAATACCTGCATTCTTTCCTACTTTAGCTATGTCTTTATCTGGAAATACGTGTATAATCGCATCAGCTTTTAGTTGAGATAGCAAGGCAGGCTCTTGTAAAATTTTATCTCTATCCAGAAATTCATCTATATACTGGCTGCTTTCTATTACTGGCCTGGTATAACTCTTGCCAATAAAAAAAATTCTGGCCTGCGGCATTTGCCTTTTCAGAAAACCTGCCAGAGGAAGACTAAGCACTACATCGCCTATATTATCGGTCCGGCTAATCACAATTTGCACATCACTCATGTTATAGTCAATCAAGGCTTTTTTTGCAGGTAATAAAAATTAGTGTATTTAATAAAGTTAGAAAAAGCACTACCTATCGAAATAATTAAGCCTTTCTTTCCGTCTTTAAAACCCTTTTTGAAAAAATAAAATTTAACAAAACTAGTTAACGGATTAAGAACCAGCTGAAAAGCACGAAACTTCTTCCCCTTCCTTTGCAATTCCTCTGCCCCATACTTTCCATATACATTCATTTTGTGAAAATATTGATACAGGGAGGTATAGCTGTAGTGCAATATATCATGTTTCAAGCCATCTACCCGTGCTCCTTCCTTTACAACAATGCCCTCATGTAGGATATTGTTATTAAAATCGCAATGGTGTTTATTAAAAAGCCTGATTACACGCCCAGGATACCATCCCGTATATTTTACCCACTCCCCCATAAAAAAAGTTTTCCGAGGCATATGATAGGCTACCGCCTGTGTATCCGCAAAAGCAAGACTCTTTATTTCCTGTTGTAACTCATCCGACAAAGTTTCGTCCGCATCTATCCAAAGTACCCAGTCATAGTTGGTGTGTTTAACGGCCACACGTTTAGTCTCAGAGTAGCCTAGCCATGTAGAGGTAATTATGGTTACATTTCTAAATTGAGCAGCAAGTTCTAAGGTATTATCCGTACTGCCACTATCCACTAGTATTACTTCGCCTGCCCAGGTTAAGGATCGTAAACAAGCTACAATATTAGCCGATTCATTTTTTGTAATGACAATAGCAGAAATTTCCATCAGAAGAGATCAACAGCTTAAAATTAATAAACAACCGCATAATTTACATGTCTTACCTAACCTTTAGATTAGGTCAATATAACAATTCTAATATATTGATACAATAAAAATCATTGTTGTAACATTTGTGGGTAAGTGGGTAACTCGAAGAGTTATCCATCTTATCCACAAACTAGGCAGCCGGAGAACTACGCGCTAACAAGGCGCTATGGTCCTATGATTCGATTTAGTCCGGCAGCTTTTTGCTGTGAGAAAGTATCATATAGATTTTCGGGTTTCAAGGCCCACTATCAAGGTTTAGATGGATGTCTCACTTACTTCAAAACTTATGAAAAAGCTCTCCTCCACTCCTCTGTATGCTTTCTTTGTAGGTATCGATGTTTCCAAAGAAAGTCTGGACGTATGTCTGATCCGGGTAGCAGATAAACAACTCTGCTATCAGAAATTCAACAATAATATGCAAGGTTTCCAAAAAATGAAGCTTTGGCTAAAACAGTATGGGTGTGAATTAGAATCCGATACACTCGTCTGTTTAGAGCATACAGGTCTTTATACTCGAAAAGTAGTACACTATCTGTTGAGCAGACAAGTAGCAGTCTGGCTGGAAAGTCCACTACAAATTAAGCGTAGTATCGGTCTAGCTCGAGGTAAGGATGATAAAATTGATTCAGAACGGATAGCCAAATATGCTTTTCTGCATCAAGACAAAGCGTCTTTGGTAAATCTAAGCAGTCTGACAATAGAAAAATTAAAAGATTTACAAGCTAATCGCAACCGGCTACTAAAGGCACTAAAAAGTATTAAGACTACCGTTAAAGAATTGATCTCAATAGATGCCGCTTCAGGTAAAACCCTGCAACGGGTGAATAAGGACGCCATACGTGGCTTAGAAAAAAGCTTGGAGCAGGTAGAACAGAAAATGAGTGAGTTTATTGAACAAGATGCAGAACTGAAGAAAAAGTATGAGTTAGTAACCTCCATCAAAGGTGTAGGAAAAGTCCTAGCCATTACCTTGCTTGTCTATACGCAGGGCTTTACTAAAATGGAGGATGGTAGAAAACTGGCTTGTTATTGTGGGGTAGCCCCATTTGAATACAGAAGTGGCACAAGTGTGTTTGGCAAAACTGGGGTATCTAAGTTTGCTAATAAAGAGCTCAAGCGCATTCTCTACCTGGTTTCTATGAGCAGTATTCAATATAATCAGGAATTGAAAACGTATTTTAAACGAAAAGTAGATGAAGGTAAACCTAAGATGTCGGTGTTAAATGCCGTGCAAAATAAGCTTCTACATCAAATCGTAGCCGTAGTGAAGAGAGGTACACCGTATGTGGAGAAATTGGATAAAATATAGCTAAAAACACTTGACTTACTCATAGATTTCGAATAGACAAAATGGCGGGTCAAAAAACAGTTTAGTGTATACTAGCAGTATATTAAACCTTCTATTTAACGATTGAGTTAAATAATTTGCCGTATATAGGTATATTGGAAAAAAATTTAGTATAATATTGTAATATTACTTACATATCATTACCGCTTATGTCAGACGTTCCAGCTCAAAATTATACAGAAAGAGAGAAATATAAGATCTTTGATCAGGAGTTTATGCCCCATATCAACTCCATGTACAACTTTGCTTTCAGGTTGACCATGGACGAAGATGAAGCAAAAGACCTGGTACAAGATACATACTTAAAAGCTTTTCGCTTTATAACTTCCTTCCAAAAAGGAACTAACGCAAAAGCATGGTTGTTCCGGATATTAAAAAACAGCTTCATAAACGATTATCGGAAAAAAAGCAAAGAACCGGCAAAAGTAGATTATCAGGAGGTAGAAACTTTTTATAATTCTGAAGAAGCTGAAGCCGACAATATCACCACCGATCTACGTGTAGATGCAGTGCAGGAAATGATAGGCGACGAAGTAGCCAATGCATTAAACTCGCTGGCGGTAGACTTCCGGACAGTAATTATTCTCTGCGATATAGAAGGATTTACCTACGAGGAAATGGCAAAAATTCTGGATATACCTATTGGTACAGTTAGATCCAGGTTACACAGAGCCCGAAACTTGCTGAAAGAAAAACTCAAAGTCTATGCCAAAAACATGGGCTACAATGAAGATGGAACCAATCATGCAAACGAAGAAGATATATAATATTTAACCGATTCAACCAATATAACATTCACTACTATGTCAACCGATAAAAAGGTGTTTCAAACTCTACCGGTCAAAGAGAAATCCCAGTATCCCCATCAAGATTGTAAAAACCGTCATGAATGTATGAGAGCTATTCAGATGATTCTGGATAACGAAGCAAGTTATGAACAGTTAGAACATTTTAACCAGAATATTGATAAGTGTCTGCCATGCATTGAAAACTACAATTTAGAAGTAACCATCCGTCAGATTTTGTGTGATAAAATCGAAAGAAAAAATGTACCTACTGAAGTAATTGATGCCATTAAAGTAAAAATTAACTCGCCGGTGGCTTAGTTTATTTTGAATATCCAATTATAGGTTGTACAAGCTTTAGCCCATCAACCTGTATTACAAATGTGTCATTCAAAATAATTTTTACATGTCTTTTGTAGGAAAGCTTATTATTTTCTCAGCTCCTTCCGGTTCCGGAAAAACAACGATTGTTAAACACTTACTGGCCACTAATTCAGATCTGGGATTTTCTATTTCGGCCTGCACCCGCGACAAACGGGGCAGAAATGAAGTAAATGGCAAGGATTATTATTTTCTCACACCCGAAGAATTCAAAAAAAAAATAGACAATAATGAATTTGTAGAGTGGGAACAGGTATATGTAGGCGCGTTTTATGGCACCCTTAAATCAGAGATTGAACGCGTTTGGAGCCAGGGAAAACATGTATTGTTTGATGTAGATGTGAAAGGTGGCCTCAGCCTGAAAAAATATTATGGTGACCGTGCGCTGGCTATTTTTGTGAAAGTGCCTTCGCTTGAAATGCTTGAGCAACGCTTAAGAGCCCGCGGCACCGACTCTGATGATAGTATATCTAAACGGCTTTTTAAAGTAAAGTTTGAAATGTCTTTCGAAAACCAGTTTGATGTAACCCTGGTAAATGAAGACCTGGGAACAACTCTATTGAAAGCTCAACAACTAGTGGATGAATTCCTCAGGAAGTAGAGCTGAAACTGAACAATAATCCCTAAATCCCTGAAGAGTATAAAAACACACTCTTCAGGGGTTATTTATATAACGCCTCTCCAAACATGAAGATCGGTTTATTCTTCGGCTCCTTTAATCCAATCCATATCGGGCACTTAATTATTGCCAACATTATGGCGGAGAATGTGGATTTAAATGCTGTCTGGTTTGTTGTTTCTCCGCAAAATCCTTTTAAAAAAAGCAAAACCCTGCTGCATGAGTTCGACCGCCTGGATATGGTAGAAATGGCTATCAGCGACAATCCGAAGCTGAAAGCTATTGATATAGAATTCCATATGCCCAAGCCCAGTTATACCATCGATACATTAACCGTATTGCAGGAGAAACATCCGCAGCATAAATTCCGGCTAATTATAGGGGAGGATAACCTGGATCAGTTTATGCGCTGGAAAAATGCAGATAAAATTTTAGAATATTTTGGCTTGTATGTGTATCCGCGGCCTGGAGCTGTAAAAAATGAACTATTGCATCATCCGAAAGTGACCGTCGTAGAAGCTCCCCTGCTAGACATTTCCGCTACCTATATCCGCAACCGGATACGAGAATACAAATCAGTAAAATACCTGGTGCCCGAAAGAGTGGAACACTATATAGCTCAGAAAAAATTTTATCTATAAACACAGCCAGCATCCATTTTGATCGTAGCGTTTACCCACTCTGGTACAAGAAATGATATATTTACGGAATATTTGATAGCTCCGTAAGCTTTTGCAATCCGTATTATATTCTTTCTTTAAAATTTCATATTTTTATAGCAACGCTTATTTTCTACTCACAAGGCCTAGCTATAATTACTTATGAAGCGACGCAAATTTCTGCAAAATACTGCGCTGACAGGTGCAGGTTTTCTCCTCTATACGTCTGGCATAGCTGCTGATTTCAAAGGTTTGTTGCTTAAGCCAAGTCAGTTTCTGGGTAAACTCAATACACAAAAAGGAAAAACACCTATAAAAACAGCTACCTGGTATGAAGGCAAAGAAATTGGCGATGGCCTGATATATACTTTTGAGAAAGGAGCTCTGGCCAATTTCAAAATGCTTACGGCTGACATGCTGCTGGATGGCAAACACACGACTAACTTTATTTTGTCTCTGCAGGAAGGCGAAAAAGGACCAGCCTTTCAATTACAGTTTAAATTGCTTAACCAATGTTCGGCCCGCATACGGCTACAAACCAGCTGGGTAGACCAGAACAGATGGAAAATGGACAGGGAGGGCGCATGGTTAAATCCTTTATGCCTGGGAGAACGCGTAGATTTACAAAACGTGGACCGTATGCTGCTTACAATTCACCGGAATGGAGGCCGCCCGGCCAGATGGTGTTTAACCGATTTTACGGCAACAAACGATGTAATACCTAAACTTACTAAACTTATTCTGCCAAAAGGGCCTTTGTTAGATGAAATTGGGCAAAGTACCCTGCACGACTGGCCTGAAAAAAGCCGTAACCTGGCTGAAGTATCTGCCAGGTTGGATAAGCAATTAGATTATGCAGATAGGTATGTATGGCCTCAAAATTTTTCAAAATGGGGCGGCTGGACAGAAAAACAATTTGACAAAACAGGCTTTTTCACAAAAAAACACGATGGACAACGATGGTGGCTGGTAGATCCGGATGGCTATGCCTTCTGGTCGGCAGGGCTAGACTGCGTGCGGGTAGATACCGAAGCCACTATAGAAGGTTTAGTGCAGGCGTTAAAATGGCTACCAGATCCTGAGAGTTTGTATAAGCCTATATTTTCTGCTGATAATAAAAGTGTAAACTACCTGGCCGCTAACTTTATCCGGACATTTGGACCGGATGAGTGGCACGAGAGCTGGGCAGAAATTGCTTTATCGGAGATGCGGCGGTGTGGATTCAACACAGTAGGTAACTGGTCGGAATGGAAAATTGCCAGCAAAGCAGGTGTACCATATGTCCGTCCGTTGAGCTTTACCCTACCCAACACCAAACGAATATACCGCGATTTTCCGGATGTGTTTCATCCAGATTATCAAAAAGATGCGGATACTTTTGCAGAGCAGTTGAAAGAAACGGTAGACGACCCTGCTTTAATTGGGTATTTTTTGATGAATGAACCTACCTGGGGCTTTTCTTCAGAACTTCCTGCGGTAGGCATGCTTTACAACACACCGGAATGTGAAACCCGCAAAACGCTTGCTCAGTTTTTACAACAGAAATATCAAACCAATGAAGCTTTTTCCCAAGCATGGGGTATAGCGACCACGTTCGAAAGCATTGCGGGCGGTAGCTGGAAAACTAACTTGCCTGATGCTGCACTGAAAGATATGGAAGCCTTTAGCGAACAAATGGTAGACCGGTTTTTCAGTACATTAACAGCTGCCTGTAAAAAAGTAGATGCTAACCATATGAACTTAGGTGCACGTTACCATACAGTGCCGCCAGCCTGGGCACAAAAAGGGATGAAGTACTTCGATGTATTTAGTATGAACTGCTACCGTGAAAAAATTCCTGCTAATGAAGTGAAAGCAATTAATGACGTATTGAACCTACCAGTTATGATTGGAGAGTTTCATTTTGGTGCACTGGATGTAGGATTACCTGCTACCGGAATCGGCCATGTAAAAGACCAGTATGCCCGGGGACAAGCCTATAGAATTTATGTGGAAGATGCTGCCGCTAATCCTTTTTGTGTAGGCACCCATTACTTTACGCAGTACGATCAATCGGCTTTAGGGCGAGGCGATGGGGAAAATTACAATATTGGTTTCCTGGATGTGTGTAACAGGCCTTATGAACCTTTGGTAAGGGCTGCCCGAGAAACACATGAACGGATATATACCGTAGCCAATGGTCAAACGCCTGCCTATAATGAGTCGTTGGAATATTATCCAAAATTGTTTTAGTTCCGTATAAACCCTAGCATAGGGTGATGCACTCCTACAGTTCCTTAACAGTTGAAAGAAAAGTATACAATACCTTCCCATAGTAGCAGAGAATATACAGAAATATTCGATCAGACTGAATCAGGATTTGTTGCCGTATTGGAGTTTCTCACCGGAACATACTACATTCACAGAGAAATAAAATAATTTACCAAAATCCGGTGAATGAGATTAATTTTAATTTAAAAGCTAATTCTCAATGATTGACAAGCCCAGCTCTTTATCCTTTTCCAGTAATGAAGAAGAAATCATTTATTTACGCCAGAAAATAAAAGAATTGGAGTCGAGTTTGCATCATCAGCAATCTACTTTACAAGCACTTTATACATTAGCCAACCAAGCATCAGAGTTTATTTTCTGGAAAGATAAAAATTTAACCCTGCTGGGCTACAATACAGCTATTGAGCAATTATATGAAATAACCGGTGAACATACTGTTATAGGTATTTTTGGTAAAATCCCTTCTTTTGTGGCTGATGTCGTAGAAGTCCTCAAATCTGGTATAGCAGCTGAGAATAGATCTGTTCAGGCATTATTTGGGAATAACGAGGTTGTACTGCATTACACAATTTATCCTTTCTTTCTTCTTTCGGGAGAAATAGGCGGCATTATTTGCAAATCATCTACCATACCTCAACTGACAAGAAAAAATTCTCACAACACACCAGCTTCTACAGTTGCTGACCAATTGAAAGAGTTAACACATGCAAATGAGCAGTTAAAGAAAGTAAACACCGACCTGGATAATTTTATTTATACGGCTTCACATGATCTGCGCTCCCCTATTGCTAATCTGGAGGGTTTGGTCACTTTGCTATCCAAGTCTCTTGAGAATAAGCTGGATGCCGAAGAGCAAACCATGTTTAACATGATGCAAAAAGCAGTAAACCGCTTTAAAAGTACCATTAACGACCTTACCCAGATCATCAGCATTGATAAAGACTTTGCAGAAGGCAGCGAAACACTCGATTTCAGTGATCTGGTAGAACACGTACAAACCGATATCGGGCAATTAATTTCGGAATCGAAAGCTACCATTACGCTTGATGCACAGGTGCGCAACATCCATTTTGCCCGCAAAAATCTACGAAGTATTGTGTATAATTTGCTTGTGAACGCGATTAAGTATCGGTCGCCTGAAAGGCAGCTACATATTCATCTGACAACACGCAAAGAGGGACCATATACGATTTTGTCTGTGCAGGATAATGGGTTGGGTATACGGGCCGATCAGAAAGACAAACTTTTTACTATGTTTCACCGGGTTCATACCCATATACAGGGCACGGGAATAGGCTTGTATGTAGTGAAGCGAATTATTGACAATAATAAAGGAAAAATAGAAGTAGAAAGTGAAGTTGGCCGGGGAACTACGTTTCATGTGCACCTGCTCTCAGATGTTAATACTGCCCCCATAGATGCACGTGACTCTTTGAAGAAAAACGCTTAACCACCATTCTACATGTGCTTCACATATAACTTACCAATAAGGCCTCGTTAGTTTAGCTCACTACACTTGTTGTCGAATAGGTATGGGGCTTGTTGTAAGTTCTGAAAAAGCTGTTGATTTTCATCTGGATTACTCCTAATACGGCTTCTTTAAAAATTCCTTTCGACATTTTGGATTGCCCTTTGGTACGGTCCGTAAAAATAATGGGTACTTCAATTATTTTAAAATTGTATTTCCAGACGGTAAACTTCATTTCTATCTGAAAAGCATAGCCTACAAATTTGATCTTATCCAAATCAATCACTTCTAATACATTGCGGTGATAGCATTTGAATCCAGCTGTAGTATCGTAGATAGGCATACCAGTAATAAACTGAACATATTTACTGGCAAAATACGACATCAAAACACGGCTCATAGGCCAGTTTACTACATTTACACCCTGTACATAGCGGGAACCTATAGCTAAATCGTAGCCTTGGATAGAACAGGCCTCATACAACCTTATAAGATCTTCCGGATTGTGTGAAAAGTCAGCATCCATTTCAAAAAGATAGGTGTATCCATTTCTTAAGCCGTACTTAAATCCATGTATATAAGCCGTACCCAATCCTTGTTTACCCGACCGTTCCTCTAAATATACCCGATCCGGAAACTCTACTTGTAGCTCTTTCACTTTCAATGCTGTTCCATCAGGCGAACCATCATCGACAATAAGAACATCGAAGGCTATAGCCAGCGAAAGCACTTTGCGGATAATAGCTTCAATATTCTCTATTTCATTATAAGTGGGTATTACTACTAAGAGGTCTTTCATTGGAATATGTTAAAAGCTACGCGTTTCGTATAGTTTGATGATTTTATAAGTAAACAGTGCAAGTACTTCCAAGCTATATTATTCTTTATCTGTTGTTTTCAGTAGTTGCTCTAGCAAGTCGCATTGTAGCTGATAGCTGTACTTTGTAAGAGCTCTCTGAGAAGCGGTAGTACGTAGCTCTTCCCAAAGCAATTTGTCAGTCATCAATTTCTCAATAGCGGCTGCCAGTGCATCGGGATCTTTAGGAGGCACCAATAAACCTGCCTTGCCGAAATCTAATAATTCTGGAGTACCACCACTGTTTGTTCCAATTACTGGTATACCCGACGCCATAGCCTCTACGGTTACCATTCCGTATGTTTCACCTAAGGAGGAGGCCATAACAAATATATTCAGGGCAGCAAAAGCTACTTCGGTTTGCTCAGTAAATGGCCGGAAATGTACAAATTTTCCTACATTCAATTCTTGCACCAAATTTTGCAGATACTGTGGATATTTTCGTGTATCGCCTCTGCTTTCTTCCCCTACAATTACTACATGTATTTCTTTATTCTTCTTCAGTAGTAAAGGCAATGCTTTTATCAGGTATTCTTGTCCTTTGTCCGGATCAATTCTTCCTAAAATGCCAGCTACAAAAGCATCAGCAGGCAAACCTAGCTGTTTTCTGGCTTCTTCCTTAGTACCCAAATACCCTGCAAACCGTTCTGTATCTGTACCTAATGGAATTACCTTAATTTTTTCGGGAGCCATATATGTTCTTGCCAGCACTTGTTTTGCCAGCAGATGCAGGGGAGTAATCCAGGCATTTAGTTGCCGGTAAATGAATGTTTGCAGCAACCCTTTTTTATTGATACCTACCTCCATTTGCTGCAGATATAGAAGTTTTAATTCTTTTTTGAAAAAAAATTTAGCATAGCTGCATACATAATTGTCCTTTGCAAGAGAAAAAAATATGAATTGTATTTGATGTTGAGTTAACTTCACAGCTAACTGTTTGGCCGCCGCCAGAGAAAGATACGGATATTTTACCTCCAGTATTTCACAGCTAAAGTGATACTCTTGCGCCTTGTTATGATAAGGAGTGCCTGCATGGGTTAATACTAATATGGTATGTCCGCGGTCCTGCATTCTGTGGGCTAAACGGATCATATTCATTTCTAGCCCGCCCCAGCTGGCGGAGGTACATAAAAAAGCAATATTCATATAGACACAAAACTAAAAAAACTTCCCGAGAGGGGAAGTTTTTTGTAAATAGTCGGAAAATAAGCCGATTAATATCTGTACAAGTCGGATTTAAAGGGACCTTCTTGCTCTACACCAATATATTCTGCTTGGTCTGTTGTTAAGCTATCCAATTCTACACCGATTTTTTCCAGGTGCAGGCGGGCTACTTTCTCATCCAGATGTTTAGGTAATGTATAAACTCTGTTTTCGTATCTGTCGCCATTTGTCCAGAGCTCTATTTGCGCCAGCGTCTGGTTAGTAAAGGAATTAGACATAACAAAAGAAGGATGTCCGGTAGCACAACCTAGGTTTACTAAACGGCCTTCCGCTAACACAAGTATTTCTTTGCCATCAATGGTGTATTTATCTACTTGTGGCTTTATTTCAACTTTGGTTTTGCCATAGTTTTTATTCAACCATGCCATATCAATTTCGGTATCGAAGTGTCCGATGTTACACACAATGGCCTTGTCTTTCATCATCCGGAAATGGCGTTCAGTAATAATGTCTTTGTTACCGGTAGCTGTTACGAATATATCGCCAATTTTAGCGGCATTATCCATTTTCAGTACCTGGAAACCTTCCATAGCCGCCTGCAAAGCGCAGATAGGATCTATTTCTGTAACAATTACTCTGGCCCCAGCACCTCTCAGCGACTTGGCAGAACCTTTTCCTACATCGCCAAACCCAGCAACAACAGCCACTTTACCTGCCATCATTACATCTGTAGCACGGCGGATAGCATCTACACACGATTCTTTGCACCCATACAGGTTGTCGAATTTAGACTTGGTAACAGAATCATTCACATTGATAGCAGGCATGGGCAGCGTGCCTTTTTTCATACGCTCGTACAAACGGTGTACCCCGGTAGTGGTCTCTTCGGATAACCCTTTAACACCAGCTACTAACTCAGGATATTTATCTAGAACCATATTGGTAAGGTCACCCCCGTCGTCCAGGATCATGTTCAACGGTTGTCTATCTTCACCAAAAAACAACGTCTGCTCAATACACCAGTTAAACTCTTCTTCGTTCATTCCTTTCCAGGCATATACCGATATACCAGCTGCTGCAATAGCTGCCGCTGCATGGTCTTGGGTGGAGAATATATTGCATGAAGACCAAGTAACCTCTGCTCCCAGTTCAATTAAAGTTTCGATGAGGACGGCTGTCTGAATAGTCATGTGCAAGCAACCGGCAATACGGGCACCTTTTAGCGGTTTAGAAGCACCAAACTCTTTGCGCAGGGCCATTAAACCAGGCATTTCTGCCTCTGCCAGATGGATCTCTTTCCGACCCCATTCAGCTAGAGAAATATCTTTTACTTTGTACTTTACGTGCGTGTCAATCATGGAATTTTAATTTTTTATTAATAGCAAAGGTAAATAATTAGCAGGTAAATATAAAAATATGCACTTATAAATCTGAAAAATAGTGAGTTGAGTAACGTGAAAATAGATAACTGTAAGCAATAGATTATGTTTGCCGACAGGGCAGATTTTAAAAAATTAATTATAAAAACTCTATTTCTTTAAAGGAAAAGCGGTGAATCTCTCCCTCTACATCTAATAGAAGCCTGCCTATTTCGTCTATACCTATAATTGTGCCCTCAAAAATACGATCTGACTTGAATGTTCGTTTTTTTTGGTAGAAATATAAATTTTTCAGGTAATTATTTTGTATATAAGATAAGTCCCTTGCTTTTAATTTTAAGTAGAATTGTTCGAGTGAAGTAAGCAGCTGCGGCAACAATTTTTCCAGGTTGTATTCGACTCTACTTATAAGTTTCATAGAAGTTGCTTTGGGCTCGGAAAACTGTTGTTGGTTTATGTTTAGACCAATACCAATAACAGCTTCTTGGAGGCGGTTGTTTTTGATAACACTTTCTATCAATATTCCACCTAATTTTTTGTGGCCGAAATATAAATCATTAGGCCACTTAATATGTATATCTTCCGGAAGATATTGAGAAAGAAAGGAGTAGCAAGCAGTAGAAACAGCCATATTTAACTGGAAATGCTCAGATGCCTGCAAAAATGAAGGCTTGAGAATAACTGAAAAAGTAAGGTTTTTTCCAGGTTCTGCCTCCCAGGAATTCCCCCGCTGACCCCGGCCAGCTGTCTGGTTGCTTGTAACAACCGTAGTGCCTTCTGTCACGTTTGTATCTCTGGATAAAGAGGTAGCAATGTCATTGGTAGAATGACAGCTTGGCAGATAAACGATATTTCTACCGACAAATAAAGTATTGGGCGGAATATTGTACAAGTATTTTTTTATTTTTGTAAAATAAGTGCAACTTAACAAAACATAATGGCAATAACCAAAGAGCTAATACATATGCAGAGTGTAGACTCTGATAAATTAACTGAACTGATAGTAAAAGGAATGCAGGAGAAAAAAGCAGTAGACATTGTAATCCTGAACCTAAAACATATTAAGAATGCCGTAGCAGATTATTTTATTATCTGTTCCGGTAATTCAGACACTCAAGTAGATGCTATAACTGATTCGGTAGAAGAGGAAATATATAAAGCTAGTCAGCAGAACCCCTGGCATAAAGAAGGCAAAGAGCATAAAGAATGGATTTTGCTGGATTATGTAGATGTAGTAGCACATGTGTTTAAAAAAGATCGCCGTGCTTTTTATGCATTAGAAGAATTGTGGGGAGATGCCATTATTACGCATGTAGATGACACTCAGCGGGTGTAGAAATAGTGGATAACAGAAACATTGCATGAAATTTTTCTGTTATCATTGTTCAGGATAATGTAGTTAGAATTTTCATTTGATTTATAAATAAACGATGTCGGAAAACAACAGTAGTAAAAACAACAAAAAGAAGCTTCTTCCAAAGCCGCCCCAAAGACCCGGTTACCAGGTTTGGTTGATTGCCGGATTGCTCATACTGATCTTAGGGGTTACGTACTTTAACAGAAGCACTTCTACTATCGAGATCACACAGAAGAGGTTTGAGAACATGCTCAAGAGCAACGATGTAGAAGAAATAGCTATTATTAATGAAAAAGCAGTAGAAGTTACTTTAAAACGGGAAGCCGTCGAGAATGCCAAATACAAAGAAGAATTAGCTAGCCGTGGACCATTTTCTGTATACCAGGGACCCCATTACCGGTTTTCTATCATCTCTGCCGAATCCTTTAAAAATGATTTTGATGCCATTCAGAAAAATTTACCTGAGGAGGAAAGAATCGGGTATAAAGTAGAACAACGTTCAGATATTTATAGCTTCTTGCTCAACTGGGGCATTCTCATTTTAATGTTCTTTGGCTTGTGGTTATTGATGCGCCGCGTCACTACAGGCGGACCAGGGGGACAAATTTTCAATATTGGCAAATCCAAAGCGGCATTGTTTGATGCTGAGAATAAAGTAAAAATCACATTCAATGATGTAGCCGGATTGGATGAGGCAAAATACGAAATTCAGGAGATTGTTGAGTTTCTAAAGAACCCTTCTAAATTCACTAACCTGGGTGGTAAAATTCCGAAAGGTGCTTTGCTGGTAGGTTCGCCAGGTACTGGTAAAACATTATTAGCTAAAGCCGTGGCTGGAGAAGCTGGCGTTCCATTCTTCTCTTTATCCGGTTCTGACTTTGTGGAGATGTTTGTGGGGGTAGGAGCTGCCCGTGTAAGAGATTTGTTCAAGCAAGCAAAAGAAAAAGCACCTTGTATAGTATTTATTGATGAGATCGATGCTATCGGACGTTCCAGAGGCCGTGGCTCTATGCCAGGTTCGAATGATGAACGTGAAAATACGCTGAACTCCTTGCTGGTGGAAATGGATGGTTTTGCGACTGACTCAGGCGTAATTATTCTGGCTGCTACCAACCGCCCGGATGTACTGGACTCTGCTTTGATGCGCCCAGGCCGTTTCGACCGTCAGATTAGCATCGACAAACCTGATATTGTCGGTAGAGAGGCCATTTTTAAAGTACATTTAAAGCCAATTAAACTAGCTAGCGATGTAGATGCAAAGAAATTAGCGGCGCAAACTCCTGGATTTGCCGGAGCTGAAATTGCTAACGTATGTAATGAAGCTGCCCTGATAGCAGCCCGCCGCAACAAGGTATCTGTAGACATGCAAGATTTCCAGGATGCCGTAGATAGAGTAATTGGCGGTCTGGAGAAAAAGAATAAAATTATACTTCCGGAAGAAAAGAAAACAGTGGCTTACCATGAAGCTGGCCATGCAGTAGCCGGTTGGTTCTTGGAGCATGCTGATCCGTTAGTGAAAGTAAGTATTGTTCCCAGAGGTGTGGCTGCTTTAGGCTATGCTCAATATTTGCCACGTGAACAGTTCTTGTACACAACTGAGCAATTATTTGATGAAATGTGTATGACATTAGGCGGACGTGCGGCAGAAGATATTGTGTTCAACAAAATTTCTACCGGCGCATTGAGTGATCTGGAAAGAATTACAAAAATGGCCTATGGCATGGTAACGATGTATGGAATGAATGACAAAATTGGGAATGTTTCGTTCTACGACTCTAAACAGTCAGAATACAACTTTACTAAGCCTTATTCAGAAGCTACAGCCAAAACAATAGATGAAGAAGTACGCAATATTATCAGTACAGCCTTCGAGCGGACTAAACAGTTGCTGAACGAAAAGCGGCGGGAACTGGAGATTATTGCGCAGGAACTTTTGAAAAAAGAAATTCTGTTTCAATCTGATCTGGAGCGGCTGATTGGTAAACGGCCGTTTAATACCCAAACAACCTATGAGGCATATACCAATGGACGTGCTGCTACTAACTTAGGTAAAGATACTGACAGACTGGCGGAAGAGAATGCAGAGAACATGCCTGCGCCGCCTACGCCTAACCCGACTCCTGAGCAATACATAAAAGGAGATACGGAAGGTCTTAAATAAATAGTATTTTCCATGTAACTTATATAAATACCTGTCAGAGCAAACTATTCTGGCAGGTATTTCCTTTTTAACAGAATTTTGAACATAGAAACAACAGATTATCTGAGGCACGCCTTTGATGTAGTTTACTATTCAATTCAGATATTTTCTGTAATTTTAGTTATCATAACCTTAGCCATTCTTAGTAGTTATTCATTATATGCCATCATCCCAATCCAGAGAAAATATCCTGAATAGAATCAGGGCTGCCCTACAAACGCCTACAGATAAGCATGTACCTAAACCTGATTTCTCGGCTTCTATTTATTCGCAGACTTCAGAAGAACCTTCGATTCTTTTTGCACAAACTTTTATCAAAAATAAAGGTGAATTCTATTTTTGCGAAAATGCCAAACACTTTTTGCAGCAATTACAAGAGGTTATAGCAAAGAAAAACATTACAGAGCTTTATGCCTGGGAAGATCCATTAAAAGAAATCTTGAGCCAAGAAAATATTCCTCATAAAACAGATGACCGTAATTTTACGCGTGTAGAGGCAGGCCTTACTTTATGCGAATGCTTAATTGCCCGTACTGGAGGCGTAATGGTATCTTCCAGGCAACTGGCAGGCAGGCGGCTAACTATTTATCCTCCTGTGCATATGGTGGTTGCCTACACTTCCCAAATTCTTTTAGACATAAAAGACAGTTTACAATTTTTGCAGGAAAAATATCCTGAGAACATACCCTCTATGATTTCTATGATTGCAGGGCCAAGCCGTACAGCGGATATAGAGAAAACCCTTGTTTTGGGAGCACATGGCCCTAAAGAACTTGTACTGTTTCTGGTAGAAGACCAACTGTAACCTCATATACTAATCTGGTTTTGTTTAGTTAAACAGCATCTTTGCACATATAGGGCTAGTTTTCATATAAGGGCTTATATTTGCCTTTATCACTCATTATTACCTAAATTTTTGACATCTACTAAAACATTCGCTGCTGAAGGCACCATTTCTATTCCTCTGCAGGAAGGTAAAAAAGCATATTTTGCGTCCGACTTTCATTTGGGAATGCCCAATAAAGAGATTAGCCTGCAACGTGAAAGAAAAATAATTCGCTGGTTGGAATATATTCGCCCTACTGCTGAGGTAATCTTTCTGGTAGGAGATATTTTTGATTTCTGGTTTGAGTACAAACAATCTATTCCAAAGGGCTACATACGGCTACAAGGAAAGCTGGCTGACTTAACAGATGCTGGTATTCCCATCATCTTTTTTTCAGGAAATCATGATATGTGGATGTTTGATTATTTTACGAAAGAATTAGCTATACCCATATTCCGAAAACCGAAGCAGTTTATACTTGGTCAGCGTAAGTTTTTGATAGGGCATGGCGATGGATTGGGGCCTGGAGACCATATCTATAAAATACTAAAGCAGATTTTTGCCAGTAAGCTCTGTCAATGGCTTTTTGCCCGTATACATCCTAACACTGGTATTGCCATAGCCAATGCCTGGTCTAGAAGGAGCCGTATGGCAAGTGACGCCAAAGGGGAGGAGAAGTTTATGGGGGATGATGAATGGTTATACACGTATGCCAGAGAAATTGAGGCACAAGAACACCATGATTATTATATCTTTGGGCATAGGCATTTGCCTCTGAATCTGCCGGTGGGCAATAACAGCTATTATATTAATTTAGGCGAGTGGATTAACCATTGTACCTATGGCAGTTTTGATGGGAACCGCATGGAACTAACCACCTTTCACTAATACAGGTTTCCATATTTTTCTGCAAACTGCCTTATGATTTGTATAAGCTACTCACATAAATTATCAAAAACACGGAATGTATCTTCTTAAAGTATGTGTGTGGCTATTAGGAATGTTGTGGCTATTAGGAATGTTGTGCCTATCAAATGCGGTAGCCGCACAAGAGTTATCTTTACTGAAAGAGATTAAGATAAAGCAACCAGTCAGTGTTTCTGTTGACCGGTATAACCATATACTTACCAGTGACCAGCAAGGGAATATCCACAAATATGATTCCACTGGAAAATTACTCCATGTGTACTCGCCTCAAAAAGTAACTGGTTCCTCACTCATAGAAGCCTGGCCCACTATGCAGATTTTTTTATTTCAGAAGGATCTGCAAAGGTTTTCTTTTCTTGACCGGTTTCTGGCAGATACCAAGCAAGCAGCTACTTTTGACGCCAGTATGGTGGGATTTGCCAGAGCAGCTACCATAGCTTCAGATGGACAGATATGGGTTTTTGATGAATCTGATTTTAGCTTGAAAAAACTAAATCCATCGATACAAAAAGTATCCTTGCATGTTCCGCTAGGGTTAGTTCTTTCGGCCGCTAATTATACTATTAATTACATGCGGGAATATCAGAATTTATTATTTATTAATGATACACAATCAGGCATTTTAGTATTTGATAATTTTGGTAATTACAAAAAAGTATTACCCTTTAGAGGTTTAACTCAATTTGGATTTTACCAGAATGAGGTATACTTTTTAGATAAAAAAACTATCCATTTTTTCAATCTCTATACCTTATCATCCAGGTTCATTCACTTGCCTGGCGAATTGAATTTTGATTTTGTGCTTGTTTTTGATACACAAGTAGTTCTATTCTCCAAAAATACTCTCTATATTTACCAGCCAGATCGTAAGTAACCTCGGTTTTTACCTGTATAGGAAGGCTTACCCATAATCATTACAACTTTCTAACAAAATTGTAATTTTTTTGTTTTTATATAAGTATGCCACTAACCCGGAAGGTAGGTTCACGTATACTAAGCCTAATAAATCATATTATTAAATTCAATAAGCAGCAGACGGCATGGGAAAGACTATACTATTCAACTCATTTATTGTTTATACTTTTATTATGTGCACAATAGCCCTTGGAAAGGCTTTTGCCATTAATTCTACTATACACGTATCTTCAGCCCAACATACAAAGCTTTTACCTCCGGCATCTGCAGAACCTGTGCATACACATATGCCAATAGATGAATTACTTATCGAATCTGATTCTATCGAATTTGATGTTGAAGTAGTACAGTCTAGGAAGTTTTTTCTGAGCTTTACAATGAAACGCGGAGAGACGTTTTTTATCAAAATTTATGACATTATTGGCAACCTGATCCATCATGAAGTGGTGAGCAAAAAAGGCTGGTTCCGCAAACAGTACGATTTATCTAAATACAAAACAGATTTGTATGTAATAGAGGTTGGCAGTGGCCGGAAAGCAAAAATAAAACGCTTGTTTTTAGGTTAATTCAGCTGTTCATAAGGCAAAAATATTTTGAAACAAGTGCCTTCGCCCAAAACACTTTCTACTTCAATTTTACCATTCAGTGCTTCCACCTGCGTTTTTACTAAGTGCAGGCCTAATCCTTTGCCTTCCACATGTACATGAAAGCGTTTGTACATGCCAAATATTTTTTCTTTATTTTTTTCCAGATCTATTCCTAAACCGTTGTCGCTGAAAGAGAGGCAAATGTATTCTTCCACTACTGTAGTGCTTACACAGATCTTTGGAATAACGCCAGGTTTCCGGTACTTTATAGCATTGGTCAGCATATTCTGAAATATACTATTGATATAGCTTTTTACTGAATAAAGCTTCTCTACCTTCGAGAAGTTTGTGGTAAGCTGCGCATTAGAATCCTCAATATGTTGGGCAATCGATATTTTTATATCATTCAGCACATCTTTCAACACTATCCATTCCCTTGAAGTATTTATTGCTTTTTGATACACTAAAATTTCGTTCAGGTCCTTAATAATATCATCTAGCTTAACGGTAGCTTTTTTAATATTTTCAATAGCTATTTGATTAATTGGGTCTACCGGATTAGTGGTGTTGAATATTTGCGTTAAACCTAAAATATTTGCAATGGGCGCACGAAGGTTATGGGAAGTGATATATCCGAACTGTTGCAACTGCTGATTCTGGTTAATCAGTTCGTTATTTAGTTGCTTTTCTTGTTGTTCGGCTTTTTTTCTAAGAGTTATATCCCGGATAATAATGGTAGAATATTGTTTTTCTCCCAGTTTCAAATCAGATACTGACGCTTCGATCGGAAAGTTATTACCATCTGCCCTTAAGCCATACAGGTTTTTATTGGGATCATCTTTGCTGGCAGCCATATACCCAAAGCCGTTGTCTGGTGCATACGGCTGGTAAAGGGACTGTGGTATAATCTGACGTATAGGTTTTCCGATAATGTCAGCAGCACAGTATCCAAACATTTTTTCTGCCGCCTGGTTAAAGAGAATAACGTTTTTATTTTCATCGGTGGTAATAATGGCATCCATAGCAGAATTTATAATACTCTCAAACCTGCTTTGCAATTCTCTGAGTTGTATTTCTGCCTGCTTTTTCTGCGTAATATCTTTTATAAATACAGTCAATCCATCTTCATAAGGATACACGCTTACTTCATAGCTAAGTTTTTGATTACTATTGTACGTTGTTTCGAACGTACATCGTTGAAATTCGCCTGTACGCAGCGCTTCCAGATAACATTTTTCAGGCTCGGTACCTTTCATTCCCGGAAACAACTCAATTAAGGATTTGCCTAGCACTTGTTCGGCTGTTAACCCTCCGCTATTAATTTCACTGGCTTTGTTCCAGTAAATGAACCGTAGATTATGGTCCAACGCAAAAAATATATCGCTTATGCTTTCTGTCAGGTGCTTATATTTATTTTCGCTGGCAGCTATAGCCGTGTGAGACAACCGTTCAATTTCATAATTAGCTTCCAGTAACCGGCTGTTTAATATTTCAAGCTGCTCATTGCTGACGGTAAGTTCTTCATTAGTTGACGAAAGTTCTTCTACAGTTGCCGCCAGTTCAGCATTGGTATGGGCAAGCTCCTTATTAGAAACTTCTACATCTGCCAGCAGCTGGACTCTTTGTGCATCTATCTGGTTTATTCTGGTTAAATGCTTATAGGTGAATAATATAGTAGTAAGAGCGTAAGCCATACATACCAGAAAAATAGTAGGATAAGAGGCCGTATATCCATGTTCATTCAGCAAAATAAAGATCCCACTTAAAATTGCCGGTACAATGGTAGACAGAACAAAAATAATTCTAGCGAATGTATTGCCCATATACTTGCCATGAAGCACAGCAACATACCCTTTTTCAGGAAAACTCACTAATAATCCCAAGCCCAGGCAAACAAAGCCCAGCGCTGTAGGCAGCGCCATTTGCGAATAAATATTGGCGCCACCAAACAAGCTTTCGCCAAACAAATAGCCCATACAGGGGGCCAGCCCGATAAAAAAGATTATTGTAGAGAAAAACTGAGATGTTTTGTACAGCGGGTTGGGCAACATATAAAACAAACCCACCAAACCGCTTAGAAAAAAGGCCATTGCCGAACTTGGAGACATCCGCCCTGGCTTACCATCTTCTGAAATAGAATCTCTTTCCACAAACAATAGCTCGTCTATACCCAAACTCAAATCAAATATATGTTCTAGAAGTGTAAGAAAGCCAAGCAAGCAAACAACTAATGCCAACAACTGATAAAGCATCTTCCGGGAGGGCAAATGAAATACATATATACCGGAAAGTATAAACCCGATAGCCGTATTTATGCGCATGGTGGAAGCATTTAAAATAATGCCACGCAAAAAATAAATATCAAAGATCCAACCTGTTGCACCTGCCATGCCAGCAAAAATGACTAAGCCTGCCAATATTTTTGACATGGATGACATGCCCCGGGTAAAATAGGAAGGATTAAATTTATGCATAAGTAGGTAACAGTTCCATATACTTTATGTTTAAGCACATTAACAATTGTGAAGGGACCAGTATGTAATATTTAGTAGTTTACAGCCTGTAAGCAAAAACTAAAAACAATTTAACAGCTTTTATCACGCTCGGTTCTCTAAGACTGCTGCCAATCGTACTTACCTTTGAGTAGGACAAAGTAAACTGGTAATGCTACTTTTAAAACCTTGATTATTTTAACCTGATTATGAAAGCTAACGTGTGAAGCTGGTTGATGCTATAATGAATCAGCAGTTGATTAAACTGCAATAAACCTGAAAAAAACAACTTTTTTTGTATTGAAATGAGCCAAATCTTACTTGTTTAGGTACAATTAAAAATTACACAGCCCCTTACCTTTTCACCAATGGCCAGTTCAAAATTAAAGCTGCTATGAAGGTTCATAACAGCTTTAATTTTAACTCAGCGGATTAAACTGTTTTAGGAAACGAATATCATTTTCGGTAAAGAGACGCAAATCTTTAATTTGATAGGCAAGCATCGTGATACGTTCTATGCCCATGCCAAAGGCAAATCCAGTATAGGTCTGAGAATCTATGCCGCAGTTCTCCAACACATTCGGGTCTACCATGCCTGAGCCGCCTATTTCTACCCAGCCACTATATTTGCAGATATTGCACCCCTTGCCTTTGCAAAGCTGACAAGAAATATCAATTTCTGCACTAGGCTCCGTAAATGGAAAGAAGGATGGCCGGAAACGTATTCTGGTATCTTTTGTAAACATTTCCTTCACGAAATGATACAAGGTTTGTTTTAAATCCGTAAACCCTACATTGGTATCAATATACAAGCCTTCTACCTGGTGGAAAATACAATGCGCCCGGGCAGAAATTGCCTCGTTGCGGTATACCCGGCCTGGCATTAAAGACCGGATGGGGGGCTTTTGCCGCTCCATCAGGCGTACCTGCACAGAAGATGTATGCGTACGCAGGGCTATATCCGGATTTTTTTCCACGAAAAACGTATCCTGCATATCGCGGGCAGGGTGGTTGAGCGGAAAATTCAGGGCAGTGAAGTTATGCCAGTCATCTTCAATCTCAGGACCTTCAGATAAGTTAAAACCTATACGTTCAAATATTTCAACAATCCGATTTCGGACAATGGTTAGGGGATGTATTGCACCTAATTCATCTGGTACTGTTGGCAGTGTCAGGTCTAGCGGTGCTTGTACTTTGCCATTCAGTTGCTGATTTTCTAACGAAGCCGAGTAGTCATTGAATTTATTCTGCGCAAAATTTTTCAGGTTGTTCAACTCAGCACCAATAGCCCGTTTGTCTTCTGCCGGAACTGCTTTTAACCCCTCGAACAAATCGGCTATTACTCCTTTTCTTCCTACGTAGGCAATTCTGAACTGTTCTAGTTGCGCAGGATTCTCTATGGTAAATGATTCTATCTGTTGCTGTATTGCTTGAATCTTCTCTCTCATCATAGCACAAATATATTAATTTTCCTGGCGACTTTGGGTTAACTTACTTGCTGCTGCTTCATCTGTAAACCAGTGTATGCTTCCCTTTTTTGGTTTAATAAGCTGCGTAGGCAAATGTTCAGGTTGATATTCACCTTCTAATACATCGTATAACACTTGCGCTTTATTCGCACCAAACAGAAGAAAGGCTATATTTTTTGCTTTGTTTATTAACGGAGCAGTCAACGTAATCCGGTACATCTGCTGACCTGTATGGTATACTTCACTCACCCAGCTGTCTTTTTCCTGCAATACTGGTGTATAAGGAAATAAGGAGGCTGTATGCCCATCGTCGCCCATGCCCAGCAAGATAAAGTCAAATTCTGGTGCAGCCGTTCCAAAATGCTTTTTTAACAGGCTCTCGTATTGATGAGCAATTTCTTCCGGAGGCATTACAGCAGAGTAAGGCATTGGATAAATCTGTTCTTTAGGAATAGGCACATGATTCAATAGTGTTTCATACGCCATTTTTGCATTGTATCGGTCATCATCCTGTGGTACAAAGCGTTCATCACCCCAGAAGATATATGTATTTTTCCAGGGCAACTCATTTCTGTATGGGTCTTTGGCTAATAATTCATACAATTTTTTAGGCGAAGAGCCACCGGTAAGTGCAAAGGTGAACCGGCCTTTTTCAGCAACAGCTGTTTTGGCTGCAGAGACAATAAATTGTGCCAGAGCTTCATTGAGTTGATTAGCCTCCGAAAATATATGCATCATATGCTTAGGCTTTTACTTTGGCTTTATCTTTTTCTTTAGGAGTTGTGGCTTCCGTGCCATTTCCATTGCTTGTAGTACTATGGCTGGAGCTGTTGCCGTTTAATGGAGCTACCATAGCCCAGTTATGTCCATCCCGGGCAACTAAGGCTTCTGCATTTTCCGGACCCCACATGCCAGCCGTATAGTTTGGAAATTCAAGCGATGGCCTGGATTCCCAGACTTCTAAAATCGGCATAATTGCAGCCCAGGCAGCCTCCACCTGATCGGCACGCATAAACAAGGTAGCATCTCCCAGCATGACATCCAGTAACAAAGTCTCATAGGCTTCCGGAGAATGTTGGGTAGAGTACGATTCGCCATAATCAAACACCATTTCTACCGGATTTAGTACCATACTTAAGCCAGGCCTTTTTGCCTGGAATCGTAACCTAATGCTCATTTCCGGCTGAATATGTAGGGTTAAGCGATTAGGGAGCAAATTTTCTGTAACAGATGATGGAAAAGTCTGGTGTGGTACGGGGCGGAATTGTACCGTAATAGCCGAAAATTTGCCCTGCATATGTTTACCGGTACGTACATAAAAAGGTATGCCATTCCACCGCCAGTTGTCTATAAAAAACTTAATGGCAGCATAGGTTTCGGTGTTAGAAGTAGGATGTACGCCTTGCTCTTCGCGGTAGCCTTTTACTTTTTTGCCTTCTATCCAGCCGTTGCCATATTGACCCCGTACTGCAAACTTATGAATCTCTTCTTTACTAAACTTCCGTAAGGCATGCAACACATCTACCTTTTTGCTCCGTATTTCGTCCGCATCAAATGTAACAGGAGGCTCCATGGCAATCATACATAATAACTGAAGCAAGTGATTCTGGATCATATCCCGTAAAGCTCCCGATTTATCGTAATAATTGCCCCGGTGTTCTACGCCTACTTGCTCAGCTACAGTAATCTGTACATAGTCTATGTAATTACGGTTCCAGATGGGCTCGAACAGAGCATTGGCAAAACGGAAAGCCAGGATGTTCTGAACCGTTTCTTTACCCAGATAATGATCAATGCGGTAGATTTGGCACTCACTAAATGTTCTGGAAAGCAGTTGATTTAACTCCTTAGCTGTTTGCAAATCCCTTCCAAAAGGTTTTTCTACTACAATCCGGTCGCGGCCAGAGTCGGTGGCTACACCAGAACTTCCCAAATTCATGGTAATGGGTTCTATGAACTGCGGAGCTACGGATAAATAATAAATACGGTTGGCTCGTACACCCCATTGCTGATCAAAGGCATTTAATTTTTCAGCTAAGCTACTATACATAGCTTGGTTAGTGAAATCAGCCCGGAAGTATTCCCAGAAACTAGCAAATTCTGTCCAGCGGCCATCTTCTGGTTTACCTGAACGAGAATGTTGGTCAAGTCCATCGTGCATTAATCCCAGAAACTGGTCATACGATATATCGTGATGGCTTACTCCAATGACAGCAAATTGTTTGGGCAACCACCCGTCTATATATAAATTATATAGAGCCGGTGCCAGCTTCCGCATAGTGAGGTCTCCCTTTGCACCAAATATGACTAAGACCGTAGGTCCTGGTTTTCTTGTAGATTGCATAATTGTATAATTTTGATTCTTGCCCTAAAGCCAGTATGATTAAACCCGCTAGGTTCGTATGTAACGTAAAAACCTAACAGGTTTTGAAAACCTGTTAGGTCTTTACAAATAAAAATTATTGCCAGTGTGTATGGAAAATACCTTCTGTGTCTATTCTCTCATAGGTATGCGCTCCAAAATTGTCACGTTGGGCCTGTATTAAATTAGACGGTAAACGGTCGGTGCGGTAGGCATCAAAATAGGCAAGAGCTGCAGATAATGCCGGAACTGGTAAACCTGCCGTAATGGCAAGCCCAAGCACTTTGCGAGTAGAATCTTGCCGGCCTGCAACTACAGCAGCCAGAGACGGATCTACTAATAGATTAGCCAGATCAGGATTCTTTTTATAGGCATTTGTTATATCTTCCAGCAAGGTAGCCCGGATAATACAACCACCCCGCCAGATACGGGCCACATCATCTAACTTTAGGTTATAGCCATACGTATCGGATGCAACTTTCAGCAAATGCATACCTTGTGCATAGGCACCAATGGTAGCAAAATACAAGGCATCTTTTACCTGGTTGATAACTGCCTGTTTATCGCCACTTAGGTTAAATGAAGATTTGGGTCCAGATAGGGTTTTAGCAGCAGCTACCCGTTCTTGTTTTAAAGCGGACAAATACCGGGAAGTTACTGCCACATCAATAATGGACAAAGGCACCCCTAAATCCATGCCGCATTGGGAAGTCCACTTGCCGGTACCTTTTTGTTTGGCGCTATCCAGAATATAGTCTACCAACCGGCCTTCTTTTTGTTCATCAGGCTGTAGGAATATATTGGCTGTAATCTCTATGAGGAAAGACTTCAATTCTGCATTATTCCACTCTTTGAAAACGGTGTGCAGTTCATCGTTGCTTAAACCAATGCCTCTTTTCAGAATATCATACGCTTCTGAAATTAATTGCATAATACCATATTCGATGCCATTGTGTACCATTTTTACATAATGTCCGGCAGAGCTAGGACCAAGGTATGTTACACAAGGCTCATTATTAACTTTAGCTGCAATAGATTCAAAAATCGGTCTTACTACTTCATATGCTTGCTCAGAGCCTCCGGGCATCATACTCGGACCAAAACGGGCACCTGATTCGCCACCGGAAACGCCCACGCCTAAGAAGTGAATGCCTTTAGCCGTTAGCTCCTGCGTACGCCTGTCGGTATCGGCGTAATAGGAGTTGCCACCATCTATTACCAAATCGCCTGGCTGTAACATAGGCAGCAATTCATTGATTACCATATCTACTGCTTTACCGGCTGTAACCAGTAGCATAATGGCCCGCGGGCGTTTTAGTTTCAGTACAAATTCTTTAAGATCGGAAGTGCCGAATACATTTTTTCCTGCGGCTTCGGTTTTCAGATCGGCTACTTTACTTGGGTCGCGGTTATAGCCAGCTACCGAAAATCCATGATCTGCCATATTCAGCAGCAGATTCCTACCCATCACACCCAAACCAATCATTCCGAATTCGTATTGTTGCAATTGCATGTTTTAAGGGGTTTAAGTCTATTAAAAAGTGTCTAGTATTTAATTAATATCTGCTAAAGGTGAGAAGCGTTACTTGGCTTATTTCTATCTGCCTGTTCCCTTGTTTTATTCCTGAGCCACTAAACTTTTCTTCTGGAGTTCCCGTAAGGCATCGGAAGCTATCCAACGGGCACTAGTAAAAGGCTGCTCTTTTATGCGGCTTGCCAGTTCTATTGCTTCCGACCGTAAGAATGTAGTACGCTTCCCAATCTGACGTAGTGCCCAGTTCACCGCTTTTTTTACATAATTCCGGCTATCTTTTGCTTCCCGTTCTATATGCGGAAAAAGCTCCAGAAAGGTATTATCTGTAGCTTTCTTATCATGTACGGCCAGGTAAGCCATCATGGAGAATCCTGCCCGCTTTACAAATTCTTCGCTCCGGTATGTCCATTCAACTGCTTTCTGATACGCCACCGGTGTTTTGATGAACAAATTTCCGCAAGTCTGATCACACAAGTCCCAGGAATTAAAGTCTTTCACCCATACCTCCATTTGATTCACTGACACTTGCTTGGGTTCCTCTACAAAAACAGCTAGTAATCGTGCCTCATGAATGCCAGTATTCCATAATTCCAGCGCTAAGCTATGATCACGTTTATATCGTTTAGCGATTGCACGAATAATAGGAATACTCACTCCATAGGCATTCTCCGTGTTTATGCCAAACCGGCTCATACCAGCCCGGTTATGCTCATTACCGAACGATTGAAGTTCCTGTAAAAGTTGGGCTGTTTCCATAGCTAAAATAGTTATAGAATGACTGGTGAAGGAAAATATATGATTGAAATTCTCTTTCACCAGCCAAACATCCTACAATTATTTTACAGACGAAAGTGCTTCTTTGCGTTTATTTTCCAGCGCTTCCATCAGTTTAGCAAAAGGCTTATTGAATTTCTCTACGCCTTCTACTTCCAGTTTTTCGGTAATGTCATCCAGAACAATGCCCAGCGAAGCCAGGTCAGTAAGCACCTTCTTGGCATCTTCCAATCCTTCTTCCAGGCGGGAAGCGGGTTCGCCTTGTGCGTTGTAGGCTTTCAATGTTTCCAGAGGAACGGTATTTACTGTATCCGGGCCAATCAGGTGTTCGATATACATGACAGGGCTATAGTTTGGATTTTTGGTGCCAGTGCTTGCCCATAGTAAACGTTGCGGACGGGCTCCTTTCTCAGCCAGTGTGCGGAAACGTGGGCTGTTAAATAGCTCCTTGTATATCTGGTAAGACATTTTGGCATTGGCTATCGCTACTTTGCCTAGTAAAGATTTAGCTACGGCTGCATTTGGCCCACCTGCCGCTGCAATCTTTTCCAGTTGCGGATCTATCATCACATCTATCCGGCTCAGGAAGAAGCTGGCTACAGAGGCTATATTATCAAGCGGTTGTTTATTTTTTAAGCGGTGTTCCAAGCCAGTAATATAGGCATTGGCCACAGCCCGGTAGCGTTCCAGACCAAAAAGCAGGGTAACATTTACATTAATGCCTTCGCTGATTAGCTGCTGTATGGCTGGTAAGCCTTCTTGTGTGCCAGGCACTTTAATCATCACATTGGGGCGATTAACAGCAGCCCACAATTTTTTACCTTCGGTAATAGTACCATTGGTGTCTTTTGCTAAATAAGGCGAAACTTCCAGGCTAACATACCCATCTACGGCATTCGTTTCCTCATAAATGCTACGGAACATATCCGATGCATTCTGGATGTCTTCTACGGCCAGGGTTTCATAGATTTCGTCGGTATTTTTATTCTGCCTTACCAGTTCCTGAATGGCGGTAGAATAATCTGTGCTTCCGTTAATAGCTTCTTCAAAAATGGAAGGATTAGACGTAATTCCCTTCAGCCCGTACTCTTCAATCATAGTTTTTAGTTCGCCTGATGACAATATGCCGCGGCGGATAAAATCCATCCAGATACTTTGTCTGAACGAATATACATTTACAAGTGGATTTGTTTTCATAGTTTCTTCTTTTGTTTCTAGAGCAATTACTTTATTCAATCTACGCTGATGGCGGTCTTCCCTAGTATAGGCGGCTTTTAAATAGGATTTTATGATCTCTTCTACCAGTACCGATCCAATAACCCGCCCACCCAGGCAGATAATATTCATATCATCATGCTCTACGCCTTGGTGAGCAGAATACGTTTCAGTAATTAAGGCTGCCCGTGCCCCGGGAATTTTATTGGCTACAATGGATGCTCCAACGCCACTACCACAGATAGCAATGCCCCGGTCTACCTCTCCATTGGCTACAGCTTTGGCAAGTGGCACCACAAAGTCTGGGTAATCGTCGTGCTTGTCGTAATGATATGCCCCATAGTCTACTACTGTGTACCCTTGTGCCTCTACAAATGCGGCCATTTTTCCTTTTAAATCAAATCCGCCGTGGTCTGCTGCTATACCTACTTTCATTGTTGTGTTTAAATTGGTTTATATAAGTAAGTTACTAATAGTTAAAGAAAGAAACTTTATCGGGCCGTTAATTTATGCATAAATGTAAAGGAATGCATACTTGGCGTGTAAAAAGTTTGTATTTGAAATAGTAGTTTGCTGATCGGCAAATAGTATTCTACTTGTTTATACATGTATTAAAAGAGTTTCATAGCGCATAGATCAAGCGTAGCCCATTACTCTATAGGTAAGATACCCCAGAATTTCATGGCATAGCACATACCATTTGCCTAAAGCTCCTTCAGAAGGAATAATGATATAGTTAGGGGTAAACTTGCGGGGTTTTGCATAAAAATCGGTACTAAAAACAGTAACTGGCACCCCTGCCTGCTGAAAACATCCCTCTGAACGGCGCATATGAAAAGCAGAAGTGATTAATAAGTATGATTGACCAGGAAATTTAGCTTTCAGCACATTGGCAGAAAATAAGGCATTCTCCCTGGTGTTGCGGGATTTATTTTCGATGGTAATATCTTTTTGCGGTACACCACTCATGAGCAGCACTTGCTCCAATTCTTCCGCCTCGCTTTCTTTGTTCCCCACCAGATTACCAGATCCGCCTGTAATCAATATATGTTTCAATTTACCCATTTTATAGAGCTGCAAGGCATGCATTATACGGTCAGCCCCTTTTTCAAAGTATACCCGGTCTTTGGGAGTCTGGTCTATGCTGGTGATGCCAGTGAGCACAATGCCTACATCATATGGTTTCTCAATAGCAGCAATAGGCGTAGCCGGAATTTCCCATAAACGAAAAAGCTCGTTAATCAGAAAACTATTGCCGAATACAAACAACAGAACAACCGTCACTATTAGGAACGTTTTCCGGCGTTTTTCTGATTTGGTAAACAAGGCATATAGTAAGCAGCCCATAATCCAGGTGAAGGGCATGAGCAGGTAAAATAAGGTTTTGGAAAGAACAAAGAACATATATGAATGTACTGAATCTGGTAATACGCTGATGTGCTAATGAGAACTACCATTAACCTACCTGCGAAGTTGTAAAGAAAAAAGGACATGGCATATAGTAAACCTTCACAAATGAAACGCCGGCTACAGGCAATTTGCTTATCATCATATTTGCACATCAGCACATTAATCCATTAACTTTACCACATGCATATTCTACTGATCCATCAGTATTTTTTAGAGAAAGACGATCCGGGTGGCTCCAGGTTTAATGAAATGGCCAGGGTATGGGCAGAAAATGGTCATTCGGTAACTGTGATCGCTGGCATGGTGCACTATAATACCGGAAAAAAGCGGGAAAAGCACAAAGGCAAATTTATAGTAAAAGAAACCTATGATGAAAATATAACCGTGTACCGCTGCCACGTGTCGGAAGCCTATAATACTAATTTTGCCGGCAGGCTCTGGGCATATTTTTCTTTTGTGTTTTCTGGAATCATCTGTGGGTTGTTTTATACCCGTGAAAAATACAACGTAGTGTTGGTAACCTCTCCCCCTTTGTTTGTAGGCATTACTGGCTATGTGTTATCCATATTAAAAGCTGTTCCATTGGTGTTTGAGGTACGGGACTTGTGGCCAGAGTCTGCTATAGATACTGGTGTGCTGACTAATAAAAGCATCATCCGTTTTGCTTACCGGTTTGAGAAATTTATCTATAAAAAATCAGTATTGGTGAACACCCTTACTCCTGCTTTCCGGCAAAACCTGATTGAAGTAAAGAAAGTCCCAGCTAATAAAGTAGTAATGATCCCCAATGCCGCTGATTTTTCTATGTCTGAGGAATTGCTTCACACCTTTGAGGTTGCTTCTTTCCGCCAGGATAAAGGATGGACAGATAAGTTTGTAGTGACGTATGTGGGTGCCCACGGCGTAGCAAATCACCTGATACAACTTATAGAAGCAGCAGAGCTTTTGCATCATACCAATGCTTTAGTAGTGCTGATCGGGGAAGGCATGCAAAAACCTATGTTGAAAACGGAAGTAGCCAGACGAAAACTAACGAATGTGCAATTTGTAGATGCTGTGCCTAAAAGAGAGGTATTCAAATATATACTGGCTTCCGATATGGGAGCCTCTGTATTAAAAAAAGCAGATACCTTTAAAACTATTTATTCTAATAAAACTTTTGACTATATGTCTTGCCAGAAGCCTATTTTAATGGTGATAGATGGTGTTTCCAGGCAATTAGTAGAAGAAGCCCGCTGTGGTGTATATGCTGAGCCGGAAAATGCGGCAGATATAGCCTCCAAAATACAGTTGTACATGTCTTATAACGGGCAGTTGCAGAAAGAAGGAATGAATGGATATGCATATGCCCGTAGCTATTTTGACCGGACGTATCTGGCTAAAACGTATACAGCAGAACTGGCAAAGGTGGCCAAAACATAATATACATTCATTGGCACAGGAAGTTTATGTACAAATTGTTTTTTAAACGGGCAATAGATATTACTGTATCATTCATCCTGCTGGTAGTAACGTTGCCCTTTACACTGCTAGCAGGCGTTCTGCTGGCTTTTGCTAATAATGGGAAAATATTTTTTATTCAGCAACGGCCTGGGTTACATGGAAAGCCATTTCATATAGTAAAGTTTAAGACAATGAACGATAAACGGGATGCCCAGGGAAATCTGCTTCCCGATGATATCCGGCTAACTGCTGTTGGAAAGCTGATTCGGAAAACATCTGTTGATGAACTGCCACAATTGATTAATGTGCTGAAAGGCGATATAAGTTTAATTGGCCCCAGGCCATTGCTAATGGAATATTTGCCTTTGTACAGTCCTTTGCAAGCACGGCGACATGAAGTACGGCCTGGAATTACCGGTTGGGCACAAGTAAATGGGCGCAACCGAACTACCTGGGAAAAACGGTTTGCCGAAGATTTATATTATGTTGAAAATGTATCTTTCCTGTTAGACCTGAAAATATTCTTTCTGACCATTATCAAAATTCTTAAGGTAGAAGGTATCAGTGGTGAGGGTACCGTAACGATGGAAAAATTTAAGGGAAATGGGGAAGTTACATCGGTGGAAAAATAATTCTGAAAACGGTCAGGCGTAAAGTAGATAGTATACCAATGCTTTTATACGGAGGAAGTGGACATGCAAAAGTAGTAATAGATTGTCTGTTAGCAAGCGGACTTCCAGTTCATGGTATTTTTGATGATAACCCTGCGCTTTCCAATTTGCTGAATTTTCCGGTACTAGGTTTATATAAAAAAGACTATCTGCGTTCTGAAGAAATAATTATCTCTATTGGGAATAATATCATCCGGAAAAAAGTAGCCCAGCAGGTGGAACATCTTTTTGGTAAAGCTATTCATCCCTCGGCTCTTCTATCTACCTTTGCCTCGGTAAGTGTAGGCACAGCTATTTTTCACAACAGTGTAGTACAGGCAGGCGCCTTTATAGGGAAACATTGTATCATCAACACCGCAGCCAGTGTAGACCACGATTGTGAGCTGGAAGATTTTGTGCATATTTCTCCCCATGCTACCCTAAGTGGAAATGTAAAAGTAGGCGAAGGTACGCATATTGGAGCAGGAGCAACAGTTATTCAAGGGATTACTATTGGCAAGTGGTGTACAGTGGGAGCAGGAGCCGTAGTAATCAGGGACGTACCAGATCATGCCACTGTAGTAGGGGTGCCTGCTAAAATAATTAAAATAAAACCGGAGTTAAGATAACTTCTATAAGATTATTAATGGAAAGAGTAGCTTTGATATTTTTTATCGATTACCCTTTCTACGTCATTAGTCGAAACAGATGAATAACAAAATATACTTGTCTTCCCCTCATATGGGTGGAGGAGAGCTGAAATATATACATCAGGCCTTTGAAGAAAACTGGATTGCTCCCTTAGGACCCAATGTAGATAACTTTGAAAAAGATATTTGCCAATATACGGGTGCCAGCCATGCTGCCGCCTTGAGTTCTGGTACAGCAGCTATTCATTTGGCTCTCATCCTCTTAGGTGTGCAAGCCGGAGACGAAGTAATTTGCCCGACTTTTACTTTTTCAGCTACCGTTAACCCTATCGTTTATCAGGGAGCCGTGCCAGTTTTTATTGATAGTGGGTATTCTACCTGGAATATTTGTGTAAAAGAAACCCAGCGGGCTATTGAAGATAGAATCCGGAAAGGTAAAAAACCCAAGGCACTCATGATTGTTCATCTGTATGGACAATCGGCCAAAATGGATGAACTGATGGAACTGGCGACGCATTATGATATCCCAGTTATAGAAGATGCAGCAGAGGCGTTAGGCGCTCAGTACAAAGGCAAAATGCTGGGTACTTTCGGGAAATTCGGTATTCTTTCATTTAATGGGAATAAGATTATTACTACTTCCGGCGGAGGTGCTTTGCTGTCTCATGAGGAAGATTTAATAAAAAAAGCCCGTTTTCTGGCCACTCAGGCACGTGACAATGCTCCGCACTACCAACATTCGCAAATAGGGTATAACTACCGCTTAAGCAATATAGCTGCTGGCATAGGCCGTGGGCAAATGGAAGTAATTGCAGAAAGAGTAAAACAACGCAGAGCCCATTTTGAATTCTATAAAACAGCCTTTGCTGGCATACCAGCTATTTCATTCTCACCAGAACTGGAAAATACTTTGGGAAACCGCTGGCTTACCTGTATAGTAGTAGATGAAAAACAATCAGGTGGAGTTACACGCGAAACCATCCGGCTGGCGTTGGAAAAGCAAAATATAGAAGCCCGCCCGCTGTGGAAACCAATGCATTTACAGCCAATATTTGCTAACTATCCTTACTATGGCAGCCGCCAGGTAGCCGAAGATCTGTTTACCCGTGGGCTTTGTTTACCGTCTGGTTCTAATCTCTCTACAGAAGACCTAGCTAAAATAGCAACTAGTATTAAACATCTGTTTTGATGATAACTGGGCAAATAGGAAACTAAAAGACGGTAGTCCTGTATATAATCTTTTACGATGAATATTCACTAATTTCTTCCAATTACCCACCCCTTATGAATGATAGTCTCAAGGCCGCCTCAAGCACCATTTTTACCCAATTAATTGATTTCTTAACACAATTACCTGATTCAGTCTACACCCAATCTTTGCCGTTACTTTCTGGTAACACTATTGGTAAGCATTTTCGCCATATCATAGAATTTTATGAATGTTTGGTCAATGACCTGCACACTGGCTTAATTAATTATGATACCCGCAACAGAAATACACAATTGGAAATAGATAGAACTTTCTGTATAGAAAGGCTACAATGTATAGCTTCCCTTATTTCCTCCATAAATGCAGATAAACAATTGAGTGTGCAAGTATGCTTTTCTCCTGTTATTGAGCCTGTTAAAATTGATTCTTCTTTAACAAGAGAGCTACTGTATACCATGGAACATACCATTCATCATATGGCTATTATAAAGATGGCTATCCAGTCTATAAATTTTCCCATAGAATTTTCTCAAAACTTTGGGGTGGCTTTTTCCACTATTCAAAGCAAAACATCTGCTTACTGCTCTGCCAGTTAATTTAATTAACTTATAGGTATTTCATGCAAAAAGTAGCTGTTAAGCCTGGCCTAATTTCTTAACCCACTTTTCCACCATAGCTACTCAAGCTCTTAATTTATACGGCCTTCTAAGAATTTATTACTCCTGGAAGATTCTCTTATGAGTCTTCATTATTTAATACATCTACTTAGTGTTTCACAAGTAACATACATACCTATTTACGTTAGTTTCATAACTAATTAGCCACGGTTCATTAGCCTGAATAAAAGCTCTTTCGCTTTCAAAAATTCACCAAAAACCGTTAGAATTGGCCTGTTTAGAGCACTTTCAAGAAGTATGTATAAAACAGGTATGATTTATACATAAAATTATAGGGTTGGTTACCTTTTATAAACCTGCTGCATTAATGATAAATATTACATTATGCCAATTTGGTAAGAATTTTGCACTGAATAGGCTATAACACTATATATATGAAAACAAACGCTCAAATGGAAAAGATAGAGAATTTTAGAGTTCAAACCATAGAAAAAATTAACTGCTCTATCAATGAATGCCATACATTAGAGCAACTTAGCAGTGTAGAGCAGTTTTTGAACCGCTACTACAGTTCATTTTCGTTCGACCCTAACTACTTTAGACAAGAATGGACATTAGATACGCAGATTAGAAAGCGTAAATTGCATTTATCCAATTTAATTATAGAAGAATCTACAGATTCTATTTTTGGCAGTGAGCTTATGAGCCTTAACAGATTAAGTGTGTACATCAAGTCAAATTCGTTGGTGAAGTTGCGTGAAGACTGGGTGGAGCTACGCTCTCAGCTAATCGGTATTGACATAAGCGCTTATCCGGCTATGAATGAAAAGATTGCCTATCTAAAGAATCCTTCCAGGTATGAAAATCAATTTGTAAGGGAGGTTCAGGATATGGTGTACAGAACATGGCATAAGTTATCCATCATTTAATATACAAGAGGTTTAATATTGTTTATTGTTTAAATCAAAAAAGCGCAGGTGATTACCTTGCGCTTTTTTAGTTTCTATCATTTCTGACAGATTAATTATCGGATATATTGGTTAATAAGGTTTTCATATAATTCTTGCTTGCCACTAATTTGAGCCGGTTCGCCATTTTGCGAGGCTAGTTTACTCAAATCTTCCAGGGTAAGCTGGCCATCCTCAAATTTTTTACCATTGCCATTGTCGTACGAAGCATATCTTTCTTTACGTAATTTACGGTATGGAGATTTTTCGAGTATGTCATTAGCTATCAGCAAAGCTCTGGCAAAATTATCCATACCACCCACATGGGCAATAAACAGATCTTCCAGATCAGTAGAGTTGCGCCTGGTTTTAGCATCAAAGTTAACTCCACCATCTTTAAATCCGCCAGCTTCCAGGAAGATAAGCATTGCTTCAGTAAGTTCAAATAAATCTACTGGAAACTGATCAGTATCCCAGCCATTCTGGTAATCGCCCCGGTTTGCATCCATACTGCCTAGCATACCTGCATCGGCAGCCACTTGTAGTTCATGCGCAAAGGTATGACCGGCAAGCGTAGCATGGTTGGTTTCTAAATTTAATTTAAAATCTTTATCTAGGCCATACTGACGTAAAAATCCAATTACGGTAGCACTGTCGTAATCGTACTGGTGTTTGGTAGGTTCCATAGGTTTAGGTTCAATATAGAATGTACCTTTAAAACCAGCTTTGCGGCCATAATCACGGGCTATAGACAAGAAACGGCCCAGATGTTCCTGTTCACGTTTCAGATTAGTGTTTAGCAGTGACATATAGCCTTCGCGGCCTCCCCAGAAAGTATAGCCGGCGCCTCCTAAAGCAATAGTAGCATCTATGGCTTGTTTTACTTGATTTGCTGCATAGGTAACTACAGCAAAATCCGGATTAGTAGCAGCGCCATTCATATACCGTGGATGAGAGAACAAATTAGCTGTACCCCAAAGCAATTGTATGCCTGAAGCTTGCTGCTTTTGCTTGGCGTACTCTACCAGAGCTTGTAGATTTTTTTCTGATTCGGCCAGGTTTTTTCCTTCGTCTACAATATCATAATCGTGGAAGCAATAAAAAGGTACTCCCAACTTGGATATAAACTCAAAAGCAGCATCCATTTTATCTTTTGCCTGCCCGATAGCATCTGTTTTCTGCATCCAGGGGAAAGTTTTGGTACCAGGCCCGAATGGATCGTTGCCGGTATTAACAAATGAATGCCAGTAAGCTACGGCAAATCTGAAGTGATCTTTCAGCGATTTTCCGGCTACTACTTTATTTTCATCATAATACTTAAATGCTAAAGGATTGTCAGACTCTCTTCCTTCATATTTGATCTGCTGAATACCAGGAAAATATTCTTTATCTCCTGTAGTTATTTTAATTGGCATATACGATAGATTAAAAGGTGATATGTTAAAATTTTTGAATTATTATTCGCTTATCCCAGGCTATAAACTTGCAAAACTTAGTTGTTAATTGCTCAGGGCTAATTTAGGCCAGTTCCTTTTTCAGGCAGCTTAACCAATGCTGGTAGGCTTCTTTATAAGCAGTTTGTATTTGTGGTTCGGGCTCAATAGTTCTTACCGTATGTAATCCATGAAAAGCTTCAGAAGTACTCTTATAAATACCTGCTCCTACGCCTGCTCCACGCGCGGCACCTTGTGCACCATCTGTGTTATACAATTCTATAACAGCTCCGGTAATAGCCGCAAAGGCTTCACTAAATAAGGGGCTTAAGAACATATTAGCATCTCCGGCACGTACGGTTTTGGGTTCCACGCCCAGGCCACGCATTACATCTACACCTAAATTTAATGCAAACACAATACCCTCCTGTGCCGAACGGAGCAGGTGTGCCTTTGTATGCATGTTAAAATCCAGGCCATGCACAGACGAGCCCAAAAGTTTGTTTTCTAATGAACGCTCGGCTCCATTACCGTATGGAATAGTTACCAAGCCTTGTGAGCCAATAGGGGCATGGCTTGCCAGTTTGTTCATTTCTACGTAGGCTGAACCATTAGTAGCTTCGGCCATTACCATATTTTTTAGCCAGCGGTTTAAGATACCAGTACCATTTACACAAAGTAATGTTCCATATCTGGGTTGGTTTGCCTGGTGGTTTACATGCAAGAATGTGTTTACCCTGGATTTAAGATCGTAGTTTTTCTGATCTGTAATGCCATATACTACTCCCGAAGTACCAGCAGTAGCAGCAAGTTCTCCTGGCTCCAGTACATTCAGTGAAAACGCATTATTAGGTTGGTCGCCTGCCCGGTAAGCTACCGGTGTTCCGGCAGTTAGACCCAGTTCATTGGCTATGGCAGCAGTTACTTCACCCTGCACAGCAAATGTAGGTGCAATTTTGGGAAGCAAATCTCTGGAAATACCGTAATAGTTTAGTAATAATTCGGCTGGCGATTCTGATTGATAATCCCACAAAATACCTTCGGATAACCCCGAAGCTGTAGAACAAACTTCGCCCGTCAGGCACATAGCAATATAATCACCCGGAAGCATTATTTTATCTATCTGGCTATATAGCTGAGGTTCGTTGTCTTTTACCCACTTAAGTTTGGATGCAGTAAAGTTGCCAGGTGAATTAAAAAAATGCGACAGCGATTTTTCTTCCCCTAGTTCCTGAAAAGCTTTGTCTCCAATAGCTACTGCCCGGCTGTCGCACCAGATAATGGATGGCCGTAATACCTGCTTATTTTTGTCTACTACCACCAGCCCGTGCATCTGATAAGAAATACCAATGGCTTTTATTAGTTTTAAATCGAAGCCCTGATTTTTCAAGCTAGCTGTTGCTTTTTTCGCATTTTGCCACCACACGCCTGGGTCCTGCTCTGCCCAGCCGGGCTGATGAGATATCATATTCATTTCTGTATCGGGCGCACTAGCGGCAGCTAGTAATTTCCCCGTTTGGGCATCCAGCAGAGAGGCTTTGATAAATGAACTACCTATGTCGTAACCTAGCAAATACATAAAAATGCTGATATATGGGTGGCTAATGATAAAGATTATGGATCGCCGATCTTATGTACAAGCGAGAAAAGTAAAACTCAAACCTGTCACCTTTTGCAAACGTATAAGGTCGAAATAAAATGCTAATATGTGGAGGTATTTTTATAAAAAAAATAGTTGTTCTATGAAAATTTATCTGAACATTCCAAATTAACACTGAAAAGAGAAAGGCTCCTTTATCAGAAGCCTTTCATTCAGTGCTGTTACTTAGGTTCTTACCTTATACTTGGCCGGTAATGGCTCTTCTATTTTATCAAATTCATCGTATTTAAATATCTCTTCATATTCCTCGAAATTTTTATTAATATCTACTTCCAGATCTTTAATAAAGCCTTCTCGCAGGTCGTATACCCAGCCATGTACATGTATTTTAGCATCCTGGTGCCATGCTTTTTGTACAATAGATGTTTTATGAAGATTATATACCTGCTCGATTACATTCAACTCTACTAACCGCTTAAACCGGTCATTAGGGTCTTTTATGCTTCGTAACTCCTGATAGTGGATACGGCAAACATCCTTAATATTCCGCAGCCATTTGTTAATTAATCCCAGGTTTTTATTCTCCATAGCTGCTTTTACTCCACCACAGCCATAATGTCCACACACAATAATATGCTCTACTTTTAATACTTCTACAGCATACTGTAATACAGAAAGCAGATTTAGATCGGTACTAACCACCAGGTTAGCTACGTTCCGGTGAACAAACATATCACCAGGGTTGGTTCCGGTAATTTCAGAAGCAGGCACCCGGCTATCTGAACAGCCGATCCATAAAAATTTAGGACTCTGGCCCATTGCCAGATTCTTAAAGTAATTCTGGTCTACATTCAGTTTATCTGCTACCCACTTCCGGTTATTTTCAAATAATTGATCATAAGAAGTATGGTCTACATTGTTCCTCCTCCGTAAGCTCTGCGCATCAGCATCTATATCAGTCGTTGAATACAAATCATGTCCGTTATGGCTGTTGCGGATAAAAGTAAACTGAATATTCTTGTCTTTGGCTGTAATTTTAAAGTTTTCAATAGCTTCCAGAACATCGTGGTCTATGTAAGTAGAGTGGCTTCCATCCATTTCCACATAGCTATTTTCAGGAAGTTTATCCAGCATCTCCATTATATTGGCCTTATTTAAGAAGGTTACTTGCTCTCCTAAATCTATCTTGATTTTTTCGCCTCCTTTCATAGTTTCTTTCCGGAACAACAGAGATGTATTGTAATTGGCCCGCAAAACAAAGAACAACCCAACAGCCAGACCTATACCTATACCTGTTAGCAAATCTGTGAATAGAACAGCCAATATGGTTACAACAAATGGTATAAATTGCTTTAAACCAAAGCCATACATTTCTTTAAAAATAGCTACTTTGGCTAATTTATACCCTGTCAGAATCAGGATAGCTGCCAAACAAGACAAGGGAATCATATTTAGAATGCCCGGAATCAGAATAACACATACCATGAGCAGTACTCCATGAATAACAGCTGATAGTTTACTCCGTGCCCCAGAATACACGTTTACCGAACTGCGAACAATTACCGAAGTCACGGGTAAGCCCCCGATCAAGCCACTAACAATATTACCTACCCCTTGCGCCTTTAATTCACGATTAGGAGGAGTATTTCTTTTTAATGGATCTAGCTTATCGGTAGCTTCCACATTTAATAACGTTTCCAGACTTGCTACTATGGCTAACGTAACACCAGTAATATATACCTGAGGATTAGAATATTGAGTAAAATCCGGCAGGGTAAATAATCCAAAAAACTCGTTAATGTTATTAGCTTTTGGTAATGTCACCAAATGATTGCCAGTAAGAGTTAAGAACGGAATATATGAATACAGGTAATTTATTAATATACCCACTACTACTACCACCAACGGAGAAGGAATACTGCTAAAGAAGCTGTTTTTTTTCAGAGCAGGCCTTTCCCATAATAATAATATAGCCACTGATACCATGGTAATAATAACAGCAGCCGGATTAATATAATTGTAGGCATTTATAAGTTCAGAGAATGTATTTTCCCCATCAGGCTGGGCAAAAGAAAACTCTCCTTCAGCATCTTCATCATACCCCATAGCATGCGGAATTTGCTTCAGTATAAGGGTAAGGCCAATAGCCGCTAACATACCTTTGATAACAGCTGAAGGGAAAAAGTGGCCGATGGAACCGGCTTTAGCATATCCCAGAATGATCTGTAGAATGCCCCCTATCATAACAGCCAGTAAAAATGCACTGAACTGCCCGTTAAATTTATCAATAGCCGTTAACACTATAACGGTAAGACCAGCTGCGGGGCCACTTACACTCAACTGAGAGCCGCTTAGTAAGCCAACCACAATACCTCCTACAATACCGGCAATAACTCCCGAAAAGAGAGGCGCACCAGATGCCAGGGCAATACCCAAACATAAGGGCAAGGCCACTAAAAATACTACAACTCCTGACTTAAAGTCGTATTTAGCATTTTTTGCAGCCAGGTCTATTAAATTTGTTTGTTCTTTCATTGTGTGTTTATGTTTTTCACCTAATCCAATAGTATATTGGTAAGTTGTTCAATACTATATAGAAGTAGTAACTGACTGAAATATTTGTGTAATCTAAAAAAGCTTCTTTTAAGAAAGCGTAAAGATGATAGATACTTGCCTACATAAGAATTCACGTATGCAATAGTATAGATTCAGAAAAGAATGTGAAGAGCTGAGAGCTAACTCAAGCAGCATTTGTCCACAAAACAATTAGCATTCCGGTGGAGGCGTGGGGGAACTGTAACAAAATACCCGTAAAGGATATTTATCAGGGGCATATTTTTTTATCGTATATACACCCTGATGAAAAGCCATGTGAGAGCTAGGGTAGTTTAGCAGATCTACTTCGTCAAATAATTTCTCCAGATCTGTAATATCTTCCTCTTTTGTATCAGAGGTGGAATCATATACTTCTAAATAATCTTCCAGTAAATACTCGGTTAGTGAGGAGGCACATTCTGGAGTTGCACTTATCTGACAGCTTAAACCAGAGTGTTTAACAACCAGGAAAAACGAGGGAAAAACAATCGTATTTATAAAGGTAACCAGCAAGGAGAACAGGACAACCTGTTTGCCGATAGCCTTATAAAATATTCTATCTTTTGTTTGGTTTCCCTTAAAATTCATTTTCTGCAACGTTGCCTTTAGCAAATATACTAATTAATACCGGCATTATTCAATCTAAACAAAAAAAGCAGGCCAACAGACCTGCTTAAGTATGTAATTAAACCTATTTTTTTACTTGGTATCGGCCGCCTGGTTATATCCACTGGCGCGGTGAGGATATTCTTGCATAATGCGGTAAATAACCTCCCTGAACACTTCGTCCCGTTCCTTGCGGGCATTATTTAGCTCGCCAGTTGCCCAGCCTTGCCAAACCAGTTCATTGGTTTTTGCATCAATCAGGTTAACAATAATGCGGCCTTCTTCATAACTGCGCGTAGAAGTATTATTGTTGCCATACCACCACCAGTATCCCCAGTTGTTATTACTCTGGGTATACTGCTTGTTTCTAGAGTCAGTCTGAAAATTAACCAACAAATCAGGATTAACCTCTGTTTTCACATATCCGCGTGCTTTCATTTCGGCATCCATTGCCTGCGCAAAGCGTTTTTGATTTAATGAACTTCCTAAAATAGGGTCATTTTTATCAGGCTTCATTTCTGCAATAGCATAGGTATTGTACTCCCTGAAATTAGCTTGCCGATCATAATCGGAGCGGACAGCGACTGAAGAAGCCGCACAGCCTCCCAGCCATAGAGCAGAAACAAACAAAAGGATATTTTTAAATGTGTGTATCTTCATAATTTTTCTACATTTTATTTCTTTCTTACACAAATAATTCAAATACTGTACCAGTATGTAATAATTTATACTATTATTACCGGAATTTTTAGCAAAAAGTTTATATTAAAATAACAATTATTATCCTAAAATAGAGGTATTTTCATATAACAGCCTGTATAATTGTTCGATGTGCCGGTATGTATGTGCAATTTATTTTCTATTAATTTTTATGTTCTGCCTAGTTAAAAGTATATTTATCAGCGGTAGTGTGGTGTAAGAATTAGTATAAGTTAATCAGTAATTCGGTGCTTCTATGAATTGGCTTAAAGCGGCTTTTTCCCTTTTGTTTACCATTGTTCTGGTATTACTACTCAATAGCAAAATAGGTGACATTCCTCCTGTCGGAAAATTTTTGGATCCTTTTCATGGATTTTGGGCCAATGCGGAACGGAAAGAGGTAATTGAAGAAAAGAAATTCAATATTCCAGGTGTTCAGTCTCAGGTGCAAATCTTGTTCGACGACCTGATGGTGCCACATATCTTTGCTCAGAACAACCGAGACATGTATTTTGCCCAAGGCTATGTAACGGCCATGCACCGTTTATGGCAAATGGAATTTCAAACACACGCCGCCGCCGGACGTATTTCCGAAATTGTAGGCGAAAAAGCACTGGAGCTAGACCGCTACAGCCGCCGGATGGGTATGATGCAAGCAGCTGAAAATTCCTTAAAATCTATGATGGCTGATTCAACCAGTAAGATGATGCTGGAGGCCTATTCTGCAGGAATAAATGCATACATACAAACCCTTTCCCCGGAAGACTACCCCCTGGAATACAAACTTCTAGATTATGCACCGGAAACCTGGACACCTTTAAAATGTGCATTGCTATTAAAGCAAATGGCTTCTACTTTATCAAGCGGCAGCGATGATCTGCGGATGACAAATATTCTGCAAAAATACGGCAAAGAAGTGGTACAAAACCTTTTCCCGAATTATCCTTACCGGGAAGATCCTATTGTCCCTTCCGGAACTCAGTGGGATTTTACGCCTGTTCCTGTTCCAAGTCCTCCACAAAATACAACTACAGCTATTACGGAAGGAGTGCTTCCGCCGGCCCCCAGCCCGGAAATTGGTAGCAACAACTGGGCTATTAGCGCTGACAAATCTGCGACTGGTTACCCTATTCTGGCTAATGATCCTCACCTAACATTGAGCCTTCCTTCCATCTGGTATCAGATTCAGCTGGTATGTCCGGAAGTAAATGTATATGGCGCTTCTTTGCCCGGAGCACCGGGTGTAATTATTGGCTTTAATAATCAGGTTAGCTGGGGTGTAACGAATGTGGGGTCAGATGTACTGGATTACTACCAGATAAAATTTAAAGATGCCTCCAAAAAGGAATACTGGCACGACAACCAGTGGAAGAAAGTTACCCAAGTCGTAGAAGAGATAAAGCTGAGAGGAGGCCAACCTGTAAACGATACCGTTTTATATACGCATCACGGCCCGGTAGTATATAGTAGGGGAGAAAATGTGTTTAATACTCAAACACCAGTAGATCATGCCATGCGTTGGGTAGCCCATGAATCGCTAAACGAAACGCTTACTTTTCATAAATTAAACCGGGCAAAAAATTACCAGGATTATGTGGAGGCTCTTTCGTACTACGGTTCTCCAGCACAGAATTTTATCTATGCCGATGTATATAAAGATATAGCCATATGGCCCAATGGGCGCTTTCCGCTGAAGTGGGAAACCCAGGGTAAATTCCTGCTAGATGGCACTAACCCCAACCACGACTGGAAAGGATGGATTCCGCATGCACACAATCCGCATGTTAAAAATCCGCCAAGGGGTTTTGTGAGTTCAGCTAATCAGTTTTCGGCCGATACCACTTATCCGTACTATCTGGGCTGGGAGTTTGAAATGGCTGACCGTGGCATCCGCATTAACCAACGGCTGGCAGCTATGCAAGGAGCTACGGCAGATAGCCTGCGGATGCTACAAGCTGATAACTATAACCTATATGCAAAAACAGTATTACCTCAAATGCTCTCCTACGTGTACCAGGGCAAGCTCACAGATGAGCAAAAAAAGGCGTACGAAAAAATAGCCCAATGGAACTACTGGAACAATGCCGACGAAATTGGTCCTACTATTTTTGCCCGCTGGTGGGGCAGCCTGAATCAGGCCATCTGGGAAGATGAATTCGGCACCAAAAACAACATAGAAATGCGTTACCCCAACCGTGACCGGACCATACACCTGATTTTAAATGAACCTCAATCGCCATGGATAGATAATACTCAGACGCCAGAGAAAGAAACATTAGCGGATGTAGTAAATAAATCGTTTGTGGAAGCAGTAAATAAGCTAGAGGAAGACCTCGGCGAAGTAAGTGATAAATGGGCATGGGCCACATATAAAAGTACCGATATTATGCATTTGGCCCGTATTCCGGCTTTGAGCCGTATGGATGTAAGTACTGGCGGGGGTAGTGGTATTGTGAATGCAACTACAGGCAGAACGGGCCCTTCCTGGCGTATGGTGGTAGCTTTAGGACCAAATGTTAGGGGATATGGGGTTTATCCGGGCGGCCAGTCGGGGAATCCGGGCAGTTATTATTACGACAATTTACTGGAAACCTGGCGCAAGGGAGAATTATACGAACTGGTGTATCTGCAAAAGCCAGGCGATGCCAATAAACGGATAGTGAGCAAATGGATGCTGGAAAAATAAGTATACTTGCAAAGTTGGCACAAGTCATTCGCTGATCCAGATTTAAAAACCCTTTTTCATGATTAGGTATATACCCGTAAGCACCCATGAACATATCCACCAGATTGTAGAGCTGCAGCAACAGAATCTGGCCGGTAATCTAACAGACGAGCAGAAACGTTCTCAAGGCTTTGTAACGCTCGTGCATACAGATAATGTGCTTCAGCGGATGAACAATACAGAACCCAGTATTATTGCCCTGGATGAAAACAAGATAGCCGGATATTGCCTGGCCATGACGGAAAGCTTTGCCGAAGAATTTCCTGATTTACAGCCAATGTACCAGGAGATAACCCGTATGCAGGCAGAAAATACATTACCTGCCAAACCCTATATTACCATAGGCCAGGTATGTGTAGCACAGGAGTACCGCGGACAAGGCGTATTCGATAGTTTATATGAGGCTTTCAAAAAACAATTCAGCCAACGGTATGCATTTGCTGTTACAGAAGTTTCCGCCAGAAATCAACGGTCTTTACAGGCACATAAACGAGTAGGCTTTACCGTTATTCATACGCACCCCGGAGGCGATTGGCTAACCGTCTTATGGGATTGGAGCAGAAACTCGGAATAAATGCTAAAAATATAGCCAAGTTAATTTATTAGTCTTCCCTCAGAAAGTCCTTCAAGTCTTGCACACATTTAAAACTCCTGCCAGTGTACCTTTGAATAACAATCAAAATATTCTAAGATTGTAAAGTTTTTCAGAAGAATATACTCCCATTATACTTCAGCAGAAAGCGGGATACGTACTATGAATACATTACAACAACTGGCCGGACAGCTAGAAGGAAAACTTTACTACGATACAACAATGCGTACACTGTACGCAACCGATGCCTCCGCTTACCGCGAACTGCCTCTGGCTGTAGCCATACCCAAAACCATTGCCGATATAAAGAAATTAATTGCTTTTGCAAACCAGCAAAAAACTTCTCTTATTCCCCGGACTGCCGGAACTTCGCTTGCCGGACAAGTGGTAGGCAGTGGTATTATAGTAGATGTTTCGAAAGAGTTTACTAAAATACTCGAATTAAATAAAGAAGAGCATTGGGTACGGGTACAGCCAGGCGTCATACGCGACGAACTGAATATGTTCCTGAAGGAACATGGCTTATTTTTTGGCCCGGAAACCTCTACGGCTAACCGGGCGATGATTGGCGGAATGGTCGGCAACAACTCCTGCGGCTCTAACTCTATTGTCTATGGCAGCACCAGGGAACACTTAATTTCTGTAAAAGCTATTCTCAGCGATGGTTCTGAAACAGAGTTTAAAGCCATCAGTAAAGAAGAATTTGAACAAAAATGCCAAGGCCAGGGTACAGTAAGCCCTCTGGAAAGACAGCTATACCAAACTGTTCAGCAACTTCTTTCCGATCCGGAAAATCAGGAGGAGATCAGGCGGGAGTTTCCGAAGAAGACTATTCACCGCCGTAATACTGGCTATGCGGTTGACCTACTTTTAGAAACATCTCCCTTTACTCCAGCAGCAGAACCTTTTAACTTCTGCAAGCTCATAGCAGGCTCAGAAGGCACGTTGGCTTTTATTACTGAAATCAAGTTAAATGTATCACCGCTGCCTCCAAAAGAATCTGGCTTATTGTGTATTCATTGCCATACCATTGACGAATCTTTACGAGCCAATCTGGTTGCCCTACAATATAAACCTAGTGCTTGTGAACTAATTGACCATTATATACTGGATTGTACCAAAAATAATATTGAACAGAGTAAAAACCGATTTTTTGTACAAGGAGAACCAGGCGCCATTCTGGTAGTGGAATTGTCCAGGGAAACCCGCGAAGAAGTAGAAAGAGAGGCAGACTTGCTAAAAGCGGAATTACAACAAAAAGGGTTGGGATACCATTATCCGTTGCTGTTCGGAGAAGATACTAAAAAAATATGGACACTTCGCAAGGCAGGTCTAGGATTGCTCTCCAATATGCCAGGTGATGCCAAACCAGTTCCTGTTATTGAAGACACCGCCATAGATGTACAGGAATTGCCTGCGTATATCCGTGAGTTTAATGTGATCTTGGAAAAGCACGGCTTGCATTCTGTACATTATGCCCATGCCGGATCAGGCGAATTGCATTTACGTCCGATTATCAATTTAAAAACACCTGAAGGAAATGCCCTTTTCCGGACCATTGCAGAAGAAATAGCCATTTTAGTAAAAAAATATAAAGGTTCGTTAAGTGGCGAACATGGCGATGGCCGCTTAAGGGGAGAATTTATCCGGTACATGGTAGGTGCAAAGAACTACAAATTACTAGAGGAGGTAAAGCGGGCCTGGGACCCAAATAATATATTCAATCCTGGTAAAATTGTGGATACGCCTCCTATGCACACCAGTCTCCGTTTTACGCCAGGGCAAGAGACGCCACAATTCAATACTGTATTTGATTTTAGTGCTACCAAAGGCATTTTACGTGCAGCCGAGCAATGTAACGGTTCTGGCGATTGCCGCAAAACCCAGGCAAGTGGTGGCACTATGTGCCCCAGCTACATGGTTACCCGCAATGAGAAAGATACTACCCGCGCCAGAGCTAATATTCTGCGCGAATTTCTGACTAACTCTAATCAACCTAACCGCTTCAATCATGAAGAGATAAAAGAGGTAATGGACTTATGTATCTCCTGCAAAGGCTGTAAATCAGAGTGTCCGTCTAATGTAGATATGGCTAAGATGAAAGCAGAGTTTTTGCAGCAATATTATGATGCCAATGGGATAAACTTCCGTACCAGAATGGTGGGTAACTTTACAAAAGCTACCAGTATGGCTGCTATTGCCCCTGGTGCTTATAACTTTTTATTCAAAAATGAATTAACGGCTTCCATCGCTAAACAAGTAATGGGCTTTGCTCCCAAACGGTCTTTGCCATTGTTGCATAGCACTACTTTACAGAAATGGTATAAAAAGCACCAGGCTAAAAATAAGGTTCAGGGTACAAAAGGTAAAGTATATCTTTTCTGTGATGAGTTTACCAACTTTAATGATACAGAAATAGGCATTAAGGCCATTCAACTCTTGGAAAAGCTAGGCTATGAGGTAATTATACCTGCACATCAGGAAAGTGGCCGTACCTATATTTCTAAAGGACTATTGCGGGAAGCAAAGAAAATAGCTATACAAAACATCCAAATGTTGAAAGGGCTGATTACTCCCGAAACACCTCTTATCGGCATAGAACCTTCGGCTATTCTTACTCTCCGTGACGAGTATCTGGACCTGGTAGGAGAGGAGCTGCTGCCAGAAGCTGTGAAAATTGCTGGTAATGCCTTACTGATAGACGAATTTATAGCTAGAGAAATAGATAATGGCAACATTACTAAGGAAGCTTTTACCCAGGAGAAGAAGCTGATAAAACTCCACGGCCACTGCCACCAGAAGGCATTGTCATCTCTTACGCACACCAAAAAGATGCTCTCCTTACCCGAAAACTATACCATGCATTTGATTCCATCCGGCTGCTGCGGAATGGCGGGTTCCTTTGGCTATGAAAAAGAGCATTATGAAGTATCTATGCAAATTGGCGAGCTGGTATTATTCCCAACTGTACGTAAGCAACCAGCAGAGGTACTAATTGCCGCGCCAGGCACTAGCTGCCGCCACCAGATTAAGGATGGCACAGGCCGCCTGGCATTACATCCGGTAGAAATTCTCTGGGAGGCATTAAAAAAATAACTTTTAAACTGTAGGTTTCTACTATTTAATTTAATACATATTCTCATCCCAACAAAGGCAGCTTTAGTATTATAAAAGCTGCCTTTATTCTACTTGTATAGTAATATTTTTCCTGTTTTTTATTCAATTATTAGAATAATTGATAAACCTTTAATAGATTACCAATCTACTTTGACAGGGAACAATAAACTCATTACATAATTTTTACATTCACATATGTCTGCATTTTTAGGTGAACTGGTAGGCACCATGGTACTTATTATCCTGGGAGGTGGTGTGGTGGCTGGCGCTATTTTAAAAGGAACAAAAGCCGAAAATTCAGGCTGGATAGTTATTACCATAGGCTGGGGATTAGCTGTAACTTTGGCCGTGTACACAGCTACCAAATTTAGTGGAGCCCATCTAAATCCGGCTGTTACCTTGGGATTAGCTGCCGTTGGCGACTTTCCCTGGACGGATGTTCCTATGTATATTGTTGCCCAACTGATAGGTGCCTTTTTGGGAGCTACCGTTGTATGGGTACACTATCTGCCGCATTGGAAAGAAACCAGGGATCAAATGACGAAACTAGCCGTATTTGCCACAGGCCCAGCCATCCGGAAACCCTGGTCTAACTTGCTGAGTGAAATGATCGGCACCTTTATTTTATTATTTGGTATATCTGCTATTGGGGCAAATAAATTTACAGAAGGCTTAAATCCCTTGGTAGTGGGGTTACTGGTAGTGGCTATTGGCCTTTCTTTAGGCGCCACAACCGGATATGCCATCAATCCGGCTAGAGACTTAGGCCCCCGAATCGCCCATTTTGTCTTACCTATTTACGGCAAAGGAAGTTCTGACTGGGCATATGCCTGGATTCCCATCGTAGGACCTATCATAGGAGGTATGCTAGGAGCTTTGGTATATAAAGCCTTATTTACTCAACAAATTTTCGGATTATTGTGGGTAGTAGTAACCATAGCATTATTAATTATAGTAATTGCTGTTGTGAAAGAGAGTTCTTCGGTACCGGGCGTGCCACAGCAGAAGCAAAAAAACTAACTGAAATTTTTGGGCATTTCTTTCCTAGACTTGTTTTATTACAGGCTATTGTATCTCTCTATTTCAACATTTATTTAGTTACCTACCACCTTTATTTACTTTTACAAAAATTTTTGTTGAAATCCATCAGCAAAAATACAAATAAACTTACCACTGCTTCTCTAGCAAAAAATGGATCATTCGAGCATGCTCAACATTGGATATTTGCTCTTAAGATAAAATAGAAGAATATTTTCAAAATTTTCTTACGTAAGAAAACAAGTGCATTATGCTTATAGACTATATTTTCGGCTAACTTTTGTTAAATTCTATAATAAATATTACATGAAAATTACGTCAACTGTAAGAGATTTAACAAAACTCTATCTAACAACAGTCGGATTTTATCAATCAAATAGTGCGTATTCGTATAATATAATTTTTTTACTATATGCTTACCGGACAAATCATAGCTATTATTTGAAAAATTATATTTAATAATATTCTTTATGTATTATTCTTAGTTCTGCCTTTACTTTAATTTAGAAATATAAATATTACTAGTTAAAAGGAGAAATTTCATTTATTTACACACCTCCTATGAATTATTAAAATATTCCTATCAAAATGCCTCTATTTTCAAATATCATACTGCTATAGTACAATTTAACAAATCTATGGATTTAACTTTATATTAAAAATTTTATATTTATTATAAGGAGCATACTACAGCACTTTAACAATTATGCGTTTTTTTGTACAAGCAAATATTATCTCCACTTTTTGTATTTTACTAATAAAGCAATGCTCTTAGATTTGCATAGAACACAATAAATGTAAAATCGCAATGAGAAAGAAAACAACTTTATTAGCTGTACTTATAACACTTATGAGTACTTCTCTTTTTGCTTCTAATGATAGAGGCGAGGTAAAAGAAAATGCACAGCCTATTGTAAGACCTACCAGCAAAAAATCTGTTTATCAGGTTGTATATCAATCTGCACATAAAGGAGCTGTTACGGTAAACATTTTAGATGCAAATGGCAAAGTGATTATGGTAGACCGCATCATCAATGATTCAGAAGGCTTTATGCGTCCATATAACTTTGCTTCTTTGGCAGAAGGAAATTACCAGATTGAAGTGAAAGATCACACTGGCCGCGTAGTATTACCATTAAACCATACAGTTGCTGTGGCTCCTGTTAAAGTTAAAATCCAAGCCTTAGATACAAAGAAGTTTCAGCTGGTTATGGTTGGACAGTCATCTGGTGGTTTGCAGGTAGAAATTAAAGACAACAACAACCGGATTGTATACAGCGACTATATTCAAACATCTAGTAGCTTCAGCAAGGTTTATAACTTAAGCCAGTTACAAGCTGAGAACTTTACGTTTGAAGTAAAAAACAACAACAAAGTAATTACTTCAGAACAATTTTAATTCTTCTGCCACGGTATTATAACCTGGTTATTACCAACAGCTTCTGGCCAACGTCAGAAGCTGTTTTGCTTTTTGTAGTAATTCTTTCAAAGAATATACATCCTAAATGGCCCTTTCCCTTCAGGCTTTTGTCTTATCTTTGAAATAGTACTACTTTTTTTACTCATGCAAACATTTCTGGAGCAGGCTGCGGCGCATGTGTTCAAAACCTATCCGGACAGGTTGCACCGGATTGTTGTAGTATTGCCTACCAACAGAGCTTGTTTTTTCTTTAAACGTGCCCTGGCTATGCAGGCAGATACCCCAGTGTTTGCCCCCAATGTATTACCTATTGACGATTTTATTACGGAAACCGCAGAGGCAGAACTAGTAGAACCGATAAGCCTGCTGTGGCTGCTGTATGATGTATGCAAAGAAATAGACCCGCATATACAATTCGACCGCTTCACTTCCTGGGCACATCCGCTACTACAGGATTTTGATAAGATAGACCAGTATCTGGTAGATACAAAAGATCTATTCAGCTACCTTACTAAAGTAAAAGCCATAGAGCGCTGGCAGCCAGATATATTACCTACCTCTTCGGCTATTCATTCTCAGCTGGTAGACAACTATTTTAAACTCTGGGAGAACCTCGACCGGACTTATGCTGCGCTGAAAAGCAAACTTCAGGAACAGAAAAAGGCGTACCGGGGTATGATGTACCGCTGGGTAGCTGAGCATCCTGAGAAACTGCTGGAAGCTAACGAGGTAGACCAGTATATATTTATTGGATTAAATGCTTTAAGTTTTGCTGAAGAGAAAATACTGAAAGAACTGGTTAAAGCCCGTAAAGCTACTCTGCTTTGGGATACGGACAGCTATTATATGGAGTATAATATAGAAGCCAAAGCCGGAGATTTGTTGCGCCGCTATAAAGCACAAGGTAAGTTAGGAGAGTGGAATTGGCAAGCTGACTACCTGTCAACAGATAAAAAAGACTTTTATATGATTGGGGTGCTTAATGCCAGTATGCAAGGCAAAGTGGCCTCTCAGATTTACCTCAACCTTCAGAAAGAAAAAATTTCTTCGCTGCCTTTAGAAGAAAACTCTTATACCGATTCAGGGATGACGGCCATTATACTGCCCGACGAGAATTTATTAATGTCTGTTCTTCAGTCGCTGGACCCGGCAGTAGAGGATTTTAACATTACCATGGGCTTATCTCTTAGAAGCTCTGCCCTGTTTACCTTAGTGAACCTACTCTTTGAGCTTCAATACCTGACTTTATCGGGCAGAGGTACCCAGAAAAAAACAGCCAAGTTTAATCACCGGCATGTAGTAAAAGTACTTACACACCCATTTATCAAACAATACGAACAACTTTTTCTACAGGCTCAGGAAGAGAACACTAGTGAAGAAGGAGGTACAAGTAATTATATCCGCCATACACTTACTTATATTACAGAGTTTAATAAAGTATTTCTCAGCCCGGAAGAATTACAGAGTTTAGGTAAGCATGAACAGCTTTTTACAGTATTGTTTACTCCCTGGAACGGAGAAGCCCGCAAAGCCTTACAGTGTTTCTACAATTTGATTGATGTATTGCGCAAAGTATATAAAGTACACAAAGATGCCATAGAAACAGAATATTTGTTCCGTTTCTATAAGATTATCAAACGGCTGGACACTATTTTACAGGAACGCGAGCAGCAAGCTGGAACAGAAACTCTATCCTTACGCAGCTTAAAATTATTTTTATACGAATTATTTAAACAAGACAAAATTCCATTCAGCGGAGAGCCGGTAAGCAAGTTGCAGATTATGGGTATGCTGGAAACCCGTACACTAGATTTTGAAAACGTGCTTATTCTGTCAGCCAATGAAAAGGTTTTGCCGGGCATAAAAAAGCAAAATTCCCTAATTCCTCTGGATATCAGCCTGCAATTTGGCTTGCCCAATTACCGCTCGCAGGAAGCCACGATAAGCTATCACTTCTACCGTTTGCTGCAGCGGGCAAAAAAAGTATATTTCTTATATGTACTGCCATCTGAAACCTATAATGCAGGGGAAAAAAGCCGGTTTTTGCATCAACTAGAACATGAACTGGCCATGCAAAACCCAAATATCCGCATCCATCACCAGACGGTAAAATTATCAGAAAACACATCTGCGCCAGCTGTACTGCCCTTACAAGTAGAAAAATCAGCACCGCTGCTGGAGCATTTAAGCCGGGAGATCGGTAAAGGAATTTCCCCTACACAAATCAACACCTATATTACCTGCTCCTTGCGGTATTATTACAGCTACCTAAGCAACCTGAAGGAAGAGGAAGAAGTGCAGGAAAGTATGAGTGCAGGCACTTTTGGAAATCTGGTACACAAAACTTTAGAGGAAATTGACCATGAACTGGCGGCTTTTGGCAGAGCCATACAGAAGGATGACATCCGGCAAATTTTAAAAACCATTCCTGCCAGGGTACAAAGAATATATGCTGAAACCCATCCAGGGGGCAGTTTGCAAAATGGATTAAATTTTCTGCTTTACAAAGTAGCTTCTCATGTCATCAGAAACTTACTGGAACACCAGCTGGAAGAAGATATATTTCCGCTGGAAATTCTTGGGTTGGAAAAAACATTGAGTACCAGCCTAACGCTTGACATAGAAGGAAAGCCCGTAAAAGTACAACTATATGGCCGCCTGGACCGGATAGATAAAGTAGGAAACACCATACGGATTATTGATTATAAAACCGGCAAAGTAGAAAAAAATCAGTTGAAGGCTGGAAGCACCGATCTGGAGACAGTATTAGTAACCAACCCGGAAGCAGACAAAGTGCGTCAGTTATGGCTATACAAGTATATTCTGGCGAAGCGAATGCTACATGAAAAAGGGCTGCGTTTGGCTGACCGCCATTTGTCAGCCGAAGAACATGAACTGATTGCAGGGATTTATTCTTTCCGCAATATTGGCGAAGGGTTACTTACCGACCAACTTAGGTTTAATGAGGGAGCTGGCCATACTCTGGAAAATTTTGTTTCCCAATCAGAAATATATCTGCAAAAACTTATTTCAACTATACTGAATCCGGATAAACCTTTTGAGCGTACTACCCGGCTGGAATCGTGTACATTCTGCCCGTATACAGGTATTTGTGGGCGGTAAGCCCAACCAGTAGTGTACGGATAAAGATAGCTATTAATAAAAATAGGGTAGGTTAGTATGGTATTATCTCAAAATATTTGTATACTTCAGATGGTTTTTGTATATATTTTTAACTCTCACTGATGCAGACCTTACTAAATAAGCCTATCCGGAAATTCAGTAATTTTAATTTAATACGTAATCAGCAACTCACCAGAATAGCTTAACCACTTATGGAGATTGCCTTAGTGTTAGGACTACTACTATTAGCTATCGTGCTGTTTGCCACAGAGAAATTGTCGGTAGATATAGTTACGCTGATTCTGCTTATTGTGCTCATTCTGAGTAATATACTTACGCCCGCCGAAGCGTTTGCCGGATTCAGCAGCGATTTTATTGTTATTCTTGCTTCTATATTTATTATTAGCGGCGCTTTACGCGAAACTGGTGTACTGGATAAAGTAGGGGGCAAACTTGCAAACCTATCAAATGTTAGTCCGGGTATACTTATGCTGTCTGTGATGTCGGTAACTGGTACCATTTCGGCTTTTATGAATAATACCACTGTTACAGCACTATTTGTAGGCCCTATTCTGGGCATGTGCCGGCGGCTGAATATAAGTGCATCCAAATTGTTGATGCCACTGGCATTTGCTTCCATTCTGGGTGGTACCTGTACCTTGATTGGCACGTCTACGAATGTAGCGGTAAGTGGGTATATGCGGCAGATGAATTTGCCTGCTATTGGTATGTTTGAAATACTGCCTATAGGATTAATTTTGTTTGGTACGGGTACTCTATATATGGTACTGATCGGGCGACATTTTTTACCTAATCATATTGACCATAACCTGACAGATGAATATGCTATCCGGGAATACTTAAGTGAGGTAGTTGTAGTACATGGTTCCCCCCTGATTGGGCAGAAAATTATAGGTTCCAACCTAAGCCGTATGGATATCCGCATCCTAAAACTTATCCGGAATAAAACGCAGTTTTTTCCGCATCCGCATTTAGAAATTGAAGCAGGAGATATGTTGCTGGTAGAAGCCAAGATTGATCAGTTAATAAAAATTAAGGAAACTAACGGCATTCAGATAAAAGCAGATACCTTGGATGATATTACGATACAAACCGATGGTATCCGGCTGGCAGAAGTACTTATTACAAATAATGAATCGGAACTGGTAGGTACTACAATCAAGCAAGCTGGCTTTAGGCAGCGTTATGGCCTGGTGGTGCTGGCTATTTACAGACATGGGCAACCATTGGTAGATAAAATCAGCAGTATAGAGTTACGCTTAGGAGATCTATTGCTGGTTCAGGGCACTTCCGAACGTATACAGGCTATAAAAGAAAGCCGTGATCTGGCAATTATTGGAGAAGAGTTTACACCCATTAAGTACAGAGAAAAGAGGGGCTTTTTTTCAATCATTGTATTTATGCTGGCTGTAATTGCCGGATCATTGGGACTGGCACCTTTATCTGTATGCTTTTTGACGGCTGCTGTACTGGCGGTTATTTCCAAATCTATGCCTATTGAGAAAGCTTACACAAGTATTGATTGGCGCTTACTGATTCTTATTGGCGGTATGAGTGCGTTTGGCACTGCCATGGAAAAATCTGGCGCCTCTGACTTTTTAGCCGCTCATGTAGTAAACTTGCTAGAACCTTTGGGTGTCATCTTCATCATGGCAGGCTTTATTATATTAACTGTATTTCTGACTCAGCCCATGTCTAATGCGGCAGCGGCCTTAGTAGTTTTGCCTATTGCCCTGAAAACAGCTGAAGAGTTAGGAGCCAATCCGCGTTCATTCGCCATAGCTATTATGCTGGCCGCCTCTGTATCGCTAGTTACTCCTTTTGAGCCCTCGTGTATTCTGGTATATGGCCCCGGAAAATATAAATTTTTCGACTTTCTGAAGACTGGCTCTATTCTTACATTAATCCTCATTGCCCTGCTCATATTTTTTGTACCTTACTTCTGGCCTTTATGAACATTTCCTAGCCTTAAAGCCCAGTAATCATTAATACCTCTGGCCAAAGTTTATTACTTCCGGGGCTCTTATATCAAAATCGCTTAGGCGCAGACTCGGAATGCCTGAAAACTGGGTCCGGAATATGGCCGCATTATTAGGAATGTTGGGGTAATAGCCTAAACGGAACTGGAAAGTATTAAACGTAAGATTCTCGTTCCTGATTCTAAAGCCTAACCCATATCCTTGAAATAATTGACCGGCAAACAGGTTTACATCCGCAGGAGTGATCATGCCCAGATCGGCATAAGTAAAGCTGGCTATCTGAAAGCCTAAAATATTAATAGGTGTAAAAAATACCGTTTCCAGGTTGACTACTATACTTTTGGTACCCCTCAAAGCCAGATTACCTATTCCGCGTATACCATTGGAGTTGCTAATATCAATAAACTCTGTGTCAAACCGGCCAATGCCCTTTGTAAAACGGAAATCCACAAATTGCCGTACCCGCCATGTTCTAAGCATAAATAACCGGCTAAAGTATTTTGTTCCTAGGCGTAGTACACCTTCTTCCCATCGTTTGTTATCTATAAAACTACCAGCCTCAAGCGTGTTAACCAGATAGCCAAAGTTAGGATAGTATTTGCCTCGGGAGGCTTTTATGCCTGCATACATCCGCCTGCCAAACTCATTGCTTTCCAGGCCGCCAGTAAACGATAACATTCCTCCATAAGGTACGTCCTCTGTACGCCCAAACCCATAGATTAATACATCGCGGAAATAGCTGCGGTTAGAAATACCTACACTCACTAAACTTAAAAAACGGTTCCAGTATAATTGATTGGTATCTGCTGTAACTAAGGGACGTTCATTAAAATTATTGCTGGTTACCCTTCCTGCCAGAACAATTCGTGTTCGCTGCCTGAAATTTTCGCTGCCAATATTGATAGGAAAAGACCGGCCAAGCCATACATCAGTTAAATTAAAGGAATAGGTAAACCGCTGAGCAACCGTATCGGTGCCAAAAGGGATAAACTCCCGAAGTAACCGATGTTGTGTCACTTCAAGGCCACCGGCAAATTTGGTACTGGGTGTCAGGAAATCTCTACGCAAACGCAACCCATAAATATTCTGATTCCACTCATTAATATAGCTCAACTCACCAAAAATGAAGGTTTTGCCAATGAAAGGTACCCGGTAATAGCCCCGGTAGCCCCACTTCTGGTCACGGAAAACATTATAGGATACTTGGTTAATTAATTCATGACCTAATCCAAAAATGTTTTTATCGTCCAGCTTAGCATTTCCGGAAGTTAAGCCGCCAATAGCAAAATCGCCGGATATTGACCAGTTATCCTGCACAAGTACAAGTACATCTACGGTATCTCTGTCGTGTATTCTGGGAAGCACAAAAATGCGGGCATCTTGAATAAAAGGTAATTGCTGCCTGAGCACCCGTTCATTATCTGAAATAATGCGTGGATTTAATGGTTTTCCTTTACTAAACAATAAGCTTTGCCGGATTACATAAGACTTGGTAGAAACATGCATGGTATTGCCGGCCCTTTCCAGCCAGTTATCTGCCTGCCGCAGGGTATCATTTACCCTGGCACCAAAAGGGTCTAACGTATTAATATCAATTCTGCCAATAATGCGGCCTTCGTACTTATCATACCGGTTGTCTGTTTTTTGAGTAGCAAAAGAAGCGGCATTTTGATACGGCTCCCGGAAGAGCATCCGGTATAATTCACGCGTAACTCTGGTCTTAGAAAATGTTTTTTTCAGTTTCTCATAAAAATGCCTAGAGGAATCTGCCTCATTTTTTCTTTTCTGAATAGATTCCAATATTTCATTATCACCCACTATTAATCTATTATGGGTAGTATCCTTAAGGGTACGTATGGTATCGTTCCGAATCTGAGCGGATAAACCACTGTATACTAACAATAGAAAAATAACGCCCGCCCATCTATTCAAACACCGCTTAGTCACATTACTCGGAATTAATTTAATATTTAAATTGTACTTTATGTATATTTGTCGCTTTATTTAAACAAGCAGTACCTTGGAAACCACACTTATTCGCAAACAAATCGAAGGTTATAAGGAAAGGGGCCTCCGGCTTTTTTCTACTTCGTCTTTTCAAACACACAGTGTTGTATTACTGCATATTTTGAGCCAGATTGACCGGACAATCCCAATCTACTTTATCAATACTGGCTTTCACTTTCCTGAAACTGTAGTTTACAGGGATCAGATAACCCAGTTATTAGGGTTAAATTTAGTGGATTTACACTCCAGTACCTCAAAGCATATGCAGAAAGATGCTTCCGGCCGATTACTTTTTACTTCTGATCCTGATTTCTGTTGTCATTTAAACAAAGTTCAGCCACTTGATAACGTATTAGCTGAGCATGATGTTTGGATTAATGGCGTACGAGCCGACCAGAGTGATGTGCGCAAACGCATGAAGGTAGAACAGCCGGCGCCGCACGGTACTTTCCGCTTTCACCCAATGCTCGACTGGAACAGCCGGATGATTGAACAGTATTTGAAAGAACACAAACTTCCACGCCATCCGCTGGAAGCGCAGGGATACTTTAGTATTGGTTGTGAACCTTGTACCCGCAAGTTTGATCCGGAAATGCTGGAACGTGAAGGCCGCTGGTATGGACTAAAGAAAACAGAGTGTGGCTTGCACACAGAATTAGTCTCTAAATAAACAGAAATGGATGTGGATGAATGAAAAAAGATTAGTTATGATTTATTTTCATTCATCCCTATTTTTTATCATTCGTCAATAATCATTCATCCCTATTCAATATGAATATACTCATTACAGGCGGAGCCGGTTACATTGGCACTGAGCTGGTAAGGTACCTTGTTTCCTTTCCGCAAATAGACAATATTATTATCTACGATAACCTTAGTAAAGGAAATTACAACCTGTTTCTGGGCAATCGGCTGGAAACAAACAAAATTAAATTCATTTTTGGAGATCTGTTAGATTCACGAAAACTGCGAAAGTCATTGCAGGGAATAGATATTGTATTTCATCTGGCCGCTAAAGTAACCACTCCTTTTGATAATACAGATTCGCATTTCTATGAGCAGGTAAACCATTGGGGAACGGCAGAACTGGTGTATGCTATAGAAGAAAGTCAGGTTGCTAAACTAATATATGTAAGCAGTACATCTGTATATGGCTCTTCTTCTGACGTACTTACTGATGATAGCAGCCCAAACCCGGAAACTTTTTATGGTGTTTCTAAATTGCGGGCAGAAACCCATATCAAACGGCTGTTCAACAAGATTGATACCCTTATCATCCGTTGCGGCAATGTATATGGATACAGCCCCAGTATGCGGTTTGATGCAGTAATTAACCGGTTTATGTTTGATGCGAACTTTAACAACCGGATTTCTATCAATGGCAATGGCAAGCAACACCGGTCTTTCATTCACATAGATAAATTGGTAGCTGGCTTAACTCAGGTTATTTTAAATGAAATTCCTTCTGGTATTTATAACCTGACAGATAAGAATATACAACTGCTTGATTTGATAGATGTATTTAAAGAAATTTTTCCGAGCCTCGAATTCCTGTTTATCAATCAGCACCTTACGCTGAAAGAGATAAAGATAGACCCTAACAGTAAGCTTAGAGAATATATAACATTGCCTGAAACTTCACTCAAACAAGAATTAATCAGCTTTAAAGAACGGTTTGCCTTTAGCTCTTCTGATGTTATTTTGCAAGACAAAGGCTATGGACAAGGTATCTAACATTGCAGTTCTGAATCTATTTTGCCTATGAATGCTTGTTCACCTTATAGGTGGCTACTTGTACGTGTAATAGCTTTTAAGAAATACAAGCTACCTTTTGCTAGCGTATAACGGCATCTATGAGTTTGTGTCACTATAGGTTGCCTAGTTTGGCGCAGGTATTAATCAAAGGTGAATTAACTTTCTGTTCTTTAACAACTCCTTAAGTTCTGGCGGTAATCCAAAATGTTCATCAATAAAATCATCCAGTACTTCCTTCGTTTCGGGAGATAATTGCTCTGCAATTTCCTCTATGGCCCGTCCACTAATCATAAATGGCATGGCTGAAAAAACAAGATAGCTGCCTTCACAATAGGCGTATATTTGGTATTCTGAAATGTCCGTGACAGGCGTTTGATAAATTAAACAGTTAGTTAACCAGGCATCTATATCTGGTCCATGTTCCTTTAGCATTTTATGCCGGCGGCTCATTAAATCTACCCGCTGATTAAAATACGTGTTAATTAGCTCCTTTGAATACTCTGATAAACTGTTTTGCATTTCTGCATTACATGCCAGGCAAATGGCATACTCAGATACTACATCTTTAGCTGTATAGGTAGGGTATTTTTTAATTGCTTTTTCAATTACATACGGGGTATCTGACTCCAGGAGTTTCTTTTTGCATACCAGGCACTCTTCGAAAGGTTTTTGAGTTGCATAGCAATAGAAAATCTGAGGTATTTGTATATATCCAGCATTATGTTCTTTGTTTGAGGAATCCATGTAAAAGAGTGGTTTTGCGAGTATTATTTAACTCTGGGAGCAACACTAAAGTTTCAGAAAATTTACTCAGGCTTTTTATACCAATCCTACAACCCATTCCCGCACCCTTTTGTTAGTGTTTCATGTATAGATTGTGCCTAGTTCACTTCAGTAGTATTCTGTTAGCACACAATCAATAAAGGCATCTCATTCAACTATAAAACCATTTACAAAAAAGTATCCCGCTGCATGTGCTTCCATATACATACAGCGGGATACTTTTTTATAGACCAATCAGCCTATTATCAGGCACTCAGCAGAGCCGTTGTTATTCTGCAGGAATCAGTTTAACATCCACTGGTATTTGTTCATCTGCAAAAACTAATAAAGCCCGTAAGTTAGCAGGCAGTAACGATGAATCTATTTCGTTTTTATTGATTGAGAATCGTAAATCCAGGTTTTTATCTGTTAAGGTAACAATGTCAAAGGTTGTTTCATCAGCTGTCCCTTTATCTAAGATTAACGTTGTCTCATTGGAGCCAAATTCCCATTTGCCAGGAGTGGTAGCATTGGTTGTACGATTGGTAGCTATATAGCTGCCATCTTTATTAAATTTAAAATTAGAATTAGTTACGCCTCCTAAATATTGCGCAACGCCTAGAGTGGTCAAATTCTGTCCGAAAGCAAATAAATCCTGAAACTTCCAATCTCTGCCCGTGAGTATATCTGTTTTGGTGGGTTGCTTGGGTTCATCGTCTTTTTTACAGCCAGAAATAATACATATTGATAACAACAAGGCAAACAATAGCGCAGAATATCTTTTCATTTCAAGGAAGAGTTAGGAGTAAAGTTTATTGTGGATTAAAGTTAAATATACGCAATTCAACGCACATTCACATAGGCATCTTCTATGTGCAGTATTTTTTTACAGAATTCATATTCATACGGCTGGTTAGAACAGATAATGACAATGCGGTTATGCAGATTCTGTGCAATCTGTTGGTTATACCAGGTTACACCGGTTTTATCAAGATTAGAGGTAGGTTCGTCTAATAGAAGAATAGGCGTATCTGAGTAAAAAGCTAATCCTAATTTTAACCGTTGCTTCATACCAGACGAAAAAAACTTAACAGGTTTGTGAAAGGCTTTTGGCAGATAAATTAATTCTACAAACTCTTTTGTTGTAATCCCTTTCCGTAATGGCTTAAACCGGGTGTGAAAAGTAACGGTTTCAATTAATGTAAATTCTTCAATTAACTCCTGATAGGGGGTAGCCATTACCAGGTAACGAAAAAACTCATCTGGTGTAATAGTTTTCTGATTTTGCAGGAAAGTAAGCTTACCTTCGGTAGGTGGCAGTATACCAGCAAGTGTTTGTAATAATGTAGATTTGCCGCTTCCGTTAGCGCCGGTTATCGCATAGGATTGATTTGCAGAAAATGAAGTAGATAGATTTCTAAATATCCAATCGCGGTTAAATTTTTTCCCCAGATTTTCTACATGAATCTGCATTGAATCATTAAATAAATTAGCGCATGGCCTGATAATTAGACTATGCTTCTGAGGAAATTCTTAATTAAGCAACTAACAGAGTAGATTGGCAAAAAGAGTAATGGCGCATAATTGTAAATGCTTTTATTTTAAGCATCGTTGCCCTTCATAATGCCTCTTTCTGAGCTTTTAATGAAGTTTAATATCTCATCTCTTTCCTTAGAAGGGGCCATTTCTACCTCTATCAGATCTACAGCATCTGCATTGTTCATTCCGCGCAGGTAAATATTTCGATAGATTTCCTGAATTTCATTTATTTTCTCATTTGTAAACCCTCTTCTGCGCAAACCTATTGAGTTAATTCCACAGTAAGCCAAAGGTTCACGGCCGGCTTTTGTATAGGGCGGAACGTCTTTACGCACTAAAGAGCCTCCGGAAATCATGGCATGTGCACCTACTTTCACAAATTGATGTACCGCCGAAGCACCACCAATAAAGGCATAGTCCTGCACTTCAATATGGCCGGCTAATTGTACAGAGTTTACAATAATTACATTATTGCCAATAATACAATCGTGTGCTATATGCACATATGCCATAATCAGGCAGTTTTTGCCAATCATGGTTGTATTTTTATCCAGGGCTGTACCACGGTTAAGGGTTACACACTCACGAATTACTGTATTATCTCCGATTTCTACCGTAGAAGGTTCCCCTTTGTACTTCAGATCTTGGGGGGGTGCTGAAATTACTGCACCAGGATATATCTGACAGTTTTTGCCTATCCTGGCACCTTCCATAATCGTTACGTTGGGGCCAATCCAGGTTCCCTCTCCTATATGTACATCTTTATATATAGTAGTAAAAGGCTCTATCGTAACGTTCTGAGCAATTTTAGCATCCGGATGGATGTAAGCTAAGGGTTGATTCATTTTTTTCTTACAATACTTGCTGACATAACTGCTTCACAAACTAGGTTACCGGCTACAAATGCCTGGCCCTGCATTTTGGCAATGCCTCTTTTAACAGGCGCAAGTAACTCGCACTTAAATATAATCGTATCACCCGGTAACACCATCCGTCTGAACCGGCAACTTTCAATACCTAACAGGTATGCCCAATAGTTTTCAGGATCGGGTACAGAATTTAGCACCAGTATGCCGCCTGTCTGTGCCATTGCTTCAATCTGAAATACCCCAGGAAATACTGGATTACCCGGAAAATGGCCTTCAAAAAAAGGTTCATTAATCGTTACGTTCTTAACTCCGGCCACCGTAGATTCATCCAGATAAATAATTTTATCTACCAGGCGGAAAGGAAAACGGTGAGGCAATATTCGGGCTATATCGTTAATATCCAACACTGGAGGTAATTTAGGATCGTAATGTGGAATATTATTTTTTGCCGATTCACGCATCACTTTTTTTATTTTTTTAGCAAACGCCACATTAGCAGCATGCCCCGGGCGCGCAGCCAGAATTTGTGCCTTCAATGGTCTGCCAGCAAGTGCTAAGTCACCTACTAAGTCGAGTAGTTTATGACGGGCAGGTTCATTTTTATACCGCAGTTCAACATTATTCAGGATACCCTCTTTTTTAACCTCTACCTTTGGTTTGTTAAATAAGCTGGCCAGATAATCTAATTCATCGTCGCGTATAACCCTATCTACAATTACAATTGCATTGTTCAAATCACCACCTTTTACTAGGTTTTGCTTGTGCAGCATCTCTAGTTCATGCAAGAAACAGAAAGTACGGCAGGCAGCAATTTCTTTTGGAAACAGGCGTATATCATTTAACGAAGCATGCTGGCTACCTAACACCGGCGAGTTATAATCTACCATAACGGTAATGCGGTAGTCATCTAATGGAAGGGCAGCAATTTCTACGTTTCTTTCTTTATCCCGGTAATGAATGCTTTCCGTAACTTCAAAATAGTTGCGCAAGGCATTTTGCTCCTCTAATCCTGCTGATTCCAGTATTTCTACAAACTTTTGGGAGCTGCCATCCATTATGGGTGGTTCCGGCCCATCCAGTTGAATAAGTACATTGTCTATTTGTAAGCCAACCAAAGCGGCCAATGTATGCTCTACAGTATTAATCCGGGCACCGCTTTGTTCAATGGTTGTACCTCGGGACAAGTCAACTACATTATCTACATCGGCATCTACAATGGGTTGCTCTTCTAAATCTACCCGTTGAAATTTATATCCATGATTGGGTTTTGCAGGTAGGAACGTCATATTAACAGGTACTCCTGTATGTAAACCTACGCCTGATACTGTTACTGATTTCTTAATAGTATGTTGCTTAATATTCATCCAAAGAGTATGATTAGTATTGAGTATTGAATGTCAGTTAAAAGATGATATATTATAAATATTATATTATTACTTAAAAATGTAACATTTAATGTTGGTATTATTCCCTGTAATTAGCCAAATTCACTGCGCATTACTCAATACACGTTACGTTTTGTCTGACAAATTTAATATTTTTTCTTCCAAATCATCAAGCTTCTTTAGTAAAAGGGGTAACTTTCTGAATATCACCTGTGATTTCAAATTTTCTTTATAGTCAAATGCCGGAGAACCCTGCACAGCCGTACCAGGTTTAGTAATACTTTTTCCTATTCCAGACTGGGCTCCAACACTTGTTTTATCGGCAATACGGATGTGTCCGACAAAACCTACCTGACCACCCACAACACAATTTTCTCCAATTTTTGTTGAGCCGGAAACACCTGTCTGTGCAGCTATTACTGTATTCTTTCCAATCTCCACATTATGTGCTATTTGTATAAGATTATCTAGTTTTACTCCTTCACCAATAATTGTGCTTCCCAGGGTGGCACAGTCAATAACGGTGTTGGCTCCTATGCTTACATTATCTTGCAGGATTACGTTCCCTACTTGAGGAATGGGTTTATAGGAGCCATCGGGTTGTGGGGCAAACCCAAATCCATCGCTGCCTATCACTACTCCGGCATGAAGAATACAATTGTTGCCAATAATGCTTCCAGAATAAATTTTTACACCGGGATGAACAACGGTATAATCACCAATTTGCACGTTATCTCCGATATAGGCTTGTGGGTATATCCTTACATGCTTGCCAATCGTGCAGTTGTGCCCAACATAGGCGAAGGCCCCAACATATATATTTTCCCCTACCGTTGAACTGCTGCCAATAAATGAAGGTTGCTCTATTCCTGTTTTACTGTTATTGAGCAGTCTGTTATATTCATTCAGCAAAACGGTAAAGGCTGTATAGGGATCTTTTACCAGAATTAAGGCAGCACCTATCTCTCTTTTTGGCGTATACTGATCGCTTATAATAATGGCTGATGCCTGCGTGGTATATAAATAGGGTTCATATTTAGGATTTGACAGAAAAGATATGCTGCCGGGTATACCTTCTTCTATTTTAGAGAGTGTATGAATCTTAGCAGACGCATTTCCTATAATTTTTCCTCCAAGTATGCTGGCGATTTGCTGTACGGTGAATTCCATTCGATAGTTTAGAAAGAGAATTTTCGAATTTCGTATGACTTTGAAAATAAGAAGTTACTTAAATTTTCTTTTTATAAGCAGTTATTTCAATTTTCATTCATAACTATATTTTTAGGCCAGCATGTATAGTATTTCTTCACAATTTTACTCATAGTTTTGATATTTGGCAGATCAGAGGCTTCCGCTATATCTACAATTGCCCCTTTTTTTGTCAGTACATTAATTGTTTCTCCACCTGCCAGATAAGCTGCATTGCTAGTAGACCCTTGAATAAGAAAGTATTCTGCCTCTTGCGGGGTTAACTGGTATTGGTTCATTATCTGTTTTCTTAGCCTGGTGGCCAGTTCCTGATCAGGCTTCTCTGTAGACAAAATTACTTTAAATATTTTTCTCTCCAATAACATGCGGCTGATAGTCGAAAGGACTTTGTCTGGGTGGTTTGTCCACATCTTAATAGCTCCCCAGATATCGTAATCGTCAATAGACGCAAATGCATGCAGGCAAGATTCATCACATTCGAAATCTTGCAATTGTACACTTTGCCTAATAAATTTTAGCAACTCAGGTGTAGCAAACAGCTCTTTCCCTTGCAAAGCCACTTCTCTGGCACGTTTTATTATCTGAATCAGCATTTCTTCGGTACTGATCGTAGTTTTGTGTAAATACACCTGCCAATACATAAACCTGCGGGCACTCAGGAAGCTCTCTATGCTATAAATGGCTTTTTCCTCCACCACTATTCGTTCATCTACAATATCGAGCATCTTTATAATACGGTCTGCACCTATGGTACCTTCAGAAACACCAGTAAAGTAACAATCTCGCTGCAGATAATCCAGGCGGTCTATATCCAGCTGGCTGGAAACTAACTGATGAAAAAAAGGTCTTGGATAGGTATTATTAAACATTTGCATAGCCATCTCCAGCATACCTCCATACTTTTTATTGAGGCTTTTCATGAACAGATACGATAACCGCTCATGATGTACCCCAGCTAGTATGCTGGCTTCTAAAGCATGAGAGAAAGGACCATGCCCAACATCGTGCAGTAAAATGGCTATCAGCGCTGATTCGAATTCTTTCTCGGAAATGTCGTGTCCTTTGCTGCGGAGATTATCTAAGGTAACGCCCATCAGGTGCATGGCCCCTAAAGCGTGATGAAAGCGGGTGTGTAGAGCCCCAGGATATACATAATCTGTGAGACCTAGCTGCTTAATACGTCTGAGACGCTGAAATAAAGGTTCTTCAATAATATCGAACACCAGTTCGCTTGTAATAGTAACGAAGCCATAGACCGGATCGTTAAATATTTTCCGTTTATTCAAGCTGTTTGTACTATGTTAAAGTATGTTAAAATAAATATAACTGGCTGACAATGGCATATTTTTGGTGCTCGCCCGTTCTATAACTAGAACCAGACTACCTGCATTATGTTATATAAACTTTTAGACTGGCTTCATGGTTGCTTAAACATCTGATAACTTATTTAAATTTTGTTACTATGCCTTTCTTTAAGACAAACTATAATACAAAGCCTGCACCTGATGTACAAAGATATTCTATTTTATGGGCAGATGACGAAATAGATTTATTAAAACCACACATATTATTTCTCGAAAATAAGGGATACGACGTAACACCAGTAAACAATGGAGCGGACGCTTTGGAGAAATGCAATGAAGTAAATTATGATATTGTCTTTCTGGACGAAAATATGCCTGGCATGAGTGGCCTGGAAACATTGGCTCAGATTAAATCAAGCAAGCCCAGCCTTCCGGTTGTTATGATCACCAAAAGTGAAGAGGAGCACATCATGGAAGAGGCCATAGGCTCTAAAATAGCCGACTACCTGATAAAACCCTTAAATCCGAATCAGATATTACTATCGGTTAAAAAAATTCTGGATAACAAGCGGCTGATATCTGAAAAAACCAATTTGGGGTACCAGCAAGATTTCCGGAATATCAGCATGGCTTATAACGAACGTATTGGCCACGAAGAATGGGTAGAAATCTATAAAAAACTTATTTTCTGGGAATTGGAAATAGATAGTTCGGCTAACAAAAGCATGGCCGAAGTCTTAGAAATGCAGAAAGGAGAGGCTAACTCAAATTTTGCCAAGTTTATCAGTGAAAATTATGAGTCTTGGCTGAATGATACGAAAGCAGAAAAGCCTTTACTTTCTCATCAACTCATGAAGAAGAAAGTTTTTCCTCTGGTAAAGCCTAACGAGACCTTGTTTTTCTTTCTGATAGACAACCTGCGTTACGACCAATGGAAAATTCTGGAAGGGATTATTAGCGAATTCTATAATGTAGAAGAAGAATCTGCTTACTATTCTATACTGCCTACTACCACAGCCTTTGCCCGAAATTCCATTTTTTCCGGTATGCTGCCCAGCGAAATGGAAAAATATCATCCGGATTTATGGGTGAACGATGATGAAGATGAAGGAAAAAACAACCAGGAAGAAGAGTTCCTTATACGCCAGTTACAGAAAAACCGGATAGATGGCAAAGCTTCTTACCATAAAATTATTAGCACGGCGCAAGGTAAGTCTCTGGTAGATCAGATAAACAATCTCATGAATAACCAGCTGAATGTAGTGGTGTATAATTTCGTAGATATGCTTTCCCACGCCCGTACCGACATGGCCATGATCCGGGAATTAGCACCCGATGAGGCAGCATACCGATCCCTTACCCGTTCCTGGTTCCTTCATTCACCGCTGCTGGAAGCACTAAAGAAAATTGCTGATAAGAAGGCCAGGTTAATTATTACAACCGACCATGGTACTATCCGGGTTAAACGGCCGTATAAAATTATTGGTGATAAAAATACAAATACCAACCTAAGGTATAAACAAGGTAAAAATTTGGGTTTTGAAGAAGATAATGTATTGGTGGTACGTAAGCCAGAGCGTTTCTTTCTGCCAAAGTTGAATGTATCTACTGCCTATGTATTTACTTTGGAAGATTATTTCTTCGCCTATCCGAACAATTATAACTACTACGTAAATTACTACAAAGATACCTTTCAGCATGGAGGCGTTTCTTTAGAAGAAATGATTATTCCTTTTGTATCTTTGATACCAAAATAACAAGTTTTACGTAATGTGCTGATAGTGTATGTGCTGATTTGTTCGTGTAGAATGAGTTGGCACATTCGCTTATAACACAATCAGCATAGCCACCATATGACCGGTTTTTCTATCTCTTATTCCTCCGAAAGGCAACTTCCTCTGGTTGCTAAACAGATATTATCTTTTGCCAAAGATCACCACTGCAAAATATGGTTGCTGGAGGGTGAGATGGGTGCAGGCAAAACCACATTAATCAAAGCCATTTGTAAAGAATTAGGTGTAATAAATACAGTGCAAAGCCCTACCTATGGCTTAGTAAACGAATATCTTTCTCCAGGTGCAGGCAAACTTTACCATTTCGATTTTTACCGACTCAACCATGAAGTAGAAGCCTTAGATATTGGCCTGGAAGAATACTTATACACAGGCAATTATTGCTTCATAGAATGGCCTTCTAAAATTCCTTCTCTGCTTCCGGCAAAATATTTAGAAATAAATATTAACTTCGTTGGTTCCAATCAGCGTGTTATACACGTAAGTAAGCATGAGTAGCATTAGCAAAACAGGCCTGCAAGACTTAGCAAAACAGGGCGCCTTATCTCCCCAGGAAGCACTGCTGAAAGTAAAAACCAGCAGCAAAGAACTTCTGATAGGCATTCCTAAAGAACTGGATATTAACGAAAATAGGGTTGTACTAACGCCTGAAGCTGTTTCTATTCTGGTAAATAATGGCCATCAACTGTATATTGAAACTGGAGCCGGAGAGTTTTCTAAGTTTTCTGATAAAGACTATAGTGATGCAGGGGCTCACATAGCTTATTCGGCTAAAGAAGTATTTGAAGCGGATATTATCCTTAAAGTAGACCCACCTACTCATGAAGAAATTCAATATTTTAAACCAGGTAAAACACTAATCTCTGCTTTGCAGATGGCAAAGCTGAGTCCGGAATATATTCATGCCTTAAATGCAAAAAAAATTACTGCTGTTGGCTTTGAATTAATACAAGATAAAGTCGGAGGCATGCCAGTAGTGAGGGCCATGAGTGAAATTGCCGGTAGCACAGTTATGCTTATTGCAGCCGAATACCTGAACAGCGTGAACAATGGCAAAGGCATAATTCTAGGTGGTATTACAGGGGTTCCACCCACTAAGGTAGTTATTTTAGGCTCCGGTACGGTGGCTGAATTTGCTGCCCGTACAGCTTTAGGACTGGGCGCAGAAATTAAAATTTTCGATAAGCACATTTATAAACTTCGCAGATTCAAATATGCTATTGGACACCAGGCATATACTTCTACCATTGATAATACTTTTATCCTGAGTGAAGCAATAAGTAGGGCAGATGTTGTAATTGGTGCTATGCGGGCAGAAGATGGCATTAGCCCCTGTGTAGTTACTGAAGAAATGGTAGCTATGATGAAACCCAACTCTGTTATTATAGATGTAAGTATAGACCAAGGTGGCTGCTTTGAAACATCAGAGATGACTACGCATAGCAATCCTATTTTCAAAAAATATGATGTAATCCACTATTGTGTACCTAATATTTCTTCCCGGGTTGCCCGTACAGCTACTACCGCCTTCAGCCACATTTTTACTCCCTTTATTCTTCAGATTGGGAAATCAGGTGGTATAGACGAAATGATATTTGCTAATAAATGGTTTATGAAAGGGGTATATGCATACAAAGGGAGTCTTACCAATGAGCACATTGCCAAAAAGTTTAATATGAAATATAAAGATATGAGCTTGCTTACTGCTGCTGCCCGCTTGTAAGAAAAAAAGCCATGCTAATCAGTTAGCATGGCTTCTCTTGTAGTGTATAATTCAGTAATATTAATAGCTGTATTAAGCAGGGCTTATTTTATACGCAGGTTCGTTCCACTGATAATCTACAGATACAGGTCTTGGAGCAAAATTGCTATTAAGCACGGTATCTACTACTGTTTCTGTAATATCCGGATAATCTACATGAATAGCACTCCCGTTTTCTACCCATTCAGCTAAAGCATAATTATACTTCTCATGTAACTTCTTCAATACTGGAACACCTATTGTTTTTAATACTTCTGCATTACATAGTTGTTCATACTGATTAGAAATAGGCACTACCATTAATTTTTTGTTTAAAAACAATGCTTCTGCCGGCGTTTCAAAGCCTGCTCCACAAAGTACACCTGATGAGGAAGCCATACTTTCTACAAAAGCATCGTTATGTAATGGGCGTATGTGTACATTCCCTAACTTAAATGGAGATTTATTGTGTTTAGAGAACACTTCCCAAGTTGTGTTTTTAAACACAGAGAGAAAATTATATAGTTCAGCATCTCCATAGGCTGGCAAGTATACGGTATAGTGTCCTTTATCAGTTACTGTTGCCTCACGTATTTGCTTTCTGATGATAGGAGTGAAAATATTCTTATCGAATTTCATAAAATGAAATCCATACTGTTTAACGGCAGGCGCATAGTATTTGCATATAAGTTTACCTGGCATTGTATACGGCTCAGATTTTGGGGCAGCAGGAGATAGAACGGCACAATGATGACTCAATCCTATACACATCTTGCCTTTAGCTTTGGCTGCCCAGGCAGATACAGGCTCAAAATCGTTAATAATTAAATCGTATTCTTCAATTGGCAAACTGTTCACTTCCTGAAGGAATTTTGGCAGATTAGATTTAAACATTGTATTAAACAAGCTTATATCTCCACTCTTGCCAAAAACAAAACTGAATCCATTTAATCGGTATTTTACCGGAAAATTTACAGGAATATCCGATTGGGTACCACTAATCAGCACATCCAACTCAACTCTTTTTCCTAAAGCAGCTATAATATCTTCTGCTCTACTTAAATGTCCATTTCCAGTTGCTTGTGTTGCGTATAATACTTTCATAAATGAGGTTATTCAGATTAGTTCAAGGGGTATGTATTTTGTTTACAAAAACTACTAACTAGTTTAACGTAAAGTATAAATAAGGGTTTTTGGATAGAACTAAAATATAAATTTCTTTATCTGGGGTATATCTAAATTACAATACGGTAAAAATGGACAATTGTATACTAAAATCATATAGTTTTAAGGAAAAATATATCGTATAATAGTATTTTCTTGATCCAAATTAGAAGACTATTATAATAATTTTAATATAATATTGTTATCTGTTTATAAGAATTGATAACAATATTCTGAAATTCAATTGCAAATACCTCATACACAGAAATATACATAAATTTTTATTCAATCTATCATTATTGAAAAAAAATATCTTTTCTATGTAATTATATTTTTTAGAGTTAGCAAAGAGTGTGGTAATTTTTGTACTGTACTATGCCTAAAATTTAAAGCAGGAGCCAACTGAATTAAAGCCAAAATTCAACTAATTTTGAGCATGTGATACATCTTTATCCGGAATAGGAATTTTCGTTGAATATACGGTGATGCATTTTTGTGATTGAAGAATAATATATTATAAATTTACTTATTATTTTATTCTACTTACCAACAGCTGCATTTCCTATGGAACAAATCAAAAAGTTAACTAAAACAGGCCTTCCAACAGGATATAGTATTTGAGTTCAACAGAATAATTATCAACAATATTCATACCATTCAATTATTATCATGTAATGTTTGTTAAAGATTTTAACAGCTACATTTCTTAAATCTGCTCATAGTGAATAGTCAAAAGATACTTGTTGTACAAACAGCATTTATAGGCGATGTTATTTTAGCCACTGCTATAGTTGAAAAAGTAAAACAGTACTTTCCTTATGCACAGATAGATTTCCTGCTTCGAAAAGGGAATGAAAGTTTATTCAATCAGCATCCATTAATAAACAAAGTTCTTATCTGGGACAAACATCATCATAAATATACCAATCTAGTAAAGCTTATTTCTTTGGTCCGAAAATCAAGATATGATGTGGTGGTCAATTTACAACGCTTTGCTGCCATGGGATTGCTTACCGCTTTTTCGGGAGCAAAGCAAACACTAGGATTTTCTAAAAACCCCGTATCTTGGTTGTTTACGAAAAGTTTTGACCACCGGATAGATAATCATCAGCACGAAACTGAACGTAACCATCAATTGATTGCTCATTTAACAGATGCCATACCAGCCAAACCTAAATTATATCCTTCCCTGAAAGATTATGAAGCTATAGCAGGATATATCTTCACTCCTTATATATGTGTTGCGCCTACATCTGTATGGTTTACCAAGCAGTTTCCTGAAGAGAAATGGATTGAGTTTTTGAAACATATCCCCGAAAAATTTCACATTTATTTGCTTGGCGCTCCAGCTGATAAAAGTAACTGTCAACAGATTCTGGATGCTTGTGAATCGAAGAATGCAACAAATCTAGCAGGAAGGCTATCATTATTAGCCTCTGCTGCGCTTATGCAAAAAGCAGCAATGAATTTTGTGAATGATTCTGCCCCTATGCATCTGGCCAGTGCCATGAATGCGCCTACGTGTGCTATTTACTGTTCCACAGTACCCTCTTTTGGGTTTGGCCCTTTAGCTGAAAAGTCTTTTATTGTAGAAGTATCGTATCCACTGTATTGTAGACCCTGTGGGTTGCATGGGTATAAAGCTTGTCCGGAAAAGCATTTTAAGTGTGCTCACGATATATCTATAACCAGTATAGTAAAAATACTGGATACCGTAAGTACGGCCTCTTAAAAAAACAAAACACGTCTATTTTAGCTGAAGTATTTCACAGGATTTTTCGGCGGCTGCCTGCTCAGCCTTTTTCTTACTATAGCCACTTCCGGTAGTAAACGGCTTATCGTCTATAACAATCTGTGCTATAAATTCTTTATTATGGAGATTTCCTTTTTCTTCAATAATTTCAAAACGTAGATTCCGGTTTTCACGCTGAGCCCACTCAATTATCAGGCTCTTAAAGTTTGAATTAGTCTCTACAATCTTTTCCAGATCAAAATGAGGACTTATTAACCGTTTAATGATAAACTTTTTGCAGTATTTAAATCCTTTATCTAAATAGATTGCGCCTACCAAAGCTTCCAAGGCATCACCATTCATCGATTTATGGGTAAGAACCGTTTTGCGGTTCCCATCAAATACAATAAGTTTGTTCAAGCCAATTTTTTTAGCCAGGTTATTTAGCGACTCGCGGTTTACAATACGGGAACGTATATCGGTAAGGAACCCTTCTTCTTTATAAGGAAATTTTTTAAATAAAAAATCAGCTATAACAGCTCCTAGGATAGCATCCCCCAGGTACTCTAGCCGTTCGTTCGATTCGCGGAATCCGGATTTACCGGTTTCTTTGGAAGCAGATGTATGTTGGAGGGCTAATTTGTATAAATGAATATTAGCAGGCTTGCTGCCAATGATCTGGGAGATATCGGCAGCAAGTTTTTTATCTTTATCGGAACTCCTTTTGAAAAAATCGCTAACAAAACGAAGGATGTCAACCACTGGATCAGGCTTGCAGTTTTCTGAACAAGATTGAAAAATTGTGCCCACCAAAGCCGAAGGTATTACTAAGGACAGTATTTATTTTTCTGGATTGGGCTTTATTAAATGTAAAATTCAACCTGGCATCAAAAGCTTCATCGTCGGTAAAATGATTGATGGTTGGCGGAACTAACTGATGTTGAATAGCCAGAATGGATGCAATGGCTTCTATTGCTCCGGCAGCTCCTAACAAATGTCCGGTCATAGATTTCGTAGAGCTAATATTCAGTTGATAGGCATGCTCACCAAAAACCTTCTGAATAGCAGATGTTTCACTAATATCTCCTAAAGGCGTAGAGGTGCCATGAACATTAATATAATCTATATCTTCAGGTTTGATGTTGGCATCCCGTAAAGCATCGCGCATTACATTTAAAGCACCCAAACCTTCAGGATGAGGCGCTGTAATATGATAAGCATCAGAAGACATACCTCCACCAATCAACTCGGCATAAATATGAGCGCCGCGGGCTTTAGCATGTTCATATTCCTCTAAAATTAATGCACCTGCTCCCTCGCCTAGCACAAACCCATCCCGATCTTTGTCGAATGGACGAGAGGCAGTTTGAGGGTCTTCATTGCGTTCCGACAATGCCTTCATAGCGTTAAACCCACCGATACCAGCTTCTGTAACAGCAGCCTCTGAGCCTCCGGCTATAGCAATATCTATTCTTCCAATACGTATATAATTAAATGCATCTACTAACGCGTTGGTAGCAGAGGCACAGGCAGATACGGTGACAAAATTTGGCCCCCGGAATCCGTATTTAATTGAAATGAAGCCCGAACTAAGATCGGCGATCATTTTAGGAATAAAGAAAGGATTGAACCTAGGTGTACCATCGCCTTTGGCAAATCCCATAACTTCTTCCTGAAAAGTTCTTAACCCTCCTATACCAGATCCCCAGATTACACCTGCCCGGTCTAAATCAATTCTATCTATCTCCAATTTAGAATCTGTAAGTGCCTCTTCGGCAACCACCATAGCATATTGAGTAAAAGAGTCCATTTTACGGGCCTCTTTCCTATCTATAAAATTATGTATATCGAAATTTTTAACCTCGCAGGCAAACCGGGTTCTAAATTTTTCTGCATTAAACTTCGTGATGGGTGCAGCACCACTTACCCCTGTAGACAAAGAATGCCAAAAGTCTTTTACATTGTTTCCTATGGGGGTAAGTGCGCCTAATCCAGTAACTACTACTCTCCTAAAATTCATAGAACGAACTCTCTGCTCATGCAGATTTGATGGGAAATTGATGGGTATGCTACTTATTTTACATTCTCCTCTAAGTAAGCAATCGCTTGACCTACTGTTGAGATATTTTCAGCCTGGTCGTCGGGAATAGAAATGTTGAACTCTTTCTCAAACTCCATGATCAGTTCTACAGTATCCAAAGAATCAGCTCCCAGGTCATTGGTAAAGCTTGCCTCATTCGTTACTTCTGACTCTTCAACGCCTAACTTGTCTATAATAATACTTTTAACTTTTTGTGCAATTTCTGACATTTCCTTTTATAAAATTTAAGTTAAAAACCACTGCAAAGAAATACATTTAAACTAATATTGTCAAACAATTTCTACTATTCTTAATTTAAAAGTCTTTTTAATCATACCTTTACGATGAATTAGATAACGATTTATTGCTTAATGCGGTAATTGTTCAAATAAATACTGCTAATATTGCAACTAACATGCTATAAATTCTTATATACTCCTATCAGGAGAATCTGCTTTGCTAGTAAGTAATTTATATAATTCATCTATTTTTGAAAGTACGAATTAGCCAACCAATAAAGATTAATCACTATCAATTACACAAATGAGAATACACTTCAATAAAACCAAAGTAATTGCCACTGTTGGACCTGCCTGTAATAAAAAAGAGCAGCTACTTGAACTGATTGAGGCTGGGGCAGATGTATTCAGGCTTAACTTTTCGCATGGCAGCCATGAAGAGCATCTGAAAGTAGTGGAAGCTGTACGTAGTTTAAACAAAGAACACAACTTTCATATAGGATTGTTACAGGATTTGCAAGGCCCTAAAATCCGTACGCGCGAAGTGGAGAACAATGGTGTCATGCTGCACAAAGGAAGTAAATTAACCCTGACAACAGAAAAGGTAGTAGGTAATGCCGAACGGATTAGTACTACTTATATGGAAATGGCTAGTGATGTAAAACCTGGAGAGGCTATTTTGTTGGATGATGGAAAAATTGAGTTGCGGGTATTAAGCATTGAGGGTTCAGATGTATTGACGGAAGTAGTATATGGGGGTATTCTTAAATCTAAAAAAGGGATTAATCTACCGAATACCAATGTATCTATACCAGCTCTTACGGAAAAAGATCGTGAAGACTTGTTGTTTGGCTTAGAACATAATGTAGAGTGGATTGCTTTATCTTTCGTAAGAACAGCCGAGGAGGTTATTGAGCTTAAAAATATTATAAAAGATAGTGGCAAAAAGGCTAGGGTTGTATCTAAAATTGAAAAGCCTGAAGCTATCCGGAATATCGATGCAATTATTGCTGCTTCGGATGCCTTAATGGTGGCCCGCGGCGATCTAGGGGTGGAAATACCAATGGAAGAAGTGCCTATGATTCAAAAAATGATTGTGCAGAAGTGTAATCAGGCAGCCAAACCGGTAATTATAGCCACTCAAATGCTGGAAAGCATGATTACGAGTCCGCGGCCTACCCGGGCAGAAATTAATGACATCGCTAACTCTGTAATAGATGGCGCTGATACATTAATGCTGAGTGCAGAGAGTGCTTCTGGCATGTATCCTACGTTAGCTGTAAAATGTATGACGGATACTATTCACAATATTGAGGGATCAGCAGACATCTATTTTAAAAACCATGCAAATGTTCTTAAATTCAGAGAAGATCCAAATTTCAACAGCAATAATGTCGTAGTTAGTGCTTGCCGCCTGGCCAGAGATACGGAAGCGAAAGCAATTGTAGGAATGACCAGTTCAGGATATACGGCCTTCCGGATTTCGAGCCACAGGCCAAAAGCAAATATATTCATCTTTACCAGCAATATTTTCTTACTCAATACATTGAGTCTCTCTTGGGGTGTAAGAGCTTTTTATTACGACAAACTTACTACTACGGATGAAACATTTCAGGATATCCAGGATATATTAGCTAAAGAAGGCCATTTACATAAAGGGGATATTATTATTAATACAGCAAGTATGCCTATCAGCAAAAAGCAAAAGACTAATACAATTAAACTAAGTGTAGTGGAATAGTCTAATGTCTAATATTTATAGAAATAAATAAAAAGCTTCAAAGAATATTTGAAGCTTTTTTATTGTACATACTATTGACGTACTATTAAAATATTTACGAGGATTTCTTCTCTTCTTCAGCCGGTGCTTGTACAGCATCTTCCTGCTTCTTCTCAAATAGATCCGGCGCATGGTTCACCAATATACCATACCAGGTTACTAATTTTTTAATATCAGACGAATATACCCGCTCCCGGTCATATTGGGGCACGATTTCTTCTATAAAACTGAAGAGATCCTCGGAGGAAGATTTTGGTTGAACCGGCAAGTCTTTACCATATTTCTCAAAAATGGCTGCTAATACTTCTTCCAATTGAACGGAAGACTCTTTGCCAGTTGTGTAAATTGAAATTTCTTTCAATATAGAAACCCGGTATTGAGGCCCAGCCACCAGTTTGCTTTTTTGCTCATCAATTGATTCCAGAATTACACCGGAACGTGTAGGTTTTACCAATCTGAATAAGCCTCCTTTTCCAGAGACAGTTGCTATTTCTTTTAAATCCATGAATAGTTTAATTAGAATTACTTACTTCTGTAGATCAAACCGGACAGGTATGGTGGCATCTACTCTATAACCCGGAGCTTTGAATTTAAGGCTCCGTACTATACGCATAGCCTCTTCGCCACATCCTGCACCGATATTTTTTATCAACTTTTGATTTATCATTTTCCCATTCTCTTCCAGAGTAAAAGCAACAACACACTCTCCGTGGACGCGGTTACGTTTAGCCATAGGTGGATATTGAAGATTTTTCTGTATATCAGCCAATAAAGCTTCTCTGCCACCTTCGTAGTGCTCTGCCACCGGAAGCACTCTTTCGTTGCTGCTCGCCGAGGTTTGAGCAATTGTTACGCTACTTACCAAAAGAGCAAAGAATAATAAAAACATTAACTTGTTTCGCATAATAATAGCTATTAAGATGATACATTAGATTATTCTACATAGCTACGCGTAAAACAACCTATTTCATATCAAAATTACCCAATTTTATTACACCTTGCAAAAGATCATTGACAATCGCCTCAACCGCTAGTTATATCATACAGTACTCACCCTTATGAATTTTGTTATATCTTTTTATAAGTTTTATTTAACGAATCAATAAACTTCAGTATTTCATCCCGCCCATCTCTTGAAACAGATGATGTTACGAAATACGAAGGAACCTCCTCCCATTGTTCAAGCATTTTTTGAATATACTGTTCTACATGAAGCTGCGTCTTGGATTTTGTTTGTTTATCTGCTTTTGTAAATATAATGCTAAAAGGTATTTCCGATTTTCCTAACCACTCCATAAACTCCAGATCAACCTTTTGTGCCTCATGCCGGGAATCTATCAATACGAATACACATAACAAATTTGTACGCTGAAGCAAATATTGCCTGATCATCGTATCCCATTTTTCACGGTCTGCTTTACTGGCCTGAGCCCATCCATATCCGGGCAAGTCTACCAGATACCACTCATCATTTATGAGAAAATGATTGATCAACTGTGTTTTACCGGGCTTTTGTGACGTTTTAGCCAGGTTTGGGTGGCCGGTAAGCATATTTATTAATGACGATTTCCCGACGTTGGAACGGCCTATAAAAGCATATTCGGGCTTTTCTGGGGCAGGACATGCTTTATAGTCGGTATTACTCTGAATAAAAGTGGCTTGTATAATTTTCATAAGACTGTTGTACGCTTCGTACCTGAAATACGCTCAAAATTAACCAATTATTCAGCTTGCCCCTTATTAATTCGCTTGAACTTACATTCACATTCTACGAGTTGCTAGAGCTTTGTTTAAGATTAGCATAACTTAAGTGTCTAGTTTACTTGAATAATGAGAAATAAACTCCTATCATTCTTGCCTTTCCTTAGGCAGATTATTCTTTTTCTGCTGATCCAGAATGCTGCTGCACCACTTTTTGCTCAATCCTCAAAAAGAATATTGAAAGAAGCCGGTGAATATTTTGAAAGTGGCGATTATATAAATGCCCTGCCTATTTATCTGGAATACCTTAAAGCTGATCCGGAGCATCCCCAAGCAAATTTCAATACAGGCATCTGTTATTTGCAAACCATTCATGAACATAAGGCGGTGGCTTACTTACAAAAAGCCTATGCAAAAATGCCTGCTATCCATCCCGATATACATAGGTATTTGGGGGAAGCCTATCAATATAATCACCAATTCAAAGAAGCAATAGATGCTTTTAAAGCGTATAAAGCTATAGCTGTCAAAACTCTCACAAAAGATCTAAGCCTTCTACCCATCTTAGAGAGGCGTATATATGAATGTCAAAATGGATTAACATACCTGGATAAACCGGTAAAAGCTCAGATAGATAATATTGGTCCTATCATTAATTCTAAGTACGCCGAATATGCACCAGTTATTTCAGCCGACGAATCTGTACTCGTATTTACCTCCCGCAGGGCAGGTTCTACCGGTGGCTTTGTAGCTATAGATGATAATCAATATTATGAGGACATTTATATTTCTATTAAATCGAATGGCAAATGGGCTGAGCCGAAAAATATACAAGAAATTAATACAGATAAACATGATGCCTGTATAGCCTTATCGTCGGATGGTAAGCAGCTTTTTATTTACAAAGATAGCCGTGGCGGGGATATTTATGTTTCTAGGTTTGATGCGTTAAAAAATATATGGTCTAAACCGCAAAGCTTAGGTGAAACGGTAAATACTAAGTATCAGGAACCCTCTGTCTCTATGACGGCTGATGGCAATACTATTTATTTCTCCAGCAACCGCCCTGGCGGCCTGGGCGGGCTAGATATTTATATGAGCCACAAAGATGCAAAAGGCAATTGGGGAGAAGCCATAAATCTGGGGGCTCCCATCAATACACCTTACGACGACGATGCTCCGTTCATTCATCCCGATGGGCAAAATCTATACTTCAGTTCCAGAGGGCATGCCGGTATGGGCGGCTACGATATTTACCGGTGTTCCATGGAAACAAACGGAAAATGGTCGGTACCCGAAAATATTGGCTATCCTATAAATACGTCTGGAGATGACACTTACTTTGTACTCTCTGCCGATAACCGGCATGGATACTATGCCTCTGCGAAAGAAGGAGGTTTAGGAGAGAAAGATATTTATATTATCTCTATGCCAAAAAGAGAAACCCTGGCTTCAGCCACCGGAAGTGCAATTAAGATTGAGAAAAAGATAGAAATCAAAAGCCTCCCTCTGGATCAGCCAGCAATTAAACCAACAGCGGGCGCAACTACTATTTTGAGTGGATACATTACTGATGCTTTCACTAAAGAATCGTTGGAAGCAGAGATTGTGCTTGTAAATAATGAAAACAGTGAAGTTATCTCCGAACAAGTATCAGATTCTGCAGGTTTTTACAAAACTGTTATGCTATCTGGCAAAAACTATGGCTTCTCTGTTCAGAAGGAAGGTTACCTGTTCCACTCTGAAAACTATGACATCCCGGCAAGTGAAGGCTTTCAGGAAATTACCCTTAATGTAGAGCTAAAGAAAGTAAGCGTGGGGTCCAGAATTATTCTGCGGAATATCTTTTTTGATTTCGATAAGGCCACGCTTAAAAAAGAAAGTACAGCCGAGTTAGAAAAACTCTTAAGCATTATGAATGAGGTGCCTACCCTAAAAATTGAGGTATCTGGCCACACCGATAACAAAGGAAGTGCAGACTATAATAAGAAATTATCTGAGCGGCGGGCAAAAGCAGTTGTTGATTATCTGGTTGCCAAAGGGGTAAGTCCTGAGAGATTAGGCTATGCCGGATATGGAATGGGACGTCCATTAGTATCTAACGACGATGAAACGGGTAGGCAATTAAACAGGAGGACAGAATTTGAGATTACAGGTAAGTAGAAAAAATAGTTTTTTCACGATTTATATACATATAACATATTTAACCGGTAAATGAAACAATTACTCTTCTAAGGCTGGCTACATTGCCATAGAACTCAAATTGAAGATACTATTTCATTTCAGGTTTGAAGATAATGAAAGATTTTATAAAAATTATGTTAAACAAATACTTGTCTGTCTGGCTACTGGTCGTTACCTGTTTACTTGTAAACGTAGGAAAGGTATCCGCTCAACTAGATAACGACTTAGTAGCAGAAGCGGATGCTGCATATAATATAGGTGCTAAATCCCTTGCCCTCGACAACTATATGTTAGCCTTACGGGAAAATCCAAACAACGTAAGGGCAAACTTTATGGCTGGTAAAGCAATTATAGAAACCATTGATAAAAGCAGGGCAAGTAAGTATTTAATTAAAGCCTACGAACTGGACCCCGGTATTAGTGCAGATATTTTACTTTTGATTGGGCAATCATTTCAATATGGCAACGATTTCGACAATGCTATTGCCTATTATGAGAAGCATAAAACGAAGATCCAAGCAGATGCTGCAACTAAAAAAACAAATAAAAACACATTAAAAGCTATTCTGGCTGAGATTGATGAAAAAATAGCAAAATGTAATAATGGTAAAAAGTACACAAGTGATCCGCTGGAATATTCTATAAAAAATCTTGGCAAAGGTGTTAATTCAGGCCATGCTGATTATGCACCGGCCATTAATAAGGATGAATCGGTAATGATCTTCACTTCGCGCCGTGAAGGGGGCGTGGGTATTGGAAACGTAGATAAAGACTTAGAATTTTTTGAAGACATTTATATTTCCGAATTTAAAGATGGCGAATGGCAACCTGCTCAAAACTTAGGCGCTAACATAAACACAGAATACCACGATGCAAGTATAGGTTTGTCAGGCGATGGAAAAACGCTATTTCTCTATAAAGATGAAAATGGGGGAGATATTTATGTTTCTAATCAGCGGAAAGATGGTACATGGTCTAGCCCTGAGCCGCTTAGCTCTAACATAAATTCAACCTATAATGAAAATTCTGTTTCCATATCTCCGGATGGGCAAACCCTGTTCTTCACTAGTGACCGTCCAGGAGGCAAAGGAGGTATAGATATTTACATGAGTAAGCTGGATAAAAATGGGAGATGGGCTAAACCAACCAATATGGGTGCTCCCATCAATACAATATCTGATGAAGACGGTCCTTTTATCGATTATGATGGCAAAACACTTTATTTCAGTTCACGCGGCCATGAAGGTATGGGTGGGTATGATATTTTTGTAAGTGAATTTGATAGTACAACCAAGAAATGGTCAGAGCCAGTTAACATTGGTTACCCGATAAATACACCGGATGAAGATATTTATTTTGTAAAATCTGGTGACCGCCGATTTGGCTATTATGCTTCTGTTAAAGATGGCGGTATGGGGGAGAAAGATATTTATAAAGTAGCTATTCCCGACAATTTGCAGAACTACGACAAGCTGAAAGTGCGGAAGATCTCAGGTAAACCGGCCCCAATCGTAAAAGTACCTGATGCATTAAATCCAGTAAAACTGGTTATTCGGATAACTGATGCCTCTGCTCAAACTCCGATAAGTGCCAGTATCCTGTTGAAGTCTAAAACAAATGAAGCTGAAGTTAGTCTAACTAAAGTATCTGAAGGAGTGTATACGTGCACGTTTAATAATAGTGGCTCGATGGATTATGGCATTGCCGTAGAGAAAGATGGGTATATGTACACCAATGCAGATGTATCTATCCCTGCTATATCTGCTGAAGCCAAGGAAATAGTTAAAGAAATTTCTCTTTCTAAATTGCAGATAGGTTTTAAAACCATCTTACGCAATATTTATTTTGATACAGGGAAAGCAACTCTAAAACCTGAATCATTTCAGGAATTAGAAAAATTAGAAAAAATGCTGAAAGAAAACACAAGCTATACTATAGAAATATCTGGTCATACAGATAAAATTGGTTCTGCTGAACTGAACAAAAAACTTTCTCAAAATAGGGCAAAGGCTGTAGTTAAATATCTAACTGATAAAGGTGTTGAATCAAACAGATTAATTGCAGTTGGATATGGAGAAGAAAAACCCTTAGCTTCTAATGATGATGAATTAGAAGGAAGAGAAATTAACAGAAGAACAGAGTTTGAAATCATTAGCCAGGTACAGAACCAATCGGCAGCCGTAAAATAATCATTTAACCTTAGTACTTAATCAGACATAGAAAAAGCACCTTTTACAAGGTGCTTTTTCTATGAATACCCACAAGTAGTACGCCGCTTAAGAACTGCACAATACGCTCACTTGCCTGCTATTACTTTCAGAGTTGTTAAATATAACCCACCCATGTATTCAGCTAGTTAGATTAAATTTATGTCAGACAATCAAAGCATATTACATTTCTAACAATTTCTTTGAATAAAAGCATTTAATCGCAAGACCATAAAAGGCTCTTGAACAGGAGATGATAAGATTAGTATACATATAGTATGTATTTTCTCTTTATATATTCATCTAAAAAGAGAAGGGACTAAGCGTAAAGTAAATACGCTTAATCCCTTCTCTTCAAACTATCAATCAGCTGCTAGGATTTGATTGATAGAGGTAATTTGTAAAACAACCTTCGTTAACTTTTATTTACAAGCACAATCTGAGTTTTATCGGCTTTTGCTACCTTTTTGCGGAATTCAACCAACTCATTATAAGATGCTGCCGGATAGGTGCCTCTGTTCATCGTAAATTTTCTGATGTATAGAATTATGCCTCTATCTACTACGATGGAAGCTGTATATTCACCAAAAGCAGATTTATAATGAATGGTTTCAGGTAAAAATTCCGGATGGAAACCCTCTGGTACATGATACCGGATAGTATCGGTATCTATATAAGAAAGTGGAAGTACAACCGCTGAACGTCTGTTTTCAGTAACAGGTGGTACATAACTGATGGCAGACAGTAAATTAGGCGTAAGAAATATTCTGCTTCCACTTTTTGAGGCACATTTACGAATATTCAATACTACCTTTTCAGAAACTGCCGGTACACGTTCTTTCGTATGTGTGTATGTAAAAGAATTAATCTCATAACTAGGTATTTTAATGCTCTTATACAGCATTTTCTTTTGTTCTTCCGGGCCATAGGCATAAATCATCTGGCTCAACATATCTTGCTGTTGTCCGGTATAAACACTGGTTATTTCAGCGGTGGCATCTCCATGAGCCGCAATAACTACTTCTGCTTTTCTGTGCTGCAAATTATCTTTAGCTGTATAAGAAGGCGTTTTTACGAGCTTTCCCCCTTCTGAAGTGATAAGTAATGCATGCCGGTTACCAGTAAATCCTCCCATATAGCCAAATGGTTTCGTCTGGTCGGTACATTCCAGCCAAATAGTATCTTTCTGCACCGGAACACATAGAATTACATGGTTAAATTGCATAGTCGGAAAATCGGTTGCAATATCCTGCTCATCATCTCCGGCTTTAATAAGAGCAAAATAAGATTCTACCCCTACACTTTTAAGCATGGCTTTGGTATAATTAGAAAGGGCTTTACAATCGCCATATCCTTTGTCTGCCACTAAGGACGCTTCAAAAGATTGCCAGCCCCCTATCCCAAGCTGTATACTAACATATCTGGTATTTGCTTGCAGGTATTCATATATCTTTTTTACCTTTTTCGCTTTATCAGTTTCTCTGGCTGTCAGTTGCTGTAATTTTTGCTTCACGCTTTCAGGTAATACATCGCGGCCTTCATTTAATTTATGTTGCCATTTGCCTAATTCTTGCCAGCTACTCATGTTGCCCTGATATCCTTCCACTTCAAAGTCTGTAGGTGCCGTATATACAATAGGCAGCAATGTAGTTGCCGGCGCCGATAAGGGCTCTACTTCAAATACTGGAAGATTAGCTATTTGCCAAGTATATATGGTGTTGTTTTCTACTGAAGAAAGGCTCACTTTCTGATTAATATTTACTTCTTTATACCGGAGTTTCAAATTTTTCGGCATTATCACCGTAAACATAGATTGTTCTACTGCATAGTGCTCTGCCCCCTGAGGCGTCCACACCGGATAAAACAGGGTATTTTTGCTGGTAGTTTCGTATTCAAATTCTACGGTATAAGGATATTCAGAATACGAAAAAGCGGCTATCTTCATGCGGTTATCCTCAAAGAGGGAATTATCTGAAACTGCACTTACGTCTTGTGTATCAGCTTTTTTAAGTTTACTTACTAACTTACCCTGTGCATCATATACAGAACCTTGCAGATTGTTTACTTTTACTAATTTATCGTACCCAACGTAGGCTTTGGCATATTTCTTTCCTTTTTCATTTAATATAGTAATTGCATAACGGGTTTTCTTGGTAGCTTCACCAGGAGATTTTACCGTAAAAGTGATTTCTTCCATACGCTGCACAGCATAAGCATTTTCTAATAGTTTAGCTGGAATACTACTTACAGCATAGTTTCCATCTCCCGCCATAACCCGGAAATAACTGCACACAAATAGCAGAAGAGAAACAGATTTAATGTTGAACATAGAATGATAAAAATTAGTAGGAAGTGAAACTATTATACACATTAGTATCGCTGCCCAAATAAGTTAAGTTTTTTTACCTATCTGGGCAGCGATACGATGACATACGGATTATTAAATTTTAGATTTTTTTATCACAATCTGCTCTGCATGTTTGGCCACAACCTGATTGAAGAACTCTTTCAGAAAAGGATACTCTTCCGAATAATATACAGGCTTTTTTAAAGTAATTCTGCTGGTAATCTGGATAGTGTTGCCATTCACAGCTACCATATAAGTAAAGCGTCCTGTCTTTTCCGGCAAATCCAGAATAGCACCTTTTGGCATTTCTTCTACTTTGTATCCTTCAGGAATAGTAAATGTACAAGCATATGTTTCATCCACTGAATAAGCAAAATCTACAGGAAATAACCTATTTTCCAGTTTAAAAGGATTAGCGTTTCTGGCTTCGCTAAGCATAGGCTTCAGGTATATCATATCTCCGGCTACTTGTGCAAAATCAGATAGGGTAACTTCATATTTTGCATTCACTGTTTTATCAATCTCCTCAACATCTGTGAAACTATGGGCGGTAATTTGCCATTCAGGATGTTCTTTTTTAACAGTTTCTATATATTTGTCTTTCCCTTCAGAGAAAATCTTTTTACGCATAGCCAGAGCGCTGTATCCGCCATCCGAGACATCTATATTTCCTTTCAAGTCCCCTTCCGGTGAAACATTTAATCTGGCAACAAATACGTGCGCTAGTTTTTCTATTGGTTGAAGTGATACCCAATGAGGATTTTTCTCTGATACCAACCATCCTTCCCCATTCAGACATCTGGCAGGCAGCATACCTGGCTTTATTACCGGGTCGGTTGCATCTAATAGAAACTCATTTCCATTGATATTTACATGTGCTATTACATAATTAAATTTTGTAATTAAAGCATATGTCTCGAGCACTCTTCCATGATCACGGGTACTTAAAATTACAGGATTGGCCTCTATACCTACTTCTTTTAAAAAAGCCACCAGCATAAGATTAATATCGGCTGAGCTACCGCTATGTGTTTCATAAGCTTTCTTTAAACCAGACGTATATTTTTGCTTTACCTCATTCCATTTTACCTGTTTTCTCACAAAATTATACACAGCAGTTGTCCGTTGTACCGGATCTGTATATTTTAAGGAAATAGCCGCTAACTCATCTTTTGCAAAGCCGGTTCTTTTTAATGGCAGGCCAAAACTTTCTCCCTCCAATAAACTCTTTGTTAAGGCTTGCCAGGTATTATTAATTGGTTGTATCATTTGCCCAGGCAGTTTAACAGTCGCCAACTCAAAATTGATTTTGGTCACATAATCATTAATAGTTGTCATGTAGGGCTCTTCACGAAGCGCAGGCATGTCTTTGGCTACCCAGCGGTAAACAGTAGCTTGCGGAGTTAACGGATTCGGATCTCCATTAAATCTGTTGATACGTTCGGTTACCGTTTTTACTTCCGTAGAGAATGACTCATAGCCTTGCGATAACTTTTTATAGTCGAAATATTCGAGCATGGTAGCACGGTACTCACTCCATACAACAGGGATACTTTCTTGAAATTGCCACTCTCTAAATGTAAAAGGGAAATCAGACTTAATTGTATAACTGAACTCTATTACAGAGCCTTCTTTCACATTGGGCATTGTAAACTTCTTAATTACCCAGTTGTCACTTACCTGCTCATCAAAAATAGCTTCTTTGGTTAACTTGTCTTTTATAATTTCTTTGCCATTAAGATTATATGTGTATCCTTTTAAATTTAACACTTCTTCTTCTTGGCTATTACTCACACGGTAGAATGGAATTTGTACGTTTGCCCAGTCGTACCCTGCTTTTTTCAGAATTTTTAAACGTACCTGTCTTTCAAAATACACCTGGAATCCATCATGGTCTGAATACTTGAAATAAGATTTACCAAAATCGCATAAAATTACTGCATGCGCACTGGTATCTTTAGCATAGGTGCTCATCTGCAATTCTGGCAATTCTACTTTACCAAATTTTATGGGATCTGCCTGGCCGAAAGCCGATAAGGTAAGAAAAGAGAGAGAAACTGAAATGATGACTCTGGAAAATGTCTCCAGAAAAAGATGTTTCATGGGGTTAAAAGTTTTGACCATAAAATATTTGTTTTTTCTGAATACTTGTTCACTCTCTTCTGTAACTCATGTATAGATTTGCTCAGATTATGAAAGTTTATTCTCCTTTTTTACTCAAAAACTCTCATCAGTTTGGCTCTGATAGTATCTTACTAAGCAGGTATAGACTTTATTTCAATTTCCTGTATCAGCCTTACTTGATTACTGGCTAACCCTAACTATGTTCTCTGCTACCAAGTATATAATGGTAGTTATGTAAGAATAATGCCCCTTTTCCATAAACTATTATTACCCATATTTGCATTTTATTGTAAATTATTCAACCCAATTACTGGTCGACAAATTCAGGGGAATCGAACTCAAAAATGTGCCAGTGTGTATCTTACAATATGTACAGAATTTATTATTACTTTTTATTTCTTTGTTTTTCCATTCCTTCTTTTGCGCAAAGCAGCCAACCACTTTTCCTTTTTAAGGATCAGCAGGCACAGTTTGGCTATAAAAATGAAAGTGGCCAGATAATACTTGAAGCACGATATGAGGAGGCCTTTCCTTTTACAGACAATTATGCTTTTGTAAAAAAAAATAATGCCTGGGGATTAATCAATACAAAAGGAAAGGAAGTAATTCCTGCTTCTTATGAAGATTTAGGATGGATGCTGCCTAAAGATAAATCAGCGGTTATGGGCGGCGAAATACTAGGTTATAAACAATCTGGTAAATGGGGATTGATTTCTACTAAAAATAAAATAATAAGATCTGCTGCTTATGATATAATGCTTCCTTTTAGTGGAGATAAAATTAAAGTTGGGCAAGTCTCTGTTTCTCCTGTTGCTGATACTTTGTATGGAGTAATTGATATACAAGGCAAAGTAGTCATTCCATTGCAATATCATGCCCTTGAAACAACCCCTGTAGATGGCATATTACTAGCAGGGTCAAACAAACTGTATGCTTACGCATCTACAGAAAAAATACAGTGTACTATAAAAGCCTATGGTTTGCTGAACTGGGCTAATACGGTTATTCTACCCATTGAACATAAAGCCATTCGTACAGAAAATCAGGAATTGCAAATTACCCCTTTTAATTCCTGGAAGATAATTGGCTCACTTGATTCTGTAGCAACGTATGGGTTAGACACGTTGTATGCTATTTCTGGTCAGCATTATGCTTTTTCTATTCAGAGCAAAGTAGGAATATTAGACACTACCGGTGTACTGCATGCTAACATGGATGGTATACAGCCTGAGCATAACGGATTTATTATTTATCAAACAGCCACTAAATACGGTGTGCTTGTAGATGAAAAAGCAGTGTTGCAATCATTTCTGCCAGCCGTCTATGACCGTATCCATATTGATTCACCTGAATTCATCAGAGCGGGAACCAGGAATGAAACAGGCTGGCAATGGGAAATCCTGAAGAGACAAGGGGCAACAAAAACGAATATAACTCAGCAGCCCTACTCCTGGATAGAACCCATTACGCAACATCCTTTAATAAAAGTAGAAAACAACGGTAAGTATGGCTACATTAATCAGCAAGGAGAAGAGGTAATCCCCCTGCAATATGATTTTTTAGGTGAAGTAACAGATAGTATCTGTGTGGCTGTATATAAAGGAAAACATGGTATACTTCACCAAAATGGGAAATGGGTAATTGAACCGAAAGCAGATTATTTTGCTATGAACCAGTTTGGCTATTATATCCGGAAAATAGCAGGTAAATATGAAGTGCTTGACAATACAGGAAGAGTAAAATACACTTCTACTGAACCTATGCAGTTTGTAGCAGACGGCAGTATTGCCATTCAACAAAAAGGCAAATACGGCAGAATTAGTACTACAGGTATGCCTTGCATTCCAGCAGCTTATGACAGTATCTCACCTATGACACCCGACCATACCTTCTGGGCGTATAGTGGTAAAAATATATTTTTGTATAGCAGCAAAGGAGAAGTATTAGTTAAGCCTGGCAGTGGTATTCAGAAAATAATATATCAGCAAGAACAAGAATTTTTGCCAGCTATTATAAATGGCAGATATGGTTTCGTGGATAGTTTTGGCCGCCTTCGATTAGCAAACCGGTATGAGGATGTACGCCCGTTTGAAGGCAATCTGGCTGCTGTGAGATTGGCAGGCAAATGGGGCTTTATTACTAAGCAAGATAAACTTGTGATACAGCCTTATTACGAGGAAGTAGGGTTAATACAAGATGGAAAATTACTAGCGAAAAAGGATAATAAATATGGAATTATTGATGTCACAGGAAAAATACTAACACCCTTTTCGTTCGATAAAATTACCAGGCATTCAACGGGAGTATATTTATTCGAGCATAAAGGGAAGCAGGGCATGCTTAATAAAAGAGGGTTTGAAGTGCTCTATGCAAAATATGACCAGATACTTCCACAGCAGGACAATAAAGCTATACTAAGAACAAATAATAAATACGGATTAGCGGATGCAAAAGGAATAGTAATTATCCCGCCTTTGTTTGATATACTGGTAAAAAATCCATTTGCTGCCTCTTATATAGGATTAGAGAAAGCTACTTCTTTCACATTTCAACCGCTAAATACCAAAGTTAAAGCCACTGCAAAATAAGGGCTGATTTCAGAAAACTATTAGTAACAAATTTCTGTTAAGTAATTTTATAACAAAAAACACTTTAATTGTAAATTTTCCATTATATATATTTGGAAATTATTATTTTATTAGTAAAATTTATGAAATATTTAAGTTCATTCTATATGTACACTAGCTCACAACTACTGCTTCCGGAAGAGATCTCTTTTGTTGATTCGCACAACGGTCTTACGATTGAGAAAAAATGGTTTGAATACGGAAGATTTTTACAGCTACTCTTCGCATTTATTATTAATATATCTGCCGGGTTTGCCTTACATGAGCTTATTTATGCAAAAGCTACCGGCATATTGCTAGCCGGATTAATTGCTGTTGGAATAGTTGTTTGTACGTTGCAGATAATTGGTTTATGGATGTTATATAAGGCGATATGCGGATTTTTTAATACCACCGTAATTACTATAAATAAATCTACCATATCTATTCATTTTAAGCCACTCCCTTGGTTTGGAGCTAAAACCATTAAACGGGACGATATAGTGCAGTTCAATGTAATTGAGAAAGATTACTCAGATGCTGTACTCAACCATGTGGCATATCAGCTGCAAGTAGTGGTAAAAAACAGTGACCCGATATTCTTGCTAAAGAACCTGGATACTCCTGAACAAGCGCAATTTATTGAAGAGAAGATTGAGCAATTTTTATTTGAAAGTAAATAAAATTAACCAGATACATTTAACCTTAAACCTTTTAACGGCTGTCTGATTATCAGGCAGCTTTTTTATTTTGTAGGGATTACGAATTACGAGGGTATATAAATGTTGCCGTTTGCTGCATATTTCACTTCCCCGGTGCCAGCCATTTCACGTATTGTATCCAGCAACATCTTTTCATTTTTAGGATTTATTGCATATACGAGCTGTTGTAAACTTATTTCCTTGCCTGTTAATAGCTGCAATATTTTCTGTCGGTTTTGATGGAAATAGTCTGAATAGTCTTTTTGTTTCTTTTTTTCAAGACAGATATCACATACTCCACATTCTTTATCTGAAATCTCATCAAAGTATTCTAGCAAGAGTAAAGTCCGGCACCTGTTCTGGTGGGTAACATAGGTAATTACTGCCTGTACTTTATCTAATTCCTGTTGTTTACGAATTTGAAGATGGCGGGTCTGTAGAGGCATATCTACCGCATTAAACCGCACGGTCGTAAATGTAATTTGTGGCTTATCTTTTTGTTTATCGTAAATCAGAATATTATACCCATGCAGTGCAGTTAGCATTCTTTCCACATCCGCTATCTGAATTTGTAACTGGCGGGCAACAGCATACTCTGAAATAACCATAAAACTGGTAAATACTTCTCCTCCATACATTCGCAATAGCATTTTTATTAATACATCAAACCCGGCATTGGCCACCTGAAACTCGTAAAGCTGTTTTTTATCTATTTGGAAGTATACTTTAGAGGGACTGTAAAAAGATTCATTAAACTGGATAAATCCTTCATCTTCCAATCGTTTTAAGGCATAATAAGTATCAGAAGGAGGTAATTTATACGTGTCTGCAAAAGTATCTAATTCAAAGTCATAGCTGGAAAGGTATCCGCTGCCCACAGCTATTTGATAGTAGTTTGCCAGAGATTGATAAGTACGCCGAATAAACTCAATAGGGGGATAGGCACGCTCTACCCGTTCTTGCAGATCTGTAATGTCACTTTGGTGATACAAAGCTACGGCATATGCTTTTTTTTCATCTCGTCCGGCGCGGCCTGCTTCCTGGTAATATGCTTCCAATGTATCCGGCAAATCTATGTGAATTACGGTGCGTACATCAGGTTTATCTATGCCCATACCAAAGGCATTGGTAGCCACCATTACGCGGGTATGGTTAGTTATCCAGGCATCCTGTTTCTGGGAACGTTGCTGGTTGCTTAGCCCGGCATGATAAAAGTCGGCACTAATACCGGATTGAGTAAGCCATTCTGCCAGTTTTTGTGTCCTTTTGCGGCTACGTACATACACTACTGCTGAACCAGGTACTCGTTGTAAAATAGTATAGAGTTTTTTTTCTTTGTTTTCTTCCTTGAACGCCGAATACGATAAATTTTCCCTGGCAAAACTCTTTTGAAAAACCTGTGGTTTGCGGAAAGCCAGTTTATCTATAATATCTTTTCTAACCTCTTTGGTAGCTGTAGCTGTTAAAGCGATTACAGGTACATCTGGCAGAATTTCCCGTAACTTCACAATTTCCAGATAAGGAGGACGGAAGTCATAACCCCACTGCGATATACAATGTGCTTCGTCTACTGCCAGCAAGCCAACTTTCATGCGTTTAACCCGCTCAATAAATAGTTCCGTTTGAATACGTTCAGGAGAAATGTAGAGAAACTTGTATTGTCCAAACACACAATTATCTAAGGTAATATCTATCTCCCGGCGGGTGAGGCCGGAATACAGGGCTACTGCCGGAATATGTCTCTTCTGCAATTGTTCTACCTGATCTTTCATTAAGGCGATCAATGGAGAGATAACTATACAAATACCATCCATAGCCAATGCCGGAACTTGAAAACAAACAGATTTGCCTCCGCCGGTAGGAAGCAGCGCTAATGTATCTTGTTTCTGTAATACAGCTGAAATAATATCCTCCTGTAAAGGCCTGAAAGAATCGTAGCCCCAATATGTTTTTAAAATGTCATGGATGTGGCTCATACGGCAGTAAAGAACATACTAAAATTAACAAAAATAAGTGGTTTGACCATGATGCGCTAAAAGTGTATTAGAAACATCAAATTCTATATTAATAAAGCCCTGATATTTTATAGTTACTGATTTTTTAGTAAATCGTTGTTTGCTATAGAAATCCATTGGAATACGTATGAAACGATTTGAAAACAAAAATGTATTGGTTACAGGAGCAGGCTCAGGCATAGGCTTTGGTATATGCCGCCACTTTGCCAGCGAAGGAGCTATTGTTGCATTAAACGATAAAAATGAAGTACTGGCCAAAGAGGCGGCTACTAAGATAAACAACGAGATAGGGGAGCAGCGTGTATTCCCGTATGCGTGCGACATAGCGAATGTAGAAGAGGTACGGAAGATGGTGAAAGAATTTGCTTCTACTCATAAGGGATTGCATGTGTTGATAGCCAATGCTGGCATTACCAATTATGGAGCTTTTCTTACCTATACACCTGAAGCTTTCGACACGTTAACCAGTGTAAATATGCGGGGATCTTATTTCTCGGCTCAGGCTGCTGCATTGGCCATGATTGAATACAAAATTCCAGGTAGAATTATACTTATGTCATCAGTGACTGGTGTACAGGCGCATATTAATCTGAGTGCGTATGGCATGACCAAAGCGGCCTTACGCTTAATGGCCCGTGGGCTTGCCCTGGAACTAGGCCCCTACGGAATTACAGTAAATGCCATAGGTGCTGGGGCCACCATTACTGAACGCACGTTAACAGATGACCCAAATTATGAAAAGAACTGGAATTCTGTGGCGCCTAATGGGCGAACAGGATATGTGGAAGATGTAGCAAATACCGCTCTTTTTTTAGCCTCAACAGAAGCACGCCATATCACCGGAGATACCATAATGGTAGATGGCGGCTGGACCATCTACAGCCCGGTTCCTCAAAACCATCCGACAGCGGATAATAAATAAAAAATAAAGCCTGTTAGAACTATCATCTAACAGGCTTTATTTTGGAGAAATTAACTCAAATTAAGCTACCGCTTTCAGCGTACTGAACTTCGACTTTTCAAATTCAGTTTTTGCATAATCTCTGGTTATAACAAATTCTTTAATATCTGTTCTGGAAGGTAATTCAAACATAGCATTTGTCATAATGGCTTCGCAGATAGACCGAAGTCCACGGGCTCCCAACTTAAACAACATAGCCTGATCCACAATATAATCCAGAGCATCGGTATCGAATTCCAAGCGGATGCCTTCCATCTGGAATAATTTTTTATACTGGCGGGTAATAGCATTTTTAGGCTCTGTCAGGATTTGGCGTAAGGTGTCGCGGCTTAAAGGCTCCAGATACGTTAATACCGGCAGGCGGCCAATTAATTCAGGAATCAAACCAAAAGATTTCAAATCCTGTGCGTTAATATATTTAAGCAGGCTTTCCTGTTCGTGCGAAAAATCGTATTTGGTTTTATCTACAAACCCGATAGGACGCGTATTCACACGCTTGGCAATATGGCGGTTAATCCCATCAAAGGCTCCTCCGCAAATGAACAGGATGTTTTCTGTATTCACGGCAATCATCTTCTGATCAGGGTGTTTTCGGCCACCTTGAGGAGGCACATTTACCACAGTTCCTTCTAATAACTTCAACAGAGCCTGCTGCACGCCTTCTCCACTTACATCTCTAGTAATAGAGGGATTATCTGATTTACGGGCAATTTTATCTATCTCATCAATATAGACAATGCCTTTTTCTGCCTTTTCTACATCATAATCAGCTGCTTGTAAGAGGCGGGTTAGAATAGTTTCTACATCTTCGCCTACATAACCAGCTTCTGTAATAACAGTAGCATCAGCAATGCAAAAAGGCACCTGCAAGGTTTTAGCCATGGTACGGGCCAGATATGTTTTACCAGTACCTGTTTCGCCTACCATAATGATGTTCGATTTTTCAATGGTTACATCATCTTCGGCTTTTGGCTGCATTAATCGCTTGTAATGATTATATACAGCTACCGCCAGTACTTTTTTTGCTTCATCCTGCCCAACTACGAATTGTTCCAGGAAATTTTTCATTTCTACAGGCTTCATTAGTTGAAAACTGGCAGGAGCACTTTTATCTTTGGGCTTAGTTTCTTCAAGTAATATCTGATGACCTTGCATAATGCAACGGTCGCAAATATGTGCGTTTATGCCGGAAAGCATTAAAGTGACCTCTTTTTTACTTCTTCCGCAAAACGAACAATTGGTTTGAGCCATTTTATTGAGATTAATTTATGTACAAATTGATAATCAGAAGACTGATTTATATACTATCAGCTATGTAAGCTACTTATTTTTGTCTGCTCCATCAACCGAAAAATCTTTTATTTTTTTACACCTTCTTCCCGACTAGAAGAAAATATATTTTTTGTAGTCCAGACCTTTTTTAATTAAATAGTACAAAAAAGTAAAATTTATAGTTTCGCCATACAGCGGCAAATTCCAAAATTTTGTATAACAGTATTGTTTTCTAAGTATAAATAATAGCTTGGTAGATGTGTAAGCTAACACAGACTATTCCCGGATTGAGAATAGTCTGTATTTTTATTGATGTCTTACCAATACTTCATCAATGAGCCCATAAGCTTTTGCTTCTTCGGCTTTCATCCAGTAATCACGGTCTGAGTCTTTTTCTACCTGCTCAAATGATTTACCACTGTGCTTAGCAATAATTTCATACAACTCTCTACGCAAAATAACTATCTGCTTAGCTGTAATTTCAATATCTACTGACTGGCCTTGCGCACCGCCGGAAGGCTGGTGAATCATTACGCGTGCATGTTGCAAAGCAGAACGTTTGCCAGCAGCCCCTCCACATAATAACACAGCACCCATAGAAGCCGCTAAGCTGGTACAAATGGTAGCTACATCCGGACGGATATACTGCATGGTATCGTAAATACCTAAACCAGCATAAACCGAGCCACCGGGACTATTTATGTACAAAAGTATATCTTTCTTAGCATCAGCTGATTCCAGGAACAACAACTGTGCTACAATTATATTGGCAATATTGTCGTCAATACCCATTCCCAGAAAAATAATACGGTCGGCCATCAACCTGGAGAAAACATCAATCTCGCGGAAGTTGGTAGGCCTTTCCTCTATTACTGTACGGGTCATGTTTTCTACATGGTGAATATATCTGTCTACATTAGAACCGTTAATATTCTGGCCTTTAACGGCAAATTTTCTGAATTCATCTTTATTAAGCATACGCAGTGTGTGGTTTAATATATACAAAACTAAAAAAAAAGCCCTTTGTTAGAAGGACTTTTTTAAACTATTTCCTTGAAATGTGAATCAGGATTTGAAAGGTAAAGTTCATCAACTTTGGGTATTTCATGCCTAATTTTTTAATCAACTCTTGTAATGCTTTATAAAGTAAAGATTTTATGCTATAAAATACCTTAAAATCTTTACCTTCTATTAATGACTGTGGTCATGATCGTGGTCATGATCATGTGTATGAGCATCCAGCTTCTGGAATTCTTCTGAAGAAACTGCCCGGGTTTTTATAGGTGCCTGAGACTTTACTTGCGCTATTACTTTATCTGTAAATACCTGCTCGAAAATGTTCATGTAGTTTTTACCTTTTTCAGCTTTCAGGAAGTTATCTGCATAAGAAGTTAAGCTCTCATCTGGCAGTTCAGCCATACCCATGCTGGCAAATTGCTGGGTAATCATGTTTTTGGTTTTGTCTACCACTTCTTCATGTTCAACCTTAATGCTATTTTCTTCAGCTAGCTTATTTTTAATTAAGCTCCATTTGAGGTCTTTTACATATAAATTATATTCTTTGGAAAGGATCTCATCTGTTACATTGTTGTTAGAGGCTTTCAGCCATCTTTTCAAAAAGTCATCTGGCAATGTAATATCAGTATTATCTACCAGCTGAGTACGTATTTCATCGGATAGGCGTTTCTCGGCTCCTTGCTTGTAATTATCTTGAAGAATTTCTTTTACTTTGCCTTTGAACTCTTCTTCGGTAGTTACTTTATCCTTACCCAGCATTTTATCGAAAAAGTCTTGGTTAAGCGTGGCAGGCTCACTCCGCTCAATATCCGTTACTGTAAATTCAAAATTACCAGTCAGTTTTTCTGCTTCTTCTGTAGTAGTACCTAGTACATGAGCTGCTGTCTCTGGTTTTTCGAATGTATTCTGCACATCAAAAGTGATGGTATCCTCTTTTTTCACGCCTACAAACTGGGGCAGCGCATCTTTTTTTACCGTTACTAACGAAATAAAGGCATCTTCTTTTGCAAGCTCACCATCTACTTGTTTCAGTTTACCATACAAAAAGTCGCCTTCTGCAGAGGTTTCCGGATGGATGTGCTCGCCGTTTCTGGTCCGCAGATTATTAATTGCCTCGTCTAGTTCAGCATCACTTAATTCTACCTGGTAATCGGTGACGTCTAACTTGTCTACCGGCACTTTAAAATCCGGAACCAGGCCCACATTATAGCTGAACTCAAATTCTTTCTGGGTATCCCAGTCAATGGTCTCAGCTTTATCGGTATCTGGCAGCGGTTCGCCAACAATAGGCAGTTTATTCTCTTTGATATAATTGTTTACCGCATCCGTTAACAGTTGATTAATTTCATCCACCATTACACTTTTGCCATACATCTTCTTTATTAAAGAAGGGGGTACTTTTCCAGGTCTGAAACCTTTAATTTGCGCCTTCTTGCTGTACTCCTTCAGCTTTGATTCTACCTTTGGCTGATAATCAGCTTCCGCAAGCTTAATTTTAATGGAAGCATCGGTGTTGGTTTGTTTGTCGAGTGTAATATCCAAAGCAGTATAATTTTTGAGTGTAATTCCCTTAATTTAAAAACCCCCAGTCCCGTTTGTATGGGCAATGGGGGTTAGATTTGTGCGGATGGAGGGACTCGAACCCCCATGCCGTGAAGCGCTAGATCCTAAGTCTAGTGCGTCTACCAATTTCGCCACATCCGCGCAGCTGTTTCAAAATGAGTTGCAAATGTACAAATAAAATTTTCAAGCACAATAGATATAAAATATATTTTTTATTGTTATAAAGGTAGGTACTCATCGTTAGCAATTCATTTTTCCGGACAATAACCGATGAACGCAAATAATTATTGAACCTACTCAAGCTTTCTGATTGTGAGGGGATAATTGCTTAGATAAAACGTCTTGAAAAGCTTAAATCTGTATGCAAACTTTGATTTTATTTACTTTTAAGCTATCTTAATAAAACATTAATTGATAAGCCCACACCGGGCTTTATCTTTTTCCAATACAATACAGACATCTTACATGGAAACGGTAGACCTCGAATTGGAAAGAAAGGAAATTCTGAGAAGATATCGCAGATTACTCAAAGTAGCCAAACCTTTTCTAAAAGATAATGATGCCAAGCTGATAAAAAAAGCTTTTAATACATCTCTGGAAGCACATAAAGAGATGCGGCGAAAGTCGGGTGAACCCTATATTTATCATCCGCTGGCAGTAGCCCAAATTTGTGTAGAAGAAATCGGGTTGGGAACAACCTCCATTGTGTCGGCCCTCTTACACGATGTAGTAGAAGATACCGAACTGGAAATTGAGGATATTGACCGGGATTTTGGCCCCAAAGTCGCTAAAATTATAGATGGCCTTACTAAAATATCTGGTGTATTTGAGTATGGCACCTCTCAGCAGGCAGAGAATTTCCGAAAAATGCTGCTTACCCTTTCAGACGATGTACGGGTAATTCTGATCAAGATTGCGGATAGGCTGCATAACATGCGTACACTGGAAAGCATGTCGCGCAACCAGCAGTTGAAGATTTCTTCTGAAACCATTTATATTTATGCACCTCTGGCACATAGGCTAGGGCTTTACTCTATTAAATCGGAACTGGAAGATTTATATCTTAAGTATACAGAAGGAGATATTTATAAACAGATTGCTGAAAAGCTGCGCGAAACAAAAGCTGCCAGGGAAAAATTTATTAAGGACTTTATTGCTCCATTAGAGAAAGAATTAACAGACCATAGCTTTGATTTTGTTATTAAAGGCCGGCCGAAGTCTATTTATTCCATCTGGAATAAGATGAAGAAGCAAAAAATCCCTTTTGAGGAAGTTTACGACCTTTTTGCCATCCGGATTATACTCAATACCAGGCTCGAACATGAAAAAGCAGCTTGTTGGCAGGTATATTCTATTGTTACTGACTTTTATAAACCAAATCCGGACCGGTTACGCGACTGGATAAGTACGCCTAGAGCGAATGGGTATGAATCGTTGCATACTACGGTTATGAGCAAAACCGGCCAGTGGGTAGAAGTACAAATTCGTACCGAACGTATGGATGAGATTGCTGAAAAAGGATATGCCGCCCATTGGAAATACAAAGACAATGGAGCACAGGAATCTGCCGTGGAAGTGTGGATACGCCGCGTACGCGAGATGCTGGAACAAGATAACAGTTCTGCCATTGAGTTTGTAGACGACTTCCGCACAAACCTCTTTAATGAAGAAGTATTTGTGTTTACGCCGAAGGGTGAACTTAAAATATTACCTCACGGAGCTACTGCCCTGGATTTTGCTTTTGACATTCATACAGAAATAGGTTCGCATTGTTTAGGAGCCAAAGTGAATCAGAAACTGGTACCGCTGAGTTATATTTTAAACAATGGCGACCAGATAGAAATTCTCACATCCAGCAAGCAAAAACCCAGTGAAGACTGGCTCCGGTTTGTAGTAAGCTCCAAAGCCCGTTCTAAAATTAAAGAATACCTGCGGGAAGATAAAAAGAAGCTTACCGCCCAGGGCAAAGAAATGGTGGAACGGAAGCTACGGCAATTGCATATCGATTTAAATAACATTACTACTAACCAGCTCCGGGCATACTTTAACTGTAAAACTCCAATAGAGCTTTTTTATAAAGTAGGCAAAGGATTCGTAGACGTTAATGAAATAAATAAGTTTAAGAACCTGCGTCAGGAGAAATCTAACGGGAAATCGGAGGAAATATCAGATGCTAAAACATTTGAAAACCAGATTAAGAAAGTCCGTGGGGTAGAGTCAGATATGTTGCTGATCGGGGAAGATATGGACCGGATTGATTATATCCTGGCTAAATGTTGTAATCCTATTCCCGGCGATGATGTGTTTGGTTTTGTAACCGTAAATGAAGGCATAAAAATCCACCGGACTAGTTGCCCTAACGCCGTAGAATTAATGTCTAATTATGGCTACCGCATTATCAAAGCCAAATGGACGTCCCAAAAAGAAATCGCTTTTCTGGCAGGACTACGCATAACAGGAACAGATCGAGTGGGGTTGGTAAACGATTTGACTAAAATTATTTCCAACGAGCTGAAGGTAAATATGCGTTCTATCACAATTGATACAAACGATGGAATATTTGAGGGCTATATTATGTTATTTGTACATGATACTAAACATCTGGAAATACTGATGAAAAAACTCAGTAAAGTAGCTGGCATTGTGAACGTAACCCGCTTCGACTCTCAAACCACTGCCTGATGCACTATGTCAGGAATGCCTGCGGAAAAAGCGGGCAAAATATATTACCAATCCTAGTAGTTTTTAATACATTTGCCGTTGAAATATTATGCCATTGAATACAAGAAATTTCGAAGAAGTTAAAAAAATATTTACTGCTTACCTGGAAAGCAAAGAGTTACGGAAAACACCCGAACGTTTTGCCATCCTGGAGGAAATTTATACACGTGATGGACACTTTGATGTAGAGTCGCTGTATATCAGTATGAAAAATAAAAATTACCGGGTGAGCCGGGCTACTGTTTATAATACCCTGGATATTCTGGTAGACTGCGACTTGGTAAGCAAACATCAGTTTGGAAAAAATCTGGCTCAATACGAAAAGTCATTCGGCTATAAACAGCACGACCATCTTATTTGTACAGAATGCCATAAGGTTATGGAGTTTTGCGATCCCCGTGTACAAAATATTCAGAACATGGTAGGTAATCTGCTTAATTTTAAAGTACTGCATCATTCACTTATTTTTTACGGAAGTTGTACCAACGATCATTGTGAAAATAAAAAACAACTAGTTACGCAATGACCTATACCACAGAGATTACAGAAAATGTGCTCCGGCTGAGTCTTTCAGGAGATTTAACTGGGGCTTATGACATGCAGGAATTATTAGCAGCCGCCGATAAAATTATTGGCCAAGGGGTATTGCTTTGTGTGGTAGATATTTCGCAGGTACGCTATTTCAGCAGTACTGGCATTAACCTGCTTACTACCTTGCTTGCAAAATTCAGGACCCGAGGTGGTGAACTTGTATTAACCCGGCCATCAGAACAAGTAAAAAAATTATTGATTGTCACTAAACTCACTTCTATTTTCAGTATCGTAGAAGATCAGGCGGAGGGAATTACCAAACTAAAAAGTGAGCCTGAGGAATAAGCTAAAGTCAGGAGCAGGTGAGAATGAAGGCGCATAAAACGGAATGTGTTATTAAAAGCATGAATAATTATATTACTACCTGTAGTTCATTCTACATATAATTTCGTGCGCAGAAAGAATGAAGTATCATCTACTATTTAGCAGGATGTTTCAATTTGGTTTTACATCAGTTGCCTCTTTCTTATAGCCTTCAACAGTAAAAAGTATGATTCTCCCAGGTTTTTTCAAGGGTATAGCATAAAGTATTTATTATTAATTCTTATAATCACTATTATTTAAGATGGGCGTAGACGTATTATTAGGCTTACAGTGGGGCGACGAAGGAAAAGGGAAAATTGTAGATTTTCTGGCACCAAAATACAAAGTGGTAGCCCGTTTTCAGGGTGGCCCCAATGCAGGACATACACTTGAGTTTGATGGAAATAAGCATGTACTGCACCAGATTCCATCCGGCATATTCCGGCAAGAGATCCGGAATATTATAGGCAATGGCGTAGTATTAGATCCTATCATCTTCCGCAAGGAGATTGAAGCATTAACTAAGTACAAAGTAGATTTATCTAAAAACCTGTTTATCTCTAAAAAAGCCTCCATTATCATTCCAACACACCGGTTGCTGGATGCTGCATATGAACAGGCAAAAGGCGAAAAGAAAATCGGATCTACGTTAAAAGGTATTGGCCCCACCTATCAGGATAAAGTTGCCCGGCACGGGTTACGGGTAGGAGATATTCTGGCAACTAATTTTACAGAAAGGTATACCGCTTTGTTAGAAAGGCATTTATCCATCTTGGATGCCCATCAGTTTAGCTACGATCTGGCTCCCTTAGAAAAAGATTTCTTTGAAGCAGTAGAATTCATGAATCAATTTAACCTGGTAGATAGTGAATATCTGATTAATGAAGCTATTGAAACACAAGAAACGATACTGGCGGAAGGGGCACAAGGCTCTTTACTAGATATAGACTTTGGCTCGTATCCCTTTGTTACCAGCTCTAATACCATGACGGCTGGCGCCTGTACTGGGTTAGGCGTGGCACCCCGTCATATTGGAGAAGTATTAGGCATTTTTAAAGCGTATTGCACACGGGTTGGTAGCGGCCCTTTTCCTACAGAATTGCTAAATGAGGAAGGAGAAATACTTCGTCGGGAAGGCAAAGAGTTTGGCTCCACTACCGGCCGTCCACGCAGGTGCGGCTGGCTGGATTTGCCTGCACTTAAATATGCAATTATGATCAATGGCGTTACGCAGTTGATTATGATGAAGGTAGATGTATTAAATTCTTTTGATACCATTAAAATCTGTACCCATTACCGGCTGAAAAATGGAGAATTAACCGAACATTTCCCATACGATCTGCTGGATGAGGAAGTGGAACCAGTATATAAAGAATTTAAAGGCTGGAAAACTTCTCTGCAAAATGCAACTACTTTTGATCTTTTGCCTTCAGAATTAACGGAATATATCGCATTTATTGAAGATTCTTTAAACTTGCCTATCACCCTGCTCTCTGTAAGTCCAGACAGGACAGCTACTTTACAGCGGGAAGCTGTTTTAAGGTAGTACATATTCTTATAATGCAGTAAAATACTGTAAAAGGCTGCTTTTAGCAGCCTTTTACAGTATTTTACTGCAACTAATTATTGCTAGAAATTTTAATAACTACCTTGATAAAATATACGCGAAAAAATAGTTGATTGATCATTCGTAAGTAATGGCATTAATTACGAATGATCTCTAGAAAAATATATCATTTATAAGATTTTTATATGATTATAGAATTCATAGCTAATATTTCCCGAAGAGTGTTTATATATATAGAGAAATTTGTTAACAAACCAACTTGGATCCTACAATTTGCTTTGTTATGTACTTTTTTGTGTGTCTGTTTTTCTTTTCCACCGCATAATCTCAGAAGTGCTATTAACCCATATTGGAAAGCTTTAAATGAACAAATAATAAGTCCTTTAAAAATAAATGAAACTACATATAAAGATCCTGCCGATAATATAGCAAAACGTGCCTTTAGACTAACAATGCCTGTTTTGGGCCATATTTTTGGATTAAAAGTTATCCATTTAATTATTATCCAACAGATTTGTGGAGTGTTTTTTTTTATTGTCTTGGCAAGGTTATTTCAAAAAATTACGAACGACCGGGTAACAGCTTTTCTTTTAGTAGCAGGCATTAGCTTTATATATGTTGGCAAAGCCTGCTTTTGGGATATTAAATATGTTTGGTTTGATGGTATTGCGTATTTCCTTTTGACATTAGCCATAATGTATTCCCATCAGTCACTTATTGTTTTATTCACCTTGGCAGCTTGTTTTTTAGATGAACGAGCGGTGATAGCAAGTTTTTTTGTATACTTTTGGTGGAAGATGAAGGAACAAGGTATAGAAAACTTCAATTTTAAATCAGTATTTTCTCTTGGTAAATCATCAACAGCTGTTTTGTATGCATGGGCAGCATATTTTTTACTTAGATTCTATCTAGGACAAAAGTATGGCTTATCTACACCTATAGGGAGTAATGCGCACGTTGGATTATATTCCCTAAAAATAAACTCTTCGTTTATTGCTGCTGCAATATTTACACCTATTGAATTTTTTTGGATTTTACTTTTATTTGCTTTAATAATATTGAATAAGCTAAAATTTTATTTTCAATTGTTTTTATTTCTTGTTGGTATCTGTGCAGTTACAGCCGTAGCATTAAGTGTGGGAGATGTAACCAGAAGCCTATGCTATATTTTTCCTTCATTTTTTGTCGCATTATTTATACTTCAAAAAGTAGAGAAAACAGTTACTTTAAGATATATCGCTTTATTTATTGCTTTATTTAATTTTATAATAGGAAGTTATTTTGTTCTAAATCAGATACAACCAATTGCTCCTTCATTTAAATTTTTTTACATTTTAAATGAAGGAGCATTTTGAACTTGACTATACAATTTCAAATACTATTGCCCATAACATTCTTGTTACTCAGCCGCAAGGATACTCCTCATTATTTAGCAATAACCTTTTGTTCTGGCAACTTATTAAATTTCTTTTTGTAATAATTCACCCAGATAGATATTCCTATGCCCCCCAGGATAGTTGGCCATAACCAGCGGACTACAGGCGGCAGAAAATGAAAATTTACGGCGGAAAAAGCAGAAAGAGTAGCAATATAACTACCCAACATACCATTCATGTGGTCAAACCACCAGTTCATTTTAGTAGTAGAAGGCCAATAAAGTTTATGGAGCTGGCTTATAGAAAAACGCAGGCCTACTAATCCGAAAGCAATAGCAATAATCCCGAATGCTGTATCCGCAGTGCTTAATGCCGTGTACAACCCCCAGCCGATTAACAACAGGTAAACCAGTAATGAAGCGCCAGCAATACTTTTATCAATTAAAATACTCTGATAAACATTCTTTGCTTTTCTGGCCGCAGAAGCTCGGTATCCCGATACAGACAAATGCAAACTGAATACAGCAACCAGAAACAAAAATATATTTGGGTTATAGATAGATATAGGAATGGCCGTGAAAGCTACCACAACCATGCTCCAGAAAAATATCCTGCCCCAGAATACATGCACAGAACTCCCTTTTCTGGCAACCATTGCTACAGGAGCCACAAAAAATGCCGTAATGCCCGCCGCAATATGTAAGTAACGGACAGCTATATAAATATTTTCCATTGTACAGATGATGTATTTTGAATACTCTTCCTATACCAAAATAAGCCTTGCTTACAGGATGCACAACACACTGCCGATGAAGCATACAATACTGCCCTTGAAGCAGATAAAGATCCTGGTAAAGCGGAAACCCAGAAATCGGGAGATTTTTTAGTATAGCCTATCAAACAATTTCGAATAAAATAGCTCAAAACACTACATTCGTTATACCTGGGTTTCATTTATACATAAGGGCCTTTCCATAAACTTTAAATTGTGCAATCAAGTAACAGATTTTTTCATATTCTGATTTTTTAAGCTTTTTGAAGAAAATTCCTGATCTATGTCGAAAGAGAATGCAGTAACTACAGCAAAGATTTACCTGATTCCGGGTTCTATTGCTTTTTTAGCCATTGTCAATTATCTGTGCAATCGGCAGACAACAACTTATATAGATGAACTGTTATTGTTCCTGTTTTCAGCGCTGGCTATGCTAGCATATATTTTCATTCAGTACACTTTTCTTAAAGCCCTTAATCAAGTAGCAGAAAAAGCCCTTTTAATTGCCCAAGGTGATGTAGAACAAAGAATAGAAGAAGTATCTCTTCCTCAACTGGCCCAGATAGGTACCGTTATAAACAGCCTGGCTATAAACAACGAAAATGCTACTGAGTTTATAAAAAGTATAAAGGAAGGCAACTTGGAGGCTGAATATAATACTTCGGCAACAGAGAAAAATGGACGTAAAGATGTTCTGGCCACTACACTCACCGACCTACGCGACCATTTGAAAAATATCGCTAACCAGGAACAAGAAAGAAACTGGGCTACCGAAGGGTTAGCCAAATTTGTATATATTCTGCGTGCAAACAATGAAGAGATCACAACACTCGGCGACCAAATTATCACTAGTCTGGTAAAGTACGTAAATGCTAACCAGGGAGGCTTATTTGTGGTTAACGAAGAAGACGGACAACTTCCCCAGCTGGAACTGGTTTCTTGCCATGCCTACAACCGTAAAAAATACATAGAGAAAACCATTCAACCAGGGCAGGGGCTCATAGGCCAAGCCTACCTGGAAAAAGATACTATTTATATAACCGAAGTACCGGAAGACTATGTACACATTACTTCTGGCCTGGGGCTGGCAAACCCTAAAAGTATCCTGATTGTGCCGCTAAAAGTAAACGACCAAGTGTTAGGCGTTGTAGAACTGGCTTCTTTCCAAAAATTTCAGAAATACCAAATTGAGTTTATTGAGAAATTAGGTGAGAGTATCGCTTCTACTATTTCCAATGCAAAAGTAAACGAACGCACCAAAAAACTGCTGGAAGAATCGCAGCAGCAATCTGAGCAGATGCGGGCACAGGAAGAAGAAATGCGTCAGAATATGGAAGAACTTCATGCAACCCAGGAAGATTTACAACGCAAAAATTCAGAACGCCAGCAGGCCGAAAACGAATTGACAAAAGCCAGAAACTACCTGCACAGTATTATTAATAAAATCAGTAGCCCAATTCTGGTGAAAGACCGTCAGCATCGCTTAATCCTGGTGAATGATGCTTTCTGCGCTTTTGCTGGAATGAAACGCGAACAACTAGTGAATAAAGCCGACCATGATTTGTTCCCTAAAGAGCAGGCCGATATTTTCTATGAAAAAGATGAGGTAGTGTTTAATTCCGGAGAAGAAAATGTTAATATAGAATCTAATACAGATAGCAGCGGTATAGAGCGGACGGTACTTACCCGGAAAACAACCTTTACTGATGAGTCTGGTGAAGTGTACCTGGTAGCTACCATTACAGACATTACAGATAAAAAACAAACAGAAGAAGCGCTGAACCGGGAACGGCAAACGCTGGAAGCCATTATGCTAGCATTTCCTGAAGCTAGTAATTTCAAAAAAGAATAAAAGCAGAAACTATGCTATAGCAACCCCAGTGAGGAATGCCCTGTAATAAGTATTTTATTACAGGGCATTTTCATGACTATAGCTTTATAGTTATGTTAATTTTGTTTCGAGTTTATGAACTATCCGCTGCTCTTTTAAAGTAGTAGATAATTTGCGGAAACCCTTTTTGGAGATAAATACCAGATACTCCTCTTGCTGTACAACTTCATCCGACAACTCCTTCAGTTGTCCCATTAGGTTGGCCTTGGATATGTATTCCTGCCTTACAAACACTTTATATAACATAGCTTCACAATTAATGTCTGCACTCTCTGCTCCGAAAGGGATTAAAAAATTTCAATAAATTAATAAAAAATTTCACTTTATTCCTACAGATTTAAAAAAATTATCTTCTGCATTTATCCGCAGCGTTCAATTATTCTACTTGGCGCCTCATCAACAACCGAAGATTCTCACATTAATGAATTATTTAGTAACTAGCAGAAAATTTGTTTTTTGTCTTCTACGTAGCCAGCTGCCTGTAGTGAACACGGTAGTTATAGCCAAGCTTTACGTATATGCGTTAAACTGATAGATACGAAGGGGTTTTTAAGCAACAACTTACGCAAGCTTCAGAAATAAGTTGGCCTTTTGGCTTCGTTAACCGAATGTTTTGTATAGCCTTTTAAACTAATTATTCTCATGAAACGATCAGAAATAAAATTCACTGTAGAATTAGACGATAAAAACATACCGGAGAAAATATTCTGGGATGCTACCGATAATCCGAACGAAGGACTGGAAGAAACAAAAGCCATCACTATATCCTTATGGGATCATTTTCATTTCAATACCTTAAAAATTGATCTGTGGACGAAAGACATGCCGGTAGGAGATATGAAGCGGTTTTATATCGAAACCATTGCTGGTATGGCCGATGCGCTTCGCACAGCCACAGGAGACGAGAAAATGACAGAGGAAATTCACACGGTTTGCCGTAAATTATTCAAACACCTGGAAGAAGAAATAAAGAAGGAGCAAGAGAAGCTATAAAGCTTGTATAAGTTATGCACAAAACCCTATAACTCTTTTAGGAATTATTTGAATAAACTCTTAATTAGAACTATTTTTGACACACTAAAATCGAAACTGTAATTTTACCCTATGGCTGAAATCATTAGAATGCCCAAAATGAGCGATACCATGACGGAAGGTGTAATAGCTGCATGGCATAAAAAAGTGGGTGATACTGTTAAATCCGGAGATGTACTGGCAGAAGTGGAAACAGATAAAGCTACCATGGATCTGGAATCGTACCAGGATGGAACCCTATTGTATATTGGCCCCAAAGAGAAAGATGCTGTACCAGTAGATGGCATACTTGCTATAATCGGCGAAAAAGGCGAAAATATTGATGCTTTATTGAAACAATCTGGTAACAATACAAATGGTAATGGAAGTGCTCCAGCCAGTAAGCCGGCCGATGCTCCGGTAAAGGAAGAAGCCAAACCTACTGCCCCGGCTATGGCTCCTGCTGAGGTAAATGCTTCAGTAATCCGGATGCCTAAAATGAGTGATACCATGACAGAGGGTACCATTGTAGCCTGGCATAAAAAAGTAGGAGATGCTGTAAAATCTGGCGACCTGCTGGCAGAGGTAGAGACCGACAAAGCTACCATGGAACTGGAATCTTATGAAGATGGCACTTTATTATATATTGGTGTAGAAGCGGGTGCCTCGGTAGTAGTAGATGGCGTATTAGCCATTATAGGCGAAAAAGGTGCTGATTATAAAGCTTTATTACAAGAACCAAAAACACAGCCAGCCAAAGAGGCGAATGGCGCACCATCTAAACCGGAAGAAAAAACCACGGCTCCCGCTGCAACCAGTCCGGCACAAACGCCCGAACCAGTAGCTGCCGATTCCGATGAACGCCTCAAAATATCTCCATTAGCTAAAAAATTAGCCCAGGAAAAAGGCTTTGATATCCGCCAGATTAAGGGCTCAGGAGACAATGGGCGTATTGTAAAAAGAGATGTAGAATCGTTTGTACCTGCTGCCAAACCTGCTACTTCAGCTCCGGCTCAGGAAAAAGCTCCGGCTGCAAAGCCTGCCGAAAAACCCATGGTATTGCCAAGCATAGTAGGCGAAGAAAAATTCGAAGAGGTACCAGTTTCGCAAATGCGTAAAACGATTGCCCGCCGCCTAGCCGAAAGTAAATTTGGTGCACCCCACTTCTACCTCACCATGGAAATTAACATGGATAAAGCAGTAGAAGCCCGGCAAAGCATGAATGAATTTTCTCCAGTTAAAATCTCCTTCAACGACTTAGTAATAAAAGCTGCGGCTGTAGCCTTAAGGAAACATCCAAAAATTAACTCTTCTTGGCGGGGTGATAAAATAAGGTATAACCAGCACATACACATTGGGGTAGCTGTAGCAGTAGAAGAAGGATTGTTGGTGCCCGTTGTCCGTTTTGCCGACAATAAAACCTTATCTCATATTGCAGCTGAAGTTAAAGATCTAGGTGGCAAAGCAAAAAACAAACAATTACAACCTGCTGACTGGGAAGGAAATACCTTTACTGTTTCTAACCTGGGTATGTTTGGTATTGAAGATTTCACAGCTATTATTAACCCACCAGATGCGTGTATATTAGCCGTAGGAGGTATTAAACAAACGCCAATTGTGAAAGATGGAGAGATTAAAATCGGAAATGTGATGAAAGTAACCTTATCCTGTGACCACCGCGTGGTTGATGGTGCTTTGGGAGCTGCTTTCCTGCAAACACTAAAAGGCTTGCTGGAAGATCCGGTAAGAATATTAGTATAAGGATTAATAAAGAATGCCGAATGATTAATGAATAAAGCTAAATCATTTCATTAATCATTCGGCATTTCTTTTTATGACAAAGGGGCTGTGCCAGCGTGGTATTTTTTCAGTAACACATCGTCATAATCATCTGCATAATTGCCTATTCTATTGAGCATAGCTAATGCTTCGCCTTCACTAAAGTTATCCAGCTCCCGCACCGTTTTTATATATACCCAGTTCTCAAATACGGTCATGCCCACTCCATACAATTTGTGGTTAATTTCCAATATTTCCTTAAAAAAAGCTTCCCGGTTCATCTTAGGAATTTCCACCACAGGAGCCATAGCCTGGAAATAGCCATACTCTTCTCCCTCTTGCTTCCATATATCAATCCATACTTTGGCCGATCCTTTTTTCAAATCCCATTGCCCTGGTTTTTCACCGCGGCATATTTTAGGATCTGCGCCCAGATTGGTGATACAGTTTTCAATCATGTTGTAGTAGTATTCAATGTTTTCCATAGTTTGAGTTTTGTCTTGTAAATAAATTAACAGAAATAAAGTAAAATAAGCAAAAAAGGTAATTCCCTTTATTTAGTAACTTTACCCCTTCAGATGTAATTTTCGGGGAAGGGAATTGCATAAAAAAAACAAAAAGAAACATTATATGAATAAAATACATGCAACCACCGTACTGGCCGTATTGCATAATGGCGAAGCAGCCATTGGTGCAGATGGGCAGGCAACTATTGGGAATACCGTAGCAAAGAGTAATGTTAAAAAAATACGCAAGCTCATGGATGGTAAGATAATTACCGGATTTGCTGGCTCTACAGCTGATGCCTTTGCGCTGCTGGAAAAATTTGAAGAAAAATTAACTGCCTATAGTGGCAACCTGAAAAGGGCAGCTATAGAATTGGCGAAAGAATGGCGCACAGATCGCTACCTGCGACGCCTGGAAGCGATGATGGTAGTGGCCAGCAAAACCGAACTACTGGTGATTTCCGGCACAGGCGATGTACTGGAGCCGGATGAACAAATTGCTGCCATTGGCTCAGGAGGGATGTATGCCCAATCCGCTGCGTTAGCTTTAAAAAGACATGCACCTCATCTCACTGCTGAAGAAATTGTAAAAGAAGGGCTACATATTGCGGCAGACATTTGCATCTATACCAATCATAATCTGGTTATTGAAAAGCTATAACCGTAGGAGTTTACAATTTACTGCCTAGAACTGTAGTAGTAAGAAAAAAGGGTAAGTTTAAAATTTTAACTAATAACTAGAAATTAACCTATCTGTGAAGAAAACGTCAAGTTAATTCTCCTACAGATGGGTTAATTTTTATAGTATAGCTTATACGTGAGTACTACCTATTGTACTTGGTTAATTATAGTACACTTGAGATGATTTTCCTATCCAATCATAGCCATCTATTAGTTAGAGCATCCCGTAATTTTCTAAATCTGATTTTATATATTTAGTATAATAATTCTACTAAAAGGACCTTTAGTTAGCTACTACCCTGTCCGATAATAGAATAATTTGATAGCTTCTCCCAAATCTTAACCATTCCAATATGAATAAAAAGTTTTTACTCTTAGGTGGCTTGCTGCTCCTGAAGGTACACCTGTTTGCACAGGTTACATTCCCCAGAAATGGTGTGTATGACCAGCGAAGCAGAATGTATGCTTTTACCAATGCCACGCTTCACACGGATTATCAGACTACCCTGGAAAAAGCAACTTTACTGATCAAAGATGGGCTAATAGAAGCAGCAGGTGCTAATCTTCAAGTACCCAATGGCTATGTAAAAGTAGATTTACAAGGCAATCATATCTACCCCGGACTAATAGATTTGCACACATTCTATAGTATGCCAGAAGTACCTAAGCCGGCTCCTAAAAATGGCCCCCAAATGGAATCGGCCAAGAAGGGGCCTTACAGCTGGAACCAGTCTATACGTCCGGAAACAAACGCCAGTGAACAATATAAATTAAATGCCAAGGAAGCCGAAGAAATGCGTAGCCTGGGTTTTGGCACTGTGCTTAGCCACATCCCTGACGGAATTGCACGCGGGTCTGCAACTTTAATAACCCTACATGAAGGCTTGGAAAATGAGGCCACGCTGAAGCAGAAAGCGGCTGCCTGGTATTCCTTCAATAAAGGAAGTTCTACACAAGACTATCCCACTTCGCTGATGGGTGCTATAGCTTTACTCCGCCAAACCTACCTGGATGCCGACTGGTACAAAAAAGGAGGCAGTGCCAAAGAGCAGAATCTTTCTCTGGAAGCTTTCAATCAATTGCAAAATTTGCCACAGTTTTTTGAAGTAAGTGATAAATTAAATGTTCTGCGTGCAGATAAACTGGGAGATGAGTTTGGTATACAATATATTATTAAAGGGGCTGGCGATGAATACCAGCGGATAGCAGAAATTAAAGCAACCAACGCTTCTCTGGTCATTCCTGTTAATTTTCCAAATGCCCTCACCGTAGACGATCCACAAGATGTAGTAATGATCCCTATTGCTGATATGAAACACTGGGAACTGGCTCCTGCTAATCCGGCAGCGTTAGCCAAAGCAGGAATTACTTTTAGTCTTACAAGCAGTGGCTTAAAAGATAAAAAAGATTTCTGGAACAATGTACGCAAAGCCATTCAATATGGTCTACCTGATAATGAAGCATTAAAAGCTCTTACCTATACTCCTGCACACCTAATAAAAGCAGATAATCAGCTGGGAAGCTTAAAAAAAGGTATGTTAGCCAACTTTATTATTACTTCCGATAACCTGTTCAGTGAGCAAAATACCATTTATGAGAATTGGGTGCAAGGGTATAAGTATGTCGTAAATCAACTGCCGGTTACAGATATCAGAGGAGTATACGATCTGAGAGTAGGAGGTCAAACAGGTATGAAACTACTGGTTTCTGGGAAAGCCGGTAATCCGGAGTTTGCTGTACAAGCTGGCAAAGATACCTTAAAAGTAAAAGCTACCCGTTCAGCAAGTAATTTGCTAACCCTGGCTTATTCACCTGACAAAAAAAGCAAAAAAGGAGAAAACAGACTTAGCGGCTGGATAGAAGATAAAACATTAAAAGGAGAAGGTATTACAGCCGAAGGTACCCCTGTAAAATGGGTAGCTACGTATTCAGAAGCTTTCAAACAAGCAATTCCTGCAAAAAAAGACTCCGCTGCTAAAGCTGATGTGGCTAGTTTGGGTAAAGTTACTTACCCGTTTAATGCATTTGGAGTGGATACCAAATTATCGGCAGAGAATATCATTATCAAAAATGCTATGGTATGGACCAACGAGAAAGAAGGTAAATTAGACAATACAGATGTACTGATTCAGAATGGCAAAATAGCTAAGGTAGGAAAAAACCTCTCACTGGCAGGTGCACGCACAATAGATGGTACAGGAAAACACCTAACAGCAGGTATTATAGATGAACACTCACACATTGGTATTAGCAATGGAGTGAATGAAATGGCCCAGGCAGTAACAGCAGAAGTACGTATTGGCGATGTGGTAAATTCAGAGGACATTAATATCTACCGGCAGCTGGCAGGTGGGGTAGTGGCTTCCCAGCTGCTGCATGGCTCCGCAAACCCTATTGGCGGACAATCTGCCTTAATAAAACTCAAATGGGGAGCTTCACCAGAAGAAATGAAAATACCCAATGCCGATGGCTACATAAAGTTTGCTTTGGGTGAAAACGTAAAGCAGGCAAACTGGGGCGAAGCCTATGGTATCCGTTTTCCGCAAACCCGTATGGGCGTAGAACAAGTGTTTATGGATGCCTTCACTAGAGCAAAAGAGTATGAACAAGCCATGAAAGCCTATAATTCTTCTAAAAACAAGATCGGTACTCCGCCTAGAAGAGATCTGGAATTAGAAGCTCTGGTAGAAATTTTGAATAACAAACGTTTTATCACATGCCATTCCTATGTACAGTCTGAAATTAATATGTTGCTGCATGTAGCGGATTCCATGGGTTTTAAAGTAAATACCTTTACTCATATTCTGGAGGGATACAAAGTAGCTGATAAAATGAAGGCGCATGGGGTTGGTGGCTCTACGTTCTCCGACTGGTGGGCATACAAGATGGAGGTACAGGATGCCATTCCGTATAATGCAGCTCTTATGCATAAAGTAGGTGTTACTACTGCTATTAACTCTGATGATGCTGAAATGGGCCGCCGTCTTAATCAGGAGGCTGGCAAAACAGTAAAGTACGGTGGTGTATCCGAAGAAGAGGCCTTAAAAATGGTAACCCTAAATCCTGCGAAACTACTTCACCTGGATAATCGCATGGGAAGCATTAAACCTGGCAAAGATGCCGACATTGTGCTTTGGTCTGATCATCCTCTTTCTATCTATGCAAGAGCTGAAAAAACCTTTGTAGATGGCATTTTATACTATGACCTGGAAAGAGATATTAAGTTGCGGGAAGAATTGAAAGCAGAACGCAACCGGATTGTAAGAAAAATGATGGATGCCAAAAACGGAGGTGCTGCCGCAGAAAGCCCTGCTTTGAAGAAAACTCAGATCTGGCATTGTGAAGATATAGGTGGAATAGAGGAGTAGGCAAAGTCATTAAGCCTGAAAGACTATGTTAAAATTTCTTCAAATAACTAACATCCTTTATTCAACAAACCCATGAGAGCATTATTCACTTTTATATACTGTATATTCATTTCTATACACCTCATTGCCCAGCCACCCACCCCTGGAAAGCCCCAAGTTAAAGCCGTAGCCCTAGTAGGTGGAACAGCACATCTAGGCAACGGACAAGTAATAGAAAATGCTATTATAGCCTTTGAAAATGGGAAACTGACGATAGTAGCTTCGGCAGCTACAGCCAATTTCGACCGGTCCGGATACGATATTATAGACGTATCTGGCAAACATATATATCCCGGACTAATTGCACCAAATACCAGATTAGGACTGGATGAAGTTTCAGCTGTACGGGCTACCAGGGATTTTAGTGAAGTAGGAGGTATTAACCCCAATGTACGTTCGCTGATTGCCTATAACACCGACTCTGAACTGATCCCTACCACCAGGGCAAATGGCGTATTGATAGCCCAGGTAGTACCACAAGGCGGCCTGGTTACTGGCACCTCTGCCTTAGTTAAGTTAGATGCCTGGAACTGGGAAGATGCGGCTGTAAAAGAAGATGGCATTCACCTGAACTGGCCGGCTATGTTTGTAGCCGGAGGAATCTGGTATGACCCGGAACCCATTAAGAAGAACGAAGGGCATCCGAAAATTCTAGATGAACTAAGCCGCACCTTTGCCGATGCGTTAGCCTACAGCCAGGTTAAAAATCCTTCACCTGCTAATCTCAAACTAGAATCGATGAGGGGTCTGTTTGATGGAAGCAAAAACTTATACATTCATGCCAATTACGGCAAAGAAATTATAGAAGGTGTACAATTTGCCAAAATTCATGGGGTGAAGAAAGTCGTTATAATGGGAGGGGAGGATGCCTGGATGGTCGTAGACTTTTTAAAAGAAAACAATGTAGCAGTGATAGTTAGTGAACTTCACCGCTTGCCAACCCGTCCCGAAGACGATGTGGATTTACCTTTCAAACTTCCGGCCATGCTGAGCAAAGCAGGAATTCTGGTAGGACTAAGTTATCCTGGTGAAACAAAAAATTATACCAACCTGGCTTTTATGGCCGGTACTGCTGCCGGGTATGGTCTCAGCAAAGAAGAAGCACTTACTCTGGTTACTGCTAACAATGCCAAGATACTCGGTATAGACAATCAGGCAGGTACGTTGGAAAAAGGGAAAGATGCCACACTTGTAGTCTCTTCCGGCGACTTATTAGATATGCGAACTAATGACGTTACCTACGCCTTTATTCAAGGCCGCCAGATAGTATTAGATAATAAGCACAAACGCCTGTTTAAACGCTTCGATGAAAAGTACAGCACGAAGTAAAATCCAAGGCTTCCCATATCTGTACACAATGCCTAAAGCCTGACTATTGAAGTCAGGCTTTTTGCCTGGCTATAGAAAATAGCTTATCTTGTTCTAAATCCCTTTATGTATCACCTCATGCCATTTCGTTTGCTTAAACTTGTTGTTATCTCAATTCTTGTACTTTTGATGAGTACCACTCTATTTGCACAAACAAAACCCGCCAAAGGCAAAAATTTGATAGAAGACTTATTAAAATCCCATTCCGAACTGTTCAGTAAGGTTTTGCAGAATCCGGAAAAATTTGAGGTACAAGTACTGTATACGCAAATCAACCGGGACAAAAACAACAAACCTTCTTTTACCACCTATTCTTACCGCACAGATGCAGGTCAGTATTTTTACCCGGCTAGTACCGTAAAACTTCCGGCAGTTCTGCTCTCCCTGGAAAAGCTCAATCAACTCAACGTACCAGGCTTAATCAAGGAAAGTCCGCTGAAAATAGATAGCACTTGTACCAAACAAGCTGCCGTGTTGGAAGATTCTACAGCTGCGGATGGCAAACCTACGTTGGCACATTACATCAAAAAGATACTACTTGTTAGTGATAATGATGCGTATAACCGGCTCTATGAATTTGTGGGACAGAAAGGCATGCACGATGGTTTGCATAACAAAGGTTTTACGAATAATCGTTTCATCAAACGTCTTCAAGTTGGAAGCACTGCTGAAGAAGACCGTTGTACGAATGGATTTACTTTTTATAACACAAAAGGGGAGATCCTTTATCAGCAACCAGCTGCTTATAATCAGGAGGAGTATCCCAATCAACTGCAAACAACCTTAAAAGGCAGCGGCTATATGCAGCAGGAAACACTGATTGAAAAGCCCATGGATTTCTCTGCTTTAAACCAGATTGCCTTGCAGGATTTACATGGTATACTTCAGGCACTAATTTTTCCAGAAGCCGTGCCCCAAAAACAACGTTTTGGGCTAACAGAGGCTGATTACCAGTTTGTTTATAAATATATGTCTATGTTTCCGGAAGAGAGCAAAAGCCCGGTATATGACGAAAGTTATTATAACAGCTATGGCAAGTTCTTTCTCTATGGCGATACTAAAAAGAAAATTCCTGCCAACATCCGCATTTTCAACAAAGCCGGCTGGGCCTACGGTACCCTCACTGACAATGCCTATATTATTGACCTGGAAAATAAGATAGAGTTTTTGCTGACGGCTACCATTCTTGTAAATGAAAATGGCATTTTCAACGACAACCAGTATGAATATGAAACTATTGGAAAACCTTTTTTAGCCAACCTGGGCCGGGTAATTTTAGAACATGAGTTTAAACGAAAAAGGAAAAATAAACCCGACCTTTCAAAATTCAGCATTGATTATACCCAACAATAGTCTATTTACCAGGAGCCGCTGCTACCCCCACCACCAGAGCTTCCGCCCCCACCGGAGTAACTACTGCCGCTACTACCAGATGACCAGCTACTAAAGGAAGAACCGGAAGAAGAACCAGAGGAGCTTGAACTGGAAGAACGGGATTTGCCGGACGATGCGCCAGCTGTCATAAACTTGGATGTCTGGAAGCGGCTAACAGCTTCTTTGCCATTTTTGCTGCCAAAGTATATTCTGGATAGCAGGAAGAAGAGTACATATAGGGCTGCAATGCTGAATCCAACGGCTGCCCCAAAAATGATAGGCGGAAACACCAGGTAGAAGATCAGGATAAATAAAAACAGGTACCAGGAGATTTTTAAATCTGGGGCAAAAAAGTCAAGAAAAATAATGATGGCTGTAAAAACCAGTAGTGCAAGCATCACCGGTATACCGATCCAAAGCTGTTCAGCTACGTTTAGCTCATCTTCGGTATCTTCTGCAGACAACGTATAAGTTCCATCAACTGCTCCGACAATTGCTTTTATACATGCTTTTATTCCCTCTTCGTACTGTTCTTCTTTAAAATGGGGCGTTAATTCATTCCGGATAATGCGGTTACTCAAGGCATCTGTCAATACATGCTCCAATCCGTAGCCTACTTCAATACGCATTTGATGGTCATTGACGGCTATTAGCAACAATACGCCATTATTCTTTCCGGCTTTCCCGAGTTTCCATGTGTTGAAAACCTCATTGGCAAACATCTCTATGGGTTGCCCTTCAAGCGAAGGAATAGTGAGAAGTACTAGTTGATTAGTGGTAGTGTCTTCCTGCTGTTGGAGTTGGTATTCCAGCGCCTGCCGGGTTTCGGCAGACAAGATGTTGGAGTAATCATTTATTCTGCCTTGCAGCACAGGAACCTGTATGGCAAAGCTTTGATGGGCAACGATGCAAAGCAGAGCAAAAAATAAAAGAATGTATCTGAAGTTCATTTGTTTGAGGTGATGGCCAAAATGTATCCTTAATGGCATTCTTCAAATAAAGTAAACCAAGGATGATGTGCTGATATGCTAATGTGCTGATGGTTGTGCGATTTACATTTATAGTTTTTGTGCAAATAGTTACTTATATGCCAAACCCAAACCTGTTAGGTTTTGAAAACCTAACAGGTTTTTACTCTGAACACCCAACATCAACACATAAGCACATCAATCTATCTTCCGTAAATCTTCGGCCAGTTGGCGGGCAATTTCTTTATTTTCGGGATGATAAATCCAGTAATTATCGAATAGCTCTACAATACTGGCGTTAGACTCGGTAGAAACAGTAAGGCTATGGAAACGTGTGCCGCGCCGCTGCTCTTGTTTGATCTTCTTCATCAGGTCTTCCCGCATTTCATACATAATAAAGTCAGAAATCATCAGCACATCAGCTTCTTTGTAGTCGCGGGTTTGCAGCATATTTAAGGCTTCATACATAGGTGGGTGAATATCGGTACCTCCGTTAAACGTCATAGATAAGAATTTAACTACCTGATCCAGGGAGGTTTCCAGCTCCAGCAAGTTGATTACCTGCAAGCCGGTAGAAAAGGAAATCAGATAGCACCTCCGCCCTTCACCGGCAGCCATTTTCAGAATAGCAAAGCAAAGCACTTTTGCCACATGCTCTGGCAAGCCTTCCATAGAGGCACTGGCATCTACACAAATAATAAATGGTCCTTTTTCTTTCCGCCTGGTAATTTCCCGCTTATCGGTAGCGGTACCTTCCCCGGAAACAGATTCACGGCCCTGATACTGAAAAGTAAGTAAGCCTTTTTCTACATATTTTTTGTAAAAAGCTGTTTCTGTTACCGCATCCGATAGCATAGCCATTTCGGAAGGCAATACATAGTTTAAATCATCACTTTCGTGAATGCCCCCAATTTCTGTTTTCTGCTCTATACTGCCTTTCCAGGAAGCTTTGGAAATAGTATATTCATACAACTGTTCTTCTATCTCTGTTTGTGCTTCCCGCATCCGGCCCAGCAGATCTGCCAGTTCGCGGATAGATTTTTCGTTTTTCAGCAGTTCAGCATACCGATGCAATACATCAAAATTAGTTTGCTTCCACAAGCCCCGCGACATATCCCAGAAACGGCCTACTTCCTGCGCAAAAGGGGCAATCAGTTCCATCATGTTTTCATACTCTTCTACCTTCGCATACAGCAACTTGGCGTACTCGTCTTGCTTCCTGACCATTTCCTGCATTTCGTATTGCAGACTTTTTGCAATCAGCAACTTTTCCCATTGCATCAGCAAATCGTCGAGCAGTATATCTATCGGCAGTTTCTCTTGTTGGTTCTTGATAGATTCCAGAAATTTTGCCTTATCCCGGAAAATGTCATCAAAATACTTCTCATAAAAGCTGATGTCTATTTCTTCTCTAGTATAGGTCTCTTTCAGGAAATTAGTCAGGTGATACCAGGTATCGGCATAAATTTGCAATGGCCGGTCTTTCCAGGATTGCAGGCGTTTAAACTCCTCCTGGCAAGGATTATCCCGGTTAATTTCCTGTTGCGATTTGCGCATCCACTGCAACGTATCGTGGATGATCTGCTTGGAAAGGCTCAGATTGCCCGAAGCCACTTTAAGTAGTTTATCATCAGCAAACACCGTATCCAGGCTTTCTTTCAGGTAATCGTACTGCGGACTGTTATACCGGTGAGATTCCAGGGCTGCTGCTGGCTGCACTTTGTGTTGAAGGTAATACACCAGATACCGCCTAGTGGCTTTATCGAATATATTCCCAAATTCAATAAATTGCTTGAATTCCTCTTCTGCCTGTTCGTATGCTTTCATGGGAGTAAGACTATACTTACTAAAGCACTAAAGAAAGGAAAAAGTTTTAAAGAGCTAGCGTTACACCCCGCTGAACATCCAGGCAATGCGGCCATACATGAGAATGGCGTTGAGTTCCATCATTTCCTGCTCGTTGTGCAGGTTGCTTTGCACCATAAATTCATTTTTGTTCTTCTCCTCAAATTTCAATAGCACTACCTCATCTTCACTAACCGTCATGGATTTTAAATCTATGGTATACTCCCGGCCATCTGACATGATCAGCTTATTCCTTCGGCGGTTTATTTTTCGGATTACGCCAATTTTATCCTGGCTATCGTAGCGTCTAATTTTGATTTCTCCATCGTAAAAGCCTTTCGTTTTGAATTGCAAGGCTACCCGGCGGGAGGTAAATACAGCTTTAGAACTGGCAGGATTATAGGCAAGCCGGCCTATTTTATTCCCCTGTGCATCAAAGAAATCCAGATAATCATTATACATAGTTGGCCGGTACCAGCGGGGTGTATCCGCTTCTGAAGCTGCCGGAAAAAGCAACCTGCCAATAAAGAGCCATATAATGAGGATGAGTGTCACCTGAACGGAAAGCTATCAATAAATATACATAAATCTTTCCTTTCAGAGAAGCTGATTTACCTGCAGCTGATGTAAGGACTGTATAAGATTCTTTAAAAAAGATGCTTCTTATTCGAGAAAAATTATGCAACTGTGTTTACCTTATACTATCGTACAAATGCTTAATCTTTTCTATCTGTAAGGCTAAAGAATCCAGAGAATCAGCCGATTCACGAAAATTAGTTTCTACCAGTTCACTAAATTCCGGGGCTACAAACAGATTGTTCCGCAGATGAAGCAAAGCTTCTGGCATACTATTTTTAATCGTTTCCTTTTGTTCCAGAATGAATGAATTTAACTGGTTTGCCCGGTCATTCCAGTACCGCTGCACCAGCGGATGTGGTTTCTTATAGATATATTCTGTTTTTTCGGCTTTATCGGTGAGCAGTTGAAACGTATAAATGCGGGCATTGTAATTAATGACTAAACCTGTCGGTTGATCTTCTGGTTTTCGGGCTTTGAGGCGATTGGTGAGGTTACCGTTTTTATCATACAAATTAATCGTAGATTCCTCATCAATAGCCAGCCGGTCGTAATCTCCCCGCTTAATGCGGTTGCCATCGAAGTATTGTTCTATGTTCAGAATTTCGTAATACTCTTTATCTACCGGCCGGGGTTTGTCTACCAGCACAACATTGGGAATCTGGGTTTCTTTACGGACATCTTCTTCAAAATCCCGTAATTCTCCTTTCAGTGGAGTAATATTCAAGGCAATACTGTACCCATGTTTGCGGATAGTTTCGGCAACTATTTCCTGGGCTATTTCCAGTTGTTCGGGGCGGTTCCAGAGGCAGTGGGGGAGCAGAAAGCAATCCATCAGGTCTACAGCTGTACGTTCGTTCAAAAAGGCAGAAGTACGCAACAGGCGGATCATTTTTTTCCAGCGGCGGTCGTATACATGAAAGGAGTTTTCGGTATGGGCAGCATCATATTGCTCTAGTTTATGCTTAATAACCTGAATAACATTAATAACCTCCGCAGGTACTTCTATGCTGTTAATAGCTTCATCCCACTCGTGTAGTTCTTTTTCGGTAATCTTTAGTTCTTCTTCCATCACATCCTCATATACATCTGAGGTATCTACAATCATGTTTACAAAATTGCCACTCGTTTTAATCTCTGTAATCATATACCGCACCAGGAAACGGTCCCATAAGGCACTAAGGCCTTCGCTTTGTCCGGGCAGTTCGTTGGAAGCAGAAACAATAGCTTTTATCTGCACTTTTACTTCCTGCTCGCCATTGCGGTAAATTTTCTCATTTAAGACCGTAAGCAAAGCATTTTGAATAGAAGGGCCGGCTTTCCAGATTTCATCCAGAAACACTACATTAGCTCCAGGCAGGTATTTATCTGTTAGCCGTTCATATTTATCTTCGTCTTTCAATTTTTTAATAGATACCGGCCCGAAAATTTCGTCGGGTGTACTAAAGCGGTTCATCAGGTACTCAAAGGAGTTACCTCCTCGGAAAGCATATTTGAGTTTACGGGCTATTAAGCTTTTAGCTACTCCTGGAGGGCCCAGCAAAAATATACTTTCGCCAGCCATAGCAGAGAGTAAGGATAGGCGGATGGCTTCTTCTTTCTCGTATAAACCAGCTTGCAAGGATTGTATTATCTGTTTAATTCTTTCTTTTCGGCTCATGCAGGTGTTCTATTCAGTTGCCTAACTGTGAAAAAGCTAGAATTGTTCGGAAAAATGCAGGTTTGGAGAAAGTACAGCTCACAGATTTCAGCATCCTAAACCTGTGAGCTGTATAAATTATCTTTCTGAGACCATTACTTTGGTAAGCATCCCTACAACAGAATTAATGCTTTCTTCAAATCTACGCAGGCGGTTATCCAGGTATAAAGGAGGTTCCAGGTTAGTGCTGACTTTTACTTTTACTTCCCATATTTCAAATATTTCACTGGCGGCCAGCTCAAAAGCCGGATAAAAGTCATTTTCCGAACACAATATTATTTTATTCTCTTTCCGGATACGGTTTAATACCCGTTTTACCACAATTCCAATTCCATCTACGCCAGCTACCAGGTAGATCTTATTATCCATCATATGGTACCAGTTTTCTACGTAGCGGCATATTACAATATCGCCGGCATGAATGGTGGGCTTCATACTATCGCCTTCTACTTCAAAAGCCCGGTAGGTGCCATCTTTCAGATTGGGTAGATTAAAGCTGGGCAGTTGCTGAATGTATTCTACATCCTGGTACCGGGTAAGGTAACCGGCGGCTGCTTTAATGGGAACAAACGTAATGCGTTCGTTTTCCTCTTTATCTACTACTATCGGTAATATCCGGATATTAGCTCCAGTATAAAACTCTGCACTGGATGAAGCGGCGGGTGCTACTTCGGTTGTTGGCTTGCTGTTGAAAAAAGAAGCCGGTTCTACCCCCAATACTTTACTGATTTTTAGCAGGGTTTCTACTTTCATGCTTTTGTTCCGCAGCATGGCATAAAAACCAGTTTCCGTCATGTCAATTTTAGTAGCCAGGGTTTTGAGCGGTATTTCTTTCTCAGTGGCCAGTTGTTTAATCCTTTCTTCAATGTTCATCAGTTTATTTGTTTAAAAAGCTAAAATTGTTTGCAGTAACTAAAATTATTTTACGTATATTCGTGTTATAATACTGCAATATATAATAATTTTAATGAAAATACACAACAGATTGACTAATAAATAAATATAAATTTTAGCATTTCAATAAAATTATTTTAACTACTAAGGCTATGAACATGTTATTTGTACTACCGGCATTTGTGTGTATGCTTACAAAATTAGATACTGGAGAAAGCATTGCACAGCTACTGCATTTTTTTGAAACCTATGTGTTTGCTGACTGGCAATTTCTGACTTTCTTCCTGACTTTGCAGGTAACGGATACGATTTTATTATTTTACAAAGCTATAGTCAGTAAGTCGGTATCGGCGAAACTGTTTGGTATTGTTTTCCAGAAAATGCTAATCTATATCTGTTTTCTGGTACTGGTACATATTATGGCTAATTATACGATAGCTGGCGAGCGGAACAGCTTCTTCGGATGGTTTACAGCTGTGGCCTATTCAGCTATAATGGTGCGGGAAGGAATTTCTATTCTGGAAAATATAGGTAGTATACGGCCCGACCTTATTCCGCATTGGATTCTGAAACGGCTCAAACACTATGATAAGACCGGGAGGTTTGAAGCAAAAGGAGTGAAGAAAGCGGCTAAATAAAATACCTATGTTACCTGAGCTTTAGAAAATGTGCATAGGTAACATAGGTAATAATAAGAACATACGTAAGTAGTTTTATGCAGTAAATTTAGTTAATGCATTGTTTAACTGGTTGTGTATCTGACTACAGGGAACAAAAAAGCTTTTATCTATCACATGAATAAATAAGCTTTCTGTAGGTTCGTCCCAGGCATAATCAATCACGATGCCGTAAGGTCCGCGGATAGTTCCGCTGGTGCCAGGCACAGAAAAGCCGTTGCTTTCCAACTCTTGTTTTACGGATTGAAATATCTGGGGAGTAACTCCCTGGTAGGTTACTGGGTCGCATGCAGCCATAATAATGTTAAGATTTGGTGAGTAGTTAATTTATTATACGCAATGAGTACGGCTTTGTTAATAAAAGCTATCCGCTCACAAAACTAAAAGTTGTGTCTAAAAATCAATTCATTCAGCTGATATATTTTTCATCTGTTAATGTACCTGCCTTAGAGAAAACTTTGCTTAGAAGAATACCTGCTGTATCCGGTTTCTTTTAAAACGGTAAGAATGCACCCGGCACAATAGCCGCAGCATCTACTTTTTTAGTAATTTCGCACTTCATTTAATCTAATCCATAGAATAACCCTGTACGTCATTTCTGTTGATTGATCATAATAAGAGTATACCATGAGTAATCAGAAACCTTCCTTACCTAGAGGTACCCGTGATTTTGGCCCAGACAAAATGGTGAAACGGAATTTTATTTTCGATACCATTAAAGCTACCTTTCAAAAATTTGGGTTTATGCCCTTGGAAACACCGGCTATGGAAAACTTGTCGGTACTAACTGGCAAATACGGCGAAGAAGGCGACCAGTTACTGTATAAAATCCTTAATTCACGCCCGCATGAAGCCCGTGATAGTGAAAAAGAAAAGATGCGGCAAGATTTTAACCGGCTGCTTACCCAGAATACTAATTCGCCTGTTTTAACAGAAAAAGGGCTCCGCTACGATCTTACCGTGCCTTTTGCCAGGTATGTGGTGATGAACCGTAACGAGATTAAGTTTCCATTTAAACGGTACCAGATACAGCCTGTATGGCGGGGAGATAGTCCGCAGAAAGGCCGCTACCGGGAATTTTACCAGTGCGATGCCGATGTAGTAGGAACCGATTCTTTACTATGCGAAGCGGAAATTGTGCTGATGATGAACGAAGTGCTAAGTAAACTGGGTATAAAAGACTTCACCATTAAAATTAATAACCGCAAAATTCTTACTGGAATTGCTGAAGCAGTGGGTTCTCCGGGCAAAGAAGGCGACTTATGTGTAGCCATAGACAAACTGGATAAAATAGGCCGGGAAAAGGTAGAGAAAGAACTGGAAGAAAGAGGATTTAGCAGAGAATCTGTAGAAAAGCTGAATCCGGTATTTTCTCTGAAAGGCAGCTTTGCAGAACAGAAAAAAGTCTTATCTGAACTTTTTGCCAGCTCCGAAACCGGCAGAAAGGGACTGGAAGAATTAGGGCAAGTAATGCAGCTGGTAGAAGCTTTCGAAATAGGCAACACTCATCTGGAATTTGATACCACGTTAGCCAGGGGACTTTCGTATTATACCGGAGCAATTTTTGAAGTAAAAGCCCACCATGTACAAATAGGCAGCATCAGCGGTGGTGGCCGCTACGACAACCTGACTGGTAGTTTTGGTATGCCTGGTATTTCAGGGGTAGGCTTCTCTTTCGGGGTAGACCGCATATATGATGTTATGGAAGAGCTAAACCTATTTCCGCAGAATAATTTTACCACCACCAGAGTATTATTCAGCCATTTTGATGAAGCCGCTTTGCTGTATACCTTGCCGTTGTTAAAACAACTTCGTGAAAATGGCATTAACAGCGAAGTATATCCGGAAGCAGGCAAACTGAAAAAACAACTGGATTACGCCAACAGCAAACAAATTCCTTTTGTCGTACTGGTAGGTTCCGATGAAATGGCGAGCGGCAAACTTACATTGAAAAATATGCAGATAGGTTCCCAGCAACAAGTCACTCTGGAAGAATTAATAAAAGCTGTGATTCTTTAACAGGTTAGCCTATTTTCTGCGTTTTATCAGCAATCTCCTGTTTAACCAAAAACCATTCGTATACCCTTAATGCCTATACTCCTGCGTATCCTGGTTTCTTCTTTTATACAGCATAACTGGAAAGCAACTGGGTACTTAGGAATATGCATCAGTCTATTTGTCTTATCGGTAACTTATTCCTTTGCTCAGCCGGGTCCTTGCTTTACGGCTGATATTACCCGGGGTTGTGTTCCGTTAACCGTTACTGTAACCACTTGCTCTACAGACGGCACTCAGATTGGCTATGATTACGGAAATGGAAATTTTACGAACAATACCTCTTTTACTTATACCACGCCCGGCATTTATACCATCCGACAGATTGGCAACTTTGAATCTTCTAATGGAGGAGATACCCTGACTAGAGTTGATTATATTGAAGTCTTAGACACACCTCCACCTGCCTTTGTACTAAGCACCTGTGCCGGCCGGACTGTAGAAGTTGGCATTACCGATACAAATTATGATTCGTACCTGATTAACTTTGGCGATGGTTCTACCCAGGTTGTAACGCCAAACACAACTGCCCGGCGAACTTATCCGGATGTAACTCTCCGCACCATTACCGTTACCGGGCAGCATATTACCAGGCCAACTAATCTGGCGTGTGCAGGTAGCTCCAGCAGCCAGACTATTACCCCTATACAAGCTTTAGTAAAACCCATTATTAATACACTCACGGCTAACAGCTTTACCGATGTAGTGTTAGATTTTCAGACCAATAATCATCTGAACTATAGAATTTACCAGAAAACTGGTACCAACGGGGCTTATCAGGAAATAGCAGCTGTTAACAATCCACCAGCAAACCCGCTTCAGCAAGCGGTAAATACGGTAGATGTGAGCACTGAGCTTTATACATTTCAGGTAGCTGCTGTAGATGTTTGCGGCAACCAGCTACGCTCCGATGAAATCAGCAGCATCCTTCTTACAACGACTACTACCAATAATCAGAATGTTGTTTCCTGGCAGATTAATTCTTTGCCTTTACTCCAGGGATTCACCATTTACCGCAATGGACAAGCATTAACAGCTATAACAGACATTAACCAACGGACCTATATAGATGCTGGTGTTAGATGTCCGGATGAATATTGTTATCAGGTAGTAGCAAACTATAGCAACGGGGCTCAATCTACTTCTACTCAAAGCTGTGTAAGAGCCATTTCTACTGATACGCCTCCAGCTATACAAAACTTAACAGCTTCTGTACAAACTGGAAATTTTGCACTCCTTACCTGGGAATTACCAGGAGGACAGCAAGCAGAAGAATTTGTCATTTTCCGTTCGGATAATGGGGGTGCTTTCCGGGAACTGGACCGTACCACCAGCAATACCTATCTGGATAATACTGGGAATCCGATAACTCCAGCTAATACGTATTGTTACCGCATTCAGTATACCAATACCTGTGGCAATACCTCCGCCGAAAGTATACTTGCCTGCCCGGTTTTACTTACGCAAACTACTACCTCATCCACCGTTCAACTCGACTGGACAGCTTACCGGGAGTGGCCCGGAGGAGTTCGCGGATATATTCTGGAACGGGTTGATGCACAAGGAAATGTATACAATTCTCAGTCGATGGGTACGTCTCTTACTACCCAGTTTGAAGGCCAGGTGATTGATACGACTACACAAATCTTGCGTTTCCGGATACTAGCCCTGCCTGTCAATGGCCAGATAGATTCAGCCTATTCTAACATTGTAGAACTCGTACAACCAGTACAAGTACATCTGCCAACTGGCTTTACACCTGATGGAAACGGGTTAAATGATATTTTTACAACCAAAGGGTTATTTATCAGTGAATTCACGCTTACTATTTACAGCCGCTGGGGAGAAGTAGTATTTCAATCTGATGCACCGGAAAACGGTTGGGATGGAACTTACCGCAATGAAGAAGCCCCACCCGGAAAATACGTATACTCTGTACGGGTCCGGGATTTTTCCGGCAGAGTGTATACAAAAGAAGGTGCCGTTCAATTAATCCGGTAGAGTGCTGGCTACTCATAGATAGGCAGGTAAATTACCTGTCATATATCTAGAAACGCTGAACACTATCCCCCCTGAAAGATACATTGCTTACCTAAAAGGATATTTTTTGAAGGATACCCGGCTTAAGGCATCTTTCTCAAAGACGGCAAGGCAATAAGGTTTGTAGGTGTCCTCAAAATTGTCTTTACCGGCAGATACATGGGTGGGAGCAGGCGTACTTTGTAAAAAGTAATAAACTTTTGTTGTGCCATATTTGGTATGCGGCATCAACTCACCATAGGTTTGCATTTGCTGCCAGAGTGTATCTTTGAGTGTGACGGCATATATTCTGTTAACTGGCCCGGTGTTGTTTTCATTCCGGTAAAAAGCTACTTCTTTAAATTCTCCACTTAAATCCCCGGTACTTGGTTGCGAGAAGCTGTCATAAAGGATATATCCTAAAAGGGCTAAAATTCCAAGGATAATACCATTTCGAAGGCGGTTCTTTTTGCTCATAGCAGTAAAGCTACTATTCACAACGTTTGGCTTTACTACCAAGTATGGATATTTTGTTTAAAAGTGCTTATAAATAGAATAACTCCAGCAAAAATTGAGTAGAAGCCGGAAAGATTATTTCAACATCTTTTGTGCTTTCAGCAGTAACACACAACTGGGGCCATGAGTAATTTTGCTATCCATTACTAGTTGAACGGCTTCATCTAAGCTCATCTTCACCTTTTTTACGTCCTCCGTATCATCCTGAGAAGTATCGGTAAATTGCAGGTCTTTTGCCATATATAGATACACCGGGCCTTTTATCATAGATGTTTCCAGGTGAAAATACCCTGCCTCTATCCATTGTTTTGCCTGAATACCTAATTCTTCCCTAGCTTCACGTCTGGCAGCTTCCAGCGGTTCTCCTTCTTCCTCTATTCCTCCGCTGATCACTTCAAGGCTGTCTTTTCCTATAGCATAGCGGAATTGTTTGGTGAGATATACATGGCCATGTTCATCTATAGGCAAAATGGCTACACCAGACTTTAATTTTACCGTTGCATATTGTCCTGGTTCCCCATTGGGCTTAATTACCTGGTCTACACATAGTTCTAAAAACTCATCTTTGTATTTATTCTGAGTAGATTGAATTGTCCAGGGTCCGTTTCTCTTTTCCATCATCTTACCTAAATTATTGATCAGTATACGGAGAATGGGCTAGGTTATGTTTAATGTTAGCACATAGTCTTTTTCTTAGGGTGTTTCCATCAACTAAAAAGGAGCTATTTAAGCTCCTTTCTATTATAACACACATTACTAATCAATCTACGCCAATACAGCGGCCTCTTTTGCTACTTCCACTCTGGGTGGCAATAATTTGTATAATACTGGGGTAACTACCCTGGTAAGTAAGGTAGAGCTTATTAAACCACCGATAATCACCAGGGCCAGTGGAGAATATAGTGGTGAGTTTTCTAACACCAAAGGGATTAAACCACCAATAGCTGTTAAAGTAGTTAAGATGATCGGGATAAATCTGGTTTCCCCGGCTTCCTGGATTGCTTCGTCCAAACCCATTCCATTTTGCCGTAACTGGTTGGTATAATCTACCAGCAGAATGGAGTTTTTGATTTCTATGCCAACCAACGCAATTAAGCCAATGGTAGCTGTGAAAGAGAACGAGTTGCCGGTAAACAACAGCATCAGCACTGCACCAATAATACCCAATGGAATAACGGATAATACAATTAACGTGCTTTTGAATGTTTTAAACTCCAGAATCAGAATAGCCAGAATACCAAATACAGTTACAATTACGATGGTACCCAGTCCACCGAAAGATTCCTGGCGGCTCTCCAGTTCTCCGGCAGGCATGTAGCGGTATCCATCCGGAAAGTCAAACGTATCCAGTTTCTGAAGAATTTCTGTGGTCACATTGTCTGTCAGGTAGCCTGTTCTTACAAATGCGTTTACTGTAACATAGCGGTCTTTGTCGTAGTGGCGGACAATGGTAGGGGAGGCTTTCAGCTGCACATCGGCCAGGTGTCGCAACGGAACCAGCGTGCCTGTTCCAGAATGCACATACATTTGATCAAAAGCGGCCATGGTCTGGCGGTTGCCTCGGGGCAGGCTTACATTAATCTGGTATTCGTCTCCATTATCCTGCCGGAACATGCCCACCGGTAAACCGGCAATACCCATCCGGATGGTGCGGTCAATTTCACTTACTGGAATGCCTAATATACCTGCTTTATCTTTATTGATGCGTACCTGCAAATCGGTTTTCAGCGTGGTAAGCGGATTTTCTACATAGATGGTTCCAGGTGTATTTTTAATTATATGCTCTACTTTGAAAGCCAGTGAACGCAGAGAGTCTAGGTCTTCACCGAAGATACGGATAGCAATAGGCGCATCTATGGGTGGGCCTTGCTCAAACTGTTTCACCTGAATTTTGGCATTGGGATAATCGGTAAAGTTTACCCGCAATTCGTCTACAAAATGTTCAATCTCCTTGGGGGGCATATTCTCCAGCTGTACAAAAATCTCAGCAAAGTTGGCCGACTCATTCTTCTGAATCACATTATAATAGATCCGCGGATTGCCCCGCCCCACGTTAGTGGCATAGTTTTTTATGCCCTTTTTGGTATTCAACACTTTTTCTACCTCTCTGGCAATGCGGTCTGTTTCATAAAGGCTGGTACCCAGCGGAGTTTCAACGGTAATTAAAAACTGAGGCTTATCGGATTTAGGAAACAAGCTGAACCCAACTACCGGAACCAGGGCCAGGCTTCCTACAAAAATGGCCAATGCTATGAATAAAGTAGCAATCGGATAAGCAATAGCTTTATTCAGCAGTTGACGGTATGAGCCTCCAATCAATTGTTTTAATCCTCTCAAGAAGAAATTGCCTTCTTCATGTGCTTCCTCTTTCAAAATCAGGCTAGATAAGAAAGGCACAATTGTAAGCGATACGAATAAGGAAGCCAGTACGGTGGTAACGACAGCCATCGGTAAACTGCGGATAAAATCCCCGGCAGCTTCGGGTAAAAACATCAGCGGCAAAAAGGCAAAGATTAACGTAGCCGTGCATCCCAATACGGCCACACCAATTTGCCTGGTAGCAGCAATGGCAGCATCTTTCGGGCGGTAGCCCATTCGTAAGTAACGGGCAATATTCTCTACTACCACAATAGAATCGTCTACCAATAACCCTAAGGCGACAACCAACCCTACAATACTTAATTGATTAATGCTGAATCCGGCAAAGTCCAGTAAGGCCAGTCCAATAGCCAGGGATAATGGAATGGAGATCATGACCACTACGGAAGCCCGGAAACCCAAGGGGAGTAGAGTTAACAGTACAAGAAATATGGCAATAGCAAAGTCTCTGGTGAAGCCAGATAAGCGGTGTGCCACACTTTCCGACTGATCGAAGCTTTTTTCATATTGAATGGTAGCTGGCAAGGTTTTCTGGAAGGCTTCCAGTACCGGATTTACCTGGTCACGGACGTGGTAAATGTTCATGCCATCTTTCTGGCTGGCGGTAACAAATACAGCCCGTTTTCCATTGAGCCTGGCCAGGTAGCTCTCATTCTCGTAGTTGAAATTTACATCGGCTATATCTTTCAGGTAAATAGTCTGCCCACCGGATGATTGAATCACTGTATTCCGGATTTCGTCAATAGAGGCATAGTCGCCACTGGTTTTTACATTGAACTTCTTCGTGCCCGCTTCTATGCTACCTCCGGGAATATTAGCATTTTCACTTTGAATAGCTCCCAGCACTTTGTTCAACCCTATGCGGTAAGAGGCCATTTTACCTAAGTCTACTGAAATGCGTACCTGCTGCTCCGGAAAGGCCCAGGTATCGATGTTTTTCAGGCTTTTAATTTTTTCCAGGCGTTCCTGTAATTCTTCTGCCTGTTTTTCCAGGACTTTGTAAGGAGCTGTTTCCGAAATAAGGGCTACTTGCAGAATATTTACATCAGAAGGAGTAAACTTTTGCACGTGCAGATCAATAATGCCTTCAGGCAAGCTGCTGCGAGAGTTATTTATCTCCCGGAGCACCTCGTCATACTTTTTATCCGGATCAGCATCATAGGTAAACTCCACGCGGATTACCGCCAGACCATCGTCAATATCTGCCCGGATGTTTTTAATGTCGTCCAGTTCATTTAGCTTTTCCTCTAATGGATCTACCACCAGCTCCTCCATATCCGTAGGACTGGTACCCGGATACACAACGACCACTCCGAATTGTGGAGATTTAAAGGTAGGATCTTCGCCGCGGGGCATATTAAACAGCGAATTCAAGCCCAGTGCCAATACCATAATGAAAATGATAATGGTGAACTGGTAATTTTTCACAGAAAATTCAGCAATTTTCATAACTATATCTTGATAGTGTGAGAGATAAATAGCGTAGTGCTCATTCATAGCGTAGGGTTTAAATCCTATGCTATAAAAGATTATTTAACCTGGCTAACAGCCGTGGGCTGGGTTATTACTTTCACCTTGGAACTTTCAGTCAGGTAATTATTTCCTTCCGTAACGATGGTGGTGTTCTCCTCTAAACCGCTGCTAATTCCTACCTGATTATCATAAATTCCGGCCAGTGTTACGGCTGTTTTCGTTACTGTCTGCTTGTCATCACTCAGCACATACACGAATCCTTTCTCACCATCTGCTTCTATCAAAGCCTCTATTGGCACTATTACAGCGGCTACTTTCTGGGAAGGAAGTATTTGTACTTTGGCTACCATACCAGTTGCCAGCTTTTTCCCTTGCGGATCTACAGTCAGCTCCACTTCAAAAGTACCTTTGGACGCATCGGCCATCTGGGCTATTTCTGTTACCGTAGCTGGGAAATCTGTTCCGGGGTAAGCATCGAATTGTACTGTGGCTTTATCTCCTAAGGTTATCCGTACCATGTCCCTGTCAGATACACCTGTACGCAGAATCCACTGTTCTTTGCTAGCAGAAGCAAACACAAATACCGGCGAACCTGGAGAAAGCAGCTCTCCACTTTCAGCATACCGTTTTAGAATCTGTCCGTTTTCCGGTGCATAAATGGTTGAATATTGCCGGTTAAATCTGGCGGATTGCAGCGTAGCGGAAGCTACTTCCAGCCCGGTGGTGGCATTTTGTACCTGCTCTTTAGTGGCCGCACTATCAGCATATAAGTTTTGCGCCCGGTTCAAATCCCGCTGTGCTTTGTCAAATGCCTGCTCGGCCTGGCTCACCTGTGCATTGATTTCTGTTAAATTCAGGCTTGCCAGCACCTGGCCTTTTTTTACCGTCTGCCCTTCATCTACAGCTATGGACTGAATAATGCCGCCTGTTTTAAAAGACAATTTTACCTCTTGCTTGGAAGCTAGTAAGCCACTTGTACTAATAGGCTGTGTAATAGTCTGGGCATGCACCTGCTGTGTTTTTACCGGTACCTTTTCTTCTGTAATGGTGTTTTCTTTTGCTTGATTTGGGCTACAGGCATATATACCCAAAACCCATATGCCCATGTAGAAGATATTTGCTGTATTTTTCATAGGGATAAAGTTGATGTGCGGGTGTGTTGATGTGCGGATAAAGGATTATAGTTTTTTGAGAATCACCGAATAGTATTCATTCGTTACGCATCATGCGTCATTATTCTATCTGGCGGCTATGCGGTTAAGTTCAATGAGTTTGATCTGGTAATCGTATTCGGCCACTATTTTGCTGATACCTGCATTGGTGAGGGTAGTGAGGGCACTTAAATACTCTATATATAAGGCGGCTCCTTCCCGGTATTTTTTATTCACTATACTGAAGTATTTGCGGGCACTTTCCAGGCGTTCGGTAGTTGTTTGGATGCTTTGCCTGGCTACTTTGGCATTTTCGGCAGCGGTTGTTACCTGAAGTTTAATCTGGTTTTGCAGCTCGCTTTGCTGGGTTTGCAAACGTTGTTTATCTAAGGTGGCCTGGGTAATTCGGCTGCGGTTTTGCAGACCTCCGAAAATGCGCCAGTTTAGCAGCAATGATCCTTGTACAAAATCGTCGTTACTGGTAAAGCTGTATCTGGTGCCTTGAAAGCCATAATCTAACACCAGGTTTAATGTGGGCAATGCCCGGCTTCTATTCAGTTTTACGTTTTGCTCAGAGGCAACAATACCACTACTTAATTGCTTTAATTCTTCGCGGTTTTGTAAAGACAGAGATATTAATTCTTCTTCTCCTGGAAGTACTACGTCTTTAAAAGCAAATACGGTGTCTGCCTGTATTTCTGTATCCAAAGATTTATTGAGCAGGAAGTTAAAGTAAGCTGCCGCTACCTTTCGGTTTTTTTCAGCTTCGGCCAGTTTCAGCTCTGTTTCGCTTAGGTCTGCTTTGGAGGCATAGATTACATCGTAGGTGATTTTGTCGTTATTAAATAGCTTTTCATTAAAGGTTATATTTTCCTGCTGCAACTGCTGTACTTTTTTGTATAAGTCTATCACCCGGATGGTTTTCAGGTAAGTATAGTAACTGCTGCGGATATCGGCTTCCAGTTGCCTCCTGTATACAGCAACAGCATTGCTCTGTATGTCTACCTGGGTATGGCGGATTTGCTGGTTGTATAAAATACCTGGCTGCAGAATGGGCTGTACAAACCGTAAGCGGGTCTCATGTTCCTGTGGACGCAAGAAAGGAATAGCTTCGTTGTTGAGGGTAGGGAACTGGTTGCTCTCCGTTAACTGGTTTAAGGTGCTATACACCGGATTAAGAATATCTCCGATCGGAAACTCTATTAACCTGCCTCCGGCAGCTCTGGAATAACGGGCATCCAAATCTAGGGTGGGCAGAAATAAAGCTTTTGCTTCTTGCAGAGCAGCAATATTTTTTTCAAGGCTAATGGTTTGCTGTTTTAAAGCCAGGTTAGTGTGCACGCCTTCTTCTACATAAGCATTGAGAATAGTGCTTTGCGAAAAAGCTTGAATGCATGCGGTGCCAATCAGCAGAAAGACTATGAAGAAACGATTGGGTTGCATAAGAGTTTATTGTTTATGTGTAAGTGCTTGTTATTTTCTCCTTTTATGGTAAGTATACAATTCCGGAACCCAGTTAGCACGCCTTATTGGGGTGAATGCTATGCTTTTGTAGCTGAAGTGTATGAATCTGGCTTTGAATAGTAGTCGAATATGAACGATATTTATTTTATGAACACCGTTTAGTTATAAGCAAAATTTTTTACTTTTTCCGGAACAGATCAAGCATCATATCGCATGATTCTTTCATAAGCTTTTTTACCTCTGCCTCACTATACATTTTAAACCTATTACGAATGGCCAGGGAGGTCATGCCATGTTTAAATGACCATATGGATAGAGCCGCAACCTCTACATCCATTTCTTTCATTAGCCCTTCATCCATACATTCTTTAATTAATGCTTTCAGAAAGTTATACGCCTGAAATCCGCAGGTCCAGTCCTCATTATTATGTGTGAGAGCTTCTATAGGAGCCATCATAATAAACATCAGATCATAATACTCCGGATTTTCATACGCAAAATCTATGTATAGATCCGATAACCTTATCAGGCGGTCGAAGGGATTTTCAATAGATCTGGTTGTTTCCATTAAGGCAAAAAACTTATCAAAGCCTTTGTCATGAATGGCATGGAAAATCTCATCTTTATCTTTGAAGTACAAATAAATAGTAGCCGGACTATATTCTATCTTATCAGCAATCTTGCGGATAGATGTTTTATCATAGCCTTCTTCAATAAACATAGCTGTGGCGGCATTTAAAATTAAATCCCGCATTTCCTGCTTCTCCCGTTCTTTTCTCTCTGAAATTCCCATTCTTAAAACTTAACGACACAAATATACTGAACAGTGTTTAGTAAAGTCAAGCACTTTCTCAAATTTTCTTTATACATCAAAGAATTACATGTCGTAAGTTGCTGATTATAAATACATTAATAATAATTAAAATTATAAACTATAGTGATGAATGGTAATCCTCTGCCGTCATTCCATAGTACACTACGTCGGATAACGTCTTATCGTATGTTAAAAAATCTTTCCGGATAATCCCTTCATTTCGGAAGCCACAGCTTTCGGCTAGTTTGCCGCTACGGGTATTGGTGGGGGTTGTGCGTATAAATAGTTTTTGTGTGTGCAAATGGTCGAAACAAAATTTAATCAGTAGTAACAAGGCTTCCTTTACAAATCCTTTCCCTTCATAGGCCTGATCTATATAATAAGAAAGCTCTGCCCGGGGTATTTCCCAGTCTATGTTTTTGGCTGATATTTGTCCGATATACTGCTGCCCACTTGCCTCCCACATGCCAAATACATAACCCTTTTGTGCATGCCACTCAGCAAGTTTATTTTTTATAAACAACTCTCCCCGTGCTTCATCCGTGAGTTGAGTAATGGTTTTCGGGAAATGATCTATTAATCTGTCTCGGTTACTGGCTACCAATTGATATACCATAGCGCCTTCACCCTCCTGATACGGGCGTAGCATAAGTCTTGGTGAAGTTAGCTTTTGAGGAATTGGGGCTAGAATTTCTTGCATATGCAGGTATGCTTTTGCTTTTTTACTTTCCACACGAATATAAACAATAATAGGCTTAGTACGTGTTAGATTATTTACTCAGTAGCCTCCTCCTTACAAAAATTTTTAACCTATGAAAGCACTTGTTTTAGAAGGTTTACACCAGCCACTAGCTATAAAAGAAGTATCAACGCCCTCTCTACAGCCTGGGGAAGTACTGGTACAGGTGAAAGCCGCAGCTCTTAATCACCGGGACGTATGGATTCAGAAAGGCCAGTATGGAGGTATTAAATATCCGTCTATTCTGGGTTCAGATGGGGCAGGGGTGGTGGTGGAGGCGTTCAGTGAAGCCGAAAAACATTGGGTAGGAAAAGAAATTATTATTAATCCTAGTCATAACTGGGGCAATAATCCGAAGGGGCAGGGGAAAAGTTTTAAAATATTAGGGTTGCCGGATGAAGGCACTTTTGCACAATATGTAAAAGTAGCTACGCGGTATCTGGCTGATAAACCAGCACACCTGAGTTTTGAAGAAGCTGCAGCCCTGCCATTAGCCGGCCTTACTGCCTACCGGACATTAATTAGCCGGGCACAGGTGCAAAAAGGCGAGAAAGTATTAATTACCGGCATTGGGGGAGGCGTAGCCCTGTTTGTTCTGCAATATGCGTTAGCTATAGGTGCTCAAGCGTATGTTACTTCCAGTTCAGAAGCAAAAATTGCCAGAGCCAAAGAAATGGGCGCTATAGGTGGTACCAATTATACTTCACCTGACTGGGCGGATGAGCTAAAAAAACAGACCGGAGGCTTTGATGTACTAATAGATAGTTCAGCCGGAGAAGGCTTTGCAAAGTTGGTAGACATTGCCGCTGTAGGAGGAAGAATTGCCATCTATGGAGGTACCCAAGGGGTAATTAAAGAACTGGTGCCTCAACGGATCTTCTGGAAACAGCTTTCCATTCTGGGTGCTACCATGGGATCGGAGGAAGAATTTGGGCAAATGGTATATTTTATTATTCAACATCAACTGAGGCCGGTTGTAAACAAGATATTTCCCTGGGAAGAAGCCGAACAGGCTTTACGGCGAATGGACAACAAAGAACAATTTGGTAAAATTGTTCTGAAAATTGAGTAGGTATATCTACTCAAGTAACCAAATTTAACGATGTGACTATAAACTATATATGAATAATTATACGCTAAGCATTTTTACGTTAAACCTAAGACAAAAATTAAAAATAGGACTTATCCAAAAGTAAATATTATATATTCAATAATAATCAAAATTTTCTGTAATATTTTTTGCATAAATGAGGAATTTTAGCAAACTTAACCCACTTTTTAGATTGAAATGAACTTAAATAGAGTCAATTTATTCCTTCTTCTCATTCTACTGGTGGTACTTCAGTAGCATGAGAAAGGTGTATTATATACGTAAGCCTTTCTCAAACAGAAAGGCTTTTTTATCTAATAAGGGATATGCATACATTGTCAAGAAAATATTCTAAAAATGCTTGTTGCTCTACTTTTATAAGTAAACAACAGGTAATCTATGTATAATGAAAAGCCTTTCCATGAATGGGGAAGGCTTTTTTTGTAAGTATAGTTACCAACGAACGAAACAAAATTTTTTAAAAGCGGAATGTATCATACGAAAGATTCGATTGTTTACCTGAACGGCAAATTTGTGAAGGCGTCAGAGGCTACGTGCAGCTTGTATTCACAAACCGTTCATTACGGAATGGGTGTATTTGAAGGAATCCGTTCTTACCACACACAGCATGGCACCAGACTGTTTAAAGCCAGAGAGCATTACGAACGTTTGCTACACTCGGCACAACTCATGCAAATTCCTCATTCTTTGCATATAGAGGAATTAATTCAAGCCACTTATTTGCTGTTAGAAAAAAATAACCTGGAAGATGCCTATATCCGTCCTTTAATTTATATGGATGAAAATATGAGCTTACAGGTAAAAAAAGATTCTACGTCTAATTTATTTATAGCCGCCTGGCAATGGGACAAGTACTTAGGTGATAAACGCATTCATGTGTATATTTCTTCATTTATGCGGCCAAGTCCCAAAGCTTTTCCAGTAGAAGCCAAAACCTGTGGTAACTATGTAAATTCCATTCTAGCTTCCACCGAAGCCCGTAATGCTGGCTATGATGAAGCTATTCTACTGGACCAGAATGGATTTGTAGCCGAAGGCGCCGCCTCTAACTTATTTATTGAAAAAAATGGCAAATTATATACGCCTCCCCGTGGAAATATATTACCCGGTGTTACCCGGGGAGCCGTTATGGAGATGGCCAAAGAGAAGGAGATTGAGGTAATTGAAAAATTGTTTACTACTGATGAATTATATGCCGCAGACGCTGCTTTCCTGACAGGAACCGCCGTAGAAATAGCTCCCATCAAATCTGTAAACAAAATTCAATATAAGAAGGAATATCACCATACCATTACCTACGAACTGGAAAGAGATTTCAAGCATTTTGTGCGGAACTACCACGATCCGGCTTATACTATTATATAAAACAAACTACCTATTGTTTAACCCCTTATTGTACATAAAGAATTTTTAATGGAAACCTCCCAAAACACCTCTACACAGCCACTCAATAAATACAGTGCCACCTTAACGCAGGACGAAACACAGCCAGCCTCCCAGGCGATGCTGTATGGCGCAGGATTCACCGAAGAAGATATGTCTAAAGCGCAGGTAGGTATTTGCAGTACCGGGTATGAAGGAAATACCTGTAATATGCACCTGAATGGACTGGCTGCCCAGATCAAAAAAAGTGTGTTGGATACTAAACTCGTCGGCCTTATTTTCAATACCATAGGCGTAAGCGACGGTATTTCCATGGGAACACACGGCATGTCGTATTCCTTACCCTCCCGCGACATTATTGCCGATTCCATAGAGACTATTTCCGGTGCTCATTATTACGATGGCCTTATAACCGTGGTAGGTTGCGATAAAAATATGCCTGGTGCCATGATAGCTATGAGCCGGCTGAACCGTCCGTCATTGATGGTGTATGGCGGAACCATTAAATCAGGCTTGTATAAAGGCGAAAAATTAAATATTGTTTCTGCGTTTGAAGCTTTAGGCAAAAAATCGGCAGGTACTATCTCAGAACAAGATTTTAAACAAGTAATAAAGAATTCTATTCCAGGTGCCGGGGCTTGCGGTGGCATGTATACAGCTAATACCATGGCTTCGGCTATTGAAGCGATGGGCATGAGCTTACCCTATAGTTCTTCTTCCCCTGCTTTAAGTGAACGGAAAAAACAAGAATGCCGCATGGCAGGCCCGGCCATATTAGAATTACTCAAGAAAGACATTAAGCCGAAAGACATCATGACCTATGAGTCATTCCTGAATGCTATTAAGCTTACTACCATTCTAGGAGGTTCTACCAATGTAGTGCTACACTTACTAGCCATTGCTAAATCTGTAGGTGTAAAATTGTCTCTGAAAGATTTCCAAAAGGTGAATGATGAAGTGCCACTTCTGGCAGACCTGAAACCCAGCGGTAAATACATGATGGAAGACCTGGATGCGGTGGGAGGGGTGCCAGCCATTCTGAAAATGCTTTTGAAAGAAGGAATTATTAACGGAGACTGCCTGACCGTAACTGGAAAAACCTTACGGGAAAACCTGGAACAAGTAGAAGATATGCCGGCCGGACAAGATATTATCCGTCCATTCAGCAACCCTATTAAAGAAACCGGACACATCCGAATTTTATTTGGTAATCTGGCCGAACAGGGAGCGGTAGCCAAGATAACTGGCAAAGAAGGAGAAAAATTCGACGGTGAAGCCATTGTTTTTGACTCGGAAGATGAACTAAATGACGGAATTTTAACTGGTAAAGTAAGGGCCGGCCATGTAGTAGTAATCCGCTATGTAGGACCTAAAGGTGGACCAGGTATGCCAGAGATGTTAAAACCAACAGGTGCTATCATGGGAGCAGGATTAGGAAACAGCGTAGCCTTAATTACTGATGGCCGCTTTTCTGGAGGTACACATGGCTTTGTAGTAGGCCACATCACACCAGAGGCGCAGGATGGAGGTACTATTGCCTTAGTAAAAAATGGAGACAGAATAGTAATAGATGCCGTAAATAATACGATAGACTTAGCCGTATCCGGAGAGGAAATTACCCGCAGAAAAACTGCCTGGGTAGCTCCACCATTGAAAGCAACATCCGGGGTACTAAGAAAATACATTAAAACCGTTTCTTCAGCTTCTGAAGGATGCGTGACAGATTTATAATTAACGAAACATGGAAGCATTAACCAAGCAAACTTTAAGCGATCAATCAGAAAAACAAGTAAGTCAAATTGTATCAGGTGCAGAAGCACTTTTACTGGGCTTACTGGAAGAGGGAGTAGATACGATTTTTGGTTATCCGGGCGGTGCCATTATGCCCATTTATGATGCCCTGTATGGATATCAGGATAGATTGAGGCATATTTTAGTGCGTCATGAACAGGGGGCTACGCATGCAGCCCAAGGCTATGCCCGCGTAACCGGAAAAACAGGAGTAGTGTTTGCTACGTCAGGCCCTGGGGCTACTAACTTGATTACTGGTATTGCCGATGCACAGATAGATTCTACGCCAATGGTGTGTATTACTGGCCAGGTTGCCACGCCACTTTTGGGGACAGATGCTTTCCAGGAAACAGATGTACTAGGTATTTCTATGCCGGTCACTAAATGGAATTATCAGGTTACCGATGTAACAGAACTACCTGAAGTGATAGCCAAAGCTTTCTTTATCGCCAGAACTGGCCGCCCCGGCCCGGTATTGATAGATATTACCAAAGATGTACAGTTTGCCAAATTTGAATATACTTACAAGAAATGCGAAAAAATCAGAAGTTATGCTCCGTATCCAAAGGTAAATAACGATGATATAGAAGCCGCTGCTAAATTGATTAATGCTGCTAAAAAACCATATATTCTGGCAGGCCATGGCATTTTAATATCTGGTGCACAGAAAGAATTACTGGCAGTGGCTGAAAAAGCAGGGGTTCCGGTAGCTTCTACCTTACTAGGCTTATCTGCTTTTCCATGTAATCATCCCTTGTATGTGGGTTACCTAGGGATGCATGGCAACTATGGCCCAAATGTAAAAACCAATGAATGTGACTTGTTAATTGCCATTGGTATGCGTTTCGACGACCGGGTAACCGGCGATTTAAAAACGTATGCCAGACAAGCCAAGGTAATTCATATTGAAATTGACCCATCGGAGATCGATAAAAATGTAAAAACAACAGTTGCTATTAATGCCGATGCAAAAGCTGCCTTGAAAGCCTTATTACCCAAACTAAAAGAAAACAAGCATGATAAGTGGGTAAATGAATTCAGGGAGTGTGATAAAATTGAGTATGAAAAAGTAGTAAATAAAGCCTTGCACCCAGCTGAAGGAGGTTTGTTAATGGCAGAAGTAGTAAACGTTATTTCTGAAATGACTAAAGGCGAAGCCATTGTAGTAACCGATGTAGGACAACATCAGATGGCAACTTCCCGGTATTATAAATATAATACCACAGACAGCAATGTTACCTCTGGCGGATTAGGCACTATGGGTTTCGCTTTACCGGCAGCTATGGGTGCCAAAATAGGAAGGCCAGATAAACAGGTAGTGGCTATTATCGGCGACGGTGGCTTTCAGATGACCTTACAAGAATTAGGTACTATCTTTCAGTTTAATATTGGCGCTAAAATAGTGATTCTCAATAACAGCTTCTTAGGTATGGTTCGCCAGTGGCAGCAGCTATTTTTCGATAAGCGCTACTCTGCCACTGAAATGACCAACCCGGATTTTGTAGCCATTGCCAGAGGTTTTTATATCAATGCTGCTAAAGTTTCTTTACGAGAAGAGTTGAAGCAATCTATTCAAACGATGCTGGACCACAACGGACCCTATTTACTGGAAGTAGTGGTAGAGAAGGAAGAAAACGTATTCCCAATGGTTCCTGCCGGAGATTCAGTAGGAAATATCCGTTTAGAGTAAAAGGCAGCTCAATACAAATTATATAGATGAATCTCCTATAAAAGGGAGATTCACTTCAAAATTTAACAAACCTTCCCTGAAAAAGAATAAATTTACCCCATGGAACATCCAAATGGCTATAGTACAGAAGTAAAACTTTTTGTAATTTCTGTGCTAACTGAAAATAAAAGTGGATTATTAAATGCCATTACTATTATCTTTACCCGCCGGAAAATAAATATTGAAAGCATTAATGTTTCTGAATCAGAAGTAGCTGGTGTAAGCCGCTATACCATTGTAGTAAAAATTACCCGTGAACGGGCTGAGAAACTGGTAAAACAGGTCCGAAAACTGATTGAAGTGCTGGGCGCTTTTTTATATGAGGAAGAAGAAACGCACTTTCAGGAACTGGCTTTATACAAAGTGCCCTTAGAGCCTTTCCTCAATGATAGCAACAACCGGATAGAAAAACTGATCCGCGATAATTTTGCAAGGATATTAGTAATCGAAAGAGAATATATTATTATAGAGAAAACCGGCCGTAAGTCAGAAACGCAAAAGCTGTTTGAAGAACTGAAGGCCTATGGCGTATCGGAATTTGTGCGGTCCGGGCGGATTTCCATATCCAAATCAAAGCGACGGACAGAAACTTTCCTCAAAGAACTGGAAGAACTGAGCGCCAATTCTTTAGTAAAGGAATAAAACAGATGTGCTGGTATGCTCATATGCTGGTTACAGATTATACTTTTTAAGATGTAATTCTTGTGCGATAGGTGGTGCAGTAACAGCGCGGACTTTTTGGGCATGTGCAGTTGCCAGAGGCTGTGGGCCTGCCTTTTCAGGCGTAAAAAAATCTCTGTTGGTGCTGTCTTTTTGTTTTGTTACTTTTATTTTGGACAAGCAAAATAAAAGTAAGAAGCCCTCGATGAGGTAATTAATCAATATTATTACAACCTGTTGGCTTACATAATCTTAATTCAATTTATATTATTTTTTAAACCCCTTTTCAATTATTAACTAAACATGGCAAAAATTAAATTCGGAACGGTTGAAGAAAATGTAGTGACTAGAGAAGAGTTCCCCCTCGAAAAAGCACGTGAAGTGTTGAAGAACGAAACCATTGCTGTTATTGGCTATGGTGTACAAGGCCCAGGCCAGTCGTTAAACATGCGTGACAATGGATTTAATGTAATCGTTGGTCAACGGAAGCCCTCTAAATCTTGGGATCATGCGGTGAAAGATGGTTTTGTAGAAGGCAAAGACTTGTTTGAAATCGAAGAAGCATTACAGAGAGGTACGATTATTTGTTACTTACTATCTGACGCCGGACAAATTGCTATGTGGCCAACAGTTAGCAAATACCTGACAGAAGGCAAAACTTTGTATTTCTCTCACGGATTTGGTATTACCTACAAAGAACAAACTGGTATTATTCCACCTAAAAATGTAGACGTTATTCTGGTAGCTCCTAAAGGTTCTGGTACCAGCTTGCGGAGACTATTTTTAGAAGGACAGGGCTTAAACTCTAGCTTTGCCATCTTCCAGGATTATACTGGCAAAGCCAAAGATAAAGTAGTGGCAATGGGTATTGGCGTAGGTTCAGGCTATTTGTTTGAAACAGATTTCAAAAAAGAGGTATACAGTGACTTAACCGGCGAAAGAGGTACTTTAATGGGTGCTATTCAAGGTATTTTTGAAGCACAATACAACATACTCCGCAAAAGAGGCCACTCACCTAGTGAGGCTTTTAACGAAACGGTAGAGGAGCTTACCCAGAGTTTAATGCCGCTGGTAGCCGAAAATGGGATGGATTGGATGTATGCCAACTGCTCTACCACTGCTCAGCGTGGTGCCCTAGATTGGCGTCATAAATTCCGCGATGCCGTAGCTCCGGTGTTCGAGGAATTATACGAAAGTGTAGCCACTGGTAAAGAAGCCGAAAGAACCATAAAACTGAACAGCCAGCCAGATTACCGAGTGAAACTGGAACAAGAGTTGAAAGAACTGAGAGAATCAGAAATGTGGCAGGCAGGCTTGCAAGTGAGAAAATTAAGACCCAAAAAGTAAAATATAGCTCTTAGTTTATAGGTATCGGATGAATAAAGTAATTTTACATCTGATACCTATTCTTTATTTTTTACATAGCCTATTACTAACATTGGATGGCAAACTATGAGTGCAACAACCTTATTCGATAAACTATGGGACAGCCATGTGGTAAACCGCAGAGAAGGCTTTCCTGACGTATTATATATTGACCGGCATTATATTCATGAAGTAACCAGTCCACAGGCATTCGATGGATTGCGTAAACGGGGGATTCCGGTTGCCCGCCCTGACAGAACAACGGCTACCGCCGACCACAATGTTCCTACCAAAGATCAACACCTGCCGATTAAAGAAGCCTTATCCAGGTTTCAGGTAGAAACCCTCCGGAAAAATTGCCGGGAGTTCGGCATTGAATTGTACGACTTGCTTCACCCATTCCAGGGCATTGTACACATCATTGGTCCGGAACTGGGATTAACCCAGCCAGGCATGACGATGGTTTGCGGAGATAGCCATACTTCTACGCATGGGGCTTTTGGCAGCATTGCTTTTGGTATTGGTACCAGTGAAGTAGAGCAAGTTTTAGCAACACAATGTATATTGCAGTACAAGCCCAAGCAAATGCGGATTGAGGTAAATGGAAAGCTGGGTAAAGGCGTATTATCAAAAGATATTATTCTCTACATTATTTCCCAGATTTCTTCCAGTGGCGGCAACGGCTATTTTGTAGAATATGCAGGTTCGGCTATTACCAATCTTTCCATGGAAGCCCGCATGACTATCTGCAACATGAGCATTGAAATGGGTGCCCGCGGCGGATTAATTGCTCCAGACCAGACAACATTCGATTATGTAAAAGGTAGAAAGTTTGCACCGCAAGGTGAAGCGTTTGAAGAAGCCATTGCTTACTGGAAAACCCTTAAAACAGATGAAGGAGCCCAATACGATAAAGTATTGACCTTCAATGCCGAAGATATCGAGCCCATGATTACCTATGGAACCAATCCTGGAATGGGTATTGGTATCACTGAACGTATTCCAACGGTAGCAGAATTGAAAGACCACCGTGAAGAAGCTTCGTTTAAAAAATCACTGGAGTACATGGCCCTGGAGCCAGGTTCTCAACTGCTTGGTAAATCGTTAGATTATGTATTTATCGGCAGTTGCACAAATGCCCGCATTGAAGATCTGCGTCTGGTAGCTGATTTTGTAAAAGGTAAAAGGAAAGCAGCTAATGTAGAGGTACTCGTAATTCCAGGTTCTAAACAAGTAGAACAGCAAGCCATCAGAGAAGGACTGGATAAGGTTTTTGAAGAGGCAGGCTTTGAGTTAAGAAGCCCGGGTTGTTCAGCCTGTTTGGGAATGAATGAAGACAAAGTACCTGCTGGTAAATATTGTATTTCTACCTCTAACCGGAATTTTGAAGGCCGCCAAGGACCAGGTGCTCGTACGTTCCTTGCCAGTCCACTTTCAGCTGCTGCTGCTGCCATTACTGGTAAAGTAACTGATGTGCGGGAATTGATTTAATTTCATTGAATAAATTTTATAAACTTGAAAAGTTTTTACCAGATGATATAAAAAACTTTTCAAGTTTTCAGCCTTTATTTTTATCTCATGCAAAAAGAGAAATTCAAATCACTTACCTCTACCGTAGTTCCACTGCCGATAGAGAATATAGATACAGACCAGATTATTCCAGCCAGATTTTTAAAGGCTACCACCCGTGAAGGTTTCGGTGAGAACCTGTTCCGCGACTGGAGGTTTGATAACAATGGTAACAAAAAAGATTTTATCCTCAACAATCCTAATTATTATGGGGATATCCTGGTGGCTGCCAAGAACTTTGGCTGCGGCTCTAGCCGTGAACATGCTGCCTGGGCTATCCATGATTATGGCTTCAAAGTAGTAATCTCTAGTTTCTTTGCGGATATTTTTAAAAATAATGCCCTCAATAATGGGCTGTTGCCAGTACAAGTCTCGGATGAGTTTTTAAGCAAAATATGGGCACAATTAGAGGCCGATCCACATTCTACAATAGAGGTAAATCTGGAAGCGCAGAAAGTCATCTTAGCGGATGGTTCTTCAGAAAGCTTTGATATTAATCCTTATAAAAAAGCTTGTTTATTGAATGGCTATGATGATATAGATTATTTGCTGAGCTTAAAAGATAGAATAACCCAGTTTGAATCTGCAAATTAAATTCTAATACACCACTTAACAACAACGTGAGAGAATACAAAATAGTAGTAATGCCTGGCGATGGCATTGGTAAGGAAGTTACCACCTGGGGCAAAAAAGTGCTGGAAAAAGTTACCGCTAATTCAGGTGTACATTTTTCATTCGATGAAGCCCTTATTGGGCATACAGCCATTGAAGCCACTGGCAATCCACTGCCAGACGAAACCTTAGAAAAACTGAAAGCTTCGGATGCCGTGCTTTTTGGTGCGGTAGGTCATCCCAAATACGATAATGATCCTTCGTTAAAAGTCCGTCCAGAACAGGGCTTACTAAAAATGCGGAAAGAGTTAGGGTTGTACGCCAATTTACGCCCCATCAAATTATTCGATGAACTCATTCATGCCTCCAGTATCAAACCTGAAATTTTGAAAGGTTCCGATATATTATTTTTTAGAGAACTAACCGGGGATGTCTATTTCGGTGAACCCCGTGAACGCCGCGACAATGGCAATGTAGCGTTAGACACTATGATCTATTCTAAGTTCGAAGTACGTCGCATAGCCAAACGTGCTTTTGAAGCTGCCCGAACCCGCCGGAAAAAAGTGACATCTGTAGATAAAGCCAATGTACTGGAATCTTCCAGGCTGTGGCGCGAAGTGGTGCAGGAAATGGCAAAAGATTATCCGGATGTGGAAGTAGAACATATGTTCATTGATACAGCCGCTATGAAACTAATCAAAGATCCTCGATCTTTTGATGTAGTGCTTACCGGTAATTTATTCGGCGACATTTTAACAGATGAAGCTTCGCAGATCGCTGGCTCTATGGGGATGCTTGCCTCCGCTTCTTTAGGAGATATTACTGGTTTGTATGAACCAATCCATGGTTCTGCCTATGATATTGCCGGTAAAGGAGTAGCTAATCCATTGGCTTCCATTCTATCAGTAGCTTTAATGTTAGATATTTCTTTTAACCTGAAAGCAGAATCAGAAAGAGTAATTAAGGCTGTAGAAGCCACGCTGAAAGAAGGTTTCCGCACCAGAGATATTGCCGATAGCACTACTCCTGCTGATAAAATTATAGGCACCGATGCCATGGGCGAAAAAATTGTTGAAAAGATTTAATGTACATTTTTAATATAAATCCTTAACTTTCAATCTTTAAACTTTCCTTACGCTGAATCGGCGTACAGAATGTATAGGTATTACTAACAAAACCATTTTATCATGAGCGATAGAGTCTATATCTTCGACACTACCTTAAGAGACGGCGAGCAGGTTCCTGGCTGCCAGTTAACAACCAAAGAAAAAATTGAAATTGCTATTGAACTGGAAGCCCTCGGTGTAGATATTCTCGAAGCCGGATTCCCTATTTCCAGCCCTGGCGATTTTAATTCGGTAGTGGAAATATCTAAAGCTGTTCGCAATCCAATAATCTGTGGACTAGCACGTGCAAAAAAAGAAGATATTGAAATTACAGCTGACGCACTCAAGTTTGCTAAATATAAAAGAATTCATACCGGTATTGGGTCTTCCGATATGCATATTAAATACAAGTTTAATAGCACCCGGGAGAAAATTTTAGAACAAGCTGTTTGGGCCGTAAAATATGCGAAAAGCTTTGTAGAAGATGTGGAATTCTATGCAGAAGATGCCGGACGTGCCGATCTTAACTTTCTGGTGCAACTGGTAGAGGCCGTTATTGGTGCCGGAGCTACTGTGGTAAATATTCCGGATACAACCGGCTATTGTTTGCCTCATACGTTTGGTAACCGCATTAAATATGTATTTGAGCATGTAAAGAATGTTCACAAAGCTACTATATCTGTGCATTGCCACAATGACCTGGGCTTAGCCTCGGCTAATGCTGTGGAAGGCTTGGTAAATGGTGCCCGCCAAGTAGAAGTGACCATGAATGGAATAGGGGAGAGAGCTGGTAATACTTCTTTAGAAGAAGTAGCCATGATTCTAAAAACTCACCAGGATTTAAAGCTCCATACAAATATCAATACAAAATTAATTTACCCAACAAGTTTACTGGTTTCTGAACTGATGCGTATGCCGGTTCAGCCGAATAAAGCTATTGTTGGTAAAAATGCCTTTGCTCACTCTTCTGGTATTCATCAGGATGGTTTCCTGAAGCATGCGGAGAACTACGAAATTATTAACCCACAGGAAGTAGGTATTCCTTCTTCTTCTATTGTACTGACAGCCCGCAGTGGCCGCCATGCGTTGAAGCATCGCCTGGAGCTACTAGGGTATAGCTTCGATAAAGCTGAACTGGATGATATGTACAAAAAGTTTATTGCATTAGCTGATGAGAAGAAGCTGATTACTGACGAAGATTTGCAGGAACTGGTAGCTGAGCAATACCCTGTAAAAGCAGAAGCTAACCGGAAATAAATTTAATATAAGTATAACAAATTATACACATAAAAAGCAAAAGCCGCTTCTATGCAGGAGCGGCTTTTGCTTTTTATGTGTATTTAAGAAAAGATTCTTTTTGATTATTACACCGCATTATAACTCGATAGTAGACTAACTACAAATTAGAATACAGTAAGTTTCAAATGTATAAATACTTATCTAATAAAGCATCTATTCTGTTCAACTGTTTTTCAAAAAAATTCAACAGCATTTCTGTTTTTATAGAGAAGGCTCCCCACATAAAATGAATTTCTGTTATCTCTGTTTGAATGAAAAACTTTGTAGAGTTATAAACCTGCTAACGTAGCATTCCGGTTTACGCCTACATTTCCATTTGCTTTATGGAACAAAGCATCTGCACCTCTTCTGGCTAGCAACTGGGCTACACCTATTGCAGCGCTGCTTACAATGGTCCATAAAATAGCTTCCTTCCAGCTGGTATCTGCTGCAGCCGGATTCAGTGGTGGATTTTTCTTAGCTACTGTTTTCCAGCTGGTATTTAATAGGGATTTTACAGCGGCACCTACTACTACGGTAGAACCTGCAAGAGCTAGCTTATATATGTCCTGATTGGCAAATAATGATTTAGTATTCATAGCTAATCGATTTAAAAATGTTAATTACTTTATATTCATATACTCTTTCCTTCAGGTAAATGATTCATTAAATGAGATTTCTTTTGAAAACTTTACAGTATAAAAAAAGCAGCCATATAAAGTATGGCTGCTTTTCTCAGATTTGCGTTTTACCTGTGTTAAAAAATATATTTATTTTCTGCAATTAACCGGTCCGCTATTCTCCGGCGGGTGTCTTTTGTATTGATTGGAGCAATCTTAGTAAACCGCTTCAGGCCCATCAACATTACCCGCTGTTCGTCTCCTTCAGCAAATGAATTGATGGCATTTTTACCTGCAGTATTTATTCTATCCACGGCATCATTCAGATAGAGCAAGGTCATATCCTTTTGATGCGCACAAGCTTCTTCGCCCCGTTGGCTAATTAATTTTTCGGTACGTAATAAAGCTGATTCGGTGGCATATACTTCAATTACCATATCGGCAATGTTCATAATAATTTCCTGTTCATGCGATAATTTCAGCATAAACTTTTGAACAGCAGCGCCGGCCACCATTAATATAGCTTTTTTGAGGTTCCGCAGTACTTTCTTCTCAGCCACAAATAAACCTTCTTCCTCTTCACCCATTTCCGGGATAGACATAATCTCTTTCGAAACAGCCATAGCCGGCCCCATTAGATCCAGTTCGCCTTTCATGGCCCGCTTCAGCATCATATCTACAGAAAGCAAGCGGTTAATTTCATTGGTACCTTCAAAAATCCGGTTGATCCGGGCATCGCGGTACGCACGGTCCATAGGCGCTTCGGCCGAATAACCCATGCCGCCATATATTTGAACTCCTTCGTCGGCTACATAATCTAATACTTCTGATCCATGCACTTTCAGAATAGCACATTCAATGGCAAACTGCTCAACTCCTTTTAATTTGGCTTCGGCTTCCGGCATTCCGTTCGCAATTAACGCATTGATCGTATCTTCAATGTTTTGTCCGGCCCGGTATGCAGCAGATTCACTCACATAGGTACGGGTGGCCATTTCGCCTACTTTGTGTTTGATAGCTCCAAACCTGGAAATGGAAATGCCAAATTGTTTACGCTCGTTGGCATAATTAACGGCTGTGTTAATAATCCGTTTACATGCACCAATAGCTGCGGCCCCTAATTTAATCCGGCCAATGTTGAGGATATTTACCGCTATTTTAAAACCATTCTCCCGGGTAGATAATAGATTCTCTACTGGCACTTTGCAATCATTAAAGAAAACCTGCCGGGTAGATGAGCCTTTGATACCCATTTTCTTTTCTTCTTCATTCATGGTAATTCCGCCAAACGAACGTTCTACAATAAAAGCAGACAAATTTTTATCGTTATCTATTTTGGCAAATACAATATATACATCGGCAAATCCCCCATTGGTGATCCACATTTTCTGGCCATTGATGAGGTAATACTTGCCATCCTCTGTTAAGATAGCTTTGGTTTTGCCAGAATTAGCATCCGATCCGGAATCTGGTTCTGTGAGGCAGTACGCCGCTTTCCATTCGCCGGTGGCAAGTTTTGGCAAATACTTGGCTTTCTGCTCCTCATTTCCATAATACAGGATTGGCAAGGTACCTATGCCGGTGTGGGCAGATAATGCTACAGCAAAAGAATGTCCGGCACCAATAACTTCGGTTACCAGCATAGAGGTGTTGAAGTTCATACCAAATCCACCATACTCTTCCGGTACAGAGGTACCTAGTAAACCAAGTTCTCCAGCTTTATCCATTAAAGTTGGCATCAGTTCCGGATTTTTCATGGAGTCTATTTCATCCAACCGGGTGAAGACTTCTTTGTCCAGAAAGTCCTGACAGGTTTGTGCAACCATTTGCTGCTCTTCGGTAAATTCTTCCGGAATAAACACTTGCTGTGCTTCTGTTTCTTTGATGAGAAATTCTCCGCCTTTTACTATTTTTTTATTGGCTACTGTTTCCATAATCTATTGTGAATAAAAGTTTCTGTTTTAGAAAATCTTTTTTGAAAGGCTATCTCTGTTTTGTCAAAACACTACTTACAAAATTTGTTTAACTTTTTTATAAAAAAATTAAACAATATACATATATGCCTGTTACATTAACATTAATTAGTCGTTTAATTTAAATATGTAGTTTTATGAAAATCAACCTATTAATCAACAAACTCCTTCTAACTGCACTTACTCTCAGTATTGGCTTTTCTTTTACATCCTGCAAAGACGATGATAATAACGCCACGCCAGCCCAGGCAAGGGTTATGGTAGTGCATGCATCTCCTAGTGCTCCCGGTGTAGATTTACTGGTAGACAATTCTAAAGTAAATACTGCCCCCTTAACTTTCCCGAATAACACCGGCTACCTGAATGTAGATGCCGGTACCAGAAATTTTAAAGTAAATGTTGCCGGAACTTCTACTACCGCTATTGAAGCAAACCAAATGGTAGAAGCCAACATGAATTATTCCATTTTTGCTATCAACACAGATGCTTCCGGAACTGCTTTTGAAGCTTTGGTAACCGAAGACAACCTGGCTCTTCCAGCTTCCGGACAAGCCCATGTACGTTTTATCCACCTGTCACCTGATGCGCCTGCTGTAGATATTGTTAATGTAACAAATGGAGCAAACACAGTGCTGATACCCAACCGGGCGTACAAGAGTGCTACTGATTTTACGCCTTTACCTGCCGGTACCTATGATCTGGCTGTAAGAGTGGCCGGTACTCAAACCACAGCTTTAACATTGCCTGGCGTAACATTACAAGCTGGCAAAATTTTAACTGTATTTGCCCGTGGTTTTTTAAGCCCACCTACCGGCAATAGCAACGCATTGGGAGCTGAAATTATCGATAACACCCCGACTGGTGCTCAATAAGTTTGTCAAAGAATTGCTTGAACTTCTTTCAAGCATAGGATAGTGGTAAACCTGTTAGACTTGCATAAAAAGCCTAACAGGTTTTTTTATTAAGATAATAATTCGTAGATACCCGCTACACCCTGGCCACCTCCCACACAAGCAGTTACCATTCCGTACTTTTTATTTCGTCTGCGCAATTCATTGAACAGTTGTACCGATAATTTTGCCCCAGTACACCCCAGTGGATGACCCAAGGCAATAGCCCCGCCATTTACATTCACTTTCTCCATATCCATATCAAGTTCGCGGATTACAGCCAAGGCTTGTGCCGCAAAAGCTTCGTTTAGCTCAATTAAGTCCAGTTGGTTCATGGTCATGCCTGCTTTTTTTAAGGCTACTGGTACGGCTTCTACTGGCCCAATGCCCATATATTTTGGCTGTACCCCCATGGCTGCATAACTTACCATGCGGGCTATTGGCTCCAGATTGAGTTCTTTTACCATCCGTTCCGACATTACCATCACAAAAGCTGCTCCGTCTGATGTTTGTGAGGAATTACCGGCGGTGATGTTACCTCGGTTAGAAAATACCGGTTTCAGGGAGGCAAGCACTTCCATAGAGGTATCGGCTCTGGGACCTTCATCGGTGTCTACTATATATTCTTTCGTCTTCTTTTTCCCGTTTTCATCTATATATGTTTCTTTCACAGTAACAGGCACAATCTCTTCTTTGAATATGCCTTTGTTGATTGCCTCCAGTGCCCGCATATGTGAACGGTAAGAGAAATCATCCTGATCCTGCCGGGATACCTTGTATTTTTCGCCTACATTTTCAGCCGTATGTCCCATACTGGTATAGTAGTCGGGGGTTTCAGAAGCTATCTTGTAATTCAAGGCTGTTTTCCATCCCATTGTCGGCACTAGGGACATAGATTCCGTTCCTCCGGCAATAATGCAATCGGCAAGACCAGCATGTATTTTAGCAGAGGCAATAGCAATAGCTTCTACCCCTGAACCGCAATACCGGTTGATAACCATTCCTGGTACATTCTGTGGTAAGGATAACAGAGAGATGATTCTGCCCATCTGCATACCTTGCTCTGCCTCTGGAACAGCATTTCCTACGATCAGGTCTTCTACCCTGGATGGGTCAAATCCGGGAATGGAAGCAGTGAGATGTTTGATTACGTCAGCGGCCAGATCGTCGGGGCGGGTAAAGCGGAATCCACCCCGGTTAGCTTTGCCTACGGCTGTTCTATATCCTGCTACTATATATGCATCCATAAAATTTTCTGTTTTTGATGTTACTAATCTTATAACAAACTTTAGTTTCTTAAAGGTTTACCACCTTGTAGTATGCTCTGGATTCTTTCCAGGGTTTTCTTTTCTCCAGTTAACGAAAGAAAAGCTTCCCGTTCCAGATCGAGCAGGTATTGTTCAGAAACCAGCTGAGGGTAGGAGAGGTCTCCTCCACACATGACATAGGCTATTTTGTTGGCTATTTTAGCATCGTGTTCGGAAATATAGCGGCCGGTTAGCATTCCGTAAATACCAGTCTTGAATAATGCCATACCAGTTTTACCTTGTACCTTAATGTCTTTCCGTGGCAAAGGCTGTGTATATCCTTGCTCTACCAGATCCAGTACAGCTGTTTTGGCATCGGCAATCAGGCGGCTACGGTTCAGGGTAATCTGATCGCCCCTGCGGAGAATATCTAAATCAAAGGCTTCTTGTGCGGACGTAGATACCTTTGCCTGGGCAATATTCATAAATGTATTTTGTAGGGCATTCAGTTCCACGTCACCTGCCTCTATTCTATCTGAAACCCGTAGGGTCATTTCCTTAGTACCCCCGCCTCCAGGGATCAGGCCTACACCTACCTCCACCAGACCCATATAGGTTTCGGCTGCGGCTTGCACCCGGTCAGCATGCATTACCATTTCACAACCTCCGCCCAGAGTCATTCCGTGTGGCGCCACTACTACTGGTATAGCAGAGTACCGTACCCGCATAATGGTGTTCTGAAACTGGCGGATCATAAAATCTATTTCATCATATTCCTGCTCTATAGCATACATGAAGATCATGGCCAGGTTAGCTCCGGCAGAGAAGTTGGCTCCATCGTTGCCTATCACTAAGCCGGCAAAATCTTTCTCAGCCAAGGAAATTGACTTTGTAATACCTTCTACTACTTCGGCTCCCAGCGTATTCATTTTGGTATGAAACTCCAGGTTTAGTACACCGTCTCCAATGTCAAACAGGGTAGCTCCTTTGTTGCCCCATACTTTTTTTCCACTGCCTCTCAGGTTATCCAGAATAATAAACTCTTCGGTACCTGGAATGGCTTTATAGCTTTTGGTAGGAATATCATAGTACTGTTTCTGTCCACCTTCTACTTTGTAAAAACTTTCGTGGCCACACTGCAGCATTTCATACACCCAGGCTGCTGGTTTTTTACCAGTTTCTTCCATCAGTTGTACTACTTTCTTTACACCTATGGCATCCCAGGTTTCAAAAGGCCCAACCTCCCAGGCAAAGCCGGCAGATACAGCCGCATCGATACGGTATAGTTCATCGGCGATTTCTGGAATGCGGTTGCTCACATACTGGAATATATCTAGGAAGGTACGGCGGTAGAATTCTCCGGCTTTGTCTCTGCCAGCTAAAAGCACAGCAAACCGGTCTTTTACATTCTCAATGCTTTTGGTAGATTCCAGAGTTTCGAACCTGGCCTTTTGCTGCGGGCGGTATTCAAATGTATTCAGATCGAGGGAAAGGATTTCGGTTTGGCCTTCTGGTGTCTTTATCTTGCGGTAGAATCCCTGACCAGTCTTATCCCCTAGCCATTTCCTCTCCTGCATCTTCTGAACGATTGTAGGCAGTTTAAATCCGTTTCTCGATTCATCAGTGGGAAGGCCTTCATACAGGTTATTAGAAACATTAATGGTCGTGTCCAGGCCTACTATATCCGACAAGCGGAAAGTACCGGATTTTGGCCTTCCCACTACCAGGCCAGTAAGTTTATCTACCTCTTCTACGGTGAGCCCCATTTCTTCTACGATTTGCAACGTACGCATCAGTGAATACACACCTACCCGGTTTGCGATGAAAGCCGGCGTATCTTTAGCAAGTACGGTAGTTTTGCCCAGATACAAGTCTCCGTAGTGCATCAGAAAATCTACTACAGGTTGATCCGTTTTTTGGGTAGGAATAATTTCCAATAGTTTCAGATACCGGGGTGGGTTAAAGAAGTGTGTGCCGCAGAAGTGACGCTGGAAGTCTTCGCTTCTTCCTTCAGCCATCAGGTGTATTGGAATACCGGATGTATTGGAAGTAACCAGGCTGCCTGGTTTCCGGAATTGTTCTACCTGGTCATAGATAATTTTTTTGATCTTTAAGTTTTCTACTACTACCTCTATCACCCAGTCGTAGGCGGCGATATCCTTCATATTGTCTTCAAAATTTCCCAGCTTTATGCGGCTGGCAAAAGACTTATGGTAGAGTGGGGCAGGGGAAGATTTTATGGCATTCTGAAAAGAATCATTCACAACCCGGTTTCTTACCTGCTTGTTTTCTAAGCTCAACCCTTTTGCCTTTTCCGCATCACTTAATTCCTTTGGCACAATATCCATCAGCAATACTTCTACGCCGATGTTTGCAAAATGGCAAGCTATCCGAGAGCCCATGATGCCTGAGCCTAGCACAGCTACTTTCCTGATAGTTCTTTTTGCACTTCTTGTTTTACTTTTTTCTGGCTGTATTTTTTTTTCTACTAATGTAGGTTCCATACGTATCCGGTTTAATTTGTTATAGAGTAGATGTAGACTTAAACTTCTATTTCCTGATAACTTTTTTTGTTTTCAACCAGCTTGTTTATTTCTTCTATTACTTCAAAAAACACCTCTAGTTTTGCTGATGATATATTCTCCTGAATCATTTTATTGAAAGCAATTACCGTTTTTCTTGCCACTTCCCGCTTTCGTTTTCCCTCTTCTGTCAGCTTAATTTTTACTCCTCTTTTATCATTCAGGTCTGCTTCCCGGTAAATCATTTTATCTTCTTCCATTGTTTTTAGCATCCGTGTGAGACTCCTAGTTTCCAGGCCTAGCAGTGGAGCTATTTTAGTGGCAGATGTTCCTTTTTCTACGTCTATGTTGAGCAATACATAGCCAATGGATGCCGTCATCTCATGTTTTACTGCCTGCGCATTATACATCCTAGAGATAGCATGCCAGGCTGCTTTTATATGGTAATCTACTGTTTGATGCGCCTTCATTTCTCAATCTATTTCTAAGGTACTGGTATATCTCCAAATGTAAGCATATTTAGTATGCAAGCATAATAAATTAATAATTATTTTCAGATTATATATGAAATAATTATGCTATATGCCCTTTTTTCTTTGTTTTTAAGCCCTCTTAGATTAGTTATACAGATAATCTTGTATATATTTTAGAGATTTTTATTTGAAAATTTATTTGAAGGAAGGGTATTTATTTGATGTAGTTGCAGTAGAAAAGTATGAGCCATAGAGAGGTTAACAGGCCGGCGCATGCCTTGTATGGGAGTATCTTTATTTCAGGCAACGATTGAAGTATCGCTAATGAATTTTCCAGACAAACCCTTCTTATTCTTAACTGATTTTCTTTAGTAGTGTTTTGAAAAACAGGGGGACTAAGATACTAAATTTACTGGCTATCAGTCAATTATAACGAGTGAAAATTTGTACATGTTTATGTGCTACTAGCTTTTCTACTGGAGGCGAGTACTGCTTTTGACTTGAGGCAACCTTCCAAAAAATCTTACGTTTGAGATATTCCCTGCTGTGAAATTGATTTACTGCTCTTGAAGTGGCCTAATTTCGATTTAGAAGGGGTGTCTATCTAATCTAATGATAGTGGTGGTGTGATTGTCTATTTAGATGATTGCATTTGTTATAGGGCTTTTAAATCGCTCCGTCATTTAAGAGTTTTTCTTTATTTCTATTTTCAACATTACATCTGCTAGTTTTTTCCTTTTTTAGTCACGCTCTTTTATCCCTTCTATCTCAAAATTCCTCCAATGTTGTTCGGCAGGTATTTCTTTCTATCCTTTTTTCTTGGGCTGTTTTTTTTACTACATCTACATAAATTAGACGAGTCTAAACTTTATAATTTTTTTAGACTCGTCTAATTTAGACTCGTCTAATTTATAGAATCTCCTCGTAAGTGCCTGAATCTCTTGCGTGATTCGGCAACGTAGATACTTCCCGGATACTTGGTCAGGTGATTTTGATAGAGTTCCATAGCTTTTTCTTTATCCCCTAATTTTTCCTCATACAGTTTTGCCATCAAGAAATGGGCATCATCTCCCAATATATCTAGGCCATAGCTGGCCACAATTTTTTCTAAATTTTCTATGGCTTTTTGATTCTCATTTTCTTTTATATAAATCTGCGCCTTTTGCCATAGTATCTCATCAGTCAAACTATGGTTTGGATATTTTTCCATCATTTGTTCCAAAAGTTGCAAAGCTTCCTGGTTCTTATTTTGAAAAAGCATCAATTCTATGGAAGCATATTCTTTCATTGCCTCACCGGTTGTATCCATTGCGGTGTTGTCTTGAATGAGCAAACTCAAATCCATGGCATCGTTGGCAATTTCTCTGGAAGTAGCCATTTTCAAAATATCCAGATGTCCTTGTGCCAATTCAAATTCTCCTTTGTAATAGGATAATTTGGCATTTTTTAACTTTGCCTCGTAGCCTATGGGCTGCTCTTTATTGCTTTTTTCTACCTGTGAGTAAAGTAACGTAGCTTCCCAGGGTTCATTTTTCAATAAATAAATATCCCCCATGTCTAACTTGCATTTCGCAGTTAAGTCACCTTCTGTCCGGGCAATTTTTACAGCTTCATTCAAATAATTTAGTCCTTCTTCTTTTTGATCCAGGTAGAATGCATGTAGCAAACCCATACTTCTTAACGCTTCTGCTGTTTGGGGAGTTTTGCCTAATTCTGCTATAAGCTTTTGATAATCAGCAATTAACGATACTATATTTTCTGTGTTTATCGGATAGGTTTGCTTTACTAGTTCTTCCTTTGATAAAATCAGGTATCTTCTGGCTGTAGGATAGGTGCTGCTTCTTGGGTATTCTTTCACTAAATATTCAAAAATATTACTAGCACTTTTATAATCTTTATTCTGTAAACTGATCAATCCGATTTCCATCACTTTTGCGCCTTCTAATTTTAATCGTTTATCCAGTGACCTTGCTTGAAAAAATGCTTTGGTGAATTCTTTTTGCTGTATATAATACCAAATCAATAAGTCGCTATAAACACTCTGCCCTGGATCTTTCTGAATTTTTGCTATAAGTATTTGCTCAAATTTTTCAAGATCTTCTTGTTTTGTAAGGTTATCCTGCAAAATGTTTTGTAAACCACTCAAATTACTTTTATTCTCCGCTGCTATGTTGATATATTCTTCTACCATCTTTACAGTTTCATTTTTCAATCTGTAAATGTTAGCTAACTGAATGGCAAATGCAGTTTCTTTACCACTTCTGTTTCTTGCTTCCTGGTATGTTTTCTCTGCCCAATCTATCTTTTCATTTTCCATAAAATAACTTGCCATCTGTTCTGTTCTTGCAGAATCCGATACTGTTTCATTTATGAATTTCACTCCTGTTTTACTTGCTTCTTCTACTTTATTTTGGTTCTCCAGAAGTATGATGTATTCTGCTTTATAGGCTATATTTTCTGGCTTATTTTTTATAAGCTTTTTAATATATTTTTCTGCTTCACCTCCTTCTTTTAATCTTTGCAATGTCTGGATATAATTTTTATAGACATACTTTTCATTGTCTTCTTTCTTGATTAGTTTCTGGTATATTGATTTTGCCTTGTCATATTCTTTTTGCTCGAAATACTGATTCGCCAGTTGAATATCTTGTTGCTGGGCAAACACCCCTATGGGCATAATCAACATTACCCCCACCGCACACTTTTTCAGTTTAATGAATCTGGGTTTTCTCATATGGCTCTTTATTTAAGTTTCTTTTACTTTTCTTTCTCTTTCTTTTAATAATTTTTCTTTTTTATATATAACAGTTTTTATTATTAGTGTGTGGATACTGTGGATAAATTTTTTCTTTTTATTATTTGCTTTTGATGTTTGTGGATATTTATCCACTTGTCCACAGAGTTATCCACATTTTTGCTTCTGATTTTCTGTTTGTTATATTCTCCCGTCCACTTGTCCACATTTCCAAGATTGTGGTTAACTTTTAGAGCTTTTCTATTTTTTGTGTTGTGGATAAAGTAGTTTACAGATTGTGTATTTGTATAGGCTAACTGGTTAAGAGTTGGATTTTTTAGTTATATACACATTCTTCCTTTTTCTACGCCCTGTTTCTCTTTATAAAACCATGTGTTGTCTACTGGGTTTTTAGACATATCCACAAAGTTATCCACATTTTTATTGAAGTTTTTTAATATCAAATTGACCTTTTCATATTTAAAAGGAAAAATCTTGTCCTGTTTGTTCCCAGTTTTGTTTTAGAGGGATTTCGTTTTTGTTATATAGTATACGTTCAGGAAGAATTTTTTCTGTAAAGTTTCCTTGATCCCAACGTCCGTTCCCATTGCTATCTATAATAACCCGTAGAAAATAGGTACCAGCTTGCAGATAATTGAAACTGTAGGTGCTTATGTTCCGCTGTTCTTCTACTACGTCATAATTCGCATTAAGTAACTGGATAATAAAATTTTTTTCTCTCGTATTTATCATTCCACTTATTGTTCCATACTCCTCTATGTCCTTCAACTCATGGTCAGTCACAATATGTTTGTTGGTATCATTCTCCACACTAAAAAAAGTTTCTTCCGGAATTTCCACTCTGGTTAGTTTCGAAGTTGGAATCTGTTTTTCAATTTTGAGTTGCGTCCGGCTTTCATTCCAGGCAAAATCTTTAGTTTCATCTAGTGGAACAGGAGTGATTGTATCTGCCAAAACCTGGATTTTCCCTAAGTCATATGTCCGGACTGGTTTTGTGAATGCAATTTCATAGGAAAGATTACCGGTGATTTTGTCTCCACCTTTAGGATCTGTATCTACTTTAAAAGGCCGGACTCTAGGTTTGGTTTTCCCTGCTGCGTTAAACTTTATTTTTGTCTCAGTCTGTAGAATATTTTGTGCAGAATCCTGAGCAGTTATTTGCACAGCAATGCTATCGGTTGTTTGAAAGGTATTGTATACTTGAATAAATTTATTCTTCTCAATCTGAAAATAAATTTCTTGATTTTCCTTCTCTACATTTGCATTGATTAACCCTTCGTTCAGTTCTATGGTATAAATATCTGTATCTGCACTTCCCCTAAGTATTTTTGGTTTTTCGTTATCTATTATAGTAACATTAAATTCTAACGAATCTATATTCGTTGTTAAAGCCAGCGAATCTGGTAAAAAAGCAATTTTTTCTTTAGCTCCTTCATATTTCAAATTGTTATTATAATCCACCAACGCATAGATATTATAAATTCCTCCTTTTAAATTTTCTACTAAATATTTTCCTTGCTTATCAGTTTTTGTAAAGTAGTAGGGTGGATGTTTGGTAATGACTGATGTATCGTTATATTGGTATAACATAACCAGTGCATTTTCTACAGGTTTATTTGTCAGAAGATCTTTAACCGAGCCATTAATGTATAGGGAATCGATTGTATTTCCTGTACTGAAAACTATCTTTTCATTTTCTGCAATATTTTTCTCTGTTATATCTTTTATGGCCTTTCTGAAATTCAATGTATAGGTAGTATTTGGCGAAAAGCTTTTATCAAATTTTAAACTTACGCGGTTCTTTTTAACTTCAAATTCATAATTGCCTTCTATTCTTGGAGTTATAAGCAATTCTTGCTTAATATTTTCCAGCGTAATTGCTTCATCAAACAGCATTTCGACTATTTTGCCATTATAGTTGGTAGATTTTTGAGCTGGTATCGTAGAGATAACTTTTGGCGCAAGTTCATCTTTCTCACCACCTGTTGGAGGAGAAACACTTGCACACCTATGAAGTAATGTAATTGATAGTATCAGTACACTTAAGATAATTATTAATTGTTTCATATTCAGTAATTTAGCGAAAAATGAATAACCCTCACAATTTATTATAATTGTGAGGGTTATCTACTTAGTAGATGCTAGTTTGCTTTATTTGGAAAATATATACGTTAAACTTGAATAATTATTGTCATTTTGTTCTGCCCATTTATTAGATTTATAGCCTTCTGTTATCGCTTCTAGAAAATTAATTTGCTTGTACTTATTTTTTGTACTTAACAAACTAATATAGTATGCATCAAACTTCATTGGTATTATTTCCACAAGCCTTACCCCATAATTACTCATTAATGATTCCAACGTTTTTTTTGTAAAATGATACAGATGCTTAGGTATATCGTATGCTGCCCAATAGTTTTTATACAGCTGTGCATCATATGAACCTATATTCGGGACAGCTATAACTACTTTTGCATCTGTCGTCATCATACTCACTATTTTCTCAACCGTTTTATTGAGTTCATGAATGTGTTCTAATACATGCCAAAGGGTTATAATATCAAATTTTTCATTTGGAAAAGATGTTAGAAAATCTTTTTCAATGGGAACATTTAACCGGTTATATGCTATAGTGCGGGCTCCTTCATCAGGTTCAATACCTTTCGTTTGCCATCCCTGTTTTTGACAGTGTTCTAAAAAAACACCTGTGCCACATCCAATATCTAGCAACTTACCTTTTTCATGCAAGCGGTTTACCAACTTTACTTTATCTGCTACTGTCTTTTTCCTTACCAGGTGATACACCTTATTAATGATTCCTTTATTTGTATCTGTATGTGATATATAATTTGCTGACTGATAATATTTTCCTATCTGCTTTTCATTAGGTCGTGGATTTGTATATACAAAATTACAGCTTGCACATTGAACTAAAGTAAACTCTTCACCACTTACAGAATGATCTTTACAAATAAGATAGGGTTTACTTATTCTATACCCGCATACTGGACAGGCCTCAACTTTTTCTAAAGTCACTTGCAATCTATTCGGTTTGATTTGTATGAAATTATCGGCCAATGTATACCATTAATATTGAAATATCTGCCGGCGAAACGCCACTTATTCTGGATGCTTGACCAATCGTTTTTGGTTTTACTTTTTTTAATTTTTCCCTTCCTTCCTTCGACATAGCCACCAACATATCATAGTTTAAGGTTTCACTTATTCTTAGATCCTCTAGGTTGCCAATTTTATCTGCCATTTTTTGTTCTTTCTCTACATAATGTTCGTATTTGATATTAATTTCTACCTGATTTCTGATCTCCTCTGAATATATAGCCAGACTTGCTTTTGTTTCCGGAGTGAAATTATATATATCATTTATAGAGATATCTGGCCTTTTTAACAAATTATAGATACTGGTTTTCTCTTTAATGGGAGCGCTATTTAATTGCTCCAAATGCGGGTTTATATACTCTGGAGACACTTTCCATTTTTTTACCTCATCTAACAATTCCGCTGTTTGTTGTTTCTTTATATGAAGTAATTTTATACGGTCTTCGTCAGCTAATCCAAGAGCGTATCCCTTTTCTGTCAACCGGATATCTGCGTTATCTTGTCTCAACAATATGCGGTATTCAGCTCTGGAAGTAAACATCCGGTAAGGTTCATCTGTACCTTTGTTGATTAAATCATCTATTAAAACTCCGATATAGGCTTCAGATCTTTTTAATATAAATTCTTCTTTTCCTTTAACCTTATTATGAGCATTTATCCCTGCCATTAATCCTTGACATGCCGCTTCTTCATATCCTGTAGTGCCATTTATTTGGCCCGCAAAATATAAATTTTGTATTAGTTTCGTCTCCAAACTTAAATTTAGTTGGGTAGGAGGGAAGTAGTCATACTCAATAGCATAGCCAGGCCTAAACATGCGAACATTTTCAAAACCCGGAATTTTTGATAAAGCCCTATATTGAACATCTTCCGGCAAGGATGTAGAGAAGCCATTTACATATATTTCAACTGTATTCCATCCTTCGGGTTCTACAAATATTTGATGGCGGTCTTTATCTGCAAATCTATTTATTTTATCCTCTACTGAAGGACAATATCTTGGACCTAATCCTTTTATTCTTCCTGCAAACATGGGTGATTTTTCAAACCCGGTTTTCAGTATTTCATGTACCTTTTGGTTTGTATAGGTGATATAGCAGCTTCTTTGTTTGGTTAATGGTTCCGTGAGAGTGTAAGAAAATTTCCCTGGGTGTAGATCCCCTTTTTGTTCTTCCATTTTTGTGTAATCCAGGCTTCGGCCATCTACTCGTGGAGGTGTTCCGGTTTTCATTCTCCCAGCTTCAAATCCCATTTTTATTAATTGTTCGGTTATTCCTTTAGCTGCTTTTTCTGCTGTTCTTCCGCCTCCAAAATTTTTTTCTCCAATGTGAATTAAACCATTGAGAAATGTTCCATTTGTTAGTACTACTGCTTTACCTCTTATCTCTATATCCAAACCAGTTTTAACACCCACTACTTTTCCTTTTTCTACTATCAACCCTTTCACCATATCTTGCCAGAAATCAATATTCGTGTTTTGCTCCAATACCGATCTCCATTCTTCAGCAAATTTCATACGGTCACTTTGTGCTCTAGGGCTCCACATGGCAGGGCCTTTAGACGAATTCAGCATTCTGAATTGTATCATCGTTTTGTCAGTTACAATTCCTGACATTCCTCCTAGTGCATCAATTTCTCTTACAATTTGACCTTTTGCCACTCCTCCCATAGCTGGGTTGCAAGACATTTGAGCAATCGTTTGCATATTCATAGTTATGAGCATTACGCTAGATCCCATAGTTGCTGCTGCGTGTGCTGCTTCACAACCTGCATGTCCCGCTCCAACTACAATAACATCATATTCTTTAAACATCATATTTTTATTCGTTTTGTTCCACGTGAAACCTTTTAATTAGTATATCGCAGTTTTGTTTCACGTGGAACGTACTGTAAAATCAATCAAAGATAAATAATAATTTTCCTTTAGCCGAATTTGAGCAATTTCACTATCTGAATGATCATTATACCCAAGTAGGTGAAGTAAGCCATGGACCATAACCCGGAAAAGTTCAAAGTCAAAAGTAGAATTAAACTTAGTTGCATTATCAGTTATACGGTCAATACTGATAAAAATGTCACCTTCTAAAAGTTCAGATGAAGAATTATCAAAGGTGATAACATCTGTGAAATAATTATGGTTTAAATATTTAGTATTAATTTCTAATAAATAAGCATCAGAACAAAAAATGTAATTAAGGGTTAAAAGAGAATGCTGTTCATAAATGATGACGGACTTCAACCATTTACGAACAGCATTTTTATTTTTTAACTGAAAAGTAATATCTTCAGAAAAGAAATGAATAGATGCCATTAATCAAAATAAAAAACCAACTCAACTTTTCTGCCATTATCAGTAAAATGAACTTCATCAGACAAATGCTTCATTAAGAATATGCCGCGTCCACCTGGTTTATCAATATTTTCGGGTAGGGTAGGATCAGAAAGATTGGTAAAGTCAAATCCGGGACCTTGATCTTCCACTACAAAACGAACTTCGTTTTCTTTTAGAATTAAGGATAAATTTACATTTTTAGTTTTGTCTTCCTTGTTCCCATGTTTGATAGCATTGTTGACAGATTCAGTAACAGCAATCATAATATTACCATAGATATCATCATCAATGTTGTAAATATCTTTCGTATTATCAATAAAACTTTCAATAATCCGGATATTCTCCATGAGAGAAGGAATTTGTATATTAATAGACTCCATTAGTTACAATAATTATTCTTATAAATCATAATTGAAAAGCAAGCAAATATAAGGGTTTACTCTATTTTCTTGAAGTATTCATCTACTTCTTTTCTATAATAAGGTGAAAGGGCAGGAGGTACTGTTTTCAATAATTCGATCTGCTTCTCCTTTACCTTAATGTAATCCTCAAATTGACTAGGTACATTACGTGGTTTGTCCTTAGCTTGTTCTGCTTTCCGCTTTTCTTCTTCGTCACGTTCACGCATGGCTTTTTCTGACTCAAGCAACCGGGTAAGAATTTCCTTCTGACGATCAACAGTTTTAGGGTCAACTTTTTTATTCACCAAATCTTTTTCAGTCTCTTCCATTTGTTTCATAAGTTCACCCATAGATCCACCATCTGCATCTTTGCCATCGCGGTTTTTCATCTTACCTTTCTCTAGTTCTTTTAGCGCATTCCGGATCATTTCTTGTTCGGCTGCAAGTCTTGCCAATTCTTCAGATAATTCACGTCCGGATTTTCCGCTCTTTTGAAGTTGCTGAATTTTTTCATTTAGCTGTTGTTGCAGCTGGCTTAAACCTGGACTTTTCTGTTTGGACTTTTGTTGCTTTCCAGATTTGGCTTGCGACATCTGGTTTTGCATTTGTTTAAGAACATCATTTAGAAGGAGAGCCAAGTTATTCATAGATGTCATGGCCAGTTGCTGATTACCAGTAGCTACATTCAATCGTCTGTTCCGAATGCCTTGTACACTTTCATCCATGTATTCCTTCATAGAGCTTACTTCACGGGTTACAAAAGATTCTATTTGGAAAACCCGCTTGGCTAATGAATACAGGCTGTCTTCAATAATTTTAGCGTCATCTTTTAATTTCAGTTGTTCTTGAGACAGATTAACAAAGCGGGGGTCTGACAAATTTACGTTTCTGAAATCTTTCATTAACTTTTCCTGATCGAAAGAAAGCGTAATAAGATTTTCAAGAATGTCTCTCAGATGATCTAGGTTCTCCTGCGCTTGTTCCATCTCCATCTCATTTTGCATTTCAGAAAGCTTAGAAGCCATGTCTTTCATCTGTTGAGCAGCATTTTTCTGAGATTGAGAAGCTTTCTTGTTTTGATTATTTTGAAGCTGCTCCATGCTTTTTTGCTGTTCCTCTGAAATGTTTTTTTCTTCTTCGGAGGTATTCTGCATCTCACTGGGTTGCTCCAAAGATTTATTCATCTCCTTTAGTTCTTCTATGGATTCTTTTGTTTCATCAAACTTCTGTTTCAATTCATCTTGTTTTTGCTTCAATTCATCCTGCTTCTGTTGCTTTTGCTCATCAGATAGTTTGTTGTTTTTATCTTTATTTTCATCTCCTTCTTTTGTTTCTTCGCTCAGCTTATTTTGCTCTTCAGCTAATTTGTTTAAGTCATTAATCTCCTTTTCTAACTTTTGATCAAACTGAATTTGCTTAAACATCTCTAAAGCACGGGCAATCTCTTTCTCTAGATTAGATTCTTTTTTATTAATTTTTTCTAATATATCCTGCGAATTATTGCGGTTAGACTCGAGAAGTTTTTGAAGTTCTTCGTAAAGTTTTTTGGTTTCCTCATCGAGCAATTCATCCATAAGCTTTTGTAATTGCTGCATTTTTTCAGAAAGCTGATTGCTGTTTTCAGAAAAGCGGTCCCGTTTTTCATTCATGACGCCCATCTGTTTCTGCATTTCCTCAATCTTCTTTGTGAGTTCTTCTTTCTTTTTCAGGATATCTTCAATAAGTTTCTTATCCTGAAAATCTAGATTCTTTTTTGACTTTAGCCGGTTTTCTAAACTACTAATATCTTTTTTCAGCTTATCAACCTGACTCAACGTACTGTTCATCGTGCCCTTAGCCTGCTCAGCTTCTTTTTCCAAGTTTTTCTCCAGTTCATTAATAGAAGGTAGTTGAAATGTAAAGTTTGAAGAGCGTGTGCTTTTACTACCATTCACTCCATCATTATCCCAGACCTGAGCGAAATAGTCAAGCTTATCGCCGGGAGATAGTTTTAAGCTATCTAATACCCATTGATAATAAAAATTCTGTATAGCCTGTTTGGATTGGATGCCAATTGGAAAAGATTGATAAGGCTTATTATCTGGAGATGAACCTGCTTTAGTTATTTTATAAAACAAAGTCAATTTATTTAAGCCATAATCGTCCGAAATGTTGCCTCCTAGAATAATATAATTAAACAAAGTAGTGTCCTTGAAATAGTCAACTGATATTTTTGGATACTGATCAGGTATCACTTCCAGGAAATAATTAATATCCTCTTTGTTAGAACCAAAATTGTTTTTCAGTTTTATGCGGTAAGGTTCAGAAACAGAAGCTTGTTTATTAAAACCAAAACTATTCCTAGCCTTCTTTTGGGCTGGTACATAAGCACTATCCGATTCAAAATACACAAGCAAGCTATCGGCTTCAGAAGAAGAAAATTCCCAGTCTATTTGAGAACCTTCTGGCACAACCAAGTTTCCAACATTGTTTAGCTTATCGTCTACCCTGTTTAAATAATCCGGATAGGAAATATGTGCATTAAACTGGGTTAAACTTGGCCGGGTAATTAAATTTAGTGAGTAAGTAGTTGAAGTAAAACCGGCAGCATCAAATGAAAAATCTATAGCCTTCTGAATTTTTGAGAAGGTATACGAAAAGCTGTGGTTTCCCAGACTATTCATTTTATAGTTTCTGCCGTTGTAGGTAATGTAAACTGCTTCGGGAATAGCCTTTCCTTCTAAGTTAAGATAAATAGTAAAATCTTCATTCTTGAAGACGTCTAAGGAAGAATTTTGAAGCGTAAACGAAAAGGGAGCTGCAGGAACATAGGCTTTGTTAAAATTAACAATCCGTGCAGAGCTTTCGGTTAGGAACTGAGGAGCGAATATGAGTATAATAATGATAAGTAAAGTAGGAATAGCAGCATATTTGAGATACCGCTTATTCTCATCATATTTTACAGCGTCCGAAAATCGAATCAAGCTAAGTTGCTGTGTCCGTTGAGCAATACTAGCCTGCAATAATTCATTTTGTGAACTGCTTAATGAATGCAGCTGTACTGTATTCAGCAGTTTATCACTTATCTCAGGGAAATATTTTCCGATTTGTACCGCTGCCTCTTCATCACTTATCGGCTTATTAATGTTGTATAATTTTAACAATGGATTGATAATCCAATAAACCACACAGAACAACAGAACAGTAATAAAAGAAAAGAATAAGATGGCACGGGATACCGGATTAAACTGCCCAAAGTATTCCAGCGTATTCACAAATAGATAAGCCGAAAGTAGTAATGCAAGGGAAACAATACATCCCCGGACCAATAAGTTACTGTAGTATTTTTTTTTATACTCGGTTAACCTATCTAATAAGTTTTGGTAAGATAAATCGGACATATAAAATAGAATAGGTAGTTTACGAAATAATGTAGATTAAATAATCGTCGGGTAAAGCAATATTCTATCTAAAGCTATTAAATTGATAAATTGTTCAACAACGGGAAAGCGATCTGCCCGTCATTGAACAATAAAGATTGAACTGCTAAATTTATCCGGATTACAATCTATAATTTACTAAATTATATTGATCGGTAAAACACTTATACAGGAAAACATAACAGCTTGTTATATTTCTTGTTTAGAATCTTTTGCCCTCTCTAAATAAACTTCTGAGAAGTCCCTATATTGCATAGGATTATTAGGAAAATTTTTGATGTACGACTGAATTAACCTGTATCCTTCATCATACCACAACACAATTATAGGGGCATCATTCATTATTATCTGTTCAGCCTGTAAAAACAACCGATTGGCTTCTTCAATACTTTTTGCATTTAATGCCTGTGTATAGAACTTGTCAAAGGTATTGTTTCTATAACGCATTATATTGGGAAATGATCCAGATTTTGGAGAGTTTGGCACATCTTTTCCATTGAATATCCATAAAAAGTTTTCGGCACTAGGATAATCTGCCTGCCAGGCCATACGATTAAAATTATAATTGCCTGAAATACTATTATCAACCAACTGTGCCATTGGAACAAGATTCAAATTAACAGTGACGTTTAGATTATCTTTTAACTGCTTCTGTATTTCAACCGCTACGTTGGTATTTCTATCGCCTTCTGAATTCAACTGCAAAGTAACCACCGGAAAGCCTTTCCCATTGGCGTAACCAGCTTTTGCTAGATAATATTTAGCTGAATCTACATCTAAAGTATATCCTTTAATTTGATTGATGTCATAATTTTTGAAGGAGGGAGGAGTAATACCATGCGTACCGGCAGCAAAACCTTCTCCATTTAATACCTGTTCTAAAATCTTATCCCGGTCAATAGCAAAAGAGAAAGCCTTACGAACATTAACATCTGCAAATATCTTGTCTTGCGTATTGAAAGCCAGAAACTGTGTAAGCATCTCCGGAGCCCGCTGCAAATCGTATTGGGCATATTCTGTACCAGCAGCATTACTTCCGGTTTCCTCTAAGATTTCTATAATAAATTCAGTGGGTAACCGGTAAAGCATATCCAAATTGCCTTTCTTAAACTCGAACAACTCTGTTTTTTTATCCTTGATAAATTGAATACTGATTGCTTCCAGAAAAGGCAGTTTATTGCCAAACTCATCTACTCCATGATATTTATCATGACGTTTGAACACCATAGAGATATTTTCATCAACATCAGAGAGTCTAAACGGTCCGGTACCTACAGGTTTAATACGCATGTCAATGCCATATTTGTCAAAAGCCTCTTTAGGATATATAAAGGTTGCAGGCCCGGCAAGATTATAAAGCAGTACGGATGAGGGTTTTTCAAGTGTTAATTGCAAGGTATAATCATCAATAACTTTGATTCCTTCTACCTCGAAAGAAGGTTTTTTTCCTCCTGCACTTGCTTCAAAATATTGAGTTGCACCTTTAAGGATATCCTTGAAAATAGGGAAATTTTGGTTTGTTGGACTCTGCGTACAAAGCTGCGTAAAACAAAACTTTACATCACTAGCAACCATTTCTCTCCCTATACCATTCTCAAAACAAGCATCGTCCTGAAAAAATATACCTTTTTTTAACTTAATCGTGTATATAGTACCAGAAGCATCTACCTGATGATTTTCGGCCAAGCAATTAATTACTTCCAGATTTTCTTTATTGAATTTAAAAAGCCCTTCATATGTCTGTGCCGCTACCCGGTACGAAAAAGCATCAGTAATATTGGGTGGATAAAGGCTTTTGATGTACTCTGCTTCGCTTAGTCTGAACACACCTCCATAGCTTCTATTTCCTTTGGCTTCAGCTGGCAAATTGCTTTTTATAGTAGAACGCTTCGGTGTATTGTCGCACGACCAGAACACTACTGAAAAGAGAATAATATATAAATAAGATACCTTCATTGAAATAATTAATTATTAGGATCTAAGAAATAGCAAATGATTCGATGTAAATTAGAAGGATAGGTTCAAATAAGTTAGACAATGCACAAAAAATCTAACATCAGAAATATAAAGGCATAAAATAAAAAATTATATACATTGCTAATACCTTCAAAAATCAGGTTAAAGTAGTTCTCAATAAATGAATCGAGAAAGTATTAGAGTATGTATACTAAACATTCATTTGTTATCCGTCCTCTATCCGTTTCACGCCTTCCATAAATAAAGATTACTGAACTCTATAAATTTACAAGCTTTTGGCAAAAGTTGAGTGATAAGGGTGTACTATAAGGCAGATTATCGCTTTAAAAAACCTTCTAAGATGTAAGGATTCGGAAAAAAGTAGCAAAAGAGACCTATTAATCTTTTTCCAACTTTAAGTATTACATGGCCCTAAGAACATTGAATACATGAGAAATGAATAGTTGTAGTACTATATTTCTCAATGTTTTACTATTAAAAAAAATCAACGGGTCAAGAAAGACTTAAATAAAAGAGTTGAGAGGGATTGAAATAGAATAGATAGCAAGCCAAAATGCTTCTTAAAAAGGCAAGTTTGCAGGTAAAAATTTAAATTAAGATGTGTTTAAATAGCAGTAAACAAGTAATTCAGCTTTTACACCTCTTTTTCAAAATAGTCAATAGCCAAAGATTTTAATAATTTTTCTTGATCCAGTAAATCTAAAAAAGGCAAATTTTTAACAAGCTTCCAGTGTGGCCAACCTTGTTCGTCGGTACCTACAAACTCATAGATGCCAGAATAACTCAAAAGCTTACATATAGCAATATGCATCAAATCTTGTTTCTGCTCCTTTGAAAATTGTTTGATGCCCTGACCAAGCTCCTGTACACCTATTAAAAACAATACAGCATTTAAATCAGCCGGACGTTTACCTACTGCTTCTTGGAGTTTATCCAGAAGTACATTCCATTTCAAATTGAGTTCGTTATCTTCAGCCTGCATCATTGTTTGGCATTTAATGCTTCCCAGAATTCAACAGCACGTCGCAAATGAGGAATTACAATAGTTCCTCCAATTAAATTGGCAATAGCAAATACTTCAAACATTTGGTCATTTGAAACGCCTAGCTCTTTACACTTACCTAAATGGTATTTTACACAATCGTCGCATCGCAATACCATCGAACAAGCTAGTCCAATCATTTCCTTGGTAACTACATCAACTGAACCCGGCGCATAACAATTGGTATCCAGATTAAAAATTCGTTTTAAAATAATATTATCAGCTCCCATGATTTTGTCGTTCATGCGGCTTCTATAGTCATTGAAACTTTCAACTAAATCCATTGTATTAATTACATTATATACCTTATGCGAAGCTACAAAATATAAGCGAGACCCAGGAAAATAAGTAAATTAAAGTTGGATCAATCTCCTTTATTTGATTTAGTATCTTATGCACCGTATGTTCACAGACTTCGTTTCGATGCTTTTTCCGGAATATTGCCTAATGTGTTCAGGACCTTTAGAAAGAGGCGAAGAATCAATATGCATCCATTGTAAATACAATTTGCCAGTTACAAATCATCACCTGAGTAGTAGTGCAGAAGTGCTTCAAAAATTTTGGGGCAAAGTGCCACTAAGGTATGCCTGGGCTTATTTGAAGTTTACAAAACAAGGCAACGTGCAGAAGGTATTACATAAATTAAAATATAATGGGCACCAGCAAATAGGTATTACACTCGGACACTGGTATGGGCATGAACTTAGTGCTGCAAGTTTGAATAAAGAGTTTGACTTCATCCTGCCTGTACCTTTACATCCAGATAAATTAAAAAAGCGTGGGTACAACCAAAGTGATACATTTGCTAAAGGGTTATCAGACTCTATGGGGTTGCCCTGGTACCAGAATGTGTTACAAAAAGGCACTTTTAATGAAACGCAAACTAACAAACGGCGATTAGAAAGATGGCAGAATGTAAAAGATGTATATTGTGTAAAAGATGCTACAGTAATAGCTAACCAACGTATTCTGTTAGTAGATGATGTAGTAACTACCGGATCTACCTTAGAGGCATGTGCACTAACATTAGTAGAGGCAGCTTGTAAGGAAGTAAGTATTGCTACTATTGCAACAGCTTAAAAGCAAAAAGCCTGCTATCAGCAGGCTTTTTGTTACATATTAGTTTTGTTGATTGCTATTATCTGTTGGTTCCAGCATTGATCATTGCGCATCTGAAACCGATAAACGAAGTAGCTGAATCTTGCTCTAAGTATCTTCTTGTACCAGGTGCCATCCAATAAGCTACGTCTTTCCAAGAACCGCCTTTATATACCCGTACAGAGTCATCTATTAATGAGCCAAAGTTAGCTTTATCGTAACTAGAGGATTTATCCAAAAATCCATTTCTTCTGATTGGGTTAAGATCATCGAAATCCTGGAAAGAAAGCGGACGGTACACATCATATACCCACTCACTTACGTTACCTGCCATGTTATATAAACCAAAATCGTTTGGTGGATACGCATAAATTTGTTCAGTAATTAAAGCAGCATCGTTTAATTTACCAGCTATACCTGCATAATCGCCTCGTCCACGTTTGAAGTTAGCTAAAAAAGTACCCATTTGTTTGCCATATGGATTACGTAAAGCATGTCCATCCCATGGATATAAACGTCCGTTTGTTTGATTCTCGTCTAAATACTGTGTACCAATTAATGCTTTAGCAGCGTATTCCCACTCAGCTTCAGAAGGTAAACGATATTCTGGTAACACAACACCTGTTTCCAACGGAATGCGTCCACCATCGGCAGGGGGTTCAACACCGGCATCCTGGGCCAATTTATAGTTAACAACATTAGTTCTCCAAGTACTGTAATCCACTGCCTGTTCCCAGGAGACACCAACTACCGGAAAATACCTGAAACCAGGATATCTCAGATAATGATCCACATACGAATCGTTGAAAGCAAGCTCACTGGCCCAAACAGTAGTATCAGGTAGAGCAGACTGATAAAATTCACCATCAACCCCACCCGAATCACGCTCTATATAAAATAGATACTCTAGCCAGTGAATATTAGCGATTTCAGTTTCATCCATAAAAAAGGATTGAATACTGATAGTTCTCTCAAGATTGTCTCTTGTATTTAAAATATCCTCCTCAGCAGAACCCATTGTAAAACGGCCTCCTTCAATAAAAACTAGGTTAGGTCCGGCAGGTTGGCCTGCAAAATCTGGAACCTGAAAGCCATCATCTTCATTGTAAACTAGGCCAGTAGCCGTACTTTTATTGCCAGGATTGGCGGCCGTAGGATGCTTCCCTTTTTTACAAGCGCTAGCAAATACCGTTATTATAATGGCAAGCATAACGGTTTTAAGTATGCTAAAATTTTTATTCATAACCTGTTTTCTTATTTTTCTTTAAGAGGAGTGCTAATATACTATAGATTTTATTCAAAATAAATTTTGTTGTTCTATAAATCTTACTATCTAACGCTAAATTGCAGGAAACAATTGTAATAATATTAAAAAAGAACGCTAAAAAGGCATTATGTAATAAATAGAATCAATTTGCTACCTATCACTCAAACTTGAAGAACAAAAGTAAAGGAAAAATGCAAAAATAATTTGCTTATTCTAACAGATTCAATTGGGTGTACCATAGACTTGCAAAAAGAACATTTACGATACATAGTATTCGGACATACGTTTTAATCATTAATCTAACTAAGTCAATTATATGAAATTCGGAACAAAAGCCATACATGCCGGTGTACATCCTGATCCAACTACTGGAGCTATCATGACACCCATTTATCAAACATCTACCTATGTGCAGGCATCGCCGGGAAAGCATAAAGGGTATGAATATTCACGGACACAAAATCCAACCCGTGATGCTTTACAGAACAATCTGGCGGCGCTGGAAAATGGAAAATATGGATTATGTTTCTCATCTGGCATGGGAGCTATTGATGCCATTTTGAAATTATTTAAGCCCGGAGATGAAATTATTTCAACCAATGATCTGTATGGAGGTTCGTACAGAATTTTCACAAAGATCTATCAGAACTTTGGCATAAAGTTTCATTTTATTAATATGGATGATATACAATCTATTGAAACCTATATCAATTCTCAAACTAAGTTAATCTGGTTGGAAACCCCTACCAATCCGCTATTAAATATAATAGATATAGCTGGCGCTGCAAAAATTGCTAAAAATCATCAGGTACTGGTAGCTGTTGACAATACCTTTGCTTCACCCTATCTTCAAAATCCATTGGATTTGGGAGCTGATATTGTCATGCATTCAGTTACAAAATACCTGGCTGGTCATTCGGATGTAGTAATGGGAGCGCTTATTGTAAATGATGACGACTTACATAGCCGGCTTGCTTTTATTCAAAATGCGAGTGGCGCAGTAAGTGGTCCTCAGGATGCATTTTTGGTTTTACGCGGCATAAAAACGCTGCACCTTCGCATGCAAAGACATTGTGAAAACGGCCGGGCAATTGCTGAGTTTTTAGTATCACATCCTAAAGTAAGTAAGGTATACTGGCCAGGTCTGGAAAGCCATAATAATTATGCTATTGCCAAGAGTCAAATGCGAGATTTTGGCGGCATGCTTTCATTTACATTAAAAGGAGACAATATGGAAGATGCTACACGGGTGATGGAAAGTTTTAAAGTATTCTCTCTGGCTGAGTCTCTGGGTGGCGTAGAATCTTTATGTACGCATCCGGCTACCATGACGCATGCGAGTATTCCAAAAGAAGTACGTGAGAAAGCAGGCTTGAAAGATACACTTATTCGATTAAGTATTGGCGTAGAAGATGCCGAAGATTTAATTGATGATCTAAAACAAGCTATTGGCTAAGTAGTTACAGATAATAAGAAATAAAGCCTGTATGATTCATATTTCATACAGGCTTTTTATTTGTACAAAGGCTCAAAGAGCTAGTGAATTATTGATAAGCTGAACAAGAAAAGTTTATAGAACTAAAATAAGAACGAGTACAGTAGCCAAACAGCCACTAATAAACCCAATTCCAATTCCTACCAGGAGTGGAGAGGGCTCAATTACAGGAGTATATTTTGTATTCATAGGCAAGGGCTATTTTGTATCTGAGAATATACGGTAAAAACTAAACACTATTTGTATTGTTTCGATAATTGATTATATATTTTCGATATATAGCCTGTTTTTAGCTATCATCTCTACAGAAGATAATTCGTGTTTCCTCCAAAACTTTTGATTGTTTATTCCATACGTATTGCCATAAATTACGTATATGCCTGAAATTTATTGGAAGATTAGCTTTATAAATAATTTAAGAAACATGTTTAAGAAAAATATTTTTTTTCTACTATGTATATTAGTAGGAGTGGCGTGTAATAGGAGTGAAGAAGATAACACAAAAGAACTTGAAAAAGAAATGAAGCAGCAAATGGCTTCATTCAAAGCGGCAGAATATTTTAAAGATAAAAGCATTAGGCAGTATGTAAAAAAAGATTTTGATAATTTTTACAAGAATAGAAAGTACCAACTGGCATGGCTAACAAGCAGTGAGTTGCAACCCCAGGCAGATTCGTTAATAAAGGCAATTACTCAAGCATATGAGGAGGGCCTTGAGCCGTCCAACTATAAACTGGAAGAAATAAGTCAGTTAAAAAATCAGTTGTTTGTTGAAAATGCTGATAAAACCGTAAAAAACGATAGTACACTATACAAACAACTTGTACAATTGGACTTTATGATGACTGCTTCCTATATGACTTATGGAGCCCATTTGCTTTCTGGCAGAATAGATCCTTACCAACTAGATACTTTATGGCTTGTTCATCCCCGGAAAAAGGATCTGGCTATTCATCTGGAAGAAGCTCTTACTAATAAACGTATCAGGCAATCATTGAATGAATTATCACCAGCTATTGCTCAATACAATCAGCTAAAAAGCCAGCTGGCTAGGCATAGAGAAGTAATAAAATTAGGAGGATGGCCTCTGTTAACAAATGAAAGAAGCGCTGAGAAAACTATGTCTGACGAAACAGCTACGATCGTTAGAAAAAGGTTGGCGATGTCAGGCGAACTAGATTCAACCAAGGTAGAGAATTCGGCAAAAAATAATCAATTAGAGGAAGCTATCCGCTCTTTTCAAGAACGTCATGGCATACAGCCAGATGGAAAACTTACCAGGGAAACAATAAAATGGCTAAACAAGCCGGTAAATGAGGTTGTTCAAATGATTGAGCTTAATATGGAGCGAATCCGTTGGTTGCCAGACAGCATTGGCGATACATATATTCTGGTAAATACACCTGAATACCGGCTTAAGGCAATTGACAAAGGGAAGAAAGAGTTAGTGATGAATGTAATTGTAGGCCAGGAATATACGTCTACCCCAGTATTTACCGATACGTTGGAATACATTGTATTTGCTCCGGACTGGACAGTGCCACCTACCATTGCAAAAAAAGAAATGTTGCCTATCCTACAAAAAAATCCAGATTATCTGATGGAGCACAATATGTCTGTTTATGAAACCTGGGATGTGAAAGATACCACTGCTCTGGACCCTCATGAAGTGGATTGGGTGCAGTTTACTCCGGAAACTTTTAACTACCGTATTGTACAAAATCCAGGACCTGAGAATTCCTTAGGCTCTGTTAAATTTATGATGCCTAATGATTTGTTTATCTATTTACATGATACCCCTGCCGACCACTTGTTTAAGAAAAAGAAAAGAAATTTAAGTCATGGATGTATCCGGCTGGAGAAACCCGCTGAACTGGCTAAATATTTACTCAAGTGGGATGAGGAAAAAGTGGAAGAATATATGAAAAAGGAAAAGCCAGAAAATGTGAAACTGCCTAAAAAAATGCCGGTACAAATTGTATACCGTACCGCTTGGGTGGACGAAGAAGGAATACTTAACTTCAGAGAGGATATTTATGGGCACGATAAAGTACAACTGAGAGCCATTACCAGGAAAGAAAATCAATTGAGTAAATTATAAGCGGTAGGAGATAGTATGTTTCAGAAACTAAAAGGGTTCATAATCTTGCTGTTAGTTTATAATACGGGCTGCGATTCAGGGAACAATGTTACCTATGATACAGACAGTGAAACTCCAGATATAGAAATTACTTCTCCTACCTCCATAGATTCGATTGAACAACCTACTTCAAGGCTAAGTGAAAAAATAGTAAATTACGCTTCATCGTTAGCAGGTGTACCTTATAAAGTAGCTGGCAGAGATACCACCGGATTTGACTGTTCAGGGTTTATTTATTATGTTTTTAAAAAGTATGATGTAGAAGTGCCACACTCTTCTCGCCACTTAGCGGAATTAGGTATGGAAGTAGATACAAGTATAGCCCAACCAGGCGATCTGGTCTTTTTCAGAGGAACAAGCCCCGATAATCCGGAAGTGGGCCATGTGGGTATTGTAGTATCTAAGCCAGGAGAACCACTAAAATTTGTTCATGCGTCTTCGGCAACCAGTTCGGCATATGTAAAATATGATTCGTTGGCTCGGCCAAACTATAAGCGGAGGTTTTTAAAAGTAAAAAGGGTACTACCTGAGAGTGAACAGTAAACAAAATCAAGCAGTAGCCTAATTAAAGCTGGCTCTGATAGGGTGTACAAAATTAAATTTCCAAGGGCTCTTTTCAACTTTTGAGTAAATTTGTATGTTGAGAGATAAAGATGGAAGATTACAATATATTTACCTTACCCAATGGTATACGCATTCTTCATAAACAGGTAACGTATACCAAAATAGCTCATTGCGGTTTTATTTTAGATATTGGCAGCCGGGACGAAAAGCCTCATCAACAAGGTATAGCTCATTTCTGGGAGCATATGGCATTTAAAGGCACCAAAAAACGCAGGTCGTTTCATATTATCAATCGGTTAGAGTCACTAGGTGGAGAACTGAATGCGTATACCACCAAAGAAAAAATATGCTTTCATGCCTCCGTATTGGATAGACATTTTGAAAAAGCAGTTGAACTGCTCACCGACATCACTTTTGACTCTGTATTCCCTGAACGGCAAATTGAAAAAGAACGCAGTGTAATTCTGGAAGAAATGGCCATGTATTACGACTCCCCGGAAGATGCCATTCAGGATGATTTCGATAATGTAATTTTTGCAGACCACTCGTTAGGCAATAATATTTTAGGTACTACCGAAAGTGTCCGGTCTTTTCATAAGGAAGACTTCAAACAGTTTATTCTGGAAAATCTCAATACCGAGCGGATTATTTTTTCTTCAGTGAGTAATTTGCCTTTCTCCAAAGTAGTGAAAATGGCTGAAAAGTATCTGGCTCATATTCCTGTATTTTCTGCTAAACATGTCAGAGATCCTTTTACAAATTACAAACCCAAGCAGATAGAAAAAACACGTAGCGTTACACAAGCGCAATGTGCTATTGGCCGCACAGCCTACGCATTAAATGATAGTAAGCGGCTACCATTTTTTATGCTCATTAATATTCTAGGTGGCCCAGGTATGAATTCACGCCTAAACCTGGCACTTCGTGAAAAATACGGGTTTGTTTATTCAATAGAGGCTACTTATACACCTTATATAGATACAGGTTTTATGGCTGTATATTTCGGTACGGAAAAAAGACAGTTAAATAAAAGTATCGCTTTGGTTCAGAAGGAATTAAAATTGCTGAAAGAGAAGAAAATGGGTACTGTTCAGTTGCATGCAGCTAAGGAGCAACTGATGGGGCAACTAGCCATGGCTGAGGAAAGTAACTTAAATTTTATGCTGATGATGGGTAAAAGCATATTGGATTTAAATCGGATTGATACGCTTGCTGAAATTTTTGATAGTATCCGAACCGTTACAGCAGCTGAATTACAAGATTTAGCAAATGAAATGTTTGCCCAAGATGAGCTAAGCCTTTTAACCTTTCTGCCTGAACAGTAGAGATTAACTTTGCAAGGTTTATAAATTTATATTTAATGAGCTTACGTATGTTACTCAATCATACGTTGTTATTAATTGAATACCGATGCTACCATTTCACTACATCATCATCCGAAATAAATGATACTCGATGAATCGTTAACTGCCTATGTAGAAACTCACACAACAGCAGAAACAAAACTTCTTCAGAAAATAAACCGGCAAACCCATGCCAATGTGTTGAAACCGCGAATGCTTTCTGGTCATTTACAAGGCAGGTTACTTGCTATGCTCTCTCACATGATCCAGCCAAAGGCTATCTTAGAAATAGGTACATTCACTGGATACTCGGCTATATGCCTGGCTGAAGGTTTGCAGAAAGATGGTAAATTATATACCATAGATATCAACGAAGAGCTGGAAGAGCAGGTTAGGTCTTATTTTGCAGAATCAGGAATAGAAAATAATGTGGAGTATTATATAGGAAATGCTTTAACAATAGTTCCTGAGCTTAAAGCAACATTTGATCTCGTATTTATTGATGCAGATAAAATCAACTATGCTACTTACTACGATTTGGTATTCGATAAAGTAAGGCCAGGCGGATATATTATTGCCGATAATGTATTGTGGAGTGGAAAAGTTGTTGAGCAAACGCATAAAAAAGTAGATGTAGATACCCAAGCCATATTGGATTACAATAAAAAAGTGCAGCAAGATTCACGGGTAGAAAACATTTTGCTCCCCATCCGCGATGGTTTGTTAGTTGCCCGCAAATTGTAGAGAATGCGACGTGTTGGTAAAAAGTTTGTTGAAGCAACCAGAAATTAACATGATATTTGTGTAAGAACACAATAATCTGCTTTTACGTAGAGTTTCAAAACAAACCGACCACTACATATGTCTCAAAAACACCACCTATATCTTACAATACTATTTTGTTTCCTATGTATCTGTACTACATTCGCTAAAGAGGTTCCTCAATATATGGAATTTGCCGGCATGAAACTGCGCATTCATGAGTCGGCCCGCAGAAAGATTGCAGCCGATGTAGAAGCGTTAACCAGCAATTCCAAGTATTTTCAGCTGAAAGTAGACCGCATCAATATGTATTTTCCCCTAATTGAGCAGATACTGGCAGAAGAAGGCTTACCAGACGATTTTAAATACCTTGTTGTACAAGAAAGCTCACTGATCTCTGATGCCGTATCTACGTCGAATGCTGTAGGCTACTGGCAATTTAAAAAAGAATCGGCTCTGGAAGTAGGTATGGTGGTAGACCGTGATGTAGATGAACGTAAACATATTATAGCCGCTACCCGCGGTGCTGCCCGCTATTTAAAAAGAAATAATTTTTACCTGCAAAACTGGATTTATACACTCCAATCCTATAATAATGGGCTGGGAGGTACACAACGTAGTGTGAACCAACGCCACATTGGGGCTGAGAAAATGGATATTGACAACAATACCCATTGGTATATACTTAAATTCCTGGCACACAAAATAGCCTTTGAAGATGCCATAGATAAGTCGGCAGATCTCCCGGTAACCTTGTTGCAATATCCGGATTGTGAAGGAAAAACCCTGGAAGAAATAGCTCAAGAAACAGATGTCCCTCTGGCTGAACTGGAATTGTATAATAAATGGCTTAACCGGAGAAGAGTTCCGGAAGACCGTGATTACATTGTGATTCTCCCCACGCCTACGCAGCAGGCAGAAGTTCTCTTAGCAAAATTAAATGTACCACGGGCAAATTTGCCTGTAGAAAATGTATCCGAAGAAGAGGAAGAAGTGATTCCGGTTGCATATCAGGCTAAGCTAACAGCGGCTTTTCCGGAATTAAAAGCTAAAAAGAACCGCATTAGAGGAAGCAATAAAGTTATATTATATGCCATTAATGGTAAGCCGGGCATACAAGCACAACCCGGAGATAACAGCGCAAAACTTGCCCAGAAAGCAGACATAGACCGGGTAAAATTCTTGCAATACAATGATTTAAAAGGTAACGAGGCTCTTATTCCGGGCGAAGTATATTATCTGCGCAAAAAGAAAAGCAGAGCAAGGGTAGAGGAACACATTGTAACTGAGGGAGAGACTTTATGGAAAGTTTCACAAATGTATGGTATCACGATGAAAGCCCTCATGCGGAAGAACCGGATGAAAAGACCCGAAAAGCTAAAACATGGCAGAGTATTATGGCTACGTGATATCCGGCCTGCCAGTAAACCTGTTGAATTCAGAAACATACCTAAACCTGCCACTACAATAGCTTCTAAGCCAGTGGAGAAAGCACCTGTTAAATCAGAAAAAATAGTTTCTAGCAAGCCATCAACTGCTACAACTGTCGAAAAACAACCTGAAAAAACAACGTCTCCAAAAGCTGAACAACCATCTATAGCAACGTCTCCAGTATCGTCAACGCCTCCTTCATCAGAATCCACTTCGCCAATAGAGACTTTAACAGAAATAAAAGCTGACACGGTACCCATTCAACAGGCATCAACCTCGCCTGTACAGCAAGCTGTAGATTCATTGCCCGATGATAGAGAAACAACTGGTGAACAAACACAGGTACATACTGTAACAACCGGACAAACACTGTATGCAATAGCTAAATTATATGCTATTACTGTAGCTCAACTTAGACTATGGAATAACCTTCCCGAAACAGAGGGCATAAAAGTTGGCCAAGCTTTACAGGTGGCGCCTCCGTCTGAACCAGTACAAACGAGCAATGATTCTGCGGACAAGTTTAAAGAATATACTGTTCAGAAAGGAGATTCCTTATACAAAATAGCTAAAGCACATGCAGTAACCGTGCAAGAATTACAGGAATGGAATAACAAAACAGATTATAATGTTGCGGTAGGGGAGACGTTAAAGATAAAACAAGCTAAATAAATTATTTCAGCTGATGTATAGAAAATTGCACAGGTAACATGTTGCTAATAGAGGGAGAGACATAAATTTTGTTATTCTCACTTTGCATTATCAACCGTATAGGAGCTTCTTGTTTTACTTCATATTCCAGTAAGGCTTGCCTGCATGCCCCACATGGAGCAACAGATGTAAAACCTAAGGCATCTTTCTTACATGCAGCTACGGCAATAGCCATTATTTTCTGCTTCGGATAGTTGGCACTGGCAGCAAAAACAGCCGTTCTCTCCGCACAAAGCCCTGATGGATAAGCAGCGTTTTCCTGATTACTTCCCAAAACAATAGTTCCATCTGCAAGTAGTAAAGCCGCTCCTACATAAAAATTTGAATAGGGAGCATAGGCTGTTTGGCAAGTTTGTTTCGCTTTTTCTAGCAGGTTAATATCAAATTTATCCAATTCTTCTGCGTTATATTCATAAAGAAAAATATTTAAATCTAGTTTTTTCATAATTCATTAATCGTTTAATTTAGTGGGTAGACAAATTTTGTATCTACAGTAAGGTTAAATGTAATAGAATATACCTAGGATTAAAAATTATCTTGATATATTCCTATTATTCATTTTTTACTTAAGCATAGATATACAAATTTTAAACAAAAAATTATCCATTAGCACCTAAAGCCGTTATTCATATGTTTAATTCTTTCGATAATAAAGAATCTCAACTTAAAAAAATATTAATTCTAGGGGCTGGGAGGTCATCTACTTATTTGATTGAATATTTAGCTGAACAAGCTCCTACGCATGGCTGGCACCTGACGGTGGGAGATGCAGATTTGTCGCAGGCGCAGCGTAAAACAGCACCCTATGCACATGTAGATGCTATTTTATTTAATATTTTTGATCAGAAACAAAGAGAAAAACAAATTAGTCAGACAGATGTAGTAATTTCTATGCTGCCTGCTATTTATCATATTCATGTGGCACGTACTTGCATTCGGTTTGGAAAGCACTTGCTGACAGCTTCCTATATTTCTCCTGAAATTAAAGAATTAAATAAAGAAGCTTTGCAAGAAGATGTTCTTATTCTGATGGAAATGGGATTAGACCCTGGAATTGACCATATGTCGGCTATGCAGGTAATTGACCAGATTAGATCTCAGGGAGGAAGTATTATTTCATATAAATCATATTGTGGTGGCTTAGTTTCTTCGGAATCTGATGATAATCCCTGGGGATACAAATTTACCTGGAACCCCCGGAATGTAGTAGTAGCCGGCCAGAGCACAGTTAAGTATATGGAAGATGGCCAGTATAAATATATTCCGCCTCACCAGATATTCGACCGGGCAGAACCTGTGCATGTAGACGATTTTGGGTTAATGGAAGCCTATGGTAACCGCGATTCTCTATCTTATAAAGATATATATGGCTTACAAAAGGCTACAACTATTATGAGAGGAACATTGCGGAAAACAGGTTTTTGCAAAACATGGCAGATACTAGTTAGACTGGGCATAACTGATGACAGTTATACGCTGGAAAATTCAGAAAATATGACTTACCTGGATTTTATTACTACTTTTTTATCAAACAGGTTTGATGTAGAAAAATCAGTCGAGCAACGTGTAGCAGCATATATGGGACTGGCGGAAGACTCTGAAGAAATGCGGAAAATAAAATGGTTAGGTTTATTTGAAGATGAAAAAATAAATTTACCAAACGCTACACCAGCACAAATACTTCAGGAACTGCTAGAAAAAAAATGGATTCTCTCACCCGGCGATAAAGATATGGTCATTATGCAGCATCAATTCAAATATGAAATTGAGGGTGAGATAAGAAGTTTAGTTTCATCACTGATTATCAAAGGAGAAGATAATTTACATACAGCAATGGCAAAATCAGTAGGTTTACCATTGGCAGTAGCAGCAAAATTAGTATTACAAGGAAAAATTGTTCCAAGAGGGGTACAGATTCCTGTTTGGCAAGAAATATATGCGCCGGTAATGGAAGAGTTAAAATCATTAGGTGTAGAATTTAAAGACGAAGAATCTAAAAAAAGTCAACATTTATCAGCTTAATATAACCACTTCTTTGCAAGCCTCAATAGCTCTCTATTGGGGCTTTTTTCTTATATGATGTAACAGTTTCTTCAACAAAAGTTTTAATTAGAAACCAACATGTCAAATATAAAAGCATAGGTAGTTATAGGTAAATGTAATGCTAGTTATTATGCTCAATATTTTAATTAAAATCTGTATTGAATAGGAATTTAACAAGGATTCCATTAAATTCATAGGTATACTAAAGCCTAAGCGTATGAATAAGCAATATGTATCTATTAAGGAAGCCATCGAGATTACGGGTATGAGCGATGCAAGCATTCGGAGATTATGTAGAAAAGGCTTAAAAGGAAGAGATTATAAATATGATGTTGAAGGTAAACTATATGTAAATGATTTGTTTCTGTATACTTCCTATCCACCACAAAATAAAGCTATGCAATTGCCTATAAGTGTTGATTATGAACGATTAAAATCCCTTGAACAAGAAGTAGTACAATTTAAAGAAGCAGTTAAGCAGCATCCCTTAGAGTTATTACATGAAAAAGACAAGCGCATAGAAGATTTAAAGGATGAAATTGAATCTAAAAATGCCACTATAATGAACTTATCCTTAGCTATTGAAGGATTAAACAATAATATAGGTATGTTATCAGAACGTACCAGAGAGCAAAACATCATTATCCAATCTCTTCAAGAAAAAGTATCTCATCAATTAAAACCATCATCCCAAGTTCAAGTCCAACCCACCAAAAAGGAAAAAGGTGTGTATTTTATAGATAAGCTATTGATAGGCGTGGCCGTATTAGCTTCAATAGCAATCCTTTCTTTTATAGGCACGATGCTCTTTGCCTATTTCAGCAATTCATAATAAAAGATTTTACTCATAAGGCCAACAAACCATTACAGAATTAGTTAATAGTATTCAAGATAACCTTCCTATGATCCGTACAATCTTTTTATTCTGTTTTACTATACTAATAAGCTCTGCCATAGCCCAAAGATCTTCTGCCGATCAGATATCAACCAATAAAGGTACGCTGACTATACAACCCATTTTGCATGGGAGTGCGGTACTTACCTGGGATAACAAAACGATTTATATAGACCCTTATGGTGGTGCAGAGGCTTATACAGGTATAGCTGCTCCGGATTTAATTCTGATCACTGATATACATGGAGACCATATGGATCTTAAAACTCTGGAGAGCATAGATATTTCTAAAGCCAAAATGGTAGTACCACAAGCGGTGGCAGAGCAACTTCCGGAGAAATATAAAAGCAATTTAGTAATTGTGGCCAATGGGAATAAAACAGAACAAGCAGGTATAAGCATTACTGCTATTCCAATGTATAATTTGCCAGAAACTGCAGATTCCAGGCATCCCAAGGGCCGTGGAAATGGGTATGTATTAACCATCGGAGGCAAGAATGTATACTTCTCTGGTGATACAGAAGATATTCCTGAAATGCGTTCCCTTAAAAATATTGATGTGGCTTTTGTGTGTATGAACTTGCCTTTCACAATGGATGTAAACCAGGCAGCAGAAGCCGTATTGGCTTTTAAACCTAAGCTTGTCTATCCATATCATTACCGCGGGCAAAATGGCTTAAGTGATACAGAAGCATTTAAAAAAGCTGTAACTACAGGCAATAGTAAAATAGAGGTGAAATTGAAAAATTGGTACCCTGGTACGTAGCAGTAACCCTAGAGATATTTACAAAATGGTCTCATACAGAGATGACATTACTTATCTCTGTATGCTCGTCCGTTACACTCTTAATAAGAGTATAACCTATTGCTGATTATCAATAAGTTAAGAGCTAATGAGTAACAAAATAGAAACAGAAAGCTAAGAAATTGCTACTTTTTGCTGCTTAAAACCCTCCTCAACAGCCTTAGCTAAACAGCTTAGATCTCCTACAATATCTTCTATTTCCACACTTCTGCCTTCTTGAATAGTTGCATACTTCCATAGATAAGTCTGAGCCTTGAGTAAAGATTCAAGTATTTGTCCGGGGTAATAGGAAAAGAGTACTTCTTTAATCGCAGTAATGTCAAACTTATTGCCGGTACTGGCATTCTGAAAACTGTTTTTGTCTGGCATCATTTCCTGCAATAGCCATAGTACCCAGTAATTATCATGGTTTGCATCTTCCCGTTGATCAGAAAGCAGTCTGAGTAAATTCTTTTGAAGGTTTACTATTTCCTCTTCAGGAGAGCCTGTTTTGATAGAGATTACAAGGCGGTCATTTTCTAATACTACTGACATGTTTTAAAAAGTTAAGGGTGAATAAATAGTTATATTTTGATCTTCAAATACACAGCGGATAGGTGTATTACACGTTAGGCAGGCGAGCCTAGCAAATGCCCTTGTATCTATAGCCTGCATTTGAAAGGGCTTAAATTCAGTATCTGCTTTGCATTTCTGGCAGAAGTCAATGTAGGTCTCATCCAGAGAAAAACTTTCAAGTCTTGCCTTTAATAATGGAAGTTGTGTTTGTGTGGACATAATAGCTAAAATGAAATTTGTTTTAATAGGTTATCAATTTTCTCCTGGTATTTCATCATAAAGTGCTGCTCATCTTTAGCAAACTCGCCTTTCTTAGTCTTAGCAAAGTATAGCTTCTGATAGTGCCGGAACTGCCTGGTATATTCTACGAGTTGCTTGAACTTATCATCATCGGATGAGAATACATCCGTAACAGGAGCTGCCACCGGCTCTGGCTGCTCATCAATGCTTATCAGCTTCTGGCCGTATAGATAAGCCTCAAAGCTTTGACGTGGTTTAATATGTCGCATGGCTAACAGGAATAAAGCTCATGGCATAACTCATCACGTAATCATATCTGGCGTTCATCCAGTGATACATTTCCAAGTAGTAGGAGGCATCTTGCTTGCTGTAGTCTTTCACCAGGTCATAGGCCAGTAATAGCTCATGAGTCGTTTCCAGCATTTCGTCGGTTTGTTCTTTGTAGTGATCCAGCTTAGCCTGGGCCGGGCGTACGAATCTAGCTTGATTCGTTTGTTGCGGAGGTAGTTGAAAGGTGTACATGCTAAAAGAAAAAACCTTGGAGCTCTCAGGTTTTGCACGGGGCCAATACTCCCCACCTTTGAGCTTCAAGGCTTCTAGAATGTCTTTTGATATATTGGGAACGGGTGCAAATCCGTATAACAAATATAGTAAATGTATTACATTAATACAAATAAATGGGGTACGTTAATTATTAATTTATTCAACTTTTTATTAATGCAACACATTTATTTTATATTTGAATAAACCGTAATTGAATGGCCAGACCAAAAGTTGATAACCCCAAAGTAAGCAGAAGCATACGCCTTACTGAGAAAGCTGTAGAGAAAGGAGAGGAGGTAGCCAGAGAAAAAGGCTTTAGTAATCTATCTGATTTTTTACGTTCCCTTTTAATGAGAGAAATTGATGAGTTTGAGAAGAGAAAAAATAGTCAATGATGAACCATTATAAAGTATGAAATTATTCATTCAACGACAAAGTTCATCAAGTTACGGGTATAGCCAGTCAAAAAAGATTTTAATTTAAATCAATGTATTTTTCTTCTTATCATGTAAGAATTAAGGTGATTCATTTTTATAAAGAAATTTGTTTTTAGCGTTACATTTTTAATGTAATCATTGTTCACGATAACTGTGCCTATTTCGCTATATTCATTATTTAGGAAATTTAGTAGTTCGGAAAACTCAGAATGATTAAATTTATCAAATAATAAATAGTCAAAACTAGCTTCTAAATATTCTTTTTCTTCATGATAAAATTGTAAAGTTTCTATCTTGTTTAAAATTTGCGAGGCTAAAAACAACAGAGAGTTGAATTCACTTCCATAATACTCTTGTCTTAAAATTCTTTCAAACTGCTCTCTTTCTTTTTTATGTAAATCCTCTGCTGTTATACTGCCATATTTTACTAGCCCCATATCTTGGTTATAGCTTCCAATATTAGAATACATACTTGCAATGATATTTGATTTAATAGCTTCAAAATCTGGAGCACTATTATGTTTTTTAAAATCTTCTAATAATCTTAGTGTTAATTCAAAGTTGCGTTCCTTATCAATTCTATCAAATTGGCTTTTATTAGCATTAAATTGCTGCTTAAATGATAAATAGACTAAAAGCAATCCAACAAAATTTAATATTGGGCCTGTAATACCGCCAATAGTATCCCCAATTGCGCCAGTATTATTAAATTGTAAAGCGGTATGGAAAGCAGGACGTGTAAAAAAGAATGGAGCTAGTAATGCGAAAAGCAGACCTGTAGCAATAATTAGAATAGGAATATTCTTTTCTGAAAATAATTTCATAATTAGCTTTAAGGAGGTTAATCGGTAAACTTTAAGGAATAAAAGAAATATTTAAACTAAAATAAAGAAATTGATTCTTATAAAATTACTTTGTTTGTTACTTCTTCTTTCATTCCAGAATCTATCTGCATGGAATGGCCGCTAGATCCCTCAGTATATCATCCAATTTTGCAGGTACTTATATTTGCCATTGCTATCACTGGCGGTCTATGGCTACACTCGCTCATTTATCCAACCAGGAAACAATGGCTAAAGAAGCAGAGAAAGAAATACGACTATTAGGAATTATTCCCTCTGGCTTATATATTCAGACTTTATAAATAAGCCAATGACCAGCTCCCTGCTTTTCTCTAATCAATACCTAATCGATAACATTGCGGATGCCTGCCAGAATTTTGTGGAAACCGAATATTTGCGGATGAATTAGGCTAAAAATACCCATTTCCAGGTATTGACAAGCTTTATTATTTTCTGTAAATCACCCTCAATACATTACAATTATTTTATAGTACTCTTTTATAAAAATAAAGCTTCAAGCTTTTAACCTTCTACTACTCTACTTCTAAATGAAAATTTCACAAATTGAATCACTTAATATTGATTTATTAAGTAAAGGACTTCCTACGCTTACACCAAATATTGGATGCTATTTAGTTGAAGCAGCAAAATATCTGCTGATGAGCAGGAACCATAACAGTGGGGTTACATTTTCGATCAATGGCTTATGCAATAAAGATTATTCTTTGGAGTGGGAAACGCCACTTGACCAAAGAGCAAAATTTGGTTGGAGGGATCATCAAGAGGCTACTGAGTATGGAGCTACAGGTATAGCAATTTTGTTAGCTGTACGTCTAACTGAATATACAACAGTAGAAAGATCTTTTAAAGGGACAGGTTTTGATTATTATCTTCTTTCTAGAACTGACAATGATGTTTTACCTTTTCAGCATGCAGCCAGGCTTGAGATTTCTGGTATAGAACAGGGCAATAAAAAAACGGTGCTAAGAAGAGTTGAAGCAAAAAAGAAACAAACCGATCGCTCTGACAATACTAATCTTGATGCGTTTATTTCAGTAGTAGAGTTTAATAACCCAATGGGGCATTTTTGTAAAAAATGAGCGAAATTATTGTACAACATAACAAAGCCATGGACTTGGCTGAGATTGCTTTTCTTGAAAAAAGAAACGGCAATTATGAAAAGGCTATAGACCTTTTTGCTGAAGCCTTTATTTACGAAAGAGATGCAGCTTTGAGGACACAGATGTTATCAGGAAGCGAACCTTCACGGTCTATTCTGTTTAAAAGTGCAGCCTCGCTAGCTATGAAATCAGAAAATTTAAGAGAAGCGGAAAGAATGGTTGCTTTAGGCTTGGCAGGGGACCCCCCAGAACAAATAGCTGAGGAACTAAGAGATTTATTTGAGCAAATAAATTTTGAAAGGCACTTAGCATTAAAGGGTATTACACTTGATGAGAATGATATTCAATTATCCCTTTCAGGGAAAGATGTGGGTTATGGTGTGGCCAGGGTAGAGGAGTTTACCAAAAGACTCTTAATTTTTGAAAAATTGGTATATCGAACAGCTGAGAGAATCAAAGGAACACCTTTTAGAGAAACCGGTGAGGTAAAGGATATTATAAAAAATGATTTTGAGCAATACATATCTGTGCCAAGAGCAGCCAGTTTTGCTGTAACTGTTAAACTTGGTAAACCAACTAAACAATTGTCGATAGTTGATTTAACTAATGATGTTGTAAAAGAAATTTTCAGTGGAATATCTTTGATTAATTCGAATGAACATGAGTTGTTGAGTGAGAAAATTGCAAATGAAGATTATTACAAAAACTTTGTGGCTCTTACTAGACAGATGGCGCCAGATGGAGAAAGAGTTAAGTTGGTTGGACTAACAACTATGCACCAAGGTAATATTCAAAAAGTAGCATTTACAAAGAAAAACTTTGATATCTCCCTTACTCCTTCAAATGATATAAAGAAAATAGAATTAATGAATCAGCCTGTTGAGATCACTGGCCGCCTTGGATTTGCTTCTGTTGATAACAGTGAAATTAGATTAATAACTGATAAAAATGATAGATACAAAGTTATTGTTCCAAAAGGCTTAATGGCTGATGTGGTAAAACCTTATTGGGAAGAAGTAGTTACTGTTGTTGGGTTTAAGCGATCTGCTAAAAAAATAGAAATGCTTGACATAAAGAAACCGGATTGAAAGCTAATGCTAAATGTTTTAGGTAAAATCCAAAAAGATTAAATAAAAAAGCCCCTCCAATGGAAAGGCTGTTTTACCCATAACTTTTTAGATTGTAATCTACTCTTGTAACGTATTTATAGTCAATTAGTTAAAAACTTGTAATACCATCAGGCAGAAACCAGAAGCCAGTCCGCTCCTCTACAGGTACATCTGGTAAAGGACCAAAGTAAAAGCTGTAATCCTTCTCTTTCTTTCTCTGCTTTATCTTCTCTACGTTGCCGGATTTAATGGCAGATCGCAGGTTGCTTTTGGGGTTTCTCATAGCTAATCTCTGTAGTTAACGGGTAATAATAATAATACTTGGGTGGTTTCAGGCTTTGCAATCTCTACTAACCTACTAGGATTATACAGCCTCTGGTAATACTTGCCTTGCTTGTCATACTCAACTACCAGGTCGCCTGTGGTAGCCCGTTTAATTTTGGAAAGGTCGCCGGATCGGACGGCCTGACGAAGTTTACTGTATTGTTTTTTCATGTTTCCAGGTGAGGTTTAGTGAGGTTGCTAAAGCTGTATTTCATCTTCAGAGGAGGCAAGTTTCATTAACGGAGAGGCTACCAGAATAACCGGCAGATGGCTTCCATCTTTGGGATTTTCATATAGGGTATCGTCTGCATTGTATAAATTCTCACTGCCTGCCTTCCGATGCAAGAACACAATCTTAGGTGCCTGCTCAGTAGGGTTAGTTAAGTTTTGAACGGCCTGCCTGTCGCCTTGCTTGATAGCCTGTAGTAATTTGCGGTTAGTTGCTTTTTTCATGGGGTGCTGCTCTGTTTACTAGCTTATCTGCCAGTTCATTAATTTGCTCTTCTGTCATGCGGTCAATAATATCATCTACCGATACATAGCCGCCTAAATGCTTCATAAGCTTATCAATGGCATCCAGCTTGGAATGTAGCTTAAATTCTTTCGTAGTGGTTTGATAGTCTTTGCCTTTGGTAATGGTTGTTTTAATGGAAGAGATAGCGGCTGCTTTACTGACATCTATCTGAGTAAAGTCTTTGCATACATGATCCGAATCAATAAAGTCTCCAATGTTGGCAAAAGCAATCTTTGATAGTTCCTCTACTAGCTTTTCTATTGTTACAATCGTTTTCTCTGCCATAGCTTGATTAAATTTTTCAATTGCTGATTTTATTCCAACATTTTCCAACAATTCATGACTCCGGGCTTTAGCATAGGTTTCTGAATAGCCGGCTGCAAGGGCTGCCTGGTAAGCATTACCTGACCTAAGGTATTCATTTACAAAAACCGTTTGCCGTTGATTAAGCATACTTATTTAAGTTCTGCTGATCCTTTTGCATATTTTACACCTTCCTGCACTTTCTCAATATCAGATACTCTCACATAGATAGGCTGGGCTTTTACACCCGTCTGTACATGTTGAGATATATCCTTGTTAGAATCAATCCTTTGTTGCACTGGTGTAGATAATCCCTTTACCACTTCCACACCTCCATATTCAAAGAAAGGTCTGCCACCACGCCTTACGTTCTCTGCTGAGAGCATGGATAATCTTCTCGTATCGTTGCGTTTAACAATAGCAATGGTTTCTCCTGCCTGAGCCTCGAATGTCTGGCCACTATCGGGAGAGTAGAAGGTTGTGCCACCAGCCGAATGATCTTTACCACCTACCAGGAAGCCTCCCCCATATTCGAACTTTGGAGGTTCGGGTGTAGGCTCTGATAATAGCTTCTTAGCCTGAGCCACATTAGCAAGGATTCTGGCAAGGCCAGCTGTAAACTGTAATACACCTGCTGCACCACCTGTGAGTAAGTTTAAAGGATTTCCTTCAGATGCCTTTATCAGCTCTGAGATGGCAATAGCTGTGTTTGTAGCTATTTGTGCTACGGCAATACCCTTTCCAAAATCAGTTGCTTCAGCAGACTTACCGGTAAGTAGTTCTATGAGCGATCCAGCAGAGTCGGTTATAGCAGAAAGCGTTTGCAGTTTAGCCTGCTCTATAGCAGTCTCCCTATCTGCCTGGTTTTGCTTAATTTCTACCCGCTTATCTGCTATTTGCTGCTCAATATCAACGGTATACTCGCCATACTCCTGGGCTAAGGCCAGCTGGCGTTCTAAGCGTTCTAGCTCAATTTTATCCTGCTCTGCCTGAAACTCCTCATTTTCAATACCACCTCCTAACAGTTTGGTGGTAAGCTCTAATGTCTTTTTATCAGATGTCTCATTGGTTGTACGTGTACGGATTTCCTTATCCGCATCAGCAGCGGCTTTGGCAAAATCCAGTGCCTCTTGTGCTTGCTGCCGGGATAGTTCGAGTAGCTCCAGGGCTTCTTTCTTTCGATTCTCTAGAAATTCTTTGCGAAGCTTTTCTATTTCTTTGATCGTGGTCTGCTCAATGAGTACTCGCTTTTCCTGGGTGGTGCCTTCATTTAGTAAGGTCAGGTCTCGTTCCGCTTTTAGCAGCTGCTCGCGAAGTTCCAGTTCTTTTTCTGATCCTGCTGCTACGGCTAGTAGTTCGGTTTCAATGGTGGCTTTCCGGTCTTCCAGCTTTGCCTGCAGGAATGCTTTGTTTTTCTCTTCTGCCTCCCTATTCAGGTTAAAGTTTTCAGTGATGTACTCATTCTGCCGGCCTAAGGAATCTTCCAGCAAATCAGCAAGCTCCAGCCTGGCCTCTTCCCGTTCACGTAGTTTCTCATTACTGATGTTGGCCTCACCTAACAGCTTTATTTCTTTATCGAGGTTATCAAATTTGCGCTGGAATAAATCTGATTCAATTTTAAGCCGGTCCTGTTCCAATTTCCTGGCCGCTGTGTTAGCGGCTATGCGTTTCTCAATGGTGTTATACTCATCATCGCGAATATTTTTTAATCTCTCCTCTTCTGCCAGCATTTGCTTAGTTCGGGATAGCGATAAGATTTCTTCCCTCTCTAATTGCTTACGCTCTAAGTTGAGCTTATTCAACGCATCTGCCTGGGAATAGATACCTTTAGCAAAATCACTAGCAGCGGAGGCCCCTCTGGAAAACTTACCGGTAATATCTGATACACCAGTACTTGCCTGCAGTAATCCGTTGGCCAGGGCTTTCAGATCCCGATCACCTATGGCTTTGACTATCACACCAAAGGCTTTAAACCGGTTTTCTATGTTTTCTTTAATCAGGTTGCCAAAGTCAATAAGCAGTTGCTTTGGATCAGATAAGGCTTTAACAAAGTTCTCCCCAAACTTTACAATCTCATTTGATATAGCTTTGGTAATGGTGGAGAGTATGCCAAAGGTACGGGTGAAGAACTCCATAAACTGGGTGTTCTCCTGCAATAGGGTAACCAGGCTAATTAAGCTGGTGAGAAACAGGCCAATGGGGTTTGTTTTAAAGGCAGTGCCTACCCCGTCAATGGTTTTGCCAAAGTTGGTATTCTCTTTAATGGCATCCGATATAGCGCCCCGGTAATCGCCCACAGAACGGGAAAATACACCTATGGCCTCTTCCTGGTCTTTAATCGTATCGCTAAGATCTTTAATCCGCTTAATCTGCTCTTTTGTCGGATTGGCCAGATTATCGTATTCTTTGCGTAGCTTCTTTAACTCTTCCTTATTTGCAGCCAGGGAGCCTTGATTAAGCTTTTGTACAGTAGTAAGCCTTGCCACCTCATCTTTGAGCCTTGATACACGGTTAGCCGCCTGCTGAAAAGCTTCGCTACCAGCATCCGATTTCTCAAATTCTTTTTGAGCTTCCTTTAGCTTAGCTTTTACCTCCTCTAAATTCTTGAGCAATCCGCCTTTATCAATGGCAAGGTCAAATAAGATTTTCTTTCCAGTGGTTTCCATCTATGGGAAATAGTTTATTGATTGTCTGAATTCAACAGGTTAGATAAATCATCCGGGAACTCACCTAGCAGCTGCTCATTTAAGATTTCTGCTTTATGCAGCCTTACTTTGCTATCCAGGGTTATTTCCCGAAGGTTAAGCACCTGATTTGATAAGTTGATCATCTGATCCAGGTAGGAACTGCACCGGCCTTCCGCATTTTTCAGGGAGGCTTTCAGTTCTTTATTTTGCTGCTCTAATTCTTTGATTTGCTTTTTAGCCTGGTAGCACTTTTCCCGTTCTTTCTGGTAGTCAGTTTTTAGCTGCTCATTTTCCTGCTTTAAGAATTTGCGGGTATTTCTAGGATTTCTTTTGAATAGGGTAAACATAAGGTATCGGAGAGGAGGTTAGCAAGTGATGAATAAATTGTAAAACAGGCAATTAGCAGGGCTAAAGGCTTGTTTATTCGTGAATACAATAGAAAAATTAAAAATGTGATAGCAGGCCTAACCGGTGTTTTAATACACTCGGATTAATCAGGCATTCTTTGCCATCAATAGTCCAGTCTCTGGCGTCAGTAAGCATTTCCAAAGAAACAAACCAGGCAGCCTTGTTTCTCAGAGCCATCTTTTCAAGTTCATTTTCCCGCTCTGGAATAATGGAGTTATACAGGGTTGTTAGCTTGTTATAAGTTTCCATGGCCAATCCTTCCAGTATAAGGGTGTTTTGATCGAGTGCCAGCTGAGTAGTTTCCAGGCATACCTTGCCGTTTTTATAGCGGAAATTTCCTTTTGGCTTAAAGTTTACACTCCCTTGAGAAAAACTAGGATTGCGGACCTCTTCCATCAAAGCAAGTTCTGCCGGTTGTAGTTTCACTTGCCCTGTTAGATCTACGCCAGCCGCTTCAAATGCCTGCCAGCCTGGTAGCTGCTTTACCCGTTCTTTGCGGAATAGCGGTTCCAGGTTAGCTAGTTCAAAATCTTCCGGTAAGGCTGCTTTTATTTCCGGAGCAAGGGCATCAATTAACTCCTGAAATTCTTTACAAGTGTCTGCAGCCAGTTGCTTGATGTGAAAAAAGTTTTTGTGGTAGAAGGTAAGACTTGCTTGTGTTGTGCTTTTGGGAGCTTGTTGTGTTGTAGTTGCCATATGTTGATTGCTTTTTGTTGATTCACTAATTTTATTTTGTCTTTGATAATATTGAGTTGAATGCGCTCTTGGGCTATTTCTCTTGGCGCTTTGCCGTGAATGGTTTGCAGCAAGAATTCTATGTTTTGATAGAGGCTACTTACTTCAGGTATAAAAGAACTATCGGTTATCATTTCAACTACTTCTTTCGAGTCCAGACCTCTTTTCTCGATTAGTTCCAAATCATCGGCTAAAAGCCTTAGGCCGCTTATTAACTGTTTCATAAGGCGTTGATATGTTTACTGGGCTTCGTATTGCAGGCAGAAGCGTTTGTTTTGAATGTAGTATCTGGAATGGTCGCCTTCATAGCTGCCTCCAAAGTGGAAAGAGAGCAGCCCCCAGGGTTGGTTGACATGTAGCCTGTGAAACTCATTGGCCAGCTTTTCCAGCTCCATGGCTAGTTTCAATAGTTCGGCCTGCTTACCGGTAGCATAGGTTTTCACCTGTTCTTTGTAGGTACCAATATATTCTGTATTCAGGCGTATACCTTTCTTATCTATGGTGTAAAAAGCCCAGTCTACGCCTTTGCTTCGTACGGCTTCAATAGCTCTTTCCAGTGCCTCAACCGTTGCAGGCTTCTCGGCTATTTCATAGAGGAACTTTACTTTATTAATGGGCATACCGTTGATATCAGCGGGTACGGCTTTCAGGCGTTCGGTTTCAATGAAGGATTCAGGAGCCCGTAGTAAGTCGGCCAGGGTTTCGGCATCACTAATTTTAGTTTCAAACTTGTTCGCCTGGTAGCTGGTAAGTACTTCTGATAGCAGAGGTAAAAGAGTTTCCGCGTACTTTACCGTATTCTCAAACTGCTCTGTATTTTCACTGATTAGTATTCTTTCGGTTGGTTCTTTTTGTGCTTGTGGGCTCATGTTATGGAATAGATTGAATATGTTGACGGATGGACTTTCTGGTTTTCCTGCTCACACCGGCCTGGGCTTCTTTCAAGGCGCAAATCAAATGCAACCTATGCCGGATCGGTAAGGAAGAGGTATTGATTTGCTCAATGGTCTGCTCTACCTGCATTCCCTCCACTAGCAGGCCGGTACTGATGATTTGCTGGCAAAGGCTCTTAGCCTGTTTTAGCAGGGTGTAATCAGGAGTTGACATAGCTTAACAGATTGGAATGTGTCGTATACCACCGTTTGCGTTTCTTCTTAGCCGGTATTTCACCACTGCGGAATTTTCTAAGCAGTGATTGCTTGCCACACTTTAGAATCCTTGCTGCATCTTCTGTTGTGTAGACTTCATCATTTGGTTGAGAGCTGGCTAAAGGCGTGGGTACTTGCTTGATTTGCGTCATATCTTACAGGTATTTATAGCTACAATATAGGTATAATAGCATACCTTATGAACTCAGTATCAATTACCTGTGAGTTTGAATTGTAAGGATTTAGCCTTGTTTTCTTCTAGTAAAACTTTAGGCCAGTTATGAAAGTAAATCTTACATGAGGGCTTTAAAATAGCTAGGAAGGCCGTTTTTCTACAGCTATACCCAGCTCTTTGAGTAAGGCATCGGTTTTTAACTTAGCAGCCAGCCGGTCATTACGCAGTACTTGTATAGCCAGGTTCGGCTCTACTTTGAGGAGTTTGGATATTAATTCAGTTCTGCTCATATCTTTTCTCTTTATAATTCAGTATAAAACTATTCAACTTTTAACTCCTGGAATGACTGAATGAAATGTAGCTCCTTATAATCTGGAACAGCTATGCCATATTATAAAATAAAAGTAAAGTCATTTGATACAGCTCGTGAACTATGGATAGCTATACAGGCGGAGAACTTACCCATAGCCATATCCAAAGCCAATGAGTATTGCGCGTATACTAGAAGCATCTATTATCCGCTAGAGCAGTCTTTACATGAGATTACAAAGGAGGAGTATGCTACTTATATGAGTAAAACTCATTTTCATTAATAGCTTCATACCTCCACTTTCATTGTTTTCTCAATCTCGTACAGCATCGCATTAACGGCACTAATAGCCTTCATAGTTTTCTCATCATCCGTATCTACGTTATAGGGCTGATCCGGGTGTATATCTTGTATACGCCTTCTGAGTTCTGCATTAGCCAGGTAAAGCTTTACTAGTACCGTACCAGCATGCACTACATCACAGCTGGCCGTAAACTCATTAATAATGGTATCCGCATCTTTAATTACGGGTTGTTTGGCTTTTGTGTTTTTCATGGAAGTTTTGTCTAAATGTGTCTATTATAGATGAGTTAGAGGTAAGAAAATTAGTTTAGGAGGTTTGTTTTAAGTTTTGCCCTGATTACAACTTTTCGCCCTGTTTTTGCCCTACTTTTGCCCTGTGTACTTTGAAGGTAAATAGGCCTATTTTGCATAATTAAGGGCTTTTTTTTCTTCTTTTTCTGCTTTAGGGCAAAAGGGCAAAAAAACTGCTATATATATGCTGGGGTATATACTATTATATAAGTACCTATTTTTTATATAGTCTTTTCTCTTTATTTAGACTCCCCCGTATTTCAGTCGGAAAACTTTTGCCCTTTTGCCCTAATCGTTGAATACTTGAAAATTAAGGGGATTTTGCAGGGCAAAACAGTAATTTTTTTTGCCCTTTTGGCTCTTACTTTTGCCCTGTTTCAGAACTTTTGCCCTGTTTTGCTTTGAATAATGCATACCGGATACCATTGCTTTTACTTTCGTCATAATCCCGATTAATAAAGCCTGCATAAGCCTTAAGCCATTTTGTAAAAGTGTTTGGCTTTAGTATGGCTTCGGTATATTCAGGAAATTCAGTTCTGAAAGCTGAAAGCAAATCAGATTTATTGTATCCGTCTTGATTAATTTTTGCATTCGGATTGGTATAATCAAAGATGTGCTCTTTGGCAAAATCCATAAAGTCTTTGTTGTTGCCTGTTGTTTGAATCAGCTTTCGTTCATCTAAATGAATAACGCTAGGCTTTATCAAACCATTGGCTAAATAGGATCTGCAGCAATTGAATAAGAAATAATAAAACAGGTGCCAGTCTTTATGGTTCCAATCATCAAAAAACCAGGCATCAAATTCATCTTTAGGGCTGAAAGTATCTGAATAGTAATTAGCAAATTCAAATTCAATTACCCTGGCCTTAGCACTACCTCCGCTGATCTCTATAGCCCTATTTGAACTGATCAGGATTGTAGGCCGGATAATAAAGCTTGCCTGGTTCTTTTTTTCTACGGTTACACCTTCCGTAACAGCTGTAAACATCAGCTCAAAGTCAAACTTCTTTTTACCTCTGCCAGCATCGTTAATATGCATTATCTGCGTATCAATGGTAGCATTCTGGTATTTGAACCGGTCATCTGGATTGAAGTTTTTACCGTCAATCTCACAATAAGGCCGGAGCTCGCCCATGGCTCTGCCTATGATCGTTTTACCGGTTCTGCCTTCCGGATTATCTGCAATATCCGTATCGGTAAAGACAATAGCCTTACGCTCTCTTTTGGCACTATGAAGCAAATAGCCAAGGATAGATACAAATGATTCCAGCCGGTCTTTATCGAGTTGCCATTGCTCATTTTCTTTGATGGAACAAATGTTCTGCACAAATTGAACAAACATAAAATCTTTCAAAGATCCCTTTGCTGGCTGCACATAGTCCCGTTTTATAATTTGCGTATCCCAGATATACCCTGAAAGCTCACTATATGGCCTAAGTATCGTATTATCTTTTGTTACCTCTATAAAGCCATTCTGGAAGTAGAAGAACATCTGATGAGGTGTATCAGTATGAAAAGTAGGAGAGATTGCTTTCAAGGATTCCAGCTTCTCTCTGCTAAAAAGACTGGAGAATAGAAGTAAAGTATTAATGATATCATGCCTGGCTACTTCTGATAATACTTTCAGGCTTTCTACATATCCACAAGTAAAATCTTTAATATCCTTGGTTGCAACAATGGATACAACATTTTCTTTTACCCGTACATAGTAAAAATCATTCACATTCAACCGGTAAAGCATGTAGCCATTTTTGCCTAAGAACTCAAGAAAATTTTTAATATCAATGCGGTATACTCCAGGCTCCGTTTCAAACCAGAATGAATCATAATTGCTTTTAGATACCTCTACTTTTTCGGTTTCCGGATTATAGGCATATAGCTTGCCTCGATAATTAAAATCATTTAAGCCTAATTTGCTTTCATGGATTTTGTAAAAGTTATTAAAATCATCCAGCCCAAACCAGCTATTTAGCTTGCTATTGCTATTATCCTTTAAGCTTAGAATAGTGAAATAACTCTCTGCTTTAGATAGCGCCTTAGCATCTGTAATGATTTCCTGGCTTTCCTCTGGCAGTTGAATAAATAAATCATCCAAACCCTTTGCTTTATTTTCAGGCTTGATATAGCCTACATAGGCATCTACATTTACACCTAGGCAAGATTCTTTCAGGTTCTTAGCAGCAGAGGCAAAACCATTACTCCGATATGCTAAATCTTTTGTAATAAGGTCTTCTGGCTGCAAGGTTTCATCATGGGAGGTCATACATTTAGCATCTGCATCAAACAGAAGTACTAAGTTTTTTACCTTGCACCTTTTGATTATTTCAAGTATGTACGGGTGCAGCTCCTTAGATCCCTTTGGCCTGAATTGAAATATGCCTAGTGTAGCAATACAATCTAATCCTTTAACTGATGCAACAAAGGCCTTTTTAGGTCCTTCTGTAATATAAAGGGTAGTAATTGTAACACCGGTTTTAATTTTAGTGATGATTTCAGGAGGGAGAAATGGCGTAGCTTCTGCCTTGTATGGATTGATGTATTTACCCTTACTATCAGGTATTTTTTTTCTCCTGACTATATACGGCCTAGGATTATTTTTGCCATCATAATAAATAGCCTCTTTGCCGTCAGGATCTAGAAACCGGATAAGCATATCATCATGAGCATCGCTATAAATTATCTGACCTTCTACCTCATTTCCTTTCCAATTGCTATAAATCACTGTATTCTGCTCATGGGTAATACCCATCTGGGCTAATACTTTTTGTGCAAAAGATATGGTATCTGTATTCATTAGCCCTCCGTTTCTATAAATTCCATCATACTAAATGCTCTCTTTCTTTCTCGCAATACCGGCTTTTCCACTTCTTTAAAATCCATATAGGCCGTTTGCTTTGCTGATTCATTAATGATGATAGTTTCTTCCTGTTTGGTTTCCGATCCACATACTAAAGGCAAATGCTCATCTGGAGGAATAGCTATAGGCTCAAGCTTGTTATGCTTTCGCCAGAAGTTGGTAGCTGGCAAACATTGCCTTTGGTAAGGAGTGAGTTTATAATATTCTCTATAGTCACTCATTTGCTTTCTCCTTTCTGAAATCCATTGATTATCTGTTTTAGCTCATCAGCGGACATACCAAACCTGGCCGCATAATTTTTGAATGCAGTATCGGTTAATTCGTCGCTCTCAATTAATTTGAACCAGGCGTATACTCTGGGGTTATTGGCTTTTAACTGCTCAAGTGTTAATTTTACTCGTCTCTCATGCTCCGGAAAGACATAGTTATTCCCTCCGCTATTTCCCATCTTGGTTAGCGGCCTCTTCTTTTACCTAATGTTACTAGGGTTGCAGCTTCCTGCTCAATCTGCTCAGTAGTCTTTACCGGATTACGCAGGCACCAGGCGGCCAGCTCCTCTACATCGAAGTACACCATCTTGCCTTCAGGTTTATAATGCGGTACCTGGCAAGCAGCGGTTTTTTTGTACATGTCGCTTCTGGAGCGCCCGGTATAGATACAAGCCTCTTCAAAGGTTAAAACCTTTTTTTTGCTTAACATGCCAGCTGCCAGCATGGCTTTAATATTGTTAAGCTCTTCTAATAAAATGTCGTTTGTTTCTGCCATTGTTGATGTGTGTTAATATCAACAAATGTGGCAATCAACTGAAAATAAGTAGGTTAGTGTAAATTAATTAAAAGTTAGTACTAACTTTTTTTATTTCTTTTGTTAGACTTGGAATTACTTTGAGATTATCAAATTCATAGGTAGTTTTAGAACAAACAACACTCAATTGTTTGGCATTAAAAGGTTTTCCTCTTTTATTATAGAAGTGTGAACAGATTAATTCATTAACATGGTCATCTTGTATTAGGCCTTCATCTTCTAAGAACTTAAATAATGATTTAAGTTGAGGTTCTGTGCCTAGCCATTTTATCTGCTCTAACTTTTCTTGGTTATCAATAAAATGCCTCTCGAATTCTTTATAAGTGACATTAAAGCACTTAGGAGTTAAAGAAGAATGAATTAGTTTTATAATCGTCTTTTGCTGTTCAATCTTATGTATATTAAGTGCTATTAACTTCGGTTCAGGTGAAGTTGATAGCCTACTAATTTTAATTTTTTCCTTCTCTTGAATCCATTCGCTTACAATTACATCAATTGCACCAGCCTGTGCTATTCTAAATTCTCTCATTCCTAGTATATCATCCTCAGGATTGCGAAACCAATCTAAACTAGCTTTAACTAAGATTTTTGTATGCTTAAGAAATGCTTTTTTATCTCCTGAGTATTTATGATAGTGATAATCTAACATTTCTTCAATGGCAACAATATCGATATGGTGCCAAAAGAGTTTATGCCTAAACAAGTCATCAACAAGATGTCCTATACTCTTATATGTAGGTCTTGTAGGATTAATAGGTACAATTTTTCCTTCATCATTTCTATGAAAACTACCAGCTTTTAATTGATGCTTACTTTCAGGTGTTTCTTCTGATAAATAGAATGAATAAAACGCATTATTCTCCATCCTTCACCTCCCCAAAATTGATTGTAGGCAGCATATTCACCGCATCCACTTTTTTCTTATCAATGATCTTTGCATAGATCTGAGTAGTTTCCACTTTCTTATGTCCTAGCAGCTTGGATACTGTATAGATATCCGCTCCACTGGTAAGCAGTAAGGTGGCATGGGTATGTCTGGCTGAATGGAAGGTAATAGGCTTCTGTATGCCTGCTCTTAGCAGCCAGTACTTTAACTTAATACCTATCCAGTTACGGCTTTCTAAGGCAAATACTTTACTTTCCGGCTCTTTAGTCTCTCCAATGATTTCTCTGGCCTGCTTAGATATAGGCAGCACTTCAGCACCATCTGTTTTCTTCTGGCTGTACTGAATGTAATAGCCTAACTCTTTAGAATGGTTTATATCTCGCCACTTTAAAAGCTCGATATCAGAAAGCCGTAAACCAGTCAAAGCAGAAAATAAAAAAGCTTTCTTTAAATCCGGTAAATCACATTCAGCTTGGGCCAGCCGGTGCAGCTCCTCCGCAGTGAGGTAATGCCGGTGGTTGCCTTTCTTCTTTAGCCTTTCAATGCCTATTGCCGGATTATCCTGAATGATTTTATCTTTCACTGCTTTATTTAAGATCGTAACCATCTTTTCAAAGTAAGCTAGGGCCGTATTATGGGATAGGGTAGAGGCTAAGTGCTCTTTATAGCCTTGTACCCAATCTGGGGTAATCTCTGCAAAGGTTACCGGCTTATCTTCTGCATAAAGCTTTATATGCTTGATGGTAGAAAGCCAGGTATTAACTGTATTTTGCTTTTTATGCTTTGATGCAATGGATTCGACAAAAGGAATAAGCAAGGTCTGAGAACGGAAAGAGGCAATGTTTCCATGTTTGTTACTCATCAGCTCCTCATAGCGTTTGGAGCGCAGACTTTCAGCCAGGTTGATAGTTTCCTTATTGGATGATTTATCAAATGGAGTAGGACCTTTGGTAAGGTATAATTTCAAAAATTCATACCAGCGTTCTCCATTATGGTAGATGTCCAGATAAAGGCTTTTCTTCCCTTTGGTTAGTGTCTTTTTTCGAAGGGTAACGGATGTTTTTTGTGTCTTCATTTTTTGTTACTCGTTTACCAGTTTTTGTTACCGGAGGGTATGGAGTAACAAAGTAGTAACAAAACATGAGAAAGTAAAGGAAAACAACAGAAAGTATAACCGCCTAAAAACCTATTTAAACAGCGATTTCTTTGCTGATGTTTTCCGTTGTTTCATCCGTTACACTCTTAATAAAAATATCATTCATGCTGGGGATGCTTTCTATAAATGAATGAATCTGAACCTGGTTAATCAGGAAAGCTAGCAAGTGGTTGGGTGTGGAGTTGGCAGGTATCTTAATAGCAGCTCTAAAATGATTATCTGCAAGTTCTTTCAAGCTCAAAATCTCAAATTCAGGAGAAAGAGAATTTAGTTTTCCTTCTCCTTCAATAATAAAGGTATTTGTCCGGTACCGGTTTTTAATTTCTTTAGTTGAGCCATCAAGTATTTTCTTCGATTTATTAATTAAAGCAATATAATCGCATAACTCCTCAACAGATTCCATACGGTGAGTAGAAAAGATAATGGTGCTACCTTGTTCTTTTAGCTGGAGAATCTCATCTTTTATTAAATTAGCGTTAATAGGATCAAATCCGGAAAAAGGCTCGTCCAGAATAATTAATGTAGGGTTGTGAAGAACAGTAGCCACAAACTGCACTTTTTGCTGCATCCCCTTGGACAGATCTTCTATGTTTTTGCTCCACCAGGTTTGTATTTCAAATTTTTTGAACCATACTTTAAGTTTATCCATAGCTTCGGCTTTAGATAATCCTTTAAGTTGCGTTAAATATAACAATTGCTCTCCTACTTTCATTTTTTTGTATAACCCACGTTCTTCGGGCAAATAGCCTATTTGAGCAATATGTTTGGATGAAAGGGGCTCTCCGTTGAAAAAGATACGTCCGCTGTCAGGAGCGGTAATTTGAGTAATGATGCGGATGAGAGAAGTTTTACCAGCACCATTAGGCCCCAATAAACCGAATATACTACCTCTCGGAATACTAATACTTACATCTGCAAGTGCGGTATGATTTGAATATCGCTTAGTAATATGCTGAGCCTCGAGTATATTCACAGGATTACGTAAAATTTGATGAATTAGAAAAACTTAAGAATTAAGCATTTATCCAAATCTAATAAAAAAACAGATGTTATTTAAACTAATGGCATAAATGGTAGGCAGTTTGAACAAGATTCAAACAAGAAAGCCTTCTGTCTATTAACAGAAGGCTTTCTAGATATACAGGGATTTATCAATTACTGGAAAAATTCTTTCATTTTCTCAAAAAAGCCCTTGTCATTTTTTCCTGGATTAGGTGCAAAGTTGGGAGATTCCCGTAATCGCTCTAATAACATTGTCTCTTCACGTGAAAGCTGTTTAGGCGTCCAGATATTTACATGAATCAACTGATCGCCCCGGTTATATCCATTAATATCTTTAATGCCTTTGCCTTTCAACCGGAGAATTTTACCACTCTGTGTTCCTGGATCTACTTTTATTTTTACTTTTCCTTCAATAGTTGGAACTTCAACGGTTGTACCTAAAGCAGCATCTGCAAAATTGACATACAAATCGTAAATGATATTTTGCCCGTCACGTTTTAATGTTGGATCTTCTTCCTCTTCCACCACGATAAGCAAATCGCCAGCTACACCTCCGCGAGGCGGTACATTACCCTTGCCACTCATGGAAAGCTGCATTCCTTCACTTACTCCGGCTGGTATTTTTATAGGAATTACCTCTTCTTGTAATACTCTTCCTTCACCAGCACAAACGTCACAACGGTCAGTTACTATTTTACCCTCTCCATTACATGTGCCGCAGGTAGTGGTAGAAACCATTTGCCCTAACATAGTATTGACTACTTTCCGTTGTTGGCCAGTTCCATTACAGGTAGTACAGTTTTTTAGAGAAGCTCCATTTTTAGATCCATTTCCACCACACGTATCGCAAGTAACATGGCGTTTTACTTTTATTTTCTTTTCTGCCCCGTTAGCAATCTCCTGCAGATCTAGCTTCAGTTTTATGCGGAGGTTAGAGCCTTTTCTAACTCTGCGGCCACCACCTGCTCCTCCACCAAAAAAGCTTTCAAAAGGGCTACCTGAACCACCAAAGATATCTCCGAATTGAGAGAATATATCTTCCATGTTCATGTTGCCATAGCCACCACCATTCACTCCCTGGTGGCCAAATTGGTCGTACCGTTGTTTTTTATCAGGATTGCTTAATACTTCGTAAGCCTCTGCTGCTTCTTTGAATTTGTCTTCAGCTGACGGATCGTCAGGATTTTTGTCCGGATGGAATTTAATGGCAATTTTCCGGTAGGCCTTTTTAATCTCGTCTGGGTTAGCCGACTTGCTTACCCCTAACACCTCGTAATAGTCTCTTTTAGCCATGATTTACTAAATTAAACCCATCCGAATCCGGATGATCGTATAAATATATTTGTTATGAACCAATAATTACTTTAGCAAATCTCAGGACCTTATCATTTAAAAAATATCCCTTTTCTACTTCATCTATTACTTTTCCTTTTAAATCCTCGGAAGGCGCCGGAATTTGCGTAATAGATTCATGCATATCAGGATCAAAGCTTTTACCTACAGATTCCATGGGTTTTAGCCCCTTCTGCTCCAGTGTCTTATATAATTTATTATAAATGAGCTGCATTCCTTCTTTTACTACGCTGGCATCTTCTACATTCGCACTAGACTTTTGCGCCCGTTCGAAGTCATCAATAACAGGTAGTATTACTTTCATTACTTCCTCATTTGCCGATTTGATATAGTCAAGCTTCTCTTTGGCTGTACGCCGCCGCAGGTTTTCAAAATCGGCATATAACCTCAAATATTTTTCTTTAGATTCTGCTAATTCGGCAGTAAGTCTGTCTGTAGTACTGTCTTGGCTGTCTTTTGAATCAACTTCATTAGCATTCTGCTGATCATCAAAATCAGCATTTACTGTATTTTTGTCTTGCGTTCTGTCTTGTTCTTGTTCCATTTTTGCCAGTTTTATTCTTCAGTATTTTCCGCCTAAATTCGGCAATATCTTTGCCAAACCCAAATTTCTGACAAGATGACACATAGTAGCATGGAAAGGTTCCTATGACAGTAGGTAAATAATAATACAAACTAATCAATTGCTACTGTTTCAGTTACCTTACAACTACCATATTTGCCGAAAGCTTACTAATGATTGGTAACATTAAATTTGTTATTTTAGCATACTATGAATAAGCGTTGGATTGTAAAACAAAAGCCTTCAGAAGAACAAATAGCCCATCTAATCGCAGAGATAAATGTGAGTGAGCCAGTGGCTTCCATGTTATTACAGCGGGGCGTTCACTCCTTTGAAGAGGCAAAAAACTATTTCAGGCCTTCATTAGAGTTGCTGCATGATCCGTTTCTGATGAAAGATATGGATAAAGCGGTGAACCGCTTGGTAGAAGCTATTTACAATCACGAAAAAATAGTTGTCTATGGAGATTATGACGTAGATGGCACTACATCGGTAGCTTTGTTTTATGGATTTTTACGCACTTTTTATAGCAACCTGTTATTTTATATTCCTGACAGATACAAAGAAGGCTATGGCATATCTCAAGCAGGCATAGAGTGGGCAAATGAGCAAGGCGCCACCCTGATGGTAAGCTTAGATTGTGGAATAAAATCCAAAGAACTAATTCAGTATGCCAAAGAGAAAGGAATAGATTTTATCATCTGTGACCACCACCGCCCGGATAATAATTTACCTGATGCGCTGGCAGTATTAGACCCAAAGCGCAGCGATTGTGAATATCCTTACAAAGAACTCTCAGGTTGCGGTGTCGGATTCAAGTTACTGCAAGGTTTCTGCATTCAGAATAGCATTCCTTTTGAAAAATTGTACCCTTTTATGGATTTGCTGGCTGTAAGTATAGCTGCAGATATTGTTCCGATTACTGGCGAAAACCGGATAATGGCTTATTTTGGCTTACAATTATTAAATACACATCCACGGCCAGGTTTACAGGCTCTTATACAAATAGCCGGGTTTGAAAAGAAATTAAGCATCAGCAATGTAGTGTTCGGCCTTGGTCCAAGAATAAATGCTGCTGGTAGAATAGCCCATGCGCATGCGGCGGTGCATTTGTTGCTGGCACATTCTAAAGAAGAAGCAGAACAACATGCCAAAGAAATAAATTTAAACAACCGCGACAGACAAGGTTTTGATACGAATATTACCAGAGAAGCGTTGAATATGATAGAGATGGATGAATTGATGCGAGAGGCAAAAACTACAGTGTTGTATAAAAATGACTGGCATAAAGGCGTAATTGGTATAGTGGCCTCCCGTTGTATTGAAAAGTATCATAGACCAACTATTATACTCACTGAATCGCATAGCAAAGCAGCCGGTTCTGCCCGTTCGGTACCCGGCTTTGATGTATATGATGCTATCGAAGAATGCAAAGATTTGCTGGAGCAATTTGGTGGCCATATGTATGCTGCCGGATTAACCCTAAAATTAGAGAATGTACAGGCTTTCCGGCAAAAATTTGAAGAAGTGGTTGCCCGTAAAATTACGGAAGACCAACTCATTCCATTAATAGAAGTTGACCTGGAATTAAAACTGAAACAGATCAATTTTAAATTTTATAATGTCATTAAGCAAATGGAGCCTTTTGGCCCGGAAAATATGCAGCCCATTTTTGTTTCCGAGCAAGTATGTGCCAGGGACAATGTAAAGGTGCTAAAAGACCAACATCTGAAGTTATATGTATATCAGGAAGACTCCCAGGTATTTGAGGCAATCGGGTTTGGAATGGCGGCTTTTTACGGTAAGATAAAGCCTTTTCATCCATTCAGGTTGTGTTATCAGATTGTTGAGAATAATTTCAGGGATAATAGAAGTTTGCAGTTACTGATAAAAGATATTAAGTTTTACGAATAGTATCTTTTATAACTGTAGCAGTAAATGTTTATCCATTCGAATAAAAATTCATTTTCATAAGACCTAGCCGCCTGATAAGCTGTTAGGTCTTGTGCATATATAGTACATTCGCATACAGAATAGAATTACTAGCCCATAAAATTCCAATGCTGTTAAGGTCAGAGAATTTATTAAAAAAATATGGCAGCCGGATCGTCGCCAATAATGTATCAGTACAGGTAGAGCAGGGTGAAATTGTAGGCTTGCTGGGACCAAATGGTGCCGGTAAAACCACTACCTTTTATATGATCGTGGGCCTGATAAAACCTAATGCAGGTGATATTTTTCTCGACGATGAAAATATTACAAAGCTTCCTATGTATAAACGTGCCCGGAAGGGACTTGGCTATTTGGCACAGGAAGCCTCTGTCTTTAGAAAACTTACTGTTGAAGAGAACATACTCTCTGTGCTGGAAATGACGAACAAACCCAAGCAATTTCAAAAAGAAAAAACAGAAATGTTATTGGAGGAATTCCGTTTAACGCATGTTCGGAAAAACTTGGGTATGGTGTTGTCGGGCGGTGAACGAAGGCGCACAGAAATAGCCAGAGCCTTAGCAGTAGATCCTAAATTTGTACTGTTAGATGAGCCTTTTGCCGGTGTAGACCCAATTGCTGTAGAAGAAATTCAGGGAATTGTAGCTAAATTAAAAGATAAAAACATTGGTATTTTAATTACCGACCATAATGTAGACGAAACCCTCTCTATTACGGATAGGGCGTACTTACTATATGAAGGCAAGACACTTATCTCAGGCTCACCAGAAGATCTGGCTTCTAATGAAGAAGTACGCCGTGTATATTTGGGTAAGCATTTTGAGTTAAAAAGAAAAATATAAATATTGATTGATGACTAATAAATAATAAGTAAAATACGTATAGTCATTACTCAATATTCAATTGTTAGTATAACCGCCTAATGGAGATTTTGAATTCCGTGTTGACATGGCTCATGAAGAAGCGCATGTCGCAGATAGAATTTTTTATAGAAAGCCCTCACCAAGTGCAAACCGACCAGTTTAATAAACTCATTGGAACAGCACAACATACTGAGTGGGGCAGGAAATATGAATATAGTTCAATATATACGCACGCAACTTTTGCCGAACGGGTTCCTATATCTGCCTATGAAGATTTGTTTCCCTATATAGATCGATTAATGAAGGGTGAACAAAATTTGTTGTGGCCCTCTGAAATAAAATGGTTCGCCAAATCATCTGGTACAACAAACGCCCGAAGCAAGTTTATTCCAGTTTCCTCCGAAGCTTTGGAAGATTGCCATTTCAAAGGGGGCAAAGACCTGATGTCTATTTTTGTAAACAACAACCCAGATACGAAGGTATTTATGGGAAAAGGATTGTCTATTGGTGGAAGCTATCAGCCGGGTTCAGGAAAACAAGATTATTATTGTGGAGACGTATCGGCTGTGGTTATGAAGAACTTACCAATCTGGGCTCAGTTTATTCGTACCCCAAGTCTGGATATAGCATTGATGGATAAGTGGGAGGAAAAAATAGAACGGATGGCTAGAGCAACGATGGAGGAAAATGTAACCAGTATTTTAGGTGTACCTACCTGGACTATTGTACTTATCCAACGCATACTTGAGATTACAGGCAAAACTACTATCCTTGACGTATGGCCGAATCTGGAAGTGTTTGCTCATGGGGCTGTGGCCTTTACCCCTTACCGGGAGCTGTTTACCAAAACCCTTATCCCTTCTTCTTCCATGCAATACATGGAAATATATAATGCATCAGAAGGATTCTTCGGTATACAAGATGAGAAAGGGATAGGCGATATGCTGCTGATGCTAGACTATGGGGTATTCTACGAATTTGTGCCCATGGAAGAATTAGATAAGGAGTTTCCTAAAGCCTTAACCTTAGACCAGGTAGAGTTAAACAAGAACTATGCTTTAATTATTTCTACCAATGCGGGTTTGTGGCGGTACAAAATTGGCGATACTATTAAATTCACTTCTCTTTCTCCCTATCGTATACGAATTACAGGACGTACTAAGCATTTTATTAATGCTTTTGGCGAAGAAGTTGTTATCGAAAATGCTGAAACTGCTATAACGAAAGCCTGTGAAGCAACGGGCGCTATCATCCGGAATTTTACTGCTGCACCCATTTATATGGAAGCGGCTGGCAAAGGAGGGCACGAATGGGCGGTAGAGTTTATTACACCTCCTGCTAATCTTAGGCATTTCAAAGAGATATTAGACCGTACATTACGTGAAATAAACTCAGATTATGATGCGAAGCGGTACAAAGATTTAGCTTTGCAAATGCCAGTGGTGCATGCCCTACCGGAGGGAACCTTTCATAATTGGTTGAAAAAACACAATAAACTTGGTGGCCAGCATAAAGTACCCCGTCTTTCTAATTCCCGCGACTTATTAGAAGATATTCTGAGCAGTATTTCTTTGGAGAATCATCTCTAGACTTTTGAATCTGGCATTCATTTTTTTCTTGACATATTATTCCGATATTCAACGGTAATATACCGTACTTAGGGAGTAGTAAGGACATTTATGGAAAGACCAGAAACAGTTATTCAAAAGGCAAGTGAAGAAAAGCATAAGAGCGGACTAATAAAGACGATAGGTTTATTTACTGCAGTAACAGTAGTACTAAGCTCAATGATCGGCTCAGGAGTATTTAAAAAGGTGGCTCCTATGTCCGAAAATCTTATGTCACCGGAATTAGTGCTGCTGTGCTGGTTACTGGCTGGATTTATTTCTCTATTAGGGTCATTAACGAATGCCGAAATTGCCGGTTTAATTGCTGAACCTGGCGGGCAATATGTCTATTTTAGAAGAATGTATGGAAAAGCCTTTGCCTTCTTTTATGGCTGGTCCTGCTTTGCTGTCATACAATCGGCTTCCCAAGCTTCTATTGCGTACGTATTTGCACAATCCCTTAATTCATTAGCCCCTTTGCCTCGGTTAAGTCCTGAACTAGAAGAAATAAGTTTGTTTGGATTTTTGTACCCGCTTCGGAATTTAGGCGTCAAATTATTAACCGTCTCCTTACTGGCCTTATTAGCATCTGTGAATTATAGAGGGGTCAAATATGGAAGTTCCGTTAGCCGGGTCTTTACTACGGCTATTGTGCTGTGTATTGTAGTAATTATTATTCTGGGATTATCCATAAGTGGAGGCAGTGTCAACAACATCTATACAGATGCATCCACGTATTTAACATCAGAGGTTAATACCTCCAGATTAGGACTAATAGGAGCTATTTTTACCTCTATGGTAAGTGCTTTCTGGGCGTACGATGGCTGGAACAACTTAAGTTTCCTGGGTGGAGAAGTTAAGAATCCTAAACGTACAATTCCCTTAGCCTTAATAATTGGCGTAAGTACCGTAACATGTATCTATCTGCTTATTAATTTCACCTATCTGTTTGTAATGCCTATAGATGAAATGATCGCTGTTTTTAATACGCCTAATACCATTGCAGCCATTGAAGTGGTGAGAAAGTTTTTAGGTCCGGTAGGAGCATTTAGTATTTCGTTACTTATTCTGTTAGCTACCTTCGGTTGCGTAAACAGTAGTATATTATCTACCTCCAGAGTGTATTTTGCTATGGCTAGAGATGGACTGTTTTTCAGGAAAGCAGCTACGGTACATCCTATTTATAGTACGCCTTCTGTTGCTTTGGTAATGCAATTTGTATGGTCATCGGTACTTGTATTTTCGGGCAGTTTCGACCAGCTAACAGATATGTTAATTTTTGCCGCTTTTATCTTCTATGGAGCCGGAGCCTTTGGTGTGTTTGTGTTACGTAAGAAAATGCCTGATGCGCCCAGGCCGTACAGAGCTTTAGGCTATCCGGTATTACCAGCGATTTTTGTGCTTTTTTGCATCCTGCTTGTAGCCATTTCGCTGATTGAACGTCCTCAGGAAAGTTTTACTGGATTATTTCTTATTTTCAGTGGTTTGCCGTTTTATTTTATTTGGAAGAAAAATAAAGCAAATGTGCTTGATTCCAGTGAATAATGGCTAGAGTAAAGTAGGATTCTAATCGTAAAGGTATGAAATGAAAAAGCCACTCAATGTGTTGAGTGGCTTTTTCATTTAAGAGTGTTTTTACAACGTACGTTTAGTTTCTTTTTGTTCAAATGCTTCTATGTTGTCACCAACTTGTATATCGTTAAAGTTTTTGACACTCATCCCACATTCATACCCATATTTAACTTCACTTACATCGTCTTTGAAGCGTTTTAAGGCGTCTATTTCTCCGGTATGTACTACAATACCATCGCGTACCACCCGGATTTTAGAATTCCGTTTGATAACGCCTTCGGTTACATAACATCCGGCTACAGTGCCAACCTTAGTAATCTTAAACACATCCCTTACTTCTACATTTCCGGTTATTATTTCTTCTACTTTTGGTGCTAACATGCCTTCCATGGCATCTTTTACATCGTTAATAGCATCATAAATAATAGAGTACAACCGTACTTCAATTTCCTCTTGTTCAGCCAATCGGCGGGCATTTACCGAAGGACGTACCTGGAAGCCTACAATTACAGCATCAGATGCAGAGGCAAGCAATACATCGGATTCAGAAATCTGGCCAACACCTTTGTGTATAATCCTTACCTGAACTTCGTTGGTAGATAAGTTTAATAATGAATCGGAAAGAGCTTCTACAGATCCATCTACGTCACCTTTCACAATCACATTCAATTCTTTGAAGCTTCCAATAGCCAGACGTCTGCCAATTTCATCCAACGTGATATGTTTCTTTGTACGGATGCTTTGTTCACGTTGAATTTGCTCTCGTTTGTTGGCAATTTCCCGGGCTTCTCTTTCTGTTTCCAGCACATTAAACTTATCGCCGGCTTGTGGAGCACCACTTAAACCAAGCACCTGTACTGGCGTGGAAGGGTTAGCTGTTTTTAAACGTTTGCCCCGGTGATCGGTCATGGCTTTTACACGGCCATAGTGAGCACCAGCAAGCAAAATATCTCCTATTCGTAAAGTGCCGCTTTGTACAAGCACAGTAGTTACATACCCGCGTCCTTTATCCAGAGAAGCTTCAATTACTGTACCTACTGCTTTCTTGTTTGCATTTGCTTTTAAATCAAGTAACTCTGCCTCCAGAAGCACTTTTTCTAATAATTCAGGAACTCCTTTACCAGTTTTAGCAGATATTTCTTCGCTTTGATATTTACCACCCCAGTCTTCTACTAAAATGTTTTCTTTTGCTAATTCCTCTTTAATTTTTTCAGGGTTAGCATTCGGTTTGTCTACTTTATTAATGGCAATTACAATGGGCACACCTGCTACCTGCGCATGGTTAATGGCTTCTTTGGTTTGAGGCATTACATTATCGTCGGCAGCTACTACAATAATTACGATATCTGTTACTTTTGCTCCCCTTGCACGCATAGCTGTAAATGCTTCGTGACCAGGTGTATCTAAGAAAGCAATTCGTTTACCGGTATCAGTAGTAACGTCATAGGCGCCAATGTGCTGTGTGATACCACCCGATTCGCCTGCGGCAACTTTAGAACGACGTATGTAATCAAGTAAAGAAGTTTTACCATGATCTACGTGGCCCATAATAGTCACAATAGGTGCTCTTGGTTCCAGATCTTCTTCTTTATCTTCTTCCTCTGTCAATATATCTGTTTCTTCTTCTGTGGAAGCAAACTCTACATCATAGCCAAATTCATCGGAAATTACAGTAATAGCTTCTGCATCCAGACGCTGGTTTATGGATACGAACATACCTAAGTTCATACACACAGAAATAACTTCGTTCACTGATACGCCCATTAAGGAAGCCAGATCATTAGCCGAAATAAATTCAGTTACCTTCAGTACTTTAGATTCTTCCTGTTCCTGCAACAAACGCTCTTCGCGGGCAGCCGCAACAGCGGACCTTTTTTGCCCCCGGTATTTGGCCCGGTTTGACTGATTGGATGTGTTTTTATTGCCACTTAATTTGGCTAACGTAGCTTTTATCTGATCTTGTATTTGCTTATCGGATACTTCTTCTTTCTCAAGTGGCTTGCCTATTGGCCGATTATTTTGTCCGGGCCGATTCTGACCGGGTCTGTTTCCAAAGCCAGGTCTGTTCTGATTCGGTCTGTTATCTCCTGTACCCGTAGTGCTTTTGCCTGCAAAAGAAGATCGGTCATTGTTGGCATATGGCGGACGCTGGCCAGGCGTACTTTGCTCACCCGGCTTTTGGCCAATTGGTGGTCTTCTGTCCCCAGTAGCATTCTGATCTGCCGGTTGATCTCCTCCTATACGAACACGTTTCCGTTTCCGCTTATTTTTCTTTTTATCGTCAGCCGAAGCATTGGATGTAGGAGTAGTAGTAGGTTTCTTCTTGTTTTTGTCCCGTTCAGTCGGAAGTTCTATCTTTCCTAATACTGTTAAGCCTTTTAACTGATCAGCTTTCGCTGTTACTAGCTCCCATGCCTGTTCTTCTTTTTGAATCGGAATTTGTGGAACTACTTTTGGTTTTTCTTCAACCACCGGTGTAGGAATATTTTTTGCTTTTGAAATTCGCTCTTGGGTTTCTTTAGCTGGTTCTACTGGTGCTGTTTCTGTAGTAGAGGTAACAGGTTGAGGAGCTTTTATTTCCTCTTTTTCAACTGTTGGGGTTTCCTTAACAGGAGGAGTAACCACTGCCACTGGCGCAGGTTTTTCTTCCTGTACAGGCTTTTGTTCTTGAGCTACCGGTTCAGCAACTTTCTCTTCTTTTTTAGGGACCTCTACCGGCGCTGATTGTGTTTTTACCTCAACAACCGGTGCTTTTTCTACCGGTTTAACTGGTTCTTGCAGGGGTGCTTCTTTGGACTGAGTAGGTGTTGCTGCTGGCGGCGTTACACTGGTAGTAACTGCCGGACGCACAACATTTCCCCTATTGTCTAAATCTATTTTACCCAGCACTTTAAAGCCAGGTAACTTTGCCCTTTCAGCATCCTCTTTCTTAGCATTTATGGTGGTGCTAGTATCTGCAACTACAGCCGATTCTTTTGATTCCTTCTCTATAACTGGAGCTGGTTTTACAAATAAATCGTCTTCTTTTTTCTCTTTTTCAGGCTGCGAGTTGTTAATTACAACATTATCTGTGTGTTTTTTACCAATATTTAATCCTGAAGCTTCTCTTTTTTCCAATGCTGACGACTTAAACTCTTTAGCCAGCATTTCAAATTGCCCTTGACTTATTTTAGAATTCGGATTATTTTCAACTACAAAACCCTTGGCAGCAAGATGCTCTGCGATCGTGGATATGCCCACGTTCAGCTGTCTTGCCACCTGGCTAAGCCTCATCATTTTTTCTTCTGCCATATTGTTCTGTTCAGCGTATATAGTTATTGTTATCAGGTGTAGTGTTTTATTTTTACTTTTATTGCCAATTAAGTTATTATGTTACAGATCAATCACACTTTTTGTTCACCTAATAACGCATAACTTCTATTGCTCAAATTCTTGTTTTAGAATCTGTAAAACTTCTTCTATTGTTTCTTCTTCTAATTCTGTACGGCGCAGTAGTTCTTCTTTAGATACGGCTAGTACACTTTTGGCCGTATCCAAACCTACACGGCGTAATTCTTCTATTACCCACTCTTCTATTTCGTCATCAAATTCTGACAGGTCTATATCTTCGTCTTCAAACTCCTCTGATTCACGGAATACGTCTATTTCCATGCCTACCAGCCTGCCTGCCAGCTTAATATTTTGTCCTCCTTTACCGATGGCTAAAGACACCTGGTCGGGTTTCAGGTACACCGATACCCGCTTGTCTTCTTCATCTACTTTAATGCTACTGATTTTTGCAGGACTTAACGCTCTGCTGATATAAAGGTCCAGGTTGTCTGTATAGTTAATTACATCTATATTTTCATTTTCTAACTCACGGACAATGCTGTGAATTCTGGAACCTTTCATCCCTACGCAAGCACCTACCGGATCTATACGGTCGTCATACGATTCTACGGCTACTTTTGCTCTTTCGCCGGGCTCTCTCACCACTTTTTTTATAATGATCAGGCCGTCGTATACTTCTGGTACTTCATTTTCAAAAAGTCTCTCAAGAAAAGCTGGTGAAGTACGGGACAAAATAATGCGAGGCGTACCATTCACCATTTCTACCCGGTGAACAATCGCCTTTACTGAATCGCCTTTACGGAACCTGTCTTTTGGAATTTGCTCGGATTTGGGCAATATTAATTCGTTATTTTCCTGATCAATGAGCAGTATTTCTTTTCCTAAGATCTGGTATACTTCTGCAACAATGATTTCGCCAACAAGTTCCTTATATTTCTGAAAAAGCAAATCTTTTTCTAAATCTTTTACTTTTTGAATCAATGTCTGACGGGCTGTTTGTACTACCCGGCGGCCGAAGTCTTCCAGCACAATTGGTTCAGCTACTTCTTCGCCTTCTTCAAAGTCAGCCTCTATTTTTTGGGCTTCGGATAAAGGTATTTTGTCTACATCCCAGATATCTTCTGAATCGTCGGAAACTATTTCCCGGAACCGGATAATTTCAAGGTCGCCGTTGTCTACATTGATAATTACATCAAAGTTTTCGTCGGTTCCGTATTTTTTTCTGATCATGGTTCTGAATACATCTTCTAGAATCCTGATCATAGTTGGTCTGTCAATGTTTTTGAGTCTTGCAAATTCGGCAAATGACTCAATCAGCTCTCTGCTATTCATCCTTACAAGTTAAATGATATCAAAACAAATGCTTTTTCTATATCTGTAGTAGCTATTTCTAGTAATGGGTTGTTTTCTTTTTTCTTGCCTTTTGCTGTTTCGGCTATTGTAACACTGGTTTCTTTTACCTCTTCCAGCTTTCCGGTTTTAGTGCTGCCGTCTTTTAACGTTACACGCAAGTTGCGCCCTAAATGCTGCTTATACTGGCGGAATAATTTCAGCGGCTGGTCTATACCGGGGGAAGAAACTTCCAAGGTATAATTAGTTTCAATCAGGTTTTCGTCTTCTATGCGTTTGCCCAGCCATCGGCTTACTTCTGCACATTTATCTATGGACACGCCAGCATCTCCGTCCAGCCATATAATAAGTTTAGGAACGGATTTGCCTCCGGCAATTAATACATTTACCAGAAAGTATTCCGAACCCTGTAAATAGCCTTCTACTAAGGCTTCTATCCGCTCTTTTAAATCCATCTTTTCAGTGAATGAAAAGAGGGGACAAGGTCCCCTCTACATCAATAATCTTCGAATATGTGCAAAAATAACACAAAAATAAATCTTAACCAAATATTTATCAACATCTTAATATTTCCCTTGCAGTTGCTCCGTTATTCATTTTAAATTTGCAAATTACCTGCTTTATATTATCCTATTTTTTAACACATATCTTTTCTGTATGGCAGAACGTATATTCTTTAAGATAAGCAGTACATGACAACAGTTAATTCCATTCAGAAAAAATCTTTACCCGCTTTTTCGAAACTGTTGTTCTTGCTGCATATTCTGCTGAGCATTTACACATTACTAGCCTATTTGTGTGTATACATACCACCTGCCCGGTTCTGGCCGGCCGGGTTTATCTCTCTTTCTATACCGATTGTGCTGCTAGGGCATTTCTTCCTGTTTATTTATTGGCTGCTGCAAGCTCCCAGCAAAGCATTGTTGCCGCTTGTGGTAGTAGTATTAGGCTTTCCGTTACATAAACGTACGCTATCGCTGCATTTCAACAATCCCGAGCCCATTCCAGAACAATCTTTTAAAGTGCTCAGCTATAATGCCCGGATGTTTAACTTGTATGAAGAAAAAAAGAAATTCCGGTCTAATGAAATAATTTCCTGGGTTACCGAGAATGATGCGGATATTAAATGTATACAGGAGTTTTATAACAGAGACAATTCTAAAATTTTCAATACTATTACCAAAATTTCGGCTAAAAGTGAATACCGGTATTATATGACTCCCTTATTCGAAGGGTTAAGTAATAAACGCGGCTTTCTGGGTGTAGCCATATTCTCCAAATATCCCATTGTAGGGTATGGAGACATTGATTTTGGTAAAAGGAACTTAAATAAGGGGGTATACGCTGATATAAAAATTAAGAAAGATACCGTACGTATATTCAATGTACACCTGCATTCCATGAGCATCCGCACAGACAGCCTGTTTACGATAGATGATTATGCAAACTTTAAAGAAAATTACCTGGATGCCGTGAGAAGATTAAAAAGAGGTTTTGTTACCAGAGATCATCAAATAAGCATGTTAGCAGATCATATAAAAGCAAGTCCCCATCCGGTGATTGTCTGTGGAGATTTTAACGATGTTCCTTATAGCTATACTTACCAGAAAATGAGAAATATGCTGAATAATGCCTTTGAAGAGGCAGGCAGAGGGTTTGGATTTACGTACAATGGCAAAATATTTTTTTTGAGAATAGATAATCAGTTTGTGGACGAACAACTAAAAGTGATAGATTTTAGAACTCATAGAAATGTGCCCTTCTCTGATCATTTTCCTATTTCGGCTACGTATTCGCTAGCGAAAGATACTAGCCGGGTAGAGCCACTATAACTGGAGAAGTAAAGTTTAGCTATTTACTTATGTAGTTTTCAGTGTAGGTCTTAGTAAGAGGGAAGTATTATTTCTCCGGGTACTATTATCTATAAACAACAACCCATTCGATATTTAATGAATTAATGCCAGCTAAAGCCACATCTGAATAAAAACCATCATATTTGTACTTTCAATTATTTTATAAAATACTCCTTTCATGCAATCGTCATTAAAAGTATACAATACACTAACCCGGAAAAAAGAACTCTTTACCCCGCTTAATCCTCCATTTGTCGGAATGTATGTGTGTGGGCCTACCGTTTATGGAGATGCACATCTGGGGCATGCCCGTTCTGCGGTTACATTCGATACTGTTCACCGGTATTTAAAGTTTGTAAGCTACAAAGTACGGTATGTCCGTAATATTACGGATGTGGGCCATCTGGAACGGGATGCAGATGAAGGGGAGGATAAGATATCTAAGAAAGCTAAGCTGGAGCAGTTGGAACCCATGGAAGTAGTGCAGCGATACACCGATAATTATCATCGCGATATGGATGCATTAAACATTTTGCATCCAAGCATTGAGCCAAGAGCTTCCGGTCATATTCCTGAGCAAATAGAGATGATTGAGGAGATTATTAAAAACGGCCTTGCATATGAAATAAACGGGTCGGTGTATTTTGACATACGGAAGTATAATGAAGGAAATAACAACTATGGAAAATTATCAGGCAGAATTGTAGAGGATATGCTCTCTGGCTCCCGGGAATTAGAAGGACAACAAGAAAAAAGGTATCCCTTAGATTTTGCTCTTTGGAAAAAAGCGTCTGCTGAACATATCATGCGTTGGAACTCGCCTTGGGGGGAAGGTTTCCCTGGCTGGCATCTGGAGTGTTCTGCGATGAGTGCCAAATATCTGGGTAAACAATTTGACATTCATGGAGGGGGAATGGATTTGCTGTTTCCACATCATGAATGTGAAATAGCCCAATCGCAAGCAAGTAATCATACAGATCCTGTCAGGTACTGGTTGCATAATAATCTGATTACTATCAATAGCCAGAAGATGGGTCGCTCCCTAAACAATGTTATTAATCTGCAAGATTTATTTAGTGGCAATCATGACTTATTAGCGCAGGCTTATTCACCTATGACCGTGCGTTTTTTTATTCTGCAAGCTCATTACCGTAGCACACTTGATTTCTCTAATGAAGCTTTAGTTGCGGCCCGTAAAGGGTATAAACGCATAATAAACGGCCTCAAAATAGCTAAGCAACTAGCCTATGTATCTGGTGAGGCAGAAATAGACATAAAATCTGTTGATGAAATAAATAAAGCAATTACTGCTTGCCAGGCCGGAATGGATGATGATTTGAACACAGCTGTAGTTATTGCAAACCTTTTCACATTGCTTAAGCATATTCATAAGCTACACATGAATACTACATATAGTGCTGCATTGGGTGAAGATGTATTCCATAGACTTATAGAGAATTATATTGCCTATACTGAAGAGGTATTAGGTTTGAAAGAGGAGCAACCAGAAGCATTGAACAATCTTTTGGGAACCTTGCTGGAGTTTTATGCTGAAGCTAAAGCCAATAAAGCCTATGATAAGGTGGATAGCATACGGGCTAAATTAAAGCAAATAGGTATTACCGTAAAAGACATGAAAGCAGGAATAGACTGGGCCTATGAAGAGTAATACTTGCAAGCCTTTATACAAACATATTGTCTACTAGATTTCATATTTGCAGGCACTTAAGCCTGCAAATAATGTTTTATTTAATATGATCACAAAAAATATAATATCTGCTTTTTCAATAAGCTTTTTTATTTTAACTGCTTGCCAGGAGAAAAAGCAAGCCAGCGTACAAGCAGAAGAAAATACTCTCATTATTACAGTAAAGGCACCTGATTTTAATGCAGATTCAGCGTATACATTTGTTGAGAAGCAAGTTAGTTATGGCCCAAGAGTTCCTAATACCCTTGCGCATCGTCAAGCTGGCGAATATTTAATAAACCAATTAAAAAGCTATGGGGCAGAGGTAACTGTACAGGATTTTGTGGCCGAAGCATACACCGGAACTAAGTTGCAATCCAGAAATATAATAGCCGCTTTCTATCCTCAACATACCAAACGCATTTTGTTAGGTGCTCACTGGGACAGCCGCCACTTAGCCGATAAAGATTCTATTAACCCTACTTTGCCAATTGATGGTGCCAATGATGGAGGGAGTGGAGTGGGGGTGTTACTAGAGATTGCCCGGATTCTCAAGCAAGATTCCATTGGGCCTGGGGTTGGGGTGGATATTATTCTGTTTGATAGTGAAGATTATGGGGAACCGGAAAATCTGAAACAAGGAGATTATCCGAACAGAAAACCTAATCAAATATACTGGTGTTTAGGATCTCAATACTGGGCAAAAAATAAACATAAGCCTAATTACTCTGCATACTTCGGTATATTACTGGACATGGTGGGGGCAAAAAATGCTAGGTTTGCCAGAGAGGGCCATTCAGTTGAGTATGCAGCCAGTGTAGTGCAACGTGTATGGAATATTGGGCAGGCTTTAGGCTATGGAAATTACTTTATTGACCAGAATACAGGTGGCATTACAGATGACCATTATTTCGTGAACCGGGATGCCCGCATACCTATGATAGATATTATTGAGTATGAACCAGCCGGAAGAGATGAATTCGGCCATTATCACCACACTCACCGCGACAATATGGATATTATTGACAAAGCTACTCTGAAAGCCGTAGGACAAACCGTGTTACAAGCTGTCTATGAGGAAGGTAAACCGGCGGTGTAGATTACAAAACTAGGAGCTGTGAAAAGCTGCTTGGTGATGTTAATGAAAAGTAGACGATTAATCAGTATCCAATTCGAAGCGTACAGCAGTTTTGCAAGCCACTTCTTTAAGAATTCTTGAAGGTAGAACCAATTTACTTACTTTACCTTAAGCTCTAGGTCCTTTGCCGGATTACTTCATATACTACCACACCAGTGGCTACCGACACATTAAGAGACGCTATGTTGCCGATCATAGGAATTTTAGCCAGTTGATCTGCCTTCCGGATAAGATCTTGCGAAATACCGTCTTCTTCGGAACCCATGATGATAGCTGTAGGTCCAGCCAGGTCTACCTCATAAATAGATTTATCCGCTTTTTCCGTACAGGCTACTACCTGTAAACCGCTTTGTTGCAAATATTGGAGAGTATCACGCAAGTTTTCTTCCCGGCATACCGGCAAAAAATTTAAGGCACCAGACGAAGTCTTAATCGCATCGGCATTAATCTGAGCAGCGCCCTTAGAAGGAATAATCAAGGCATGTACTCCTGCACATTCGGCTGTACGGGCAATGGCACCAAAGTTACGTACATCCGTAATGCGGTCTAAGAGCAACAGTAGGGGAGTTTGCCCTTTTTCAAAAACTTCGCTAAGAATATTATGCAGCGAAACATAGCGGATAGCCGAAATAAAGCAGATAGCTCCCTGATGGTTTTTTCGGGTAATTCTATCTAGTTTCTCCAAAGGAACTTTAGAAACCGGTACATTGTGTGCATGGGCTACCTGCACGAGTTCGGCCATTAGAGGCGAACTACCCAGTTCCCGCTGCATCAGCAGTTTGTCTATTTCCTGTCCGGCTTTAATAGTTTCTATAACGGCCCGTATTCCAAACACCATCTCTTTGTTGTCTGGTTTAGGCGTGGTGAAGTGTTTTTTTGAAAACCCTTCTCCTCTGTTTATCTTTCTACGATCCCTGTTCTCCATTCTTCTACTGTCGGATACCAAATTGGTTCATATTCTACATACCGCATCAATTCATAATGATTTTCTACAAACTGATTTGGCCTCCGGACAAAAGTAAAGTTAATTTCTGAGAAATTGGAGTTTTGTGTATATGTCCATACTTCTTTATCTTTAGAACGGGCTACCTGATCGGGGCGGCCAAACACGATATACACCATTCCCATATCTGTTTTCCAGCCTTCTTTATAGGTAGTAAACAATTCATTTGCTTGCGTTACCCTGCGGTAATAAGCCCGTATGGTGCGTCTGGCTTTAGATTCGTTGTTATTAGTCAGGCGTAGCCAATAGGTGTCTAAGGTCCTCTTAGGCGCTGTGGTAGAGGCTATTTCTTTAATTTCGTTATTGGTGCTGATATAAATAAGCGGCTCCACCAGATCTTCCGGCCGCGTCATTCTTGGAAAACGTTTGTCCACTATTAACAAACCAACCCCTGCATTGGCACTGGTATCATCCTGAAAAAAATACAGGCCTGGCTGTCCCAATACGAAAGTCTGGTTAGTAGGTAACATAAAAGTTGTGTCAATTTCCAGGGTTTTTGCTACATTCTTGCCTGCCGTAGCCATGGGTGAAAGGGCGGGATCGAAATCATGGTTATACCGGGTAACTATCATTTGCTTTTCAGTACTGCGCAGATCTTTTATCTGTAGCGTATCAGTGGCGTAGAAGTAGTGTTTAACATAGGGCAAATCTCCTGCCTCATTAAATACAGCAAATTCATCTGAAAATTTATTTGTATTAAAACGTAGCACTACATCGTTCCTGATCTTCTGGCTTGTTTTGGTATCAGTAATTTGTAGCCATAAAACGGCACTGGGAATAGATAATTTATATACATCAAAAAAGAGAGTAAATGTGCCAGGTGCTATTTTCTTAACAGTCTGGTCGCTAAATGTCAGATTTCTGCTGGCAAGCACCTCTTTGCTGGCATATTCCTGCACCACCGAATAAGAAAATGAATAATCGCTGAGAAATTGACTTACCGAATAGCCTTCCGGAATCCGCTTCATTTCCACATTCATATATACCCGGATAGTAGAGTCATTATCGAGGGTTTTGTTTTTAAAAGTAAAAGGAATTTCGCCTGTAAAGCCTGCATCTTGCCGGTTGCTGGTACGGGGCGTACGGGAACAGTTCCAGAGAAGCAGTGTTAAGGCTACTACAATAAGATATCTCATAGATAAGTAGGCATTTTGGCAATCAATACACAAATACGTATAAACAAAGGTACTAGTATTTCAATAGTTACTGTTTAAAATAGTAAATAGCTATCAATCATATATACTAAGCTTGCACATATAAAGTTAATCTAGTAAAACAGATGGTATAGTTAAATAATAAACGCAAAAAGAATGGTTATTTATCATAGAAAACAGAAATAAATTCCTAACATAGCCTAATTATAACAAGCCAACGTATAATGCTTCTGCGAACTTCTTCTTTTTCAGTAGGTAATCGCTTACTTTTGCACAGATTTACAGGGGAACGCCATCAGCAGATTACCAAGTTAGCTGTAAAAAAGGAGTTGAAGATTTTCGTTTAGTTGAAAGCATAGATTAATTGAAAAGGTTTGTCTGAGGCTTAGCAACAGCTTGAAAACCATTTTCCGGAAATTTTTGTAAACAAACATAGTAGCCCAGTAATTAGTAACTCATTCAATACATACCTATATGTTGACTACCATTAATCAGTCATATTTAGATCCTGAAAAGCTTAACAAGCTAACGGCTGAATTTGCCAGCGGACAACCCTATAAGCATCTTGTGATGGACAATTTTCTGAAAGAAGAAACAGCCGCACAACTTTACGATAACTTTCCTTCTATAGAAAAGCTCAGCAAGCATTACAAAGGCCTCAACGAAAATAAATCGGAAGGTTCTAATTTTAGTGACTTCCATGCGGTGTTTACGCAAGTCCGTAATGATTTTATGTCGCCCGAGTTTGCCCAATGGATGTCGCAGGTGACTGGTATTAAAGACGTATTTATTACAGATGATAAACTGGGCACCGGCCTGCATCAAGGGGGAGATGGTAGCTTTTTAGATATCCATGTAGATTTTAACATCCATCATTTAAAAAATGTACATCGCCGCTTAAATATGCTGGTATATTTAAATAAAAACTGGAAACAGGAATATGGCGGGGCTATGGAAATGTGGAATGCAGACATGAGTAAAATGGTAAAAGCCGTACCTCCTCTATTTAACCGCTGTCTCATTTTTGAAACAAGTGATATATCTTACCATGGGTATTCCAAAATCACCCTTCCTCCTGGAGAAACACGGAAATCGTTTTATACTTACTTCTATACCAATTTGCCGGCTAATGCTAACCTGAAGTATCATGACACAGTATTTAAATCCAAGCCGGAAGATACTGCCTTTAAAAAAGTAGGCACAACCGTAAAAGAAAACCTGAAAAACACAGTAAAAGCCCAGCTTAAAAAACTAGGAATTAAATTTTAATTTGAAAATGTGAGTATGTGGAAATTTAAGAATGGATTAATGTATCTGCACAAAAAGCCATTTCCTGATTTCCACATTTCTTAATTTCCACATTTATCCATCATGGCTTTTAGTACCACTGAAATTACTTCTTCACAAATAGTATCGGATAATCCGGTACATCAACGGCTATTTTTTGCATACCATGAAGCCGGCAAAATAGTGCATGGAAATTTACTGGAAATTGGCTGTGGTGTTGGCCGTGGGTTAGATGTACTAGCCAGCAGTTGTGAACGGTATACCGGAATTGACAAAAATGAAGAATTGCTAAAGGTGCTCCAACGGGATTATCCGCAATTGAATTTCATTTACCAGCACATACCTCCCTTCACTGGCATTGCCGATAATACATTCGACTATATCGTAACTTTCCAAGTAATTGAGCACATAGAAAACGACGATCTTTTTATAAAAGAAATATACCGCGTTTTAAAACCTGGAGGGAAAGCCATTATTACTACGCCCAATATTAAACTTTCGCTGACACGGAATCCGTGGCATATCCGGGAATATACGGCTGCTGGGTTACACACCCTAATACAGAAATATTTCAGAAAAGTAGATAAACAAGGTGTACATGGCAATGCTAAAGTGATGGAGTACTATAGTAAAAATAAGAAGGCAGTAGAAAAGATTACCCGGTTTGATATTTTCAATCTGCAATACCGGTTGCCCAGAGCTATTCTACAGGTACCTTATGATTTTTTGAACCGGCTGAACCGGAAATCATTAATGAATAGCAATGATAGTCTGGTAAATGAAATTAGCTATGAAGATTATTTTCTGAGCCGGGATGTAGATAATTGCCTGGACTTCTTTTACATAGCAGAGAAGTAAATACCACTACTGCGCTTCCAGTACCTTTTCTACCAGCTGAATATTTACAGCAAAATTGCAGCTTTCACATTGATCAAGCTTCGCGGTTGCAATACCAATTACTTCGCCTTGCATATTCATAACCGGGCTGCCGCTGCTTCCGGGAGAAATCGCTGCATCTATTTGAATATAATCGTTTCGTTTATTTAAGCTTCTGTAGGCTGAAACCACCCCCCGCGTAACTGTGCTTTCTAAGCCTTTGGGGTTGCCCAGTACAAAAATATCTTCTCCCTTCTCTGGCAACTGTTCAGATAAATGCAGAAAAGGCGAGTCATTTATAGCTACCTTAAATACAATATAATCTACTTCGGCATCAGAGTGAATAACTGTAGAAACCGGATATATTTTGCCTGATTTTAGTTTAATTTTCCAATTGTTAGACCCTTTAAATACATGGTGGTTGCTCACGGCCAGGCCTTGCTCATTAATAAAAAATCCGGTACCAGTGCCGGTAATGTTGTCTTCGGAATCCATAGCATAAATTAAAAACACACAGGGCTCCGCCATCCGGACCAGTTGCCGCAGGGGTTTAACTTCCAGGGTCTTTGCCTTATCGTTTTTCTTGGGTAACTCAATTTCAGCTTGTATAAGAGGGCGGTCTTTGCCTTTGGCAGCAGTGGAGGTAACATCGCCAGTTACATAGGATTGAAAAGCACTCAGGCTATCAGTCAGGTATTCTTTATTGAGGGAAGAGAGGCGTTGTTTTAAGAGTTCTCCATTGATAGATACGCCTTTAACGGTTTTTATATAGGCATATACATCCTGTACGGCACTTTTTATTTCATACCGGTTGCTGCGGTCAGTAGTAAACCTGATTTTTTTGTTCAGTAACGTACTTGTCAGGTATTCGCGGGCTTCTGGCGTATCTTCTATTCCTATCAATTGCACCCGAAGGCCATTCTTTAGTTCTACCGTATTGCCATTAACAACAGCCACTACTGTATGACTCCGTTCTTCTACACTTTTACTACAAGCAAAAATCAGCATTAGCAGCCAGCAATAAATTAGTTTGTTCATTCTTATATAGGTTGTAATTACTAAACGAAGCAAAGGCCATACCTGTATGCCTTTGCCTGTTGTGTCTGCTTGCTGAAGTCTTACTAAATGTAATAAAATAGAAATTACGTATCCGGAAAAACTGGCAAGTATTGTATCTAGTAATTTACTATTTTTTCGTGTGTATTAGAAACCCGCTTAAGGTTTTTCCATCACAGTGCCACATTTTTTGCAAGTGCGTAGTTCAATCGAATCGAAAAAGCGGTTCATAATGGGTGGTAGTTGCTTTACAATATCTGTAATTAGGGCATACTCTTCATATAGTTTATTTCCGCAGTTTTCGCAATACCATAAAAAACCATCTTGTTCGCCAGGCTGGCGGTAGCGTTCAAATACTAAGCCGATGGAACCTGCCGTACGGCGGGGAGAATGTGGCACTTTACCTGGCAACAGAAATATTTCACCAGCCTTTAGGGGGATATCCACCGGTTTGCCATCTTCTATCACTTTAAGTACAATTTCTCCTTCCAACTGATAATAAAATTCTTCCCCTTCATTATAGTGATAATCTTTGCGGGCATTTGGGCCGCCAACCACCATTACAATGAAATCTTCGTTACCCATGTATACTTGCTGATTTCCTACCGGAGGTTTTAACAAATGCCGGTGTTCATCTATCCATTTCTGAAAATTAAAAGGTCTTTGTAAAGCCATGTTTTTATTAGTTAATAGTGAAATAGGAATGATACTAATTCTGTTTTTTGATTTTAGCGGAACAGCCTGGTTCTTCCATTGTTTACGCTTAGTGCAAAGGAACACTATAACTTCTTACCATTCAAAAATCACAAAATACTTCCTCGCTTGCAATTATACATAAACAGGCTACAAAAACGAATAATTCATTTTTATGGAACATAATGGGGCAAAAAGACCTTATGTAACAACCTATGGTTGTTTCTCTTTTGAGGAGTAGGATTAGTAGCTAAATAAAAATTAATAAAACACCTTGTTTGTAAAAAAGCTAAACATTTTCCTGAATAAGCCGTTATTTTTTAAGTTAATAATTTCAATAAAGCAAACCACATTATGGCACAAGTTCAAGAACAGAAATTAAATCATATAGGATTAGAAACAGAAAAAGTAGAAGGCATTGCTTCCATGCTAAATGATGTATTATCAGCATACCAGGTGCATTACCAGAATTTAAGAGGTTTCCACTGGAATGTAAAAGGCCATGTATTTTTTGAATTGCATGAAAAGTTTGAAGAGTTATATGAAGAAGCCAAAAATGCAATTGACGAAATAGCTGAGCGTATTCTTACCCTAGGATATACACCTTTGCATACGATGACTGATTACATAGAAACTTCCAGTGTAAAAGAAGCCAAAAATGTAAACAATGATCATGATACGGTAAAGTTCACAATCCGGGATTTACAAGGGTTATTGATGAAAGAACGGGAAGCCTGGAGAAGAGCTAGCGATATAGATGATGTAGGTACTACCCACATGTTAGAAGACTACATTGGAAATCAGGAAAAAACTATTTGGATGTTGAATGCTTGGTTAAGCAAAAATACCATTAACATTGGTACATCTGACAGTAACTCATAATCCTGATTAACCAATTTAAATTTAAAACAAGAAAGAGGCCTTACGCCTCTTTCTTGTTTTAAATACTACTAGGAAGATAATAACCTATGGTTTCAGTAGTGGCTATGCTTCTTTGTTTTCATCCTTATAAACCCCATTCGTAGATGTTTCTTTTACTGGCACTGAGGGTGCATCGGTTGTTTTGGGAGTTATCTTCTTTCTGGTTGATGGAGTCGTGGCTTTGGGTGCAGCAGGCTTAGCAGATGGTGCAGAGGCAGGAGTACTAGGTGTAGCTACCTTCTTAGTACCTGCTTTAGCTGCTTGCACCGGCTGAGTCTTGCCCAGTTTCTTAGCTTTTTTTGCTTCTTTTTTCTTAGCTTTTGCTGCCGTAGCTTCTTGCTTTTTGGTGATCTTTTCGACAGTAGCCGTTATTTTTTTTGCTAACTTTTTAGCGGTACCTTCTGCAGAACGTTTGATTTTCTTAACTGCTTTGTTATCAACTCCACTAAATGCTTCCTGAATTTTTTCAAGTATTTTAGCAGTCAATTCCTTTCTGGATTCTTTCTTGGTTTTCATAAGAGTAACAAGGTTATACTACAAATATATCAGCTTGCCTATTGATTAACAAATTATTATCATGGGGTTACTTTACTGTTACGTAAGATAGTGCAATTTGGCCACATAGTCCCATACAATGATGCCTATACTGACTGAAATATTCAGCGAATGTTTGGTGCCATACTGTGGAATCTCAAGACATATATCAGCAGCTGTTACTAGTTTTTCATCCACTCCAAAAACTTCATTACCAAAAATAAAACAGTATTTCTCATTTTTTTTCACGTGGAACATTGGCAGAAGCGTGCTTTGTTCAACTTGTTCTACAACTACGATAGTATAGCCTTGGGAACGAAGCTGTTCTATTAGGGCAACGCTTTCTTTCACATATTCCCAGGCTACAGACTCTGTAGAACCAAGTGCTGTTTTTGTAATTTCCCGGTGAGGAGGCGTGCCAGTAATGCCACACAAATAAATTTTCTGCGCCAAAAAAGCATCAGCTGTCCGGAATGCGGAACCTACATTATGCATACTGCGCACATTGTCCAGAAGGAGAACAAACGGATTTTTTTTCGTATTTTTGAATTCCTCCACAGATATTCTGTTAAGTTCATCAGTGTGTAATTTACGCATACATAATAAGCAATAGCCAGAGTTATCTGCCAACGTTGTTGATATAAAGTTGACCTTTAAGCAAAAGGCACTAGCAAAGATTTTTACATGGAAACAAAACAAACCAAAACTACACAAAATAAAGAAAACACCCCGCATAAAGCCGACACCCCTTTAATGAAACAATACAACATTATTAAGGCGAAGTATCCGGGAGCTATGCTACTTTTTAGGGTAGGCGACTTTTATGAAACTTTTGGGGATGATGCTGTAAAAGCAAGCCGTATTTTAGACATTGTACTAACGAAAAGATCTAATGGCGCCGCTTCAGAAACGCCTCTGGCAGGTTTTCCGCATCACTCGCTGGATGCATACCTTCCCAAGTTGGTCAGGGCCGGGCAGCGGGTAGCCATCTGCGACCAGCTGGAAGATCCTAAGTTTGCCCAGGGAATTGTAAAGCGGGGCGTTACAGAAATGGTAACACCAGGCATTGCTTTTCATGACAATGTACTGGATGTAAAACGGAACAATTATCTGGCTGCTGTGCATATAGCTGGCGAAACTGTAGGTATTGCTTTCCTGGATATTTCTACCGGAGAGTTCTTTGCTTCGCAGGGCACAACCGCCTATATTGATAAACTCCTTCAGAGTTTTGCTCCTGCAGAAGTGCTCTATTGCAAAAATCAGCGGAATAAATTTCATGCTACTTTTGGCGACAAGCATACCACCTTTCACCTAGAAGACTGGATATTCCAATATAATTTTGCCTACGAACGCTTAACACAACATTTTAATACTAATTCACTAAAAGGCTTCGGTATTGAAGGCTTACCTGAAGGGATTGTGGCAGCCGGTTGTATACTGCATTATCTGTCAGAAACCGAGCATAAAGAGATAAAGCATATTGCCCATATTTCCCGCCTGGAAGAAGATCGCTATGTGTGGTTAGATAAATTTACTATCCGCAATCTGGAATTAATTTTTCCGCAACAGGAGGGAGGCGTTCCCTTAATTCAGATTTTGGATCAGACGGTTACGCCAATGGGTGGACGCCTGATGAAAAAATGGCTTGTACTCCCTCTTAAGGAAAAAACAATGATCGAAGAGAGGCAAGATGTTGTAGAGTTTTTCACCGCTGAAGAACAAGTACAAGATGCTTTTCTGCAACACCTTCGGCAAATTGGTGACCTGGAAAGATTAATTTCTAAAGTAGCTGTACGGCGGGTAAATCCACGGGAATTACAGCAATTAAAAAAAGCCTTGCAGCATACTACACCCATCAAACAGGTACTAAGCAGCAGTACGCTGCCCCAGCTTAAAAAGCTCGCTGATCAGTTAAACGCCTGTCAGTTTCTGCTGGATAAGCTGGACAAAGAATTAAAGGAAGATCCGCCGGTACTAACCAATCAGGGTAATATAATCAAAGAAGGTATTCACCAGGAACTAGATGAGCTGCGCAATATTGCTTTCTCTGGAAAAGATTATCTGCTTCAATTGCAACAACGGGAAATCACCAATACTGGTATTAGTTCATTGAAGGTAGCGTACAATAAAGTATTTGGCTATTATTTGGAAGTAACGCATGCTCACCGTGATAAGGTACCTACCAGTTGGATACGCAAACAAACCCTGGTAAATGCTGAACGATATGTAACGCAGGAGCTAAAAGAATATGAGGAAAAAATTCTACATGCAGAGGAACGGATATTTGCTATTGAAAGCCAGCTATACGGCCAGTTGGTGCAAACGGCTTCTGAGTATGTTACCCATATTCAGCGTAATGCCCAGGTACTGGCAAAGCTCGATTGCTTATGTTCTTTTGCTAGTATAGCGAAGAAAAACCGCTATGTCCGTCCGCAGATTTCGGATGCCAGAATTATTTCTATTAAAGATGGCCGTCACCCGGTGATCGAAAAACAACTGCCTTTAGGGGAGACTTTTGTACCGAATGATATTTATCTGGATGATGAAACCCAGCAGATCGTTATTATAACCGGCCCCAATATGGCTGGTAAATCTGCTCTCTTGCGGCAGACCGCATTAATTGTACTGATGGCACAAATGGGAAGTTTTGTGCCGGCTACATCCGCCTGGATAGGAATGGTCGACAAAGTATTTACCAGGGTGGGTGCCTCAGATAACCTTTCAAAAGGGGAATCTACCTTTATGGTGGAAATGACGGAAACTGCCAGTATTCTCAATAACCTTAGTGACCGCAGCCTGATCCTGATGGATGAAATCGGACGGGGCACCAGTACTTACGATGGTATTTCCATTGCCTGGTCTATTGTAGAGTACCTGCATCAACACCCAAAGTATAAAGCCAAAACGTTATTTGCTACCCATTACCATGAGTTGAACCAACTAGCAGAAGATTTTCCGCGAATAAAAAATTATAATGTGTCTGTGAAAGAAGCAGGTAACAAAGTGATATTTATGCGGAAGTTACAAGAAGGCAGTTCGGAACATAGCTTTGGCATTCATGTAGCACAAATGGCCGGTATGCCCAACCAGGTAGTTTTACGGGCAAATGAGATTATGCACCACTTGGAGAAAGATAAAATCAGTAATAAGGGTGATAGCAAGATAAAAGATATTCCGAAAAATAATTATCAGCTGAAAATATTCGAAGCCGCTGATCCGCGTTTTGAAAAGATAAAAGGCATTCTGGAAAAACTTGATATTAATACAATATCTCCGGTAGAAGCTTTGCTGAAGTTAAATGAAATTCAACTCCTTTTTCATTCAAAACAAAATGGATAGGTAAAGCCAATAAACGAAATTCAGAAAAATATAAATGCGCAATTAATTGAAGATCAGAATAGTATATAAAAAATATTTGGTAGGATAAATTAAAGTGGTTTATTTCTCAATCAATGTTATGGCAAATTCCGTATGTAGAAACAGGCCTTTTTATCAGGCTTGACTTAGATTTTTTACGATAAATTTTACAGCTATGAAAAAAAAGAAAGAAATTCCAACGAATGATCCAACAAAAAAGCAGGTCTCTGATAGCGGGGACTCTGGCCAGAGAGGTACCACAAGAGATAGAAGTGATATTAAGAAGATAGAAACAGATTATAATAATCCGAATAACGGGCCTCAGCAAAAAAGCCAGAACAACAAATAACCTGTAAAAAGCAGTCTTTTAAAAAAAATGAATTTGAATTAATTTTTAGAAGATTGCTTTTGCATTTTTGAATTCAGTTCGTACATTTGCACTCACAATCTGATCCACAGATTACAGGCGAAAGTAGCTCAGCTGGTAGAGCGCGACCTTGCCAAGGTCGAGGTCGCGGGTTCGAACCCCGTCTTTCGCTCACTTACTTACTAAAGCACCGGCAACGGTGCTTTATTGTTGGAAAATACTGATACCTCTCAGTAGATGCCGGGGTGGTGGAACAGGTAGACACGCAAGACTTAAAATCTTGTGAGCCAAAAGCTCGTGCGGGTTCGATTCCCGCCCCTGGTACTAGAAGCCGTCTAATTTTAATAATTAGACGGCTTTTTATTGTTGGGGCATGTAATAGGGTAAGTAACCTAAATCTTTTAAACTCATTCAAATTAAACCCTGCCTCTTACTTGGACCTTCTTCATGGTTATTACAAAATAAGAATTGATTTTGGTTTATACAATTTTAAAGTTTGGGATTTAGTGTTATTCTTTTTCAACATTTAGCTATTCCACAATTTGATCATACCTGTTATATAAAAATGCAAATAAATTTTCAGGTAGTTATTTTTCAAAATTGAATGCTGCATATGTTTATATGAACTAACAATTTGGGTTACTACCTTTCTCAAGCTGAGATTGAATTATATACGGTAATTCACTAAACTAGAATAGCTAATTTCAAAAGTATTTTTACATAAAATACCCATAATCAGGTATTGCCAGGTATGCTCCATATACATACATTTGCTTACTACTTATACCTGCTCAGCTTTTTTTATACTTCTTACTATCTAAGTTCTCCCAGCTTTAGAACCATAAGAATTTGCTGTGTATCTACTATGAGGCCCTTTAAGCCTGATTGAGGAAGCACATTAAATATCATGCGCTGTATAAATTGTACATAAAAAGGAGTAAATTTACCTATAATTAAATCTTTTATGCAGAAACCTTTATTTCATCTACAGTTCAAACTTACAAGCTCAAATCTCATTAACCTGCCTTTTTTTAAACAGAAAATTATCGATTTAACAATTACTGTTATTCTATTCTTTCTTGCATTTATTTCTGCCAATGGTCAAGTTACACAAGAATGGGCTAAGCGATACTCCCACACACTATCCTATGAAAGTACCGCTATTGCGGACATGGCGGTAGATGCACAAGGAAATGTATATGTCACTGGCAGTAGTACAGCTTTCGATTCTGATTACATAACCGTTAAATATAATGCTGATGGTAGCCAAGCGTGGGTTAGGCGCTTTGATGGTTCAGGTAACACTTCTGATGTAGCAAGTGCTATAGCAGTCGATACAAAGGGTAATGTATATGTTACAGGAAGAAGCCAATATAACTTATATAGCCCTCCCTTTTCTCAAGTTGATTTTAATACGGTTATGTATACGTCTGATGGAAAGGAGCAATGGGTAAAGCATCATTCATCAGGCGAGTGGGGAGAGGTTAGTGATATTGCTGTAGATACCACTGGAAATGTGTATATAACAGGTTACTTTGTTTATAAGTATGGTGCAAATCATTATGTAACTCTTAAATACGGCCCTGCTGGTCAGGCGTGGGGCATGAACCATGATGGAACTGGTATCTATTCTTCACCTGAATCTTCCTCTATTGCTGTGGATGGTAATGGCCATGCCTATGTACTATGTATGGAGTTCCATCCCGAATATGGCACTTATTATATAACTAGAAAGATAACTTTTGACGGTACAGAAGGGTGGTCTAAACCATATGGGGGATCTATTCCTAATCCCTTAGCGAAAGCAACTGACATTGCCGTTGATGGAGCAGGGAATGTGTATGTAACTGGAAGCCGCTATGATAGTCTCTCCTCTAATAACTATATCACGATGAAGTATACGAGTACTGGAGTTGAACAGTGGGCAAGACCGTACAACCACACAGCAAATGGAGATGATCAGGCTACAGCCATAGCCTTGGATGGCAGTGGGAATGTATACGTCACTGGCAGCAGTTTAGGGAATGGGACTTCTAAAGATTTTGCTACAGTCAAGTATAGCTCTAATGGAACTCAGCTGTGGGTAAGTAGATATAATCACAAAGAAAATGGAGATGATCTAGCTACTGCACTAGTAGTAGATGTGTTAGGTAATGTTTATATCAATGGCACTAGCTATGGAGGCAGTAGCTTGAATGATTGGGTTAGTATTAAATATACGAGTGCAGGCGCCGAGCAGTGGGTACAAAGGCACAGTAATTCTAGTTTCAATGGCGACGATAAGCCTAAGGCCTTAGGTGTAGATGGGAACGGACATGTATATGTTATGGGAACTGTTAGCAACAGTACTTCTACAGAGTATCCTACAGTCAAGTATAATGTTACAGGGAATAAACAGTGGGAGATAAAGCCAAGTAGTATTTCACTTGATGAAAATGGTGAGGACAAAGCTACTGCTATGACAGTAGATGCTAATGGAAATGTGTATGTAACGGGCAATAGTGTCAGTAAAGTAACAAATCAAGACTTTGCTACAGTCAAGTATAGTGCGAATGGTGATTTGCTTTGGGTGAGGAGGTTTAATGGTCAAACTAATAAAGATGAGTATGCAACTGCTATTGCTGTTGATGCTAGTGGAAACGTATATGTAACGGGCTATAGTTATTTCTGTGAAATGCAGTATGGAGAATGTGATTATAATTATACCCCTACCTCTAACTACGCTACTGTTAAATATAGTTCTGATGGTACGCAGCTTTGGGAAAAATACTATGATGGAGAAAGCAGCTTTGACGATAAAGCTACTGCCCTCACAGTTGATAGTCGTGGAAACGTGTATGTGACAGGTAGCAGTTATTATTATGATTTTACCAGCTCAAACCTAAATGTGTATGCTACTATAAAATATAGTACTGAAGGCACTGAGCAATGGGTGAGGAGAGTAAATGCCAATCAACCTACGGCTATAACAACCGATGGAAGCGGAAATGTATATGTAACTGGCACAGGTCACAATCTTGACTTTGTCACTGTTAAGTATGATCCTAATGGCACTCAAATTTGGCTAAAAACATATAATGGACCTGGGAATGGAGCTGACCAGGCCACAGCTATGGCTATAGATAGTAATGGGAGTTTATATGTACTAGGAAGCAGTGAGGGGAGCGGAACAGGACAGGATTTTGCTTTAGTAAAATATACTAGCATTGGCAATCAAGAGTGGGTAAAACGTTACAATAGTAGTAGCTACGATCAAGCAAAGGGTGTTGCTTTAGATAAATGTGGCGGCGTGTATGTAACAGGTATCACGCGAAATAGCAATCAAGGGATTGTCTATCGAACTCTTAAATATACTACTTCAGGTACCTTGCAATGGATAAAAAGTTATGGTGACGGGTCTTATCCTGGCGTACATGAAAAAGTGGCAATAGCAGTTGATGAAAACTGCAATGTACTTATTGCTGGGAGTGATAATCTTTCAAATCGGGCACAATACGTAGTTATCAAATACAAAAGTGATGGCACCCAACTCTGGCTACAAAAATACCAGAGCGGAGCAAATAGTAATGATCAGGCTACAGCAATAGCCTTAAATGGTAATGGCAATGTGTATGTGACAGGCAATAGTAAAATAGATTATGTTAGTACATCCACTGATTATGCTACTATAAAACTTAATCAAAGCACGTCACCTTCGTTACCTTCCCCATGGAAAAATGGGGATATTGGCGCTGTAGCCCTGGTAGGAAATGCTAGTTATAGCAATGGTACATTTACCCTTAAGAGTGGAGGTTTTGATTTTTACAGAGCTCCTGATGCATTTCATTATGTGTATCAGCCTTTCACAGGTAATGCTACCATTGTAGCTAAGGTAGAGAGCATGGGCAATACCAATGCGAATGCTTTAGCAGGAGTAATGATCAGGGAAGATTTAACAGCAAGCTCTTCATTTGTAGCAGCAGCAGTGAATCCTACCAACACCAACTTCATGTATCGGCAAGGAGTAGGCACACCAGGATACAAGTCTGTGACAGGCAGCGCTCCCAGGTGGCTTAAGCTGTCAAGAAGTGGCAACAGTTTCACTTCTTCTTATTCATCAGATGGAGTAAACTGGATAGTAATAGGCTCTATTACTATCAACATGGGTAGCAATATTTATGTTGGCATGGCGCTGACCTCTCAGAATAACACCCAGCTCAATACAGCTACCTTTTCTAATGTTTCTGTTAGTATTACCCCTACATCACCTACTTGTTCGGCTACAGGTACGATCCTAAGGGAGTACTGGGCTAATGTGACTGGCACAGCTATCCCTACTATTCCTTTAAGCAGCACACCTACAAGTTCTACTCAGCTTTCTTCTTTTGAAGCACCTTCCAACGTAGGGGATAATTATGGACAGCGGATTAGAGGCTATATTTGTCCACCTGCTACAGGCAGCTACACCTTTTATATTGCCTCTGACGATTACAGCGAGCTGTGGCTGAGTTCAAGTGATAACCCTGCTAGCAAGCAGAAAATAGCTTCGGTTACTGGCTGGACTAGCAGCAGGCAGTGGACAAAATTTGCAAGCCAGAAATCTTTAAGTATTTACCTGGAAACAGGAAAAAAATATTATATCGAAGCTTTACACAAAGAAGCAGCAGGTGGGGATAATCTAGCTGTGGCCTGGCAGACACCTGTTAACTCGACCATTGCCGTTATCCCTAGTGCTGTTTTGTCTCCTTTTTCTACATCTTCACCTACTAATCAAAGACCAATAGCTAGTATTACTTCACCTACTAATGGAGCTACTTTCATTGCTCCTGCTAGTATCACCATCAATGCCAATGCTTCTGATACAGATGGCACAGTAAGCAAAGTTGAGTTCTTTAGTAATGGTACCAAACTAGGAGAAGATCTGACAGCACCTTATAGCTTTACTTGGAGTGGTGTAGGAGCAGGTACCTATCTGCTGACAGCTAGGGCAACAGATAATGGAAATGCTACATCTGCGGAAGCTGCTCTAAATATTATAGTCAACTCCACAACACCTACTGCTTGTAGCGCAACAGGAACTATCTTAAGAGAGTATTGGGCAAATATCACAGGCACAACTGTCTCATCCATTCCTGTTACCGCAACTCCTACAACTTCTTCTCAGCTTTCTACTTTTGAAGCTCCAACCAATGTAGCAGACAATTACGGACAACGGATCAGAGGGTATATTTGTGCCTCTGCAACAGGCAGCTATACTTTCTATATAGCCTCCGATGATCATTCAGAGCTATGGTTAAGCACAAGTGATAACCCTGCTAGCAAACAGAAGATAGCTTCGGTTACAGGCTATACCACATCCAGGCAATGGACAAAATTTGCAAGTCAAAAATCTGTGGCTATTTCTTTACAAGCAGGAAAGAAATATTATATAGAAGCTTTACACAAAGAAGGAGCGGGTGGGGATAATTTAGCGGTGGCATGGACTACCCCAGGCAATGCTACAATTACCGTTATTCCTGGTTCTGTGCTTTCTCCTGTGACTAAGACTGCAAGACTAGAAAGTGCTGAGTCAGGTATATTAGAGTCGACTATGCTTACTGTCTATCCCAATCCTTTTGAAGACAAACTCACTATAGCTTTAGATGGATTACATGGAAAAATTATTGTAACGCTAACAGATATAGTAGGCAAGCAATACTATCAAAAAGAGCATCAAATTCTTGAGCAACAAGAGAATCTTGAAATAAATCTTTCAGCTTTCAAAGTCAAGGCAGGTGTTCATTTGCTAAGACTTCACACAGAAGAAGGGCAGAGTAAAGTAATTAAAGTGATTAAAAACAAATAAATAAGGTTTAATCTAACAATCCACATAAGGATGAATAATTTCATCCTTATGTGGATTGTTTGGCACTCATAATCTTACTATAACAAGCTAACAACTTGTATAGTAAGATTGGTATTTGCTTAAACTTAGTGAGTGTTCATTTATTAAGGTAAAGGAATAGCAGAAGCCTGTCTTCAAATTATCCTTGATTAAAAGCAAAGAATGCTTTTGCTTCTATCGAATGGTCAGAAATTATATAGAGAATAATTACATTTTTACCCCTACATCTATTTTCCTTAAATCCTATGTTTAAATTAGTATCAATCCTTGCCTTTTTGTGCTTAGCACAAATGGTAAGAGGTCAAACTGTTATTGCTAGTGCAGGCAACAGTTCAGCAAGTGGGAACGTACATCTTTCCTGGACAATTGGTGAAACCATAACTTTCACTGGAATTACCTCCACACGTATTCTAACAAATGGATTCCAACAAGCCAGTATAGTTGTCTCGCCAATCGCCCGTCAGGCAGGTGAGGATATTTCCGATTTTGAGGTATCTGTTTTTCCTAACCCAACACAAGATATACTTACTATCTCAACTAACCCAGAAGAGCAGCATGCTGTTACCATCACGCATCTATCTGGAGAACTTGTCAAATCTTTCTTAGTACAAGGCAAGGTAGAAGTTGATATTAAAGACTTATCTGCTGGCATCTATCTGCTTTCTATTGTAAGTAAGACCACTAAAAATAGCTTTCGCATAATTAAGATTCAATAACTTTTTCCTTCTTTACAACTTCTCCTATATGAAAACAATATTTCTACTCATAGCCCTCTTTATTACTGTATACAGTACCCATGCACAAACCCCTCAGATGATCAATTATCAAGGAGTTGCGAGGAATACGCAAGGCAGTCCTATTTCAAATAAAGTCGTATATCTATACATAAGCATACTCAAAGATTCCCCTACTGGCATCGTTGAGTATAAGGAGAAGCATCAAGTAACTACTAATTCTATGGGTCTTTTTAGTTTAGGCATCGGTGCAGGTACTGTCCAAACAGGCCAGTTTTCCTCTATTACATGGGCCACTGGAAAGAAATTTGCAAAAGTTGAACTAAGCACTGACAATATAAACTTCCTACTCATGGGAACCCAGCAATTGCTATCCGTGCCCTACGCTCTATATTCAGGATTGCCTTGGGCAACTAATGGAAGTAATGTATATTACAATAGAGGTAATATCGCCATTGGAACAACTTCTCCACTAAATGCTACTTTACAAGTAAATTCTACGAATACTGCTTCCTCCTATGCTCAGTTACGCATCACAGGATATAAACCCAGAATTGATCTGGATTATGCGGGGAAAACAAGATGGAGATTAGCTTCCTTAGATAATACTCACTTTGCCATAGAGAATCAAACCCTTAATACACAACCATTCTTTCTGACTACAGATGGTAAAGTGGGATTAGGTACGTCCCAGCCTGTTACCAAGCTACATCTAAACAATGGAAATATATTACTTACGGGAGGGCAAGATAAATATATTTTCTTTGGGGATACATTCCCCATCTCTGGTCAAACTGAAGCAGAAAAACAAGCAAAGGGACTGATGGGTAGATTTATTAAGAATACAATAGGTTCAGACGAATTGTTATTTAATGGGGCACACTTAACCTTTCATACTTATGAAGCTTTTCCAGGCTTTGAAGGATATATCAGATACTTTTATAATACAACTAATAATATCTCTATCAATATGCGGTCAACAAGAATTGGATTGGGAAGCACTGATCCCAAAGCTGCTATCCACATAGCAAGTGGGGATGTCTATCTAGAGGATGCTACAAAAGGAGTAATAATGAAGTCTCCAGATGGGAGCTGCTGGAAAATGACTGTGAGTAATGGGGGAACTCCTGTTTTTAGCAAAATAGTTTGCCCATAAAAAATATAACTTAGGTAGCTTCTATATGATGCTATTAAGCATATAGAAACTACCTAAGTTATACTTGTCTACAACTGCTAAATTCAACCAACTTAATATAACGCTAGGGTTTCTTTACACCAAATGTTTCTGTAATGGAATAGATATATATTAATGCTGGTTGCAATTATTGTAGAAGGATATTCTTACCTGTACTATGACATACATTTCCAATCTTGATAAATTAAGGGATCCCAAGGCTCAAACTCTTCTATCCGTTGAACTGTCCCTAATTCTACGTTATCAGAAATTAGTACGAAATTCTTTTTTCTTGCGTCATACCCCATTACCGCTCTTGTTTGATCTTGGTCAATCTCCTCTATTATTATATATACTTCATGCCTTGCATCATACGCCTTTAGCTTATGTAGATGCCCATTGTCATCGGTGATATAGTTGCCTATTGTTTCCATATAAAATACCTTTTTATTTCAGCATAGAATTGGCTGAAGGTTTTATATAAATAGTTGTTAGAGATGAATTTTTATTGAAGATTTGGGAGCCAGCTATTGTTCAAGAAAAGCCAAAACACAGAAGTTACCTGATTTGAACGTGTATATGATCGTCATGCCTTACGGCCTGACATCCATGGAAACGAATCTTTTGAGAGTTTAATCTCAGCCTCACCTTCAAATGAGGTTCAATAAATATTTTGCTCACTGCAGGTTGCGCTACAAGTAAACTAATTATTGCTCTTGTCCTCTCCCCATCAAATGGCATCACTTCCTTTTTATACTGAGGTATTATTCTTTCCATAAAGCCATATTGCCAGTTCCCTTTATTGGCACATTCATTCGGCATATTAACTTCACCCTTTAATGGACCTTCATGGACCCCATACCCCATCCAAGAGGGTGCAAGACCGTTTAGCCGTTCGTCTGTAGAAGCTCGTTTGTAGAAGAAAGCAATATCGAGCTTCTTTCCATCATTGTGGCTCAAATGCGGAATCAAAGGAAATCCATTCATGAACGGAAAATTAGCATCCAGGTAGGCGATCTGTGTACCAGGAAAAGCCGTATTCATTTGCCCAGCTACTTTTTCTATTGTTTTTTTTAAAGTAGGTCTGACGTAGTGGCGATTAAGCAGACAAGTCCACACAGTGAGTGGTTGTATGTGGCTTGTGCTACCTATAGGCATGGGTACACGTCCAAAAGGCTTAGCAAGCAGGGGAATGATTGTAAAGGTGGCCACTGCATATAGACCTATAAAACTTAATGGTTTTGCTATTTTTCTCTGTAGACTGTCTTTAAGTTTTCTATTGATAAGTATTCCTATGGGTAGCCAGAATAAAAAGAGAATGCCCCCTACTTGGGTTATGATCGTTAACAATACAAATACGAGAAGTAGCCCTAATGCCTTTACAGGTTTAATCTTCATTTATTGGAGTGCAAAGCAGACGAAGTCTTTTACGTTTTTGATACGCTCATGTTGAATTATATATGGTGCAAAGCTTTATTTTATCCCATCTTCCCCTGCTCCCCCTGGGACTACCCCCTCCCCGTATCCCCCTCGCCCCATAGTAGGTTGGCTGGGCAAAAAGAGCGTAGGGGGAGCATTTTACCTGTTCTAGGTATTTTTGATTTTAAGAATTGACCTACCCCCTGTCAAATAGTTGACCCCCATCAGAAAAATTTTGGGAATTTTTTACTTTACATCAAGTGCGTCTTTACTCCTTTAAGCACTGCTCATTCATCTAAGCGTATGAGTTGAAAATAATGTAGCTATAGAGATTACTAGTAATCTTAAGTATGCGTAGAGTAAAGCTGATAGATTAAAAGGGAAATTTCATTCTTTGATAGCTACCACTCTGATTCTTTTATAATCGGCATACCACTTTCCGTTAGAATAAAGCTTCCCCTTAATGGATTGTTGCACTTCCGATTTAATTGCTTCTTTGGCTGCTGGAGGTACATCGTTGAAAAAAGCATTCCCAAACATTTCCAGCCAGTCTTTGATGCCACTCTCACAATCGGCTAATTCGGTAGGTCTGTCATAGTGTTGAGCCAAAGTGACTCTAAACCCATGTTTTTCCAAAAGGCTAGTATATTCACCAACAGAGGGGAAATACCAAAGCGCTAGGTTAGCATTTTCTTCATAACCTCTTTTGGCAAGTGATAGCCTGAGTTGATTAACAATCGTTTGAACATTTCCCTTACCGCCAAACTCAGCTACGAGTCTACCACCTGCTTTTAAGCTCCTATACATACTTTTGATAGCTTCTTCTTTTTCGAGCACCCAATGCAAGACAGCATTTGATAAAATGGCATCAAATGGCTCATTAAAATGAAAATCTACTGCATCCATCACTAAAAATTCAATGTGGGTATACTTTTGCTTGGCATCAGCAATCATTTCTCTGGAAGAGTCAATACCGATAACGGTTGCTCCTAACTCACTAATTTTGGCTGTTAATTGTCCTGAACCGCAGCCAACATCTAAAATCCGTTCGCCCTCTTTAGGTGTTAATAAGTCAATTAAACCCTCTCCATATTGATACACAAACGCATGCTTGTCATTATACAGATTAGCTTTCCAAGTAGTATTGGTTTCTTTCATTCTAAGCAGATTTTAAAATGGTCATTTGATCAATCTATATTTTTTTGCACAATTAACTCAAAAGTATCTAGATTTAACCCACACAGATTGCCTATTTTTCTTCTAAGCAATGCATTCCGTAACACATTTCTGAAAGATAACCTTTTATAACAGCCATTATCTAAGGGAATAATAGTTCTTCTCCTTTCTACCTTCCATCTAATTTCTTCTAGCCTTTTTATCTGATGTCCATGAATGATGATCTTACTAGTGGGATTCTGATGAAATTTTTTTATCAGCAGCATACTTTCATAGTCTGTAAAGGGATTTTGAGCGTTGAAATTAAAACCACCATGTACCAGGTAAAATCTATCTAGTTCATAGTAATAGGGTAAGTATTCTAAAAACTGCACATACTTTTCTAGTAGCTCCCCTTTTTCATCTAGCAGGTCAAAGGCACCTGTGAGCCTGGAAGAAAAAGCAATGGTATCAGCCTTATACTTCAATCTAGAATACTCCTGCCAAGCATTTAATAGTTTCTGTTCATGGTTGCCTCTGAGGGGAAATACTTGATACCGCTGCTCAATTAGATGCAGGATATACTCTATTACTTTTGCGCTGTCTTTGCCTCGATTGATATAATCGCCTAGTAAAAATAACTGGTCTTGTTTGGTAAGCACCATTCTCTTCTCCACAATGGCTCGAAAGGTCTTGAAGCAGCCATGTATGTCAGCCACTACCCATCTTTGTCCGCCTTTGGGATTGGTTAAGACTTTATTTATCATAGCTAACTCGGTCACATATTAGTATAATATTCTGCCTGGAAGATATTGGTTGACAGCCATGGGATGAAAATCTTATATACCTGCTTGTATTTTCCTTTCCAGTTCTTCCTTTACTTCTAGACTTAGCTTTTCTTTTGGAATGATTACAGAGTGATTATTTTCTAATTTGATCACAAAGAAGCTTGTAGTTTTATAGCTCTTTACTTTAGTGAGGTCAACCAGGGATTTTCCCTCTTTGGATTCAAATAGCAGGTGTGTATCTTTTACCTCTAGAAAGCCACTCTGTGGAGTAAACTTCTTAAAGAGTAGAAATAAAAATGGCTTTGCCGTATAGTAGATACCATATCCGATACAGAATCCTCCATAGGCTATCCCAAACTTCTGGGGATAACTCAGCAAATGGATGCCCATAGCAACCAATACAGGTCCACAAATATAGCGCAAGATTCTAGTTAGCAGATTTGGGCTATGGTAATACTGATAGAGGTAAAACCTTGTATAATCCTTTTTGGTAATAACTAATTCGCTTCTCATGGTTTGTTTTGATGAATAGGAAATATGTATACAATTACGGATTATCTTCTATTTATTCTATTCCTCTATCTGTTCAATATCTACCACCTTATAATCTTGAGAAACATAAAACCTCTCACTACGCTTTACTTTACGTATTTCTCCATCTATAGTATAGCTATGGAATATCATGTACTTTGCTCCTTCTACCACAGGATAGTCTATTTTTCCAGGTATAACTTCATTCATCTGAGAAAAATCTCCTGGACGATATAATGAATTAGTATGAATATTTCGCAAGTAGTACATAATCTGCATTTCTGCCTTCATCTGCGGAGTGAGGGACTGCGGACATGCGTACAAGAGCAGGGTTAGTGCAATTAGCATGAATGTATTGGAGAGCAATTTCATATGCTTTACTTTTAGGTATGGGTATCTAGAGCATCTAATCCGAATTACTGCTATCTATCTTTTCTAATTTGAGAATATGCTCATTGAACCTAGTATACTCAATGACTACTTTATCCCCCTGCGAAAAAGATTCAAAAAGCTGCTGTTTTATGGGGAGCTTTTTTACAGGCTGAGTGCCAAATTCAAAGTAGTTGGTACCTTTGTGGACATACTTTTTAGTAATAAATGTTCGGCTTTTGAGCTTACGATTTTGGTATATGTCTATCATTACACCACTACCGATCCATATAGCTAACAGAACAAAAACAGCCATGCCAGCTAAAAAGATATAGAAAACTTCCTCTATATAAGCAGCCCCAGTTTCTGGGATATGCGATTCCCCGTTTCTTTCAGGTAAAATCGGAGCTAGCAAAGCAATTAATCCTGATATGAGGGCTCCAATAATTCCAAGTACCAGCAGGTAAATCTGTAGATGGCTTTTAAGCTCGTTTATATCCCTGGATTCCAGGGGTACTTCTTCGAATATATTTTCTTTTTCCATTGGTTGAATAACTATGGTCGGTATATGACTTATACAATTTTCTTCCTAGATGCACTTTTGAGATAGAAAAAGAGTAATAGGGTAATAATTGCTATAGCGAACTCAATGGCTGCTACTTTAAGCAAGCCATCAGAAAGGGCTTCGATACCAAAAAAGAACATGGCAATGGAAAAGCCAAACAAGGCAAGCAATTTAGGATTCATATTATCTGTAGATTCAGCTATTAATATGAATTATCTGCCTAGATGTAAGTTGTAATTTATGAAGACATTAGATTGATCTACCGATGTTTTCCTGGTAGAGGTCCTCTACTTTTTTTCTTACCCAGGGTGTTTTCCGAAGAAAAATTAAACTGGAAGTTACTCCATTCAATTAAGTAATGGTACTTTTGATGCTTGCTTCCAGTTTATTCTCCTCATCAATCAGTTTTCTACGCTGTACAATATCGTTTTCATCCTGGAGTAGTTTTCTGAGAGATATAAATCTGTTCATCGTTGATAAATAAAACTCAGTTTGAATAAACTCTGCCAACCAGTTGAGATAGTCCTTGGATACAACTTTATCACAGTCCTGCTTTATTTCTATAGCATAGGACAAAGATTCAAACCCAATCGTTTCTGATTTATCTATCGGATGGGTTTCATTACTTAGAATCACATCAAACAAGTAGGTATTTAAAAAGTTGGTTTGTATGGTTTTAATCTTTGCCTCTTCTAGCTTACCCCTTTCAAACAGAGTAACTGCCCAAGCTAGATAAAATAAAGGATAGCCTATATCATCTGGAAAATTCTTTTCAAACCATCTAAAGTAAGTAGCGGCTCCCTTATAATCAGCTATTTTCAGATACAATTCGGCAATGACATATCTGCGCCCATAACTATCATCATAGCCTCCAAACTTGCGCTTTTCAAGCGAGAGCGCAGCTTTATGCTTTTTGATCGTGTCCCTTACTTTCTGAATCTGTTTTTCCGTCATTATTCTTGTATGGGCTTTATTCCATAAATGATTACGCCTATAAGATTAATAAAGTCTAGAACTATCCACAAGTAAATACATCTGTGAATGACTTGCTAATTTTTTTATAGCGTATATTTCTCTACTAGTGGTGATATGCACTATATTGTGTATACACTTGTTGTCAAAATTAGGAGCTACACAAGCTAATACTTTGCAAAAACCAAAGAGCCAATGCTAATGCACCTTTACAATCATTCACCATAAAATTAAACTACTATGACCCAAACCCAAAACGTTGGTGAAGTAACAGAGAGCATACTATTCCATTCCATGGACAAAGTTATTCCCATTCTGCCATGCCCAGATATAAAAGGGCAAGTTGTTTTTTATCAGCAATTGGGATTTGAACTTCTAGAGGTTTATACCTCACCCAATCCCTATGCAGCCATACAAAGTGGAAGCATTGAATTGCATTTTTATGGAAACAAAAGAATGATTCCTACCCAAAATCCTACCATGTGCTTTCTAAAAGTGGAAGATGTAGATGCTGTTTATCATGCTTTTACAAGTGGGTTAAAGAAACATACGGGTAAGATTCTCCGCTCTGGCATACCAAGAATTTCAAAAGTACGTGATTTAAGTAATGACCGCAGGTTTACATTGACTGATACAGGTGGAAATACTCTTTTTATTGGAACACCAGTGAAAGCAGATACCAGCCATTTCTTTCGCACGTTGCAACAGGAAGAATTTGCAAAGAAATTCACGGTGCTCTATGATTTGCTATACTCCAAGGAAGACCCTTCGATGGCTGCCAGTATGCTACCCAAATTAGTGGTAGCTAAAGATTTGCTGGCTGATTTAGACAGAGCAAAGCTGCTCTTGGTGGCACTTGACATACAGCGGCAATTAGGACAGCTCATGGATGATCGAGAACTAAAAACATTAGTTGACATCCATCTAGAGAGCGGTGATGAATGGACAAAGGTCAAAAAAAGGTATTTTGCCATCCTTGAAGAAGAATAGCCTTTTCCCTTAAATGGTAGTTGAAATAGTGATGCAAGACAATTTCACTATCCATAGAATTGGATTAGGACCTAATCTTAGCTTTTTTATACAATTATAGAAAAGTAAGCGTAAAAACGATACCTATTACCAGCATGATAACGGATGCTTGCCATATATCAGGTCTGGTAACTATTAATTCGAAGGCAAAATAATAGCCAGCCAAGGCAAATCCGAAGGTAGTAGCCGTAATTCTGTTCATAGGTATAGCAGAGTATGTTCTTTGAGCTAGCATTCCAATCAAGCTCTTTCAACCATTAATACGCCCTAGCTATCATCAAGTAATTGTTTATATAAAAGCTATTATTCTACATCTATAACATGTACCACCTTGTAATCTGGGGCAATGTAAAATATTGCCCTGTGCTCTTTTTTGCGTGCTTCACCATCTACATTATAGCTATGCAAAATCTTATATTTTGCTCCATCTACCATAGGAGAATCTTCTTTCCCTAGTGTTACTTCGCTCATTTGCGAAAAATCTCCAGGACGGTACAATGAATCAGTATGAATATTTCTCAGGTAATACATAATCTGCATTTCCGCCTTCATCTGCGGTGTGAGGGACTGCGGACATGCATACAATAGAAGGGTAGCAAAAACTAGAAGCCAAATATTTTTGATGAATCTCATATGTTTACTGATGAGTAAGCTGTTTTTCTATAGCATCTAGGTTTGAGTGTATATCATTTAACTCCATGAGCTTTTTAGTGGCAATATCATAGAGAGCGAATTTCTTCCGTTTATGTTCCTCTTTCTCTTCATTGTTTCTAGCCTTATAGACGATCACAATCTGGGTATGATCCTTCTGAAAGTGCCAGCTTTCTATAGCTATATTGCTTGTGACCTGAGTGAGATTCTTTCCAGCTAAGTCTGAGATGTATAAATCGTGATCATCTTTTCCATCCAATAAGCCATCTTTATTAGAATCTTCAAAAGCAATGTAGTAGGCTATATTTTTAACGGTGGTGTCTATCTCTTTTTCTTCTGAATATCTGTTAGGTATCTCTATGTTTGATATAGCTCCTTTCCGATCCAGTAGTTTGCCAATGACTTTATAGTCTTTGTCCATGAAAAGGATGTTAAAGTAGTTCTCATAAGAATTGTAGGCAGCATTCATTGGATAGTAGCTATCAATACCAAATGAAGCATCTCTGTATGAGGCAAGTGCATGTTCATCCTTCTCTTTTAATAGCTTTTCTTCTTCATACGATAAGACTGATAAAGGCATGTATAGATTGGTAGAATTGTATATACTCATCGGAGCATCATACGCTAATCCTTGTAAGGCAACGTTTCTTGTGAGGGCTCCTTCCAGCTTTTCTCCAACTAATACCCCTTCAGGGCTAAAGTCAGCGTTCTCAAAATAATCTTCTGCTAATTTATATAGTAAGGTTAAAGCAATAATTGGAATGATAATGCCATTAATGATGATCAGGATACGGATGAATTTAGATTGCATATGACTAGATAAATGGAGTGATATAATGGAATAGGTCTGTTTACTATATCCAGGGTTTAATTCATCAAACCAGAAAATAAGTAAACTCCATTGGTTGCCTATCTAGCTATCAGGATGCATACGCTCTAGCAATTCCATATAAGGGAGCAAATTTTTCAAAAAGAGAATTAGCTATTCGCTCCCCTGTTATTAATTAGCTATGTTTAGGAATCACTAATAACATTGCCTACAAGTAAGATGGTAGCTATATCCGCTAAAAGACAGCTTTACTTCTTATTTAGCTTTTATTTTTTCGCTAATGTACTAGGCTCTTTACTGAGTAGCACTCTACTCCCTTCTGTTCCTAGTCAACTAGCTAAGTTATCGTTGAGTGCGCTTTCAATCCTTAATTTTTTAATTCCTGCCCTCATCGCTTTCCGATTATTCAGCCCTGTTCCGCTACAAGCCTATTGGAAGCTCAATACTCTTGGAAGTAGCCGTACTTTCCTTACTACCCTGCTTTTAACAGCTTGTTGTATCATTCTAATGAATTGGTTAGCAAAAGTGAATGCGCAGATTCCCTTGCTAGATTGGATGAAGGAAACTGAGGATAAGTCAATAGCCAAGCTAAAGCAATACTTAGTAATGGATAAGATTGATCAGCTATTGCTAAACCTTTTCCTTTTCGCTGTAGTCCCTGCTTTTTGTGAAGAAGTGTTTTTCAGAGCCACTATGCAACCTCTGTTTGTAAAGTGGTTGGCTAATCCCTGGATTGCTATTTTCATCACTGCCTTCATTTTTAGCTTTTTGCATTTCCAATTTTCAGGATTCTTACCTAGGCTACTAGCAGGTGTTTTCTTTGGAGCATTATTCTATTCTACAAGTAGCTTATGGTGGAGTGTAATCAGTCACGCTTTATATAATGGTGCGATTGTAGTACTTAATTATAGTGCTCAACATAGATTAATTCATATTACTAGCCTGGAAGAATTACTTCTGAATCCCTTTTTGCTCTTGATAGCTGGATTCACTCTGCTGTTTTGGTTTTATCGTGCGGCTTCTAAAGTGGAGCCCTCCCAAATAAATCATGGTACAGAATAAGGTAACAAGTGTCAGACAAAGATTTACAATTCTGTATTGTACATTCATTTTTTCTGACCACTTATAAGCCAACAGCATTCGAAGCCATGCTCTTATGCTGTAGTTCAGCTCATCGGAGGGCTGGTTGGGGATGGAGCTGGTATTATGTGTTCGCCGTTTTATTCATCTTTATCAAATTTCCACCAATCCTGCCCGTACTCCTGTTTAAGGCTCAATTGGTATTCAATTCGATTTCTGATTATAGCAAAGTCAGTGGAATGACAAAGCCCTATTCTTAAGCTTTGAGGGGGAACATCATAGAATTTCCCCTTTGTGACATGCATCCTTTGGATAAGCTGCGGTATTTGCTTCTCAAATTCAAATATGCACAAATGTTTATGTCCGTGCTCTACGTATTCTACTGGGTACCACCCCTCATAAATGGATTGGGTTAAGCTAAAAGGAGTAATGGTAAAATCAGAGGGGTTATCTAAATCAAAAACGCTATCAAATTTTTTAGGAATGGTAAAATCCGCATAGGCATACATGGTAAACAAGGCTATTTCATTGTGGGCTTTTACCCAATTGATAAATCGGTAATATGCCGCATTCTTTTCCTTGTTCTGAAATCTACTGTTACATTCTCCTTGCCAAATCGCCATTGCTTCTGCAGAGAATATGGCTTCTGTAAATAAATATCGTTCTTGGACCTTACAGTCCTGTTCGCTTCTCATTTCTTTTAGTGTCACACAATGGATTAAGCACCTCCGTCTTATCATAGCCTCCTGCTGGAGCTATGTTCTAAGCAGCCTAGTTACTGCATTAGACGATGTTATCACTTTTCTTTATTATTTATCTATTACTTTATACCCGAAGGTGCCAGTATGGAATCTAAAAATACCATCATTGCCTTTTGATATGGCTAGGATAGTGTGAGGAAATACAAAATCACCTGTTTTTTGTGGTTTAAGGGCAATAACAACCGTGTCATTGATAAGGGCTAATTCTTTATTACAATACTCTACGTTGTAAGAAACCGTATCAATGTATGAACTTGTATCTATCAGACAATCAAAATAAGCTTGTACAATTTTATGCTTGCTATTTGAGGTAGTTAGCTTGAAAACGGCTTGTCTACCTAAGATTATACTGTCAGGAATATGAGGTACAAGTTTTATCTCCTCTATCGAATTACCCCCTACATCTTTATCATTCAAATTTAGCTTTTGTTTAGTGCCAACGTAGTCAACTACTGGCTGTTTTTCCTGGCATGAACCTACTAATAATCCAACAAGTAATAAGAGTATAATTTTATTCATTAATTTCTGTTGCTGTGCTTCTAGGCTTGTCAATACATATTAAATGCTTGAATGTCGGTTAGGCAATGCTTTTAATAGTTCTTCTCTTTTTGGTTTATCAGCCTTAACCAAACAAGTATGAACTCCATTAACTTTACTTCATCCACTTTTACTTGCCCAAGCGATATATTCAACTCCTGGAATCCCATTCCTTTACTGATATTTTTCAACCCTTTATACAGTTTACTCTTATTTCGGGATGGCTCAAATCGTTCATCGACTACTAGACAGATAAATTTCTGCTTATGCACGTTCGTTAAATAAGCATCCTGAATGATTTCCCAGTTAATAAAATCCTTATGCGTGGTACGGTCAAAAATGCCAATAGTATTGATGATAATTTGTGGTCTTCGGTCTAGCAACTGGTACAACCCTGCTGGATACCCTAGCCCAAAAAAACCAATATTTAACCATCCTACCCAGGCAGGAGCATCAGTAGAAGTAATAAGCCAAATCCCTCCAAAAACGAAAATAGAACACAGCAAAATGAGCTTGAATGCTTTTAAAGGGGATTTATATAGTTTAAACTCTTTCATTTTTGATATTCCTAATTACCCAACAGCACACAACAGCTAAAATTCTAGGTTGAACTATGCGGGTTAGCAGTGGGCTGGTCGTTTGTGTAGGGTGTTAACATCAGGCTTTTACCAGTTTGCCCAAAATATACTTTTCCCTTCAATAAAGTTGTCAATAAAATTCTGCTGGAAACTCCTCTGTAATTCCTTCAAGGGAGTGATATGATCCCCTTCCAGATATTGGTATGCCTTTTTTACACTGCTCAAGTCTAAGTAAAGCTTATCATTTTGAAAGTCTTCATAAAACTTTCTTTTCATGCCCTTCCGTTGATAACCGATTTCTTTCAAGTAGATAACCTGATGCTTTCCAAAATCATCATACTCTTTTTCCATCAAGAGATGTTTATATTGCTGTAAATATTCTGGATATATACTCAATTCTTCCAAAGTAAAATAGTCTAGTATCTCTGTCTCCGAAGTTTTAAGAGTGGGAACGACATGGCTTAAATCTAATCCCATAGCTATTTAATTTATTGTCACTTCTTTTACTTGTGTCTAATGGTACAAAAACCTTCGCAAACCCGTCCTGCTGCGGTGGAGCTATGTGGTGGGGCAAAGCGGGTTGTCGTAGGTTTGGTGTTAGGCACAGGTTTTATTCCTTTCCTGTACAATATTTTTCAATATATTCTGATGTGACATTTCCTGATAGTTGACGTGCCTTCAACCAATCTTTACAGGCTTTATCTGTATCATGGTTTTTGAAATAAAAATCACCTCTTGTGTTATAATAAAGGATTTTTGCAAAATTTATGTCAAACTCTCTGTTGAACTTTGCGATCTGTCTTTGATTAATTCCAAACTGCCGATCACTTTGACTTTCTTCTTTGTTCTCCGTATCCTCCCTGTGGGGCTCTTCCATCAAATCAATTAGCTGAGTCATATTCTGGATAGCTTGTTGATGCATATCCAACTGATCATAGGCAATAGCTTTACGATACAATAAGTTGTGTTGCGCACTCATATATTGCCCTGCCGAATCATAGCTTTGAATAGCTTGCATAGGCTGTCCCAGCTTTTCCAACATTCTTCCTTTTGTCTCATAGTACTCACCGACATATTTATCATGGCTAATGGCTTTGTCCACTTGGTTTACCGCTTGTGCGTATTGTTTTTCCTTTCGCAAAATGAGTGCTTGTAAATAATAGACAAAGCCTGAGTTGGGGTGCTGCTGTGATAATTTAGTTAATTCTCCTGTAAAGTTTTTGGCATTGTTGCGGCCACTTAAAATAATTTCTGCTAAATCACTACAAATAATGTTTGCATAATCAGGCTGCTGTTTTATTTGTGTTAGCACATAATTATATCTTTTGATAGTATCTGTCTGATGAACTAACTGTGCTAATTTAAGTCCCTCTTCATTATAAGATTTGATGAGAAGAGAGTCTTTCACTTCAAGCTTGGGCAAAAGAAACGTATAGGTTTGTAAGGCATCTTGTATAATGCCTAAACTTCTTTCTTCTCTTCTTGTAAGAGAATTCTTTTGACAGGAAGTAATCAACAATAAAACAATTAATAATAGATTTTTCATTCTTACTTGTGCCTAACAAGTGGATAAACGCAACTTCTACAAGCTATTGCGTTTATCCGCCCATATAAAGAAATATACGCTATCGATACAGGAAGTAACCATTGGTTTTAAAAGTAGATTTATTTTATGACTTCCTAGGAGGGCTTTGTGATTTGGTAGCGTAGTTATCGTTTCAAGGGTGTGTCTGGCTGGCTTTCCTTTTTATTGTTTTGTTAGCCAAGATTCTCCTTCCACTTCCCATGTTAATGTGACGTTTTCAGCTTTAATCTGCCATTCACTCCACTGGGAGTTCTTATTCATTCCCGAAAGCTGATAACATCCTTCTTCCGTTATAGCTGTCTCTACAATATCCTGAAGGAAATCATTTTGTTGAGGTGTCTTTAGCACTGCCCATTCCTTCTTTTCATCTTGATACACCTGTACAATTAATGCTTCTACCCCTAAGAAGCGTAACTGACATTCTTTAGCACATATTACTTTTCCGCATGCATTCTGATTATGGTCACTATTAATATGGGCAAAACCTAATTCAAAGGTGATCTTATCAGCACTGATGAGAGTATCTTTCACGGGGGAGTCGTGGAAATATAAGTTCTCAAATTCTCCTTTGACTGCTTTCATTTCATGCTTTTATCTTTTTAGCTAGCTACACGGATCAACTGCAACTGAATACCGTTGGCTTGTGCTGAGGTAAGGCGTCGATATGCCAAGGTTATCATTTGCAGGGAGTTAGTGGCTGTAGGTTTTTATTTATTTGTTCTTTTTCCAATGAATCTATTTGCAGGTCCTTGTACTTGTTCCGTTTCAAGATAGAATATAGTTGCCGTTGTATTGATGATTATTGTGGCAAAACCCCTGCTATAAATGTTGCTGAATACATCTTTGAATGGAAGTATATGATCGTCAAATTCATCATAACAAGAAATTACATAACATAAATCATTGTCTATGAACCCTAGCATTTGTTGAATCTTAGTAGGGGAATCAAAATCTTTGTTTATTTTTTGCAGATAATGCATATTGACTACCGTATCCCATTTATGATTAAATCTATCAATAAACGAGGCACGTCTTTTAGGAGTACTCAGTGCAAGATAGCTTCTTTCCCTTCTTTCTTTAAGTACAAAGTTTGATACAAAATCTTTGATTATAACCTCCTTATCAATCATTTTCTTATTTTTTATAGACGCCAGTTAGACTCAGCTCAAGAGTCACCTCTTGAGCTGGTCCTCCAAAACCGGACTTG
>NZ_JAUKPO010000040.1 GCF_030503435.1 Rhodocytophaga aerolata
CCTTACTTAACGATGAATCCTCCTACTTTTCACCTAATCTGACGCTGAACCAACAACATCTGCCGGAATGACATAATCCGTAGCTTTTTAGCTACTTACTTGCCGGAATCCGGGGCTTCAAAAGGGGTCAGCATACTCCGGATTCTCCACCTTAGAGCGCATCGAATCAGGTATGCTAATATGGTTGGAAAAATGACAGACAAAGAAGGTACACACATGTGGCATGATGTCTATGAAAAAGTAAATGGAAAAATTAGCAAAACCGCCTCCACTAGATAACCCCTAAGTCGAAATGAAAATCAAATTACTTTTCTCTGTGCTATTACTGGTATTATACCTGCCATTACTGGCCCAACCCCATGCCTTAGTAGGCACTTGGATAAAGGGAAATCCCCAAAGGGGCATCAAAGAAACCAAAATAATTTCTCCTACCCAAGTGGGGTGTATGGGCATGGATACGAAAAGAGATACCATGATTTATACAGGCTTTGGCACATCTTAAGTTTGTTGTAAAATAGATTGAATTTATAAAACCAAATATTATTTTGCCAATAAGCTGAAAAGGCAACGGACGGAGATAAAGACTTTCTCGGCTCATTGCTCCTTAGAGACTGTAGAGTATGCTAGTCCCTCCATCTGCTTTTTACGACTTTGGACAGTTCAGTAGGCCGACGAGCCTGTTTGTAAGATTGCTAAAGCGATAAAAAGGTTTCCTAATCTAGTGCATTAAGTTTGTTTTACTTTTTTCTTTTAACCGCATGAATTACATTGGAATTGATTGTGCCAAAGCTAGTTTTGAAGTAGCTCTACCAAGCCAGAAAGGGTATCAGGTCATTAAGCTTGACAATACAGAGGATGGATTCGCTAGCCTACTTACCCAATTACCCCACCGCAGTCATTGCTTAATGGAAGCAAGCGGGCCATATTACTGCCGTCTGGCTACTTTCTTCTATCAAAAACAAATACCTGTATCGGTAGTTAACCCACTTGTCATCAAACGTTTCACACAGATGCGCCCTGTCAGGGCAAAAACTGATAAGGCAGATGCCATTTTGATTGCCCAATACGCTCAGTTAGAAAAGCCAGTTCTGTGGTAGCCCACACCGGAATTACTCCTGGAAGCAGCTCAAGAAATGACTTTGGTCGAGCAACTTATTAAACAACGTACGGCCTTGTTAAATCAACAAGATGCTTTTGCACAACTTCCTCACCAAAGTCAAAAGGCTCAAAATGCTTTACTCACCCTTTTAGAGGAACTTAGCTGGCAGATCGACCAACTACAAACAAGCACTTATGAGAAAATCAAAAATCATGATTCAACGTTAATATCTAACTTACGTTCCATTCCAGGGATAGGCCCTAAAACAGCTGCTGTCCTGATTATGGTGGGCAAAGGCTTCACTACTTTCTCCAATCACCACCAGCTTACTTCTTATGTAGGCCTTGCCCCACGTATTTATCAATCGGGTACTTCTATTAAAGGGAAGGGGCATATTTGCAAAATGGGTACAGGCCGTATTCGTTCCTTACTTTATCTATGTGCCTTGAAAGCCAAAAGCTGTAATCTGGCTTGCAAAACCCTCTTTGATAGGCTTCGCGCGAAAGGCAAGCCAGTTAAATTAACTCTAATTGCTGTAGCCAATAAACTCCTCAAACAGGCTTTTGCGATTGCTAAAAGTGGAAAAGCATATCTAGCACCTAACCTAATTGCGGACTAAAACCAAACTTTATTTGGGTGCCTAAAACTTTTTTTCCCTTTGATCCTTGTTTTTTAACACAGTTCATTCTCTATCGAAAATGGAAAATATGTAGAGTATATCGAAATTGAAACAGGCAATACCCTATTAGATAAAAATAAAAAAGCTGGCTTTTGATTATAAAGTAGCAAGAGATAAATTTTATCAAACAGGTTCAGTCACTTTTACCCATGGAAGAGTTCAGCCATTAACTAATGTCTTTACCAAAGTAAATCTTTCTCCGCAAGGCACAGTAGAAATAGTAGGTACTTGGAAAGTGATTGATTCAAAAATGGCGGATGGAAAAGATTTTTCTTCTGATTCATCTCTACAAACCCTGCGCATCATTACCTCTACATAATGGTTCCAAATAAGAAAATCAGATGCGAAAGTTCTTCAATCAATGATTTTTCCCTACAAGAAAGAAGGAGAAAATATGTAAGTGGTGCGCCAGAATTTTCTTCTCACAAATTGCCATCTAATACAAAGTTAAACTTTGAACCAGTGGCCGATGGAAAAGTACAAGTAAATGTTGGCCAATTTAGCAACAATAAAGTTCATTATCAGCGAGCAGATGTAATGGAAAGGTCAGATAATCAAACCGCTAAAACAGTTTCCACTAAATAAAACTCTTTAATTTATACTCTGATAAAAATCAAAATTATTCTTTGTTTTCTCTTCCATTTTCTCATGATGCAAGGGATATTAGCCCAAAGCCAAGCCAATCTCCATTCCCAAGTAGTAGGCACCTGGAAGCTCATCTCTCAAAAAGGAATATTTATAGATGGTGTAGCCTTTACAACAGATTTATCGAAAAACACCCAGTACAAGATTCTGACCCCTACCCACTGGATGTATATCAATTACAACCAAGATTCTCTGAGAGGAGGGGGAGATGTAGGTACATATCAACTTAAAGGTAATAAGTATGTAGAAGCCTTAACGGATGGATATAAAACAGATTTTACCTTAAAAGTAGAAAGGGGCAAACTTCATCAAGATGGAGCTATTATTACACCTGATGGAAAAAAAGCCATGTTCCATGAAATATATGAGAGTAGCTGAAACTCCAAATCCTGCTACAGCCGATTTAGTAGGAGTTTGGGATATGACCAGCTTAGTTACAATTAAAGAAGGTCTGTTAAAAGCTACTTTTGGTAAAACTCTAAAAACTAATTCGCCCTCATATCCTGAATAACTTATTTATTGGAAGCAAGCATTATTGTTTTACTATTTAACTAGCAGCCCCCTTATCAAGGTATAATAAACAAAAAAGCCTCACAGAAAGAGGCTTTATGTAGAAGAAGCAGCATGTCTATCAATTAAAAAATTGTTTAAGCAAGGACAATACTTTTGATCCTTCTTGCTGCTGACCTTTGAGCAGTTGATGAAAAATTTTTTTATCCTCAATCGAGATATGGGTTTTATATTCTACCTCTGATTTTGAAAGCTGCTTAGTTGCCATATGCCAGGACGGAAAGGCTTTCTCTTTAATCGGGCCATAAGAAATCATTCTTACCTGCTCATGTCTTGAATCTTGTTTAATCTTATCAAACAAGCTAAGTAATTGTTTGGAATCTCCTTCTAAGTATTGAATAAACTTATCTTTAGAGTATAACAGTACCCCTGTGGCTTCCACATGGGGATTATTCTTCTGGCAAGCTGATAGAATTTTTTCTATTTCCTGATCGCTGCAAGTACTTTTTCTTGAGCTGACGTAAACTAATTGAGCAAGCATGTGGTGTATAGTTTAATGAGTAAAAATATAAGGTATTTATTGTTTTCTTACATATGTATCATTTACCCCTTACATAAGTAACCAGAGATACCTGTTGGTGGAAGGCTTCCTTTCAAATTCTGCTATTGCTTGACTTACTCCAAATAAATCAGATATATTAAAAAATTTAGAAAGGGTGTTGGGCCAACTACCTCCTTTTATGAAACCTCACTACTGGAGTCAAAGAGAAATTAACATTTTTAATCTTTTGTTATAAATCTATAGCCAGAAAAGACCATTGCTTTCTCTAAAGGGACGAGGTTTGCTTATTATAGTAGCCGCCCGTTTTTGAAATGGCCGCTTGGCCTTGCTTTTCATCCTACTTGTCCATTTACAGACAGCAATCGTATCAAAACCGGACAGTAAGTATACTTAAATAGCAAGTTAATTAATTGACTTTCAATATTTTAATAAGTGGCATTGCTTGTGTAGCCATTTTTAGAAAGCAGTAATCAGTATTTACTCTAATTACTGCGCATCCCTGAGTTTTAGTAGTCCATCTCATCGTCCAACCTTCAACTCTCTACGGCCATGCTCAAAAACTACTTCCTTATTACCTGGCGCAATCTTTTAAAAAGCCGCTTTTACTCCTTGCTAAATATTGCAGGTCTTGCTACAGGGATTTGTTTCGCCTTTTTGATCGCGGCTTATGTCTGGAGTGAATTTCAAGTTAATGCACACTTACGGGGAGTAGACCACCAATATATTATCCAAAGTAAGTGGCGCGATGCGACCATGGGTCATGAACTTACCTCAGTTGGCCCCTTAGCGAAAGCTTTAAAAGAGAATTATCCACACCTGGTGGCTAATTACTTCCGATGGGATGGGGTAAAAACCATTGTTTCTACAGGCGAGAAGAGCTTCCGCGAAGCAGTTGCTATCTGTGATAGTACCCTGCTAACTATGTATGGGCTCAAGCTCTTGCAAGGAGATGCTGCCAGCGCTTTAGATGCACCTTTCAAAGTGGTGATCACAGCCCAACTAGCCCATAAATACTTTGGCAAAACCGATGTAGTGGGACAAAGCCTTTCCCTGCAAAATTTCTCGGGCACAAAACATGACTTTCTTATAACTGGTGTACTGGCTAAGGAAGGGAGAAACTCGGTAACTAGTGTTGCTTCGATCAATGAGAGCCTCGATAATGAGGTGTTTATCTCTACAGCCAACCAGTTTTACTTTGGCAGAAACATGGATTGGTCCAATCCATTTATCATCAGCTATATTGAGCTGCAGCCAGAGGTAAGCCCTAAAGAATTGGAGCAACCGATGCACTATTTGCTAACGCAGCACGCCCCCGCTCAAATAGCCACTAACCTGAAACCTTACTTGGTATCACTCAGCGAATACAGCCTACTGGCTAATAATGGCGTTGTAAAAAAAATGCTCCTCGCCTTATCAGCAATCTCCTGCTTTATTCTGTTGATGGCCCTGATTAATTTTATCAACCTGACTGTCAGCCGCTCTACCATCCGTATGCGGGAGATTGGCATCCGTAAAGTATTAGGAGGAGTAAAAAAGCAGATCATTGGCCAATTCTTAACAGAATCTATCCTGCTAGTAGCTATCTCCACCTTCCTATCCATCTTAGGATATGAGATCAGCCGAAACTTGTTTAGTGGCATGCTGGGCAAACCCTTACCTGAGCTAAGTGAGTTTCCCGCTTACTTTTTTATCTACCCTATCTTGTTAACCCTCCTGTTAGGTATTCTATCAGGTGTTTATCCGGCATTTATCTTATCCTCGCTCAAGGTAGTAGAGGTACTGAAAGGAAAAGTTACTTCCATCAAAGAAAATATACTGCTGCGTAAAGGCTTAGTTGCTTTTCAGTTTGGGACAGCTATGGTGGTGGGCTTCAGTGCCATCATCATAGCTAAACAGATCAACTTGTTTTTTAGCGAAACCCTGGGTTATCGTACAGACTATATTTTGTCAGCACAACTGCCCCGCAACTGGACACCCGAAGGCGTCAGAAATATGGAAAGTATACGCAAGCAATTTGCCGCCATGCCGGAAGTAAGCCATGTAACCCTGTCGTATGAAGTACCGGATGGAAATCATAGCGGAAGTGTACCTATCTACCGGGTAGGAGCCGATTCTACAACGGCTATTTCCTGCCTTCTCTTAATGAGCGATGAATATTATGGGGCAACTTATGATATACCCATGGTAGCCGGTGAATTTTACGCTGCCCCAGGAGCTTTTATTGATTCCTCTAAAGTTGTCATCAATGAAATAGCAGCGAAAGCCTTAGGATGGCAAAATAGCTCGGAAGCAGTAGGCAAACAAATCCGGTTTACCGATGGGGGGCCGCCAGGAGTAATAGCCGGAGTGACGAAAGATTTTCATTTTGGTTCGATGCAAAAAGCCATTGAGCCGATCATTTTCATCCATGTGGGCGTAACCAATACGTTTCGCTATCTAACCTTTAAAATAAAGCCAGGCAATATAAGTCAAACGCTCGCTACTCTACAAAAACAATGGTCTAGTTCAATGCCAGCTAGCCCTTTCGAGTATACGTTTATGGATGATACCTTAGCCAAAGTCTATAGAACGGAACTGCAGTTGAAAAAAGCAGCTTATCTAGCCACACTGCTAGCCTTCATAATTGTATTATTAGGCGTTTTAGGTCTGGTTTCGTTAAGTATTCAAAAACGCATAAAAGAAATAGGCATCAGAAAAGTGCTGGGAGCAGGCGTGGTGGACATTATAGCTTTATTTACCAAAGAGTTTATAGGAGTTACGCTAGTGGCGGCCTTGCTTGCCTGTCCAATGGCTTATCTGTTGATGCGGCAATGGCTCTCGGGTTATGTCTACCAAGTGGAACTTACCTTGATGCCTTTCTTAGCTACTCTTGTCCTGCTGAGTGTGGCGATCCTATTGGTGATAAGCTTACAATCCAGTAAGGCAGCACTAGCCAATCCGGTACAGAGTTTAAGAAGTGAATGAGTGCAGGGTGGGTAAGATAAGCTTAAACTTCTCAACATAGGGAAAATTAAATCAATACAGCTGCCCTATGTTGTGAAGTTTAAAACGTATTACTAGCAGTTGTACGCTGCTTGCTTTCATAAAGAGCCATATTTTAACTACTAACAGGTAAGATCACATTTCAATGTACTGATAAAAGAAGGGTAAGGACTACCATCGGTCTACAGTATAAGCTATGAAAAAAGCATTTTGCCTGCTTTTGTTAGTGAGTAACATCTGCTTGTTGTTGCACAGCGAGGCTATAGCTACTATAAAGATGCCAGCCGGGTGAGTTCTGCTAATGCAAAAGCCTTTGAATATTTCAAAAAAGCTTATTACGACCATATCTGGACCAAAGAAGGCGCAGATACCGTCGAACATTACTTTAAACTGGCTCTACAATAAGCTTCTACCTATTGGGCTACCTATGCTTTCCTTGTCCATGTGTATCAACTCAAGATCTAGATAGCAAGAGCCAGAACCAGAAATTTGCCTTTCAAAAGCACTATGCTCAAAAGGCTATGAGCTCTCATCCTAAGACCGGAGATGCGTATTCCGTCATGTCAGATGTAAAATGGGAAGAGAAAGACACTGCCGCAGCTCTATAGTGAACTTGCTTCCTTTGAGTGGAGGGAAAAGATAGGCAGATTTAATAATGTATTAAATTTGACCACATGAAAAGACAAGTATTCGATAATGCATTCAAGATGATGGCCATAGAACTATCCAATACAAAAGGCTCCGTAAAAATAGCAGCATAAGAATTAGAAATAGATCCGGGTAGATTAAGTAAGTGGCGGCAAAACAAACTCTGGGAAAGACAATATCAAAAGAAAAATCTCTACTTACTGCAGAGCAAATAGAAATCAGGTGCTTACAGAGGGAGCTCAAGGTGGCCCAGTTAGAACGTGATATATTGGAGCCGATGGCTCACAACGTAGGCAGGTCCAAAAAGACGGTCAGCATCTTTTTCGAGGGAGCCAGCAAATATTCAGATTTATAAAGGAGCAAAGGGAGATATTTTCTGTTGAAAAGATGTGTAAGCAGATAACGTAAGTGTAAGTGGGTATTAGCTCTACGAGCACAATGAACTGCGTTCGGTACGTTCGGCTATATCGCCTCCGTACCCTCTCGGCTCCATTGTGGCTGAAACAGCCTATTGGTTCCCGAACAATTAAACAAGAAAGGTTACTAGTCGATATAAATAGAGTATAAGCTAGACTGGACCTCCGATAGCTTAGGATGGGCTAGGTTCATGAAAAAAGCAAATATCAAGAGTATGTTCAGAAAGAAGTATCGGGTACAGATTACTGATTCTAAACACTTGCGAGGTGTGAGCCTAAGCAAGCCAACGTAGTTGTATGCTGTAGCTGAAAATCACCTAAATAGGGATTTCTTAGCCAAAACATCTGACAGAAATGGGTGTAGGATCTCACATACATTCGAACTCAAGAAGGCTGGCTATATTTAACGGCTATTATTGATCTAGCTGACCAAAAGGTAGTGGGATGAGCGCTTAGTGATACTATGAAAACTGCTGATACAAACATCGCTGCCTGGCCATTAAAAATAGACCTCTTTGCCAGAGCCTGCTATTTCACTCCGACAGAGTCATACAATCAAACTCGATGTCGAGCCATCGTCAAGTTTGCATGCATGCAATGAATTTAGAGAGCTGTTCAAAAGGCTTCCTATACTGCAAAGTATGAGCAGAAAAGGGAATGGATTCCAATCAGGCTTGGTCTCATATCTTGGGAATAAATCAAGAAAATGCAATTTTACATGCAAGAGACCGAAAGCAGAAGGGGTAAATCCAGGTCTTGGTCAAGTACACCTTTTATAGGTGATACTGTATCTCAGGTATAACCTCTCTGCTTTCCTTTCCAGAATCAGAACAGTACCTATGGATAGTTTCTCAGCTAAACTAATCCTTCATAAACTATGAGAAAAGATGTTAGAAAGGAAATCGGAATCTGATATTTTAAATCTTCACTTTAACCTTTTCTCCATGAGCAACCTTAAACAATCAGTAGGCATTGACCTATCCAAGGACAAACTGGATGTCTGTTTTTCAGTTATTGATACTACTCAAAAAGTAACTATCAAGGCTACCCGTAAATTTGCCAATCAAATCAAAGGCTTTCAAGAACTTAATGAGTGGGTTATTAAACACGGCGATCCGTCCCTGCCTATTGTTTATGTGATGGAAGCTACTGGTGTTTACTATGAACAGCTGGCCTGGTTTCTATATAGGCAAGAGCAAAAAATAAGTGTGATACTACCCAATAAGGGGCGGCAGTATGCTCAAAGCTTAGGACTTAAAAGCAAGAATGACAAAATTGATTCTATTGGCCTGGCTCATATGGGTGCTCAGCAAAGCCTCTCTTTATGGCAGCCTATGAGTAAAGTTTTCTGCCATCTGCGCACTTTAACTCGTGAGCATGAAAACTTACAGCAGTCTAAAAATGTACTTAACAATCAACTACATGCCTTAGCTCATGCTCAGTTTGAGAGTAAACCCACTCAGAAAAGGCTTCAGGCAATGGTGAATCTAATAGACAAACAAATTGAAAGCATCAGGCAAGAAATTACATTAGTAGTCGAATCAGATGCAGCGCTGAAAAGAAAGTTGCATTATATCACTCAGATCAAGGGCATAGGTTTGTTGACTGCTGTCACTGTCATTTCTGAAACCAATGGGTTTGCCTTGTTTGAGAACCAAAAACAGCTGATCAGTTATGCCGGCTATGATGTGATAGAAAAGCAGTCCGGCAAACGAATAGGAAAAACTAAAATATCTAAGAAAGGGAATTACCGCATCAGGCGCATACTACATTTACCTTCATTTAATGTAGTTCGCTATGAAGGAGGCATGTTTAAAACTTTTTTTGATCGGTTAATTAATAATGGAAAAAAGAAAATGCAGACCTATGTAGCCATACAAAAGAAGCTGTTAGTATTAATGTACACCCTATGGAAGAAAGATATACCCTATAATGCTCACCACGAAATTAAAACTGCTTCCGGTAATAATGAGCCGAAGCCTCTCTTTCCGGTGGTTTTTGAAAAAAACCAAGTAGCCATGGTAGAGAAAAAAGAAGTAGCCCCGACAAGCAGGGCTACACAAGATGAACTTCCGTGCAATAAGTCGCCGCAAGCTCTCTTTCCGGTAGAACAAAGTTATTAAAATATTTCTACTTTATTACTTGCTTTTTAAGACAGTACCTGAGATCGGCCGGGATAATGCAATAGCAGAAAGTTTTTTTAAAACCTTGAAAATAGAATTAATATAACATGCTTATTATGCTACAAAAGAACAAGCTAAACTGGCTATATTTGAATATATGAATTGATCATTTACGATCAATAGCTATGGTACAATAGAAAAAGAAAGCACTCTGCATTAGGCAATAGAAGTCCAGTGCAGTATCAATCGTATTTAGAAGAAATTAGAATGGATACCTGAAAAATCCTCCAGTAAACTGTTTCAATTCCAGTGAGCCCTTCAGCCGCCATCCTGGATAGCCAAAGTGTAAAAACCACCTTTGTGGGTGGTCAGCGCGGCTTTGATGCGGCTAAGCGTATCAAAGGTCGAAAACGTCATATTCTGCTTGATACTTTAGGCTTACTTCTATCAGTGGTGGTACACCGGGTAGACATTGATGAGAGAAAAGGGGCGGGCTTTGTGCTGAATCGACTCTGTAAACTGAAGAAACTCTTTCCTGGTCTGTCTGTTATCTTTGCTGACGGGGGCTATAGTGGTGAATTTGAAGCTTTTGTTAGAAAGACTTTCCGATGGATGTTACAGTGTGCGTAAGCCTTTAGGTATGAAAACTTTTCAAGTGCTACCTAAATGTTGGATTGTAGAACGCACGGTCAGTTGATTAACGGCTCATCGACTATTGAGTGTAGATTATGAACAAAAAGTTAAATCCTCAGAAGCTATGATTCACATAGCCATGATTCGACTTATGCTTAAACAGTTTTAAATTACTTTTTTAGACAGCCTCTAACACTTTCATAATTTTAGTCAAAAATTATCTACTAAACCAGATGATGTTGGCCGTATCTTCTTACTTTTTTGTCATTGCCACAGGGTAGGACAAACATGCGAATGTTTGAGCCAGCTTGTGTGCATGCACATTTTAAGCCAGCCTAGTGCCTTAAGTAACAAAAAAGTCTAGGTTTTCCAAGCATGCGAATGCGAAGGGAACCAACACAACCGAGCATGTGAATGCGATGGTTGCCACCGAAGGTGTTGACAAAGCTTCTGCGCTACAGACTTACGCACACCCCCCTGTTTTTCCGGGCCAACACACTTGTATTTTTACTTTTTCAAATTTTTCAATAAACTTTACTAAACTCAATTATTATTTTTCTTGTGAACGCATAAACTTCCGTATATTAATCAATGGCCTATCTATCAACACATCTGAAAGCGGTTATTTTAATTTTCAACTTTAACATTTAACTTTAGCGCGTTAACATATAAATTAACTCAACATCTTAAACTCATTAAAATGGCCTACAATCTATTAAAAGGGAAGAAAGGAATTATTTCTGGCGCACTGGACGAAAAATCTATTGCCTGGAAAATTGCTTTAAAGGCGAAAGAAGAAGGAGCCACCTTTACACTAACGAATGCACCTATTGCTATGCGGATGGGGCAGATTAATAAACTAGCTGAGCAATGTGGTGCCGAAATTATTCCGGCAGATGCTACCTCCGTAGAAGATATTGAGAAACTATATACCCGGTCTATGGAAGTGCTGGGAGGTAAGGTAGATTTTGTGCTGCATTCTATTGGTATGAGTCCGAATGTACGAAAAGGCCGTTCGTATGGTGATTTGAACTATGAATGGTTTTTAAAAAGCATAGATATCTCTGCGTTATCTTTTCACAAAATGTTGCAGGTCGCTGAGAAATTAGATGCTATTAATGAATGGGGGTCAGTAGTCGGGCTATCCTATATTGCTTCCCAACGTACGTTTCCCGATTATTCAGACATGGCGCAAGCAAAAGCAGTGTTAGAGTCAATTGCCCGCAGTTATGGATACCGCTATGGTAAGCTGAAAAAGGTACGGGTAAATACTGTTTCCCAGTCACCCACCAAAACAACGGCAGGTACTGGCGTAGGTGGATTTGATGCGTTTTTTGATTATGCCGATAAAATGTCTCCTTTAGGCAATGCTACAGCTGAGGAGTGTGCAGATTATGTCATTACTCTTTTCTCAGATTTTACCCGCAAGGTGACCATGCAGAATCTGTATCACGATGGTGGGTTCTCCAGCTCTGGTATTTCCGAGGAGATTGTAGAAAAAATGAAGCAGTAAGAGTAGCCTTATATATACAAAGGGTCAATAATAGGGGTATACCCAGAATTATTGGCCCTTTGCTTTGTTTAAATTTAAGCGAAACGAACACAAAAACCTACTTTTGTAGTTTATCATCTATGAGCGAACCAACAGCCAAAGAGTCTATCATAGGTAAGTTACTGGATGCACCGGTAAAACCTGGAAAAGTAGTCTGGATTAGTGTGCGGCCAGAAAGGCGGTCGCCAGTAAAACCTCTGACCGAAGTGGACGCCATACAAAACCGGGGCCTGGCTGGCGATCATTACAAAGGTACTCCATCCAGTACCCGGCATGTTACCCTCATTCAGGCAGAGCATCTGGCAGCGGTTTCTTCTTTTATGAATATACCGGATTTGGACCCTGGCCTTGTTCGCCGCAATATCGTTGTGAAAGGTATCAATTTATTGGCACTGAAAGACAAGCAATTTTATGTAGGAGAAGCTTTGTTGGAGATGACCGGGCTTTGCCATCCTTGTTCGCAGATGGAAGAAATCTTAGGCGAAGGTGGCTACAATGCAATGCGGGGCCATGGAGGTATTACGGCCAGGATTATTAAAGGTGGAAAAATCAGGGTAGGAGATGAGGTGTATGTAAAAGCAGGGAAGTAGTAATTTGTTGAAAACTTCGGAAAACATGTTTAGGTTTTATAGTACTTGAGCAAATTCTTGACTTGATCTGTTGAGAGTTGTTTTTGGTCAATCAAAGATTGCATCTCTTCCCAGGCAGCCAGTTTAGCTAAGCCTCTCAGAAAATACAGTTTGGTGATTTTCCCTTTCCCATAGCCTAACTGACAGATTTGCTGCATAGCCGGGTTATGTGTCAGGGCTGATTCTATTTCATAAAAGTAGCCGCCAATGAAGTAAGCCAGTACAATTACATTTTCTATACTTGTAAAATCCCTTACCTGGAAATCTTCCCATCCCAGATGCTCTTTTAAGAACTTGAACACACCCTCAATCTTGCTGCGCTTTAAATAGCGGTGAAAAACCCATAAAGCCATTTCTTCTGCTTTGATCCCATAGTTGCTTAACAAGAGCATCGGCTGTTTGAATATTTTTTCACCCTTACGTGTGGTTAACTCCACTTTCAGCAGACAATACTTGTTTGCCTTTAACACAATGGGTTCATAACTGAAATGAGCATTGACCTGATGATACACTTTTTCTCCCCAGGAAAACTTCTCATACACCCTTGTAAAGCTTTTTTGTAAAGTCTTTTGTCCCCATTTTAAGCGCCTAATTTCATCTTCCTCCTGCTGAAAATGTCCTTCTACATCCGAATTACGCCAGTTCTTGATGCGGATTACAAATCGGCTATCAGGCAGAGAATCTAATACCTGAAAATAGTCTACATCATCAAACCACCGGTCTAACACGTGGCAGAGTACCACATCAGCATTGGCTTCTTTGAGGCCTTTATGCAAACTAACAATTTGCTCTAATCCGGCATGGTTTAAGTCTGTGTCTAGTTTACCTACCTGACAAGCTAACAAGTGTAACTGCTTTTTATCTGCATCGATAGCAACAGAATCAAAACTGCGATAGCCATTGATCCACTTTCCCTCCAAATTCCGCACCTTTCCTAGTTCTTGCATAGATTGGCTGTATGGCTTTCTCAGATCACAGATATCGTGTACTAGAACCATACTTTGCTTGCCTTCCACTACTGACTTGGCCTGCTCTATAAGCACCTGATTGATAGCTTGAGCTTGAACCCCATTAAGTAAAGTGCCATCCAGCAGACCTTTAAAGCGGTCAAACTCAGCCTTGTTTTGGCTCAAGGTCCATATGTTAATATGCTGGTGCTGCACTATGCGCTCACAAAGAGAAATAAAGTTTTTTTACAACGCTTGTCTTCTATAGTGGCTACATATGCACTAATGTATTCTGCTAACTGCATACAATGAACTTTTTCTTATATTTAAATACCTGTATACGTTTTCCGAAGTTTTCAATAATTTGAAAATGTGGAAATGTGAAAATTTGTAAATTTAAAAATTGCATTTTTTTGTAAGAGTATTTGTAGGCCCGATACATCTTCTTTCTCTCGTATTAATTATCAGCTAATTATGAAAGAAGAAACCTGTTAGGTTTTCAAAACCTAACAAGTTTAGGTTTATTTTAAAGGCATCGCCTTCAGACTACTACGCTGCTACACTCAGGGCTCAGTTGGCTATAGGAGGAAACCAAATTTTAAAGTAAAAACCTAGTCAAAAAATACTAGTTCTAGGAGTAGTTTATTCCGAATGTATTAAATTGAATATCTTACCAAATCCCTCTGTTGCAGCAAATGATTTTACTGGTGATGCACCTAAAATATCCTTCCGTACAAAGTTCAGCATTTCTACAGTAGCTTCTGAGTAATTGTGTAGCTTCATCCATACCGAAAGGGCAATGGCTGTTTTCAAGGTACTGGCTTTTACGCGTATAGTATGGGGTGAATACCTTCCCGGATGAATGTGAATATGCCTGCCTTCCACTTCGCCTATTCTCAATATCCATACGGATGTATCCGAAAGAATCAAAGTTTGGTAGCCAATATTCTGTGTATGAATAAACTCTATATACGCTGCCTTTCTGAAAGCCTCTTTTTCATGTAATTGTTCAATGATTTGATGAGCAATCAACATTGGTGTGAGTTCTCCCAGATATAAGTCCATCTGAGATTCGCCAATCAAGCGTAGTTGAGGGGAAAGTGCTTTTATATTCTTATTGGCAACACTAGTAAGGATAAATTCATGAATAAAACCCAAGTGATGTTTAAGGCAGTTAAACATCACTGGCGAAGGAACTGCACAATTTTCAAGATAGAGCATTATCAAATTATATTAGATAACTACTCTTCCATAAGCTTTTTCAAGATTTGCTGTGCAGCTACAGAAATTATGGTACCAGGGCCAAAAACCCCAGCAACGCCCGCTTTGTACAGAAAATCATAGTCCTGCGGGGGAATTACCCCTCCGGCAATTACCATAATATCTTCCCGGCCAAGTTTCTTTAGTTCTTCTATCAACTGCGGTACCAGTGTTTTATGGCCGGCAGCCAGGCTGGAGGCTCCCACAATATGTACATCGTTTTCTGCCGCCTGACGGGCTACTTCTTCCGGCGTCTGGAATAGCGGGCCAATGTCTACATCAAAGCCCAGGTCGGCAAAGCTCGTAGCAATTACTTTGGCTCCGCGGTCGTGGCCATCCTGGCCCATTTTAGCCACCATAATCCGGGGTCTTCTGCCTTCCAGCTGGGCAAACTGATCGGCCATCTCCCGGGCAATGCGGAAGTTTTCGTCATCGGACACTTCTCCGGCATATACACCAGATATAGCACGTATAGTAGCTTTATGTCTGCCAAATACCTGTTCCATAGCCATCGATATTTCCCCTAAGGTAGCACGTTTTCTGGCTGCATCCACGGCTAATGCCAGCAAATTGTTAGCTGCGGAAGTAGAAGTTTGTGCAGCACCTTGGGTAATAGCTTCCAGAGCTTTTGCTACAGCTTCAGTATCCCGTCCGGATTTTAATTTCTCTAATCTGACTATCTGGGAGTTTCGTACAGCTGTATTATCTACTTCCAGTAATTCAATATCTGTTTTGTCTGACACTTTGTATTTGTTCACCCCTACAATTACATCTTTGGCAGAATCTATTCTGGCTTGTTTCCGGGCAGCCGCTTCTTCTATGCGCATCTTGGGTAAGCCAGTTTCAATAGCTTTGGCCATTCCTCCGAGTGTTTCTACTTCTTGTATCAACTGCCATGCTTTTTGTGCCAATTCATGGGTAAGTGATTCTACATAATACGAACCGCCCCAGGGATCTACCACTTTAGGGATATTGGTTTCTTCTGCTATAATCAACTGGGTGTTACGGGCAATACGGGCCGAAAAATCGGTGGGTAGGGCAATGGCTTCATCCAGAGAGTTGGTATGTAGCGACTGCGTGCCACCCAGTACAGCTGCCATGGCTTCAATACAGGTACGGGTTACGTTGTTAAACGGGTCTTGTTCCGTCAGGCTCCAGCCGGAAGTCTGGCAGTGGGTACGTAAAGCCAGGGATTTAGGATTTTTAGGTTGAAAGCTGTTTACAATTTTTGACCATAACATCCGGGCAGCCCGCATTTTGGCAATTTCCATAAAATGATTCATACCAATAGCCCAAAAGAACGATAGGCGAGGGGCAAACTGATCTATTTCGATGCCAGCTGCAATACCAGTGCGGATATATTCCAGGCCATCTGCCAACGTATACGCCAGCTCCAGGTCGGCAGTAGCCCCGGCTTCCTGCATGTGATAGCCACTGATGCTGATGGAATTAAACTTGGGCATATGCCGGGAAGTATAGGCAAAAATGTCAGCAATGATACGCATAGAAGGCGCAGGAGGATAGATATACGTGTTGCGTACCATAAATTCTTTCAGAATATCATTCTGGATGGTACCACTGAGTTGTTCTGGTTTTACGCCTTGTTCTTCGGCAGCCACAATATAGAATGCCATAATGGGAATTACTGCCCCGTTCATCGTCATGGATACCGACATCTGATCCAGCGGAATACCATCAAACAGGATTTTCATGTCTTCTACGGAATCTATCGCTACTCCTGCTTTTCCTACATCACCTACTACTCTGGGGTGGTCTGAATCGTAGCCCCGGTGGGTAGCCAGGTCAAAAGCAATAGATAAGCCTTTTTGCCCAGCTGCCAGGTTGCGCCGGTAAAAGGCATTGGATTGTTTGGCGGTAGAAAAACCGGCATACTGGCGGATGGTCCAGGGCTGGGTTACATACATAGATGCGTAGGGCCCCCGCAGGTAGGGTGGAATACCGGCTGCAAAATGAATATGAGGCAGGTTTGATATATCTTTGGCTGAATACACCGGATTTACGGCAATGCCTTCTGCTGTTTTCCAGGGTTTAGCTGTGGATGCTGCACTGGCTTGCGTTTTTAGCTGGCTTATATCAAATTGTATCGTTGAAAAGTCTGGTTTCATCGTCTGGCACCTGGGTTAACAGGATTTAGGAATTATGGGGGTTTATTAAGAGTTTTACCTACGAATAGTAGCTATAGGAATACGAATATACCTGATAGGTAAGCTGTTTACCTACATTTAATCCGGCCGGTTTTTAAATACTGAAAAGCCTGGCTCAGAAACTTCCTTGGGCACATACTTGTTTACGCCTACCAACACTTGTTTTCCACTTTGCAGATCTGCCTCCTTGGCTTTGCGTACCTGCATTAGTTGTTCTTTGATAAAGCCGTCTTTTACAGCTTGCCTATATCCCCCGCTGGCTTCTACGGTCTGAAATAGTTTCCAGGCTTCTGCCGCCAGACGTTGAGTCAGGCTCTCTAGATAATACGAGCCGCTGGCTACATCTAGCACGTTGTCAAAATAGCTTTCTTCTTTCAGAATGAGCGAAACATTTTTGGCAATACGGGTTGCCAGGGCATCGTTTGGGTTATTATTATAAGGCATAACCGTCATACTGGCCACTCCCCCTAAGGCTGCTGCCATCGCTTCAATCGTAGCCCGGATCATGTTGTTATACGCATCTGAGGCGGGCTTATTCCACCGTGCGGTATGGGCATGGATATATGCAGGATTTGACTCTACCTGATAGGCCTTTGATACTTGTTGCCACAACAGATGTAAGGCCCGGATTTTGGCAATTTCCATAAAGTAGTTGGTGCTAACCGATACAGAAAATTCAGTACTTGCAAAAATACCTTGGATGGCTATGCCGCGTTCACTGAGCTGATGCGCATATTCAACAAAAGAATTTAATAGAAAAGCCAGTTCCTGCACCGCTGAGGCTCCTGCTTCGTGGAAGTGATGGCTACTGACCGTAAGTGTTCTGAACTGAGGATGCTTACTAGTAAATGGAATGGCTTGTGCCAGCAAATCAACAGCAGAATCCAGATCGCCTTCTTTGCCTGATCTATATGCTGCCAGTGGATCGTAATACACACTTCCTTTCCATAAGTAAGGAGCTATCTGTTGCAATTGAGTAAGTAAATCAATGGAGAAATGCTGTACCTGAAAACTTACCGGCGTTTGGGATAACTTCATATGTTGCAGCAGGTGTGAAAGATTTATCGGGCCAGTAGTTTTTGATAGATCCAGTAACAAGGCATCAGCTCCTCCACTAATAGCTTCCTGTGCTTGTGCATTGGCTTCTTTTTCTCCTCTTACCTCTATGTATTGCCGGTTTTGCCAGCCCTGTGCAGGTGCAGGAAAACGTATTTCAGGAATACTGGCTATATCTTGCTGCGTGTAGAAAGGTTCTATGGTGATTCCTTCATATGTTTTCCACCGCATTTTCTCTTCATACACCGCTTCTTTCTCCTCAGCGGTTGCCTTCCGGATGTCCTGCAGAATTTGTGCCCTCCAGGCTTGGCTATCGGAAGGAGAAAATTCAGGGAAGGAAAGATTTTTTTCGTCAGGTACGTTCATAAAGACTTGCATTATAGCTGTAATGTATAACAAAATTTACAGACGCATACAATAGCTGCATAGTTTAACGTTTTTTAGAATGTTCAAACCTTTCATCTGTAAAGATTTTTTCGAATACTTAATTATTAAAGTTTCCTGTTAACTTTGCCACATCCCGGCTATGCGCATAAGCACTTAGTGAGCTTATAAAGCAACTATTTATCGGATATGGTAGCCACCTCACTAGATGAGCATGGCTAGCCTGTAGATTTGTTAGGATTGGCCGGATTGTATTGTGCAATAAACCTATGCCTAACCGTAAAATACCCCATATATTAGCCATTATTCCTGCCCGGCAGGGATCTAAATCCATCCCGCATAAAAACATACGGTCGGTAGGAGGGAAACCACTAATGGCTTATTCTATAGAGCATGCCTTATTGGCTAAGCGGATTACCCGTACCATTGTAAGTACAGATAGTGCCTATTATGCAGATATAGCAAGAAGTTACGGTGCAGAAGTGCCTTTTTTACGTCCGGAAGCTATATCTCAAGATCATTCCACAGACCTGGAAGTATTTCAGCATGCCTTGCAATGGCTGCAGGAGAGTGAAAACTATGTGCCAGATATCTGTGTGCACCTGCGGCCTACTTCGCCGGTAAGAAAAGCAGCAGACATAGATAGCATGATAGAAATTCTGATGGAGAATCCCAGTCTGGATGCTGTACGGTCGGTAGCAGCAAACCTGGAAACCCCTTATAAAATGTGGTTCAGGGATGAAGAGGGATTATTGAAACCTATCGTGCAACGGGACTTGCAAGGTAAGCTGATTGAAGAAGCCTACAATATGCCCAGGCAAAAACTACCGGTAACCTATCTGCAAAATGCTTCCGTAGATGTGGTTCGTACCAGTACGCTGCTGGAAAAAAACTCTATGACTGGCGATGCCATTTATGGCTATGTAATGGCAGAGAATTTTGATATTGATTATGAAAGCCAGCTGACCAGGGTAGCAACACAACTGGTTACAAACGGGCATGGAGAAAACAAAAGTAAAATCTTCTGTTTTGATATAGATGGCGTAATTGCCTGCCTCACCCCAGATAACGACTATGCCAAAGCCGATTGCCATACCTCTACCATTGATATCATTAATACCTTATACGAGCAGGGGCATTACATCATTCTTTTTACTGCCAGAGGTACCAAAACCGGCATTGACTGGAAGAATACCACAGAAGAGCAGTTGCACCGATGGGGCGTAAAATACCATGAGTTAAAATTCGGAAAACCTGCGGCTGATTTTTATATAGACGACCGCATGATCACCATAAACGATTTAGAAAAAATTGTAAAGCTATAAAACAATGAATCAGCTATTCAATGACCTGTTTATTTTTGAAATGGCCAATAACCACCAGGGCGATGTAAACCATGGACTGGCCATTATCAAAGCAATGGGTGAGATAAAAAGAAAATATGCTATAAATGCTGGTGTAAAATTCCAGTACCGCCAGCTGGATACTTTTATTCATCCCGACTACAGGCACGATACAAAAGCCAAGCACATCAGCCGTTTTCTGAGCACAGAACTAACCAAAGAGCAATTTCATACGTTGGTAAAAGCTACCAGAGAAGAAGGTCTGGTTACCATCTGTACTCCTTTTGATGAAGAGTCGGTAGACCTGATTGTAGAGCAGGGCATAGAAATAATCAAAGTAGCTAGCTGCAGTGCCGACGACTGGCCTTTGCTGAAAAAAATAGTAAAAGCCAACAAACCGGTAATTGCTTCTACTGGTGGCCTGGATCTGCCAAAAATTGATAATCTGGTAAGTTTTTTGTCTCATAAAGCTACCAATAACTTTGCTATTCTTCACTGTGTAGGCATTTATCCAAGTCCAAATGAGGTATTGCACCTGAACTATGTAGAACGGTTAATCAAGCGGTATCCGGGGGTAACTATCGGCTATTCCGGCCACGAAGCTCCGGACAATTATGAAGTAGTACAGATAGCTGTGGCCAAAGGAGCCTGTATATTTGAACGGCATGTTGGGTTGCCAACCGATACAATTAAATTGAATGCCTATTCCATGAACCCTGCGCAGGTAGATACCTGGATAGCCGCTGCACAACGGGCCCGAACAATTTGCGGAAGTCCGGATAAAGCCATTACACAAGAAGAAGTAGATTCGCTGCTCTCTTTAAAAAGAGGTGTTTTTGCCCGGCGTGAAATTAAAAAAGGACAGGAAATTACAGCAGAAGATGTGTTTTTTGCCATGCCATGTGCCAAAGGACAATTAACCTCCGGAGAGTTTGGGCAGTACCGGACAAAATGGGTAGCAAGCAGAAATTATAAACCTAAAGAAGGCATATTCGAACAATCACAGCCGGATTTATATAAAAATATACGGGCTATTATTCACCAGGCAAAAGGCATGCTTACCGAAGCACAGATCAATCTGGGCAATGAGTTTGAAGTAGAGCTCTCCCACCATTATGGCCTGGAGCAATTTCCACAGACCGGGTGCCTGATCGTAAATTTAATGAACCGGGAATATTGCAAAAAGCTGATTGTGGTGCTACCCGGACAAACCCATCCGCTGCACAAGCATAAACGCAAAGAGGAAACCTTCCACCTGCTTTGCGGCGACCTGACCCTGAAACTGGATGAAAAAGTGTTTCAACTGAAACCAGGAGATATGCACCTGATAGAGCGGGAAACCTGGCATTCCTTCTTCTCAGAAAAAGGGGCTATCTTTGAAGAAGTATCCACTACCCATTACCGGAATGATTCCTATTACCAGGATGAACGCATATCGGTACTGGACCCCATTCAACGGAAAACCGTACTGGATACGTTTTAATTTTTATGTTTAACCCTTTTCACAGGTTTTTAGAAGAGCCTGCTGAATATACATGCAAACCCAGGAAACGATTACCACTTACCATCAGTACTTAACAGAAGTTATGCGCATAGAAGCTGAGGCCATTATGCGTGCCATGGCGCAACTTGACCGGCAAGAGGTAAGTAAGGCAGTTGAGTTACTGTTAACCTGTGAAGGGAAAGTTGTATTGCTTGGGGTAGGGAAGTCGGGAATAGTGGCCCACAAAATAGCTGCTACATTTGCAAGTATAGGTATTACAGCCATTCATTTGCATGCCGCCGATGCTATGCATGGGGACCTGGGGATCATCCATAAAAACGATGTGCTGCTAACTATTAGCAACAGTGGGGAGACCGAGGAGATTACAGCTTTATTGCCACACGTTTCATTACGGCAAGTACCCATTATAGCAATTGTAGGAAATATTCATTCTACTCTGGCTACTCATGCCTATGCCGTGTTGGATGCTTCTATTAGCCGTGAGGCTTGCCCATTAAATCTGGCTCCTACAACCAGTACTACAGTTGCTTTGGCTATTGGCGATGCCTTAGCTATGACTATTATGCAGGTGAAAAAAGTGAGTGCAGAAGATTTTGCTATCAATCATCCGGCGGGTAAACTGGGTAAACGCCTGGCACTACGGGTGAAAAACCTGATGCACAGTGGAGAGAATAATCCGGTATTATATGCACAAGCAAGCTGGAAAGAAATAGTAGATGCCATCGATCAAGGTAAGTTAGGCGCCGTAAGCATTATTGACAGAGAAAGAAAGCTACTAGGGATTATCACCGACGGCGATTTGCGTAGAACCATGCAACGTACCCCATTGGATGAGTTGGAAAAACTCTCGGCCAGTGTAATCATGACTAAGCAGCCAATAGTAGCCCAGCCGGAGATGCTAGCCTATACCGCCCTGCAGTTAATGGAAAAGAGAAGTTCACAAATTTCCGTATTACCAGTAGTAACGTCTACAGGCGAAGCCATAGGTATAATACGGATACATGATATTATTGGAAAGTTATAAGATGGAATATAGTGTAAAAGAAAATAAAGATATAGAAAGCAGCGTACCTCTTTCCAGTACAGAGCCGGAAGAATGGACGATGGAGATTAAATCCAATCCAGGGTTATTTGATTTAAACCTCAAAGAACTGTGGCGTTACCGCGATTTAATATCCTTAATCGTAAAAAGGGATTTTGTATCTGCCTACAAGCAGACGGTACTCGGGCCAGTATGGCATTTTGCTGAACCTATGGTTACCACATTAACCTATGCATTCATTTTCGGAGGTATTGCCAATATTTCTACCGATGGCTTGCCCCGTATTTTATTTTACTTATCCGGCATTATGCTTTGGACCTATTTTTCTAATTGTCTGTTAAATACTTCCAGTACCTTTAATGCCAATGCACATATATTCGGAAAGGTATATTTTCCCAGGTTAGTAATGCCCATCACTACCACAATATCCAGCATGATTGCCTTGGGAATGCAATTCATCCTGTTTATTTTACTGGTATTATTCTATTATGTACGAGGAGAAAATATAAATACGAACATATACGCTTTACTTACTCCATTATTGGTTATAATGATTGCAGGCACTGGTTTAGGTTTAGGCATGCTGCTTTCATCAGTTACGAATAAATACCGGGATATAGCTAAGTTAGTAGGGGTAAGTATGCGACTATTAATGTTTGCTACGCCAATCATTTATCCCTTGTCTAAAGTACCAGATAAATATAAACCTATTATTATGCTCAATCCTATGACCTCTATTGTAGAAACTTTCCGCTATGGCTGGTTAGGAACCGGAAGCTTTTCCTGGAATAATTTAGGGTATAGCCTGATTTTTATGCTGGTGTCGTTATTCTTTGGAATACTCGCTTTTAACAAAGTGCAAAAAACAGCCATAGATACCATTTGATTTATGACAGTAGTAGTAAGAGTAGAAAATGTATCCAAGAAATACCAGTTAGGAAACATTGGTACACAGAGCCTAAAAGGTGACTTTAACCGATGGTGGGCCAGAATGCGGGGCAAAGAAGACCCTTTTGCAAAGATAGGTGATGAAAGCCAACATCAGAATGGAGAATTCTGGGCGCTAAAAGATATTAATTTTGAAGTGAAGCAAGGGGAAGCTGTAGGAATAATTGGAAAAAATGGCGCAGGTAAAAGTACGTTGCTGAAGATCCTCTCCAGAATTACTAACCCTACTATCGGTAATGTAAAAATAAAAGGCCGCATTGCCAGCTTACTGGAAGTAGGCACCGGCTTTAACCCGGATTTAACCGGAAGAGATAATATCTTTCTGAATGGAGCTATCCTGGGCATGACCAAACGGGAAATAGCAGCTAAGTTTGATGAGATTGTTGATTTTTCCGGTATAGAAAAATTTATTGATACGCCGGTAAAAAGATATTCTTCTGGCATGTACGTGCGGCTAGCTTTTGCCGTAGCTGCTCACCTGGAATCAGAAATACTCATATTAGATGAAGTATTGGCTGTAGGTGATACTGAATTTCAAAAAAAGTGTTTAGGTAAAATGGATGATGTCGCCCATAAACAGGGCAGAACGATTTTATTTGTAAGTCATAGTATGCAAGCGGTAACAACTCTTACCAATACTTGCATTTTTCTGAAAAACGGTCAATTAAAAAGCCAGGGATTTACACAAGAAGTGATTAAAGGATATTTACAGTCAGATCCATCTGCTTTAGAACAGTTAATATATATAGATAGTCCTTCAAACCTTGAGCCCAAAGTTACAAAAGTCGAAATAGAATCTTCAGAGTCTTCTAATTCTCAGGCATATGGCAAACCCATGACAATTCTATTTAATATATCAACTCCATCTCCTATAAAAAGTGCAGCTTTATCTTTTCAGGTTATGAATTCAATGGATCAACCAGTAACCCACTTGCTTGTAATGGATTCTGAAATACCTATAGCTCGTAAGTCAGGTTTATTTGAATTACAATGTCATATACCTAAGGTTAGACTTTATCCAGGTAACTATACCCTAAAAGTACATTTTGCTGATAGGTTCTCAAAGCAAAAATATCAAACTATAGAACGGATTTGCCCCTTTGAAGTAGGAGTTTATGGTGAGATAAGGGATTATTATTGGGGAACTGGAAATGCGATGTATGTAGAGGATTGCGATTGGTCAGTAGTTTGTATGGATCAATACTCAAAAGTGTAATTAATATTAAGATATAAAATTATGGATCCTTCTTTAGAGGAAGTGAAAAAGTATTATGATGATCATACTATCAACAAATTAAAAGGTTTTGTTTATACTAATGAGCGTGTAGAAAGAGCCTGGTTAACAATTGTTGACTATGGAAAAAATCCGGTACGAATTCTTGAAATCGGCTGCGGGATAGGAGATATAAGCTGGAGAATGAGTAGATGGTGGCCCGATGCTGAAATTGTAGGGTTAGATATTAGTAGTAGATCTATAGAAATGGCTACAAAATTATTTGCATCCTCAAAACTAAAATTTATTGAAGGTACTCTTGATAAAGGAAAGTTATCAGGTAAATTTGATCTTATACTTCTTATAGATGTATATGAACATATTGCCATTTCAGAACGTGCAACTTTACATAAAACAATCAAAGAATTAATCACCGAGGAGGGTAAAGTAATCCTTTCTTTTCCTACACCTAGACATCTGGCTTGGTTACGGATGCATGATATGTCTAATATTCAGCCAATTGATGAAGATATAGATGTCATAACTATCTCAAAATTTGCTCAAGAAATAAATAAGGAAGTAATATTGTATAAAGAGCTAAGTGTTTGGCATGCAGGAGACTATGCTCATGCAGTATTAGGTAGCCGAATAGGATGGAAGCCTGAAAGTGACAGAATTAGAGGAGGGCGCCTGCCTACACTTAGAGAACAATTGAAAAGTAAGTTAAAAGAGAAACTTAAAAAAAAATCAACTTCACCCAACTTTCAAATTGAAGAAAGGCTTAAACTCATTAATGAGAAATTAGGTGAAAGCTGGCTTGATCAAGTTAAGAACAATAGATAATATTATTTCTAAATCAAATTGTGTGTTAAATACTTTTATAAATATTCCTTTAAATTTTGAAACTCTTGATAGATATTATGTTCGAAGTTCTATCCTTCAAGCTCTTAAGGAAAACATTCCTACCTTTAAAGGAACATTGTTGGATGTAGGTTGTGGCCAAATGCCTTATCGGTCTTTGATACTTGAGAGTAAACAGGTGGAAAAATATATAGGACTGGATTTAGAAGTGAGTAAAATTCATGATACATCCAAAGCGGATATATGGTGGGATGGTAAAATAATGCCACTTGCCGATGCAAGTGTAGATTGTGTTATTGCTACTGAAGTTTTTGAACATTGCCCTGATCTTTCAATCGTGCTGAATGAAATAAATCGAGTGCTCAAGCCAGGAGGAATGTTGTTTTTTACAGTTCCCTTTTTATGGCCTCTGCATGAGGTGCCTTACGATGAATTTAGGTATACACCCTTTGCCTTAGAAAGGCTTCTCAAAAATGCCCAATTCAAGGCTATAAAGTTAACTGCTTTGGGTGGCTGGGATGCAAGTCTTGCACAAATGTTGGGTCTTTGGGTAAGAAGAAGAAAAATGTCTGATTTTAAAAGAAAAGTAGTATCAAGGATAGCCAAACCATTAATTAAGTATCTTATCAATAAAGATGTTAAACCTGTAAAGTTTCAGGAAAGTACCATGATTACTGGTATTCAAGGAGTAGCAGTTAAATGAAAAATTTAGCTGTAATTGCACCAAACTTAGGTGCCCGGTCAGAAATATTTATTCAGCGCCATATGGAGGACCTACTTCCTGGCCGAACGGTGGTTATTGCTTTATCCGACAAACCTCCATATTGCGGGTATTGGAAAGTAGATAGTCCAACGCTCATTATACAAGATATTGTTGCAAGAGATAAAGTTGTCTCGCAAACAAAAGTAAGTTTAAAGAAGCAAATCTATCAAGCTGCTTTATATAAAATAGGGTTTCGAAAACCTGTTAGGCAAGTTAAAAGAAATGCTGTAGACGATGCAATTGAATATTTTTTAGTCAAGCATAACGTTGGCGCTATTTTAAGTGAGTATTTAGATCATAGTCTGGATTACATCCATATCGCACAAAAACTTAATATTCCATTCTATGCCCATGCACATGGCTATGATGTATCACTTAGATTAAAAAATGAGGAATGGAGGAAAAAGTACCTGGCATTGAATGAAATTGATGGTATTATTATGATGAATGAGTATAGTAGACAAGCTTTAATAAAAATAGGCATTAAAGAAGAAAAGTTACATACCATTCCATATGGTGTACTTGTTCCTAAAAAAAAAGAATATTTAAAAAAAGGTTCACAAGTAAAATGCCTGGCAGTTGGTAGAATGGTTGCCAAAAAAGCACCTATTCTTTTAATGGATTCGTTCAGGAGGGCAGTAGAAGTATATCCAGACATGCATTTAGATTATGTGGGTGCAGGCGATTTGTTGCCTGCAGTCAAGCAATATATACAAGCTTTTAATTTACATGATAAAGTCACTTTATATGGTGCTTTGGATAATGGGAATGTATTGCAATTTATGCAACAAGCAGATATATTTTTGCAACACTCTGTTACCTGCTTTGATACTGGTGACCAGGAGGGGTTTCCAGTAGCGATACTTGAAGCTATGGCACATGAATTACCAGTTATTTCAACGTTACATTCTGGTATACCTGAAGCTGTTATAGATGGTCAAACAGGATTATTAGTCCCTGAAGGTAATTCTGTTTTAATGGCTGAAAAAATTGTAAAGCTGGCAACTGATATAAAGCTAACTCAACACATGGGTAAAAAAGGAAGAATAAGATTAGAACAGTGTTTTAGCTGGGAAAAAGAACGAGATTCGTTATTGAGTTTGATAAATATAACATAAGATGCTAGCACCCATCGTACTTTTTGTATATAACCGCCCCTGGCATGCTAAACAAACTCTAGAAGCTTTATCTAAGAATATATTAGCTGATAAATCCATCTTGTATATTTATGCTGATGGTCCAAAAGTTAATCCATCCATAGAGGATTTGGAAAAAATAAAAGAAACTCGCCAAACAATCAGAGAAAAACAGTGGTGTAAAGAAGTACATATTATCGAATCTGATACTAATAAAGGGCTGGCAGATTCGATTGTTAATGGTGTTACTAATATAGTAAACAGGTATGAAAAAATAATAGTATTAGAAGATGATATAGTTACTTCTAAGGGCTTCTTAAAGTATATGAATGATGCATTGAAGTTGTATGTGGATGAGGAAAAGGTAATGCAAATATCCGGATTTATTTATCCTATAAAAACAAAAGGCTTACCCGAAACTTTTTTCTATAATGTAAATTCCTGCTGGGGATGGGCAACTTGGCAAAGAGCATGGAAATATTATAATGGAAACACCAGAGAGTTGTTAAATAATTTATCTAAGCAAGCAGATTTTAATACACTAGATTTTAATGGAGGTCAGGGAAATGCATTTTATCAGCAACTAGTGGATAACCTGGAAGGTAAATTGTATACTTGGGCCATAAAATGGCATACAAGCATGTATTTGAAAAAAGGCTATTGCTTGCATCCACGCTATTCATTAGTCCGAAACATAGGGCATGACAATACAGGAGAAAACTGTGATGTAAATGAAAGGCTTACATACCAGCTTTTGGCCGCACAAATACAGGTGAGAAAAATACCCATAGTCAAATTAGATTTAATTATTCAAAGGATGAAAGAGTATTATGAATCCGGCAGTAAAGAATTTCATAATAGCTTGGCAAATGGTAAGAATATAAATATGCTGAAGAAAATAAAACGTAAATTGCAGCAAATTAAAACTTTGTTAAATGTTTATTTTTAATGGAACAAATAAAAATAAACCTCTACTTCTATTAAAGGGAATGGGTATACTTAATAGCATCAAAAGAGTACTTAAACCGTATAAACCTCAGCCAGTAATCGTTCCAGAACCGGTTACACAGAAAGACCCAGAACCGACTGCCGAAGAATTGCAGATTGCTGAACAAAATAGACTGCTGAAACTACCCAGATACACTCCAACGACCACGCCATTTCGGGATAGGGATTTACAGTTAGCAGATGCCTGTACCTTTCTGGGAGGCAACCATGAAATATGGGTGAAGGAAATTTATGATTTCCAGGCAGATAATGAGCAGCCCTACATTATTGATTGCGGAGCCAACATTGGCCTGAGTGTACTATACTTTAAATATAAATATCCTGATGCCAGAGTAATGGCCTTTGAGCCAGATGAACAGATTTGTAACACATTAAAAAAAAATGTACGCACTTATGAACTAAGCCATGTGGAAGTACACCAGGAGGCGATCTGGAAAGCGGATGGGGAGATAACTTTTCAGCAAGAAGGCGGCTTTTCAGGCCGGATACCTATAAACGAAGAAGAGGGCAATATTGTCCGGGTAAAAGCCCGCCGCCTCAAAGATTTATTAAATAAGCCAGTAGATTTTCTCAAAATAGATATAGAAGGGGCTGAATATGAAGTACTAAAAGATTGTTCCGATACTTTGCAGAATGTAAAGAATATTTTTATTGAGTACCATTCACATATTACGCAAAAGCAAACGCTGAATGAAATATTAACTATTCTTACCAATAATGGTTTTAGGTATCATATTCATGAAGCATATACGCAGCAAAAACCATTTGTACAGCGCGAATTAATGCTAGGGATGGATTTACAGTTAGATATATTTGGCTACAGAATCTAATGCTTCAACTGAATTTTAATACATTAAAAGCAATCGCTCAGTTAGTTGTATCTCCTCCCAGGCATTTGGTAACGGTGGTTATACCTATTTATAAACCGGAACCAACCCCTTTAGAACTTATTTCCCTAACGCAGTCAGTAACCGTATTGAAAAAGTATCCCATTACTGTCATTATTCCTGATAGTCTTAATGTTAGCTGGTATCAAAATTTTTTTAATGAGAGAGCTCTACATGTACAGATAGAGAAATTTGCTGATTGGTACTTTGCAAATATTAACGGATATAACCGTTTACTGCTATCCACCTTATTTTTTAAAAGATTTAAACAGTATAAGTATATGCTTATCTGCCAGTTAGATGCATTTATTTTTAAGGATGAACTAACCTACTGGTGCAATCAACGCTATGATTATATTGGTGCAATCTGGATGGATAAGCATATTTTTAATCCTGCAGAGTTAGATAACGAAATAAAGAAAGAAATAACACAAAGCGGCAATATATATGAGATTTGCTTACGTAAGTTGTACAGGTATCCATTAAAGCGGGTAGGCAATGGAGGCCTTTCTTTAAGAAATATCCAGACAGCTTTGGCCATACTATATTTGTGCAGGCAATATGTAAAGCAGTGGAAGTATTATGAGGATTTATTCTGGTCAATTGCTGTACCCAATTATTTTCCTTTTTATAAAGTTGCTGAAGAAAATAAAGCAATGGCTTTTTCCATAGAAACACAGCCACATGCTTGTTATAATCTTCTTAATCATCAATTGCCTTTTGGATGTCATGCCTGGGAGAAGTACGAACCTGATTTCTGGCAACGAATAATTAAGTACAAGAGTTAAAAGATGTTTACTGTATTAAGCATGGTTGCTTTAGAGAGTAAGCTACAACAAATTTAAAGTATGTTAAAAAGATAATTGCTAAACAGTAAGTGGTATACGAATAGAAAAATGCAATATTCTTAAAAATTATCTGTAATGATCAGTGTGATAACCCCTGTTTTTAATAACGAAAAATATATTGAATCTTGCATTTTAGATGTGATTAACCAGCGTTGCTCATTAGTTGAGCACATAATTGTAGACGGAGGATCTTCGGATAAAACATTGGATGTGATCAAACATTATGCAGTGCGCTATCCGCACATCAGATGGATTTCTGAAAAGGATAATGGGCAATCACATGCCATGAATAAAGGAATACAGATGGCCAAAGGCAGTATTATTGGTTTCCTCAATGTAGATGATTACTATGAGCCAACTACATTGAATACAGTAATAGAAATTTTTAAAAACTTGCCAAAGAATAGTTTCTTGGTGGGTAATTGTAAGGTGTGGTCAGAAAAAAATGAAATATTATTTGTTAATAAGCCTGTAAATATCAGTTTATACAACATATATAAAGATCTTACTAATTTTCCGCACAATCCCTCGGCTTATTTCTATCACGCCTCTTTGCATAAACTTGTTGGAATGTACGATGAACAAGACCATTATGTAATGGATTTTGATTTCATTATGCGGGTAGTGCAACGGGCTTATCTTAAATACATCGATATAGACTTTGGAAATTATAGAGTTATTCCCGGAGCTAAATCTTTTGAAGATGCCAAAGCAGGAAATACAGTGGGAAGACAGCAAGCAATATTAGAAAAATACAGAAAAAACTTGTCCCTTACCGAAAGATTGCAATTGCAGTATTTTACCTTGACAAAAGGTGGATCCATATTCATGGCCAAGCCTGGAACAAGAAAAATTATATATTTTTTTAATACTTGTAAATACTATTTGCTTCATCCTAACAAGTTTTACAGGTATTTTAATGAACGTTTTTTTGATAGATTATAATAAGCGGGGCTTTTAGTATGCATACCTGTGTCTAATAAAATGCAATCTAAACCCAAATTCAGTAACAAATCTAGCTATTTACATATTGCCTTTCGGATAAAGGCAATTGACTAAGATTTTACTTTTATTTTACATTAATTATTGAATGAGAATTTTATTCTGTACTCCTTTTGCTGAAAGAAATGGAGCTGAAAAGTTGCTGTTTTACCTGATCAGTCATATTAATCCTGATAAGTTTACAGTTGCATTATACTGCCCACAAGAAGGCCCTTTACTTAGCGAATTACCAAGTCATATTCCATGCTACTATCCGAAAAAAAAGTCGGTGAGCCCTGAGGTGAGCCATAAATTAACTATAACTCGAAAAATAAAACGTAGATTAATTAACTATTTATTTAATAAAAGGGCTATAACACAGCAAAAACCTAAAAGTTATCTGGAGCAAGTACATGAAGATTTTAAACCGGATATCTGGTATATCAACACTATCTATATGAGTTCTGCTGCCAGTATGGCTGTAGAGTTGAATATTCCCTATGTAGTACATTTTCACGATATGCTGTACCTGTATCAGTTTATTAGTTATCAGGACCTCCGGGCAATAATCAATACAGCTACCTTGTTAATTGGTTGTGCACAATGTGTGTGTGATAAGCTTACTATAATGGGAGGAAAAAATGTAGCTTTACAATACGAATGCACCAATACCAACTTGCCTGGCAGAAATGTGGAAAAAATTAACATCCTTAAACAAACGCTCAATATTGATCCGGAGTCTTTTGTATGGATTATGCCCGGTGCCATAGATTATAGAAAGGGAATAGATAGAATTCCTGCTTTAGCCCGGTTGCTGGGTAATAAAGTTACAATAATCTGTCTGGGAACAGCTAATTCAGGGTATGGCTATTTTATTGAACAAGAACTGCAGCATTATTCCTTAGGTAATGTAATTATAACGGGTTTCCGGCAAGAAGATTACTATGATTATTTAATGTTAGCAGATGGATTCGTACTAACTTCCAGAGAAGATCCATTTCCTTTAGCCATGATAGAAGGGGCTTCTACAGGAAAACCAATTGTATCGTTTAATTCAGGAGGTGTAAAGGAATTTGTAAAAGAGGGGATGGGTATAGTCATAGATTCTGAAGATATTGAGTCATTGAGTAAAGCAATGTTAATGATAATGAATAGAGAGGTATTTTTAGATTCGTCCATATCAATTAACCGGGCTAAAGAATTTGATATACTCGTACAGGTAAAGAAATGGGAAGAGTTGATGAGCCATAAGCTTTTAGTATAAGGCAACCAGTGTGTTAATATGTATTGAAGATATAGCATTGCAGAATAATTAAATACATGAATTATGATAAGTAGTATAAAGCAATACTTAAAGAAAAGCAAAATTATTGTAGGCCTGTACGTTAAGATAAAGGGCAAAAAGAAAAAAAATAATACTTCTACTAGTAAGCATGCATACTTGCTGGGGATGACTACAAACCAGGAGAGAGATTATTTTGAATATTATGGAAAAAATATTTATGCAGGATATGGAGAAATAGTGGATTTGGGATGTTGGCTTGGTTCAACTACCATACCTCTTCTGGAAGGCTTGATTCAAAATAAACGCTTCGTTAAATCAAGAAAAAAAATTCATGCCTATGATATTTTTATATGGGAATCATGGATGAATGTAGCCAATACGGATATTGACGGTAAGTATAAGCCAGGGGATAGCTTTGTTGATGAATTCATCAGGCGAACAGCAAACTATTCTGAGTACATATCTGTGAATGATGGCGATCTCTGTAAGCTCAGCTGGAGAGGAGATAATATTGAGTTTCTGCTAATTGATGCCATGAAATCGTGGGATTTGGCTAACTGCATAGTAAACGATTTCTTCCCTTGTCTAATAGAAAATAAAAGTTACATTTTACACCAAGATTTTGCACATTATTATACTCCCTGGATACATTTGATTCAATATAAGTTCCGGGAATATTTTACGTTGATATACGATGTGCCTAGTAGTGGGAGTACGGTTTTTAAATATACTAAGAGAATACCTGACCATCTAATAGCATATACTTACTCCTTTTCTGATTTTACTGAGAAGGACATTGATGATGCCTTTGATTACTCTTTAGGCTTAGTAACAGATGAGAATAAGGGTAATGTATATCTGGCAAAAGTAATGGCCTACATTCATCTAAAAGATTTCAAAAAAGCCTCAGATGCAATGTCAACGTTCAATTATAAATTATGGAATCCATCTGAACTTACCCATACACAACAACTTATAGCAGAAGGATTAAATAAAGTAAAAATGCTTTAGTGTATTTGTAATACAAATTTTGGATACGCGCCGCTAATTAGGTCTAAATAAAAATATTAAGATATATCAATATAAAGTTAAAATGATATACTTATTCTAATAAATTGAGTTCTCTCTATTTCAATCGTACACTCGCAATAAAAAATACTTTAAATGGTAAATATAGTAAAAGCTATACAACAGAATACTTTTAGAAGTATTCTTAAAATTATCTATTACAAAATCTTTCCCAACAGAATTCCTGTAGCACAGCCCCCAAACATTCAAAATTTTAAAATTTATCATAAACTTTTAGTAGGAAAAAAGGGCTTAGAAATAGGAGGGCCAAGCGATATATTTAGAAGAAAGAATGAATTACCTATTTATCCAATTATTAAACAGCTGGATGGATGTAATTTCAGCGCTAAAACTGTCTGGGAAGGCGAAATTAAACAAGGCCATACCTATCTTTACTATAACAAAAATAAGCCTGGCTACCAATTTATTTGTGAGGCATCTGAATTAAGCACGATTCCTTCTGAAACCTATGACTTTGTATTATCCTCACATAGCATTGAACATATAGCCAATCCATTAAAAGCTATAACCAATTGGCTAAGGGCGTTAAAGGAAGGTGGAGCTTTACTTATGGTTGTTCCAAATAAAGAATATACTTTTGACCATAAGCGTCCAGTTACAACTTTGCATCACTTAATTGAAGATTTTAATAATAATGTAGATGAACATGATCTTACGCATTTACCTGAAATACTTCAGTTACATGATCTAGCTAGAGATCCGCAGGCAGGAAGTTTCTCAAATTTTGAAAAACGGTCGTATCAAAATTTTGAAAACAGGTGTTTACATCATCATGTATTTGATGCAGGGTTAGTTATAGATTTATACTCTTATTGTAATATCCAAATAAAAGCAATGGATTTAGTAAAACCCTGTCACATTATTGTAATAGGCATAAAACAAAAAAATAAGGCAGATAATAGCCCATTTCTCGCAAAATATCAAACTTATAATCCAGTTAAAGAATAGCTTTAAATTAGCAAGAAATAAGTTAAAAAAATTACTTTCTAACAGTTATGCGGCAAAAAGGAGTGAAATGATTTGTAATTGTAATGCACCCACTTAAGAAATTTTTATATCTTTTTGGGTAATATTATGTTTTCATGAATTATGGTACTGTTTGTAAATTGGTATGTTATCGATAATTATTTGTTCAAGAAGTGAAAATCTTCTAAATGAAGTTTCAGCAAGTATAGCGTCAACTATAGGTATAACTTATGAAATAATAGCCATAAATAATAACGAAGGCAAGTATGGAATATGTGAAGCCTATAATATAGGTGCTTCAAAAAGTCAGTATCCGTATTTATGTTTTATGCATGAAGATATATTGTTTCATACCCAAGAATGGGGAAGTAAAGTATGCAAATTTCTTGAAGATATGAATGTAGGTTTGATTGGTGTTGCCGGGGGAACAGTGAAACCTAAAAACCCATCAAGTTGGTTTGTTTATGCGAGTGATTACAACCGGGTTAATATTTTACAACACACTTGGAATGGTAATAAAGTTCATGAATACAATAACCCTAAAAATGAGGTACAAAGTGCTGTTATTACAGTAGATGGCGTATGGTTCTGCTGCCGTAAAGAAGTTTGGGAACAAAATAAATTTGATCAAGTCACTTTTAATGAATTTCATTTCTATGATTTAGATTTTTCTATGCAAATTCACATGCAAGGATATAAAGTGCTAGTAGTATATAATATTTTTATAGAGCATTTATCTACAGGAAGCATGAATAAATCCTGGATAAGAAATTGTATTAAGTTTTCAAAAAAATGGAGCCGTAACTTACCACAGTCGATAGAAAAATATCATACTAATAAAAGAAGGAAATTTGAATATGAGGCTTGCAAACAATTTCTAACTATATTACTGAGTGAAAATATCAAAGGAAGAGTATTATTTATATACTTAGCAAAATACTTCATCTACAATTCCAATGGATATACCTTTAGCAAATTGATAAAAGACTATATAAAAGGGGTTCTGCCAGTAAACATCCAAAAGAAATTATTGGGCAGAGAAGCATGAGATTTTGACAATTTTTTTTTAAAATTCAAAGTATACAAAAGCAGAAGATTTAACAGTTTCATTGTGATAAAGTGTTGCATAATTAGAAATGTTGTCAAGCCAAAATGCGATCTATGTTTAAGTCTTAACTTTTAGCATTTCTAATAATCCACAATTATACAAAATGATAAAAAGTAATGCATAAAGTTTCTGTTATCATACCTAATTACAATCATGCCAAGTTTCTACAAAAACGAATTGAGAGTGTTCTAAACCAAACTTTTACAGATTTTGAAGTTATCATAATGGATGATTGTTCAACCGATGACAGCCGTGAGATAATAGAGACGTACGCGCAAAAAGATAAAAGAATCAAACTTATATTCAATCCTACTAACAGCGGTAGTACCTTTAAGCAATGGAACAAAGGCGTAAGATTATCTAAAGGTAAGTATATCTGGTTGGCGGAAAGTGATGATTATGCTGATAGAAATTTTTTAGAAGTACTTGTAAAAAAGCTAGATGCACACCCTAAGGCTGCGTTAGTATTTAGTCAATCATATATGGTTGATGAATATTCTAACAATTTAGGTATTCTTACAGAAGTAATGAATAATATAAGCCCTTATTTTCCATGGCAAAGAGATTTTACTTTAGAGTCAAAAAGCGTTATTGCAAGTTTGTTTATGGATTATAATTTTATTCCAAATGCCAGTGCTGTGCTGTTTAAAAAAAGTGTTTTTGAACAAATAGGTAGGGCGGATGAAAGCTATATACAGGCAGGAGACTGGCTTATGTGGCTAAAGTTTGGCTTACATAGCCCTATCTGCTTTTCCTATCCACCTTTAAATTTTTTTAGATTTCATAATAATAATGTACGCTCCAAAACAAAGAAGATTCAATATTATGAATACTTTAAAATAATGTACTTTGTTTACAAGCAAAAGCATTTGGATTCAACAGTGAGAACGAAAGCAAAACACAAAATGCTTTTATACAGAAAAAAATGTTTAGAAAATGAAAAGCAAATTGGTCTTTATAAAATATATAAAATTTCATTCATTGTTTATATAATAGGGTATACAGATAGATTAAAATCTTGTTTAAAAAATATACGCATGAACAAGAGTTTATTATAAGTATAGTATATTACTTTTACTTCTTTTACATAATTGTGCATAGATAATTAGATAAACATATAAAGGAGAATTCTAATCAATAAAAATTCCCTGCCAAATTATATGACAACAGCTATTCTAATGGATATTATGGATAATTGACCTTTTGAGAAACAACTTAATATTATATATTTTTTCACTAGAAATGTTTGTCATATAATTAAGCAATACTATCTCAGTGAATCGAATAAGAAAAAGAGTATGAATAAGAGCAGTGAAAGGTCATTTTTTAAAATCAATTATTATATTAAGTATATACTTTGACCATTTATTGAATGGAGACAAGCCCTCTAAAAGTTAGCGTGGTGATGCCAGTGTATAATGGAGAAAGCTATATTAAAGAAGCCATCACTAGTATTTTATATCAAACTTTTATTGATTTTGAATTCATTATCATCAATGATGGCTCAACTGATGCTAGCGTTCGTATTATTGAATCATTTAAAGATAAAAGAATACGGCTTATACATAATGATCAAAATATTGGTTTAACAGCAACACTTAATAAGGGAATTGATCTAGCTAAAGGTGAATACATTGCCCGGATGGACGCAGATGATGTAAGCTTAGAGGAACGGCTGGCAAAGCAAGTAACATTTCTGGATCAGAATCCTGATATAGGAGTTTGTGGAACTTGGTTTAAGATAATTAATACTAATCAAATAATTGAGCGCCCGAACTCTTTTGAGGATATTAAGCTGCACTTGTTATGCAATAATGCATTTGGGCATTCTACGGTAATGATGCGAAAATCCTTTCTCAAAAATTTTGGACTACTTTACAATATAGATTATCGTTATGCACAGGATTATGAATTATGGGTTAGATGCTATGCTTTTTTCCGGTTGGCTAACATAAGTGAAGTGCTGGTGCTCTACCGCTTACACAATAATCAAATGACGGAAACGTATGGAGATGTAGTGGATAATGAAAAATATACGATACAGCTTTTACAGCTACAATATTTAAACATCGTACCTGCTGTTGAAGAGGAAGCAATCCACAAAGTATTAATTAATAATTACCTTAATGCGGATAAGGTGGTCATTCAAGGCATACCTAGCTGGATAAAGAGATTAAAAGTTGCAAATAAAAAAAATAGGATATTCGCAGAACCACATTTTTCATTGATGCTTGATACATGCAAACAAGAAGTATACAGCATATACCGCAAAAAAAAATTTAGAAATCAGAAAATTTATAATCTGTTCTTATTACATGAATTTTATACATCGGCTACACAGCCATATAGGTGGTTTGAGGTAGGCTATCAAATTAAATTTGTTCTGAAATGTTTGATAGGATGGAAAGCAAGAGTATAAATAATAGTAACCTTCCCTTGATCTCAGTGATCATTCCTTGTTTTAACTATGCCCATTTTCTGCCACTAACGTTAAATAGTTTACTTAATCAGTCTTATCAAAATTGGGAGGGAATAATAGTAGATGATGGATCAACCGATAATACCAGACAAATAGCAGAGCAGTATATACAAAAAGACATACGGTTTAAGTATTTTTATCAAACTAATCAAGGCTTGTCTGCTGCCAGGAATACAGGTGTATCTTGTAGTATTGGAGAATATATACAGTTCTTGGATGCCGATGATTTGTTAGAAACCAATAAGCTGAAATTTCAGATTGAATTTCTTCAATTGAATTCAGACATTGATGTTGTTTATGGCAGGGTAAGATATTTTGATCTAATTTATCCGGATAAAATTCTCATCAAAGAAGAATACAAAGTTTCAGGTTTTTCAGGTGGTGGCAAAAGTTTAGTTAAAGAACTAGTATGTAGTAATATAACAGCTGTGCATGCTCCCATACTTAGAAAAAAAATATTCTTAAAAGTAAAGACGTTTGATGTAAACTTTAAATCTCTCGAAGATTGGGATTTCTGGTGGAGATGTTCTTTTCAAGGAATAAATTTTCAGTATTTACCTGCAGAACAAACGGACGCTTTATACAGAGTTCATACCAGTAGCATGAGTAAAGATAAATGGAAAATGCATTACGCAGAACTTCAGCTTAGGGAGAAAATGGGTAAGCATCTGCATGACCCAGAACTTTTGAAGCTTAATCTTTCTATTCTGAAAAGAATTAAGAAATCATTGAGTAGATATGCCTGGAACGATAGCATTCAGGGAAAGTCGATTCAAGGATCTGATAAGTTTAAAACTTTATTCAGGCATTATAATCAAATTCAATTTCTAATTAACAGTGAATTAGTAAAACACATGCCTAAAAGGCTGGTCATACTGTTTTATTATTTAACTCATTCACATGCTTTGGTTAAACTTATTACTAACAAATTAAAAGGAGATACTTTAGCAATTAAATGAGAAAGATATACTAAGATGTGGTAATCTTACAAACTTTTCTATAAAGTGTATGCATGAGTAAAGTAACTATAATCCTACCAAATTATAATCACGCAGCTTATTTAAATAAACGCATTGAAAGTATATTACATCAAACTTACCAAGATTTTGAAATCATTTTAATGGATGACTTTTCTACTGACAAGAGCAGAGAAGTATTAAACCAATATTTACATCATCCAAAAGTATGTAAGGTTTTGTTTAATACTATTAATAGTGGTAGTACTTTTCTGCAATGGCAAAAGGGGATAGATGTAGCTGAAGGAGAATATATATGGATTGCAGAAAGCGATGATTATGCAGATGAATTATTTTTAGAAACTCTTGTAGCTCGATTAGAACAATATCCTCAGGTAGGAATTGCTTACTGTCAATCTTTTCGTGTAGATGAACATAACACAGTAATATGCTCATGCAAAGATTTGTATCCTAGCATAGCTTGTGGAAAAGTATTCAATGGAAGAGACGTTGTATTGAATTATATGGTAGGTGCCAATTTAATACCAAATGCTAGTGCGGTACTATTCAGAAAAGAAATAGCCAAACAGATAGATAGCACTTATACTCAATTCAAATTTTCTGGAGACTGGTGGTTTTGGTGTGAATTGCTGTTAAAGTCAGATATAATTCATATATGTGAAGAAATGAATTACTTTCGCTTACATAGAAATAAAGTAACCGTATCTGCCATTAAGAATGGATTAGGTATCATAGAGGGTTTACATATTCTTAAATTACTCAGACAAAAAGCCAACCTTCCGAAAGAAATATATACAAATAAAACAAAAAACTATGCGAATACGTTTATCTGTTCGCAGTCAGATCAGACTGAAGAAGCCCCCCTGCCAGCTAAAGTCGCAGCAAAAATTCTTTGGCAAGGATTTAAAGCAAATAAACTGTTTATAAAAAGAGTGATTTATTTATTTCTCCGGAAGAAACTATTTAAAGTCGGAATGATCCCTTAATTTAGCTGACTATTTTCTTCTACATAATGTTTTCAGATCAAAAGCATCCAATTTCCTTTATTATACCAGCTTATAATTGCCAGCAAACCTTAGCAGAAACGGTAAATTCAATATGCGATGGAAATTTTATGGAAGGAGACGAAGTAATCATAGTGAATGATGCTTCTTCAGATAATACTCTTGAAATTGCTAAAGAGTTGCAAAGTAAGTTCCCTGCCATAAAAATCCTTAAGCACAAGATTAATAAAGGAACAGCGGCAGCGGCTCGAAACACAGGTATAGAAAATGCACAGAATGATTTGATTTTTTGTCTCGATTCAGATAATGTATTAGTATCTGGTAGCATAAATTTATTAAAACAGTATATGCTAAGTACTAATGCTGATGCAGCAGCATTCGGAGAAATTCATTTTTTTACAACTGTCTCAGAACAAATAAAGGAAATTGTATATAAGACCGTCTTCAAAAGTGGTGAGTTCACACTTGCTGATGCTCTAAGTACATATTATAGTATTGGACACAGCGGTAACTATTTATTCACAAAAAAAAGTTGGCTAAAAGCAGGAAGATACTTCGAGCCATTTTTGATTAATCAGACTTTAGATTCCTGGACTTTTACAATTTATCAATTAGGTACAGGCACTAAGTTAGTGAAATTGAAAGAAACATATTATTTGCATAGACGTGTTGCGAATTCACATTGGGAAAGAGAAATTAAAAAAGGAAATGTTTCTATAGCTGGGTTGTATGCTATTATTCCTTTTCTTGACTTGATTGAAGACGATGATGTAGAGTATATTTTAAGTAAAGAAGGGCGATATCATTGGGTAGATGAGTTGCAAAAAAGACCAATACGTTTGAAAAGTGGAATGAAAGGTACCCCTAGTGTAGAATTTATTCAGATAAAGAAAAAGGCAAATAAGAAAAGCTTAAAAGGTTTAATAAAGAGATTATTGCAAAGGTTTACATTATAATCTCTTGATACTATGATTATGAATTTATTTAAAAAAGTTATTTTAAAATTCATTTTAACAAATCAAGCTTCTTCAGTAGGCAGGAACAATGAAGAAAATAGACACAAATGGATTGAAAAAGTATTGCAAAATATACCTGATGGAAATAGAATATTGGATGCAGGAGCAGGAGAACAACCTTTTAAAAAATTTTGCACACATTTAAGCTATGTTTCACAAGACTTTTCACAATATAATCCTAATAATTCGGGCGTTGGTATACAAAAAGAAACTTGGACTTATGGTAATATAGATATTGTTTCCGATATAATAAACATACCAGAGCCAGATAGTTCGTTTGATGCTGTTTTATGTACAGAAGTGATAGAGCATGTACCTGATCCTGTCAAAGCCATATGTGAACTTAGTAGGTTGCTTAAAAGAAAAGGTTTACTCATTATAACTGCACCTTTTTGCAGTATAACACATTTTGCTCCATATCATTATAGCACTGGGTTTAATAGATTTTTTTATGAAAAACATTTGTCTGATTTAGATTTTGATATTATTGAAATAGAAAGTAATGGTAATTTTTTTGAATACCTTGCTCAAGAATTAAAATTTTTACCAGGTGTGGCTTCCAAGTATGCCAAGGTTAAATTAAACTATGAAGAGAAAATATATATCAACTCTCTAATGCTAATGCTGGATAAGCTAAGTAAAGCCGACACTAATTCTAGTGAATTATTGTGTTATGGATATCATGTATTAGCAAGAAAGAGATGATAATTGTAAGATTAAATGGGGGGTTAGGAAACCAACTATTCCAATATGCTTTAGGAAAGCACCTGGCTCATCTACACAAAACGCAGCTTAAATTAGATATACGTTGGTTCGAAAAAGGTATCAGAAATTATGAATTGAAGTATTTTAATATAAATGAAACTATTGCAACAGAGGAGGAGATAAGCTTTACCTCTAACATGACTACCTCTCTAATAAATAGATTTCAGCGGAGTATAGTTGAACCTCTTTTGCCTTACTACAAAAGAAGTATTGTAGAAGAAAAAACTAACTCATTTGATAGAAATATATTTAAATCTAAAAGTGATATTTACGTAAAAGGGTACTGGCAAAGTGAAAAGTATTTTGTGAATATAGAAGAACAAATCCGAAGAGATTTTACTTTTAGATACGAACTTGACCATAAAAACAAAGGCTTGAGTGATAAAATAAAAGTCTGTAATGCGGTAAGTGTACACATTCGGCGAGGAGATTATGTATCTGATCCAGAGTATGCAAAAAAATATGGTGCTTGTAGTGTGGATTATTATCATAGAGCATATACTTTATTTGAGAAAAAATTTGAAGAACCTTATTATTTTATTTTTTCAGATGATATACAATGGGTACAAGAGCGTATTAAATTTTTTCAACCATGTGTTTATATCAATCACAATACTGGTAATAATAGCTATAAAGATATGCAGTTAATGAGTTTATGTAAACATAATATAATAGCCAATAGTACTTTTAGTTGGTGGGGAGCCTGGTTAAACTCTAATTCTGAAAAAATTGTAGTTGCACCCATAAACTGGTATCACGATACAACTATAGAAACAAAAGACCTTCTCCCGGAAGGCTGGTGCAAATTGTAATCTGTTAACTATCATGCATTATGATTAACTCCTTAAACTCTTCAAAGAAGCAATAATTTATGAGTATAACTCTTTCTGTGGTTATTCCAACATATAACAGAGTTTTTTATTTAACTAAAGTACTTAAGGGATTAGAGCAGCAGTCGTTAGATAAATCTTGCTTTGAAATTATTATAGTGGATAATAAGTCTACCGACAATACGAAAGAAGTAGTATTAGGCTATAGTACATCTATAGAAAATCTGATTTATATCTATGAGCCTAAACAAGGCTTAAATTATGCCCGAAATACTGGCCTTTGTCAAGCACGAGGAGAATATATTGCATATTTAGACGATGATGCAGTTCCATACGAGCACTGGGCTAAAAAAATTATTGAAGTATTTGCCAGTGTGAAACCACAACCAGGAGTAGTCGGAGGACCTACTGTTCCAGTTTGGGTAGGAGAGAAACCTACTTGGCTTATCCCTAAATTTGAGCCAGCTATTTCAATGATTAATTATGGTGGAGAAAGTAGATTTTTACAAGGACGGGAGTTTCTTGTAGGAGCCAATATGGCTTTTTTGAAAACTGCTTTAGTAAGTATAGGAGGCTTTATTGATGGGTTGGATAGAATTGGTGATAAGTTATTGTCGGGTGGAGATACAGCCGCTATTGAAAGTGTAAAAAAACTAAATTTGGGTGTTTATTACCATCCGGATATTGCTGTAGATCACTATGTTTCAGCAAATAGACTTACCCATAAATGGTTTATTAAAAGGTATTATTGGGGTGGATATTCAGAAGCGCTCATGTGGTATAAACTGAGTAAGCCTAATTATAGGTTACGCCTAAAAAAAATTGGCTTTTATTTGTATGGGTTTATTCGCAATCCCGCTCATCTGGCATATCCATTCTATACGCCAGCCAACCCCCAAAAGTTTTGGTTCAAATGCATCGTGCATGCTAGAATAGGCTATCTTTATTCATTATTTAATCATATTGCTAAAAATTAATAGTCAATTTTTGAATATGTTTTATACACCTATTCTATTTATGATTTTTAATAGGCCTGATACTACAGCTAAAGTATTTGAAGAGATACGTAAAGTAAAACCAAAATACTTATTCATAGCTGCTGATGGTCCTAGAGCAGACCGACAGGGAGAAATAGAGAGATGTGAACAAACGCGAAGGGTAGCTACACAAATTGATTGGCCTTGCCAAGTAAAAACTTTGTTTCGAGATAAAAATATGGGCTGTGGTCTTGCTCCTGCAGAAAATATTACATGGTTTTTTACGCATGTAGAAGAAGGTATAATATTAGAAGATGATTGTGTGCCCCATCCAAGCTTTTTTGGATTTTGCGAGAATTTGCTTTCGCATTACAGAGATAATTTAAAAGTTTTCCAAATATCCGGAGATAATTTTCAGCACGGGCAAACAAGAGGAAAAGCTTCATATTATTTTTCTAAATACACACATATTTGTGGGTGGGCTACATGGCGTAGCAGGTGGCAGTATTATGACTTCTATCTATCCAAAGCAGAAGAGTATAAGAGAACAATGCTTATTGAAAAAAAGTGTAGACACAAATCAGAAGTTGCTTTCTGGCATCGTAAGTTAGAAATGCTTAGTGGGGGAAAGCGTAAAGATATGTGGGATTACCAGTGGATGTTTGCTTGCTGGAATATGAATGGATTATCAGCTGTATCTAATGTTAATTTGATTTCCAATATTGGTTTTGGTAGTGAAGCAACACACACTGTGAATATAGATCTTAAAGTAGCCAATCTGACTGTTTATGAAATAGGTACTATTGTGCATGCTCAAAAAGTGGAAGCTAATGAACAAGCAGACTTTTATACTTTCTTTAAATCAGGGGCATTTTTTTTACCTTCATTAATTGATAAAATCAGATGGAAGATAAAAAGTGTACTTCCAGAGAATATAAGGTTATTAATTTCGAAAATTTAAATATTGTTTAGTATATTTAGATGTAGAAACACTACATACAATGCTATTGTTTTCATTAAGTAAGAAATCTAAAAAAAATCTACAGATATAGAGAATCTCTTTACTTAAAATCCATTAAAGTGTTGTTATACAAGATAGATAAGTGATAAAATTTATATTTAGTAACGGAGATATACAATCCATTTATTTTAATCTAATTTTTTGTTTATTATAATAATTACTTTTATAATACATTAGTCAATTAATGTCAATGAATTTAGAAAATATTACTTAATAACTTTTTAGATGAATAAAGTTTTACAAATTTTTTGCTTACTATGGTTTCAAACCTTGTTTGCACAAGCGCAAGCTCCGCAGATTACTTCGCCTGGTAGCGGAGCTACAGTGCCATCAACATTCAATGTTTCCGTAGCAGCTTATCCTACTGCAACTTCTATGTGGCTGGAATACCGGGTAGCCAATTCAGGTAGTGTCTTCACTGTGTTGCAGCAGTCCGGTACCGGCCCTTATACTTTCACGCCTAGTGGTCTTTTGGGAGGTACCCAATATGAAATACAAGCCAGAGCGTTTAATGCC
>NZ_JAUKPO010000041.1 GCF_030503435.1 Rhodocytophaga aerolata
GAATCCGCTCCTTCCATTTTGCCATCAGTTGTCCAATTCTATCTGACGACATACACTACCGTATCCATGGCAATTACTGCCTCATCGCCCTCAGTTGAACTTGTAGAGCTATCACAGGATAGAAGTGAAAAAGAAAAAAAATATAAAATTATACCTGTAAAAAGATATATAAGATTAATGATGGGCCTATATTTTGGAGAAGAGGCCATAAAGGTAAAGTTAAATGTAGATAAAAACTTAAGATAAGTTACACATTATAACTCCTTATGTCAATACCTAATTATAGGTATTGACATAAGGAGTTATTCCTTTCCTAAAATAGACTTTTCAAATAGTATTTGCTCTTGAATCTTCATATCTAACTCCACGCACGGAGCATGGATGTTTTAACCACTTGGTTGGTTATCTTAACATATTTCATTAGGGTTTTAATATTCTTATGTCCTGTAATACGCATCACCTCTTCAGGGCGCATACCTTTTTCAAGTGATAATGTTACAAAGGTTCTGCGAGCAGTATGCGTGGATAATAGCTCAAATTTGGGTACACGGGTGTCTATTCTTTTAACCCCCAGAAATTTTACTTTCTGTACCTGATGCGATAACCCTGCTACTTTTCCTAGTTCTTTCAAATAATCGTTCATTTTTTGATTACTCATCACTCTGGGAAGTTTATTGCCATATTTTACTAATATTTGTCTGGCATAAAAGATAATAGGTACGCTTAGTTGATCTTTTGTTTTAATGGTAATAAACTCAATAGTATCCTCTTTAATGTTTTCAGGCTTAAGATTTGCCATGTCACTAAAGCGAAGGCCTGTTGTACAGCTGAAGATAAATAGATCCCGTACTTTATCTAGTTTTTTATTATCTGATAGCTCTAGTGTAAATAATGTATCCAGCTCCTGCTGTGTTAACGTGGTGATTTCAACAGGAGCAGAAGGTTTTTTAAATGCTTTAGACTTGAAGGTGAGGTTAGTATTGATTCCTTTTTCTGTTAATTCATTCAGAAATATTTTGAGGTTTTTTAATATGTCACCTACACTGTTGGGATTCAGTTGTAGCTCTTTTGATAAATAACTAGTAAACTTTACGTAGAAGTCCATGTTAATACTCTCCAGGGTGATAGTATATTTGTAGGTTTGCTGAAAGGATATTAAATGGTTTATAGCTGTACGGTGCTGTTTTATAGTATTGTAGGCTCTTCTACTTTTGCTTTCTTCAATAAAGTTCTCATACATTTTGAAAAAATCTTTACTGGTATCGGGCAATATAGGTCTTTCTAGCAAAGCTAGCTGCTCTTTTATATGATCAATTGTAGGTTCAATATTCCGCTGAGTAGCAAGCCGTTTAATACGCTCAACTTTCTCAATGTGTATTTTAAGTGTATCATTAAATGTATCATACCCTTTCCCATACGATTTTTTCACTTGACCTTTGATGGAATCCCAGTCACATGGTTTAATTTTTTCCTCCGTGCTTACTTTAATAGACTTCTGATTATGCGTGTAGAGGACATAGATTAGACATTCGCCTCTAGAATTTACTTTGTCTTTCCTGATGACTAATTTGATAGTTGCCATATCTGTTAAAATTTAAGACAGAAGGGCAAGTGATAGGGCAAGTGAACTATTGAAAGTCTTTAAAAAACTTAGAGGTTAGGTAGCCTATTGCGGGGAACACGGTGGTGGAACAGGTAGACACGCAAGACTTAAAATCTTGTGAGCCAAAAGCTCGTGCGGGTTCGATTCCCGCCCCTGGTACAATAAACGCCTTTCTATTTAGTTAGAAAGGCGTTTTTGTTTGTCAAGGGTTGAAGTAGTTTAATCAGACTCTATGTTAGGGTATTCTTCTTTTTTCAACGGTTGTTAAGAATGCATAGCTCTGAAACAAATAAGAAAAAAATACCACAACCTCTTTATCTCATAAATAGAAGTGGACAGGATATAGTGGATACTACTTTTTTAACCGCTAAGTAGGCTTGTTCTATAAATAGTGATTTATCCAAACTTTCTTTAATTGCTGTTTTAGCCATACACTTGTTTTTCATTAACACTCTATTATTTAGTCAAGAAGCTTATCATTAGTTACACGCACATAATTAATTGGACGCATCATTTAGCTTATCTTGTGCTCGTTCTAGTTTCATTTTTTTCTTTTCCGCTTTCTGACGGGCTTTTTCTGTTTTGCGTTCGGCTTTGCTTACTTTTAATTCGGCTTTTGCTGCCTTGCGCTCTTGTTTACTGGCACGTTTATTCGCTTTATCCAGTTTTTTTGCTTCACGTGCTTCCCGCTTCTGGGCTTTCTCTTCCAGGTTGTTTTGCTTGGCTTGCTCTTTTTCTAATTTTCTTTCTTCTTTCAGTGCTTTGCTATCAGCTCCATAGTTTTCGGTCTCAGTATTTGTGGATGATTTTTCAACGTCATTGTCTAAATCTACATCATTAGAATTGTTCATTGAATCAACACGAATGTTCGTATTTTCAGAATTAGTAATAATGGTATCCCTGTTTATATTTTCATTTGTCTGAGCATAAGCAGATATTATACTCAAAAAGCAGATCCCACAGCATGTTATTGTCTTAAATAGTTTCATTTTGTTACGATGGTTAATTTTAAGCTTCATACGGAATTATTAAACGAAAGATTGTCTAAAGATTCACCCTATACGCCAATACATACTAGCCAATATTACAATTTAAATTCTCTTCCTCTTGGGCCGGACAAAGAGCTAATTCGATTTATTGATTTTGATTGCTGTGTAAGTTCTTTTAAAGAAACCAACAAGCGAATTGATAAACAATCTGCTTATTCGCTTTAGAAGAAATACTTCATTCAAACATTTATCCTTCGTAATAAAATGAAACTAATCATCTTATTATTCTTAGCAATTATCTTGTTTACTGGCTGTGATCATATAAATACTATTAAACAAGCTGTTACCAAAAAAGTGGCCGCTAGCCAGGCACATACTGCGAAACCTGAAAAAAAGAAAAAACTGCCAAAAAAGGATGGACTAGTGGTGAATAAACGGAAAGATGGGTTTATTTTATCAGAAATAAATTTGAAAGATGGCAAACTACATGGTCCGGCAAAAGATTATTATGCTGATGGTACACTGCATGCTGAATTCAATTACGTAGCAGGCTTGCTAGAAAATGAAATGAAGTGGTATCATAAAAATGGTAATCTGTATAAAATCACTCCCTATTTACATGGCAAAATCCATGGAACAGAGAAAATATATAGCCTTGAGGGTAAGTTGGTAGCTGAGCAGCCTTATAAAAATGGGTTTCCAGGGATTGGAATAAAAGAATATTCACGTGAAGGAAAAGCAGTGCCATCTAAAGCAACTATAGTAATAGAAGAAATAGATAATATTGCTCTGAAGGGAGAATACATATTGAAACTATCCTTATCCGATAAAACCAAAAATGTAAAGTTCTATACAGGAGAACTAACAGAAGGCAAATATATGAATGATAACCTCACAGGTATTCTAACGAAGAATGGTATGGGAGAAATCCGGTATGCAGTGCCGCCAGGATTCTATGCTATGGAAAAGCTTACTATTATTGCGCAAAAAACTACCAGGCAAGGCGGCAAATATATTACACAAACCAAATACAATTTAGCTATCGAAAACAAGGGTTTATAAGAGTATTATTTTAGTAGTTGTAGTCTCCGCTGCATTTCATAATCGTTGGGTGCCATTTCCAAGCCTTTAGTTAATAGTGCTTTTGCTTTAGCATCATTGCCCGCCCGGAAGTAATGCATTGCACCAGTAGAATATACTCTACCAATCAGGTTACTATCGACAATATCTTTTCCTTTATCGGCAAATAATTTTTCAAATCTGGCTCTTAACCTTTCGGCCTCAGCTATTTTTTTAAGTTCATAGTGCTGTCCACAAGAGATTAAGCATGCTTGAATGAGGTATGTGTAAAAGATGTTATTGTTAAGAAGTTTAGGAAACTTCTGCTCATAAGTACTTAAAGCCTCCAATACCTTGGTACCATCACTTTGTGATTTTAGTGAATTGCCCAAAGCTGAAACAAACAAGGTTTGTACATCTATATTTTCAGGTTTAAGAATGTATGTTTTCTCAGCAAATGCAAGTGATTCCTGATATCTACCTTGGTTAAAGAAAATCCGGCTGCGCTCGTAATGATAGATGTACCTAATTTCCTGAGTTAGTGCTTTATCGGAAATAGCTGAGCTGATTTTCTGATAAAACGTGTCGTACAATTCTGGACGGTTGTTGTTAATCAGATGAAGTTGAGTAAGCCTATGAAATTCAGCTATAATATGGTCATGACTAATGCCATATTCCGTATATCTGGCGAGTTTACCCAAATACTTGGCGTCTTCAACGGCAGCATAATTTTTCTTATCTAAAATAAGTGCAGCGGTAGAAAGTAATAAGTAACCGGCTTTTTTGCATGGGTAAAACAGGTATGCTTTTTCCAGCTGGATAAATGCTTCTTCTAACTGGTTCTCTTGCAGTTTGTAAAGAGCATCATTCATATACTGAATGCCGAGTAACTCTTTTATAGTTATGTTTTCCTCAGAAAAATAATATTTGTCAAATAATGCATTTGTGCTCCCCGATTTATATTCCTGCTCACTAATAAGCTTGCCAGATCGCAAATTAGAAACAAAACTGGTTTTGAACTTATCATCAAACACCATATATCCCTGGCGTGGATCAGTTGTCTCAATTAAGATTTTTTGTGTATGTGGGTAAGCTATTAAATATACATGTGTAGGAGATTCCTTGATGGTATACGGAATCTGTAAATCGTCAAAAAGTAGTCCATACAAAGCGGTTGCCGACACACAGTTATAGTTTCCATTTGCAAATATGTCAGGAAAATGGTTCTTCAGTTCATACTTGCTAAGCAAGCGATCATGAGTTTGGCTATAGATAGCTTTTATCCTTTTTGCTTCATTTTTCTTTTGTATATCACCTGTTGTAAGCTGCTTAAATGTCTCTTGATACGCCTGATGCGCGTTAGCAAATTCGCTGCTACCAGTTTCTTTACTTACCGACATAAATAAAGCCAGATAGTTTTTTTTGCCTTTAGTAAAATAATCTTGAAATGCCTCTTTTTCAAAGGATGAGTTATAGTTGACTTCTCCCAAGTGTACCAAAGAGTCTGTCTGCAAGGCATGCGTTGCAAAAGAGTTAACAAGCAAAAAAGCGAATAAAAGCAAAGAAAGGGAACGGTAAGACATATGGGAGAATTTGAACATACGCGTATAAATTAGCCAATGTCTGTAAATTGTAAATAGCTGCTTGCGTAAAAACCCAATGGCGTAACTTTTTCATTAAAAAGCAAAGAATATATAAAGAAAAAGGCTGAGAATATACATTCCCAGCCCATTAACTATATATCAGCAATTGCTTAATCTACCTTTTTTACTGTACTTAATCTGGTTGTGTTCATAGAAGCTACTTTTGCAGCACCTTTATATTTAATGGACGCAGCACCACTCGCATTCGCTTTAATACTACCCGATGCATTAATTTTAGCCCCACTAGTACCCGAAACATCAACAGTGGCTTCGGCAACAGCCAGATTAAATGCATCCAGTCCGGAAGTGCCGTCGGTATTTACTTTCAGTTTATCACTTTTGCCGTTAATTTTCAGGTTAGCTGCCCCACTTACATCCAGATACATCTCCTGAGACTCCATTGTAATTTCGGAATTAGCTGTACCAGAAATATATGCTACAAAATTGCTTGTAGTAAACCCGGGATGAATGGTCGAATTAGTAGTTCCACTAAAATTAACAGCCCGTAAATAAGGCAAGGTTACCTCTACTGTTACCGCATTTTTCAAACGCAGACGGGTTTTTCCTTCTTTAAAAGTTATTTCCAGTTCACCGCCTTTTACTTCTGCTAGTACTTCATCTACATATTCACGGTCTCCGCTCACGTTTACTGCAAACGCCTGGCCCGGACGCACATGTATTTTAAAAATGCTGCCGATCTTAAGCCGGTCAAAATCTTTTAGCTCAAAATTTTTGGTATAAGTATCTTGCATAGCAGCAACCGGTTGCCCGTAAAAAGGCATGCGCTCCTGCGGACTCACTTCTGCCGCCGCGGGGAATTGTGCAAGGGAGGAAAAAATAATGGATACTAAAAGGGTATGCTTCAATGGTTTCATATACTATACGACGGAATAAGATAGGTTAAATAAATTAGGGTACTAAGTTAGTATATTGTAGTTTCGCAAACAGAGGATCAAAGAATTTGCCAGAAAACCGGGAGTAAGTAATTCAGTAGATTTTGTTAGTAAAATAAAGCAAATAAGTATATGAATATCGGAGATAAAGTACGCCTCATTCATGCAAAGGAAGAAGGTGTAATAGTGAGAATTATAGATAATAAACTGGTAGAAGTAGAAATTGAAGACGGTTTCCGGATACCTGTACTCCGGAACGAGGTAGCAGTTATTGCTGCTGAGGAAGCTGCGCAGTTTAAACGGAATGTTCCACAGGCAGATGCCATAGCCGCACGTACAGAAAAAGGTGTAATCGCTACACAAGGGGTATATATGGCTTTTACAATCATCAATGATACTGATCTGGCTTTGTATCTGGTGAATAATACAGATTTAGGCATACCTTTCACTATGGGCGAAATGCAGGGGCAGAATTATAAAGGGTTGTTAGCCGGTACGCTGCAAAAGAAAACGTCTGTGAAGATTCATGAAGTGTCTACCAAAAATTTTGAGAACTGGCCGGTATATATGATTCAACTGCTGTTCTTTAAGGAAGGTGCCTTTCCTTTGCGGGAGCCTTTAACAAAAAAGATCCGGTTCCGGGCCAATACCTTTTTCAAGAGCAAACAGCCAGCTCCGCTTTTGGGTAAAGATGCCTACCTGTTTCAACTAGACAAAGAAAGCGTAGACGTGCAACCAGATAAGATATTGGATGGAATTTTCGATTCTAAAAGTATACAACAAACGCCGCTGCCTGCTCCAGCCCGGGAAATAGATTTGCATATAGAGAAACTGACCAAAGACTATAACCGGATGGGCAACTCAGAAATCTTACAATTGCAGCTAAAAACCTTTGAAAATAACCTGGACCAGGCTGTAGCCCACGGAATGGATGAAATTGTGTTTATTCATGGGGTAGGTAACGGTATATTGCGGATGGAAATACATAAACGGCTGGGCAAACATCCATACGTGCAGTTTTTTAAAGATGCCATGAAAGAAAAATTTGGCTACGGTGCTACGCTGGTAAAACTGAAATAATTGCTCTAATATGCTAGATGTGTTTCCATAAAATAGAGAGTTACGCTTAAGAGAGCAGACATAAATCTAAACATAATCTAATTGGCAGAGTCTTATATAGACCTAAATTATAGTACATAAATTACCAGTATGGCAGAAATACAGCCCTTCCGGGCGTGGCGGTATAATTCCGAACAGTTTCCCTCCATTGATGAACTAACGTCTCCATTGTTTGATGTGGTATCGCAGAAGCAGCGGGAGAGTTTATATAAAAACCCTTACAATAGCATTCATTTATCCGTGCCGGCCGGCGACCATGCACCGCAAAGAGCAGCAGACCTGCTAGCCCAATGGAAGAAAGAACATATTCTTCATCAAGACGAACTGCCGGCTATTTATGTGTACTATCAATATTTTGCTTTGCCTGGTAGTGGTACTACGTATTGCCGCAAAGGATTCATCTGCCACATAAAAGCCTATGACTGGCCAGAGAGAATAATTGTGCGGCATGAAAATACCATTCCAGGTGCAGTAGCCGACAGATTAGATTTGCTCACGGCTACTCAACTGCATGTAAGTCCTACGCATGGACTCTATACAGATGCGAGTCAGGAATTAGAAACGTATATGGACGAAAGCATCCAACACCCTATATATGAAACGGAAGATTACCAGGGAGTAAAAGATGTACTAAGCGTCATACACGATTATCGGATTATCCGGCGGTTCGTAGAGGTTTTACAAGATAAACAAGTTATTCTGGCAGATGGGCACCACCGGTACGAGAGTTCCTTGGCTTACCGCAAGCAACAGATAGCCGCCAACCCAGCGCATACCGGGAGGGAAGCCTATAATTACCACCTGATGTACCTGACCAATACGGAAGGAAATAATCTGTGTATTCTGCCTACTCACCGGCTAATTAAAGACCTGCCTGATATAAACCAGGAAGATTTATTAACTGCTCTGGACAAGTACTTTATTATTAAAACCGTAGAAAATCCGTACGAACTTAATGAAATTATTCTGGGTAAAAAGTGGGCTTTTGGTTTAATCCTGAAAGATAGTACGTATAAAATCCGGCTGAAGCCAGAGGTGTTCGGGCAACTAAGCTGGCAGTTTCCGCTGGAAGTAAAAGAACTGGATTTAACGGTCCTGCATTATTTTGTAATCGAGAAAATTTTAGGAATTCCGGGAAAAATTCAGCGGAAAAGTGAAAACATTGGATTCTCCAGAAGCTTTTCTGAATGCCTCACCAAAGTATTAAAAGGTGAGGCACAGATGGCTTTCATTACCCAGGATATTTCAATGGAAGAAGTAAAAAAAGTATGTGCCAGTGGCTATACCATGCCCCAGAAGTCTACCTATTTTTACCCAAAAGTAATTTGCGGATTTTTATTTAGCTCTATCCAAGCCAATGAATTTCAATTATCCCCTTGTTTTAGCTTCTAGTTCTCCCCGCAGGCAACAACTACTGATGGGAGCCGGACTGGTGTTTTCTGTGAAAACTAAAAATGTGCCGGAAGATTTCCCGGAAGATATGCCGGTAAAAGATGTGCCGGTTTACCTGGCCAAGAGAAAAGCTATGTCTTTTGCAGCAGAACTAACAGATGAAATTATACTAGCGGCAGATACCGTAGTTATCATCAATGGCCGGATTTTGAACAAACCACAAAACGAACAAGAGGCTGTTGAGATGCTTTCCTTGCTTTCTGGCAAAAAACATGAGGTGGTAACGGGTGTATGCCTTTTTTCCCAAACCAAAACACACACCTTTTCAGACCTCACCGAAGTGTATTTCAGAAACTTAAGTGCTGCAGAAATTACATTTTATGTGGAGAACTACCGCCCCTTTGACAAAGCCGGCGCGTATGGTGCACAGGAATGGATGGGCATGATTGCTATTGAGAAAATAATCGGTTCTTATTTTAACGTCATGGGTTTGCCAGTGCATCTGGTATATGAGTATTTGAAACAATGGGACACCTAATAAGTTAGTTTTATTGAAATATTGGCCTAAATCTTTCATAGGCTGCTCTTCACCTAAATATTTTTGTATACTTGTAACATCACTATCTAATTGATTACATGAGAAAATTACTTATTGCATTTGTTTGTATGGTATGTAGTGCCGCCTTTTCCTATGGCCAGACGCAACAGGGCAACTTTTTGCTGGGCGGAGGATTCAGTGGCTCGTTAGGAAACAGAAAAGTAGAGTCTCCAGGTTCAGGCAATACGGTTATTGTCAGCAAAAGCAGAAGTGCTACCCTTGTTTTTAACCCCAGGTTAGGGTTTTTTATTGTAAATGGTTTTGCCCTTGGACTGGATGCAGACATCCGGAATAATAGTTCGAGAAACCGGGATAACGACATACGGACTACTTCCAATTCATTTACTATTGGGCCCTTTGTGCGGTATTACTTTCCGGTAAACGTATTTCTGGATGGCCGGGCAGGGTTTGGCTCTGGGAAAGGTGCTGAGTTAGCTGCTTATCCGGAGGCCCGGATTTTTAATTATTCTATTGGGGCTGGCTATGCTGCTTTTCTGAATGATTATGTTGCCTTGGAGCCAATTATCCGCTACAGAGCAACGAACTATACCAACAAGGCAAACGACAATTTGCGGACATCCAACGGAAACTTAGAGTTTGCCATCGGTTTGCAGATATACTTATAAAACATACCCATCTTCTGCTATAAAAGGCTTCATTATACTAAATGAAGCCTTTTGCGTTTTAAGTAAAATACTGAACATATCTGCAAACATTCGGTTATACATTCTTAAATATAAGAATATAGGGTAAAATTTATGCTACAATTATTTCTTCTGTCTCTTCTGGGATCATTTTCATTTGCCGCCTTTCTAAATCCAGGTATAGATATACATACGCTTCGCCGCGAGTATTTACAGGCAGTAGAGAATGAAGACAAAACCAATGAGTTGTTAGCTGTGCTCACTAAAGAGAATTCTCAAGAACCCCTCCGGATCGGGTATAAAGGTGCCTTAGAAGCCCTGAAAGCCAAGCATGCATTTAATCCCTATAACAAGCTGAGTTACCTGAAAAAAGCACAGCAAACATTTGAGCAAGCGATTAGCTTAAGTCCGGAGGATGTGGAATTGCGGTTTTTACGGTTTTCCGTACAACATTACTTACCTTCTTTTCTGGGAGCCAGCAAAAACCTGGAAGAAGATAAACTAGTAATTGTAAAAAACATTGCCCAGCCTGGGCTGGATAAAGATGTACAGGCAACCGTTGCCAGATTTCTGCTGGAGACCAAACGGTGTACTGCCACAGAGCAACAGAAGCTGCAAGCTGTTTTGAACTAACTGTAACCGCCAGAAAGTACAACGAAACCTAAAAATTTTCAAAACTATTTGATATATTTAATGTTGTACTAATATGCTGAATCTGCAAGTAACCATAGATACTAATTCAGGTTTCTGTTTCGGTGTAGTGTATGCCATCGAAATGGCTGAAGATATTCTGGACGAACAAGGCTACTTGTATTGTCTGGGCGACATTGTGCATAATGATGAAGAAGTAAAGCGGCTGGAGAACAAAGGGCTTAAAATTATTACCCATACAGACTTGGCCCAGCTGCACAACGAAAAAGTATTGATCCGGGCACATGGTGAACCGCCTTCAACGTATCAGTTAGCCTTGCAAAACAATTTAGAACTTATCGATGCCTCTTGTCCGGTAGTGCTGAAGCTGCAAAACAGGATTAAGAATTCTTACGATAAAAAAGACAATATTTATATTTATGGGAAGCATGGGCATGCGGAAGTAATAGGCCTGCTTGGGCAAACAGATAATAAAGCTGTTGTCTTTCAGGACCTGGAAGAACTGGATTTAACCACCTTGCCTAAGCATATTACCCTCTACAGCCAGACAACCAAAAGTACAGACAAGTTTTACCAGATTACCGAAAAGCTTTCCAATTCAGGCATAGAAGTAGATGCCAACGATACTATTTGCCGGCAGGTTTCTAACCGGGATAAAGAATTGCGGAATTTTGCTAATAAGTTTGATAAAATCGTTTTTGTTTCCGGTTCCAAATCATCCAATGGAAAAGTGCTCTATAACGTTTGTAAAGACACTAATCCACATACCTACTTTATATCCAATATTGCGGAATTAAAAAAAGATTGGTTTTCTGCCGGCAACAGCGTAGGTATCTGCGGGGCTACGTCTACGCCTATGTGGTTGATGGAGCAGGTAAGAGACAAAGTTCTTACTTTCTAAGCTACATAAACCAATTAACCTAACCGGAGCGGATATACATGAGGTATCAAGTAGAGTCAACTAAAGGGGTAAGCATTGCTATGCTGATGATTATTTGTTGGGCAGGCCTCCTTACGTTTTTGCTTGCCGGGTATACCATTCGTCCTTTCTCTCCGCTTACCTATTTGTTTGTGGCTATCCAAACCCATTTATTTACAGGCTTGTTTATTACGGCGCATGATGCCATGCATGGCGTAGTTTCACGGAATAAGAAAGTAAATAAGCTGATCGGGCAGATCTGTGCTACCTTATTTGTATTTAACTCTTATAAACGCCTTTTTCCCAAACATCACGAACATCACCGCTTCGTAAAGTCTGAAAAAGATCCGGATTATTACGAGGGCAATTTCTTCATGTGGTATTTTCACTTCATGAAACAGTATGTTACGGTTTGGCAGATCGTACTGGCAGCCATTACCTTTAATATACTTACGCTGGTTGTCCCACAGCTCAATGTGATTTTGTATTGGGTTGTTCCATCGCTGCTGTCTACTTTTCAGTTGTTTTACTTCGGTACATATTTGCCCCATAAGGGAGAGCATGCCGAAAACAATGTTCATTACTCCCGCAGCCAGAAAAAAAATCATCTGTGGGCCTTTCTTACCTGTTATTTCTTTGGATATCATTATGAGCACCATCATGCGCCCGGTACGCCCTGGTGGCAATTATATAAGGTAAAAGAAGCAAATCCAACAGAATGGTGAGTAAGGGAGAGGCAGATGGAAATTTCAATAAAAGATGTTCTGACTTTTATATATGGTAATCAATACATTAATTCTCCTAGGTTCTTTTGTAGCCATGGAAGCCGTGGCCTGGCTCGTACACAAATACATTATGCATGGAATTATGTGGAACTGGCACCAGTCGCATCACAGCCACACCAAAGGTATATTTGAGTTAAATGATTTATTCTCCGTTCTATTTGGACTGGCTGCTATTCTGCTTATTCTGCTAGGAGCCAATATCGCGCAATACCACCGATTAGTATGGGTTGGTATGGGTATGTCGTTATATGGAGTGGCGTACTTTGTTTTTCATGATATTATTGTACATCGCCGCATTCCCTTCTTATATAAACCCAAAAATCCTTATTTACGGAATTTAATCCGGGCCCACAAAGTACACCATAAAAACAATTCCAGAGATAAAGGAGAGGCTTTTGGATTTTTATATTCTACGAAAAACTATCTGCAGAAGAAATAACAGGTTTCCTATATATGCCTACCCTAAAAACACAGGATGATTTAAACCTGCCGGCAAAAAATAGCTAAGCAACTATATACCCGTGGAGCCAGTTGCCGAAAGTATACCCATTCAAAAATACAGGTGCAAAACTATTGATCTGATATAGCTTCCAATAAAAAAAGCCCTGTAGGGCTTCTTGTGGCATGAAAAAATATCTTGGTTGTCAGATTATGCGTTTTACATTAATGGCACTCATTCCTTTTTTGCCTTCTACCAGCTCAAACTCCACCTCGTCTTCTTCTCTGATTTCATCCAACAGACTGTTGACATGGACAAAAATATTGTGTAATGAATTACCTTTCCGGATAAATCCAAATCCTTTAGATTCATTAAAATACGTGACTGTTCCAGTTTCCATATAGCTAATTATTTATAAATCAAATGTAAGAAATATATAGGATTGTTAACTTTTATTTCGATAATACTTTAAAATTTTAAGATAAAATATAACAAAATCCCGACATGTTTAATTTGGAGCAAATATTATTCCAGTGGGCAACTAGCATATAACTAAATTTTTACCCGTGTTATCAGAAATATGCCATTTAGCAGACTGTATTCTGACTTTACTTTCTGACATTTTGTCTTATATTCTGAAAAATTTACTCACACTTTGTGGTGGCATAGCACTTGCTAAGCTCAAAAATGTAGGTAATTATGTTAAAAACTTAAACTAAAGGAGGATTTAGCCATGTCACTTACAAAATGGAACGATTCTGATGTACTATTTCCATCATTTTCAAATCTGTTAGATGAGTTTATGGGAGATGCACTTCCACGTACAAGCGGATTAGCCAAGAATGTTCCCGCTGTAAACATCTTGGAAACAGATAACGAGTATATGCTGCAAGTAGCTGCGCCTGGTTTACGTAAAGAAGATTTTGAGTTGCATGTAGAACAGAAACGTTTGTCTATCTCTGCTCATGCCAATGAGCCTCAACCAGAGGGTAAATATGCCCGGCGTGAATTTGGCTATCATTCGTTTAAACGGGTGTTTGCCTTGCCTGACTTTGTAAACCTGGACAACATTCAGGCTTCTTATGAGGAGGGTATATTGAAAATAAGTATACCGAAGCGGGAAGAAGTAAAACCCCGTACCATTCAGATAGCCTAATCAATACACAGAAAACAAGCGTAAATAGCTATACGCTTGTTTTCTGCTGGTATCCGGCACACACCATCTAAATATAAGTAGCACTGTTTATTGACGCGAAAAGACATGTAACCATAGCTAGCCATGGGAGGTTTTTGCCAGCTGGGTCACTTGCGTAAGTAAAGGGTTAAGTCATGTTACAAAAGGTATAGCGTATACTCAATCCAGGAAATAGCAATACCAGGTAAGCGAAAAGGTTGTATACTCTTTCTCTGAATTATTTTATATAGGTATTATTTACTACTGATACATCTATGAAACTCATTGCATGGAAAGAAATGGGCACAACTATCATGGCTGCTGTGCTGGGTGGTTGTATAACTTTAGGAGCATATAAGGCGCTGGAAGAAGATAACAAAGTAATTATTGAGAAGGTACCGGAAAATTATAGCAGAGTCGCCTCCAGCTATACAAAGTCCGGCGATATAAACCCGGCGGCCCATCCGGATTTTTCTATGGCTGCTGAAAAAGTAACACCCGCGGTGGTTCATATCCGTTCTTCTATGAAAGGCCGCGAAACGCCGGTACAGAATATACCTTCTCCCTTCCGCGATTTTTTTGGAGATGATTTCTTTGGTGAACGTTTCCGGGGCTTTAATGATCCGGCACAAGCTTCTGGTTCCGGTGTGATTATTAGCCAGGATGGCTATATTCTTACCAATGACCATGTGATAGATAAAGCAGACGAAATAGAAGTGACGCTGCACGATAAACGTTCTTACAAAGCCAAAGTAATTGGTACAGATCCTTCCACAGACTTGGCTTTAATTCAAATTAAGGAGAAAGATTTGCCCACCTTGCCTTTAGCAAACTCCGATGAGGTAAAAGTTGGTCAATGGGTACTGGCTGTGGGCAATCCATTCAACCTGGAATCTACTGTTACGGCTGGCATCATCAGTGCAAAAGGAAGGAGCATTAATATTTTACAGCGCAACAAAACGCCCATTGAGTCGTTTATCCAGACGGATGCTGCAGTCAATCCTGGCAACAGCGGGGGAGCCCTGGTAAACCTGAATGGCGAACTGATTGGAATTAACACCGCCATTGCTACGCCAACAGGTACTTATGCTGGCTATTCCTTTGCCGTACCTACCAGTATCGCCAGTAAAGTGGTTGAAGATTTTATTAAATACGGAAAAGTGCAGCGGGCCTACCTGGGTATTGTGATCCGGGATGTTAATGGTAAACTGGCTTCTGAGAAGGATTTGTCGGTAAACACTGGGGTATATGTAGATAGCTTAATGGCCGATGGGGCTGGCAAAGCCGGAGGCATTAAAATAGGCGACGTAATCACCAAAGTGGATGACAGAAATGTTAGCTCTGTAGCCGAATTGCAAGAATTAATAGGCCGCCACCGCCCTGGGGATGAAGTAACGGTAACTATCAACCGCAAAGGCGACGAGAAAAAGTTGAAAATTCCATTAAAAAATCTGGAAGGGAAAACTGAGATAGTGAAAGATACCCGCAGTGAAGTGATTAAATCATTGGGTGCGGAGTTTACAGATATTACGGAACAGGAAAAGGAAAAAGCTAACCTGGAGGCAGGCGTAAAAGTATCTAAATTGTATCCTGGTACCTTGCGGTCATCTACCAATATGAAGGAAGGCTTTATTATCACGAAAGTAAACCGCAAACCAGTAAATTCTGCCCGGCAACTGGCCCAGATGCTGGAATCCGAAGAAGGCGGTATTCTGATTGAAGGCGTTTACCCAGGTGATCCAACAGTTTACTATTATGCCTTCGGTTTATAATAAAAAGTAAAAAGAATCTGCCTTCAGACCCATGTCCGGAAGTGTACAAAAAGTGTACGTTTCCGGACAATTTTGTTGCGTATGTACCCATTAATTAAATGCAAGTATTTGACAGTAAGAGTTTTATCTAACAGGCAGATTTATTGTATAATTTGTGGCATAGCATTATTATTCGACTGTACTTAACAAACATACCATGAACACACATAGAATCACCCGGATAGTATTTTTACTTTTAGCCATCTGCGGCTTTAGTCAGGCACAGCAAAAAGATACGCCTTACCAGGTAAAAAACTTTACAGTAGGCAACAATACTCTCGTGCAGGTAGAAACCGTAGGAGGAAATATTGAAATTGTAGGGCAGGCATCCAATGAGGCAAAAGTGGAGATGTATGTGCGGCATGGCAACTGGAATAATAAACTTTCTAAAGAAGAGCTGGACGAAAGATTGCAAAATTATGATGTTACGATAAGCCAGGAGAGTAATACAATAAAGGCCATTGTAACTCAAAAGAAATCTATCAACTGGAATAAGAATGGATTAAGCATCTCTTTTAAAATATATGTTCCCAAACAAGCCGCTACAGATCTGGAAACCAAAGGCGGCAATATTAGTTTATCAGACCTTTCGGGCAAGCAAGATGCCCTGACCCGTGGCGGAAATATAGCTATGCGTAATGTAACTGGCGAAACCAGACTGGAAACCTCTGGAGGCAATATAGGCGTGGAAGCTTTCGACGGTAAATTAACTGTTAATTGCAGTGGCGGCAACATTGATTTAAATGACGTGAAAGGGGATATAGATGTAAAAACTGCCGGTGGCAACATTAGTCTGGCAGGCACAGCAGGCAGTGTAGAGGCCCATACCAGTGGCGGCGATATCCGGGCGAAAATCAGCTCACTCGAAAAATCCCTGACGCTTCATACCAGTGGTGGGAATATCACTGCTAATCTACCTGAAGGAAAAGGTTTTGATGTAGATATGCGGGGAGACAATATACACACCAATTTTGCTAATTTCAAAGGCCACCTTGGCAAAGAAAAAGTGCAAGGCACCGTAAATGGTGGCGGTATACCCATTAAAATAACTACTTCCGGCGGTAACATTAGCCTGAATTAACTAGCTTCTTAGAAGACCCAAAGCAATACCTAATTCCCTGCCAACACTACTTTCCCTATGTTTTCCAGTTACCTGAAAATTACCCTACGGAATATGCTTAAAAACAAAGTATATTCCTTTATAAACATCCTCGGTCTGGCTATTGGTATAACGTGCTGCATACTGATTGTACTGTATATTCAGGATGAACGCAGTTACGATAAACATCATGCGGATGCTGCTTCTATTTATAGAGTAGCCACCCAATTGAATGCCGGTGGAAACCAGTCTACTATGGCCACCAGCCCTGGCCCTCTGGCTTTTGCCCTAAAAGCGGAATATCCGGAAATTGTGCAGGCTACCCGCCTGGTAAACCCGCCTGGTAAACAACAACAGGTAGTTGTGTTTCAAAACAATACGTATTTTGAAACCGACGGATTATTAACGGACTCTACTTTTTTCAGCATTTTCAACTACAAGTTTATCGTGGGTAACCCCGGTCAGGCGCTACGTGAGCCAAATACGGTGGTTATTTCTCAATCCATGGCCAAAAGAATTTTTAGAGAAGCTAATCCCTTGAACGCAGTATTGACTATAGGCGAAAACGATTATAAAGTAACAGGGGTATTTGCACAGCCTACCAACAATTCTCATATTAGGGCTAACTTTTTTACTTCAGTCTATAGTAAAGGCTTAGGCGAGTATGTAACCAGCACCAGAGATTTTATTGGCGGAAATTTTATTTATAGCTACATTAAACTTCGCCCCGATGCAGATGCCAAATCTCTGGAAGCTAAATTGCCGGCTTTTCTGCAAAAATATGCTGGCGATAGAATGAAAGAAGCCGGCATAACCAAATCTCATTTTCTGCAATGCGTACCAGACATTCACCTCTATTCGGCTATAGAACATGAGGCTAATGCCAACGGCGGTATTACCTATCTGTATATGCTGTCTTCTATTGCCATTTTTATTTTATTAATTGCTTGTGTCAACTTTATGAATTTGTCTACGGCCAGGTCTGGCAAGCGGGCAAAAGAGGTAGGCATGCGTAAAATTCTGGGAGCTTACCGGAGTACACTTATCCGGCAGTTTTTAGGAGAATCCATTATTTTATCAGGTATGGCTATTGTGGTTGCCCTTGGCTTAACCTTGCTTTGCCTGTCAGTATTCAATGAACTTACCGGCAAACAGCTTTCTCTTTTGAACGGCCTAAGCTTATTCACCATAAGCTGTCTAGTAGGCATTACCCTATTCACCGGGCTATTGGCAGGCAGCTACCCGGCGTTTTATCTTTCTGCTTTTCAGCCGATAAAAGTATTAAAAGGAATAATGGTTACCCACATAGCCGCTAATTTTCTGCGGAAAGGCCTGGTTGTATTTCAGTTTGTTATTTCTGTGTGCCTGATGGCGGGTACCATTACCATACTCAGTCAGCTAGACTATATTCAGAACAAGAATCTCGGATTTGATAAAGAACAACGGATAATTATACCTCTTCGCACCAGGCAAGCACAAGAGACATATCTGCGGTTTAGAAATGAAATTTCAACCCAAAGCAATGTGTTATCGGTGGCGGCTACCAGCAGCTATCCTGGTGCTTTCTATGCCTATGATACTAATTTTATTCCGGAAGGCAAGCGGCCAGATGAAGCGACCAATTGTAAAATAAATATAGTAGAGCCGGGCTTAATCGAAACCATGGCCTACCAGGTACTAGCCGGGCGTACCTTTTCTGCTGGCCGCTACCAGGCAGATAAAGACCAGAGTGTCCTGATTAATGAAGCAGCTGCACAGCAAATAGGCTGGAAGCCCGAAGAAGCCATTGGCAAAACACTAAAGGGCGAGTGGGCAGGTAAACAATGGAACCTGCAAATAGTGGGTGTGCTGAAAAATTTCAATTATGAGTCGCTGCACGAAACGGTACGGCCTATGGTATTTATTACACAAGAGCCTCAGTGGTTTGAATATGCCGTAATTAATGCCAAAACCGGTAACTGGCAAAATCTATTGCAGGAAGTAGAACAGTCCTGGCAGAAATACAATGCCTCTTTGCCTTTTGAATATGTTTTTCTGAAAGATGAAGTACAAACCCAATACGAAGCCGACAGGCGTCTGTCTAAAACCATTGGGTACCTTACGGCAATAGCTATCTTTATATCATGTCTAGGGTTATACGGTCTGGCCGCCTTTACCGCCGAGCAACGTACCAAAGAAATTGGGGTACGAAAGGTATTAGGCGCATCGGTAACCAGCATAACTACTATGCTCTCCACGGATTTCCTGAAACTGGTATTGTTAGGTAATCTGATCGCCTGGCCGCTTGCCTACTATGGCATGAACAAGTGGCTGGAAAACTTTGCGTATAGCATAGATCTGAATGTAAGGATATTTGTTATAGCTGGCCTGGCAGCTGTTAGTGTTGCCCTATTCACCGTAAGTTTCCAGTCTATTAAAGCGGCCTTAGCCAATCCGATCAGGAGCCTACGGAATGAGTAGGAGGTAATATATAGTCAAGCGAATGATATAGTAATGTTTATCAATGAAACGGCCTGTTTCGGCCTATATGCCAAGGGAAAAATATACCAACTATATTATAGTATAACCCGAAGCAGGTTATTGTTCAAGTAAATTAATCCTTCACTTATATGCTTAAGAACTATATACTTATAGCTTTTAGGAATCTGTGGCGAAACAAAGTGTTTTCCTTTATCAATATTGCAGGCCTTGCCTTAGGCATTGCCTGTAGTCTACTGATTATGTTATGGGTAACAGAAGAGTGGAGCTATGATAAATTTCATCAGAATGGGAAGCATATATATAGAATAATGGCTCACCTGCGGTGGGGCGAAGGCTTTACGACAGAAACCTCTCCTAATCCGCTGGCAAAGGTACTGGCAGAAGAAGTACCCGAAATCTTATATGTTGCCCGGACGAATGGAAATGAAGAAGCCTTATTTACACTCGGTGAAAAAAGTTTTAAAGAGAAAGGTATCTATGCTTCGCCTGAGCTATTTAAGATGTTTACGTTTCCAGTGCTACAAGGTAATGTAGAAACTATGCTTAGTTCGCCTACAGCTATTGTTATCTCTGAGCACCTGGCAAAGAAATATTTTGGCAATGAAAATCCTCTGGGCAAAGCTATCCGCATAAACAATGAACAAGACTACCAAGTAACGGCAGTAATGCAGGATATCCCTGCCAACTCTAGTATGCAATTTACATTTGTGCTGCCTTACACAGTATTTGAGAAGAAAAACGACTGGCTCGAAAGATGGGGGAACTATAGTATCTACACATATATTCAGCTTCGCTCCAATGCCTCTCCTGATCTGGTGGAAGCCAAAATAAATAAAATCATAAAAGAGAAACGCACAGGTGAGAAAGACGAGTTATTCTTGAAAGCCTATACAGATATCTATTTATACTCCAAATATACTGACGGCAAACAAGATGGCGGGCGGATTGATTATATCCGGCTCTTTTCTGTCATAGCAATATTTATTCTCCTAATTGCATGTATTAATTTTATGAACCTGTCGACGGCACGTTCTGCCCGGCGGGCAAAAGAAGTAGGGGTGCGAAAAGTAGTAGGTGCCAGCCGCTCTTTCCTGATTAGCCAGTTTATGGGAGAAGCTATACTAACCACCCTATTATCTTTGCTGCTGGCTCTGCTGATGGTACACATGCTATTGCCCATATTTAACAGCCTTGTAGGTAAAAATATTTTCTTGAACTATACTAATCCATCTTCCTTACTTATCCTGCTTGCTACTACCTTATTCACCGGACTGGTGGCAGGCAGTTATCCGGCTTTGTTCCTTTCTTCCCTAAAACCTATACACGTACTAAAGGGAACATTGAAAATAAACGGAGGCCCGGTAGTATTCCGCAAAAGCCTGGTGGTCTTTCAGTTTGTTTTGTCTACTTTATTAATTATTGGTACGCTGATCGTTTACCAGCAAATGGAGTATATTCAAAATAAAAACTTAGGCTTTAACCGGGAGAATGTAATCCTTTTTCCATTAGAAGGGGGCTTGTATGAGCATTTCGAGCCTTTCCGTCAAGAGTTGCTTCAATCGCCGGGAATACAAAGCATTACTACTACAGGCGACAATCCAATGCAAATAGAAAATTCTTCAGGCGACCTGGATTGGCCAGGCCGTCCCGAAAAAGGCGCATCTATTTCTGTATTGCAAACCGGCTACGATTATATTGAAACCATGCATATCCAGCTAAAAGAGGGCCGTGACTTTTCCCGCGAGTTTGGGACAGATAGTTCGGCTTATATAATCAATGAAGCGGCTGCCCGGATGATGGATATGAAAGATCCTCTGGGTAAGGAAATTAGCTTCTGGAATGGCAAAGGTAGAATTATTGGTGTAATGAAAGATTTTCACATAACTTCTCTACATCAGGAAATAAAACCCTTGATTTTAGTACCAGCGTTGCCTCATTCGTGGCTGGCCGTTGTACGGACAACGCCCGGAAAAACTGCCGAAGCATTAGCAAGTCTCGGAAAAGTTACGAAGAAACATAGCCCTGGGTACCCGTTTGTGTTCCACTTCCTGGATGAAACCTTTGAAAATCAGTACCGAAGTGAAATGATAGTAGGCAAACTAGCGAATTATTTTGCCTGTATAACTATTATTATCTCATGCTTAGGGTTATTTGGCCTGGCCTCATTTACGGCTGAGCAGCGTACCAAAGAAATTGGAATCCGGAAAGTATTAGGTGCTTCTATTGCTAACCTATCCTTACTACTTTCCAAAGAATTTATCAAATTAGTATTGCTAGCAAATAGTATAGCTTGGCCTATTGCTTGGTATGTATCTTACCGATGGTTGCAAAACTTTGCGTATCAAACAGCTATTTCACCCTGGATATTTATAGGAGCAGGCGGCGTAGCCCTGCTCATTGCCCTGTTCACCGTAAGTTTCCAGTCTATTAAAGCGGCTTTAGCCAATCCGATCAGGAGCCTGCGGAATGAGTAGCGGACAGAATTTACCAAATGCCCAGGAATAAGGATGTCTACCAATACGGGTATTGGCTTGCTACGGCATAAGCTTTTCCAACTTTTGAAACGAGGTTCAATTAAATGTCCGGGGGCGTACAGCAGGTGTACGTTTCCGGACATTTTTATTGGGAAGGAAAAAATATGTGTGTTTTTTAATTAATTGATAATCAAAATTTTAGTTGTAAGGCAGGTTTGTTGCATGAGCAGGCATACAGTAAATTACTATACTTGCTGATATTCTGAAATTATTTATCCATACGCATTAATCATTTACTAAGCCATGCTGAGAAACTACCTGATCATTGCTGTTAGAACACTCTGGAAAAGTAAAGTTTATTCTTTTCTCAATATTCTGGGTCTGGCTGTTGGGTTAGCTGCCGGAATTTTAATGTTACTATGGGTACAAGACGAATTAAGCTATAATGCTTTCCATAAGAATGCCAGTAACATTTACATGGCCGTAGCCCGGTTTGATGCAGGAGGCAAGAAAGAAACCTGGCAAACCACCCCAGCACCCATTGCTACTTTTGGCAAAAGAGAAGTGCCGGAAATAGTGGAAGCCACCCGGCTGCGTACCGAATGGAATGCCAGAGTGTTTGAATACGATAGCAAAAGTTTTATAGAAACCAAAGGGGGCTATGCTGACCCTGGCATGTTCCGCATGTTTGATTTTCCGCTGATTCAGGGAGATGCCAAAAATCCTTTACCTGACAACCGGTCTATGATTATCAGCCAGAAAATAGCCACAAAATATTTTGGCACCGAAAATCCTATTGGCAAAATCATCCGCCTGGATAAAAAAGACGGGTATACGGTTACGGGCGTAATTGCAGATATTCCGCAGAATTCCAGTATCCAATTTGAGTGGTTTATTCCCTTCAGCATTCTCGACGAACAGTACAACAGACAATACCAACCCAATGGATTGGAAGGAGACTGGGGAAATTATAACTATACTACCTATTTTCAGCTGAAAGAAAATGCGTTAGCCAAACGGGTAGAAGAGAAGTTGACTAAAATTCATATTGCCAATCAGAAAGAAGCCGGAGAGGCAGATTTTGGCTATGCCCTGAATCCACTTTCACAGGTGCATCTGTATAACCCTGATGGTACAGAAGGCGGCATTAAGACGGTACGTATATTTACCGTAGTAGCCATTGTTATTCTGCTGATTGCTTGTATCAATTATGTAAACCTGGCCACGGCCAGGGCAACTAAGCGGGCCAAAGAAGTAAGTATCCGAAAAATTGTGGGAGCCCAGCTTTCTCAGGTGTTTGGGCAATTTATGGCAGAATCACTGATTGTATTTACGCTGGCTATGGGTATTGCCTTATTACTCATTTCGCTGGTAATCCCTATGTACAACGAAATAGCAGATAAAAGCCTGGCTTTGAGTTTTACTAATCCTACTGTGTTGGGTGTATTAGCCTCTGCCATGCTGGGAACCATAGCTATAGCAGGTGTATATCCGGCTTTATTACTTTCTTCTTTTAAGCCGGTAGAAGCCCTAAAAGGAAAATTTACCATTGGCGGCTCTACTACTTTGTTCCGTAAAGCATTGGTTATTACACAGTTTGCTATGTCTGTTGTTCTTATTATCAGTACCTTACTTATAGGTGAGCAACTCCGGTACATGCAAAACAAAGACCTGGGCTACAATAAAGAAAATGTATTTGCTTTTGGTTTGCGGGGCAATATGTATGAGAAACTGGATGTGATTAAGTCAGAGTTAAGCAAAGAAGCCGGTATTTTAAATGTATCGTACGCCAATGGCTTTATTGTAAGTCTGGGTAGCAGCACCAGTGATATTGAGTGGGAAGGAAAAGCGCCAAACCAACGTCTCATTGCTTCTCAGATTTCCACAGACAAAGAGTTTAAGGACCTATTTAAGCTGCAGCTGAAGGAAGGAGAGTGGTTTACAGGCACCAAAGCCGATACAAATAAGTTCATCCTGAATGAAAAAGCTGTACAAGCCATTGGCTTGAAAAATCCGGTAGGGCAGCCCTTTACCTTCCACAGTGTACGGGGCACCATTGTAGGCGTAGTAAAAGATTTCCACTTTGCTTCATTGCACCAACAAATTACACCAATGATCCTTTTTCATAACCCCAACTGGTTTGGTGTAGTAAATGTAAAAACTACCGGCGAAATGGCTCCTCAAGCTATTGCAGCTGCAGAAAGGCTTTGGAAAAGATACCACCCAGATCATCCCTTTGAGTACAACTTTATGAATGAAGCCTTTGATAAGTTGTATAAATCAGAGCAGCGGACAGGTAAGCTGTTTAATATTTTCGCCGGAATAGCCATTATTATTTCCTGCTTAGGTTTATTTGGCCTGGCCACCTTTACTGCCGAGCAACGGACCAAAGAAATAGGTGTACGTAAAGTGCTGGGTGCCAGTGTAACCAACATTACTGCCTTGTTGTCAAAAGATTTCCTGAAGCTAGTGCTGGTAGGTAACCTCATTGCCTGGCCTATTGCCTGGTACATTATGCATAAGTGGCTGGAAAATTTCGCGTATCAGATTAACATCAGCCTTTGGGTATTTCTGGTTGCCGGTGTACTTGCCTTACTGATTGCTTTACTAACAGTCAGCTATCAGTCAATTAAGGCAGCTCTGGCCAATCCGGTAAAGTCGTTGAGGAGTGAATAATTACCAATGAATACCAGGGGATGAGTAATGAATGGTACATAGTACGCTAGTTCATGTATTACTCATTGCTAAGTAATTGCAAATTATCCTATAGCTGCCCGTATAGTGCTGCCGCTAGATTATTGGGCAAGAAGTCATCTATTAAATCAGGTTGCGTATCAACTATCATTGGGCAGGTACCTTAGTTGTAAGTTTTATAATGATGCTTGTAGTGGGATTACTAGGTATCAGTAGACCTATAAAGCTGCGTCTGCCAACCCGGTAAACAGCCTGAGAAATGAATAACATCATGCCTATATCTTAAGCCAGGATTTTTCAGATACTGTACAGCCATAGTAAACTTAGCTAAAGTTAACTGTTTGAACTGAGATGTTGCCTACGATATACTCCCGGCAGTTGGATTGCCACAACATCCCCCAAAATGCAGGATGAAATTGAGCATAAAATTCAGTAATCTTACTAAACTTTACATGTCCTATAACTTCAAACACCTGTACAACAATAAACCTATAGTAATGAAACGCAACACACAAATTCCTTTACTTGCTGCCCTATTTCTGATACTAATCACCACCCAATCGTGGGCGCAGTCATTAACTTTACCCCCCAGCGGCGACAATCAGAAATCCATGGTAACCCAGTATATAGGCTCACTGGCACATGTGACTATCACCTACAATAGTCCAGATGTAACCGGGCCCAATGGTGAAGACCGCACAGGTAAAATCTGGGGAGAGGTAGCCCATTACGGATTGGTAAAACAAGGCTTTGGCCCGGATCAGCCGGCACCCTGGCGGGCAGGTGCCAATGAAAATACTACTATTTCCTTCTCGCATGATGTAACTGTGCAAGGAAAACCAATAAAAGCAGGTACCTACGGGCTCCATATGCTGGTACAGAAAGAAGGGCCCTGGACACTGATTCTTTCCAATAATTCCACAGCCTGGGGCAGCTATTTTTATGAGGAAAAAGACGATGCGTTACGGGTAGAAGTAACCCCAGAAGAATCGGAACACCATGAATGGCTTACCTATGAGTTTATTGACCGCCGGCCTACTTTTACGACAGTTGCCTTATTCTGGGAGAAGAAGAAAGTGCCTTTCAAAATTGAAGTTCCCAATATGACAGAGGTATACATGACAAACCTTCGCAAAGAACTGCAATCAGATAAAGGTTTCAGCTGGCAGGCATGGAACCAGGCGGCCAACTATGCCTTACTGAATAATGCCAACCTGGAAGAAGCGCTGACGTGGGCGAATACAGCAATTACAGCTACTTATATTGGCCAGGAAAACTTTACTACCCTGCAAACCAAAGGCATGATTCTGGATAAAATGGGCCGTACGGCCGAAGCAAAAGAGGTAATGGCCAAAGCTATCAATCATCCTACTGCCTCCGCATTACAGATACATGCCTATGGCCGCCAGTTACTGATGGCCGGGAAAAAGCAGGATGCCCTGGAAATATTTAAACTTAATGCCAAACGCTATCCCAAAACATGGCCGGTGAATGTAGGCCTGGCGCGTGGCTACTCTGCTGTAGGAGAGTATAGCAAAGCTTTGAAGCATGCAAAATTGGCTGCCAATGAAGCACCGGATAAGCTTAACAAAGATACCATGCAAGCGGCCGTAGAAAAGCTTCAAAAAAACCAGGATATTAATTAAGTCCACTACTTCCTGGCTTCTCAAACTAGCAGGAACATTGAAATGCTGACTTTTGATAAAATACATGCTTACCTGAATTCAAATGCTACACACATAATCCTGTAAATCATATCATCTACTCTGATAAATTTTGATTCAGGCTAATGTCCGGAAGCGTGCAAAAAGTGTACGTTTCCGGACATTTTTGTTAATAACCTATCCAACAAAAATAAAATTAATATTCTTATTATCAGTAACTTGCAATAAAAGGCAAGCTTCTTGACCATTGCCAGGTACATGAATAAAGTATTGTACCTAAGAAGCAACCTTCACTCATGAAGATGCATCTTACAGCAAACATTCAAACTCACAAAACCTATGAAAACGCTGACCTATCTTTTTTTCCTCCTGATTCCATTTATTGCTTTTGCCCAGAATAAGGTGGAAGCTACCCGCATCATAGACCAGATAAACAAGGGAGAAGCAGTAAGCTATCAGAATGCAGAAATCACTGGCGATCTGGATTTTACCAGGTTACAGAATATGAAAGAGGAGAAGGATTTTAGTAAAGATTCTCATAAGTCATACAGCAGCCGGGTTACAAATGCTGTCCGCTTTGTTAACTGCCGCTTTACTGGCGATGTGCTTGCCTATTTTTCTGAAGGAGAGGGTAACTGGAACGACAATGACGACGATGCAACCTATAATGCCCATTTTGAGGGAGACGTGATTTTTGAAAATTGCGTATTCGAGCAGAAAAGTGCTTTTAAATATTCCAAGTTTAGCCAGGCAGTTTCTTTTCAGAAAAGTGTATTCAGAGACGAAGCCTTGTTTAAGTACAGCAAATTTGCCAAAGGCCCTAACTTTAGTAATGTTAATTTTGAAGAAGGCGCCAACTTTAAATATACGGACTTTCCGAAAGGAGTAAGCTTTGCCGGAGCTTCTTTTAAAAAGGATGCCAGCTTCAAGTATGCTAAATTTACCGAAGGGGTAAACCTAAAAAATGCCAGTTTCAATCGGTACGCAGACTTCAAATACACCAAGTTTTCTCAGCCTCTGGATATCAGTGGTGTTTCTTTCAGCGGAAATGAAGACTTTAAGTATGCCAAAGTAGATGGCAAAACTTTTACTTCCTATGTGCTGAACAACAAGTAACCAATACAGCCTATTATTAATCACCCAAATTTTCTTAAGAAAACACCTATGAAAAAGCTATTTCTATCTTCGGCTGCATTGATGATAAGTTTGTTCTTCTCCTTTACCGCAACAGCCCAGACTATTGATAAACCCCTGCCTCACTTCGATAAACTCATAGCAAGCCCGTTTGTAAATGTAGTATTAACTGAAGGCGACCAGGAGCACATCCGCCTGGAATACACTGGGGTAGAGCCACAGAAAATCAACTATACTGTAAAAGGCAAAACCTTACGCATATATCTGGATGATGCCCGGATTACTGTAAAACAGCGCAAACACTACGACGAGGATGGGTATGAGTACAAAAAACCAATATATGAAAATGTACAAATAACGGCCTATGTTACCTACCGCCAGTTGCGTAGCCTGGAAGTAAGAGGCGAAGAGAAAGTAACTTGTGAAACACCCCTTACTGTAGATGATTTCACCTTGAAAATCTATGGACAGTCCAAAGTAACGCTTGCCGGGTTAGAGACTGGCCACCTGTCTGCATCCCTGTATGGAGAAAATAAATTAGCCATCCAGTCTGGCAACTCCCAGACCCAGAAGTACCGGGTATATGGCGAAAATCAGATTGATACAAAAAATTTTACAAGCAAACATATTTCTGCCAGCTCTATCGGGGAAAGCCGGTTGAACCTGCATGCATCAGACGAGTTGCGGGTAACTACCGTGGGAGAATCGGATGTATATAACGCAGGCCAGGGCCATACCAGCAAACGGCTCACCCTTGGCCGCTCCAATGTTCAGCCTAACCGATAGAAATGATAGCCAGTGAACTTCAATAATCTATTTCTCAGCAAAAGAAAGAGAAAGGCAATAAACAATAATCCCTTCACACCTGTATGTTAAAAAATTATCTGCTCATTGGCTTCAGGAATTTAATGCGCCACAAAGGCTACGCCACACTGAATATTATGGGCTTAGCGGTAGGCATAGCTGCTTGCCTGCTCATATTTACAATAGTTCAGTTTGAGTTAAGTTATGATACGTACCATACCAACTACGACCGTATTTACCGGGTGGTGGTGGAAGACAATTCCCCAAGCGGAGAAATAGGCCATAATCCTGGTTCGCCTTATCCGGTGCCGATAGCTTTACGCCAGGATGTGCCTCAGATGGAGAAGGTAGCTGCCTTAAATTCTATTTATGGAAGCCAGATTACGGTGCTGGGTAAAGACCCAAATACTACTCAAACGGATAAAAAATTTATTGAAGATATAGGGATTTTCTTTATAGAGCCGCAGTTCTTTGAGATTTTTGATGCTTCCTGGCTACAAGGAAATCCTACACAAGCCCTGTCACAACCTAATACGGTAGTACTGGCAAAAAAAGAAGCGGAGAAATACTTTGGTAACTGGAAAGAGGCGGTAGGCCAATACCTGAAACTGGACAATACTATCACCTTAACGGTTAGTGGGGTTATTGAAGATGTGCCCAGTAACTCAGACTTTCCCCTGAAAGTGATGGTTTCCTATGAAACGTTTAAAAACTCGCCGCGCTACGGCTATAGCACCGACTGGGGTAGCATCAGCAGCAGCCACCAGGTATTTGCCTTAGTAGGCAAGAATGAGTCTGTGCAGAACGTAAAGTATGCCCTGCAAAAGTTCAGTGAAAAATACTATGCCGACCGGGTAAATCTGAAGCGGTATAATCTGATTCAGCCACTGAGCGAAAACCATTTCGACGACCGCTTTGGCAACCTGGGTGATCATCTTTCCAGCAAAACTACCCTTTGGACGCTTTCACTAATTGGGGTGCTTATCCTAATGATGGCTTGTATCAATTTTATCAACCTGGCTACGGCACAAGCTATTGGCCGTTCCAAAGAAGTAGGGGTACGGAAAGTATTGGGCGGTATGCGTTACCAGCTTATGGCTCAGTTTTTATCCGAAACAACCCTGATTGTACTCGTCTCCGTGGGGGTAGCCCTTGTCCTAGCCAAAGCAGCGTTGCCCTTTATCCGCGAAGTATCGGATGTGCCAGAAGATATTGCCTTGTTGCAAAACCCCTATGTACTCGTGTTCCTGGTAGGAATTACCTTGGTGGTTAGTTTATTTTCTGGTATTTATCCGGCCATGATCTTGTCTGGGTTTGAGCCTGTGAAAGCCTTGAAGAGTAAAATTACGGCCCAGTCGGTGGGAGGTGTTCCCTTGCGCCGGGGGTTGGTAGTTGTACAGTTTGCCATTTCCCAGATGCTGATCATCGGTACCCTGATTGCTGTAAGCCAGATGGAATATATTCGCCACATCGATCTGGGATTCAGCAAAGAAGCCGTGTACATGGTGCCTGTAAGTCCCGATAGTATCAGCCGCATGAAATATGAGAGTTTTAAAAACCAGTTATTGCAGAACCCGGATATTCAGGCAGTATCTCTGGCAAACGATGCGCCTTCATCAGATAATTACTGGGGCCGCAATTTTTATTTCGACCATTCTACCAAGGATCTGGACTTCTATACTTTCATGAAGTATGCCGATGCCGATTATTTTAAAACCTATAATCTGGAATTTGTTGCCGGGCAAGGGTTTAACCCAAGCGATACCGCACAAGCGTATGTGGTAAACGAAACCCTCCTTAAAAAACTGGGCGTTACCAATATGCAGGAAGCCATTGGCAAAACCATCCGCCTGGGAGGCAATGGCCCATGGAAGCCTATTGTCGGGGTGGTAAAAGACTTTAAAGCCGCTTCAGTCCGGGATGATATGCAGCCCATTGTAATCGGGTCTTATAAGCGGAATTATCAGCTGGCAGGCATCAAAATGCAATCCCGGAACCTGCAGAAAACAGTAAAAGAAGTACAAAGTTTGTGGGAAACTACCTTCCCGGCCTATGTATACAATGGCTACTTCCTGGACGAAAGCATCGAACGTTTTTATCAGCAGGAAAACCAACTGGCCCTGACGTATAAAATATTTGCTAGCCTGGCTATTTTCATCTCCTGCCTGGGCTTATATGGATTAATCTCTTTTATGGCGGTGCAGAAAACCAAAGAAATTGGCATACGCAAAGTGTTGGGAGCTTCAGTAGGAAATATTATGTTTTTGATGTCCAGGGAGTTTATTATTCTTATTGTAATTGCCTTTGCCGTAGCTGCTCCGGTAGCCTATTATTTTATGAACGACTGGCTGCAAAACTTCAAAGAAAGTGTACCGCTGGGGGTTAGTGCTTTTGTTATAGCAATTTTCGCCTCTGTTGTAATTGCCTGCCTGACCATTGGCTACCGGGCTGCCAGAGCGGCTATGGCAAATCCCATTAAAAGTTTACGAAGCGAATAGTGTGGTCAGGAAATAGAATCTTGGGTCAAAAAAAACGGGAGCTTCCATAAACCTGAAAGTGGTGATGGTAGCCTCTAACTAAACGTTGAGTTCTAATACTTCTGGTTCAATACATCTACCATCAAATTACGGTTCAAAACAACTGTGCTATGCTGAAAAATTACCTTCTCATTGCTTACCGCAACATTGTCCGGCACAAAGGCCATACACTCATTAATGTATTGGGGCTGGCATTAGGTATTGCTTGTAGTTTGCTTATTTTCCTGCTGGTAAAATTTCATTTAAGTACCGATACCTACCATACACATGCCCGTCATATTTACCGCATAGTAACCGAAATGCATTTTCCGGAAGGTACCGGCTACACACCTGGGGTGCCTATTCCCTTAGGAGAGGCCATAAAAACAGATTTTCCCCAAATAAAAAAATCCTCGATGGTGTTGTCCAACTATGGCTTTTTACTGACAATACCCAATCCGGACAAGGACGCAGAAGACCGTTTTCTGGAAAACAGTGGAATAGCTTTAGTAGAACCTGCCTTTTTCGACATATTCGATTACGAGTGGTTGGCTGGGAATCCTGAAACAGCCCTAGCCGAACCAAACTCTGTTGTTATTACAGAGAAATGGGCAAAGAAATTTTTTGGAAACCGCAATCCTGTGGGGCAGGTGATGAAAGCCGACAATAAGCACAATTTTAAGGTAACCGGCTTACTTAAAGATTACCCCGCCAATACAGATCTGAAGTTCGACATGTTTGTGTCCTATACTACGCACAAGGCAATTAACCCGCAATACTACATGGGTAACTGGGCTTGGATCAACAGTGCCGCTACTTGTTACATCCGCTTGTCTGATGACTTTACGTCTAAAGAATTGACACAGGCGTTGCCAGAATTTCATAAAAAATACTATACCCAGAAAGACAATGTGCACCACCATGTATTGCAACCGTTGAGTGATGTTCATTTTAACCAGCAATATTATGGCAGCATGCAACTAGAGCGGCTGTATGCCATGGCTCTGATAGGCGTAGTGATTTTAGTAATTGCCTGTATCAATTTTATTAACCTATCTACGGCGCAGGCAGTCAGACGGTCAAAAGAAGTGGGTGTACGGAAGGTGTTAGGCAGCACGCAGCCACAACTTTTCTGGCAGTTTATGAACGAAACAGCTCTGCTTACTTTAGCCGCAGTAGCCATATCTCTATTTCTAGCTAAAATTTCCCTGCCTTACCTGAATGAGTGGATGCAGGTGAGTTTAGCACTAAATTTACTTACCGATCCGTTGCTGCTCTTTTTCCTGGCTTTGCTTACAGGAATTGTTATTCTATTATCCGGCTTTTATCCGGCGCTGGTATTGTCGGGATTTAAGCCAGCTCTAGCGTTGAAAGGTAAAATTACTTCTAGCCAAGCAGGTGGCCTAACCTTACGGCGAAGCCTGGTCATTGCACAATTTACTATTTCGCAAGCGTTAATTATTGGCATACTCGTGATGGCCTACCAGATTGAATATTTTAAAAATGCCGATGTAGGCTTTAAAAAAGAGGCCATTGTAAATGTAACGCTGTTCGAACGCGACAGCCCGAAACTGGAAACTTTCCGCAATAAACTGGCCCAGATTCCGGGTATAGCTGAAGTAAGTTATAGTCTATCGGCCCCAATGAGCAGCGGAAATAATAACTATGATTTTTTCCGCTTCGATACCCGCACAGAACGTGAAGGCTACCAGATTAATGTAAAAGCCGCTGACCACCATTTTCTGGACACCTATGAACTGAAATTAGTAGCCGGGCGCAATTTGTTACCCAGTGATACAGCCCGGGAGATCATTGTCAATGAATCGTTGGTATACAAACTTGGATTAACTAAACCGGAGGAAATACTGGGCAAAACTATGCATACCTGGGGCGGCAGCTTTCCGGTGGTTGGGGTGGTAAAAGATTTTCATCTGCATTCTTTACAAAGCGGTATAGATCCATGTATCATCACTACGTCTTCCAGAGATTATTACCTGGCAGGTATTCAGCTAAAATCCAGTAACTTTTCAGCAACTATTCAACAAATAGAAAGAGCCTGGAATGAAGTATTTCCTGCGGAAGTATTTGAGTTTTCTTTCCTGGATGAAACCATAGCCAGTCAGTACCGCGGAGAGGAAATTATGGCCCGCTTAACAAATGTATTTGCTGCTATTGCTGTATTTATTAGCTGTTTAGGGCTGTATGGCCTGGTTTCTTTTATGGCTTTGCAGAAAACAAAAGAAATAGGTGTGCGCAAAGTCTTGGGTGCTTCTTCTATGCAGATCCTGCTTCTGTTTTCAAAAGAATTTGTCCGCTTGCTTATTATTGCTTTTGTTATTGCTGCGCCGGTAGCCTGGGTTGTGATGAACAAGTGGTTACAAAACTTCGAGTTCCAGATTACTATTACCCCAGACATTTTCGGCATAGCTGCCCTCATTACTTCGTTGGTGGCAGCCTTTACCGTAGGCTACCAGTCTCTGAAAGCATCGGCCGCCAACCCTATAAAAAGCTTGCGTAACGAATAAAGTATAGCCTACAGCACATAAGGCTATAAAGTAACCGGATATGGTACATATAAATACATACTTATAGGGCAGTTAGCGGACTTTAACCCTGTGGGTATATAAATGAGTAATAGGCAATTGATGCATTTAATCTGGTAAGCATACTTTAGGTACACAGCCGCTAATCTTACTGCGGCGAAAACAGACAAATCCGGCAAACTTAAGGGCTATCCGTATATTACGGCCTTAAATGTTTGTTAAAGTTTGTTTATTAGTGTATGAAAAATACGTACTCTTTGTTTCTTCTTGTTTTCTTGTTAATTGGTCTAGCTAGAGAAGCATGTTCGCAAGTGTCATTAGTTCCATCCCAGCCGGTTGATCCATCCAGTTCATATCATACCATTTATAAAACAACAGTACACCCCAGCACCAGCTATACACTTTCTTTTCCTGCAGAAGCTACCAGCCTAGCTTTGCAAACAGAGGCTTCCCAGGTTCTGAATGATGTTTACATCCTAGCCGGAAAAGATACTTTTCTGTTAAAAGAAGAGGTACATGCCCGGGAAACAAATACTACTGGTAAGCTTACCTCTACGCTGGTTATTTTTAGTAAGCCGGTAACGAGCATAAAATTTCTCAGTGGAAGCTTGTCGGGAGAAGTAGTAGTTCATTTATTAAATGCAGGGCAAGCACAGCTTGATACTAAAGCGTACAGACGTTCGCAGGAAACAACAGATTGTATGAAACCTGCCACCATCAGCCAGAATATATGGCGAACCGGATTGCCAGCTCCTGCTCAGTTGCCCGAAGCCAGCCAGGTAGCTCATATAATTGTGCATCACTCGGCCACTTCTAATAACGTAACCGATTATACAGCCGCAGTCCGTAATATATACCTGTACCATACCCAGGTAAATGGATGGAATGATATAGGGTATAATTTTCTGGTTGCTCCGGATGGAACCATCTTTGAAGGACGGGATGGCCGTGACCAGCTAGAAGAGGACAATGTATTGGGTGCGCACTTTTGTGCTAAAAACCGCGGGACCATGGGAATATGTATGCTGGGCACCTTTACCAGTACAGCTCCCACTTCCAAAGCACTGGAGGCGCTGGTAAGTTTAACCAGCTGGAAAATGCAAAAAGAAAACCTCAATCCATTAAACAGTGCCCTACATCCACTCAATAACACCAGTGCTTCCCTGCTAAATGTATTGGCCGGCCACCGGGACGGCTGCAATACCGAGTGCCCAGGTACAGCAACCTATGCTTTATTACCACAACTACGCCTGCAGGTAAAAAGCCAGATGGAGGCTTGCCAGGAGCCACTGGCTCAGCAAATTACCATCTATCCGCAGCCAGCCAGCCGGGAAGTATTTATCAACGTAGCCAACGATCAGGAAATACGTGCATGTAGAATTTATGATGTTACTGGCAAACTACATACAATGGTAGCAGGCAAAATCACAACCAACCAGGTCCGGCTGGATACGCATAACCTGGCAGCTGGAATGTACATCCTTCATGTTCAGCTAGGCGACAATACCTATTTTACCCATAAACTGCTGGTGCTCTAAAGCCGGTTTATAGTTTTTTCATACGTTACCAAAAGGAGATAGTTTTTAATTGCGTTGCCCTTTTCAATAACACCTGTTCTACACCACTCCGGCCTGTCCGCAAGTGTACAGCGAGTGTCCGTTTTCGAACATTTTGTATGTGTTGAAAGCTCTCTGTATTATATAGTAAATAGCTGTATGTGAGAATATTAGCACAAAAGGCAAATTTATTGATACTATTGGTAGGGAAGACAATACATTCTTACACTACTTACCTATATGCTGAAAAATTATATAACCATTGCCATCCGGAATTTATTGCGGCAGAAAGGATATACAGCCCTGAATATTGCCGGACTTGCTATTGGCATGGCTACCTGTATGCTCATTATGCTGTTTGTGCAGGATGAACTAAGCTACGACCGCTACAACGAAAAAGCCGACCAGATTTACCGGGTGGTGTTTAGGGGCAAGCTGAATGGAAATGAAATTGCTGTACCGCTGGCTCCTGCCCCAGCTGCGCAAACCCTGAAAAATGATTATCCGGAAGTGTTGGAGGCTACCCGAATGCGGGTAAACGGCAGCCCTCTGGTTACGTTTGAAAACCGGACTTTCAAAGAAGACCATTTTGCGTATGTAGATTCTAACTTCTTTCAGGTTTTTACCATTCCATTTATTAAAGGCAACCCGGCTACTGCCCTGAATGAACCAAACTCTATCGTCATTAGCAGGGCCACTGCTCAGAAGTTTTTTGGCGATCAGGACCCGATGGGGAAAGTGCTGCAGCTTAAAACATGGAAAGAATCCTACAAAGTAACTGGGGTTATAGATAAAGTACCCAGCAACTCTCACTTCCATCTGGATATGTTTGCCTCTATGGCCAGTCTGGATGAATCGAAGCAACCAGTATTTGTCAGCTTCAATTTTAACACGTACCTGGTACTGCCTAAAGATTACCAGTATAAACAACTGGAAAGCAAACTGCCGCAGGTAGTAGAAAAATACATGGGGCCTCAGTTGAAACAATTTATGGGCATTAGCCTGGAAGATCTGAAGAAAAGGGGAGACCATGCCGGCTTGTTTTTACAGCCACTTACCGATATCCACTTATTTTCCGATTTTCAGTTTGAAATGGAGCCAGGCGGCGATATACGGTATGTATATATTTTTGGAGCTATTGCGATGTTTATGCTGCTGATAGCCTGCATAAACTTTATGAATATTTCAACCGCCGGAGCCGCCAAACGGGCCAAAGAGGTGGGTATCCGTAAAGTATTGGGTTCCATTAAAGAGCAATTAATAGGTCAGTTTTTAGCCGAATCTATTCTGCTAACAGCTTTTGCTTTGGTATTGGCTGTGTTAGTAGTTAATATAGCTATCCCAGTATTCAATACCCTGGCCGACAAGCAACTGAGCTTACGTACATTTATTGATCCGCTGTATATTATTGGTCTGCTGGTATTTGGCCTGTTCATAGGTATACTGGCGGGTAGTTATCCGGCTTTCTATTTATCCTCTTTCCAGCCGATAGAGGTATTAAAAGGAAAACTATCGGTGGGAGGAAAAACCGTGGGTTTGCGGAGTGCATTAGTGGTATTTCAATTTTTTATCTCGACTAATCTTATTGTAGGAACTGCAGTTGTATACAAGCAACTAAATTATGTGCAGGATAAAAAAATAGGCTACGACAAAGAACAAGTACTAGTGCTGCACGATACGCAGTCACTTGGTGCAAACGAAGAGGTATTCAGGCAGCAACTGTTAAAAGACTCCCGGGTGGTGAATGCCAGTATTTCTAACTACCTTCCGGCAGGGCCCACTAGCTGGAATTCTTCTGTGGTACAACCTGAGAACAATAATGACCAAAGTGTTAATACACAACAATATCAGGTAGACCACAACTATATTCCTACATTAGGCATGGAGCTGGTAGCCGGCCGCAACTTTTCCCGCGACTTTCCAACAGATTCTACTGCAGTAATTATTAATGAAGCAGCTATGCGTGCTTTTGGCTGGACTAATGATCCCCTGAATAAGGTAATAGGCCGTTTTGTAGATAATCAGGGTACGAAAGCAAATTACCGGGTAATAGGCGTGGTTAAAGATTTTCATTACGAATCGTTACACCGCACAATCGGCCCTTTGCTGATGTTCCTGGGCAATAGCAATGGTTCTATAATAGTAAAAACCAGAACGAAAGACATAGAAGGTCTTCTTTCCAGCATGAAAACTCAGTGGAATGCTATTAACGCTTCTACCCCCTTTGCCTACTCCTTTATGGACGAACGGTTTGCTAAAACGTACTATGCAGAACAGAAAGTTGGGCAGATCATTGCCATATTTGCCGGAATTACCATCTTTATTGCCTGCCTGGGATTATTCGGACTGGCTACGTTTATGGCGGCTCAACGCACCAAAGAGATTGGTATACGGAAAGTATTGGGTGCTTCTACGTTTACCATTACTCTGCTGCTTTCCAAAGAGTTTTCCCGGCTGGTGCTCGTTGCCTTTTTGCTAGCTATTCCGGTATCCTGGTATGCAATGCACAAATGGCTGGAAGGGTTTGCCTACCGTACCGACATAGGTATTGGCGTTTTTATAGCGGCAGGTGTACTGGCTTTGTGTATAGCCTGGCTCACCGTTAGCTATCAATCGATTAAGGCTGCCTTAACTAATCCGGTAAAAAGCCTGAGAAGCGAATAAAGATAAATGTCTAACGTATTGTGCTATCCGGATGGTCATACGTGTCATGCTTTTTAGATACTAGTTACTGGGGCAATTAGCACCCCACAAAGGACTTTTACCTGATCGGTAGTTCTTTGTGGGGTAAGCTAATCTACCAGGTGATGGGAAACAGCGTAGCGGATTAGCGTAGCGGTATTGTTGGATTGTGTTTTCTCCAGCAGGCTTTGCCGGTGCGACTCGATAGTACGTTTGCTGGTAAAAAGTTTATCTGCAATTTCGGCATTGGTAAGCCCATCAGCAATCAGGCGGAGTACTTCTATTTCTCTTTTAGAAAGCTCATTGCCAGTGATTTTTGAAGAAGTGGCAAAAGGTGTTTTGGCAGCGGGGCCGGTTACCTTGGCCAGCAGGCTCAAGGCAATTTCGGTACAAATGAATTTCTGCCCACTGGCTACCATCCGGATTCCGTGTACAAATTCCTCTTTTCCGGTATTTTTCAACAAATAGCCTGTGGCGCCCGCCTCAAACATTTTATTGATATGGCTTTCATGATCCAACATAGAGAGAATCAGCACTTTTACCGGATACTTATCTTTAATCTGTTTAGTGGCCTCATAGCCATCCATACCAGGCATATTTATATCCACCACTGCTACATCTGCCTCTTCGCGTGTAAGCAAGTCCAGTAACTCCAAGCCATTCGCTGCTTCTCCTACTAGTTGTATATCTTTTTCATTACCCAGGAGTGCCTTCACCCCATCACGGATAATCTTATGATCGTCAGCAAGTACTACTCTTATCATAGCAGATAAAATTTAAAGTATGTAAAGATCAATCGTCGAAACTCTGAATTCCTTTTCAGAGCATTAACAGGTGCTTCACCCGGAATACCCGAATATACGTTACTGGGTAGCTGGCCTGCTCATCCTTTAACAGATTCATTACATATACAAGTACGATAATGAACGTACAAAATGCTTACCCGGATACTATATACCAATTTATATTACGCCAACCTAGTATCTATTACTAAAGAACAGCTATTGTCCGGATAAGTAATGCATTGAGTACTAATACGTAAAAGTTTGTAAGAAATACTTATTTTATAAATACCGTATTATATCCGTTTTGAAGTTTTATAGATTTTAACAGATTTGTATCCTGGCTAATCCAATTTGTACAATGATAGCAAGGCCAGCTGTTTTGTAAACTCATGCTGAATGATAGAAGTACCTGGCACATGTTTACAGTTTAGCATATGTGATCTGCTTTATAAAAGAGCTACACACCTAATCCTCCTGGCTTCTTACATAAAGGATGGGTAGGCAGCAACTAAAATTTAATAAATATCCGATACCATACTCGGTTATATGTTTTCCGATGGTAACAACACGTAAGTATAGGGAAGGTAACTCGAATTGGGGCTACCCTAATTCTAATCAGGGTAAGCGGTTGCTACATTCAGGTAATTATTTGCCTTTCTCATCCCTGGGATATACGGTAGTATACAAGCGAATTGCTAGCTCCATTTTGTCTCAAAGAAAGAGTGATTAAGTGAATGAAAATGGTGGATAGCAACTATAAAGCTTATTGCGTTGTTAGTAACATACAACTATGGGTTGGTAAGCCAATGAATATACCTATTAACTGTAGGTTTTAGATTGAGAAAAAGTAAAAGAGTAATATAATTCCTGTTACCCAGCAAGCAGGCTACCTTATTTGCCGGAAAGGAACACATATGAGAGAAATAAATATTGTTTTTAATAAAACAAAGACCAGGGGCTTCTCGGCGATAATTCAGGAAATGCCAGAGATTGAGGTAACAGCCGATACACTGCTAGAAGTGCAGCGGCACATATTTCAACTGCTTCCCCTAATAATGAAAGAATGCTTTCATGAGCATAGCTATAAGGTAAATATATCTCTCAGACTTTCTATCTCTAATGTCTGATGATTCTAGGGCTATAAAAGGGTTTCAATATTAAAACCTCAAGCAGGTGTAAACCTGATAGCTAAATTACGTATAATCTGGTAAGCTTAGTTGTATACAATTTACCGGTATACATACATATCTGGTAAGCAACTTTGTACAGGTTAGCTATTACAGCGGCTGCTTAACACAAGCCAGGATATACTAAAACAGATAAAGTGGTGTTAACATAGTAGGACTAGTAAAATTTAGAGGAGGACATATGCCAGCGATATCAGAGAATGAAGTAATAGTGTTTTCATCCAAAGACCGGGGTGTATTAGGCGTATATGATAGTTTTAAAAGTTTGTATGCCAGAGGCATGAAGCGTTTTCATAGAAAACAGTTGCCCTTCAGTCAAGAAGAGTTAATTGTACGTTTGCTAAACAATGGCGAATATTCATTTGGCCCTTACAAACTGGAGTTACGCAGAGAAAAGTAGCCATTTTTAAAAACCTTTTTCAGGTAGGCCTGCAAACGGCCATTTACCTAGTATACCTAATTTACCTACATATAGTAGCTGGTTATGTAAGTATACGTAGTATCCAGCTTAAAAAACCGTTGCTTGCGACAGTCGCAAGCAACGGTTTTTTAATGCCTATCCCATAAAAATACAAGATTTAGTCATCCTCCAGCAAATAACTTCCGTACAAGCAAACACTGTGGACAGCACCTGGTGACAGCTTATCTGATATTATAGCTGCTTACCAGCAAACAAGGGGCGGTAGGGGTTATTAGAAATGTACTGCTACGAGTTGTTGTTTGCCGGGATAAGTTTAGTTCAAAAAAGTATTGATGCAACGTTTAAGCTTTATCTCTTGGCGTTCAATTGGTAGCGAATGTTACTATGTGTGTTTTCTACCTAAAAAATCAATAAATACTTATATAAAAACAGTATTTTGTGCATTTTTTATTACATCAATATATAGTAATTTTGTAACCCTGCTTATCCCTATTAAAATTATAAATAGTAACGCGATAAAGTCTTAATAGCAAATAATATTTGGGTAAACGAATGAATACCTGTACTTGCTACTTAAGTAATTATACTTAAAATATAAAAAGTTTTTATATATACTAACTGCTCCCTTTGATGATTTTAAAAGGAAAACGTACATTAGTAAAAGCCATTAATCCCGAAGAATTTTTTCTGTTTTATACGTGGGCTACACAGCATGATGCCGGTTCCGGCTGGCAAGGCGACCGGTATAGTTCGCGGATTCCTTCGTTAACAGATCTACGGAACGAATGGCAGTCGTCCGAGGCTTTGCAGCAGCAGAAAGGACGCTCGTTCGTTATTTTAGCGGATGGTAAGCCTATCGAACAGATTAATTATCATGAAATTAATCGTATTTGTAATGCAGTACAAATAGATGTACTTATTGGCGAAGACTTGCAGAAAGGCAAAGGGTATGGGTCGGATGCTATCCGGAATTTAATAAATCAATTGTTCCGTCATATGCAGATTGAACATTGCGAGCTAAAAATATTGGCTGAAAATACCAGAGCTATACAAGCGTATCTGCGTTTAGGGTTTGAATCTGTTGTTTCCTTTGTAGAAAATGGCATTGCCTGGCAAAAGATGGTGCTTGATAAAGAAGTATTTTTTGGTCAGCCGGCCCTAGCACAGGCATAGCTTTTTCGTCTTATTCTAGTCGTCTATATTCCAAAAGAGGAAGATTTTTTAAAGAGGGTATTTATATAACTTCTTCTTTCTCAGTAGCGGTATGTGGGCGGCAACTATGAATGAAATTCAGTAACCCCTTCTTGATACGCCTCGAGTAGAAATGGATTGCCCACTAGTTCTAGGTCTTACTCCAGAATTATCTTGCAAAGTTTTATAGGAATATCTTAAACCTTCATAGATCAAAGGCGATACCTACGTAAAAAATGGAGATAGGCTACTAAGATTTATTCAACTTCCGATTGCCCATTGGCTGTACCAGAAACCAATACCCATACCTTAACGTGAACTATGGATTAGCCGGTGCAACATTAGGCAGCCATAGGGTAGTGC
>NZ_JAUKPO010000042.1 GCF_030503435.1 Rhodocytophaga aerolata
CTTTGAATATCGCCTAATTTATCGTATATTAACTCGGTATTTTTATCAAAATAGTGCAATTTCAAACCACCTCCAAAAAAGTGTTTGCGGAAAAACTGTGTCTGGTTTTTGATGCCCGACTGCTCAAACACCCTGTCGTATACCTCTTTTTCTGCCTTGGTTAGATAAAAGCTGCCGACAGCATACTTTGTTTTTTGCTCCTCCGGTTTAGGCTTGGGTCCACCAATGCCTTTACGGGATTTGACCTCTTTCCCGCTGACAGCATCCTTGCTGCCTTGGGCTTTGTCTGACTGCTTTTTCATAGAGTAGTTAGCCTTTGTATGTGTACCCTTTTTACCCGTCCGACTACGGAGGTAAGGGCTTTTTCCTCCATCCGTTAGGTGGAGGCTAGATCGTTCCAATGAGCTCATGTAACGAACTGACCAGAGGGAATTGAGTTATTTAGTGAATGGAACACATCTAGCTATTCTTTACCAAGAATACGATCTCCAAAGATATACCTTTCTGCTCAATTTCTAGCTTTTTGAGTAAAATTTCCTTTTTAACCTAGCTTCTTTCTATTATTAGTCTATTATTAGTCTATTTTTAGTCAAAAGTTCTATTTTGATTAGGAATAGTCAATAATTAGTCTAATATTTGTCTATTATTAGTCAACATGAAAAAAATAACGAAAGAAGATATACTAGAAGCTTATGCTTTGAAGAAAGGAAAGCGTAATCAACTCTTGTTTTACTATTATAAGCAGGAGTATTTTTCAGAGAAACTTCCTGCTGACATTATTGCTAAAAGGATATCTGAAGACTTAGGTATTCCTATTAATCGTAATATGATTTATCTAATCATTAAACGATATGCTAAAAACCAATTCTTTACTCTCCCCTCCAAAGTAGTAACTCTTCCCCCTACTGTGGATACCTTTTCGGGTATACAGGTAATTAAGGAGGAGAAAGCAGAAGAGAGTAAAAAAGTACAAGCAGAGCAGGAAGATGATGATTATAAGTATATTCCTAAAAATACAGAAGACAAACCTAGGGTAAATCCATATGCTGGTTTGTTTAGTAAAAACAAGGAAAATAAAGAATAGATAAATTTTATTCTTTTTTTTCTTGCAACAGTTTAAGTTATAGTCTAACTTCAACTATTAAATTACATTTAATCATTTATATGGAAACAACAGTAATTGCTTCAAAGCAAATCATTTTATCGACACAGGCAAAAGGCGGATCTGGTAAAACAGCAGTATCTACTTTCATAGCAGGGGAAAATCAAACAGCCCAAATCGCTGATTTTGATACTTTCTGCCGAAGTATATCTACTATACTGCCTTTCCGGAATCCCATGATTTTTTCCTTACATAACAAGAATGGAATCTATGACAAAAGCCGGATTCTCCAATTTTTTCAAGAGGTAGAACAAAGCACATTGGACTATTTCATCTGCGATCTGTCTTCCAGGGACTCCTGTGAAATTCCCTTTTATCTTCCAGCTAATGATGGGGTGATAATGGAATATCTCAAACTTGCTGATATCCAGCTTTGCTTTGCTGTAGTTATTGCAGGGGGTAATATGTTTACTTCATGTCTTGAGTACTTAAAAAGTATACATAAAACCTATAAGGGAGGTTCTATAATCCTTGCTTATAAAAACCTATTCTTTGAATTCAGCAACAATCAATCCTTGGCTTTGTCTCGCTTCTGTGAGGACAATAGCATTTTACTCAAACATCTTCCTGTACTTAATTAACATTTTCCACAATTAAATTTTAAAAACTATTCAAATGAAAAAGAAACAATTAATTTTTATCACCCAAGCTAAAGGCGGATCTGGTAAATCTATTTTAACCTTTTTGCTGGCCGAGAAGTTTAGAAAAGCTACTATTATAGAAATGGATGATGCTACTAAAACAACCACTATTTATTTAGCCTATCGGAATCCTATACGCGTAACATTTTTAAATAAAAGAAAGCAGATAGACCGGGCCTTGTTTAACGATTTCTTAGAGGAAATTGCTCAAAGCGAAGATGAGTTATTTATTTGTGATTTGGGTGCTGCTATTTCTGAACAACTGCCGTTCTATTTAATAGAAGAAAATGAAATTCTGCCTGAGTTATTAGAAGCATTGAACCTAGAAATTATTTTCCTGATAGTAGTAGGCGGTGGTAACATCTTTTCTCAAACATTCTCTTATTTGAAAGAACTTCACAAAGTGGCAGGGCCAACGGTGCCTATGTATGTAATGAAAAATGGCCATTTTGATTTTGACCAAGAGCAGGAAGAGCTTTTAGAAGCCTACACTTCGGCTAAAAAGCTACCGGTTCATTACTACAATATTACTGAAGACAAGAATGATCCGGCTCAAAATAGAGTAAAGGAAGTACTCAAATCAGGTTTAGGGATAGATGCAGCAATTACGTATTCAAAAATATTGTTCCAAAAAGCAATTAATAGATTAAATATCAGCTTTGATAACCTTTTGTAGCAAAAACAAAGGCTGCCAAAGAATAACTTTAACTTTTACACTATCCTTAATTTAAAATCGCAATTTATGCTAGATGCCAATGATGTTTCAGGCAAAATGCTAACAGAACAGCAGAAAAGAGACTTCTGTGCCCTAATGCTTCGCCGGTATGGTGTACAACTGGAAACAGTCAATGAATTGCTACCGGCTTTCTATGTCAATTATCTGGCGGCCTCTATTTCTGAGAAAACAAGCAAAGAATCCAGGGAATCGATCATTATGCTTTTTAAAAGTTTTGCTGCAGAAACACAAAAGGCCAAAGAGGAATTTGTTTCTCATAGTGGGCAGGCGATTACACAGATTACCTCTATTGTATCCGAGTTTGAAAAAAACACGGCATCCAAGGTAGCGAATTTTGAAACCAAGCAGTACCGGTTTGATGATCCCAAAACAGCTTTCTTTTTTGCTTTTGGTAAATATGGAATAGCTGGCTGCTTTGTTTCCCTGCTGCTCTTTATTTGTTTTATGGTGATGTATTTAAACCGCTAATAAGTGGCTTTTTATAATCCTTCCCTCATTTTACGTAAGATAAGATGGGGGAAACTTTTTTAGAAAGTACTAATAAATTAAACCGTTTATTCAATAATTATTAAAATTGACAAAAATAAATTTCCCATCACTGATCGCCTCTACAATAATAAAACCTTTGGACAGATAGCAGTAGATCCGGAAAGTTATGATTATTTATTCTCCAAAAAAGAGATGCTTAATAAGCTTTATTAATCTTTTCTGCTGTTAAAACCCCCAGTCAGGTATGTATCGCAAGCAGTCATGGATGTGTTTAATAACGAACGATGAAAAAACTGCAAAAAAGTTATGGCATTTACGGGGTGAAGTAGAAACTTGCCAGGGCATATACACAAATAAATTATTGGCTATTACAATTTATTCCATTAAGCGTGAAAAAGAAGGAATAGCTGTTTCTCTGATGAGTTTTTATAAAAACATGCTTACTACCGTTATAGATGCTACCTATAAATACGATTTTAATGAAGAAAACAGTTTTCTGCCAGAGAGCATCAAAGACAAATCGGCTTCTCTTGTAGAGTTAGTGGTTAGTTTTGAGATATTCAGAAATATGCACTGGTTGAAACCAAATATATTGCACGCAAAAAACAGATCAAGGACAAAACCATCAATTGTGTCTATCAGAACGAATCTACTTTCCCGGTAGAAATCATTGATTCTACTTACTTCACTACCCTTGTAAAATCGGATGCGTTCAAGGTATTTGGCCATTTCCGCCTGCAACCTTGTGGGGAGGGATCTAAAGAAAGGAAGCTGATCTGGATTAATGATTTTATTAAAGATAAATACACTGCTAGGGAACCTAAGATTCTTTCGCGTGGAGAAAAGGCAGAAAAAGCCTGACAGACGTATCTAGTCTGGTTTTACTCCAGAGTCGAAAAACTAGCTCTTGACTGCTCCACCATGGAATGTTCATTTTTGAATGCAAACTTTCAACTCAGTGATAGAAGCATCCAAATAGGATATTTTTGAATGGTTCACGCAAAATAAAGGGATGCGTAGTGAATTACTTTATGAAATTTCCTTTATTGTATCTGACGCTGATGAATTAACAGCAAAGCATTTAGCAGCTATCAGATTTGAGGATATAGAGATTATTGTTTCCCTAGCTATGCTTCACAAAATCAGAAAAAAGCATAGCCAAAACATAAAAAATAGGCTGCCTTTCTTCCAGTAGATGCTATAGAAGAAGCGCAGATGGGTACTTAGCTAACCTACAAAGGAAACCACTTAAGCCATTTGTAGCTCAAATCATCAAAAGATAGGGAGAAGCCCTTTCATACGGGGACACTGGTATCTTTATACAAGATTATATATTAAATTTATTCGATTAATTCTAAATTTACCACCTGAAAAGATAAAAGTATCTGTATAGCAACCTTACAATCAATGGATGAGCCAAAAAAAGATGACTTTAAAAATTATAGATCGTACTCCTACAATGATGCTCTCAGACTTGTTCAATACGAGCTAAATCTATTAGAACAAAATCACGGAGTATTGAAAAAATGGTCTATTGAGCACCACTTTTCTTATACCACCATTGTGAATATAAAAAATGATAAACTTGGATCAGAGGCACCAAAAATGCTACTCAAAATACTCATTGCGCTAGGATTCGAGGCAAAATTGACCATTGATATAATCAGCACTGGCAAAGGAAGAAATGAGTTTGAAGAAAAACAATCCTATATCCTTAGAAGAATAAGTACTAAATAATCGTAACTGTTCTTTTTTCAATTTAGACCCTATGAATCTTATAAATAGGAGAAAAAAGCAACCTTCTTTCCCATCAGTAGCAAAACACCTACCAATTTTTGTTGATTCTGCCACATTCCGGTCCATGGATGGCTTAACAATACGCTCCCTGACAATAGAGAGCACACTCCCCTCCTATTTCTCACATAATTCTTTTTATGGTAAGGCTTAATACGTATGCAGACCTGTTAATCGCCTCATAGAAGACTTAAGAAACATGTAGGGTGTCTTCTGCGAAGTGCTTAATGAATCACCCGGCTGTGATGTGACAGGTCTTATGCCTTTGGTCAGGCCTAAGCCTAAATATTTTTTAGCGCATTGGCAGAGGCTGGTTACCGTTCAATGACTTTGCTGTGTCTTGAACTGCAGGAAATACAAGGGATGATGGCTTCCCCTTTCCCTAGAATTCTATGGTTGCGCCAGCAAAGACTTTAGACTAATGCACAATTACCGAAAGATCTTCGGCAGGTACAGTAGTATTACTATTTACTTTTAACCCTTATCAAGTAATCTCTATACTATGAGATATAATGCCCTTGACTATTCCTAATAGCTTTTCTAAGTCATGTTTTATGTCTATTTAAATTTGTTTCATATTTCTACTTAACCATATCAATTTCATTTGTACTAACTATATTTTCAATACAATTAATGCTTTTAATTAGTATTATTTAATATATTTTTTTGTTACTTTTTATACTATCAAATAGTATTATACTTTTAATTCAAACTTAATAAATCAAATGTATTTCTCAAGTCCATATTTCCAAGGATATATATTTAAAACTTTGTCAATAAAGAACAAAGAATATTATTAAAAGTATGCTACATATATAATGTATAATACTTTTAATATGTATTATACATTATAAAAGAGGTGTGCGTTTTAAAAGTATTATACCATATAATACTTTTATTTAATTTTTGGTTTTCTGCCTACTTTTTTTCGGTTACGGACTTTTTCAGGGCGAGGTTTAACATCTTTATCTTTAAAATATTGACTTAATGCCTCATTAATGATCTCAATTTGTGTCATTCCTTCCCAATGGCCCCAATCTTTCATTTTTTCTATGATAGTAGAAGGTACAAAGGCAGTGACCTTACTTAAAGAATTGTCATCTGCTACAGTTTGCTCTACAATCGCTTGTTTAATTTGAGGAAGAGGTTTAAAATCAAATGTTTTATTTTCTTTCGCCATAATTGTTTATTCTCTCAAGAATTTCTTTAGTTAGATTATAATAATCAGCAGCCCCATTACTTTCAGGAGCATAATCAAAAATATTAATGCCCTTGGCTTGTGCCTCAGATAATGCGATGTTATCACGAATATAAGTTTGCAGGAACCTATCTTGTAATTGTTCAGATGCACTAGCAATCAAATCATGACTAAGTTTTTTTCTTATTCTTGGATTGTAGCGTGTAGCAAAAACTCCACCTAACAAAATACCATTACTTATTTGCTGGATGTCATTTGCAAATTGTAAGAAATTTCTGAGTCCTTCATAGCTAAGAAATTCGGGCTGTAATGGTATAAAATACTCACTGCATGCAACTAGTGCTATTCTTGTTAACCCCGATAGAGCAGGAGGGCAGTCAATAATCACATAATCATATCGACTTTTAATTTTGTCTAAAGCTATCTTTAAATTGAAGGGATATACTGCAGCAGACTTTATTGCTTCTTCTTTTGCTGTTAAAGCCACAGAAGAGGGTAATATATCTAATAGGCCATTGGAAAGTACTACCTGCTCGAACTTAGCTTCATTTAAGATAAAAGATCCAACATTTGTGTCTACTTCTTCTTGTGAAAAACCGAACGACCTAGTCAAACTAGCTTGAGCGTCTAAGTCAATCATTAGTGTTCTGCCTCCACTTTTAGCAAGTGCTGCTCCTATATTTTGTGCAGAGGTAGTTTTGCCTACTCCACCTTTGTTATTTACAATAGCTAATACTTTCATGGTTTTTGACAAAAATAGTAATTAATGCATATCAAATGTTTTGTATTTACAATTAGATTAGAACTCTACGAAAGTATTAAATTAAAAATACTTTTATGCTTATTAATATGTTTAATACTAAAATTTATATTAATACATATAATACTTTTTATACTAATAATTTATATTTTAAGAATTAGTAAGTATAGTTAGTAACTAAATCCTTCTACAATTATATTTTTATTTACTTTTAACATTTTCACAAAACCATTAAAAGGGTATGTTGTCGTTCCTTTTGCAATAGCTTCTTTGTATAGTTCTTCAGCCTTATTAATTGATATTAATTGTTGCAAAACTTCGATTTGTGATTTCGTAGCAATTTTGCTGGTCTTAGCCTTATTCTTTGATGATTTGAATTCTTCCATCAAATGAAGATCAACTATAGCTTTATAGATGGCGCCATTTAAGCTTTTAATTTTGCCTGTAGATTTCTCTTTCTTCTTAACTGAGATTACGTGATTTATATAGTCTTCATTGATAATACCTTCATTTATTAATTCAGCTATTTTAGGAATACTTTTAATACTTATTCCCAGGCTAATTAAAAGATTGTAAATGGGTTCTTCAAATTCTTTTTCTAAACTGTTCGAAGGGCCCACATTTACTTGAAATATAATTTCTTTGACCGCTCTACCGTCTTTAATCTCTTTAAATGAAAAAGGTCTATCACTTGTCTTGAGTTCATCTTGAACAGGAATGATAATTCTTCTCTTAAAGTCAGCATATAAATCATATTTATCTTGGGCTTCCTTACCAAAAAGCATTGCTTTCAATTCAGATATAGAAATTTTGTATTGATTAGTATTAAAGAGAGATTTCAACAACCAGTAAATACGAATTGCATGAGGATTTTTGATCTGAGTCAATTGATAGAGTTCTGCAGTAGTGAAATTACCAGCTAATTGTAGCAAAAATGGTTTTGCATCATCAAAAAATTTAGAATAAATGTAGCCACTACCTTTTTTATGCATACAACGTGCAACTATAACAACAAAATCGAAAGTGTCTTTTTCGTTCTTCTTTGCATTAATTTTAAAACCAGTTAGGTTGTCGCATGCTTCTTTCAATGATTTATAACTGTCCCCATCTAAAGTAGAAATTACTTCATTTATAGGAATTCTTATCCAATCGAATGATGTATCACTTTTGTTCAATCGAGCAAGCATTGAAATAAATATCCGGCTCTCGATTACGCCCATACTATATCTACCGGTAATTAAATTATTATGCTGAGCCAGGTCTCTATTCTCTTGAGTCTTAAAGAGCTCAAATTGAGGCTTTAGTTTCATAGTAAGTATTTTGCTCAAAATACAAATAATTATGACAATTAAATCAAGTTGTCATAATTATTTCAATCATTTCGAGGTATCTGTCATAATTAGATTAGTTTCGAGTTATGTGTCATATTTAAAAATTTTAGTGGTAATTGTCATAATTCATCGTGGTATCTGTCATAGTTAAGTTAAATACATAGTTGGTGTTGAATTAAATAGTGGTATATGTCATAATTCAGATGTTTCGTGGTAAGTGTCATAGTTGTAGTGGTATCTGTCATAGTTTATAGTGGTAAGTGTCATAGTTGTAGTGGTATCTGTCATAATAAATGAAGTGTTTTAGTGGTAATTGTCATAATTCATCGTGGTATCTGTCATAGTTGAAGTTTTAAATCATTGATTACAAGGGATTTATGGAGCTTTAATAAGTAATAGTAAATAAAATAGCTACTAATTAGTTAGTAGCTATTTTATTTAGAAAGCATTTAAAAATGTATTAATAGAATATAATTCCTTATTGGAATTATATTCTATTAAATTAGTCGAGTTTTAGCCAAATTGTATTAAACATGTTTATTTAAATTGGATAAATATAATATTAAATAATATTATATTTATAAAGTCGGGAAATAACCCGACAAATATGACAAAACCCTCGAAGTAGGATTTATATTCTATAAAAGACTTCTACTATTTAATTAAGTTTTGAGAATCAATTATAGCTTTCAATTCATCTATCTGTTTATAAGCCTGAGTAAGTTGTCCTTTGAGAAAAGCTACCTGGCTCATGAGTGATTCAATGGTAGGGTCGGGGGTAGGCCAGGGCACCAGCTCATCCCCTTTACGAGCCTGTGAAGCATAGCCCCGGCAGGTAGAAGAGCAGTACTGCGCTTGAGATCTGGAAGCAAAGAATTCAGTGCCACACCAGGCGCATTGTTTATCAAAGACTTTTGCATTGGCTTTAAAATGGGCACGATTGAATTTAGGCATAGGAGAGGAATAAGTGAGTTAGAAATAGTTTATAATCATTAGCTGCCAATATATGACATTTAAACGTTATAATAGCGTTTAAATGTCATATATCCAAAATCTACTATTCTTTTTTATTTAATTAATCATCTATTAACTTTTCTACTATCTTGTATACATGTCCCAAGATATGAAAACCCACGAAATGCATCCCTTATTTCCCAGCGGAGAGTGGGAAGGTTTCTATTCCTATTACCCAGGAGATAAACATTTAATGCAATGTAGCTTCACTTTTTGTAATGCCCTTATTACTGGAAGGGGTAATGATGATATAGGATCTTTTAGCTGGAAAGGAGTGTACAATACAGCTGTTCTCAGCTGTAGCATGACCAAGTTCTATAGCTCCCATACCGTATTCTACACAGGGGAAGTAGATGAAAATGGCATCTGGGGAAACTGGGATATAGATGGAATATGGAGGGGAGGCTTTCATCTTTGGCCAAAAACCAAACAAGAAAATCAGCACGCTCAAAAGGTAGAAATTGAGACCTTGCTACAGCAACCACTAATACAGGTATTAAAATAAATGGATACTTATTAATAGTATTTAAGTAGGGACCTTATAGATTTACACTTGGGTATTACTTACTAAAAAAGGATGTAAATTAAATAAGCGGGGAGGCTAATAAGAATAAAGACGGAGCAATGAAAAATTACACTCATTATCAGTTCTAAAAAAGCCATTGGGTAAAGAATAACACCTGTTTAGGTAATAACCTTAAAAGCCACTCGAATGACCAATCCAACACCTACACCTGGCAAGCAACCTTCCTTTCAGTTTATGGGTAACGCATCTTTGTACGGTCCTTGGCTACTACTAATCAGTTTACTGTTGGTGTTTAACCTTTTCAGTCCGCTCAATTTCCTGCTTACCCAGTTGAGTTATTCCAATTCTATTAGTGATCTTCTGTTTAACCGGGCTACAATAGTTGACTGGTTTCTTCACGCCTCAATCACCCTCTTAACGCCCATTGCCCTTGTTAATTTTTGGTACAAAAAGTCAATTACGCCTTTGCTATTTATCGCTTGTCTATCTTTATCACTATTGGTCGATGTCCTGGAAAGCATTGCCGTTAGCCATAGTTCCGGAGTTTTGCGAATGCAACGGGAAAGGGTTTACTATAGCTTAGTATTCCGGAGCCTTTTTTGTTTGCCAGCTATTTTATACTTAGTCAGGTCAAGGCATGTCAAAAAGTTGTTCATTAGATGAAGCGCTTAGAGTACTCTTCCAGCGAGTCATCGTCTGAGCAATAGAGCTCGTTGTCAAAAGTTGCCCATATTAGTTTGCCATCAGTTGTGATTTCTATCATGATTAAATCTCTCTGCAAGCGTTTGGTTTCAAACTCCCCGGCTAAGATCTGGCAAGCAAACATTTCTCTTCTTCATTTACCGGCAGCAGATTCAGATCAATTCGTAGATGATCAAACATGCCCATTAGAATATAAATAAGAAGGATGAGTTAATTTAGTTCATGAAAGCTAGGTTAAGTTAGGGGAGGCTTTTTGCAATTCCCGCTCATAGAGCCTTTTGACAGCCATGGGATGAAAAGCTTTGCCATAGCGGGTTTTGAATCCGGCTTGATTTAGTTCTTGGGCAATGGCTCGATAGGTTGACCCATTCTGGCGTAAGAGCCGGATCACGGTCAGAGCTCTTACCCAATGCTCATCACTTCTGGCATTCTCCATCAACTTAGCTGTGCCTTTTTTTCTTATCTCATCCGTGAGAGTAAGATATGGACTACCCAACTTATAGCCTCTCTCTTTTTTTGCAGCCAAGGCTGCCTTGGTCCGCTCTGAGATCATCTTGCGTTCTTTCTCTGCCAGCGCAGCAAACAGGTGCACCGTGAAATGATCCGCAACCGGTATATCTAAAGCTTTAAATGCTACGCCTGATTCTAGTAGCGATGAAATAAAAAATACATTACGAGAAAGACGGTCTAGTTTGGCAATCACCAGTAAGGCTCCTTTGGCTTTTGAGAGTGTGATCGCTTTTAAAAGTTCTGGTCGGTTACTGTTTTTTCCTGATTCAACATCGGTAAACTCTGCTAGTAGTGTTCCACTCTTGCAAAAGTCTGCGACCATTTTTTGTTGAGCCGAGAGGCCAAGCCCACTCAGACCTTGCTTTTGGGTAGAGACCCGGTAGTAGGCTATATAGATGTTCATAGAAGAGGAGTGAAACGTAAATTTTCTCAATCTACAAAAAAATTTCTTTTGTCACAACTCAGCAACGCACGTTTATGATCTGATAAATTTGGCTATATTTCCCAATTAATTTAAAAAAGCATGATTGAACTCAAGAAAATCTCTCCGGAGGACACCCTGGAGGTAAGCAAAATGAAGGATAAGTTTAACCGCTACGTTATGCAGATGAAAATTCAATGGAGTGAACTTTCATTTGAGGAGCGAAAGGACTTGTATGCGAAGCTTCGAAAAGTGGAAGATAAGCTTAGTCAATATGAGTAGGAGCAAGGAGGGAGTATAACCACCAAACCTCTACAATGAATTGTTAACAATCTATTATATATATGTATGCAAACCTATATTGCCTACTATAGAGTCTCTACTAAAGGTCAGGAGCAGTCTGGCTTAGGCCTGGAAGCACAGCGGAAAGTGGTGGAAAGTTATATTAAAAACAAAGGTCACATTCTGGAAGAATTCACTGACATTGAATCAGGGAAAAATGATAGTCGAAAAGAATTGCAAAAAGCCATCAGCCTGGCTAATCAAAAAGGAGCTACTTTGCTGATTGCAAAACTAGATAGGCTGTCTCGAAATCTAACATTTATTTCTTCACTCATGGATAGTGGGGTAAAATTCCTCTGCTGTGACCTGCCCGAAGCCAATGAGTTTACCATCCATATTTTTGCTGCCCTTGCCCAGCAGGAACGCAAGATGATTTCCCAGCGTACTAAAGCAGCTTTGGAGGTAAAAAAGAAAGCCGGCATCAGGTTAGGTTCACCTCAAAACTTCACTTATGAGCATCGAGTGAAGGGAGGCAGTAGCAGAACAGAAAAGGCCAAAGAGGTGCTGGCTAATAAACAAGCAGCTAAAATCATTGTAAGGCTGAGAAAAGAAAGGTGGACCCTTGCCGCTATAGCAGCTGAGTTGAATATGGACGGATATCGGACTTCCATGGGAAAGCTGTTTACACCCATGAGCGTTAAGCGACTTTTTGACCGCTATTGGCTAGTATAATAGTCTATAGTAGATTTATTTACTCATTGTGCTGATGTTTTAATTTCAGGCTAATTAGCTTTTGATACAACTTATGTGCCATCGTATCTAACTCTTGATGGAACTCATACGCATCTATACTCAGATAACTTTTCATCCATTCATCATACAAATTATATAAATTTTCATTTTGCTCTTCTACGCTGAATCCTGTTAAGGTAAGTATACTATGTGTTAAATCACAATAATAGGGCTCGGTAATAATCAGCAGATCGTTTAACCCATAGATTAATTTATGAGATTTCATTTCTTCTTTAATCAGCTTTACAATAAGCTCAGGTGTTATCAAAGATGCGTCAGATTGCATATAGTTAAACAGGTTGAATAAAATTTAAGTAATTACCAAATATACGCAATTTTATTATATTTAGGAACTATAGTTCCTGTTTTACTGAACTTTGCCTGCTTATTTTTCCTCCATGGATACCATCGGGCAAGTTTTCGGGGCTGTTCTCTATAAAATAAGACAACAGAAAGGGCTTACACAGGAGAAATTAGCCGAAAGAAGTAATGTAGATAGGAAATATATCTATCTACTGGAAAAAGGAAAAAGACAACCTACGTTGACCACTATATTTGCACTGGCAAGCGCATTGGCTATAAGCCCACTTGAATTAATTGAAGAAGTTTTAAAGCAGCTGAAATCTGAACAATAAAAAACAGGGGGCATTCTATAGAAAAAGAAGGAGATAAATAACATTTTCAGTATCCATGCTTCTATCTTAATTCATTTTTGCTGAGCGGCTTATAAAGGTCATCCGGAGGAAATATTTCTCCTGGAGGGTTTTAAAATTTCATCTATATAAGCATTGGGCTATCTTAACCAGGGAAGGCGGTTTGCCATCGTGATCCTTATGGAATATAACAACGTGGGCAATGACTGATGTTTTATTTGTTTTTCTTGAGCAACTAGAGAAAGTTTAATTGCTAGAATGGGTTATCATCTTGCCTGCCGTGTAAAAAATTTATTAGTCTTCCCAGCTTAAGAACATGTTCTTTTTTAAACTATAAGGCCACCCTCGTTTGCTATGATATCATCTTTCGTTCTTTTTACGCGTGTGCTGCAAATATGTGATAAGTAAAGTGCTCATAATTGATTCTGTTCAAAATAAAAGCATCCATAGTCTACCTTATGATTATCTATTTCTAGGCAGGTAAAATGGTTGATAAAAAATGATAAAAATTATCCCTCTAAATCTTTAAAAAACTCCTTCATGCTTATATTATGGATATCTAAAATCCGAAGCAGACTTGCAAAAGTAAAGTTAGTGCCTTTCTCATGATTACCATAGCCCACTCTTGGCAGGTCATGATCGTAGGCAAATTTTTCATAGGAACTATAGCCTTTTTCTATCCGGAGCCTTTTGATCTTGGCAGCAATTTGTAAAATTCTTGGATCGATTGATTGCTCTTTCACCATTAGGAAACATTTTGAGGGAAAGTTGGGAAAGAAACGCATAAGATTAAACCTATTTAACAATGTTTAAAATAAAATACATAATATAATTTCATAAATCTACTAATCTGTGTATCTTTGTCATATGTTATCGGTGTATAGATGTACAATTGGTCATTAGAAGCTCTATTTTATCCGTGCTAAAAAAGAAAAATAAGTATGAAACAGATACAATGTAAATAGTAGACTATTCTTTCAATAAAGAAGTAAGCACCACAGATAGGGAAGATGGCAATGTGCGTAATCTTCATACATGATTTGACGGCAGAGAAAGGGATGAGCGGATACTAAGAGTGTATATTAATAAAAATAAGAAAAACCCTTTCATGAACAAACCTAAAGATACCTTTTTTGCCACCATGCACCATAGCCAACAGGCAGACTTTGCCCTCATTGAAAAAGCTTCCCGACAACACATCAGCTATGAACTGATCAGCAGTCTGATCTGCCTGGAAATGGCTAGTAAGCCTGAGGGCTTTGTTAATGAATTTTGTAAAGGTGATAAGTCATTTATGCAGGCAATGATGGACTTTTTAAATAATTCTGAATTTGCCAGAGACACGTCAACATTCGTTTGCTACTTTCTGGCAACCCTTGGTTACAGGGTGAAAATGACGGTCGTTATTTCATTTTCCGACCAGGACATAGATAATCCCGTGGAAGAAGCTTCCTATTATTTTAGTAAGCCAAGCAATTAACAAAACAGCCTCAGCAAATAGTAGCCATGTGCTTTTATAGACTGTCTACAAAATAAAGAAGCTTTGCTAGCTGACCCGTCAGGTAGCGTAAACAATTATGGGGGCGAAGATTCCCTCCACTAGCTATAAATAGTCAACCAGTTTATCATTTTTAAACAATCCATTGTATGAACGATCACAACAGCAGCCGTAGCTACAACCTTATCATAGAAGCCATCGGCAAACGCATCATCGCCTTACGCAAACTAAAAGGCTATTCTCAGGCAGAATTAGCCGAACGATGTGGAAAAAAGCCACAGAGTCTGGAAAGGGTGGAAAATGGAAAAATCAATCCTTCTATCAAATTTCTCCTTGCCATTGCCTTTGGACTAGGAATAAGCTTAAAGGAACTGCTAGATGTTCAGATGGCATAAGGGGCAAAAGGGGAAAGAAATAGAATTATTTGTATGCTTATGTGCTGGGCGTAGATTCAAAAGCAGGCTCTTTCGAAAAGAAATGAGTCTGCTTCCATAAAAGAATTTTTTACCCCTCTTGCCCTCCTTTTCAGTGCTCAAAGATGATCCATTAGATATAGGGTTTAGGTGGAAGAGATACTATACGCTCAACTATTGCCAAAGAAAGCGGCCCCTGGAAAGTAGGGCATAAGAGCGGCTATAGTTGCTCAAGAGCATATTCAGTTTAAAATCATCCATAAAAGCAATAATTTATGAAAACGGCTGTAATTGGTTCAAGAAGCTTTACTAACTATACCATTGTGGAAGATACCCTGGATGGCTATGATCTCCCGCTGATCATTTCAGGAGGAGCCATTGGGGCAGACTCGCTGGCTGAGCGCTATGCAGAGGAGAAGGGAATACCTACCTTGATCTTCAAACCAGACTATGAGAAGTATGGAAAGAGTGCTCCCATCCTGCGCAATAAAGAAATTATAGATGCCGCAGAAAGGGTGATTGCCTTTTGGGATGGCAAAAGCCGGGGTACAGCATACACCATCAAGTATGCCCTGCAAAAAGGGCTAACGGTTCATTGCATCCCTTACTATAAGCATAGGCTGATAGGGACATCCATTGAATGAGGATAGCTCTAGTTTTGAAAAGCAGGCGAGCAATCTCTTTTCTGAAACGTACAATATATATCCAGTAAAAATGGCAAAAAAATCAAGAACCCAAGAAAGGCAAGAAGGGGATCTGGATCAGAGTAGTCTTCAGCAAACAGAAAGACAAAGATAAGCTCCAGAGAGGCCTGTACAAATGTCATTTGAAGTATCCGCAGACTTCAAGCGGGAATATAAGAGTTATGCCGTGGAGCAAGGAATGAGCCTGCTAAAGATTTTCAAAGAATCCTTTGAGCTCTACCAGAAAGTCTATCCGGCCAAAAGGCGGTAAATGAAAGTAAATAATTGCCTGCCTTTGGTGTAACTCCACCGTCTTTAGTTCAATATGTTCTTCCTGCAAAATCAGCCATATTGGCAGCAGTTACAAAAACCGGTTAAATAAATCAAAGTTCACTTAGCTAATTTTCATGAGTTTTTGTTACTCTTCTAGAAAGCCAGAATTTGAATAAAGTAGTACATACACGATCTGTTTTAAAGTAATCTATTAGCCATAAAAAAAAGGTAAAAAAGTTAGGGCCAAAAATTGGCCACTCAAATAATTTTTGGCTCTACTTTCTGGCCCCATATTTCGGGCGTTTTTGCATGAATTTGTAACGAGATAAGAGAGGGCCACAAAGGTATGACTTTTTGGTCTTGCTTTAACAATGTTGTTCAGGCTCTATAAGGATAAATACTTAAAGATTCGTGTAAAAATTGTACCACTTACTCGATACTTTCAGCAAACGATACACTTATATCCGGTACAAGATTGGGATACAAACCATAAGTTAAAGAGAGGACAATATACTGTCAGCATAGGGCTTGCTCAGAAAGGGACGTTTATTTACAACTGATTTCCCCAAATATTCTACTAATTGAGTTGACTGTGTTAAAATACACCCTTTCTGTGGAAAGACGTATCAAACAATTGTTCGAGCGCTTTAAGTAATGTAAAGTAGTAAAAGAAATTCCCCTTTGCTGAAACTCAAAAGTGTGGATACTAATTTTGCTCTATTTGCATCCTACACTTTCTAAGAGTAATTCAATTACACAAGATGAACTTGCCTGCAACAAGTCGCCAGGAGCTTTTTTTCCTGTAGTGCAAAATTATTAAAACATGTCTATTTCATCATTTTCTTTTTAAGACAGTTCCTGAGCTCTCCTTGTAAGGGACTTGCATCCTCTGCAATAGTATGGTATATTCGATACCAGATGCCCATACTGGGCACACACCCTTTTGCCAGACAACCTCACCGCCTATGTACAAACTTCAACTAGAGGCTAGGGTTTGCAGCAGCAGTCGGGCCATTATGCAATTTTGAAATAACGACCTAATGCGAATTAAATTAGCCTTTCTTGTTTTACTATTAACCATTAGCACTTGTCATAACAAAAAAGGAGAATACCTCTGTACACCTTGCGATTTGTCTTGTGACCAACTCACTTTTTCCGAAGCTGGGATTTGCCCCCATTGTAGGATGAAACTCATAAAGAAAAGTGATTTAAAAGAGGAAAAAGAATTAGTATTGAACTTAATCCATATCCAAGAAGGCTCTGGTGAATTTTTAATTGAGGGAGGAAAATCCAATAAGGATAGACCAATACAAGTATTTTACCATAGGCCTAAAAATTATGGGGCTCATTCTAAAATTTTGATGGTAATTCCTGGAGCCGGAAGAAACGCAGACAGTTACAGGGATGCTTGGATAGAGGAATCGGAAAAATATAGTCTTCTTATTTTATCCCCTCTCTACCAGGAAAGTGAATACGGATTTGAGGACTACCATTTATGCGGTTTGATAAAGGGCTCAAACTTAAAAAATAGTATAGACTATGTGGAAGGTACGAACATAGCTAAACTCGATGAAGAAAAGGTGAATTTCAAATTCAACCCAAATTCGGATGAATGGATTTTCAATGATTTTGATAGAATATTTGATTTAGCTGTAAAGGCGCTTAACTCAAAGCAGATCAAATACGACATTTTTGGACATTCTGCGGGCGGGCATATTTTACATAGACTTGCTCTTTTTCAAAAAAGCTCAAAGACCAATATAATTTTAGCTTCAAATGCAAGTTTTTATACCTTACCAAGTTTTGATTATAGATTTCCATTTGGCCTAAAAGATTCATCCATAGACCGGGAAGCATTAAAAAATGCTTTTAGAAGAAAGCTGGTCGTCTTTTTGGGTGAACTCGATAATGAGAATGAGACAGGAGGAACTTTACTGCGTTCGAAAAGTGCTGATCAACAAGGCTTTCACAGATTGGCCAGAGGGAATTTCTTCTTTAAACATGCTAAAGAAATGGCTGCTGCTTTTGATTTTGAATTCAATTGGCAAATTAAAACTATTCCTGGTGTCGGGCATAATCATCAATTGATGGGTGATGCAGCTGGAAAATATCTCTATGAAAATAACTAATGGCAAGCGCACATGATATGGTAGATAAGGCATTAACAGGTACCAGGTCTTCTCCGGCTATTACTTGACAAAATGGCCTATAATAGTCACTAAAAGAAGAGGGGCAGAGGGGAAAGAATTGTATGGTTTCTAATTCCTTAATAGTCATTCTTATCTCCTTATGCCTTTTTCTCATCTCAGTCAGTTTATGTTTTATTGGTAAGATAGAAAAATAATAGGGTTATTTTCCATCATTGAAAAATAACCCTATTATTTTTCGCTATAAGCGATACTCTCCCGTATACATAGCTATCAAAGATCCCTATCTACCTGACTGTAAAGAGTTGACTTCTAACCCTATGTCTCATGAACTCTATCTCATCATGAGTATCTATATCAAGATAACTAAATCTTCCTTAACAGGCCAAGATGCTCTTAGTGCTCAGCTAGCAGAACTATCCACTCAAGTCAAAGAATTACCCGATGCTTGTTTGTATAAACCCAAGGCTGGCAGTCTATGGAAGTTCATCCAACTTGTCCATGAGGAAAATGTGCCATTAGAAATTATCTCTGAATTAGAAGAAGACCTGCCGATCAAAGATCTTGATAAAAAACAGATAGACCTAGCAAAGAAAAACAGAAACGAAGATCCCACCCAGTAATTTTATGTGCCCTTTGGTTAAACTGATTGTTTGAAAAAAGGGCATACTTACTGCTGCCAGGTAGGGTAATTTATCAGCCATTCATGGGTAAGAAAGACAGGTTTCTTTCGCTAGGTAAGCAAAGGAAACCTGTAAAACTAACTTCTATGGTATATATGTCTGTCTATTAGTGAGCGGCTAAAAACCAAACCCGATGTATAGTTGGGCAACAGAATTTCTAGAATCATTGGTTAACGTACCGGCTATACCGCTGTCGCCAACTTTGCGTAAGCCATAATTGTAGCGGGCCCCTATCATAAATTTATTAATATCTACCCCTATGCCTCCAACTAAACCGTAATCCATTCGGTTGAAATTATCTGCATTTAAGTCAGTAATTTCATTCGAATTCAGATCAGCTGATTTAAGATCCTTCACATTGGCACCTGCCAGGTAGGAAATATAGGGTCCGCCATGAAGCTGGACAGGCCCCAGGTTGGCTACTAAAGCAATCGGCACTTGGATATAATTAAGATTAAACCGCACTTCTCCCTCTTCAATCCCTAGTAAATCAGCTAAATCTGAACCTCCATAAGTCACCTTTGCACCTGTGTTGGTGTAGAGAAGTTCTGGCTGAATGGCTAGAAAATCAGTTACAGGTATTTTGCCAAATAAGCCAAAATGGTAGCCTATTTTCATGTTTTCATCTTCTACGTTGGGCTGATTGATATAGAGTTGAGAAAGGTTGGCTCCCCCTTTGATACCGAATTTAGGACCAGGATTGTCCTCCTGCGCTTGTAGGGGAGCAGCTACAAAGAGTAGCAGAGCAAGAAGGTTCAGGAAGGCAAGTTTTTGCCAAAGGTTGTTTTTCTTTTGCATAATAGGTGGTTGATTAGATGTGGTAACGAGGAGAATCTATTGAATTTTCTTGAATGGCTTTGCTAGAATAAAGCGTATTGTTGCGCACAAAGCCATTAACCGGCACTAGAAGGATATTAAAGGATACATAGTTAACTACAAGTGTCCTTCTAAACTATTCTTAATAAGGGCTTACGTAATAATTCAACAATAGGTTTACACATATTTATTCTTATTTAGTAACATTATATTTTTTCTCAGGCAGAAGTAGATGTGGAAAGTTCTTTGCTAACTCTATAAAAAATAAAAAAAGAGCAAGGTAAAAGAGGAAAAGATCTCCTATGCTATAGCCTTCAGCGGACCTTGCCCTTCCTGATTTGTAGGGACCTATCGTGCCGGAGGTACCTTGCCGATGCCGAAGGCTTCGGATGGCAAAGCACATCCGTTCGTCGGCGGATCAGCCACACGTCAGCGATTGAGAGAGGTTTTTTATTTGAGTATATTTTATATATTGGAATAAGTAACTTTAATTTTCATACACATATCAAAGAGCCCCTCCGATAGATGGGCTTTTTGTTTGTAGGATTGACTATAAAAGATTAAACGTATACTTTTGCCGATATGTAAGCTTTGGTAAAAGGGTCTTTCCATTGGAAGGGCTTTTTTTATTTGATAGGTAGACTGGAATTTATATATTGGGCTTAACTTTAAATATTAAGTTGAATTACAAAGAGCTTACCTGAATCGCTGACGTGCCGCTCACCCACCGACGAACGGATGTGCTTTGCCATTCGAAGCCTTTGGCATCGGCACCATACTTCCGGCACGACTTAAGAAGGCTTTTCAATTAGCATTTTTTTCCTATCGTACTATCGGTTTCAAACTGTTTATTCCATTTTAATTATAAATCCTCTTAAAAAGCCTTTCCCTTGGAAAGGTTTTTTATTCACTTATCGAATACCCATCGTATATAGTCTGGTATTGTTTTCATTTGCGATTGCACAAGTTTTGTTTTAATCCCATCGCTTGGCTATGGACTGTGAAGTTGCTTTCAGGCTAGTGATAGCATAAAGGATCGAAAGTTAACTACCCTTTGAATACATAAAAGAGCCTGTCTGATGGATAGGCTTCTTTATTGCTGCTCTTTAGCCGGAATCTATTCATAACTCTCCTATAAGGCTTACAGAATTTATCCAGCTGCTATTTGAAATGATCTTGCAAAAAGCTATATTTTGTTTTCACTTGAAAACAGGTAATTTTTATGCGTTCTGCTTTTCTTTTAGAGAATGGTACCCGACTTGTGTTTGAAACCACACCTACTAGTATATCGATCTACTTTTGTGATGAGCACTGGCATCCTGTAAGAAAATTTGCAAATATGGATTTGATAGGCAGTGAAGAGGAGTACCATGCAAACATTCGGTTTGCCCACCAGGCAGCTCCTTTAGTAGCCGAACAATCTACTCAGCTAGGGAGTAGGGAAAGGGCTTCGCTACAGTAAGCAGGTAGCGGCCTTGTATGGTAATAGCTTGACATAAAATTAGGCTTTGATGATTTTAAAAATACGATTAGATCACAAAGAGAAAGATAAGTAAGCTCTGATAACACCCACTTCCCTTCTTGCCCATATATAAAGTTTCACAATAGGGGGAGTTTTATTAACCACCCTATTATTGTCCAACCTACTAATGAAAAAATGGGCGAAAGGGGAAAAGAAAATTTTAAAGTAGGAAGACAAAAATTATTCATTCCCCTCTGGCCCCTTCCTTTACATAATTCCATTTATGTAACTTCAAAAAAATGCCAAATTAAGGCCAAACGGACAGTAGTGATTTTGTTCTTATAATGATGAAGCCCAGCATATGCTGGGCTTCATCATTATATATTATCTAACTAGCTTAATGTTTTTTAATCAAAACAATTGGCACAACTTAATTTTCAATCCTCCGATATCTAGGTGCGTATTACAGCTCGGAAAAGTGTCACAAATATTTTCTAATGCTTATTATCAAATTTCTTAAAGAAAATGTAATCTAATCCTGAGTAATCATCTTGTATAATATAATATTGGTGACCAAACATTATCTTAATCAAAGCTAATTTCTCACTATAACTTAAACCGGACATTAGAGTTAGTTTATTGGTCTTATAAACTAAATACTTTTGTTTGATCATATCAAAACCATTTGATTTATACTCTTTAAATATTTCAGTTTCTTCTTCGATTATTGAAAATGCTGTTTGATTCAAGGTCCGTTCTTCAAGGTAATAGTCATTTATGGTATATTGTGTCAGAAAACTGAAATAATTATGAAACTTTGTTTTGTAGTATTTTAGGAATACCTCATTGTATAATGAGGTATTAGTAATACATATATTAACTAATTTATCCTTTACATTGGCTTTGACAACTACAATAAAGGGTATATAAGTTTTATTACTGATTAACTTTAAATAATTTTCATTATCAAGATTTTGTTTTTGTTCAACATTACAAGATGTTATTAGACAAAAAAATAGATAGGTATAAATTAAATTTCTCATTCTGAATTTGGTTTTGTAGGATCTTTAAGTTTTGATTTATCTATTTTTTTATCCCCATAAGTTGTTCTCAACTTAAGTCCAATACGATATCTGACCCTATTTTCAAAATTAACTCCTCTAATTTCTTTTGGTCTTTTTTCAGGTGTCAGTTTATCCTCATCTAAATATCCTTTCATTTTGCCCTGATCATGATCATACATATGTCTTAGTTCATGAGCTAATGTCGTTAACGATATTGCTTTAGTTCCATCTTCTAAATTCTCTTCATCCTTTAGAGTAAGAATAGATCGTGATCCCATTGGTATTCCTTGTTTAGAAAGGTAAGGGCGCCTGGAAGTAACATAATTCGAATTTTGATTAAATTCGTCCTCTTCCATATAATGCCCATGCTTACTTGTTTCTAATGTTGAGATAACCTCTTGTACAAATTCATCATTAATTTTCTTTAAGTTATTTAAATTTGCCTGGACTTTTCTTGCAAATGCATGATTGCCTGTATAAAGTTTTCCATCAGCATTATAAAGCTTGCCATTGCTGTACTTTACTCTCTCAACAGTGCCATCTTCATTACGTTGTGTGATAATAAAGATATCTTTACCATCAGGATCAATAGCTATGATTGGTGAATTACCTACATAAACATAGGGTGAATACTGAAAATACTTTTCTGCTAATGGATCCACGGCATGCCATCTGCCTAGTTGCGCATCATACATCCTCGCTCCATAATCATTCCAATGCAGAGCAAACTCCTCCTGCTTCTCTTTGCCATTATACTGGAACTTATCATCTGGTGCACCTTGCTTTTCAATACCGGCTAGATTCAGGCCCCATGGACAGTAGTGCTTTTATAGCAGTACTTTACGTACTAACCTTTGTGATAAGGGTTGGCCTCTTAAGATCAGGTCAAGTATCTTAAGGAAGAAAATACAAATCTTAAATGCCTATTTATAATTTTTCAATTGAATTTTACAACTCTTATCGAGCGTTTAGGATTTGTAAAATGGCATTTATACGAGCAGGCAATGATTTTTGAGTAGGTTACTTTTATTAATAGTTGCGTATATTCGTCTATAGGGGCTGCTAAACGCAACTATTAATAGGAGTTGCGTTTAGCCAACTATTGGTTGCAATATGAAAGATTGTAAAGAAATGTAATCAGTAGATATCTAATATATGCTCAACAAATACGTCTTAGTAGATATAATTTTTATAGTTGGAACAGCTATTCTTTTAGTTGTTTTAAATGAATTTGACAAGATGGATCTAATAAAGACCTATGCTGTGCCTATTTTGTATGCATGCTATCTTATGGGTCGTTTATCTGTCAAACTAGTAAAGAAAGAGTCTTCAAACCAAGAATCAAAAATGGACAGTAGCCTAGAAAGATAAAGTAAAGCAACCAACACCATGCCCGAACGACAACTTGCCTTGCCTCACCACATAGCTAGAGCGCAGTAGGCACAATTTGCGTGGGCATTTGTTCCATTAGGTGTAAGCTGAAAAGAAACAAATGATAAAAAACAAGCTTCTTTTATGGGTAAGTCTACTGTTGGTCAGTCTTAGTTTGAAAGAAAGGGAAGTACATAAAAGCGGATTGTGTTATTATTCAAGAGAAGGCCACAGAGTAGAAGGATATTTTATTGAAACGACGCAACAGTCATTAATTGCTTTCTTAGAAGTAGCCAAGAATGATACTATTCATAAGCCTGCTGTCTATGAGTTGAACTATCGACATTTTCAAGAAGCTAAGATTGACAATTGGAATCAACTATCAATGAAAGCAGATAGATTTGTATATTGGAAATTTGTGAAAGCAGAAAAGTTTATACTTTCAGCCAATTCTAAAAATAGGATACAAGGCATTAATCTTATCACTGATAAGGGTAATTATTATTTTGAATTTAAAGTGAAAGGAGAGTTAAGATAAAAGCTATACGCCTAACATCCAACTCGAGCTGACAACCTGCCCATTCTAAGCGCAAAGCCACACCACAAGGGCACGGGGTGCGGGAGTTGTTGAGTCGTTAGATGCAATAAGAACTATCTTGAGTAACCATCAGATAAATGGAAGCACAAGCAGGAAATGATTTTTATGATAGCAAAGGGGTGTTTGAAAGCTATATGCAGCATCGGGCCTGGGAAGAGAATCCGGTAGAAGTTATCGAAAAGCCACTGATTCTGGATTTATTGAATGATAAACTAAAGGGCGCAGTGCTGGATGTGGGATGTGGCTATGGTGATCTGGCAAAGGAATTAGTAAGAAGAGGGGTAAGCAGATATACTGGTATTGATGCTTCTAGGAAGATGATAGCGCTTGCCAAGAGTCAACTCTCTGATCCAAGAACTGAATTTATTCAAGCTGATATTACTCAGTGGCAGTATGCTCCAACAGCTTATGATCAAGTTCTAGCGCGTCTGGTATTCCACTATATAGCCGATTTAGCGGCCTTGTTAGACAAGCTTCGGGATTGTTTAGCTAAGGAAGGAAAACTGATTTGTTCAGTTGAACATCCCCTATTAACATCTTCGATGGAAATATACCGACCAGTAGGCAAAAAGGGCCCTTGGCTGGTGGATCAGTATTTTGAGTTGGGTCCTCGGACGCAGGAATGGATGGGCGGAAAAGTGGTGAAATATCACCGGAGTATAGAAGAATACTGGCGGCTGTTTACGGAAGCAGGCTTTCGAATTGAATCTTTGCAAGAAGGATACCCCCAGTTCAAATTTTTTAAGATGAGAGAGGAGTATGAGCGAAGAAAAAGAATCCCTCTGTTTTTAATTATAAAAGCAGTTAAAGATATAAACAAAAGCGTCTAACACCCTTCACAATCGGCCACCAGCCCGCCCATGCGCATAGCTCCAGCTTGAGGGCATGACGTCGAATGCTATTGGGCCATTAGCCTTTATTTAACATAAGGCTACTTATTGAACTTTGAAAAATACAATTTTCAGCTAATAAGTTACCCCATTAGATAGCCTACTTACCGAGCATTTTTTTAAAGCTATCCTCTACACAGGACAAGATTCCCAGCCTTAAAACCGAGTAAAGGGATTTCAGGAATAGATTTTTTAGTAATAGTCTTATTTTGCTGTACTTTAATAGGTATATATCCGTAGTATTATTTGAATATTATAGGTGCAAAACTCATTTGCTTATAGGTTTCGATTTCTCCTTTTCTTGCTTTTTCACTTCTTGCCTGCAATAATTAATTGCAAACTGTAAGATGCTATCTCTGCCTATCTTTATATCAGCTGCAGTAGGTAGTACGGTGTAATCTACTTTTATACCATTTTTTTGACTTTGGGTACCATCCGGATATTCGATGATTACATTGGTAAATATGGCATTTATCTTTCCCGGTAGCGGGATGGAGGTGATACTGCCATCTGTTCCGGCTGTTTGTGATCCCATAAGAACCGTATTGGGAAGAGACTCAAAATACATGGCATACCATTCGGCCATGCTTTGGGTATACTCATTGACCAGGACAACTTTTAAGCCCTTATAGACTTTCCCACTGTCTACCTTTCCTTGAGCAATCTGGTAAGGTTGAAACACCCCTACAAAGTCTAATGTAGGGTCATACTCCCTGTATCCTGCTTTGTACTCGTCGGTGAGATAATGCATCAAGTCTCCTAGCATTACTTGGGGATAATTCCGCAAATCAAAGATGATTGCTTTTTGTTTTGTCGCTACCTGCATCACAGAGTCCACCTGCTCGCGTTTTAAATGGCCTAAGTCAATCATAGCACAAGATTCTGTAAGTGTTAGTACCTTTTTGGATGGAAATTTATAATTCCAGAAAGCCTTAAAGGGATACCTGGTTACTTCTACCGTTTTTACTTTTCCTCCTCTTTTCAGTTGCACTTGTACTTTGTCTGAGGTTCCTGCAAACAATATATTGTTAATGGCTCCTTGGGTGACTACCTCGTTGGAACCCTTGAAAAAGGGATATACCCGTTTTCTTATTTCCTGTTGGTCTACCTTATCTACTTGGAGAATTATGTCGCCTACTTGTATATCATTAACTTGATTCAACTCCGGATACCGGATCTTTGATACAATCGTTTGACTATCGAGGTAAGTTACCGAGAATGGCACGAGCTTACTCCATTTATTCTCTAATAAATAACGGCTATTGCCCATGACAGCATGTCCATCTTCCACTTCTCTGGTTAATTTGGTTAGTGTTAGATGGTAGTGTTCTAAATCCATCTTCCTCATTAATTGTGGGATGTACTGTTCAAGAATTTGATTCCAGTTTCGAGACAACAGGTATTTGTAAGCAAAAAAGTATTCTACTGCATTCCAGTGCCTGGCTAAACTCAACAAGCGATAGGTATCCTGTGCTAGTAAAAGTGAATCCGCATACTCCTTTTCATTGCGAAACGCTACAGGACCAGGACCAGTTTTTCGCTCTTCTGCATAGCCGACATAATAACTTTCGCCCTGATGCCTGTTTTCCCTTAGGTATTGCAGTTTACTTTTTATAGCAGGTGACAAAAGCGTATCCTGATATAACCAGCTAAAGTTCAGGTTCCGCTTCCATTCATCTGGCATATCGCCAAGGGGCTGACAAGAGACACATTTTTCAACCCTGCCTAATTTTTGCAAGAGCTCTTCTAAGAGCCTATTATATGATTCCTTCTGCTCATGTCTGATCAAAGGCACATTGCTTACAAACAAGGAATCCCAATCAAGTTTTCCTGCTGCTAGGGTTGGATGATAGTATTTCAAAAATCCCCACACTTTGATAAAGGTGGCAATCCTGTGAATTTCTTGTGTTTGGTTTTGTCCGCTAACTTGGTAATACATCAAAATGGAAAGAAGTGTAAGCACAGCTTGTTTGTACATAGTAGTTGGAGTTAGATAGCTTAGATTAGGAATAGATACAAGGGGTAGTCTACTTTATAAATCAGGATAAAGCTTGAGCGCTTTCATAAAAGCTAAACACTTTTACTAATCCCTGAGGCAAGGAATGCGTAGGAAAGCTTGATTACCTACCCTTGGAGAGAGTGTCTTTTTTTAAGAGCTGTTTGTACCTGCTTTGGAGTAAAAACCAGCATGAAGAGGCAATAATAAATATACCTAGCCCATAGAGGGTAGGGATCATAGAAATCTGTAAACCTGCTGCAATGATGTGAGGAGAGATCTCTTTCCCGGATCCTGAGATCACTTGTAGCATCTGATAGATGCCCATCGTTTGTCCTAGTGCCCCATAGGCAAAACACAGGCTTCCCATAAACAAAATGGCCGGTAAGCCCTTCTTCAAGGAATCTATAGATGTGCTCTTAGGTAAAACTAGCTGCAGTGTTTTTACTAGAATAAGTACAAGTAGTAGAAGGGCTACTAGGGTAATAGGCAGCATAAACTCTACTCCTCCGGAGATAATCAATTCTTGTAGCATACATGCGGTTAGTTGAAAGTATATAAATCATTTTAGGCAAGAATACAAGAGAAATCAATACGAAAAAGCCTTTCTCGATACATGACCTGCTAGGGAGGTAATACAACCTGCAGGAAGCCTTATCTGCTAGCTAGAGACCAAAAGCTGTTATATTCCCTTTAAAATAGGTTGTCGGTCTATAATCTTGTTTCTTATTAGGGAAACAGCAGAAAAACACACAATTTAGGGAAAGCTTATTGGTAGCCTGAAGTTATTTTCTTTATGAACATTGCCTTTGAAGCTCTTTTTTTAAAAAAATATTTAGTTGTGAGGCATCTGCTCTTTTGGAGCTTAGTGCTGCTGTTTTATACCCTCTTTTATGGGCATGTCCGGGGAGAGTACTACAAGACATTCTTTTATGTCTGTTTGCTGCTGCCTGTTACTATACTGACTACGTATCTGGCGATCTACATCCTACTGCCTAGGTACTTGTTAACGGGCAAATATGGCTATTTTTTCTTGTTCTTTGCCTACACCTTCCTATTCTCTGTCTGGCTGGAGTCTATCATCTTCTTGGTGGCTTTTATCACTATAGCCCAAAATAAAGTAGCTAACCTGAATCCGGCAACTTTTGATATCTTTTTCTTGATTGTGAGTATGTATCTAGTAGTATTTTTAGCTACGGCCATCAAGTTACTGCAACACGCCTATCAGGTCAGAGGAGCCCACCAGCAACTACTTACTAATCACTTAGAGGCCCAATTGAAGCTCAAAGAAGCAGAACTTGCTTTATTGAAAGCTCAATTTCATCCCCATTTTTTATTCAATACCTTGAATAATCTCTATGGTTTGACCTTAGAAAAATCCGATCAAGCTCCGGAAGTAGTGCTCAAAATAGCCGATCTACTCGATTATATGCTTTATAAGTGTAATGTGCCAAAAGTCGCTTTAGCGCAGGAGATCAGCCATATAGAGAACTTTGTTGCCTTAGAAAAGCTTCGCTATACGCACCGCTTGCAGCTGTATTTTGCTGTGAATGGCTGCACCCAAGACAAGTTCATTGCTCCTATGCTGATCCTTCCCTTCATTGAAAACAGCTTTAAACACGGGCTAAGCAAAGAAATAGGCGGTGGGAAATTGCACATTGAGCTGTCCATAGAGGGAAATCTACTGAACTTACGGGTAGAAAACACAAAAGGGTCTGGTCAGGAGCATAGGCAGTATGAAGCGAGAGAAGGCATTGGCTTACAGAATGTAAAAAAACGCTTAGCATTACTCTATGAGGATAAACACCATTTGCAGGTGATAGAAAAAGAAAAGACGTATCTTGTCCAATTAGCCATTCAGTTAGAAGAACACCCATGAAAACAAGCTGTTTGCTGGTAGATGATGAACCCATCGCCTTACGCGTGCTGCAAAGCCATCTAGCCAAGATTCCTACCTTGGAAGTAGTGGCTAGCTGTGGACATGCCATGGAAGCTTTTGGAGTCTTATACGAAAAAAAAGTAGATCTACTTTTTTTAGATATACATATGCCTGGGCTCTCAGGTATTGAGTTTCTCAAATCTCTCAGACAAACACCAAAAGTAATACTGACCACCGCGCATAGAGAGTATGCCTTAGAAGGGTATGAACTGGATATAGTAGACTACCTGTTAAAACCCATCTCGTTGGAAAGGCTCTTGAAAGCTGTGGATAAATATTATAAAAGTATTCCTACCCAAATATTAGCAAATTCTCCTTTTCTTAACCCCCTTTCTCAGGACCAACAGGACTATGTATACATAAAAAGTGAAAGAAAAATGCGTAAGCTTTACTATAAGGATATTTTCTTCATTGAAAGTATAAAAGATTATGTGAAGATCCATACCGGCAGTGAAGTGGTAGTGACCAAACAAGCCATTAGCCATTTTGAAGAAAGCTTGCCTAAGGAGCAATTTATCAGAATACACCGGGCATACCTGATAGCAAAAAGCCATATCAAAGTAATTACAGCAAATACGATTGAGGTGGCCAGCCATGAGCTGCCCATTGGCAGAAGTTATAAAAAATCAATCTTGCTTCTCCTCAATTATCCAAGTAATAAGTAGGAGTAACTTGTCTCAAATAGTTGCACAAATTCGTCCCTTTTCGGATATAACTCTGTCCATTAGCTTTCCTGCATTTCTATATCAAAAATTTGTACCGAAAATCTATATCCATAATCAATATACTCTATTTTTAGAATCATTGAGTAAGTGGTACAAAATAGGGAATCTAAAAATTAGACATACTTACAGATTTACAGTTTACTTAAATGTGCATTTAATGATTGCTCCAAAAATTTAAAAGCTTTTAGTTTTGTTTTTGCAAGTTTGTGGATTATCACATAGCCATTATAGAGTATAAATTAAATTTTACCTAGCATTACATGTTGTTGCTTAAGTTTTCTTTGTGTTTTCAGGAATTCTTCGCCTATTTTCTTCTGCAGTTTTGTTAATAAACTGCAAATGGTCAGAGAATCAAAATTTGGCTTAGTCATTAAAAAAGTTGTTGTTATTTGAAGCAAGGAGATCACTGTTCCATGGGCAGGGTCTGTAAAACCGTAATTCGTTGCTCCTGCTAATAAAATACGCCTTTCGGTCGGTAAGGCTCCCAATTGAAAAGCTATTCCTTTAGCATTTCCATGTACGTTATAGCTGGCCATCTTATAATATGGCCGCCACTTTTCTAATCCTACATTCATTTCAATGTCTGTGAAATTGGGTTTCTTCATGCTGAGAGTATTTGCGGCCCATCCATACCCCTCTTTAAATTCATTACCATAACGGCTTAATACATTATTATAGGCAAACTGAATTTTATTAAGTTCTTCCTCAGTTAATGGCTCCTGGCCAAGTGCCACACAATGCTCTTGGTATTGATTAGCGGCTTTATATAATTCCACTATCTCATGTTCCAGATATTTTTCGGCAACCTTATCACCATGCTTGGCAACAAACATTGCGCTAACTGTAATTTCATGTAAAGTCCGCCATCTGGCATGGGCTCCGTCTGCGAAACCTGATTCTAATAAAACCAAAACTTCTGATGCAACTTGACAGGCGCGGGCATGAAGTCTGGTTAGTACTTCAAAAACCAGATCATTTTCATTAGTAGCATTTTGATGATATTGCTCATTGAAGCTTACGCCCGCATCAAGAACAATTAGAATAAATTGCTCAAATAATTCAAAAGGCTCTTTCCAATAGTTCCATAACCTTTGTTCAAATCCCTTTCGATTCTGAATGTGCTCTTCCACTACTGAATGAATGTATATTTTATTTAGAACAACATCTGCTGTTTTATCAATTATTGAAGGTAATTCTTCAGATAAAGATAATATGATTCCCTCTAAAGCTTCCTTAATATATTCATTATTAAACTCAAGAGTAATGTTATTGGTCAACTCCGTGACGGAGGCAATCTTTGATCCTAAGAGTTGTTCATCCTCCAGATCAATACTGATGCCATCTTCATCTGAGCTTTCAACATGGGAAATTATTTGATTGATTTGGCTCTCTTTTATCTTAATGCCCAAATCGCCGAATTTCTTAAGTAATATCTCCCTAATGAGTGCTCTTGCATCCAGATGTTCTTGCAAGACAGAATCGAACAGATTTTGTAGTATATTCATTATTATATCATTCTAGAAATTAGAGGTTATCCGATTTAGTAGTGAATAAATAGCTTAAATAAGCCAATTTTTATGAAAGATGAGTACTTCACATTGATTAAATTTAGGCCATAATAGTTGCTACTGTTATACTCCCATTAGTCATAATTTCATTGATAGTATTCCTAAATTTTGCTGTAAGTGCCTGCTCAAACGTAATTATAGACTTTTTATAAATCTTTAGTTTAAGACTTTCCAAGCATCATTAATCGAAAAATTCTCCCCCCTTATCATTTTGTTATATGCATTTAACATAATTTGGAGTTCAATAGGCAAACTATCAAAGGTTTTCTGTGTACCGGGAAATACTTTTATATAGTCTGCAATGAATATACTAAGTAGGGCAAAACAGTATCTCATATTATTGGTTGTTTTAAATTTATAAGCTTCGTCATCTTTACCAAACATTTCAGCAAACTGGAACACAGAAACATTAGAAGGATGTGCATATAATGAAAAATAAGTATACATTTCTTCGAATAAAGGGTGTTTATTTGTTAATATATCACTTATTTGCTGCCAAGAAAGCGGCTTAACTTTATTATCTTCAAAGCAAATTTTATAGTCTTTATCTTGTATTTTACTAAGGATTATTTTTTGGCTTTTTTCATCAATCTGTAAAAACAAAGATGATTTTTTAATTTTTTCAACTAAACTTTCAATATTTAGTTTTTCTTCTTCATGCTTCTGTTGATTCTCTTTTTGAGTGGTTATTTTAGCAAATCTTTGGCGAAATTTTAAGCCTGCAATAACCCATAAGTAATACAAAATCTCTCGTTCATCCTTGGTCTGGGTTTTAATATAAATTAAATGGAACATACATACTGTTTCATATATATTTCTAACTAATGATGCTATTATTGTTGGATCAACAATGGAATTAATTCCTGTATTAAGCATTATAGATTCATAACCCACACCTTCAAGAAGTTTTCTCAAATGCATAGCTTTACTAAGCATCATTTGATTAACCATTTTAGCATCTCTAGTTGCATAAGAAAATACCGGTTCTTGATGGTGTACAATTGTTACTTTCAATAAGTATTCTATAAACATATCTAGGTGATTAATACAAACATCAATACTCGATGCATCCATCAAAGTGGTATATAGGAGTCTTAATTCTGATTTATTCATTTTTCTAGTCTATTAAATAATTTGATATATCTTTCTTCAAATTTCTAATATAACTGCGCAGTCTTTTTGCGCAGTTATATTTTTTTTGGTGGTGATTATTTTATTTATGGACTGACTTTGATAAAATTATTCACATTGATAATTTAAAAAGTGTTCTATTTTTATTTACTTATCGATTTAAAATAAACAGTGGTTAAACTCACTCCTATGATAGGTCTTCATGATCAGTGCAAGATTACAAAAGATGATAGCAAGAAGATTTGGAGGTATATGGATTTTGAATGGTTTGCTGACATGTTAGAGTCTGAAACTCTCTATTTTAGAAGAACTGATTTGTTTTCAGACATTTTTGAAGGCTCTTTGCCAGTTAAAACTATAAAAAAAAGAGAAGCACACTTCCATGAAGATAGTAGAAGGAATACGGTTACACGTGAAACCAAGAAAGAAAGGGTGATCTGCTGCTGGCATATGAACGACCAGGAATCAGCAGCTATGTGGAACCTATACATAAAAGGAAGAGAGGGTATAGTAATTCAATATACTATAGAAAGATTAAAAGCAGCACTTGGCCAGAGTAAAGAAACAGTTTGGTTAGGTGAAGTTGAATATATTGACTATGAAGAGGCTGAAATTACTCACACGAATGGATTGACTCCTTATTTACATAAAAGAAAAAGTTTTAAGCATGAAGAAGAATTAAGAGCAATTATTTGGAATAAAAGCCCTGAGAATAAAATCTTAAAGCTGGATTTTTCTCCTGGAGGTTATAAACTGTTTATATCAATTAATACCCTTGTTGAAAATGTTTTTGTTTCTCCAAATTCACACAAATGGTATGTGGATTGGGTTAATTTTTACATTCAAAAACATAAAAAATATCAATTTAAAGCCATTAATTCCTATATGGATAATGAACCGCTTTTTTAGAGTAAGGAACAGCAAAGCTTTAGGCTTCAGCTAATAACAAAAAGCGATGTTTAGTACCTACCTGGCTGTTTAAACTTGTGCTAAAACCGCATTCAATTCTGCTCGGCAATCAGGTCTAGCTAGAAGTTTATCCAATAAGTTAAGAGCTGCTTGGCTTTCAGGTGAGTCAGAGGTATGATGGGATAAGCTAGTGTAGATTTCAATCAATATTTCAAGTCCTCTTTGGGCTCCTACGTAATTGCGTTTAGGGGGAATCTGTGAGAAAAGAGCATCAAGTATGGTTATACATTCTCTTGCATGGCTCCTGATATTTTGGGCAAGGTACTCTAAAATATAATGATCATGGTCAAATTTTGAAGCACATGCCTCCAGATAAGAAATTAGTAGGGGAGCCATCCTGCCAAAAGTGTCAGATGGCAAGTGAAGGAATACAAAATTATAGGCTCTCCGGAGCTTTTCTGTAGGCTGTAGTGTGAGAAATAAAGCAAATGCATTGAAGAATACGCCTTTATCTGGCCAAACATCGTAACCCTTTATTAATTGTTCAAGTGAAGTAGCTTTCAGCTCGGGTTCAATCTCCCATAGCTCTTTTAATAATTCAATGGCACCTGCTTTATCATGTCCCCACAAAACCGTAAGAATTTTAGTCATTGGCTCATAGGCTTTTTTCTCTCCCATAGCACAACGAAATAGTTTTGAAAAGGTATTATAATCTCGCCAGACTAGGTATTGAAGCGACCAGAGGCCAGGTTCTATAAGCTCATAGTCTTCTCCTATTAAGTCTACAAATAGATTTACCGTTTCTTGGGGTGGGATTTCTGTATTCAAAAGCATGGCTAGGTGATGCACAGCACCGGCTCGAACATAAAGTGATCCTTTCAAAGCTACTAATCGCAGGGTATCTACTACTTCCGGAATTACTTCTTTAGGCAAATTTTCCCTTAGTAGATTATACACTGCATAACCACCTGTCGAACTTAGTGCGTCCATCAATATATCTTTTTTTTCACCTGAGATAGTAGATACTGAATCAAGATTGGCCCCAATTATCTTGAGCTCTGCCCGAATATCTTCAGGATCGGCTTTCTGCAGATTGCCATTTAAGTCCACACGGGTATTTCGGCATATTCGCCGAAGGTCGCCATCTGTCAACAAGCCCAGCTGGTGTGCTTCTTCAAGAAGTGGGCTAGCTAATAGAGGATTTGCATCATAAAGAATAGATACGAGTGTAGCTACAGATTCATCCTGGTGTTTAATAAGGTATTGCACTAGTGGCTGCCATTGGGAAGGATTATCCTTTATTAATCTTGTAAGGTGATGCAATAAACCCTCATATGTACCTTCCTCACTCATAAATTGGCGTTCTTTTACCCGATACTTACGCAGCGCCTTTAGCCAATTTTTAGCTGGTATTACATCTATTTTCCAATGTTGAGCTGGAGAAGGGTAACCGCTAGTAACTTTTACTCCTGAGTGAGGAACACTATTTGGTATATAGCCCCATTTACGTAAAAGTTCCTTATATAACTGCAGCAATTCAGGGAAATGAGAAAGTCTTTCCGGACTCAGAGCAAGTAAGTAATGTAAGGTTGCTCTACCGAATCTGGTATAAAACTTACTGTGACCTTCGTATTTATATACCTCCTCATCAACTAATGTGATTCTGCTGGTTAAAGCCTTGGCTAACGACTGCTTTTGATCTAGAGAAGCAGCATCCCATATTACCGGGAAAATCGTAAGGCAATAATAACTAAAACTATGGTCAGTTGCTTCAGCCAGCCAACCAGGTTTCAAAAACAATTTGAAAACGGCATCTGTAAAATGGGCAGGTTTTGCGGCTATTGTTACTAAAGAAATATTAATTAATAGATTGACGCGGCTATGTAGCCATTTTTTTACAGTTCTGCGATCTGGTGCAGTGAGATAATTAGTGGGGTCAACCAAATATTTCTGAGCATAAAATTGTACTGCATCTGTTGTATCCCGTAGTGTCTCCTCCTTCTCTGGAAAATCTTGCTCTAAGGAATAAGGTGCGGGTAAAAGTAGATATTTACTCTTCTTATTTTTATAGTATGGGTCTCTATAATTATTGGCTTGCCTTATCCAAGTGCGAAGTAACTTGCTACATATATTAAAGCAGATATCAGGAGCCGCTCTATAAAGTGCCTTAAAAATCTCTGTTTGTTGGTGATTTTCATGTTGGCTATTTCGGCTACATACCTTTGTCCATTCTTTTAACTGCTCATACATTTTGGAAGCTACCCATTGGGGCAAATCTTTTACAGCCTCCTGCAAAATATGCCAAAAGATAAACTGCTGGTTTGGAGTAACAAAGGATTCAAACAGCTTCTCAAAGAGTGGAATGAATAAGGGATGCTTAAAAGCTTTAAGCCTAAACAGTATATAAGCTATCCATTCCCGCTTATGTGTATTTTCAGGCAGTGCATCAACCTGTTCTATAGCTAGGCTAGGTGCGTAGTTAACAAGTCTCCAAAAGAGAGTTCGACCATCAGGTGTATCATCTAATGCCCCCACCTCTGGTATCAATTGTCTAAAAATTCGAGGCGAAGTCAGCCATTCCAACCATGGCCGGGCATTTACAGCTTCCAAGAAAGCAAGCCGCAGCGCATCATTTCTTAAAATGTAGTCTTCCACAACAGAAAACTCCTCAGTTAGTGGATTGGATTGCGATGCTATTTGTTGAGTTAGCAGCAGCCTAATATGGAATCGACAGTGGATTGAGCCAAGCAATTGCCCAAGTGACAAAATATACTCCGAAGCATTGACACCCCTTAAATAAGTGAGCACTTGCTGAATGAGGGACCGCTGAAACAGTCCCTGACCAGAACTTAGTACAAAATCAGCTAGGGACTTGTCAGATACTGCAAAATGGCGAGCAAACAAATATTCGTAGAAGGATTGGTGGAAGAATGCTATTTGTTGATCCAAAGGGCCCGTCACCACGAGAGCCCCACGACTACACAGATACTCAAAAACCTCTTCATCCTGATCCTGGTATTTAAATCTAGGAAGTGTCAAAGTTTGACCATTGTACATGGCCACAGCTAGGTTAGTTAAGTAATCCTTGACCCGTTTTGGTTCAAGATTAGCAGGCAGCCGGTTACGGCGAACTAAATAATTGCTAAATAAACGCTCATACAACCCCTGTAAACTTGAAATAGGCATTCCCCCACGATCTTCCTCATCTAATGCACAGTATAAAGCCAGATGCAGGGGAACACGTAGTAGTTCTTTTAGCACAGGAGAAATACCTTTTAGATTTGGCGCAATATGGGTAGCTTGTAGCGCTTCTTCTACTTGTGCAAGACTAAGCAATGGAACCTCAATCCGTTGCGCTTGCCGGAAAGAGGCTAAATCTGGATCATGTTCTAAGTCGAAGGTACGGCAAGACAGAATGATTCGGATATGTGTTAAATTGTAAAGCTCAGAAAGGAGTTCAGTATAACTGTTTAGATGCCCACGCTCCGCTGACAAACACATAGACAAAGCATCCAGTTGGTCAATGATAACCACCGATGGCCTTTCGGGAGAAGCCACTGTAGCCAAAGCCTGCAGCAAGGGATGATGCAAGCCAGCAAGCCTGATCTCCCTTAGCAACTCTCCTTTGGTGCTACCTTTCACTCGGTCGGCTTTTAAGCCTAATACCGGAATATCTTTATTCTGTAAGGCAAGGCAGAGAGAACGAGTTAACACTGTCTTACCTACTCCGGCTCCCCCAATTAAAATTTTGCTTTTTTGGCTGGCTGCTGAATCGCCAGTTTGGGGCACAGGCAATGGGTTTAATATCCAAGCTAGCAATTCATCTATTTCCGGACGGGTGATATGATGGGGGCTTAGGAGACCAATAGTAGCATACTCGCTAGTAAGAGATGAACTAGCTTGCTGCAATTGAGATAATACTTCATTAATAGCAGGAGGTACAATGAGCGGATAGCCTTCTTCTTGTAATTTGCGTCGAATAGAGTCAGGAGTGATTATTTGTTGAGTAGCTCCAGCTCTTAAAGCGAGCGCATGTAGACTTTTCTTAACTGCACTGGCATTAACAACATGTGGCTGCAACCGTAATATCAGGTTTTCTGTGATCGATATAGCTGGCAAACAATAAAATTCAATTTGATGAATAAATCGAAGTATATATGTGCGGGATAAAGCAGCATTTTCAAATGTTTTTTGTAGATATATTTCTATTTCCTTAAAAACCTGATAGGGTTTTGCTCCCAAATCATCTTTTAAACTGTCAAGTTTAGAAGTATTAACTCTTTCCACACAGTCCTCCAAGTCTCGATCCATGGGAGACTGGGAAACCAGTATCAGTCGGGCGGTTGCATCCTGCTGGTGCTGGTTAAAAAAGTCTCTTAATACTTCACGAGCAATCAATTGCTTAACATCCCAACTGCCTTTTCCGTCTCGATATTTTAAGCTGATATATTCTGTTGGTTCACTGAGGTGGACAATGACTAAGTCATCTACGGCAGGTTGTTGCGGCATCAAAGGTGCAGACTGACCATCAATAGGTATAGGTAGTTCGGTGTGGTGAGCCTCCGGTCGTAAAGAGATGATATCATCTTCAGTAATAGCTTCTGCAAAACGTGAAGCAGTGTATAATGCTTGGTATTCTACCCCTGATAACGTTGCTGAACCTCCTTTGCGTGACATGATGAATAGGCAGAAAATTTTATAGGTTGTTGTAGATATAAGCTCTACAACCTTTGATTCTTAACAGCTCCATCACTTTGTTAAGCTGTTGCCCACTAAAGTGGCCTTGCAAATCGTACATGTCTTTTATTGCCCTAATATAGTATCAATATCCCTGCTCTGATGAAGCACTCGCCGTACCACAATATAGTTTTGAGCAATGCTATCATAAAAAATGGTGTAGGGATTGACCGGAAAGCTTCGTAAGCCTGATTTTAGCTCGGGACGTAACCTTCCCATCGCAGGGTTCAGGGCTAGACTCTGGCATTGCTGCTCAATTTTGTCAATCATTTGATCAGCCTGCTTATCACTAGAGTTATCTGACATATATAGCCAAATTGCTATCAGGTCTTCTGCCGCTGCCTGACTAAGTTCGTACTTGGCCATTACTGCAGGTTCTGATCAGCTCTATTTTGCTTAAGGGCACGTGCTTTCTTTTTGATTGATGCCCCATCAAAGGGTTTAAGTTCACCGAAATATCCTTTCTCTATTTCCAGTTGTAATTGGGCTAATTTTTCCTGCTGTTCGAGAGCTCGCAAACCGGCCCTGACTACTTCACTTGCATTGTTATAGCGGCCTGAAGTAATCTTGTCATTGATATATTCTTCAAAATGTTTGGTTAGATGTATGTTCATAACAGTTGTAATTTACAATACAAAAATAGGAAAAGGTCTGGTATATGTCAATATTTGACAGGCAATTATTGACATATATGTATAAAGAATTGCAATCTTTACATTATTGAGAGGATGGATGAGTTAACATATAAATTGAAATCACTTCTAATTTTCTCTAGTGGCTTTGCTAAACTCCTTTACTTCAACTCCTGCAAAACGCAAGATTTTATACAAAGTTCTACGACTACCAATCCCAAAATACTGCATGATCTGCGTAGTAGATTGCTTATTCAATTCATACAGTTCTCCTACAGCATTAGCTATCTTTTGATATTTAGGAGCGAGTCCTTGTGGCCTTCCTCCTTTCCGACCACGGGCTCTAGCCGCTTGCAAGCCTGCCTTGGTCCGCTGTATAATCACATTGCGTTCATGTTCTGCTAAGGCACAAAAGATCTGAAACACCAGCACTCCACTTGGGGAAGTAGTATCAATGGGATCATTGAGCGAGATAAGATTTATCCCTTTCTTAGAAAGCATCTCTACAAGTTCCAGCAGACCTTTGGTTGAACGGCCTAGCCGATCCAGCTTCCAAATGACAATCGTGTCTCCTTCCCTTACATAACTCATCAGTTTTTCAAATTCTGGTTTATGTGCTTTCATCCCCGATACCTTATCAGTATAGATCTTCGAGCACCCATGTTTTTCTAAGGCATCTAGTTGCAGATCTAGAATTTGTTCTTGGGTGGACACCCGGGCATAACCTACCTTCATGTATTATCATAATTTTGTACCACTTACTCATGTGTTTTCAATATACGGTATATTGAAATAAGGTACAAGTTTTGGGTACAGTAAATTTGGCGAGAAATAGGCAAAAATTGTCAAATTTGGCATATGAGGGGTTGTACCGGAAAAGGGAGGTGGCTGTGGCACAACTCCTTCTTTCATTATTTCTCGTAGCTGAGTATCT
>NZ_JAUKPO010000043.1 GCF_030503435.1 Rhodocytophaga aerolata
CACAGAAAAACTAAATTTTGCGTATCTCAAGGAAATTGTTGTAACGCTAACTCCCGTCTAAAGCAACCTAATAAGGAAGATACTGGTGCAGGTCTCCTAGTGATCTGGTATGTATAGGTGATCCGGATAGTCCACCATTGAGAGACCCAATCATTGGTTCATTCTACTTTAATTCAAGCTTAAAAAAGCTATTCCACATGCAGGATTGTATCATAGTATTTTAATTTATTTAGTGAACTACTCTTACAATTAACCTATTAGTTCAATTATTTTTTCTTCGGTTAATGGTTTAACTATGTATTCGGATACTTGATAAACTTTGGCTTGTTGTATGTCTATCTGGGCAGCTGAGCTAGAAAGCATAACCACTTTGACCTGATGGTCTTTAAAACAATGCCTCTGTTTACATTCTTCTAAAAATTCAAATCCATTCATCACAGGCATATTGATATCGAGTAAAATGAGTTCTGGACAAAAATTAGCAGAGGCCTGCTGATGGGCTTTTGCGGCCCCCTTACAATGGGCGTCTATGTAGTCTAAGGCCTCTTTCCCATTTGTGGCTGTAGCGATATGAGAAGCTACCTGCAGATCTTCTAGTAAGGATTTAACAAGATACGTACTTGTCTGATCATCATCTACGATCAAAATTTTGTCAAGCTGTTTCATGGGTAGTTCCTTTTCAAAGTAGGTGATAAGTTTTAGATAGTATGTCTATGAACAGATTCCTGTTAGGCAGAAAGCGCTAGCAACACGCTTTCAATTTTCTCTTCTGTTAGTGGTTTCTCCACAAGGGCTTTAATTTTATACTTACGAGCCTTTTCTTGGTTTCTCGCATGCAGCGAGCTTGTAAGTAGAACAATCGGTAAATCTTTTTTATTAAGCTCTTCCAACCTTTCCAAAAATTCAAATCCATCCATGGTGGGCATTTCTACATCCAAGAAAATGACATCCGGACAATTCTGTTCGCTTTGCAGGCAATCTTTTATCTCCTCCAAGGCTTGAGCCCCATTTTCAGATACCCGGATTTGGGTATGAGCGTAAAGTTCTGAAAAGAGCATACTAGTAAGTAGGTTACTGATATGGTCATCGTCAACAATGAGCAGTGAATTTATTTTTTTCATGGACTTATCTTTGCAAATAGTATAGTTCTCATCTTAGATCATGTTTTAGGTGGATAAATGTGACTAATATGGAAAATTAAGGAAAAAGAAGATTTTTATAAGTATATACGCAGGTATATTTAACCAATTATAATAGGAAATAGATTTGATTAAGCATAGTTGCTAGCAAATAATAGCCATGAAAAAGTACCAAGATATCTCTTCGCTGTTGCTGCGTGTAGCCACAGCGGCCAACTTTCTTTCTCCAGTAGCTGACCGGTTTGGCTTATGGGGACAAGCCGGACAACCAGGAGTAGCTTGGGGCAACTGGCAGAATTTTGTTACCTATACAGGCCAAGTGAATTCTTTTGCTCCGCAAAGCCTGGTGCCCCTGCTGGCTATAGCCGCTACTGTACTTGAAGTAATTCTTGCCTTGCTGCTGCTGGTCGGGTTCCAAACAAGAGTAGCTGCCTTAGGCTCAGCTTTCCTTACCCTGCTTTTTGCCCTAGCCATGAGCTATTCATTTGGCATCAAAGCGCCACTGGATTATGCCGTGTTTGTGGATTGCAGCTCTGCTTTTTTACTGGCTACGCTTCCTCGCTATAGATGGAGCCTAGATGAATGGCTTAGAAACCAGACAACGACAAGTATTGTATGAGTAAAGTTGTACAAATGCAGGGTATTTGGCAGCTACACAGCCTAATACTTTTAGTATTTAAAATTAGTCTATTTTCCACTTTCGAAAAATAAAGCCACTATTTTTTCATCTCATGGATAAAGCTTCTCAGGGATGGCTTAGCCTATGAGCTTTTAACCAAAGGGCCACTTTGTTATGGCAAAGCCCGTTTGGATTTTCCCTAAGATATTGGAGAGTAGAAAGAGGGCCGTGTTTGAAACCTGAATCTTGTGCTTTATGTAATGGGTGGTTAACTTAACTTCCATTTTCTGGTAACTTTCAAAATCTAATTATCAAAAACAAAGGCAAAGAAAAGGTAGTTATCCTTGTGAAAAGGAACTATCTCATACTCTACTTCTCATGGCTCATCCTATACATCCTGATCCAGCGTTAGTAACTAGACTCAGTGCTGATGAACTGTTCATGCACCAATACCAAATCCACATTCAGCAAATGGTCAACTCGCTCAACAAGTTTAGCTCAGCGGTTGGGCAGATGAGCAAACAAGAGTTAGTTTTGTCCAAGCAGTTTCTTCTAGCACAGCTACAAGCAAAAAAATTGCACCCGCTGTTCTATACTTTTATGATCAAAGAGATCGATAACAGGCTGGAGAAATGTAATGGATAGCTACTTGTAGCAAGCAATACCTTTCTAGTCTATGCAAGTTAGCATATCGCTTTTATGGGGGACTAGGGCGTAATCTGGTTAAGCAGTAAGAGGTTATAGAAAGTAAAAAGTAGATACTATAGCTCAATCTCTACAATTTAAGACGCTGAATATAAACTTGGCACTCTTTCCATACGCTAATATTTTAGAAGCTGTCCAGGGGACCTTGCATCCTAAAGATGGTCATTAGGTAGAGCTATTTTGTATAAGTTTAAAGATAGCGTTTAACTATGAAAGAACAGGGTAGTTAAAAAATTTCTCCAATATGTGTAACTGCTGAATTTGAAAACAGTATTTTTTCTCCTTCCATTCTACACTTTTTCAAGGAAAGCATAAAACATGTACTTGATAACACCATAAAAGCTAAACATACCGTCATGTTTTGCTCCTACGCCTACAAAGAGTATATTTGACTAAACATTTGGCCTAAATTTTATTCTATCTTAACAAGAAGCCGTAGAAGGAGTGTAGGTTAGGCTATGGCTAAGGCAGCCCAATGAATTTGTCCAGGTTAGTCATCCTGAGCAAAAACAAAGCAGACGCTAGTAAGGTACTAACAGCCATTGCCAAGCTTAAAGAAGCAAACAGGAATAGTTAAAAAATTTAAAATAATGGATCACATTCTATGTTTTAAATGGTGCTACAAAGAAACGGTCTATCATTATTGTAAATTATATGCGAGTCGTCAACCCCCGGCTCAAGTGGTAGTTAATTTTTCCAAACAACAACCTATTCTTGATTTTTTTGAATTTAACTTAACTGAAACTGATAGTCAACTGCTCTATTCGGACTTATTTGAATCAAGTACACCTATTGACTGCTGGGAATATGAAGCTGCTTATCGGCGGGCAACTTCCCAAGATTTTGATCTCTACATTAATGGACGAAAACAAACTTTTAAATTTCTATAAGCGGCAGGGCAAGAACCATTAAGCATATTCCATACACTTATGTAAGCTAAGGATAAATCAGGCATTTGAGATATTGATTACAAAGCTCAAAAAAATCATACAAATAGTAAAAATTGCTGAATATAGAGTCTTTGAACAGGTGAATATGGCTTATGCTAAAAGATTAAGAAAAGGGTCAACACTTTTAAATCGGGTTAAAAAGATATAGTCAATTTTAAAGCCCCGTTAGAGATACTTCTTTATGGGTTTGTTTTTTTGAATATACCTACACTAGCATACCGTTTTTATTGAGTATGGAACAGGTGCGTTAGGAGCCGAAGTGCCAGTAGAAATTGACGATGAAACCATTTTGGTATCTCTTCAATTTGGTATATCTTGTCATACCATCAGCTATCCTATACTTGTAACACGCTTATCCCTATGAAACAAAGTCAGCCACAGATTGAGCATATCCTCACAGATCTACTACACAGAAAAATGGGCATAGCTAAACAACGCATCACCTCACAATCCCAGTTGATACGAGAATTGGGATTAGACTCCTTAGATGCAGTGGAGTTGATTGTGGAAGTAGAAAAACACTTTAACATTGCTATTTCAGATGAAGAGTTAGAAGAGTTTGTTACCCTGCAAGATATTGTTGCTTGTATTGAAACCAAGCTATCATTGAACGAAAAAACCTCTTTAAATTGATTGCTCTTGTTTATACTTGCCTGTGCACCTGTTTTTTAGTTTTTAAAATAGGGTGGTTAAAATAATTACCCTTTTGCCATTACTTTAAAATTGATCGATAGAATAGAAGGAGGTCAAAGGCAGCAACCCATTCAATAAAAACAACTAATGTATGCTCAACTTTCCTATCCGGCTCCCGTACCATAAGTATACTTCTTTGAACAACGTTGTTAAAGAGCTAAATAAATTATTAGAAACCATCCTTGCCTCAAGTAACTCCTATGGATAGCATTAACCGCCAACAGCCCGAAGAAAACCACAAAGACCTACAAGACATTCAAGCCATCAAAAAGATACAGGAGATTGCCGGTAAGAACAATACTTGTTTTTTCAGCACTTATCTCAAAACAGATAAGCCAATGGCTACCCGTCCCATGGCTGTACAAAAAATAGATGAAGAGGGGAATTTCTGGTTTTTGAGTGCAAACGACAGCTATAAAAACCTGCAGATAGGGCAAGATAGCCGTGTTCAACTGCTCTTTCAAGGTTCTGCTTATTCAGATTTCCTGAGCCTATATGGAGAGGCTAGTATATTGACCGACAAAGAGCGAATAAAAGAACTATGGAATCCGATGCTGAAAACATGGTTTACTCAAGGAGTGGATGATCCACGCATAAGTGTAATCAAAGTAAAACCGATAGAAGGATACTATTGGGATAACAAGCATGGCAATGCCGTAGCCTTCCTAAAGACGGCTATAGGGGCTGCCATTGGCCAAACACTCGATGATTCTATCGAAGGTAAGGTAAAGATATAGGGAGATTTGCTTTACTAAACTTCTTTATAACTTTAGGTATACGTTTAGCTGCTCTCTTAACTTAGTGTTCACTTTTTTAAGTTCATTGGGGAAGCCTGCTAGCTACTGCCCCAATGAAACTAAATAACTGATAAACCTATATCTTTATGCCACGATGAAAGGACCGGCAATACTGCGTACCGTAGCTTCGTCTAAAGCTTCATCAAAAGCCTCGCTTACTTCAGCCGCTGTGTAAGTGGTCCCTAGAGCCGTTACCAGATTCAATCCCGCCTGGGTGGTATTTCCCTCGGATGGAAACGTAGTAGCCGGATTTCCGGGTCCATAAACGACCTGGGGTGCGCCATTGGCTTCGGCATTGCTTATCCAGCCAGCTTGCATAATACCTCCTCCGGCTGCTCCCCTGCGCATCATGCGGATATGGGCGGCATGGCGGGCTTCCACGGAATGGATCTGCAAGGCTACAGTCAGGTAATCATTGGGATTACCCGCCTCTTTGATTTCACCGGCTTTGCCTTTGTAGGCACGTACCCCTGTATCTTCTAAAGCTTGGGCAAAGGCAAGGAATGTGGGATAATTGTCAAAGGCAGCTCCAAAATTGAAAGAACTTGGACGGGGGTTAGCCGCCCCGCCTAAGGCTCCTTTTAATAATGCCACATGGGCAGACTCATGTTTTTTGATTTGCATGATGGCATTCATGGGAGCCCCTGTTGGAATTAAACCAGGCTTTGCCAAGGCTTGTAGATAGAAATCTTCTTCCAGATACTCGAGTAACAAGGCATAGTTGAACACTGCCGGTACATCTTTGTTGCCTGCTAGCACCTGATTAAAAGCCGAACCTATCAGTAGGGGAGCTGCTACCAAAGCAGCTTTTTTGCTCATCCCGGCTAATTGGGTAAATATATTGCGGCGGGAAACAAGCTGGTCCATGGCCTGAGGATCTAGTTTCTCTACCTGGGAAATTAAATGAAATAAGTTCATCGTATTTATCTCTTTCTGTGTCTGATTATTTACCTACGTTTGTTGCTGTAATTTTTTCTTTGATGAAAGCTTGAGCAGCCATGAGCACTTCATCCACCGACATGGCTTTGTCCAGGCCAGTGCTTGCATCTACCACATCATCGGCAGCAAAATCTCCATTGTTGATCAGATCCCGGATCACGGCCGCATGACGGGCTTCCACAGAGACAATCTTACCGGCAAGCAGTAAATAATCTGTATTCTTGAGCAGCTTACCTGCCCCATTATAAGCAGCTACTCCCAGGTCTTCAAATGTTTTGGCGGTGGAAAGTACTGAGCTACGATCCGTGAAAGTAACACTGCTAAAATCAGGGGTTAAACTGCCAATGATATTGCCAGGGGCGGCGGCCGTAATAGCCGCTTTGAAGAAATCCCGATGAATAGCTTCATGTTTGGCAATGGAAGTAAAGTAAGCCTGTTCCTCGGCTGAAATGCCAGTATAAGGCGTGGCTATGATTTGCGCATAGAAAGCAGCTTCTAACTGCTCTAAGGCATAGGCATAATTTAATACGCCGACATCTCCTGAACCTAAATCTACCGTAGCAGCTGAGGGAGTATCATCGTCTTTATTACAGCCACTGATCAGCAGGGCGGTTGAAGCGGTAGCAACACTAGCTACTTGTAAGAACCTGCGACGGCCTACAGGTTGTAGGGGTTGCCCGGCACGGGTGGCATGCATAACAGATTTTGGCATAGCGAAAAGAGAATTAAATAGAGTAAGTTGAGTAGGAAAGATACCTTTCTAGGGACGATTCAGAGAACTTATTCGTATCACCGCTCAGCAAGGTTATTGGTTAGCAGAAGAATAAATGTATGTTTAGACCTATAAACAGGAAGAGTCATTGGTTAAAAAAATTAAAAACAGGATCACCTACGCGCGTAATGGTGGCAAAAAAAAACATAAAGACTTATAATCAGTTTGTTATATATATTCTACCTATCATTCTCAAGCCATCGCCTGTAAGTAAGAAAAAGCAACAAATTTAACTTTATAGGATATTTAAAAATATAGTTTCTATTTTTTTTCTAGAATAATAGAAAAATACTATACTTACCTACATAATAATTGATTTTTGCGTGAAACTATTTCTCTTTTATTTATCGGTAGCTAAAAATAGAATTTAGCTACGCCCAACTGCTAAGCAGGCAAGTTTCGTATTCTCATACTCACTTATGTTTGATGAGTCCTTCAAAAGGATGGGAGTAGATTTATCTTATGCACTTGCATATTTTGGGCTAAAAATCACGATTCAAACAAATATAATCTAAACTTCATGTCTGGTAACATCGCCTGTTTCTATTAACGTGGGATACCTACGGATATCAAAAATCTAATGGGTGGCAATACCTAAAGTAACAAGTTAAAATAATTCCCCCTGGGTGTTGCACAACGTAGCGGAGCACAAAATAAAGGGTATGTACTTGTTGAGTAGTAAGGAGTTGAACATTGGCTTTAGGATGAGTAAAGCAAGAGAGCAGTTTCTGCAGGTTGTAAGCTGTAGCTGACCGAAGCCGATGCACACTCGTAGCAGGTTCAGCATAAACTTATGAGCAGCTTGTTTTCCTTTTGAATTACTTCTCTTCATACCATAATAGTTGAGTAAACTACCAAAAACCGGTTCTACCGTAGCCATTCTTTGGCCTTTCATTCTCTTACCCTCTTTGCTTTCTACCCGCTCCTGCATCTGTTTGTGATAGTGACGGTAGACACTAAAAGTGAGGCTTTGCCTCCTCTTATTGCCACAACACTCCTTTTTAAAGGGACACTCTTTACAATTGGACCTGATGCTTCGCAACATCGGTCCTTTTCACCCGGGCATGATAGTAATGGTTAGCAAAGCCTTTATCCATTTTGATGCCATGGTAGTAAAGCAACTTTTTGTTGCGGCACACATAAGCATTTTCTGTTATATCATAACTAAATCCTTCCCTTACCGCATGGTAACTACCATGTAAAGAAATATAGGCTTTGATTTGACGTGCCTCTAATGAAGCATGGAGCCGATGCAAGCGGAGGTGCTTCGCCCTTCGTTCGTAGCAGGTCCGTTTTCCCCCGAACTAAAGCCTGCATCGGCTGATAAGTATCGAAAGGTTAATCCATACTGTTTAAGCTTTATGGATAGCTTGTCAACGATTGCCATCAAATGGCGGGAATCTTTTTCGTCGATGAATCGTGACTGATTCATTCAGTCTGCTTGTATATGGGTAATGACATGATGAACGGATGGCAAAGCACATCCGCTGTGTCTACAGCCATACTGGCGAGGTAGTACAAACGGGAAGGCTTACCTGTTTTTTGAGAGAGCTTTGCCTCAGGATCGCTCATACTGATATGGCTGCGATTATTTCTTGCACAGCTTTTAGGTTTGGCTGTCTTTTCTAGGGCACTAAATGGTGCCTTTTGCCCGAAAAGATCAGCCGCCGTGATTTGTTTAGCCTCTCCCGTGTGCAGTTTCCAGGCTAATATAGCTTTTCGCTTGAGGCTATCTGATCTGAGCAAAAACGCTCAGTATGCATTGGCCTCTACAAAGGCGGCATCTACTATTGACCGAGAATGGTCAAGTGAGTGTGCCCACTAACCATACCTGCTTCTACACAGGCAGTCAGAATAGACTGAAAGCAAGTTTCAAACACAGCAGCTGGCAATCGCTTGCGTGTACGAGACAGGGTACTGTGGCGGACCTCAAGATTAGATCTTGATCTAAGGTCCAGGCAAGCGTTCTCCTAGATTATAATTTAAAAAATAAAGAATATCAAGCCTCAACTGGCTCTTTTTAATAAGAGCCCGCTCAGAGCAAATATTTTCAAAATGAGCTACCAGCTGTAGCTTGAAAAACACCACTGGATCTATTGATTTCTGCCCACACTTGCCATAATAAGGCGATACTGCTTGATAGAGGAAGTCTAACTTGAGCAGTTGCTTAATTTGGCGATAAAAATTATTCTTGGGAACATAGGTTTCCACTATCAGTGAAGGGCAAGTTTTGTTGAAATCTTTTCTTTTGCCTACCATTCCTGAATTTACCACTCAGAAGCCAGATTTCAAACCGGCAGTTGTGCAACACCCAGCCCCCTTTATTGAGACTACTCCATTACTCCATACTTATGGATGAATCCCACTAATTTTTTCTTCCATACGGCCGTATGAAAATTGAGGGTCTAACATCTGGCAATCATAGATAGCAAAGACAGAGGTAAAACGAATGACAGGGTTAATAGTGCTTGTATGGCAGGAGAGCATCGGTTGATGAATTCTAAATTGCTCGCCTTATTTGGCTTTTCCATTGCTATGTTCTTTATTAGAATTGAAGCCCTTTTTAACAGCTTGCTAACAAAATAGAGTAACTATCCGTAAAGGTTAGTACTGACTACTAAACCTGTGAGGTTTTTTCCACTTACTTCAAAACAGGCACCAATATATTTAGCTCATAGGTGTAGATTCTTTAAAGGTCCGGTAATCAAAGGCTACTAATCATTCTACTATCTGTTTTAAGTTTATGGTAAAGCTTGTGACTGTCTTTTTGAGCACATTACTTATTTTGAGTGCCTGCAGCAGAGGTACGAACGATGCCAACAAAAGTGAAGCGATCGGCAATGAAACACCGGGACAGCCGGTAGAAATCAGGGAGCCGGATGCAGGCTACCAACCGGCTTTTGCAGGGCAAACGCGTGCACCTGGCGTGCAAACCACTACCCCCTATGAAGTCCGCATTATTACCGAAAAATTAAATAAACCTTGGGGCATCGCTCTACTGCCTGATGGGCGCTTTTTGATTACAGAAAAAGAAGGGAGCATGCGTATCGTTACCACCGATGGTCAACTAAGTGACAAAATCACAGGTTTACCCCAAGTAGTAGCAAAAGGGCAGGGAGGTCTGTTGGGGCTCGTCCTCGACCCAGACTTTGCTACCAACAGAGAGTTGTATTGGATGTTTACTGAAAAAAGAGAGAAGGGCAACCTGGCGGCAGTCGCTAAAGGTAGATTATCAGCCGATGAACGCCGGATAGAAAATGCCAGCGTTATATACCGCCTTACACCAGCTTATGATGGAAACAATCATTATGGTGGCCGCTTGCTATTCGACCAGTCCGGCAACTTATATGTTACTACCGGTGAGCGTTTCAAAGAAGAAAGACGTGTGCATTCACAGGATTCTACTACATCCCTTGGTAAGCTACTTCGCATTACAAAAGAAGGAAAACCAGCTGTTGGCAATCCGTTTGCCGGGAGGGCCAATGCAAGTGCCCAGATCTATTCTATGGGTCACAGAAATGTACAGGGCATTGCTATTCATCCGCAGACAGAAGACTTGTGGATAGCTGAAATGGGACCACAAGGGGGCGATGAACTGAACTTTGTTGAGCCTGGTAAAAATTATGGATGGCCAAAGATTTCCTATGGAATTGAATACAATGATGACAAAATCGGGCAAGGAAAAACCCGGCAGGAGGGCATGGAGCAACCTGTTTATTTTTGGGATCCTGTATTATCGCCAAGCGGGATGACTTTCTACAAAGGCAATGCTATACCAGAGTGGAAGAACAATCTGTTCATTAGTGGTCTCAACAGCCATCATATTGCCCGCATTGTGTTGGAAAACAGAAAAGTGGTGGGCGAAGAACGTTTGCTGGCAGATCAGCAGCAAAGGTTCAGAGCAATAATTGAGGGAAATGATGGGGCTCTATATGCGATCACCGATGAAGGCAGGTTGTATAGAGTTGGCAAGCAGTAACAAATTCAACGCGTACGCTAGGAGCCTGTTAATCACCAAACCTGGTAAACTGCCTGGGTCCTGCTGAAAATTGTTTGCAGTTGCATATCTAGGCTGCACTAATGCTGCTGAACATAACGTCTTCTGCTATCCGGTAAGATTAAGTAAGCCCCTCACTCCTTGCCGGAGTTGCTCACTATGACAAGGGTTACTTACCCAAACATGCAGATAAGGTATACTCGCCTTTAAGTTGCTCCACAGGTAGAGGAAATTCTTCTAAGAAGCTGTATTAAAAGGGTAAGAGGAGGAAAAAGTACTCAAAGTAAATAAGTTTGTAGTGCCAACTGACAGACAAATTTCCATGAGTACTACTCAAAGCAAAGGAAAACGAAAGAAATATCCAAGTGACATCAGCAAAAATGGCTGGAAAAAGTTAAAGCCGTACCTACCTGGGCCAAAGTCAGACCCACAAAAAGGGGGACGTCAACCCGTACCGTTGAAAGAGGTAATTAATGGGATCATGTATGTGGTGAAAACCGGTTGTAGTTGGAGAAGTATGCCACATGACCTACCTCATTGGTCAACAGTCTATGGCTATTTTAATTGTTGGAGTAAAAGTGGATTATGGCAGCAGATCCACTCTTTTCTAGTCCGGAAAGTGCGTCGGCAAATGAAAAGAAAACCCACTCCTAGCGCGGGCAGTTTAGATTCTCAGAGTGTCAAGACGACTGCTTGTGGGGGAGAGCATCGAGGATTTGATGCGGGCAAGCTTGTTAAAGGCCGCAAACGCTTCATTCTTACTGATACACAAGGCTTATTATTAGCTGTTTGGATTTGTGCGGTAAGTGTATCGGAAAAACAAGGAGCCCAGCAGCTTTTACGCTATATCAAGCGGGTAGCCTGCCTGCGGGCACTTTGCGGGCAGATCAAGTTGGTCTGGGTAGATGGGGGTTACCGAGGAGAAGACTTGATTAACTATGTGGAAAAGTTATGGCAGTGGACCTGGCAGATAGTCTTAAGAACTGACCAGGTAAAAGGCTTTAAAATCCTGCCTCGAAGGTGGGTAGTGGAAAGGACTTTCGCCTGGATACTTAATGCCCGGAGATTAAACAAAGATTACGAAAAGAACCGGAGAAATAGCCAGTCCATGGTCTATCTAGCTATGCTCCCCCTCTTGTTAAATCGATTGGACTAGTTTTAAAACAGCTTCTAAGCCTTTGTCTATAAAAATAATGAGAACAAGAATTACCCACAAAAAGCCTCTTCAGCTATAAGGAGAGGCTTTTTGTGGGTAATTCTTAATAAGCCGCAGGGACAACCCCTCCCCCGACTATCTCTTATTTACCAATAAAGGAGAGTAAATCCCCATTAAGCTTATCTTTTTCGGTGTAGAATAATCCGTGAGGAGCATCTTTATAAACAATATACTGAGCCTGAGGCAAGGCCTTTGCTGTACGGTCCCCTGAGGCTTCAATGGGCACGGTTTTATCATCATCGCCATGAATAATTAAGGTAGGAACCTTTATTGAAAGCAAATCTTGTCTGAAATCTGTTTCTGCAAAAGCATGGGCAGCCTCTATCGTGGCCCTATGAGAAGCGGCATAGGTGCGCATAAAATCCCCATCCAGATGTGCCTGGCTTACTTTGCTATTGAGCAGGCCAACGCTGTAGAATTTTTTGGAAAAGGATTGCAGGAAAGCTGCCCGGTCCTGCTGCATTTGAGCGAGCATTTCATCGAAAACACTTTTATCTACCCCATCCGGATTATCACTTGTTTTTAGCATGAAAGGAGTCACTGAGCTGACAAAGGCTACTTTAGACACTCTTGCTCCCTGGTAGCGACTCATATAGCGGGCTACCTCTCCACCCCCCATAGACATGCCCACCAGCGTCACCTCTTGCAGTTCAAGTGTATCGAGCAATATTTTCAGATCGTCTGCAAACGTATCGTAGCTGTAGCCATCAAAGGGTTTAGAGGACTGCCCGAAACCCCGGCGGTCATAGGCGATTACACGCAAGCTGTGTTTGGGTAATTCGGCTAATTGGTAGTCCCACATGGCACTACTCAAGGGCCAGCCATGAATCAGCACCACTGGTTTGCCTTTGCCTAAATCCTGGTAGAAAATGTTAATCTCATGGCCGGAAGCATCCGAGCCTGTTTTAATAAAAGGCATAAAGAATCATTGGGTTAGGGGTATAACAAGTATTAAGTCTACTACTTTGTAAAAGCAGCAGACAGAATCAATAGAGTTCTATACGAAGTTACCAAACAAGTGTTTGGTTGGAAGTGACAAAAATGAGTAGAGATTCATTGCGATTTATATACAAAAGATAGATACAATTATTTGTGAGTAGTAGAAGAGTTGATAATCAAAACCAATTAGATATAAAATGCAATTATGTAGATATTACACCCTTTTTAATTATATTTTTCCCTTATATCTGCTTGTACTTTTAAGGCATTCTATTTTATCGTCTGAAATTCAAACTTTTATAATATTCTCATTTAAAAAAAGTCTGTTGACAGCAAGAGCGCTATCAGGTGAGTAGCATTCGTGAGATGAATAAGTGAAAGCAATAAATAGAAGCTAGTCAGCTACTAATCAAGCAATAAAATACATAAGTAATGCCTATGATTGACTTTTCTCTTAACCCGGATGTGGAGCTAAGTGCAGCATTAGCAAGCAAATGGCTCCACTAGGAAAGACTTTTGTAAGGAGCGCAACATTTACTTATTTCCTAACTTTTCTTTGTTTAAGGGCTCAAATGTAAGTCAAGAAAACAGCTCCTAGCAATGAAGCGATTGATTTTACTGGCCAGTGGACAAAAAAAAGAGCTACTTGTTTTACTTACCTATATGCTCAGGCTGATCAATAAAGAATTCTCTAAATTTTCTTCCTAAAGCACTAAGGAAGCAATGCAGACTTGAATGATTAAGCTCTCTGCTTGGTTGAAACCTGTTCATTTGTAGCATTCTCATAGGTCTGTACTGTTGGACTAGGTATACGTTGACTTTATAGTATCAATCACATCTATTCTTCAACGCATTATTCTGCTAGGGTTTGACCAAATGTAAGAGCAGGACAAATAAAATGTAGTAAATAGAATGAAACCTTATTTACACTAACAAACCCTCTATCCTGTGACGAGTAGCTGCAAAAAAAGTTTTATCAAAGAAGATGCAATAGAGGGTAATGGCGCCTTCAATCTCTTGAATAGCCTGCCAGGATAGTTGCTTGCTTTGCTCAAAACTATACTGAGCGGAAAATATATGGGTAAAAGCCTCTCTCCACTCAGTAAAAAAAGCTTGAATAATGCGTGTAAAAGCAGAAGGATTAATAGCCGCATAGCCGCCTGTTTGCCCCATAATACAGCCCCCTTGCTCTTGAAAATAAGCCTGCTCAGTAGCTTCCATCATTTTTTCTAAGCGCTCTTTGGCTGATTCGGACGGGGAAAAAGCGACACTAAACACCTGCCTTTTGAACGAGTCGTGAACTGCTCCCAATACCCCTTCCATTAAATGCTCTTTAGAAGTGAAATAATGGTAAATGCTCCCTTTCAAAAGACCACAGGCTTTCCCAATAGTTTCCATTGAGGTATTGTAATAGCCTCTTTCCCGGAATAATTGATAGGCTTTCCAAATAATCTGCTCTCTTGATGTGTGACCCTTATTCATATGAAGGGTAAACATACGAAGAAAAGAAAAAATCCCATTAACCAAGCAAATATCCTCAGATAACTTTTGTTATACATGTTACTTTCCTTTTTTGGTTAGGGAAGCCTGGGTTGAATTACAATCTGCCAATACTCCTATTACTCCCTCAAATAGAATTAGTGAATAAGCAAGTTTCTCGGAGTAGTAACCTTCTTTATGCTCCCATTGTCTATAATCTCCCATTGTCTATAACAGGGATGCTCTCTTCCATAGATTCTGTCTTAGAACACGTTTTTGGGCGTAAGAAAGAGGCACTTAAGATCAGTTTGCAAATTATTATCAACTTGGCTTACTTTTTTTACTTTAAAATCAAACAAGTGTTTGGTAGCTTTCGTATAATGCTCTTATAGAAAAGCTTATCCTTATCGCTTAAGCACATAAAATCTTCTTCTGCTTACTTCTTTCATTTTATGAAAAAACCTCTACCTACAGAGCAAGAGCTGATAGGCCTGCTTCAAGCCAAGGAAAAAAAAGGATTTGACTTACTGTATCATTTATACTCGAATGCTTTATATACCATCGCATTCAAGATTGTTCATTCCCAACAACTCGCTGAAGATGTCTTGCAGGATAGCTTTATAAAAATTTGGAAAAACATCCATACATACGATGCCTCCAAAGGCAGTCTGTTTACTTTCATATTAAATATCACCCGTAACACAGCCATTGATAAAACCCGTTCCCTGTATTATCAAAAGCAAAGACAAGGCTTGAAATGTACTATTCTGCTCTTTGACAGGGTTGATCAAAAACACTGCTTTTATCAGCAGGTGGATTATATCGGTATTACTAAATACATAGACGCACTAGCGCCCCAATACAAGCATCTGATTGAGTATGTCTATTTGAAAGGCTATACACACCAAGAGGCCGCAAAAGCGCTAGAAATTCCACTAGGTACAGCTAAATCCAGATTGAAAAGTGCTATCGCTCAATTACAATTGATGATTCTTTGAAGGCAGCAATACCCCACGTGCTACTTATCTGAATAGAGAGAAGAAGTGCCTTTGGCACCTCTTCTCTTTAGGTGGAATATGATATGAGTAGGAATATAATCTGTTACTCAAAAGCTTTCTTTAGTTCTGTTGTTGCAAAGGCTTGGGCTTGTTGGGCTTGCTCAAGTAGGGCTGACATACCAAAAAATTCATGAGTTACTCCTTTATACACTTTACGCATGACCATTACTCCATCGTTTTGCAACCGTTTCGCTAGTTCTGCGCCATCTGACTCCAGAGGATCAATTTCTGCATTGATAATCGTTGTGGGAGAAAGTCCTGTCAAATCAGTATGAATCAATGAGATATATCGGTGTCTGTTTGTTTTCCAGTTAGGCTTATAGTAGTTAAAGAACCATTCCATCAGTGGCCTGCTCAACGGCTTGGCATTTGCATATTTCTCGTAACTTGGCGAGAGCAAATCTTCATCGGCGATTGGATAGACCGAAAGAATATGTACTGGCAATGGTAGGCTACGTTCCTTTGCCATCAAAGACACCGCCACGGCTAAGTTACCACCTGCACTTTCACCAGCAGTAGCTATCTTAGAAGGATCACCATTAATGGAAGCAGCATTCTCTACGACCCATTTATAAGCGGCAAAGGAATCTTCATGAGCGGCAGGAAAGGGATGCTCAGGCCCTTGCCGGTAAGCGACAGAGACCACGATAGCTCCCACTTTATCCGAAAGTGCCCGGGCAGAAGGATCATACGTATCCAGATTAGCGATCACCCAACCACCACCATGATAATAGACAATCACCGGAAAGGGCCCTGCTCCCTTTTTAGGTGTATAGATCCGCACGAGAACCCCTTGAGGAGAAGGCCCTGGAATAACCTTATGATCGATCAATAAGTCCGGTTGGGTAAGTGGAAGCCCTTTCTCCTTGATTAGCGATTTAACGGCATCAGTGGGCGTAGGGGCTTCTCTTGCCTGCCCTGGTGTTAATTCATGTAAGGGTGGGGTGCCAAAACTATCTAGTTCCTCAATAATGGCCTGCATCTGCGGATCAATCGTAGGAGCCCAGCTTGGCTTTGGCCCTTTTGGCTTGATAACTATAGGAAGAAGCGGCCCTGGAATTTCAGGTACACAGGCACTAACCAGCAGCAGAAGTAACATAGCTGCTTTTGCCAGAACAAACAAAGATAGAGGCTGCCTTTTTGTGATAGCCTGTGTTGGAGAATCCTTAGAACCTTTCCCGGATGCTGCATGGGAGTGAATGTGTTTCAAAATGTTTAGGAGGTTTGTGGTGAATACTTGTACTGCTTGTAACAGACATTTATCAAGACACCCTTGGAAGCAAACTAGATAAATAACCTGTAAAGTAACTTGGCAAGATGCGTTCCTAAAGGTATCTACTACAAGTACGAATGAGTTTGCTTTCCAGATGAGTGAAGACAAAAAAAATTATTTAAGCAGTAACTTGAGCGTAGCTTAGTTTAGTGGAGGATAAAGTAAGCACTATAGCAGAAGCCAAATCCCAATATCAGAGTTAATTAAATAGGGGTGAGCTTGACTTACCCTATGTCTAAATAGGATCCTATATTTAAAGCTGCATTAGGTAGGTGAGCAACTATTTACCGGTATTTGTGAAAGTATGGTTGGTGAAACAAAAACGACCGCTACTTGCTTTCCTTACACCTGTTTTTCTGCAGGTAAATTGAATTGCCAACTTATTTTTGCTCGCCGAGTAATAAACTATTTCCCTTAAAGCCCTCATTATAAGGTTTACTAACTGTTTTTGCATTTGATTTTTTCTCAGCTACACAATTAGGTATTTTCTTTCCATTTTTGGTTTTCATTTCTTCCTGCGTCTATCCACTCCAACAAGGATCTTCTTTTTTCGATTTTTTCTTGGTTGATGACATAGTTTTTATGTTGATTCTACCATTGCTGCGCGCTTTCTCTCTGTAAATTTGTATGCTGAGATATCTAACTAGTTAAAAAAATTTTTATAATTTTTTAACTAATATATATAATCCCTTCCTGCAAAAAGGCATGAGTGTTTCATTTTTAAATGAACTTTTCTTTTCCTCTTCTCTTCTCCAATCTGGTTTGCAGGCTTACTCGTAGGTATAGTAAATACACAAATGGTAGCCTTTTACTAACACACCTAAACCAATTCATGTATGCGTGTACCACTATCTAATTCCAAGGAGCGTACTGCTTCTGCTAAGAACGGGGAAAATCTCAGACGCAGATCGTTTCTCAAATTTGCAGGCTTTGCCACTGCCTCAACTGCTGTAATGCTCAGCGGCTGCAAAGAAGTACTTGATAAACTTCCTTACCCGGTGGATGTAGATCCGGATGATTATGTACTTAAAACTGTTCGGCTGGGAAAGGGCGACACTGGGGTGTTAAACTATGCTTATACCCTGGAACAACTAGAAGCCGAATTCTACATTCAGGTGGTAGCTGCCTCAGGTTTTGCCTCTATGTTTAACTATTATGAGCAACGTTCGCTCAGAGAAATCCGCGATCATGAGGTAGTACACCGGGATTTTTTGAAAGCTGCCCTTGGAGATAAAGCTATTGGCCAGCTCAAATTCGACTTTAAAGCTGTAAATTTTGAAGATAAGCAAAGTATTTTGCAAACAGCTAAAACATTTGAGGATTTAGGGGTAGCTGCATATAATGGTGCTGGCAAAAGACTGGCAAGTCCTGATTTGCTGACCATTGCAGGTAAAATAGTATCTGTGGAAGCTCGTCATGCTTCTATTATCCGTTCGCTGGTAGATACAGACCCAACTTCTTTTGCCGGCGATGATATTATAGATATGAATGGATTAGATCTGGCTTATGAACCTGCTAAAGTACTGGAAGCAGCCAATCCGTTCATTTTGAATAAAATAGATGCCAGTGAATTATAAATCCACCTAACCTGAAATAGACACCATGAATATATTTGACTTACTTACTACGGTTGATCCACAGAAGATCAACCTGGATGAACAGATGGCCTCCGGTAGACGGGCCATGTTCCGCCAACTAGGCGACTGGGGAAAAAAAATGGCCCTGGGTGCCATTCCTTTCGGCGCAGCTACCCTATCATCCAAAAATGCCATGGCCGCCCATGAAGATAATGTGGATGTCCTTAATTTTGCTCTTTTACTTGAATACCTGGAAAGCGAATTTTATATCATGGGCCTGGACACCATTGTACCCAAAGGCACAGATGATGAAAAAGTGTTTATGCAAATCAGTAAGCATGAAAAGCAACATGTAGAGTTTCTGCAAAAAACGATCAAAAGCCTAGGTGGAATGCCCATAGATAAACCGGCTTTTGACTTTACTGCTGGTGGCGCCTTTATGCCTTTCAGTGATTATGATCAGTTTAAAGTATTGTCTCAGGCATTTGAAGATACGGGTGTGCGGGCATACAAAGGTCAGGCCGCTAACTTGATGGATAATGATACACTACTCACTGCCGCCTTACAAATACATTCGGTAGAAGCCCGACATGCGGCAAAGATCCGGATGATGCGTGACGAATTCGGATGGATCTATTTTAATCACCGGGGAAGAGGCATGCCCTATGCTACACAGCCTGTGTACAAGGGAGAAAACATGTCAAAGCAAGCCGGCATTGAGCTGAAAACAATAACTACGGTAGAGGAAGGTGGTTTTACTGCCGCCTTTGATGAGCCTTTGACAAAAGAAGAAGTCACTGCTATTGCCAGCTTGTTTCTAAAAAAATAACACTTTGTATTATACTACCTAGAAAGCCTTGAATTTGACTGTTCAGGGCTTTTTTACTATTGCAGGCTATCTATGGAATCAGCTACTAGTATTTTTAGAAAAAGTAAGTAAAATACAACGCTTCATTTGCCTTCCGCAAGCTAAAAAGGTAATATTATTTTTCACTAAACACCATTCCGTACCTTAGAATAGTATTGAACGGTGTTTATATTTATTTTGGATTACTCTCTCCCGGGTTGCTTTGCAGGAAAGCAATGTTGAAGTATAGTAGTAGAAGTAAAAATGGATATTCTATCTATGCTTTCCCTTATTTTGTAAACAGCTTTGCTCGAAGCGGAAAAGGGTAACGCAGGGAAAAAAAATGCTCATTTTTTAATAGGGAGCCTCCACTTTATCAGTAAAAATCAAGCTTTTGTTTTAAGCCTTTAAAGTTTTTTAGCTCTAACTCGATCGCACCTATAAACATATCGGCTTCTACTTTCACAGGTATTTTATTTTTGTCGTTTGAAATCCATACTTTTATCGCATTTTCATCTTTGAAAAGCCCGTTGGCAGGCATAAGTGGTGTGAGCCCAATAGCTTTGATTTTGCCAAACTTTGTCTTGACCTCTCCTTTTCCCCGGTAGCGGACTTTAACTGCATAAAGCTGATCATCAAAAAAAGCATCGATGTGGATAATGGCCCCTTCCGGCAGCTTGTTAAAATCAATCGTTCTTAAAAAAAAGTAGCCGCTAATTAAATCTTGAACATTTTCAGGAATGGTAAATTGTTTTGTTTTCTGGCTCTTTTCCCTAGATTGTAGTTGCTTCTGTAGGTGATCAAAAAAAACAGTGGTTTCTTTTCGGTAGGTGTTTTCCTCAATATTCATGTAGAACTGCTGAGGAATCAAGGCGCTTGTATCGATATATGATTGCCAGGTGTCACGCACTTTATAGCCTAGATCAAATGCGCCGGATGTTCTGCCATAAACGCTTACTTGATAGCAACTTCTGTTGTTAACTTTCACTAAGCTAGGACTTACTTCCACGATACCTTCTCCTATATTGACAAATCCATAATGTACCCGGTAGCGCAGTTCTTCTCCAGCGGTAAAACTATCGTTGTCTATTCGCCGGTAAGGATCATGTCTAGTAAAGCCAACTACGGCTAAAACAAGGAGCAGGCAATAAAACCATTTATGCATAGATGAGTAGCGTTTTCAACAGGTTATCTATCTTAGTAGTAGAAAATGTTGTAATGGAAAATAGAGTTGCCTTTTTGTATAGAGAAACACAGAAGCTGTTTTACAAAAGCTAGGTAGCCGGCAGGCCCAAGAAGGTCAGCAAGGAGGGACTTCTTCAAGATTACTTTGCGGCAAGTAGGTAGCATAAAATGTTAGTTTAAAATGGGTAGATTACTTAGTTTGGTTGGCCTATAGACAACAGATTTTATTTTAACTCTCTTCTTATTTTCCTTTGCCCAGATAAAGAGTTTTTCTTTTAAGTCCCTTGTGACTTTTTCCGGTGTGTGCTGCCAAGTTTGTATAAAAGGTAATTGCTCTACATGCCCGCTATACCCGCTAAATGCAGATTTTTGCACGACAATAGCACAATCTAGAAGAGGGGATCTTTTGAAAAATAGGGAGCGTATAGAAAAAAAGAATGCCATAGGTATCGACTTTTCTCACAAATGAAGGTGAGAAGGGTTAAACAGATAGAGTGACCATACTCACGGATAGAAGCCGTGTGTACTTGTCAACCTACGTATACAAAAGCCCCTTGGATTGGGAGGCTTTTGTATTTGTTTTTCCTTTCGATCTAAAAAAATTTTTACCCTATATACCTCTACCTATGCACCTTTAGTAGCTATTCTCTTTCATCTTTTGTGCTTGATAATACTTCCAAACTTGACAATTAATTGAATCTTGATGGTCTAAGTGACTATTTTAGCGTATACTCCTTTAAAAAAATATAAATGAAAAGGTTGATCCTCTCTATCCTCTTGCTTGCTTTATTTTCCTTGCGTTCACAAGCTCAAAGCTTTAGCGAGTTAGATAAAAGTCCGATGGACATCGCCTATTTCCCTGCTAACTTTGCACACGACAGAAAAGAGGGCCAAAAGGCTATCCTCCGAGTGACTTACAGTAGACCTGCACGAAATGAAAGGGAGGTTTTTGGAAAACTGGTCCCCTACGGAGAAGTCTGGCGCACAGGAGCCAATGAAGCTACCCAAATAAAGGTTTATCAGGATGTTGAACTAAATGGAAAAAGAGTAAAAGCAGGGAGCTATTCCCTTTTTACTATTCCGCAAGAAAAACAATGGACGATCATTTTAAATGCGGATCTGGATTACTGGGGTGCCTATAGCTATAAGGCAAACAAGGATATAGTAAGAGTAATGGCTCCGGTCAGTAACCTTACTAATCAAGTGGAAAACTTTACCATTCAATTTGAAGCCAAGGGTGCGAACAAAGGAGTAATGAGGTTTGCCTGGGATCAAACCATGGTTGAAGTTCCCTTTACCTACTAATAAACGGATTGAAAAATCTTAATACTTTTAAGTTACCTAAGATGGGCTAGTCAACTTAACTCTCCCTTTCTTGAAAATATAGAAAACGATTTTTGTGCCCCGTACTCATTATCATCCAGTAAAGGGTATTCTATTGAGGGATACAATGTATTGGTACAACTTTTATAGAGTTAGATAAGTGTGGTAAATTTCAAGGCAATACTACATTAATTGGGAGGTTTTTGTCAATCTAAAGATAAACATTCAAGTAGGCGCACTTTTTCTCTGTTAGCTAAGTTGCTACAAAGAGATTAACAAAATTAGACTACAGGTAGCCTTTTCTAGATTACTTTCACTTAACAACAAAAGCTGATGAGTCTTACAACCATTTTTGCCTTTTTAGGAAACCTCGGTGGCCCTGAAATCATATTAATTGTCCTGTTTGTATTAATCTTTTTTGGAGCAAAGAAGATACCCGAATTAGCTCGTGGCTTAGGTAGAGGTATCAAAGAATTTCAGTCAGCCACCAAAGACATTAAAAATGACATGCAAGAAAGTGTAAAAGAAGATAAACCGGTGGTGAAAACAGAGGTTGAAAATCCGGAGAATAGCCAAGCAACTAAACAAGACAATATTAACTAGGTACGCTACATCTATTTAGGATGTTCTTCTGTTTTGACCCCTCTCATCGCCCATGCATCGTATTTCTTTATAAAAAAACTCAGTGGCTGTTTCACAAAAGCTGTTTGCTTATTGTCCTAGATGAGTAGTAGCCTTACCTGATGAATGGCAGCTTTCACTCTGGACTTGGCTGTACCTGTGTTAGTAATTTGCGCAGATGCGGTAATCGTAGTTGAAGCAGATTTTAAACGATACTACCTAGGATGTTACTACCTACTTTAAAAGCAGTATTTACTAGAGACCTTAATTGATTACGCAACGGATTTCCTTGTACAACCGTGAAAATGCCCTCTGGCAGGTATAAGTAGGTATTGCAAATCCAGACGACAGTTTGTGTTTGCATTTGATTGGAAATATCCATACCGAAAATTCAATCCTCTCAAGACCTCAAGTGTCTTTATGAAATTGTTCTGTAATTTCCTTAACAACAATTCCAAACTTCCTGACAACGCTGCGGATGATAAGTGTTTTACCATCAGGCATAAGATACATATGCTGTGCAATGTTCACGTGCCGCACTATTCCTTTGTCAGCTATCTTTAAGCGATAACGCCAGGCAAAGTAATTACCATATAATTCTCCCTTGGCAATACCCGTTATATCACTTCCGGTGCCTTCGAGATGATGCACATCTATTAGTTTTAATTCAAAGGTGCGGTGCTTTTGCTTTCCATTGTCCGGATAAAAAAGGTCCTGCTCAATACGTAAAACGCGGTTATCATACACTCCTGTCGTTTTTGTGGTTATATGCTCAGTTGGCTTTCCGCTGCGGGCTTCTAAGACACCTGTCGAATGAGTATGACCATCAAAAAATTTTATGGGGTCAAGAGTGGCTCCGCTTCTTTTAAAACTTTCAGGCTTCAATGTAGAGCAGCTTGTTAAAACAAAAAGAACGAAATAAGTTAAAATAGAATTATTTTTCATCAGTGCTTTTGAATCGTGAAATGGGTAATAAGGCGTAGTACTGTATCTGTCTCAATACGTAAAAAAATCACTGTTGATTAAAACATCAGTGCTTCCCTGGCTCACCAATGATGAAATCTTTCATTATTCCCTCGCCTTATAACCGCTCTTCAAAAAGACTATTGTCAAAAGTCCAATGTCTTCTTAAAATGTGTAAAAAAACGATGGATTTCCTGGTTGTTTAATTAGGCTCAATTCAAAACACTAATTTTTTACACCTATCTTAGTTCAATTGAATCCTCCTAAACTGCACCTATATAATCAAAAATTTTAAGTCTCAGCAAAGGGGAAGTTTGTTTAACTGTTCTTTTCCTATTTCGACTTACATTGCTAAAAATAGCATAAGAGAAAAAAGATACTTTCTAAAAGAGTAAGAGTAACATATATTATTCCTTTTTTGTCCTTTACTTTCCTCAAATCCATTTATATAGCTTCGAAAAATTTATTTTCAGTAATCAAGTTTTGGATAAGGTAGCCTGTAGTAGTTCTTATATTAATACTTTGTGGATAATTCCTTGAATTAGTTTTATAGTGAGCTGTAAAAAATAGATAGTATGCAAGATAACTATATTAACAGCAATAATCGATCACATAGAAGCTAATAGAGCCGTAAACCATACGTCTTATACCCGCTTTCCAAGGATGTGGGTGATATGCAGAAATGTTCTAGTCTGTATTTAGAGCAGATATTTCTGATTATATGCTATCATCTTTGCTAAATGGATTCTTGTTTGCCTTATTTATATTTTGTAGTTCCTACTCCTTTGCGCAGACCTACTCCCTAGATCCCTCTTTCCAACCGCTTCTAGTCAAAAACCCTGGAGGGAGTGTGGACCAAATCATTATACAGCCAGATCAGAAAATCTTGCTCAATGGCAGAGCGGATTACATCAATGATATCCGGACAGAAGGTATTGTTCGCATAAACCAAGATGGTAGCCTGGATCCCTCCTTTCATATCAGCAATACCATTGCCGATTATACTTGGATAGCTTTACGTCCGGATGGCAAAATACTTGCAACTAACCTATATTCGAATTCTGAAGGCAAATCCCAGTTCTATGTTCATCTGCTGGACTCACAAGGTAGAATAGATTCTACCTACTATACAGATATTGTTTGTGATTACCCATCTTCCAAAGCCTTCGCCTTACAGACGGATGAAAAGATCTTGTTGGGCGCTAATACCTATGCGAATAGCACCTATGAAGGAAAAGTTTACCGTCTTCATAGAAATGGCCGTAAAGATACTACCTTTCATAGTGAGCAGGTAAAGGCTACTTGGATCAGTCAAATCCTGCTGCAGCCTAATGGAAAAATTATTTTACTCGGTGGCTTCTATCTTGAAGCAATCAATCGCCACACAAGTATTCTGCGGCTGAATTCCGATGGCAGCATTGATCCGAGTTTTGCCTATAGTCCCTTAAGTGCTGTCAGTTCGGCCATAATTCAACCCGATGGACAAATTTTAGTCAGCCGCGATGCCTCATCTGCCAGCAATGGATCAACAAGTATTGTGCGGTTAAACCCGGATGGGTCACAAGACAATACATTTCAACTCCCTACCACTAGTCCTCCTATGGCTATCTATTCCTTCGCTTTGCAGCCTAATGGAAAGATTCTAGCCGGCAGCTGGATACGCAAAGCATCTAACGATCCATCCGGATACAGTCGTGTGATCCGCTTTAATTCGGATGGAAGTTTTGATGAGTCTTTCGATAATGGCCAAGATGCTGATCACCTAATTACAAGTTTAGCTATCCAGCAAGATGGAAAGCTATTAATAGGTGGCCTGTTTACCACTTATAACAGTCAATCCCAAGCTGGCCTTATTCGTTTAACTACGAATGGGAGTATAGATACTTCTTTTAAAATTAGATTAGAATATAGTGGGTATATTGGTGTAATAGCCCGGCAACAGGATGAGAGGATCCTCGTAGGAGGAGGCTTTAGTAGTGCAAATGGGAAAACTCAAAATCGGTTAACTAGATTAACTTCTAGTGGAAGGATAGACACCACCTTCTCTATAGGTACCGGACCTAAGGGTATAGAGAGCAGTAGTTATGCCGATATTCGGGACATTAAGTTGCAAAAGGACGGGAAAATAGTAGTAGGGGGTAAGTTTACCTCTTTCAATGACCAAGCCACCTCCTCGCTTGTTCGCTTAAACGGCGATGGAAGTATTGACCAGGTTTTTCAGTTAGCATGGGAAGCTGATTACTCGGTAGAAGAAATTGTCATACGGCCTGATGGAAAGATACTTGTAGGGGGTGCTTTTCCCTATAATTATAACCCTCAAAAAACCCTACTACGATTGCTACCGGATGGCAAGGAAGATCCATCGTTTAACATTGGTAGCGGTTTTAATGGAGGCATTACCAGCCTATGTCTACAAGAGGACGGAAAGATTCTAGTAAGCGGAAGTTTCACCCAGTATGATGGGATGGACATAGGAGGAATTGTTCGACTACTGCCAGATGGTTCACTAGATACTAGCTTTACGATCGGCTTGGTAAATAATGCTATCGAGCAAATTCTGCTGCAAGCAGATGGAAAAATTCTTCTGGAAGGCTCGTACGTTTCTTATCAAAATTATTTAGCCAGTAAGCTTATTCGCCTACACTCAGATGGCACATTTGATAATACATTTAACCCCACATTGGGCATGAATGATTATATAGAGGATATGACCATCCAGCCCGATGGCAGGATTTTGCTAGCAGGCAGTTTTCACTCACCAAGAAGACACTTTATCCAATTAAATGCGGATGGGTCTGCTACGAATGCTTTTTTCTCGTTTGCCCCCGAACTAACTTTGGTAGTCAATAAGCTATTGATCGACAGTTCGACAATGTTAGTAGCCACTTTTTCAGGGTTAGAAAGACTTACACAAGCTGCTCCACAATCTATTGTTTTCAACGCGATTGAAGACAAACTTACGAGTGATGCTCCTTTTAGTCTGAGTGCAAGTGCAAGTTCAGGCCTGCCCGTCACCTTTACTGTGGTGTCAGGCCCGGCTTCTGTGTCTGGTAATATACTTACGCTATCCGGCATAGAGGGAGTAGTTACCATTCGAGCGTCCCAAAAAGGAAATTCGGTCTACCTTGCTGCCACGGACGTAGAAAGAGCTTTTCGGGTGAATGCAGTTCTGGGATTGGAAGAAATCAGGGAAGAAGTAAAGATTTATCCCAATCCCACAATTGAGCAATTTGTGTTCACGCTTCCTTTCCGCTGGCAAGTAAAAGAGATTAGATTAGTGGATATGCTAGGCAAACCCCAGAAAGCTACTATACTCAATACATCAACCGGGTATAGAGTTACTGTACACCAATATACTCCTGGTTTGTATCTACTACTTGTAAAAACAAACGAAGGAGAATTTATAAAAAAAGTTATTCTTAAGTAAAATTTTGATAAAAGATGGCAAGATAATTTTATAAAATAATCTAATCTTTATCTTATTCTTAGCATTATTATAATAAGCAATTCTCCTAATGATTTTTCAACCAACCTTTGTTAGAGTATCTTCCACAGGTAAAGCAAAATTTTCCAGAATTTGGGAGATTTTAGGAATGCTTACCGCAAATATGGATATTTGACTTCTATTAATGTTTATATCATTTTAACATTCTCATCAGTTACCCGAAAGGGGAAGTTAATTTAACTACCTCTTTGCTAAAATTAGTTAGCATTTTTTTTACTAGGCATTTGTTCGAAAAAATGGCAACCAGGCATCGCGACAAACCACCTTGCGACTTTTTAACAAGCTTCACAAACTGACCGTGCCTATCTGGACCCGATAATGATAGGATGGCTTACAAGAGGCTTGCACCCTCTGGAATATTATGGTATCTTCGATGCCAGATGCCCGTACTGGGCACACACACTATACCCGGCGACAATCAGTCCTTCCTCACCACAGGTCTCCAGGGCAGTTGTCCTGGTGTGCGAGGATTTTTGAACCATGATAGGAAAAAGGAACTTGATCAAAATTAGATCTTCAAAAAACACAGGGAATGAAGCCAAGAATGACCGTATTGACATTAGGAGTAGATGAGTTAGAAAAAGCAGTTGATTTTTATAAAAATGGCCTTGGCTTTCCAACAGAAGGGATCATAGGAGAAGAATTTGAACATGGAACAGTTGCCTTCTTTACCCTACAGAATGGGATAAGCCTTGCTTTATGGCCAAGAAAAAGTATTGCACACGATACGACACTCACTCAAACACAACCTGCTGCAACAGATTTTACCATTGGCCATAATGTTGCAAGTAAACAAGAAGTGGATGCTGTCATGCAACAGGCAGAAAATGCAGGAGCCACGATTGTAAAAGCTGCTCAAACTACCTTTTATGGGGGCTATGCAGGCTATTTTCAAGACCCTGACCAACACATATGGGAAATCGTATGGAATCCGGCATTTGACATCAATGAAGGAATAAGTTAAAAATTACAAGTGCACAACTTCTATGACAACCAGGTTGCTTCACCGCATTGCTTTAGCAAAAAGCCCTTGTTGCCATAATCTGTGCTCTACTGGTGATAAGTACACTTAGAAATATTACTATTGGAGATGAACACAAAGATAGTCATGAGTATATGTGCCGGTGTCTTAGGTGTAATGGGAATACTATTGTCATTCTTACCTCAAGAAATGGCAAGTTACCTGGGCTTAGTAGATACTAATCCGATCTTACTACAACTGCTAGGTGCCTTGTATGTGAGTTTTGCCATGATTAACTGGACAGGGAAAGCAAATGTACTGGGGGGGTATTTACGGAAAACCCATTACGCTTGGAAACTTTACCCACTTTGCTATTGGCACGCTCGCCCTCCTGAAATGGGTGATGCAGGGGACACCTTCCATCGTTTGGCTAGCAATTACCCTCCTCTATTTACTATTTGCCATTGTATTTGGCTATATTTTATTTACACACCCTAAAATGAAAGCCTGAGAAAAAATCACCAACACTAGATAAGCCATCTACCAGGCAGCCACACCAAGCAAGCAGGAGGCCACAAAATTAGGTAGCTTTGTGCCAATAGCGATCAGAAGAAATGAACACACTCACAACCCGAGACATCCTTTTACGAAGGCTAACAGTAGCTGATGCAGAGGCATTTTATGCACTATATACCTGGCCTGAAGTAATTCAACATTTTGACAGCTCGCCTTTCTTGCCGGATGATACAGCCATTAGCTTCACAAGTAGAATTATAGAAAGTTGTTACTGTATTTGGACCATCCGCTTGAGAGGTGAACCAGAAAAAATTATTGGCGACCTCGCCCTCCATCACTATGATATGCAGCACAAGAGAATTGAAATAGGAGGAAGTCTGTTACCTGCCTATTGGGGCAAGAACCTGATGAAGCAAGCCTTTGAGTTATTGATTGATTTTTCAAGGCAAACACTTAAAATTGAACAAATCATTGGTAAAACTAGTCCCGACAATAGGCAGGCCATTAAGCTGGTAGAAAAACTAGGTTTTCAACGTGTAGGAGTAGTAGAAAATGAGCTAATTTTGAGCAAACGCTTGTCTTAACGTTAGGCAAGCTATTAGCTACCTTTTCTCATCCACATGCCCTCACCACCAGAGAGTCATCAACTGCGGCAGGTGTTAACTGTAGCAGGTGTGGAGAAAGGAGACAAATAAGAACTATAGAGGACATCTATGAGAATAGAAATAAGAGAGATCAAGGGAATTACCCTGGCAGAAGTCATCTCTGAAAGCCTTGTAATCGGTAATCTACAGGATGCTTTAGAGCTGATTGGCAATTGTGGCTATCAGGGTGTAGACAAAGTAATTGTTCAGGAACATAATATAACCCCCGATTTTTTTGATCTGAAAACGGGCTTAGCCGGGGAGGTACTGCAAAAGTTTTCCACGTATGGGTTGAGCATAGCCATCATAGGAGATTTTTCCAAGTATAGCAGTAAGAGCTTACAGGATTTTATTTATGAGAGTAACAAAAGTAATCGCGTTAATTTCTTTCCTTCAGTCCAAGAGGTAAAAGAAAGACTGATATCGACTAGCCATTAGAATAGCAAGAGGTGTGTATGAAAAAAACAATGCTTAACCCTAGCTGAAATGACTATTGCTCCTGCAACAGATCCTATGCGTATCAGGAGGCTTTGAGGAGTCTCTATGCTTGATAAGAGAGGCGTTTACTTTCAGCCTGTAGAGTTAGAGAAAAGCTGTTATCTCTCCCTCACCTCCTTTCATTAAGATTTAGCAAAAGGGGAAGTTAAATTAAATTCCCCTTTCTAATAACACTCTCAAATATTCATTTTTTAAAAAGAAAGGATGCTTTCTTTTTCTTTCAGGTCTTTGCTGGGATGAGGAACAAACTTTTTCTCCGTCTGTTGACGAATAGCCCAATAATACACCCACAGCATATACAGAGGCTGGAAAAACAGCCTTGACCAAACATACCAAGGACTTGCCGGTAAACCTCCCGGAGGGGGTAGATTATGGATCGCTACATGGATGTTTGCCGGAAAAACCAACAGCAAGTACCCTATTATTGCCCAACCGGCTACCCGCTGAAAACGTGGAATTAATAAAAGAACCGCCAGAACAATCTCCACAAAACCTGTTAGCATCACCCAAAATTCGGGGTGAGGTAGCAGGCCATTGATCATATAGGAGAGTTTTTCTGGCTTGGCTATATGGATGATGCCTATCAACGAAAAGGCAAGGGAAAAAGCAATCCGCCCTTTTAGGCCATGTGATCGAAGTTTGTCCTGTAGGGTAAACTTTGACAGCAGCCAAAGCAGACTAAAGAAAGCAAGTAGTTGAATGAAGAATGCCATAATGTCTTTTAGATAATTACTTTGCAAAAGAAGGCAAGCTTTCACTCTAAAAAATTGATCTATGTTAGGAAATCAAGTTTGCTCGAATTCTACTTAAACTTTCCGGATGGATGCCTAAGTAACGGGCAATCTTATGGACAGGCACCTGTTCAATGATTGTCTTTCCTTTTTCCAGCAAGTCTTTGTATCGCTGCTCAGCTGTTTTGGTCATCAAGTCAAGCTCGCGTTGTGTTTTGCGCACATAGTGGGATTCAGCTATCAGCCTTCCCAGCATATTAGCTGTAGCAGACTGCCCGTAAAGCGATTGCATTTGCCCATAATCAATCCGCTCTACCAGGGTTGGTACTAAGGTTTCAATATAAACCTGAGAGGGTTTTCTAGACAGAAAAGACATGTAGGAAGAAAAGTAATCCCCCTCAAACCAAAAGTCGAGAATAGCTTCTTTTTGCTCCTGTAAAGAGCCTACCAGCACAGCTCCTTTCTTGATGAGGTAGATATAATTTTCTATATCATCTTGATGGGTAATGATTTCTCCCTTGCCGAAGGTTTTAGTTTCTGTCTTGAGGCTAATGGAAGCTTCTAGCGGCAAATGATACTTATCAAGCATTTTCTCAAACATAGAGCTGCTATTTTGGGATACGCAAGATACTGACTTTATCATGAATTGTCTATAAGCTGAGGAGTTAAAATAACCACCCCTTTCGAGTGACTCTTAGATTATGCTCCATATAATTTAAAATCGGACATTCACTGTCCGTTTCCGCACACTTTTTCATACACTCTATTCTGTCAAAATGGCCTCTGAGACTTCCTACAGGCCAATATTAGTATTGGCAAAGCATTTGTTAAGCAAATGTGAGGATAATAGATAGTGAAATGATATAATCCTTTTTCTAAATGAGCAGAAACTACCTAGGAGAATTTGAAGAACTCGTCTTGTTAACTGTAGCCCATATGCAGGGAGAAGCCTATGCTGCGGCTATCACCCTAGATGTTACAAACCGGACTGGCCGCACCATTATCTTAAGTGCGGTGCATGTAGCCCTCTACCGGCTGGAAGAAAAAGGCTTAGTGACTTCACTTGTGGGAGGAGCGACAAAAGAAAGAGGCGGCCGAAGGAAGCGGCTGTTTTCCGTCACAGCCTATGGAATTAACACTTTATCCCAAATTAGAGAGGTTCGGGAAGAGCTCTGGCAGTTGATTCCTAAACACATTCAACCTTCCTCTTTATGAAAAGGCAGCAACCACCTACATGGATAGACAAAATCCTACACTATAGACTCCCTAAGGAGCAGTTTGAAGAAGTGCAGGGCGATATGCATGAGCTATACCATCACTGGGCAGAAGAAATGGGTAAGAGAAAAGCAAATCGAATGTATCTGCTCAATGCCTTCACTTTCCTGCGTCCTTTGCCCAAACGTTCAGATTCTCTTTCTTGCAAAATTCATCCCTATTTACAAACCAATTCTTTGGATATGATCCGTAGTTACCTAGTTATTGCTTTCAGATATCTTCTCAAACGCCGTTTATACGCAGGTATCAATATTTTTGGCTTATCCATAGGGATAACCTTTACATTATTGATTAGCAGTTATATTTGGTCAGAAGTCCAGGTAAATGCTACGCTGAAGAATGCACCTCGCCATTATATTGTACAGAGCAAATGGACACAAAAGGACATGGGACTTGAGATTACCACCTTAGCTCCCCTTGGGAAAACACTTAAAGAAGAATATCCACATCTGGTGGCTAATTATTACCGGTTTGACGGGATCACATCCATTGTTTCAAAAGGCGACAAACATTTCCGGGAAGATATTCAGGTAGGAGATTCAACTTTACTAGATATGTACGGATTTAGTTTGATTCATGGAAATGCCCAAACTGCCCTTAACTCACCTAACTCTGTAGTTATTACTGCCCAAAAAGCCCTCAAATATTTTGGTAAAACCGATGTCATCGGACAGACACTTACTATCTCCTCAAATACAGGAGATAAACAGGATTTTGCCATAACTGGCATTCTCGATAAGTTACCCCGTAATTCAGTAACGAATCTGCTTAATATAGACAATCAGATATTTACTTCTACGGAGAGCATGTCATTTTTTGGCAGGGGTGATATGAAAGGATGGGATAATATCTACATTGTAACCTATATAGAGCTAAAGGAAGGGGTGAAACCCTCAGATTTAGAACAACCTCTCGCACAAATTTTAGCTAGGCACGCACCTGAAACAATCAAAGCAAACCTGCACAGTTATCTGACGCCTTTACAGGACTTTTACCTGGAGACTAACAATGCGCTAGTGAATAAACTGATTGTTACCCTTGCCTGGGTAGTAACATTTATTCTACTGATGGCTATTGTTAATTTCGTTAATATTTCAATTGGTAGTTCTTCATCCCGCCTAAAAGAAATTGGGGTGCGAAAAGTATTGGGAGGAATCAGGCGACAATTAGTCTACCAATTCTTGACTGAATCTATTGTTTTAGCATTTATTGCTATGCTTTTATCACTAGTGCTGTATGAAGTTTTCAGGCCTTTCTTTGGAGATCTGCTTGGGCAACAAATAACATCCTTATTTTCAGTTTCCCCGTATTTATTTGGAATCCCTGTTGGACTTGCTCTCCTTATTGGGTCTTTGGCTGGTATATACCCTGCATTTGTACTATCATCAATGCCTTCAGTAGATTCGCTGAAAGGAAAACTCAAGTCTGTCAAAGAAAATATAATTTTTCGCCGGCTGCTGATTGCCTCTCAGTTTTCAGTTGCGTTGATCGTATTTTTTGGTGCCTTAATTATTTCCAGGCAAGTAGATCTTTTCTTTACAAAAGAGCTCGGATACAACAAAGAAACTATTTTCTCGGTGGCATTACCTCGTGATTTTTCACCAAAAGGGGTAGCAAAAATGGAAACGGTGCGAAATGAATTTATGCGTTTGCCAGTTATAGAAAGTGCGAGTTTTTCCTATGAAATACCGGATGGAAATAACGGGTTCAGCGCCAATCTATACCTGGCTGAAAAAGATTCCACTCAAAGCATTACGGCAAAAGTGTTGCAAACAGATGAGAAGTATGCCGAAACATACCGGATTAAAATGGCGGAGGGGCAGTTTTTCCATGCCCAACAAGGCACATATAATCCCGAACGCATTGTCTTGAATGAAGCAGCTGTGCAAAGTTTAGGTTTTAAAAATCCGCAGCAGGCAATCGGACAGAAAATAAAGGTACAAGGCACCTCTTTTGTTTCAACCATTTTCGGCGTTACAAAAAACTTTCATTTTGAGTCTATGCACTCTCCGGTTCGTCCCATTGTGTTTACCCATGTCCGCAATACAAGACAGTATCGCTTTTTGTCCTTGAAACTAAAACCTGGCAACATAAGCCAATCAATAGCTAGCGTTGAAGGCGTATTTCATCAGTTGTTGCCGGGTGCACCATTTGAATTTACTTTCATGGATGACACCTTACAAAAGCTTTATCAATCTGAAATACAACTAAAAAAAGCGGCCCAGATTGCTACTGTATTAGCGCTTGTGATTGTGTGGCTAGGTGTAATGGGCATGGTTTCCTTAAGTATAACCCGCCGGATGAAAGAATTAGGTATCAGGAAAGTACTAGGAGCTAGTGTGAGAAGCCTTGTGTTATTATTTATAAAAGAATTTATGTTAGTATGGGTGCTTGCTGTTGGTATTGCTTTCCCTTTAGCCTACTTCATCATGCATAACTGGCTGCAAGCTTACGCCTACCGAATTGAGATGGGCTGGATATCTTTTGTTAGCTTAGGTGCCGCCTTTGCCCTATTTATCAGCTTCATAATTAGCCTGCAGACAATACGTGCTGCACGAACCAATCCATCTAAAATTTTAAGAAGTGAGTAAAATAGAAATAGGAGTTACAAATTTCTCCCCTTTCTTAGAACTATTACTTAATGCAAATATTAGTTTAACACAATGTATCCTATTAATATACTCTAGCTTTAACTCTTTACTGACTCCACTCTGGTGCAGGGCTTATGACTCCATGCTATCCTCCAATAGAATTAAAATTGGATGCAGGATAGATAATTTTATTAACTTGGCTACCTGTCTTTTAATCCATGCCAGCCATGCCATCGAAAAGGATCTTAGAAATATGTGCCTTTACTTTTCAATCTTGCCTGATTGCCCAGAAAGCCGGCGCTGCCCGGGTTGAACTCTGTGATAACCCCCTTGAAGGAGGCACAACGCCAAGTTATGGAACCATTAAACTGGTACGGGAGAAACTCTCCATTAAGCTCTATCCCATTATCCGCCCAAGATCTGGAAATTATTATTATAACGATGAGGAGTTTGAGATCATTAAGCATGATATACAAATCTGTCAGGAGTTGGGCTGTGATGGGATCTCTGTTGGCGTGCAAACGATTGATGGACATATAGATACTCAACGCATGAAGCAAGTTGTAGAATGGGCTTACCCAATGGGCGTCACCTGTAATCGGGTCTTTGATGGCACACCTGATCCTTTCAAAGCTTTAGACGATCTAATTACCTGTGGGTGTGAACGGGTACTTACCTCTGGCCAAAGCAGTGCTGCACCGCAGGCTGGGAAACTGTTGGGGGACTTGGTTAGACATGCGGCCAATAGAATTAGTATTATGCCTGGAGCCGGGATAAAATCTGGTAATCTGTCAAAATTAATAGAAGAAAGCAAGGCAACCGAGTTTCACGCATCAGCCAGGATTATTGCCCAGAATCCGGTAACATTTGTAAACCGGAATGTGAGCGATTATGGGAATGTATATATTGCGGATGAAAGTGAAGTGAGAGCTATGGTGCAAATTTTAAATATCTACTGAATAGCAAACTAGGTAAAGTTTGTGTCGCAGAGATGAATTCCTCCCTGAAAGTCCATTTAGAAGTAATTAAAATAGGGGCCAATACTGAAACTTTATCTATGGGCAAGAGGGGGAAAAGATATCTTTCCCCCTCTTGTATATAATCTGGTGTAAAGAGGCCAGTGGCACCGTTTGATAGAGGTTCTTCGTCTTTTTTGGTGAAAAGTAAGATAATTTCTTGTTAAGCAAGCATGGATACTTCCCTGCTTTTGCCACCTCAATTTGCCATATGCTACAATAGCGTATCTGAACAAAGTGTTCGGTTTGGGGTGATGAGTACATCCCATCATGGAATCTGTCCTCTCTGCCGACAGCCCAGTAGCCGAATCCACAGTTATTACTCTCGCAAAGTAACTGACTTACCCATCAGTGGTAAATCCGTCCACTTGTTGCTCCACGCCCGCAAGTTTTTCTGTGCGCAGGCTTGTTGCCCCCGAAAGATCTTCACTGAAAGGTGGGGTGGGGATCTGATGTCTTATCAAAGGAGATTGAATCGGGCAACGGCGCAAATCCGTTCGATTGCTTTAATGATGGGGGGTAATCCGGGCACAAAACTGACTCATTTACTAGGGCTGCCAGTAAGTGCCTCCACTGTTCTTCGCATACTCAAACAAACGTCCCTACCTTCTCAGCATACGCCCAAAGCCGTCGGTGTGGACGATTTTGCTTTCAAAAAAGGGCGGATCTATGGTACTATTCTAGTAGATCTTGAAAAAAGAAAACCCTTGGAATTATTGCAAGATCGAGAAGGGAAGACTTTAGAGGATTGGCTGAAAGCGCACCCTGGTATTGAACTGTTAACTAGAGATAGGTCTTTTGTATATGCCAATGCAATAACGGCAGCTTGTCCACAAGCCGTCCAGGTTGCCGATAGATGGCACCTGCTGAAGAATCTCTCCGAGCAGTGGGAACGCTTGCTGGATAGTCAGCGAACTTTAATTGGTCAAACTGCCCTGGAAATTGGGCAAACTCATCTAAAACCATCCGTTCAACTTCCAGATCTCAGTTCGGTAATTGCTAAGCTTGAGCAGGCAAATGTAGGCGATGACCTACCTTCAGAGAAGCGCTATGGTAAATATCAACAGGTGAAACAGTTGCAAGAGGAAGGCCATTCGATGCGGGCCATTGCCCGTCACCTGGCTATGTCTCGAAGAACGGTAGGAAAATATTTCAATCAAGAACGATTCGTGCCTAAAACCAAAACTAAGCGGTCTAACTTACTTAAGTTTGATTCCTATCTGCTGCAGCGCTGGAAGGAAGGAGAAGCCAATGGCAACACCTTACTGAGAGAAATTCGGGCCTTGGGATATACCGGCAGTTATCCCATCCTGAGGAATTGGTTAGCTAATTATCCCCCAAGAGCTAATGAGCAGGGTTTACCCATAGCAGACAGGCGGTATGCTTATTCCAATCGTAGTTTGAGTTTCGCTTTTTGTCAAGCCGAAAAGGAGTGGGATACAGAAAAGAAACCGCTGCTGGAGAAGCTTCTCCAAAAGAGCCCACTGCTGCAACAAGCCCGGGAATTGAGTCTGGAATTTAAGTCATTGATGGAGCAAAAGAAAGGGGAATGTCTGGAAAACTGGTGTCAGCGAGCTGGTCAATTCCCTGCTTTTGCGGGCTTTGTCCGAGGTATCGGGCAGGACTTCCAAGCCGTTCAGCAGGCTTTTTCATCCTCTTGGAGTAATGGACAGACGGAGGGACAGGTTAACCGACTCAAGACGATCAAGCGCCAGATGTATGGAAGAGCGAGCTTTACTTTATTACGTTTAAGGGTACTAGCTGATTCTGGATAGCACTTTTCACCAAATGCGGCGAAGAACCCATTTAGCCAGTATATATAATAAAACTGGCATTTGTTGAACCATCCTGCCAGGTGTATAAGGAAGCAAACTTGGTATGAGCACTTAATAAGACTGGCTTATCATCACAAATAATCTGATCTGCTCCTAAATTTACTTCTAAGGGACGTTCATAGGTTACCTCAATAGTATATCTGGTTGAACAACCATTTGTACAGATATCCACCCAGTAAACACCTGATTGTTTAACAGTAAACGTAGATTTAGCTGATCCATCTTGCCAGCGGTAGACACCTTGTTGAGATGAGACATCTAGAAGTAAACTTTCTCCATTGCATAATAAGGTATCGTTACCCAAACTGAAGGCCGGAGAGACAATAATTTTCTTTTCTAACTCTTGCACACTACCATCTGTTAAACTTACTCTGGCGTGTACAGAATAAATTCCTGGCTTGCTAAAGTGATGCACAGGAGCTAGCTCAGTAGATTGATTACTTGCCTCACTTGTTGTAGTATCACCAAATTGCCATTCCACCGTTGTTACAGCTAAATTATTTTGAATGGTGAAATTGTATAAGGTATTTTCACAAGCTTTCTGATAAGTGATATAAGGATCAGCGTCAAAATAGCTGCTAATAAAGTTGGGAAAGCAGGCCCAGGTATAAAAGTTATGGGTATTTCCAGGATTTATCTCTTGTGAGTTGAAGCGGCAGGCTAGACCGGGTTTATCCGGATCATGAATAACACCGGCATAGGTAGCATGCTCATTAGGTTGGTTGACATAAATTTTACCATTTAAAGCCAACTGTAAGCCATAAACACTATAGTAAGGAATTTTTTCTGCATCAATACTATACCTTGACTCACAAATAGTCTGTGCTGAACCTGCTGCCAAGTTAAATTGATATATTTTCCTGCTCTCTGAAGCCCCCACATACAAAAGCTTGCTGTTGGCAGAAAAGCTAATGCCATAGGGCTTTAACAAAGGATCATCTGAGAACCCTTCTGATAGAGTGACAGGATTAGATACTATACCGGAAGTTGCATCAAAATCAAAAACTTGTGCAAGATTTTGTCCTTGAACAGCTAAGGCTAGCTTTTTACCATTGGGTGAAAATTTCATTTCTCCAATCGTATTACTATATCCAATGCGATTTTGCGTCAGGTACTCATGCTCAGATCCGCTATGACTGATAATGGGCTGTCCACTTACTCCTTGCTCTGTAACAAGATACGCCAAAAAACGGTTTGATCCCCATTCATGGGTCATCACCCATACGTCTGTTCGATTTACATGAAAGACAGCAGAAAGCCGTTCAGTAGCCGGCTTGTATAAAAATGTATTCTTTGTAGCAGCGACCACATCTCCAAACCCATTATTTAAACACATATTCACTTCTGAGTAATGAATACCACTATTAGGAAGATTTTCATAACCTCCTTCATCAGCTGTAAATATATAATAAATGCTTTCATCCCCTGGCTTTGGAATGATAATGGCTGACTGGGTAGAAGTCCAATGTCCTTTTAAGCCACGGCCATTCGGCATTTGCTTATGAGTTCGATCCCACACACTCATCCCATCGGTATAAAAAAGCAGACGCCCCTCTTGATCAGCTATGGTAGCACAACCTTCAGAGGTGTTTAAGGCACCATTGGTTATTATCTTAGGTGGAGTATCACTAAAATCCAATCCATTATTTCTACCAAAATACCATAGAGAAGCCTGTTTTTGCGCTTTTGAAGTGTAAAAAGTGAGGAGAAAGTATGTCAGAAGAGAGTAAATAACAAAACGCATGAGAAATAGCTTCGTTAGAGTATCGTACAACAATAAAGTTATAGATCTGATCAAGAACTATTACTTGTAGCTACATGAAGCAGTAGTTTGCCCGTGTGTATATATGTATGAAATTTTCTATATTATCCTAGAATGACTTATCAGATAATCTTCACTAAAATTACTTACTTGGTTATGCTTCAAATTTTATTGAGCCAACCAAACTATCAAAGGCCATAGAATTTAATATAGATTCGTAATCAAATGCATCAGGAATGGAGGCTATCTATTTTGTACAGTTTGAAAAGCAAGTTCAACCTTTTACTAGATGGCATACCTGGTCGTGAATACTAATCACGAGTGATTTTTATACAATATAAAAATGGGTAACTGACCTATGTATGAATAGATGAGGTTATCGTGCTTAATCTTTAAGGACTAAAAGTAATTTAGAATCAGTTTTGAACAGAACCCCTCTCAACTTATGGACTGTTCTATATTGCATATCTAAAAATAAGATGATAAAATGTTTAACGACTCCTTTCTTACTTCTTTGTTTTTTGTTTTTAATAGCTTGTTCCAAAGATGATGTAGCGCATCCGCAAGCAACAACCAAAACACTTGCCAATACTAAATGGGATTTAACTACCTGGGGCACAGGCACTGGAACCGAATCCAGTATACAACCGGGAGAACATGTATATTATCATTTTCTTGATGGGGAAAACTTAAAGCGAATTAATGAAGAGCCATGTTGCCCTACAACAATAAAGGAATATACCTATCAGCTTAAAAATGACACCTTGATTACCAATGTGCTACTCCCCGGAATTCGGACCACTAGCTAAGTTGAAAAACAAGTATTAAAA
>NZ_JAUKPO010000044.1 GCF_030503435.1 Rhodocytophaga aerolata
GACAGGGGATTGGGGTATTTTTCCCGGGTTGCTCTTCATGTTTGGCCAAATGGAAAATAAAGTAAATCCTTATCCGGGTTCGTCTTCTCCGATTGCTGAAAACACAGAGCCGGAAAAGGATACTACTCCGGCGGAACCAGAAACCAGTCCTGTGCCTAACCCTCCCTCAACAAATGCCAATGGTACAGGATATATCGTGAGAGAATACTGGAACAACATTGTTGGGTATTACTTATCTAGTATTCCACTAAAAAGTGCTCCCACCGGTACTGAGGTATTAACTAAACTGGAAGGTCCGGTAGATATAGCAGATAACTATGGTACACGCATCCGTGGATACATACATCCGCCAGTTTCCGGAGAATATACACTGTATCTGGCCGGAGACAATGTATCGGAACTTTGGTTAAGTACAGATGAAAATCCTGCTAATAAAGAATTACTAGCGAAAATAGAAAAATGGACTACTCCTAGGGAATGGGAAAAGTTTGATTCGCAAAAATCTGAAAAAGTTGTTTTACAAGCAGGTAAGAAGTATTACATAGAAGTGCTTCATAAAGAAATGGCTGGCGGAGATCATATTGCCGTAGGCTGGAAACTTCCGGATGGCACCTTGGAAAGACCCATCCCCGGCATCAGGCTCTCTCCATTTGCTAACCCAACAGCTAAGCTGGACACTGAACAGATTTCCCAGGAGATTGTGGTACAAGCTTTTCCTAACCCTTTCCGCGATCTGGTGCATGTAAATATTGGTACTCAATCTGGTGATGCAGTAATAACGCTGGTAGATGCCATAGGAAAAATCAGCTACCAAAGTAAAGTGAAGCTTTCCGGCGATGAAGCAAAACTGACACTGGATTTATCAGCGAAAACGTTGGTGCCAGGTATCTACTTCCTGCGCGTAGAAACGGCCAATGGGAATAAAAAGGTTATTAAACTTATAAAATCTTAATAGCCTAGATGCTGATATACTTATAAAGTACCTTTTAAAAGGCTGCCCGTTGGGTAGCCTTTTTTGGTATGTAGTGAACATACAGCCTTTTTTTCGCCGGTATTATCAGGCAATATAAGCTGGTAAATAAAACCATGTTTATTTTTAAACAAACACACTCTTAGAGAAGTATAGTAAGTAATTGTCCTTTATTACTTACCTAAAACCTAGTATCCCATGTTCACAACTACCAACAAAGCAAGCTACTTTCTCAGAAAGAAAGCATTCATACCGGCATTTGTTATTTTGTGTTTATTTTCTTCTTGTACCAACAACCGTTTACTGGATGAGCTGGAGTCAATATTTCAGTCTCCGGAGAAAAAAACAGCCATTCCGGATAAAATCAACTTTTCAAAAGAGGCATTGTATCCGGAAGGGGTAAGCCACGATGCAAAAGGCCAACGGTTCCTTGTTAGCTCTCTGCGGTTTGGCACTATCGGAAGTGTATCGTATACTGGCGAATATACGCCGTTGGTAGAAGATGCCGATTTAATTTCTACGATTGGAATTAAGGTGGACGAACCGCGTAACCGTGTATTGGTAGCTGTTTCCGACCCTGGCGCCGGCTTAAAAACATCTCCTGCTACAGCAGGGCAACTGGCTGCTGTGGGTATATATAATCTTGCAAATGGCAACAGAATGCATTTTGTAAATCTGGGTGCTCTACGGCCAGGTAAAATGCACTTTGCGAATGATATTACCCTCGATCCTCAAGGAAATGCTTATATAACTGATAGTTTTTCGCCTATTATCTATAAAGTAGATGTAAATGGCAATGCCACTGTTTTATATGAAGATGACCGGTTTGCCACACAGCCAGGTGAATTCGGATTCAATGGGATCGTTTATCATCCTTCAGGCTATTTAATTATAGCTTTTTCCAAAGAGAATAAGTTATACAAATTTCCAATAAACAATCCTTCCAGTTACAGTGAAGTACAACTGAATACTACTTTAATGGGGCCAGATGGCCTGTTGCTAAGCAACAACGGCAAACAGCTCATCGTCGTTAATAATGCCGGAGGAGTAATGCCTGGTAAAGTAATGTCATTTACCAGTGAGGATATGTGGGCAACCGGCAGCTTACAGACAACATATGAGACCGGAGCCGTATTTCCCACAACAGCCACTGCTTATAAAAAAGAAATATTTGTGGTGTATGCCTATCTCAACAGGCTCTTTTCCGGAGCAAGCCCTGTTACTGAATTTAGCATACAGAAAGTACCTTTTGCAACTGTGAATATCTAACCTTGCTGTCTGTACCAAACCTCAGCGGCAATTATGCCAGTTAAGTATAATTGCCGCTGAGATTATTGCTCATTCCTCTCATCAAACTTTAAAATATAACTCATTCTGAATGAATAAGTAACTGGGTTTTTCAGAGCCGCAAAATAACCTGCATGCATAATTTTTTTGTGGTAAGGTTTACCAGAGGATAATTTTTACATTAAGCCATAAACAAGCTTAAAACGTATCTATATTATTTATCTGTGTTATGAAAAAGACATTTTTAATCGCCTTCCTTTTAGTAAGCCTGGTAACCGTTGGATTTTCTCAGAGTACAAAAGGTTTGGCCCGAGTAACCAAAATGCAAGGCTATGAAGTATATGCTTTGTGCGAACCCCTAAGAGAATATGAAGTAGTTTTTGATGTTACCACAGGCGCCAAAGCTTCTTCTATGCTGACTGGCGGAGTGGTAAACGAAGGTATCTCCGATAAACTCAGCCAGTTTGTAAACCGGGCTATGAAAGAGGCCAAAGAAAAAAATCAGACTTTCGATGCTATCTTATATAGTGGAGGTAAAAAAGTGGTAGCTATTAAATTTAAGGAGGCTGGCAATGAAAAGACTAAAGGCATTGCGAAAGTAAATAAATTGGAAGGCCTGGAAGTATATGTGATGAGCGAACCCATGGAAGATTATGAAACCATTATTGACGTAAACACCGGATTAAAAGCAAAATCTTATTTATCTGGTGGCTTAGTTAACAACAGTATAGAAGAAGATATGGCACAATACGTTCGGAGAACCATCCGTGAAGCGGAAGAAGCAAAGAAAGAGAAGCCAGAAGCTGTTGTATATACAGGAGGAAAACGGGCAATAGGGGTGAAGTTGAAATCATAATATAACTATAACCAATACTTGTAAGCTGCTTTCTAGGAAACTAGGGAGCAGCTTTTTGCTTTCTATAGGAGGCACCTTAGAAACATTGCTAAATACAGAATCTGCTGAGTTCAGGTTGGTTACGTTCGTTAATATACTCAGGCTTCCATCCGTTTACATTACCACTGCATCGGCTTCGGTTAAGGAGGTAACTTTATTAGAACGTAAAACAGCCAAAATTTCTTCTTCAGTAACCCGTTCGTCTTTCATTGCCTTATGCAAAAACTCTCCTTTAAAAACCAGTAAAGTAGGTTTTGCTTTCACGAGTGTGCTAAATTTTTGGAACGGACAGAAAGCCAGGTAATGCTCAACTGAAGAAAAATGAGCAGGCCGAAGGCAAGCAACCAGTCGGCAGGGCAACATCTTTGCTGAGTAGTAAAGTGGCCAGCGTTGAACCCAACGCAACAGTCACAATGAAGTCAAAGGCATTCATTTTTGTAAGCGTGCGTTTGCCCGAAATACGGAGTAAAATTATCATACTAAGGTACGCACAAATGCCAACGATGAAGGTTCGTTGCATACTTTCCCATGTATCAAAAAATAACTTATCCATCCTATAAATTGGTCATGTGCCACAAGCTTTATAAGGTATACGGGAATAGAACGGCTTTAGGTAAAAAATAAAGAAAGCAACGTATATAGTTAATATTTCATTGAACCATATACGTTGCTTGCCCATACAAAGGAAACTTATTGTTTATTTTACCATCGTATCCAGGGTATTGGTTGCTACAAAATGATAATTGGGCCTGGCTTTGGCATAAATGGCTTTGGCTCTTTCTTTTCCTTCAGGTGTTTTCAGTAAGGCCTGGTAGAGAGGAGTAAGAAACTTGCGGCGGCCTACATTCACCAGAAAATTTTCTAAGGCAGGATAAGCCGGAGAATACTTGGCTTGTACGGCCTTTAGTAGCCAGGCAGCCAGTATTTCTGAGTTACCGGATTGGGTAAAATGAAAAGCTTTGTCGAGTTCCGCCATTTGGGCAGTGCTTAGCGATTCAGGCAATATACGGATGAACCGTAGCCACTCATGCGAACTCCACTCTTTGGTTTGTAGCTGAGTAGCCGCTGTACCCGATTGCCACTTTTTGGCAGCTTCTTCCACCGCAGCAAATCTTTCAGAAGTTACCTGTGGAATATTCGATGGTAGCCCCGGGCTGTAGATCCATTCCTGAATGTTTAGTTTTTCAAATGCTTCCGGATTTTCGCTGAAAAGTTCTTTCTTCAGATAGTCCAGAAATCTTTCTGTATTCATAGACTGGAATGCATAGGTTTGAAAGTAATTTTTTACAAAAGTATCCCACTTCTCGCGGCCTACTGTGTTTTCCAGCAGCCGGAGGAAGAAAAAGCCTTTTTCGTAGGCAATATCACTTACACCATCGTCTGGGTTGCGTCCAGTAAGATTTAGTTTTAGCTGGGTGTCGGGGCTGTCTTTTCCGAACTCCTCTACAGTTTGAACCAGGTCCTGGTAACCTAAAGCTGCCAGCATGTCTGCATAGGATTTTCCGTACAGTTCCTCCATAATCCGGCGTTCAAAGTATACAGTAAATCCTTCATTGAGCCAGAAATCATTCCAGGTTTGGTTAGTTACCAAGTTGCCAGACCAGGAATGAGCCAGTTCATGGGCAACCAGGCTAGTTAACGAACGGTCTCCGGCCAGAATGGTGGGAGTTGCAAAGGTAAGTTTTGGATTTTCCATTCCACCAAACGGGAAACTGGGAGGCAATACTAATAAATCATACCGTCCCCAGGCATATTCGCCATATATTTTTTCTGCCGCTTGCAGCATCTTTTCCAGATCAGCAAATTCATTTACGGCCTTCGGTAAAGTCACGGGTTCCGCATATACACCAGTATGCGGACCGACACTTTCAAAAGCCAGATCGCCTACAGACAATGCCAGCAAATAAGCCGGTATAGGTTTATCCATCTTAAACGTGTATACACCCTCCGCATTTTTTTCTGTCGGGTTATCTGCACTCATCACGGCAAGTAATTCTTTCGGCACTTTTACTCTGGCCGAATAGGTAAACCGGATACCAGGGCTGTCTTGTACTGGTGCCCAGCTACGTGCAAGTATGGCCTGTGACTGAGTAAATAAGAAAGGATGCTTTTTTCCGGCAGTTTGTTCTGGCGATAACCATTGTAAAGCACCTGCCTGGTCACTGGTACTATAGTGTATAGTTACTTGTTTAGTCTGGGGGGTAATGGGTATAGCCAGGGGCTGTCCCAAATGTTCTACCACTGTACCCAAAGAGAATTGTACAGGAGTTTGGTTCTTATCTAAGGTAACTTTTTGGATGGTCAGTTTGTCCGTATCCAGATATAAGGTATCGGCCTGAGATTTATTTTCTATATCTAGAATGGCTTGCCCTGTTAACGTTTTACTAGAAAAGTTTACTGTTAAGTCTAGAAACAGGTGTTTGAGTACCGCTTCATTGGGCCAGGCAAAGGAATGAATATCTTTTGTAGAAATCATAGGTGGTGTATCTGGTTGGCTAGTGGTTTCCTGGTTGTTTGGCTGTTGCTGACAAGCAAAAGTAAATAAAAGAGAACCAGTTACTAATAGGTTGAGGTATTTTTTGGAATAGGGTATATGCATAGCAAAATATAAAATAGCTGATAATACGTAGGTGGACTTACACTAATACAAAAAACGAAGTTAAGCAATGCTTCTGATATCCGGGCAGCGCTTTTTGTAAGAAATACCAGCCTTGAATGGAGAAAGGCAAGCTTGATAGCCTTTGCTAGGCTACCCGTAAGTGGCTAAATTCAGAAATCATCAGGAGAGCGTAAGCATGTTTTAGGTAGGCGGAATAAACTAGTGTAGATTATACAAATAGTTCATCAACAAAAAATAACCGCATACATGATTAATTAATCATGTATGCGGTGAGAGGAAAAGTAAGTATTTATAAGTACCTATTAGGCATTCACAGGTTTGGCTGAAGTGGTAGACGACATAATCTGGCGGAGCCTGTTCTCTACTTCTTCAATATCAGCTATAATATGACTCTCATTGGATTCCCGTATATTTTTAGGTTTGCCCTTTAAATCTGACTCACATATCATATACTGGTAATTGATATCTCTGCGTTTGGAAATGATCTGATAGGTAGGCTTAATATAATGTTCAGAAAATATTTCCAATAGGGCAGTGCCTTCCTTGCAATAGGAAAGATGAGCTAAACCTGCTCCATGTGCTGACACAATTACTTTAGCTGAAGCGAATAATTTTGCCTGCTGTTCGTAAGGCATTTTACTTAACAAAACATTCTTGAAGCCATACTTGCCTAACAACGCTTTTAGCTTATCTTCATTTAATACCTGGCGTATTTTAGAATCTCCGCGTTCAATATAAATCAACTCAGAGTGGTTGGCCGGGGCTCCTTTTTCCAGAATTAGCTGCCTGTACGAATCACACACCCATTTAGGAATAATCCTTCTGTATTTGGTATGTGAACTAACAATCAGGTTATCTGCCTGAATATGGGCATGGCGGGCAATCTGAATAATTTTTTTGCCTTCCAAGCCTAACAGGTTTAAAACTTCTGTATGATATTTTTTGTCTAAGGCTGGTGTCAGGAAGTAATCTACTTTGTCGAACAATCCACTTTTTTTAAGCAAAAATAGACGAGCCACCGCATCATACATCCAGTGAAAAATATTGGTGGTACAAGAGGCGCCAGCCAGCATTGAGAAAACAGTACCTTTATACTTTACCGGCTCTATAAATAATTTTTGCTTAAAGATGTACATATCGGCAGCCGATGCGCCTATTACTGAGTCAGTGGTCTGGTAAGAAATGGGTTCAATCAGTTTGTTTTTTCCGGAAATTACCGATGTGCAGTGCCCCAAATAATTTTGCTCTATTCTACCGTTAGGAATAGAAACAATAAAAGAATCGGGAATCATATCTGCTGGCTGTGGCCGCAACTCTGGATTGCATTGCTGATAAAAAGGATCTTGCAGGTTTAAATCATTCGGGTACGAAGGAACAATATTATAAAAAGAAGCCCCTTCTGATTCTACTAACCCATTTTTTCCGGTGATAGATGAGTAATACCCAGTAGGGCGGTAATGCTGATTATAAGGAAGACGGTATATGGAGAAATCAATGGCTCTGTTCTTAATCTTCTGGATAAGCTGCTTTGAGGTCATTTGCAAAATAATTAATATATATGGATCAATAGATGCTATAAAAATTTCTCTATAAGAAAGTTATGGTACCGCTTAACGCAATTGCCGGAAAATACAGGTGACAAACAGCAATTGGTGTAAGGTTCAGAACTTATAGGGATTCATGTATTAAAAGTACGATTTGCCACTGATATTACATAATTTCGTTTCTGGTATTTTATCCGTTCCCTGTTTAATCTTCCTTTATTGCCGCAGAATACAATTTTGAGTTACCTCTATATAGGTTTTATAGGATAAAAGTAAATGTAATGTTTTATCTTATTTCTAATTTTTTTGAAATAGCCTAAATGGCCACGGGTAGTGTTTCAAAAGCTGCTTGAAGCTGTATAAAAATAAATATATTTATTCTCAAATTAATCTAATATAGCTTGTAAAGCACTAAGTAACAAAAAATTAATATTGCGGAAACTTTGAAATACAAAAATGTTTCCATAGTTTTATAGCCAGAAATCAATTCTTCATGGAAGTAAAAGAACGCATATTGACCGCTGCTGAAGAACTGTTTATGCAATACGGGTTCAGAAGTATCTCAATGGATGATATTGCCAAACACATCAGTGTTTCAAAAAAGACTATTTACCAGTTTTTTGAAGACAAAGATGAGATTGTGAATATAACGGTACGCAGGCATTTTGAGAAAGAAAAAGAGGTATGTAATCATCAGGTGTTTTGTAATGCCTCCAATGCGGTAGAAGAGATGGTGAAGGTTGCCAAGCTGATTAAACTTAATACGCTGAATATTAATCCGGCCATTATTTTCGACTTGCAGAAATACCATCCCAAAGCATGGCAGATACTTCAGGATTTTAAACAAGATTTTATTCTCCATAGCATTGTCCGCAACCTTAAACAAGGGATTGAAGAGGGCTTATACCGGCCTGATATTGATGTAGAAGTATTGGCCCGGCTCCGCCTGGAGGAGGTGCAAATGGGTTTTGATAGCAGTATCTTTTCACCCGTAAAATTTAACCCTTATCAGACGCATATGCAATTGCTAGAGCATTTCATCAGGGGTATTGTGACCGATAAAGGCCTGGCATTATTTGATCAATATAAAAACCGAGATTAATCTTTTCCTATGAATAAACCACCATTTTACCCAGTAATCTTTATCTGGGCACTGCTGCTGTTTTCTACAGGAGCAATCGCTCAGGATGCAGCCAGCAGAGGGTACTCCCTGCAACAAGCGGTAGACTTTGCCCTAGCCAACAATGTAAATGTGAAGAATGCGCAGGTAGATGTAAAAAGTTCCAATGCCCGTGTAGGTGAAGTCCGGGCGATTGGTTTGCCTCAGGTAAGTGGCCAGGCACAACTAATCCATAACATTGAAATACAGAATGTGATTCTGGAAGTAGGCGCCGGACCTTCATTTGGCGGAGACCCAACAGCACCTCAGCCACCTGTAGGCACACCATATTCGTTTCCTTTTCAGTTAAAAAATAATGCGGTAGTCTCTGTAAATGCTAATCAGCTACTTTTTGACGGATCGTATTTTATTGGCTTGAAGGCTGCCAGTACTTATAAAGAGCTGGCCCGCAAAAACCTGAATCAGTCTAAGATTCAGACAGTAGAGGCAGTGACGAAAGCCTATTATGGCGTACTCGTAAACCGGGAGCGGCTGGAGTTGCTCGACCTAAACGTAAAATACCTCGATACGCTGGTCCGGGAAACGAAAGCCATGTATGACAACGGATTTGTGGAAAAAATTGATGTAGACCGCCTGGAAGTACAGCTAAATAACCTGGATTACCAGCAACAGCAAGTAGACAGGTTGCAGGAGTTAAGCCTGAATCTTCTCAAATTCCAGATGGGGCTGGACATGAAACAGAATATTCAACTGACCGATAGCCTGTATTTTGAGGGGATAGAGAACTTTACCGTTGACCCTGTTGCAGATTTCGACTATAGCCAGAGGAACGAATATTCGCTATTGCAGACGCAAAAAGAGTTGGCTTATCTGGATGTCCGCAACAACCGGTCTCAATACTTGCCTCAACTGGCGGCTTTTGGAACATTCGGATACAATCCGGCGGCTACTAAACTTAGTAATATTACCCAGAAGGAACGTTGGATAGATTATAGTTTTGTTGGCCTGCAGCTGAACGTACCTATTTTCGATGGCTTATCTAAACACTACAAAATTCAGCAGGCCAAACTCGCCTATGAAAAAACAAACCAGAATATGAGTTTGCTGCAAAACTCCATAGATCTGGAAATCAGGCAGGCAACCATTACGCTTACCAATAACCTGGATGCTTTAAAGTCGCAGAAACGCAACCTGGATCTGGCCGCTGAAATTGTACGCGTTACCCGCATTAAGTACCAGCAGGGGGTAGGCTCTAATATTGAAGTGAACAATGCCATTACTGCTTATAAAGAAGCGGAAACCAACTACTATTCGGCATTATATGATGCATTAATTGCTAAAGTAGACCTCGACAAAGCAACTGGTAAATTATTGGCTGAATAATAGTTTATAGAACAACAAATCGAAACCCACTTATATGAAAAATATACCTATGTTATTTGCCTTTGGGCTCCTTCTTTTTGCCTGCAATAACACCTCTGAAGTAGATCAGAAAAAAGAGGAATTGGCCAAACTGAAATCCCAGCAACAGGAGATTGCCGGAAAAATAAAATCTCTGGAAACAGAACTAGCTACCCTGGCTCCGGTAAAGAATACAGAAGGCCGGGTAAAACTAGTAGCTGTTAAAGCCGTAGAGCCGCAAACATTTAAGCATTACCTTTCAGTACAGGGCACTGTTGAGTCAGACGAAAATATACTGGTGAGCCCGAAAACGGGAGGTGTGATAACGTCAGTTAGGGTAAACGAAGGCGACCGGGTAAGCCGTGGCCAGGTGCTGGCTATCATAGACGATGCCGTTTTGCTGCAAAGTATCGAAGAATTAAAAACCGGTTTGGACCTGGCTAATACTGTCTTTGAAAAGCAGCAAAATTTATGGAATCAGAAGATTGGTTCTGAGGTGCAATACCTGCAGGCAAAAAACAGCAAAGAGAGCCTTGAAAGGAAATTAGAAACCCTGAATTCCCAACTGGCCATGACCCGCATTACCTCACCAATAAGTGGAGTAGTAGACGAGGTGAATATTAAACCTGGAGAAGCTGCTGCACCGGGGCTGGGAGTAATCCGGGTGGTAAATCTTTCAAATATCAAAGTAAAAGCCAGAATGGCCGATAGTTATATTGGAAAGGTGAAGAAAGGCGATGAAGTAAAAATTACTTTGCCCGATATTAAAGAAGAAATGCAAGGCAAAGTTAGTTTTGTAGGCCAGGTAGTAAATCCGCAAAGCCGCACGTTTGATCTGGAAGTTTCACTTTCTAATAAAGACAACAAACTAAAACCCAACATGCTGGCAGTAGTTAATATCAACGACCAAACTGCCCAGGATGCAATAGTGATTGATGCAAATTATGTGCAGCAGTCAGAACATGGCGACATTGTGTTTGTAGCCGGCAAAGAAGGAAATAACCAGAAAGCCCAGATGCGCAAAGTTAAAACCGGCCTGTCTTACAACGGGCAGGTAGAAGTACTGGCAGGGCTGAAAGTTGGCGAGCAGCTGATTACATCCGGCTACCAGGACCTGGTAGACGGGCAGACTATTAAAGTATCCTCTTCAGCAGCAAATTTAACTTCTGCTAATTAACCGTTCGTGTGAATGCCCAGGATATGCTTACTCTTATGTGTAAAATAAACCGGGCATTATCGATGACCTATTCAACAAAATGATCTGCATATGAAAGATTATAAACATAAACAACTAGCCTTTACCAACTGGTGTATAGAAAACAAAACCACTATCTATATCTTCATCATCATGGTGACGGTAGCTGGCTTGTTTACTTACCAGAATTTGCCTAAGGAATCATTTCCGGAAATAGTAGTGCCGCAAATGGTAATCACAACAATATATCCTGGTACTAGTCCGGAAGATGTAGAAAACCTGATTACCAAACCCATTGAAAAGGAGCTAAAAACGGTAAAGGGAGTAAAGAAGGTAACCTCTAACTCCGTTCAGGACTTTTCCGCAGTTATTGTAGAGTATAACACTGGTGAAGAGGTAGCAGAAGCTAAGCAACGCACGCAAGATGCAGTGGATAAAGCCAGATCTGAACTACCTAATGACTTAGATGAAGAACCGAGTGTGCAAGAATTAGATTTCTCGGAGTTTCCGGTAATGCAGGTGAACGTATCCGGGAATTACCCCCTGAAGAAGCTGAAGGAATTTGCTGAAGTGATGCAAGATGAAATAGAAGCACTACCTCAAGTTCGCCGCGCAGACTTAATTGGTGCTCTAGAGCGGGAGATACAGATAAATGTAGACCTTTACCGGATGCAGGCTGCAGGTATCAACTTTGGTAACATTGAGCAAGCAGTGTCCAGTGAAAACGTCAATATTTCTGGCGGCGATCTGAATGTAAACGATGTGCGCCGTACATTAAGGGTAACCGGGGAGTTTAAAAACATCAAAAGCCTGGAAAATATTATAATCCGTTCTTCTACCGGTAATACGGTATTTCTAAGGGAAATTGCCAGTGTAGAAGATAGTTATGAAGAACGCCAGGACTTTGCCCGGCTGGATGGCAACCCGGTAATTTCTCTGAGTGTAATTAAACGTAGTGGTGAGAATTTAATTGAAGCTTCCGATAATATTCAGCAACTAGTACAGCGGATGAAAGCGGAAACTTTCCCAGAGGGACTAAATATTACCATCACCGGCGACCAGTCCGACCAGACCCGTACCGATCTGCATGACCTGCTGAATACAATCATACTTGGGTTTATCTTTGTGGTATTTGTGCTCATGTTCTTTATGGGTACCAGAGATGCCATATTTGTTGCCCTTTCGGTTCCATTGTCTTCATTGCTGGCATTTCTGATTCTGGCACTTATTGATTATTTCTCTCCGGGACTTAGTCTTACCCTGAATTTCATGGTAATGTTTGCCTTTCTGTTAGGCTTAGGTATTGTGGTAGACGATGCTATTGTAGTAATTGAGAATACACACCGTATTTTTAATAATGAAGATATTCCGATAAAAGAAGCAGCTAAAAAAGCAGCAGGTGAGGTGTTTATTCCGGTGCTTTCCGGTACCATTACCACCATTGCGCCATTTGTGCCTTTGCTTTTCTGGCCGGGCCTTATCGGGGAATTTATGAAGTTTCTGCCTATTACCTTAATTGCAACCTTGTTTGCCTCTCTGGTGGTAGCCTATGTCATGAATCCGGTATTTGCTGTTTCCTTTATGAAGAAGCACGATGAAGAAACGTCTGGTAGCGCACGTACCTTACTTAAGCCTTTATTAATAATGGGTATTATTGCGGTAATCTCTTATTTCTTTAGCATTGGGTTAGGCAACTTTGTTGTATTCCTGATGTTATTATATGTAGTCAACCATTATGTGTTTTCTCCGCTGATCTACAAGTTTCAGCACAATTTATGGCCAAGGCTCATGTATCATTACCGCAGGCTTATCTCTTTTGCTATCTCCGGACGCAGGCCAGTGTACTTTTTAATGGGTGTATTTGGTTTGTTGGTATTCACCTTCTTTGTATTTGTGACCTTCATGCCAAAAGTAGAGTTTTTCCCTTCCGGCGAACCTAACTTTGTGTATGTCTATAACCAGATGCCGATTGGTACGGATGCTACCAAAACAGATTCCATTACAAAAATCCTGGAGCAACGGGTAAATAAAGTATTGGCACCTTACCGGGGCGTAGTTACATCGGTTATTTCCAACGTAGGAATTGGCGCCGGCGACCCAATGAACCCGGACCTGACGGTTACTCCACATAAGAGCAAACTTACAGTAGCTTTTGTCAAGTTTGAAGAACGCCTGGATGTATCTACCAGAAAAATTCTGGAAGAAATACGAGCCAGTGTGCAAGGTATACCTGGTACAGAAATATCGGTGGAGCAGGAGAGTGGAGGACCGCCGGTTGGTAAGCCTATCAGTATAGAAATCGCCGGAGCAGACTTTGATCAGCTATTGAAAATACAGGGCATGGTACGCAATGCCATTGCCAGAGCCGGAATACAAGGCATAGAAGAACTAAAATCTGACCTGGTGCTGAACAAACCAGAAATTATTGTAGATATTGACCGGGAAAAAGCCGCCCGGGAAGGTATTTCTACTGCACAGATTGCCCTGGAGATCCGGACAGCTTTATATGGGAAGGAAGTTTCGCAATACCGGGAAGCCAAAGACGAATATCCTATAATGGTGCGGTTAGATACCAGTTACCGCAACCGCATGGAGAACATTCTGGCCATGAATATTTCTTATCTGGATATGGCTTCCGGGCGGTTCAGGCAAGTTCCCCTCAATGCCGTGGCTGATGTGCAATATGGGACATCATTTAGCAGTATAAACCGTAAAAATCAGGAGCGTTTGGTTACCCTGTCATCCAATGTATTAACGGGTTATAATGCCAACGAAATTGTGGGGCAGGTACAAGAAGTAGTAAACGAACTGGATCTGCCAACTGGCTATACGATAAAAATGGGTGGTGAGCAGGAAGATCAGCAAGAAACCTTCTTATTCCTGGTGGCTGCATTAGTAGCTGCGGCTTCACTAATTTTTGTGGTGCTGGTGACACAGTTCAATTCAGTTTCCAAGCCGTTAATCATTTTCACCACCATTCTGTTCAGCTTTATTGGTGTATTGTTGGGCTTCGTTGTATTCAATATGACCTTTTCTATCTTAATGACTGGGGTGGGAATTGTAGCTCTGGCTGGTATTGTGGTAAAAAATGGAATTATTCTCATTGAATTTACCGATGAACTCCGTTCGCGCGGCTACGATTTACATACAGCGGTAGTAGAAGGGGGGGCCATCCGGTTAAATCCGGTTATTTTGACGGCATCTGCGGCAGTTTTAGGCCTTATACCCTTGGCGATTGGTTTAAATATTAACTTTGTCAGCTTGTTTACTCACCTGAATCCGGAAATATTCATTGGCGGGCAGAGTTCTGTATTCTGGGGACCTTTGGCCTGGACGATTATCTTCGGCCTTACTTTTTCTACGTTCTTAACCCTGGTAATTGTGCCGGTTATGTATACCCTGGTAGAACGTGTAAAATTACGGGTAAAAAAGCGCAGAGAAAATGAAGTGTTAGCGTAAACATACAAACTTTTAACTATAATCTGTCAGTTGTTACTCACTCATGAACTACCTGGGTGCGAACAGCTTGACAGATTTTTTATAGATACAATCATTACCTTCTTTGAAGCAAACAACTTTTATAAAATTTTTGTTAACCAAACAACGTAATTGAATAAAGCCTGTAGACTAATTGCAGGCTTTATTCGTCTTATGTACTACATAATCTACTAGGTGCACGTTTACATGGTTGTAAAGCATGTAGTAACTCATTTACTTTTCATTGTTAACTAAACAGGAGTGCATGTTCACTCTAAATTTATGGTCCGAAGTCTTTTTTCTCTACTAGTTTTTCTTTTTGTAGTTCTCTTTATTGAATGGTATGTTTTACAGGCAGTAAAAAATGCAGAAGGAGTGCTTTCACCTGGTCTACGTAAAACGGTGGTAACACTTCTTTGGACGCTAAGCCTGGCAAGTGTGGGTTCCATTTTATTAATGGTGCTGGTTCCGGCGGTGCGGGATGCAGGAACGCTGCGAAACTTTCTGATTTCCCTGATTTTTATCAATTTCATGGTAAAGTTATTTATGACAGTCTTTCTGTTCATAGACGATTTTGTCAGACTCATCCGGTGGATCGCTGGTCAATTTACTACTACACCGGTAGCAGATACACCACAGCCTGGTACAGGTACAAACCTAATTCCCCGTTCCGAATTTTTAGTGAAAACTGCAATAATTGCCGGCTCTTTGCCAGTTATAGGAGTTGGCTATGGAATTATTGTAGGGGCACACGATTACCGCATCCGCAGAGTAACCTTAAACCTGCCGAATCTGCCAAAATCCTTCGATGGGGTTAAAATTGGTCAGTTATCCGATATACATTCAGGTAGCTTCTTTAACAAAACCGCTGTTAGAGGCGGTGTAGATATGCTAATGCGGGAGAAAGCCGATGTGGTTTTCTTCACCGGTGACCTGGTGAATAACGTAGCTAAAGAAGTAGCCGATTATATGTCTATTTTCCGGCATGTGAAAGCGCCTATGGGGGTATATTCTACCCTGGGCAATCATGATTATGGCGATTATGTACAATGGCCAAGTATAGCAGCCAAAAAACAAAACCTGCTTACCCTAATGGAGGCTCATAAGGAATTAGGCTGGGATTTGCTGATGAACGAAAACAGGATATTATCTCAGGGTGGCGATACGTTGGCCATTATTGGTATAGAAAATTACGGTGCCCGGGGAAATTTTGCCAAATACGGCAAGCTGGCTCCTGCCTATGAAGGTACGCAAGAAGCCCCGGTCAAATTACTGCTTTCGCATGACCCCAGTCATTGGGATGCACAGGTACGAACCGAATATCCGGATATTGATGTGATGTTTGCCGGACACACACACGGTATGCAGTTTGGTGTTGAAGTTGGTAATATTAAGTGGAGCCCGGTTCAGTATGTATACGAGCAGTGGGCAGGCTTATATCAGAAAGGAAAGCAATATTTGTATGTGAACAGAGGCTTTGGCTATATTGGTTTTCCGGGCCGGGTAGGCATGCCTCCAGAAATCACTATTTTTACCCTGAAAGCTGTGTAAAAGACACCTACGGGTTTTGCTGCCGTTGTTAAATAAAAAATGCCTGATGACAGGCATTTTCTAAATGTCATTTCGGAAAGTTACTTTTTAGAAGCTGCTTTTTTAGCAGGTGCTGCTTTTTTGGCAGGTGCTGCTTTCGCCTTAGCAGTAGCGGTAGTACCGTTGGATTTTTCTGTAGCTGTGTTCTTTTGATTTTGAACTTCTACTCTAATATCCTGAGCAAGATTTTTAAGGTCCTGCATCCCTTTTCTTACGCGGGTGCCGGCAGCCTGATTCCCCTTGTCATAAAACTTTTCAAAGTCTCCTTCAAGTGACATAACAAGGTCCCTTATTTCATCAAATCTTTTCATTCGTGTAAATGTTAAGGTTAAGAATATGTTTTAACAATGCCCGAATATAATAATTAAAATAAAACATACAAATAATTATATTAAATAAAAGGCCTTTTTTAGCAAAAAAAGCGGGTTTTTGCCCGCTTTTCTCACTTTATACCTATTTAGAGGCCTTTTTTACACCAAAGAGACGTTTGCCGTGTTGGCATATACGCCTAATTTCAGCTTATCGGTCACTTTATCAAAGGCATCTAAGGTCTTCTTTACATCTTCTAAAGTATGCACAGCAGTTGGAATCAAACGAAGCATAATTACGTCTTTAGGCACAACCGGATACACCACTACAGAACAGAAGATATTGTAATTTTCCCGTAAATCGATAATCAGATTATGTGCTTCCATCTTACCTCCACTTAAATATACAGGAGTAACCGGCGTTTGTGCATTGCCAATATTGAAGCCTCTCTCACGCAAGCCACTCTGCAAAGCTTTCACTATCGTCCATAGGTTTTCTCTCAGTTGCGGCTGTGTCCGGATCAGCTCAAGACGTTTAATGGCACCTAATACCAATGGCATAGGCAAGGCTTTAGCAAAAATCTGAGAACGGGTATTGTAGCGGAGGAAATCGATAATATTGCTTTCGCCAGAAATAAAGGCGCCAATACTGGCCATAGATTTGGCAAAGGTAGAGAAATACAGATCAATACCATCCTGCACTCCTTGTTCTTCTCCGGCGCCAGCACCTGTTTTACCCATCGTTCCAAAGCCATGTGCATCATCTACCAATAACCTGAACTGGAATTTTTCCTTCAGGGCTACTATTTCTTTCAGCTTACCCATGCTGCTCGACATGCCAAACACTCCTTCGGTAATTACCAGAATAGCACCGCCGGTTTCTGCTACTATTTTAGAAGCAGCCACCAATCGCTTTTCTAAATTATCTACATCGTTATGTGCAAAAATAAAACGCTTGCCTAAGTGCATTCGTACCCCGTCTATAATACAGGCATGTGCTTGCGCATCATACACAATAACATCATGGCGGTCAACTAACGCATCAATCACCGACATAATCCCTTGGTAGCCATAGTTCATCAGCATTGTTGCTTCTTTGGCAACAAAATCTGAAAGTTGCTGCTCCAATAGTTCATGCTGATCTGTGTTACCAGACATCATACGGGCACCCATCGGCGTGGCTAACCCATACTGGGCGGCGGCCTCAGCATCGGCTTTGCGTACTTCCGGATGGTTTGCTAACCCTAAATAGTTATTAAGGCTCCAGTTCAACATCATTTTACCTCTGAATTTCATGTATGGGCCAATTTCTCCCTCCAGCTTTGGAAAGGCGAAATACCCATGTGCCACTTTGGAATGCTGTCCCAGAGGGCCTCTATCAGCTAAGCGTTTTTCAAATAAATCCACTTGTGAGCGTTTTAAATTTCTAAATTAAATAAGGATTTCCGTAAGTTAAATCAGACAAATCTACAAGTAAATCATATGATTACAAAATCTGATTTTTTGTATTTTCTTGAAAAAAAGCCTGTATGTGAACTGGTATATCAAATGTAAAATTGGGGTAAATATCAAAGTTGCTTGTTTTAGAAAACAAGGCTAGCACCTATGGAATATAGTCTGGCTACAGGATACGTATGACTGGTATAGGTACCCGGCCTTGGTCCATTTATGCCTGCCATTTCCGGGTCAATGCCTTTGAATTTAGTAAAAGTAAATAAATTGTTCCCTGATAAATAAATACGGACTTTTTGTATGGGGTTGTTCTTTACCGGAAGTGTATAGCCTATAATAAGGTTATCAATCTTTATATAATCTCCTCTTTCAATAAAGTAATCGGTATCTCGCAGCTGATAAAGTTTATCAAGTACTTGAAGATCTAGATCTTGAACTTCAGTTAAAATGTTGCGGGAACTATTCGAGTCCATATACAAATCCATATATTTATACCGGTGAAAATTCCATATATGGAAGCCTAATGCACCGCTTAAATTCAGCGTTACATCCAAATTGTTAAATGTAAAGCTATTAACAAACCCCAGAAAAGTTGTTGGTGCACCGTTGCCTAATGGCACTTTATCTTCTGTTCTTAAATCCTTATATAGCAATTCTTTGCCTGATTTGCTGATATAACGGGCTTCCTGATCAACTGTAAACCCGGCAAGTTTATAGCCATACAAAACCCCAACTGGTTGACCTTTGGTTAGACTATTCGGATAGGTAAAAGGGCTATCGTGTACTATATTCTTGTTAAAGGAGATATTGAAATTAATATTCCATTCAACAGATGAGGAAACAATGGGTTGTGCCTTTAATAAAAATTCCCAACCCTTATTCTGAAGCTTACCCGTATTATCTGTATATTTTAGATTACTCCCAAATTCATAAAATATGGCTTGGCTCATTAGTAAATCATACGTTGTACGGTTGTAGTAGTCAGCCTGCAACAGTAGTCTTTCCGATAAAAAACCTATGTCAATCCCAGCATTGATTTCTGTAAGTTTCTCTCCATGCAGACCAGGGTTTAGTGGTAAAGACTCACTAAAGCTGAAATGATAGATACCTTTTTCACGCCCGGTAATCCCATACCCGGCCCGTATTTTTAAGTCACTTAATCCTGTTCGATCTTTTAAGAATTGTTCATTATTGATCTTCCAGGCAGCCTCATAGGCTGGGTAGTATTGCGGGGAGGCATATAAATTATACAAAGGTGATTGATCCTGCCGGAGGCTGGCAGAGAGAAAATACTTTTGTTTAAAGTTATACTGAAATCTTGCAAAAATAGATTCCAGTTTATACGCATACCTGCTGTTTGCATATCTGTATCCGGATAAATTTCCATTAACAAGCAGAGAGTCTTTCATTTCGCGCTGACTTACCTGTTCTTGCCTGGAGATCCCCATTAATAAATCTATAGTGTGGTCACTAAATGAAGTAGTATAGTTTAGGGTGGCTTCTATGGTTGTGGTTTTGTCTTTCTCCGTGTTTTTACCAAAATACTGGCTATTTGCTATAACTTTTTTATCTACTCGTTGGTACTTGTCAATTTCTGCCAGAAGCTGATAAGCAAAAACTGAAGTAAAAGTTAAGCCTTTAACAATCCGGTAACTAGCTCTGGCAGAAGCAAGCCAGTCGTTCCTGTGAGGGTTTTTATAGTAAACATTTATTAGATCTAAAGGATTGGCGAAACCTCGTAAATCTGTTCCATTCAAAGCAACAGTAGGGTTATACACTTCTGCCTGTTCATAGATATTTATGGCTTCATTCGCATACAGGTTGTAGTGCTTTTTATACCTCATCGGGGTAAAGCTAAGTGAACCATTCAAAGTTAATTTATCATTAAAAGCTTTCTGGGAGAGATTAATCCGGCTGTTGAACAAACGTTTGCCATTGTTTTTCAAAATACCCTTATGGTCCCGGTAGTTGAGAGATAGGTAATAAGCCGTTTTAGAAAAGCCACCAGACATAGATACGTGGTGTACCTGGCTTACTTTGCTCTGGCTAACTTCTTTTTCCCAGTCTGTACTTGCCCCAAGGTCATACATACCATTAGCATAATTTCTGAGTGTTTGTACAGAACTTTTTGTCCAATTATTTTTTACTTGCCGCCATTCGTCTGCCGCAAGAAAACCGGTTTCACTGCTTATATCCTGCATATATCCATATGTCGAATAGGTGACGACAGGCTTACTGGCTTTTCCTTTTTTGGTTGTAATCAGTATTACGCCGTTGGCTCCACGTACACCATAGATAGCAGCTGATGAAGCACTCCGCAATACATCTATAGATTCTATATCTTCAGGCATTACTATACTCAGGTCTGCCTGCGGAATACCATCAATCACATATAACGGCTTTGTAGAGCCATATAAAGTACTGATGCCACGTATCTGTATTTGTAATGCTTGTAATGGATTATTACCCTCTGCACGTATCATAGCTAATCCGGCAACCCGGCCCTGTATAAGTTCCAACGGTGAATAAATAATAGTCCCTTTATTAAAATTCTGCGTAGTGACATGGGTAACAGCTCCTGTGTTAGTAGTTGACCGCTGCATTCCGTATCCAATTTGGATGTCTGCCGGGCTCTCCGTTTGTAGGGTTGTGGAGTCTGATACATTGCTCTGTTGTGCCATAACAAAGGGTACCATAGTATTCAATAGGAAAATAACTAGTAAAAGTCTTCTCATAAAAAGCCCTCGTTGTAAAGTAAATTGCTACATACAAAAAGGCCACCCAGGGTAGGGCAGCCTTTTTCTTTTCAAAGTGTATATTTAATAAAGGTCTCGTTATAAGGTAGCAGCCACCATTTTACGGTCGACTGGCTTAAGGTCAGCATTGGACCAGTTTAACACCGGTTCCTGGCTCCATTCTTTTATCAACTTCTGGTAAGCTTCGCCTAGGGGACGGATGTTGCGGTCCATGTCGTACATGCCCAGTGAATTAATATTTCCGTTGTCTTCCCGTAAAGCTGTGTCCCAGTCTACCTGGTCAATCAGGCTGTACCAGGTAAATCCGACAATTGGCACGCCATCATTTTTCAGTCTCACCAGGTTAGCCCATTGTTTCTGCAACCACTCTATGGCCATCGGTTCTTTCATATTGGTCTCGGTATGCATCAGAGGCAATCCGTACCGTTGATAATATTGCATAGCCACAGTATAGTACCCAAACAAATCTCCGGAAGCAGAGGTATGTCCATTGGGATGAACCATATGCTCATTGGTTACATAATAATCAGTGCCTACAATAAAAGTAGCCTTTGTTGAATGGTTACGGAACCAGGCATATTCTGCTTTGGTCATGCCATTATTCAGCAAATACTGTTGCATACTTTCAGAAGGTGCATGACCTACGGTGAGGTCAAGCGGCAAGAAACGTTTCTGGTTCAGAAAGTCTGCTTTGGCCTGGCAGCTGGGGTCTTCGGCGTGAAAGTACTCACACGATTCACTCTGAATAAACACGGCATTCGGCTGTATCTCCAAAATTGCCTCAATAGCCATCAGGTTAGCCTTGCACAAGTTTTTAAGGGCAGTTACATAGCTTTTCTCACTGCTCAGCCGCTCGTTCCACCAGCCATACTGGGCTGAGAACATGGCAGCAATAAATATCTCATTAATAGGAGTGTAATACCGCTGATCTGGGAAACGCTTGGCATAGGCCCGGGCGTAGTCTGCAAAGTATACCGGAAAATCTGGGTTCTGGAAGTTGCCTATCCAATCTGGCACACCAAAATGACAAAGGTCAACAATGGGTGTAATTCCCAGACGTTTCATTTCGTAATTGGTTTCGTCTGTGAAACTCCAATCAAATCTACCAGGGGCTTGATGTATTTTATAATAGGGCCCACCGTACCGTAAAAACTCAATGCCACTTTCCTTTACTAAGTGCAGGTCTTCTTTCCAATATTGATAATGTTTGGCTTTTTCTAATTCATCTACCCGTTTGGTAGAGCCATCCGGCAACACAATAGTAGGATAACTATTTTCGATTCCGGTGGCAAACATAAATTTATTCATATAAAATAAATAGGTGAAATCAGTTTTTTGTATACAATATCTGTTCCTGAAATGCTGTAGCAACCAATAAAAGCAAAATTATTCCGGAGGCTACTATTTTTCAAAACTAGAAGGAATCAGGCCATTTTCCTCGCCTAATCCGGTAGTAAACATACATGTAATATTTTCATTAAAAAGTTTGCAGAAATACATGTTAAAATAGGCTTATTTTAAGTTGGTAACCTAAGACAGGAAGCAGATTTTTACTCCAGGAAATCTTCTGTATTTAATGTAGTAATCTTACTATCAATAAGTTGTAAATAATAAATGGAAACTGTTATCAACTAAAAAAGGTAACCGCCGGCATATGTATGTATGTTACCTGTTGTAAAATATTTGCTAAATAAATTTAATTTTTATGATATAATCCGTCAAATACAACCAAAATTTGTAAGGCTCCGTATAAATCTTCAGTTGAACCTGGCTTGATTCCCTTCCAGCAAAATATATCAATAGATCATGGCCGCATTACCCTTGGATGTATCGGATGAACAGAAAAAAGTTACTATACGGATAGATGCTCCTGATTGAATTATTTTTAGGAGATTTTAGCAAGCATGACAACAAACCATCCTTCTCTTTCCTCCCGGAGGTTTGTAGCAGATTAGCCGCCAGTGCTTTGCCATGTACTTTTTTAATGCTTGTGCCTGGTAACAAGCTTCTTAAGGCTGAATAAGCCAAAAATATAAAATACTTTAACTTAACTATATACATGAGTTCTACTTTTCATGAATGGGCCCCTACTGCGGGTAGGGCTGAAAAAAATGTCTCTACTTTTAATACTGCTACTCTTTCCAATCAGGCCGGTGCAATGCAGGAACTATGGACTACGTTTGCTGATCTGGCTAAACCCTTACCCGATCTGATTTGTTTTTCCCACCTGCGATGGGATTTTGTATTTCAGCGGCCTCAGCACCTATTAAGCCGGTTTGCTTCGCAAATCCGGACGTTTGTTATTGAAGAGCCTATTTTTGATGCACCTCAATCGCCCGGGTTTATGCACCTAAGCAGCCGGGGCGAAAACCTGACCATAGCCGTTCCACACCTGCCTGGGGGCTATAGTGCCACGGAACACAATGCCATGCAAAAACAGCTGGTAGACCAGCTGCTGCAAGAGCAATCTATTAGTCATTTTGTGGCCTGGTATTATACGCCTATAGCCTTAAATTTTAGTAACCATCTAAAACCAGCCGTTACTGTGTACGACTGTATGGATGAACTTTCTGCCTTTGCCGGTGCACCGCCCGAACTGCTTATCAGAGAACAAGAACTTTTTGCCAAAGCGGACCTGGTATTTACCGGAGGACAGAGCTTATATGAAGCCAAGCGGGAGAAACATCCGGCTGTATATGCTTTCCCAAGTAGTATAGAGCGTGCCCATTTTGCACAGGCCAAACATATCACCCAGCAACCGGCCGACCAGCAAGATATCCCTCAACCTCGTATGGGCTTTTACGGGGTAATTGATGAACGGATGGATATAGACCTGCTAGGAAAAGTAGCCGAACTTCGCCCGGAATGGCAGCTAATCATGCTGGGGCCAGTAGTGAAAATTGATCCGGCAACCTTACCTAAGCCTGGCAATATCCACTATTTAGGCATGAAGTCTTATAAAGAGTTGCCAGCTTATTTGAGCGGATGGGATGTAGCCCTGCTTCCTTTTGCCATGAATGAGTCCACCAGATTTATTAGTCCGACAAAAACACCGGAATATTTATCTGCGGGCATACCAGTGGTTTCTGCACCCATCCGGGATGTAGTAAAACCCTATGGCGAATTAGGACTCGTACACATTGCCGCTACTGCAGAAGAGTTTGTAAAAGCTATTGAGCTGGCTTTACAGCAACAGACTGATGCCAAGTGGCAGGCCGAAGTAGATAAATTTTTGTCGCAGCTTTCCTGGGATAAAACCTGGGGATATATGACTCATTTAATTTGCAGCCAGTTACAAAGCCGGTAAAGCAAAATTTTTTCTAATAATCTATTAACAAACCACCTAAACAACCAAATCAAGATATGTTTGATTATTTAATTGTAGGCGCAGGTTTTGCAGGCAGTGTACTAGCAGAACGGCTGGCAAACGAGGCAGGAAAAAAAGTATTAATTATAGATAAACGAAACCATATTGGTGGAAATGCATATGATTTTTACGATGATGCCGGAATACTTATTCACAAGTACGGGCCTCATATTTTTCATACCAATTCACCGGAAGTATTCTCCTACTTGTCCCGCTTTACGCAATGGAGACCCTATGAACACCGGGTACTTACAACAGTAGAAGGAAAGCTTTTGCCTATCCCCATCAACCTGGATACCGTAAATAAGCTTTACGATAAGAACTTTACTTCTGAAGAACTGGAACAATTTTTAAACTCCATCAAAGAAGATGTAAAACAGATCCGTACGTCAGAAGACGTAGTAGTAAGCCAGGTAGGCCGCGATTTGTATGAGAAATTCTTCCGGGGTTATACACGTAAGCAATGGGGCATGGACCCCTCGGAACTGGATAAGGCCGTAACTTCCCGTATTCCAACCCGCACCAACCAGGACGACCGCTATTTTACAGATACCTACCAGGCTATGCCTCTGCATGGATACACCAGGATGTTCGAAAAAATGCTGACTCATCCCAACATCCATATCATGCTCAATACCGACTATAAGGATTTGAAAGGCGTTATCCCCTATAATAAATTGATTTTTACAGGTCCGGTAGACGAATACTTTGATTATTGCTATGGAAAATTACCTTACCGCTCATTAAACTTTGTACATAAAACCTATGATGTACGGCAATTCCAGCCAGTAGCGGTAGTAAATTATCCTAATGATCACGAATACACCAGGATTACCGAATACAAACACTTAACTGGCCAGACCAATGAAAAAACAAGTGTAACTTATGAGTTTCCCTGCTGGAATGGCGACCCTTATTATCCAGTGCCTAAGCCTGAAAATGCTGAACTTTACCAGAAATACAAAAACCTGGCAGATGAAACACCAGATGTTCATTTTGTGGGCAGGCTGGCTACTTACCGGTATTATAACATGGACCAGGTAGTAGCACAGGCTTTGGCAACCTATAATAAATTATCTCAGCGTACACTGGCTGAACAACTAGTAACCAAAAAGAATGGCTGGAAATCACAATTATCCGCCAGTTGAGGTTTGGGCAGGTGTAGAATGTACGGTCAACAGGGTAGCCGATCATTTCAACGATCAGCTCCTGTTGAACGGGCATCATCACCGCCTTGATGATCTGGAACACATTGCCTGGCTGGGAGTACGCACCATCCGTTATCCGGTTTTGTGGGAACGTACGGCCCCTAAAAGCCTTGCAAAGCCCGACTGGCATTGGACCGATCAACGTCTTTCTAATTTAAAAAGCCTGGGCATTAATCCTATTGCCGGATTAACCCACCATGGCAGCGGACCTTCCTACACAAGTTTAGCGGATGCTTCTTTTGCAGAAGGACTCGCACAGTATGCGGGTATGGTGGCCAGGCGGTATCCATGGCTTACACATTATACACCTGTAAATGAACCCTTAACCACTGCCCGTTTCTCAGGTTTGTATGGGCACTGGTATCCACACAAACAAAGTCCTTTGTTGTTTGTACAAATGTTGCTGAATCAATGCAAAGCCACCGTTTTGGCTATGAAACAGATTAGGCAGGTACAGCCAGATGCCTTGCTGGTTCAAACAGAGGATCTGGGGCAAACCCACAGTACACCTGAACTTGCCTATCAGGCAGACTTTGAAAATAGCCGCCGCTGGCTTACTTATGATCTGCTTTGTGGGAAAGTGAACAAAGGCCACCCGATGTATGCGTATTTTCAATGGCTGGGAATTCCCGACAGCGAAATTATTTTTTTTCTGGAAAACCCTTGTCCGCCAGATATTCTCGGGGTAAACCATTACCTGACGAGCGAACGTTTTCTGGATAGCCGTACAGATTTCTACCCGCAGCATATGCGGGGAGGCAATGGCAGACATGCCTACGTAGACACAGAAGCCATTCGTATTCCGGAAGTAGAGGTAGCTGGGCCATACAAGTTGATCAGGCAGGTGTGGGAGCGGTACAAACGGCCGATTGCTATAACAGAAGCTCATCTGGGCTGTACCAGAGAAGAGCAGCTTCGATGGCTGCACCAGATCTGGCAGACAGCCGGCAAACTACGGGAAGAGGGTGTAGATATACGGGCAGTTACTGGCTGGTCAATGCTGGGCTCCTATGATTGGGATAGTTTGCTAACCAATATCCGTGGACATTATGAACCAGGATTATTTGATGTACGGGCCCCTCAACCCAGGCCAACTGCACTAGCCAAGTATATCAAAAGCCTTACCAGTGGACAACCTATAGAATATCCCGTACTGGATAGCCCAGGCTGGTGGCAACGCAACGACCGCTGGATCGGCCACTGTTTACAACCTATACTGGATAATGCAGCAGACGAGGTAGTATTGCCAGCCCGCGGCCGGCCCATTCTGATCACCGGAGCCACAGGCACATTGGGTAATGCCTTTGAAAGAATATGTTCCCAAAGAGGCTTATCATTTATATTACTTAACCGGCAGGAGATGGATATTTCCTCTGCTGAACAGGTTGAAGCAGCTGTTACCAAATATCATCCCTGGGCAATTATCAATACAGCTGGCTATGTACGGGTGGAACAGGCAGAAAGTGAGCCGGAAAAATGTTTCCGGGAGAACGTAACCGGCGCCGCTGTACTGGCAGAGGTTTGCCGCAAGAAAGGAATTCGATTGCTTACCTATTCATCAGACCTGGTTTTTGATGGACAAGCAACTAAACCTTATACAGAAAAAGATACGGTGCACCCACAAGGTGTCTATGGAGAAAGTAAGGCAGAAGCAGAAAAGCAAGTTATGGGTATTCTGCCCAGCGCCTTAGTAATCCGGACAAGTGCATTTTTCGGCCCATGGGACGAACATAATTTTTTGACCTTATTCTTACGGTCCCTGCAAAACGGTGAACCTTTCGATGTGAAAACAAATGAGTATATAAGTCCAACCTATGTGCCTGATCTCGTGCATACCAGCCTGGATCTGTTAATAGATGGCGAAGAGGGTATTTGGCACCTGGCAAACCAGGGCTCGATTAGCTGGGCAGACTTTGGAAGAACCGTTGCTTTGCAGGCCGGATTCGATGCAGATATGGTAGAAACCTGGTACCAGAAGCAACTAAAACAGGCAGATACAGATGCTAAAAAGTCTACAGCCCTTAGTAGCTACAAATTGCACAGTATGCCACTATTGGCGAATGCCATTTCAAGGTATGTACACGAATGTACACTTTGGAAAGTACCTGTTATTGCACTATAGAAAAAATCATGAATGTTGCCTGTTCTTGTAAGGCATTATGCCAACTGGATTAGAGTCCTTTCAAGTCTTAGCAACTAAGTAACTTATTTTGCTGACTTACGTGCATGCACTAAGTCGTTGCTGGAAACAGTTCACCTGCTTTATGTTGAATTTTATCACCTGAGACATTTCATATACCTTCTTTGCTACTAAGTAAAGTGAACAGGGGAGAAGCATAGGTAGTTACCTAAAATAAATTATGCCAGTAAGCAAAATTCCTTTTTTAATATACGGTGCATACGGATATACTGGCGAGTTACTTACCCGGCTAGCCGTTGAAAAAGGACACCGGCCTTTGTTAGGTGGAAGAGACGAAGCTAAGTTAAAACCTCTGGCTCAAGAACTCAAACTGCCATATATGGCCTTTACGCTTACCCAGGAAGAAGAAGTAAATAAGGCTTTACAACAAGTTAATGTGGTGATTCACTGTGCCGGTCCTTTCTCCAAAACCGCTAAATTGATGGTGTACGCCTGCTTGCGCAACAAAGTACATTACCTGGATATTACCGGTGAAATCGACGTATTTGAATGGATTGCTGCCCAGGATTCGCTGGCCAAAAAAGCAGAAATTGTATTGTTACCGGGTGCAGGGTTCGATGTAGTACCCACAGATTGTCTGGCGGCCTATTTAAAGACCAGATTACCGGATGCACAACACTTAGAAATGGCTTTTTATGGAGTACAGAATATGTCCAGAGGTACTGCTCTAACTATGCTGGAAAATATGCACCAGGGTGGGATGATCCGGGAAAATGGCCTGTTAAAGAAAGTACCAGCTGCTTACAAAACCAGGAAAATTGACTTTGGCCCTACACAAAAAGAAGCTGTAACTATTCCCTGGGGAGATGTATCTACTGCCTATTTCAGTACTGGCATTCCCAATATACACGTATTTACGGCTGTAAGTACTGGGGCATTGGCTTTTATTAAATTATCCAGGTATACTGGTAAACTGCTGACTACTCCTTTCTTACAAAATACCCTGAAAAAACTGGTAGAGAGCCAGATAAAAGGCCCTAGTCCACGGCAACGCCAACAAGGCCGGTCATATATCTGGGGTGAGGTGCGCAATACACGTGGCGAATCTAAAATTTCCCGTCTGCAAACCCCGGAAGGGTATTCGCTTACGGCTCAAACGGCACTCCTGGCTGCAGAACTGCTGGAAGATGGAAAAGTAGCTCCCGGTTTTTTAACACCTTCCCTGGCATTCGGGCCAGATTTCATTCTTCAAATTCCAGGCACCCTTAGAGAAGATGTACAATAAAATCTTTTTGTTCTTCTAAAAAAATAGATAATTTACTGTCTTTTCAATTATGACCTATCTAGTTAGTGAGAGTTAGCTTATCAGCAGATCTGGCAACTTTAGCTGGATATTTTTTAGATTAAACGCTTGCCATGTATGAAACACCTATCCGATCCTTTTTTTCAGCAAACCAGACGAAGCAAAAACCGGACATTGCTTTATCTTTTTTCCGTTTTGCTTTTGACAACCCTTGCAACACAAGTTGCCGCACAAGTTTTTCCTCAGGGATTCAGCCAGGTAACGGTGGCGCAGAATCTGAATAAAGCAACCTTTGTAGCCTTTGCTCCGGATGGACGTATCTTTATAGGGGAGCAGGCAGGCAGAGTACGCATCGTAAAGCAGGGTAGTTTACTCAGCACCCCTTTTTTAACCTTGAGCGTTAATTCTTCCGGCGAACGTGGAATTATCGGTTTTACTTTCGATCCCAATTTCACAAACAATGGCTATGTCTATGTCTATTATACAATGCCGGATGCCAGTAGGAACCGAGTAAGCCGTTTTACAGCCACCGGAGATGTAGTACAAGCTGGCAGTGAGAGAGTAATTCTGGAATTAGATCCATTGAGCAGTGCTACGAACCATAATGGCGGAGCCATGAAATTTGGAAAAGATGGCAAGTTATATATTGCTATAGGAGATAACGCCAATACAGCCCACCCGCAGAACCTGGATACCTATCATGGAAAAGTAGTACGTATTAATCCGGATGGTTCAGTGCCGGCTGGCAATCCCTTTACCACAGGTACTGAACAAAAACGCCGGATATGGGCCTATGGATTCCGCAACCCTTATACCTTTGATGTACATCCGGTTTCGGGTCAACTATTTGTGAACGATGTAGGGCAAAGCACCTGGGAGGAAATAAATAATGTAACCACTGGCGGGGGAAATTACGGCTGGCCGCGGGCAGAGGGGATGAGTACGAATACAGCTTTTGTTAATCCGGTACATGCCTATCCTACTTCCGGCAATCCCGGAAACGATATTGGCTGCGCGATTGTGGGAGGTACATTTTTTAATCCGGTTTCCACCAACTATCCACCAGAATATGTAGGCCGGTACTTTTTTCAGGATTATTGCAATGGCTGGATTCGCAGTATACCTGTACAGGGAGGAAGCAGCACATTGTTTGCCTCTAACCTGGTAAGTTTTTCCCTGGCACTTACCACCGGAACCGACGGAAATTTGTATTACCTCAACCGGAATACCAGTACCCTCTACAAAATTGTCTACACCCCCAGTGCTACGCTTCCTGTTATTACCAGCCATCCGGCAAACCGCACGGTTGCTGAAGGACAATCAGTTACTTTTAGTGTAAGTGCTTCAGGTACGGCTCCCTTACGCTACCAGTGGCAAAAAAATGGAGTTAACCTGAGTGGCGCTACTTCTGCTACCTATACCATTACTACCACCAAAACAACCGATGCCGGACAATACCGGGTACTAGTAAGTAATGCTGTAGGTAGTGTAACCAGCAATACAGCAACCCTTACTGTACAAACCACAAACAAAGCTCCCGTAGCTACCATACTAACGCCTGCAGCTGATAAGTTATATCAGGGGGGAGAAACCATTAGCTTTTCCGGTAGTGCCACCGATACAGAAGATGGCAGTTTACCAGCCAGTGCCTTTAGCTGGGAGGTTGTATTTCATCACGATACGCATTTTCATGATGGTCCGCCGGTGGCAACCGGGGTAAAAAGTGGATCATTTCAGATTCCAAGCAGCGGCGAAACGGCCCACAATGTTTGGTATAGATTGTATTTAACTGTAACGGATTCTAAAGGGCTAACTCACAAAATTTACCGAGATATTTATCCGTATAAGTCCATTATCAGTTTTGCCACAGAACCAGCAGGATTAACTGTAAACCTGGATGGAAGACCGGTTACAACGCCAGTATCTGTTACTGGCGTAGCCGGGATTACACGGTCCATTGGGGCAGATGCTACGCAGATACTAAATAATGTAACCTATGAATTTGCGTCCTGGAAACATGGGGGAACTAAAGAGCAAACCATTACTACTCCGCTGACAAACACTACTTATACGGCTGTTTTCCGGCAAAAAACAGATTTAAGAAACGGCGAAAACCCACCTGCCACTGTGGCTGGCTTGGTATATCAGTATTATGAAGGCAATTTTACCCTCTTACCAGATTTTGCCAGGCTCACGCCCATAAAAAGCGGCTTTACAAGTAACTTTACCTTAACGCAGCGCAACCGGAATGATGAGTTTGCTTTCCGCTTTACCGGGTTTATTCAGATTCCGGCAGATGGTGTGTATACGTTTTATACCAACTCCGACGATGGTAGCCAGCTATATATCGGTAATACACTGATCGTAGACAATAATGGTTTACATGCTGCTCAAGAAAGATCTGGAAGTATCGGCTTAAAAAGCGGAAAACATGCCATTACCGTAACGTTCTTTGAAAAGACAGGCGGTGAACTGCTAAATGTAAACTACGCAGGTCCGGGTATAAGTAAACAGTTGATTCCGTCATCGGCTTTATTCAGAATTCCGGAAAATGCCTTTACTGCGAAGGTGAACTTTCAACCAGAATCCAGTGCGGTACCATCCGGATATGTAGCCGATTATGGAGATAGCTTTGGCAGCCGGGGAAATAACCTGAGTTATGGATGGAATGCGCCAACCAAAGAAACGCGTGAACGCAATACCACAGACGATGTTAAGTTCAGAACGTTGAATCATTTACAAAAAACTTCCAATCCGAATGCCACCTGGGAAATAGCCCTACCGAATGGAACCTACCAGGTAACCCTAGTTTGCAGCGACCCATTGTACACAGATCAACTTAATACGTTGTTGGTGGAAAATATGACGTTAACAGACCCGGATGGCTACGACCTGATAGATCAATATTCGTTTACGGTTTCTGTAACCGATGGCCGGTTAACCATCAAGCCTGCTTCGGGTGCTGTGAATGCTAAAATTTCCTTTGTTGAGATAAGCCAGATCCCGCAATCAGTAGCTAAACTCGAAACAACGGATTTGCCTTCATCAGAAATAGCTTTGTTTCCTAACCCCACAACAGAAAGCCTGACGCTTCAAATTACAGCCACCCAGGAAGAAACTGTATCCCTAACACTGACAAATACACTCTCCCAAGTTGTAAAGGCCAGTACCTACTCATTGGCTAAAGGAGAAAATAATATCAGACTAGAAACCGGGCAGCTTTCAAGTGGAACGTATCTGCTTACGATTATACAAGGCAGCAAACAAACGGTGAGAAGAATCAGCATCGTAAAATAGCTATCATTATTCATTACGCGTGTATAACTGAATACTTGCCTTATCGGCAATAGATTTATCTGAGCTTATACTATTGGATAAGCTCAGATAGGATTTTCTTTGTCGTAAAAAAGATGTAGTATGGAGCCAAAATAACTTTCCAACGATGAAGCAGCACTCTATTTTTATCTTACTTATTTTCCTTACAACCCTGAGTTGCTCCGAAAAATCGGCACAAAACCAGGAATCAGCAAAAAATCAGCAAACGGATACCAAAAAAATACGTGTGATATTTGACACAGATGCCAATAATGAAGTAGATGACCAGCATGCCTTAGCTTACCTGCTTTTCAATGGAGATACTTTTGCCATAGATGGTATCACAGTTAATGCAACGAAGAATGGTGGAGATATCAACGAACAATTTCAGGAAGCCGAGCGAATAGTAAAACTCTGTTCCTTAGATGGTAAAATTCCTTTATTAAAAGGGGCCAATGGAAGCTTTGATCAGATAAAGAATCAAACCAATGCGGATACCTTTGATGGTTCCCATGCCGTAAATTTTATTATAGAACATGCAAAACAAGCTACTTCAGAAAAACTTGTTTTGTTAGCCGTTGGTAAATTAACCAATGTAGCACTAGCCTTAAAAAAAGACCCCTCCATTGCTGCACAAATTCGAGTAGTATGGCTTGGGTCTAATTACCCAGAGCCTGGAGAATATAATCAGGATAACGATACCGTATCTATGAATTATGTGCTGAATACGCCCGTAGATTTTGAGATGGTAACGGTCCGGTATGGGAAGCCTTCAGGCACCGATGCTGTAAAGGTAACCAAAGAGGAAATCCATCAGCGGATGTCTGGTAAAGGTCCAAAAGTTACTACTCCTGTAACTGGCCGCCACCAGGTGGCTTTTAGCACGTTTGGAGATTATTCAGTAAATCTGTTCGATCATATAGAATATTATGGTAATCCGCCGGCCAGAGCCTTATTCGATATGGCAGCCGTAGCTATTGTTAAAAACCCTTCTTGGGCAAAAGCCAGACAGATTCCTTGTCCTATTCTCATCAATAACCAGTGGGTAGAGCGTCCGCAGAATCAGAGGAAAATTACCGTTTGGGAAGATTTTAACCGTGATCAGATTATGCAGGATTTTTACCAAAGTATGGATCACTATGTGCTAGCCCAGAAGTAACTGGCTTCAACCTGTATACCGACACAGCAGGCAGCTAACCCTATTACCTGATTCTGACTGTTCTCAAAACGTAGCGATATCTTTAACATAGCTGACGTATATACTAATCGTGCCCAAGTATATCATGTTACCTTGCTCTAAAGTTGGCATAACATTGAAATAATCTGTGTCTTGCAGAGCTTGGGCACGTATGAATTTCTGATCACTGATAGTCAGGAAGTTGTTCCCTTGTTTAAAATCATTCTTAATTATAGCCTAAACCATTTTATAAATTCCCAGTAATTTTCAGGTAACACAGCCGGAGTAGTTTTGGAAATCTTAAGTTAACCATTCTAACCTAATCCAATTATGCTCAACCCTACGCTGAAAAGAAGTTTAGCACTTACATTCTTGGCTGGAACATTGTCTCTGTCAAGCTGTGAGTACCTGAAAGATTACCTGCCACAGAACCCCAACAACCCCTTGCCTGGTGCCGTCACTTTAAAAAATCATTCGGTAACACCTGCTTTACTTAAAGCCAAACCAGGGTTTGAAAATACACAACTGTATTCCATTATCAGCAGTGATGATAGCTTGCCTCAATCTCCTGGCTTCCGGTTTGGCGGGTCGGCAGATGGTGCCGGCTGGCTCAGAAGCCAGGATGGGAAAGGCTTTGTGTATGTAACCAACCACGAAGACAACTTTGCCGTATCCCGCATCACCTTCGATCAGACATTAAAACCAGTAAAAGGGGAATATATTTTGAATTCTGACGGAGGCCAGTGGCGCTTGTGTTCTGCTACACTGGCAACACCAGAAGAGCATGGTTTCGGTCCTTTATTTATTACCTGTGGCGAAAGTGGCCCGGAATCCCGTACGCATGCCCTAAATCCGTTTGCTCCGGTAAATTCAAAAGAACTATCCCGCGAAAAGCCTGCTTTGGGACGCTGGAGTGCAGAAAATGCCGTTCCACTACCTAAAGATGCTTATGCTGGCAAAACTGTTGTTATTATAGGTGATGACGATTCAGGTACAGGTGGCGGACAAGTGGCCTTATATATGGGTAACCAGGGCGATTTAGATAATGGCAGTGTGTATATCCTGAAGCGGTTAAATGGCAATCAGCGGGAAATGGATATGAACAAATGTTGCAGCTACGATATTGAGTTTGTAAAAGTTGAAAATGCCGCTGAACTGACTGGGGCTGAAATGAATGCCAAAGTAGACTCCCTGCAAGCCATTAAGTTTGGCCGGGTTGAAGACATTGATTACCGCAAAGGAGGTGGAGCCAATGGCCGTGAGATCTATTTCAATGTAACTGGGCAGAATAATACTGGTGCCAACGCCGATTATGCCAGATCCAAATACGGACGTGTGTATAGACTAGTATTAGATCCGAAAGATCCCTTGAAAGGAAAATTATCGGTGGTGCTGGATGGAGACGATAGAAATGCGAATAACCCTGCCAGCTTATTTCAGAACCCTGACAATATTGTGGTTACAAACAATTATGCCTATATCAAAGAAGATCCGAATGGATACGATGTAACCCATGATGCCTATATCTATCAGTACAACCTGAACACTGGTGCATTAAAAGTAGCCTTTGAATTGGATCATCGCCGGGATGCAGACGATGCAGCTAAATACAATGTAGGCGGAACTTCCAGTTATGGAGACTGGGAATATGGAGCTATGGTAGATATTTCTGATTTGACAGGTATTCCAGGTACTTTTTCTATCAATATTCAACCACATACCTGGACAGGCGAAGCCTATAAAAATCCGGATGGTGGCTCCCTCCGCCCCAATGAAGACCAGGCGAGCCAAATGGTTATTGTCAAAGGACTTCCCAGATAATGTATTCCTATCTCTTACCCTGCCAGATAACCGGTTATCTGGCAGGTTCTTTTGCTCTGTAAATTCCCAAACATAGGTGCCATTCTATGACCAGTAAACAATTTATATATATAGCCTTACCGTTTATAGGGTTTCTGTTACTTCTGGGGGTGTGTATGCCTAAAAGAAATTCTGTGGAAGAGCCGGAAAAACTAACTAACTACCCGCAGCATATTACCCAGCTGGACTCCACACTTTCTGACCTGCTTCGGCTGGTAACTACTAATTCATCAGCAGATTCCATACAAGCAGCATTTCGCAAAGCCAGAATCGGCTATAAAAAGATTGAATTCATTGCAGAATATTTTAATCCCTACACAGCAAAAGCTATCAATGGAGCAGCCATATATGAGGTAGAAGAAGATGATCCTTTACAGAAATTAGTGCCTCCGACAGGTTTTCAGGTAGCAGAAGCATTCGTATTTCCAGCCTACGATAGTATCAATAAAAAAGCGTTAGTGCAGGAAATTAAACTCATAAAATCCTCTCTGAACAGATTACGGTTGGTTAATGAAACTACAGCTATAAGTGACAGGCATATTTTTGATGCTATGCGCCAGCAGCTTTTCCGGATTATTTCTCTGGGTATTTCCGGGTTCGATTCTCCCATTGCTTTACATTCCATGCCTGAAGCAGCTGCCTCCGTGCAATCCCTGCAAGAGACCTTCGCCTTGTATAAACCTGACCTTCAGAAAATTTCTCCCGACCTTTCTCAAAAAATAGAATCTACTTTCTCAGAAGCTATAGCCTATCTGCAAACGAATACCGATTTTACTACCTTTGACCGGGCCGCTTTTATTACTACCTATGCCAATCCCTTAACCACTTACCTGGCCAAAGCCAGGGATGCTTTAGGTATTGCTACACCTGCCGACCTACGGGCTTTCTCTTCCAAAGCATATACCCTGTTTGACGAGGGGGCTTTCAATGTTAATTTTTACGCGCCATCTTACCAGGCACACCTTACACCTGAACGGATAGCCTTAGGCAAGATGTTGTTTTTTGATCCGGTGCTTTCTGGCAATGGTTCCCGTTCCTGTGCCTCCTGCCATATCCCGGAAAAAGGATTTGCTGATGGGAAAGCTAAAAGTATTGCCTTTGATTTTAAAGGCTCAGTGAGCCGCAATGCCCCAACTTTACTCAACGCTGCTTTACAAAGCTCTTTGTTTCACGATATGCGGGTAAATTTTTTAGAAGATCAGGCAAGTGAGGTAGTAAATAATACAAATGAAATGCATGGGTCTTTTAAAGAAGCGGTAGTTTTAGTAAAGCAAAGCCAGGAGTATGTGCATCTTTTTGAAGAAGCTTTTCCAGAAAGTGCGGATAGCTCATTAACTGAGCAGCATATAAAAGTTGCCATTGCCAGCTATGTACGTTCTCTAACCAGCCTTAATTCCAGGTTCGATCAGTATATGAAGGGAGATAAAACCACACTGACTACTCTGGAAGTGAAAGGGTTTAATGTTTTTATGGGAAAAGCCAAATGTGGCACTTGTCATTTTATGCCTTTATTCAACGGAGCAGTGCCACCGAACTTTGCTCAAACAGAAGCTGAAATTTTAGGGGTGCCAGGAACTACGGATACCTTACACCCTGAACTAGATGCAGACCTGGGAAAATTTGATCTTTACAAAAAAGACCTGCACAAATATGCTTTTAAAACGCCTACTGTCCGCAATGTAGCTTTAACGGCCCCTTATATGCATAATGGTGTATATTCAACCTTAGAAGAAGTAATCGATTTCTATAACCGGGGTGGCGGACAAGGGATGGGTATAGATTTGCCAACTCAAACACTACCCCCTGATAAATTAGATCTGAACACAGAAGAAAAAGAAGCTCTAGTTGCTTTTATGCAAACATTAACCGATACTACCGGACTAACAGACGTACCCAGGCATTTACCTTTATTTCCTAACCAAGTAGTACTCAATAAAAGAAAAGTGGGAGGGAAGTATTAATAATGAATAATGAATAATGAATAATGAATAATGAATAATGAATAATGAATAAT
>NZ_JAUKPO010000045.1 GCF_030503435.1 Rhodocytophaga aerolata
CAGCACTACCCTATGGCTGCCTAATGTTGCACCGGCTAATCCATAGTTCACGTTATACTTTAGTAAATACATTAGAATTTTAAGGTAACCGAGGCTAAAAAATTAGTCCCTGCTTGCGGATAATAGAAGTTCTCCGTTACAACCCTGGCATCATATATATAGCTATAGGTATATCCGTTAGGTTCATATAATTCATCGAAAATATTATTCACCAGCAAGTTCAACCCCACTTCCCGGATAAACTTTGTTCGAAGAGTATAGTTAATCCGTACATCATTTACAAAAAAAGCATCCAGTTTACGGGATTCACTAGACGTATTATCCAGGTATTGGCTGCCTACATATTTAGAAATAAAGTGCAGGCCCAGATTTTTTACCGGAGTATAGGAAAAGGTGCTGCCTGCCATTACTTTTGGCGAAAAAGCAATATCTGTCGAAGAATACGTAAGCAGCGTTTGGTCTCCCAGATCATAGTTGTCTATAAATTCATTATAGTTTCTGATTTTATTGGAACTAATGGTAGTATTGCCGCTCCATTGCAGAGCAGGCAACAGTTTAGCTGTCACATCCAACTCAACACCAGTACGGTAGCTTTTAGGGATATTTGTCCGGCTATACGCTCCTACATCATTTATTTGTCCGGTTAGTACCAGCTGGTTTTTATAGTCCATCAGGTAATAATTAATGCCCCAAGTCAGGTTTTTACCTCCTTTCCGATAGCCTACTTCTAGATTCCGTAACGTTTCGTGTTTAGGGCGGCTCTGTGGGGTCGATTGGGTAAAATCATCCCGGGTAGGTTCGCGGTTACCTATACTATACGACAGATAAATATTATTCTGATTGTTTAGCTGATAAGTAAGGCCTGCTTTCGGATTAAAAAAGTGTAGTTCTGTGGCTTGCTGCACATTATTTAAGTTCGTATCAAAGCCCAGAAAGGAATAATCAATGCGACGGTATTGCAAATCTACATAGGCAAGGAACTGATCAGTAAAGCGGTAATTGGCTTTGGCAAAAATGTTAAAATCTGTTTTTGTGGCGTCGTTTTCGTAGTACCTCTCCCGGATATTGCTATTACCGGCAAACCTGGCCCATATAATTTCGCCAAAATGCTTGCCCTTGTACCGGTTCCAGCCTCCGCCAAGAGTTGCGCTAAGCCTACCTAAACTTGTATAGTTGGCACTGTAGGTAAAGCCATAGAAATAATTATCCAGCCATCGGCGACGGATCAGGTCAGTAGATGCAATTACTGAATCGCCAATCGTGAGATCTGGTAATTTATAGTCTGCAAAATCATTATCCGGACGGAATTCTTCATAATATCCTTTTCCACGGGTCAGGTGCAGAGCTCCGTTTATATTCCAGTGTTTATTTATTTCCTGCGACAGAATTAGCTGATAGTTGTCCTGCTGATAATTGTCTACCTGGTTGTCATAAGTATAATAATTATAGGTGCGTCCAGAATTCAACAGGTTTGCCGCATCCGCCTCTGAAAGACCATTCCGGTCAATATACGCTAGCATGCCTTGCCTGTCGTTGCGGATGCGGGACTCTGGGGTGCCATACCAGGCCTGGTAGGTAACTTCCTTTCCGGAAAAAATATTGAGTTTTACCAGCGTAGACTTGCCATGATAGCCGCCAGAAACAAAATAAGAACCTAAATCGGATTTAGCCCGGTCTATATACCCATCGGACGAAATTTTAGAAAGGCGGCCATCAAAAGACCATTTTCCGGCAATCAAGCCACTACCCACTTTTACCGTATGCCGCCAGGTATTAAAAGAGCCATAGGAATTATCTATTTCTGCATAGGCCTCTTGTTTTAAGGTATTGGTTTGAATATTAAGACTGGCACCAAAAGCCCCGGCGCCGTTGGTAGAGGTACCTACACCCCGCTGTATCTGAATATTCTCTACAGAAGAGGCAAAATCGGGCATATTTACCCAGAATGTACCCTGCGACTCGGCATCGTTATAAGGAATGCCATTAATGGTTACATTAATTCTGGTAGGGTCGCTGCCCCGGATGCGGATACCGGTATAGCCTACGCCTGCTCCAGCATCGGAAGTGACCACCACGGAAGGAGTCTGGTTGAGCAGAAAGGGTAAGTCCTGTCCAAAATTCCGCTCGCGTATTTCTTCCGTGGAAATGTTGGTAAAAGTGGTTGGCGAGTTTTCCGAAGCCCGGGTAGCCTGTACAATTACCTCATCGGCCAGAATGGTAGCCCGGTTTAAGGCAAAATCCAGGGAGGTGGATTCTGTCAGTTCCACTGGCTGTATACGTTTTTCGTACCCTACAAAAGAAACCTCTAACACATAGTTGCCAGGTTTCAAGCCGGTGAGTGTATAGGTGCCATCGGAAAGGCTAAAACTGCCTTTATACGTATTTTGTACCAGTACATGGACACCGGGTAACGGTTCCTGGTCGGCAGCATCCGTAATTCTGCCGGAAATAGTAAGTTGTGCCCATGCAAAAAAGGGCAATGCCATCAATGCCAGCGGCATGAGTAGCTTTTTCATAATAAGTGGTAGTATAAGGTGAAACATAGCAAAAGCCACAGGGGTATGACTTTGCATTTGTTTGTTTACCGTTTTCCCTTCGCAGGCATTACCCTGATCAGGTTCAATGGGTATGATCTCAGCCCGAATTGTTGGGGCACCCCTAATTATGGCAAAGGTAGACCTTAATTATGGAATGGGGAAGTGAAAAAGCAGATTTTACTATAGAGAGAAGGATAAACTAAAAAACCTGCCTTACAGGGCAGGTACAAATGATTAAGTGGTTTGTTGAAAAGGGTTTCTTGGTATTAAGGAACAAGAAGGGTTTTGGTGTATACGTCATCCTGGCTGGATACTTTCACCGTATATTCCCCTTTTTTCAAAAACGAAAAGTTGATCTCTTCCAGTTTTTTTGATACCTTCTCTTGCAGGTCGGAATACACTACCATGCCTTTGCTATTCAGCACCTGTATATTTACATCGGTTTTTTGGGGGCTCTCAATGCCAATTTTAAAATTTCTGTACGTAGAATTAGGAATAAATATAACCCGCATTTTTTTAGTCACATTCAAGGTATCGTCTGTGGAAGCTATGTGGGAATAGGTATTTTCGAAAGTGCCCGCGGCAGCTACCGTAGCAGACAGGGCAACTGCTATAAGAGCAGCACTAAAAAATTTACTCAACCGTTTCATAAGGGTATGCGTGTTTAGATTAATTACTACCCAAATATCTATACAAAAGACCAAGCTCCTATCCCCCACAAAATGTGATTTTATGGCTCAAAAAAGCCCTTTTTAGTCAATTTTGTCTCATTTGTACTTATATTTTAGATAGCAGGCCAGGATGGTAGGTGGCATACCACTACAGATGGTTGCTAGCTGTGGTAAGTGGCAGAAACAGACTATACCCCAAAATGCGTGAAGGTGAATTCAGAAAAGAAAAAAAGGATGCTTTTTATTTTCAAGCATGGCGATAGGTTTTTGTTTATATTGAATACAGTATATTCTGGTAGTAGAAAATTGTCTTCCGGAAGATAGTATTCTACAGAAGAATATTTTGATTTGACAAGCCATCTATTTTAACACCTTTATGAAAAAGCTCAGCTATGTACTCATATTATTTCTATTTTCCTGCCACTTAGCAGGGGCGCAGGCTGTTTCTGGTAGTAAAAACAAAGTTTCGGCAGATATGGTAAAAACGGTCCATTCTTTTTTAACCTCGCTGCCGGATTCTCTTCGCAAAAAAGCTACCTATCCTTTTGAAAGTGAAGAACGCTATAACTGGTATTTTGTGCCCAGAGCCAGGAAGGGAGTACCTTTCAAAGAGATGACTGCTACACAGCAAAAGGCGGCTATGGCAGTATTGCAGGAATCACTTAGTAAACCGGGCTATTCCAAAGCGGCCGCTATTATAGAACTGGAAAAGGTATTAAAAGTACTCGAGAACCGCCCACCAGAGGATGATTACCGGGATTCAGGAAAATATTATTTCACAGTATTTGGCACACCATCCAGAAAAGAACCCTGGGGATGGCGGATAGAAGGCCATCATCTATCGCTTAATTTTTCATCGTTAACCAACGAAGTCGTATCTGCTACGCCGCTATTTATGGGCTCTAATCCGGCAATCGTACCCAGTGGGCCAGAAAAAGGCAAACAAATTTTAAAACAGGAAGAAGAACTGGCCCGTGCCCTGCTTCAAAGCTTCACACCAGCCCAGTTGAGAACAGTCATTTTTAATGAAGAAGCTCCTGGCGATATTATTACCAGCAACAACCGCAAAGCTTTATTAACTAGCAAAAAAGGCCTTACCTATGCCCAGATGACTGCCGCACAGAAAAAGTTATTTATGCAACTGCTGGATGAATATCTGGCTACGTTCCGTGAGCAAATGACCGAAAATCAAAAGCAAAAGATAAACAAGGCTGGCATGGATAACCTCTTATTTGCCTGGGCAGGCAGTACCCAACGGGGAGAGAAACATTATTACCGCATCCTGGGGCCTACAATCCTTATTGAATATGACAACACCCAAAATAATGGCAATCATGTACATACCGTGGTACGCGACTTAGCCAACGATTTTGGAGAAGACATCCTGAAAAAACACTACGAACAGCAATCTCACGGAAATTAATGCCAAAAGCGGCTGGTCTGCTGCAAATCCGACTTTAGCAGGTGATTTCATAAATGAATCGTTCGCAAATAAAATATTATTGCTTACATTCGTGCCTGAAACTTTATAACGCTAATCACATGAATATTCACGAATATCAAGGCAAGGAAATTTTAAAAAGCTATGGTGTCCGTATTCAGGAAGGTATTGTGGCCGACACACCTGAAGATGCTGTAGAAGCTGCCCGTATGTTACATATGCAAACCGGTACCCAGTTTTATGTAGTAAAAGCACAGATTCATGCCGGTGGACGCGGAAAAGGTGGTGGAGTAAAAGTGGCAAAAAATCTGGAAGAGGTACGTGAACTGTCTAAGAAAATACTGGGCATGCAACTGGTAACCCACCAGACCGGCCCTGAAGGAAAGAAAGTAAACAAAGTATTGATTTCACAGGATGTATATTATCCGGGGCCATCTAAGCCTAAGGAATATTACCTGGGTATTCTGCTGGACCGTGCCAAAGGCCGCAATGTAATTATGGCCAGTACCGAAGGCGGAATGGATATAGAAGAAGTAGCGGAACATACACCCGAAAAAATTACAAAAGAATGGGTAGATCCGCTGGTAGGCTTACAACCCTTCCAGGCACGCAAAATTGCTTTTTCCCTCGGATTAGAAGGCAATGCCTTTAAAGAAATGGTCAATTTTATCCAGGCTTTATACCGGGCGTATGTGGAAACAGATTCTTCCATGTTCGAAATTAACCCGGTGCTGAAAACGTCTGACGATAAAATTTTAGCCGTTGATGCCAAAGTAAATCTGGACGATAATGCCCTGTTCCGTCATAAAAATTATGCTGAATTGCGGGATATCACCGAAGAAGATCCATTAGAGGTAGAAGCCAGCAAATCTGGCCTGAACTATGTGAAACTGGATGGAAACGTGGGTTGTATGGTAAATGGAGCCGGTCTGGCGATGGCAACAATGGATATTATTAAGCTTTCTGGTGGCGAACCTGCCAACTTCCTCGACGTAGGGGGTGGAGCGAATGCCCAGACGGTAGAAGCCGGTTTCCGCATTATTCTGAAAGACCCTAATGTAAAAGCTATATTAATTAACGTGTTTGGGGGTATTGTGCGGGGCGACCGCGTAGCTAATGGGGTTGTGGAAGCTTATAAAGCCATTGGTAATATCAATATTCCCATTATCGTGCGTTTGCAGGGAACCAATGCCGAAGAAGGAGCCCGCATTATAGATGAATCAGGCTTAAAAGTGTACTCAGCTGTATTGTTGAAAGATGCTGCTGCCCGGGTAACCGAAGTATTGAAAGGCGTAAAGTAATAAAGTTTATATAACTAATTGTTGAAAGGCTGGTTTCTACCAGCCTTTCTTTTTTTGCCCAATTTTTTTTTACAGGTCAAAATCCGCTGTAACATAGGTGGCGTAAGTATGGCATCAAACCAAACAAACGATACAACCAATGAAAAAAACCATCTATGTACTAAGCTGTTCTATGCTGCTTACTACGCTGTTTACTCAAGCTATTTTTGCCCAGGATATGGCCATGAACAATACAGTAATGGTTGGGGGCGAAGCCATGTATCCACAGAAAAACATTGTGGAAAATGCCGTTAACTCAAAAGATCACACAACACTGGTGGCAGCTGTAAAAGCAGCCGGACTTGTAGAAACCCTGCAAAGTAAAGGACCTTTTACCGTATTTGCGCCTACCAACGATGCGTTTGAAAATCTGCCTGATGGCACCGTAGAAACTTTGTTAAAACCCGAGAACAAAGAAACCTTAACTAAGATACTAACCTATCATGTGGTAAGTGGCAAATATGACTATGAGGCTATATTGAAAGCAATCAAAGCAGGGAAAGGCAAAGCAGCTTTAAAAACAGTAAGTGGCGGTACGTTAACAGCTATGATGAATGGCAGCAAAAATATCAGCCTGAAAGATGAAAAAGGTAATATAGCCAACATTACTACCTACGATGTAAATCAGTCGAATGGAGTAATCCATGTGCTAGATAAGGTAGTGATGCCCAATTAGTTTGCATGAAAAATAAATCATAACAATATCCTTCTCCGGCGTGTTACTTACACAGAAGCAATAACTTTTGGAATTCATGAGTACCGATAACCTTGCTGACTTTTCCGGCAAGGTTATTTTTTTGCAGAAATACCCATCTGTCTATTACTTTTTTGTTCAATAAACACAAATTAAGTATAGCTCTTCATGCTGTTCTGGCGATGTACCTTTGCCGGCTATTCTCTACAAGTGCCTGTATAGGAGTTTTATATATTTATACCTGGTTTATGTATGTCAACTTTTAACTGGGTACGAGTATATGATCAAATGGGCTCCTTACGTTTTTGTGAGGCTCACGGCTTACCTGATCGCAGGCATTTTAGCAGCTGTTTCTTTTCCTGTTTCTGTTACGGCCATCGGCTACCTGGTGCCGGTCTTTTATTTTCTGGCAGCTGGTTACGTAGCTTTTTATTTACTGATCCGTATAGTATGGAAAGGCAAGCGGTTTAGCACCTTAACAGGCTTACTAGGTTTGATCATTATCTTTCTGGCAGGCTATGTAATAACCCATCAGCGTAACCAATCTACCCAGCCAGGCCATCTCCTCCAGCAACCGGCTTTTATTCAATATTACAGTGGAGTTGTTGTGTCGGAAGTTACTACTGGTGCCAAAAGCCACAAAGCTCACCTGGAGGTAACACACATTTATCAGCAGGAGAAATGGAGGAATGCTTCGGGCAAGGTATTACTCTACCTGGATACTAAAACTCCTAAACCCCAATATGGAGATAAACTATTGATAAAAGCGCATCCGCAACGGGTACCGGCTCCTGCCAATCCGGATGAATTTGATTACCGGCATTACCTGCAACTCCAGCAAATCTACCATCAGCATTTTGTAAAAGCCGCACAAGTAGCTATTTATGAGAACCAGCCTCCTTCCCGCGTGATGGCTGTATCTATCCGCATCCGGCAAAAGGCCGATAGTATTTTCAAAGTACATATACCTTCGCAACGGGAATATGCCATTGCCAGCGGGTTAGTCTTAGGCATCCGGAATGGACTGGATAATGAGATAAAAGAGGCATATTCCAGTGCCGGGGCTATGCATGTGCTGGCTGTTTCCGGGGCGCACGTAATTATTGTGTTTGGAATTATTACATTTTTCCTGCAACGGATAAAAAAGATCAGGTATGGGCAAGCTCTTTTTGCCCTGACTGCGTTAAGCTTATTGTGGTTTTATGCCTTTATCACAGGGCTTTCGGCATCCGTATTACGGGCAGTGGTTATGTTTTCTTTTGTGGTTATTGCCCAGGCCGCTAATAAGCAAAACAGTATCTACAATACGCTTGCCCTCTCTGCTTTTATCTTGCTCTGCTACGATCCTTTGTTGCTCATGGATGTAGGCTTTCAGCTTTCTTATGCTGCCATGCTGAGTATTGTCTATATATCTCCTAAAATTTACCACCTGTTGGAGTTTGATACATATATACTCGATAAAGCCTGGCTGATTACGTGTGCCAGCCTGGCTGCCCAGATTGGAACAGTTCCGTTGAGTTTACTGTACTTTCATCAGTTTCCTGTGTATTTTTTGCTGGCAAACCTGGTAATTATCCCTTTATCAGCCGTTATCTTGTATTTGGGTATCGCTACGTTGTTTTTCTCTTTCGTTCCGTATGTATCTACTGGTTTAGCTTTTTTATTGGAACTAGCCGTAAAGCTACTGAACCTGACTGCTTTCGCTACAGAAGCTCTGCCTGGTGCATTGATCAAAAATATTTCCATTAACGCCAGCGAAAGTTTGCTCCTTTACTTAGTGATTATTGCCTTTCTGCTTTTTGTCTACTACAAAAAGCTTATTTATTGGTCGGTAACTGTTGGCCTGGTTTGTTTGCTGGCCATACTCAATGTGGTAGAAATAACCAAACAGCATCAGCAACAACAAATAGCCATGTACAGCATAGCCAACCATACTGCCCTAAGTGTGTTAGAGGGAGGACAAAACTATTTTATGGCAGATTCAGCTTTGCTGCGGAATACCCATACCATAGATTTTCATCTGACAGGGCACTGGCGGCAGGCGGGTATTATTACCCATCACTTCACTAATTTTTATAAACCTGAGCCATTACCTGTTGCCTTTCAGCAGTTTCAAAATTATTCTATTCTGGTATGGCAGGGAAAAACGTTTTTATTCGTTCAAAAACCTATTTCTTCCTGGCAAGCTATAGCCAGCCTTCAACCTGATTATCTTGTAGTACAGCATAATGCTGTAAAAGACCTGACAGGTAAGGAAGCGTTTATCAAGCATTTAATTATTGATGGCACTACTAAACCGTATATTGCCAGTAAACTGGCCCAACAAGCTTTACAGGCTAAAATTCCTTGCTATTCCATCCGGGAAGAGGGGGCTTTTATTTTAACTAAAAACTAAGCCACGGCAGTAAAGAGATAGCCACAATGAATGAACCTTATGTTGTCTCAGCTTGACTATACCAATAGTACCTGCTTTCCGTTAGTTTAGCAGCTACTAGTTTTAAATTTCCACATTCTCAAATTTCCTCATTCAAACCTATGAGCCTGATCCTTTACGAAGTAAAAGAACACATTGCCTATCTTACCCTGAACCGTCCGGATAAGCGCAATGCCTTAAACAGTGAGATGGTGCAGGCACTGACAACCGCCTTCCGGAAAGCGGCTGCAGATGAGTTGGTGAAAGTAATTGTGCTGAAGGCAAATGGAAAAGTATTTTGCGCAGGAGCTGATCTGGCCTATTTACAGCAGTTGCAAAACAATTCTTTTGAAGAAAACCTGGCAGATTCTACCCAGCTAGCAGACCTGTTTCGCTTAATTTATACCTTAAACAAAGTAGTGATTGCCCAGGTTCACGGGCATGCCATTGCCGGAGGCTGCGGCCTGGCCACCGTCTGCGATTTTTCATTTAGTGTGCCAGAGGCTACATTTGGATACACCGAGGTAAAAATTGGGTTTGTGCCGGCCATTGTTAGCTTATTTCTGATCCGGAAAACCGGAGAAACCAGAGCCAGAGAATTATTATTGTCAGGAGAGTTAATTTCAGCGGAGAAAGCTAAATCGTATAATCTGATTAATTATGTAGTGGAAGCCTCAACACTTGAGGAACAGGTAGTTTCCTTTGCGCGGCAACTTTGTGAGAAAAACTCTGCCCAGTCTATGGCTCTTACCAAACACCTGATAGCCGATGTGCAATCATTGCCTGTAGAGGATGGTTTGGCTTATGCAGCCCAGATGAATGCCAAAGCCCGTGAAAGTGACGATTGTAAAAAAGGCATAGCTGCTTTTGTGAATAAACAGGAAATAAAATGGCTGTAATGCTTACACTAAACTCCCTTGTTAATTCACTACTAGTAGAGATCAACAAGGGATGAATAAGCAACTGTTTTTAGGCGAATGTATCTACCAGTACCAGTTGGGTTTAGAAAATTGAATCTAGCAGCCAGGTTACCAGCGATACTACAATACTGAACAGAAGCGCAGATATAAAGCCATCCACGGCAAAGCCTGGTACCAGGGCTGCCGCAATGTACACGATAATAACATTGATCACCAGCAGAAATAATCCCAGTGTAAGAATGGTTACCGGAATGGTGAGGATAACCAGTAGGGGTTTAACAATAGCATTCAGCAAACCCAGCACAATGGCTACAATAAGGGTAGTTGTCAGGGTATTGATACGTACCCCGTCTATCAGATAATCTGCAATATAAACGGCTACTGCCGAGAGCAGGAGTTTTAAAATAAATCCCATAGAGTGTTGGTTTAGATGGTTATTTTGTATTTCGCATGGTTATACGGACAAAGTTCACTTATGTTGATTTATCGGGCTACCGACTAATGAATATTCAGTTGGTAGCCTTCGCCAACCGCCTGTGAAAGGCTCGTTTTCATTCGCGGTGAATGTACAAAAAAATAGGTTTCTTAAGCTAGTACAAGCACATTTTACTTTACCCATTGCCATACATCTGGCTAAAGAAAGAAAAAACCCTGGTAATTTGTAAAATAACCAGGGTTTTAACTAAGGAAAGTGCGGTTAAAGTATAGTTTCCACAATCCGCATTATGTGCTCCAGTCCTTCCTTATCCTGTTCATCAAAATCATTCAGCTGGTCGCTGTCTACATCTAAGACCAGGGCTACCTGTCCATTTTTAAAAGCAGGGAGCACAATCTCTGATCTGGAGTCGGAACTACAGGCAATATGGCCGGGGAACTGCTCTACATCAGGTACAATAATTGTTTCGCGGCGGGTATAGCAGGCACCACATACACCTTTGTCAAAATCTATGCGTGTGCAGGCAATGGGTCCTTGAAAGGGCCCTAGAACCAGCTGGTTGTTTTTAACCAGGTAAAACCCCACCCAAAAAAAGCCGAACGTTTGCTTTAAAGCAGCCGCAATATTTGCCAGATTTGCTGTGGTATCAGGCTCACCGCTTACCAGGGCTTCTATCTGGGGAACCAGGGTGCGGTAAATCTCTTTTTTATCAGTAGTAGCAGGAATAATTAGTGTTTCAGCCATAAAATAGAGTAGGAATGATAAACGTATAAAAATACAGGGTTATCCCATACATGCGCAAATGATCAAGCTTGTAAAATGCATTGCGTACGAAGGTTTATTCCATTCAAACAATTATCCCTGATAAAAATTCCAGAAAAAAACACCAGTATACCTGTTCTAAAAACAGGCATACTGGTGCTGAGCTGGTTGTACGTACCAGAAAGTACGTAGTTATTGTTTTTTAGCCAGTATCGGATCAGAGTTATGATCTACATCGAATCCTTCATTCATAGATACATCGTCCGTGTTTTTGTGCAGCTGGCGTTGCTGCATAGTTTTGGTGCCCCGGGTTTCTTTTGCCGGCTGTGCCTCTACATCTTTTATATCTTTGTTTTTATCTTCTTCTTCTGCTTCTTTCATGGTTGGTTGAATAAATTGTAAAAAACATGTTTGTTTGTAAGTAAATTAATCCCCTTTTCACTTAGGATTCGCCTTATTTGCTCTTCTTTTTGCCACCGCCATCTTGTTTATTTACTGTGGCCCAGGCGCGTTTTTCTGCTTCTTTTTCTGAAACGCCCTTTTGCTCATAACTTTCTTCAATGTGTTCTGCCTGGCGTTTTTGCTTTTCCGTATAACTGGATTTATCTCCTTGTGGCATAGCTTTAAAAGTTAATATGTATAGCGAGTTCTACGGGAAAAAATCATTTAAGATTCATACTTGCTACAGGAATGTGTATATTTAGGTAGGAATACACCCCTGTATAAACTGCTGGTATGTTTCTAAAAAAGCTACTAAACCAACCATTAATACCTATGTGCGGAAGATACACCCTCGCAAAAAAGCCAGAAGTCATAGCCCAACGTTTTGACGCAAGCCTGGAAAAAGATACTTTCCGGGAAACATTCAATGCAGCCCCCACCCAGGTACTGCCTGTCATCAGCAATAACAACCCGGAAACTATCCGCTATTTTAAATGGGGACTAATTCCTTTCTGGGCTAAAGATGCTTCTATTGGGAATAAAATGATTAATGCCCGGGCCGAAACCCTAAAAGAAAAGCCTGCTTTCCGCAAAAGCCTGCAACAGAAGCGGTGCCTGGTAATTGCCGATGGATTTTATGAATGGAAAAAAGAAGGAAAAACCAAGCAGCCTTTCCGGATCACGTTAAAAGATAATGGGTTGTTTGCCTTTGCCGGCTTATGGGATGAATGGAAAGATGACAAAGGAAACAAGGTACAGAGCTTTACTATTATTACCACTGACCCGAATGAATTAATGGCTCCCATTCACAACCGCATGCCCGTTATTTTGCCCCCAGCTCAGGAAAAACACTGGCTCAGCAACGACCTGAACCCTGATGAAGCCATGGACTTACTTGTGCCTTACAATGCCGCAGACATGGAGGCATACCCGGTATCTACGCTGGTAAATTCGCCGGCAAATAACATTAAAGAACTACTTGATTCTCTGGAGAAAGGTGCCGGGGCTTCGTAAAATACGAATTGCCGTCCTATAAAACGGCCTGGTGCGCCCTACTTGTTCGATTAAACTGACTCATTTTCTCTTGACTGATCTGAGATATCTGCCATATGTTAACGTGTACTTATCCCTATGAAAAATCTGAATTATTTACGTAAGCTATCTTTAGCCGTTTTTACAAGTTCCATGCTGCTAACCAGTTGTTCACAGCAAAACACATCCGAAAACACCCAGCAAACGGCTGACACTGCCAGTACCAGTGCCCCGGAGGCTTACTATACCCTACAGGATTTTACCAAGGTACAGAAGATAGATTCTCACATTCATATACGCACACCAGATTCTACTTTTTTGAAGCAAGCCGAGGAAGATAATTTCCGTCTGGTAGATATCAATGTAGATGGCCCTTCTTCTCCGCCTGTGGAAAAACAGCGGGATATGGCATTGCAGCATGTAAAAGATTTTCCGGAACGTACGGTGCTAGCAACCACCTTTACGGTAAAGAACTGGACCGATCCGAAGTGGCAGGAGAAAACCCTGGCCTATTTACAAGATGCTTTTGCTAAAGGAGCCGTTGGTGTAAAAGTGTGGAAGAACATTGGCATGGAACTGAAAGACAAAAATGGAAAGTTTGTGATGATTGACGACCCCAGGTTCGACACTATATTCCGGTACATGGCCAAAAACAACATCCCTTTGCTGAGCCACCAGGGAGAACCTAAAAATTGCTGGCTGCCTATTGAACAAATGACGGTAGAGGGAGATAAACGGTATTTTAGTGAAAATCCGCAGTATCATATGTACAAGCATCCGGAATATCCTTCGTATGAAGATCAGATAAATGCCAGAGACCATATGCTGGAAAAACACCCGGATCTGAAAGTAGTAAGTGTACACCTGGCAAGCCTGGAGTGGGATGTGGCCGAAATAGCTAAACGTCTGGACAAATATCCCAACCTGGCCGTAGATATGGCTGCCCGTATTCCGCATTTGCACAACCAAGCCATAACAGATCATCAGAAAGTATATGATTTCTTCATCAACTACCAAGACCGGATTTTGTATGCGACTGATTTTGTGATTAATGAAGGCACCAAGCCGGAAGATGTAAAAAAGAGTACCCACGATACCTGGCTCCGCGACTGGACATTTTTTGCCACCGATGAAGTAATGAAAAATGCCAATAATGGCGCGGAGTTTAAAGGGTTGAAACTGCCTAAAGGGGTGATAGATAAAATATACCGGAAAAATGCTGAAAAGTGGATACCTGGGATAACCAAAACAACCAGGATATAGGCAAATTTGGGAATTTGACAATGTGAAAATTTGAAAATTAGATTAATGTTTGCCGGTGCTTGTTCAGGAAATTCAATAGCGAAAACCTGTTAGGTTTCTGAAAACCTAACAGGTTTAAAACTACTCATTCTATAATCTGCTTATCTGGTTATAGAAAAGCTGGTTCTGGCAGAATAGTTTAGTTTGGAATGCTAGACATGAAATCGTAACTTAAGTAAAGCCTACAAGATTTTACTCTGTTAAAATCAGCTATAAATGATTAAATACGTTGCGTTGGATAAGGTGAATTCTCTTTCTATCTGCCATATTTAGCCTTTTGTTTCCCCTATTTATATGAATATGAAGTATTATTTCTTCCTGCTCCTGCTATCCGTATTTGCTGCTTGTACGTCTAATACCACTTCTGTAAATAGTCCTTCCAAACGGGAGCAGACCAAAGTCCTGTTATATGCAGATAAAAATGCTTCTTCAGTAGAAGAGCAGCTACAGCAAGCAGCCACTAAAGCCGGGTGGACGGTTATTAAATCAACAGATGCCGCGTATTTACAAGATGATTCCCTGAAACAGATAAGCAGTATCGTATTACCTTTTTCCGCCGTTCAGTCACTAAACCACCGGGCAGTCACTTCTTTGAAAAGGTACCTGGAAGCTGGCGGTGGGGGAGTGGTGGCTATTAAAGATACCCTGCATACCCAGAATGGCTGGCCATGGCTGCAAACCTGGAATCAGTGGCAGACAGGTCAGGAGTTGAAACAAGATAATGGCAATGTAACAGCATTGCCAGCAGCTTTCTCAGCGGAGGAACTACAAAAAGCATTGAGCTATTCCATCGGAAAAAATACCACACCTGATTACACCAAAGCTACCACGTTGCCAGTACCAGATGCCAGCCGCTATACGTATACCGTACTGGCACAGGGAATGGATGAACCCATGGAAATGGCTATTCTGCCGAATAATAATGTACTCATTGTAGAACGGAAAGGGGCTGTGAAAGTATATGATGATAAGCTGAAGCAATTAAAAACCCTGGCCCAGTTTGAGGTGTTCAGCGGCATTGAAGATGGCTTACTGGGTGTGGCGCTAGACCCAAATTATGCTACCAATAAATGGGTGTATTTTTATTATGCAGTAGCCGGAGAGAAAGCCATTAACCGCTTGTCACGCATGGAACTCAGGGGTGATAGCCTGATCCGGTCTTCTGAAAAAACACTGTTGGAAGTGCCCATGCAACGGAAATATTGTTGCCATTCTGCCGGGTATTTGCATTTCGGGCCAGATGGGTTGCTCTATCTTTCTACCGGAGATAATACCAATGCCGAAGAAACGGAAGGCTACATTCCGATTGACGAACGTCCGGGCCGGCAGTTGGCCGATGACCAGGCAACAGCAGCCAATACCAATGATTTGCGGGGAAAAATACTGCGGATAAAGCCTGAGCCAGATGGCAGTTACTCTATTCCGGAAGGTAATCTATTTCCAAAAGGAACACCCAAAACCCGCCCGGAAATATATATTATGGGTAGCCGCAATCCGTACCGCTTTGCTGTCGATAGAAAAAACAATTTTTTGTACTGGGGAGATATTGGTCCGGATACCAAAGTGCTAGCTTCGGAAGGTACCTTGAGTTATGATGAAATTAACCAGGCCCGCAAACCAGGCTTTTATGGATGGCCCTACTTCCTGGGAGAAAATGAAGCCTTTCCTTATTATAATTATGCCACTAAAAAAGAAGGGCCAAAATTCAATCCATCGGAACCTATTAATGCCTCGCCCAATAATACTGGTTTGCGGGAGTTGCCGCCTGCCCAGAAAGCCATGATCTGGTATGGAGATGGTGCTTCTAAAAAGTTTCCCTTGGTAGGCAAAGGAGGGCAGAGTTTATTGGCTGGGCCAGTCTACTACAGTGATCTGTTTTCTGATGCACCCTTTAAATTATCTCCCTATTACGATGGAAAATTGATTATCTATGATTGGGTGCGGCGATGGTTTATGGCGGTTACCCTGGATGAGAATGGCAATTACTTGCGGATGGAGCCTTTCCTGGATCACCTGGAGTTTGTAGCACCTACTGATATACAATTCGCAGCCGATGGTTCCACCTATATTTTAGAGTATGGCACTAACTGGTTTGCTAAAAACTCAGATGCCAAACTGATCCGAGTGGAATATGCCGAAGGAAACCGCAAACCCATTGCCGATATTCAGGTGGATCACCTCTATGGAGCCGCCCCACTGCAAGCAAAACTATCGGCAGCTAATTCTAAAGACTATGATAAGAATGATCAGTTGCACTACCAATGGCAGATAGAGGGCAAGAATCTGGAAGGAAAAGAAGTGGCCTATACGTTTACCAAACCAGGCGCTTACGATGTTCAGCTTACCGTAACAGACAATCAGGGTGAAAGCAATAGGGCAACAGTTCAGGTAAAAGCAGGAAATGCTCCGCCAGTAGTGAATATTGCCACCACTGCCAACCGAACTTTCTACTGGGATAATACGAAGCTAGACTATACCGTAGAGGTTAGTGATCTGGAAGATAAAACGATTGACCCCAGCAAGGTAACTATATCGCTGAATTTCCTGCCACAAGGCAAAGATCTGGCAGTCGTGTTAACCAGCGGACAAGCCCCGCAGAATCTGCAATACGCCAGAGGCCAGTATCTGGTAAATACGCTAGACTGCAAAGCCTGCCATTCTCTGGACAAAGAATCAGTAGGCCCGGCCTATATGGCGGTTTCCAAACGATATGCAGGTAAAGCTGGTATCACAGATCAATTAGTAAATAAAGTGATTAAAGGAGGAAGTGGTAACTGGGGGCAACGGCCTATGTCATCTCATCCGGATTTACCTAAGGAAGATGCAAAAGAGATGGTACGGTATATTTTGTCTTTAACAGAAACGAATACCTCTTTACCCCTGCAGGGAAGTATTGCTCTAAAAGACCATATTGGGAAAAGTCAGGAAGGTTCTTACCTATTGATGGCTAGCTATACCGATAAAGGGGCAAATGGCATTGAACCGCTTCCTGCCCGCAAGTACATAGCCCTTCGCAATCCCTTAGTACAAATAGAGGATTTTGATGAAGGCACTGTCCGGCTTGGCACCATGACTACCTTGTTTATGACCTATGCTACTGGTATCCGCCACAGCAGCTATGTAAAGTTCAATCAACTTGACCTAACGCATGTGAATGGATTCACCTACCGGATGCAAGCACATGGAGCTGGCGGAACGATAGAAGTACACCTGGATAAAGCTGATGGTCCATTGGTCAGTAGTATAACCATCCCTGCCGGAAATATAGATGATCCTAAAAACGGATGGAAGGAAGTAGCTGCCCAGGTAAAACAAAAAGTAAATGGCATCCATGATATCTACTTCGTCTTCACCAATCCTAATGCGCAGAATAAGAATTTATTTAATATTGATTGGATCTATTTTTCTGGTAAACCTGCTGCTGTGACTAGTGCATTATCCAATAACTGATAAAATTGAGTGAGGCAATTATGTGCATTATTCCTCTGTATAAGGAGGTTATCCGTTTTGCTTCAATACAAAAGCTTTACTATATCTACATGCTATTAGGATTGAGACTTAACTCAAGATATCTCTTACGATACGCCCTTCTACATCGGTGAGGCGGAAACGGCGGCCCTGGTACTGGTAAAATAGTTTTTCATGGTCTATGCCTGCCAGGTGAAGCAAGGTGGCCTGGAAATCATGCACATGTACCGGATTGCTGGCTATGTTGTAGCCAAATTCATCCGTTTCGCCATAGCTAATTCCTGGTTTGATCCCAGCTCCGGCCATCCACATGGTGAAACAGCGGGGATGATGATCACGGCCGTAGTTATCTTTCGTAAGTTTACCCTGAGAGTAATTAGTACGGCCAAATTCTCCACCCCAGATCACTAAGGTATCTTCCAATAATCCGCGTTGCTTTAGGTCTTTTACCAGAGCCGCAGAAGCCTGGTCGGTGGCTTTGCATTGTTTGGTAATACCCTTTGGCAAATCTCCATGCTGATCCCATCCCTGATGGTAGAGTTGCACAAACTTTACATCCCGTTCCAGCAGCCTTCTGGCAAGCAAACAGTTGGCAGCAAAAGTACCAGGGTCACGGGAATCCTCGCCATACAGATCAAATACCCAGTCTGGCTCATCTGATAGATCGGTTACGCCTGGTACAGAGGTCTGCATCCGGAAAGCCATTTCATACTGAGCTATCCGGTTGTTAATTTCCGGATCGCCAACTTGCTCCAGTTGTGCCTGGTTCAGTTGGGTCAGGGCGTTCAGCATATCCCGCCTGTCTATCGTTCCATAGCCTTCCGGATTGTTTAGGTATAATACCGGGTCGGAACCCGCCCGGAGCTGAACTCCCTGGTGTTTAGAAGGTAAAAATCCATTGCCCCATAGCTTGGCAAATAAAGGTTGGTCTTTCTGTCCGTTTTTAGAAACCAATACAATAAATGCCGGCAAATTTTCATTATCTGACCCTAACCCATAACTAATCCATGAACCAATGCTGGGTCTGCCAGCTATCTGGTGTCCAGTCTGGAAAAAGGTGAGAGCCGGATCATGGTTAATTTGCTCAGTGTACATGGATTTGATAAAGCACAATTCATCTACTACACCACTCGTATAGGGCATGAGTTCACTTACCCAGGCACCGCTTTTCCCATGCTGTGCAAATTGATATGGCGAACCCACCATAGGCAAGGCCGATTGTCCGGCACTCATGCCGGTAAGCCGTTGCCCTTTTCGTACGGAATCTGGCAATTCCTGGCCATGCATTTTTTGAAGCATCGGTTTGTAGTCGAACAACTCCAACTGGGAAGGGCCTCCACTTTGAAATAAGTATACAATCCGCTTGGCTTTTGGCGGTATATGCGGTGCTTTTAAAATGCCTCCAGGATCGTCATTGGACAGTAGTTTTTGTGGGCCCAGCAAAGAACCCAAAGCCAGAGACCCCAGTCCTAAGGAGGCTTTGGCTAAGAATGACCGGCGGTTGAGTTTATCGGCTACTTGTTGTGCTAATTTTTCGTACATAGCTATGGATACAAGGATAAAACAAAATCAAATTATACTATCATATTGTCACCTTTGGGTAATAATCAGTAGAGATATACCTTACCGAAAGTTTTTGTCCTCCAGGTCCGGACGGGCCCCGCCTTTCCAACACTGCTCTATAGAATCCGCACATACCTGCTTCCAAAGCCAAAGATTCTATAAGGCAGCTTTTGGAAAGGCTGTTGTCAACACAGAATCTTTTTATTCAAATAGTATAAGTACAACATACAAAATAGGCATTATAAAAGTTTTCTCATGAAAGCTGGGTAATCCTAATCAATAGTCATTAGAATTAGTAGTTAATTTTTTCTCTACCTCCGGGTCAGGAAGGCATCGGAGTTTAAGATGGTACTGGCTACTACGGTGCCTGCCGCCAGAGCAGGAGTATCTATATCTCCGGTAAATTTGTATTCACCAGCTGATAACCAGCCTTTCATTTTATCCGGATATTGCTTGAATTTCTCTTGTTCGTTGGAATACAGTTTCTGAAGAATGGCTACTTCTTTTTCTGTCGGTTTGCGGCCGGTAAGTAGCCGGTACATATATACAATCTGCTCTTTTTCTGTGTTATACTCTCTGCCAGCTCTTTCAGCCAATACCTTGGCTGCTTCCACGAACTGCGGATCATTCAGTAGCACCAGGGCTTGAAGTGGGGTACTGGTTTGCTGCCGCTGCACGGTACAATTGCTCCGGTCAGGGGCATCGAATGTGTTCATGGAAGGGGGCGGATTGGTACGTTTCCAGAAAGTATATAGACTTCGGCGGTACAAAGCCTGTCCGGTATCTTGTTTGTATACGGTCATATTCACTGCCCATAAACCTTCCGGCTGATAGGGCTTTACACTGGGGCCACCCATTTTAGGCACTAGCAATCCACTGGCTGCTAAGGCGTTATCCCGGACCATTTCAGCTGTTAGGCGGAAGGCAGGACCTCTGGCAAGCAATATATTTTCCGGGTCTTTTTCCTGAAGTGCCGGCGAAGCATAGGACGATTGCCGGTAGGTAGCAGACATTACCATTAACTTTTGCAAGGCTTTTACATCCCATCCAGATTCCCTGAAATTAACAGCCAGATAATCCAGTAATTCCGGATGGCTGGGTAAGCCGCCCTGGTTACCAAAGTCATTGGCATTTTTATGAAGACCTTTTCCAAAGTAGATTTGCCAGTAACGGTTTACAGCGACTCGTGCTGTCAAAGGATTATCCGGATGTGTAAGCCATTTAGCCAAGCCAAGTCTGTTTTTAGGCAAATTCTTAGCATAAGGTAAAATACTGTTGGGTACGTCCGGGTTTACTTTATCTCCATAATTATCATATTGCCCACGTTTGAGCAGATACGTAGACCGCGGCTTTTCCATTTCCTCCATCACCATAATCTCAGGTATCTCTTCAACCACTTTATTTTTCTCTTCCCGCAATTTTTCCAGTTCTTTTAACCCTTTTTGGTATGCAGGTGAGAAATTGGCAAAGTAATAGTTAGCTAAAGCTTTTTCATCCTGCGTTTGTGGCTGAACCGACAAACCTTTTTGTGCTACTTGAACTAGTTCTGAAGCTTCCAGGGAAGTTAGTTCTCTGGTATAAATCAACAGATCATCTACTAAGCCATTTTTGAAACCTACACCCCGCCAGTCAGCTCCAACCTGCAAGCCGGGCTGATCCTCTCCGGTAAGTAAAATATCCTTATATAAATTATCTTTTTCTGTAATCATCGGAGCTTCTTTGCCGTCGATGTACAACTTCAAGCCATCTGCTTTACTGGATCCATCATAAGTCATCAGCAGGTGTAGCCATTGTTCTTTGGGCAGTTCTTTTTCTGTGATTTTGACAATGTTATTATATGGCCAGGTGTGGGCCATGAGCAATTCTACTTTACCTTCGCGAAGGTTGAGGAAATATCCCCGGAAATTATACAGAATGTCGCCATTCCCTTTGTGGAAGATCACCCCTTTCGATAAATCTTTGGGAATGTTGATCCATACACCAATAGAAAAAGGGTTAGCCCGGTTGAAAATACCTACTTTGCCCAGTTTCAGAATATCATCCCCATTGGATTGAAAAGCATTGCCAAACTTACCAGGGACGATTACCGGATCTAGCACCGTACCTTTGTCGTTGGCAGAAACTTCGTTAATGAACGCATCTTTTACCAGTTTATCAAACGTAAAATGGGCTTGTAATCCTTGAGCAGGATTGAATAAAGGCTTTTTTGAGTGAGTCATTTTCCATTCTTCGAACTCCTGTTTTTCATTCTCAATGATATGAGTAAGATCGTTTTCAGCTCCTTTTAATTGTTCATCGAAAAATTGAATCAGACTATCGTGCTTAGCTTCGGTTAACAGCATGGTAGGTACAGGCATGGCATCGTCCCAGGAAATCTGGCCTGCTTCTTCCACATTGTTAAAGAAGCTGAATACACTATAATAGTCTTTTTGAGAAATGGGATCATACTTATGGTCGTGGCAACGGGCACATTCCATGGTTACGCCTAAAAATGCCGTACCCAGGGTATTCGTTCGATCAGCCACATATTCCACCCGGAATTCTTCATTGACAATACCTCCTTCTACATTCTGGGCATGGTTCCGGTTAAAGCCAGTAGCCAGTTTCTGCTCCCGGGTAGGATTGGGCAACAGATCTCCAGCCATCTGCCAGGTAATAAACCGGTCATACGGTATATTCTCGTTAAAGGCTTTAATAACCCAGTCACGCCAGGGCCACATCGGGCGGTATCGGTCTACGGTATACCCATGCGTATCTGCAAAACGGGCTACATCTAGCCAGTCTACGGCCATTTTTTCTCCATAGTGAGGCGATTGCAACAAGCGGTCTACCACTTTTTCATAGGCATTTGGGGAATTGTCGGACAGGAAGGCATCTGTTTCTTCTAGGGTAGGTGGCAAGCCAGTCAGGTCAAGGGTAACTCTTCGAAGTAAGGTTTCTTTATCTGCTTCCGGAGAAGTTTTCAGGCCATTTTCCTCCAGTTTGTGTAGTACAAAATAGTCTATCGCATTCTTCGTCCATTCTTTCTCTTTTACTTGGGGTAGCGGCTTCTTTTCTGGTTTGATAAATGACCAGTGTGGTTTATATTCGGCTCCTTGCTCTATCCACTTTAGTAATATGGCTTTTTCATATGCTGTCAGTTCCCGGTTCGATTCTCTGGGCGGCATCATCACTTCTTCCTCGGTTGAAATGATGCGGTGGTATAGTTCACTTTTTGCCAAATTCCTAGGGACGATGGCAAATTTATCCGGGTGCTCTTCCAGTGGGGCCAAGGCTCCTTCCCTAGTAGCTAGTTCCAAACCGGCTTCCTGCTTGTTTTTATCCGGGCCATGGCAAAAAAAGCATTTATCGGAAAGAATTGGCCGTACATGCAGGTTATAATCAATAGTGGCGGGAAGTTGGTTTTCCAGGCTTGCAATTTCTTCAGGCTTGTCTACGCTGCAACTCTGTACAAAAAGAGTTATGCAGGTTATCCATATTAGCACACCTAGAATTAATAGCTTCTTATCCGGAGGATTCGTCATAGCGTGGTAAAGGTGGAATTAAGTATTCTAAAATAAAATCAAGCTTATGTAGTGAACATTGAGTGTTGACCTTACCGGGAGCTTTGCCCTCATGACCGGGCCGGCCTTGCTTTTGCAACACTGCTGTATACAATCCTCACAACCCAGCTCCCCATGCCAAAGCTTGTAAAAGGCGTCTTTTGCAAAAGCTGTTATCATTTTTAAATACATTTTAGCTAAAACAATAAATATACTTTTATCGAAAATTCTATAAAAAAATTATAACTAAACAGTAAAAGAGCGCAGGCTTGGAAAAATAGCGGGCCATGCGAAGGTTTGGTGCGGGGAAGCGTTGTTTTTCCTAGATTTTTCTTTGCATGGCACAAGGCTGGCTCAAAGCATGCGCTTTGCCCCTTTCTTTGTAGCAATGACACATCGAAGATTCATTAACTCCTTTAAAAATAAAACACATTGTTAATAAAGAAAGTAAGAAGGTATGGTCGACAATAAATAGTTTAAGAAAACTTCAATCATAATCAATAATCTGTGCATTATGCTAAAATTTCCCGTACTACCTTACCATGTACATCCGTTAACCGGTATCGTCTACCCTGGAATTTATAGGTAAGCTTTTCATGATCAATGCCGAGAATGTGCAGCAAGGTAGCCTGAAAGTCGTGGACATGTACCGGATCTTGGGCAATGTTATACCCAAATTCATCAGTGGCTCCATAAGAAAATCCTTTCTTTACACCAGCACCAGCCATAAAAATGGTAAAGCACTTATTATGATGATCACGGCCATAAGTATCGGCGGTTAGTCTGCCCTGAGAATAAGTGGTGCGTCCGAATTCACCTCCCCAGATGACGAGTGTATCTTCCAGTAAACCTCTTTGTTTCAAGTCCATAATCAGGGCAGCTGAACTCTGGTCGGTTTCTTTGCATTTCACAGGCAAGCCTTGCGGCAATCCCCCATGATGATCCCAGTCCCGGTGGTATAGTTGAATAAACTTTACCCCTTTTTCAGCCAGCCTCCGGGCAAGCAAGCAGTTGGCAGCAAAGGTGCCCGGCTTCCGGGAATCTGGTCCATACATATCATAGATGTAATCCGGCTCTTTGGAGATATCCATAATTTCCGGAACGGATGTTTGCATGCGGTAAGCCATTTCGTACTGGGAGATGCGGGCCTGAATATCCGGATCTTCGAATTCATCATACTGCATTTCCTGTAATTTATTCAGGTAATCGAGTTGCTCCCGCCGGCTGTCAGGTTCTACTCCAGGAGGATTAGAGAGATATAACACCGGGTTTTTTCCTGCCCGGAACTGTACCCCCTGATGTTCGGAAGGCAGGAATCCATTTCCCCACAACCGTGCATAAATCGGTTGTCCCACCTGGCCTTGTGTAACTAATACAACAAACGAAGGCAAATTTTCATTATCCGTCCCCAGACCATAACTCAACCAAGACCCAATAGAAGGCCTTCCTGGAAACTGAGAACCGCTTTGTATAAAAGTAATCGCCGGATCATGATTGATGGCATCCGTGTACATAGATTTGACAAAGCAAAGCTCGTCTACAATTTTGGAGGTGTGGGGCATCAATTCACTCATCCAGGCACCAGAGTTCCCATGTTGTTTGAAAGAAAAATGTGAACCCGCCACTGGAAAAGAGTTTTGTCCGGAAGACATACCAGTCAACCTGCCTTCACCCCGGATACTTCCAGGTAACTCATTTCCATTCATCTTATTGAGTGTAGGCTTATAGTCGAATAAATCCAGGTGGGAGGGACCGCCGCTTTGAAACAAGTAGATTACCCGTTTGGCCCGGGGTACAAAATGAGGTTGTCCTAATATGCCACCGCTGCTGTTTTCTATAATTTTCTTAGGGGTATTTGCATTACCAAAAATACTGAAGGGATTCAGCAAAGAGGCAATACTCACAGCTCCCAAACCTAACGAGGTTTTAGTTAGGAAATCTCTGCGGGTATATTTTGAGTTGAAATTGTTACAGCTAAAATTATCCATTGTACTTTATTTAAGGTCTTCTACTTATCGTTTCATATATGATTCATCGTGGTTGATCAGGGTACTGGCAACCATAGCTAAAGCAGCGGTTTTTGTTTTATTCATCCCAGATTCTTGCTTGTATTCACCCACCTGTAGCAACTCTTCGGCTTGTTTGCTGTTTTTGCTGAAGCGAGTATACTGTGACTGGTATAATTCTTTCAACAAATCAATTTCCTGGTGTCTGGGTTTCCGGCCGGTAGTTAGGCGGAAGGCAAGTTCTAGTTGCTTTTCCAGTTCTGCTCCTGCTTCTTTCTGCACCCTAACGGCCAGTACTCTAGCGGCTTCCACAAACTGCGGATCATTCAGCAGAACCAACGCTTGCAGAGGCGTATTGGTAATTTCCCGTTTCACCATACACACATCGCGGGCTGTGGCATCAAACGCAATCATGGCCGGATGGGGGGAAGTACGGCGGATAAAGGAATACATACTCCGGCGGTATAAACTGTCTCCTTTGCTGGGCACATAATCAAACAGCATGTGCGAAAAATTGTTCTTCTCTGTCCAAAGCCCTTCTGGCTGATAGGGTTTCACACTCTCTCCACCAACCCAGCTGACCAGGAGGCCACTGGCAGCTAGGGCATTATCCCGGATCATTTCCGCTGGCAGGCGGTATTGTGGACCTCTGGCTAAATACAGGTTCTCGGCATCTATGGCTAACGTTTCTTTATTGGCCTTGGAGCTTTGCCGGTACGTGGCCGACATTACAATCAGTTTCATTAGTTTTTTTACATCCCAGCCAGATTCCCGGAAGGAAACAGCCAGCCAGTCGAGCAGTTGCGGATGGGTGGGTAAATTGCCCTGGTTGCCAAAGTCATGAGCCGTTTTCACCAGACCTTTTCCAAAAAACAGTTGCCAGTAGCGGTTTACGGTTACACGTGCAGTCAATGGATTCCTCGCATCAAACAGCCATTTAGATAATCCCAGGCGGTTTTTGGGTAGATTATCTGGAAAACTCAATACACTCTCCGGAGTAGCTGGCTGTACTTTTTCTTTGGGCGCATCATACTGGCCGCGGTTCAAAACAAAGGCAGGTCTGGGTTTAGACATTTCCTCCATCACCATAATTTCAGGCACCCTATTCATCAGTTTTACCTTTGCTTCCCGTAAAGAGGCTAATTCCTGTGCAATGGTCTGGTATCGGGGATTTTGGGATATACTAAATTCCTGCTGTAAATGATTATCCGGCTGAATAGCAGGATTAGCTAACCTGGCTACTTCCAGGGAAGTTAAAGCCCGGTTGTACAGGTATATCTCATCCATCATTCCCTTATAAATGCCAAACTCCCCGGTAAAAGCCCGGTAACTTCTGCCAATTTTCAGCGGCCTTATCTGGGAAAGATGTTTTACATCATCAATTGTCTTGATGGTTTTGTACAAGCGGTCGTACGGAGTGGCTGTGTTGTCTTTTTCGCCGTTGATGTACAATCGGATGCCAGAAGCTTTGCCGGAACCATCATAACTAAAGGCCACATGGGTCCAGGTATTTAAGGAAATTTCCTGGGTAGACCGGACATGTAGGTAGTTATGCGGAAGAGAATGAATCAGCCTTGCTGCCAGATGATTGGTAGAATCCAGGTAAAATTCCCATCCCCGCCAGAAGTTATTTTTATTACCAGTATTGCCAATTAAGGTTTGGGTTTTATCTTTTTCTTTTTTGGAAGTGTTGATCCACATACCTACCGAAAAGGATTCGTGCAGTTCATAATTTCCTTTTTCATTCAGAAACACTTCATCAAACTCATCATTAAAGAGTAAGGCTTTTCCAACCTTTCCTTCTACTAATTCAGGTGTACCGGGAGAGTAATATGAGGGGGTGCCATCAAAATGGAGTTCCTGTTTGGTTACATTGTATTTGTCCTTCTTAAGGACGGCTTTCTGTTTCTCAAATGGCAAATAAACTACCGGTTTTGCAGCAGCTTCTTTCGGAATAGCAGTAGAAATAAACTGTACAATGGCATCTGTGTTTTCTGAAGAGAGTTTTAATTCTTTTTCTTTGTCTGCAATTTGCTTATCCAGCTGGGCTATTTCTTTTTCTGTTTTTTCATCTGGTAGCAGCAGCATAGGGCCATAATTTCCATCGTCGCCGGTCATGCCCAGTTCTTTTACATTGTTGAAGAAAGCGGAGAGCGAGTAATAGTCTTTTTGAGTAATGGGATCAAATTTATGGTCGTGGCACTGGGCACATTCTACCGTTAAGCCCAGATAAGCTGTTCCAATGGTGTTGGTGCGGTCGAATACATATTTCAGCCGGAATTCTTCATCAATTACGCCTCCTTCGGCTGTCATCGGGTGGTTGCGGTTAAAGGCCGTGGCCAGTATCTGCTCTTTGGTTGCATTGGGCAGTAAATCGCCTGCTATTTGCCAGGTACTGAACTGATCATAGGGCATATTATTTTTAAATGCTTTAATGACCCAGTCTCGCCAAGGCCACATCATGCGCCAGCCATCGGCATGCATTCCATGGGAGTCGGCATAGCGGGCAACATCCAGCCATTCCATGGCCATGCGTTCAGCATAGGCATCGGTTTTGAGCAGCCGGTCTACTACTTTTTCATAAGCCTGGGGTGATTTGTCATTCAGGAAAGCATCTATCTCGGCAATGGTAGGCGGTAAGCCGGTGAGGTCCATGGTCACCCGGCGGAGCAAGCGTTCTTTGTCTGCTTCTGGTGACTGTTTTAATCCTTTGCTTTCCAGCGTAGCCAGAACAAAATTGTCTATCGGGTTATGTACGTTCCATGTTTTGTTTTTTACTTCCGGTACTTCTGGTTTTTCAGGAGCTATAAAAGCCCAGTGAGGTTTATATTCGGCTCCTTGATCAATCCATTTAATGAGGGTGGCTTTTTCTTCGGGCGTTAACACCATATTGGAGCTGGCTGGTGGCATTTGCTCTTCCGGGTCTTCTGACAGTATCCGTCTTACCAGTTCACTTTTATGCAGGCTTCCAGGGACAACGGCCTTCCCATTGCCGGAAGACAAAGCGGCAAAAGCTCCTTCTGCTATATCTAACCGCAAGTCTGCTTCCCTGGTATTTTTGTCTGGCCCGTGGCAAGCAAAGCAGCGGTCAGATAAAATAGGTTTGATGTGCAGGTTAAAATCTACCTTATCCGGAACTTTGTTTGCTGCCTGGGCAATTTCTTCCGGGAGAGTTACCTGCTGGCAACCATAACTCAGCAGTACAGCAAAAACAAGGACGATAAACCATGTTGAATGACGTGCCATAAACAAAATTACGAAAGTCAGTCTTGGAAACTTTTAAAAGAATATTCGATTAGTAATATAAAATTTTTTCTATAGCAATCCTACCATATCTATTCTTTTTCGTCGGGAAATACCTTTTGAAAGAGTTGTAAGTGAAGACATTACTTATAAGTTTTATCTGGTTAGCCTCGCATTGAACGGATGCTACCGGACAGATTTATGAGACCATTGAAACAACTTATAGGGGCTTTGCCTTACTGTGCTGTATGAGGGTTAGCTAACTGCTGAATCCTTCACCTATGTTACGGTTTTTTAATTTTGAACTTAGGTAGCTTTCTTTTTTATTGCAGCATGAAAAAATTGAGTCTACTTTTTTTCGCCTGTATCGTTTTATTCGTCACCTTAGAAGCTATGGCACAACAGGCATTGGTACTTTCCAACTACACTTTTTCTGAGACAAACACCCTAATTGGCACTATTTCCGGTAGAGAGCCAGGAAGTTCGTTTACCAATCTTAAACTGGTAGGACCAGGTAGTGCTATGTTCACCATTGATAAGAACAAAAAGCTGCATTTTAAGAAAGGAGCCAAAAGTACCGATGCGATATACCACGATGTAGTTATAGAATACCAGACGCAGGCGGGAAAATTTACCGATACTCTCCGGGTAGTAAAAGACCAGTTTATCCGAAACCAGGTAATTGCCCACCGGGGAGCCTGGAAACAGCGGGGCACCACCGAAAACTCCATTGCCGCCCTGCAACATGCCATTCAATTAGGGTGCATGGGAAGTGAGTTTGATGTGCATATGTCGGCAGATTCTGTGCTGGTTGTTAACCATGATCATACGGTTGGCCAGGTGCCCATTGAAACAACACCTGCCTCCGAACTAGCACAACTGAAACTAAGCAACGGCGAAAATCTGCCAACAGTGGAAGCTTACCTGAAAGAAGGCATGAAGCAGAACAAGACTAAACTGATCCTGGAAATAAAAGCCTCTAAAGTGAGCAAAGAACGGTCTGTTGCTTTGGCCCGGAAAGTGGTGCAAATGGTAGAAGGCCTGAAAGCCCAGGGCTGGACTGATTATATTAGTTTTGATTATGATGTCTGTAAAACCGTGATGCAATTGGCACCCTATGCAAAGGTAGCTTACCTGAATGGCGACAAATCTCCGGCTGAACTGGCTTCCGACAAATTCTTTGGCCTGGATTATCATTATAGTGTGTTGAAAAAGAATGAAAACTGGCTGCAAGAGGCCAAGAAGCACAAGATTACCGTAAACGTGTGGACAGTAAATGACAAAGAACTAATGCAGTGGTTTCTGGATAGAAAAGTGGAGTTTATTACGACCAATGAACCAGAAATGCTGCTTGAGCTAATTAAATAGCTACCTGCACAACGCCAATGCTTTATGATTGTATAAATTCAACTACCGGAAAGTCATGTTTGAGTTTTTAATAGGATATGGTGGCGGAGTTGATAAGGGTTTTGATGAAGAAATAAGAGAATACCTTAGTCCCATGTATAAAGATACATATCCATTTTTCATTGGTACTATGAAGCAATTTCCGCGTGTAGAAGTTTCTGCCGGGTATGTGTTCCCGAAAGTAAAAACAGAAAAAAAGAAGAAGCTTAGAGAATAGCTTCTATTTTATTAGTAAGTTCCCTTCTTACAGATAAGTACGTCTATTCAACCGGCAGCATGGTCAGATTGCTTGATTGCCTGAAAGGGATAATAAAAGGCAGGAGTTGGAAGAGACAAAAATATATGTACTGTACAGTATCCAGCCGCCTTGTATATCTATAAGATAAATAGCATTTTTGGCAAGCCTACTTAATCAGGCACGTTTTCTTATACCACCTATCAGGTGTATCGTATATGAACTGCAGAAAATTCATCCATTCTCTATCCCTTGTCGGTGGTACACTGGCTTATAGGTTAGGAATATTTTACCTTTCAACTGTCCATGCTGGAAAACACTGGAAGTTATAGCCGAAAAACAGTCAAGGGTAGCCCATTATTAGAACAGACAATGGCGAATGTATCCATACAGAAAGTAGCTGTTACAGAGAGTGCCAGTAAACAGGCAAGGAGTTATACACCTGCCTTGGTATCTCTGGCTGTGTTATATTTTATGATGGGGTTTATTACTTGTCTGAACGATACGCTGGTGCCTTTTTTTAAAAAGGGTTTTACCTTAAGTTATGCTCAATCTTCCCTGGTGCAGTTCTACTTTTTCGTGACCTATGGCATTATGTCTTTTCCGGCCAGTAAGGTGGTAGAACGGATCGGCTATAAAAATGGTATGATTGCCGGGTTTTCTATAGCAGCCATAGGGGCCTTGCTGTTTTTTCCGGCTTCTATGCTTCATCAGTATGCTATATTTTTGGCGGCACTGTTTATTCTGGCTATTGGCATTGTATTGTTGCAGGTAGCAGCTAATCCGTATATTACCATTTTGGGGCAACCCAGAACGGCATCTTCCAGGCTTACCCTTATTCAGGCAGTGGGTTCTATCGGCACTACAGTAGCTCCGATTTTTGGGGCTTATTTTATCTTATCCCGCTTGCAAGATTCCACTGCCTCCAGTGAGGCCGTAAAATATCCTTACCTTGGTGTAGCCGCTTTATTAGTAGGTATTGCCTTTGTCGTTTCCCAGTTGAAATTACCAGCTGTTAACCCACAGCCGGGCATCAAAGAAAATATTCTTCCGGGAAATGCTAGCAGTGTTTTTTCATTCCGCAACCTGAATTTTGGGGTCTGGGCTATTTTCTTTTATGTAGGAGCTGAGGTATCTATTGGCACCTTTCTGACCAATTATATTTCCGATACAGTACATATTCCGGAGGAAGAAGCCAATCGTTTGGTGGCGTTTTATTGGGGAAGTATGTTAGCAGGCAGGCTTACCGGGTATTTTTTGCTGAAGTTGATCAAGCCTGCCTATGTATTGTCGGCTTCCGCTGCACTAGCCATCCTGCTGATTATTGTATCGGTTACGTCTTCCGGCTATGTAGCCGTTTGGACCATGATTGCTGTGGGACTTAGCAATTCTATTATGTTTGCTACTATATTTTCTTTATCTGTCAATGGCTTGGGTACCTATACTACACAGGCTTCGGGCATGTTATCTACAGCTATTGTAGGAGGGGCAGTTATTACTTTTGCTCAGGGGTTTGTAAAAGATTTAGCCACCTGGCCTCTGGCTTTTATGATTCCGCTTGCCTGCTATGTCTATATCCTGTACTTTGGGCTAAATGGCTATAAGTCAACCTACACAGCACTTACAGAGTGATCTGCCAGGGATGAATTGAAAATAACTTTATCACCTTATCACCAATAACTTTAGTTGCCCAGATAGATCAACCAGATAGATCAATATTCATGAATAGAAGAAATTTTATTGAATTGTTATCAGCCGGAAGTGGTGTAATGGCTTCTGCTTCTTTCTTAAGTTTCCCTGCTTCTGCCCATGCTGCCTCTAGCCGCCTGTTTGCCAAAGGCAATGAGTATGCAGCCGATGTAGTAATTGCCGGAGGTGGGTTGGGAGGGGTGGCGGCCGCATTGGCCTCTCTCCGAAATGGGCTGCGGGTTATTCTGACGGAAGAAACCGACTGGCTTGGCGGACAAATTTCCCAGCAAGGCGTTCCGCCGGATGAGCATCAGTGGATAGAAACACATGGTGCAACCAGGTTGTACCGCGATTTCCGCACGGCCGTTAGGGAATATTATAAACGCAATTATCCGCTAACCGACGATGCCAGAGCCCGCACCCATCTGAATCCTGGCGATGGGTCTGTTTCCAGGTTATGTCATGAGCCACGCGTAACGGTGGCCGTGCTGCAAGATATGCTCAATCCGTACCTGAGTTCCGGGCAGTTAACCTTGCTGATGGAGCATAAAGTGGTGGGAGCCGATGTAGCTGGAGATAAAGTACGTGCGTTAAAAGCCAGAAGCATACGGAGTAACAAAGAACTGATTCTCTCGGCTCCCTATTTTGTGGATGCCACCGAGCTAGGCGACCTGCTTCCGCTGACTAAAACAGAATATGTAACTGGCACAGAATCTAAAAAGGAGACCAGGGAATTACATGCACCTGACAAGGCATATCCGGATAATGAGCAGGCTTTTACGGTATGCTTTGCAATGGACTATGTTCCGGGAGCGAATAACGTAATTGATAAACCGGCCGAATATGATTTCTGGCGGAATCATGTGCCGAAGTTGACTCCCGCCTGGTCCGGGAAGTTACTGGATCTCAACTATTCAAGTCCTTCTACGCTGGAACCTAAAGCTCTGGGCTTTCATCCCGAAGGCATTGCTACCGGTTCTGCACTGAATTTGTGGAATTACCGCCGGATCATTAATAAAAATAACTTCAAGCCTGGCACCTATCCCGGAGATATTACTATCGTCAACTGGCCACAGAATGATTATATGCTGGGAAAATTAACCGATGTGCCAGAGAAGGAATTCAACAAGCATGTAGACCGGGCCAAACAACTCAGTTTATCACTTTTCTACTGGCTGCAAACCGAAGCTCCCCGCCCCGATGGTGGGCAAGGCTGGGCAGGTCTGCGCCTGCGTGGCGATGTAATGGGCACAGAAGACGGCTTAGCCAAATATCCCTATATCCGGGAGTCTCGCCGCATTAACGCCTTGTTTACGGTGCTGGAAGAGCATGTAGGTACGGCCAACCGGGCATTAGTCACCGGAAAACAAACCGGAAATACTGCTGCTGATTTTTACGACAGTGTAGGCATTGGCTACTACCACATAGACCTGCATCCCAGCAGTGCCGGAAATAATTACATAGATTTTGGTTCTTTACCTTTTCAGATTCCGCTGGGTGCCTTGCTGCCAAAACGGGTAGAAAACCTGTTGCCAGCCAATAAAAATATTGGTACTACCCATATTACCAATGGCTGTTACCGCTTGCATCCGGTAGAATGGAGCATTGGCGAATCGGTTGGTTTACTGGTAGCCTATTCGCTGAACAAAAAAGTAATTCCCCGGGCGGTGCGGGAGAAAGATGCTTTGCTGAAAGAATTCCAGAATAGGGTGCGGTCCCAGGGCATAGAAACCCATTGGCCCAAATCGGAGAATTAATACATAGCCACAACGCCAGAAAATGCCTTCTGGCGTTGTGGGTTTCATAAACGTCCGTAAAATCTGCAGGCAGCTTAAATTTGAGCCAATACTCTCCGCCAGACAAGCAGACAGGCACCAATTACGCCGGCTTCTTCACCAAGTTTGGTCATTTTCAGCTCAGTGGCATTGTTCAGCAGGCTTAATGAATATTTGTTAATGGCACTTTTAATGGGAAGGCGGATATAGTCATCTGTTGCGGCCAGGCTTCCTCCCAATATCACGAGTTCGGGGTTAAAAATATTGATCAGCAAGGCGATACCCCGGCCAATGTTTTCTCCAATTTTGCCGATCAGGTCTATTGCCAGGATATCATCATTATTCGCTGCCTGAATAATATCTTCCAGTTCTATGTCTTCGGGGTTGGTTTTTGTCTGGGTAACAATAGAGGAGGAACCAGCAGTGAGTTGTTCCCGGAACAAGCGGAGCAAGGCAGCTCCGGAAGCTTCCGTTTCCAGGCATCCTTTTTTTCCGCAGTGACACATAATCTCGTTAGTAAATAAAGGAATATGGCCCAGTTCCCCGGAAAAGCCCGATTTGCCATGGTATAGTTGCCCGTTTATAAGTATGCCAACCCCAATTCCATAGTCCATGTTCAGGAAAAGTACATTTCTCTCTCCTTGTACATTGCCTACACAAAACTCTCCATAAGCCATGGCCCTGGAATCGTTCTCCAGAAACACCCGTATACCCACTTTGGCTTCTATAATTTTACTTAATGGTTCTTCATTGAAATAAAAATAACTATAGCTATAGCCAGTAGCATGGTTGATCCGACCGGTTAAGTTTACGCCAATACCCAGGATTTTTTCTTTGGCTATGGCAAGTCCGTCAATAAAATTATTAATGATGCCGCATAACCTATCCAGTGATTCTTTGCTGTTAATTAGCGGGTAAGCCACCCGTTTTGTGACCTTAATCAGGTTCTTTTGCAGGTCGGAAAGGCCAATGTTAATGTGGTTATGTTTAACATCTACGCCGATAAAAAAGCCGGATTCCGGAACCAGTCCGTATAAATTTGGTTTGCGCCCGCCGGAAGATTCCAGTTTTCCATAATCCTGTACCAGCCCTTCGCTGATCAGATCGTTAAGCAGCATGGTAACTTTAGGAACACTTAAATTTAATTCTTTGCACAGATCGGCAATTGTTGCATTTCCGGTATTAGAGAAATAGCCCAGTACCGTTTTTTTTAAATTGACATTTTTGTAGGCTACGCCACTGATATTTTCACTGTTTAGTTCTTTTAAAAAGGGTTTGGTCATAAAATTTACAGAATGAACATAATAGGTCTACCAGAGTCAGGGAGATACGCTGGCTAATTAAATTTCAAGTAATGAGCTTACAACAGAAGTTTTTTTGGAATAGCTAGTATAAGCAGTAGTAACTTTTTTAATTATTTAATTTCAAAATTAAACTTAGTTAATTAATCTGAGTACATGTCAAAAGTTTGCCAAGAGCCTCCAAAGTTGTAATATGAGGTTG
>NZ_JAUKPO010000046.1 GCF_030503435.1 Rhodocytophaga aerolata
TGGCTAACACTAAATCCGGCGTCAACCAGCCCTTCCCAAACACATAGCCTCACCGTAATGGACTGGTTTGCGAGGATTTTTGTTCCATTAGCACCTATTAAAGAATATGAAAGTACAGAAGTTTGGGGAAGAGAGAATCAGCGAACTAAAAAAGGTATTGGTAAGCTCCTCAGAGGAGGAATACTATTGGCAGATAATAGACTTTCTGTCTGAGAAGGTGAATTTAAGACAGCCTTTGAATCCTCTGCAAAAGCAGATTTTGGCTAGTGAAGTTTTAGACGGCGAAGTCAATAACGGAGGCTTCGACCAATTTTACCGTAATTGGCAGTTGGAATATATTGACGATGCCATTGAAGGCTTCAAACAGTTTGGGGATGAGGCATTCATTCGATTAGCTCAAGTATCCAAACAGTGTACGTCGTCAGATAGAATTGGACAAGTGATGGCAAAAGGGAAGAGACAAATGAGTAAATTGTCTTACCCTAACCTCCACGATTATGTCCAAAAATAACAAACGCCTTACGAAAGGTAGTACTACACCAGCCACTGCACAAGCAAGCAAAGAACCTACTAAGGTCGCTCCACCAAAGCTGCCCGTTTTGTCAGTAATTAAAGACATTCAACGCCAAAGTCGTAAACACTACTCAGCTGAAGAAAAAATACGCATTGTTTTAGAAGGCTTACGTGGAGAGTCATCAGTGGCAGAAATCTGCCGCAGAGAAGGCATCAACACAAACATCTACTACCGCTGGAGCAAAGAGTTTTTAGAAGCAGGCAAGAAACGCCTGCTAGGCGATACGATTCGGGAGGCCACAGCTCCGGAAGTGCAGACTATGAAAACAGAAAACGAAGCTTTGAAGCAGCTGGTAGCTGAGCTAAGTCTGGAGAATCGCTTGTTAAAAAAAAGCTTGAAAGCGGAAGAATAACCAAACCTAATAAGCGTATGACACAGGCAGAGAAAATGGAAATTATTACTATTGTCGAACAATCACAGCTAAGTGTAAAAGCAACTTTGACAGAGCTAGCTATTGCCCGCTCTACTTTCTATCAATGGTACAAGCAATACTTGGCTAAGGGATATGAGGGATTAGCTTCTCGGCCAGTGGAACGAAGAGGCTATTGGAATCAGCTACCGCTCAAGGAACAAGAACAAATCGTCATGCTCGCTTTAGAACGGCCAGATCTTTCCTGTCGGGAACTGGCTTGCTATATCACCGATCGGGAAAGGTGGTTTGTGTCTGAATCTACTGTCTATCGAATTCTCAAAAGGCATGGCTTAGTCACTACGCCTGCTTACCGGCTGATGGAAGCAGCCGACCACTTTGCTAACCCAACTACAGCTACTCATCAGCTGTGGCAAACAGATTTTACCTATTTTAAAATTCAGGGTTGGGGCTGGTACTATTTATCAACTGTCATGGATGATTACTCTCGCTTCATCCTTTCTTGGCAGCTTTGCTCAACCATGCAAGCTGTGGATGCCGAACGAACGCTGCAGCAAGCCATGCGTGTAGCCCATTTAAAAGAAGAGCAAAGACCGAAGGTATTAACCGATAATGGATCTGCTTTCGTAGGAAAATACCTGCGGGAATATTTTGATAAGCAGCATATTGAGCATATCAAATGTGCTCCACATCATCCTATGACACAAGGAAAAATTGAACGCTATCATCGGTCAATGAAAAACCTACTCCTGTTGGAGTTTTATTACCTGCCACAAGAGTTAGAAAGGCGGATTGAAGAGTGGGTAAATTATTACAACCATCATCGGTATCATGAGTCATTAGATAACTTAACGCCGGCTGATGTATTCTTTGATCGCAAGCAGGAAAAGCTCAAGCAAAGAGAAAAAACTAAACAGCTTACCCTAATTAAAAGAAGAAAAAGTTATATTCGTCAACAAGTACAAACCCTATGAATCTGCTCCTTCCCTTTTGCCATCACTTGTCCAATTCTATCTGACGACGTACACTGTAAATCAAGTCGCTCTTTATCTGATAACCTGTGTATGGCTTTTTTTAGCTCCTTTTCGAATAAAAGCTGACAAAAACCCACTTTTGTTAAAATAATCTTACCACATTCGAGCACACTAGTTTTCATCGTAAAAGCATTTAGAAATCCCCTATATTCACTTATTAAATAACAGCTTTGCTTAAAACACAATTCAAGCATAGAATGCATAAACATAGCCGCTGAACTGATATAGCAACAAATATAGTCTATCAACATTAAGCTGGGATTAGAGTAAGATTAGAATATAATTAGAAGTCAGGCTCCCTGTCTTTCGGATGGGTTTTGGGAATAGAATGTTGTTTAACGTATGTCTGTTGCTATGAAAACGAGTTACCCGAAAGGGGCATAATTTTTAACTTGGGCATATGTTCAAAAACATAATTATAGCTTTTCATTAAACCACAAATTTTCTATCATTAAGCGCTTAACTGATCGTCTACTTTTTCAAGGGAAGACCATAGCCCCTATTCCAGATAAAGTGGATACTAAGGTAAGTACGAAAGCCCAGTCTTTTTACTTGCCATTACTGTATTGGTTTAGAATGTGTAATATATTCTTTTCCCACCTTCCACTTTTACGGTGGAACCCCACTTCAAATTGATTTTAGCTCTGTTCTATTTTATTTCTTGTCCAATACACAGCGAAAACCTGTATGGGAAAGGCCAGTATCGGGACTTGATTTCATTCTGGCGGCTACCCGGTAGCCGGAACAGTAGGAATCATTACAAAGAAAGGAGCCTCCTCTTACTACTTTCTTAGGTGTAGTAGGCTCATCAGGATCAAAGCTGGCTTCAGGTCCCTGAGGATTGGTGCTGACTTTAGCAATGGTTTTGTAATAGCTCACATGATACCAATCCTGACACCACTCCCATACATTACCAGCCATGTCATATAATCCATAGGCATTGGCCGGAAAAGATTGTACTGGAGCTAATCCGTAGAACTGATCCCGGTTGATGTTCTGATTGGGAAACTGCCCCTGCCAGGAGTTAGCTTTTACTGCTCCCTGATCTATATTTTCATTGCCCCAGGGATAGATAGTATTGGGGTTGCCCCCTCTGGCTGCCCATTCCCATTCGGCTTCTGTGGGCAGGCGTTTACCTGCCCATCTGGCATAGGCTACAGCATCATCCCATGATACATGTACTACCGGATAGTTTTCTTTGCCTGCAATAGTACTTTGGGGCCCTTGCGGGTGCTTCCAGTCAGCTCCTGCCACCCATTGCCACCACTGGCTTGCATTGTTGAGTTGAATGGGATGATTGGGTGGGGAGAAGACCAGTGAGCTGGGCACCAACACCTCATCTGACGGCTTGGGTGTGCCGGGAGGTAATTGTTTTTTTAGTTCTTCCCAGTCAGGTTTTCTTTCGGCAGTAGTGAAATAGCCGGTAGATTCTACAAACTTGCGGAACTGCGCATTGGTTACTTCATGGGTATCCATGTAGAAGCCTTTCACTTTTACCTGGTGTTTAGGATATTCATCACTACGGGCTTGTTTATTGTCTGCCCCCATCAAAAATTCGCCTTCAGGTATCCATACCATACCTGCAGTGGAAGCTTCGCCTGTCTGTACTGGAAGTGTGTCTATGGTGTGGCTGCTTGCAAAACGTTGTGGAATGCCGCTATGGCAGGAGAGGGAATCATTGGAAATAGAAGTTGCTAGTGTATCCGTTGTTTGCTCTGTTGTGGAAGTCTGCCGTGTTTCGCATCCCCAAATGAAGTATACTAGTAAAAGCAGGTAGAATAATTTTATAAAGGTATAAATATTTATAAAATGGGTTAGGCTAAATATTTTATTCAACATCTATCTCTTTCAGTTTTTATTTAATATCCTTCATATATTTCTAAAACTAAAATTAAATTGACAGGCCTGCTGCAGTACTTAAAGATTTATTTGTTAACAATGCGCTTTTCTAGTTTACTTTCAACCCATTCTACTGTAGCGGAGTGTTTGCGTACTATTTCATCAATTTCTTTTACTACCTGAGGATGTTTATCAATGATGTTGAACCTTTCAGAGGGATCGTGTTGCAAATTGAACAACTGATAAGTTTCCAGCTTCTCCACTTTTTCAGGATAACCCAAGGGATTATTGCGGTAATAATACAGCTTGAAATCACCTTTTCTGGCTGCAAAAATACGGGTGCCATGATAATAAAACATTTCATTTCTGGGACTTGTATTTTCTCCATTCAATACAGAGGAAAGGTCGTAGCCATCATAGATCCTGTCATTAGACAATTTTGCACCAGCTATTTTACTAATTGTTGGTAAAAGATCCAGGGTACTTCCCATTTTGGATATAACTGCAGGCTTTATTTTGCCGGGAGACCAGAAAATAGCTGGTACACGCACACCCCCTTCATAGCTGGTACCTTTGGCGCCAAATAAAGCACCGGCACTTCCTCCGTGTTCATCAAAAATTACCCAGGGGCCATTGTCTGATGTAAATATAACATACGTATTTTTATCCAAACCCTCCTTTTTCAATGTGTTAAGAATTTGCCCCACGCTCCAATCTATCTCTTCAATCACATCACCATACAAACCCCTTTCACTTTTTCCTCTGAAATCCTGGGAAGCAAATAGCGGAACATGTGGAAGAGAATGCGCTAGATACAGAAAGAATGGTTTCTTTTTATGTTCAGAGATAAATTTTATAGCTTCCTGCGTATATCGCTTGGTAATGGTATTCTGGTCAGCAGGTTTTTCTATAACTTCCGTATTCCGCATTAATGGAACCTGAAAATATTCAATTTTAGCATTCATAAGCGCTTGGCGAGGTTCTATGGAGTTGACGCGGTCCATATCATTACTATATGGGATTCCATAGTAGGAATCAAACCCATGACTTGTAGGCAAATACTGTGGCAGGTGTCCTAAGTGCCATTTTCCAATAGCAGCCGTGCTATAGCCTGTTTCTTTTAATACTTTAGCTATGGTTTTTTCACTGGCAGGAAGGCCACCATCTGAATCAGGGAATAATACACGTCTAGTATCACTGCACATTCCACTCCTAACGGGCAACCGTCCGGTTAACAAGCCTGCTCTAGAAGGAGTACAAACATTGGCAGCTACATAAAAGCTTGTCCATTTTTGCCCCTCTACAGCCATTTTATCAATATTAGGCGTTTTAATAGTAGGATGGCCATAACAACCCAGATCCCCATACCCTTGGTCATCTGTAAAGATGATAACAAAGTTGGGTTTGTCATTATTAGTCTGCGCGACCATCTCAGTGTTTGCCAATAAAACAAGCAATAGACTATAGAAGACTGTTATGCTAATATAATAGTTTGAATACCATCCAATTGGCTTGCAATATTTCATACGCTGCTGGTTAGTGTTTAGGAATATAAGTACCCTTTTCAGTTAGTGTAGCAGGCTGTTGCCAGGGCACTTGTCCACTTTTCTGGATATGCATCATCAGCAAATTATTTAATTGTATGTAAACCTCAGGTTGCTGGGCTATTACATTATTCTGCTCGAATGGATCCTCTTTCAGGTTGTAGAGTTCCATAGGCTGATAAGGACTATTTTGCAGCAATTTCCAGTTGCCTTGCCGGAGTGCATAAATACATTGACCTCCGTATTTGGTGCCACCTTCTCTACGTATAAAATAAAGCGGCCGGTCTTCTTCAGGGAGTGATTGCCCCAGCAATGTTTTCAAAAAACTTCTACCTTCAATAGTATGGTCTAACGTTACATTGGCCACTTCAAGTACTGTAGGATACAAATCCATAGATAAATTAACCTGGTCAGAAACAGTTCCTGCTTTTATTTTACCTGACCAGGTAATAATGGTTGGCACCCTGAGGCCTCCTTCATACATACTCTCTTTGCCATCCCGTACCGGACCATTGTTAGCCATACTTGGTAAATGGCCCCCATTGTCACTGGTGAAAATAATAAGTGTATTTTCATATTGCCCGCTTTCTTTTAAGGCATTGATTACTTTTCCTATACCATCATCCATATGCTCAATAAATGCTACCAGCTCTGCCCTTTTATCTTTGATTCCCGGTTCACGTTGTTTTACTTTTTGCACCCACTCTTTGGGTGGCTGCACCGGGAAATGAGGTGCATTATAAGCCAGATACAGGAAGAACGGCTGCTTGTCCTTTGCCTGTTTTTTAATATATTCTGCCGACCATTGGGTAAAAAGATCTGTAGCATGTTCCTTGGGATCAATCACTTTATCATTGAGGCGCATATAATTAATCCCATGCCGCAGGTGTGTCCAGTAATCATCCATCATGTCTCCCAGCCATCCGTGGAAATATTCAAAGCCGTGCATATTAGGTATATTAGGTGCTTCTAGCCCCAGATGCCATTTACCAATGAGAGCCGTGTGGTAATCGGCTTTTTTTAACATGGTAGGCAGCAGTATAGCTTTTGGATCGAGATATCCCCAGTTATCCTTTGCATAGGTACGAATTACACCAGGCACGCCTACTTGATCCTGGTAGCGGCCGCTGAGCAGGGCAGCACGTGTGGGCGAGCAAACTGTACTGTTGGCATAAAAATTATCAAACCTCATTCCCTCCTTGGCCAACCTGTCTATGTTGGGTGTGCGGATATCTTTGGTTCCGTAATAGGACACGTCATGATAACCCTGGTCATCTGTCAAAATTAACAGAATGTTTGGAGGAGATTGCGCTTGTGATTGAGCAAGAACACTTAATGCACATGCAATGAGGCTCAGTATAGCTACTGATCGAATAGGAAAAGCACCTCTCATCTTATATAATCTTATCTTCATTTACAGCGGTTTACAATTTACCAGATCAGATTTTGAACCAGATTGGGGTTAAGTTCCCGCTCTTTTTGCGGAAATGGCCACAGGTAATCTCTACCTTCATTAAATACTCTCTCAGAAGCGGGTACTTCAATTGTTATTAAAGTTACATTACGGACGATGTTCCAGCAAATAAAGAAAATGGGCAAAATGTGAAAGAGAAATATGTATGACAAGAGTCTATGTACTTATCTCACATATTAGGATTACTATACACAATTCTGTTCTATTTCTTCTTTTGCATTGCGTCTTCGGCAGCTTGCTGAGCCTTATTTTGTTGAGGCTTATCCGTATCTTCCCGCTTCAGATAAGACGGAAAGGCTGCTCCAGGTGTACCATACTCATAGCGCAGGTTCTGCTGGCGGCCTTTGTCTTCATACAGAGGAATATACATACCACCGGTACTGCGGAGCTTTTCAAATAATTGCTTGTTCATCGCTTTGACAATTTCCTGATGGGCTTCGCTGCGGATCAGGTTTCTTGTTTCCAATGAATCGGTTTGCAGGTCGTATAGCTCATCCGTATCCCAGATGCCATGGTAGTGAATGTATTTGTAGCGGTCGCCTCTCAAGGCATGAATAGTAGGCGTATGCGGAAAGTTGCGCTCCCAGTAATATTCGTACAATAAACCCTCCCGCCATACTGTTCTCTTTCCTTGCATCAACGGCAGAAAACTCTGTCCGTCCATATGCTGAGGAACTGTCAGTCCGGCAGCTTCCAGCAAGGTAGGGGCTAAATCAATATTGGCTACTACTTCTTTTACTACTGTGCCTGGCTTTATCTGTTCAGGGCAGTGCGCCAGCATAGGCACCCGCATAGATTCTTCGTAAGCTGTACGTTTATCGATCAGCCCATGTTCCCCAAACTGAAAGCCATTGTCACCCATGTAAATAAGTAATGTAGACTCCAGTAGACCTTTTTCCTGCAGGTAGGCCATCACCCTACCCACCGATTCATCTACCCCATACAGGGTTTCAGCATATTGCTTGTAGTACTCACCGATATTGAGGTTGCTGTGGTAAGGATATTCTACCCCATGCCAGGAGTTGCGCTGGTTCTGTACCCACATAGGAGCATCCTGATGCGTGCCCGGCTGCATGGTGAGCGGAGGCATAAAGTTATGGTCTTTAAACTTTCCGGCATGCCGCCCGGCAGGCAGAAACTCTGCATGTACGCCCTTGTGGGAGAGGTAAAGCATAAAAGGTTTGTCACCTTTGCGGCTGTTGAGCCATTCGAGGGCATAATCGGTGAGCTCGTCGGTGATGTAGCCTTTCTGAGGTGTACTTTTGCCGTTTATATTTAATGTATTTCCATTGGGGTAATATACGCCCTGTCCCTTGAAGGATACCCAGTAATCGAACCCTCTCTGCGGGTCATCAAACTCACCGCCCATGTGCCATTTGCCTACCATAGCCGTTTCGTAACCAGCCTTCTGCAGATACTGAGGGTAAAATACCAGCTCTTTGGATACCGGATTGTTGTTGTCTACCACCTGGTGAGTATGCGCATAGAGCCCGGTGAGAATAGAGGCCCGGGAAGGAGAACACAAAGAGGTGGTCACAAAAGCATTGGGCAAATAGGCTCCTTCTTTGGCCATGCGGTCTAAATTAGGTGTCTCAATAAAAGATTGTGCTTTGAGTAAACCTAAAGCATCATAGCGGTGGTCGTCGGTGAGGATGAAGATGATATTTCGTGGTTTGACGCCTTTTACTTTTGATAGGGATAAGGATTTAGCAGCAAGCTTTTGCTGTGATAATACCGGATAGGCGCCTATGCAGCAAAGCAGTATAATACTATAAAAAATTGCGCTTGTTTTCTGTTGGTTTGACATGGGCAGACAAGATTTATCTAAATATTTCAAATAAGTACAAGGCAAGAAAATATATATTTTAAAATTACTTTCATCAAATCTGCCTGGCAATATTTTAAAGTATGATTGAGCCATTTAATAAATGCTAACATAGCGAAGGTAAGCAAACCTGGCTTAGCAGTCTGCTCAATTTATTTCCCTGCACCGGCTTGCACCTGGCTAAGTTCTTTCTCCCAGACTGTATGCAATTGCCGCATACGCTCTACAATTTGAGGGTTTTCCCCAGCAAGGTTCCGCATTTCCGAAGGATCTCTGGCTACATTTGTCAGAAAAAACTGATCTTCATCGGTAATTTTTCCTTTATTACTCGTATCCCGGGGATTGCCAATCAGTTTCCAGTCGCCTTCCCTTACCGCCCATTGCTCTTTGAGCTGCCAGTGGAATACTTGGTGCGGACTTTTTTCTTTCTCTGACCGGATCACCTTCACCAGGCTTTTGCCGTCGATAACTTGCCCGGAAGGCTTTATACTGCATAGTTCAGCTACCGTAGGCAGCCAGTCGGTACCTATCCCCATCTGATGGCGCACCTGGTTTTGTGGTAATTGCCCAGGCCAGCTGATGATAGCAGGCACACGTATGCCTCCTTCAAATAAGCTGAACTTTGCACCCCGGTAAGGCCCGGCATTGCCGCCTCCGCCAAAGGTACGTTCCTCGGTAGAATGGCCATGATCCGACATAAAGATAACGATGGTATTTTCCTGTATTTTCAACTCCTCCAGTTTTGCGAGCACCTGTCCTATTTTTTCATCGGTAGTAGATACAAAGGCTGCATACTCTTTACGCGGGGAAGACAAATGGGCATAACGCTCGAGCCATCTGGGTTCTGCCTGCAACGGATAATGAGGTGTATTAATGGCCCAGTACAGGAAAAAAGGCTTATTGCGGTTCTGTTCTATAAAGTTATTTGCCTCTCGCACCATCATGTCTGGAAAAAACTCGCCCGGATGCCATACTTCTTTTCCATTTCGCACTAGATCGTGCCGGTTGGGGCCATTCCAGTAGAAGTAATGGGAGTAATTGTCAATGCAGCCTCCCAAGTGCCCGAACGAATAATCAAATCCTTGTCCGTTGGGCATGGTTTCAGGTGCATGGCCCAGGTGCCATTTTCCTACCAGGGCTGTCGCATAACCGGCTTCTTTGAGCATTTCAGCAAGCGTAATATGCCTTGCCGGCATGTCGGTGTGCCGGTCGGCGGGCCGCACTAGGTCCGGCACATTGGCCCGCTGGGGCACCTTACCTGTGAGCAGGGCTGCACGGGAGGGAGAGCAAACCGGAGAAGCCGCATAAAACTGCGTAAAGCGCACACCTCTTCTGGCCAGAGCATCCATATTGGGCGTAATCAGGTCTGTAGCTCCATAACAGTTCATATCAATGCTTCCCTGGTCATCTGTAAAAATAATGACTACATTCGGCTGCCGTTGCTGGCTCAACGCCGGATGCATAAGCAACATAACAAGTATCAGGAAAATATTTCTTGGTGCGGTCATAAGGGAATGTGGAAATGTGAGCATTTTGAAATTACCTTTCATCTGGTTGCTTTCATGTATAATATTTAATTTGAATAATTGTCAGTTCAACTGGTTGTCATATTTTTCCAGCACCGTTTGGAGTTTCCGGTAAGCTCTCTGCCCATCTCTGGTTAACTTACTCTGAGGAAGCGGATGCTTTTCCAGCCGATCATTCTGCAGGTCATAAAACTTACCAATGGCGTACAGTTTCCAGCGGTGATCCTGTGCATAGCGCTGCGGCGTAAAATCCCGTCCTTTGGGGTCATAATCGCAGAAGATCCACTTGCGGGGTGTGGTCTTTTTTCCGGTTAACTGTCCATAAAAGCTTTGCCCGTCGAATGTTCCGGCAGCCGTCAATGGCACCCCGGCTACCCCTGCCATGGCAGGCAGAAAATCGGTAAAATCAATCAGATCTTTCAATACTGTACCTCTAAGGGTATTTCCCGGCCAGTTGACGATCAGCGGCACATGGGTACCGGCCTCAGTGGTGTTGCCTTTGTCGCCTTGTACAATACGGTTGCCCATCCTGGAAAATACTTTGGGACTCGTGCCGTTATCACCGGTAAAAATAAGTATGGTGTTATCGCGCAGGTTCAGCCTTTCCAGCCCGGTGGTAATTTTTCCTACAAGCTTATCCATATAGGCTACCATGGGGTGGAAATAAGTGGTATCATCTGTACCCTGCACCGTGTACCTGCCAAAAACTTCTGTGGCAGGAGTAGGCTGAAAGGGATCATGCACCAGGCACATAGGGTAATATACAAAAAAACGTTCGTTGCGGTGCCTTTCCATAAACTGCAGGATAAAATCAGTGAATATATCCGGCCCGTACTGCCCCTCATACTGCCGGTAACCGGCACTAGTGGTAATTTTCGGGTCTTTATAGCGGTACCAGAAATCTCCTGCCGAAAGCTGCCACAAGCAAAATTCATCGAAGCCAAAGTTCTTTACCGTAGCGGCATCGCCTCCCAGTTGCCATTTTCCGGCAATGGCAGTTTTGTATCCGGCAGCCTGCAACAGGTTGGCAAATGTTTTTTCTTCCGGATTCAGGTAGCCGAATTTTTCATAATTGCGGAAGTTATATTTTCCTGTCATCAGTTGCACCCGGGAGGGGGTACACAATGGTGTAGCATAGCAGTGGGTAAACCGCATACCGGTAGCCGCCAGCCGGTCAAGGTTGGGCGTACGGTAAGAAGTGCCGCCGTTGCAGGCAATGGTTTCGTACCCCAAATCGTCGGCCAGAATGAGGATAATATTCGGCGGGTTGTCGGGCAATTGCAGTGGTGGCCCACCGGAGAAGAATAAAATGAGCAAGCAAAATAATGTACAGATATTGTATAAAGGATGTTTCACAGGCAATATTTCATAAAAACTGCGGAGGAGTACAGCTATTGCTTACCGGCCTCCGCAGGCACTTCACCTCAATTAATAACCGTTATTCTGGGTAAGGCTTTTCTCCGCATCAATAGCTGCCTGCGGAATGGGCCATACTTCATGTTTGCCTTTTACAAAGCCTTTATCAGCAAGTACAATATACAGGAGATTATTGCGCTTTAAATCAAACCAGCGCTGTCCTTCGCCTACAAACTCCCTTCTGCGTTCGCTCAATACAGCTTCCAGAAATTCAGCCTGCCCCAGGCCGGGTACTTCATCAAAGGCAGAGGGCTGGTCTACAGGCTGGCCATATGCTCTACGCCTTACAGCATTCAAAGCCTGGTAAGCTTCAGTGGTAGGACCTCCGTTGAGGCCGTTGATAATCTCGGCCTGCATCAGCAGCACATCAGCATAGCGCAATACCGGAAAATTGACCTGCCCGGCATCCGTGGCCTGCACACCAGGTAAAAGGGCATCATTGTACTTTCTGACATAATATCCGTCAAAATTCCGGTTATTGACCTGGTTCCAGAAAATGGTGCTCTTTCGCGGATCATTGTCTGCATAGGCCGCTATTTGCCCAGGCTCTACCCGGAATACTCCATACACGAAGCCATGCCCGGTTACCTCGTTGGGTGTCATGAACTGGATCAGATCACTGTTAACAGGCCGCAAACCATATTGCACTTCAAAAATGGATTCTACTTTGTTGTTTTCATTGGCCACTTTGAAGTTATCTATATACGTACCGTACAGGCGCCGTTTGCCCAATACCGGCTGCAAGGCCTGACTAGCTTTTAAATAGTCCTGCCGCGACAAATGTACTTTGGCCAGCAAGGTATAAGCGGCCAGGCGGCCTGCCCTGCCCGGGGCCAGGCCTTCTTCCGGTAACAAACCGGCTGCTGCTTCCAAGTCAGCGATGATCTGTGCATATACTTCTTCAGCCGAACTGCGTGGAACGGAAAGCCCCTGAGTAGAGGTAGCAGGCGATGTACGCAGGGGAACATCTCCGAATACCTGCACCAGGTTGAAGTAGGCCAAAGCCCTCAAGAAAAGCGCTTCTCCTGTAATACTGTTCTGCTGTGCGTCATTTCCCAGGTTCCGGCCTTCCAGTTGGGCTAGCAAGGAGTTGGCATTATTGATCAGCTGGTAATGTACCTGGTACTGGTCGGCCAGTATGCCCAAGGAAGCATCAAAGGTATGCCGGTCCATAAAAGTTAAAGTGGAACCGCCGCCTCCTGCGCCCTCCGTGAACACATCTGCGGCCATATCGCTGGCCAGAGGCAGGCCAAGGCTGGAATAAACGGGTGTAAGAGAAGAATAAACGCCGAACAGCGCCCTGCTGGCTTCTGTTACATTGTTGTAATAGCTTTCAGTAGGTACGAGGCTGCGGGCATCTTCTTCCAGAAAATCTTTGCAGGCGGTGCCCAGTAAAAGCAGGCTTATGAATAAAGTATATTTAATGGTTTTCATTGTTGCGTTTTTTTAGAATGAAACTATCAGAAACCTACCCGTATGCCGGCGGTGTATAATCTGGCTGCCGGGTACGAAGCATAGTCAAAACCCAGTAAGGTATTGCTCTGCGGATTGATATTCACTTCCGGATCATAGCCCCGGTACTTAGTCCATACCCAGAGGTTTTGTCCGCTGAGGTATACCCTTGCATTCTGCATCCATTTAATGCTCCACTTCTGCACCGGCAGGTTATAGCCTATCAGCAAGTTACGCAGGCGCAGGAAGGAGCCGTCTTCAATCCAGCGGGAATGCGACTGACGGAAGTCAATGTACGAAGGAGCACCAGCACGGGCTACATCGGTATCTTCATTGATGCCGGGCTGAAAGCGGTCCAGTACGGTGGTGGAGTTGTTTTGCCGGCCATTGAGAAATTCCAGTTCAAGCTGGGTCATGTTGTAGATCTGGTTGCCATAGCTGTACTGGAAAAGGATATCGAGGTCAAAATTTTTCCACTTGAAGGTATTCTGGATGCCGCCGGTAAAATCGGGCAGGGCATTGCCGATAATTACCCGGTCTTCGTTGTTGAGCACACCATCGCCGTTAATGTCTTTAAACCGGCGACCGCCTACAAAATCGTTGCCGCTTTTGGGCGCCGCCTGCAGTTCTTCTTCATTGCGGATGATGCCGTCGTTGATCCATCCTACAAAATTACCTACCGGCTCGCCTACGCGGATTATGCTTACCGCCTGCCCTTTGAACAAATTGTAGTCTGTACCAGTAAATCTTTCGTTTTCCTCTCCGAAATTGAGTACTTTGTTTCGGTTAAAAGATATGTTAAAGGATGTAATCCAACGCACCGGCGATTCTATATTTACTGTTCGCAGGGCCAGCTCCAGGCCTTTATTTTCTACCGCGCCAATGTTCTGGAAGGTGGTTTCAAAGCCGGATGAATAAGGCAGACGCACCTCCAGCAGCAGGTCGTTGGTTTGCTTATAGTAAACATCGGCTGTAAGCCCTACCCGGCCGCTGAACAGCTCTACATCAAAACCGGCATCTATTTGTTTGGTAGTTTCCCACTTAATATCCGGGTTGCCCACCCTGGTTGGCACCAGCCCAATAGCCGGAGCAGTATTGCTGAAAGCATAGCGGCGTACACCCATTACCGATAAAGTCTGGAAGGTAGGGATTTCCTGGTTGCCCGTAATACCGGCACTAACCCGTAACTTTAACTCGTTGATAAACCCCAGGTTGCGGATAAATTCCTCTTCCGTGAGGCGATATGCCAGTGCTGCTGAGGGGAAGAAACCATATTTGCTGTTTTTACCGAATTTAGATGAGCCGTCTATCCTGGAAGAAAAAGTAAACAGCAACTTGGACCGGTAATTATAATTAGCCCGGAAAAGATAGGATAACAACGACCATTAATTGTAATTGGAGCTGGGCGGGTCCAGAATAGCTGCCGAACTCAGGTTGTTAAACGTGGTGAGGTCTGAAGGAAAATCCCTGCCACGGGTAATGGTGCGTTCGTTAAAATATTTCTGGGCTGTAATACCTGCCAGTATGTTCATACTATGGTTCTCATTGAAAGTTTTCTCGTAGGTAATAGTATTTTCGTTGAGCCAGCTATAACTGTTAAGTGTTCCTATCGAAGCTGATCCATTGGGTGCAATACTACCCTGGAAAATGCTGCTGGGCAGATAGCTGTTTTCTTTGTTTATAAAAATATCTGCTCCTAAAGATACCCTCAGCTTCAGGCTGGGCAGCAGGCTGTACTCAGCAAACAAATTATCCAGGATACGGCTGGTATAGCTCTGCTGGGTAGCCAGGGTAGCAAAAGCTACCGGGTTGCCGTTGGGGGTATTAGCCTGATTTCCGCTGCCGCCGCCCCTGGTATCGGAATCGTTATCGGAAGTAAAATTGCCATTGGCATCCCGCACAGGAATGGTTGGATTGTAGAAAAGGGCATCCTGAATCACATTTCCAGCATTAGGGCTTTGTACCCCTACCGTGCCGCTGCGGCCCCCACCGGTGCGGGCAAAATCAGAGGTGATGTGGCTGAGATTGAAATTATTGCCTACCGTCAGTTTCGGGTTGATGCGGGCATCTACATTAGCCCGGAGCGAATACCTTTTCAGGTCAGAATTGATGACTATGCCTTCCTGGTCGAAATAATTGGCAGACAGAGCATAACGCAGATTTTCGTTGCCGCCGCTAAAAGTCAGCTGGTAGTTCCGGATAGGGGCTCTGCGGAAGATTTCTTTCTGCCAGTTGGTACCTTCACCAAAAGCGGCTACTTCTTCCGGTGTGTAGGTAGGTTTTCCGTTGCCATTCAGTCCCTGGGCATTGACAAAGGCATCGTTGCGGAACTCGGCATACTCACGGGCATTGAGTACCGGAATAAGCTTGCTTACCTGCTGAAAACCCTGGTAAGTTTCAAACTCGATCCGGTTGTTACCGGCCTTTCCGCGTTTGGTAGTGATCAGGATCACCCCGTTGGCCCCTCTGGAACCATAAATCGCCGTAGCCGAAGCATCTTTCATAATTTCTATAGATTCTATATCGCTCGGATTCAGGGTGGCCATAGCGTTGAGTGCGGGTGCACCCCCGATAGCGCCGGCAGAGGCGGCATCATTGTCATTAAAATAGGGAAACCCATCAATTACATACAGCGGCTCGTTGGAAGAATTAATAGAATTGGCTCCCCGGATTCGGATAGAGGTAGCTCCGCCCGGCTGGCCGGTCTGCTGGGTAACCTGTACACCTGCTGCCCTGCCGCTTAAGCCCTGGTCTAGTGAAGTAAGCGGGATTTCTTTGAGCTGTTCCCCGGAAATAGAAGTGATAGCGCCGGTGAGGTCGCTTTTCTTCTGGGTGCCATAGCCCACCACCACTACTTCAGATAAAGATTTGATGTCTGGGGTGAGAGATATGTTGATAGTGGAGCGGTTGTTGATGGCCACTTCTTCGGTAGTATAGCCAATGTAAGAAAAAACCAGGGTGCCGCCTCCATCAGGTACGGCTAACGTATATTCCCCATTAACATTAGTAGTGGTACCGGTAGTAGAACCTTTCAGCAGCACATTTACGCCAGGTATCCCTTCATTGGTTTCAGAGGTTACCCGCCCGTTTATTGTAAAAGCAATCTCTTTACTATTTTGTAGTGATTCCTGCCCATTTGAAAAAACATCCGGTAAAGCAGGATTCATACTTTCAGTGGAAAGCTTTTTTTTCCCGTTACCCTCTACTGGTTTTGATTGGTTTTCATCAAATATGGAATAATATTTTTCCCCCACCTTCTCATATTTTAAGTGCAGCGGTTCAAGCAACAACTTTAAAGCTTCTTCCAGGTCAGATACCTCTGAGAACAGAACACCGGTTTGCTTGTTTTTCAGCACCCGTTCATTGTAGTTAAAATACACTTTGAATTTGTTTTCTAATTCATGCAGGGCAACTTTCACTGAGCGGCTTTGAAAAGGTTTAGGCGGATTCTGAGGAGGAGGCTGTGAAACTGAAGCTACAGCTTGACCAAACACTAAATAATCTTGAAAAAACAACAAATTTAAAAAGCCAAGAAAGGTCCATAAGTAGATACTTTTTCTCATATTGAGTAGGGTTAGAAAGCGGTGAAATTAAAGGAGTACTGGTTTCTGTAAATCGGGTGCTGGTTTATTGCAACCTCACTGTTTGTTCTTCACGGTAAATGGTAAAACCATATGTACGTGACAAGGATTTCAAAATAACCCCAAGATCATTATTAGGCAATACGCCTGTGAACTGTTCTTTAGATAAGCTACTGTCTTCCACTACAAACTGTATCCCATAGTAATCTTCTATGGTTTGCAGTACTTCAAAAAGGGGCGTTTGTTCAAAAATTAATTTGTTTTCGCGCCAGGCAGTATATAGTTCCGGTTTTACATATTTCTTAACCGGCGCTCGGCGGGCAGATGTTACTTCTATTGATTCACCAGGATGCATCACCAATGCTTCTTCTCTTTCGGGTGCATCTACAGCAACAGGTGTTACTTTTACTTTTCCTTCTTCTAATACAATACGGGCACTTCCTCTGCGGTCACTTACATTAAACTTAGTTCCTAATACTTCAATATCTAACTTATCTGTATGTACTAAAAACTTTTGATGAATGGGATGCTTGGCAATATTAAAAAAGCCTTCCCCTGTGAGCCAGACTTCACGCGCACCAGCGGCAAACATATCGCGGGGCACTTTCAGCGTAGAATGTGCATTTAATACTACCTGACTCTGATCAGCAAGAATAATAGTTTTTGTTTCGCCAAACTGGGTAGTATATGTTTGGTAATAAAAATATTCTACCTGCCACAAACTCATAAAGATAAGTGGTAGTAATACTGCTGCGGCAGCCATCCAATACCATTGTGATGGTTTTCTTTGGATAGTATTTAAAGGCTGCACTTTTATTTTGTTCGGCTGCCGGGCTTGAGGTGGCATTTCCAGCATAAATCTCTTATATCTTTCAAGAGCCGCCGCTTCATTAGGGCGGTGCTGCGGATAACTATTCTCCCACTCTTCCAGACAGGCAAAAAAGAAGTCCTCGTTTTCAGGTTTCTTCTTCCATTCTTCAATCACTTCTTTTTGTACAGTAGTAACCCTGCCGAAAAAATACTCAAACAATATTTCTTTAGTAATAATCATTTCTATGGTTCTCGATCTTATATCTATAAGACACATTATTTGTTATGCACACGTAAATCTGTTGTGACAAATTAATTTACCGGAGCAATCGCCTATCTGACAAATCCTGAGTTACTGATCTTTGACTGGATTCTGTGAACTGCTGCTCAACAAGAATACTTCAACTGATCAGCCATAGGAGAAAAGAAATAAACCCCATTTTAGTGAGATTAGATCTCAAGGTAGAAAGCCCCTTGCTTATATGTGTTTCCACAGTACGCGGAGAAATTTGCATCTGTTCAGCAATTTCATGTGTGCGTTTTCCTTCATACCGGCTGAGCAAAAAAACCTTTTTACACTGAGCAGGTAAACTGTGTACAGTTTGTTCGATAGCCTGATAAAGTTCTTCTACAGACAACTGCTGCTCAGGATGAACTGAAGAATTTTCTATATAGTTTTCAGATACAGTTTCACTCGGCTGCTTATGTAGTTCGCGCTGTAAGTAATTGATTGACCGGTTACGGACCATCCGGAAAAGATAAGCACGATAGGACGTATTTACTTGTTCGAACAAACGGTTTGCCCAAAAATCGCAAAAAACATCGGCTACCAGATCTTCCGCAATTGTCTGTGAATATAATATGCGAACAGCATGGCTGCATAAAGGGGAATAATACCTGCGGAACAGCAACTCGCAACCTTGCATGGGCGATTCCTTAATGGTTGTGCGAATGATCCACTCCTGATCCGGTCCATCTACAGGTAAAGTTTCGTCGCTCATGCTGACTGAAGTTAACAATGGATGTACTGGCTGACCATCTGGAGTAGAATCGGATCGGATAGAAATGTACATAAGCGGTCAGGCTTGAAATTTTATAATTATTGTGTTTATACCTTAAAGACACATTTAAAAACAAGTACACGTAGTCAATATCTGTATTTTTATAAATATTTGAAAAATAATACCATAGCCAGGTTCCCAAAAGTTCACCTGACGGGCAAGTCTTTTAACATTTATTTGGCAGTTTATTGGGTTTCCATCAAAATAATGTTTCTCCCGTCTACAGGAAGCGTTTATAGAAGGTGGAGTAGAATTATCATTACCAGGCCTAACCGGAATAATATAGCGGTATTCAATGAAAAAATATTCAGAAACAATCTGCCTTTACTGCAAACCATAAAATTTCAGGAATATAGTAGGTATAAGTTTACGTATAATTACCGCATTAAAAATAAAGAATGTAATACATGCTTTTTTGCAGCAGAATACTATTCTTGCATCTTCTGAGGATGGCAAACCTTTAATCAACTTTTTGTATTCTGTACGGATATTACGCACCTAAATCAGACAGTAAGATTATTCACCCCTTTCTTGATACTATTAGCCTTGAATAATAAATGAACTTTGGTTCCAGCTTGAACTCCTGAAGTAGGTCCAGAATTAGCTTCTATACAATAAATGAGTTAAGTTCGTTTGCTTGTAAAGCACCTGATATGGCAGATAAAAGAAACACTCATGAGTAAAACTTTTTTTTTAACGCTATTCCTCTTCTTCTACCTAGCCGGCTGTGCCTTTGGACAAACAAAATTTGAAAAGGAATCCCGGCTGAAAATCCGCCAGGTACCTCTTCAAGCTAGGTTATTTGTGGATTCACTAGGTTTTCAACAAAAAGTAAAATGGTATTACGAGCAGAATCTGCAAGGCAACTCCATTGAAGCAAAATTTAAGGTTGAGAGAAAACTATACAGTGTTGAATTTGATACAGTCGGAAACCTGCAGGATATCGAAATTGGGATCGGTTGGCAGGACATGCCGGCTGCCACCATTGAGAATATCTGCACGGCCCTACATGCCCAATACACATCCTTTACCATTCACAAAATACAGGTGCAATACAAAGGCGAACCTTCCGCGCTGCTTTCCCTACTAAACAAAAGGCAAACCGAGGAGCCGTATACAACCAACTATGAATTAATTGTAAAAGGCAGAATAGGCAGAAACGTAAAGTTGTATGAAATTACGTTTAATCAGCTTGGCATACTCACAGATACCGCTGAAATAATTTTTAGAAATACGGACAATCTCCAATACTGACAGGTTAATGGTAATGAAATTATTTTTTGGACTGTTATTGCTGACATACTCTGTGGCCAGCAATGGGCAAGGGTCTTATCAATCAGGCATATTGCCTGTATTAAATGTAAATAAGAGTATTAGTGAGGGCTGGAGTGCAAACGTCAAATGGGAGTCGAGGCAATCGCTGGCAAGTGGTCAATCTTTAAATGAATCCAGAACAGAGTTTCGTTATATTCTCTCGGATATATCTTTAATAACCTCAAAGAAGGTAGGATTAAACAATTCACTGGCAGGTGGGTATTTGATGCGTATCAGGGGCGATAAATGGATACACAGAGCTATTCAACAATTTACACTGGTAAAAAGATATAGCACCTTGCGTCTCTCACACCGCTTTTCAACAGATCAGACTTTTGATCCCGAGGAACTAACCGAATTAAGACTCAGGTACAGAATCACCGTTGAACTGCCTTTGGAAGGAGCGAGCGTTGATCCGAGGGAATTTTATGTTAAAATAAATAACGAATACCTTAACTCATTTCAAGGTAAGACATACGAGCTGGAAATCAGAACTGTTCCGCTGCTAGGTTTTGGCTTTACGGACAGCAATAAAATAGAGGTTGGAATAGACTACAGAGCTGATGCATTCCTGAAAAATGAATTAAGTAGCAACATTTGGATAAACATCAATTGGTTTGTTACCCTCTGACAGATGCATTAACTTCCGTCTTAGCTATTGGCTCGCTGTTATTTGTTGGTTGTATGGAAGAAAGATTAGCTTTTTCAATTGTGGTACTGAGTGGTTTGCAGTTACCTGAAAGGATAAATTTTAAATACAATATTTTTGTCTTTCCAGGATTCCAGTCTGGAGAGGCTAAAAAAATGTCTAACAAATTGTATTCAAAAATTTATCCGCTACTTTAATAATTTTATCTTAGGCTCGCACTACTTGCGGCTCGTAGATGAAATGTTCTATCCATTGACTTAGGGAAGCAACTCTTCTTCCCTTTTTATCTCTGTGGTCATGGTGATGATTATTGTAGATATTTCTCATCATTTGTATACACATATACATGGCACATGCAAAGGAGAGGATCTCCCATAGCAGATTTGCTTCTAGACAGTTAAGCGAATCAAAAAAGTAAGTGCATGTCTGTGCAAGCCCATATTTGAAGAACCTTCTTGGTTCGTTGAAGAGCATAAGCAAGGCAAGACACAAACTGGATAAAGGGAAAACAATATTGCTAGTCACTAAAATGCCTATACTTAAGGCGGCCATAGCTACTAAAATATACATCCTGTTTTGAAGGTACATATAAAATCAGGCTGCTACGCCTGCTCGTTTTTTAAGCCAAATGTATGAGTAAACAAGCTATATTTCCAAAATACGCCTGTTGTATAGCAATGTTAGGATGTGAGAAAACGTAAGAAATCCTACTATATTCTCTTTCTACGTAAATAGAAAACAGGTTTAGCATTCGCCCCTTTCTGTTTCCTTATCGAAAGGGGCAAAAGGGGCAAAGATATGTATTCCCCTTTTGTCCCATATATGCAGTTTCAGCCTTCGCTGCAAAATAAAAGGGAGCTTACAGGCCCCCTGAAGATAGATGCTGTTTATTGTTTTCATTAAAGAAATGAGTATTGCCAAAACATAGATCAAAATACAAAACTAATTTCAGTATCTTTTAACCTAAACCTTTTAACCAGTATGAAGCTGATTCTAACGTTAATGATAGAATTTTCAACAGGTAAACTATCTTTCAGGATTTTTTTTATTATTTCCAGTTAGGTAGACTTTTTCCAAGTAATAACTGCTAACAATCGCCGGTTTTATATGAGTAGGGCTTATCCATCCAACACAAGTCAAGGTCAGATTTATAAAAGCACGCAAAAAAGAGAGTTTATTTAATTCCCCCTTTCGAAAAACTCAATTACATGGGCAAGAAGGGAAACTATTATCATCCCCTCTCGCCCAATTTTTTATATAAAAAGCTGGAATATGAAAGAGGCAGTTGATTATTTTAAAAAGGGTAAGAATCACTTCTTAACTGTAGTCTTCTAGGAGCAATGCAAAAATAAGAGGCAGAATAAACTTAGAAAACTGACGCTGTGCCTTTTTGCTTTTGTTTTGGCTTTGCGCATCAGCAGGAGCTTTAGCCCCTATTATGGTATTTATCTTTCAACAACAATTCAAACTTTAACGGCATTCGTACTCTGCTATAGTTGTAAGAGTAGCACTACCGTTTTGAGTCTTTTGAACTATAGTTTGTGTAGTTGCAAATCCTTCGGTGTTGTATTGGTAAGAGTTTTCAATTGTATAGTTACTTGTAGGATATTGAGTAAAAGATGCAGTCATCTTTTTCATCATGTTCTTACTAGGTGTCATGCTGCTTAAACTACTATAATAATAAGACTGGGAGAAAGATCTTTGCTTATTTTCCATATCCAAGTAGTATTCGTATTCAGTAATAAACTCGGAAGGGGCACCTTGGCCAAATTGAGCTTTGATGCAATTACCGTCTTGATAGGTAAATATAGAGGTAAATGTAGAGGTGTGATAAGTAGTACTATTTGATGTTACTTGCAAATTTTTTGTACGATTACCCTCCAAATCATATTCGCAGGTAGTTTCTATTTTGGATTGGTAGCTGATTTCATTATAAGGAATACTATTTAACTGAACATATTTAGCTATTTGGCCCTTTTGATTATACTCTAATGTAGTTACCTCCCCTTTTGTAGTTTGCCTCCCATTGTCCCAGTAACGGTTATTTTTAACTATATGTTTGGTTAGTTGATCTTGTGGATTATATTCATAGTTCATCACCATATCTTCTTGTCCCTCATAATAGCTTATCGCCTGAGTAAGTTTACCTTCATTATCATATTTGTATATGGTGTAATCAGTGGGTTTATCAGGATTATAGATTTTTGTTAATCGGCAAGCGGGAGTTGTCTGTGCGATACGTGCACCTTGGTCGTCTTTCTCACAACTAGTTAAAAAAGTTAAACTAAGTAGGTAAAGAGCAATAAACAATGAATTTGTTTTACTTGACATTTTTACTAAATATTTAAAAGTCTAAAATAGTATGAATGGGTGTGTTTTGGCTAAAATAGAGATATATCCAAAAGAAAATTATAATGTAACAACTGCTAATACCATTCCTGCTAAAGAGTGTACTATGCTTTTAGTGGTGTATATATCATAGTATAGAGAAATATGCTCTACCCATCCCCAAAGTAACTAAGTTCGATAAGTAGAATAATGAAAAGGAAAAAGTGGAGAAGAAGGGAAAGTAAAGTTTAAAAATCATTTCCCCTATTGTCCATTTTTACTTATTATAGGAATAACAAAGGGGGAGTTAACTTAACAACCCCTTAAACTAGTAAGGATGTACCTTGAAGTAATAAATTTTTCTTCCTGAAGTATTTCTAAAAAAGTGGGGCCTGACAAATTACATGAGCACTCTTTTGTCTGCCCAAAGCAAGTCGGGTACTTTCCTGCCATAACGGCTATGGAGTCTCTCCCTGCCTTTCTGGCAAAGTAGACAAAGCACAAGGGAATTTGGGCTTGTGTGGGATAAGATAAGCTGTTTTTCTCCGTAACAATTCTGATCAACATTAAACCGCCTGATGAAAGATATCCGAAACTTTACACCACCCAATCATGTGTTTGCTTATTTTAAGGCTTTTTGAGTAAGAAACCTGATTTTTTCACCTCCAGATCTATATACTTCAGTCCTTTATTTCTCTACTTGGGCTATTTCCGGCTTAGGGAGATGCTTACGGTTGTTTGGGACTAGCTACTTTTGGGTAAACAAACCCTATCTATGAAAACGGCTAACGCACCTTACCTACACAAATTCTTATGGCTTTTGCTCATTATACTCCCCTTTTCGGCCTGTAATCAGTTCGACTTCCGGGAAGAAATAAGTCCCATTAAAAAACCTTCCGGGCTGGAGGGCATCTGGCAATCGGAAGGCTATGGGTATGTTATGGATGTATCCAACGGGAAAGCGACGGTATACGACTATACCAGTACTACGTGCCTGAAGAAAACCTTCTTCTTCGACTTACCCGGTTTTGAGGTAGCTAACTGGGATGTTTCCTTGAATGCCAAAGGCGATGAACTACTCTACAAAGCCAAGGGTCCCATAACAGAGTTCCGCTTCAAACGCATCAATAAACTACCCAAGGTATGCGACAACGGAGGCATAGCCCCCACTAGGGATGCGAAAGTAAATTTTGATCTACTATGGCAAACCTTTGAGGATCAGTATGCTTTCTTCAATCTGAGGCAGGTAGACTGGAAATCATTGCGTGACAAATACCGCCCGCAGGTAACTGAGCAGAACCTGGAAACCACTTTTCAGCAGCTAATAAGCCATTTTAATGAAGACCATGTTACGCTTTCAGTAAATGGCGATGACTTTCTAAACCGGTTTGATGCCGGGGCTATCCGTACATTTGCCCGCTTTTATGCAGAAAACCCTGCCGGCACTTCCCAACAAAATATAAAATTATACGCTATTGGAGAGTATGAGAAAATAGTCGGGAATGTGATTACCAGTTACCTGCATGGAAATGTACAAACGGCGCTGAATAACCAGATAATCTGGGGTAAACTGGAGGGAAATATTGGGTATCTGCATGTTGGTCAGATGAGTGGATACGAATTGAGTGACTTACAATTAGTGTTGGATCAGGTGTTCACCGAGTTAAAAAACTGCCCCAGCATGGTGGTAGATGTACGCTTCAACCTCGGCGGCTCTGACAGGCTGGCGTTGGAAATAGCAGGCAGGTTTACTTCTGTTCAGCAAATTGGCTGGAAATTCACTGCACGCACCGGAAATGGTTTTGCCAGGGAACAAGTAGTTATGCAAAAGCCTACTGGTGGGTATACCTTTACCAAACCAACGGTAGTATTGACTAGTATACTCACCTCCAGTGCAGCAGAAGTCTTTACACTGATGATGCGGCAACTGCCACAGGTACAGACCATGGGTGAATCAACCAATGGCATATTCTCTACCGTGCTGCCTAAGGAACTACCCAACGGCTGGCTGCTTACCCTATCTAACGAACGGTTAACGGATGCCCAGGGGCAGGTATTTGAAGGTACCGGTATTCCTGTGGATATTGCAGCCCCTTTCCCAAGCAAAGCAGAACGCGACAATGGCCAGGATTCAGGTATTGAAAAAGCCATTAGTTGGTTGAAAAATCAATAAGTGCAAAAGTTTAAGCCTCCCTGTTTATCTCTTTCAAGCCTTTCCTCCTGCTTCACTCACCAGAAGCAGGAACTTTACGCTATCTGTTTTATGACTACTCATGCTACTCCACCAATGATAGGCTCTCGCATTGAAAGGGTAGATGCGCTGCGGGGTTTAGCTTTGTTAGGAATCATCCTTGCCAATGTTCCCTATGCTCCAGGCTTAAGTGAAATCCACAGCGACACCAGGTACATAATTGGCTCTCCATCTATTGAGAATATGCTTCAGGTATTTAGCAGTATCTTCATCGATAAAAAGTTTATTCCCATTTTCTCTATTTTATTTGGATTTGGCTTCTCCGTGCAATTAAGTAAAATACAAGGCAGCCGGAGCGAATTTAATACCTACTTCAGGAGAAGAATGCTGCTGCTGTTTTTGATCGGATGTATGCATGGGTACCTGCTGTGGTTTGGTGACATCACCAGGAATTATGCCCTTTGCGGACTTTTACTGCTAGTAGTGTATAAATGGCCTTTAGCTAGAATCCTCTGGCTGGCCCTTATCCTATCTGTGCCAGCTACCGCTCTTGTATATATTCTTAATGCTGCCCTCAACCTGCAGCAGTATGGCTACGATGTTTCTATGGTGAAAGATCTCTACCTAACAGATAATTACCTCAGATACCTGCAAATTAATGCAACTATTGATCCTCTGGTTAACTTCCTGCAAGATTCACCCATCACCCTGGTATTCTGCTCAGGGCAGATTCTACTGGGCTTCTGGCTGGGTCAAACAGGCTTTTTCTACAATCCTGGGCTTTTCAAAAGCAGGATTCGTACATGGATACTTTTTGGCAGTACCTTTGGTGTGCTAGGCAGTGTAGGCTTGTGGGCCATTACCACTGGAAAAATTGAACTGAGTGGTGCCTCTGCAGGACTGATATTTCTGGTGGTTGGCGGACTTGTGTTGCAAAGCTTATTTTATGTAGCTTTGTTTGTCAAACTATACCATTACCACAGATGGAGGCGGCTGCTGGGCCTGTTTATACCTGTAGGCAAAATGGCCCTCACCAATTACCTCATGCAAACGGTATTCTGCCTGTTATTTTTTTTCCATTGGCCCCATGCCTTACAGTTATATGGCAAAGTAACCCTGACTGAAACCTATCTGATAGCCTTGTGCATTTTTGGATTCCAGACCATATATAGCCATTGGTGGTTTGAGCATTTTACACAAGGCCCTGTAGAAATGCTTTGGAAAAAATTAGCTTACCGGAATGTAGCTACCAAACACACCGAATACATTCATCACTGATTCTGGCAGTATTACCGGCGCACCCATTCTTTAAACAGGGGAGACCTTTTCTGGCTGATAATAACCGCTTCATCTGTATCAGGTTGTAAAGCTACCTGCAGTTTACCATGATCCAGGTAAGAAAAATAGGTGCAGGCATTGAAATTTATAATGGTCTGGCGGTTGGCGCGGAAAAACAATTGCTCATCCACATGCGAGTAAATATCTTCCAGGGATTCGTCAATCAAAAATGTTTCGTTGGCAAATGTACGTAGGAAGTTATTTTCATCTTTGGTGAAAAAATAGGCTATTTCTTCTACCGGAAGCGGGATATTGCGTTGTCCTTTACTGATAATAAATACTTGCCTTTTTTTCTTAACCGATGCAGGTTCTGTACTCAACTTGGCAGCAACAGGTTCTCTCCTTTCAGGGGCTGGCTTGTGTGTTTCTTGGTTTGGAAGGAGAATGGCACTTTGTTTTAACTGCTGATAGTTTAAATAAAGATGAGAGGTAAAATAATAGCTATTGATGATGAGGATAATCACCACAGCTACCGGCAGTTCATTGGTATACCAGGTGGTTTTTGACATTTCCTGCCCAATAATATAGGTAAACTGCAGATAGGTAAGTACATGCACCAGAACAGAAGGGATAAATACACCAAACGTTATCTGGAGCAAGGCTCTTTGCAAGGTTTGTTCTTCCCAGGCGAGTCTTCTATCCAGATACCTGCTTACCCGGCTTATTATCTCCCATAAAACAAAGGCAATGCAAAACCCGGAGAGGACATCTATGTAATAAAATTTTTGCAGCAACAAGTAAAAAAGTGATTCCTCACGGCCTAGTATCTCAATGAAGTGTGATGCTAGAAAAGAGCCAATTACCTTAACCCAAAGATCAGTACGTTTTTCTCTGCTTGCGGATAAAGAAGCCTCGTTTTTGTAAAAGAACATTTGTCTTAAAACTTGCTTTACCCTATGGTATACACTTGTAGGACCGCTTTTTAGTCTAAATGAGTACATACCAGGAAGTTAAACATTGAGGTTGGTTTTTTAAGAATCCGGCGCAATTTATTTTTTACCTTAACTTGTCATATGGTAGATCAGAAATAGTGTTTTAACTGGGTAAAAGATATGAGCCTATTTGTAGCTGAACTTCACTCGAAATAGTGTACAAAGTTAAGCGCTTTTGCATACACTAATGTTAAATTGATAGATTATATAAGGCTCGATTTAAGTTACAGTATATTCCCCTTTTTGGTAACTTAAGAGAAGGGCAAGAGGGGAAAAAATAAGGTAAATAAATCTAGAGCCTATAGGTTTAGGAATTTTGGCTAATTTTTGTCAACTTATCTTAGTGGAAGTTCTAAAGGCTTTCATTACGTTTTACTCCTTTTGTAGTGCCATCCCATGTTCAAACCAACTAGACTTTCAACATCCTGCTTTTTTTTGTTTCTCCTTGTGTTGACTAGCAATCTTATGGGGCAAGTGCCAACAGAAAAAAGTCTGTTATGGAAAATATCGGGAAAAGATCTTTCTCAGCCTTCCTACTTATTTGGAACCGTGCATGTGATTGATTCCGCTCATTTTTTTATGCCTCAGGTTTGGCTAGATGCTTTCCAGGCATGTCAAGTACTGGTTACTGAGAATAACAATGACTCCTGGAAAATAAAGGAAGTGAGACAGGCTGCCCGACTACAAAGATATCCCAACAGAGGAACCGTAGCTAAAGATTTAAGTGAAGTTGATTTTAGAAGATTACACACCTTTTTACAAGACAGCCTTAAGCTGACCAATAAAAAGATCAAAGGAGTGCTGCGCTTGAAACCCTATGTTTTATTGAGTGCACTCTCAAACAATAAACCGGCTACCAAAGGCTACGAAAGGGAATTTATCCGCTTAGCAAGGGAGAGAAAATTGCCTGTTCAAGCGCTGGCAAGCCCTACCCAAACCCTACAATACTTGGAAAGAGTGGATCAAAAGCTGTTTCTACAGCAGATTGTATGGGATGTTTCAGTAAAAGCTAAAGGTGAACCTATTACAGGCATTGATTCGATGACTATGGCCTATTTACAACAAGATTTGCCCACTATCCACCGGCTCAACGAGCAAGGCAATGCCAAATCCTTTTTTGACATAGCGGTTAATGAGCGAAATCGAGACTGGATACCAGTGATTGAGGATATGATCGCTAGTCAGCCCACGTTTATAGCCGTGGGCGCCGGACATTTAGGCGGTGAGCAGGGATTAATTTATTTATTACGCAAACAAGGATACAGCGTTCTGCCAGTATTTTCTACAACTAACTAGATCAGACAGATTGAAATAAGCTGCATGCTGTTTCGTCTACAGCTGAGTATAAATGGTGTCAAACCTGCCCTTTTTCGGTGAGCGATAGAGAATTGAAGTGAAGTATGAAGAGGATGATGTATGAAGTATACTTGAGCAGTTTAAATAAAAGCAGTGTAATTCTAACTGCCTTTTGGGTAACTACAGGTATCAGCTTTTGTACCCATTACTCAATGTTGCCGAGTAAAAGGTACGTTGATATTGGGTACAAGTTTACGCTACTAACTTTATGACTATCAATCACAAAAAGGCACTTACCAAAGCTTGTATCCCAATTGGGACGTTTATTTGCACCTATGGAGCTAGCATTCCCGCAACTGTGGCGACAGAGCTGAGGCATGCCATGTTGCACGCATTTTTTATTTAATTATTCTTTCATTGCGTAACTCATCTGCCACGGATTTTGCGTCTTTTTCTGTTCTGCCAAAAATGTGAATAGACCAACCTTCATCTGCCCACCACACTGCCTTCACCAATATACAGGTATCACTTATCAACCATTGATTAGATTCGTCACTGCATTCAGCAATAAGCTTAAGATAACTCTTAGTCTGAATATAATTTTCAAATAAATCCGCTTTTTCCAGATTATAGTAGTAGGGCAATTCAAACCAATCTTTATACACATCTCTTAGTGCGTATTGCTCAATGAAGGTTTCAATAGAGGATTTGATTACTTGCATAGGCTCATCATAGATGCACAAATTACCATTATCACATAACGCAAAGTTGGAGTTCCCCCATTAGAAAGGAGACTAAGTTAAGCAACTAATGATAGTCGTTGCCAATTTTGCTCATATTCTTCAGGACTCATATAAGCCAAAGAAGAATGTCGGCGTTTTCTGTTGTACCACACCTCAATATAATAGAAAATATCCCTTTTTGCCTCTTTATGCGTTTGATAACTTTGATGATAGACCAATTCCTTTTTCAAGGTAGCAAAGAAACTTTCCATCGCTGCATTATCATAACAATTTCCTTTTCGGCTCATTGATGGTTGAAGGCCATCTTTTTTTAGTAACTGTTGATATTCAATACTAGCATATTGGCTGCCTCGGTCGGAGTGATGCAATAGACCACTAGTAGGTTGACGCATCCGTACAGCCATCTGTAAAGCAGCAATCACTAACTCTTTGGCTAAGGTTGGTTGCATAGACCAGCCTACAATTCGCCTGGAGAATAAATCTAATACCACTGCTAAGTATAGCCAGCCCTGTTTAGTCCAGATATAGGTAATATCGGTTGTCCACTTTTCATTGGGTGCTTCTGTTGTAAATTCCTGATTGAGTACATTGTTAGCTACCGGCAAATCATGATTAGAGTCAGTAGTGGTAATATATTTTTTCTTCACTTTAGCTTTGATATTATTAGCCTGCATTAGTCGGGCAACCCGATTTAAGCTGCATGTATAGCCTTTAGCTTTCAACTCTATATAAATCCGAGGGCTCCCGTAGGTTTGGTTGCTCTGCTTATGCACTTTTTTTATTTGCTCAACTAGCGGCTCATTTTTGTCTTTAATAGCAGTAATTATATTCCGACACCATTGGTAATATCCACTGGTGGATACCTGCAATACCCGACGCATTGCTTCTACTGAGAACTGCCCTAGATGATCTTTGATAAACTGGTACCTTAGCGAGGGCGCTGACCCAAGATACCTACTGCCTTTTTTAGTATCTCAAGCTCCTCCTTCAAGCGTAAATTTTCTTTTTTTAAGGCAGCCATCTCTTCATCCTTGGGATTACCTTTACCGGGAAAGGCTTTTTCTCCTGATTGGTCAGATTCTTGTTCCCATCGGCGGAGCATACTGGAATTAATGCCCAAATCCCTGGCTACTCCACTTTTGTTTTTACTTTCTGCAGCTAACCTGACAGCTGCTTCTTTAAATTCTTTAGAGTACTGTTTTCTTTGATCCATTGTTGACATTTGTTTAAAGTAATTTACTCTTTTTTAAATGTCCTTTTCAATGGGGGAAGTCCAAGTTGAACTGTGCAGTCTGATGTTCACCACAGGGAAAATAGTAATGCTCTCCAATCTTTTCACAGTCAATTGCTCTTAGAAGAAGTAAATCTTTTTTTGAAAACAGCTTTAAAATAAAACTATCTGACACTTTTGACGCATGTGTTAAATGATAGCCTGAGTAGTTACTTTGGAAATCAAGTAAGGCTTCAAAAGAAGGAAGTCCGCAACTTTTTAAGTAGAGACTGGTTGTAAATCTATCTGTGCTCCATGCCCAATCCCTCTTTTGTTTTTGCAAATATTTCTTAGCTCTTTCTGTCAATAGCATTTCTTTTTGTGCTTCAATTGCGTGCAACGAACATAGCTAAAAGCAACTATGGCTTCAAGATAAGGTTTGTGCTTTGGATGCCTAGTTGGCGTATTAGCCGAAGTTGTAGCAAGTTTTTATTTTTTCACAAATTCAGATTCTAAGTCTCTAAAAATTATTATTCGGGGTTGTCCAAAAAATAAAGGTCTTCGGAAATGTGTTTGAAAATACTCATCCTTATACGTAAAGACAATTTCATTTCCCTTGATTGTATAAGTTCCTACTCCCCACGAGTCACATTGAAAAGTTCCATTTTCATTTAATATAAGGTTGTCGCCATTCTTAACTCCATCTGCGCCAAATTTGTCTTCTATTTTTGCTATATATTCACCCGTTACCAAGAATTGTGGAAAATAGGAGTTGTAAGGGATGGCTAGAATAATGAATCCTATTATTCCCATTAAAATTTTTTCCCTATTTAACATTTAAGTTTTCAGATTTGCTACTGAGCCAAACGCTGACGCATACCGTGAGCCATTGGTGGAGCCATTTGCAGCCGGTGCTCGGATTGGCGTTTCAGCATGGCGTTAGCTGATGTTGGTTACTCTTTTCTAAATCTATGATACAGTTTGGGTAAGAGTGTCTTAAGTCTACTTGGAATGGCTTGCTTAGTTTCATCTACCCAATCCAAGGTAATCTCCTGGTATGGTATCGATTCTTCTCCTTCAATGCTTAATTCATCGAAGTCTTCCTCCCCTGTCTTTTCTTCATAGGCTTCACTTGCTGCATACATCAATAGTTCTCCACTATATTTACGGGCCAAGATGATACTGTCAATGTCAGCCAGGTTATCCGGGTTGTCTAGGGCCAGATCAAATACTGCTTTGCCTTGTCCAATCACCCAAGCTCGGAAGTAATCAAACCGATCATCTGAGCACCAACCTTCAATCAAATCAGCCGCTGCCCAAAGGGTAGAAATTTTAGTTTGGGCATAATATTCGTAGAAGATCCGGTCAAACTTGACAATGTCTTCTACTGGCAGTTTAACTAAGTGACTTTTAAGTATGTCTACTTGCTTATCAAAGTTTCCTTGACTGGCTAGTATAGAATCTTCAATCAACTTCCAAAACTTATCCTTATTCATTTATCTTTTTTCAATATCAACTAATGTAGCATGAGCAGCCGCATACAGAGTGCTGTGTTGAGCCTTTGAGCCAAGGTACACCGATTGGCGGCCTGAGTTTATTGTTGGTTGCTGTAGTTTAGCTTTCTAGGCTATTGTTCATTTTTGATTCTTGGGGTGAAGCCTCTTTCCTGACCAGCTTGACAGATAATCTACCTAACAGATAGCATCCATACAAAATAGGCAAAGCGTAGGTCTTGACTATATCCATCTTGCCAAATTCATTCAAAACAACTAAAAGAATAGCTGTTCCAACTATAAAAATGATATCTACTAAGACGTATTTGTTGAGCATAAAACTAGATATCTACTATTTACTTTTCTTTATAATCTTTCATATTGCAACCAATAGTTCAAACGCTCCCGCACACCGTGTGCTCTAGGTGAAGCCCTGTGGTAAAGCACACCGGTTGACGGCCTGAGCGTGGTGTTGGTTGTCTGTTGTTTTCCTTCTTTTTTAGGCTTTGGCCTGAGTGCTAGAGCCCTGTGGTGAAGCCTCAAGCGCGTAGGTTGTTGCCGGTGTAGATGGAAGCTATCCGCAGCAACCGAAAAAAGAAGGAAAAATAAGTCTTTGGCTCCTTCACCCTTTTAATCTTGCTGCCA
>NZ_JAUKPO010000047.1 GCF_030503435.1 Rhodocytophaga aerolata
TCAAACTGCAAGCTGGGGATCAACCTGCGGAACTCATTCGGGTAGTTAAAAAATAGGCTACCTAGTACTAAACAAAACGGCCTGTTAAACACAGGCCGTTTTGTTTAGATTTAAATAAATTGTAGAGTAAACTTGATTCTTTAGATAACAATAAATATGGCTTTTCGTAGTAAAGTAGAATAAAATTCTGTATTATATGTTATACAGAGCTTGTTAGATACATTAGATGCTATACTTTTATAAATATTTACTATGATATTTTCAATATTATAGTTATCCAATTGAATGTATTTTGCAAAAGTTATAGATAAATATATTTTTGGAGATAATTTTGCTTTTAAGATTTCGAAGAAAGTAGTAAACATCAGTTGACTTAACAAGCATAATAGCCTCTAATAGAGGGAATCTTCGATACTATATTTTAAGTAAATAAATGTCAGAGTTTTGATGCTTTATAGTAAACCAAATAATTTATTACCCTATAGCTGATTTTAATAAGAATTTATTTGTTTAAGCCGAAAAATTGTCCATTAACTACAGGATGAAGCAAAATAAAAAAACCAGCAGTCAGCAACAATCATTTAATTGCACATTCAAACTTTTGTTGACTTATATTAGCTCAATGCTTATAATACTAATCAATAATCTTATTGTTGAGCAAAACCCAAAATATAGATTCTTGTTGGATCATCTTATATACTCTATTAGCCCATACTCGGTTAGTAAATGTATATTATTGCACTTAATTTAATACAAAACACCCGATATAGTTTTGTCTCTGCGAATGAGACACTTTACAAGAGAATATAATCTTAGCTACCTTGCTATAAAATGATGTTACGAAATTTACTTCATACGCATTAATAGATAAAAAAAATTCTTCATAGAATGGTTAAACCCCAAATCGTTTAATCTTGCTTATGTTAATAGAGTACACAAACAACTTAGTGTCATTAAGCATTAACTATTTGGCTAAGCACAACATTTCATTTAAAGAGTAGAGATAATTTCTTCAATGAAATAAAGTTAATTTTAAGTTCTATTATATATAATTATTATTTATACAAATGAAAATTCTGATCACTGGCGCATCTGGTTTTATTGGCACAAACTTAGTTAATGATTGTCTGGAGAAAGGTATTTCTTTTTTAAATGTTGATTGGAATCCTCCGCTGGATCCTGACCATTTGCCATTCTGGAGAGAATGCAATATTATGGATAAGGAAACTTTACAAGAAATATTCTCCTCCTATCAGCCAACAGCTGTTATCCATTTAGCAGCTCGTACAGACACAGATATTTATGATTTAAATGGAGATTTAAATGAATATGCACAGAATACAGAAGGGACAAAAAATGTATTGGAATGTATAAACAGAACGCCTAGTGTTAAACGAGCAATTATAACATCAACTATGTTTGTTTGCGAAGCCGGTTATCTTCCTAAACATGATTATGACTATCAGCCCTTTACTTTGTATGGTGTAAGCAAGGTAATTACAGAAAAATATACGCGGGAAGCAAACTTAGATTGCGTCTGGACTATTATCCGTCCACAAACTATATGGGGGCCATGGTCTTTGCGATACAGAGATGTGATGTTTAAAGTGATGAGAAAGGGTTTGTATTTTCATCCTTCAAAAAAGAATGTCTACCGAGCTTATGGATATGTTAAAAATGTAGTGTGGCAAATACAACAAATATTAGAGTCTCCAGCAGAAAAAGTACATCAGCAAGTATTTTATGTGGGAGATAAGCCCGTTAACTTGCTTGATTGGGTACAATGCGTATCATTTGAACTTACAGGCAAATCGGCTAGAATAATACCAACTATATGTGTAAAGAGCTTAGCCATAATTGGTGATATATTAAAAAAATCTAATATTTCATTTCCAATTACTAGTACCCGGTTTAATAGCATGACTCAGGATTATTTAACACCTATAGATAAAACCTATCAATATTTAGGTCAGCCTCCATATACAATGAAGGCGGGTGTAAAAGAAATTGTAAATTGGTATTATACAGAAAGTAACAATGCCTCTATTTTTAAAAAGAAATTGAGGGTTGCAGATTCTGAGAAAATCTTATTGAAAGCTTAAACCAAATAACTATAAGTAACATGTGTATTAGTTAAAGGCGGGTTAATTCATTTTTTAGATTTGTTTGTATTGTTATACTATTACTGGAAGATCATTATGTACAACTGCATGTTATTGTTTCTTAAAAATAAAGCTAAAAATATTCAATAAAATAAAAAATGTATTAACAGATCCTAAGGCTAATACAATTTTTGCCATCTTTAGAGGACAATCAAAAAATTGATACTGGGAAGAAACGAGTACCATTAGATTATTAAAAAAAAGAGATGGTATATAATTCACCGTATTACTAAAGCGTAGAATATTTTATTAATATATTTCTACATTTGCCATTAATAGATCACACAATTTAATTTAGTAAAATTCCTTAATAGAGAGTAATCTTAGTTAATGGATATATACAACTACTCCAACCTATAATACAATACCCCTCCAAAAAATTTATTTAATTTTACTACTGAAGGAATTCACTTTAGAGACTTAAACTACATACAATGATACTAGTAAGCGTTATGCATTGTTTGAAGTAATACGGTTGTCTAACTTAATAAAATACGAATAGAAATATGTTTATAGAGCATACTTCATAACATAGATTATTATATAAATATATTAACAAATATTTTGGTCTTCAGTATTATTATAAGCAAAGAATAAGATCACTAAATAGTACTTGAAATAGAATTGTGCTCTATGAATTTACAGTTGAGAGTTTTAATGTATTCATAAGTATGCAATTTTCTTTAATCATATGCATACTTAGAATAGTTAAGTATAAATAAATTAAAAAAGCATTTAACAAAAGTCGTGAAAAAAACAAAAATTTTGGTTGTAGGCCAAACTCCGCCACCGCATGGAGGCCAGGCTATCATGATTGAAAGAATGCTACAAAATAAATTTAATCAAGTAAAGCTATATCACGTTCGGATGTCATTTTCTTCCGATATGGATGAGATAGGTAAATTTAAAGCTGGCAAATTAATAAAGCTTATACAACTAATTTTAAATATCTATTACTACCGTTTACGATTCAATATACATACTTTATATTACCCTCCTGCCCCTCCCCTGCAGGTACCTATGTTTCGTGATATAGTTGTTCTTAATGCAACCAGATGGTTATTTAAAACTACTATATTTCATTTTCACGCAGCAGGAATATCTGAAATGCATCCACAATTGAAGGGGTTGCTAAGATTTTTATTTGAGAAAGCTTATTTTTATCCAGACATCTGTATTCGGCTTTCAGAATTTAATCCAGAAGATGGAAAACACCTAAAGAGCAAACAAGAATATATTGTTCCTAATGGCTTAGATGATTTTGCAACACCTTACTTAAATACTATAAAGGATAAGCATCATACAATCACAATACTAAGTGTAGGTGTATTGTGTGAAAGTAAAGGAGTTATGATTTTATTGGAAGCAATAAAGTTGTTAGTAAAGCCAGGTTGTCAATTTAAGGTGCAGTTTATGGGCAGATTTGAATCGGAGGCATTCAGAAGTAAAGTATTTGCTTACATAGACCAGTATAGCTTGCAGAGTTATATAGACTTTTTAGGCGTACAAACTGGTACACAGAAATATCTGACTTTTAACAAAGCCGATATATTCTGTTTTCCTACTTTTTTTGAAGCAGAGACATTTGGATTAGTGGCATTGGAGGCTATGCAATTCAAGATTCCTGTAGTTGCTACGCGGTGGAGAGGAGTTCCTTCTGTAGTACAAGATGGTGTAAATGGATTTCTTGTACCACCCAAAAATGCAATAGCATTAGCTGAGAAGCTTGAAATACTGATAAATAACAAACCGTTAAGAGACAAAATGGGCAATGAGGGCAGAAAAATTTATCTTAGTAAATTTACTTCACAGATACACTATAAGCAATTGGAAGATATATTCTCTTTAACATAAAAGAATGAACAAAACACCACAGTTTAGCATAATTACTGTAGTTTATAATGATGCTGTGAATCTGGAGAAAACAATAAAAAGTGTTATTAGCCAGACATACCGCAACTATGAATATATCGTTATAGATGGAGGCTCCAAGGATAACACATTAGATGTTATCAGAAAATATCAGCAACATATTACCCTTTGGAAAAGTGAACCAGATAAGGGAATATACGATGCAATGAACAAAGGTGTAGTACATGCTAAAGGAGAGTTTATAAATTTTTTGAATGCAGGAGATACCTATTATATTTCTACTGTTCTTGAACAGATTGCAGATGAGAATAACAAGCAAAATTCAATCGAAATAATTTATGGGCAAGCTGTACGATTAAGTAGTGCAAGTAGTCAATTGAAATTTATTAAGGGAGACAAAATTACTACATCCAATCTGTTTACCTCGGTACCCTTCTGCCATCAGGCAATTTTTTATAAAACATCTATATTCAGAGAAATTGGCCCCTACAATTATTCTTATAAAGTAACAGCAGATTATCAGTGGCTGATCAGGTATTATAATAGCAGACAATGTTTAAATAAAATACACTTTGTACCTTCTAGTTTAGTTGAATATGTAGAGGGGGGATATAGCTTTAAGAATATACACAGAGCTGCACGGGAGAAACTTAAGATTGCACGCACTGATTTTGACAGTACCCACCGAGCAATAGGAATTATATACTTTTCATGCTTTTACGTTAAAGCTTATCTGATAGAGTGGTTAGGTAAACTTCATATTCTGGAAGGTTATAGGCACGTTAAATATCGATTATTAAAAAGAACTGTGACATCGTAACAAGCTAATAAGCATAGCTCTGTTTGTAGTAAAACATACTACTATCTCATAACCTTGTTTCTTGTGTGAAGGATAGAAAGTTAAATCAAGAATTAATTAGTTGTATTCTTAGTAAAAGTGCTGTTATTAAAAACAGGAATCTTTTAGAGTAAATACTGTTTACTTGTTAATACAATCAATAAAATAATTAGCCACTGTGATCAATTTATCAAATCTATAGATGAATTAAAAATTAATCATTACAAAGGAACTGTACAACATACTGTGGTAGTGAATTTGAAAGTTGTAGATGGAGCCGGGCAATAAAAAGAACATATAATTAAATTAAGAAACAAGAATCCGAACTTTAAGAGATTTATGCCCTTTTTCTTTATTTTTCTGTGTATTATCATATTTGATCCATCCTCCTTCTTTGGAAGTGATAAGCTATGGGATGCTGCAAGCATTTTAATTCTAGCTTTGGGATGTCTAAGATATTTTCCTATTAGAAGTTCGAAAATTTACTATACGCCTCTAGTTAATGTAAAGGGTATGGTGCTTTTCTTATTGCTCCTATCACTATTTATTATAAGTTTATTTAGGACACATAGTTTTCTTAACACCAATCTTTCAATTGTAAAAAATGCATCTATAATTATACTGATGCCACTCTTTCTCTATTTATTTTATCAATACGAAAATGAAAATCAGAGGCATAGGTCGATTGAGAGTCAATTTATAATGCTCATAATAAATGTGTTAGGATTTTTTTGTATAGTCAATGTATTGTCATTTATCTTAAACCCTACCTTTGATAGTTCAGCAGCTACTACACTTAGATTTATTGGTATTAATACACGCAGAATATTGTTTACTTTAAATCCATCCATTCATCCGGGTATAATAGGTGCATTAGGCGGATACTTGTTTGTTTTAAGCACTTCTTATTTGAAACATATAAAAAATTATTCTTCGCGTGTTAAAATACGCTTGTATATATATGCCATTGCTGGTATTGTTATTGTTTTGATGAGTGATTCAAGGACTATTCTTTTTAGTTCGTTTTTGTGTGTAGGAGGTTTATATTTTCTTTCTTCTATCAATAAGCTAAGTTTACTTAGATATATAATTTGGATTATTCCGTTTTCCAATATTATTTTTATGTCGGCTATGCAATATACAGCAAGTACTTCAGTGGCCTCAAGTATCTCTAGAAACGATGGTGCTGACATTGCTACCGGAAATTCAAGAAAGTTTATATATATGGCTGCTAATAAAGAACTTGCTGATTTCAAGCCAATACATATGATAGGATTTGGAGAATATGGGCCTTATGCAGCTGGCCTTACTAAATACTATCTGACAGAAAAATTTTTTAAAGAATCAGAAAAAGAGAAATTAATTTCTTCTGTTACACATAATACCGGATTGCAAGTTATTTTTGATATTGGTTATATAGGATTAACAATATATCTGTTATTACTCTCTACACTATTTAACCAACTAAATAAAATGAATAATCAGGGACAAGCATCAATATTACCTTTAGCATACCTTATTACATATATAATTATTCTAGGTACCTCTGAAACATATTTTGGGAACTATACTACCATTCATAATTATTTATTTTTTTCATTGACCTTTTTTATCGTAATCTCTTATAATAATCATTTATATAAGAGGCAACTTGGGAATAAGAAGTATGATAAAGCTATTGCTTAAAAATAATTTCACTTATTGGTTAAAATGGATTTTTAATACATATAGAGTTAAAAATAAATTTCCCACGGCAAAAATAGGCTTTATGGCTAAAGTCTATGGCAATAGCCTATTAGGGCATAAATCTAAAATTGAGAACTATGTAATAGTTAAAAATACAACCCTAGGAGATTTTAGTTATATTGGTCCAGACAGTAGATTCAACTATGCAACTATTGGGAAATTTTGCTCCATTGGGCCAGGGGTTTATGCTGGGTTGGGTATTCATCCTACAAATACTTTCGTGTCTAGCTCTACTTTTTTTTACACATCAGACAAGCAAGCAAAAGATCGACCATACTTTGAAGAGTACCGACAAACTATAATTGGAAATGACGTCTGGATTGGATCTAGAGCAATTTTGATTGATGGAATTAAAGTAGGAGATGGTGCTGTAATCGGCGCTGGTGCTGTAGTAACAAAAGATGTACCTCCTTACGCTGTCGTAGGAGGAATACCTGCCAAAATAATAAAATACCGTTTTGAGCCTGAAGAAAGAGAATTTTTATTAACTGATCAATGGTGGAATAAAGATATAAAATGGATTGAAAAGAATATTTTTCTATTTAGTGATATAAAGCAATATATGCAAAACAACAGTATACCTATAAAGAATATTCAACCTTAAACGCATTATAGTACAACTTTATAAATCTTGCGTTAGAGTTACCAAATGCATAGGTGAATCTTATTAATCAGCAATATTTAACTGACTCGATTGTATCAATATATTTCTGGATATTATAGAAGACTAATCTAATAATGTTGCTAACTATATCTAATCAAAGAGAGCTTAAAGTGATTTAAGCTCTCTTTGATTAGATATTATATTGTAGATATGGTTCACTTATAAGGATTATTGCTTTTTGGATTACTGTACACTTTAGTAAGTTATTTCGAAAGTTCTTCTCATGAGGCATTGAAGCTGGATTTTACCATATATTGCATCTTCAATATTGCTCTTTTCAGTAAGGGAGGATGGTGTCGTAAAGCTGTTGTCACGGCATCTGCTTCAAGGCTAGGAATAACCATTGTCGGGTGCACAATTTCTGTAATTGCACCGGCTTCTATTTTAGCCATGAAATTGTTACCAGATTTAGTATGTACCCCTCTTTCATCAAAGCCTATGTTTTTTGTCAGCGAAATATTTGGAGTGATGCACAATCCATTTTCTTTCCATATACTATACATCCACCGGTAACTCCAAACGGTTGCAGGCTTCTCAGAAAGAATTTTAGTAAAATTTTTAATCCATCTTTTCTGAACGCCAGGGTCTGGAAAAATAAATTCTAATCCTTTATAATCTAGAAACTTTTGGTATTCCTTCATTTCAAAGTCAAACATTTTCCAAGCTCTTCTCCAACAGGCCCATCCCCAAACCTCCGTATACCTTGAAAAGTAATACGATGCATCTCCTCTCTTAATTCCTCCTTGGATGTTAAATCCAGAAATATGCATTACCCTGTCATCATACCTGTAGTAAGATAGCAACTCAGTACAAAACGAGAAAAAACTTTCGCTAGGTACACAATCATCTTCTAGTATGATACCTTCTTCTTCATGTTCAAAAAACCAGGTAACGGCAGTTGATGGCCCTAAACCACTACCAACATTATCATCACGAAAACGTGTACTAACTTGGCAATCCCAATCTATTGAATCAAGAACAACCTTACGGGTTTCGGCACACTCTTTTGCATCATTTGGTTTATGCTTTCGTGGCCCGTCAGCTGCAATATATAATTTGGTTGGCTTTACTCTTCTTAGAACTTGAATAACCTGCAATGCAGTGTCATAACGATTAAAAACTATAAGTAGTACCGGTGTATTAAGCATACATTTCTAGATTGACTCGATATATTTGAATTGCTTCTTCGTATTATAATTTGCCAACTTTTTCAGCAAAAAATTAACTAAACGATGTGATTTTGAGTTATGCAGCTTAATCCATAAAAGTATAATTGCTAGGGGACTTTTAACAAAGTTGAGTTTTTTAACTACTTCTAAAGTTGAGAGCGTAGAAGAATTATCATTTTTGTAATGAGTGATAATATCTACACTTTGCTTAGCTACGATCAGGTAGTCATATTTTGACATTATATGCTTTCTTCCATTTTGTCCTAATTTTTGCAATAACGTCCTATCATTATATAACTTAACCATACTTTTGTAAAACTCATCAACGGTATCCGTACATATACCCCCAATGTTATTACCAATAACTTCAGCTTGTGAATTATCACCCCACGGAGTATTTAATGCGATTATTGGCGTTTCGCAAAGTAAAGTTTCAGCCAAGACCAGACCAAAACTCTCACCTTGGTTAGCAATATGCAAAAACAAATCTATACAAGAATAGCATTTCCTAAGTTCATCATCCCCAATAATTTGATCAATTATAATTACTTTATCTGATAATTTACGGTCGTGTATATAGCTGACTATAGCTTTTGGAGGGTTAACTATTAGTAAATAAGCCTCTTCTGTTTGTTCTTTTATAAATCTTTCAAATACATCAATTAGGTAAAGTGACCATTTCCCTAAAAAATGTTGTCCAATTCTCCCGAAGATAAAAGCATCTTGTGGTATATTGTACTTAGATTTAAAGGTAGCGCACTCTTGGGGGCTAGCCTTAAAGAAACTGCTTACTTTCACCGGATAGGGCACTACTACACTTTTAGCATTAGATCCCCCACGGACCTCATATAAAAACCTACACCATTCAGCTAATTGATAACTTATATCTACTACCTCTGTAAATGGAGATGGATATGAGAAAACATTTGTTTCAACAATTTTGGCTTGATTACATTTCTCTTTTATTGAAAATATATCTTTTTTCTCAAGTTTATGGCTATGGATGTGTATTACATCAGGATTCCAATTTTTGATTTCCATTAAGTTGGAATCAGAATTAGTTACCCAAACTTTAATTTGTTCATTTTCTAACTCCTCTCGCCTAAACCCTCCTTCATACATAGCAAGAATTTTACTTTCATAGCCTAATTTATTATATGCCTCACAAAAATTTTGAGCTGCCCTCTGTGTGCCACCTTTACCTAAATTATATACTATAGTTAATATCTTCATAAAATTTTCTCTGGCTTTTGCATTATTAATCAACAACAGTTCAATTATTTAAAAGGAATAAAAGAAACAGCTTGGGCTTTTAAATAGAATATCCACCTTCTGCTTGGTGAAAATAATTCAAAGAAGAAGACACATATATCAGCACACAGTGTAGCTAATGCCGCTCCCATAATACCAAATCTTGGAATAAGAATTAAGTTAAAACAAATATTTATTGCAGCCAAAGATAGTTGTCGTGACAAAATGGTAATATTCTTATTTAGCTTTAACAAAAGTTGATTATTAATCATATTCAAATATGTCACAGGTACTGACCAGATTAAAAAATCTACGACAACTTTACTTGGCAGATATTCTTGCCCATATAAGTAATAGATCGCAAAATAGGACATTATATTCACTACAATTGCAAAGCCAACTAGTAATAGAAAGACATACCTTATAATATAGATAATTTTTTGTCTTTCTTTTTGAACATCTATTTCTATAATCTTCGGATAAATAGATTGACAAATCAACATTGGAATAAAGTTAAATACTTCAGCAAGTTTAACACCCACGGCGTAAAATCCTACACTGGTTTCATTTAACATATTCTTTAACATTACTTGATCTATCCTAAGACTGATATATATTGATATACTAGAGAATATTAAAGGCCAACTTTCTTTAAGAAGTGAAATAGCTACTGGTTTGCTAAACTTCCAGTTTCGAAAGCTCATTTTTTGTTGCTTGTAAAAATATATCAAGCCAACAGATGTGAGAGCACTTTCCAAAACGTTGGTAGCAGCAAAATATTCAAGAGGCGCTTCATAAATAAGTAAAGCTAACTTTATAGGCGTACCTACAATAATCATCAAAAAATGAGCATACACAACATATTTCGACTGCACTTTTGACTGAAAATGAAAGTCTATTACATTAAAGCTCTGGACAATTGTAGATGACCCAACAATAAGAACTAACAGTTTTGTATATGCATCATTAGGAGTAAGATTGATAGCAACAAATAAGAAAGTTAAGCAAAAGAAACTACCTATTAGCTTCATGATAAAGGCTGTTCCCAATAGGACTTCTTTTTGAATATTACCCTTTATTAAGCCTCTTATTACAATGTTATCTAAACCAAGAGTAGCTATAGCTCCAAAAAGACCAACAAAACTCTGTGCGTAACTCAATAAACCAAAACGCTCAGGTCCTAAATATCTTGCAATCCATACTCCAATAAATAAACCTAAAACCATTCTGGTTATTCTTTCAAAAAATAGCCAAGAAGTATTAAATAAGTATTTTCTTATATTGGTATTCTCTTTGAAAATGGTTTTTCCCTGGCTGATTAATTTAGAATATGAATACATAAATAAAATAGTTGCAACTAAGTATTATCTCGATTTTAAATTTAAAGAATGAGTAATGATATTTTGTGTAATAGCTAACCTTTCACTGGGCAATAAATATTAGTTTATTAATAGCTACTTCATTCTGTTGAATTTTCGAATCAAAATATTTTTGTAATTACAGTAAAACGAATCTTAGCAAGGAGTAAATAATAGCATTATCGAAATAAAGGTTCTTTAACTTTCTTTCTATCCTATTATTAAATAAATCCTACAAGCTGTTTTTTACTTATACTGATGATACTAATTGTAGCCCATAGTAGACCCTCTTCAGGACTCAGATGATTACCATTGCCTTTATATAAATTTCTTTGTAATGCACCATTTGAATCGGTAATTCTTATTATTACTACCATACACTGTTATCTTTTTACAAAAATAACAGTGTCTTTTTTAAGAAGATTAGTTAATATTTTGAAAGCCTTTCAAGATAGAAGACTGTTTATAAAAAATAGGTGAGTCTTGAAAATATCAGGTTTACTTAGATATTTAAATAAACCTGATATTATTAATCAATGAAAGTATTATAAAAGTCTTTATTTACTTGCATAATTACCCTTCTTTGATTCTTTCCCATAATAATCTTCATGGTCACGAGATATTATTGCACCGTTATAAATCATATACCCCACAAGTTGATGCTGCTGTATAATTTTGTTTAAACGTTTGATCTCGTCTTTTTCGGTGTGTTCATGCCGGACTACAAACAATGTACAATTGATGTATCTGCTTAACAAAAGATAATCTGCTACTATACCCACAGGAGGAGTATCAACAATGATTACTTCATATTGCTCCTTTAAAGTATCAAGCAAAGCTGCTAGACGAGGATGAGATAATAGATCAGAAGGATTCTCTTGCAACTGCCCAGCTTTCAGCAGGTCCAAACCATGATAGTTTGTTTCAACTATTCCAGGTTGTTTTCCTGATAAAAGATATTCTCCTAAACCAGCTTGGATTTCTGTTTTAGATTTCAAGTATTCCGCTAGGGCAGGCTTATGTAAATCGGCTTCAATTAACAGAGTTTTCCGGCCTGAATGTGCATAAGAAATGGCTAAGTTTAGTGAACAGAACGTTTTTCCATCCCCACTTTTTGCAGAAGTAATTCCTACTACTATCGATCCTTGATGTTTTACCATTTGTACATCTATATGATGTCTTATATAACGGAATGTATGAGCCAGGTAGCTCCTTCCCACATAAGGATCGTTTGCTTCTTTTCTTTTTAGTTGTGCAATATGCTCAAGTAAAGGAATATCTGTGTAATATTTTAATTGGTCTTCACTTTCTATTTTCGTTTGGAAAAATTCCTTGCCCATAAGTACGCCTCCAGGAATAACTAATCCAACCACGAACGAAACTATTAGAACAAACATTCTATTAGGACTAACAGGAAACTTCCCTTGCATTTTCGGAGCATCAATCACAGTTTTATCAGGCACATTTGAGGCAATTGCAATTCCTGCTTCTGTACGTTTTTGTAATAAATAGTTATATATATTATCACTAAATGCAAAGCGACGCTGAATATCTACTAAGTTGCGTTCGTTTTCGGGTAGCTTACTCATTTTCTTTTTGAGTTCGCTAATTCTCACACTATTTTCCTGAACCGCAATTTTATTAGCTCCAATTAGGTTATTTACATTTTCAGCAAGCGTTTTCTTAGTTGCCTGTATTTTACTATCAATTACCTGGATATAAGGGCTAGCACTAGTGCCATCATATCCTTTACTAATTTTTTCAGCATTCAATTTATTTAGCTCCACAAGAAGGTTATTCAGAAGCGGGTCTTGTATCCCCACTGATGAAGGCGCTATAACGTCTGACACATCTCCATTTTTAGACATATAGTCCGCTATATACTGATAATACTTCGTTTGTACTTGTAACTGCGACTGCTTCTCATCTAGCGCGTTAAGTTGTTGCACTAGATTATGCGATGCACTCTCAATGTCTATCACTTGACTGCTAGCACGAAAATCTTTTAGGTTTTTTTCAGCTGTGCGCAAAGAATCGGTAACACCTTGTAATTGAAAATCAATAAACTCTATTGTTTTTTGCCCCAATAGGTTTTTCTTTTTGAGATCATTCTGAATGTATACATTGTTCAATGATTTCAGAAACTCTATCCCTTTATTAGGTACAGATGTTGTTAAGCTTAATTTAGTAATATTAGACTTTTCAGTGATCTGCTCATGAATAAGTGAATTACGCCAGTAACTAGTTACGTCGTCGATACTATTTATTGTAAAATAATAAGACTTTTCATTATCTGACTTGAATATACTTGGATCAAAATCCTTTATAGCTAAAGTTATATAGGGCGTTTTGAGTGTATGCTTAACTGACAAAATTGTATCTAAAACAACTGAATACCCTTTCTGAATTACTTCTTTAGATACCATATTGTAATAATATGTAGGGACATTTTCTTTTGTTTCTATCTTAACACGGTACATTTGGCCCTCCAAAAATGACACATAAATAGGCGTATACATTAAGTGCCAGCTTGCCGTATCTAATTCTGCTTTGAATGGAGCAGGGTAGAGAGGTTTAGCAAACTTTTCTCCAACTTTACCTAAGATATTAGGATATTGATAATACTCAACTTCATGGCCTAGATTCTCAAGAGATTGTTTAATAGTAGCGTATGAAGTAAGCACTCCGATTTCGTCCTGTAATTCGGAACCTGACTCTAAAAGTTCAAATCCTTTCAAGAACTGTTCTTTAGAAGAACCTTTATTAGCTAAACCTTGATCTTTTAACTGGAGAGTAGAAGTTACCACATACTCACTATTAGTAGTAGCTAAGTAATAGAATCCCGCACCTAAGCAGATAATTACTGATAAGGCAAACCAATACCAATTGCGTAAAAGTTTTCTTAAGACAATTTTAACATCAATATGCTCCATAATACGCATTAATTAAGATTTCTTATTGTAAAAAATATTGCCAGGGCGGTTGATACTGAACCAACAATAATACTAACAATGTTTAATGTGCTTAAATTACTCCGGGTGTTTTTAACTTTCAATGGCTGCACATATAGCACATCGTTCGGCTGTAAATAATAGAATTTGGATGATAGTAGATTCTCATCTCTTAAATTGAGTCTGATACCTCCTAATTTTTGATTGCTTTGGCGAATTAGTGTCACATTTTCTCTGTTCCCAAACTCAGTAAGATCTCCTGCCATTCCTAAACCCTCTAACAAAGTAATCTGGTCGTTATAAACGAAATATTGCCCTGGATTTCGAACTTCCCCGAGCACTGTAATTCGAAAGCTAACTAATTTCACTAAAATAGTAGCTTTATTCAGATACTTACTTAAAGATTCTTGTATCCTATTTTGTGCTTCTACAATTGTTAAGCCATTTACATTCACTAAACCCACTTCAGGTAAATTAATATTGCCCTTATCATCCAAAGAATATCCACTTAGGTAGATACTAGCAGGATTGAAGTTATTAAATCCTCGTCCTGTTTCTATATTAAAATATTCAGAAGATTCAAGATCTAAGGTTTTTACTTTAACAGATATAATATCACGTGGCTGTAAACGGTAATTACCCGGAAAATTGTTTTCTATGGGAGTGATAGCTTCTGTACTAAATTGTGCATCCGGAAAATACATAAGTTTTTTGTTCGAAATACAATTACTTAGTAGAGGTAGTAATGCAAGCAGAAGATAACAATAAAAGTGATTTACCTTAGTCAATAATGAAGAACTCATGAAAATATTTATTTGATAAAATTACACATTAGAACGCATAGTTACGCACACTATTGAATTTTTTTGATATTAGTCCAGGAATTTCCAATTTTTTATTGTATTAATACATAAAATGGAATATTATATGTAGCTACATGGGCATGTCCATCATACACATATGCAAACAATCTATATCCTCCTTCCTGATTTGGCGACACAAAACTTATAGATTGTGTACAATTATTTGAAAGTAAAAAGCTTAAGTCATGATTGTATTCTCCTGGATTGAAATTGTCTTTGCCTTCATGTCTAAGCTCCCATTTGTAAGTTAATGTATCATTTTCAGGATCTTGAGCATAGATACTAGTTTGGTACTTTTTACTAGCTAATAAGTATTGATTATCTTGGTTAGGCACTGTATGTATAATAACAGAATCTATTTTTGGAGCCCAGTTGTCAATACTTTTACCACTCCATTTAGTTTTTAAAACTTGTACAGATTCAGTTTCATATCCATCTTTAGAAAAAAGGCTAAAAAAGGTGTGTGTACGCTCATATTTTTGTCCCCAATAAAACCCATATCCTCCTAAATATAAACTCGTATCCTTTGACAATACAGTCCAATATTTATCTATATATTGTGCTTTGAGTGTACTACTTAATTCTATAGGTGCTCCCCAATAGGTCGAATTCATTTCCCAAGGACCGGGTGCAGCCCATTCAGTCAATATATAAGGTTTATTCCAGCCAAATATGCTGCGTGTGTCTTTATGCACCCGATGTAATTTAGAAAAGCCATTAACTCCAAGAACATCTAAATCAGGACAAAGCAAACGCATAATGCCACGTTTATTGAAATTCGGCCCCAGCGGTACAGATGTCATAACAGGATGGTTTGGGTCCATTTCATGAATCATTTTAGCTATACGATTAATAGTATACAAAACTATTAACTGGTTACCACCAAATAAATGTACTTCGTTTCCTACATTCCACATTAAAAGAGCAGGATGATCTTTATAGCATTCTACAATTTCTTTTAATTCTTCAATTTTTTGATCAACATCTTCAAAATTTAGATAATCAAAGTTTTCGCCCCACCATTCATTTCCCACCTCTAAACCTAAAGTAACGGTAAGTCCATATTTATTTGCTTCATTTAAAATTTGTTCTGCTTTATCTGTGCGCCAAGTCCTTATTGAGTTTGCCCCGTACAAAGAAATCTTTTCCATATAATCATGTCCACCGACCCCCTTAATAAAATATGGCTTACCATGTCGGAAGAGGATATATTTGCTTCCTTCTTGTTTAATTTCTACTGTTGGATTTTGTATAGGTTTCTTAGTTGGTATATGATAAATAACCAAAGCAATAACAGGTACAAGTAACAGTAAGAATAGCCCAAAAAAACTTCTGTAAATCCAGTTTTTCAATATCATATTAACAATAAAATTAAAATCAGCTATATTCCAGCTACAGCAAATCTCTCTAAACTTGAAACAATGTGATTATTCAATAGCAAGAGGTCGGGAAGCTGTTACTACATTTCCAACTGAATCTGTGGCATGCACATATACTCTATAGTGGTGTTTTTTATTAGGTATAATTACCTTTATAAACCTATCATTATATATTTTATTTTCAATAATTGATACGCGTTTCCAGGTCTCTTCTTCATATACTTCCCATTCATATTGTAACCTCCCCGGATAACCATTACTGATACCTGCAGAAACCCACACTTCATCTCCTGCTTTTGCTGGATACCATGAACCAACTATGGTAAGATCAGGATGTTGATTGCTGTGATTAGTTTTTCCTGACCAAACACCTTGTAAATAATAATATGCAGGCTTTAATCTTCCTTTATAATCAGTTATCCCAAACCAGGTGGCTGTTCCTTCATATCGATCGCGCCAGCTAAATGCAAACCCACCTAAATTATTTCCTTTATTTTTTTCTATGTATTCAATCCATTGATGTTTGTACCATTTAGCCTTTGCTACACTCGATACCTCAATCAAAAGAGAATCATTCCGCATGTCGCTTAAATCACTATCCCAATAGCCTTTTGGTCCAAATTCAGTAACAACATAGGGCCGAAGCGTATCGAACTTTGAAAAAACAGATTGCAGGCTCTCTATCTTAGCTTCATAATAAGAATTAATTCCAATAACATCTATGGAAGGAGCATACATCCGCATTTCATAGATAGTACTAGCCAGTTCAAAATGTTCTTCAGATGCAAAAACAGGTCTATCGGGGTCTATTTCATGTATTTTGTCAGCAATGCGTTCAAGGAAATGTAGATAGGCTCTTCGGTTAATAGTAAGATATGGCTTATTAAAGTGTTTTTTTAATAAACCCCAGCTTTCATTCCCGATATTCCAGGCTATAATATTTTTCCGATCTTTGTATTGCTTTACATAGTCTATTACTTCTTTTTCATAATTGGCTACCGCAACAGAGTCTTTGAAGTAATCAATAGCCGGATCAAACCAAAATCCATACATCACATACAACCCTTGCTCTGCTGCTACTGTTAAAATATTGCGGTCGTATATACCAGGCTCATATCTTCGGATAGTATTAGCTCCCATAGCTTTGATTCGCTTAAAATCATGCTCCAATTGCTTTCGTGTTAGGGGATAAAAGCCATCTCTCCAATCATGTGCAGGATTATAACATACGCCTTTTATGTAAATGGGTTTACCATTAACCTCCCACGTAAAACTCCCTGAGTTCCCCTTTATATTTTTATTTTTGGATATTGTTTGGGTAGTATCCCGAGTAAAGGCAGGCATCTTTACAGCATTCAACCCTTTAAGAATATTTGAAAAAGCAGATAAATTATTGGTCCAGTTTATGACAGCAGATTCCTCTGTTGGGCGCCAGTTAGTAATCCAATTTTTATCTTTATCACTATGAAACAATACAACTGAACGAATCTCTGGGTAACCTGACTGTATTTTCTGTAGCCCATCAATAACCCAGGTAGTAGCATTTCCACCATAGGAGGTAGAGCCAAACTCAGCGAGCATAACAGGCAAATTAAGTTTAGCTTTCTTTAACTTATCCTGAAAAGGAGTATATAATTGCTCAAACGTGTACCAGGCTTGGTTTGAATTTGCTTTGCCATAATTCAGACAGGTAATTCCTACCCAGTCTACATACCAACTATCTTTATAGCTTTTATCATCTGGAAAGTATGTATCAATGGCAGATGGCTTCAAAGGATTCCACACCCAGGTTACATTTTGTACACCTAGCGCTTCAAAACGGTTATGTACATATCTCCAAGCAGCAATAAACTCTTCAGGTGAGTTCCCTCCGGTAGTTGACCATGGATACATAGGATTATCCATTTCATGGGCAAAGCGCAGATATACCGGATGGCCAAGTGAACGTAAAGTTATAGCCATTGTATCAATATAAGCATCAAAGTATCCTTTGGTTATATAGAAAAATACTTTACGGTTTTGGCTAATATCTGGATGATTGGTATACTTTGTAAATAGATTAGTCCATGGCTCCCATGTTATCATAGGAATAGCATCTTTTTGTATAATCTCTTTCCATAAAGTGTCTGGCAGCGGACTGTCTCCCCAAGAAAGATAAGTAGACACTATTGAAAAAGAATGCTGAGCTTCCTGCTCTGCTTGCTTAACAGAAGTTATGGATTTCTCTTGATCTACAGCAGGCATATAAATACCTGTATAAAATCCTCCGGTTGATTTTTTCGGAGTTTTATTTACCTGTGATACCAATGAAGTAGTTGCTGATTCATCGACTGACGATATAAAAAGTAATGATACAGTAATAGGCAATATAACAATTAATGGAATAGCAGCTCTAGTAAGTTTCAGCTGAGTTCCCCACTTTATAGTGATGGTTTTAAACAACCGTCTGCGATAAATATTCTTCAAACTGTCAAACCATGAAGTCTGTCCCATTAAGAATGCCAGGAGTAATACAACAGCATTGCAAGCAGCAAAGGTAGCCATGAGAAAGCTATAAGGCTGCCAATCTCTGTTTAACCCATACACCACCGCGGCTAGGCTAATAATGGCTAACAGCAGATTAGGCAAACCCAACCGAAACTCATTTTTAGAATTATGCTCTTTAGGAGTAGGAATGTAAGGTACTTTAATATTTAGTAAAGTATAGACGAAGCCTACAATATATACCCACCAAGTGCCGGTTCTTAATATACCTCCTAACAAATGCAAGCCATGTTCGTGGGGTTCATATAACCAACGCTGAGCAAATAATCTAATAGACAGACTACATAAAAAGTAAGGCGTGAAATAAAGAAAAAATACAGCCGGATTCATCAGCCAGGGGTAATCACCTGTAATTAATGAATATACCGGAATTGCTATATCAAGGAAGGTAACTATCCCAAATAGATAATATAAAGGAAGTATACTATAATGCAGCCTTTGCTTCCAGGTAAGTTGCGCTAGCAGTTTCGGCAAAACATGCAGCCACAAATCAAACGTACCTCTTGCCCATTTCAATTGTTGCTTATAGTATGCAGATAAACTACTTGGAACAAGCCCATAAGAAGCAATTTTAGGTACATATACTGATTTCCATCCTTTAGCATGCAAAAGCATGGAGGTATGCATATCTTCTGTGAGTCCGGCGGCATGCCCTCCAATAGAATCCAATGCCTGCCGTCTAAAAGTACAGTTAGCTCCGATAGCTTGAGCAGTACCATATTGATTCATACCCTGCATCAAAGGCCCATAAAACAGATAGGTTTGTTGGGCGGCTGCTTGTGCTACTAAAGATTCTGATTGATTTTTATAGGCCTGCACTATCTGTACATAGCCTATTTGCGGATCGTCAAAATGATGGAGTAACCCATCAAAAAAATCAGGTGCCGGTACATGGTCCGGATCTAAAATCACACATAATTCTCCGGTTGCATTTTTAAGGCCATTGTTAATGTTGCCGGCTTTTGCATTTTCCCGTGTTTGCCTGGTTATATGATGCACACCCAATTGCTGACATAGGTCTCGCAGCCATGGATCATTGCCTTCATCACAGAGGTAAGTTTGATGCGGATATTGAACTGCAACCATGGCTCTTAGTGTTTGTTCAATCATTTCCCTTGGCTCTTCCGGACAAGAGGTGGTCAGCATATCTACTGTCCATTGTTTACTTGGCTGTTGAACAGTTACCGGGCGTATGGCTACATAATGATACCATTCATATAATACACTTATAATCTTGAAACCTAAGCCAACTGTTAAGCATACAAACAACAACAAATTGTCTACCTGTACTTCTGTTATAAATCCGTATAGAAAGAAAACAAGCGCTAATATGCCTAGTAAAACCCATAATAAACCGCTTGTTGCTTTTGTAATCTTAGACATACTTTAGTATTTGATGCCTTGTATCCGAAGGCCATTATGGTTGTATATTTCAAATAGAATATGTAATATTTCTAGGAGAATAGGTTTAAAAAGTATAAGTTATACATTCCCAGAAACTAGTAAATATCTCATTCGATATATAGCGACCATTAAAAGTAATATATTTTATATTTGTTAAAAGCTGATGCAAAAAGTGCTCCACAGTAGATTTTATAATGAATTTACAGGATTGAGCTTTATAGTGAATAGAAGTTCCGCAAATATAATTTAAACAAGCATCACTCAATAAGCAATCTGATAAATTCTGGCTAGTAAGTGATTATACAGCCTTATATACTTGAAAAACACCAACACATACTAATAATCCATGTCAATAATAAAGCTCCGATTAGTAATAAAAAATATAAAATTTCAAATACATAATAATTCACGAAAACATTTACTTTTGGTCTCTTGCATTTTTATTGTTCACATTCTCATATCTCTTCTACTTAATGTAAGAAATGGACAAAAAGTAAATCTACTAGCAAAATAAGCCACTAAAATATAACATTAGCAATAATCATATATTTCAGAAGTTAGTTTGCACTTAATAGGCTATTTTGTATAAAGGCTAGAATTAAAATTTATTGTAAGTAAGCCGAGTTATATCTTAAAATCTGGACAATATTTTCTCTATATTCATCAGAATTTTATTATAGCTGTTTTGACTATGAACAATAGAAGAAGTTTTATCAAAAAAGCAGGTTCGCTGGCAGGTGCCTTATCTGTCACACCAATCTTAAATGCTTTGGCAATTCCGCACATACAAGAAGCTGAAAAAATTATCCAAGATCTTACCCCTGCTGAAGCTGCCCGGAATGAAGAATACTGGCATACTATTCAACAAGCCTATACTGTTTCTCCAAATATTATCAACTTAAATAATGGAGGCGTTAGTCCGCAGCCATCCGTTGTGCAGGACGCTGTGGAACGATATAATCGCTTATCGAATGAAGGCCCTTCGTATTTCATGTGGCGTATTCTGGATGCAGGCAGAGAATCATTACGCATGAAACTAGCTGACCTTGCCGGATGCAGCCTAGAGGAAATAGCTATAAACCGCAATGCTACTGAAGCATTAGGTACAGTTATATTAGGCTTGAATTTAAAAAAGGGCGATGAGGTGGTACTCACCAAACAAGATTATCCCAATATGCTTCAAGCCTGGAAACAACGGGAGATGCGGGAAGGTATAAAACTTAATTTTATTAACCTGGAACTGCCTATAGAAAATGAGGAAACTATTGTGCAGCAATTTACGCAGGCTTTTACCCCTCGCACTAAAGTAGTGATGATCACGCATATGATTAATTGGACAGGCCAGATTTTACCTGTGAAAAAAATTGCTACTGCAGCAAAAGCTAAGGGAATAGAAGTATTGGTAGATGGTGCCCATACGTTTGCACACCTGGACTATAAAATACCAGACCTAGATTGCGATTATTATGGAACCAGTTTACACAAATGGTTATCTGCACCTATTGGTTCTGGCATGTTGTATGTAAAAAAGGACAAAATCAAGAGTTTATGGCCCTTGTTTCCCAACAATAATCCACAGGCAGACGATATTCGCAAGTTTGAGGTATTAGGTACCCGTTCCTTTCCCATTGAGCAGGCAATAGGCCAGGCAGTAAATTTCCAACATGCTATAGGCAATAAACGCAAAGAAGAAAGGCTGCGGTATTTGAAAAATTATTGGGCCGAAAAAGTAGAAAGTATGCCTAGAGTTAAACTTAATACTTCCCTAAAACCTGCGTATTCTTGTGCCCTAGCTAATTTTTCGATAGAAGGTATGGAGCCTGGAGAAATTGAAAGTACGCTGTTCAGCAAATATAAAATTCATACTTCTCCTATTGTATGGGAAAACATTAAAGGCGTACGAGTAGCCCCACATGTATATACCCCCTTAAAAGATCTGGACCGTTTGGTAGATGCCATTACGTATCTGGCAAAAAAATAACGGTTACTTAGCTATAAATTTTCACTCGACCATCTAACCTGCAAAAAATCTAGTGCATCAGTCAAAAATATACTTATTGTACTTCATACTAAGTACAGCCTTATCAGCATGTAATCTTACCAAAACCAGAGCTAAAACAGCCATTCTTACAAAATTGGCTCCTGCCCCTATTGGACCCTATAGCCAGGCAATACAAAAAGGAAATATAGTCTTTGTATCCGGACAAATTGCCATTAACCCTGTAACTAATATTTTGGATACTACAAACATAAGGCAGGAAACCAGGCAGGTAATGGATAACATAAAGGCTATTTTACAGCAAGCAGATATGGATTTTACTCAGGTTGTAAAAACCACTATTTACCTTACGGATATTAACACATTCAGCCAGGTAAATGAAATATATGGCACCTATATGCCTACTGTTGCCCCTGCCCGGGAGACTGTGGAAGTACGAAACTTACCTCGGGGGGCACATATAGAAATTTCTGTAATAGCAATAGCAGATTAACTCTTTAGCACTAACTTAACACAGTAACCGGACTTCCTATATGGATTTTTATCCCATCTGCGTTGTCACTTAACAGATTTTGTCCAAACCATACTTTATTATTGAAAGTACGGTAAGTTGAAAGTGTTTTTAGCGGCTCTTTACCAGCTTTACCAGTTTGTTGGTCTATAGTAGTAAGTATACAACGGGCACATGGTTTTACTACATGAAAAACACTTTCGCCTATAGTAATGGTTTTCCAGGTATCTTCCACAAAGGGCTCAATGGTATTTACGACTAAATTGGGGCGGAAGCGGTTCATGGGTACAGGTTGAGCTAAACGACTATTCAAGTCTGCTAAAGAAGCTTCCCCAATAAGTAGAAAAGGATATCCGTCGGCAAAGCTTACAATTTCCTTATTTTTAGCATATCGCTCATCTACTTTTCGCAAAGTTGTATCTGGCATATATACCAGTTTGCATTCTTGCTGTAGGGCTGAGCTAAACCATTCGTTCGCTTCTTTGCTTACTACGATTGATTGGCATGTATCATCCCATACAGTTACAGAAAGAATTTCTGAGGTCTGCGGTACAAAAGGTATAGTCAGAGGAGGCACATCAGGAGCAGTCACCCAAAGTTGGTCTTCCTCTATGGAAACCTTAAGCAAAGCCATTTTAGCAAACTTGCGCTGAGTCATAAACTGGTTTTGTGCATCTACCAACATCCACCTGCGATCGTATTGTAAGCCTGTTTCCTCAATAAGGGCAGAACTTACGGCTATTCCACCTAAAGATTTTATCGGATAAATGTAAATGGCTGATAAACTAAGAGTCATAAAATATAGCTTTGCAAGCAATAAATATGAGTAAAATTGCTTGTTATGCCAAGCCTTAATTTTGAAATAAAATGTGTAATAGCAAGAAGGATAGGTAGAAAACATGTAAAAACTATTTCTGACTGGGTAGCTAATTGCGTACCTTTGAGAGCAACAATACTACTCTTTGTTATAATAAAATAGGCGTTATTACTAATTGCATATAAACCCACGTACATGACACTGCTCTCCAGAGTAAAAACACTTGCCCAAACCTATGCAAACGATCTAATAGCCACTCGCCGGCACTTGCATGCCAACCCGGAATTATCCTTTGAGGAACACAATACAGCCAGATTTGTAGCTGAAAAACTACGCTCGTTTGGCATTACTCCTCAGGAAGGCATAGCTGATACTGGTGTTGTAGCGCTGATTGAAGGAAAAAATCCGGACAAAAAAACCATTGCACTCCGGGCAGATATGGATGCGCTACCTATTCTGGAAGCTAACGAAGTAGAATACAAATCCACTAATCCGGGTGTAATGCATGCGTGCGGACACGATGTACATACTTCCTCTTTGCTTGGCACAGCCCGTATTTTGCATGAATTAAAAGAAGAGTTTGAAGGTACGGTAAAACTGATATTCCAACCCGGGGAAGAGAAAATACCTGGGGGCGCTTCTTTAATGATACGCGATGGTGTACTCCAGCAACCAGCTCCAAAATACATACTCGGCCAACATGTGGCACCCAATATTCCAGTTGGTAAAATTGGATTCCGGGAAGGCTTATATATGGCCAGTGCCGACGAATTATATGTAACCGTAAAAGGAAAAGGCGGTCATGGGGCTATGCCGGATATTAATATAGATCCTGTACTTATTGCTTCACATATTATTGTGGCTTTACAACAGATTGTCAGCCGGCATGCCAACCCTAAAATTCCATCTGTACTTTCATTCGGAAAAGTAATAGCCAATGGCGCTACTAACGTTATTCCTAATGAAGTGTACATAGAAGGCACCTTCCGGACATTAGATGAAGAGTGGCGGGCTTCAGCACATAAGAAAATGAAAAAGATGGCTGAAGGAATAGCCGACGCTATGGGCGGCAGTTGCGAATTTACCATTATGCGGGGCTATCCTTTTCTGAAAAATGCGCCGGAGCTTACCCGCCGGATGAAAAATGCTTCTGTTGCTTATATGGGGCAAGAGAATGTAGTAGACCTGGATATATGGATGGCTGCTGAAGATTTTGCGTATTATACCCAGCACATAGATGCCTGCTTTTATAGACTAGGCACCCGCAACGAACAAAGAGGAATTATTTCCTCTGTACATACGCCAACATTTGATGTAGACGAACAAGCATTGGAAATTGGCTCAGGACTCATGAGTTGGCTAGCAGTAGAGGAACTCAGCAAAATGTAAATACATTGCGTTAAGTATGTAGATAGGCTAATTACTAGCTGCATTCTATCATCTTCATAAAAAAACAGCTGCTGATGGTTTAAATATTTTGCTGTTGCAAAAAGGCAAGCTAATTAACTAAAGCTATGTTAGCAAATAATGAATGTAGCTTTATCATAGTATTATTTTTTGGATTATCCCAATATTCAATTATATTAAACTAGCGTATTTAGCAAGCCGAAAGACAATTTTAATTACCTTTGTTCAAACTCAATACACACCTCATTGAAGCAAAGCAGTATAGAAGAAAGTAAACCTAGCCCTAAAATCAGCACCTCGTTTATTATTATTCAGGTTGTTGCACTTTTGCTGGTAACTTTTATTTTTATGCTCTCTTTAGAATTAATGGCTTCTGCTTTTAACCTGCTGGGCAGAAACATTATAGAAGAAATTATTAAAGCTACATCCAATCCATTCATCAGTTTATTTATTGGTTTGCTCAGCACAGCTATTGTACAAAGCAGTTCTACTACTACTTCCATGATAGTGGCTATAGTAGCCTCAGGTGCCCTCACGCTTGAAAGTGCCGTACCTATGATTATGGGGGCAAACATAGGTACAACTATAACTAGTACAATTGTTTCATTGGGGCATATTATTGATAAGAAAGCCTTCCGTAAAGCTTTTGCAGTGGCTATTCTGCACGATTTTTTTAATATTCTAGTCACGCTAATCCTCTTCCCACTGGAATATTATTTTGGTTTATTGTCTAGCCTTTCCCGTGTGGTTACCAGTCAGGTATTTGGTATAGCCAGTGGCCCAAGCACATTAGTTAAACTTACTGTAAAACCACTGGCAGATATAGTTACTTCACTTACTAACCAGAATGGGTTAATTTTATTAATTCTATCTGTATTTCTGCTGTTTTTTACCATCCGTTATTTAACTAATTTGTTGAAAAAGCTTGTTATTGGCGAGTCGCAGAAGCGAATGGATAAATATGTGTTTGGCTCACCGACAGGTTCTTTGTTATGGGGAGCAGGCTTAACAGCAGCCATACACTCCAGTTCTACAACCACTTCATTTATTGTTCAGTTAGTGGCCGCTGACAAATTATCTATAAAAAAAGCATTTCCTTTTATTATGGGTGCCAATGTAGGTACAACCATTACTGCCTTAATTGCCTCTATCTCCAAATCAGAAGCAGCATTAAGCATAGCTCTGGCACACGTGCTGTTTAATGTGATTGGTGTATTTATTTTCTTTCCTATACCAGTAATCCGGCAAATCCCGGTATACTTGGCACGTTACCTGGGTAGCCTCACCATGAAGAACAGGCTCGTTGGTCTAATCTATATTATCTTAACCTTCTTCCTGATCCCCTTTATCCTTATTTATTTATCTAACGATAATTCTGCCAATTCATCGCAAAAGCCGCCTATTGAAAAGGTAAAATAATACTCCAGAAAAAACACCTGGCAAGTTATTTTTACCAGGTGTGAAGGAAGCAAGATGAAGATTGTATTATTTTTTTCCGGACATACTAACCCGGATACTCAACTCTTCCAGCTGTGCATTTGAAATAGTGGAGGGCGTATCAATCATTACATCTCTGCCTGAATTATTTTTGGGAAAGGCAATAAAATCACGGATAGAATCAGCTCCGCCGAATAAGGAGCACAAGCGGTCGAAACCAAAGGCAATACCCCCATGTGGAGGGGCGCCATACTCAAAAGCTTCCATTAAGAAACCAAACTGGCGGCGGGCCTCTTCATCAGTAAAGCCTAAATGGCTAAACATTTTAGCCTGCAATTCCCGGTTATGAATCCGGATAGAGCCCCCTCCTACTTCTACCCCATTAATGACCATATCATAGGCATTTGCCCGCACCTTGCCAGGATCAGATTCTAACAAGTGAATATCTTCAGGCTTTGGCGAAGTAAAGGGATGGTGCATAGCAAACCAACGCTGCTCTTCTTCCCCCCACTCCAGCAATGGAAAGTCTAATACCCATAAGCAGGAATAAGTAGACTTATCACGCAAGCTTAACCGCTCACCCATTTCCAGGCGTAGTTCGGATAAAGCTTTACGAGCCTTAGTAGCTTCACCGGAAATAATTAGCAGTAAGTCGCCAGGAGCAGCCTGCATTTTTTCTGCCCACACTTTCAAATCTGCTTCTGAATAAAACTTATCAATAGACGATTTGATGCTGCCATCTGCATTGTACCGCACATATACCAACCCTTTGGCGCCTATCTGTGGACGTTTTACAAATTCAGTTAGCTCATCTAGCTGCTTGCGGGTATACTCCGCACAGCCTTTGGCACAAATCCCTACAATCAGCTCAGCATCATTGAATACAGAGAAATCTTTTCCTTTAGCTACCTCATTTAATTCCGTAAACCGCATCTCAAAACGGGTATCGGGCTTATCGTTGCCATAATATTTCATAGCATCGGCATAGCTCATACGAGCCAGGTTAGTCAGCTCTATGCCTTTTACCTGCTTAAACAAATGCTTCACCAAGCCCTCAAATGTATTCAGAATATCTTCTTGCGTAATAAAAGACATTTCGCAGTCTATTTGAGTAAACTCTGGCTGGCGGTCAGCACGCAAGTCTTCGTCACGGAAACATTTTACAATCTGGTAATAACGGTCGAAACCGGAAACCATTAGCAATTGCTTGAAAGTTTGAGGAGATTGTGGCAAGGCATAAAACTCACCAGGGTTCATGCGGGAAGGTACGACAAAGTCGCGGGCTCCTTCCGGCGTAGATTTGATAAGCACTGGCGTTTCTACCTCAATAAAGTTTTTGCTATCCATATACGTTCTTGTCTGGCGCATCATCTGATGGCGAAGTTCCAGATTTTTCCGTACAGCATTTCTACGCAAATCCAGGTACCGGTATTTCATCCGCAAATCATCTCCACCATCTGTTTCATCTTCAATAAGAAAGGGAGGTAATTTAGCTGGGTTCAAAATATCCAGGTTTTCAACCCGCACTTCAATATTCCCGGTAGGTATTTTATCATTTTTGGCAACCCGCTCTACTACTTTTCCTTCGGCTTTTACAACAAACTCACGGCCCAGCGAACGGATTTTTTCCAGCAATTGTGGATCTGTTTTGCCTTCTTCAAAAATTAGCTGTGTAACGCCATAGCGGTCGCGTAAATCAATCCAGACCATTCCGCCTTTATCTCTTTTAGTTTGCACCCATCCGCAAAGGCTTACCGGCTGGTTTACGTGTTCCATTCTTAATTCACCGCACGTGTGACTTCGTAGCATATATCAATAATTATAGGTAAACATTGGAAATATACAGGGAGCTTTGGTATAGCTGTAAAGCATATTGATTTTTAAATGTACTTCTGCGTTCGATGCCTTTGCTAAAAAAGTAAATTATTGCATAGCACTACGGTTACTTTTGCACCTTTCCTCAAAATAAGATTCAATTTTAACAATTCAAAAGGCAAAATCAATACACTAACCTCCATCCAGATTGTTACAAAGGTACAGCCAAAGATGAGAACGGCAAAATAAATTGAGTCTGTTAGCCATTTAAACTTACCTGGAGGGGAATGTAAATGTAAATAAGAATGAATAATCAAACCTTAATCTGTCACAGATATGGCAATAAAGCTTGCTATAAATAACGTGAACTATGGATTAGTAAAAGCATAAAGGGCTCAAAATGAATTAGCTTTG
>NZ_JAUKPO010000048.1 GCF_030503435.1 Rhodocytophaga aerolata
TGGTGAATGGAGAAGTGCTAGGACTTTGGAAACTTTCTACACATAAACAAAAAAAGCAGTACCTCTTAAAAGATAGCCCCCTATTCCTTGCTGGTTTATTCAACCAATTAATGATAGCAATTTCTATTAAAGCTGCAGCTTTTATAAACTATCTTTTCAACACTTTTTTAAGAATCATCCCTTTCTCGCAATAGAGTTTGACCACATATATTCCTGGTACTTGGGAAGATAAATCTAGCTCTTTTGTATATTTACTCATTTTACTATGAATAAGGGTTTGCTCAAATACCTTTCTTCCCAGTGCATCAGTAATCGTGATCTGTACTTGATTTCCAAGATCGGCGGGCAAGCTTAACAAAAAGTGACCGTTAGAAGGATTGGGATGTATGCTTACCTGAGCAGCTAAGTCTGGTGATATCCCGGTAGGCACATAGATAAATGGTAGTGACCAGGCTGAACTACACCCCTCGGTACCTTTTATTCTTACTGAATAGCTTCCACTTTGGCTTACTTTAATTGTTTGCGTGTGCTCTTGTAAGGTATGTCCATCTACTAACCACTCATAGGCAGATGCCTGTAAGTTGCAGGTAAGGCTATCGGCTCCTAGTTGTGAGATAATAGGTGTAGCAGGTTGTTCTACTCTGAAAATAGTTACGCTCGCTATAAGTGAGTCTGTTCCACAAGTATTAGCTGCTATACTCCATTCAAAGGTATTCTCTCCATAAGCTACGTCTTTGACCAAAGTGTAAGAGTTCTCTTTGTCCTTTATCTGTCCTGAGCCTTTTATCACCTTCCATCTGCCCTTTCCATAGACAGGTGCAGCACCTTGGAGAACGACTGTATCTTTTTGGCATATCACTCTATTTGCTCCAGCATCTACACTCATATTGGTTCTATGGCAGATCACTTGTTCTGTTATTTTAGCTTCTTCTATAACAACAGCAGGTATATCATAGATTGCATTCACAGTGGTATTGGTACGCACAGGCTCATTGTAATCAAAAAAGATGTCAGCATAGTTTCCAACTTTTGTTTTCTCTGCTAACCCTTTCTTAGGCTTAATACTCAGGCTTATATACCCATGGCTTTTCTGCTCATTGCTATTGCTGTCTGGCAAGAAGATATTATCAAAAGTAAAGGTAAGAACAGGCTGTCCTTTGCCCGAGACAGAAAGTTTATAGGGATGAGATACGATTCCCATCTTCAAGGTACTAATGTCCAAATGCTCGGAAAGTGTGTCTACCACTACTACTTTATAGGCTATATCAGTACCCGTGTTCTGAAAGCGGATTTTGTAATTGAGTGGGGTGTTTGTACAGGTATAATGATATTCAGTTACCCCACCAGGAGAGACAAGTTTATCATTAGGGTCATAGGAGTCGATGATAGGCAAGCAGTTGATAGCTACTTCCGGCTCTGCATCATCCTGGGGAAGTTGGTCTACATACCCTAAACTCACTTTCCCTTCGGTATTCGTGCCACAAGCCTCGATAGTTATATTGGTCTGTTGTTTGCTAGGATGGCCCGGGCGTTGGTCTGCTTCTAAGCGAAGCGTCTGACCATTAGCAGGAACCTGCAGTATCAAGCTATCTCCTTTGGCTAGTTTAAATTTGTAAGTAAATGCGAGTGTTGCATCCAGAAATAGACGGAATGAGGTGCTATCGGTCATACTGCTATGTCCATTGTTTAGGATAGCTACCCGCACTCTTCCATTCTCCAGGCATTTAGCTTTTAAGGTAAGATCTGATCCATCCCACTCAGGAGATAGCTCTATAGTGTTTGCCGGGGTAATCCAGGCTTTGGTACATTGGGTAAGACCCCGGATAGAGGGATTATTACACACTACCGAATCTTTGATGTAAATGCTTCCATAATGATTAGCAGCAAGAGTCCCTAAGTTGAACAGGTATGTATTTTCTTTTTCCTGCGTATAAGGGATACTGGCACTAATCAGTGCTACATATTCCGGCAGTTGTATATACACCTTCACATTCTCTGCTTCTTTATTCCCAGCGTTCTGATAAGTAACAGTTGTAGTACTGCTCATGCATCTGCGGCGGCGGTCTGAGGAGACATCTACCGACAACAGAGACTTATATTGTAGTTGATTGGCAAAATCTATTCCGCTAATTGTTGATTGGTTCTCTGTTACATGTACCTGATAGATAGGAGGATCAGTTGGACAGATTTGTTTAATTAACGATGCTTTATCTTGAGGAATTACTTGCTCGATAGTATATCGGCCTGTATCTACGGCTAGTGTATAATTACCCAAGGAATCTGTGGAGGTGAAATAATTTCCAGGTTGAGCAACTACTACCATACCAGGAATACCTTTTTCAGCTGTCTCTTTTACACAATTGCCATTAACATCTTCATAAATCGCACCTTTGACAAATTGCTGAGGTTGACTAATTTTGAAGCCTGCAAACCCATAGAATGTAATATTTGTTCCTACTATATTTTTTAATGAACCTCCCACATATAAATTATTTCCACCAATAACCATTGAAAATACGTATCCTCTCAGATCCGGATTCCAATAAGCAGGTTGCCCTGAAATAACATCTATACTTGCTAAACTGCTTCGCTTTTGTCCATTAATAGTACTAAAATTTCCACCGACATAAATCATATTTTTTGAAAAAGATAAATCATATACTTCAGGGGAATATTGTTCTCTTTCTAATATGGGGTTCCAGGAAGTAGGCTGTCCGGTGGTAGCATCAATAGCCGCTAATGCATTTCTGCTTTTCCCTCCAATAGTAGAAAATCCTCCTCCTACATAGACAATATTATTTGAATATGCCAACGTATGGACGCCCCAATCAGTGGTCGCTCCTCCAACATCTGGATTCCATGAAGAAATCTGCCCAGTAACTGCATCAATTGCGGCTAAATGATTTCGGGTATATATACCCATCCTATTAAAGCTTCCACCCACATACACTGTATTACCTGTACATGTTATTGCCACTATAGTATTAACTTCAGCATGCGTGTTACTAGCCGTGGGATTCCAGGAAGTTAATTGTCCTGTAATAGTGTTGACAGCCGCTAACCCACGCCTGCTTTGCCCTCCAAAGATGTTGAAATAACCTCCTACAAATAGCGTATTTTCTGAAAGAACTAGTGTATAAATTGTACCTGTATAATCTCTATCCTTAACATCCAGGTGCCAGGAAGTGGGCATTCCTGTAGTAGCATCTATGGCTGCAAGCCCATTCCTTTCTTGTCCATTTACAGAAGTAAACCTCCCTCCGACATATAGAATGTTTTCAGAAATGGCAATTGCATATACATATCCATTAACATCAAGGTTTGGATTCCAGGAAAGTGGTTGTCCGGAAGTAGCATCAATAGCAACTAAGTTGTTCCTAACCCTCCCTCCAGCAGATGTAAACTCACCTCCTACAAATAACGCATTTCCTGAAAGGGTAAGTGACTCTATTAGATTATTTGCATCAGTATCAGAGGGAATAGCGGACCCAGTAGTTGCATCAACAGCTACAAGATTTCTTCTAATTGTATGTCCCCCAACATTGACAAAGCTTCCTCCTAAATAAACTGTATTTGCGGATATAGCAAGACTCCGTACACTTCCAACTACAGCAGGATTCCATGTCGTTATTAACCCAGTAGCAGCATCAATGGCTGCAGCTCCATTCCTTGTTTGTCCACTGATTACAAAAAATCGTCCCGCCACATAAATTGTATTCTGGAGAATATCAATGTCCAATATACTACCGGCCACATCTGGTTTCCAAGGTAAAACTAATGCGGTAGCAGCATCCACAGCTGCTAAGTTGCTTCTACTTTGTCCGCCAATGGAGGTGAACTGCCCGCCTACATAAACTGTATTTCCTGATATAGCTAAAGTTATTACTTGTCCATTCGTATCCGGATTCCAGGAGGTAGCTAAACCGGTAACGGGATCAAGAGCAGCTAAATTATTTCTAATCTCTCCGCCAATAAAACTAAATGAACCACCTGCATAAACTGTATTACTGGATAAAATTATTGCATTCACAATACTATCTGCCTCAGGCATCCAAGCTGTAGCTAATGCAGTAGCAGCATCCACAGCTGCTAAATTGCTTCTATTTTGTCCGCCAATGGAGGTGAACTGCCCGCCTACATAAACTGTATTTCCTGATATAGCTAAGGCATTTATGGATGCACCCTGATCAGGATTCGGATTCCAATTTTTATTCAAAAATCCATCAGGTAAAATATGAGCTAAACCGTGACGGGAAACACCTTGAACGTGTGTAAATACTCCGCCAATATACCATCCTCCTCTCCCATCAGGTATGGCTATATGAACTTTTCCATCTATCTTTAAAAGAGGTTTTTTAACTAATCCTCCCTCATTTAGATTAATTTCTGCCCCTCCACCTGTATTTGGGCCAACATACGAAAATTGTCCTCCTAGATAAATAACATTGCCCTTTTGTGCAATTGCTTCAACTGTCCCATTTGTAGTAGACATTGCTGAATCAAGTTCTATTTTCTGGGCACACACTTGATGAAATAAGAGAGAAAGAAAAAGAAAAAAGTGGAAATGGATTTTTTTTGGCATTCTATTTAAAATCATACATGCTTAATACCTGTATTTACTAAAGTAGAAATTAGCATGTAATGAGGGATAGGTAGAAGCATGTAAGGTATGTCCTTGAAATATCTCTTTTCTTTGCAGCAAAATGAAGGCATTAAAAAAGATTTATCAAGATATAACTCTAATCTAATATATGATGCACAGTGTAATTAAGTAATTTATTAAATTAATTTATATATAAAAATATAGCTATCAAGCTAATATGACGATGTTGTATGGCAAATATCTAGTATAGCTAAACTAATTTCAGGTAGTAAAACCATTATTTTATTTGAGACAAATCTATGTAATAAACAAGCAAATCTATTCTGATTTTATCCGTGATAAACTTCTTTCTATCCATATATAAATTAATTTATTGAATACTTTTCTAAAGCTCTTCTATCAAGCTATTGAAATATCTTATAGAAAAATTCAGCTTAGCTTTAAATCGAAGGTATATCTTACTAATTCTAATTTGGAGATACTCTTTCCCACGAAAGAACAAGTGTGTCACTATTTGTTTTTCCTATAACTTACTAGTTAGTAAACAAATTTTTAACATGGATGCTTAAAGAACTTGTGCAGCTAGCCCTGTTTCTTCAAGCATTCTGATTTCACCAATGCGACTGCTTTACTTACTCGTATTTCTTCTCTTCATTCTCCAAAGTCAACTTGGCTATTGCCAGGTTTCCGTACAGAATCTGTACTTTAATAGCACCACTAACATTCTCAGGTTAAACTTCTCTGGCTCCTCTCCTACTCATAATTATACGGGCATTGGTTCGGGAGCTTCTATTGGAGAAGGTATAGCGCATGTGGAAGACCTAAATGGAAACCTCAAATTCTGGGTAAATGCCAGCGGGGTCTATGACAAAAATGGAACTCTTCTGCCTGGCTCTGCAGGTATCCTGGCTCATCCTTCCTCTTCAGAAATTGTCATTTGCCCCTTCCCGGCTGATCCTGCTAAATTCTACATTTTCTATAACAATCAGCTTTGCTCTGCGCTGTACTATGCTTTAGTAGATATGAACCTTCGGGGAGGCTTGGGCGAGGTAGTAAGCAAGAATATAGCAATAGATCCAGGAAACAGTTATGCCGAAGGGTTGGAAATAGTAAAGATACCCTGCTCTTCAGATTACTGGCTGCTTGCCTATCAATGCTACAGTGGTTTTAAACGATTTAAGATCGATGCCAAAGGTATTTCTTCAAGCACACTCCTGCAGACCTTCAATGCAGAATCGCACAATGGCAGAGGGGAACTGGATTTTCACCAAGGCAGATTAGCTTATGCAGTTACCTATAAAAACAAAGTCTTCCTCTCAGATTTTGATCCGGTAACAGGAGTGATCAGTAATGCAAAAACAGTAAGCTTTGCTGCTACCAATGGCCTGTATGGTATCGAGTTTTCTGCGGATGCTTCGAAAGTGTATGCTAGTGATTGGAACAACCGTAACTTCTTTGGCAATATCTCTTCTCCCAATTTGTTCAGGTACGACATAGCTTCTGGAACCTCTTCCTCTTGGACGATCCCTTACAACACGGCAAACTGCCAAAACACCATTGTAGAAGGTTTAGGACAGATAGAACTAGGCAAAGATGGCAAGCTCTATATCCCCCATGTGAATGGCTGTCAGATCACCGTTGTAGAGAATCCTAATGTGGCAACACCTACTTTCAGTCAGATAGATGTGAGCACCATCCTCTCGACAGGTGTTTCGGATCATATCCAATCAGAAGTATGGCAGGCGTTACAAATTTCTCCTGATCAAACCATTTGTGAAGGTGAACGGGTAGAACTAAGTATTCAAGGAGGAAATACCTATCGATGGAAGCCGACAACCGGATTAGATGATCCTTACTCCTCTTCACCTTCTGCTGCTCCTTTAGTTACCACTACTTATACAGTCTATGCTGAAAACCAATTTGGCTGCCTGGATTCGCTGCAAACAACTGTGCGTGTCATTGCTAAACCAAAAGTCAGCATCACTACACCGCAAGGAACTACTCTTTGTGAGGCAAGAACTGTTAAACTGATGGCTACACCAGGTTATACGTCCTATCAATGGTATTTGAATAACCAGTTGATCAGTGAGGCAACTACCGATTCTTTACTCATATCCAACGAAGGAATCTATTATGTAGAGGTCAGTGGTTCGCCAGCTTCTTGTCAGGGCATTTCATCTCAAGTAGAGATTATCCGCTCATCTACTAGTATACCTATGGTGACCATTCATGGCAAAACTCATCTTTGTGCAGGCGAGTCAACCCTTTTATCAACCCATCAGCAAAGTGGGTACTTCTATCAGTGGTTGAAAGATAATACTGCATTAGCCGGAGAAACAACTCATCAATTAACTGTTAAAGAAGCAGGAACATATCAGGTGAAAATGCAAAGCATTGGGCATTGTGAGGCAGTATCAGCGCCTATTCCCATACAAGTATATCCGTATCCTGAGATTTCACTTCCTCTAGATACTACTGTTTGCCATACTCCACTTGTCCTGACTTTGAATAAACCAACAGAGGAGTACACTTACCTTTGGTCTGACAACAGCACAGAACCTAGCTTAGAAGTAAAACAAAGTGGAGAGTATACTCTACAGGTAAGCAATGGCTATTGCATAGCTACAAGAAAAATAACGGTACAAATCTTAGATCCTGGGCAGGTAGAAATACCCAATGTGATCACGCCGAACGATGATCAATCCAACGATTTTTTTGTCGTCAAGAATGGATTTGGCAAGATCAGTTTAACCATCTATAACCGATGGGGAAAAGAAGTATTTCGGAGCAGTGAATACCAAAATGACTGGAATGCAGCAGGATTATCCAATGGGGCTTACTACTATCATCTATCCGGTCATTCTCCCTGCTTCAAGACAGCCAAAGGAATAATTAACGTGTTAAAATGAGCCCCTTCGGATTCAACTTACTTATCTCTACAATACTTGTGAACCTTTGATAATATATTATTCACTAAACCCACTTAAGTATTTAAGCATTAACTGAGGTATTGTAAATAAAATTTTAAGGTATACTTTCAATTCTTTCATGAAAAAAATTTACTTTCTTTTACTCTGTCTTTTTATTTTCCGAGCACTTCAAGCACAGGAACTGGATACCAATCTGTGGGAAACTGATGGTCAGGTCAATACAATAGTGCGTAATGGAAATACAATTTATTTGGGAGGAGCCTTTTCGTATGTTGGCCCTAATACTGGAAGTGGAGTTGTTATGAATCTTTCCGATGGCGAGTTAGATCAAACTCCTTCATTTAAAATCATAGGAAATGTAAATACATCCATACCCGATGGTAAGGGAGGCTGGTTCATAGGTGGGTCATTCACGCAAGTACAAGGGGAAGCAAGAACAGGCTTAGCACATCTCCTTCCCAATGGCATGTTAAATCAAGCCTGGAATCCTATTCTAACCAAACCATATAACTTAACTAGCACAGTAAATACGCTTGTATTATCCAATAATACTTTATTTATTGGAGGAGATTTTACCTCTATTGGAGAAGTAAATAGAAACAATTTAGCTGCCCTAGATGCTTCCACCGGAAAAGTTATAGCTTGGAATCCTAGTCCAGATCTTTATGGGCATGTGTATAGCCTTGCATTTTTTGATAATACTATCTATGTAGGAGGTGATTTTACGTCTATAGGAGGAGCTAGTCGAAATCATTTAGCAGCCATTGATGCACTTACCGGAGAAGCTACCGCCTGGAACCCTAATGCTAACTCATTGATACATACGATTACGATCTCCGGTAACACTGTATACGTAGGGGGCTACTTTTCCTCTATTGGAGGTCAAAGTAGAAATCTTTTGGCTGCACTAGATGTTACTACCGGACAAGCTACTGCCTGGAATCCTAATTTGTCTATTTCAAATAGTAGTTATGCACCTAGGGTAATCACTATAGCCGTTTCAGGTAATATTATTTATGTAGGTGGATTTTTCACAGCTGTAGGCAGAGAACGCCGAGACAATCTAGCTGCCATTGATGGAATTACAGGCCAAGCTACTGCCTGGAATCCATTAATTGGAGGATCAAAATATGATTGGGGGATTAGCAGTTTAGCAGTTTCTAATAACATTGTTTATGTAGGTGGCAATTTTACATTAGTTGGCGGAGAAAACCGGCAACATCTAGCTGCTATAGATGCGGCTACGGGTAAACCAACCTCTTGGAGCCCTATAATGAATAAAGCTGTATATAATATTTCTATTTCAGACAATACCATATTTGTTGGAGGGGAATTTACATCTGTAGATGGAGAAAGCCGGAACAATTTAGCTGCTATCGATATTACTACCGGACAAGCCACTGCCTGGAAACCTGAGTCGAATGGCCCGGTAAAGGCACTAGCATTTGCTGAGAATACACTTTATGTAGGCGGCACTTTCAATTCAATAGGCAAAGAAAGCCGGAACAATTTAGCTGCTATCGATATTACTACCGGACAAGTCACTGCCTGGAACCCGAACCCTAATACATCCGATTACAATATCGGCATTCAAAGCTTGGCCCTTGCAGGCAGCATGATATATATAGCAGGAGATTTTGCTTTTATTGGGGGAGAAAGTAGAAATAAATTAGCATCTATCCATACTGCAACAGGGCTAGCTACTACTTGGAACCCTAACCTTCATGAATATGACTATATAACAACATTAGTTATTTCAAATAAAAAACTATACGTAGGCGGTAGATTTGGTTTGATTGCTAATGAAACCAGAAATAGTCTGGCTTCTTTTGATATTACAACCGGTCAAATTACTCCTTGGAACCCTAATCTGGTAAATAGTGGAACTATAGAAGCACTCGCTATAGCAAATAACAGAGTGTATGTGGGAGGAGATTTATTATTTACAGACGTTACTGATAAATATAATTTGGCCGCTGTTGATGCTACCACCGGGAAAAACATTTCCTGGTATCCCAATCCAACCGGTGGTTTAGGGTATGTTGTAAAATTAGCTGCTTCTAATAATATAGTTTACGCAAGTGGGTTATTTACTACGATAGGTGGTCAAGAACGAAATGGATTAGCTGCTTTCGATGCAATATCCGGGCAAGTTACTTCATGGAACCCTAACCTTAACCTAGTTGGCTCAGTCAATGAAATTGCCATTTATGACTCAGTGATTTACTTAGGTGGAATGTTCCAATCTATACAAGGTAAAGGCGTATCTAACTTTGCTGCTCTCTCGAAAGATATGCATGTACCTACTTACAACCTTTTGAAAGGTACAGTTTATGAGGATACGAATGGCAATTGTGTAAAAGATGCAGGAGAAAAAGGCATTCCTAGTATGGTGGTAGTTGCTAAACCAGGAGATTTCTATGGTTTTACAGATTCCTTAGGAAACTACACATTAGCAGTAGATACCGGAAGGTACACCATTGAGCAAGTAATTTCAGAGACAAAAGCGGCTTTTATTAAACAAACATGTCCAATAACTCCCAATTCTCATTTGGTCCATTTTACTGGTTCTAATGAGAGTATTGCCAGATTAAATTTTGCTAATCAAATCGCCCTTCTCCCACAACTCTCAGTTAATGTTTCTTCTGACAGGCGAAGAAGGTGTTTTACTAATACCACTACTGTTTCCTATTGCAATAATGGTACAGCTGATGCGGCCGATGCAAAAGTATATGTACAGCTTCCGGAGTATGTGGTATTGAAAAGTGCAAATGCCGTTTATACAAAGGATACCAACAATAATTATATTTTTAATATTGGGTCTCTATCTGCTGATGCTTGTGGGAAGATTGTAATTCAAGATTCAGTGATTTGTGGCAATTCGTCTATTCGCGATCTTACTCAGTGTACGAAAGCCTGGATTACACCTGCTAATAGCAGTACCCCTTCCGGAAACTGGGATCAGTCAGATATAACCTTGAAAGCCAAATGCCTGGAGAATGGCAGGGTATATTTAGGCATATATAATTCTGGTAAAGGTAACATGGCCGATAGCAGTGCTTTCCGGATTTATTTCGATGCCCAATTGGTTTTTATGGCTAACTATAAGCTTGCCAAAGGTGATAGCCTGATCTTACAAGTACCAGCTAACGGACAAACTATGCGTTTGGAGGTTGACCAGCGTCTATATCATCCATCACGTATTCAAAGTCATATCACGATCGAAGCTTGTGGAACTAATAAACAGGGAACTGTAAGTAAAGGATATGTTAACCAACAAGTTCAAGAGGAAGAGGAACTTGAAATAGCCACTGAATGCTTGCCTATTATTGACTCCTTTGATCCCAATGATAAAACGGTTTCTCCACAAGGCATAGGTAGTGAACATTATACACCTACGAACAAAGCCTTGGATTATGTGATACGTTTTCAAAACACAGGGACAGATGTGGCCTATAAAGTGGTAGTGGTAGATACCTTATCTGAGCACTTAGATATACGTACGCTACAAGTAGGGGCAGTTTCCCATTCATATAAAATAACTGTATCAGGCAAAGGAAAACCTGTCCTTACCTTCACCTTCGATAATATTATGCTCCCTGACAGCAATCGTAACGAGCTCCAAAGCCACGGATATATTCAGTTCCGCATAAAACCCAAAGCTAATCTGCCAGAGAAGACACAGATAGACAACTTTGCCGATATTTTCTTTGACTACAATGAGCCTGTTCGCACCAATACTACTTTCAATACCATCTATGATATACCAGTGATAATTCCTTCAGGTAACATGCCTGCTATCACCATTTGTTTGCCATCAGCCAAGTCATTTGCAGGAAATAACAGATTTATCAGCAGACAAGATACAATATACATGCAAGCCGATTTACCAACTTATGGAGAAGGAAAATGGAAGCTACTAAAAGGGCAAGGTATTATTAAAGATTTAACTAATCCTGCTTCTTTAATTGCTGATATAGGATATGGAGAAAATATCTTCGAATGGAAGGTTTCTTCTAATTCTTGTGCTACTGATTCTACAGTAAGTGTAGTCACCATTAAAAGAATCTCTCCTCCTACCGTAATAACTGTAGATAGTGTCTGCGGGCAGGGAAGTATTACTTTCCGAGCAAGTGGAAGTGATACCAATCAATATCGATGGTATCATGCAAGGGACACTGCTAGTGTGGTTGCTACTGGTTCTGTATTCACAACACCAGTTCTGTCAGCAACTTCCACCTACTATGTTTCCATAACCGAGTCAGGGTATGAGACTGAAAAAATAGCTAGTAAAGCAGTTGTAAAACCCTTACCTCCAACACCTATAGTTACACAATCGTCTTCTGATAGTCTGTTTTGCAGTATAGCAGGTACCTCTTATCAATGGTTTATGAACGGCAATGCTATACCAGTTACCTCTCAGCGAATCCAAGTAAGTGAAAGTGGCAATTATACGGTAAGCGTTAGTGTGGATGAATGTACATCTCCTATGTCTGAAATATTTACCTATGAGAAAATTACTACAGGTTTGGAAGAACTATCTTTACAAATAAGAGTCTATCCAAATCCTGCTTCAGGTACTGTGTTTGTTGAACTGCCTTTAGGTTGGCAAGCAAAAGTAAGCTTACTAGATCCAATCGGGAGAACATTAATAATCCATGACTTTACAAGCATAGATCAGAAAAAAGAGATAGTTCTTTCAGGAATCAAAGCAGGTATTTACATGCTATATATAGAAACACAAAAAGGGATGGTAGTAAAAAAGCTTACTATTCGTTGATTCCTACTTATTTAGTATAAGTCTTACTTATCTATGAAAGGATTTCCATATCCAATCCAGTTTATAAGCAGAAGTAAGTTAGCTTAGTAGAATATGAGTTAAACCTTAACACTAGCAAGAGCCATCAACTTATCATTGATGGCTCTTGGTGTTCTGAGACTATAATATCTGTCCATTATTTTCCCTCCAGCTTTTCCACTAAGTAAGGCCTGTTCTTACTGCTACTTTTTGGAACGGTTTATTTTGAAGCATTTGTTATTGTAAATAGATAGGCCATTCCTGATAGTAAGTAGTGAAAGATCCTTTACCCATCTAGGTGAACTTGTTTAGCTGGAATCGTGGAAAGAGGGTAAGCCTAGCTGTCAATACCCGCAAATGGTCGTCCGTGTACAACAATGAGTATAAAACTGTATTCTTAGCTGGAATAATCAGTACGAAGAATAAAAAGAACACCAATGACTGCAACTGCCAAACAAACGAGGGTCAGTTCTTCACCAGTTTCTTTACCAGTACCCCTTCGCTCGTACTTACCTCCACCAAGTAAACGCCCCTAGCCAAATGCCTTATCTCCAGTTCCTGGTTTAGTATCGTCGTTGGCTTCTGCCAGATAGCCTGCTGCACCAATTGACCCAGGGTATTCAACAAACGTACTTCCACCCTACCCGTAGCATTGGCCACTAGTTCCACCAGAACCCGGTCCGGACTGGGATTAGGAGCAAACTTCAAAGTACCGGCTGGAATGTGAATGGAGAGATAGACCGAATCGGATGAAGCCATGCAACTTTCTTTCTTTAACTCAACGTGGTAATTACCTGTATTTCGGGCTAGGAGCCACTGCGCAGTAGCGTTAGTTAGAATTTGGTCTTCAAAGTACCATTGGTAGGCATCGGCAAGCGGAGCGATGAGTGTATCTCCTTTCATCTGCAGGGAAACCTTAGCCGGCTGAATAATGACTTGAACCGAAATGGCCTCCCCTTGGCAGCCAGCTACGGTCTGTGTGGCGTAGAAGGTGGCCGAAGTAGTGATGGCAGGTTGGAAGGCAGCGCCCGTGCTTAGCAGTTGCATCAATCGAGAATCAGCGTACCAACGAATGCCTTCTCCATTTGCTTGCAATGGTTCAATTTTTTCACCCTGACAGTACAAACGGGCAGGTCCTGTAACCACTGGCGGTGTCGGGCGGGATTGAACCCTTGCCGTCACTTTGGCAGGCTGACTTTCGTAGCCATCGATGGTTTGCGTTACATAGAAATCGCCACCCGTAGCAGGATGCAGGTTGCTGCCTTGCCCCAGTTTACGGGTCAATTGTTCGTCAGCGTACCAAATCAAGTTCGTTCCACTTGCCAAAAGAGAAATGGTTTCGCCCACACAAACTATTACTGTTGGGTAGGGAATCTCCGGAAGGGGGATTACCCGCTCCACGGTTACCCGGCTTCGGGAAATACTATCACACAGGGTAATGGTCCATTCCAGGATGTTCTTCTCTGCACCCAAATTAGTTACCATTGACTGTGGATTAGCAGGGTCAGCGATTGTACCCTTCCCGCTGATCAGCTTCCACCGGCCCCTCCCTTTTTGAGGAGCATTGGCCTGTAAAGCTGTAGTCCCAATCGTTTGCAGCAATATATCTTCGCCGGCATAGGCCTGTGTAGGATAATTCCCTTGGCAAACATCTACCGGAACACTGCTCAAGGCCTGAGGAATATCTCCGACGGTATTAACGGTTAAGTTGGTTAACACCGGACTATTGAAGTCAAAGGTGATGGCTGCCTGGTTGGTAATGGTGGTACCCAGCTCAGTTTCAGGTTTTTGGCTGATGCGGAAACGTACGTAGCCGTGGCTTTGGTGTTCGTTGCTGCTGCTATCTGGCAGGTTAATGTCTTTGAAATTCCAGGTAATAAATGGTTTTCCTTTGCCACTTACACGCCAGCTGAAAGGATGCGAAGCCGCCCCGATTTGCAAGGTAGCAATATCTAGATGTTCATCGAGTGTATCTTGAATGGTGACAGTATACGCCACATCAGTGCCCGTATTCTGGAAGCGAATCAGGTACTCCAGCGTTTGCCCCTTGGCAATAATATGATTTTGTCCTACTCCCTGCGGACTTACCTGCTTGTCATTGGGGTCATAGCTGTCAAGGATTTCAAGGCAGGAAAGGGCTGTTTCTTCTGGCATATCATCCGGTGGCAACTGATTAACAAATCCTTTACTGATGTTCACCTTATCCGCACCACCACAACCTTCAAGTGTGATGCTGGGCCGGCGATTACTGTTGGGATGATAAGGCCGAAGGTCAGCTTCCAGGCGGATAGTCTTGCCATTAACTGGTACTTCAAGCGTTAAACTGTCCTTGCTTGCCAGCTTATACTTGCTTTCAAAAACCTTCACAGCATCCAGGTAAATGCGGTAGAAAGCAGAGTCAGCCATCGCACCGGTGCCGGAATTGAGCAGGGTGAGTCGCACAAAGCCATTGTCCTTGCAGAGGGCTTTCAGTTCCAGATCCGACTTATCCCAACGCGGATCAGGTGTGGGAGAGCCGTTCTTTGGAGTAATGATTGCCTTTACACACTGGGTCAAACCGCGAATAGCTTCGTTTCCGCAGAAAACCGAATCAATAAGAGTGATAGTACCTTGTTGACCGGGCTGAAGGGTGCCGATGTCGAAGATAAGCAGCGAGTCCTTTTGGCTACTCCAGGCCGTGCTTGAGGAGAGGGGAATAACGTACTTTGGATAAGTGACTTGTACCTGTACGTTGGAAGCCGCCATATAGCCATCATTGCGGTAGTGAACGGTGGTGTTGCTGCGGAAACAGCGGCGACGGCGGTCAGTGGCTACCTCTACCCGCAGTGAAGGAACTTTAGTAACCTGGTTGCCAAAGTCGAAACCGGTGGTATCCTGTCCGGTATGATTAAAAATCAATTGATAAGTATCTGGTAGCTGGGGATAACTCTGCTTAATCCAAATGCTTTTGCCATCATCTGGAAGTTGCTGGCTTACTGTGAAGTTCCCTTTATCTACATACAATATATAATTTCCCAAGCTGTCAGTAGAAGTGTAATAAGGTCCAGGTTCTGCTTTTATAATAATATTTCCCAAGGGTTTATCAGATACATCCTTTTTCCCGTCACCGTTTTCATCTTCATAAACATTGCCCCGAATCATATTATTGGTGTACTGAAAGCCTATTTCGGCTACATCAAGCACAACGTTATTTTGACTAATATAAACCCCTGATGGGACTGGTACAGGCTCAACATTTATATTTCCAAATTGCGATTTGCCGTGGTATTCACCTACCGCATATATGTGGCCGCCCCTTGCAGTCAGATCGCGAATATATACGCCACTATCCCCTTTGGCTACTACTGCCCACCCAAAGTTTCCGTTTGTATTAAATTTTGCTATGAATGAATGATAAAACTTTGTCTGCTCACTGTTTAGAGTAAGTTCGTCATCCAATCCTTTATTAAAGGTAATGTGTTTGTGGTAAGGGCCTGTTAAATACAGATTAGTTTGCCCATCAGAAGTAATTTTAGGCCCAAAATCATTAGAATTCGCGTCAAAGCCCTTTAACCAAACTAAGTTACCATCCTGATTAAACCTTGCTACAAATACTTGCTTGGCTGGAAGACTCATTTGATTTAGCTTGCCCGCCTCAAAGGTGACACTATCAGTATGATATCCACTCATATAAACGGCACTGCCGGAAAGGTCGGTGGTTATTCCAGAACAAATAGCCCAATTGGTATTTCCATTTGTCTGGGGTTTTCCACCTGATCCTATCTGCTTTGCCCAGGCAAGTTGACCATCCAATCCATATTTTGCCAAAAATATGTTTGTAATCGTATTGGTTTTCAAAACCAATTCCTGGTTATCTTGTTCAAAGGTAGCCTGGTTATAAAAACTTCCGCCAAGGTATACATTGCCTGGGGTATCCATTGATACAAAACGATAATCTCCTATCGTCCCCGTCCCGGTTCTAAACCACAGCAGTTTACCCGTAGTGTTATATTTTGCAAGGTAAAAATTATTAGTATTCCACCGGAAAGGAATAGAATTGTTTTCATCAAAACTTACCCCGTTTTGAGGAAAGCTACCAACAACACACACATTTCCATTTCTATCCGTAGCCAAAGCTGTCCCGGGCGTGTGGGAGTGCTTGAAGCTTTTCCCCCAAAGCAATTCTCCTTGATTATCGAATTTTACTAAAAATCCCACTTGAAAGTTGTCCGGATTGCTTAATCGAACCTCTTTATGGATTCCTTTAAAGGTAACTGAAGTATCAGAAATGTAACCTGTCAGGAAAAAATTACCCATCTTATCAATTGAAAGACCTTTAAGTTGACCTGACCTTTCCGCATTGAGGCTACCTCCTCCAATGTACCTTGCCCATATAACCTGCCCAAGCTTATCATACTTAGCGACATAAAAACCACTATTTGGAAAATACATTGGAGCTGTACCATCGATGTTCACTTTGGTGGAATCCCTTACTCCTCCCGCCACAAAAACGTTTCCCTGTGTGTCGGTTCCAACTAGATCAGCCCAAGCAGAAGTCAAGTTGAGGTACTGCCGGTCCTTCACCCTCTTCCATTCGGGAACGGGGGTAATCTTTTTCACCCACTCGAAGTCCTGTCCCAAACTATTTTCTGGTAACAGCCAGCAGGCAAGTAGTACACAAAAGGCCAAGTATAGTTTCCTCATAAACTTGAGAATTAATAAGGGTCAATTATCAAAATAGCATCCGGAGGCTATTGCGGAAGGATAAATGTGACAGGTATTGTACAAGTAAATATTAAGAAAGTGATTTTATGATTCCTTTGATAGAAATTTTAAGTCGTCAAGTTGTTTTTCTTTTTAATTGAAAATAATATATCATTTTTTATGCTAGAGATAAGTTCAACTTATTTGTAGATGGTACTTAAGTACTTATGTCCTCTAATTCCACTATAAATAACAACTAATGAATTAGCGCAAAATGCTAATACTGCCCCTATAACTGAAGTTGCTATACTGGATCGAATAAAAATATACACCTGATGCCACCTGTGTCGCTTGCCAGGAAAAATTAGCATCGCTGCTTTCATACACTTGTTTTCCCCACCTGTTATAAATTACAATCCGCAAGAAATTCCCTATGCAACTTCCTTCCGGAAATTGAGGCCCAGTGAAGGTATCATTTTTATCATCTCCATTGGGTGTGATCACATTAGATACATACATTTTATCATACTCTACACCTCTAGGCCTGAATGTTACTTTAGTTGCACTACTTCTGCAACCTTCTACCTGCTGGGTAACATACAGGTCACCTGTTACTACAGGATGCCGGAAAGTATTTCCCTCTGCAATTTTTCTCTTTAGGCTTTCATCACTATACCAAACAATATGCTCACCGGAAGCTATCAGAGGAGAAAGCAGTTTCCCTTCACAGATGTAGCCAGCAGCATCCACTTGTGGGGCCTGGGGAGTAGGCTTGATTCGCACAATGACTCTTTTAGCAAGGCTTTCATAGCCACTCACACTTTGGGTAACATAAAAGGTATCTGTCCGGGTCAGCAGAGGCTGATAGCTGTTTCCTTCTGCTATCTTCTCTTTGCGGGCAGCATCATTATACCAGCTGATCTGCTGGCCTACAGCTGTTATAGCTGCTATAGGTTCACTTGCACAGTATGGTGCAGGATTATTTACAATTGGCATTGCAGGAATTACTGCTCTCTCTATACGGATACTATCCTTGCTCACTTTATCACACAAGCTTACAGACCATTCAAGAACAGTTTCTCCAATCGCTAAATCTGTAACAAGAGTAATAGGGTTAAAAGGACTAACTATTTTGCCTGAGCCCTTCACAACCTGCCATCTGCCTGCTCCCCTGGATGGTGCAATGGCTTGCAAATCCACGCTGTTCACTTCCTGTATCAACATATCCTCTCCTGCTTGTGCAATGCTCGGATCATTGCCGCAATTATCTACCACTATTTTTTCTGTAGTAAAAGGCAATACTCCAATGGTATGAAGTGTCTCATTGGTTGTAATGGCACTGTTATAATCAAAATAAATATCGGCCTTGTTCTTAATTAAAGTACCAATAGGGTTTTCCTTTTTCTGACTTATTTTAAACTTCACAAATCCATGGCTTTTTGCTTCATTGCTTGTGCTATCTGGCAAGTTAATATCACGGAATGTCCAGATGATTTTAGGCAATCCTTCGCCTGTTATTTTCCAGGTGCAAGGATGGGAGGAGGCACCTATCTGTAGGGTAGCAATATCTAAATCCTCATTCAGTGTGTCTTCTATAGTAATATTGTAGGCCATATCACTACCTGTATTCTGAAAGCGGATCATGTATTCAAGCTCGTCAGCAGCAGTAATGATATGATCATGGCTTACACCGGCAGGACTAGCCATTTTGTCATTCGGATCATAGCTATCCAGGATAGGCATACAGGAGACTTCCACCTCTTCTCCCGAATCATCTTGTGGAAGCAAATCAACATAGCCTTTGCTAATTTTTACATTTGCGCCACTGCCACATCCTTCGAGGGTAACAATGGGCTGTCCCTTGTAAGGATGAGGAGCAGTTAGGTCTGCTTCCAGGCGTATGGTTTTCCCGTTTACCGGTACTTGTAGAATGAGACTATCCCCGCTCTGGAGTTTGTAATTGGCAGAAAAAACCTGTACTGCATCCAGGTAAATTCTATAAGCAGCACTATCGGCCATATGTCCGGTGCCGGTATTTTTAATGCTTAGTCGGACAAATCCATTCTCTTTACAAACTGCTCTAAGATTTATATATGATTGGTCCCAAGCAGGGTCTATCTTGCTTTCGTTAAACGGAGTAATGATGGCTTTGGTACATTGCGTCAGCCCCCGGATAGATTCATTGCCGCAAATAACCGAATCAATGATGGTAATGGTCTTACTCGCTCCTGCTTCCAGTGTGCCAATATTGAAAATCAGCAGGGAGTCTATCTTGTTTGACCAGGGGATGGAAGCACTGATAGGTACAACATAAGCCGGCATGAATACTTTTACCTGCACATTCTCCGCTTTTGCATATCCATCATTGCGGTAGTGAACAGTAGTAGTACTCTTAAAGCATCTTCTTCTGCGGTCTGAAGCCACATCTATGGTCAGATAGGGCTTATAAATAACTTGATTGGCGAAATCAAAGCCACTCGTATCCTTTCCATAAGAGGTGAAATTTACTATATAAGAGGTAGGTGCAACCGGACACTCTTGTATAAATTTTCTTATCGCAGTATCAGAAGGCAAGATCTGGCTTATAGTATAGCTTCCCTTTGGGAAGTAAAATGCATAATTCCCGAGACTATCTGTAGAGGTATAATAATGACCGGGTTCAGCTTTTAAGAATATCTTATCAATTCCCCTCTCTTGACTATCTTTCTCACAACTGCTGTTCTCATTAGCGAATACAGTTCCCCTCAGGCTGTTATAGCTGCCAGTATACTCTACTCTTTTGAGCGAACAGATGAAATTAGTAAGATCGTTTTCGCCTCGTGCAGTATCAGAAGGTAAAGAAATATTACCAAACTCTACCCCTTCTTTTCCAGATATTTGCCCGGTAAAATAAATTTTTCCGGTATTCCCAACAGCTATACTTTGAGCAAAAAGGTGCCCGTTACTTACCACTTTATGTACCCCAATAAATTTACCATCATTTTCAAAACCGGCAATTGCGATCTGCAAGAAACCATTGGCTGTTAAAGTAAGCTGATTTACTCTATTTTTATTGAAAATTAGTTTGTCTTTAAAAACCGCTATGATATATACTTTGTTAGCATGGTTTAATGCTAGTTCGGTTTGAAAATTCCCGTCTGTTACAAATCCTGTTACCCAGTGTAGTTGTCCCTCACTTGAGTATTTACCTATAAAATGGGTATTAGCTGCTAAAGTAGTATCTGCTACACCGACTCTTTGAAAAGAAACCGCTGCCCCATGATAACCCGCCACGTATATGTTTCCTTCATAATCCGCTTCTAAGCCATTTATGCCAGAAGATTCTGTATAATCTTTTCCAGAACCAATAGTTTTTACCCACTCAACATTTCCTGATTTATTGAACTTGGCAAGAAAAGTATTGTAAGACATGTTTATTGAGAGGGTAGTTTCCTTTTCCCCATCCATACCCCCATATATCATTCGGCCGGAGTAAGTACTAGAAACATAGGGATTTCCTTGTGTATCAATCGCCAGCTCTAAAAAATGATAATACTCAATACCCTCTACTCGCTTTGCCCATAGCAATGTTCCATCACTATTATATTTTGCCAGAAACATACAAGCATTTAAGTGAGTAGGTGGCGGTAGTGTAAAACTATCACTAAACTTCATCTGGCTTTGGTAATGACCGGCCACATAACAATTTCCATGCTCATCTACAGCCAGTTGTACCCCGCGTTGATAGCCTCTTCCCCCGGCACTTTTTGCCCATAAAAGTTCTCCCTGGGAATCATATTTAGCAATAAAAAATTCTTCAATCGCCGCCTCGGTATAAAAAGTGTCTCTTCTGGCAATTCCTTTAAATACTATACCATATCTATAATACCCTGTAATCCATAAATTTCCGGAATTGTCTATAGTACTACTGAGCAGTTGTGCCCCTGAGCCCCCATTAAAGTCATCTATGTGATCAGCAATATCGCGTAGCCATATGACCTTTCCTGTACTGTCATATTTAATAAAAAAAAAGCCATCCTCAGTATATTTTACTGCTACTTTGGAGTTATTGATTTCAAATGTATTGTTGCCGTATGAGTACCCTGCTACATATATGTTTTCATCTTTATCTACCGTTGTTGTTCCATTATACCCACTGTACACAGCCGGATAACCAATGCGCTTAGCCCATCCAAACTCCTGGGCAATTAGTATAAAGGGGAAGTATACAAAGAGTAAAATGAAGAAAATAGTAGCCTGCTTAGCACAAAAGTAGAACATAGATATATATGTTAGATCAAAAGAAAATGTAAGCTGTTACTTTGATATGTAAAGGTGTAAATACCTGTATATATTACATCACCTGGCATACACTACTAACATAAATCTCTCAAAAATTCAAGATGGAGAAGTTACTACTTTTGATTTTGTCTATAGCTAGGCAGATACTCAAGAAAAAGGCAGGATTGTACTTGGGAAAGGTGATTACCTATACGTCTACATATTAGATTCGCCTTACACGTTGGCCAACGTTTTAATTCGATTATTAATAGGCGACTAATGAACGTTTTCAAAATATTCATTAGTCGCTCAAAATTTTTCCAGCTTTCTTTTACCAGGTATAGGGGGAAGGATCATATACCTTTTGGGGAGAAAATTTTTAGATTCTCTGAATAAAACAGGCCCTCTTAATTTAGTCTATATAAATAATTTTGATATTGCATACAGATCCCTGTCACAGGGATTGATGAGAAGTTTGAACATCCTTATCAAAGTTACTCTTATAAAATCATAGGTATAAACTACTTTATCTACTATTAGAATATTAGGAGCATAGTTTCTCTCTATACACCGCAAGAACTATTCAGATCTAACATCCTCCTATTTTCTGATAGAACAAATATTTGCCGCAATGTATTAAATAAATGTATGAATCTGTAATAGCTTTTTTTAATGAACAAAAAACTACTGTTTGCTTTCCTTTCCAAGCATTACTTTTATTTGTTACCTATAGCACTACTGTTTTATCAGATAAATAATGAACAGTATCATATTCTAGCTAATTGTATCATTCATTATTTGTTGCTGTTACTCTTCTTCAAAGTAGGTGTTATTATCCATGAACTAGGGCATGCCATCTTCGGCCTTGCTGTGAAAGCTCACATTTACCGGATTATATTTGGCCGGGGGGAAGAACTGTTAAAGTTTAACCTCTTTAAGGTACCTGCCCAATTGTACAGCAATTTAAACAGTGGTGCTGTGCTTATCTCCTACAGAACCGATTCCAATATAAGACTCAACCATTTCATGACTATTATAGGGGGTCCGCTTTTCACTCTTATTTGCATTGTTGCAGGCATGTCACTGCATGACTTCCATGCTTCCCAACTGCTTGGTTTGAGAGGACTTTCAATTCTAAATCCCTTTGTTATTGCCAATATGTTTTTGCTCATTAATGTGCTTGTTCCGACACATGTATATCTGATGGGTGTAAAAACGCCAACTGATGGATTAGCCTTATTAACTATCTTTTTCTCGAAACAAGAAAAGGTGCAGGAAATGGTAAATAGGCATGAACTACTTCAGGCACTTGATCTTTATGAGCAAAAGCAATACAGGCAGGCTTTAGATATCTATGAGAGTTATATAACAAAGTATCCGGAAGATTTACCCATGAAAGCAGGTATAGCTAATATGTACTTGAAAATGGAAGACTTCAGGAAAGCCTATGAAATTTTCCTGGAAGTATATGAGCCACTAAGTAAAGATAAGCTATACCGGTCCTATGTAAATAATGGCCTTTCCTGGAATTACCTATTGTTTAACGATCAAGATTCCCTAATTTTGGCTGAGAAATATTCAGATCTTGCCTATAGAGAAGGAAAATTAGACCCATCCATCATCAGTACTAGAGGCTCTGTACTTATTGAAAGAGGAAAAACGAATGCAGGAATAGATATACTCAATAGAGTAGCCAAATTAGATGAATGTTCTAAACAAAGTCTTGCTTCTTGTATGTACCTAGCCTTGGGTCACTTCCAACTGAAAGAGGTGAAAGCAGGAAAAAAGTATCTCAAATTTGTGGAAACAAATATCAACCAACTGGATCCGGATGAAAAATATTTATTTGTTAAGGTTAAGGAGAAAATCGCTGTATTGCAGGGAAACACAATAGTAGCCAGTTAGCATCAACAGTCATGGGTCTATGTATACACTACACATAGCCAATTGTATTTAGCTAACTTTTCTAATATAAAGGTATTTACTCATAAAAGCGGTGGACTTGTAGATAATTCTGGGTCTGTTTCATCACCATTGCCTAGAATAGTAAGAATAGGTTGTTTTTCCCAATCGGTACTTTTATTGTTATAAATCTCTGCCCACTTGATCCCAAACTCTGAATTTTCAATGTACCAACTGATTCTATTACACCAGTATGTAAACCCATTCACCGCCTCCTTCTGTCCGATGAATTTGGAGTATAAATCCTGTTTTTTTGTAGTAGTCTGTGCAGAATCGTTCTCTTTAAATAACCTTATGTATTGCGATTTGGCTATATCCTCTTTCAGGGATTTATTGATGGTGTTTTAAAGAAAAAAATGATCTTTTACAAAGTTAATAGCGAAAAGCCCAAAAACACCCCTTTTAGATTAAAAAAAACATCTTCCAAAAATCTCAGCAAAACGGCTACAGAGAAATTTTAAAAACATAAAACCGCCTAATTTCGCAAATTAAGCGGTTTTGAGAGTGATTCCGTTTGGATTCGAACCAAAGACCTACTGCTTAGAAGGCAGTCGCCTGCCTGCTGTCAGTCAAGTAGTTATGTGCCACTGGTCTGAAATAGGTCCGAAAAAATATTTTTTAAATTGACTATTTTACCTCCTTTCGCTAGGAAAAATCAATGGCTATCTTTCTAAGTTATAAGCAAAAGCAATACTTGTTGGAAGGTAGATCCTCTACCCTCCTGGCGTTCACTCCGGTCAAAGGTTGCAAGTTCATCTATACTAGCATAAAACTAACTATCTATGATGATACTGACTATAGTCGGCATTTAAATTCTATCATCACCTTAGCCCTTCTCCTTTCAGAATTAATAGCTTATTCTTTCTTCTACCACAAAAATTAAATTTATACCTGCTAAATCAATCATCTACTTTCCAAGTTCACATTATTCAATATACAACCAACAGGGTATAGTATCGATAAAACCTATATTAGCTGGTTAAGTAACTTAATTTTCCACTAGTATTAATTTTGAAGTAATTGCTTTTCCTTTTACCAACCGTATAATATAAGGTCCACTACTCAAGTTTTTAAGGTTTATAATGAAGGCATCCATCCCATTTCCTGTTCCTTCAAACGTATGTGTAGAAACAACTTTACCTTGAATATTGACTAAATATACAGTTAATGCTTCCCCATCTTCTGCAGGAACATCCAGGGTGATATAGTTGCGGGCCGGATTCGGTCTGACGATTAAATAGCTTTCAATATTTTCTATGATATCCATCCCGCTTCTCGCCAGGCTGGTAGCCGAGGTATTTCTGGATACCACAATATGATCCATATTGGGGCCGCTGCTTCCAATAGCGGTAGCTCTGATTTTATTCGTTCCGATCGTCAGGTTGGTGGTAATGTTCACGTTCGACCAGGTACTCCAGGAGGAAGTACTGGTCCGGGGGAAAGAAAGAGCAGCAATTGCGGTTGTTCCATTTACAGTTATTTGCAGGCTTCTGGCAATATTGGCCAAAGCGTAGCGGAAGCTGATGGTGTAACTTCCAGTATGTGGCACATTGAATGTCCATTCAACATAATCGCCTGTAGCATGAACATAATCCACATAACCACTCCCGGTATAACCGGAGTTACTGGATGCAACAACAAGGCCCGAAAGGGTGGCATTCTCAGCTTCCAACCGAAGCGAGTTGAACGTTCTTTCTTTGTAAACTGCCGTATACGTAGCATCACTGATGGGAGTCGTAATTGTTTGCGTGGCTGAGCCACCGTGTTGCCAATAGGCAAAATCATAGGTTTTTCCAGCCAAGATCTGTCCGTTCATCATGCCGATAGCGCGTTTAATTCCCTCCACCCCTATTACTGAAGCAGGCGTTTTTACGGGTTGCCCGTCTAAAGTTATCTGAAGCCCGGCTGGCTGGGTAGTGAAGCTGAAAGTAGTTTTGCGGGGAAGAACATCCCGGTATTTAGTGCTTGTTAAGCCCTTGGAATCCTTTACAGTTAGTAGTAGCCGGTACCAGACATTGGCCGATACTTCCCCGGTGCGGGGAATCACAAAATAGCCGCTTTTAACGCCAGTGGCGATCGGTGGGCCATCATGGATATGCGTGTCATGATGAAAGGAGGCTGACCAGGAAAAAGCACTGGCGGGTAAGGTGCCTTCTTCGGTATCGGTGGCACTACCCGAAAACCGAATGGTATCTCCGCCCCGGTAAAGGGTGTTTTCCAGCGGGGTGGCAATTTGCGCAACCGGCGGGTTATTATAGCCGGTGACGGTTAACTGAGCTACATTGCTGGTAACACTGCCGACAGTATTAGAAACAACTACTCGGTAGGAACCAGCATGCGAACTGGTCGTACTAACGATGATATACGTGGCAGCAGTAGCGCCAGAGATGCTGACTCCATTCTTTTGCCACTGGTACTTCAGGGGCGCAGTGCCGGTGGCAGTTACCGAGAAACTGGCAGTCTGGCCTGCTGATACGGTGATGCTCGCCGGCTGTTTCACAATAGCTGGCGCCGGATTATTGGTGTAAATAATTTTATAAAGGGTGTTGTTGCTTCTTTCAAAATAATAAAGGTTACCATCTGGTCCAACGTCAATTATCATCGAAGAATTACCTAAAAAGTTAGCAAAAGGCAGCCTCGTAACTGTAGAGCCCGAAATGGACAGCATATTGATCCAATCATTGCAGTAATCCTGGAAAAAATAGCGCCCATAGTATTCTGCCGGATAATTTGTGGTGGGGGGATTAAAAAACACCCCCCTGTAATGGCACATCCTACGCCATCGCCTGCACCGTGCTGATAGGCGTAAACCGGATTGGCAAAGACCGGATTGGTACTAGGTCCTTCAGCGGTGGGCCAGCCAAAGTTTTTGCCCCCAGTAGTAGCATTATTTATTTCTTCCCAGGTTTTTTCTCCTACATCATTTACGAATATTTTTCCCGTGCCTGGCTGCACATCCAAAGTAAAAGGGTTGCGGAGGCCATATGCCCAGACGCGGCTTTTCTGGGCCGAACCCGAAAAAGGATTACCAGCCGGAACGGAACCATCTGGGTTTATTCGCAAAAGTTTTCCGTGGTAGGTGGCCAAGTTCTGGGCGTGAGCCGAATATGCATTATCACCAACACCGATGTATAATTTGCCATCCAAACCAAAACACATGGCCCCGCCATAATGGATGATGGAGCTGCTTAAGGGATCAAGAGTTAATAGTACTGTTTCACTACCTGAAACTACCACGTCCCCATTGCCTTTAAACCGGCTTACTCTGTTTCGGGACCCATCAGGTATGGTATAGTATACATAGACATACTGGTTACTCGAAAAGTTAGGATCTAATACTATACCTGATATCCCCCTTTCCCCCCGGGAATTAACGTTCACTTGGAGAAAAGGGGTAGCTAATACTACTCCATTCTTGATGATTCTTATGGTGCCGTCCTGTTGCACTACGAAAATTCTACCGTCTGGGGCAAAAGCCATAGCCATCGGGTTAGTGATGCCGCTTGCTACCAGTACTTTGGTAAAACCCGGGGGGAAAGATTGGGCCTGTAGCTGGAGGCTCAACAGTAAAATTGCAAGCAGGAGAAGTAGTAGCAGAACGGAATTTTTCCTTATTTCGAAAGCTTTAGGTATAAAACATTTCATAGTATGAAATTTTTTAGATGTTATTCATAGAAAAACTGGTGATGAGTAATAGATGATGAGCATCTATTTAATAGCTGATTGATAACTTAACACCCTGGATGTAATTGTAGCTTTTCAAGTATATGGAACATCTCTTTAAGTTTTATTAGGTTCTCCCTTAAAGCTGGTTGTGGGTATTTATTAATTTGTGCTCTACTTCACTAACCTGTATTAGAAGAACTGTGTTCTGCATCAAAATCCTTCTTCATATCTAAAGAAAAGGTTAACAGGAGAATCAATGTTTTCTATTGTGCTTAGTTTTATGCTGGTTTATGCTGAACTGCTGGGTGTACTAAGCTTTAATACCGCAGCTCTTCGAACGACGAATTGGAGTTGTAATCTGAGAGTAAAATGGAAGCTAATTAGCAAACCTTTTAGTATATACTTATTTAGCAGGCAGGTATTTGTAGCTTACTTTTAAGTTAAGATAAGTTTTAGTTGTAGTTGTAGCTAGTATCAGATAATTTAATAGGCTAAAAAATTAAAACTTAATCTTGCATTGCCATTGCCTGTGAGTAGAATATTTTCCCATTCTATTAATTCTCTTGGGAATTACAGCATCTATTCAAGCGTAGGCAATTTCAGATGCCAAAAAACAATAGTTTATTATTTATTATAGGTGTTAAATAGATTTACTTAGGAATAATTATTAGTTTATTTATACACAACAATTAGTTACCGTTGCCTGTAAACCAGCCGTTTGCTTTAACTGAATATTTCGTAAAGCAGCTACTAAAAATTTCGGATCTTAATCCGTTGCAGCTTTTTATCTAAGATATAATGAGAGATACGTAATAGAGTACTATGCGGTGCTGTTAAGTTCAGTTGGAGCAATTTCTTTTTTATGTGATTTATGAGTAAACATTGAGAAGCCCTTCGAAATTAGTTTAGCATTAACCATTTCATTTTTCTGCCGTTGCAACCCTGCTTTCTTGATGCAAGCAGGATTGGGCGTAAGTTCTATAAATAGCGGCGTTTTCCTTAAACGGTTCAGTACAATTTTCTATTTCTAGAATACTAATATACAAGCACATACAAGCAAAAGCAAGATATTATGAAGTTTTTTATTATATCAAACATGTGGGTTATACCTTAGTTTGATATAGTACAATTCATTAATTAAAGCATGAAATTTATTATTGAATTCTCAAATAATTCAAAGTCAATTTGTTTAATATTTTTTTTACAAATAGCTGGTTTCAATGTTATTTTCCATAGGTAGCTTCTACAAAATATAGTAATAAATTTTTCCTAATTAGAAGCCACATCTGAAAGCTTTATTTTATAATTATCTTTTTATCACCAATAATTAGGGCAAAATAAATTCCTAAAGAACTTAAATTCACACTACCTGCAAAGCCTATTCATTAAGTTAACGTGAACTATGGATTAGTAAAAGCATAAAGGGCTCAAAATGAATTAG
>NZ_JAUKPO010000049.1 GCF_030503435.1 Rhodocytophaga aerolata
ACATCTATCAATTGGTTAGCTACTTGGGCAACCCGAACTCCAAACAAAAGCGGGACAGCATGAGCATATATAGACACTCCAAACATTTCTGAAAAGCCACCTGTGTGGATCTGGCTAGGTGTCTGCGTATAGCCTTGAAAAGTAGCAAATACACTATTGCTGCGATGTACATTTTTAGGACTAAAAGCAAATACTAGCTCGGCATTTGTGTTGGCCGTCGAGTAATAGCAAAAGTAGTTTTGAACACCTTGCTTCCAACGACTCTGCCAAAAATGACTTACAAGCCCCTTGAGTTGTTTACAAGGTTGAGCCATTTCAAAGATGATGGTTTTTAAGCTTGTCATAAGGTATAGAGCTTAAACTGGTCTTCCCCAGAAGTAGTGTACAAAAAGTTAAGAGCTTTTGAAAAAGCTAAAGTTAAATTAATAGCTTACAAAAGCTTCGATTTGAGTTACATTTTTCGCCCCTTTGGCTTTACTTATAAAACAGTTTACTTATGCCCGGATTTCACAAAAGCTCCAACCCATTGCCTTTTGTAGTGGACTAGATCAAGCAGGTAAATATAGGGACCAATGTTAAATGTAATTACTTTCCAGTTGAGCTGCTCTAAGGAATAGCTGTGGATAATCCTCCACTAACCCTAGTGCATCAACAGTAATGACTGCTTCAAAATCATTTGGCACATTTTGATAATGGTACGTGGTATCGGACAGTCTTCGATATTGTTGTCGAACAGGCCTTATTTGCCTTTCCAATACATCAAGATAAATTACCCCTATCTGTTCTACCTCTTGGTGGTTTAGCTTCAGCCGGTTGATAGGTAAGCTGTTGGTAAAGGGGGTTAAGGGAATATCTATGTCTATACAGCCATCAAATTGGGGAACCGGTTTGCCCTTGCTCATCCACTTCCCCTGGCCATTCATTTGATAAGTGAAACGCTCGATCTGATTGCTATGCTGGCTTTTTACTTCAAAATATAAGGTCTGCCAAAGCTGGTTTGTCTCAATGCGGTACTCTACCCGATAAATTTTCCCCTCATAGCGGCCTACAATTACTGAATTGATCTCATAGCCTGTTTGTGTAGTAGTCACTAAACAGTTCTCTAGCGAATCATATTCCAGGCCGCGCCAAAGTATATTTGTTTGCATAGGTCTAAGTTGTAGTAAGAAGAGTAATGCAGGTATGCCATTGATCACAATTTAGTCAACCTTCCCCGGGATTGTAATAAAGTCACTTTTGTGAATCACTTTTACTAATTAACTGCATAAAAAAATGGAAGTTTCAAGAAAGGGGAAAATTCTATTACGTACTTATGCTCTTTGATTAAGGACTATCTGATTAAAAACTGTCTTCCACTCTATTGTTAGGAGAGTACTGTAAATAAAAAATAATGCCTGCAAACAGCATTTCTATGCCTCCTCCGAGGAATGCCCCTGTGTAAAAGGGTAAATCCAGGTACAAGCTCGCTATTCCTGCTAAAGCCAAACTCATCCCCAAGAGCCAATAAATACGCATGCCATAGAGGGTAGAAAAAAGCAGATATCGTCCGCCAATAATCAAAAGAAGGATAGGGAAGAACCAATTGGATCGAAGTTGAAATACAGCGAAAGCAATCAAGAGCCCCAAAAACAAGAGAAAGGTGCTTTCCAAGGCCAGCCTTGCTAAGGGATTGTCTTTTTGATGTTTCCCTGAGCGTTTCAGTACCTTAGACACTACAATGCCCAGTGGATGGATGAGCATGCCTCCTAAAAACAGACTCAGCACACTCATCTGCTCGGTGGAGAGTAGGGCAACAATGGCTGCCATGCCCCATACTAGGCTAGAGATCATCACTCCGGAAGCGCCTCCAACATAGGATTGACGCAAATCCTGTTGGGCATCTTTAAAATTCATTCGCTTGTTTAGTTAGCATCAGACATAAGATGAAGTGCCTTTAGCAAGCAAGAGCTAAATGGCAAAAAATAGTAATAAAATGCAAATAACCGTTGCTTTGCCAATTAAATCAATAGTAGTTGAATTGAATCTGAAAAAATAATCATACCTCCTTGTATAAACTATAGAGATAAGATCTACAAATCAGCCAAAGCAGGTTTTCAAGTAATTTTATTTCCCCCTTTCTTGATATTAAAGAAAGGTAGGGAAAACGGCAAAGAATGGAACTTATAACTTGTAAACCCAAATCTATCGCGTCTTCATCCTTTTCAATAATAGCAAAATACTTGTTATCTGTTTTTGTCAACTCATAGCTATACGAGACCACCCATGAAAATTTTGACTATAAAATACCTGGAAATGGGTATTGACAATTACATTTTTTACACCTACATTAATCTCTATCTTACCTTCTTTACTATTTTGCTTAACGTAGAGCTCTCTTAAGCAATCTATACTTCCACTATTGGTAACTTGATTAGCCCCATAATTCATGATATAAAGCTTCCTATACATAATGGGATGCCCAAGAAGGCATTGCCTTTTTTCTACAGAAAGCACAATAAATTTAAATTATCCACTCTAAGTTCAAACATTTTATGAAACAACTCTATTTCATTGCAATAGCTCAGAAAAGCGTTTGCAAACTATTAGCAGTAAGCGCCGTTATTTTACTCATAACTGCTGTTCAAACTTTTGCACAGTCTATTAATGGCGAAAGCAATCCCTGTCCTGGAACCACTTACAGCTATACATTTGTCGCAAGTGCCAGCGGCCCTGTTTGTTGGGGTACAGGATGGAGTATTTCCGGAGGCACGATCAGCTCTAGTAATGGGACAGTGGCAAATGTTGTCTGGAACATCGGAGCTACTTCGGGCTCCATTACAGTCTCCTACTACTGCTCAAATGGTACTAGTGGAAGTACTACCAAATATGTAACTATTCGGCCACAGTTGCGGGTGCCTTCCATTAGCGGCTTTGCAGGTATTTGTAGAGGGGGCACCAATACATACAGTATCTCTGCTGTATCCGGTGCCGTTTCCTATACATGAACACTTCCTAGTGGTTTAACTTCAAGTGGTCAAACTACAATTACTACCAACAATTTATCTATAAGTGTGCTTGCTTCTACTTCAGCACCTACTGGTTCCGCTACTATCAATGTTACACCAAATGGAGGTTGCGGGTTTAACGCCACTACCAGCCGGACGATTACTATAGAAGCTGCCCCGATTCCTGCCAGTAGTATCCGGATCTATAAACAAGGTTTTTCTACTACTGATACCTATATGTGCCCCAGTACTACCTATACCATCCGGGTAGATGCGCCTACAGCCCGCAGCACCTCCAACTGGACAGTAAGCGGAAACTATATCAATTATTATATCGGGACAAATTTTGTGGATGTAACTACTACCTCTACCTTCTCTTATCTGAATGTAGGGGTAACAGTTACCAATTCCTGTGGGCAAACGACAACCCTTAGCCAGAACTTCTTTAAGGGGTATAGTTGCCCTGGCTCATTTATGCTGGCAGAAGAAGATGTAACGGTTTTCCCCAATCCGGCCAGTACAGAGGAGGTAACTGTAGAGTGGCCAGACTCGGTTGAGGTCAGATCGGTGTCTTTACTGGATAAATATGCCCGTACGCTTGACAAAGTGGAGCCCAAGAAAGAGAAAGCCACCTTTAAGGTAAATAAATTGCCTGCCGGTGAGTATTATCTGCATCTATATGTAGGAGAAGCCATTATCAAGAAACGGGTACAAGTGAAAAAATAAACAGGTTATATTGAATTTATCAACCTATCTGAAAGCATGGGAGTTTTCCTTCAGATAGGTTGATGCTAGTTAAATGCGTATGAAGCAATGTAATTTAGTATACATTTTCCCACTGCTAATCTTTCTCTATTTTTTCTATCAACAAAGGGCTTTCTCTCAAAAACAAGCCAATATTTGGTATTTTGGTAATAAAGCAGGGATTGACTTTAACACTTCTCCTCCTGCTCCAGCATTAGGCAGTGCTATGGAAGCAATTGAAGGAAGTGCCACCATGTGTGATAAAAACGGAAACCTGCTTTTCTATACCAATGGGCAAACCGTGTGGAACCAGAATCATACAATTCTTACCAATGGCATTGACTTATTTGGCAGTTTCACTTCTACCCAGGCAACGTTGATTGTTCCCCAACCGGGAAATGATTCGATTTATTACATATTTACTACTGATGCTTCTGAAAGGGAAGAGGTGCTTACCAACCGGGGACTTCATTATTCGGTAGTCAATAGCAAGCAGGGGGCAGTAACGCAGAAAAATATTTTGCTGCATGCCACTACCACCGAGAAATTAACGGCTGTGCGGAGTTCAGATTGTGGTGTATGGGTGATTACCCACCCTTTTGGGTCCGATGAATATTATGTATACAAGGTCTCCGCTGAAGGAGTGAATATCACCCCAGTTATCTCTAAAGCAGGATTGCCTCATCAAGGAAATCTTGACTATGCAAGAGGACAGTTAAAAATATCACCGGATGGAAAACGCCTAGCTTGTATAATAGCCGGAACTTCCTTTGATGGGTCTCTGGAATTATTTGACTTCGATGCCAAGACAGGTAATATTTCTAATGCCAGAACACTGGATATACCTGCTATAATTGATGGTATCTTAAACTTGTATGGGGTGGAATTTTCTCCGGATAACACGAAATTATATACTGCTAACGAAAATAAACTATTTCAATATAATTTATTGGAAAATAGTCCGGTACCCAAAGAAGTAGCTAGTTTAAACAACTCGGGTTTCTTTGCTTTACAACTCGCCCCTGATAATAAAATTTATTGTGCTACCTCAAGGATTAAGGAAGTGCTTAGTGTCATTAACGACCCTAATAATGTCGGCACTAGTTGTAACTTTAAAGAGAACCTTTTTGATTTAAAGGGCAGAGTTGCTAATATTGGTCTAGTTAATTTTATACAGAGTTACCTCCATCCCTATCAGCTAAGCAGCGAAATTACTGTAAGCAATGCCTGTATGGAGGAGGAGGTAACTTTCTCCGGCTCTGCTACGGATACAGATGTAAGCTGGGAATGGGATTTCGGCGATCCAGATTCAGGTGATAGCAATAGGAGTACGATCCAACAGCCCACGCATGTTTTTAGTAAACCGGGCAGCTATACGGTTAGCTTACAGGCCACTAATGCTTGCGGTGAGTCGGCTGTTACTAGCAAACAAGTAAACTTATTTGCAGATCCTGTGATTAATTTTGCTCAAGATACGCTCAGTCGCTGTTACAATGAGGTGCCGGTAGAAATTACGGTTCCCACCTATGCGGGTACTACTCTTAAATGGGCACAAGGCCAGGTAACCGCTTCCATCCGGGCAGATAAAAGCGGGTGGTACAAAGTAACGGCCTCTAACCCCTGCCGCACCCGGACCGATAGTATTTACCTACATATTACCCCACAGGCTACTGCCTATCTGCCCGACGATACCATTGTCTGTGATGGCAACTTCGCCATGCTGGATGCAGGCAACGCGGGAGCCGCTTATCTGTGGAACACCGGTGAACGCACCCGCAGCATCCGGGTGGACAAAGCCGGCAAATACTGGGTAGAGATACAAAATAGATGTAGTGCGGCCATAGATACAGCTAACCTGGTATTTATCCCTGAAGAAGTAGGAAGCTTTACCACCAATGTATTTACCCCCAATGGTGATGGAGTAAACGATACCTTTGTTAATTATGTCATTAATTCTCCCGGCTACCGGATGCAGATTGTCAATAGGTGGGGCAAGGAAGTGTTTTCTTCTACGAATGCTTTTAAGTATTGGGATGGCCGCATACAGGAACAGGAAGCTCCGCCAGGTGTGTACTTTTACTTTATAAGCACACAAGATTGCCGAGGTCAGCCCTTACAGATCCGGGGTGCCGTTACCTTGCTGCGATAGCGAATCTGATGACTTTAGGCGTATGGCTGTCCCAAAGCGTTTTAACCGTCTGTTTGGCTAATCCCACTACCTGTTTTCAATTTTTATATTTACTTGTATCCCTTATGGTAAAACAAAATTACACTTACTTGTTCTTGTATATAGGGCTGTTTCTTCCCCTAACCTGCTTTGGACAAACAGAGAAAGGCAGCAAACTGCTTGGTGGCAGCGGAAGTATACAGTTTTATGATCCGTTTATGATCAACCTATTTCCAGATGTTGGTTTCTTTGTAGCAGATCATCTGGCTTTAGGCAGCGGCATTCCGGTTAGTTTTTCTACAGACAGCCGCACAGACTATGTCTCGCTGGGCTTGTCTCCGTTTGCCAGGTATTATCTGGGCCAATCTACCCTTCGCTATTTTCTGGCGACCGAAGTGGGGTATCGTCACACTTGGAACACTTTTACATTTGGGCAGGATAAACTGCAACAGTCATATAATACCTGGGATATCCGTGGAGGGGTAGGAGCTGTGTATTTTATTACAGAGCAAATAGGTTTAGAGGCATTGCTGAGTTATGGTACATTCCGGACGTATGTAAGCGGAGAAACGATCCGTAATCGGCTAAACTTAACAGTGGGTTTTCAGATTTATTTGCCGGCAAAGCAGTAAGGCCTTATATTTTCCTCTGTTTCTATCAGCAATAAATGGTGATTGGGGTATGTCAGATTCCCTTTTTTTGACAGAAGTCGAGAAGAAAAATATAGTTGAATCAAGAGGCAGTTGCCTTATTTTTAAGTTTCAAATAATGGGCAGTTACCGTAACTCCCCCTTTTTGTGAATTACTAGGCAAGCCATTTGACCATGAAGTAAATATTTCTTCTTCTTAAACTCTGTCCGAACAATAGGGGGCCTGACAATTATTACTGGTGAAAGTAAAAGCCAAAAATCCAATGACCTCTGCTAAAATATTATCAATAGTTTAGATTTTGTGTTTCTGCTTTAGGTAAATTAGTAAAGAACTTATTTTCGCATTTCATTCATGTCATTAATTTAGCGAGCACTGGGACTGATTACATAAAGTATGCTCACATTAGAGAATTTTGAAACGCAGATTTCCTCTGCCATTCTGCAAAGGGGAAAGCAATATTACCAAAACCAGGCAGTTGTGTCTCTGGAAGAAACCGGAGAAAACACATGGCAGGCCCAAGTAGAAGGTTCCCAAATCTATCAGGTAGAGCTTACCCTCAAAAAGGGCAATGACATCACCGACTATTTCTGCGATTGCCCTTATGATGGGGAAACCTGCAAACATGCCGTAGCGGTGTTTTTCGCACTAAGGGAGCAGATGCCTACAATAAAAAGCAAGCTAAAAGAAAAGAAGTCTGCGAAAAATATTTTTGAAAACCTGCTGCAAAGCATCACTGCCAAAGAATACCAGGATTTTATCCGCCGTTATGCCCAAACACATAAAAACTTTAAAACGGAATTTGAACTATACTTTGCCTCAAAAGACGAGCGCATAGATGTAGCCAAAAAATACGAAGACCTGGTCAGTAAAATGATCCGCAAGCATAGCGACAGGGGCTTCATAGACTACCGTGCCTCCTTTACCTTAGCAAGAGAGGTGGACAAGCTGCTTGGAAATGGCTCTGAGTTTATCAATAAAAATAATTTCAAAGACGCCTTTACCGTAAGCCGGGTAGTTCTGAAAGCCATGATGGAGGCAATTATGCAGTCTGATGATTCGGCGGGCAATCTGGGCGGAACTATTTTTAATGCTATTGAACTCCTTGAACGTGTGGCTGAGGTAAAGGAAGCTGCCATAGAACTGAAAGAACAGCTGTTTGATTTCCTGAAAGAAGAACTTAGCAACAAAATTTATTTTGATTATGGAGACTTTGGTTATCAGATGCTGGATATTTTTCAGAGCCTGACTATACAGCTGAATAAAAGCTATGAATTTCTACAATTTATAGATGCACAACTCCTGCAACTCACCGGCCGTTATGATGACTATCACAGAGATACACTCCGCACGTTGAAAATTGAATTTCTGCAGGCAACCGGCAAGACCATAGAGGCTCAAAAAATGGTGCAACAGAACTTAGAAATAGTAGAAGTGCGGCAGGGTGAAGTAAATAAAGCCATTGAAAAAAAAGACTATGTAGAAGCCAAAAAGCTGATTGGGGAGGGTATTGCCATAGCAAAGGGTAAAGACCATCCGGGAACGGTAGCTGCCTGGGAGCGGGAACTTTTACGTATTGCTTACCTGGAAAAAGACACTGCCACTATCAGGCACTATACCAGGCACTTTGCCTTTGACAGGGGCTTCACTCAGGAGTATTATAAACAATGGAAAGCCACCTACAATCAACAGGAATGGAAGCAGGTCATAGAAAAACACATCAGCGATACCATCAAATGGGTAACGGACAAGTGGGCAAATGATAAAAACAAATTCTGGCACCCGCTTCATCCGCCCTTGCTACAGCTACTGGCTCCCATCTATATTCAAGAACAGTACTGGGAGGGGTTGCTGGCACTGGTGCAAAAAGAAAACCAGCTGGAAACCGTGTTACAGTTTCATACCCATTTAGCCCCTCATTACCCGGACGAATTATTACAAATTTACCTGCCTATGTTCGAGAAGTACGGACAGAAAGCCGATGGCCGCAGCGCTTATGCAGATCTGGCAGGGAAAATGATACGGGTGATGAAAGATATTCCGAAAGGAAAAGATAAAATCAAAGCGATTGCTCAAAATCTCAAAGAGCAATTTCCCCGCCGCCCTGCCATGCTCGAGGAGTTGAACAAAGTTTTGAGTAATTAAGCTTCAGCCGTTGGGCAAGTGAAGTGCTAGGCACAATTACTAATAAGTTTGTTGGCATACAAGTGAAATAAAGTGTATTGCCTAGGAAAGAATAGAAAATGTTGATGAACAGATAATCCCTATCTTAATTCTAGTCATTGGTAAGGTCAAAATATCTTAGAAGCCAAACACTTATTTCAAGTCAAGATGAGCAATGGTCTTTAATTTAAGTTTCTCTAAACTGGGATTTGTCTTTACCTACACTTAGAGATTTGCTAAAACAGTTTCTATCATTTATTTGTGGAGGTTATAACCTTTCCAGCCATCTGGCTAAAAATATATCATATACGAAATATTTGCCTTTTTCTTCATAGACCATTTGTTTTTCTATCAAAGCTGTTAAGGCTGTTTTGACACTACTGGCTGCTGAAAGTTTATATTTTTTAATAAAGTCTCTCCCCGTAGGCATCTCTACCTCATCCTCTTTGGCTATGGCTTTTAGTAGATTCCACTGTGTATCTGTCAGTAGGTTACGATAATTGTAGTACAGTGCTTCATTTTCCTTTAAGATGCTCAGCAGAACTTCTTTCATTTGAGCAGTATCTATTTTTTTCGATCCACTGCCATACAGCTTGTTGCAGACATATTGTACATAAAAGGTATGGCCTTTGGTCCACTGAAGAATATCTTCTATATGTTTTTGTTTGATTTCACGTCCTGCCTCTTTAAAATGCTTTTCTATAAAAGAACTATATTCCTCGGAGTTAATCTTCTCCAAATGCATGAGCTGTGTACTTTGGTAGAAGGGACGGCTATGATTGCCAGACATGGAAAGTAATAAATGGGTATGACTTCCCGAAAAAATAAAATTGACATGAGTAAGCTTTTGAATCTGAGCTCTTAGTAAAGCCTCTGTATTGCTTTGCGGATAGTAGAGAATTTGTTGAAACTCATCAATGGCGATCACTACTCTTTTGTTCTGGTCTTGTAGATAAGCAAATATTTGTTCGATCGTTTGTGTAGCTTCTTTTTCTGTTTCTATGCCAAACTCCACATTGGGTTGACCAGTTAGCGGATCATAGGTAATTTTGGGTCTGAGAGCAGCAAAGAACTTTCCTACCTTGCTCAGCATTTGTTCAGGTTTGGTATCCATTCTGCCTATGATGGCTTTTCCCAGTTGATTGATAAACTCATTAAGCGTAGCTGTTGCCATAATATCTAGATAAAAAAAGCTTACCTCTTTTTGCTTTTTCAGCTCATGGGATAAATGAAAGATCAGTTCGGTTTTACCTATTCTTCTGGCTGCAAACAGGGTTGTGTTGCGTTGGTTTTGTAGTGCCGAGAGAAGGGCAGCGGTTTCTTGGTGGCGATCACAGAAATATTGGGGAGAAATATACCCTGTGATTAGGAAAGGATTAGTAGGTTTCATCAACTATATTATTACGTACTTTGCGTAACGCAAAGTACGTAATAATATGACAATGCTAAATATAAAAACAAGATAAATTACTTGTAGTTAAAATAATTCCCCTTTCTCGAAACTGAGTATATAGTCTGAATATCCCAATTGGTACTTGATTGCTTCTCAGGATTATTGTTTTTGCTATCGCTTTGAGGATAAGTAAGTGAGTTAGCAAAGGTTACCTACAAATTTCTCATCTAGTAGGCAGTAAACCTGAGGTATTGTAGTAATCTTTAGGTGATAGCACAATCCCACTCGTAAATTTTACTAAATTCACTGCCACTCTTTTGAAGGAAATGCATCATTAAAGAAAATCTCTTTCAACTTGATTGACTCAACAGAAAAGTTTTGGGATACGATCTACCGCCAAAACATTAGAAAACTGACCGGGATCTGTTATCGATATACGGCCAGCTACCCTCTAGCAGAGGACTTGGCCCATGATGCTTTTCTTAAAGCCATGGATAAATCTGCCAGTTTCCAAGGCAAGGGATGTTTCGAGGCTTGGCTCAGACGCATTGTGGTAAACCATGTGCTGCAATACTTGCGTGAGAGGAAGAATAAAACCTATATTGATGTTTGCATGCAGCCTGAAAGCAGCATGGGACTCATAGAAGATCCTCCTCTAACTGCCATCTCATCCGAAGAGATGGATTTCTCAGAACAAGAACTGTTGGAAGCAATCAATACTTTACCAGAGCATCATCGGCTGGTATTTAACCTGTATGTGCTGGCTAACTTTACCCATGCCCAAATTGGGCATGCCTTGGGCATCAGTGCAGGCACATCCAAATCCCATTTAGCCAGAGCCCGCAAAAAGATAAAGCAAGTTTTAGTAGAAATGGTTAGTAAAAAACGGGATAGAAAAGATCGAAAAAAAGCACTTTTATGGTTTTTTTTTCCCTATAAGCTTGTAAATATTGATAAGCTATGTCAGCAGCAGTTTGAGCACTTCCAACTACCTTCGGGTAAAGACCTATCCTTAGCTCCCATTCATTCTAGAGGACAGCTAATATCGACAGTAAAGCTAAGTACAGTTTCAACCTGGCAGTATGTGATGGGAATCACCTGTGTTGGCATCATGGCAACCCTTATATTTTTTGGATTCCATTCATTTCCATGGCAGAACAACTTACCTACCACCTTTGCTGAAACAACTTTTGTTGAACAGCATAAACACATCGATATGGAGCATGAAAAAAGCAAAGAGTTGAAAGGAGGTGAGACCAAACAAAAAGCGACAACTATCCATGCTCAGGAAACTAATTCTCTCCGTTCTGAAGCAGTTACTGCCACCCTTTTTCCAGATCGCATCATAGCTAATAAAAACCTTAAAAATAAACCTATGAAAAAGGCAGATTCTTTAGCGATTATGTTTCTTCTCTCATCGAGTATCAGGATTGATTCACTCGCTCAACCGGATTACAAAAAAGCTTTTCAAGAACCTATCCAAACTCAACTTCTTGCCCAGAACTTCCGGCCCATAATGGCCTCTTATAGTATCGAAAAGGGGAAGACAATTGGCAAAAGTGAAGGGGAGCAAGGAACATTCTACGCATCCAGTCTCCTGTGGTCAAGTGAGAATAAGGAAGTATATCTACAAGGGAAAGTGAGGGTTAGGTTTAATAAGAATAATTTTGAAGGAGATGGATCTTTTTCCTTTTTAGGCCCGGTGCAGTTGTTGATGATTAATGATCAGCCAGCCACCTTGGACGCTACTGTAGCGCTTTCTAATCAAATCTACAAGATTAACAGATTAACTAGCAGGCAAGCAGTTCAAAAATATGGGGAAAAAGGCCGGCAAGGGGCTGTAGAAATCTCTTTTGACGAGTAGAAAAGCTCGGATTCTAAAGGGTTTTGCCCTTATAAGTTAATCAAACCTCCTTTAAATAGTCGCTTGAAAAGAGGAGTAAATGGGCATGAAACGCTTGGTTAAGGCTGAATAGATTTGTTATTTCCCTTTCTATGCTATCAATAAGTTTTAACAGACAATCATCTCAAATATGGCTTTAAGCAAACAAGCTAGAAATATTGGCATGGCTATACTTTATCATCCTATCCCTTTAACATCCTATTCCCTTAAATAAATTATTCTATGTCCAACTCGACAATCAAGCTTTTAACGCTTTGCCTCCATATCCTCTTTCAGCTAAGTAGTGTCAGCTCTCTACAAGCGCAATCTCTGCAAGCGCAATCTCTGCAAGCGCAATCAAAATATGATTCGGTGGATAATTCTATTAGAAACTTTATGGCTGAGAAGAAGATACCTGGCTTTGCCGCCTGTATGGTAGAGGATAGCACCATCATCTGGTCAAAATCCTATGGACTAGCGGATATTGCAAGGAAAATACCCATGAGCCTGGATGGCATCCTCAACATAGGCTCTATCTCTAAAACCTTCACGGCTACGGCTGCCATGCAACTCTGGGAAAAAGGTCTGCTTGACTTAGAGGCCGACATAAATGTGTATTCAGATATTACTATTAGAAATCCCAAATATCCTGATCAACCCATTACCCTGTTTCAAATTTTAACCCACACCTCCTCTATTATAGATGGAAAAGCCTATCAACATAGTTATTCCTGTGGAGACCCCACCGTCTCACTTCAAGAGTGGATCAATGATAATTTAACTACCGAAGGCAAGTATTATGATGGAGGAAATAACTATGGAGATTGGCCTCCTGGGAGCAAAGATAGCTATTCCAATGTTGCCTTCGGCCTTTTGGGATTGATCGTTGAAAAAGTGGCTAAACAGCCATTCAATCAGTATTGTAGGGAGCATATTTTCAAGCCCTTGGGTATGAAAAATACCGGATGGTTCTTGCATGAAATAGATACTTCAAAGCATATCAAACCCTATGCGTACGTTTCCAAAGAAAATAGAAATGCTCTATTGAAGAGTAAACATTTATATGTAAAGGGGGCTAATTTTAAAGCAGGTAGTTTTGTAGAACACTGTTTGTACAGCTTTCCAAACTATCCTGATGGCCTTGTTCGTACCAGTGTAAGGGAGTTATCCTTATTTCTCACTGCCATGATGAATGGAGGAGAGTTGAAGGGCAATAAAATATTGAATAAAGCAACCCTTGATAAGATGTTATCGCTTCAAATTAAAGGCAATCCCTCTCAAGGATTAGTTTGGCATACCTTTGAACCATTGGCTGACACCACAACCTTATGGGGCCATACAGGTGGTGATCCGGGAATTATAACATATCTTTTCTTCCATCCCACTGAGAGAAAGGGGGTGATAACTTTTCAGAATAATGCCACTGATGAAACAAGTGAAATTGTAAAACAATTGTATCTGATAAGTAAATGATCATGATACAACATATGGTTAAATTAACTCCCCCTTTTTTATTCCTATACAAAGTAAAATTGGTCAAGAGGGGAAGGTAATAGTTTCCATTATTTTCCCCTCTTGACCATATAGCAAGTTTCAGGAAAGGGGAAGTTAAATTAACCGTAAGGCCACCTGTTTTTGGACAGAAATAGAAAATAAATAATAGGATTTACTCTATCAGAAAAGATAATAATAGTTGAAGTTTTAAATAACGAAGCTATACTAATACGATAAACCTTCAAATAAAAACTTTGTAATGTTATAAACTTTATATTTTCCCTTATATTAGCTTAGCGAAAGTGAGATTTTACATGCATGGAAGAATTTTTACTAGGTAATAAATGGACAACTCTTTCTCTTCCGTTAGTGATAAAGATTTATGGCAGCAATTTAGAAATGGAAGTGAAGAAGCCTATTCTTTCATGTATGAGAAATATGTACCTGTCTTGTACAGTTATGGATACAGAATTTATCCGAATGAAGAGGTTGTAAAAGATTGCCTACAAGATTTATTTGTCACGCTGTGGCTTAGCCGGCAAAACCTAGGTGCAACTGACTCCATTAAGTATTACTTGTTCCGGTCTTTGCGCCGCGAGATTGCTCAGAAAGTGAATGCTGATCGTACCTTTACTAAAACCTCTTCTCCTTTCATCCGGAATACTGAAGCATCCTTTGAAGATCAATTAATAGAAGTAGAAGAAAACTCTTTGCAAAGTAAAGAGTTAGAGGTGGCACTCTCTTACCTCTCAGACCGCCAAAGAGAGGCTATTTATCTCCGGTTTTATCAGAACATTAGCTTTGAAGAAATTGCCAGTATCATGGGTATTACTCAGCGGGCAGTATATAAGTTAATTTACCGGGCAGTAGATATTCTTAAAAAAACATATACCCCAAAGCCCACGCCTCCCTCTGCTTTGCCAACCATATCTCTAATTACAACTGCTATTATTATCCAGTTGGTCTTACACCCTTAAGATTCTAAAAGAGTTTTAAAGAGATCATTCTGAGGTGATTGTAAATTTTTGAAAAAAAATTACAAAACGTGGGTCATTTTGTAAGACTTTCCTCTTTGTACATTAAAAGAAGAAAAAATTGGATTATACTCCGGTTGTTCTTCTTATTACACCAATGCCTTTCATCGATTATGCCGTACGACCAATTTACGCTTCATGATTTTATACTAGATGATTTTTTCATTGCGTGGGTAAAGTCGCCTGAGCCTCAGTCAACTATTTTCTGGGAAGACTGGTTGATGAAACATCCTGAAAAAAGAGCTTTAGTAGAAGAAGCCCGGCAGTTGGTGCTTACCTTAAGTGATCCTGGGAAGGAACTTGGTGAGAGAGACAAAAAGCAGCTATGGGAAAACATAAATAAAAAGATTCAGGCACAAACATCTGCAAAAGTAAGCAAACAAGAAGTAGCCGCACCCCGGCATAGCCTTTTTAAATGGTTTTTTACAGGCAGAGTGGCAGCTTCCATTATTGCCATACTTATGTTGGCAGCTTGGATAGGCTGGATGAGTATGCATAATCACTCGTCCACTGTACAATTTACTACAAAATACAGTGAAATTAAGAATATTGCCTTACCTGATGGTTCGCAAATAACTTTAAATGCTAATTCTACCCTGCGCTATTCATCCGAATGGAATGAGCAAGAGGACCGGGAAGTACAATTGACAGGCGAAGCATTTTTTGATGTACGCAAAAAGCCCGGTAAAGGGAATGCCAAATTCATTGTACATAGTCAGGGTCTAGACATTGAAGTATTAGGCACCCAGTTCAATGTAAATAACCGCAGAGATAGGGTAGAAGTAGTATTGCAGGAAGGAAAAGTGGGTTTATCGCAAGTTGGAAACAAAGGTTCATCGGTTACCATGGCACCCGGAGACTATATAGCCTATTCGAATCAAGATAGCCGTATTCTCCGAAAAAAAGTGAATCCGCTGTTATATTCTTCCTGGAAAGAGGAGGAAACGGTATTCGAGGAAAAGCCTTTGTATGAGATTGCAGAAGTATTAGAAGATACAAAAGGAGTAAAGATGGTCTTCCTGAATGATTCTCTCAAAACACTATCATTCACCGGCACCCTTCCTAACAACGACATAGACGCATTTCTGATGGTGCTGTCTAAATCGTTCCGGATAAATGTAAGCAAAGAAGGAAATCAGATTATGCTTCAAAAAAATAAATAAATTCTATACCTAATCTTTACCACTATGATAAAAAATGTAAGTCCGAAAGGACTGTGGGTAGCCCTTTTACTTGTAAGTATAGGTCTTGCTCCGGTCTTTGCACAGCCTGTCGCATTTGCACCACAAATTCCTCCCGATCAGCCTTCTCCCATACAACAGCAGGCAAAGTCTTTAAAAATCGTTCTGGAGCAGATACAGAAGGAACAGAAAGTGCGGTTTAATTATAACAGCGATGTGATCAGAAACAAAACTGTTTTAATGGATCCAGCTACCATTACTATCCATAACTTGGAGCAATCCATGAATCAGGTATTAAAGCCTCAGGGATTAACTCTGGAGAAAGTAGGAGATAAGCGATATGTGATTTATGCGTCTCAAACCTCCACAAAAAATTCTACTAATGTATCAAGCCCAACAGAGAATTTAATACATGCCATTGAACCTATCAATGTTTCTGGAAAAGTTACAGACGATCAGAATGTAGGATTACCAGGGGTGAATGTGCTGGTTAAAGGAACAACAGCAGGCACTACCACCGATATTGATGGTAACTATACTATTTCGGCTCCGGATGGAAAAGGAACTTTGGTGTTTTCTTTTATTGGGTATACGACCAAAGAGACTCCTATTGAAAACCGGACCACCATTAATATTCAGATGCTTCCGGATGTAAAAGCGCTAAGTGAAGTAGTAGTAGTAGGATATGGTACACAAAAGAAAACTGATTTAACAGGGGCTATAGCTTCTATATCGGCAGATAAGATCAGAAATAAAGTGGCTGTGTCCTATGGGGAGGCTTTGGTAGGTCAGATGGCAGGCGTACAGGTACAGCAAACCAATGGTGCGCCAGGTAATGAAGGATTAAGCATCCGGGTCAGAGGTACAGGCTCTATTACAGCAGGCATGTCGCCACTCTACGTCATTGACGGATATCCGATGGAAGGAAGTGCCTTTTCTTTAATTAACCCTTCAGATATAGAGAGTATTCAAGTGCTGAAAGATGCTTCTTCTACAGCCATCTATGGTTCTAGAGGGTCTAATGGAGTAGTAATTGTGACTACCAAAAAAGGAAATATTGGGCCGCCAACTATCTCTTTTAATACTTATGTGGGTGTTCAGCAGGTAGCGAAGAAAATCGATATGATGAACAGCCGGGAGTATCTGGAATTCTTTAAAGATGGCCACAATCAAGCCTGGCTAGACAGAGCGCCTATGGCTGGTGATCCTGCCCATACCATCTACGACAGTAATGAGATGCGCCAGAAGTACTCCAATTCCAACTTCTATGTTATTCCCGAAAGTTTCAATGACCCCAGCAATTTTGCAGAAGTAGACTGGCAGGATGAGATGTTCAGAAATGCCATAATGCAGCGGCATGAATTATCAGTCATGGGTGGGGTGGAGAAAACACGGTATTTGATTTCAGGAAGCTATACCAATCAGGAAGGGATATTAATTAACAGTGACCACAAACGCCTGAGTCTGAGAAGCAATCTTACTTCTAACATTAGTAAAAAGCTGGAAGTAGGCCTGAACATCAGTGGATATTTCTCAGATAACAATAATCTGGATAATGGAAAAGATAGCCCGCTTGCCTATGCCATCTACCTTCCGCCAATCTACCCGGTTAGAAATGCAGATGGTACTTACGGTTCACAAGTCCGCAACCACGAGATATGGGCAGGAGACGTGGCCAATCCTGTAGGAATTGCTGAAAATATCACTAACTATACCACCAAAAATGGCATTATTGCTTCTGCCTATGGACAGTATGAAATTATAGAAGGATTAAAATACAGGCTAAGCCTCAATGGAACATTAGACAACCGGCGTTTACAGTATTACCGTCCTTCTTTTGTAGATACTGATGGTTCAAGAGCACCCAAAACTGCCGATGCCCGCAATGAAACCTGGCTAGACAGAGATTGGCTGATTGAACAAACCCTCAACTACAATAAAACATTTGCTGAAAAGCATGCATTTGGCATATTGGCCGGATATACCGTTCAGAAATTTTATGGAGAGTATGCCCGTGTAAATGCTCAGAATTTCCCTAACGATGTAGTACGTACCATCAATGCCGGACAGATAGTAGGTGGCAGCAATACCCAAGTTGCCAATTCATTGATTTCGTATCTAGGACGTATAAACTATTCTTATGCGGATAAATATCTACTTACGGCTAATATCCGTACAGATGGTTCTTCCAAATTTGGATCAAATAACAAATGGGGTACATTCCCATCGCTTTCCGTAGGCTGGCGTATCAAAGGCGAGCCCTTTATGGATAACATCAGCCAGATCACGGATATGAAATTGAGAGCCAGCTGGGGCTTAGTAGGGAACAACCGGATTGGTGATTACGATGCTATAGCCCGTACAGCTACCAGCTATTATGTCTTGAATAATGCCTTGGTTAATGCAGTAAACCCTAGCTCTATGCCTAATCCTAATTTAGGCTGGGAGAAGACCCGCCAGTGGAACCTCGGTTTTGATCTTGCCTTATTTAATGGCCGGGTTCAGCTGGAAACTGATTTTTACAACAGCCGATCTGTGGATTTATTGCTGAATGTGCCTGTTCCTACGCTTACCGGGTACACCTCACAATTTCAAAACATTGGTCAGGTTGAAAATAAGGGAATGGAGTATTTGCTGAGAACGCGCAATCTGGTAGGTAATTTCAAATGGTCCAGCGATTTTAATATATCTTTTAACCGGAACAAAGTACTCGCGCTTGGGCCAGATAACCGTCCCATTTATGCAGGTGCAGCGAATGCAGGCAATACCTTTATTACAACCATCGGCCAACCTATTGCTACCTTCTATGGCTATTTGTACGATGGAATATTCAACGACCAGGCAGAATTAGATGCCAGTGTGCATCTGCCAAACGACCGTCCGGGCGATCCTAAATATGTAGATTTAAATAATGATGGCCTTATCAATGCCGATGACAAAACATTTATTGGCAATAACCAGCCTAAATTCATTTACGGTTTAAACAATGATTTTGGCTATAAAAACTTCGATTTGAATATTCAGCTGACTGGTTCCTATGGTGCTAAGCTGTTTAGCTTCTTCAACCGCATGGTAGGCATTTATCATGGCGACCGCAATGGACTTTCATCACTCAATAACCGCTGGCGCTCGGAAGAAGAACAAGGAGATGGATATACGTTACGGGCCAACCGTGATCCTAAAAGCCTTCAGAAAGAGCCATCCAGCTTTTGGGTGGAAAACGGATCTTTCCTGCGGATCAGAAATGTATCTCTGGGATATACATTCAATGAAAACCTGCTGCAAAAGATAAAAATGAAAGGTTTACGAGTATATGTAACCGGACAAAATCTGTACACCTTCACCAAGTATCCTGGTTTCGACCCAGAAACAAGTAGTGAAGGCGCAGGCTTATCGCGTGGAGGCGATTACCTGGGGTATCCAGCTGCCCGGACACTCATTGTTGGGTTGAATGTGAGTTTTTAATCAGTAGACTTTCAAAATATAATATATGAAAAAGATATTAATCATAGGAATAGTTGCCTGTTTTTTACTATCCTGTAAAAAAGACTTCATTGACCTGCAGCCCATTTCAGACATGAATGCAGGAACGTTTTATAAAACCGAACAAGACATGAATCAGGCGGTCATGTCGCCGTATGCATCCTTGCGTAATTTATACAACCAGCCTCTTATTTATGTAGGTGAAATCCGTTCGGATAATACCACCTTTTCGTGGGTCCCAGGGAACTCTAAGGACATGACCTCTATCGATAACTTTGGAGATGTACTGCTTTCGGATAATGCCAATGTTCTGAACGTATGGAATAACAGCTACAACACTATTCTGCGGAGCAACATTGTGCTGGATAAAATCGATCCTGTTCCTTTTAAAGATGAAAACCTAAAAGCACAATACAAAGCAGAAGCAAGATTCCTTAGAGCCTTAATGTATTTTTATCTGGTACGTGTATTCGGTGACGTGCCTAAGGTTGAGCATGAACTCACGGTACAGGAGGCTTATGCCATAGGAAGGACTCCAACAGAAGAAATCTATAACTTTATTGTAGAAGACTTACAGTTTGCTGAAGCCAACTTACCTGCCAGTTATGCTGCCGTTGATAAAGGCCGCGTTACTGTTGGAGGAGCCAAAGGTTTGCTGGCTAAAGTATACATGACCATGGCTGGCTATCCGCTGAAAAAAGGAGCTTCTCATTATGCCTTAGCAGAAGCAAAAGCATTGGAAGTAATCAATATGAGCCAGTATTCCTTGGTGCCAGATTACAAGGCTTTATTTGATGTCACGAAAGAGAATAGTTCGGAGTCTTTGTTTGAGATACAGTACAAAAAAGGAGGTACCAGTACTGGCAGCCCCTGGAACAACGATTTTGCACCCCGGTTCTCCAATAGAGAGGTAGTTCTAGTGGGAGATAAAAGCGGATTTAATGCACCTACTCCCAATATGTCTGCAGCTTACGAAACCGGAGATCCAAGAAAATCCATATCCATGAGTGATGGCTATGTATCTACAGCCAATGATCAGTTCATTAATGAGAAATATGTAAAGAAGTATTATGATGTTTCTTTCAGCGGTTCTGATAATGATAATAACTGGATAGAACTCAGATTAGCCGATATTTATTTACTCTATGCGGAGGCATTGGTACGGCAGAACAAACAGCAGGAAGTAGCCCTTTCTTACCTGAATAAAATTCGTGAAAGAGCCCGCAACAGCACTGGAGGTAGCTCAGACGTTTTACCTGACTATGCCCCTTTCGCTTCCGATGCTGAATTATTACTGGCTATCGAAAAGGAGCGGCGTGTGGAACTTGCCTTTGAAAATCACCGGTGGTTTGACTTAGTCAGAACAGAGCGTGCCAAAGAGGTGATGGTTGCAGAACAGCAAGAACAAAATGCCTTTAATCCGGCCTCCTGGAGTGACAATATGTTATTATTCCCTATTCCACTTCAGGTGATTCAATCCAACCCTGAAAAGATTAATCAAAATCCGGGGTATTAATCGTAAAGCGTAAAAGCTTCAAGGGCTTGTTTTATACAAATTAGACATCTATTATTAACGACATGCAAATAAAAAATCTATTTTATAAAAAGGCCTTCCGTACCTGCAGGCATATTATGGCAGGTACACTCCTGCTAAGCGGAATAGTGTGTACCCATGTGATGGGGCAGGGAAGTGCTCAAACGCAAACTGGTAAAAAAAAGCAGGGCGGGCAGTTAAATACATTAACGGCTAAAGAGCAAAAAGAGGGATGGAAATTATTGTTTGATGGAAAATCTACGGAGGCATGGACAGGCACTAAGGGCAACGGTTTTCCGGAGAAAGGCTGGGTGATAGAAAACGGTATACTCACTGTTCTGGGCTCTTCTGTAGGAGACCATAGCAGCGGAGGTGATATTATCACCAAAGATCAATATGGCAGTTTTGAACTATCACTGGAATTCAAAATTCCAGAGGGAGCCAACAGTGGCATTAAGTATTTTGTAGTCAATGACTTTCCCAATCAGAAAGGCAATTACCTGGGTATGGAGTACCAGATCATTGATGATTCCCGTCATGCAGATGCCAAGTTAGGGGTAAATGGGAACCGAACAATGGCTTCTTTATATGATATGATTCTGGCCAAAAACAAGCAGGCAAAGCCTATAGGGGAATGGAACCAGGCAAAAATAGTAGTGAAAGGAAACCATGTAGAACACTGGTTGAATGGAAGCAAAGTGGTTGATTTTGAACGGGGTAGCGATGAATTTCGTCAACTGGTTGCAGCCAGTAAATACAAAGATTTGAAGGGTTTTGGTGAGATGGCTCAAGGGCATATTCTTCTGCAAGGCCATGGAGATACGGTTCACTACCGGAATATAAAAATCCGAAACTTACCAAGTTCTTAATGCTAACGTGAAATACTTTTTAGAAAAGTAGATACCTTTAATCACAGATCACACAAAAGAAAATCTAAAATTCGAATATTATGCAAGAAGAAAAAGATAATTCTCGTCGGGATTTTATAAAAAAAGCCGGATTAGGAACCGTAAGCCTGGCATTGGGGATGTCGGCAAAAAGTTATGCCAATATACTAGGCGCCAATGAAAGAGTCCGCATAGCCGCTATAGGTGTAAATGGACGGGGGAATGGTATGGCAAAAAACTTTGCCAAGCAAGCCAATTGTGAAGTAACGTATATATGTGATGTTGATTCCAATGCCATGGCTAAAACGATAGCAGGTGTAACGGAGGTGTCTAAAAAGAAACCTAAAGGCGTAAAAGACTTCCGCACCGCCCTGGATGATAAATCATTGGATGGCGTGTATATGGCTACTCCAGACCACTGGCATGCTCCTGGTGCCATTATGGCCTGCCAGGCTGGTAAACATGTATACGTTGAGAAGCCCTGCAGCCACAATCCATATGAAGGCGAACTATTGATAGAAGCAGCAAGAAAATATAACCGGGTGGTACAAATGGGTAACCAGCGGCGTTCCTGGCCAAAAATCCAGGAATGCGTAAAGGAATTACAAAGCGGTGTTATTGGCAGAGCCTACTTTGCCAAAGGATGGTATACCAATAACCGTAAGCCTATTGGCGTAGGCAAACCTGCAGCTGTTCCTGCCAGTCTGGATTATGAACTATGGCAAGGACCTGCTCCCCGCCGCCCATATCAGGATAACATTATCCATTATAACTGGCACTGGTTCTGGAACTGGGGCACTGGAGAAGCCTTGAACAATGGTACCCATGAAATTGATGTGATGCGTTGGGGATTAGGCGTAGATTATCCTACACGGGTTACTTCTGCTGGTGGCCGCTATGCCTATCAGGATGACTGGGAAACACCCGATACACAAATTATCACCATGGATTTTCCAGGAAGGATCTCTATAGAGTGGGAAGGCCGCAGTTGTAATAACTTTCCTATACAAGGCAGTGGCCGTGGGGCCATTTTCTATGGCGACAAAGGTACTATTGTTACCACAGGAGATAATGGCTACACGGTATATGATCTGGCCAATAAGGTAGTAAAAGAGGTGCAGGACGAAGTAAAGACCAATACCATTGATCCTGCCGGTCCGGGAGACAGATTAGATGCTTTTCATATCAGTAACTTCCTGGAGTGTGTGAAAAGTGGGAAACGTCCCAATGGCGATATTGAAATTGGCCATAAGAGTGTGCTCCTGTGTCAATTGGGAAATATTGCCCAGCGCACTGGCAGAGTATTAAATTGTGATCAAAAGAACGGACATATTCTCAATGACAAAGAAGCTATGGAGTTGTGGCGGAGGGAATATGAGAAAGGTTGGGACATTACTGTATAACATAGTATAACAGCTACTGATCAAAAATGTTTGCCCTATATTTTCTGCATGGCAAGCATTCATTCAAAATAAGACTCCATACCATCTAAAATCATATATGATTACTAAAAGAGACATTAGTGTTGCCTGGATTACCGGATGTGTTACCTTGATGATGGTAGGATTTGCACAATCACAGAGTAACATCATGCAATCATCCATCTTTAACTGGGATGATATTGAAGCAAAACCATCTAAAGTAGGAGAGGTGCGTACATTTTTTCGTGCCCCCACGGCTACCCTGGATGAGTTGGAGTGCCATGTAACTACTTTAAATCCGGGAGAATCATCGCATCCTCCGCACAAACATCCGGAAGAAGAAATTCTTATTATAAAAGAAGGAACCGTGGAATCCCTGGTGAACGGGCAGTTAAAACGGGTTGGGCCAGGATCGGTAATTTTTCAGGCTTCTAATCAAATGCACAGCATTCGCAATGTGGGAGAAACAAAGGCTACATATCATGTATTCAGCTGGCATTCTCCTGGCACACTGAAAGACAAAGGAAAAAGTAATAAGTAAAGTATAAGTACCTCCCTTTTTACAGTTCTTATTTATGTAAATTGGCAGCAATCCCAAAAGGTTATAATCAAATAATTAATCGTATACCCACCAATACATCCCATGCTAAAACAAATTTTTCTTGTCTACTCTTTCCTAAGTATAGCCGTCCTTCCCTCTTTGGCGCAAAAAAACAAAAAATCATTTCCTGCCGAAATTGGCATGGTATCCTATACCTACCGCAACAGTTTTTCGAAAGATGTAGCCAAGACGCTGGATACCATTAAAATATTAGGCATCACCGATATGGAGTTTTCTAATTTATTTGGAAAAAAGGCAGAAGAGCTTCGCAAATTATTAGATGAGCGGAATATTAAATGCTCTTCTTTTGGTGTTGGGTATGATGACTTAGTGAATAAAACGGAAGAAGTAGCTGCCAATGCCAAAACCTTAGGCGCCAGTTATGTACGCGTAGCCTGGATTCCCCATAAAGCACCCTTTACCCTGGAAGTGGCAAAAAAAGCCGTTGAAGATTTTAACCGGGCAGGAAAAATACTAAAAGAAAAGCATGGCTTAACTTTCTGCTATCACAATCATGGCTATGAATTTCAGCCTTATGAAAAGGGTAGCTTCTTTGATTACATAGTTCAGCAAACTGATCCTAAGTATGTGAGTTTTGAAATGGATATCTTATGGGTTTTTCATCCCGGCCAGGATCCGGCTCAGTTGCTCGATAAGTATGGCAAACGTTTTAAGCTTATGCACCTGAAAGACCTGCGCAAAGGCGTGAAGGGAGATTTTTCCGGGCAGACTCCAGTAGAGAATGATGTAGCCTTAGGTACTGGTCAGCTTGATTTGCCTGCTATTCTAAAAGCTGCTCAGAAAGCAGGTGTTGAACACTATTACATTGAAGATGAATCTCCTAACATCACGAAACAAGTGCCGCAGAGCATTGCCTATTTGAAAAACCTGCAAATGTAAGCTGCTACTTAGCATAGATTTACTATGGATACCTATGAGAAGCGGAGGAAGTTTTTAAAAACACTGATGGCAGTTCTAGTAATAACATCAGCACGTATGTTACCGGGCAGCCAGGTAGCTTATTCACAAGATAAAGCTATGAAAGCAGGTGGTCATAAACTAAAGATAAGTCTAAATGCCTATTCATTTAATGATCCGCTGAGTAAAGGAACCATGAATTTGGATGACCTTCTTGAGTTTTGTGCACAGCATAATTTTGATGCTGTAGATCTGACAGGCTACTACTTTCCCGGCTATCCGGATGTTCCTTCTGATGAATATATTTATCATATTAAACACAAAGCTTTTCGTCTGGGCTTAGACATCAGCGGAACTGGCGTTCGAAACGACTTTGCAGATCCGGATGAAAGTAAACGAAAAAAAGATGTAGCATTAGTTAAAAATTGGATAGAATGTGCTTCAAAAATGGGTGCACCAGTCATTCGCATATTTACGGGTAAACAAATTCCGGAAGGATATTCCTGGGACCAAGTGTTTAGCTGGATGATGAAAGACATCAATGAATGTATTGAGCATGGAAAAAAACACGGCGTGATAGTGGCTATGCAAAACCATGATGATTTCATTAAAACAGCCGATCAGGCAAAGAAGGTTATTGACACAGCCCATTCCGATTGGTTTGGGCTTGTATTGGATATAGGCAGTTACCGGACATATAACCCTTACAAAGAAATAGAAAGTACGGTTCGCTATGCCGTAAACTGGCAAATAAAGGAGAAAATATTTATCAATGGCCGTGAAGAAAAACCAGACTTAGCCAGAATAATGCAAATTATTAAATCTTCCAATTACCGGGGATACCTGCCTATTGAAACTCTGGGAGCCGAAGATCCTAAAGTAACCGTGCCTCAATTTTTAGCTCAGGTCAGGAAGGCATTGGTTTAATTGACAAATCTGCTATGGCTTTAAGCTAAAGGAAAAACATTCCTATAAGCAGAGATAGGTAAAAAGTTATTCATTACTTTTATATCATTCCAATTGAAAAAATTACAAGCCTGTTGGCCTCTATGACCCCTCCTTTTTCGAATAGAAGTTGGAGAGTAAAACCGTGACCATTATGGGCTTAAAATTTTGTAGTTACCCGAAAGGGGAGGTTATTTTAACTCCTCCTGGTTTCAAAACCAAGCTGGATCTCTAATATGTTATTGAGCCATGTAAAAACTTAAGTGAATAATTAAATCTACATAAGCTTTTGCTCTACAAACGCATCCCTAAACTTCAAGGCTTGTATTTAGAAAAAAAGCATATCGATTAATGGCTCTATCTAGCAGTTCCTCATCTGGATTGTTGGCAGGATCAAACCAAGCTACTTCTAGCCTTTTTTTTTGTTTATGTGTAGAAAGTTTCCAAAGTCCTAGCACTTCTCCATTCACCA
>NZ_JAUKPO010000004.1 GCF_030503435.1 Rhodocytophaga aerolata
GGGTGGTGTGAGAGCGCTGAGGTAGGGATTTTCCCTACCTTTCGCTACTCGATTAGTGACCGTACTTTCTATTTGTGTTCCTGTATTTGATACCACCAAAAGCTTTTTTCTTTAATACTTTGTAGGTCTACTGCCGCTAATTCTTCTGCAAGCTTGGCTAAGGCGTCTGCTGACGGGGTGATTTCTACAAAAGACTCTCCATTGTGCTCAGCTCTGATTCTGCTCACAAAGTTTCGGTACACGAGCAGGCACTGGGCTAACTGGTGAATACTCGAGTTCATAAACATGACAGGAACGAATTGGGGATGGTAGTCCTGCTCCTCTTCGTTATCTACTGTGTGAATATGATCACTGCTTAGGATTATAACCTGGTCTTGATTCTTGGTATCAATACAGATCACATCTCCTCCCCCTTCGCTCCCAATCACGTAGTAAGATGCAAAGTCCTCTCCTTGCAGTTTATAGTACTGTTTTACGTTCTGCAGTACCGGGCTGTATAATTTTTCATTAAAGCTAAGAAACGGTGGGGCCGAAGCAGGTAAGCCTGCTTCCTTCAAAAACTGCTTGGTTGGCAAGCCGAAGAAAGAAGCCTGCAATTCTTCTGCAGTATAGGACACTAAACTGTCCTTGGGCTCAATCAACCATTGTTTTCTAAACTCTACTGGTGTCAACATTGCTTTCTTTGGGTCAGTTATCACTTCTATGCTTTGCTTGTGATCTCGACTCCTTTGGTTACAGGCAGTTGCTCCCAATAGAATAGCAAGCAAGATGCTTAATCTGTTTTTCATGTTCCTATGGTCACTAACGTATCAAGTGCAGCCGTCCAACCGTGGCCTCATGCGTTTGCATTGCGGGTTGGCGGCCCGGCGGCCGGCTGAACGGTGTTGGGCGCATACCCTTCCTTCTTTTGTTTTTTGTTTTTATCTAAAAGTGTCTTAAAATATCTTCTATCCGATTATAGAAATAATCTTTCCACGATTTATTTTCTTCAATTACTACCGCTCTGATGCATACACCACCTAGCTTTCCTTGCAGTGGATTTCCAATCAAGTCATCAGTATGAACAGGTTTTGTGATTTCAGTAGGTGTCGGTAGCACAATAGATTTAGGCGTTATGGGAGTTATCTCTATTTTCTGCTTGATTTTTAGTGTATCTACTGTCTGGGCTTTGCTACTGAAACTCATCAAAAAACCTATCATGCTAGCTGCTATACCGGATATCCAAAATCTATTACTTAGCTTTTTATGAGAAGTTATTACTCTGTTTGTTTGATTTGCATTGAAGTTGCCACAAACTTTTTCCGGTTGTCGTTTGAAATAGTTATACAGTTCCCTATCTGACATCTTAGTGAAGTCTATTACAATCTTATCACAGGCACCACAAAATCTACCTTCATTTTGTGGTGTCAAATTTTCCCATTTAAGGGAACAAGGTTCTGTTACAACTATTTCGAATTCATTTTTCATATTTTGTTCTCGGTTGCGCCTAATGAACATGACTATACGGCGGCGAGGCTCGAAGCATCAGCCTTGCGCTGTAGCGTCCCGCTGAACGAAATAGTTAGTGTGCTGGTTGCACAACACTACTAATACTAAAAAGTTGTTAATGGTAAATCAACAAGAGATTGAAAGGATAGGAACTTTAGAAAGCTAAGTTGTTTGATAATGCTTATGGAGAAAAAATGACCGTTTTTAAAAGTTAATAGCGAAACGCTCAAAAACACCCCTTTTAGATTAAAAAAATCATCTCCAAAAAATCTCAGTTTATTGGATACAGCAAAATTTAGAAAACAGAAAACCGCCTAATTTGCGAAATTAAGCGGTTTTAGTCGTGATTCCGTTTGGATTCGAACCAAAGACCTACTGCTTAGAAGGCAGTTGCTCTATCCAGCTGAGCTACGGAACCTAATATAGGAAGTTGCTTATAGAGCATCCTTGCTGGGTGTCTAAAAAGGCGTTGCAAATATAAATAATTTTGTAGCGAATAGCGCAACAATTTTCTAATTAAAAATTACTAAACTTAGGCCAAATCTCCTTTCTATCTAAGAAACAGGCACAAACATACCTTGCCGCACAAGTTCATTAGTAAATTCACCTGAAAAATCCGTAACTTTCATTCAGGTATTTTATCCCAATGAACATTATCCGCAATCTATTCTTTGTATGTATTTTAAGTCTGGGATTACTATCGTGTGCAAAAGATGATACACCCAGCACGATTCAGCCAGAAGAAACCGGGCCCTTGCAATTAATAACCCCCAGATATTTTGGCGATTATCAGTTGCCAGCTGATAATTCGCTTACGAAAGAAGGGGTAGCCTTGGGCAGAATGTTGTTCTATGAAAAAATGCTCTCTACCAATAATACCCTTTCGTGTGCCAGCTGTCATCAACAAAGCAAAGCTTTTACAGACGGACAGGCTTTTAGTAAGGGAGCGGAAGGACTTCTTGGAAAAAGAAGCACCATGTCGCTGGTAAATTTGGTGTGGAACAAACGCTTTTTCTGGGATGGGCGGGCCACTAGTTTAGAAGAACAAGCCCTCGTGCCAATACAAGACCCCTTGGAAATGCATCAGACGCTGGATGCGGCTGTGGCAAAATTGCAGAATTCCCCAGTATATCCCGCCAGGTTTAAGCAGGTTTTCGGATCAGAAATTGTTTCAGCCCAGAATATTGCAAAGGCATTAGCCCAGTTTGAACGTACGCTTGTTTCCTCCAACTCCAGATATGATCAATACCTCAGCAAACAATATCAGCCAACTGCCCAGGAACTCAATGGCGAAACTTTGTTTATGACCCATCCGCAGGCTGGAAAAATCAGAGGCGGTAACTGCGGCGATTGCCACGGAGGTTTTCTGACTACGTTGGGTAATTTTCATAATAATGGTCTTGATACCCAAGTTAAGGATAATGGCCTGGAAGGTGTTACCGGCAAAACAGCTGATCGGGGAAAATTCAGGGCACCGTCTTTACGCAATATTGCTCTGACAGCCCCCTATATGCATGATGGCCGGTTTCAAACCCTGGAAGAGGTACTGGATCACTACAACGACCATATACAAGTCAGTGAAACGATCGATCCGCTTATTCTGGAAGCAAGTAATGAGCAGGTAGTTCCGGGAGAACCAGTAAAACTTCATTTATCTGAGCAGGAGAAAAAAGATATTATAACCTTCTTGCATATGCTGACAGATAGCACATTTATTTCTGATCCCCGTTTTTCTGATCCTTTTCTGAACCAGAAATAAGTATATCGCCTATTTTTAGGCGCTCTAATTACCTTCGTTAGTGTCATTTTGGACTTTTAATTTAATTAAACTTCTTACCTGAAATATATGAATTTGCTGCAGAAACTATCTTCTACTCTCTTCATTGGCCTGTTAGTATTTTTGTCGTCTTGTTCCAAAGATGATAGCTCACCTGCCACTGGCGAATTAGTACTCACCTTTTTGCATGAAGTAAATGGGCAACCTCTCGTGTTAAATGAACAAGCATTTACCAATGCCGCAGGCAATGTATACCGGGTTGAAAAACTGAAGTATTATGTAAGCAATATCGAATTAACTAAAACGGATGGATCGGCTGTAAAAATAGAGGATGGATATTTTCTGATTGAGCAAACCGGCCTGGACTCCCGTCTGAGTATCTCTCTACCCAATATTCCATCGGCAACCTATTCTTCCCTTTCTTTTGCTATTGGTGTGGACAGTGCCCGAAATTTTTCTACGGAAATGGTGGGTGACCTTAATCCAAATAATGACATGGCCTGGAACTGGGTATCTGGCTACAAATTTTTTATGCTGGAAGGAAAATTCACTACCCCAACACAGGCCACCGGAGCCATTGTTTATCATGTTGGCGGCAACAGTTCACTACGCAGGGTTAGTTTATCTGCTCCCGCAGGAGAAATCCGGGTGAATGGCAATCAATTAACAGAACTGGGCATTGGCGCGGATGTTAACCGCTTGTTTGATACGCAATACACGATAGACTTGAATAATTTGAATGCAGTAATGCAACCGGGCGATGACGCCAACCAAATTGCTGATAACTATGCAGCGGGTATGTTCAGCCTTCATCATGTCCATATCAAGTAGGCATATCTGCTACAAAAGGGCTACTTCTACCTACTGCTTTGTCCAAATGGTTCAGAATAACTCACAGATCCAGACTTATTTCAGTAAAATACGTACAGGGCACTAAACCCATTACCTTATTTTTTCATGAAAGCAGTTTCTGTAGGTAGAATCAACAGTTTGTTATTTTTTGGTTTCCTTATTTTCACCGCCCTCTATTTTGCCCGTTCATTTCTTGTCCCTTTCTCTTTAGCCATTATCTTAGCTATGCTTATGTTGCCTGTCTGCCAGAAGCTGGAGCAGTGGCATTTGCCCAGAGGTTTGGCAATTGTGCTTTGTATCCTGCTCATTCTGCTGTTTATTGCAGGTATGTTTGGTATTATTGCCGGGCAGTTTGCTGGTTTGCAGGAAGACTTGCCTAAAATTCAGACGGAGGTGCAAACCCAGCTGGACAAATTTCAGCAATGGGTACAGCAGCAACTGAAAATACCCCCACAGGAGCAGGAAACGATGCTTAAAGAGAATTTATCTTCCGGAAAAGGTGGCGGCGCAGGGGGCATAGCCAAAAGTATTTTATCGGGTACTATAGGTGGCCTTACTACACTGGTACTCATCCTTGCCTATTTTTTCTTCTTTCTGTATTACCGGGAGAAGTATGAAGTATTTTTTTTAAAGATCAGAGGGGAAAACCATACGCCAGAAGTGAAAGAAGTAATGGGCAAGATACAGAAAGTGGCCGTCAAATATATAGGCGGACGGTTTCTGGCCATTTTGATTCTGGCCACACTCAACTCGGTGGGCTTATTAATTGTCGGGGCCAAAAATGCCATTCTCTTAGGTATTTTAACCGCATTGTTCACCTTTGTCCCCTACGTTGGCACCCTGGTAGGTGGTGCTTTTGCAGCTGGTACCGTGCTTATTACGCAGTCTGCCAGTTCAGCCTTAACGCTGATTGGAATACTTGCCTTAATTCAGATGCTGGACGAATACCTGATAGAGCCCTATATTGTCGGAGGGAATGTTGCGTTAAGTCCATTAGCTGTCATTGTTGCCTTAGTAATTGGCGGTCTGTTGTGGGGCATACCTGGCATGATATTGTTTATCCCTTTTCTGGGAATTGCAAAAATCATCTTTGATCATGTTCCTTCTCTTCACCCGTATGGGTATCTGGTTGGCATGAATGAAGAATCTTCCGGCTCTTCTCCCCTGAAGAAAATTAAAGGGTGGTTCGGAAAAAAAGAGGATGCTTAACGGTTAGCTTTTACTCGGCAAGGTGTGTTTTGTCTCCGGATAGTAGGTGTCTTTCGGGCTTTGTTCCATCAGGCAAGGCCCAATCCCGCTGCTTCCGGAAGGGTAATGCCAAAAGAAAACCTGGGGTTTGTTCGGCAGGATTCCGGTAGGACGGTACGCCAATATCTACTTCCGCTTGTGGAACATTCAGGCGGATGGTTTGATGCAGCCGGTCCCAGAAGGTGAAAATTACGGCATAGTTGCTATCTGTTTCGTTGCGCACAATGGAGTGATGGATGCCATGCATACGAGGCGTTACAATGAGTTTATTTAACTTCCGTTCCAGATCAACCGGCAATTGCCAGTTGCTGTGATGGAAAGCAGTAGCGCCTTCATACAGGACTTCATAGAGTAACACGATAGGTGCTCGGGCTCCTGCCACGGCAACCATACTGCCCCGAAAAAAAACAGATAGCAACACCTCCCCTACATGAAACCGCCAGGCAGTAGAGACATCCATATCCAGATCTGTGTGGTGTACAGTATGGAAGCGCCAAAGCCAGGGAATCCGGTGGTTAAGGGTATGCCAAAGATAATTGGTATAGTCGAGTAGCAAAAAGGCTAAAAGTCCTTTCAGTGGTCTGGGTAAGGGTAACCACTGACTTAGGCCAATGCGGTTTTTTCCAGTCCATCGGCCGGCAGCCAGCATAGCAGGAACCAAGGCCAGACGTAAGCCCGCGAGGCCAACGGTAGCTACTCCTGCATTCACCCGTAAACGCCTTCCTTTGTCATCCTTGCGGATACGGAGTTCTTTTCTGGTTTCTGCCATCAGAAGGCCAATAGCCAGACAGGCAAGCAGCGGAGCCCCAATAAAATCGAAAACTTTCAAATATTTTTTCATAGCGTATAGTCGGTGAGTAAATAAACTTATGGCATTGAATAGTAAAAAGATCTGTTTGTCTGTTATGTATATATGTAGGTAAGCCTTCTAAAAATTTGTAAATAAGTACAATAAAAACTTCTCATAATGAAAAGATTACCTTTGGAAAATCCGTTTAACACTTTTAAACCTAACCCTTTTCGACTATGAAAGCAGAATCATTTTTTATTGGTCCCCTGGATGATGATAAAGCAGTTGAACTCACATTATCCTTGTCTGACCTCAAATATATACATGGAATTTTAGTAGAGAACTATAACAGAGCACTCAACAAAAGCCAACCTTCCACCCAGCTCCAAGACCTGGTGGTAAATATCCAATCGGTGATTACCCATACCCTGGAGGCGGCTGAAAACAAAGCGTAGTTGTTTGCTGTTACTCAGCCCATCCGGAAAAGATGGGCTGAGTTAATCTGTCTATTTTTTGCCCAAATTGATGATGGCTTGTTTCAGTTTCAGCTCTCCAGCCGGATAATCATCCCTTCGTTTTTCTTTATTGAAATTGAGTTTTTTATCTTCTTTCCTTCATCGCCCGGATTTGTACTCAGCAGCACCTCCCCTTTTACAGCAATAGTTTGTGGGGTAAATCTGGCATTTTTGTTACCCAAATTTAACACCACCAGTAAGCGGCGGCTCTCTGTCTCGCGGACATACGCAAGCAAATTTCCGTGTGCATGGACCGGTGCATACAACCCCTGATTTAAAGCAGGCTCTTTTTTCCGGAGAGCAAGTAGTTTTTTGTAAAACTGTAGCAACGATTCCGTAGCTTCTTTTTGTTTTTCTACATTTACTTGGGCATAATCATCTGCTATAGGTAACCAGGGCTCGGCTTTACTGAATCCGGCATTCGCTGAACTGTCCCATTGCATAGGGGTACGTTGAGGATCACGGCTTTGTCCGCCACTCATTTTACCCTGCGGGTCTTGTATGTCATTTTTAGGAATCTCTACATTATGCATGCCGATTTCATCTCCATAGTATAAGGTAGGCGTACCCCGCAAGGTAAGCAGCAGCAAAGCTGCAACGCGAATCTGCTCTTTGCCTATTCTATTGTAGAGCCTGGGCCGGTCGTGGTTGCTGAGCACCCAGTTGGGCCAGGCTTCCGGCGGCAGCGATGATTCATATTTATCTATTTCCAGGGCTATCGTCCGGGCATCCCAGGGTAGAAGCAATAGTTGAAAATTACCTGGCAGATGCGCACCCTGGTTATCTTCCCCATAGTAATCTACCACATTTTCTACCGGCAAGTACATTTCGCCGATCAGTACTTTGTCTTTATACTCATCAATGGTCCGGCGCATAATGCCCACAACTTCATGTACTTCCGGCTGATCGGTTGAATACAGCGGTAACACCTGATCAAACTCTGGCATGCCTTTTTTATAATCCGGATTAGGTGGATTATTCCGCCACCGGGCATCTTTCATCATGTGCCACATAACATCTACCCGGAAACCATCTACCCCTTTATCCATCCAGAACCGCATAATTTTCTGCATCTCTTTTTGTACCTCCGGGTTGCGCCAGTTACAGTCTGGTTGCTCTTTTAAAAAAGCATGGTAATAATATTGCTTGGTTGTTGAATCCCACTCCCAGGCGCTGCCTCCAAATACACTTTTCCAATTGTTGGGTGGCCCGCCTTTTTCATTGGCATCGCACCAATAGTACCAGTCGCGCTTAGGACTGCTGCGGGAAGACCTGGATTCTTTAAACCAGGGATGCTCATCCGAAGTATGGTTGGGCACAAAATCAACAATTAATTTCAGGTCCCTTTTATGCACTTCTTTTACCAGGTCCTCAAAATCACCCATTTCACCAAATAGCGGATGAATACCTTTGTAATCGGAAATATCATATCCGAAATCTTTCATGGGAGAAGGGTAAAATGGCGTAAGCCATATGGCATCAATGCCCAGCCAGGTAAGATAATCCAGTTGTTGAATAACTCCCCTGATGTCGCCTATGCCATCTTCGTTGGAATCTTTAAAAGAACGTATGTAAATCTGATAGATTATGCCAGTTTGCCACCAGTGTTTAGTTGTTTTCTTTTTCATGTGTACCATATACGAATTACGGCTTACTTAGATGTATTTCGTATATGGGTAAGTTTGCTCCAGCACTTATTGTACTTTTTAAAGAAAGATTTTACTAGTTAAAGTTCCCATATAATTGACCTGGCACAAACAATCAAAAGCACGAATAAAAAAAAGAAGTCATTATTGTTTGTAAGAATAAAAAACAATTGTGGATGTCCAATATTTTTAATAGTATTGCAAACTATTTTCCACAGAAAATTGTAATAATCTGTGAAAGTCATCAGCAATTGTATTTTTTAAAAGCTGCGCTGGCTCCCTTCTGTTAACTGCTTGAATAGCAGTAATCCCCGGCTGTACAAATAATTAACCGATTCTCTCAGATGGAGATGAATCCTAAAAACTGCTGACTCTATTAAGTTAGCGGCAGTGGTTTGTTGTCCGGTAAAACAGCCAAACAGAATAAGTTAAGTGTTAACTAGTTAGAAATACGAAGATGAAAAATTTACATATATCAAAATCCATAACAAACAGGGACAGCTCAACTGTTGAAAAATATTTTAATGAAATTGCAAAAATGAGCTTGCTGACCCGTGAACAGGAAAACGACCTGGCACGGCGGATTAAGCAAGGTGATGAACGTGCCCTGGAAAAATTAGTAAAAGCCAACCTGCGTTTTGTGGTATCGGTAGCAAAACAGTACCACACGGGGCAAATGCCTCTCAATGATCTAATCAATGAAGGGAATCTGGGTTTAATTAAAGCAGCCAAACTGTTTGATGAAACCAAAGGCTATAAATTTATTTCCTATGCTGTGTGGTGGATTCGCCAGTCAATTATGCAGGCTTTAGACGATCATTCCAGAATTGTGCGGATACCTTCTCACCGGCTTGAAGATCAGTCTAAGTTGAAGCAGGCTTTGGTAAAAATGGAGCAAAAGTTTGAGCGGGAACCTACCCATGAAGAACTGGCTGAATTTCTGGGAGTAAACATATCTGATATAAAAAGTGCCAGCACAGCTGTAGTTAAACAATCGTCGCTGAATGCTCCCTTTGAAGAGGAAGATGGCAATACGCTACTGGATGTGATGAATAATCCGGATGCTGCCCCAGCGGATGCTGCACTGGCCATAACAGATTCTTTACGGATTGAACTGGATAGAGTATTAGCTACCTTAAGCAGCCGTGAACGTGAAATTCTGCTGAGATTATTTGGCATTGGATACGACTATCCGCAAACGATGGAAGACATAGCCGATACCCTGCAATTGACCGAAGAACGGGTAAGGCAGATTAAAGAAGGAGCCTTGAAGAAAATACGTGCTACCAATGGCATCCGGTTGTTACAAACATTTATCTCATAAGGTTTATATGGTGTAGCAATACGAATCACTAACAAAAAGCCCAGACTGGTTTGTCTGGGCTTTTTGTTAGCTACAACCGCTGTTATCCGGTGGCTGCATCGGCATCTTTGGTACCTTCATCTATGGCATTGTCCCAGTCTATTTCATCCTCCTCTGGGTTTATCCCACCAATTATCCGGCTATCGCCGGCGCCACCCGGTGAAGTAGTGGCCACTTCTTCATCAGCCTGTTTAGCAGACTCTTCTTTGCGGGGCGTTGCTGAATTTCCAGCCTCATTAATTTCCCCATCAGCTACCGTTTGGCCAGTATTGTTTACAAGACTGCTTCCCAGGTTAGTTTCTTCATCAGAATCATCATTGTCTTTTCCGCTATTGCCTGCATTTCCCTGGCCGCTACTTTTTCCTGCTGACTGATTGCCGGAAGAACTGCCTGTAGATCCGGCATCTGAAGCAGCCATGAGATAAGAAAGAAGGGTATTATCTGTTTCTTCATGTTGTAAATGGCATGCCTGTAAATAAAGGGCTATACTTGTAGTAATAAAAGCTCTCTTAATAGATTCGCTTTCTGGATTCGCTTTGGGTGGTATATTCATAGATATTTGGTTAAGGTACACGTTGACTACTAATTTCTGTTGTATGACCGGCTGAAAGTTAAAAACCAATCGTAAAGCAAAGGATTATGATACGTTTCTGTCCACGAATCGTGTGCCGCATCCGGATATCTGGTGAAGGTAACATGGCCACCTAGCTTTTCTACCGCTTCTACCATTTTTGCAGTCTCTGAAAGAGGGACAATATAATCTTTCTCACCATGAAAAGCCCAAATCGGTACATCTTTTATTTGAACGGCTAATGCCGGGTCGCCGCCTCCACAAATAGGTGCAATAGCAGCAAACTTGTCAGGGGCAGCTGCGGCCCAACGCCAGGTACCGTATCCGCCCATGCTGATGCCGGTGAGGTAAATTCTTTTTTCATCTACCCGCTCATCTAACTTTTCCAGGACTTCCTGTAGCCAGTTGCTTAGTTTCTCTACTGACCAGTATTGCCCGGCGGGGCATTGCGGATAAGCTACCAGAAAAGGTATATCTTTGTGTTGAAGATACGCTGGCAATCCTTGGGCTTTTACTTTTTCCATATCATGGCCTCTTTCTCCGGCACCATGCAAAAACAGAATCAACGGCCATTTTCGCTGGAGCTGATCAGAAAATCCGGGAGGGTAATACAGGGCATAGGGATAAGAAAAAGTGTGCATATCCTACTTGACTAACGTAACGGTACAGAGTAGTACGCAGTAGTAACAGAATGGTTATAAGATTACTTTCTTAGTTTGCTGAAGAATAGCTACTTTCGCCTGATCAAAACTTTTAGGAGCATATAAAGGTTAGTATCGGTAGCAGGGTAATCTTTAAAACTAGCATCAGTAGAACAGTCTTGTATTTTTTCCTTATCACCATTCATAATTTTACAACCCATTGTTAGAGAAACGCGAGTATGATGCCGTAGTTGTAGGTTCAGGACCAAATGGCCTGGCAGCAGCTATTACCTTACAGCAAGCCGGCCTTTCGGTAATTTTGTTTGAGGCTAAGGAAACCATTGGCGGTGGAATGCGCACAGCCGAACTGACCTTGCCAGGTTTCAAACATGATATTTGTTCGGCCATACATCCACTGGGAGCAGATTCCCCTTTTTTTAAAACCTTGCCTTTAGAAAAACATGGCCTGGAATATATTTATCCGCCTGTAGCCGCTGCACACCCTTTTGATGACGGGCAGGCAGCTTTGCTTTACCAATCAGTAGAAGCAACAGCCCGAACATTGGGAGCAGATGCAGCTGCCTACCGTAAGCTGATGCAGCCACTGACCAATATATGGCCTACCCTGGCTCCTGCCTTGCTTGGCCCTTTGCGTTTTCCTTCCAATCCACTGATGATGGCTCAGTTTGGAATGTACGGCATCTTACCTTCTACCCTGCTGGCTAAATGGAAATTTTCCCATAAACTGGCCAAGGGTTTGTTTGCCGGAATGGCTGCCCATGCCATTTTGCCATTGTCCTATACAGCTACCTCTGCCTTAGGCTTAGTACTAATGTTAATGGGACATATTAAGGGATGGCCCCTGCCTAAGGGTGGAACGCAACATATTGCGAATGCCCTGGGTTCTTATTTCACTTCCATTGGTGGTAAAATTGTTACAAACTTCCCAGTCCAGCGGCTAGAGCAACTTCCTTCGGCACACACGGTGCTCTTTGATATTTCTCCCAAACAACTGTTGCAGATTGCCGGACATAAATTTTCCGGGCACTATACCAGGCAATTAAAGAGGTTCAAGTATGGAATGGGTGTATTCAAAGTAGATTTTGCACTGGATGGCCCCGTACCTTTTACTGCCGCCGAATGTTTGCAAGCCGGCACAGTGCATCTGGGAAATACCCTGGAAGAGATTGCTGCCGGGGAACAGGCCATATTCCATGGAAAACATCCGGAAAAACCCTATGTATTGTTAGCCCAGCAAAGCTTATTTGATCCGACACGGGCACCACAGGGAAAACATACCTTATGGGCATATTGCCACGTACCCAATGGCTCCACCAAAGATATGACCAGCATCATTGAAAACCAGATAGAACGCTTTGCTCCCGGGTTTAAAGACCGCATTATTGGCAAACATGTGATGAACACGGCTGATTTTGAAAGCTACAACAGCAACTACATCGGAGGTGATATTAACGGTGGCCGGCAAGATATTACCCAGCTTTTTACAAGGCCAGTACTGAAACTTTCTCCTTACCGGACTTCCGCCAAGGGTTTATACATCTGTTCTTCGTCTACGCCTCCGGGCGGTGGTGTGCATGGCATGTGTGGCTATCATGCAGCTAAACGGGCCTTAAAGGATGTATTTAATATCCGGTTGAAAGAAACTTCATAGAATCTTTTACACCTACCGGTAAAGGAATTGGACAGGCTATTCCTTTGGAATCTCAATATAGAAGACAGTCCCTTTACTTTCTTCACTTTCAAACCAAATGGTGCCCCCATGCCAGTTTACCAGGGTTTTAATAATAGACATACCTAAACCGGTAGATTCTTCCCCACGTAAACCCGGCCGCCGGGCAATGCTGAATTTGTCGAATAATACTGGCTGCCACGCTGCCGGTATTCCTATGCCTGTATCTTTTACAACAAACAGTACAGTATGTTCTTTCTCTTCCACAGCTAAGGTGATAGTGCCATGATCAGGTGTAAACTTTATGGCATTGGAGAACAAATTATTAATTACCTGCATAAACTTTGTATCATCAATACAAATTAGCATCGGGTCATTTGAGTAGACGAACTCAAAGTTTTTAGCAATGGCATGCTCTGAATTTTTATATTCTTCCATAACCTGTTTTAGCCTTTCCACGATGTTGATCCGCTGTTTATTGAGCACTACGGCACTGGATTCCAGAAATTCATTGGCAACAAAATCGCGGATCAGCTTTACATTGCGCTGGCAGGCTTCGGCCATCATCCCTATCAGTTCATCTATCTCCTGGTTTTCATACGGCTTCATCTTGCGGGCAAGAATACCAGCCATGTTTTGTAGCACACTTAACGGCCCGGCCAGGTCGTGTGAAAGTATTTCCAGGATGGAGTTTTTCTTGGCGGCAAACTTATGCAGATTGTTCACATAGGTTTTGTCTTTGGTGATATCTTCGGCTGTTCCTGCTAAAACCTGTTCGCCTTCCATCGTTGTAAACCTTCCGGCACTAACACGTATCCATTTTTCAGTACCTTCAGGTATTATAATTCTGAATTCAATATCCGTTTTATCTTCTCCGGCCAGTAGTTGCTGATAATTTTCCTGAACATGTTTGCTATCTTCCGCATGTAGCATCTCTAGCAGCAGGATAGGATTGTTTGCAATTTTATCACCGGATAATTCCCCTATCTGGCTGAATGCCTGATTGAGAAAAATAAACTGACGCTTGGCAGGATGGAATATAAAATAAGCCAGGGGACTTTGCTGAACAAAATTCCCGAAGACCTGTGAAAAAAGCATATCGTTCTTCATAAATGCAAAAGTTGAAGGTAAATATAGGTGAATTATTGGTGTTTGTACGCTTCTTCGTCACACCAATTGAGATGCCGAATAATCCCGATGAATAGCCTTCCCTGGCTTAACTACCAAGTATATAAGCAAAGAACTGTTTAGGGCACAAAACTTTCGGTTAAGCATGCTATTTTGACACCTGGGTAGAACCTGCAATTGTGTTTATAAAATTTGCTGTACTTTTGTTTAAATCTATCCCTATGAAAAAAGTAATGCATAGTCCGGTCGTTAGCCTGGAAGATAAATGGCTACGGCTATTGGGGATACCTTTAGTTGCCATCCTGGGGAATATTATCTTTTACCAGCCGGATAACGACCTGCAAGGAATCAGCCAATTAAAAGCCATGCTGATGAGTTTGCTGGAATGTGTTTCTATGTGGGAACTGGTGCGGCTTGGCATCTTGAGGGCCCGCAAGTTATATCCCTTGCTTAAACAAACCCGTCCGCGAATTATCTATCAGATTGTATGGTTTAGTGTAGCCATCGTTTTGCTGCGGGTAAGCACCTTATACGTTTATGATCTGGTTAATTTCTGGGGGCATTCCATTTCGTTTCGCTCATACTGGCTGAGTGTGGTCGTAGCCTTTCTGTTTATTATTCCTATTGCTGCCATTTATGAAGGTATTTATTTATACAGGCAATGGTGGCTGACCTATTATGAGGCTGAACGGCTGAAGAAAGAAAATCTGCAAAGCCAGCTGGATTCGTTGAAAGCACAGATAAGCCCGCACTTTTTATTCAACAGCCTGAGCACACTTTCCTCCTTGGTAAGTGAAGACCCCAAACGGGCAGAATGGTTTATTGAGGAACTGGCATCTGTATACCGGTACCTGCTCCAGAACAATGAGCAACCCCTTACTACTTTAGAAAATGAACTCAACTTTATCCAGGCGTATTTCCACTTGCTGCAAACCCGTTTTGGAAAAGGAATTGAGCTTGAAATACAGGTAGACGAAAGCTATTATGCGTATTTGCTGCCTCCCCTAACCTTGCAGTTACTCGTGGAAAACGCCGTAAAACACAATGCGGTCTCGGCAAGCAAACCGTTGATTATTCGCATCCATACAGATGAAGTAAACAACCTGTATGTATTGAATACCATCCGGAAGAAAACCATGCCGGTAGTTTCGGATGGCACTGGCTTACGTAATATCCGCGAAAAATTCCGCTTGCTCCGCCAGCCGGAGGTCATTGTAAAACAAACCGATGACTGTTTTCAGGTGATGATTCCCTTACTTAAATCCGCTGCCTATGAATTTCTTACTCATTGAAGACGAAGAACTGACAGCCCGTAAACTTGCCAGGATGCTGAGTGAGTTGGTACCTGGATGCACGATTGTGGCAACCTTACAAAGTATAGAAGAGTCAGTGCAATGGCTGCAGACCCACCCGGCACCAGACATTGCCTTTATGGATATTGAACTGGCCGATGGGCAGAGTTTCGATATTTTTACACAGGTAAAAGTGGCTTGTCCGGTTATTTTCACAACTGCCTACAATGAGTTTGCCATTAAAGCCTTTAAAGTAAATAGTATAGATTATCTGCTAAAACCAGTAAAAGAAGAAGACTTACGAAAGGCCTTAGGAAAAATAGACGAGTTGAAAAGGATATGGCAGGTAACACCAGATGCCTTGCAAACATCTTTATCCCAACTTCTTCAGCAAATGACCCAGCCTGCACTTGCTGCTCCTCCGGTAATACGCGACCGCTTTATGATTAAGCAAGGACAACGCTTATTTAGTGTGCCCATCGAAGAGATTGCCTATTTTTTCTCCCGGAATAAAATTTCGTTTATTAAAACCTTTGATAAACGGGAACTGATGCTGGATTACACGATGGATGAACTAGATAAAATGCTGGACCGCCGCAAGTTTTTCCGCCTAAACCGGCAGATTATCGCCGGGTTGCAGTCGATTGACAAAGTAAATCTGTATTTTAACAATAAGCTCAAACTCAACCTGCAACCTGCCTTTGAAGATGAAGTGATTGTTAGCCGCGAAAGAGCTGCTGAGTTTAAAGTATGGCTGGGCGAGTAATTTTTCGGCTTCACATGCGGTCTGTTAAGTCCTCAAAAGTGTTGCTTCGGTACCGTTTTCAGACTTCCCGGTGGCTTACTTGTTGAACGCTTCAGTAAATACGCAGAATTTTGATTCAGCATTTACCTATTTCTCTTATGAAAACAAGAAACCTATTGCTGCTGATTTTGCTTAGCCTGAATCTACAGCTTTTTGCCCAGACTCTTTCCCCGGATCAGTTGCAGGCAGACTTTGCCCTTTTCCGGAAAGTCTTACAGGAAGTACACCCACAAATGTACCGCTACACATCCAAGCAACAATTCGACTCCCTGTTTGCAGCCACACAAGCCTGCCTAAACCGACCGATGACGCAACACGAATTTTATAAAACTATGTTGCCCCTGCTTGTATCCTTACGCGATGGTCATATCAAATGGATTGTTTCTGGCAAAGATGAACATTATCCATTTTTTACAGATTCGTTGTTTCCGCTCAAACTCTATTTTGTGGGAGAGAAAGCCTGGGTAGCTGCAAACTATGGAGATAGCCAGATACCTGAAGGGGCTGAACTTGTTTCCATCAATGGCCAGTCTATAAATTCCATCAAGCAGACATTGTTTCCGAATATGACCTTTTCCGATGGGTACACTGTTCAGGGAAAATACGAAGACCTCAATCATTTTTTCTCAGGCTACTATGCTACTCATTATGGGGCCTATGCAACGTTTGACATTGTATATACTTTGAATGGGGAGGAAAAAAAGGCAACTATTCCAGCAGTTACCGAGCAACAAATTAAAGACTATGTGCAAGCGCATAAACCTGCCTCACAGCTTCCTCTCCGCCTGGCCATAGATGAAACTAAAACGGCTGTACTCACCATTGAACGGTTCTGGGATGATAAAAAGGAACAAAAATACAAGCCTTTTATCAAGGATGCTTTCCGCCAACTAAAAAAGGAAAACATACAACACCTGATCCTAGATGTGCGCAACAATGAAGGCGGCAATGAACCCTTCGGTGTATGGCTCTACTCCTACCTGGCAAAGCAACCTTTCCGCTACTACGATCACATAAAAGTTGCCCGCAAAGAAAAGTACTCCTTTCATGCCTGGGTCCCAAAAATTTACACAAAGGTGATCCGCAAGTATATGCTCAAGAAAACTGATGACGGCTACGTCTTTACTTTTCCTAAAGGTTTAAAAACCAGTAAGCCCAAACGCAATGCCTTTGGAGGCGATGTGTATGTGCTGATCAATGGAAATAGTTTTTCGGTAACGACTGAATTTTCGGCCAGAGTTCATGCGGATGGAAGGGCAACTTTTGTTGGGCAGGAAACCGGCGGCGGGTACCGAACGAACAGCAGTGGTATGTTCACTATTCTGCAATTACCTCATTCCAAAATAGATCTGGGTATACCCATGTTTGGTTTTCATATGGCAAACGTTCCAGACTATATCCGGCACGGACAGGGTATTGAACCGAATCATACCATAGTTCCAACAATTGAAGACATACTAACAAAAAAAGATCCCATACTAACGTTTACCCGGCAGCTTATCCAAAGCAAATCTACGTTTGCGGCTCCATCGTCCGGGCCGGTTCCAAGTAAGTAACCTCCATTACCTATCATTTATGAAAACAATTATTACCGCAGCTTTGCTGTTGGCCTGGCATCTGCTTGCCATATCTCCCCTGAAAGCGCAGACTGTTGCAGGAGAAGAGATACAACTGGGCTACGTCCGGGATTATATAAAGTTCCGGGATAAACAAGTATCGCCCATGCTTTATGTAACTAATTTAAATGCAATAAAAATCGGGTACGGACGGATCACAGCAAAAAATCAATGGCTGGCAAGCATTAGTGCAGGTACCGGCCCTTTAATAGCCCCAAGTCTGGGAATACGTCAATTCAAGTTCTCCGAGGATCAGGCAGAGCCCTTGTATTTAGTTCCTACCTTATACAGAGGGGAACTTTCACTGACTTACCGTAGGAAATTAGCTAACAAAGGTATCCAGACCAGCTGGGCAGGTCTACAAGTCCGGGAAAGCTTCAACTATGCCGATGGCCTAGCCCTCACTACCTGGGTCGTAAATACGCTTGCCTTGGACTTTACTTATCAGACGCAACTCCAGCTAAATGCCAGCAACCGGATTGTGGCAGAAGCCTCATTGCCCGTATTAACAGCGGTAAGCCGGCTACCTTACAGTAATGCTATCTCCCGGCCAGAAACATCCAATGCGAGTGCTTTTCTTAAGAACACATCTTTGGCAAGCCTTACTAAGTACCTCAACCCAGAGTTATCTTTTAAGTATCGCTTTTCGATAAGTCAACGGTTAGCTGTGCAGGCATCCTACAGCTATCAGTGGCTACATTACCCGGAACCCCGCCTGATCAGGTTAGCTTCCCATGCAGGCAGTCTGTCTTTCATTTATCAATATCATTTTACCCATCAATAAGGACCCACATCATGTGTAAGTGTATCCCAACCATATTTTTACTCATAGCAATGTTTTTGGCAGCCTGCAATGATCTTACTCTTGGGCCAGAGCCAGCTAATACTCCTGAAAAAAACTTTGAGCTAATGTGGCAAGAGTTCGACCAGCTTTATGGATTATTTGAAGTGAAACAAATTAACTGGCGGGAAGTCTACAACCATTACCGGCCTCTGGTCAATTCCAGCACAAGCGATGATGAGTTATTTGACATTCTTTCACAGATGCTGGGGCAGCTAAACGATGGCCACGTCTGGTTGTTAAAACCCGGACCTAACTACCGGCGCTTCGACAGCGGAAAAGCCTATCCGCAAGATAATTTCAGCCTGGATGTTGCTAAAAACTACCTGGAAGTGGCAAACGAAATACACTCGAAAGAAGGCATTGCGATAGTATATGGCCGCTTCCCGGGGAATATTGGCTATGTGTATTTTGAAGATCTGGGGCAGTCGCCTTCCTTTTACGACAAAGAAATGAAACAGGTAATTTCCTATCTTTCCGATACAAAAGCACTGATTGTAGATGCCAGGAGCCTGGAAGGCGGCGATGACCGTTCGGCTCAACTGGTAGCCAGCATATTTGCTACGGAAAGAACCGCATACATGACTTCCCGTTTCCGCAGTGGCCCTAAACATACCGATTTTACAGCACCTATTGAGTGGTATATAAATCCAAGTGAGAAATATTCTTATACCCATCCGGTTATTTTATTAACCAGCCGTACTACTGGCAGTGCAGGTGAAACGTTCACCTTAGCCATGCGGAAAATTGCTCAGGTACAGCATTTGGGAGATACAACCAATGGAATATTTTCGGAAAACCCTCGCCGTGAACTTCCCAACGGATGGATCTACACCATTAGTGTGGGCGACTTCCGGGCTGCCGACGGTAAAAGTTATGAAGGTATCGGGATTGCTCCGCAAAAAGTAGTGAGGAATACAAAAGAAGCTACAGATTCAGGAAAAGATCTGGTAATTGAAACAGCCTTGAACAGTTTTTAATGGTTCAAGGCTGTTTTTTATGAAACGGCAAGGGGTAGATTGAAATTTATACTACTAATGAACCTAAATGGATTTCTGTAGCTAAATGATCAGCTATCTTGTTTACCAAGTACGCTCCCTGCGTTACAAAGGTAGATACCTGGATTTTTACACCCTTTTTTCCGATCTACCTTATGCCCCTTTTACTTGTTCCTTTGGAGCTAGTTCTTTCAATGCATTTGTCAGGCTAACAAATTTACCTTGCGAAGGATCGTAACTATAAATTTTGCCTGTTTCAAACTCATATACCCACCCATGCAACGTCAGGCGGCCAGTAGCCATACCTGCAGCTACCACCGGATGAGTTTCCAGGTTTTTCAGTTGCACCAGTACGTTCTCTTTAATAGTATCGGTGAGAAGATCATCGCCGGTATCATCCTGGTATTTTTCTTCAATAATGCGGCGGGTAGCTTCTGCATGCTGCAGCCAGCTAACAACTGAAGGCATACTGGTTAACTTGTGTAGATTTAATAAGCCACTCATCGCCCCACAATGGGTATGGCCGCACACAATAATATCTTTAATACCTAAAGCCGACACGGCATACTCGATAGTGGCCCCTTCTCCCCCATTGGCTGCGCCATAAGGTGGTATAATATTTCCGGCATTGCGCATAATAAACAAATCGCCAGGTTTAGTTTGCGTTACCAGATTGGGATTAATGCGTGAATCCGAACAGGTGATAAATAATGCTTCTGGCGACTGTCCCGATGCCAGCCGTTCAAATAACTCTTTCTCAGAACCAAAAATGTCTTTTTGAAATTGATGAATTCCCCGGATAATCCTTTCCATGTGTATAGTAGGTTAAAATGGTTGATAAATTAGTTGCTACAAAGATATACGTTTATTCTTTGCAAATAAGTCTAGAGCCTCCCTCATTATCTGCACCCTAACATAGGCTCAGCTAACTGGTATACTGTAAACACGCATAATCTGTTTAGATTCTAACGGTTGCTGCAGCATATTATTTTCTTTCATACCAGCCGGTAGTCTGTTTCCGGACCAAAACAGGGCACCGATTTGTTTGACAAACGAGTTGAGAACCAGATTCAGTATACTTGCTTTTTCAGCTGGGTAAAGGCATTTTCACGAAAAACAATATTTTCTTCACTAACCAATGGGAGTGTACTTAAGCGGAGCACAAGCTGGGCCAGGGCAACAACATCTTTCTGGCAATACCGGGCAATCCGGTCCAGATCACGCGTTTGCCAGAACACCTGACTCACCATGCTGCCATCCATATCATCTTTTGAGCTAGGTATATCCAGCACGGCACAGATCAGTTCCAGGCGGCGGTATTCTTTCCAGGCAGAAAATCTCCACAAGGCCATGGTGTCCATTAAATGTCTGGTTTCCCATCCGGCCTTATCCCGGAGCGACAAACAGGCGGGCAGTGGCAAGCCTTGAATCAGATACCGCTTACCCAGAAATGGATAATCAAACTCCCGGCCGTTATGGGCACACAGATGCGTACATTTTTTCTGTTTGTTGAGCATCTGGGCAAAGGCATTCAGCAACCATTTTTCATCGCTGCTGCAATACGATTTAACAATTAGTTCTGGTTCTTTTCCTGGCAGAAAGGTTAAGAATGCGGCACTGATACAAACAATACGCCCAAATTCGGCATAAAAAGAAGCATTCCTGTAAAATTTTTCTTCCGGCGTGGCACCCGGATAATCTTCTTCTCTTATTTTCCGGCATTCATGTACCCATGCTTGCTGCATCCTTTCCGGCAAATCTTCATAGTTCGCTACACTAGCCGCTGTTTCTATATCTATGAACAATATCTGAGAAAGTTCTTTCGGGGTGAACATCGTATGGTCAGACGCCGGTTGTTTGTATCTGCCTGGCTTTTCTAAAGTTATAAAATTTTGGTATGAATTTCCTATTGCCATGTATTTTTGTTACATCAGCCAGGCCAATAATATATGGCAACTAGCCGCAATACATTGTGCATAGTGCACAAAGGTTGACTAAATGGGGTATAAAAAAAGAACCTCAGCTACAAACCGAGGTTCTTATACTACATACTATAGTCACAATGACTATATGAAAAAACATTACAGTCCGTTTCCGGTTTGTACTTCACCTTACGTTTGCTCCACAATGTTTACCTAAGTAAGCGACAGGATTCGAACCTGTACATTACGCCTAGCGTTAAGCTCCTTCGGTTGCTAAACCGATGCTTGGAATACTGTTAGCTAAGATACTGGAAATAAGCTGCCCGTTCAGACCGCGCCGTTCTTACTAGTATGGCTTATCCCACTATAATAGCCTCGTTGCGTCTACCCTTTTCGCCACACTTACTTGTTGAGCCATACCTGCATGCGCGTTGCAAGTACTCTACCCACAAATATACCTTTTAGTTTGGATTTGGTAAAGCCAGCAAGGGTACATTCGTGTGAAATAACATTTGTTGTGTCGTACTTTTATTCAGCAGATAGTCCCAGAATGTATGTTTGCGGGGTACCATCACCAGCAAATCGGCCTGGCTTTCCTGCACTTCGGTTTCAATACCTTCTACAACATGCCGGTTATCTATGAACCGGTAAGAATGCGGGACTCCTTTAAACATCCGTTCCAGGTAGTGGCCTGTTTCTACCCGCTCACGGATATTTACTTCTTCTGCTTCATTACCGTCGATCTGCAAGATTTCTATTTCTGCATGATAAGCCCTAGCTATTTCCTTCAATTGCGGAACCATATTCTGGCCGGATAAGTATTCGTACTGGCAGGCAAACACGATGCGTTTAATAGGAGCAAATGTTGCTGTAAAAGGAATAATCAATACCGGGAAAGTAGCTTGTTTTACTATGGAGGCGGTCATGCTACCCACCAGTAAGCGTTCAACCGGGCTTGTCTCTTGTATACCTAGCACCACCAGTTCCACTGCTTTTTCTTCGACCAGCCTGGGCAACACATCAGGCAGGTTTCCCGGCTGTATCAGCTTCTCTACAGTAAGGCCATACTCATACGTAAGCTCATCGGCTATAAAGTCCATTTTACGCGTATACTCCCTGGCAGCCTTCTCTTCCATGTATTTAGCAACCAAGGTTTGAGAAGTTAAAACCGGCGTCTGAAAAGTATGCAGCAGGATTATTTTCGATTCCATCTTCCTGGCTAAAGCGGCTGCATATAAGGTTGCATTTCTGGCATTGGCAGAAAAATCAGTTGGCACAAGTATCGTTTTCATAGCAATATCTTCTTATGCTACGAAAGTAGCCCCGGAAGCTCGCTTATCCTATGACATTAGTCATGGTGCAGACTAATACCGCTCATAGTCCAGGTCCGTTTGATCTTCCTGCAGCTGCATTATTATTCCCTTGGAACTAACGGCTGTTTTGGCCCCGGAAGAAGATGATAAAAGTCATTCCAGCGAACATAGGTGATTCCAGCGTAGCCTAAAGTATGTAATATAAATGGGGCAAAAACTGTGGAACGGTTAACAGGTGAGAACTTAGTTATACTAAAAACCCGGCTACCTACCGTCCATGGCAGACATACGTTCCACCATTTCCACTAAGTAGCCGCTTCCGCTACAAAGTAAGAAAGTCTGAATGATTCCGGTAAAGCGGCTGGTTTATAGAATGGCTATCCGCTAATAAACCAATAAATAAAATAGAGGATAGCCAGAATAAGCACAACCCCCAGGCAACCAATGCCGCCTCTGCGTCTTCCCCCTCCGTTACCGAGCAGTTTATTGAGAAGAAATAATTTAAAGAGATTTTTGAACATGAAAAATTTGTAAGGTTAGCGAATCACTGGCCATTTCTTTTCGATAGCAGCTACCCATGACCAGTGATCGTAGGAGGCTAAAACATATTCTCAGCTAATCACCCTCCTTTTGCTTTAGGGACTCTGCTAACTGCTTTTGCTAATTCTTCTTCATTGGTCAGGTCTAAGCGCAAGGGAGTAATGGATACATAGCCATGTTCCATAGCCCACCGGTCTGTATCTTCCTGGGTTTCTTGTACTGGCACTACCGTAAACCAGTAATGCTCCCTGCCCATAGGGTCTTTGGCCGGTACTACTTTGCCGTCATAATGCCTGACCGATTGCCGTGTCCAGCGGATGCCTTTGGCTTGTTCAGGGATGTTCACATTGAGTAGGGTCAGGTCTTTTTGAGGTAGCAATAACTCAAGCGTTTCCTGGATATGGGTTTTTATGGCATCGAAATCCGGCTCATCGTTGAGCACAGGCGTACTAAAGGCAATACCCCGCAATCCAAAAAGGACGGCCTGCTTGGCAGCCGCCAGCGTACCGGAATGCCAGGCAGAATTGCCCAGGTTGGTGCCTAAGTTTACCCCGGATAATACGACATCTACATCTCCCCAGTGAAATATACCCAGGGCCACACAATCCGCCGGGGTACCATTAACCCGGTAGGCTTCAAAGTTTTTTATCGGCGTTGGCCGGTACATCAGCGGACGGGAGGCTGTAATGGCATGCCCCATGGAGGATTGTTCTACATCTGGCGCTACGATCCGTACTTCTCCGAAGTTAGAAGCCACTTCAGCCAGGGCTAATATACCTGGGCTATATATTCCATCGTCATTGGCAATTAATATACGCATACTTGTTTTGTAATATGGTTGAAAGATCCTGATAACTAATTTTTATTCTTTCTCGTTAGTTCAAACCGAATTTCTATATGATACTGAAATATGGGCAAGGTTGTTACTTTATTACACAATCCTGGTGCAGGATTTGAAAAATTTTCTTCGGAAGAACTCCAGGGTTATCTGCAAAAAGCCGGTTTTACTGTAAAAATACCAGCTGAAAATGAAGAGTTAGCCCAGACGTTGAAAGAACCCGGAGAAATGGTAGTTATTGGTGGCGGAGATGGTACAGTAGGAAAAGTAGCTAAGCACCTGGTAGGCAGGAATATACCTATTGGCTTGTTACCGCTGGGTACAGCAAACAATATTGCCACTTCCCTGGGAATTAAAGGCGAACCGAAAGATATTATTGAGGGATGGAATTTATCGAGGTTGAAGCCCTTTGATGTAGGCCTGATGAAAGGAAAAGATGGAGATCAGTATTTTATAGAATCCGTAGGGTTCGGCATGTTTCCCCGCCTGATCCGGCAACGCGAACAAGACGATAAGGACCATCCTAGCCGCGAAGCAGAACTTAAAGATGCCCTGGAACATCAGAAAGAGATTGTAGGCGTGTACAACCCTCATTTTTGCAAAATACGCCTGGATGAAAAAGAAATTTCCGGGAATTATCTGCTATTAGAAGTAATGAATATCCGTTTTGCCGGACCCAATATGGAACTATCGCCACATACCGAAACAGCCGATGGCGTTTTGGATATTGTACTAGTAGAGGAAAAAGACCGGATAAAATTTGCCCAGTTTCTGGAAAACAGCCTGCAAGGACTCGTGCAATACGAAGGTTTACCCGTAAAACGGGCCAAACATATTTCCATTGAATGGAACAGCATTCACTACCATATTGATGATACAGCCAAAGAAGCCAAAGCTCCGATTAGAATGGATATTTCTATTATCCCTCATGGGCTGCATTTTTTGTGTTAACTCTTTAGAATGAACAATCAATACGTAATTGCTCTTTTATTCATTAGTGAAAACAATAAATTGAATAGCTTGTTTTCAGTATGTATTGCTCATATGGAAGTACAAAATTTTATAAACCGAGTTTATTGAAGATCAAAGTTATAAAAAAAGCCTGTCTAATTACTTAGACAGGCTTTTTAGTGTCGGGGTGGCAGGATTCGAACCCCCGTTCAAAAATAAAATGGCCTTAAATTCAACGGAAAGGGGCATTCTCGTGATTTTCTCACTGAAAAATTTCACTTTTTGGCACAAATTTGGCACAAAAAAGCGATTCTGAGAAAATTAATTTCGTTCAAAAAATGCTCTTTACTGCAAAATAAGCAAGATTTAGTTATGCTACTACCTTTTCCGGAAAAAATTTCTACCGACAAATCATCTTCCTATTAGAATCTGTATTGGGTTACCCCCCTAACTGATAATCTTATTAATCAAAAAAAACTTGAAAGTCTATACCCAATTGTAGATTCTCTTGTGCAACACTTCTCTTATGAAATTCTTTTTTACGCTGCTCTTGTTTTATATATCCGGTATTACATATTCTCAGGAATTAAAGGTTCTGGGTAAAATTGTAGATGCCCGAACGAACAAACCTGTAAAAGATGCGAATGTATCCATAGATCTTTCAAACAGTGAAACAGTTACGAATGTATTGGGATATTTCGAATTAACAGCGAAGATGCCTGCCAAACTCATTGTTTCGCACGTTGGCTACCAAAAATCAATAGTACAGTTAAATAGGGATCAAACAACTATCAAAATAGCCGTGCTGCCTATTCTGTACTCTCTTCCTACTCTACTAATTAAAGACCAGCTTTCTTTTGATGGATATAAATATGCGGAAGAAGAATACAACACACAGATGCAGCAAAGGAGAAGTCAAGATACAAAAACTGGGAATGTGATCAATGAACTTCCCTGCATGTTTCCCGGAGGATTTTCCGCCTTTAAAAACTATCTAATCGGACAATTCTTTAAAAAATCAGACTCTCTGAAAACGAACTTGAGTACAATCATTCATTTCTCCGTAAATACTGAAGGAATTCTATTGGTAGATTCAGTGATGAATACAAGTGAACCCGATGCGCAGGTATTGAAAGCCATGTTTGATTCCAGCCCCAGATGGATTCCAGCCAGGCAGGGAGAGCATTTAATACCTACTCATTTTATTCAGACTATAGACTATGATGCAAAAGCCCAAATATTCCGTAAAGTGGATCAGCAACCTGAGTTTACAGGTGGCATGGGGTCTTTTGTTCACTTTATAGCTAATAATCTGAAGACGCCTAAAGAGGCCAGAAAGGCAGGTGTTAAGGGTAAGGTATTCGTACAATTTGTGGTAAACAAAACTGGCGAATTGGAAGAAGTTGAAATCCTGAAAGGACTTGGTTACGGCTGTGATGAAGAAGTGATACGGGTAATTAAGCTAACATCAGGAATGTGGATACCGGGCAAAACAGAGGGAATGCCGGTAAAAGTCAGAATGAGTTTGCCTGTAGTGTTTCATAGCTTGTAGTTTTTATGATTTTCAGAATTTGTCGGAGGAGTGCAGAATGTACAAGGTACAGTTTTAATACTGTATACATGAGTTTAACTTCCCTACAATTACCAAAACTTTAATCGATTGACGGCTATGTGAACCGAAGGGTATGATTATAGCTCAACAATATGGGTTATGTCCAGAAAAATTCTCTGATCAATATTAGCCGGATGAGCATCTGCGTATCCTGCTCATATTGATCTTTTTTCATGATGGGATTAAGCTTGCCTTGCTGATCGTCTGCGATTCTTTGCTTCCACCAACTTTCTAAAATATCTATTTCTTTTTTAGCTTCTCTATGTCTATCACTTTGGTTCCAATCCCTATCTGCATGTAGCTCCTCTTTTTCAATACAGTCCATAAACAGCTGGAAACAGGCATGCAGCATTACTAGGTCTTTATCGGTCCATCCCTCATCAAGTGTATCAATTTTCAATATGTTGGCAGGTATCATCTTTCTAGCGTGTGTTTATTGAAAATGCCATTTTTCGTATTTACGCATTTGTCTTTGCTCTTTCCAAATTATATTTTACTAAAAAAAGATGATTGATGGAAAGACAAAGCACAAGGTTTGCTGCGCCCTCCTATTCAAATTTATTTAGAGGTGTATCTATGCTTAGTAGTAAGGGGTACTGACTGATATTAATAGCTTTTCCGGTAATTCCCTCTATCAGGTTCTGCAGTTTATGTACAGTATAGCAGATCAACTCTCTGCTTTGCTCGTTTTCTCTATCATATACCTCCATATTGAGATGGAAATGATCCTGTTGTGGCCACCGGTATTTTAGCTGCAATTCATGGGTTTGATTCTTTATTGTAAGCTCCAAAAATTCTCCTCTCTCTCTAAAACCAAAAACTTCCAGCCACTCCCTATCAAGCTCAACAGATATAGCAATTGCCTCATTGAGCATCAACTCTGTATATACTTCTGGTGTGACGTATCTGAGCTGATCGGGCAAATCTTCTACCCTGGATCGGTAGATGATCAAGTTACCTATACGTAAAGATGAATAATCAGCAACAGTTGGCATAACAAGAGAGCTCAAGGAAAGTACAGTTAATTAGCTCAAAGTATTCTTTCCTTAAGATAGCAAAAAATGCTTAAAACTGTAAGCCGGATCACAATACTCATTTAAGCAGAATACTAAATCTATAACGTTTAGTACAAGGTTAATAAAGCACAGACAGTCCACCGCCTGCAGAAAAGTTTGTGTAGCGGATCTCATAAAAATATATGCCTGCTGATTGGTCTTTTGCATCCCAGGAAAAAGCAGGGTCCGTGCTTGTGAAGATTACTTTACCCCACCGGTTGTAGATGCGAATAGAAAGGAACCTGCCAATACAGGTGTTTTCCTCAAACTTAGGAAGAAGGAAAGCATCATTGGCCCCGTCTCCATTAGGTGTGATCACATTAGGAATCTTGACTCTTTCTTTCAGATCTACTGCACCTGACAGTAGTTCTACTTGCCTTGCCTCACTGGTGCAGCCATTAATAGTCCCTGTGACAAATAACTGCTTTAGAAGCAAATCAGTTTTGTCGAACACATTTCCTTCCTGCAAAACTGTTGTCAGTTTCTCATCACTATACCAGCGGATACCCTCTCCACTTGCTTTAAGTGAATTAAGCAGCATTCCATTACAAAGATACCCTGCGCCATCAACAACTGGCACACCTACCAAAGGCTTGATCACTACAGGCAACAGTGCAGGTAAACTTTGGTAACCATCTATTGTCTGGGTTACATAGATAGTATCTGATTTTTCAAAACTTGCCTGGTAGCTTTCCCCATCGGCTACTTTGTTCTGCATAGAGGCATCCACATACCAAGCAATGTTACTACCCTTTGCATGTAGCTGCTGTTTTTTTTCACTATTGCAAAAAGGAGAAGGTACTGATACATCTGGCAATGGCGGAATCACCACTTGCTCCACTGTGAGCCTGCTTCGGCTGACACTATCACAGAGGGTAACGCTCCACTCGAACAGGTTCTTTCCGGGACCTAATTCCCTTATCTCTGTTTGGGGATCCCACGGAGTTACGATAGTGCCTTTTCCACTGATCAGTTTCCAGTAACCATAGCCTTTAGCAGGCCTGTTAGCTTGTAGAGTAATGAGAGAGCTCTCATGAATTACTCTATCTTCTCCTGCCAGGGCCATTGAGGGGGAATTGTCTTTACAAGGCTCGACTGCCAAAGCTCTATGGATATCTACCGGCAACTGTCCGGTAGTACTGAGCACCGTATTTGTAATCACAGGGCTGTTGTAGTCAAAGTAGATAGCAGCACTATTTGTAATCTTTACTCCATCCGGAGTGTCTTTCTTTGGCCTGATGCGGAATCGTAGATAGCCATGGCTAGCGGGTTCGTTACTGGTGCTATCAGGCAGGTTGATATTGTTAAACGTCCAGGTGAGCACAGGTGCACCCATGCCAGTTATGCTATAGGTAAAGGGATGTGAAGACGCGCCAATGTCAAGACTTGCTATATCAAGTGTTGCATCCAGGGTATCCACTACTACCACTTTATATGCTATATCTGTACCTGTGTTCTGAAAGCGGATCAGGTACTCAAGGGGAGTTTCTTTGCGTACAATCTTCTCAGGTCCTACACCTTCAGGGGTCACGGCCTTGTCATTGGGATCATAACTATCGAGTATGGGTAGGCAGGAGAGAGATATTTCCTCCATAGAATCATCTGCCGGCATCATATTCATAAAACCTTTACTTACTGTCACTCCTTTCCCTCCCCCACATCCTTCCAGCGTAATACTTGGCTTTCTCTCCTTTTCAGGATGATACGGCCGTAAGTCTGCCTCTAATCTTAGTGTGCAGCCATTAACTGGCACCTGCAATGTGAGGCTGTCTCCCTTTTGGAGCATATAGTTTGCTTTAAATACATTTACTGCGTCAAGAAATATGCGGTAGGCGGCACTATCGGCCATATTCCCCCTACCACTATTATAAATGGAAAGGCGGACTAATCCATTTTCTTTACATACCGCTTTGAGTTCTACATCTGAGCCGTCCCAGCGGCTATCTACCGGTTTGCTATTATAAGGGGTGATGACTGCTTTAACGCACTGTGTTAAACCTCTGATCGATTCATTGCCGCAGATCACAGAGTCAGCAATGGTGATACTGCCTGATTGCCCAGGCTGCAAGGTGCCAATGGTGAAAGTAAGCAGCGAATCTTTCTGGCTATAGGCCATAGTAGCACTTATGGGCACTACATACGAAGGATAGTACACCTTTACCTCTACGTTGTGGGCAGACGCATAGCCGGTGTTACTATATCGCACGGTGGTGCTACTGCGGAAGCAGCGTCTGAGCCGGTCTGCAGCTACATTTACCTTTAGAAGCGGCAGGCGTGTAACTTTATTACCAAAGTCAAATCCGGAGGTGTCTTTGCTTTGAGAAAGAAAACTAATAGAATAAGCACCATTATTGATGGGACAATGCTGCCCTACAATTAGTCCCTCCCTATCGTTAATTTGGCTAATGCTAAATATTCCTTTTGGTAGCTCCATCAAGTAGTTGCCATCCTGATCAGTGGAAGCATAATAAGGTCCTGGTTCTGCTTTTAACAGGTGATAGGCTAATGGCTCTTCACCTGAGTCCTGCAGGCAGTTTTTGTTTACATCATGATATACCTTGCCTCTTATCTTATTTGGGATAACAAAAGTGGTGTCCCGCACCTTTGTAAAAAAGAGAGACTGCCATGTTCCAATATCGGTAATGGCTCCAAACTTTTCTCCACCTAGCCCAGCCAGAAAAAGATGACCTTTTCCGTTTGTACCCATCGTAAAACCATAAGTACCAAGAATACTGCCAGTTATCTGTTCAACCCACTGCACTTTACCGGATCCATCTATTTTACCAAGAATCATTCCTCCCTTGTTATCTTCTCCAAAGACAGTATCACCTATCAATCCTCGGTTAGACATATTACCAGAAAAGTAAATACCTCCTGTATTACTTGTTAAAATATCGCCACCGTCTACACTATAAGTGCTGACCATTCTTATAGCCCATAATGGATTACCCTGCTGGCTAAACCGGGCTAAAAATACATTATCAGAATTATTTGAGTATGGAGTATTATCTATATTGCGCAGGGTATCCTTTCCCAGTATGATATTACTATTATATTGGCCCATCAAATAAATATTTCCAGAAGCATCAACATTAATAGACCGGCTGCTGATAAAGCTACTTATACCATGTAAAGGCTTTGCCCATAATGCATTACTATTTGGATCAAATTTAGCAATGAATGAAGTGGGAGCAATATTTCCATCGGGAGGAGTTTCATTTAATATAATATTTCCAAAGATTGCTTTAGCCCCTAAGTGGCCTGTAAGATAAATTGAACCCGCTTTGTCTGTAATTATTAAGTTATTCATTCCTCCTACATTCTTCAGCCAGATGAGGTTACCATCCCTTGTAAATTTAACCAGATAGGATTCCTGGTTTGGTAGCGGAGAGATACTAGTCCCCTCAATAGTTAAAGTATTTCCTAAGTATAAATTACCTCCCATGATAATATTGCCTGATCCATCTACTGATAATCCTTTTAGTGATACATAGTTTTTACCTTCTAAAAACTTTATCCATGCTGTTTTACCATTTTTGTCAAATTTAATCAGGTAGCTATCCTGATTATCATAATGGATATCTTTGTTGTTGTAGATAATATTATTTAGTTTGAATAATCCATTGTATGAGCCACTGACATAACAATTTCCTTCAGTATCAGTAGTTATACTTCCCATAAAGTCTTCACCAACCATGGGATAACTTCCGTAACCTCCAAAATGCTGTGCCCATAGAACTTGCCCTGCTGGACTATATTTAGCTAGAAAATTATCTTCATGGCCAGATGCGGAGTTAATATTGAAAGTAGAATCGCCTATAGTGAGCATACCTCGAAAAGTCCCCATCACAAAAACGTTTCCTTCACTATCAGTTGTTAATCTGTGATAACTTACATTAACCTCTCGTGTAATGCGCTTGACCCACTCAAACTCTTGCGCCATTAAGTTTATCGGCGTTAAGAGAAAAAGCAAAAGAGTAACTAGTGACGTAAAAAGTTTGAGCATATCTTGAGACCGCACAAGTCTGTATGAAAATTGATAATGTTATTTTATAAGGGATGTTGTTCCTCTTTATGGCAGGTTGACTATAGTTGGTTCGCTCTTGATAGAATATCTTCTTTATGCGTTTTTTTTTAATCTAAGTAACCGGCTAACAGGTGGTATTTAGAGCAAAAATTACTCATCGGGTAAAAACAATAACAAAAAGCTTAATATCCTCAATAGGTATTTATTGCCTTTTAGAAAATATAAGATGGCATCATACTCTCTAATTGCTGGAAAGATTCAAGAAATATCCGTGGCCCAGAAAAATCATACTTTTTTGTCATCGTTTTTTACTTTTATTTGGCACAATTTTGGCACAATTTGAAGCTAAAAGCGAAAAAACCGCCTAATTCGTTGAATTAGGCGGTTTTTTGGTCGGGGTGGCAGGATTCGAACCTGCGACCTCCTGGTCCCAAACCAGGCGCGATGACCGGACTACGCTACACCCCGTGAACTTTTCATGCTGCGGAGAGAGAGGGATTCGAACCCTCGGTACCTATTACTAAGTACGACGGTTTAGCAAACCGTTCCTTTCGGCCTCTCAGGCATCTCTCCTTTCAAAAAAGTGTTGCAAATATATACAAAACAATCTTACACCCCCAAATAATTATTAATAAAAACATATAAATTTTTAGGCCAGTTTTTCATTTTATTTGCAAGTAGTTCATCTGCCAGTATTTACAAAAGGCAAGTATTTTAGACTACAAGCGATACTCATCTGGCAGGTGGCGAAGTTATTCAGCATTGGGTAATAGTCACTATCTTTGTTAGATGAACTGGTATTACGCTTTAAGCATTTGGGAATATGTATTTATAAGCTTGTTTGGGGTACTTTACCTGGCTTATGCTGTAAAAATCACCATTGCCGCCCGTAAATTTCAAAACCATGCCAGAGCTATTTTTGGCAAGTTCCTTCTGCGTAGCCTATATTTTGGCTTACTGATTATAGCACTTATGGGGCCTTCATATGGCAGTGTACAAAAAGAAGTGAAAGCCATTGGTAAAGATATTTATCTGCTGGTAGATTTATCTGAGTCTATGAATGCGGATGATCTTGTGCCATCCCGCCTCGACCGCGTTAAACTTGAATTGAACAAACTGGTAGACAACTTGCAGACCGACAGGATCGGATTAATTATTTTCTCAACCGAAGCTTTTGTGCAATGCCCCTTGACTTTTGACAAAAATACCCTTAAACTGTTTATTGAAACCCTTAGCACAACTATTGTTCCGTCGGGAGGTACCAACCTGGAACCGGCTCTGCGAATGGCCATGGAGAAACACACAAGCAATGTTACCTCTGAGAACAATGCCAAAATTATTGTGCTGGTGAGCGATGGCGAACATCATGGTGAAAACCTCAGCCGTATCAGCCGGGAAATAGACAAAAGTGGCATCAGGCTTTTTGCGCTAGGTGTAGGAACAGCCGAAGGCGGAAAAATCCCGTCGGGCAGAGGGTATAAAAAAGATAAATCCGGCGGTGAAATTGTAACCAGACTAGCTGATGAAACACTCTTTACCACTGTCAGCCAATTAAGTGACCGGTATTTCGTTATAAATGATAGTCAGAATGAAATTTACAGGTTAATCCAGGCAATAGATTCGATAGAAGGCCGCTTCATTGATCAGCGGAAAACCGATGCTACCGCCAATAAGTATGACTACTTTTTGATAGCGGCTCTTCTATTACTGTCGCTAGATGTGCTGATAACTGTAAAAACCATTCAGTTGTAGAATATTGCCAGATACCTGTGTTAGTTTTACTTTGTTATTTTTCCCATGCCGCTTTATTACCTGATGTATGTATGGTTGCTTTTTTCTTCAAAAATTGAAGTAACTAAAATTGCCAGAACTAACCGGTTGATTATGGAAGCTGAGCAATCTTATACCAGCGGCCAATATGTGCTTGCCCTGGTGAAATACCGGTATCTTACCAACTCTATGCAAATCCGCGATAGCCGTATCCTGTTGAATCTGGCCCACTGCTATTTTTTAAATAATGACCATTACCAGGCGCAGAAGTACTACGAACAAGTACGAAATTCTTCCAGCACCACCATCAGCAGTGTTGCCTTTCAGCAACTAGGGGTTATTGCTTTGGAGAATAAAGAATATAAAAATTCCTTGGACTATTTCAGGCAATCGCTGGCGGTAGACCCTGGCAACGAACATAGCCGCTACAATTTTGAGCTGGTTGCCAGAATGTTGCCAGCAACGGAGGCAGCTGATGAAGAAAAGAAACAGGATAAGCAGTCTGAAGCAGAACAGGCTCCTCCACCACCCGACAACGAGAATAAAATTCGGCAATCAGAAACGCAGGCAGACGATGGGCCTGACGAAAAAGAATCGGAAACTCAACAGCAACAGGAGATAAAACGTAAACTCAGGCGGATAAACCTGAGCGAAGAGAAAGCTAAAATGCTTTTGGATGCCATGAAGAACAGTGAAATTCAGTATATTCAACAACAAAAAAAACAAGCATCCAAGGAAGCATCCAAAAATCAGCCTGATTGGTAAGAACTTTTTAGCTGATAAGGTACTTAAATTTGTATAGCGCATTTACAAAACATACCCTTTGCAAAAAACAGTGAACAATTTTTGTTCGTACCATCTGATAGAAACCCAAGGGAATAACTCTGCTAAATAAATCCGTATATTCATCCATAACTCTAATTTGCTATGAAAGAAGTGTATATTGTTTCTGCCGTCCGGACCCCCATAGGAAGTTTCGGCGGAATATTAGCCAGCCAGTCAGCTACTCAACTAGGAGCCATTGCCATTAAGGGAGCTTTACAAAAAGCCGGCATTAAACCTGAAGATGTACAGGAAGTATTTATGGGGAACGTCGTGTCAGCCAACCTGGGCCAGGCACCGGCCAGGCAGGCAGCTATTTATGCCGGGCTGCCTCAGAATGTGGTATGTACTACCGTTAATAAAGTATGTGCCTCCGGTACGAAGGCCATTATGTTTGGGGCTCAAAGCATAATGTTGGGTTTAACCGATGTAGTGGTGGCAGGCGGAATGGAGAGTATGACCAATGTCCCCTATTATATAGAAAAAGCCCGGTTCGGCTACAAGTACGGCGATGGTAAACTGATAGACGGCTTACAGAAAGATGGCTTGTGGGAAGTGTATCATAACTACGCCATGGGCAATGCTGCCGACCTTACCGCCAAAGAATTGAATATCTCCAGGGAAGCACAAGATGCCTATGCGGTTGAATCTTATAAAAGAGCGGCTAAAGCTACCCAAAGCGGTCTGTTTAAAGAAGAGATTGTACCGGTTGAAGTACCCCAGCGTAACAAGGAACCGCTGTTGATTGACGAAGATGAAGAATACAAAAATGTATTTTTCGAAAAAATTCCAAGCCTGAAACCTGTGTTCTCTAAAGACGGAACTGTTACAGCTGCCAATGCCTCTACCATCAATGACGGTGCCTCGGCTGTAATACTGATGAGCAAAGAAAAGGCAGATGCCCTGGGAATAAAACCGCTTGCCCGTATTTTAGGCTTTGCCGATGCTGAACAGTCGCCCGAATGGTTTACTACTTCCCCTGCGCTTGCTATTCCCAAAGCCTTGAAAAACGCCCGGGTATCTCCTAAAGAAGTAGATTATTATGAAATAAACGAAGCCTTTTCTGTGGTAGCCCTGGCCAATATGGAAAAACTGGGTCTGGATCATAGCCAGGTGAATGTGTTTGGCGGAGCAGTTGCCTTAGGCCATCCGCTGGGTTGCTCCGGTGCCCGTATCGTTACTACGCTAACCAATGTGCTACATCAGCAAAAAGGGCACATTGGGGTTGCTGGTATATGCAATGGAGGTGGCGGGGCTTCTGCGATTGTTCTGGAAAAACTATAGGAAGATAAATAGAGGCCGCCAGGCGGTTATTTCTATAATTTCTTTAATTTTACAGCCTGTTGCCTGAACATTTTTCTTTGTATTTTACGTATGAAACCCTCATATACCTCTTGACTCTGCCTGTAAGTTGTCAGCAAGAGAGAGATAATAGTAGGGTTTCATGCCTGATCTGAAACCATAACCTATTACATATGAATGCCTTAAAAGAAACACATTTTCAGTTCAAAGACCAGACAGGATTTTATAGAGGTAAAGTTAGAGATGTGTACTTCTTTAAAGATAAAATGGCTATGGTCGCCTCCGACAGAATTTCTGCGTTTGATGTGATCTTACCACGGGCAATTCCTTATAAAGGTCAGGTGCTTAATCAGGTGGCTGCCCGCTTTTTGCAGGCTACTGCCGATATTGTTCCTAACTGGCTGCTACAGGTACCAGACCCAAACGTAAGCATTGGACTTAAGTGTGAACCTTTTCCGGTAGAGATGGTGGTCAGAGGGTATTTGAGCGGGCATGCCTGGCGGCAATACAAAGCTGGTTTTCGCAAGCTATGTGGCGAACAACTACCCGATGGATTGAAAGAAAATGATCCCTTGCCACGGCCTATTATTACCCCTACAACCAAGGCTAAAAAAGGGCACGATGAAGATATATCCAAGCAGGAAATCATCAGCAATAATTTGATCAATGCAAAAGAATATGCTATTATTGAACGCTACAGTCTTGAACTCTTTGCTAGAGGTACAGCCATTGCTAAAGAAAGAGGCTTAATTCTGGTAGATACCAAATATGAGTTTGGCAAAGCTGACAATCAGATTTATCTGATAGATGAAATTCATACGCCTGACTCCTCCAGGTATTTTTATGCGGAAGGATACGAGGACAGGCAGCAAAAAGGAGAGCCACAAAAACAACTTTCGAAGGAGTTTGTCCGGGAATGGCTGATGGCAAATGGCTTCCAGGGCAAAGATGGGCAGAAAATACCCCATATGACCGATGAGATTGTCAAAGGGATTTCTGAAAGATATATTGAGTTATATGAGAAAATGACTGGCGAACCTTTTGTACGGCATGCCGAAGAAGATATCCTGACCCGTATAGAAACCAATATCAACAGCTGTTTGCAATCCTTGAATGTTACACAAGTTTAATAAATAAATAACCTCTTCTAATCACTAAACTACTACTTCTATGAAATACTCTGTTGATAAGCAGGATAAATATTTACTGATCCAGCTGAATGAAACGAAAGTAGATTCTACCGTATCTCCGCAACTAAAATCTGACTTTGTTACCCTGAATGCTGAAGGAAATAAGAATATCATTCTGGATATGTCGCAGGTGAAGTACATTGATTCTTCCGGATTGAGCGCCATATTAGTGGGCAACCGCATGGCTAACGATTCGGATGGCGTATTTATCCTGACAGGTATTACAGACCATGTGATGAAACTGATCAAAATCTCCCAGCTGGATAGTGTACTGGATATTATGCCCACCGTGCAGGAAGCCGTAGACGCTGTATACCTAAACGAATTGGGCAACGACCTGGATCAAGAAAACCGTTAATCAGGCAAATAACCATATTTTGTCAGGGTGTACTACATAAATTCTACGCACAATTCGGGTTAATTATGTAGTATGCTTCGATTTCCGTAAAGCGGCTCAGGCTGCTTTATGGAATTACCCATCGTTTAGTTGCGGTCCCTGGCATATATCTACGTTTTGCCTTATATATGTATCCCTCATTCTGTCCTACTTTTTCTTCCGTTGACGTTTACACTAACAATACTTGGTTCAAATTCAGCTGCGCCAGCTTATAACAGGCATCCTACCTCGCAGCTGCTACACATACAACAAGAGTATTTTTTGATTGATTGTGGGGAAGCTACTCAAATGCAATTGAACCGCTACAAAATCCGGTTCACGAAAATTAACCATATTTTTATCAGTCACCTGCATGGCGACCATTACCTGGGTCTGGTGGGTTTGTTGTCTACCATGCACCTCAATAAACGGACAGATGATCTTTTTTTATATGGGCCAGGCGGACTAGTAGATATTCTGAGTCTGCAATTTAAGTATTCCGATACCCGGTTGAATTACCGGATTCGCTTCCGGGAGTTAAGTCAGCAGCGGGAACTCATTTACCAGAATGATAACACAACTGTGGAAACTATTCCGTTAAACCACCGCATACAGTGTACCGGATTTTTATTCAGAGAAAAACCCAAAAAACGCAGAATCAATAAAGACGTATTGCCGGATAATCTGTCTTTACAACAAATTATAGCTTTAAAAAAAGGAGAAGACCTTTACAACCGCCAAGGAGAACGTTTGTTTAAAAACGAAGACCTGACCTTGCCTCCGAAAAAAAGCCGCAGTTATGCCTATTGTTCAGATACAAAATACCAGGAATGCCTGATTCCCCAGCTTCAGGACGTAGATTTATTGTATCATGAATCTACCTTTCTGGAGAAAGAAGCAGAAAGAGCAGCTGAAACTTTTCATTCAACGGCTGCCCAGGCCGCCAGTATAGCCCATCAGGCAGGGGTACAGAAATTACTGCTCGGCCATTTTTCTTCCAGATATAAAGATTTATCTCCTTTTCTGGAGGAAGCCCGCCAGCATTTTCAGGAGTCCTATTTAGCTATAGAAGGAGAAGAGTTTACCATAGATGAATAGCAAGAAACCAGCAACGCATGCTCAGTTCCTTGTTATATGCAAAACCATATTAGTGCTTTTAATACTTGATTACTTTCAACCAAGCACTGTTGCCATCTTGAGAGGTAAGCCTGATCGTGTATAGGCCTGACTGCAAACTCATGGCAGATACATCCAGATTGAGCAATCCTATGCCTGCATCTGTTCCATTTTGGGAGATTTCCTGGCTAGCCTGGTATACAATATTTCCTCTCACATCGTGCATAACAACCGTCACCTGTCCTTGCATCCCGTCCACTTGTAAGGTAAGTGCTTGAGAAAATGGATTAGGGCTAGCGGTTATCTGTTGCAATGATGCACGTTCATTATCATTTGCTATGCCATTGGTAGAGAAGAGTGGCTGAACAATGACATAGTTTATTTTCGTATTGGTACCCCCATCTGCATCTAAGGTCAGATAGCCATCTGTTACCTTAACACGTACAGTAGCCTGCTTAAACCGGCTGATACTTCCCTCCGCTCCTTGTGGAAAAAACCGGTGGATGGCCGATTTGCCTTCAACATTAATGGAGTGAGCTTCTAGGGTAGTCCATATTGATCCATCTCCTACAGATACTGTTACCTGATACTCTCCATTCTCCACGGCTACTTCCCAGAAGCTTTCAACAGGTGTACCGTTAAAATTGCGTACATCATTCCCTTGCATATGCAGTAAAGTGGCAAGCAATAAATCGGAAGGAAGTGGCCGCCAGCGTCCATTTCCGGGAAGGGTTCCTTTTACTGAAAGATCAACCGGAGAGCCATTGTCCCTTCTTTTCCAGCCATAAGTATAGTTGCCTTTTACTCCAAATGGCAGGCCATAATCTTTAGACCATCCTTCAGGAGTAGGTGTATTACTTTTGCCAAAGTTAACACGTAAAGCAGGGGGTAAATCTCCTATCACCTGGAAGGTAACACTATAGGAATTTCCGGGCTTTCTCCGCCAGTAGGGAGTTGCTTTCAGCGTATACTGCCCAGGTTTCGCGTATTCTCCCCAATAATCGGTAATACCCGCTTTTAGGCCATCTCCGTACAAGGTGTAAGGTAAGGTACGTTCAGTACGTAGCAATGTAGGCATGGCAGGGCGGCTAAGCTCAAATACAACTTTATCTATTGCATTTGGGACTGTATTAGCCTGTACAGTTAACAAAGGATTTCCCAGGGCAGCCAGACTGAGTTTGTCGCCTGTTTTAAGTTCGCCTACATAGGCTTCCGTATCCGCATTTACTAAAGTAAAGCTGGTGATCCGGGCATTTGCCTCTAGTTTTTCCGGTGATAATTTAACCACCCAATAATCACTGAATCCTCTCGCAGACTCAGTTTTGTCAAAGCCTGCTCCTGAGAAAGAAGATCCACCTAAAATATATCCCCCATCAGCTGTTTGCTGGATGGACTGCTGGGCAAGACTCACAAATTCAGAATCGTTTCCGCCAATGGTTTTATCCCATTGCTTTTTTCCGGATGGATCCAACTTCACTACCCAATAGTCGGGTCTACCTAAGCCTCCTTTCGGATTGTCGGTTTTGTCCATACCTGATGGAGAATCAGAAGCTCCCTGAAGAATATACCCTCCATCGGCTGTCTGTTGAAGAGAGGACAGCTGATCATTCTTGCTTCCACCAATGGTTTTATCCCAGGCTTTACTCCCGTTGGCATTCAGTTTCACAATCCAGTAATCGTGACCACCTTTCGAATTTTCACTTTTATCAAAGCCAGTTTTTGAAGTAGAAAATCCTCCCAGAATATAGCCTCCATTGGCCGTCTGCTGGATAGAACGTAAATTCTCAAAATCATTCCCGCCAATGGTTTTATCCCACTGTTTTTTTGCGGAAGCATCCAGCTTTACTACCCAAAAGTCACCTCCGTCACTCAAACCACCTCGCAAATTTTCACTTTTATCTCCTCCTGCATTAGAAGTAGAACTCCCTCCCAGGATATACCCGCCGTCGCTTGTCTGCCATATATCTGCCATACTACTCCCACCGCCACTTCCGCCAATGGTTTTATCCCACTTTTTGTTACCTGCTGCATCCAGCTTCACGATCCAGTAGTCGGAGAAACTTTTTGGGTTTTCACTTTTATCGAAGCCCGCTCCAGAAAGAGAAAATCCACCTAAAATATATCCCCCATCGGCTGTTTGACGAACAATACTAAAAAAATCATTATCATTCCCGCCAATAGTCTTATCCCACTGTTTATTGCCCGATGCATCCAGCTTCACGACCCAGTAATCTGCCTCCCCCCCTTTCCGGTCTTCACTTTTATCGAAGCCAGCATCAGCATTAGCCGTCCCCCCTACGATATATCCCCCATCGGAAGTTTGTTGTACAACCACATCCTGTATAATTTCACCCTTTGCACCGATAGTTCTATCCCACTGTTTATTTCCGGAAGCATTTAGTTTCACAATCCAGTAATCCCCATCTCCTTTCTGATTTTGACTTTTATCAAAACCTGCATCAGATTCAGAATATCCTCCCAGAATATAGCCGCCATCATTAGTTTGTTGGACAGATCCTAACCTGTCAGCCTGGCTGCCGCCAATGGTTTTATCCCAGACAATAGAAGGCACCTGACTATTTCCTCTATGAGCAAAAGTAGTCAGCAACCATAAGAGCAGGATCAAGAAACGGATAAGCAATTTTTGCAAACTGCCTGCAGAGGGTAGGTAGTGGTTCATAAACTATAGGATTTTAGGCAAATAAATGGTTTATGAGTCTATAGGGCATATGAATATAGAAAGAAATTATTTTACTTTAACTATAGAAAGCTTATTTATCCAACCCTATTTTCATAAACATTCCCTACAAATTGATATCTTGTAGGTTTAGCTCATGTGTATGCTTTCCACTGCTCCAGACATTACATCTACGCTGTCCAAAAAACGTAGCCGGCTCTTACTTGTCCTTACTGGTATATTTCTAACCAATGCCCTGATTGCTGAAATCATTGGTGTAAAATTATTCTCAGCTGAGATGATATTTGGCCTTCCTCCTGCGCAGATTCCGTTGTTTCCGGGTTTTGCCTTAAGCTTTACCTATACTGCCGGGGTAGTGATCTGGCCAGTAGTATTTATTACTTCGGATATTATTAATGAATATTTCGGACCTGCCGGGGTGAAACGGATAAGTGTGCTGACATCTATATTTATCGCCTATGCGTTTATTATCATCTACCTGGTAACAACCCTTCCGCCGGCAGATTTCTGGATTCAGGTAAACCAGACGCCAGATGTAGGCAAAGATTTTAATATCAACACCGCCTTCAGCAAAATTTTCAGGCAAGGGTTAGGGATCATCCTTGGGTCGCTTACCGCTTTTTTAATCGGGCAACTACTGGATGCCTATGTATTTCATTACATACGCCGGATAACTGGCAGCCGGAAAATATGGCTCAGGGCCACCGGTTCCACACTTATTTCCCAGTTTGTAGATAGCTTTGTTGTGCTCTATATTGCTTTTTATGTATTCGGGCCCTGGACCTTATCGGATATAATTAAAGTCGGGATTAATAATTATATATATAAATTTGTAGTAGCCATTGTACTAACCCCACTGCTGTATCTGGCGCATTACTGGATAGATTCGTACCTGGGAAAAAGACAAAGCGATCAACTATTGCAGGAAGCAGAAAAAGGCAGCTCTCTTAAATAATCAGTCTACACTTCTGCGGATATTATCGCATATCACGGCTGTGGCAATGCCTACATTCAGCGATTCTGCCGCTCCGTATCTGGGAATATGGATTTTGCTGCTTACCCATGGGGCCAGCTCAGGGTTAATTCCCTGCGATTCGTTCCCCATAATCAGAATACCTGCTTTCGCAAACGGCACCTTATGCACATCCTCTCCTTCCAGAAAAGCCCCGTAAACCGGTAGGCTTCCATTTATTTTTTTCAGATATTGCGCCAGATCGACGTAGTAGGGTTGTACTCTGGTAAAGGAGCCCATACTGGCCGCTATTACTTTCGGATTATAGAAATCAGTCGTGTTTTCCGAACATACCAGTTTACGGATGCCATACCAATCGGCAATGCGGATAATGGTTCCTAAGTTGCCTGGGTCTTTTACATCGTCCAGCATGAGCATATACTCATTGCCTGAAATACCAATAGGCTGATTGGGTTTGGCAGTTACCACAGCCAGGCAGGCATTGTTGGTCTGGTAGACTCCGGTCTTTTCCAGTTCCTGCTGGCTGACTATTTCGTAGGGTAAACTTTGTTTCTGGAGCAGCCGTATATGTTGCTGATGAAATTCCTCTGTAACAAAAAGAATCTGAATCTGATAATCTGATGAAAATAGCTCTAGCACGCTCTTTGCCCCCTCCACCAGAAAAGCTTGGTGTTGTTTTCTGTACTTTTTGTGTTGCAACGAAGTAATCAGTTTTACCCATTTCTTTGACATCATAACCTAAAACATTGAGAAAGCGAGTTTACATTATTCTATACGTTATTACAATAATTTCTCTTTCAGGTTGCCTGAACAAATCGAAATTGCTTAAAAAAGAAGAATACCTCTTGTATAGCCAGACTATTAAAGGCAATAAAAAAATGCCCACCAGTGATCTGGAACCTTTCTATCGGCAAGAGGCTAACACACGTTTATTCGGTCTACCTATCATGCACCTGTTGTGGTTATATTCGCAGGGGCAGAAATTCTACAAGCCTGAGAAAGCAGAACAAAATATTGAGCGCATCAGAGACCGGTACGACAGCCGCATTGCCGCAGCCGATGTAAATTCTGGCCGCTACCAACGCCTTAGAAGGAGGCGCGACCGCAAGCTTGAGAAATACCAGAAACAACTGGACGAAGGGAACTGGCTGATGCGTATTGGAGAACCACCAGTTGTTTTCGATTCGCTGCTTTCCAAGGAAACGGCCGAACAAATGAAATTTTTTCTCAATTCTAAGGGATACTTTAATGCTGAAACCAGCTACAGCTTTGACCTGGATGAAAAGCGTAGAACAGCCAAAGTAACCTATCAGATAACAGAAAATGAAGCGAACCGGATTAAAGACACCTTACGGTCGGTAGACAATGTGCATATTGATAGTTTACTCCGGGCTAACAGGCGGTTTAGTCTTATTAAGCCAGGCGATATTTACGATGAAGATCTGTTGAACCAGGAACGGGAAAGGATAGACAGGCTTTTGAAAAACAATGGGTATTATAACTTTAACCGCCAATATGTGGAATACAGAGTATTTACCGATTCTACGTATAAAGATAGACCTGTAGAAACAGATAACCTGATAGACATCGAAACAGTTATTAACAAACCACCAGACAGACCTACTCACAAATTATTCCGCGTAGATGATGTCTTTTTTACGATAGATGCCAATATACTGAATCCTACCCGCAGGAGAAGAGATACAGCAGTCTACCAGAATATTAAATATGTCTCTTACAATACCAATGTATTTTCTAAAAAGATACTGGATACCAAACTGATGGTTAGGCCGGGGGATTTATATAGCTTCCAGAATACGATAGAAACTCAACGCCTGCTCACCAGCCTGGATATATTTAAGTTTGCTAATATTTATTATGACACCACCGGCAATAAGTTTATTTCCAGAATCAGCGCCAGTCCGCTGGAAAAATATACCGTCAGCGATGAATGGGGCGTAACCGTTACGCAGCAGTTGCCTGGCCCGTTTGTAAACCTGACTTTTAAGATGCGGAATGTATTTGGTGGGCTTGAGGTGTTTGAAACCAGCATCCGGGCAGCTATAGAAGGACAATCTGGTTTCGGAAACGTGGATCAGGTCTATGCCAGCCAGGAATTTAATGTCAATGCCTCGTTGGCCTTTCCACAGCTCTTATTTCCTGGGCGACTTAAAAATTCTTTCAACAGATATAATCCTAGGACCAGATTAATAGGAGGTTTTAATTTTACGAACCGCCCCGAATACAGGAGGGCCACCTTCCGGGGTGCCATGAACTACACCTTCCAGAAAGATTTGAAGCATACATTTATAATAGCTCCGGTTGATGCAAATCTAGTATATACACCTTACTTGTCAGATCCTTTTCGGAGGACCCTTGATTCTTTAGAATCAGCTGGCAGTAATCTTTTTAGGAGTTTTCAGCGAACATTTTATTCCAGTATTAACGCTACCTATACGTATAATGATAATCCGACTGGCATCGTAAAAGAAGCCAGATACCACCGCCTATTCGCTGAATCGGGTGGTACAACCTTAAACTTATTAACTCTCATAGCCGACAATATCCGCAACGATAGCTTAGAAGGAATACAACTTTCCAGGTTCTTTAAATTAAGTCATGATTTCAGATACTATTTACCTGCAGGCAGAAAAAGCAATTGGGCTTTTAGATTGAACGTTGGTATTGCCAGCCCGTATGGAAGTTCCAAAGTAATGCCTTATGAACGATATTTCTTTGTGGGTGGAAGCAATAGCATACGGGCATGGCCGTCGCGGCGTTTAGGCCCGGGTGGAGATGCTGATTCATTAACGACCACAGGTGAAATTGATTACGCAAATAACTACAGTTTTGAACAGCCAGGTGATATTTTATTAGAGGCGAGTGCTGAATACCGCTTTGATATTATCAGTTTTATTGAAGGAGCTGTATTTGTTGATGCAGGAAATGTGTGGACCTGGAAATCACAGATTAGTTCACCGGAAGCCCGTTTCCGCTTTAACCAATTTTATAAACAGATAGCTATAGGTCCAGGTGTAGGTCTTCGGATGGATTTCTCTTTCTTAATAGTCAGGCTAGATATGGGTGTAAAAGCCTATGACCCTGGCAAACCGGAAGGGCAACGGTGGATGATTAATCAAGTATCCAGCAGGTGGCCCTTTTTTGCCAAGCAACAGGCCGTATTTAATGTGGGTATAGGTTATCCATTCTAACAGAAATACTGTATTATATTTCCTCTGCCATTCTGTCATATTTCAGGGTTTTTCCTATCTTTGCAGCACAACCATTATTTACAGCTTTAAATAATGGTTGTGCTGTTTAATAGCCTATTGGGTGGCGTGTAGTATAAATTGCCTATCAGCCATCGTTACCTTAATTCTCAAGAGTCGATATTTATGAGCAGATTAGTTAAAAACCTGGAAATTCTCACCGATGCAGACAAGGAAGCCTGTGAAGTTATGCGTGTGACGGAAGAAGGAAAGAAAGGAAGCTCCCGGAAATTATACATAGAAAGCTACGGCTGTCAGATGAATTTTTCTGACAGTGAAATAGTTACCTCTATTTTACAAGAACAAGGATTTGATACCACGTCTGATCACACCAAAGCGGATGTCATCTTACTTAATACCTGCGCCATCCGGGATAATGCTGAACAGAAAGTAAGAAACCGCCTTAAACACCTGGTGGCTGTCAAGCACAACAACCCCCAAACCGTTATCGGTGTATTAGGTTGCATGGCAGAGCGCCTAAAGGCCCAGCTTTTGGAAGAAGAAAAAATAGTAGACCTGGTAGTTGGCCCAGATGCCTACCGCGACCTGCCTAATTTAATTGCCGAAGCTGATGCTGGGCAAAAAGGTGTAAATGTGTTTCTTTCCCGGGAAGAAACCTATGCCGATATAACCCCAGTACGCCTGAATACCAACGGTGTTACCGCTTTTATCTCTATTATGCGGGGGTGCAATAATATGTGTTCATTCTGTGTGGTTCCTTTTACCCGTGGCCGCGAACGCAGCCGAGGCTATCAATCCATTGTACTGGAAGCCCAGGATCTGTTTGCAAAAGGATACCGGGAAGTAACGCTGCTTGGTCAGAATGTAGATTCATACAACTGGGTGTCAGAAGATGGCAGCGAAAAAGTAAATTTTGCTCAGTTATTAGAGAAAGTAGCGTTGGTGCATCCCGATCTCCGGGTTCGTTTTTCTACCTCACACCCCAAGGATATTACAGATGAGGTATTGTACACCATGGCAAAGTATGAAAATATTTGCAAGTACATTCACCTTCCGGCGCAAAGTGGAAATTCCCGGATACTGAATCTGATGAACCGGACCTACTCCCGGGAATGGTATCTGGATAGAGTTGCTGCCATCCGGGCTATTCTAGGTGATGAGTGTGGTATATCTACCGATATGATTGCTGGCTTTTGTACCGAAACAGAAGATGAGCATCAGGATACCCTTTCTTTAATGGAGATGGTACACTATGATTTTGCCTACATGTTTGCTTATTCAGAACGGCCAAATACACCAGCTGCCAAAAAACTAAAAGACGATATTGCTGAGCTGGTAAAAAAGCGGCGGCTGAGTGAAATAATTTCTTTGCAACAACGACTATCACTAGAGCGGAATAAACAAGATCTGCACAAAGTACACAAAGTGTTGGTAGAAGGCTTTTCTAAAAAGTCAACGGATTTTCTGTATGGCAGAAATACGGCTAATAAGGTGGTAGTTTTCCCAAAGAAAAATTACCAGAAAGGGCAGTATGTACAGGTGCTGGTAAATGAATGTACAGCCGCTACCTTACTGGGTGAAGCAGTAGACTCAATTTAATCTACTACTTGCAACTACATAAGCTAATTACCTGACAGATAATTCATTACGAAATCGATCAGCTATACACACTATCTAAAATTTATTATTCTTTTGAACGCTATAGATGTATTAAGTATCAAACAACGGTTTGGTATCATAGGAAATTCACCTTTACTCAACCATGCTATTGAGGTTGCTGCCCAGGTAGCAGGCACAGATATGACTGTGTTAATTACTGGTGAAAGCGGCAGCGGAAAAGAATCTTTTTCTAAGATTATTCACCAGCTCAGCAAGCGCAAGCATGGCCAGTTTATTGCCATCAACTGCGGAGCTATTCCGGAAGGAACCATCGATTCAGAATTATTTGGCCATGAAAAAGGCTCATTTACCGGGGCACATGAAGCCCGCAAAGGCTACTTTGAAGTAACCGATGGCGGCACTATTTTTCTGGACGAGATCGGAGAAATGCCTTTGGGCACACAGGCTCGCTTATTGCGTGTGCTTGAAAATGGGGAGTTTATCCGTGTAGGTTCTTCTAAAATTCAAAAAACGGATGTGCGCGTGGTGGCAGCAACGAATGTAAACCTCATGCAAGCAGTAGACAAAGGAAAATTCCGCGAAGACTTGTATTACCGCTTAAGTACAGTTCCGATTTATGTTCCACCGTTACGTGAACGCGGAAATGATATATTGCTGCTTTTCAGGAAGTTTGCTACTGATTTTTCTGAAAAATACCGGGTAAAGCCCATCTACTTAACTGAGGAGGCCTCTGCCCTTTTAGTGCAATTCCGCTTTCCGGGAAATATTCGCCAGTTGAAAAATATCGTTGAGCAAATGTCGGTTCTTGAATTTGAGAGAGAGGTCAGCCGCGAAACGTTACAGAAATATTTGCCTGCCCACCAAAGTAGCCAGATGCCTGCTTTACTCCGGGATGCTGAGCACCGGGACACTAGTTTTTCTGAGCGGGATATTCTCTACAAGGTCCTGTTTGACATGAAAAAAGACATGACGGAATTAAAAAAACTGGTCTATGAACTTTTGCAGGGCGATAGTTATACGAATGGAGATGAGTTGCTAAAAGACCATCAGGATCTGTTCAGTGGCGTATCGCAGGAAAAACGCCAGGAGCCAATTGTAAATCCGCACCTATTACTCGAAAACGGGAAAAACAAAAGCAATACCATAGAACTCGATAAGGTAGAAGACATTATACATGAAACAGAGGAAGATTCGTTATCTCTGGAAAAGAAGGAAAAAGAAATGATCTTGCGGGCATTGCGAAAAAACCGGAATAAACGGAAGTATGCGGCACAGGATTTGGGCATTTCTGAACGTACCTTGTACCGGAAAATAAAACAGTACGAAATAGAATAACTTCTCCTTAGCTTGCCTTTTCTATGCATAAAATGCCTCTTCCATTTTTCTATAAAACTATACTTGCCTTTTTTTTTATTATACTATCCTGTAATGGATGCAAGTTTGTAAATTATTCATTTACCGGGGTGTCACTCAGCCCAGATGTTCAGACAATTTCCGTTTCTAATTTTATTAATAATTCAGGAGGTGGCCCGGCAAACATTACCCAGAATTTTACAGAACGCGTAAAGGAATACTTTCAGCAAAACTCTACTTTAAAAATCTACCAGCCCGACGGTACAGCAGATTTGCTGTTGGAGGGCGCTATTACTGGCTACGACGTTACGCCGATAGCCCCGACTGAAGGACAGTTTGCTGCCCTTAACCGGCTTACGGTGCGTGTACAAGTGAAGTTTACCAATACAAAAGACGAAACACAGAATTTTGACTCTCCCTTTTCTTTCTATGCTGATTTTGACCAATCTCGCACCCTTACATCTGTAGAGAATGAATTGCTCACCGTGATATTTGATCAGATTGTACTGGATATATTTAACAAATCGGTTGCCAACTGGTAGCATATTTTTTTTGTATATTCACACTTTTCAAACCCTATAGCTTAGCAAAACATTGAACAGAGATCTATTCAGTAAATTTATCGCTAGTCCTGCCAAAATCAGTGCACAAGACATTCCTGCTCTGGAGACTTTTGCTGAACAATTCCCTTATTGCCAGCTGGCTCATTTTTTTGTTGCTAAACCCCACTATGACCTTTTAACTGTACAGGCAGAAAAGAGAGTACAGCGGGCTGCTGTCTTTGCTACCAGCCGCTACAAGCTTAAAAAATTTCTGGAGATTGCCGGAGAGGCTGTTTCCGACCAAACGCTTGATGTGGGCCCAACCAATCTGGCAGAAGTGATCAGTCCCTTAATTAGCTCTCCCATCGATGAGCTTATTCCGCAGCCTGTACCATCAGAAACCACGTTTCCGCTGATTGAAACTACCCCTGCCACAGAGGAGATAGCAAACCAAGGGTCTCCACTTGCAGAAACGAACTTTACTGCACTGACTGAAAAGATAAAAAAGACCAAGCAAAATGAAATTATTGACAATTTCATTAAAACAGAGCCCAGAATTTCCTCCCTAGCTAACCTGGCTAAAGAAGCCCTTGCTAAAGATTTATCGGAGGGAAGCAGCAAGGCACCTGCCGGATTAGTGAGTGAAAACCTGGCCAATATCATGCTCAAACAGGGAAAAACTGACAAGGCCATAGAAATTTATGAGAAACTGATAGTGAAATATCCCGAAAAAAAATCGTATTTTGCAGAAAAAATAGAAATCCTGAAAAACAACTAGTTACCGTTTTATAAATTTTACTCATTCAATTTTCTAATTCTTTATGTACATTGTAGTAGGCCTGATAATATTCGTTTGTGCATTGTTAGTGTTGGCCGTGCTTGCACAGAATTCCAAAGGTGGCGGTTTATCCAGCCAGTTCACTGGCACTAGTTCTAACCAATTAATGGGTGTAAAACGTACCAACGACCTGCTGGAACAAATTACCTGGGGCCTGGCTATTTCCCTGATCATCTTATGCTTGTCTACCACCTTTTTGCTAGATACCAGCAGCGGCGGACAAGTTCCTAATAGTATTAATGTGGAACGTGCACGCGAAAGAGCAGCTGCCCCACAAGGAACACTTCCCACGGCTCCTGTTCCTTCTGGCACTCAAACACCAGCCACAACCACACCTGCTGCTCCTGCTGATTCAGCCGGGCAATAAGTAAGAAGTTTTTACTCAATCAAAAAGGGATGAAATCTGAATTTCATCCCTTTTTGATTTTAGCATTTCTAGGTTCTACGAGACTGATATATGTTTTACCAGCAACCGTTTGGCAATTGGCAGCAGGGTTTCATCCAGCGGGCATTCAATTTTAGACTCTACCAGATAAGTAGCCGGATTGGGGAACTGCTTATGCCGCTTGATTAAATCTATTTTAATATTTTCAAAGGTGATGCCTATCCCCCTGCGGATCGACTCTAAAAAATACGTGTGTACACCTCTGTATTTTTCGTGGGCATTTTCAAATATGGAAATCTGATACTGGTATATGCGGGTTTCAGTGGTATTTGTTTCACTCAGGAATAAATAGCCTTCAATCGGATATAAGGGTGAAAGGCCAATAGGTGTAATATTAATGTGTTCCTCTATCCACTCATAAATATCTTTTCCTTCCTGCAGCATTTCCTTGAATTTGGGTATGGAATACCCGATAATTTCTTCCAGATCCGACATAAAATTATCGTCTTCGATGAGTTTAGTATAAGACAACGTCAGCTTTTCAAAATCTGCTTTGGATATTCTTTTCGGGAAATTTTCGTAGATCAGCTTTTTGTTTTCTTTGATGGAAAGCAGATTTTGGTAATGAAAAACCAGATCAGATAAGTAGGGATATAATTTTTTTTGATTAAAATGATTTTTTACCTCTTGTAGGTAGGCGAGAACAAGGTATTTTTTGTACTCAAAATCAATAAGCCCTTCTGTGAGCCAGTTTTTGTCCAGTGTCTTCATAGATGAATATTTATTGGTTATAGCCAGATGGTATGTCCAGAGTTGTATTTTATTTAATGCAGCGCGTGCATGCAGACATAGTACAGGCAAAAAAAAATGGCGTTTTACTATCTAAAATGTACTAATTATACGGATAGGAATCAATAGAGATGCTGGCAGAAAAGATGACACTGACAAAAAGTACGACAAATTAGGCAGTAAATTCGATAACTATTGTCAGATTTTGGTTAAAAAGAGGATAAATCTTACCTTTGGCACAAGAAGTGATCAGAAGCAAACCGGATAATATTATCACTTATCACATTAACCTCTATAACGAATATGCCAAGCGTAAACATTAAACCACTTGCAGACAGAGTTCTGGTAGAACCTGCTGCCGCTGAAGAAAAAACAGCTTTTGGTATCATCATCCCTGATACAGCTAAAGAAAAACCTCAAAAAGGACAAATTGTAGCTGTAGGCAGCGGAAAAAAAGATGAGCCTCTGACTGTTAAAGTAGGCGACACAGTATTATATGGCAAGTATGCCGGAACAGAAATCACTGTGGAAGGTAAAGAATACCTGATCATGCGTGAATCTGATATCTTTGCAGTGCTTTAGTACATTAAAAATTCTGAGATCAGAAACTTTCTGATTTATTTTTTACATTCTTAAAATTTCATCTCAAGTTTTTAAATTTTAATCTTAACATCCTAAATATCATCAAATTATGGCTAAGAAATTGTTTTTCAATACAGATGCAAGAGAGAAGCTGAAAAAAGGCGTTGACACTCTGGCAGATGCAGTAAAAGTGACATTAGGTCCTAAAGGCAGAAACGTTATATTAGATAAAAAATTCGGTGCTCCTACCATCACAAAAGATGGTGTTACAGTAGCCAAAGACATTGAAATTAAAGAACCTATCGAAAATATGGGTGCACAGCTGGTTAAAGAAGTTGCTTCTAAAACCGCTGACACTGCCGGTGACGGTACTACAACAGCCACAGTATTAGCTCAGGCTATTTTCTCTGCGGGTATTAAAAACGTAGCAGCCGGTGCTAACCCAATGGATTTGAAACGTGGTATCGACAAAGCTGTAACTGCTGTCGTAAAAAGCCTTCAAGCACAATCCCGCCCAATCAACAGCTCTAATGAAATAGCTCAGGTTGCTACCATTTCTGCTAACAACGACACTGAAATTGGTAAAATGATTGCCAATGCCATGGACAAAGTTGGTAAAGATGGTGTAATCACTGTAGAAGAAGCCCGTGGTACAGAAACAGAAGTAAAAACAGTAGAAGGTATGCAATTCGACAGAGGCTATCTTTCTCCTTACTTTGTGACTAACACAGAGAAGATGGAAGCTGAACTGGAGCGTCCTTACATCCTGATTACTGAGAAGAAAATTTCTTCTATGAAAGAACTGATGCCTGTGCTGGAAGCTTCTGCACAGACTGGCCGTCCGTTGCTGATCATTGCTGAAGATGTTGATGGTGAAGCCTTAGCTACCCTGGTAGTGAACAAAATCCGCGGCGTGTTGAAAATAGCTGCTGTAAAAGCTCCTGGCTTCGGCGACAGAAGAAAAGCGATGTTGGAAGATATTGCTATCTTAACTGGCGGTACAGTTATTTCTGAAGAAAGAGGTTTCAAACTGGAAAATGCTACCTTAGATTACCTGGGTACAGCTGAAAAAATCACTATCGATAAAGATAATACAACTATTATCAACGGTAGCGGTACTTCTGAAAACATTCAGGCCCGTGTAAGTCAGATTAAATCTCAAATGGAGAACACTACTTCTGACTATGACAAAGAAAAATTACAAGAGCGTTTAGCTAAATTATCTGGCGGTGTAGCTATTCTGTATATCGGTGCAGCTACTGAGGTTGAGATGAAAGAGAAGAAAGACCGTGTAGATGATGCCCTGCATGCTACCAGAGCTGCCGTACAAGAAGGTGTGGTTGCCGGTGGTGGTGTTGCTTTCTTGAGAGCTATCGAATCTTTAAAAGATGTTCAGACACACAATGAAGATGAAGCAACTGGTGTAAACATCATCAGAATTGCTTTGGAATCTCCTCTAAGAACAATTGTTTATAATGCTGGTGGAGAGTCTTCTGTTGTGGTAAATAAAGTAAAAGAAGGAAAAGACGACTTTGGTTACAATGCCCGTGACGATAAATATGAAAACATGTTTGCTGCCGGTGTAATTGATCCAACTAAAGTTACCCGTCTGGCCCTTGAAAATGCTGCTTCTATTGCTGCTCTGTTATTAACTACAGAATGCGTAGTAGCAGACGAACCAGAAGAAAATGCTCCTGCAGGTCCACCAATGGGTGGCGGCGGTATGGGCGGTATGATGTAATACTCATTTCTGGTCACACCTTATATAAAATCCCTGAAGCTACTTCAGGGATTTTTTGTTTTCACACAGATCGCCTTTCTAATGTAGAACAATGTATTCGCTTACTCTCCCATACACCTCTATGGCTGATTGCACGTATGAATAGCTTATAAATAAAAAGCCTACATGCGAATACTTCTGCGCTACTTACTCCCACACAAAAAGCTGGTTATTCTTTCTTTACTCCTGGCTGGTATTAGCCAGGTACTTGCCCTGATCGACCCAGTGATATTTGGGAAGATAATTGACGAGTATGCCACTCCCCCATTTACCCTGACAAGTGAAGAACGAGTAAAAGGAGCCCTATGGCTGATGTTGTTGGCGGTGCTCGTGGCCATGCTTTCACGGCTGTCAAAAGCCTTTCAGGAATACCTAACCAATCTGGTGGTACAGAAATTTGGGGTTCAGATTTTTAATGATGGCCTGAAACAAACCCTTAGGCTTTCTTTTGAGGAATATGCCAACAAAAACAGTGGCGAAACCTTATCTATTTTGCAGCGGGTAAGGCGTGACACAGAACGGTTTATTACAGCCTTCATTAATATACTTTTTTCTTCGTTAGTAGGTATTGGTTTTCTGGTTTGGTATGCCATAACCAAGCACTGGGCACTGGTGCCAGTTTTTATTCTGGGTATTGGTGTGCTGGGTGGTTTGACTAGCATGCTTAGCGCCAAAATAAAAACGCTGCAACGGTCCATTAACCGGGCAACCAATAAAATGTCCGGCATTATAACCGAATCGCTGCGTAATATAGAATTGGTTAAAAGTCTGGGGCTTACTTTTCAGGAAATACGGCGGCTTAGGCAACATACCGAACATATATTTAATTTGGAGATGGAGAAAGTGAAGCAGGTCCGTACCTTGTCTTTTCTGCAGGGAACCGCACTAAACCTGTTAAAGCAATCTATCCTGTTTACGCTGCTGTGGCTGATCTTCCGGGATATACTGACTACCGGCGAGCTGATTTCTATGCAATTTATCTCGGTAGCCATTTTTGGCCCATTACAAGATTTAGGTACGGTTATTCTGGCTTACCGGGAAGCAGAAGCGGCTTTGTTCAATTTTAATGAGCTTTTACAAAAGCCCATCGAGAAAAAACCGGAAGGAGCTATTGATATTGGGCCCCTTCAGCAGCTGCGTTTTGAAGACGTAGTATTCCGCCATCAGGAAGCCAAAGAAAATGCCCTGGATGGTATCTCCTTTGAGGCGGCCAGTGGTGACACGCTTGCTTTTGTTGGCCCTTCGGGTTCAGGTAAATCTACGTTAGTGAAATTACTGGCAGGCTTGTATACGCCTGTAAACGGTACAGTTTATTTTAATAACATCCCGGTGAAAGAAATATGGCTGAATGAAGCACGTCGCCAGCTTGGATTTGTAACACAAGAAACCAACTTATTTTCAGGTACTATCAAAGAGAACCTCCAGTTCGTGAAGCCCGATGCAACAGATGACGAAATATATGTAGCGATGCAGAAAGCCTCCTGTACCAATCTTTTAGCAAGATCAGAAAATGGGATTAATACTCAAATTGGTGAGGGAGGGCTCAAAATGTCTGGTGGAGAAAAGCAGCGGCTATCCATTGCCCGTGCCCTGATCCGGAAACCACGCCTGCTGATTTTCGATGAGGCAACCTCAGCACTCGATTCTTTAACCGAAGAGGAAGTCACAACTACTGTACGTGAAATTTCTGCCTTGCGGGAGCAGATTACCATATTAATAGCCCACCGCCTTTCTACTATTAAACATGCAGATATTATTTATGTACTGGAACGTGGCAAAATTGTAGAAAAAGGCAATCATGAACAATTAGTAACTTTAAAAGGGCTGTATTATGCCATGTGGCGGCAGCAAATTGGTGAGCGGAAGGAAGAATTAATTATTAACCCAGATAACCAATCCATCCGGGATATACACTTGTAGACTAGCAGGTAAAAAGATTCCGTTTGCCTTCTTATGATAAGAACTGCAAACGGAATAGCTAAAAATCGGAGATACAAACCTTATCAAACAAGCTGCTCGTGTTGTTTCTTCAGCCATCCCATGGCTTCTTTTCTATCGGCAAACACCTTTGATGTATAAGGGGTTTCATTCAATTTGTTGGATATATTATTCACGGCTACTTTGTTAAATATATCTCTGGAATAGATTGTAGCCATTAACCGTATATGGGTTTTGTTGAGCTTAGGAATGTTTTCCTGAACGGACCACTGCATACTTTCTGCAGGAATCACGCCCATATTAGTAAGGTCATACATGCAATTGGTACATTTTTTTTCTAGTAGCAAGCGCATTAAATTTTCATTTACTTTTTTAAACTCTTCATGCTTGACGAATTTACAATCATATGTAAGGATAGCCAGAGAAAGCTCTTCTACATACTCCACTGTAATGTTGTTTAATTTAAAGTATTGCATAGCGTTTATTGTTTTCCTAAATATACAACACCTTAGTAAGAGGATATTTGGGTTTTTAGCCATCTGTTTACACGCGTAATATCACCTGAAGGAATTTAGCAACTTTGTATATGCCTGGGTAAGAATGGTTGGGGTTACATGGAATTTAGCTACCATCTTATCAGGACTAATCCGATGCATGATGCATAGCTTTTTTTTCTAGGGCTTTCTTTTTTTCTATTGGCAATTTAAGGTAAATGGGTATAAAAAACGTATATTTAATTTACTGTTTTGCTTAATCATTAGGTAAGCTCCTACTTTTTAACCTGTTACTGCTTTAACTATTTTTTAATGTTTTTTTAATGTAAAAAGCAGACATAAAGGCCTGAAATTTGCTAAACCATGTTAAGCCCAACACATGATATTTGTCTGAATTCCTGGATAGATACTGCCTGAATAGTTCATAAAATAAGAAGAATCACTCACCAATCAACACTTTTTGTATTCTTGTAACTAACAAAACCTTCTCCTGCTCATCTGTTAATCTTATAAAGTCCTGTTACTTTAAAATATCTTTTGGTGTTTTTACTGAAATTAAAATTTCAGCCTGGTGCTCTATTCAGTTTTCATGATCAGGATAATTTAATTGGATTCCAATCCATTTCCCAGCTACTTGTTTTTACTTTTTGCCTGATTAAATGAGGTTCAACCAAACAATTTTTCTCAAACAGTTTTTCAAACTTTATTTTAACAAACCATTGCCATGTTTCAATTTTACTTCTGTAAACAGCTCAGCAAGCTGTATTGCCACGCGTACGGTTATTTGATTGTAAAAACTACAAATCTGGTTTACAACAAACTAAATTATTTAAGCCTGGGACATTTTACTGCCAAACATCTACTTATTGTTTGTCTGATGGGTTTACTTTCCCAGGCGCCGCAAGTACATGCACAGACCCCACCTACCGGTTTTTCTTCCGTACTTGTTTCGTCACAATGGAATGAAGCAGTAGGTATTACGTTCAATACCAGTGGGCAGAAAATGTTTGTCTGGGAAAGAACAGGCAAAGTCTGGGTGGTTGAGAAGGAACAAAAGCAATTGCTGCTTGATATTTCTCAAGAAGTGGGCGGCTGGCATGACCACGGATTATTAGGTTTTACGCTGCACCCCCAATTCGATCAGAATGGATATTTTTATCTTTTCTATCTGGTAGATCGTCATTATTTGATGAATTTTGGTACTGGCTCCTATAACCCCAACAGTAATAGTTACTTTAGTGCAACCATTGCCAGAGTAACCCGCTACACTGCTACCAAAACTACAAGTGGCTACCAGTCTTCTGGACGCAAAATTATCATAGGTGAAACCAAATCTACAGGCATCCCTTCGTTGAGCCGGAGCCATGTAACCGGATCACTGGTATTTGGCACCGATGGAACCTTATTGGTGGCCACTGGCGATGGTTCCACCTCCTCTGCCCTGGACGTTGGTGGCATAAGTCCCAATAGTTACGCTGCACAAGCCATTGCCGATGGGATAATCACCTCCAAAGAAGATGTAGGGGCTTTCCGTGCACAGATTTTGGAATCTATGAATGGGAAAATACTTCGCATTGACCCAGAAACCGGGCGGGGCATTCCAAGCAATCCGTTTTACGAACCCTCCAACCCTGGTTCAATTAAATCTAAAATATGGGCTATGGGCTTACGCAATCCGTTCCGGATGGCTATAGCGCCTGGCACTGGAAGCCATTTAGCCGAGGAAGGAAAACCCGGTATTCTCTATGTTGGGGATGTAGGGTGGTTTGTATGGGAGGAAATTAACATTGTAGACAAACCAGGTTTGAATTTTGGGTGGCCGATTTTTGAAGGTTTAACCTACAATACCTCTTACAATGGTACCAAAATAAGCAACTTTTATGCACCCAACCCACTAAATGGAATTAATGGTTGTACCCAACCCTACTTCTACTTTCAAGATTTATTAAAACAGGCAACACCCACTGGTACGGCTAGTTTCACCAATCCATGTAATGCAACACAGCCGATACCGTCATCTATTAAAACGTTTGTGCACGCCAGACCAATCCTGGACTGGAATCACTTGCAAGGCGGGCCTGCTAGAACCGGTACGTTTAGTGGGGGCAGAGCAGCGGAAGTAGGCATTGGCACGTCAGGATCGCCAATAGCCGGTAAACAGTTCGGAGGCACTTCTTCTACAGCCGGGGTCTTTTACACAGCCGATGCATACCCAGCAGCCTACCATAATACCTATTTCCATGGAGATTATGGAAAAGGCTGGATCAAAAATATAGCCCTGGATAATACATACAAGCCTACCGCTGTCAGAAGTTTTATTGACAGTGGTGCCGTAGTGGTATCAATGGCCGTAAACCCGGCTGATGGGAATTTATATTATGTAAACTTTGGAAGTGAAATAAGAAAAGTAGTTTATTCGGCTAACCGGCAGCCGGTAGCCGTAGCCTCTGCTTCAAAAACCTATGGTCCTTCTCCTTTAAGTGTCCAGTTTACCGGAAGCAACTCCTCAGATCCGGAAGGCGCTCCCTTGAGTTATGAGTGGAATTTTGGCGATGGTTCTTCCAGCACATCTGCTAATCCGAGCCATAGCTTTAATGCAACTACTGGCGTACCGGCAAAATATACAGTAATCTTAAAAGTGAAAGATGACAAAGGACTCACCAGCCAGACGAGTTTAGTTATTTCTCCAAATAACACACCTCCAAGAGTCTCTATTGTTTCTCCGGCAAATAATTCTCTGTATCTCATAACCAGCCAGTCAACTTATACACTAAAAGCAAGTGTAACGGATACGGAGCACGGTAGCACCCAATTAGCCTACCAATGGCAAACCACGCTTCATCACGACGATCATACTCACCCGGAGCCGATAGACACGCGTAAAGAAGCCACTACTACGCTAGACCCGGCAGGTTGTGACGGAGATACCTATTTTTATACCATATCACTTATCGTTACTGATGCCGGTGGATTAGCTTCCAGCGATGAAATTAAATTATATCCCAACTGTGGGACTACGTCTAATCCCCCGATCATTCGCGAATTTTGGGCAAATATTTCCGGCACAAGTGTATCCGCCATTCCGGTAAACACCCCCCCTACATCTACTTCCCAGCTTACGCTGCTGGAAGGACCAACAAATGAGGCTGAGAATTATGGGAGCCGGATCAGGGCTTTTGTTCATCCTCCGGTAAGCGGCAACTATACATTTTATATCGCCTCCGATGACAACAGTGAACTTTGGTTAAGTACGAATGAAAGCCCTGCCACTAAAAAGAAAATAGCTTATATCTCAGGCTATACGTCTCCCCGTCAATGGAACAAGTTTACCACACAAAAGTCAGTGTCTATTGCCTTGCAGGCAGGAAAGAAGTATTATCTGGAAGTATTGCATAAAGAAGGTGTAGTAGGCGACCATGTTTCCGTAGGATGGGATTTACCTGACCAAACACAAGAGCGGCCAATACCGGGTTCACGGCTCTCACCTTATAGTGGTTCTACGGCTTCTCCTAGCTTTTACCGGGCGATTAACCTGAATGGAGCTGCGTTGAGCATTGACGGCAGAGCCTACGAAGCTTCGGCAACAGCGGCTAACTTCAGCTTTAGCGGCCGTACATTCGCCAATCAAACCATCAGCTTAACACCATCCACAGATGCCAGCCGCAGCACCATGATCCGCTCTTCCATCTTTGCAACTGCGAGCAGCCAGGCTAGTATTGCTGTGGGAGCCCTGCCGGCAGGTAGTTATGAGTTGTATGTGTATGTATGGGAAGACAACACAGCCGAACGCTACAACCTGAGTCTGGAAGGCCAAAGCATTGTCAGCAGCTATACAAGCGGTGCAGGAGGCAGTTGGGCCAAGCTGGGCCCGTTCCGGACCACGATAAAAGATGGAACCTTGAACCTGGTAGCAAGCGGGGGTGCAGCTAACTTATCGGGTATTGAATTATGGAAGGTAAGTAGCACTACTTCAAATCAATCTCCAACCATTTCTATCTCCTCTCCTGCTGCCAATGCTACTTTTTCAGCCCCAGCCACTATTACCATCAATGCTAATGCGGCCGATACTGATGGTAGTATCAGCAAGGTAGAGTTCTTTCAAGGAAATACTAAACTGGGCGAAGATAGCAGCAGCCCTTATAGCTTTACGTGGAGCAATGTAGCCGCAGGCAGTTACCTGCTTACCGCAAAGGCTACCGATAATTCCGGAGCTACTAAAACATCGGGTAGTGTACAAGTGAGTGTTACAGGCTTGAACTTTTACCGGGCAATAAACCTAAATGGAGCTGCGTTGAGTATTGACGGCAGAGCCTACGAAGCTTCGGCAACAGCAGCTAACTTTAGCTTTAGCGGCCGTACATTCGCCAATCAAACCATCAGCTTAACACCATCCACAGATGCCAGCCGCAGCACCATGATCCGCTCTTCCATCTTTGCAACTGCGAGCAGCCAGGCTAGTATTGCTGTGGGAGCCCTGCCGGCAGGTAGTTATGAGTTGTATGTGTATGTATGGGAAGACAACACAGCCGAACGCTACAACCTGAGTCTGGAAGGCCAAAGCATTGTCAGCAGCTATACAAGCGGTGCAGGAGGCAGCTGGGCCAAGCTGGGCCCGTTCCGGACCACGATAACAGATGGAACCTTGAACCTGGTAGCGAGCGGGGGTGCAGCTAACTTATCGGGTATTGAACTATGGAAAGTTACTAGTTCTGCACAACGGATAGCCGCAGAGGCGGAATCAGCCCTGGTAGAGGTTTTTCCGAATCCATTTTCTCATTCGCTTACCATTCGTTTTCAGCTACAAAACTCTGATGATGTAAAAGTAGAACTCTATCACCCTACAGGAACGCTGGCAAAAACGCTGTATGAAGGAAGAGCGGAGGCTGGGCAATTGAATGAAGTAGCTTTTCATTCCCAAACCTTGCCAGATGGCTTATACATGATCCGGTTGGTAACACCGGGAAACGTTTATTATAAGAAGGTTATGTTGATTAAATAGTCCGTCAACAGCTTGGTGAATATGCAACAACCCCTGATGGTGAATGATCGGGGGTTGTTGTTTTATAAAAAATATAGGATCAATGCTCTTCTGCTTGTCACTTTTTTTCAGTAAAACCGTAAGGTAAGAAAACTTGAATCTTTTCTGCTGTAAAGCTGCTGGACTTGCATAAACTATAGCCTTTCACCCATATACCTATGAACCTGTACCACCCTGAATCTGACTTTAAAGAAACTACTGAAGAAAAGACAAAAAAAAATGGATTCCTGAATGAATTGCCCAGAGCAGTAAGTCGGCCTAATACGTACGTACTTCTGGATGGAGAATGGAATTTTTCACATGATCCGGAAGACAGAGGGCTACGCGATAGATGGTACCTGGGACATACGTACGATCATAAGGCTCAATGGCCCGGATCAGTAGAAAATCATTTAATAGAGGCCAAAGGTCTTCAGCCGAATACACAGACCTGGAACGACAAAGTAGTAGTATGGTATGAACGGGAATTCGTTCTGCCAAAACGGGAAGAACCCTTGTATTGCTGTTTGTTTCAGCTTACGTTTGGCGCCTGTGGGTACGAAACAACCGTCTGGCTAAACGGACATTTACTAAAAACTATTGAGGGTGAAGAAGTACACTACGGAGAATACACCTCTTTTAGCTATGAGCTGCAAGAAGATATGCTCAGTCCGGTAAACCGCCTGACCGTACGCATTGCAGACACCATGGATGCAGACATACCCCGTGGCAAGCAGGAATCGCATGTGTACAAACGGGGCGGTATCTGGTACCAGACCTATTCTGGAGCAGTACGAAGTGTATGGCTGGAAACAGTAGAGCGTAACCGGCTTCGTTCCCGTTTTGGAGTGGTGAGTATTGTAGAAGATCAACTTGTCCGGTTCCATCTGACTACCAGGATACATGACCCTGGCCACTATACCTTGCGCTTGTCTGTATATGAGCGGGGGCAGGAAACGGGTATGCCGGTTGCTACCTCCGATTATCAATTGCTCCTGGAGGCAGGGCAAAAAAATCAGCGGGTGGTGGTGGAAGTACCCGGAGCAAAATTATGGTCGCCCGAGGAACCCAACTTATACCGGCTGGAAGCAGGATTAATTGCCAGTGATGGCCACATATCGCAGATTGAAGCACATTTTGGCCTACGGAAAATTGAAGCCCGGGGCCGCTTTGTATACCTGAATAACAGCAAAATATACTTGGATGGTATATTGTATCAGCCTGGTACGGCAACGTATGAAGAAATGAAAAAGCATATGTATGCTATGAAGGAACTTGGCTGTAACCTGGTGCGTGTCCATATTGCCGGGGTTGATCCACGCATCTATAACCTGGCCGACGAGATAGGTATGCTGCTATGGGTGGAAGTTCCTAGTCCACATAGCTCCACAAAAATTAGCCGGCAGAACCACTGGGCTGAACTACAGCGGATGCTTGCCTTAATGGAGACTCATCCCTCCGTAATTATCTGGAGCCTCTACAACGAAGACTGGGGAATTCAAGATATTGCCACCAATCCAGATACCAGGCAATATATTATCGATACATACCATTATATGCATATTAACCATCCGCAATTTTTAGTGGTTGATAACGATGGCTGGCAACACATATCGCTGGAAGGAAAACTAAAATCTGATTTATTGACTGCACATATCTACACGCCAGACTTTGACCGCTGGCGTGAACTGCTAGGCCGTTTGGCAGAAGGGCACATGGAAGGCGTGGCCGTTTTACCCCTGGTTATTGGCGATCCTTTTTTCTACCGCAAACAAGTTCCTTTACTGGTAAGCGAATGGGGAGGTTTTGGCTTTGCCGATTATGGCGGACCAAGCGATTCTGAAGACCGGACTGAGAAAATCAGGCAATTTAAACGGGAGCTCAGAAAACATCCAATTGCCGGAGATATTTATACGCAGGCAACCAATATAGAAGATGAACGCAATGGTTTGCTAGATCCTCATTCCGGAGAACTTTCCGTTCCGCCCGGGCTACTGAACACCAGAAATGATTCTACTGACTGAAACAACCTACGACTAACTGGTATCCTGTGACATATAATTTTCAATCAGAAGCATTGGAAAAATTATTGCCTGCTGGTTTTAAAAAGCAGCGGAATACCTACTTTTTTATCCAGGAGCCCAATATCATGGTCTTATTCCGGAGTTTTGATACGCAGAAGCCAGATGAATTTTTTCTGGCTTTTACCCATACATTCTTTTCAACTGTGCAGAGTAAGAGTGGGAAATACTTGTTACCTTCATTGCTGGAACAATACCCCCTTTCTATCAATATTACCGAATTACGAGATCAATACAGGCAACATACCAGCGTACAAACGTTTACCTGCCCCTTGCATCATCTAACCCGGTCGTATCATCCGGCAACAGCTACTCAAGACAAACCTGGTTTATCGTTAGTAGCTTTTTTCAAGCGCCTTTTTACTAAAAACACAACCCCAGATTTTGTGAATCCCATAGAAGTTACTTTGCAGGAAGGTATGCGGTTGTTTAGGGAGTTTTCTCCTTCCCTCTCTTACGAAATCTTATCAAAAAACAGGTTGTTCAACCATGCCATACTAGAAACGCAACGACAGGAATGCCAGCAATATCTATCAAACGCTCGCTAGAAGTGTCAGTTTTTTGGCAATAAAAGAGTTAGTGTTTCTTGTGCTTTGGTTCATAAATCAAGCGCATAAAAAAACTTAACCGTTCCTGGTCTTTCGATATGGGCACACCGGGGACAATACCCACCAGTAAATTCTCTGCGATACTCAGCCGCATTTGCGGACGAATAACCAAGTTGAAGTCTCCCTGCGCAAAATGTTTATTTATTTCCATTCCAATAAAATTTCTGGTATCTGGAATCATATAATGAAAGTTGGTATGTAGCTCATACGACTTCTCCCAAAAGCTACCCGAGAAATGATAACGTAGTTGTGGCCCTGTATAAATCAATGAATGAAAGTTGGCTCCGATTCTTTTCGCCACTACCAGGAACGGATTTACCAGATATCCTGTAAACATATGGCGGGTAGTTAGTTTATCAAAACTTGCTACCTCCAACTCATTCAAGTAACCAATGGCAGCCGATAGCCTGGCCCGCTGATGAACTAAAAAAGTATATTGCACTGCTGTTTTCAATGATTCAATCCGGTTAGCCGGCCTAAATTCTGTGCGGCTGTTGGGTGTATAAAATGTCAGGGGTACTTCCACCTCCATACCTACCCTGTTTATTGGGGCAAATTCATACTCTACTAACACCTGATAAGAATCATAGGTGAGTTTATCCGTCATGCCCATGCCTATATTCCACTCCCGCTCGCCTTTTCTGGCCCCCAGGTCCCGGATCAAATCAATATACAAGGGTTCTGCATGCATAATTTTAAGAGGTACTTGGTGGGTATCTTTATCTGATTCCTCGAATGTTTGTGCATACATCGTAAGTGGATAACCAATCATATAACTGGCAAGCAAGCAAATTTTATAAAAAGACATATTATAATTATTAATATAATGTAATTTATTGAAAAGCAACATTATACCCTGTACCAGGTAAATAGTTGCTGTAACTGAGAAGGATTCAAAGATTTGTTGCTGCGTGAGTAATTTGGTTGTATTTACACATACACCTGCCTGATCTGCTGTGTACACTTATGGTAGTTCATGCAGTGAAGCCAGCTCAAAAGGAAATTCGATCCATCCTTCACTAATTGCAAGAAGGTACAAAATAGCAGGTAGTAGCAGGAAATTTACACGCAAAAGAGGTATTGGGGAGGCGGAGTAAGTGTTTCCAGAAATGGATTTACAAAAAACGAGGCAGAAGCTATTTTCTTTGCCTGTAAATTGCTGACAGGCATATTTCTGAAAATACTAGTTTTCAGGGTAACATATTCCATTTTCTTTAGCACATCATCTGTATCGTCTTGTGGGTCGGTGTTACAGTCTGAGGCATCCAGGTAATCTTCTAAAAGTATTTCAAGCAAAGAGTTGTCCGGGTCCTCCTGTGCTTGTAAAGCAACTGATTGCTTGTTTACCCACGTTGTTTCGATGGGTGCAAAAAACAGGGTGTTCAACATACAAAGCAAGCAGCCATAAACAGCCCATCTTGTGAACAGATTCACATTCCCGGGTTTGCTACGTTTAATAAAACTTGTTTTGATGTGGCTAAAAATCACTGGTTTTCTTATTAGTCGTATGTACTATACTTCAAAAAGCAGGTACGTGTTTCATTGATCAACGCACGAAATTACATTTATTGCCTGGAAAAGAAAACAGCAGAGCTCATTTAAGAACCCTGCTGTTTTTTACGTAAGTAAATTGACTTCTAGAATGCTTCTATTTGATAGTCGAGTAATCGGTTGGTTTCATATACACTGATTCTACTTTTTCTGTAAGAGAACCGTTTACTTCTGAGGCTTTTTTTACTTCTATCCATTTTGGATTTTCCCTAAATTCTTTAAACGACTTTTCGCCAGCTTCTTTGCTGTTATGCGCCAGAATGTAAATGAGTGTATTGGGCTCCCCTCCATCTTTGGGAATAACTTCCCAGTAGCCGATATTGGTCATGCCATGTTTTTCAAAAAGCTTGGTGGTGTGGTTGCGGAAACGGGCATGTAAATCTTTCAGTTTACCGGGAGCTGCCGTATAGGTACGCAATTCAAACGTCCGCCCATTTTTTCCTTTAGACGGCTTTATGTTCGGCGAATAATCCGTAGCATTCATAAAATAGGAATCTACTTTTGTTACAATCTTGCCATTCGCCTCGGAAGCTTTCTGAACTTTCTGCCAGTCGGGATCGGCTGAAAAATCTTTCCAGGCTTTCTCTCTGGCCTCTTTATCTTTGTAGGACAGCACATAAATAAGTTTATTCTCCGGATTGTCCAGAGGTTCCCAGTAGCCGATATTGGTCATGCCATGTTTTTCAAAAAGTTTGGTGGTATGGTTGCGGAAACGGGTATTCAAATCTTCCAGCTTTCCGGGGGCGGCATAATATACCCGCATCTCATAATACTTGTTATCGGCTGCAGGGGAAGGGTTAATAGAAGGTGCAATACTGGCAACAGAGCAAATACTTGCTACAATTACGCACAGCAGAAAAGTAATTTTCCAGGGTTTACGCATAGATTTAAAAAATAAGAATAAAAATAGTGTACAATTCCGTGAAAGATACTAATCATATTGCTAAACTGATAAGGCTATCCAAAAAATTATACAAAAAGATCGCAAATCTATGCTATTCTACTGATTACAAATTATTGATCTTTCTCATTGGTTTGAATCATTTATCTTTTTAAACTTACTGCCGGATTTCACTTAAAACTCTATGACACCAGAAGAACGTTTTGCCCAGCTTGGATTAGAATTACCGCCTGCTCCTACACCCCTTGGTGTATACAAACCTCTATTGATAGATGGTAAACATTGTTATGTATCGGGCCACGGTACAGTAAAACCCGATAAGAGTTTGATTATTGGCCGGATAGGCAAAGACTTAACTCCCGAAGAAGGAAAGCTGGCAGCCCGGCAAGTAGGGTTAGCCATTTTATCCACTTTGAAAACAAATCTTGGGTCACTTAACAAAGTGAAACGGGTAATTAAAGTGTTAGGCATGGTTAATTGTGTACCTGATTTTGAAAAGCATCCCTTTATCATAAATGGTTGCAGCGAATTATTTGCCGCCGTCTGGGGAGAAGAGAACGGTATTGGGGTGAGAAGTGCCGTGGGTATGGGGTCTCTGCCAGATAATATCCCAGTAGAAATTGAAGCATTATTTGAACTGGCCGATTGAGTTCCGGTTCTACAATTTACGCTACGAATAGCAAATTCATTATGGATCATTCTTGGTATAGGGTACAAAATATTGACACCGTGGATTCCCCTGCCCTGCTTGTTTTTCCTGACAGGATACGGGAAAACATCCGTCTACTGAAAACGATGAGTCAGGGAGTAGACTGGCTGAGGCCGCATGTTAAAACGCATAAAATAGCTGAGGTAAGCCAGATGCTGATAGCTGAAGGGGTGTATAAATTTAAATGTGCGACTATTGCTGAAGCAGAAATGTTAGCCATGGCAGGCGCAAAAGATGTGTTGCTTGCCTATCAGCCCGTTGGCCCGAAAATTAACCGGTTACTTGAACTAGTCAGCACCTACCCTACTACAACTTTTTCCTGTCTTATTGACTCTATTCCAGCTGCTGAAGCCATAGCAAAAATTTTCTCTGCGGCTGGCAAAACTATTTCTGTGTTCATTGACCTAAATGTAGGGATTAACCGCACAGGCATTTCTCCTGACCATGCAGCCTTAGAATTATACTTGTCTGCTGCACAAATGAGTGGAATTACGCCTGTGGGGTTGCATGCCTATGACGGGCATTTGAGAGATGCTGATTTTACTCTACGCAAACAAAAGGCAGATGAGGCTTTTAAACCTGTATTGGACTTAGCTGCACAACTAGCTGATAAAGGCTATGCCTATCCGATACTTGTTGCCGGAGGTTCCCCCACTTTTCCTATTCATGCTCAACGCAATGGAATTGAGTGCAGCCCTGGCACGTTCATTTTTTGGGACTGGGGCTATCATACCCAGCTTCCTGAACAACCCTTTCTATTTGCGGCTCTTCTTGTCACCAGGGTTATTTCAATTATTGATGCGAATACCCTTTGCCTGGATTTGGGGCACAAATCCGTAGCTGCAGAAAACCCTTTGCCCAGGGTAACGTTTCTAAATGTTACCGGCGCACAGCCACTTTCACAAAGTGAAGAACACATGGTAGTAAGCGTACAAGACAGCCGTTCTCACAAAGTTGGCGATGTGTGGTATGGGGTTCCTGTTCATATTTGCCCAACGTGTGCCTTATACGATTCTGTATACGTAGCAAACGATCATACCATTGTTGATAAATGGGCAGTAATTGCCCGGAACAGAGCCATCCATATCTAAGTAGTTCACCTTTTCGTTCGTAGTAAAGTATATGTTTATAGTAGATGCACACCTGGATTTAAGCATGAATGCCATGGAATGGAACCGGGATCTCCGGAAAACAGTACAGGAGATCCGGAACCGGGAACAAGGCCAAACCGACAAACCTGACCGGGGAAAAGGCACAGTTGCTTTTCCTGAACTTCGGAAAGGTAACATAGGCTTAGTAGTAGCCACGCAAATTGCTAGATATGTAGCCCCTGACAATTCACTCCCTGGTTGGCATTCTCCCGAACAGGCATGGGCCCAAACACAAGGGCAATTAGCTTGGTACAAAGCCATGGAAGAAGCCAGAGAACTTACGCCCGTTACCGACCTGGCATCCCTGGAAAAACATTTATCTGTCTGGCGCGATGAATTGCCTTTTTTGAACAAACCGATTGGTTATATCCTCAGCCTGGAAGGCGCAGACTCGCTTGTTACACTCAACCATCTGGAAAAGGCGTATGCTTATGGTTTACGGGCAGTAGGGCCTGGCCATTATGGCCCAGGTAGATATGCCCAGGGAACGAATGCCACTGGAGGTATTGGGCAAAGAGGCCGCGACCTGCTAAAAGAAATGGAAAGGCTGAATATCATCCTGGATGCTACACATTTAAGTGACGACAGTTTCTGGGAAGCTATGGATCATTTTCATGGCCATGTCTGGGCCAGTCATAATAATTGCAGGGCATTGGTAAACCATAACCGCCAGTTTGATGACCAACAGATTAAAGAACTTATTGGCAGAGGGGCAATTATAGGAGGTGTACTGGATACCTGGATGATGGTGCCTGGCTGGGTAAGAAAAGAATCCACTCCTGAAGGTATGAATTGTAATCTGGAGAAAATAATTGATCATCTGGATCATATATGCCAGCTAGCTGGAAATGCCTTGCACGTTGGCATAGGTTCTGATCTGGATGGCGCTTTTGGAAAAGAGCAAAGTCCTTATGACCTGGATACGATTGCCGATCTGCAAACACTTCCCGCTTTGCTTGGCAAACGGGGCTATACATCAACAGATATAGAAAACATTATGCATAATAACTGGCTTCGTTTTTTAAGAAAAGCATGGGCTGTCGCCTAATCTTTTGTACTTTACTTGATTGACTTTGATACTTATTCTGCCAGCTACAACTGTTTTTTAGTTAGCATTCTACTATTTTATACAACTATGGCTATACAAACCAACACCATTTATCAGATCATTGAAAAGGGAAAACCCGAACCAGACTGGAATGCCTTGCTTACCGAGATGCTTCAGGTATATGATTGCACAACCGGTACTATTCACCTAAGTACCCCTGAACAGGATATTTTGCATTTAAAAGCATACAAAGGAATACCTGAGTTTTTACTTCCTAAAATGTCTGTAATTCCTGTTGGCAAAGGAATGGCAGGTATTGCAGCCCAACGCAGAGAAGTAGTACAAATGTGTAACTTGCAAACAGATGAATCTGGTGTTGCGCGGCCTTCAGCCAAAGAAACCAAAGTAGAAGGATCAATGGCAGCACCTATGTTGTTGAACGACAAACTTTATGGCACACTCGGCGTAGCAAAACCAGTACCCTACGAATTTACCCAGGAAGAAATTGATACTTTAATGCAAATCGGACAACGCATAGCCCAACAATTTGAGAAAAATTAAGCTTACTACGGCGCATACACCTGAATGCGCCGTAGTAAATTCACCATTTGCTCATCCATCCGGCTACTTTTACGTAAACTTCATTAATCTTCAAAACAGTAGCAGTATTAAATAACCGGACTATGACTAAACAAGATGCTCTTTTTCATGCTTCCCGCACAGGTGACACAGCTCTACTTCAAGAGTTGCTCGCCGAAAATGCAGAGGTAAATATACAAGACAACCGGGGCTATACCCCTTTAATTGTGGCTTGCTACAATGGTCAATTGGAGGCAGCCCGCATGTTAATGGAAGCGCAGGCCGATATTAATGCACAGGACTATGGTGGCAATACTGCGCTGATGGGTGTTAGCTTCAAGGGGTATGCCGACATTGCGGAATTACTCATTGCAAACGGGGCCGACTTAAATATTCAACATGGCAATGGAGGAACAGCCTTGATGTTTGCCGCTATATTTGGCAGAAATGAATTAGTAAAAGTATTATTGAAGCATGGAGCCGATACCACTATCCGGGAGAGCCGTGGCCTTACAGCACTGGATCTAGCTATTCAGCAAGGTAACGAACCAGCTATTGCTATGATTCAAGCATCACATTCATAAAACAGCTAAATTCTCTTTTTGAAACTTAATAAGGTATGTCGCTTTCTGTATAGCACAAAACCTGGATATCTTACATAGATTTATCTCTGTTTTTATATGATTGTTTCAGATTCCCTAAGCTAACTTGAAAATTTTCACGCAGAATTATGAAATTGTGCTAACTTTGAGCTAATAACCCGTTAGATACACTGTAGGCAGTAAGTTACAAAATACCAATGTCATAAAATCTATATCAAATTATTACAACAACCAGAGATTCTGCCCTGCAATGTTAAGATATTTACATAACCTTCCTACATTTGTCTATCTGTAATAATTAATTCTGTATACTGGCGTAAAGCTTATTTTTTTTAGAAAACCCGATATAAATATTCTCACTTGGCTACTATAAACAATATGAAAAAAGAGGAAGGTAAAAAGTACGAACACAATGGCAAAACCATTAAGTTAATTCCTGCAAAAAGAGTAAAAAAAGTAAGTGCCAGTAATGATTCGGATGATGTGCAAGAAAAGGTAAGTACTGAACGGAAAAAGAAAACAGCTGAACCCGAAAAAGCATCAGCAAAATTTGCTGTAAATGATAAGGTTGTTTTAAAAAATATTCCCCCGGAATATGCAGGCTATGGGTTTGCAGAAAGCACGGTTGTTAAAGTTTTTAAGTCTACCAGTGAAAATGAATACCGGTACACGATAAAATCTTCTACAGGCCAGGAACTGGCATTATTAAAAGAAAACCAGTTAAAGGTTAGAAAAGTTAACTTCAAGAAGTAACTATTAGACAGCTTTTCCGGCAAAACAACAAGACACCAGATTTATACAATCTGGTGTCTTTTTTTCAATACAACGTTATTTCAATACCTGGCAATCTTGCTATACTGTAGACTGCCATCCGGGCTACGTATTTCTAACCGGTAAATTCCTGGAGAAATTGACTGTGTGCTTATGCTTACATAATTTTTCCGAAGTTGAGCATTTACTTGTTGCACCCGTTGGCCTTTTAAATCATACAAGGTAAATGTATACATGCCTTCTTGCGTATCCTCCATTTCAACAGTTAGTTTATCGTGCACAGGATTGGGATAAACCTGGTAAGGCTGTTTGCTTTCTGAATCAGAAAAGTCATACTTGGCAATGGCTTTACTGTCAATCTCAAATTCACAATCCTCCTTACAAACAAAGGCATCTGCATTTAGGCTACCGATTCCATTTACCTTCTGCTTGTTTTTTCGATAGGATAATACTCCGGCATATACAAATTCACCGTTTAACCCAAAATCACCATCCTGGTCGTTTGCTCCAAGTCCAAGTTGAAATCCGGTTGTTTTAGTAATTGGGGCATGGCTAAGTTTCAAGGTGCCTTCAATCGCTGCCCTGCCAATAAGCCGGCTCTGGCTTGAAAGTTCCCAATAAGTCCATTGCTGGTAGTTCTGGGCAGCCACCTTTTTGGCTTCGGGTGTAAGTGCACTATAGGTCCGGTTTTGTGCAGCCCAGGCAGCCCAGTTACTCGGCTTTACAAGCTTTAGGTACACTTCAAATTGAATAGATGGGTTTGCCTGACTAGCAATGCGGCCTCTAACAATCGCTGAGTCAGCATATACGGCGAGCAGGGCGTCTGATTTCCATTCAAAGTTCTGTAAAAATCCTTTAGCTTGTTTGGGGTGAGCAAAAATTATGGCTTTATCCTGCAAACGGATTGCCCAAGGACAACTCAAGCAACCTGGCCTGGGTCTCTTCCATTCTTTTAGTTTGAAGTATTTAACACTTGGCGGTATAAAGCCAGAGGCGCGTTCATAGGCACCCATGTCTATATTGCTTCCTTGTACACGTGCCTCCCCGGCAAAATCTTTCGTTATACCCACTATGCTATCTGCAGCTGAATTTCCAGCATTAATTACAGGTGATGTATTGCTTACCCGTAAACCATCATCTGAGTTACCAGCTATATCATCCCCACCATCAACGTCGGCTGCATTAATAAATTGAGGATCTCCACTAATATTATTTCCTCCATTAATACCTACCGTAGCATTATAGCCGCCTTCTATCAATGAATAAGCAATCGTTGGCCCAAAAAAGCCGCCCCCTGAAAATTTAACTTGAGGGCCAGAAGTCCCGGCTGTATTTCCATACAAAATAGAATTTTCAATCAGAGACGTATGTTCATGAGCGTTCAAATCGATCCGATCATAATATAAGGCTCCACCATTTTTACCGGCTGTGTTATTGCTAAATGTGCAGTTTGTAAAGTTAGTGCGTAAGAAAGGTGTAAATGGGAGGCCATTATTCATTTGACGGGCATAATTTGCTACGGCTCCTCCGTCTGTTTGCGCATGATTGCCGCTAAATACACAATTTTTATAAGAAACATTCATTTTTCCTTCATCATTTATATGCAAGCCGGCTCCACCCCAGGCTCCCGGATTATCACTAGTAATGTTGTTATAAAACCCACAACTCACAAATTTTATATTGGCCTCACCCAAGGCTTCTGTACCTGATTTAGTACTATACATGTACACAGCTCCCCCACCGCCGTTCTCGTAAGGCCCATTAGCATTACCAGTTGCTTTATTGTTACTAAACATAGTTCTGTAGAAACTAGCTTTTGAGTTAAACATATACACTGCCCCCCCAGAACCATTGTCAGATACATTTGTGATAATTGTCACAGCATTATTTATGAATGAAGAACTATCTATTCTAGCCGTATCTCCCAAGATAAATATAGCACCTCCGGTTTTTAAAGTCCGGTTACCTACAAACTGACAATTTATGATTTGTGGTTTATAGCTTCCCTTAGTAAAAGAACCTATATAGATAGCTCCTCCAGATCTATTTGATTTATTTTGAATGAATTTGCTATCCTTAAATATTGCTTCACTTTTGACACCAGCTGTTCCAGAAGTATACCAGGCCCCTCCCTCTCTTTCAGCATAATTGCCTTGAAAAACACAGTTAGCAATAGATGGGCTGCTTGAGTTTAAAGGAGCTGCCATCTTATTAAACCATCCTCCCCCTCTAATATGTAAAGATTCAACCGGCAAGCCAATGGCATATGCTTTACCTGCTGTGATTGTGAATCCATCAAGTACGGTGCTCTTATCCACATTCACTGTATAGATCACATGATAGGCATTATTGCCCATCAGTTGATCGGTGGTTTCGGCTATAAAATTGGCATCCGCATTTGCATCATTATTATCTATATCGCCGCTTAGGATGGTGGGATTCACTATCCAATTCCGTTTAGTCAGAGTTGCTTCTCCGCCGGCAAATCCACCATACACTTTTACTCCACTCTTGATTTGAAAAGTTGCTTCTCGCTCTTCTGATAAACCGTTTCCATCAATATCTACAGCTAGTGAAGGTTTGTAAACTCCTTTGGCTACCCAAATCTGATCGCCTGCTTCGGATGCAGCCAGTGCTGACTGTAAACTGGTGAAAGCATTTATCCAGCTTGTACCGGTATTTGCACCGGCAGCAGCGCCGTTTACATAAATAACGGCAGCTTTTGTTTTAATGGGACTTATTAAAAAAAATGCTCCTATTGCACAGAGGAGCCAGACATGTGAAAAAAGAGTCGATTTGTTGGACATAAATTAGAGATTAGGTATGAGAAAGAATGATTGGTTTGTTCGTTCAATATGCTAATTATTAGGTATCCGCTTATGCTTGAATAGTGAATTTTGCTACTCCCTTTCTTACTGCATATTCTGTAATCCTTTTCACTTAACTAATTTTTCCAACTAAACCCTTGTTGACTGTAAAGCATATAGATGGCTTAAACAAAGATTTTTACTTAAGAGAGAATATGGTCTTAATGAAAAAAAATGCAAAAAGTAAACCTCAAATTCTATATTTATTTAACATAGAATTTGAGGTTTACTAATTTATTCTTCTAAAAAGCGAAACTTATATGCTACTTTACAACCAATTGCTTGTTGTTTCAAATGTGCAGCTTGGCTAATTTTTTGCCAAAGTGTGCTTTTCTTGCGCTATAACTTATTTATAACAGGTGGTATGTACCCTTATACTATCTCTAACTAGCTGCTTTGTGATGGATTTTCGATACCTAGTAAAACGCGTCTTATCTCATTGGCATGATGCATGAGTTCTTTAGACCTCGTTTCATCGTTAGAATCAATAATGTCTTTAAAGGCTTGAAGGCGCCGGATGTATGCGCCTAATGCGGTAGAGATATTTTCTTTGTTCTGTGTAAAAATTGGGGCCCACATTTCCGGAGAACTTTTGGCGAGACGCACAGTAGAAGAAAAACCACTGCCTGCCATCTCAAAAATACTTTTTTCGTCTTTCTCTTTATCCAATACTGTAATTCCTAAGGCAAAAGAGCTGATATGACTTAAGTGAGATACATAGGCCAAATGCCGGTCGTGTTCAGCAGCATGCATAAAACTCAAGCGCATTTCAAACTGTTTGCTTAAGGAAACTACGGTTTCCAGAGCATGTTTGCTGCTTTTTTCTTTATCGCAAATAATCATAATCTTTTTTTTCAGCAAACCGGGGAAAGCTGCATCGGGTCCGGAATTCTCAGTACCAGCAATCGGGTGTGAAGCAACATATTGATTTCTTTTTGGATGACTATCGGCAACTTGGCAGATAAGTTCTTTTGTTGAACCCAGATCCATTACGATGGTATGATCACCAATCAGGTCGAGCACTTGCGGTAGTTGTTTTACAAGTATGTTTACTGAAGTTGCCAGCACCACCAGATCCGTGTTTTTCACGGCCTGTTCTAAGGGTAGCATTTCGTCGGCAATACCTAAGGCCAGTGCTCTCTCAGCATGAAGCGGGTTTATATCTACCCCAATAATTTTACTGGCTATTCCTTTTTCTTTGGCAAGTAAGGCCAGTGATCCACCCAGCAATCCAACCCCGACAACAGTTATCTTCATTATTTTAATCTAAGTTAATTAGTGATGTTGCTCATTTACATGAAGGATACGGCAACCAAATGATTGTCATTCAGGTAAGCTCGCATACCTTTTTTAAGATTTACAAGGATGGTATGTGTATGTTCTTTAACCGGTCAATAACTTGCTGTAGCCTTTCTTCGGTGGTACATAAAGAAAGCCTGATAAATCTATTTCCTTTTTCACCGAAAATGAACCCTGGGGTGATAAACACATAGTGTTCATTAAGCAGATAATCTACAAACTTTTCTACTGACTGTATCTGAGAGGGCACTTTAGCCCATACAAACATACCTTGCTGATCTGTGCGGTAGGTGCAATTCAATAAATTCAGGATCTGATAGACTAGTTGTTTTCTGTTCCGGTAAATAGCATTCCGTTCAGCATGCCACTGCGCTGAGTTTTGCAGGGCAGCAATGGCAGCCTCCTGAATCGGAAGAAACATGCCAGAATCTATATTGGTTTTAATTTTAATGATGGCATCCAGATACTCCCTGGCTCCACTAACCCATCCTATACGCCACCCAGCCATGTTGAAGGATTTACTCATGGAGTTCATTTCCAGACATACTTCTTTGCTTCCTTCTACCGACAATAAACTTAAGGGCTTTTCCTCGTTGAGTACCAGGCTATACGGATTGTCGTGGCAGATCAGTACTTTTTTAGACTTTCCGAAGGCAACCAGTTTTTCAAAAAGTTGTTGGTTGGCAGGCGCACCAGTCGGCATATGCGGATAATTTACCCACATAAGTTTCACCTTACGCCAGTCCCCTTTCTCGAGAAAATCCCAGTCTGGCTCATAATTGTTTGCTTCCACCAACGGATATGGAATTGCTTTTGCCCCAACCATATCACTGACTGATTTATAGGTTGGATAGCCAAGTTCTGGAATTAATACTTCATCGCCTTCATCCAGAAAAGCCAGAGATATATGTGTAATACCTTCTTTAGACCCTATCAGGGGTAGTACTTCCGTATCCGGATTTAAAGTAACTCCATACGTTTGGGAATACCAGGAAGAAATAGCTTTACGGAATGGCGCAATACCCTTGTAGGGTTGATACCCATGATTTCCTTTTTGAGAAGCAGAATGAATAAGTGCTTGTACCGTTTCATCAGAAGGAAAAAGATCAGGACTGCCAACTCCCAGGTTTATCACATCTTTACCGGATTCCTGTAATTTGCGTACTTCCTGAAGCTTCACAGAAAAATAATATTCCTGCACCTGTCCTAGCCTTTTGGCTGTTTGAATAATCATTCGTATGTAGTTTTATTTCTTAAATTAATCTGTTATAAATACCTTATAGTCCGCTTGATCCAAATTAGTTATTTATCAATTTTTGAATAAAAAAGCCGCATCCGGTAAGCATTCATGCCTGTTTCTCCCAATTTATCAACTAACTGATGATTGGCATAGGCTCCCACTACGGCCCCAATACCTGGTACTAATTGCAGTAGCTTTGCTAGATCTATGTAGTCACGGTATTCCTGCTGAAAGGTCCGCCAGTCAAAATCGTTTATGTGAGCAGGCAGTTGCTGCTTGTGCAATTCCCAGTTTACCAGATACTGGTAATTTTGTATACGCTGTTCGGGACTGGAAAATGCTACTTGAAAAATACATAAAATATACAATCGTTCCTGATAATCGGCCACATCATAGCCATATAAGCCGGCAATGTCAAAAAGTAATTTCATTTTAATGCTCAATAATACTGGTAAATCTGCCAGAGAAAGCAAGAAACCTCCGGCACCAATACCAAATCCACTGGCGGCCGCAACCTGTTTGTAGGTTTTAATCCGTTGCCTTACCATATCTTCTCTTTGCTCCAGGTTCCCTACAGCCAGGGGCACATCAGAGATAAATTCTGACCCGGTCAGTACAGCTTTAACCATATTTTTAATGGCAGCCGTAATAACTGCGTGCACTTTTTCCGGAATTAAATCATTGATTTTATACTGGATGTTTTTTGCCATGCGATTGGAAAAAGTTGGTTTCCTGGCCATTTTAATTTGCCAGTTCCTCAACTCCTGCCTTGCTTTTTCTTCATATGCCTCCATAATGCATCGCTACTCTAAAGTATGATCTTTTCCGGAGTGCAAATATAAAGTTTTGTTAAGCTTTACAAGTAATTATTTGGCAAAGTAATTTGGTTACGGTAATACGCAGCAATCCTGGAGAAATTTACTGGTTACCTATGCATTCAGCAGTTGACAGATTTTGTTTAATTTTCATCCTACATAGGTGGTGTTAAATTAAAAAACCGGTTAGAGATAAACTCTAACCGGTCTTTTAGGTATCCTTTATTTATTCGACTAGTTGTTAGGTTTTTTGCTTTTTCTTCTTGGCAGCCGGGAACAATATATTATTCAATATTAGGCGGTAACCTGCTGAGTTGGGATGCAACGACAAATCAGTTGGCTCTTCGCCTACAGTATGCTGATAATCTTCCGGGTCGTGGCCGCCATAAAAGGTCCAGGTTCCTTTAGCAAAGGTGCCATGGATATATTTAAGTTCATTGGCTGAACGTGTTTCTCCTAAGGTAAGTACATCTGGTTTAACCAGGCCTCTTTTAAATCCGGTAGTCTGGCCCAGAAATCCTTTTATTACTGTCTGATGATTTTGAGTGAGCATCGTTGGTATGGGGTCCCACTTGGCAGAAAACTGGAATAAGGTAAAATAATCATTGCTCTCACTTAACCCTCTTTCATAAGGCTGATTATCAATATTTGAATACTCCGGGTCATAGGGGTCCATACTAATGGTAAAATCTTTGAAGGCAAAGGTATTGCTATATGTCATCTTTTTGGGAGCCATTGGATCTGCCGGGTCGCCATCGTACATAGATTCGGCGATATCTACTCCATCGGCTGCTAAAGCAATATCATAGGTATCGGCTGCCGAACACATAGCAAACAAAAAGCCGCCTCCTGCACAAAAGTCTTTTATCTTTTTTACTACGGCTAACTTTAATTGAGATACTTTGGCATATCCGTATTTTTTGGCAGTAGTTTCAAACTCCCGTACCATTTCCTGATACCAGGGGTAATTCCGGTAATACCGGTAAAACTTTCCGTATTGCCCGGTAAAATCTTCGTGGTGCAAGTGTAACCAGTCGTATTGCGGAAGTTTACCATCCATTACTTCATTATCGAATACTACTTCATACGGAATCTCTGCATAGGTTAGCACCAGCGTTACGGCATCATCCCAGGGTTGTTTAGATTTAGGTGAATACACGGCAACCTTGGGAGGTTTATCTAATTTCATAATATCCATATTTACATCTGGCTGCGAAATTTCATCTACAATTTGAGCAGCCTGCGCATCAGACACCACCTGGTAACTGACTCCACGTACCACCAGCTCTTTTTCAAAATCTTGTCCATACTTGAACATAAAACTGCCCCCCTTGTAATTCAGCAACCAGCTCACCTCTACCTCGTGCTGTAAAATCCAATAAGCAATTCCATAAGCCTTTAAATGATTGGTTTGGGTCTCATCCATTGGCAACAGGATAGAGGAAGCTTTGGCTTGGTTACCCAGAAAAGCCAGTAGCAAGGCTACCATAATCACGCGTCGCATCATATTCAGTAAATTGTTTTATGGTTTTAAACCTATACGGCAAACGCCAGGTTTAGATTGGGAAATACATTCATTTTTACTACCTTACCTGTTCTTATATACAGCACTCCTGTTACGGAGAATACAAAGAATTAGAAGGTATTACCAGCAGCAACAGAGATTCTATGCTTCGGTTTTACCTCTGGCCTAGTACTCTCTAAAACTCTGGCTGATTCATTATATTGTGGGTAAATGAAAGAAACACGCCACCTCACTAAAAGTAGAAATTAGGCGCTGGGTTTACCATTCAATCTATATAATTTCCTTACAAATTATTTTTAATTCAATTTACATAAAAAATATGTAAACTCGTATGAAATCATACATGCAAATTGCTTACTTATGAATTTTGTTGAAAACCTAAAAGAGGGGCTCCGTTCCATCCAGTCGAATATTCTTCGTACGGTACTAACTGCCTTAATTATCGCCATTGGTATTACTTCTCTAGTTGGCATTCTTACAGCTATCGAAAGTATCCGGGCATCGGTAGAAAGTAATTTCTCTCAGCTGGGGGCTAATTCCTTTGATATTGAGGGAACAAAGCCCTGGCGGCGGAGAAATGAAGGGAGCAATGAAAAAATATATCCTCCCATCCGCTATAAAGAAGCGAGAGACTTTTCGAAATTATTTGCCTATTCTTCTGAAATAAATATGGAAGTAGGGGTTACCGGAAATGCAGAAGCTAAATTTCAATCACAGAAAACCAATCCGAACGTGCGGGTAGTAGGCGGCACTGAAAACTACCTGACAATCAATGGCTATGAACTGGAAAGTGGCCGGGGCTTTTCCAATATTGAAGTAGAAAATGCAGCGAATGTGGCTATTATCGGGCAGGAAATTAAATCCACTCTTTACGAAAAAACTGATCCTATAAACAAGTATGTAAATGTTCTGGGAAATAAATATAAAGTAATTGGTGTATTGAATAAAATAGGTTCTATCATGGGTGGCGGTGGTGCCGACCGTATGATCTTAATTCCAGTCAGTACGGCTAGCCGGATACCTACCAATGCAGAACTCAGCTACGATTTAAAAGTGGGCGTTACCAATCCAGAAGATTTTGACATGGCTATGGGTGAAGCTACAGTGCTAATGCGTTCTATCCGCCATGATCAGCTGGGTAGACCAGATTCATTTGAAATTACAAAAAGTGAGTCGCTAGCCTCCAGGCTGGATGATATTACCGGATACCTTAAAATAGGAGGTTTTGTAATTGGCTTTATCACGCTTTTGGGAGCTGCTATTGGCCTGATGAACATTATGATGGTTTCTGTAACCGAACGGACCAGGGAAATAGGCATTCGAAAAGCCCTTGGCGCAACTCCGCAACGCATCCGGCAACAATTTCTCATAGAAGCCATCGTTATTTGCCAGTTAGGCGGAGTGGTGGGAGTTATACTGGGCATTGCCATAGGTAATGGAATTTCTATGCTGATCAGTTCTGGCGGATTCATTATACCCTGGCTCTGGATTATGGTAGGTTTAATTATTTGTGTAGCCGTTGGATTGATTTCCGGTTACTATCCTGCTTATAAAGCATCCAAATTAGATCCCATCGAATCTCTGCGCTTTGAATAACGTAATATTAGGTACATACCGCAGTAAGTAGGTTACAAATTTTCGGTATTTACTATAAATATTACCAACTTTGTATGGCACTATCTTTGACTTTTTTCAGATGATCCATACATTTATTATAACAAGTGTTGTTATATGAAGTTAAAACAGCTTTTTATTGTAGCTCTTACTCTTTTGCATTTTTCAGTTTTTGCAGGTGAAATTGTGATTTCAGGAGTGTACCAGGGTAAAAATATTTACGTGCAGAATCCTTTTTCTTCCGATAAAAAGAACTTTTGTACAGATGAGGTATTTGTGAATGATGTAAAGAAAATGGAAAACATCAAGAGCAGTGCTTTTGAAATAGACCTGTCTTATCTTTCAATGAATGATCCCGTTACGATAAAGATTGTTTACAAAGACGAGTGCATGCCAAAAGTATTAAATTCCTATGTATTGCGTCCGAGCAGCACTTTCCAGTTTGTTGCCTTTAATGTTGCTGATTCTGAAGTAAACTGGTCAACTTCTGGTGAAAAAAAAGAATTTGTCTACTACCTCGAACAATTTGTTAATAATAACTGGCTGGTGGTAAAATCAGTAAATGCCAAAGGCGAAAATGGAGGGGGCGTATATAACCTTGCTATCAATCACCGGTTTAAAACCAACAAATACAGAGTAAAAGCACAAAATCAGGACAATCATCAGATTTATTATAGTAAAGCTATTGATTTCAGCTTAGGCCAGGAACCTATCACCTTTTATCCCAAGAGTGTAATCAATAAAATCACTTTGTCACGCGAAGCACAGTATAAAGTTTTAAGTGCAAAAGGAGAAGTTATAAAAGAGGGTAAAGGAACAGAAATACCATTAGCCGAACTTAAAACCGGCGTATATTACCTGGATATCAATCAAAAGACTGAGAAGTTCTTCAAGAAATAAAAAAAGAAACCCGCCGAAGCGGGTTTCTTCGTTTTAATGGGTTACTACTTCAGGCGCTGCTTCTTCTACTTCCATCAGCCCTTGGCTTGTTAGTTGAGTTAATTTCACTTCTTTTAACTCATTAATCAATAAAGGATCATATTTGGCAGCTACGCGTATATAATTTTGGGTAAACCCATGCATATTTCCGTCTTCTATATCCTCTTCAAATAATACCGTTTGCACACTACCTATTTGCTGTTCATAAAAGTACCGGCGCTTTTTATCCGATAAACTATGCAGCATTTTGGAGCGTCTGCTGCGCTCTTGCATTGGGACTACGCCCTCCATCTTTAACGCAGCTGTATTGTCCCGTTCAGAGTACGTAAAAACATGCAGATAGGAAATATCCAGTTCATTGAGAAACCGATATGTATCTAGAAAGTCTTCCTCCGTTTCTCCGGGAAAACCTACAATTACATCAACGCCAATACAACAATGGGGCATCATTTTTTTTATGGAAGCCACCCGCTCAGCATATAATTCCCGCATATACCGCCTGCGCATTAACTTCAACACCTTGTTACTTCCAGATTGTAAGGGGATATGAAAATGCGGAACAAACTTAGCTGAACTTGCCACAAATTCAATTATCTCTTGTGTCAGCAAGTTTGGTTCTATGGAGGAAATCCGGAATCGGTTAATCCCCTCTACTTTATCCAATGCTTTTACCAAGTCTATGAAACGTTCTTTGCGGACACCCTCCTGCAACCCGAAATCGCCGATATTTACACCGGTTAGTACAACTTCCTTAACATTTGTCCGGGCAATTTCCTCCGCTGACTTTACAATGTTGGCAATCAGGTCGCTCCGGCTTTCGCCACGGGCAAGTGGAATAGTACAAAAGGCACAGGAATAATTGCAGCCATCTTGTACTTTTAAAAAGGTACGGGTCCGGTCATTGAGCGAATAGGCGTTGTTAAAATGGATAGCCTGATTAATTGGAGTAGCTAACACTTGAGGAGCCGGTTTTTTCTCAAAGGTATCCAGCAAATCAAGTAAACGGAACTTCTCGGCTGCTCCCAAAACTGCATCTACTCCGGGTATTTCGGCAATCTCTTTGGGCTTCAACTGAGCATAGCATCCAATAATGGTAATAAATGCATCTGGTGATATTTTAAGTGCTTCTTTAACAATTTTCCTGCACTTTTTATCGGCATTTTCAGTCACAGAGCAAGTGTTGATAATAAAAATATCTGGTTTCTCTGTAAACTCCACTTTTTGATATCCTTTCTGTTCAAACATGCGGGATATAGTAGAGGTTTCTGAAAAATTTAGTTTACAACCTAATGTATAAAAAGCAACTTTTTTCATGCAAAATCAAAATTTATCTTGTTGCAAAACTGCCATTACGATACTATCAATGAAAGTTTTTTTGAATAAACATAGTCCACTCATTAGTGTAGTTCTCTGGTTTAAAGACCAAAAGTAGGCATTTTGCCTTAGTTTAAGAAGGCACGCTTTACCCAGCCAATCAATCTGTATGAACAATTAATTTGCCTGTGGTATTGCCAGTTAAGAAAAGTGTTAAAGCTTGCGGAAGTTCCTTAAAGCTAAATTCATGGCCAATATAAGGAGCCGGTAATTGCAGGGCCTCTATCTCTCTCATAAGCTGATGCATTAACTCTGTTTTATCATATATCCATATCAGATTAAAACCCATCACTGATTTATTTTCTCTGGTCATGGTTAATGGATCTACTTTTGGCCGCATCAGGTATTGCCAGATTAATTTAGGATAAAACGGCTTATCAGATTTAGGAGAAAACCCAGCAGAGCCATAAGTAACCAAACGTCCTTGCGGAGCCAGTAACTGGTAACTCCAGGTAAAGTACTTTCCGCCTGCAGCCTCCAGTACCAGATTTAATTCTCTCCCTTGTAAGGCTTGCCTTACATCATTGCGAAAATTCTCGGTTCTGACAACTGCCCCTTGATAGCCTTCTTTTTTCAATAACTTGTATTTAGCCTCATTTCCAACTACGCCAACCGTATAGGCTCCCAGGCGCTGGGCTATGCGATTTGCCTGAATGCCTACTCCCCCAGCCGCGCTTTGAATGAGCACCGTTTGTCCTTTTAGGAGATTTCCTAACGGCACCAACGCATAATAGGCAGTAAGTACCTGAACAAGAAATGCTGCACCTTCTGCGTAGCTCCATTGTTGAGGCAAGGCAAACACATACCTGGCATCTATGTGTAAATGAGTAGTATAGGCACCAAATCTGGTAACACCCATTACTTTGTCACCTACCTTCCATTGAGTAACCCCTTCCCCTACTGCTAAAATATCACCGGCGTATTCCAGACCTGGAATAAAAGGCTCCTCTGGCGTAGCACTGTATAAGCCCATCACAGCAAAAATATCGGCATAATTAAGCCCAATTGTTTTTACAGCCACGGTGACCTCTCCTGGCTTGGGTTCAGCCAGTGTACTATCTGTTAGGTGCAGATTGTTCAGCGAACCAGTCTTTTGCACCACATATGCTTTTCTTTCTACCATAGCTTACTTGTTAGTTGACAGCCGTTAAACCAAACAAATTGTACGTTGGAAAACACATCTGGCTTATATTCGTTCCAACACTTTTTTAACCAGCGTATCAATGGTTTTATCCGCATCTTTGGAAAACTGGTTGGTAATCCGGTTGGCTACAATAGCATTAAGGGAAAGCACCTGATGGTCTAGTAGTCGGCCTAATGCATAATAGCCAGCTGTTTCCATCTCAAAATTGGTGATCCAGAAATCGTGCGGATGGAAATAGGCCAGTTCATTAATCAAGGTAGGCAATCTCATACCTAGTCTCAGCCGGCGCCCTTGTGGAGCATAAAAACCGGGGCAGGTAACGGTGTTCCCCCCAATCATATCGTGCGCGAGCCGTTCTCTTAAGGCTTCCGAACCACTCACACAATAGGGTTGAAACGGCAGATTTAACTTTTCTTGCAATTGCCTGGTAATATCATTTTCCAGATCCGATTGTGGCAGTTGATAAAAACACATGAGTGTATCAAGACCAATGGCAGCCTGAGAAGCCAATAAACTATCGACTGGAATGTCGGCGTGCAAGCTGCCTGAGGTACCGATGCGTATGATATTCAGCCGGGTGTGTTTTTCTTTGATCTGCCTCTTTTTTAAATCGATATTCGCCAAGGCATCTAATTCAGTCAGTAGAATTTCCACATTATCGGTACCCATACCAGAAGAAATAACAGTTAGCCGCTTTTTATTGTACGTACCAGTGTGGGTAATAAATTCCCGCTTATTCATCTCAAAATCAATCGTATCAAAATACTGACTGATCTTATGGACACGGCCCGGATCGCCAACAGTAATAATTGTATCTGCTATATGCTCCGGCAACAGGTTCAGATGATAGATACTGCCATCTTTATTGAGGATGAGCTCTGATTCTGGAATGGAATAAATATCTTTAGAAGTACCGGAAAATAATTTCATGAAATTGGATTGAACGTATAAATCGGATAAAGCCTTGTGGATAAATAAATACAGGCAACCTGTAAGAATCAAGACTTCTTAAGCTCATCCTACAGCTTGCCTGAATGTAAGCAGATGTAATTATACCTTGCGGATTAATCCTTTATACGGATTATAACCATTCATTTGTTTCTGATAATACCCGGTGCCATCATAGGGACGCTTTTCCGGATGTTCTTTACAGGCAGGTGTGCAGGCACCCTCCATTTCCCATCCACATTTTTCGCATATGGGCACATGGTTATTGCATATAGGATTAGCACAGTTTACCATGCGGTCGCACTCGGTATCGCAGATAAAGCAACGCGAAACGGTTACCGGGTTTACTTTATTTATGTCAACTACAATCCGGTTATCAAATACATAGCATTTGCCTTCAAAATCTTCGCCACCCGCTTCTAACCCATATTTTATGATGCCTCCATGCAGTTGATATACATTCTCAAACCCTTGCTCGAGCAGATAGGCACTAGCTTTTTCGCACTTTATTCCTCCAGTACAATAGGTAATGATCTTTTTATCTTTCAGATGTTCCAGTTCCTGAATTTTTTCTGGAAAATCCCGGAAGTTTTCAATATCTAGTGTTAAGGCATTTTTAAACTTCCCTACGTTATGCTCATAGTTCGAACGTACATCCAGCAACACCACGTCTTGCTGATTTTTCAGCTTTTTAAATTCCTCTGGTTCTAGATGAACGCCTGTTTTCTTGATAGGATTTATATGCTGCAGGCCAGAATGGACAATCTCTGGTTTTACGCGTACATGCAGTTTTTGAAACGCATGTTTTTCGTAGGCTTCTATTTTAAAGTCGGTATTAGAAAATCTAGGATCAGCTTTCAGGTCGTGCATATATTTTTCACAATCCTCCTTCAAGCCAGATACAGTGCCGTTCAATCCTTCCTGAGCTACAATGATACGTCCTAGAATACCATTTTCCAGGCAATAGCGGTGGTGTTCCTCCCGGAACTGCTCCGGGTCTTGAATGTGTGTATAACAGTAATACAGTAAAATACGGTAATTTTTCATAGGGATAAACGAATGCTTAGCTTCAAACTAAGTGTTATCTTTAGAATATGGGTTAATTGAATTGGCAAAGATACTAAGTAAATTCACAAATATGTATGCCGTAAATCCATAATTCCTCTGTTGCCGTAGGTTTTACTGTTGAACAAATGAAGGAATTTAACTGTTTTATTTAAAATCGCATACCCATGAAAATGAACCTATTTCTTGCACTGTTTTTCTCCTTGTTTATTACCTACCAGCACTCCTATGCACAGGGGAAGGATAAGGAAGTTCTTTTACCAGCTGATACCACAAACAAAGTGCGAAAGTCAGATAAAGAGTGGAAAGCACAACTGACGGCTAATGCCTACCAGGTGCTCCGAAAACATGGCACAGAAAGAGCTTTTACAGGAAAATACCATGATTTTAAAGGAAAAGGAACTTATGTATGCGCCGGTTGTGGCAATCCGTTATTTTCCTCTAAAACCAAATTCGATTCAGGCACCGGATGGCCAAGTTTTTATCAGCCAGTCACTAAGAAAAATGTAACGGAGCTTGTAGATAAAAGCTATGGAATGGAACGTGTGGAAGTGCAGTGCAGCAAATGTGATGGACACCTTGGCCATGTGTTTGAAGATGGTCCGGAACCCACCGGATTACGGTATTGCATCAATTCAGCTGCTCTTCAGTTTCAAGAAGATCAAGTAAGCAAAAAGTAATCGACCTATTCCGGTTAGCAGGAATTAATCTACTACATTCTCTGGGACCAGAAATTGCCGGAACTGGAAAGTATGGATTAACCGCTGCTTACAACAGCCAAAAATAGTTCATTTACTTTTTTATTTTCCTCACACATCTGTAGTATTACAAAAACTTTGGAATACACACCTATGCAGCATGTATCTATTATTAAAATAGGAGGAAATATTATCGACGATAAAGAAGCTACCACTCGTTTTCTTCTTAAATTTTCACAGGTTCCGGGCTACAAACTATTAATCCATGGCGGAGGCAAAATAGCTACCCAAATTGCCGAACGCCTGGGCCTGAAAGCGCAGATGGTGGACGGGCGCAGAATTACAGACCAGTCGATGCTCGAAGTTGTAACCATGGTATATGGTGGCTTGGTTAACAAACAACTAGTAGCGGGTCTGCAGGCGAAGGGATGCAATGCCATTGGATTAACCGGAGCCGATGGCAATAGTGTACTGGCCCAAAAAAGAGAAGTAGCCACCATTGATTATGGATTTGCAGGCGATATTGTAGCCGTTAATGCTCAACAGATTTCCTCCTTGCTGGAGCAACAACTTACGCCTGTTTTTGCCCCACTTACCTATGATACTACTGGTAGTATGCTTAATACCAATGCAGATACCATGGCGGCTACCATTGCCTGGTCACTGGCCTCCAGGTATAACGTTCATCTGATCTATTGCTTTGAAAAAAAAGGGGTACTTTCCGATCCGGATAACGATAATTCTGTTATTCCTGCCCTTACTTTGCCTATGTACGAACAGTTAAAACAGCAGGGCATTATTTCTAAAGGCATGATTCCCAAACTGGACAATGCCTATACTGCCCTCAGAAAAGGGGTTCAGCGAATAATTATCTGCCATGCTGACGAACTGCAAACAGTCGTTTCTACCTCCACTGTATCTGGCACTACCTTATCCCTCTGATTTACAAATGAATACCATACTTATAACGGATGCCATAGACCTGCTCAAACAGCTCATTGCCACTCCTTCCTTCAGTAAAGAAGAACAACAGACGGCTGCTATTCTGGAGGCCTTTTTTCAACATATAGAAATACCAACCCAGCGGGTAAAAAATAATATATGGGCAGTAAATAAACATTTTAACCCTGCTCTGCCCACCATCCTGTTAAATTCGCACCATGACACCGTAAAGCCCAACCCTTCCTGGACACTCAACCCTTTTGAACCCCTAGTAGCTGAAGGCAAACTATTTGGCTTAGGCAGCAACGATGCAGGTGGATGTCTGGTTTCTCTGATAGCTACTTTCCGTCACTATTATGACAAAGAAAACCTAACATATAACTTGTTAATGGCTGCAACGGCTGAAGAAGAAATATCCGGCAGGGACGGCCTTGAACTGATATTACCCCTGCTGCCGCCTATTAATTTTGCTATAGTAGGCGAACCCACACAAATGAATATGGCCATTGCTGAAAAAGGCTTGATGGTAGTTGATTGTACGGCACACGGAAAGTCGGGGCATGCCGCCAGAGAAGAAGGCGAAAATGCCATACTAAAAGCCATGCAGGATATACAATGGATTAGCAGTTACCGTTTTCCCGAAGTTTCGCCATTCCTCGGGCCCATTAAAATGTCGGTAACCATTATTCATGCAGGCACGCAACACAACGTAGTACCAGACCAATGTACTTTCACTATTGATGTCCGCACCACTGAAAAATATTCCAATGAGCAGGTGCTTGATGTGTTAAAACAGAATTTACAATCTGAAGTAAACCCAAGATCTGTACGGTTAAAACCTTCCAGTATATCTCCGGAGCATCCCATTGTACAGGCAGGTAAAACTTTTGGCCTCACAACCTACGGGTCGCCTACCACTTCAGATCAGGCTCTACTGAGTGTGCCTTCGTTAAAAATGGGCCCGGGAGATTCTGCCCGTTCCCATACTGCCAATGAGTTTATTTATCTGGATGAAATACACAAAGGCATAGCCATGTATATTGATATACTAAGTACAATTATTTACAAACGTGAGTGATTCAAAGAAGACTACTGCTTTAGATTCGTAAAATCTTTATTCTTTTATTTTCTATGCCTTTGTTGTAGTACATCAATTACTTCGTCCAGATCAATTTGCTTTTGTTCCAGAAGGACTAAAAAATGAAATAGCAGATCAGCGGCTTCTCCCTTAAAGAGTTCTGAGTTATTATCTTTGGCTTCAATCACTAATTCTACAGCCTCCTCTCCTACTTTCTGGGCAACTTTATTTATTCCTTTTTTGAAAAGTGAGGCAGTGTAAGAGCTCTCAGCCGGTTGTTCGCGCCGGCTGCGGATTACGTGCTTGAGGTAGTTGAGAAAAGCCGCTTTGCCAGAATTCTTCTCATCAAAACACGTGTCAGCGCCAGTATGACACACAGGCCCTACAGGATTTACTTTAATTAATAATGTATCTTCGTCACAATCCAGGAGTACTTGCTGTACTTTCAGAAAATTACCAGAAGTTTCACCTTTTGTCCATAAACGTTGTTTTGATCGGCTGTAAAAAGTAACGATTCCTTCCGCTTGTGTTTTCAATAAAGATTCCTCATTCATGTATCCCAACATCAACACCTTTTCCGTTACGGCGTCTTGTATTACGGCAGGTACCAATCCTCCATTCTTTGCAAAATCAATGTTCATACTTGTGTTTACGTTTTAGCTTGCTTATCCAACTTTACTCACTACCACCGACTTCAAATTTTACATTCTTACGGCTATTCCCCGATTCTGCAGATACAGTTTCAAATCAGGTATCATCACCTCTTTAAAATGGAAAATACTGGCAGCCAAAGCCGCATCAGCTTTTCCAGTAGTAAAAACTTCAGTAAAATGCTCCTGGTTGCCGGCACCTCCGGATGCAATTACGGGTATAGAAAGCAAATCAGAAATTTTCGCTGTAAGGTCCAGGGCGAAGCCATTTTTGGTTCCGTCAGTATCCATAGAGGTCAACAGAATTTCGCCTGCGCCCCGTTCTTCTACTTCTTTTGCCCAGGCAATAGTTTTGATCTCTGTGGGTTTACGGCCGCCATGTGTATGTACTATATGCTCATTGTTTACAAAACGGGTATCAATGGCTACCACCACACATTGGCTACCAAATTCATTAGCCAGGGTATTCACTAATTCAGGATTACGGACAGCTGAGGAATTAACAGAAATTTTATCTGCCCCGGCATGCAACAAAGCTGAGACATCTTGGATAGACGAAATTCCGCCACCAACCGTAAAGGGGATATTCAATGCTCTGGCAACCTTTCTCACCAGTTCAATTAACGTTTTGCGGTCCTCTACCGTAGCTGTAATGTCCAGGAAAACCAATTCATCAGCACCCTGGTCTGCATACAGCTGGGCGAGTTCCACCGGGTCTCCGGCATCGCGCAGGTTTTCAAAATTGACACCTTTTACTGTTTTTCCGTTTTTAATGTCCAAACAGGGAATGATTCGCTTTGTTAACATTTAATTAAAACTAGAGGTTAAATACCCTTTTTTATGGCTGTAATGGAGAAGTCAACAGATGAGTAAACTTTTATACCGTTCAGCGGACCGACAACATAAATTTAGTCAGTTCTGGTAATTTGATTCTGCCCTCATAAATTGCTTTACCGACGATAACACCGTATATCCCCATTTCGTGCAGCTGTTCAATATCAGCCATCGAACTAATACCCCCACTGGCAATCAGCTTTATTTCAGGGAATTTATAGTCTATATTGCCATACAATACAAAAGAAGGACCCTGCAACAAGCCATCTTTGGCAACATCTGTACTAATTACATACTTCACACCTTTCTGAAGGTAGTCTGCAATAAAATCGTATACCCAAACTTCGGTTACTTCTTTCCAGCCATGAATGGCAATTTTCTCTTTTTTAGCATCTGCTCCCAGAATAATTTTATCTCCGCCATACTGGTTAAGCCAGCTTTCAAACAATTCCGGATTATTTACAGCCACACTTCCTCCGGTTATTTGAGCCGCCCCATAATCAAAGGCCACCTGTACATCTGCATCAGACTGTATACCTCCGCCAAAATCGATCTGTAACTTGGTGTGAGAAGCAATGGCATCTAATACTTTATAATTGACAACTTTTTTCTGCCGGGCGCCATCCAGGTCTACCAGATGTAATCTGGTTAGCCCTGCATCCTCAAAAGATTTGGCTATGTCCAGAGGATGTGCATTGTATTCTTTTTTCTGTGCAAAATCTCCCTGGGTCAACCTAACACATTTACCCTCAATGATATCAATGGCCGGAATTATCTGAATCATAAAATTGACAAGTTACGCTTGCTGCAAAAGTATTCGTAAAAATCAGATATTACATGAAAAGTAGAGAAGGAATATAAAAAAAATTACAAAAAATATTCAGCAAGCATTGCGTAGTATAAAAATATTCTTTTACCTTTGCATCACCTTAATAAAAGACGGTCTGGTAGTTCAGTTGGTTAGAATGCCGCCCTGTCACGGCGGAGGTCGCGGGTTCGAGTCCCGTCCAGACCGCTTAAAACCCTCAAATTTTACGATTTGAGGGTTTTTTTTTCCACCACTCGCATGTTTCAAGCCTTACCTATCTGAACGGCCCCAATGCCTAACCGGATTTCATATAAAGCCCATTTCAGAAGTGCAGGGGCATACAAAACGGTATTGCCTTTATGTTTATCCTAAGCTGTGCAAAAAAGCCATGTGGATTCTTATTACACTTTCTTGTCCAAGGTAAGCAGGCAGATAGTATTGCTTTCAAGCCTACCATCTTGAAGGAATCAACGCAAACCCTTATATCAGGATATAAACCTTGCTATTCAAAGTAATAGTGTTATCTTACTCATATAACCGTTTGCCTCTTGGTCCGGATGTGCCTATATGAATAGGTAATTTCTATCTGAAGATAATTTATAAATATCTATCTGACTTTCCATGATATACATCAGGATGCGCACTAACCTGGCTCATGTTTTTTTAGCAACTTCAAATCTAACTTAAGGCTAAAGTCATTGCTAGATTCAATCCAACTGTAATCATTTCTATCCCTATGAAAACCTTACCACCTGTCAATCATCATTTTCTGCTTGAAGTAAGCATGGAAGACTTACATAAAGATGTTGCTACATGGCTGTCTGATATTCATTTCTGGAGAGTTGAATTGTCTTTTTTTCAAAAATTGGTAGAAAAAATAGCTATCAAAACCACCTCAATAGAAGACAAACAAAGGGTTAGTCATTTCCAAAACCTGATTATCTATTATCAGGGTGAGGTACTAGACCAACTGAAACACGGCGTACATGCGCATGAAGTATATTTGAAAAGTCTTCTGGAGAAAGACGATACGGTAAATGATCAATCCTACCGGGAAACACATCAAAAGTTAGCAGGCCAGGTACAAAGCTTTGCCCATGCCATGAAGTTCTACAAAACTGACTTATTCAACTTTTCCGAACGAGTACTTTGAGTATTGGCCATAGAGCCATCATTTGCCCTTGCGGAAAATTCCATTCGTATGTTCGTAAGATCATAACAAGTTAACCTTCTACCCTTCTGCCCATGAAAACACTTGTAGTACCTACCGACTTTTCTGCCAATGCCTATCATGCACTGGAATATGCTTTAGCCATCGCCAGAAAAATGCCTGCCAAAATAATAGTATTTCATGCCTACCATCTGCCCTCAAGTAATACCACACTTATGCGGGACATCTCACCAATGCTTAAACAGGATGCCGAAAGGGACATGGCAAGGCTGATCAAACAAGTAAAGAGTCACTTATTAGATGATTTGTTTTCTCTGGAATCAGTAGTTAGGAAAGGACACTTGCTAGAACAACTGGCAACGTTGATTCGCAACGAACACGTAGACTTAGTAGTAATGGGCACCAAAGGAGCTAGCGGTCTTTCGCAGGTGTTTATAGGTAGCAATACTGCTTCCGTTATTGAGCATGTGCCTTGTCCGGTAATGGCAATTCCCGAATCTGCCAGGAGTAATCAGATTCAAAATATCTTGTATGCCACCAATTATCAGGCGGCAGATATGAACTCACTTAGAAAATTAATCCAACTTGCCAGTCTGTTTGATGCTTCTGTTACGATTGTTCATATTGCTGAAGAAAACAGTAACCGCCTACAAGAGGCAGCGAATATGCAATCGCTGACAGAAGAGGTAAAAAAAGAGATTACCTATCCTCATCTGTCTTTCCAGCTACTAGAAGGCAAGGACATTCTTAACACGTTAGAAAATGTTATGCAAGCGATGAATATTGACCTGGTTGCTACAACTACCCGGCACAGAAATTTATATCAGCAGGTGGTGAGTCACAGTTTTACCAAAAAAATGGCTTATCATACCCATATTCCTCTGCTGGTTTTTCACGCGTAGCTTTTCAGACTGTTAAACATGCGGCTATAAGAAGTTAAAAAGGCCCTGAACATGGGTTAAGGCTTCCGTCAAACGTTGATACTAAACAAGGTATACCAGCAAATGCATATTTTACCTGAACAAAGCAGCAGCTCCCAGCAAACCTGCTTTTTCGCCTATTACCCCTCTTTGAATAAATACTTTCTGAGAGTAATAAGAAGCCAGATGAATTTTTAGTTGATGGGTTACCGAAGGCAGCAGAAGATCGGTTGCTATAGCCAGGCGGCCTGTTAACAGAATATGGGAAACATCCAGCAGAGGAATAACTGATGCAAGGGCATTTCCCAAAATATTGCCCATATGCGCAACTACTGACCTGGCTACACGATCGCCTTTTCGGGCAGCCTCGCATACGCTTTCCGGAGAAAGCCCCTTGCCTGCCAGTACACTTCGCTCATTGACTTCATTATCTATCTGTTCATAAATATATGCTTCTAACGAGTTCCAGCAGAGTGCTTTTTCAAGTGTTTGCTCACCGTTCAAAAGCATACTGGCTATCTGTATGCCATTGCCATCAAATCCATTATATAGCTTCCCCTCTCCTATAGCCGCACTTTCCACATAGGTATCCAGGTTGATGAGCAAAAAATCGTTGAATGCATACGCGCCATATACCCATTCTCCCAGAGCCAAGCAATCTCCGGCACGTGCCAACTTAAAATTTTTAGTTGGAAATTCATCAGATAACAAGTCTGCAATAGATACGTTATCCAAACTTATTATATGAGGAACATGTAGCAGGGTTTTCCTGTCAGCAGACAGTATGCCCGGCAATCCGATGCCAACCTGTTTGATTTCCGGGAACTGATGTAAATATCTTTTCAGTTCTGCGAGCAAATGCCGGGGAATACCCAAAGAAGCCACCCAGTCCCTACTATCGAACTTTTTCTCATGGCTTATCTTACCTTCTGTGGTAACCATACCAACATGAGCCACTGCTTGATTGATGTATACAGCTAATATCATATGGGAAATTTTAAAAGTATTAAGTTGAACCAATTTGTTTAAAATATAGTCGTGCTGCTATGAGTAATATCATCCGGTAACCTAATCATAGTCAGCCTTCTAGTAACTTTTTATCTGGCACTTTGCGGTTAGCTGTTTGAATTAATTCACGAAGGTGCTGCCACATTATAAAAATCCCGTAACCAATGCCCGGCAACTGGAATATGAGGCTGCAAAAAACAATGAGAAAATCTCGCAAGAAAATGTGGAAGGGTATACAATAGGGATTTAAACCAATGGACGAAGTTTTACCACTTATCCCTAAGAAGGCAAAGGCATTAACCCACAAACTATACTGTCCATCATTGGAAAACCACATAAATTTCTGATAGAGCTTGAGTAGATGAAAATGATATTTCCTGAATACAGCCAGGATAGGCCATGCTTCTTACCATAGATAGTCATAAAGATTCCCTTTTTCCAGCTGTGCTTCCCAGAAGATGAATATTCTTATTTCTTTGCCTTTTTCCGGAAGTACCGCCGCAGCAGAAAATCATGTTGCAGCGCCTGCATATTTTCATTGAACCGCTCAGAACCTTGCTTAATTTCTACCCGACTCTGCCTTTATGGAGATGAAAAGTATCATCTCTCTCCTATAAAATGGTTTGTATTTTAAGAGTCTCTTTACAGTAACTCCTGGCACTCGATTCCCAATCCATTCAGGCCTTTTACTACCACATCTGTTACAGCTGTTTTGCTTTCTATACGAAGTATTCTGTCACAGTCTTTAAGGTCAAAATTCCACGTAACGCCTGGTAGATATTGCTCTAAAAAAACACCAACCTGTCTGATAGATTTTTTAGTTTTCACTGATGTTTTATATACATAAATCATTTTCGTTATTTTTCATGGGTAGGTATGTGACGCAGTATTTTATAATCTATATAAAAAGTGCCTAATGGAATAAGGCAAGCAACGATAACTTTCCAAGTGGTGTCTTTAAATGCCCATCGCTGTTCTATACCCATCCGCAATGCATTGACAATAAAAAGCAGGAACAAGGCTCCATGAATGGGACCAATGATTTTTACCAGAGATGGGTCGTGGAGAAAATACTTATAGGGAACGGCTAGCAAAAGAAGTACTAGCAGGGAAATACCTTCCAGAAAAGCATACAGGCGAAGCCGTCCGACCGGGGTTGTAAGGAAGTTTGTCATTCTCAAAAACGTAGATAAGGTCTGTGAGCAAAAGGCGAAAAAGGCCAGGGAATAGCTATAAGTATGAGTGCAAGGGCAGTTGCAAAAAAGTAGAACATGGTGCTGAATTTCTCTTTATCAGTCTCTTTCCGTTTCGCCAATGCTGAACCAATAGTAATAACCAGAATGGCTACGATCATCATGGCAAGATGGATGATGGCGAAAAAAAGAGGCTCTGTACTTTCCTTGGGATAATCGGAAGATCCAAAAAAATAGCTTACTACCGGACTTTGCGAGTACAACACCACACCAACCATAAGTTGAAGGTGACTAATAGTAGCAGTCCAGTGACGGATAGTATCATCCTTTTTAGTAAAAGGTAACGTAAAACGATAGCCTTTATATGCTCTAAAGATAGCATAGGTCAGGCTTATCAAGACAAGCCACCTCAGGAGAGAATGCAGGAAGAGTAGGGTTGAATACATATATAGAGATGAATTAAAAGAAAATACTGGGTTAACTTGATCTGTATACTATCAGAATAGTATTCAAAACATACTAATTGGTATGTTTTTAGGTAAAAAAATTTAGCTAAGGGTTTTTAGATACATTTTCAATTCCTTTAGGAAAGTATGATAACAGCTCACGCCTACCAGCTTTCCCATATTCCGGATACCACTGTAGCCAGCTATAATAAATGCAGCCACCCCATCAGGGTTCACATCCTGATTGATTTTACCACTCGCTACTCCCTGCTTTACACAGGTTCGTATGGCTTCTTGCCATTGAAGAATAAGTTGTAAGAGAGCCTGGTGAAAAGACGCATGTAATGGAGCCATTTCTTCTATCAGGTTTACAGCAGGGCAACCATATTGTACCTGAAAGAATGGAGCATGCAGCAATACATGTTCCATCATATGATAAAGTGCCTCTACCGGATCTTGTGCTGCTATCAAAGGGTTAATTAAGGCTTTCTTCATACCCGGATACATTACCTCATTAACCATGGCCAGTCCCATTTGATCTTTGGTTTTAAAATGATAAAAAAAAGCGCCTTTCGTTAGCTCAGTAGTAGCCAGAATATCATCAATACTGCAAGCCTGATACCCTTTCATATAAATGAGATCAAATGCTTTCTGAAGAATAGATAAGCGGGTAATGGCAGCCTTAGACATAAACATACTAGTTGGTATGTTTGTAAACATACCAACTAGTATGTTTTCTACCAATAGATTGACAGCATTTATTTTGAAGCTTATTGTAATAGATCAGATCATATGGGAAGATGCCCCAAATCTGTTCCTGTCAGCAGTTTCTATAAGCCATGGGTTCTCCAATATGTCAAATAAGCTAATGAACCGAATTACTGCTAAGTATTTCTCCATTCACTAGATGCACACAAAAACACGGTTAGGCAAGGCTTATAAAAGCCTTGCTGTATGGTGCATACAAAAGTAGTTAGTGGCTTTGGTTTGCTAGATTGTTGCTCTGGATGGTAGCTTTTGTACCGCTTCTTCGTTATTGCTGTCTTGTTTATCGTCAACATCTTTCCACACCATAGCCACTTTTCCTCTGGTATGCATGGCTTCAATGTGACGGATGGCTTGTGGAATTTCTTTATAGGAATAGGTCTTTTCAAGGTGAACCTTAATTTTTCCCTGTTGAATGTAGATAGCCAGTGTCTCCAGATCTTTTGTGTTGGCCTGGGCGGTAAATTGAATCAAAGGAAATCGGCTAACTGCTTTTTGTAAGAGTACCGAACTCATGTGCCCCATTGTTGTGAAGCCTACCATAACCCCTCGTTTCCCCATTCGTTGATAGTCACCAAACGATAGATTTCCATGTGTATCAATTACGAGATCATAGTTCCCGGTATGTTGATGAATATCTTCCTGATCGTAGGCAATTACATGATCGGCACCTAATGCCTTTACAAACTCCCTGTTTTTACTCGAACAGACAGCCGTTACTTTTGTGCCATATACTTTGGCAAGTTGAACAGCAAAATGACCCACACCTCCCGAAGAACCGTTTATTAAAACCGATTCTCCCTCTTTTACTTGTCCATGGGTGGTTACTGCTTGCAAGGCCGTTAGCCCGGCTATGGGCACACTTGCCATGATAGGAAAAGCGACGCCTTCCGGCATTTTGGCGCAAACGCTTGCTGGTGCACAAATGTATTCGGCAAAAGCGCCTCCTTGCAGGGACTCTCCAAATACGCGGTCGCCCACCTGAAACTGCGCTACTTGGCTTCCTACTTTTTCCACTACACCGGCAAAATCAGCTCCCAGAATTTTATCTTTTGGCCTAAATAATCCGAATGTGAAGCGGGCAAAAAAAGGTTTTCCCCGCAGAATATGCCAGTCAGCCGGGTTAGCAGAATTGGCCATCACTCTCACCAAAAGATGATCATCCTTCAACTGTGGTTTTTCTACCTCTTCCAATTTCAGTATTTCCGGTCCACCGTACGTTGTTTTTGTAATAGCTTTCATAGGTTTATAGTTTATTTACGCTCGTTACTAGAGCATGCAGTGAATATACTTGTTCACCCTACGAAAGAATACTTTATTTTGATGAACGGACATCTCCTAGTGTATAATGCCCTTCATTGCGGTTGATAATATCAAAAACAAATCCCTTTACATAAAGAAAAGAAACAAGCCTATGAGACGTAGAAATACATACTGCAATAAATAGTAGGATTACAAAGGCAAAAACTATCATTTACAAGAAAACTCAGATAAGAACCGCATACCAAAAAAGTCCCTTCACTAACATATTAACATAGAAGTCTCAAAAAGCTATTCTTTAAGTTGATTGAATCAGTTTTAGAATTGAGAGTTATTCAGAAACTACTTTACCTAATCCCTGGCCACATAGCGGCTTGCGGCAATTTTTAATTAGTTTGCCTCTTATATACGACTACCATCCGCCACCTAATGCCCGGTAAATATTGACCATGGCATTCATTTGCTGCATTTTGGTTTCAATCAGGTCAAATCTGGATTCCAATGCATCCCGTTGGGTCAGCAAAACTTCCATATAGTCGGCTCTGGCTGAACGGAACAGTTTATTGGAAATAGTAATGGACTGGGTTAGCGCCTCTACCTCTTGTACTTTCAGATCGTACCTGGCAGCCAGGTTGTTGCTATTCGATAGCTGATTGGCAACCTCCATGTAGGCATTTAAAAGCGTACGTTCATACGAATAAACAGCCTGTAATTGCCTGGCATTGGCACTATAATACATAGCCTTGATCGCATTCCTGTTAAGTAAGGGAGCCGCTAAATCGCCAGCCAGAGAAAACAGCATCGACTGGGGTGTTTTTAACAGATAGCTTGGATCAAAGGCCTGTAAACCGATACCTGCTCTAATGCCCACAGATGGATAAAAATTGGCTTTCGCTACCTTTACATCCAACTTGGCTGCTGCCAGCTCCAGTTCTGCCTGCCGTACATCCGGACGGTTTTCTAACAATTGAGCGGGTATGCCAGCATATAGGGTAGCAGGCACTAAATTGGTAAAATTCTCTGAGTTCCGTTGAATAGGTTGTGGATAGCGGCCTACCAAAAAGTTAATCCGGTTCTCTGTTTCTACAATGCGTTGCCCAATGTTGTATTGAATGCTTTTGGTGTTGAGCACTTGTGCTTCAAATCTACGGACTGCCAGCTCGGTAACCCGGGTCGCTTCTTTCTGCAACCGTACTATTTCCAGGGCATTGGTTTGAATATCAATATTCTGTTTTACAATTTCTAATTGATTATCCAGGGCGAGTAGTTCGTAATATGAAATGGCAACTTCGGCAACCAGGTTGGTAACTGTAAAGTTTCGCCCTTCCACACTGGACAGATACCTGCTTGCTGCGGCTTTTTTTGCATTCCGCAGTTTATGCCAGATATCCACTTCCCAAGAAGCAAAAGCGCCTACCATATAATCTTGTAAAGGCTCAGGGGTTTCTTTTTCCGGGGCTATGTCGATGTTTGCTTCACTCGCACCAATTTGTGTGTACCTGCCAACTTTATCAACGCCAGCGCCCCCTCTGATGCCAATAAATGGCAAATATTCTCCTTTTCTGGCTCTTACTTCATTTCTGGCAATCTGAATTTCCTGTAACGTAATATTTAATTCCTGATTGTTTTTCAGCGCCGTATCGATGAGGGCATTCAGGTAGCGATCAGTAAAGAATTGATTCCATCTTACCTTGGCCATATTGGTAGTGTCTTGTGAATTGTTATAGCTCACAGGCACTGACTTATTCACTTGCCGTGTAACTATATTAGGCGTTGTACAAGCCGCAAAAGCAAGGGATAAGCAGGCTACGCCCAGGCATTTAGATATAATTCGTTTAAACATGATTGTCTTTTTCTTCTATGATGGAAAAAGCGTCTATGGAATGAACCAGGTTCTCGGTTAAGGAATCATCCTCTTCCCCTTTAATCAGGTGGCGGCCATCCGCCAGATGGGCAAATATATAGTACAAACCAGGGATGATGATAACCCCGAAAATGGTACCGAATAACATACCGCCCAGGGCAGACGCGCCAATGGTACGATTACCAATGGCTCCTGCACCAGTGGCAATAATCAAGGGGATCAGGCCTGCAATAAAGGCAAAGGATGTCATTAAAATAGGCCGGAACCGGACTTTCGCTCCTTCGATAGCAGCATTCAATATAGTTTCTCCCTGCTGCCGCTTCTGCACAGCAAATTCTACAATCAGTACGGCATTTTTTCCCAGCAGACCTACCAGCATGATAAGCCCGATCTGGGCATAGATGTTGTTTTCCAGCCCCATGAGCTTTAGCACCATAAACGACCCGAATACTCCGACAGGCAGAGAAAACACTACCGCCAGAGGGATAATAAAGCTTTCGTATTGTGCCGCCAACACAAAGTAGACAAACATCAATACAATCAAAAACACATACAGCGCCTCATTGCCCCGGATCGACTCGTCATAGGACAGTCCTTCAAAAGCAATGTCGTATCCTCTGGGCAGTGTGGTTGCGGCTACTTCCCGGATAGCTTGTATAGCATCTGCGGTGGTGTACCCTTTTGCCGGAAGGCCTTGAATGGCGGCTGAGTTGTATAAATTGAACCTGGTAATTTCATTAGGGCCCTGGCCTTTTTTAAGTTTCATGAAGGATGAATAAGGTACCATTTCTCCGGCTTCATTTTTTACAAAAAGCTTTAACAGATCGGAGGGTAACCTGCGGAAACTGGGATCGGACTGAACATACACTTTAAAAAACTGATTATATTTAATAAACCCTTGTTCATAGGTACTGCCAATCATAATATTGAGGTTATCCATCGCTTTTCCGATAGACACGCCTTTTTGCATGGCCAGATTATTGTCTATTTCCAGTTCGTATTGCGGATAATTGGCTGCAAAAAAGGTAAACAGGCCAGTGAGTTCTTTCCGCTTGCGCAGATTATCCATGAACTGATTATTGATTTTATCAAACTCGTGGTAGTCGGTATCAGTGGTTTTATCCAGCAAGCGCATAGAAAAACCGCCGGAAGTACCAAAGCCCGGAATGGCTGGTGGTTCAAAGAATTCAACAATTGCTCCCAGGCCCTTCGATTTTTCTTCCAGTTCTTCCATGATTTCCTTCACATTGTGGTGGCGCTGCGACCAGGGCTTCAGGTTGATCAGACAAGTACCGGCATTGGAACCCCGTCCTTCCGTCATAATTTCATAACCTGCCAGAGAAGATACCGATTCTACTCCATCAATTTCTTCGCAAATCTTCTGAAGCCGTTGAGAAACCTGGTTGGTTTTTTCCAGGGTAGAACCTGGAGGGGTTTGGATAATAGCATAAATCGTTCCCTGGTCTTCGTTGGGGATAAAGCCTGCCGGCAGAATTTTGCTCTCAAAGAATATGGCTGCGCCAAATGCGAGTAATACGCCGAAAGTAACCGTTCTGCGGCTAACTATCACCTTCAACAAGCTTACATATTTTCCGGTGAGTTTGTCAAATCCGCGATTAAACCGGTCGAGCGATCTGGTTAACAGGTTTTTCTTCTTTGCATGCCCATGATGATTTTTTAACAACATGGCACATAATACCGGTGTTAGTGTAAGAGCTATGAGTGCTGAAATAACAATGGAACTGGCCATGGTAATGGAAAACTGGCGGTAAAAGGTACCTACCGGACCAGACATAAAGGAAATAGGCAAGAATACCGATACCATTACAGCCGTTATAGCGATGATAGCGCCACTGATCTCCCCCAACACTTTTTTGACCGCATTGTAAGGCGATAGATGCGGCTCTTCTTCCATTTTGGCGTGTACGGCTTCCACTACCACAATGGCATCATCCACCACTATACCAATGGCCAGCACCAGGGCAAAGAGGGTAACAAGATTAATGGACAATCCAAAAAATTGAATGACAAAAAATGCCCCTATTAAGGATACCGGAACAGCCAGTATAGGAATTAGGGTTGACCGCCAGTCGCCCAAGAAGATAAATACTACTAAGGCAACCAGGATAAATGCATCCCGTAAGGTATGTATAACTTGCTCAATGGAAGCATCCAGGAATTGAGATACATCGTAGCTGATTTTGTAATCCATTCCCGGAGGAAAGGAGCCCCTCATTTCTTCGAGCTTGGCTTTAACTTCTTCAATCACTTCGCTGGCATTACTGCCATAATTTTGCTTCAACACAATGGCGGCCGAGGGACGGCCATCCAGGTTAGAATAAATATCAAAAAACTCGCTTCCCAGTTCAACAGTGGCTATATCTTTCAGGTGAATGCTTTCGCCTTCTGCATTGGCCCGGATAATAATGCTTTCATACTCTTCCGGTTTGTTATACCTGCCTTTGTAGGTGAGCACATATTCCAGCGACTGGGCCGCAATACCGGAACTTTGACCTAACCTGCCCGGACGGCCTATAATACTTTGCTCGCCTAGCGCCTGCATTACTTCCTCTACCGAGATATTATAAGCCCGCATGCGGTCAGGATTTAGCCAAACCCGCATGGCGTACCTGCGGCTCCCTAGTATTTGTGCCCTGGCCACCCCTCTGGTCCGTTGTATTTCTGGAATCATCTTCACGGTGGCGTAGTTGAACAGGAATTTTTCGTCCATGCTCTTTTCCTTGGAATAGAGGTTGACATACATCAACATGCTCTGTTGAATGGGGGTAATAATCACGCCTTCCCGCTGTACCAGTTCAGGCAAAAGCGGCATTACCTGGTCCACCCTGGTTTTTACCCGGATAACGGCATCATTGGGATCGGTGCCAGGCTCAAAAATAATCCGGAGGGTAGCTTCCCCGGCACTGGTGGCATCGGTAGCGATATAGCGCATATCCTGCACGCCATTGATGGCCTGCTCCAGGGTAATCAGTGTAGATTTAACTAATACATCGGCACTGGACCCCGGATAGGCAATAAATATATTAACCGTAGTGGGGGCAATATCCGGAAACTGCGAAATAGGTAATTTCTTGATAGCCAGTATACCTATAAAAACGATCATGACCGATATGACGATAGCAAATACTGGCCGGTGTATAAACTTATTAAACATGTTTTCTGCTTGTTAGGATAGTGGATTATTCAGCATACAACTCTAACTGAGACAGGGCAGAAACGGGCTGCACAAAGCTGTAGTGGATTTTCTCATTTTCCCGGACCAGCCGTAAGCCTTCCAGAAGAATCTTATCCTGTGTATCTAATCCGTTTTGAACTACATAAATGTGAGGCATTTCCGCGGCTACTGTTATCTCTCTGGACCGGATTGTGTTGTCTTTATCTACCACAAAAACATACTTCTTCTCCAGCACTTCGAAAGTAGCCTTCTGTGGAATAATCAGAGCATTTTTAAGCGGCACTGTCATAATGATGTTCCCAGTTTCGCCATGCCGTAACAGCCCGTCCGGATTTGGAAAGGTGGCCCTGAAAGCTATATTTCCTGTTTCATTGTTAAAGTCTGCTTCAATAGTCTGCACTATACCAGAATGCTCAAACAACTTATTGTTAGCCATCAACAGGTCTACTTTCATGGTACTGTCTTTTTTTACTTTGCTTTTATACTCCAGGTATTCTGCTTCCGGAACATTATAATACACCCACATTTTGCTATTATCTGACAACGTAGTGAGTAAATCCCCCTCATCCACCAGGCTTCCCAGCCGCACCTGGAAGTGATCCATGATGCCATCGAAAGGAGCTTTTATTTGGGTAAAGCCTAAGTGAACCTGAGCCAAGGCCAATTCCGCTTTCGCCTTGGCCAGTTTAGCCTTTGACATAGCCAGTTCATTGGGGGCCACTACATTGCTATCGGCCAGGGATTTGGTGTTGCGGTATTCGATTTCCGCAAATTCAACTTCTGCCTGCGCTTTCTGTAGTTCTGCTTGATATAGCATAGGCATAATCTGAAACATCAGTTGCCCTTTTTTAACCAGCTGCCCTTCATCTACAAAAATTTTTTCTAAATAGCCTCTTTCCAGGGCCCGTAGTTCTATATGTTGCTGCGACCGGATTTGACATACATATTCCTTGGTAATCAAGGTGTCTTTTTTCAAAGGACTGGTCACCAGAAATTTAGTTTCCTCCTCCTTTTCTTCCGCTTCTGCATGTTCAAACTGGCAACTAGTCTGGCACAGTAAGGTACACAAGCCCACCAGCACGAGAATTTTCTTTAGCATAAATTTTATTCTTAATAAACTATTGTTTGATTTTTTAGGAAGTATGAATCGTAAAACATAGTTAATATCCCCTCCAGGCGAATCCTACTAGAGAGAAAATAGACAATAATAATAGTAGAGTGGAAGCCAGACAGACATAGCTAGGTTGCCTGAGCATATTCTATATCAGATCCTGAACACCTGAATAATGAGATGCCTGCGGTTGGTTGAGATCGCCGAATAATGCTTACTGAATGGATATCCTTTGGGAACGAAGGCAAACAAAAAGCCTAGTACCTGGCTATAGAAACTAGAAGAAAATGAGCAATTACTTCGTATATACTTTTTTGAGGAAAGCTGTTCGTTCTCTTCCTTCTCAATACTTGTAAAATTCATTACAGGTTTTTTTTCAGTACCCGAAGAAGAAGTAGAACTGATGAAAGCCTGGCTGGTTGGTGCCTTGCGAAAAAGATTTTGTGCTGAGCTGCGAAGTTGTTTTTTTGTAGAATGAAAAGCACTCTCCTGGTGTCGATGTGGGCGCAGTTGACTGTAGCCGCTCAACAGGAGAATACATAGCGAAAGAAGATATATGACTATGGTCTTTATCATCTGTGGCAAAACTAGACCAAGTCTTTTACAGATACAAATCAGATAAATTAAAATACTATTAAAAATATACAATTACTGCCTATAAAACTTTACCAGGTATTCATCCTATTACTCAATGCTCTATATTCCAGGGTAGAGTTTCAGGCCGGTTTATTCAATTTAAATCCTTATATTAGTAAACCACTGATTCGTAACTAGTAGCAAAGATGATAGCTTCTCTTCACTTTTTATACTATACTTCAATTGCTGCTCATAACCACTCCTGTTATTGTTTTCAAGCAAGTGAGTGTACCTAACAAAGCCTGCTAAATCTCTTAAAATCTTACTAGTAGTGTTCCATTTACCTGATTTACTTTATACATACCCACAAGATATAGTGCAAAAAGAGATTAAAATATTCATTCAAATGATTACTACTTATCAAACAAAAATTATCCATCAATCCGATAAAGCAAAAATTGAATGGATAGAAGAAGGAAAAATTGTACGCAAAACCTTTACCGGATTTATCATAGGCGAGGAAATGAAAGCTGCATTTAATGCAGGTCTTGCTTGCCTGCAGAAAAACAAAGGCCGAAAATGGCTTTCAGATAACCGTTATGTAAAAGTATACAAGCAGGAAGACTCAGATTGGATTAACAACGTATGGTTTCCACAGACAAAAAAAGCCGGGTGGAAATACTGGGCTGTGTTAGAGCCAAAAGATTTTTATGGCCAGATGTCGATGAACAGATTCATCAAAGATTTTGCCCAGCAAGGAATCATTTTGAAAATATTTCACGAGATGGACCAAGCTGTTGAGTGGCTACAGGGAGTAGACTAGGAGCTTATCTCATGCCGCTAAACAAAAAGCCAGTCTGTGCAGACTGGCTTTTTGTTTAGTTGAGAGCTAGAATACTGCGTTGAAGTCGCAGAACACCTTACGCCTAAAATCCTGGAAATTTGTGTCTTGCATTTCAACTGCGCTTATTCAATCAAATACCAGGAATTTATCCTTGTTTACTTAATTAGGTACTAACAGAGGAAATCAGGTCTGTATACTTTATTTACATTAATGTGGAGCCAAGTACATATCTTCAATTTCTTCCAACGTTTTGCCTTTGGTTTCAGGTACTAATTTGTATACTACCCAGAAAGATAATAGGCAGCAGCCTGCAAATACCCAGAAAGTAATGGCTGTACCTACTGATTCTAATAGAATTGGCGTTAATTGTCCAACTACTGTATCGGCTATCCACATTGTCATGATGCTTATGGCTAAGGCTCGGCCCCGTATTTTATTCGGAAAGATTTCGGCTGCAATCACAAATTTTAGTGGGCCAATAGAAAAGGCGAAACAGGCAAGAAAGGCGATTACACTCAGGAGCAGAAATAAATTATCTGTGTTGTCTGTATAAAAACAAAGCCCGGTTAAAAACAAACTGATAGTAGCTCCCAAAGCACCCACTAGATATAATGGCCGGCGGCCCATCTGGTCTACTTTCCAGACAGCAATTAGTGTAAATAGTAAGTTTGCCGCACCTAAGATAATCTGGCTTAATAAAGCATTATCGATACTAATCCCTGCATCATTTAGGATACGGGGTCCATAATAAATAACCGCATTGATTCCACTGAATTGAGAAAATAAAGGCAATAGCAACCCAATCCATAAGGCTTTGCGCATGCCTGGAGCAAATAGTTCTTTATACGAGCCTGTTTCGTGGTGGAGGGTGCGGCGGATGTTGACAACGTCCTGTTGGGCTACGGCTTGTCCGTTGATTTTGGTTAAAATAGTCAATCCTTCCTCTTCCCTACCCTTCTGTATCAACCATCGAGGACTATCAGGCACGAAAAACAATCCAAGTAAAAATAACAAAGATGGAATCACTCCTATAGCAAACATACTTCTCCATACTTCCTGCAACACAATATAATCCAATAGACCTCCCAACGATTGTCCCTGATGTTCCTGTGAATACGCAAGCACAGCGGCATTAGTCAGGTAGGCAACCAGAATTCCTAAAGTTACCGCTAGTTGATAAAACGTGACCAGCCGTCCACGGATAGCTGCCGGAGCGATCTCAGAAATGTATAGAGGTGCCAGATTAGAAGCAACTCCTACGCCCATTCCACCAATCATCCGGGCAATAATCAGAAATGTGAGAGAAGAGGCCAGAGCGGTTCCTAAAGCAGAGAGCAAAAACAGGATTGCTGCAATGATGAGTAGTTTTTTCCGTCCCCAGCGGTCGCTTAACTCTCCGGAAAACAATACCCCAATTATACACCCTACAATAGCACATGATACAAACCAGCCTTCTTCTGCCGCAGTAAGTGTAAACTGCTTTTGCACAAAGGGCAATACGCCGGAAATTACCGCCATATCAAAGCCAAACAATAAGCCGCCTAAAGTGGCTACAAAGGTGATAAATACCAGGTATGATGAACGTTTATTTTCCATACGAAGGAACCATCCAAAAGATAAAGAAATAATAGTATACGCTTATAAAATTAAAATTTGCTAGCAGAATTTGAGAGCACTTCGCCGACAGCTTTGCCCTCGTGGTCGGGCGGGCCTCGCCTTCTCAACCTCGCTGTATATAATCCGGGCCACTGCTGACCCAAAGATTGTATAAGGCGGCTTTTGTGAAGGCTGTTATCGTTTCATTATGCAATTTTTCTCTTTAACTAATACTCATCTTTCGGCTTGTTGCCCATTTCCAGAATCAAGGTACCTCCATCAGTTACTGTCTTAAAAGAAACAAAAGGTTGATTGAGTTTTTTTCCATTCAGTGTAAAGGATTGCACATAGCTGTTTTCTTTACTATTGTTCCGGGCTTCTATCACAAACTGCTTTCCCTTATAGTATTTCTGGTTGAGCTCAATCGTAATCTTGGTGAAAAGTGGACTTCCTATGCCGAAACTGGGCTGCGTTTCCGTAAGGGCTTTTACATCAAACAAACCCATACTGGCCATTACATACCAGGCTCCTAATTGTCCCTGATCCTCATCCTGGCCATAACCGTAGCCGTGTACGCCTTCTGTGCCATAGAATTCATTACAAATCGCTCTTGCCCATTTCTGTGTTAGAGAAGGCTTGCCGGAATGGTTGAACAGCCAGGAAATATGCAAATTGGGTTGGTTGCCATGATTATACAAGCCTTCTAATCCGGCAAAGGCATCAATATTCTTTCCACCCCCAAATACCGCTTTTTGGGAAACCGTGAAAATACTATCCAGCCGGGCATTGAATTGGTCTTTGCCAACTTTCGCTACTAGACTTTCTGGTTCGTGGGGCACATAAAAGGTATATTGCCAGGCATTGCCTTCCTGAAATCCTCGCCATACTTCTGTAGGCTTGAAGTTGTCTATGAACTTTCCATTGGCATATTTTGGCCGCAGGAACTGTGTCTTGGGGTCGTAGATCTGCTCCCAGGCTTTAGATAAACGCATCAGTTCTGTATAATCTTTCTCCTTGCCTAATAATTTGGCCCACTGACCTACCGCAAAAGAACTAAACGCATATTCGAGGGTGTGAGAGCCAGAAAAACGCCAGATTTCATCCGAAGCATCCGACTTATCTATATGATTGACAAAGCCATATTTTACAAAACGGTCTACATCCAGCTTTCCTGCCCCTCTCGGACGGTTATTTCCGTCTATTTCATTCTTTAAGGATGCCTCATAGGCCAGATTCACATCAAAATCACGGATGCCGCACATGTAGGCGCTGGCCATTACTAGGCTGACAAAGTTGGTACCCACGCCAGATACATATTTGCTGTTGGCAATGCCATCACCCAGCCATCCGGCATCTTTGTATACCAGCAACTGGCTTTTTACAAACTCAGAATAATACTCCGGATAGGCTAATGCCCAGAGCTGTGTCAAGTTCCAGAAAGCACCCCAGATGGCATCGGAATTGTAATGATGGTGCTGCGGACGTTTATTTTTGTCTAAGGGTATTTGCCCAACAGTTCCATCATTTTTCGGATAGGCCCCGTTTACATCACTGGCTAGTCCACGGCCTAGTAAGGCATGATATAAGCCAGTATAAAATTTTACTTTGTCTGACCGGTTGGGAGTTTCCACTTGAATGCGGCCCAGATAGGTATTCCAGGTAGATAATGCCTGATTTTTTGCCTGATCAAAAGTTAGATTGGCTGCTTCCGCTTGAAGATTTAAGCGGGCATTTTCAATAGACGTATAAGAAAGTCCGGCTTTGATGGTAATGGCTTCGTTGGCTTTGGTAGCAAACGTCAGATACATGCCTGCGCCTTCACCGGATAGTTCTTTTTTACCTGCCTGCTGCTCGTTTCCTTTAAATACCCCAAAAGCGGTTGGTTTCTTATCCAGGACAGCTGAAAAATACATGCTCACTTCTGCTCCTGCCTGATATTTCTGCACATATTCCGGAAGTGTGGTAACAAACCCTTCAATACGGCCATCGGGTGTCATATATACTTTCGCATCTTTTACCCGGCCACTTTCGCCCTGCCTATTGCCAATATCAAACAGAATATGTGATTCGTTGCCTGCCGGAAAGGTGTAGCGGTGAAAAGCCACCCGTTCAGTAGCAGTTAATTCTGCTTTTATTCCATACTCTTTCAATAGTACAGAATAATACCCGGATGTTGCCTGTTCGTCTTTGCGGTCGAATAGTGAACGGTAACCTTCTTGTGTATTTTCTAATTTGCCGGGAATCGTTTGCAATTTGCCTGTTATAGGTGCAAACACTACTCCTCCAATTTGAAATTCATGGAAATTTGCAAAGCCTTCAATGGATTCGTGCCGGAAGTCATATCCTATGGCTTCCCATCCCGACTTATTTCCATAATGGCCGTTGGTAGAAGGGGCTGCTTTGGCCATACCAAAAGGAACAGATCCTGGCGTAAAATGAAACCAGCGGCAATGTGCCGTTCCAATTAACGGATCAACGAATGAAGTAAAATCAGTTTTAGCTGTTTGTGCAGTTGCAGAGTTTTGAAAGAAAAATAGCAAGAACACTATCATTGTCAACCATGCAACAGCTTGCTGAATGGCTAATAGCCACCTATTAACAATAGAACATGTAGAATTAGTATAGAACATTATTGTTTCAATTATTCATTTCCTATTTAAGCTACCCCATTTACCATTAAATCGAATAGCTTCATGGTTTTTGAATTCAACTTTATCTGCCAATAGTAGCTTCCCCCATCTAAGACAGCTATTTCATTTTTCGTCCAATTGCTGTGCTCCTCCTGTCGCCAAAAGCAATTGACGTAGATGATTTCGTCCCCATTATGATCAATAAATCCGTATAGTATGCATAGGGAATCTTAACAATGATCATCCTTAACAAATGCTTTCACTACTTTTGCCCGACTATTTCCCTGATTGATGAGAAAATACGTTCCGGCTGCTGCTGGCACCACAAAGGTTTCTGCATAATGAATGGTCTGCTCCAAGGTGCCGGTCCGGACGGTAATAGTGCTTCCTTCTACCAGACTTAAAATATGGCAGTGCCCCTCTGTGGCTATTTCAACTGTTGAATCAAACTCGATGCGGTGTATGGCATAGAAATGTTCCGGGTGTGTCGAAAGGGATAGTAGTTGCCAGTCTGTTCCTTGTTTGATTACTTCTTGTCTGGAAAGTAATTCCTCCTGCACCTTCTCTCCTTTCCGCTCAAAATTCAGGTTTTGAAAAGCTCGATCAATGTTCAGCGGACGGGGTAACCCTTTCAGATCCAGACGCAGCCAGTCATACATTTTAAAGGTATAGATATACGGCGTGGCACTAATTTCCAGTACCATTGTATTCTTTCCGGAGCAGTGCACGGTACCGCTTGGAATAAGAAACAGATCATGTTTATGGGCTGGAAACGTCTGTACATAGTTTTCCACTTCCACTGGTGTGTTATTCTGGAAACTATCTTCTAACTTTGCTTTAAACTCAACTTGATCGATATTCTCCTGGAAACCTAAGTATACCTTTGCCTCTTCCCCGGCATCGAGAATGTAATAGGTTTCATCCTGCGTGAAGTTCTCTCCAAAATGCTCTTTGATAAACTTTGTTGTCGGATGGCATTGCAGGGAGAGATTTCCTCCATCTATGGTATCCAGAAAATCGAACCGGATGGGGAATTCATAGTTAAACCGCTTAGCTGCTTTTCCTAGCACAGAATCATGCCCGGCATACATCAGAAAGTCGAAGGATACTTCCAGCAAGCGGCGGTCACTTTCCAGAATAATTCCATTTTCCGGAACAATCAGCTCAAACGACCAGGCATAATTCACTACGTCTTTGCTAAGACCTTCAATTCTGTCTTTGATCCACTTGCCTCCCCATACGCCAGGCTCAAACCAGGGCCGCACCCGGAACATATGGTGTGTCATGGATTGCATGGCATTTCTGAAGTCATCTCCCCTCATCCAGGTAATCTCTTCTATCCGCTGCTCATCTACTACTACATCTATGGAAGGAAGAATCTGCTGCTTATGTTTATTTAACACAACCCAGTCAACAAAGTAAAAGCGTTTGTATTGGGCACCTGGTTTGATGGGTTGCAGCGCCCCAATATTGCAGACATTGCCCGCACGGGAACGGAACTGAATCTCATTTTTAGGTACATCCAGATATATTAATGGGGCTTTCCAACGGGCTAAAGCCGCACCGCAACCATATAAAATATTAATGCCAGCCATTTCCGGCTTGAGCTTTTTCAGCCTTTCTGGATCAAAAAAAATGCTTAATTCACCTGGATAGAGTTTTCCAAAAATAGGATCATCTGCACCAAGATACGGTTCAACGAATTGGCTGATCTCCTTTTCATCCTTCCAGGCAGCATCTACACATAGCCAGTTCACGCGGATTCCTTTGTGGAAGAATTGCTTATTCAGGTTGTTTATAAACTGTTCCCAAAGTACTCCTCCATATCCATCTATAATCACTTTCTCTTGTGTAATTATCCAATTAGCCAGACTCTCGAAGCCTGTGTGAATAGAGCCTGGTTCCAGTTTAAACGTCGGATAGATGTCATAGCCTTGAGGAGAACCAGGTGATTTTTCAAGGGGCAATAGTGGCTGAAGGGTTTCCCGGAAGTGAGGGTTCCTGAGCTGTTTGCTCTCTTTCTGAATCAGTGGTTGCACGGCTCCCAGGATGGCAAGTTGACTGGTATGTTCTGTCATATGAATCTGGCAGGTATAGGTGGTTTGTTTTAACGTTTGCTGGAAAGGCTCCTTAAAATACTCATAAGCTTTTACTATATTTCCTCCAAAAATTATATGAGTAGGCTCAAATGAATCTATAATGGGAATAAGAAACTCGGCCAGGTTAGTGCCGAATTCATAAAAAACCTGATAGGTCAATGCATCGGACGGATAGTAGTCTACGAGTTGTTTCACATTTTGCAGCGTAGACCCTTTAAGCGAATTGAACCTGTTGAGTAGCCAGCGGGTAGAAATATAGTCTTCGGCAATGCCCTCTTTGAACGGGAGATAATATAGAAACCCACCTTTTGGAACTCCTTGGCCTTCCGTTACTACCTGACCTTCTGCAAAAAAACCGCCCCCTAATCCGGTACCGATCGTTATGGCTAGCACTTTCTCTTTTTCCCAGCCATTTGCCTGAACACTGCCTAACAAAAATCCATGTGCATCATTTACAAAGTTTATTTGATTTGCTTGCACAGCTAGTTGGCTATTTAAATACGCAGCTATGGTGGCTCTGCAATTGATCCCAAACAAATGATCGTACTTATGCAGGCTTTCAATAGTAGCTATTCCCTTCTCATACTGGAAAGGTCCTGGCATGGCAAATCCTATTCCATCAAGCGATTGTATATCGTTGTTCCGGCAGATCACCTCTATACTCTTTAGCCAGCCCTCCAAAATAAGCTCTGCTTTATCGCCACTATTGATTAGCTGCGTATGAACAGAAAGTTGAGATACAACCTGCTTATCACTTACCTCAATTAGCCCAGCTGAAATATGAGAACCGCCAATATCCAAACCAGCATAATACTTGTTCATATGTTTAAACATATGAACAAAGGTAACGAAATATTGCAATTGATTCTATAGCAAATGAAAAATTAACTATTTCTTTTTATATCAATCGAGTAGGTGAATTTATCCCCTCTGTAGAATCCGATATTGTATTCGATACTCCGGTTTCCGGCATCGTAGACCAGTCTTTTGCGGTATAAGACAGGGGAACCAGCCTGAATATTCAGGTATTTTGCCACGACATCATCGGCTGTAATAGCTTTTAGTTCTTCGCTGGAACGGCTGGGAAATACGGATAATTGTTGTTCTAAAAGTTGATACAAAGGTTGCTTAAAATTTTCTTGCCCGGTAAGTCCAACCCTGGGATGAAACCACGAAATAAAATACACAAAAGGTTCCTGATCATCGCCACGGAGCCTTTCTAACTTTACCAGCTTAGTACCTTTTTCAATCTGAAACGTGTCAGCCAGAATTGTATCAGCTGGTTCGGTGGTTACTTTCACCATATAGTTTTTTAACGATACCCCTTGCCTGGTCATTTCCTGCGTAAAGCTATGCCATTCGTCCAGATGGGTAGTGATGGTTTTAGGAGCTACCTGCGTACCTACCCCTTTTTTCCGGACAAGTAAGCCTTCCAGAACGAGTTTATAAATCCCCTGCCTGACTGTATTCCTGGATACACCAAAACGTTTGGCCAGTTCTTCTTCTTTTGGCAGCAACTTTCCTCCGTCGTATTGTCCACGTTCCACCAGTTCCCTGATCAGATCTTCGATTTGTTTATGCAGCGGGATGGGAGAAGAATGGTTGATTTTCATGCAGTACATCAGTTAAAGTAAACAGCTCAGTAATAGAATCTCAAAGATGATAAAATTTATGTTGGCATACCATATTTCAGATTTGAGAGCCACTCATAGATATAGATCTCCCGTCAAAGAATACTACTATATGTTAGCTGTTATGGCATAAATCAGGTATTTTCAACAAGTCAATTATTGAAATAGGAGCCTATTTAGCTGATTAATCTCAGAAGATATACCCTGATAGTAGGTATTACCTACACTAGATTTTTTACTTCCCCTGGTCTAAAATATATATGACATGTGGTTTTCTGTACCCTCACTTAATATTATATACACTAATTTGTTAGCTAGACAGGTTATTTTCTGAGATGGAATGAAGTTAAATATAGAAGTAGTAAAACATTCAGCATCAGCAATTTAATACCTTAAGCAGGCAATACCTCTTTAACTAGCATTACCTCTGCGAAAGGCAGCGTACCGGATATTAAATATTTTCAGAGCCGGAATAATTTTTAATAAAGTTAAGGATGTAACTATCGGAAAATTGTGGAATAGCACCACTTTTTGTAGCGACAAGTGCACCTGTGGCACCGGCAAAGGCTAAAGCCTGCGATACACCCTCCCCTTTGAGCATCTTACTTAGAAAAGCGGCCAGGAAGGCATCTCCACTACCAATGGTATCAGCTACTTCCACACGATAGCCTCTGTGTTCTACAAATCCTTTTTCATCTAACAGAATAGCTCCCTTCTCTCCTCTGGTGATCAGCACTTTATCCAGCTTATAACGCATCTTGATATATTCCATGGCCTCGGTTTGGGAAATGACTTTACCAAACCAGCTCATAATTTCAATCAATTCGTAATGGTTCATTTTCACGATATCGGCATAGCTGAGCAGCTGCTCGATAAGTTTGGGTGAATAATGCGGTGGACGCAGATTAATATCGTATACTTTTAGTTCAGCCAGGGCTATATATTTTGTTAAGGTATCATAGGTAGCTTTGCTTCTGGAGGCAAGACTGCCATAAATAAACAACTTACTTTGCGCAATCTGCTTGGCTACCTGTTCATCGTAAGCAATATAGTCCCAGGATACAGCCGGTGGAATTTCGTAGCTTACCTCTCTTTTGTTATCAATATTAGCTTTTACTATACTTGTCGGGTGTGCATTATCCACTTGAATATGACTAGTAGCAATCCCTTTTTCTTTCAATACCTCCACTAACTTTTTTCCCAAAACATCATTGCCTATCCGGCTAATAAACAGGGGTGAAATGCCATTGTATGTCAGATGGATGGCTACATTCATTGGTGCCCCGCCAGGCATATCGCCACTAGGAAGCCTATCCCAAAGCATTTCACCAAAGCAGATAATTTGTTGATCCATAGCATGTACCAAAATGTAAGGTTGAAGACAGAGTAAAGCGGTAGTTTTATAAACTGCAAATGCAAAGCACTCTTTGAATACCGATATACGCTATATTATCTGATAGGTAGTATATTTTTTAACGCATAGCGTAAATTTTCAACCGTTAGAGGTTTTTCTACATATCCTAATATCGGGAATAACTGGGCTTTGGCCTTCTCTTTATCATAGCTATGACTGCTCACCAGCAAAACGGATGTATAATTATGGCGCAGCCCTTCTATATGGTAGAGCTCTGTTAAAAACTCATACCCATCTAATACAGGCATGGTAATATCCACGAGAATTAGTTCAGGACAATACCTATGGGGATGCTCCAGCGTAGGCATGCAGTATTCTTTGATATAACCTAACGCTTCAAAAGCAGAAGAACAGCAAATGATTGTTGCATCGGCAAAGAGTTCTTTAGCCGCCTCCTCCATGATTATTCTACTAACCTTATCATCATCCACAATAAGCACTTGTCTTACTTTTTTCATAGCTTTTTGCTTAGGTCAATAAGAGATTTGTTAGCTCCTTAAGCTAATAACTGTTTCACTGGTATGGCTGCCATACGTCTATGCCTACCTCTTAATAACAGATTGGCCATTGTTATTGGTACATTAACTGCTTTGCGTATCATAATATTCACTACTCAATGTAGCATTTATTTCCTATGCCCGACTATCCTATAAAGAATTTCTTTATTCAATAAAGCTAGATACTAGCAATACTGACTGAACAACAATCATGTTAAGCCAGTATTGCCAGGAGTATTACGATAGAACAGAGACGGAGGCTGCGGTGTCTGAAAGGGTCCGCTCACCGACTTGTTGACGCCACATGGCGTAGTATAACCCTTTTTGCTCCAGCAATTCCTGATGCTTTCCGGCCTCTACGATCTTGCCCTTTTCCAGCACAAAAATACAGTCCGCATGAAGTACAGTTGAGAGACGGTGAGCAATGAGAATAGTCATGTGGTGGTGGCTTTCCGAGACATCACGTACCGTTTTACTGATTTCTTCTTCTGTGAGGGAATCCAGGGCGGAAGTAGCTTCATCGAACACGAGCAAGGTTGGTTTGCGAAGTAAGGCCCGTGCAATGGAAAGGCGCTGCTTCTCCCCACCTGATACTTTTACTCCCCCTTCTCCCAATACCGTATCCAAGCCTTTGTCGGCGCGGGCCAGCAGGTTATGGGCAGCCGCTCGGGTAAGCACCTCCAGACATTGCTCATCGGTAGCATTAGGGGCGGCAAATTTAAGGTTTTCGCGGATGGTGCCGGCAAAGAGCTGTGTATCCTGGGTCACAAAGCCAATTTGCTCCCGTAAACCGTTCAGATCAATACTGCTGCCGGGAACTTTGTTATATAAGATTTGCCCGGTGTGAGGCATATATAAGCCTACAAGCAATTTTACAAGAGTTGTTTTTCCGGCTCCGGATGGCCCTACGAAGGCAATAGTCTGGCCAACATTCATGTGGAATGAAATATTGGTGAGGGCATTTTGCCCGGCAGTCAGGTGTTTGAAACTTACCTGCTCAAAGGCCAATTCCTGAAGCCGGCCCACATCTACCGGATTTTCCGGAATACGCTCTTTTGGCATCTTAAGTATCCGCTGGAAGTTTTCGAGCGATACTTCTGTTTCCCGGTAAATATTAATAATATTCCCTAACTCCTGTAGCGGCCCGAACACAAAGAATGAGTAGAGGAAGAAAGTAAAAAACTGCCCTACTGTAAGTTCGCCAATCACCACCAGGTAGAGCATCATCAGTAATAGTCCATTACGGAGCAGATTTACGAATGTACCCTGCACGAAGCTCAAACTGCGGATGTAGCGGACTTTCTTGAGTTCCAATTTGAGAATTTTGGCAGTGGTATCGTTTAGCCGCTTGGTTTCTTGTCCGGAAAGGCCCAGACTTTTAATTAATTCTATATTCCGCAGCGACTCTGTAGTTGACCCGGCAAGGCTGGTTGTCTGGGCAACAATTGTTTTCTGAATTACTTTAATCCGTTTGCTGAGCAAAGAACTTACCAATCCAAGTATGGGTACTGAGGAGAGATACACCACACCCAACAGCCAGTTTACCGAAATGGCATACGTCATCACGAAAATGATGCCCACTAAAGAGGTGAACAAGATATTGACAAAGGCCGCTATTAGCTTTTCCACATCTATCCGCACTTTCTGGAGTACGCCTAAGGTTTCGCCGCTCCGCTGGTCTTCAAATACCTGAAACGGCATATCCAGAGAATGACGCAGGCCATCTGAATAGATCTGGGCACCCAGGCGCTGTGTAATTACGTTAATAAAATAATCCTGAAAAGCTTTAGCTATGCGAGATACCATCGCAACGCCCATGGCCGCCAGAATCAATAGGCCGGCTCCTTTCAGGAAAACACTAACACTGTTGTAATTCTTCAGCGAACCATCTTTGTTGATGACATACCCATCTATTATTTTCTGAAAAATATAAGGGTCCAGAAAGGAGAAAATCTGGTTAATGGCTGCCAGCAATAGTGCCAGCAGAACTAAGCCTTTGTACTGGCTTAAGTACGAATACAATAATTTCATGCAAAAAAGGTATATGAATGAGTAATAACTTAGGTAGAAATGAAAACAGTTTCGCCAGATAGCATCAGTGAAGCAATAGTAGTTTTTCTTTCTGTGTGAATTGTGCTTATGGCTGATGATGGCAGGAAATACCACAATCAACGCATACTCAGGTAAAGCTTACTACTCCTTGCTTTTCAGCTGTGTTAGATAATTAATTAACTCCTGTACCTTATCCATATTTAGCGATAAGTTAATGTTCCTTCCTGCTTTATCAGAATGAACAAGCCCTGCTTCCACTAACACCTTTAGATGATGAGATACAGCCGGCTGGGTCAGGGGTACAACTTCATTCACCTGGCAGCATCCAACACACCGTTGCTGGGCTATCTTTTGCAAAATTAACAGACGGTTACGATCACTCAATGCCTTAGCCAACTTTTCTACTGCTTTGGGGTCCATGTCCTGATTCATAAATATATCAATATTTTTAAATATATTTATATATATCCATATTTCAAATTTTTTTAGACTAAATCTTCTTTATAAGTGAGGGAAATGGCCAGGTCAATCCGGCAAGTATAGATCCCTCCTATCCTGTAGCAGCATAGAGTTCAGGACTGTCAATAAGCAGGTAGATCCATCAGGAAGAGTTTATCAACCTACACAATAAAAAAGGGGAATCATCCCCCTTCTTTATTCATTAATATAAACTGTAATGTACTTTTACAACTTCACACCCCGCAAACGTAAACTATTGGTAACAACAGATACTGAACTCAAGGCCATAGCTGCCCCGGCAATCATCGGGTCGAGCAGAAATCCGAAAGAAGGATACAAAATACCTGCTGCAATGGGTATACCAATAATATTATAAATAAATGCCCAAAACAAGTTCTGCCGGATAGCTTGCACGGTTTTGCGGGAAAGTTTTAACGCTTTCGGAATTTGGTTCAGATCAGAGGTGATCAAGGTCATTTTGGCAACGTCCATGGCAATATCCGATCCTTTGCCCATGGCTATACTAACATCTGCCTGCGCTAAGGCATGTGAATCGTTGATTCCATCGCCCACCATGGCCACAACCTTGCCTTGCTGTTGCAAAGTTTTCACAAAATCTGCTTTATCTGATGGCAGTACTTCTGCTTTGTAATGGGCTAACCCTACTTGCGTGGCTACTGCTTTAGCCGTTTGCTCATTGTCTCCGGTAAGCATATATACGTCTATCCCCTGTTTTTGCAGGTTTTCTACGGCTTGTTTAGATGTAGCTTTGATACGGTCGGCAATGGCCAGTATGGCTATTACCTGGTGGGTACTTGCAAAGAAAATCACTGTTTTGGCCTCCTCCTGCAACACGTTTGCCTGAGTAAGTAACGAACTACTGATAGCTACTTGATGATCTGACAGCAACTGCTGATTACCGACCAGATATGTTTCATTCTCAAAAGTAGCCTTCACTCCTTTTCCTGTCAGGCTTTCAAAGGATGATAACTCGACAGATGGACTCGCGGAAGTTCGCAACTTCCGTACGACTGCTTCAGCCAGCGGGTGTTCGGAGCTGGCTTCAATGGCTACTAAAATGGATTGATATACACCTTTGTCTCTGTCGTCTGCAAGCCACAGTTCATCGGTTACCTCCGGTTTGCCTTCGGTGATGGTGCCTGTTTTATCAAGCACAATGGCATTAACTTTATAGCCTAATTCCAGACTCTCGGCATCTTTGATCAGGATATTGTTTTCTGCCCCTTTCCCTACCCCTACCATAATGGCTGTGGGTGTGGCCAGACCTAATGCACAAGGACAAGCAATCACCAGCACGGTAACAAAAGCAAGCAAGGCATGCGTATAAGCATTATCTCCCCCCAGTACTATCCAGGCAAGTGCACTCAGGATGGCTATGCCTATTACCACCGGCACAAAGATTCCGGCAATTTTATCTACTAGTTTCTGTACCGGCGCTTTGCTCCCCTGCGCTTCCTGCACCATTTTTATGATCTGAGAAAGAATGGTATCTCCACCCACTTTTTCTGCCTCGAATCTAAAACTCCCTTTTTGATTTACCGTGCCGGCAAATACCTTATCTTCTGCTTTTTTCTCTACTGGCAAGGGCTCGCCACTAATCATGCTTTCGTCTACATAGGAAGTACCAAAAGTTACCTTGCCATCCACCGGAATTTTTTCTCCCGGCCGAACCACTAGTATATTACCGATGCTAACCTGTGCCGTAGGAATTTCTTTTTCCTGGCCGTTTTCAATAATTCTTACTGTTTTTGGCTGCAAACCCATCAGCTTTTTTATCGCAGAAGAGGTATTGGATTTAGCCCGTTCCTCCAGCAGCTTTCCCAGCAGAATGAATACAATAATCATGATGGCGGCCTCATAATACACATGGGCATGTAAGCCTTGTTCATGAAAGAAATGCGGATTCAGGGTGTTAAACAAGCTGAATAAAAAAGCAATCCCTGTACTTAAGGCCACCAGGGAATCCATATTTGCTTTGCCATGTTGCGCCTGCTTTTTAGCATTGATGTAGAAGTTACGCCCTAACCAGAGTACCGGCAACGATAGAGCCAGCATAATGTAGTTGGCATAGGGTATATCCATAAAAAACATCCCGATTACCACAACCGGCGCAGAAAAAATTGCTGCCCATATGGTTTTGGTTTTAAGCTCCTGGTAGTGCTTTGCTTGTACTTCCTGTTGCTTCTCACTGGCATTATCCTCATCAATGATCAGATCATACCCGATGGATTGTATCGCCTGTTGCAACTTGGGTAATGCTGTTTGGGAAGGATTATAATCTACCCAGGCCGTTTGATTAGCAAAGTTTACCCCGGCATCTTTTACGCCTTCCTCTGATTTCAGCATAGACTCTACACTGACCGCGCAAGCTGCACAGCTCATACCTGTAACAGGCAGCGTAACTTTGCGACCTTTCGATGTATTTGAGGTGTTCAGCCTTGCATTTTTAGTTAAGGTTTCTGTAACTGCATTCATGACTCAATATCTTTAACTACGTTCGACAACTAAACCATACAAAGGTACTCATCTCCTTTGTTAATGGGTTTACACAATTCCGGATATAATGTACATGATTTTCAGGTGAGAAAATTTATAGCCATTTACCTGCTACTGGAAACATAGTTGGATACGAAAGCATTCATGGTTAAGCTATTTGCAATTCACTGATATGCGAAGGCGGCAAACCTGTATTTATTATTGATTAGCCAGATGAGCTACGCTGCCATAACCTGTTTGAAAAACAATTGCAGCTAAAGAGGATTTTTGGGGACGAATGAGACAAAGTTTCAAGAGGAACTTCCCTGTTAGCAGACTCATTTTTTAATATACTAATATAGGGAATAGCCTAAAGCAAATACGCTAGCATAGATGCAGGCTGATGCAATTTATCTTACGTAAAGTTGTTTAGCTTGTCAGGGTTAACAGTTCCTAGAGGATTATTTGCTAATAGACAACTCTTTTGTGTGTTGGTAGCTTCTGTAAAGCAAGTAGCCAATAGCAAAAGAAACGAGAACTGCTATGGCAATGGGTGCTTCTTGCTGGGCGTACCATACTGGGATGTCATTAAACAAAGGACCTGCCATCCAGGCAAACGGCATAAAGGCAGCAAAGAGCAAAAAGGGGGAGATAAGAATGGCAACAATACGCAGCCAGAGCTGGCGGTTCTGGCTCAGGCGATAACCTATCCCAGTAGATCCGATAAGTAACAATACCAGGCCTACTTTCATTAAAAATGCAGCTGCCCCTGTATCAATAATTCGTCCATTGGTAGAAATAATTACCGCTAACTTCAGGGTCCAGGCAAAAGCCCCTCCCATCAAAAATAAAGCGGCAAGTTTTGTCCATCTTGTAAAAAGTGCTTTTAGTTGCATAAGTAATTTATAGGTTTGCAGGTAAGGACTGAATGGTAAGTCTTCACTATCGATTTGCTGTTTATGTGTAGCCGCGTATTTAGTAACCCTTTATTTTGAAGTATAAAATCAACAAAATAACTCCTGCGAGTTTGTGGCTATAGCATCTGTACTATTCAAGAAACTTTCTTTGAAAAATTATGTGCATACGTCCGGGCAGGTATTTACTTTTTCATCTCTAGTGCCTATATTGGTTTACCCGTTTCTTAATTGGTCTCTTTCTGCTTCTGCCCGCCAGACTATTCCTTCCAGACTATAGGATCTGGAAGCTTGAGAAAGAGCATATCTTAGATGCCTAAAGCGCTTGTAAGTAGTTCTGCTTAAACCAGCGTATGAGAACTTTTAACGAATTTTACCTATGCTGAACAACCATCTTATGCTTATCCTGCGCAATCTGTGTCACAACAAACCGTATCCCCTGCTTACCTATACTGGATTAGTAATTGGCTTAAGTAATTGCCTGATTAGTTACCTTACTGATTGATTTACTAACGGTAGGGTTTAACACGTTCAAAGCAACCCAGGGGATATTTTGTGAAGTAAATAAATCCCTGTAACCAGGCGTAGAAAAAATATTCAACTTAACCTAACAGTACAAACCGCATGAGAAATTGCATACTATTCTTAAGTAAAAATCTACAGAAAAGTTTCCTTTTACCAATTCTGGTTATTTTCTTGATAGGCTGCCAGCAGCGAGGACAAGAGGAAGCGGTAACTACACTAAATACTGGCAAAGGAGGTGGCCGGTCTGTCACAAGTTTTGATCGGCAAGAGGTCCCTCAAGGTCTGCTTACTTTATCAGCTCAAGCGAAAAAAGTAGAAGCCCATAAAACTCAGTTACCTAAAGAAAATCTGTACGGGAAATTTTTTGACGAGCGGGCAGCGTTCTACATTATTGAAGAGCCGCAGAACAAGCTATTCCAGGCAAAAGTAAAATCCCTGACCTTATATTATCTGGATGGCCAACTAAGCCAAACCCGGTATATCGTAGAGCAGGACATTGTAGATAGTTTGCTAAAAATGTATGGCAGTTTTGGAATTATTGGTCATGATCCGAAGAATCAGGAACTGATCCGCTCCAGGCAGATTATGCTTTCTACAACCGATGGATTAGTATTCAACAAAGCCTTAGACAATTATCAGCTAATCTGGCAAGTGGAAGATCAGCAGATTCGCTACCGGGTAAACAAACATACGCTTAACGAGCGCTTCAAGTATGTAGAGCGCACAAAAGCGTACAAACAAACATTGAATGAAATTGAACGGACTGCCATGTAAAAGCTAGCAGCAAAATAAGTCGAGGCAATTAAAATAGATCCTGAAACTTTTCATTCTTTGTTAGCCTGGTTCATTCCCTCCGATGGCCTGCTTCCTTTTCGTTCTTGCTTTGCATATAAGGTATCGGCTGTTTCTTGTGAGACTATCTGTAGTTCTGAATAAGTTGTTTTGCTTGAAATAATTGGAAAGCCTGCTACCCGGTTTGTCTGGCTACATGCTATACAAGTTTTGGCAGTTGGCAATGCTTTTAATCGTAATTCTGGTATTTCATTGTTGCATTTAATACATTTCATGGAACCATTTTTTAATACAAAACCGACATAGTAATGGTAATTTTTTTTAAGTAAATCAATAGTCAAAAATACGCCCTTTTTTTATACATATTTTTCGCAGACATTAAATTCAACTCCCCCTTTTGAAATTATCCATACCAGAGTTAGCTACGTGTACAATTTAATAAACATTGGCGTGGTTTAGCAGAGTAGGAAATGCCTGTCACTTCTTCAACTACATAGCCTAGAGTACCTATTTGCCTGTTTGTACAAATTTATACCTTTACCATCCCCCGGAATCCCCTGGCAGCATAATAAGGCTCAGCCCCGTTATGATACACAAAAACATGGTTGTAGCGCCGGTCACAAAAGAGAGCGCCGCCTAGTTCTCTAATAGCTTCAGGCGTTTTCACCCAGCTAGAGCTTTTAGTATCGAAGTTGCCAAGTGTCTGCAATTCCCGGTATTGCTGTTCGGTCAGAAGTTCGATGCCCATAGCCGTTGCCATATCGATGGCGTTAGTTGCTGGCTTATGTTCTTTCCTTGCCTGTTGTCCTTCCCAATCGTAACAAACACTCCGGCGGCCTTTTGGGCTTTCCGCTGAACAATCATAAAATAAATATTCACCTGTATTTTTATCCTGGCCAACCACATCAGGTTCACCGCCGGTACTTTCCATCTGGTGGAGTGACCATAGTTTCTGGGGAATAGCTTCCAGTTTTGCTTGTACATCAGCCCATTCAAGTCCCTGATGACGGTTCCTGTTTTTCTCAAACCGGTTTTTTAAAACGCTAAGTAATTCTTCCTGTTGTTCTGCGGACAACTCTTTTATTTGACTTGCCATCTTATTCATATGGGTAGATTATCTATGTTAAATATGTGTGTCAAGTGTACGGTTCAGTTACTAAGTAACGGAAATGACTTTTCTATCGGCAGGCCTGAAATACCACGATATCACCGTCAGGATGAGCAGTAACAATGAAGGAAACAATTCATTCACCGGATCACCGGATGCGATACGTGAAAAGGTTGCTCCCGACATGGCAAAGAAAAAGCCTGCATAGGCCCATTCCTTGAGTAACGCAAACTTAGGAATAAGCAAGGCTACTACACCCAAGAGTTTCCAGCTACCTAGTATGGGTAGAAAATAGTGCGGATAGCCCAAGCGTGTGATGTCCGCTACTTCTTCTTCTACTTTCAATAGCTGTACTACCCCCGTGGATAACATGCCTAAGGCAAGCCAGCTGGTAGATACCCAATAGATGATTTTATGTCTCTTTGTCATCGTATGTTCAGTAAATTGCTTACCAGGTCTTGTAACCGGTTATGGGCCATATTAATGCCTTGAGCAAATGGTAATTGCAATAGTTGGTCTCTGGCAGCAACCGATTTATAAACAATATGCATTGTGAGTTTGCTCTTGTCTTGGGGGAGTTCTTCAAATTCTAAAAACTCCAGCTGAACGGGAAAAGGGGTATTTTCCATTTCAAAGGTCCGGGTAATTTTCCGGTTCGGACTAAACTCATGGATGACTCCATTGAACCTGTGTTTGTTTCCGTATGGGTCGGTGGTTTCAAACTGGTAGCTGCCGTGCTGTTTATTTTCAAGCTTGAGCACTTTTGTCCCCATCCATTGCTCTACAAGTTGAGGCTCCACATAAGCTTTAAACAGTAAGTCTACCGGCAGTTCAAATTCCCGGGTTATTACTAAATCCTGCTTACCGTCCTGGGCATTAATTTTTGTTTTCTGTAGCATATTACGCTGGTTTATTTGCTTTGTATTCTTTCATTACCGTTTCCAGTTTAGTAAACCTATCTTCCCACATGTTGCGGAATGGCTCAATAAAATCGGCTATTTCCTTCATCTTCTGGGGATTTAAATGATAGTACATTTCTCTGCCCTGTTGTTCTTGTTGGAGCAATTCACATTCAGTGAGTATGTGCAAATGTTTGGAAACAGTCGGGCGGGCGGTATCAAAATTGGCGGCAATGGCTCCGGCCGTCATAGATTGGGTAGCAACCAATACCAGAATAGCCCTTCTGGTGGGGTCTGCTATGGCTTGGAATACATCTCTTCGTAAATTCATTGCGTAGCTATTTGACTACAAATATACATGTAGCCATTTAACTACGCAAATTTTTCTTGTGTTTTTATTTCAGTTCTACCAGTATACCTAGTTAATAGGAAAGCCCAGAAGTTTTCTTCAGATATTCGTCTGTTGAAAGTTGTGTCAGCATGAATAGAGCCACATCAGCACGGGAAATCTTTAACTGCAGCGTTTTATCAGTAGCTGAAAAGCCATGCCGGTAGTGGCCGGTAGCCTTGCCATCAGTAAAAGCAGCTGGCCGTACGATGGTCCAGTCCAGGGAAGATCTGGTAATGTATTTTTCCTGTAGCTCATGATCCAGGTAGGCTTGTTTCAACAACCATCCGAACATCAGGTGTTTCCAGAAAAAGGTAAGATTGCTTCTACTATCTCCAGCGCCAAGCGTAGTCTGGCAGATCAACCGTTTAATGCCCTTTTTTTCCATGGCGCGAATAATGTTGTGGGTTCCTTGCGAACGCACTATGCCTTTCCGGCCATTGCCTAAAGCACAAAATACGGCGTCCTGACCTGAGATGGCACGTTCTACATCGGCACTGTTGAGTACGTCCCCCTCAAAGAAGTGCAAGTGCGGATGAGTGAATTCTTGCAGTTTGGTTTTGTCTCTACCAAATGCAGTGACTGAATGTCCCAGAGAAAGAGCTTGTAAGACGAGTTGTTTGCCGATGGTGCCTGAGGCTCCAAAAATGATAAGTTTCATAGGTGAGCTTTTTCTATCAAAAATAAGCTCTCAAAAAACCTATGTATAGAACCATTCCGACAATTACGGATGCTTGCTTACCAGTTCTCCCTGGCCATCTGATATTGCAACTGGTATTGGGCAGGCGTTAAGCCGGTGAATTCCTTGAATGTCCTTCCCATATGCGACTGGTCGGCAAATCCGTTATCATAGGCAATAGCTGTCAGGGTGAATGGCTTGCCAGACCGCAACTGGGTGATGGCTGCCTGGAACCTGCATATTCTTGAAAAGAGGCTGGGAGTTATGCCCACATGCGCCAGAAATTTACGTTCAAACGTCCGCTCGGTTAAATTTACTTCCTCATATAATGTTTGCAGCGGTATATTCCCTTTTGTGCGCAGCAGAAGGTCAGTGGCATAGTGCAAGTCTTTTTCAGGTATTTTTGCCTGCTGATGTATCCGTTCAGTAAGTAAGCCACCTAGCAACGCCTTCTGCTCTTCAGTAGATCTACAATCGGCTATTTGTTCTTTAAGCGATGCAAAGCCTTTCATTTTTAGCAGGTCTACATCCAGGCAGGTATCCGCTAACAGACTTGCATCTATCCCAAACAATGATTTTAACACATGCGGATAGAGATAGATAATCATGATTTTACAACCTGTGTAGGCCGTTATGTCAATAGGCTTTACGGTTTGCCCATACACAAATACTTCTGGTAATTTCTTTTCATCCCCATTCAGGTACAGCGTATCATCTGCCAAGCTGATGACTATTCCAGGCAAGCCATCGGCAAAGAATGGCAAGCGTTGCATAGGGCTTTGAGGCGTACCGGATTCTACCACCAACATACTTTTGATATAGCCTTGCAACAGTGCCTGTTGTTTGTTTGATTGATACTTGCTTGCCAGGTAATTGACCATGTTTAGAGAAATTTGTGCTTTGTTGCTGAGCAGACTCTAGGTTACCCCTACCCTTTTATATTTATAGTTTGGATACAACCTAATCGTATGTAATGCAAAATAATCTTTTTGCCATATACGTAACTAGAATAAAACCGACATTTCTGACTAAGGACTATTATTGTTTTCGGGTATGTATAGGCTATTATACCTGAAGTTATTTGTAAGAAATTACGTTTGAATACAAGATACACGTTCTGAGAGAAAAATTTAATTAATTCGTGTAAAAAGGCAGCGTATTACGAAGTCAGAAAGTAAACGAACCGGGAAGTTTTAATACCATTTCATCTTTGACTAGTTGCAGGGTGTTGGCCTCATCCCTCCTGTTCGGATAGTGTTCCATACCGTACAATCACTGTCTAAAAGTGTAACACTCATCTTATATATTTTATCTATTAACATATTATAAAATATTGAATATCAAATAGTTATTCTTATGGCATTTTATTTGTACGACAAAATATAAACTAATATATATATGCGCAGAACGTACTTAGGAGAATTTGAAGAAGTAGTTTTGTTAATGGTCGCTATTCTGGATGGGGAAGCTTATGGAGTTACCGTTAGCCAGGAACTGGAAACACAAACCGGCAGGCAAGTAACCTTTGGCACGGTCCATAATACCCTGATCCGGCTGGAGGAGAAAGGTTTTGTTAATTCGAACCTGGGCGGAGCTACGGCAGAAAGAGGCGGCAGGCGCAAGCGGCTATTTACCCTCACCCCTGCCGGAAGCAGGGCCATATTCGATATACAACAGCTACGGCAGCAGCTCTGGCAGCAAGTACCTCCACATACCATCAAATTAGCAGGCATATGACTTCTCCAGGCAAACCCTTACCTCAGCCACCAAAGTGGGCAGGAAAAATGCTCCAATTCTTGCACCCTTCTGCTACTCTGGAAGAAGTAGAAGGAGACCTGGCAGAGCTATATGCTTACTGGTATAGGCAGTATGGCAAGCAAAAAGCAACCATCCGTTATATTCTGGCAGTGTTCTCCGTGCTGCCTCCTTTTGTCCGGCGGCGCAGACCCAACCATTCCTATTCTCAACCTCTACTCCTTTCACCTGCTATGATTCGCAATTACCTGACTATTGCCTGGCGGAATCTCTTACACCAGAAAGCCTACTCTTTCATCAACATTATGGGTCTGGCGGTGGGCATGACCGTTGTTATGCTGATTGGCTTATGGATCTACGATGAATTGTCATACAATACCTACCACCAACATTACCCAGATATAGCTCAGGTTTGGGGTGGCGGCACAGATCCGCAAAATTCCACTATTGAAGGTTCGTATGCCCTGCAATATCCCGTTGGACCCACCCTGAAGGATAACTATGCGCAGTATTTCAAACATGTATCCATGGCCTTTGGTATCGGGGAGTGTACGGTTTCCACAGGAGATAAAAAATTCAGTAAGAGAGGACAGTTTATAGAAGAAAATGCCCTGGATATGCTTTCGTTACGTATGCTGCAGGGCAATTATCAAAGTCTGCATGACCCTCATTCGGTGATACTTTCACAATCTACAGCTGAGACCATTTTTGGCAAGGAAGATCCCATGGGCAAGCGATTACGCATAGATAACCTCCTGGAAGTTACGGTAACAGGCATCTATGAGGATATACCCAGGAATAACCATTTCAGCGACATTCACCTTTTCTTGCCCTGGCCTCTGCTTGTTTCGTACCGGGAGTGGATGAAAGAAGGTGCTACTGACTGGGACAACCGGACAGTGAATGTGTATGTACAACTACAACCTAATACGCCCATAGAAACAGCCAATGCAGCTATCAAAGACTTATATTCCCAATACGTACCCAAAGATTTTTTCACCACGATAGAAAAGAATAAGCCCTTTGTGCAACTCATTCCTATGAGCAGCTGGCATTTATATTCCGAGTTTGAAAATGGAAAACCTGCCGGAGGACGTATTACCTATGTATGGCTGTTTGGCATCGTTGGAAGTTTTGTTTTGCTGCTGGCGTGTATCAACTTTATCAACTTAAGTACGGCCCGTGCTTCTACCCGTGCCCGGGAAGTAGGCGTCCGCAAAGCAATTGGCTCCGGGAAAGGACAGTTAATCGTGCAATTCTTAAGTGAATCGTATTTGGTAGTGCTCCTGGCTTTCTCGGTGGCGGTAGTGCTGCTTCTGCTCGTACAAAATCCGTTTAATGAACTAGCAGATAAGGATATTGCTTTACCTTTTGGTCAGCCTCTTTTCTGGGCATGTATGCTTCCGTTTCTTCTGCTGACAGGTTGTATGGCTGGGTTATATCCTGCCTTTTATCTGTCTTCTTTTCAGCCAGTGAAGGTATTAAAAGGGGTAATACAGCACGGACGTACGGCTGCCTTGCCTCGTAAAGTAATGGTAGTTGTTCAGTTTACCGTGTCTGTCATGTTAATAATGGGTACGCTGGTGGTATATCAGCAAATCGAGTATGCCCGCAATAGGCCTATTGGGTATGACAGGCAAAGTTTACTTACCCTAGATATGAGTGATCCTGGCTACAAAAGTAAACAGGAAGTCCTGCGGAACGAACTGCTCCGGAGCGGCGTAGTAGCCTCAGTAGCCACTTCTTCCTCTCCCTTGACAGAAGTATGGAATGTAACCGGCGGATATGAATGGCAAGGTAAAGATCCCGATCTGGATGCCTCCTTGGTCAGATGTAATGTAAGTCCTGACTATGGAAAAACAGTAGGTTGGGAACTAGTGGCCGGACGTGATTTTTCTACAGCCTTAGCCACTGACTCAACCGATGCCATCATCATAAATCAGGCAGCGGTCCAGTACATGGGTTTACAGAATCCGGTCGGGCAAAAACTTACGGATGTGGATGAATTTGGTACGCCCAAATGGACCAGAACCATCATTGGTGTAGTAAAAGATATAGTAATGGAATCTCCCTATGAGCCAGTTCAGCCGGCTATATACTTTACGAATGAAGATGCCTACGCGCTGCTCCATATTAAAATTAATCCGGCAGTAAGTGCCAGCGAGGCTTTGCCTAAAATAGAAGCGGTCTTTAAAAACATTGTTCCCTCTGCCCTTTTCAACTATACGTTTGTAGACGAAGCATATGCCCATAAATTTAGCCAGGAGGCACGCATTGGTACACTGGCAGGTGTCTTTTCCCTGCTTGCCATATTTATTTCCTGCCTGGGATTATTTGGCTTAGCCTCTTTTGTGGCCGAGCAGCGTACCAAAGAAATTGGTATCAGAAAAGTACTGGGAGCCAGCGTATATACACTTTGGCATATGCAAACAAAAGAGTTTGTTACCCTGGTGATTCTTGCCTGTATACTAGCCATCCCTATCAGTTATGGGATAATGCATACATGGTTAGCCAGCTATGCCTATCATACAGAAATTTCACTTTGGATTATATTTTTAACCTGTATTGGAGCTTTACTACTCACACTTCTGACCGTGAGTTACCAGGCAGTAAAATCTGCCTTAATGAATCCGGTAAAATCTTTACGGAACGAGTAAACCGATATCCTAGCAGACTTAGCGTTAGGGAATGAGAAAATATCATTGGGTTTATTAAAGTCATGGTTCACCCCTATTTAGATTCTACATGATTAGATTCTAACTCAAGGTTAATCTGCTTTATTACCGAATCAATCTCCATGGCTTGATCCACCATTTTTTCAATAAAAAAGGCTGGGTCCGTGTCTGGTTCAAGTTTATAGATGGAGGCAAGTCCAAGCAGCCGTGCTACCGGACCTCTTAACTGATGGGCATTGGTATAGCTGTACTTAATCAATATTTCGTTTTGAAGCTGAATCTTTGCTGTCCGTTCATTTACTATTTTTTCCAGATCTCTGTTCAATGCGCTAAGATTGTTTTGAATTTGCAGTAGCTCTTCGTTTTGGGCTTCAATTTCTTTTGCCTTCTCCTTAAGTTGGCTATTGGTGTCTCTCAAATGCTGGTGGATTCTATCGTAGCTTGCTTTCAATACTCCGCTTGCATAGGTAAGAATGAAATATAACACAGAGTACGTTATGCCTGCCGTAAGGGCATCTTGTATATGATGGAGAAATAGGGTGTTGATAATTATAAAGGTGATTCCGTGCATTATCCACATGATTCGCCCTTTTAACATGATAGAAAAAATAAAACCTACAATGAGCACAACCGCTAAGGTGGTGGTGGTATTTGGTATTGTTAAACGTTGGTAACTCATAGCTGCCAAAACAACCGAAGTCACCGTTAATACGGCTACCGTAGGATAGTTACGCCTGAGTATGTATGCAACAATGCATGCAGCTAATATGGCAATGGAAATATAAATAGACAAGATATCTTCAGGAAATAGCAGCACATTAGACATAAGCACTAAAAACACGCCTGCTATTGAAATTATCAATATGGTGTTGAGGAAAAATTTCTCAATGTTTTTTATCTCCATTTTATTGATCATTCGTATTCTGTCGGTTGTGAAATTACTAAAATTTGCAGGGTGAAATTAATCTGTTGCGTGCTCTCTGGGACCCAATTACTGTGTTGAAAATTCAATTGTCCGGGAAGTTATCTGGCTTTCGGCTAAGCTACTGTGCACTGACCTATGCCTTGTTCTATGCGGTGCCATTTAGCTGTGACACATTGGTTTACCAACTACCTTTGGCCTTATCTGCTGTGTTTGCGTTTCTTTATCATAACAACCGTGAAATCATCTCCCCGCAAAATTTCAAACTTTTTTACTGTCTCCTGAAAGCTTTCCTCCAGATGCTGCTGCAAGCTAAGTCCGGCCATCGTTTGTGTGTAAATAGATTTTCTAGCGTCATAAAACCCATCGGTTGCTAATATAATAATTTCTTCTTCTCTCAAAGGCTTTTCTGTTACCGATATTTGTAGATTACTCATCCCTATCACTTTACTGAGCATATATTTATCTATTATCCGTACCCCTCCATGCATGAGTACCCTCTCTTTAAACATAATTGCATCATCTTTGGTGAGCAACTGCAACTGGCCTTGATAAGAACTATATATCCGGGAATCGCCTATATTAGCCAGATAACAGCAAGCCTGCCCTATAGGCCAAACGAATATCGAAAGTGTGGATGCCATTTTATGGCAAGCTCCTTCTACCTGCAAGATGAAAGAATTAGCTTGTTGAATGCTCTTTTCTACCCGCTTGCTTACCTGTTTTCACCTTGATTCTGTTTAAAAAAGTCGTATATCTTTTCGCAGGCTGTTCGGGAAGCCAACCAGTCACACGGTTGTAAGCCTGTTATTTAAAATGGGCCGCTGTCCGTTTAAAGTCGATGTTAGCCAACGTTTCATTCTTTTATGTTTATATCGAAACGTCCTTCTCTGATAATAATGGAATCTTTTTTATTTGTGTGATGGTATAGGACTCCTTCAAATCTTCCCGAGACTATGTCTGCGATAGTATCAATCTTAGTTATATATAAGTTGAAAGGTGTTTTAGTCGAGTCAATCAGATAGTAATGATTGACGTTTCTTGTTTCATCACTAAAAGATACTCTATCATCAGGCCTTGTGCCATCTATCAAATACACACCTGTGCCTTTAATATTGTCAAGCGATATATCGAAATGCTGCGATACAGCGAGTTTTCTGTCGCGTCTTATCAACTGCAACGCTGTCAACAAAAGTGTTTTTCCCTCTTTGTAAGTATAAAAACTACTTTCTATGCTTTCCTGACAGCCGCCGATAAATTTACAGTCTTTACCATAATTGACCCATACCTCATCATTCTTCAGAAAACCAACTGTATTCTTTCCTTCTTGCGTCTCGGGTGGCAAGGTAAATTCTAAATCCGGGTCATCCGGAAAGCATCCTGATAGCAATAACAGAAATATCCAGAGTATATACTTTGCGTTCATAACATTATATGATGGCTGACATGAACCTAACCCATACCTAAGCTTTTTATGCTTCTACAGATAATCTCTTTTCGTCGAATATTTTCTTTAGCTGCTGCTTTAAATAAATATATTTTTCATTAGTAAGAGCAAAGCCAATGGTTATTCTTGACACTTCCAACTTTTTTTGCCCTAGTTCATCTAATTCAATGTTTATCTGATGAGGGCTAAGGCTAAGCTTTTTAATGCCACCATAGGTACTATACCCCTGATCATCCCTTTCTATATAGTAGGTATCTATATTTGATGCAATATTCTGTCGGTCATCCTCATTCGTACATTGAATCAGAAAGTAGTGATTTACCTCTATACGTTCTTGCAAATCAGCAAAAACATTAACTAAAACCCCATTTTCATTGTACTCAGCTGAAACGGCATCTGCATGAAATTGTAGCATCATGTAAATTTTCTTCGATAGCGATAATTCAAAGGCAACCGGAGACCGGTCCCGTAGTGGTAAGGCTTTCCGGTTGGAAGGGATCGATTAACGGATTGCCTGGTGGTAGGCCAGGTACTTCTGTTACCTTAGGTTTTTGTGTTTCTCACCCCATTTTTCAAGTTGTTTGATAACAGGTTCCAGTTCGTAGCCAATTGGGGTCAATTCGTATTCTACCCGTGGCGGAACTTCTGCATAAACCGTTCGTTTCACAATTTTTTTTGCTTCTAACTTTCGCAACTGCAACGTAAGCATTCTTTCGGTTATGTTGGGCAGAAGCCTTTTCAATTCTCCAAATCTAAGTTTTCCCTTCATTAACCAGGAACATATCACTAAAGCCCATTGGCCGCCGATTGTGTTGGCCGCATACACTTCTGGGCATTCCTCGGCTAATGCTTGCTTATTGGCAAAGTTTGTTGAGGTTTCCTTAACTGCTGACATTACTTACATTTTTTATAGTACCCTACAATGGGTTGCTAATGTACAAAACTTAGGTGATGCACTTTATTTTTGCCTCAGCAAATTTTTACATTTTGACCGCATGAAAACACTAGTAATTGTTATCCATCCCGATATTAAAAGTTCGGCTGTAAATAAAAGATGGATTGAAGAACTGAATAAATACCCTGACAAGTATGTTGTTCATCCCTTGTATGAAGTGTATCCTGATGAAAGAATTGATGTGTTGGCAGAACAAAAACTACTTGAGCAATACAGCAAAATTGTATTTCAATTTCCTTTTTATTGGTTCAATTGTCCTCCCCTCTTTAAGAAATGGTTAGATGAAGTTTTGACTTATGGCTGGGCTTTTGGCAGTAAAAGTGGTTACAAAGTTTCGGGAAAGAAAATTGCTTTGGCGATTTCAGCAGGGGCCGATGAACATGAATACCGTTCATCTGAAAAATACAAATATACCTTAGCTGAGTTAACCAGGCCTTTCGAACTTACTTTTGAATATGTAAGAGCAGACTACCAACCACTTTTTGCTTACTATGGGATTGAATTAAATGCTTCGGGCGAATGGATTGAAAGAAGTATCCCTCTGTATCTGAATTTCTTAAATTCTTTATAAGAATCTGGTACCAGCATTTTTTCGGCGGTTAGTATGTCGCCTAACGTAATATGAACCTACGTATACATTTGGATTCAGCTTAGGTTTGTGTAGCTGGGCCAAAGTTATCCTTTGCAGGATGTTACCTGCTAGCTTTATTATGTTACTGATTTAATCTTTAGATTTGAGTGTTTTTCGAGCAGTAAAGTTACTTTACTGAAACAAACGCAATTGCATCAATCTCCGCCAGGTAGTCTGGATGCCCTAGCCCAGCTACGAATAAAACAGTAACGATTGGTGGATGTGAAACTGTAGCAAGAAACTTTTGTGCTGCTTCAAATCCCTTTCTAGCATCTTGACCTTGGAGGAGGTGTATATTCAGTTTTACCAAATCGCTAAAATTTGCTCCACACGATTTAAGAGCAATGTTCAGATTTAACATAATCTGCTTCACTTGTTTTGACAAGTCACCTTTTCCAATAATTTCTAAGTCTTTATTGACTGCATTCTGTCCACCAATGTAAATGGTTTTACCATTCCCTTGTGTTGTTACTACTTGCGAGAAAGCAGGACTTTTGAAAAGCCCCTCAGGATTCAGGTGTTCTTTTTTATTCTCCATTTTGTCTTTTTTTAGCTTGAAGGTAATAGACCAAATGCACCCGCAGCCGAAGCCTCCCGGATCAGCCTATTACGTCAGCGGCTCGGTTGACGACTGTGCATGGTTTTGGTGGCTATTATTTTTAATAGGTGATTAATAGACCAATCCCATTATTTGTTGTACCCACTCTCCACTCAAAGGGTTGCTGCTTATATAATTGGCCTTCTAAACCTGCGTTGTATACCTCTACAGCTCTTGCGGCTTGTTTATGGGCTTTGATTCGTAAAGGGATGGCAACAGCAAACGTACCAAGGCCAAGACCAACAAACGACCACACTAACTTGCCATTGTCCTCTCTCAGTTGTGTATTAGGCGGTGGAAACAATGAATATAAGGGAGCCATTGCCATACCTATGCCTAAATACCCAAAGAAATTGGCTAATGAATAATTAGTCTTGGCCGGTTTGATCAACTTGTAGGCCTGTTCATTTTTTTTCAGCACCGGTGCTATGGCTGGAAGGCTTAAAAAGACTTCTCCATATTTGTAGCCGGGATTGGGAAAGCCTTTTTTTACTGCAATTTTTTCGAAAGTAGCTTGAGCATGGAGCGGTAGTATAGTAATTAAGACTATACACATTGTCATATAGATGGTTTTCATAACATTTTGTATTTATTCTAATAGCTACCAATAGACCAGCCGCTAAAGGCAGCCGGAGATTGGATATACATAGCTGGTATATTCAAATATAAAGAAATATGCGCTATACAGGGTTGATGGATGGCTGGTATTTTACCACCACTATCACTAATTTTTTCCCTGGTTAATTAATTAACGGAATAAAATATAGTTTGTCGGGACTGCTAAAATAGTATGTGCATCATACTAGTAAGATACGCTGAGAAGAAGGTGTTTTACATACAATTATCGACGAATGCGCTGTGCTAGCCCTACCTGAGTTCTGACCCGGCTGCTGATACGCTATACGAGAGAAATAAAACCAGCAACAAGCCCCATGGCTACCTTTACACAGGCGTAAGCCCTCTACATGTAATGGCTTTTTATTCTAATGCCATGCCGGTAGTTTTACTTATTTTTTACATGACATATCTGTGAAAATACTCATCCTGGCCTTACTAATCCATCATTCAGCTGTCGGCTTCCAAGATTACAATGAGCAGCAAGCAAAATAAAATTTTCTTCTAGTGAAAAGAATACTATCTTTAGCTTTTAACCCTAACCTAAAAATGTATGGCATTTGGTATCGTAAAATTTTTTAATACTTCAAAAGGCTTCGGCTTCATTAAACCTGAAGATGGAGGAGATGATCTGTTTGTGCACATGTCAGCAGTGAAAGATGAGATTAGAGAAAATGACCGGGTGAGCTATGAAGCAGAACGTGGTCCCAAAGGAATGAATGCAGTGAATGTAAAAAAAGTAAGGTAACTGTACAAATAAGAAACCTGACAGCCGCATTGGCTACTTCAGCCTAGTAACTAACGTAGGCTGCGCTTGGCTTGCGGCTGTCAGTACAGAAACCTTGGCCCAAAAGTCTTGGCGACATCTTGTTGATCTCATCTTATACCATTTGGTCTCAGCCTCCTAAGTTCATGCAGCTTTAGGCAAGCAAAACTTGTACATACAACAACTACTACCTCTTATCAACCTTCGGCTTCCAGATGAACATCCTAACAGAAGCTTTGGGCTAGGGAATGTATGATGGTCTACCTGGTATCTGCTTTTTATACCCTACCTGGAAGCGTTTAAGTCTACCTCCATCTGAATATTACAGCGTTTGTAAGGCGTGATGCGTCCGGCAATTTTCTGAAAACCTAGTTTGTGGTAGAGGTTGATGGCAGGTTTGAGAATCGTATTGCTTTCCAGATACAGTTTGGATGATCCCAGCTCCTTTGCTGCATTGATAACCGCCTGACCGAGCAACCAGCCAATGTTTTTACCTTGTGCTTTGGGTGATACCGCCATTTTAGCCAGTTCGTACGCATACGTAGGGTCATTCATTTTGATAAGTGCACAAACACCAACAGGCTCATTTTTGTAGAGTGCGACAAATATTTTTCCGCCTCTATCTAAAATATATTCTTTGGGATTATCTAAGGCTTTGTAGTCGGCTTCTTCCATTTCAAAATACGTAGAAATCCATTCTTCATTGAGGGATTTAAATTTGGATTGATGGTGAGCTTCATACTCCACAATTTGCACTTCTTTACTCTCACGCATTTTCTTTTGTTCCTGCACTCTTCGTAGCAACGACTTTTGTTCCAGCAGGAACTCCCATTCTGCCATTGCTTCCCATAAGTTGTGCGTGGCTTCGGAGATAATGTTTTCTATGGCGGCATCCACATCTAGGTATTGTACTTTAATTTTTTCTGAAAGTTCCTTACCTTTTTGAGTCAGTAAAACACTATTTCTTCGTTTATCTGGCGATTCCAGGTTTTCTTTGACTAGTCCGGCTACCGTCATTTCTTTAATAATTTTGCTGACCGAAGGCTGGGAATGTCCGATTGCCTGGGCAATTTCTGTAATGGTTTTTTCTCCCTCCTCCGAAAGAATATAAAATACCGGAAACCACTTTGGGGAAAGCTCTACTTGGTATAACGCATATATTTGAGCTGCGTCATCCGTTATTTTGGCAGTCAATAAACGTAAGCGGCTGCCAAGGGCCATTTTGCCTGTTTTAGAAAAGAAATTCATATTACATAATTAATTATATAACTAGTTATGTAAATATATAAAACTGATTTTATTAGTCAAATATTTTCCTATTTAAAAGTTCAGATTTTTTCGCATACCATGAACCTGTTTAAACTTTTCTGAATACTATTAAATAAAGAGCGTAGGCCCGGAAAAATAGCGAGAGTGTGTTGGGAATGCAGGGAAGAAGCATTATTTTTCCTAGACCTATTTTGTTACTCAAGGCACTGGGCTGGCTCAAAACGTGCGTTTTGCCCTGTGGCAATGACAAAAAAGTAAGATGATAGGCTCAACATCATCTAGTTTAGTCATAACCTTAATAACATTTCAAATAAGTTTAAACAACTTCCCTGTTAAAAACGCTGGAAGCCCAACCTAAAGCTTACCTACTTTTTAGATAAATCAGTTAAGGAGGAGGCCATTAGGTTACTGTACAGAATTAAAAGAAAAGACCCCTAGGTAGTAGGGGTCTTTTCTTCCGTTTTTAAAGCGGTTATTTGCACTTGCGTAGCACTCATCTTACTACACAACTCTCTTCTTCGCTCCATAGATAACTTAGGCCAGTTCAGGTTCATTTCCTGAGCATCTTTATTGAAGGTATCTTTTAATTCACTAAGAGTCTGATTGTCTTCCGGAAGGTTTTTGATTAATTCTATATAATTCCCCATAGCTTTTTTCTCAAGATACGTCTTTTTTTTGACAAACACCCTATTGGCCCCTGTGTACTGACTAACTAACAGACAAGGTAATGTATCATTCCAATACTAAATCAATAATGTGCTACTTATATCCTGCCTCTAATTGGGAAAAACTATGATTATCAAATCCATTATTATAGTCCTCGTAAGCTCCATTTATAGACTTTGTGTCCGTCAGTATGCACAAACTGGTTCCATAGGAATAAACCGCCAAAAACAGTATGCCAAAGAAGCTAATGAACAGAATGCAGATGGGCTTAAAACCGAAGTAGTAGAAAGTGAAACCATCCAAACAGAACCCAGAAAAGTGATGTGGACCGGAATCTGAGGCGGATGCCGGAAACATGCAACACGACTACAAAATGGAAGTTAATAAAGCTAGCTGGCTAAGCAAAGTGCGTCAAATGTTGAAAAGGAATCTAAGATGGCTCTGAAAGCTAAAAAAGCCCATAAAGCAAGAATAGACACAGATAAATAAGCCGATAAAACTGCTTACCTATTAAAACTGACTAAAATACTGTTAATCGCATGGCTTGCTTCACTTCGGGCCCGGCTGAATTCTGATATCTTTTCAATTTTATCTTTCTCAAGCCAATACCCTTTCAGATGCCTGGAAGATTGGTTTTGCAGATCATCTAAGGCTACCCTTTTTCTCCCCTCAAAAAAATCATCTTTGGGGCTGCTCATTTTTGAAATTATCTCAATAGACTGCTCAATATAAGATTCCAGTGCTTTGGCCTTATCATCAGCTATAGACAAGTCGTTGACCTGGTCTAAAAGTATTTTTAATTCGGTAAGTGAGGTTTTGCCCATATAATTATTAAAATGATTTATCTGTTTTTGTCGCTGACTGATACTTTCCATGACTAATGGCTGTATTGCCAATAATTGCACACCAAGCCTTTTCCAAAAGTATTATCTGAAACTACGTTCAGGCAACCTGGAATTACCCTTTTTCTGAGAAGGAATCAATAGGCTTTTCCACCAGTGTTAGCCCCCATAAATGATCCCCAGTAAGAACCTACTTCCTGAAAATACTCATGGCTATTGGTGGCAGGCCAATGATGTTTATCAAATCCTGGGGCTTTTTCAAAGAGCGCCCGGTCTATATTCAGCGTAAATTTGCGGTTCACCTGATCTAACTTTAGGGCTTTTAAAGGAAGGGCAAATAATTTTTCTCCCATTCCTAAAAAACCTCCATATTCTATAACAACATAGGTAATAGATCCACTCTCCAGGTCTACCATCAGATCTTTAATTTTGCCCAGGTGTTCTCCTTGCAGGTTTTCTATCCCATCTCCGATCATGGAGGTGGCCGTAAGCGTTTTTACCGGCCAGTTAGCATTACTTCCTTCTTGATTCTGGCCGCTCATATTGCTAGCCGATAAATCCTGTGATTGCTCATTCATAGTAGTAATTTGTTTTTGGTTAGTCCTATTTCCAGCTCAACTTATTATACAACCATTGATAAAAGGAATAGGTAATGAAACAACGTATAAGAGAAATGGCTGACCTGCTGTTAAGAATTGTTAGATGGCTAAAATTCTGGTGTACGTCTCTATATCTTTAACGCTTTTATAAGAAATATGGCCATCTGAAAGAAACCACTAGAACTGGTTGGAAGCTCATTGGCTTTTTCTTAATATCTAGTGCCTGTTTAGCAACTTAGTAACATTCCGGTGCTTTTTGGAATACTCTTGCAGAATAGGTGAAATGGTGCTGAATACTTCTTGCTCATTAAGGCTCAAGACATGCCCAATACCATGAGTTGCCCGTTCATCCCCCTTAAAAAAAAAGCGGGCAATCACCTGCTTTGTATCTGGATACACTTTTACTGATTTTCTTTCAATGGAAATTCTCATCATGTCTGGTTGAAATGTAGGAAAGAAAATCTGGTGAGATCACCTTTACTAAGTAGATTTGGTAAGTAAGGCGGACAGGATGCTTTACCAAAAATAGCTATTTGTTAAAGGTACTCATTTTTTCGTAAGTTATCGTGATAATTTACCTGGCCGGGTTATAAAAGTAGAGTCATTCCTTTGCGCTTCTTCCTACAGCAATACAACTAGCCTAGTGCACGGATACCTATCTATTCCAGGAATCAGCTACAGCTGGCTACGTATTTTTTTCCAAGGGGCTCTAGTTCTGAAAGGATGCATTACTAAACCAAGTGTACCTCTATGAAATTTACCAGTATGGTTTCATTTTACGATAGTTTATGATTCGTTTTTTCCGGTAGAAAAAGAAAAAGGCTGACAACCTTTAAGGTATCAGCCTTTTTTACATATATACTTTCTAGTTAAGAAACATTGGCCATTTCTTTCTTTTTCAAAAATACTTTGGCGGCGGCTTTTTCTTTAGGTAACTGGATAATGCCTATCAGATTCAACAATTTAATAACCTGGTAGGTAGGATCTATCTCATACCATTTAAAGGCAAAATTAGCCCGGTTTCCATAGGTATGATGGTTGTTGTGAAATCCTTCACCCATCATAAATACATCCACCGGCATTAAATTTCTGGAAGTATCTTTTACTTTGAAGGTGATATAGCCAATTTTGTGGGCAAACCAGTTAATAATAGCCCCATGTATTGGAGACATCAGAAAATGAACAGGTAATAATAAAAACCATATCCAGGAAGGAGCAAAGTAAATATAAAACAAGGTATACAAGGCTCCCCATACAAGTCTAACCCATCCTTGTGAGGCAAAATCATCAAAGGCTTTCCAATCCGGAACATTCACTGTAAACTTAGGGTCTACCACAGCTGTTCTTCTGCGGATGGCAGAATAAAAAGTCTTTGTTTTCCACATCATATCAAAAATACCAGTGCTGTATTTAGGTGAATGCGGATCTTCCTCGGTATCGGCAAATGCATGGTGCATGCGGTGCATTACCCCATAGCCATAGGCGCTTAAATAGTTGGAACCTTGGAAAATAAAGGTTAATACATAGAAAATCTTTTCCCAGGTTGGCGACATCGTAAAGGCCTTATGTGCCGCATAGCGGTGCAAGAAGAAGGTCTGGAAGAATAAGGAGCCGTACCAGTGAAGGACAAAGAAGATCAATATAGCTGTCATACGTTTTTTTCTTACAAATATGCCGCATATCCATAAGCTAATCGAGTGAAATCAGACGACTGGTAGAATATAGCAGATGACTTGCAAAATTTTCTGGCTGGGCTGCATCAGGAATTAAGCCAGTCTTTAAAAGCCTGAACCCTTTCGCGGCTCACAAACACTTCTTCCTCTTCGGCCGGGTGTAATTCCAGCTTTAGCCGGCCGTTAAAATGCGGATGTATTTTTTTGATGGAGTCTAGCGAAATAAGCCGGCTGCGGCTGATGCGGTTAAACTTCTTCGGATCAATCTGCTCGGTAAGCTGATCCAGGGTGGGTTCAATAGCGTATTTTACATTGTCGAAGGTAACCAGGAAGCTGAGTTTTTGCTCACTCTTAAAATAGGCAATTTCATTGATTTTGATGACAGTCAGGCCGCTGCCTTTTTTTACTAAAAACCGTTCTTTATAGTCTTCTCTGGGCTTCTCAGGCCTGGTCAGGTGGCTTTTTTTGAGCATCCGGTAGGTCTGGTATTCATATTTTTTCAGGGCTGCCCGGAGTTCATCTATGTCAATTGGTTTGAGCAGATAATCGACACTGTTTTGCTTAAAAGCCTGTATGGCATACTGGTTATAGGCAGTAGTATAAATGATGGGGGCTTCAATAGGCAACTGGTGGAACAACTCAAAGCTTTCTTTATCCTCCAGCTGGATGTCAGAGAAAATAAGGTCTGGCTCCGGATTGTTCCGAAACCAGTGCAAGCAGCTTTCCACTGAAGTGAGAACGGCCAGTATTTCTATGCTTGCATCTATTTTATGAAGCTGAAGCGTTAATTTCTCGGCAGAGAAAAATTCATCTTCGATAATTACTATTTTCATGGCTGTTCCAGAATCTTTGGTAAACCTACTTTAAATACCCCATTGGTATGTTCTATAAATATGGGTTTACCAGTAACATATTTATACCGGGCTTCCAGGTTTTTAAGGCCAATACCGGTAGATTCTTCTTTTACTTCTTTTAAATATAAGCTATTTTCTACCCATAAAACAGTATCTGTACAATAGATACGCAAGATCAATGGGTGATGCTGTGAGATGCGGTTGTGTTTCACTGCATTTTCTACCAGCAGCTGTATAGACATTGGGAGTATGTAAAAAGAAGTTTCAGGCACTTGCACATCTAAAACCACCTGGTTGTAAAACCGTACATTCAGCAAAAAGCAATAGGCTTTCACTACCGTAAGCTCTTTGGTTAGTTCAACCTGCTTTTCATCGTTATGCTCCAGCACATAGCGGTACACCTGCGCAAGTTTGGTAATATACTGATCGGCAAGTTCAGGATCTTTGTAAACTACACCACTCAACACACTCAGGCTATTAAATAAAAAATGAGGGTCCAGTTGTTTTTTCAGGCTTTCTACCTTCGCCACCAGATTTTCCTGACGAAGCTTTTCCTGCTCCAACAGCGACTGTTTCCATTTAGTGAACAAAAAAGCACCTTCGTTAAAGGCGATGAATAAAAGGGCAAGCAGGAACGACACAAAGATGTTTTGCAAGATTACCCCAACAGTAATATTGACGGCCGAAACCAAATAGCCATAGGTGAGAATACCTATAATGAGCATCACCGAAGAAAACACAAATATCCAGGCTATTTCATACACCAGGTGTTTAATAATGCTCTTCTCCCAGGGAAAAAAATAAAGCACCAGTGCCTGAATTAGTTTGCTTCCCTCCCAGATTACATAACTTGTCAGAGTAGCTACCAGAATAGAAAGCAAATGGGCCACAGACCCAAGTTCTAAGGGAATAAAAAAGGTAGGAACCACTATACCAAAAGAAAGTGCGCCTAGCAGCGAAGTCCATTTAATACGAAAGGTATACGTAAAGCGTTCTGCCACCTTGAAAGTAGAATAGCTACAAATCCTTATAGAGGATTGTATCTTTTTTTGCAAATATACTATAATTAAAACCGAAAGCAGCTACGATACCTGAAGAGGCGTTGCCAGGATAAAACACTACTGCTTAACGTTAACATGGTTACGGTACAAACACACTACTGTTGTTCGCTTCAAAGGACAAGGATGCATCAGACAGTATAAAATCGTTCTACTTTCCGGTTGACCTTTCAGCCATTTTCTCATAAACAGTATTGCGGACAGCACCTGGCATGTATCAAAAAACAGTTAATAAATACCTGCTTACACGTATTGTCTTTATGTACTGATTATAATATCTTGCATTAGTACCTAAGTTACTCTAACAGAAAACCTTAACTGGTTCTGTGATTTAAAAGCTTGTAAAATTCTCCTGACGATTACTTGTTTATTTGAAAGGGTATGTTTACTCCCTGCATAGAATCCGGAAAATAAACGGCTTCTAAAAAATTTTACCGCAATTCGTTTTTGGCTCGTCTGGAGAAGGTATTCCTCTATTTTTATTGGCCCACTGGTTAGCGGTGTGTCACATAAACCAATTGTAGTTCACCTGCAAAAGTCAATCACCCTAACTATATCTAAAACTATGGCTTTAACACTAGAAACAATCAAAGAAGATGCTTTTGTCGAAAAGTTTGCCCTAGGTAATGTACCCAGAGAGGTACCCAAAGGCATTTCAAAAGGAATATCAAGTTCCAAAAATATAAGCGGTATTGAGGTGCGTTTGTCGCGGGCGTTCATCATCGAAAACAAGACTAAGCCAGTGCTGTTTTTTCCCGGGTTTGCCAAACTCTATCTTATTGTTACCGTGGTAAGCGACCAGGGAAACATTGTGCAAACGTTGGATCTAAAGAGCTTTGCCAAAGTAGGAGACAATGAAGATCTGCCCGTAGACAAAACGATTTATTTCTTTAAGAAAAATGATGACAACGAAAGCCCTTCGCAGATACACATTCTAGTATCGGTTGTCAAGAGCAAGCAGGCTTTGCGGGATGTGGCCAGGGTACTTGCCGATGTGAAGAACGACAAGGAATTTGGTGATCTGGTAACTACCATGAAAGAAACCATAAAAAATGCCAATGCTGTAGACCAGTTATCTAATACCTTGTTTTCGGTAGCTGCCATTTTCGGAAAATTCTTAGGTGAAGTAGATGACAAACCCCTCATGACCTGGGTGCAAAGTTTTACCGATATTAACGGAGACTTCGACAAATTGGGCAAAACCACCATTGGCCGGAAAAATAATTTTGCTGCGCTGGATCTATCCATCATCATCCGGGATACAGAACGGGAACGGGCCATTGCCAAAGCGAATAACCTCACTATAGAAGAGCTCGAGATTGCAGAAAATGGCGTCGCTTCTCAATAAGGAAATACACGATAAGGGTCAATTTATGATAGCAACAGGTCTGATGTTTAGCAACGTCAGGCCTGCTTCTTTTTAGGATGGCTATTCTTGTCTTACTCCCCCTAGTAGCTTGTACAGTCCAGAGCATATTTCTATGGCTGTATATACTTTCAGGCCTTCGACATTTGTGAGTTCAGCTTACGTTGGTTCGCTCCACCACTGATTCACTTGCGTGCTGGTATACATGCCATATCCTCTGTTTTCAGGATCTTCCGGCATATTCAGGTACGTTTTAAAAAAATTAATGGTACGGGTAAAATCAGTTCCGTAAGCGCTGGTATTCCTGGGAATAACCATCACCGAATGCACGGGGTTATGTCCCGCATGGCTTCGTTCATAATCAGAATACGTCCCCAGGTAAGCCGCCCTGCACGTGATGCCGGTATCTCCGGTGAATCTGCCGGGATAGGAACGCCGCATTCCTCTTTTGAAGAACTTCTTCAGATCCAGCAGCGACCGGGTAAAAGTCATTTCGTTATTATTGGCGGGGAAAAAAGTCCGGTCGGCATAGTAGTAACTGCTGACAAAGGAAGCATTCACTGAAATGGTGAACATATCGGTATCCGCATGGCTACCAAATGACTTGCTGCGGAAGGCACCTGTTTGCATCACTTTATACAACGTGTATTGTAATAAGCTCTTGCGAAAATACAGCCCCATACCCAGCAATAGCCATCTGTAACAAAGGCTTTTTTGAAGTTATCCCAGTCGGCATCGCTCATGTTCTGGGCAAAAAAATCTTTTGTTCGTCCATCTTTGTCCCAGGGATCTCTTTCAGAAGGGCGGGCACCCCCAGAACTAAACTCACTCCGCTGAAAGGAGTTGACTAGCACCGGGCCTCCAAACCATCCATGTCCCAGAATACTAAACTCCTGCACGGTACCTGGCTCCGAATTTCCAATATTGATAATATACTGGTACGCATCGGTAATAGACATGACGGTAGTTTCGGCAGGAATGAAATGTTCGCTTTGGTAATGGATGCGCCTGTTGATTGCCTGAAAAGCACTAGATTCCACCTGCCACGAACGCATAGATCCATTCGATACATTGCGCTCGATTTTGCCGGTTTTTACATCAAACCGTACAAAAACAACCTCGGTATCATTCTGCCAGGCAGGATTTTGCCTGAGCAGGTGCAACCTTCGTTTGTCGGCAATGTAGGAGAAATCGACACCGCCGTTGGCATAATCATACCCGGCTACCAAAATGATATATTTTTTCATACTTGGGGATTTAAATAGAAATTTCCATTACTCAGCCACAATCAACACGGTGTGATCTTCTATGGGCTTGAATTCGCCTTTTTCTCTGCTGCCATTTTCAAACCGTTTGAATATCCGCCACTCCACCTTCTCGGTAGTAGGAAATATTTTTTTAACCGGCAGAGGTACCTGGCTACCCGTATATTCGATGGCTTCTAATTCTTTACTTATTTCTCCTATGGCCCGCAGTTCTACTTTTAAATTTCTCAAACCTAAGGCTTCCGGGCTACGGCCTTGCCAGATAAAAATGACCTCATTAATATCCATCCGTTTCAAATCTATTACCAGGGCATTGGTTTTTAGTTCGCCTTTATCCAGTCTGATAATTCGGCCATCCTGCGTAATAACCTGCGCTTCATAGGTCAGCTGGTCTTGGTCGGAATGCAGCTTGATTTTGATTTCTTCTGCTACAAATGCTGGTCCTTTTATCCGATGGAGCTCTTTAATGGGCTCGTTCAATAGCGGCGAGGCAACACGTATTTCCAGTAAAATTTCACTCACTTCCTCATTCTTTCCGGCAATAACCGGGATCAGCGTAAAGGTAGATTTTTGAAAAGGCTTGTTGATAATTATCTCATCATCCTGGATAAACAAAGGCTCCGTTTTAACAGAAGGCCTGCCATCGTGGTAATGGTATTCCTTGGATGCTTCCACAAAAAGGAGGCTCTTATCTTTGCCTCGGATTGTCCAAGTTTCCCTGGTATTTTCGGCATTGATGGTAATAATTTCTATTCCTATTATTGCTCCGTCCGCATCTTTTAGTTGCAAGGCCACATCTATACTTTTAAACTCTTCAAAAGAAATATTGCCTTCCCGGATTTCAATGGTTTTGAAAAATACATACGTATCGGGAAACAAAATCAGGTTTTCGTTGGTGCTGAAAACAGGCTTGGTAATAATTTCGGCAGGGCTGCTGATATTATCAATGGTGGTATTATAGTTAAACCGGAGCTGATAAAAATAGCCAATGGGTTCATCTCTATCATACAACCAGGCAATGTTACTCTCCTGGCTGCTGCCTTTGTGGAAAGTCAGGTTTTTTAACGGGTCAACCGTTGCAGGAATCGAAAATCTTCCTTCCGGCACCTCTTCTACAATGCCATGCTTGCTCCGCCAGATGATTACTTCTGCACTTAACAAATCATTTTTGGGATCATTAAAGTCATGTACCAGTTTGATAGATAAAGATTGCTCCCGCCAGATATCACTGAATATTACCCGCTGAATATATTTATTCCGGTTCTGGGCAATCTGCTTGCCCAATACCCATAAATGCGACTGCGGGTTGTGTGTACGGATAACCGTAGAACGTTCCCGGTAGTCTACTTCAATTACTTTTTCATGAGAGATTTTTTCTTTGGTGAATTTATAAGATACCCCCACGACCGGCACCATACTATCCAAGTTGGTTACATTGACGGTTTGCGGATTTACATAGGGACGGAATATTTCCCGTAAAATACTCTCCTTGAAATCCTTTACCATCTCATCAATCATTTTCATGGTTTCCGGATCTTCTACCTGCGTTAATAATTCAATTTTCAAATCTCCATCTTCTTCTAATTTTTTAGTGAGCCAGTTTAATTCTGCACCCAAAGAAAACTTTACATAATAGGTAAATTCAGCCTTTACGCCTAACTGATGGGCAATACTGTCATAGCACCTGCCCAGATTGGCCCAGATCCGCAGGTCTACTGCCGGACGGATAGCAGTGTATTTCAGGTCATACAATACACCGGCTACATTGCCCGTATCCCCATCCAATGCAGCCTGTATCAGGGCGGTTCCTCTCCTATCCAGCCGTACATTGAACAGGCTTTTCAGGTCACCGGACATCAACGAAGGCTTTTGTGAGCCTACGATACTTTTAACAAAAGCGTCTTCTCCTAAGGAATTGGTATTGCTTGTAATGGCATCCAGTACCAGTAAGTTTACGGCCCCATCTTTCCAGGGAGGTGCCGTAGCACTGACTGTTTCAGGGAAAGCACCATTTCCTTTGAGTTGCTGCAAGGCTTTTTCTAAGCGGGCAGGCGAAACGGAACATTGCACCCCTAAGGATAAGATGGCTCCGGCTGTTTTGCGTAAATCATCAATCCCACCTTCCACAATATCGCCTTCGTTAAATATCTGGAAGAACAGTTCGTAGAACTCAGACGGATTTCCATCGGGAGATGCTTGTGGAGCAAGGCTTACCTCATCCGGAAAGTAATAGACCAGGTCAGTAAGCTCATGGTCTCCATAAAAAATCAGCCCTTCGTGTGTGCCAAGTGGTTTTGCTAGATCAAGCATAAATTCTCTTATTTACCAGATATTTGCCGGAATTTCAATGTTTATTTTCTCACTACTTTCTGTAATCCAGTCGGACTTATAACTCTCACCGCCACGTCCTCTGGCCCGTTTCCGGTAGGCAAATTCGCGGTGGTTAAAATCAGGCATAGGATGTTTGAATTCAACTGTATCGCCTATTTGGGCAAAAGGCAAGCGTTCACTTTCTACCAGGATATTGTTGGCTTTATCTTCGTATATAAATTCTACACTCACCTGTTTGATGTCCATTGCCTCAAAATTGGGAGATTGGGTAAGCGTAGCCCGTATAATACGTTCAGACTGGATGTTGTCATGCACCACCAGAATAGGTCCCTGGTGCAGGTGCCAAGGGCCTTGTATAATGGCAGCATCGGTAGTTAAACACGTTACCCGGTATTCAAAGGCTTCTTTGGCTGTATCTAAACTGGTAGCAACGGTTAATTTGGATTCGGTTAACTCTTTGGTGAAGTCAAATTTTCTCTGGATGTAATCTATTCGTTCGGCATCTTTGATGCGTATTTCCAAAATGATTTTACTGGTTTTTTCCCAGTCGGCATTACAGACCAGATCTACCGACCATTTGTTTTCAAAAATATTGGGGATAAAGAAAAAAGCTGAACCTACATCGGTAAAGGTAGACCGGTGCTCTTTTGATTCGGCAATAAAGTACGTAAGTTCCAGGTCGAAGCCAATGGGTATGGCTTTGTTGGTAACGATCGATAGTACTTTCTGCTCTTTATCTGTGGCAGAAAACAAGAAGGTTCTGTTTAAGACAGGTATCCGGTCATTTTTATCTACTACTTTTAATGCGGCTTCTATCAGATGAGCATGTTCAAAAATACTGGTATCGTCCAGGCTTATGGTTATTTCGCGTGTTTCAAAATACTCAGCCGCATTAAAATAAATATACGGGCTATTTTCTGAATTCCAGTCGATTTCCAGTTTACTGGGCAGCCGGTTAGAATCTGTTGTCATAAACAGGGTAGTCCGGTAGTCGTAACGGTATTTGCTGTCTTTTTTCCGCGTAAAATTGATATGGTTCTGCAGGGCATCGTCCGTATCGAATACCACACTGCGTTGTACGGTTATTTCTTCAGCCTCTGTATCTACTACCCGGCATTCTATAATGACAGACTTGATATTTGAATTTTTAAAAGTATCGGCAGACAAACGTATTTCTACTTTCTGGTCGATAAAGGGTATTTCATCCAGCTTAATCCATTTAATTCTTTCTTTAACTCCCCCCACTGCCCGGATCATCGAGGAAAGTAAGGATTGTGGATTAAAAGGATACGTTTTCACATTTTTCTGAAACAGATTTACCGTTGTCTCACTTAGTTGCGTTTCATCGATATTCCGGCGGATATGATGTACCCCTGGGGCGATTGACGACAGTACCCGGCTTACACCGTTAGCTATCCGGTCTTCTAGCTTAGCGGAAGCACTTAAGGGAGAAGAAGCCGGCTGAAAAAGTTTTTTGATTATTTCCGATTTCAGTTCATTCAGCAGGCTTTTCATGGCTTCGCTTTTGATTACCGGGTCCAGTTCCTGAATCTCAATTTCAATGGCGCTGCTCTCCCTTAGCCGGTCAACGGCTTCTGTAATTTCATCGGTGTAAAAAATGAAATTGGTTTTGTCAAACTGTTCAAAATGATGGTACACTTTAGCCCAGTTCACTTTCATCCGGGCTTTAAATACTGGGGCTATTCCCAGCATTTCCAGTTCGTAATGCACACTGGCGGCAATCACATCTGAATCCAGGGCAGCAATGAGCATTTTGGCATCTTTCCCCACAGCCCTTACTACCAGTGAGGCGATGTTATCTCCGAAAATGGAAGGTTTTACCTCAGAAGTGACAAACCACTTTTTGGGGTCTGGCTCGTCGCCAGCAGCCGCCACAATCAGATATACTTTGCCGGAATGAATGGGTGCGGGCACGAGTATTTTGGCTTGTACACCCAATCTGTCTTTAACTTCTTTTTCAGCCAGCTCCAGCTCCTGGGCAGTTGCGCCAAGGCTAACATCCATCATCAGGCTGGCTTCCATAATACTTTCGCTTTCGATACCAATTCCGGATTCCGGCAAGATAGCATAGGCTTCCATTTTTGGCGCTCCATTGGCATCCAGTACAATAGAAGGCTGTAACCGGACATAATAGAATACATCTGCATTGGCATCGTCCCTGAAAATAGTCAGGTTCCCTGCTTCTAAAAAAGGGGCTTTGTAACTAAGCATATCTGTAATTAGGCTGGTTCTGGCGTGGTCAGGTCTGGCGCTTTGAGGATAAGAATACTTCCCATATTGGTACCTGTTGATTCAACAGTTGTTCCATCCTCTTTAATCAATGTCAGCTGGTACGCATAGCCGGCCGTGTTGGTGTTGGTGCGGGGTACATACCAGGTAATGAGTTTTGCAGCTGATTCCTGGTCCAGGAAAATTTCCCTGGTTGTTTTATTGGCTGCATCTCCGTACTGTAAGGTTAGCAAGGCGTTGGTGAACGAAGTGCCTAACTTAAGATGGCTGGCATTGATATTCACTTTCAGGATTGGCAATATCAAAGCTTCTTCGCCTGTTCCCTCAATCCAATCAGATTTGGCAATGGCATCTATAGAAATAATGCGGTAGCGGTACTGGAATTTGTTCTGCGTTTTATCAAGCAGTACCAGTTTAGCCATTGCCGGTTCCCAGTCATCTTCTGCGGAAAGCTCTACTTTATCAGTGCTGGAAAAATGGTTAGCCAGGTCTTCATAGGTAAATTCTACAATAATCTTTCTCACCGATTCGTCTGGCACCTGGGGCAGTTCCACACTCAGTTCCAGCATATCCTGGTACGGGCTTGGCACCAGTACTTTTACCGTGTTATTTTCTGTCAGGTAGTATTTTTTTTCAGGAATTTCAATTGAACTGCCGTCTTTGGAGAAATAGGTGGCTTTATAGGTAAGGGGGGCATCAATGATTTTACCCAGAATTTTTGTGAGCTTCTCCCCTTCCGGCTTATCAGTTTTTAGTACTACAGTGTCTATAAAATGATCCGGGTGGGTATCCTCCTTATAGGATATATCTACCTGGATGGCTTTTACTTCGTTATCTCCGGTTAATGAGTTAAGAATTGGGTGAGGAATAAAGTTTACATCAATTAAGCCCAGTTTGCCAATGTTAATATTGATATCAGAATTGGTAGATTCGGAAGGCAAGATCACCGGCTCTGAAATGCCTTTAAAGTATACCTCAGTGGTATATTTAACAATGCCATCATCTTTTTTAGGTCTTCTGAAATGCCATACATCTTTGGGCGAATCTTTTTTGAATAACGCAGAATGCTTCTGATCGGCACACGGATAGGTATGATTAACGACAACCGCATTAACAAAAGGTGCTTCATCCCAGGGGGCATCTACCGAAGTAGTAATCGTAATGGTTTCAACCTCGTGTTCGCTTAGGTCTACCAGTTTGGTGATATGCTGCTTTTTGCTTTCAGGCACACCTTCCAGAAAATTCATAATGGTGCCCTGTGGCGCAATCTGCCACTCCACCACATCTTCCTGCGTAAAACGCAGTTCCACAAACGAACGCACTTCTTCCTTCATCAATTCAATCATTGAATTTTTGCGTTCTTCTTCGGTCATGCCATGTACCCGGCTCTTAATAATTTCCTGCACCTTATCTTCAATGAGCTTCATAGCCATGTTGCGGAGCTGGCTCACGTGTTCATCAGAGATTTCGGAAGACCCTTTTCTGATTTCTATATTCATCAGGCCCTCTTCTACTAGTTTGCTAGTTACCTCTTTCACATTGATGCGTTCCACATCGGCATCCGAACACCCCTGGTCGGTATTGCGCCAGACGCGTTCTACTTTTCTTTCAATTTCACTGGTTTGGGTGGAGCCTGCCCAAGCTCTAATTTCCAGGCTGGGTAAGCGTAATTGAAATTTGAGGTCATAACGGATACTGATTGCCTTGATGCCATCTTTGAGTGCTTTGTACCAGATAGCTGCTCCGGTAGGGCTCAAACGCAAGGCAAAAGCCGCATTATTATCGCCTATCAGACTGGCAGATCCACCGGCAGACGACCAGGGAACCAGGTCGCCTCCCTGCTCTTCCAGAAGCGTTACGGTGCCTTCTATAAAATTCACTGCCCCGTACCTGATTTCTTTTACAGATGGTATATCCGGTTCAGGAATGGAGGTTTCGCCACGTGCCTTTGCAATTAATCCCAGGCGTTCTTTTTCCTTCTTGATCAGGGCTTTTCTGCGACTTTCCTGTACCTGGGCACTTTTTAGTTTGCCAGATATTTCTTCTAGGATATCTTCGCTTACGCCCAGGTGGGCATCAAAATTAATCCAGCCACCAGCCAAGCCGGCCACACTTGTGGTAGATCCGTCGGCCTGGTCGGTCCAGAAAAGTCCGCTAAAGATAGGCTGTCCGTTTTCTATTCTGATTTCCGGACTGGTTTTGATGGCATAAAATAAGTTACAGTCTTCATCATCGGGAAATACGGCTACATTTTTATGATTGAGAACACTCGGTATAGTTATCATGGATGTTGATTTTTACTTAGGTGATTAACTGGTTAATTTCTGAGGAATGACACTCAAATAATTGGCGGCTGTGGATTCGGGGTTCAGCCAGTCGGTCCAGTGCGTCGGATTGACCACGTAAACTGTTCCAACCCTGTACTGGTATTTCCGGCTGGAAAGCTGCTGGGATTTCAGAATCTGGGTAATACTTCTAGCCATTTCAATAGAAGCTACCGGTTTGTTTTTGTCCAGCTGTACAGAAAAAACGGACCCGTCCTCATTCTTAATTTCCACACTTACCAGATGCACCTGCTGAAAAGGCGCCAAGGTAGCTTCATCCAATTGTGTCCATCGTTCAAACAGCGGGCAGCTTACTTCCAGCCGCCATACCTGCGGGTCTCCAGTGGCATAGTCAATAACTTTACCCAACACTTCATCCGGGCTTGTATTTAATGAAACACCATGCGGCTCACAGATCAGTTCTGTCCAGAACCTGTCGGCAATGTCGGCTATATCTTCCGTTTTAAGCAGTACCTCTTCTGCGGCTTGTTTGTCGACAGCAACAGGCCAGGAACGCTGCACCCCAATCTCGTAATCTGCATCGTATACGGTACTGCCTATTTTTGAGAGCAACATCAGTTCGGCTCCGTTTACTGTTATGGGAAATGTGTTCGTATTGTTGATCTTGAAGCCTTTAATGGCTACTTCGTCGTCCTCTGTTTTTTCAACCACTGAATCAATGGCTACCGGAATACCGGCTAATTTCCGGATATCCAGCTCTACCGGAATAGATGCCAGACTGATCTGCTCCTGGCCGCCTTTATCCGAAATAAGTTCAAACACAATGTCTCCAATGATCCACTGGCCATCGGTTATTTCGCGCTTAAAGAAATCAAAAGACTCCAGCGAGCAATCAACCATTAATGTAAAGCCATTTACCGGATCAATGGAACTGATCGTTTCCTGGATTTTGCCTCTGAACACGGCATTTTCTCCGGCGAAAGCTTCCTTCAATTTGAACTGTGCCGATTTGTACCCGCCTAAGCGCAGCTTACAAAACTTAATGGTACCTTTAGAAAGGCTATCTAAGGTCCGATAGAGGTCTTTCTTTGCTTTTGGATTGTAATAGGGAATCAGCGTAATACCAATATTGATTCGGTACATTTCCGGTTTATTGGGATCTTCGCCTGCCAGCATAGAGATAGATATTTTTGGCTCCCCATTATGTTCTTTGGCTTTGATCCGGAATGATTGCGGCAGAAAATAAAAATCATCCGGCTGGGTAGTAGGCCTGTAATAAATGGTATAGGGCACATTTTCTTTCACCAGATTCACTACTTCCCATTTGAGAGCAGGGTCTTCGAACTCTGCAGATAAGGGTCCAAAAACAGCCTGGTCCTGCTTTGTGTACTGGCGGACAATTACATGGCGGAGATCAATTTTCTGCGGCGGCTCAGGTGCTGGAGGGGTGTTGTCTACCTTAACGTCTTCCACTACTCTATCCCGGTGATCTCTTATTATCACCTTATCTTTATTCCGGTGGTCTCTTACTACTACGCCGCCTGTTTCCTTGTCTTTATTCCGGTGGTCTCTTACTATTCTGGCATCCATTATCCGCACACTATCTGCTATATTTGCACTAAACGCAGTTGCCACTTTCACTTTGGGTTCTGCTTCTGCCTGTTTAGCTACTGTGTCGGTAATAACGGCACTAAACATAACAGGCATTACCACAATTGGCGGGGTTTCAACGGTAGATGTCTGTGGTGATGCAGCAGGTTTTTGCCACCACATTTCGGAGGTAACCACCAGCTGAAAGGTAGCCGATTTGCTGGGGTCTTTTAATTCAATAAGCAAGTCTTTAATTTCATCCCAGGCAATTTCCGTTTCGGCATGCAGGTCTTGCAGAATATTAATTTCATTCATCATGGGCGACTGGGTGATCGCCAGGGGTTTTTGAATTTCCTTTCCGGCAGCCTCATACTCCAGGCTTATCTGCGAATTCCTGATAGAAAGCGGGTATACATCCGCTTCGTCCCGGTACACTTCGATAATACAGTGTAGCGTGATTTTTTCTGTATTCTCTTCTTTTGTAAACCAGAATGCATCTGAATCCGGAAGCACGTCGCCTCCGGATCTTCTTTTGATTCTGAATCTGGGTTGCCCATATTTTTTGCCATCTACTACGTATACCCGGTTTGGATCTACCGGTGCCTCCTGCAACTGATTGGTGTAAGCCAGGTAATACATCATCTTGGTATGCATCTGTACTGCCGTCATCTTGATTGCATTGGATGCAACCGCATAACTTCCATTTTGTGCCATGACAAAGTTGTTTTAGAGTGTAGGAAAAGATGCTAGTTTATACTGATGGTTCAACTACCGGTGCTGGCGGTTCTACAACTGGGGGCTCTTCTACAATCAGCAGATCTGTGGTATTCTCTTTCTCGTCTACCTTAATTGTTGCGCTGCCGGCTTTGGCAAACTGGAGTGAATAAGTAAAGGGCTTCCCTTCGGCTGAAAAGGCCATTACTTCAAAGCTTTGCATCATACTGTTGGCATCCAGGCGGATGTTTTTCCGGACGAAGTAGTTCTTATCAGGTTCGTTGTAGCTGACTGTTACATACACTACCTGCCACTTGTTCCAGTCCAGCAAGCCTCCGTCGATGGTCAGTGCTTTTATATGCCGTCTGAGGTGAATAGGGGGAATATCTTCGTCCGTTCTGGATTCTTTCCAATCCGATGTATAGACAATATCATCCTTGTACTGTACAAAGTAGCGGTATTTGAATGTATCTTTTGCATTTTCCCGCAGCCGCATCGACCAGTCCCAGGTTTCAGTGGCATTAAACCAATGTGAATATTCTTCTTTAATACCCAAGGCTGTATCTTCATACAATATCTCCACTTTTGCCGTTTTCACGGTGTTTGCATCCAGGATTACATCAAAGGAGGCTTTTGCTCTTCCTGCCAGCAAATCGTCAATCATCAGCGTTCCTCTGGTATCGGTTTTCTCCCGGCCAGTGGCTTCTTGTCCGTCGGCGTAGAGGTATTTTACCTGATAGGTGTAGTTTTTATTTTTATGCCCGTACATATAACACCGCCAGTTTCCGTTAGGCTTTTCTTTGCTAAGCCTGATTTCTTTTTTGGTATCTGGCTGATTTGGCTCTTCCTTGTACTGCAGGTTAACTATGGCTTCTTTGATCAGCGTCCAGTCGATATCACCAGCTATACAATCAACAGTGATGAAACCAAGTTTGTCGTAGGAGATAACCAGCGACCGGTCACTGATGTTATTCAGCTGGATAGGCGGAGGCGAATCAGCGGTGCCGATATAGGAAATTTTGGCTTCCACATTATAGAAATCCAGTAATTGTCCTTTGTCATTTCTGGCCATGGTTACCCGGAACGTGTATACTTCGTCTCCCTTTTTATAGAGGAACGATTTTGAATTTTCCCGCACTACATTGGTCTTGGCGTCCCGCTGGCTGTAGGATACATTCACAATAATGCTGTGGATATTATCTGCCACAAAATCGGCATTCACCCCCACTTGCACTTCCAGAATCTGTACTTCCGGGCTGCTGATATCAATATGCCGTACCAGTTGCTTCCGTTGGTCCTCTGTCAGCTGGGTAATTAAGGTACCATTCGGATATCTTCTGAATTCCACGGTGCCGCTTTTCTTGAAATGGAAATCCAGGCTGTTGATTTTGGTTTTGTCAACATCATTGCGGAAATAATAATGCGTTTCCACATTAGGCCGGTCTCGTTCAGAGGCACTTACGCCCACATTCGGATTGGGTTTAGGCTGCCCGTTTCCGGTGGTGCCATCTTCCCCTTCGGCCTCTTTTTCCTCGCCAATAAAAGCTGTCTGGAAGAAGTTAGGCAAAATCGTATTCATGATTGTATCCATCAGGGTAGTACGCAGGTTGGTTTCCACTTCCCGGATTTCCTCACTGTTTGCCGCTACATCCCCAAAATCGGTAATTTCAATATTGATCACTTTCCTGTCAATCATTTCCTCTATCAGCCTGGCAATATCTGTTTTGCTGGCTGTTACACTTCTGGTGTCTGTTTTCCGGTAATAGCCGATGCCGCTTACTACTTTCACCCCTCCTCGTCTGGTTTTGCTATAATCTTCCTGGTAGGTTTGCATGTGGTCGTAAATCTGGGTGGAATTGGCAGTAACCCGTACTTCAATATTGGGCACATAGGCAAATCCCTGCAAATCATACCGGACGATGGCTTGTAGAGGGGTCAGGTCATCTGTGTTATTTCCTTCCCCTTTGTAGCCTTTGGTGAGCGCATCGTAATAAAGTTGTGCGCCCTCTATACCAAACGTTGCATAAAAGGCCGCAGAGTTTGATCCGACCAAGGAGGGTTTTACTTCCGCACTGGATTGTTTCTTAAACGTATCTCCCAGGCCTTCGAGTAACTCCAGTCTGGCCGTTCCTTCCTTCCAGGTGTTGGGGGTGCCCAGCTTGATTATAGGTTTGTTTGCCCGGTTTACCGGCATAAATCTCCGGCCGCCACCCAGCTTGTTGTATAACCTGACAAACAGATGGTTGGGATTTTCAACAATGGTAGCCAGATACTCGGTAATGGTGTTATGTTCCTCTTCCGAAATAGAGAGGTCGGTGGTAAACAATAACTGCCCTAACTGGCTTTCTACCAGTTCTTTATTGGGGCTGCTGGCATAGGCGATATCGGCATTTCTGGAGAAGAAATAGAAAGAGAGCTGGGGATTGCCTTTGTCATCCAGGGCTATTCTGGGCCTGCCCCGTAATGCATAAAATGTATCGTCTTTTTCATGGTCCCGGAATATTTCGATATCGTCTAAGCCCGGAACTTTCACAGTTGGAAATAACATTAACATGGTGGTAGGATTTTATGGAGTGGAAATTAAATATTGGTGATTCTAAGCAAGAGTTCATCTAGTCCGCTGGGCACTACTAAGTTGAGTACTTCTTCCGACCCATCTTTCTTAAATACATTTACTACCGCACTGAGGGGGTCAGCTACATCTACTCCTTTCAACACCACCGTATCTTCTGCTTTGGTCTTTTTCAGGATAATAGTTTCCAGAGGGGTAGCGCCACCTTCATTGTCGAATACTTGCACCTGAATGGCAGCAATGTTTTCATTAAAGGTATCTGCGCCAAGCAGTGTGGATATTTTGAGCACTTTCAGCCCACAGCTTTCCAGGCTGATGGGAGGTTGTTCAATGGTATAGGTACGTTCGAGGCCATCCAGAATATCTCCATTCTGGAGCAGGAACTGGGTAGTGGCCGTCCAGATCCGGGGGTCTTCTTCTTCTACTACAACCGCAAAAGCTGGTGGGGGAGTATCGCCATTCTGCGAAGTCAGCACAAGAGCTTTTGTTATTTCTTCGCCCTCCACATTCCGGTAGCTAACTTTTACTATTGCCTTAGAAATCAGGCCGGCAGTATTTACCAGAATCGGCGAAATGTTGAGTACTCTGGTTTCCGGGCGGTTTACAATCACCTGCGAATCTTTTAAATTATTAAACTCTTCTTCAATGGTATCTTCTCTGAAAAAGAATTTCTCACGTTTGAAATACACATATGTATCTTCTAAGGCCGGGAAAATGAGGAATTTCTGCAGGTCTGTAGCACCATCTTTGAAGATTACTGTCCGGCCGTTGGCATCTTTTCCCGGGGCCACAAATACCTGCACGGACTGAATACCATCTTCTGAAAAATTGATATTACCTGGCTGTATTTCTACCGGAATCAAGGGTGAGTGATCAGAAATATTTACGGCAATATCTCTTTCTGTCACATTCTCAAATGTACGGGAGCGGATTTTGGTTTCGTGCGTACCTATTATGGAGCCGGGCTTATGAATAAATTCAACAAAGTAATCATAGGTGAGGGTGCCAAAATCATCTACAAAAAAGTTAATAAACTTCCGTTGCTCCAGGGGGTTTACGGCTATACTGATCTCATGTTTGCGTTTGCTCTTATCTCCTTCTCTCTCCCGGAAACCATACGAAATATGGACGATGGCCTCCCTGATCTGGAACTCTTCAAAATCAAGGGCTGACCGGATTTCTATGTTAATTTCTTTGAACGGACCATCTCCCAGGCGTACCAGCATCACCTGCTTATCGGCATCAAAATTTGTTCCTTCCAGGCTAAGAGCACCGGATGGATGATACGTATGGGTTTTAGCAGCCGCACTATCGAATATAAATTTACGCTTCACCTGCTGGGAAATAGACCTGTGCTTCAGCGAATAGCCTGCATTAATACTGATATTGGTTCCTACCTTCTCTGGCTGCTCCGGTGTTGGGGAAGTAGGCGTAGGTGTAGGCGTAGGCCCGGTGGGTGTAGGCGAAGTGGGTGTCGGTGTCGGGGTTGGTCCGGTCGGCGTAGGTGAAGTAGGTGTCGGTGTCGATGTCGGGGTAGTCGGTGTCGGGGTAGTGGGTGTAGGGGTCTGTCTGGGTGTAGGCTCAGGGGTAGGCGAAGGGATAGGTGTATCTCCTCCATCATTGCTGGGCGGCACCGGTGGATTTGTTGGGGTTACCGTTGCTGTAGCCGTAGCAGATACCGTAGGTGTGGTAGTGGCAGTAGCGGTAGGCGTTACTGTTGCACTCGGCGTAGCTGGTTGTGTAGGCGACGGGGTAGCTGTGGCTGTTGGGCTAGGTGTGGGTGTAGCCGTAGCTGTTGGTGTTGGCCTTGGTGTGGCACTGGCTGTTGGCGTAGTACCCGGATTTTCTCTCTCACTTGGCAAGGTGCTTCCCAACACATTGTAATCTTCCCGGGGTATAGCCGTGGCATCAAATAAGGTAGGCGAAAGCAGATCTTTTACAATTTTCATCACATCCTGGTTATCGGAGCCCAATGGATTGCTGGTGGTTCCTCCGCCGGTATAGTCAATCTGGTTAATGGTAATAGCGCCCTGGTTTACCAGGGCGCGCATAATCAGATCTATGTCATTATTGGATACAATTTTCAGGTTTTTGGAAGTAAGATTAAAATCTGCATCAATGTGGTGTTGCCAGAAATCTTCAGTTGCCTTAAAATCTACAGTAATATCCAAATGGTAGGCGGGCATCAGCCCCTGAAACTCCAGATCGTATACAATCCCCACCTGCGTTTGCGAGCCTTTTTTCAGCAGATTCCACATAATTTGTGCTTCTTTTCCGCCCAGGCGCACAGAGAAAACAGCTGTTTGCCTGCCAAATAACGAAGGTTTGGTAGAACCGGCTACACTAAAATCTACAACAGAATTGGTATCTCCGCCCGTGCTTCCGAACATCACTAATTTTACGGCCCCATTGGTCATAGGCACTTGGCCTAGTTGCACCTCTCCTGCTTCTGATTCCAGTTTACTTTTTAGTTGGTCCAGTTCTGCTTCATTGGGTCCCAGTTCTACTTCAAGTGTTAAGAAACCACCTGTTCTGTCCATATCATCGGTAAAATTCGGTTCGGTTCCTTCTACCACTTCGCCATCTATATAGGCCACAAATTGAATCCCTTTGCCATTATTGGCAATCCGCACTTTGTCTGATGGCAAATACCAGTACTTGGAGTGATTATGGCTGTCGCGGAATACGGTAATCCCGTTAACAGTGAGTTGATGTTCAATAGATAACATTATCTGGTTGTTTTAGGAGGCGTGAAAATGCTTTGTGCTGCTTAAAAATTTACAGGTTTGGATCTCTGGTGCTATTTTCCCATTCGAATAATCTTCCTGGAATACTACATAAGACATGGCCGTATGGCCAGAAAAAAGGCTGTTGATTGGCCCAGTATAATATGGCAATCCGGTACTTAACCGGATAATCGACGTTAATTTTTGTTGAATCTGCACTACCTCCGGGCCCTGTGAGCCGTAACGTATCAGGCTGCCGGAAGACGTTTGGTTTTTATTTTCAAAATCGGAAAAGGTAAACAACAGAAAAGTAAAATTCTTTTTATCCGCGCCTACTTCATTTACCAAATCCACAAAGGTTTGCCAGCCATTCCAGGCGGTATAAGTCCTATTGGAGCGAACATACTCTTTTGGTTGCCCAAGTATGGTCATACATCCGGAACTGCTGTAATTCATCTTCAGCATAATGGACCCGGCTAAATCGGGCTGATCCTGTCGCGGCTCTGTTCTGGCTGCATGCAGATTATCACCAGCGAGTACCACGGTATATACTGATTGGCTCCAGTCAAACCTAACTGTGTGCGTTAATCTCTCCACTGGAGGTATTTCTACCAGGCCGTAGCCATCCATTAAGAAGGCCTCGTGCCTTTGAAAGCCATGCTCGTTTCTGGGATGTACGCCCCTTCGTAATTCGTATCTTCCCGGGCAGAGTATGTTAAATGTAGCTATGCTGGATGCATGGGTAAACAGGTATTTTTTTGACGGCACCGTACTCCCCGGGAATAGGGCAAGTTTACTGTTTTTAACATCCCATAAACCAATCGTACAACGGGCCGTCTTATAATTTACCCTGGTACGCCTGATTGTCTGATATGCTTTGAGCTTTGTTGCCTCCACAAAATCCCCGTGTAATACGGCTTCAGGTAAGCTCCCACGAACAGCAAAAAAAAGATAGTCTTGCTCTGTAAGGCTGTACTGGTAAAAATTGCACAGCTCAGCCAATATGTCGGCATCAATTATCATCCTGATAATTTTTTACAACACAGGTTGTTGACAAGCATACGAATAGAAAAATTTATACTGAAACCGCTTGGTAAGGATTTCAACTGTAGAAAAAGAAAGATCTCTAGGGAATTAAAATGTTATCGGATGTTTTTGTTTCGTTGAGATTTACTAGAAAAACCATTCACTAACCTTTTGCGGATTGAAATAAAACATTAAACCGAAAAGATACAGGTGCGAACAATGCCTTTTTAAAGGACTTACTGAAGTTGAATCTGACCTATTACCGGCAGATTACTATGATAAGAATTTTAATACCTAAAAATAGACATTTATAAAAAAAAATCAAATAAAATTTATTTAGTGATAAAATAGTTTGTAATTTTTTTTATAGAAACCTCTGTAGATTACTTAATACCACCATACCCTATGAATTTGCCTGTAAACAAGAATAAAATTGTGTTACTCCATTGGAACGGACGGTTTGGTAACAGATTATTTACCTATGCTTTTCTGCGGCACTATGCCGATGAATTTAATCTGGAAATATGGTTACCCTCCTCATGGGAAGGCGACATTTTGTTTGAAAATACAGTGCACAAATGCATTGAAGATGATGAGCTCCGGCTTTACTTAAACCAGACGATGAAAGAGCTAGATACGTTAGATGCCAGGCTGGAAGCCATTAACAGGTATAACCTGAAAACCGGCGATGCGATACAGTATATGAACCCGGATATAGAAGCTGAATATGGGAGAGTGAATATATGTATTGATAGTTTATGCTGTTATCAGTCCTATATTTTTACCAAGTACTCCAAGGCCAAAATGCTTACTGACTATTTTAGGTTCTCTGAAAAAGTGTTAAACTCAGATTTATACCGGCGAATGGAAGATAAACAGGGCACCTATCATGTGGCACATTTAAGAAGAGATGATATAGCGAACAGGGCTAATGTTACCAATCAGGGGTATTCTGTTATTTCCAAAAAATCGTATGAAAAGGCATTTGTACAATATGGCTATGACCCTAAAACAATAGAATGGGTAACCGATGACAGAACCGGAAACTGGGGCATTCCTCCACTTTCCTTTGCCGATGACTGGAGTTATCCGGAAGGGTCAGTTTTTAGGAAGGATATTTTTTTCACCTGGCTGCCAGACTTTTTAAAGTTAAAATTTGCAAAAACAATTTTCAGAGCTAACTCTTCTTTTAGCTGGTGGGCGGCATTCCTAAGTAATGCAGCCATATATTCCCCAAGACTTCATACCAGAGAACTCTTTCACCAAACAGGAAAGGAGCTGGAGGTTGAATTTGAGGAAGGAAATCATCCGCACTGGATGTGTGTCAAGGGAGTCGACCACTGTGATGATATACACATACCTGCATAATTTCAGGCAATCTATCCGCTTTTATTATAGGGAATCCTACTTCCACGTCAACCTGGCGTGTCTCTAGCTGAATACTTCCACCCAGATGCTTCCTTGTATTTACTCTGCGTAAGGTAAAAATATGCTGAACTTAGTGCCTTCATCTACTTTACTTTCTACCTCTATTTTACCGCCGGCATTTTCCACGATCCGTTTTACAATGTAGAGTCCGATGCCTGTGCCTTCTACGTGCGTATGGAAGCGTTTAAACATTCTAAACAGTTTTTTCAGGTTATTTTCTGCGATACCCATTCAATTATCTTCCACCCTGATCAACAAATATTGATCGATCCTGCGGGTTTCTATAACAATTTCTGGCGTTCTTTCCGGGGAGCGGTATTTGATGGCGTTCGATAGTAAGTTATAGATAATGGAGCGCAGATTCTTTGGAGCAAAAGCTATTTCTTTCACTTCAATACGCTTATGCAAGACTACTTCATTGCCATTCATAAGCTGATCTAAACTTGAAGTTACTTCGGCTACCATGTCATTCACTGATACCACTTCTTTGTCTGCATCTTCTTTTTGCACTTTGGCAATTTCTGTAAGGTCGGAGATGGTAAGCTTTAATCTGCTGATGGAGCCTGCAATCATAGAAAGTATCTGGTTCAGTTCATCATCTAGCGTATACCTGGTAATCAGTTTTTTTGTAAGGGCAATGGCCAATCCCTCCATGTTAGCAATGGGTGATTTTAAATCGTGTGAAGCGGTATAGATAAAACTATCCAAATCAGTGTTGATCCGGACAAGCTCCTGGTTTTTGTTAGCCAGCATTTCAGAATATGTCTTCTGGTCATCAACATCGGTAAATGTACCGACCCACGAATTAGTGGAAGCTATATACACCCCTTTTCCGGCATGCCAGCGGTAGGCTCCATCGAACCGTCTGATCTGGATTTCGCAACTGAAGTCTTCCAGGGTTTCCCGGCTTTTGCGCCATTGTTTTTGTAGGTCTTCCCGTTGTTCAGGTAATACGCTTTCAATAAACATTTCCTGGAAGGGTGTCTGGTCCGTATAGCCTGTATACTCATACCAGCGGCGATTAATATACAGGGATTCTCCGGTAGAGGCTTTATTTCCATTGGTTATAAACGGATTGGTGGTCCATACCATTTGCGGCAAGGTTTCAGTGATCTTTTCAAATTCCTTGTAGGCTTGAATGGTCTTGTCTTTTTCTTTTGACTCTTCCAGCTGAGCGCGTAGCTCTTCATTGAGTGCTTGCAATTCTTCATTTACCCTTTTCCATTGTTCGGCCGTTGGTATGTCTATAATTTTCGGAGTAAACTTAATCAGCACGGCCGCTGTACCTATAGAAGCCATTGCCGTAATAATTCTTGCCATCACATCCAGGGTATAGAGTGGCTTCCAGATATTCACCACATCAAATACGTGGGTAATGCCACAGCCTGCAATAAAAACAGCAAACAATACCGCCATCCAGACATAGGTAAAATCTTTCCTTTTTAAGTAGATATACAATAAGGCAAGCGGAATACAGAAATAGGCAATCGCAATAATACTATCGGATATGGCATACGACCAAAGCACCCAAGGCTCCCAGAAATAGCAATGTCCGTGCGGCATAAACCGCTCATCTACCAGGTCTGTTAATTCAATCATATAGGGAAAAGGTTAAATAAGAATACAGGTACATTTGCTTCTAGCGAGCAAATGCCTCTGCAGAGTAATGTTAGAGAAATTTATTTATACTATTCAGGTCGTTCTAGGTTAATCCTATATAAAAACATTTTTTTATTCCTGGAAATAATGCAAAAATACTTAACAAGCATCAGCGTTAGTTGGGTTGTACTAAGATTTTTGTCTGAAAATACTTACGTAACTCCTAGACAGATTCAGCTTCTTTTGCTGCTTTAGTAATCGTTAAACTAACAGCGTATCTATATGTTTCCAAGCTCTGTTGCAACAGAATCGCCTATATGAACATGGGCCCGGCCGGAGGCTGCCCTGCTATTCCCTAGAAATTAGTAAATTGGCACACAAATCTATTTTTATACCTACTACTATATGGATATTTATGTGGGCAGTCTACCTTTTAAACTAAAGGAAAGTCAGTTAAGAGAATTATTTGAACAATATGGAGAAGTTTCTTCGGTAACCATTGTCATCGATAATATCACCCGCCAGAACAAAGGCTTTGGATTTGTGGAAATGCCTGATGTAAGGCAAGCACAAAAGGCAATTAACGAATTGAACGGCTCTGAAATTAGTGGACGTACAATTATTGTCAGCAAGTCGGAAGGAAAAAAGGATGCTAAGCGAAGAAGATAGCCTTCCCAAAGACACGTTTATCTGATAGCTTTTCCAGTGAATAATTATTCCGGTAGGAACCTGCTAGGTTTTGAAAACCTACCAGGTTTGAGCGTAAATCTTCGGTCATTATTTGCTGAAAGAACTAAAAGAATTGCCCTCCTACTCTTATGTAAAGTCTAGCGCAAACCGGAATGCTGCCATTTACTTTTAGAGTTACAATTCCTGCAAAGCATTTGTACATTTTTTAGTTTACCGTCCTTTAAAAGTAATTAGCAATCTTCTGTAACTCTGTTTGAATTTCGTTTTGCTTTTTCTCCCCGGCTAGCAGGAATGAATTCTTTGTGGTATTCAGCTTATCTTTAGTTAGGTTTATATCCTGGCTTAGCTGGTTTATTTCTGCCTTCAGTGCATTTACCCGTTGAGACAAGGCCTGTAATTCCTCTGCTTTTTTTTGAATCAGCGATTCTTTTTGCTTTACTTCTTTCTGGTATTGCGTAGCATGGGCACTTTGAAAAGTATTTAAATCGCGGCCTATCAGGTTTATGTATTCCTGGCCGGTTGCCAGGAGTTTTTCTTTCGTAAGGCCAGAACTTTTTAGTATGTTATAAGCAGTTTTATACTTTAAGGCTTCATCTTGTATATCATCAATATCTAGTTTGCTGTCAACAAATTCTTTATAATCCGGCCCCTGAAAAAGCGGATTTTTAGCATTGGCCTCTTCAATTAATTTTTCAAAATACTGTTCATGTTCTGGTAAGGGTCCAACCAAGGTACCAGATGGAGAGTAGGTAGGTGTCTGGCTGGCAGGCAATGGCTGAGGTGGATTTGCCGCATTTTCCGTACCTGTGATTAAGGGATGTTTGGCATTCTCATCTATCTGAGGAACAGGTGGCGGTACTGGAGAGGAAGTTGGATTTACCGCAGGTTTTGGAGGAGTGACCAGGGGTGGACTTCCCCCGGCCTGCTCCTTTTTTTTATCTTCATCAAATTCAACGAACGGTGTTAATAGTTGCTTTAAAAAACTCATAGGGCAGCAGCAGTTGGTTGTTTTTTCAGGTTTAGTAAAAAGCCAATGGTAAAGTTGGCATCCCAGTCGAATACAAAGGTATCTGTCTGGGTGGCGTCTACCATTGCTTTGTATATGTTTAGTCCGGAGGCCATTTTTTTATCGGCTGCTTTATACGATTCGGGTGCCCGTAACACGGTATATCTTTCTTCACCTTTCCGGTGCTGATCAGCCAGTGTAAAAGGTACGCCTCCCAACACAAATCCTACGTTCCGCTTTCCTTCTGGTACTTTACTCATGCCTCTTTTTACTTCATTATACACCTGCTCATCGGAGGTTCCTTTCTCATAATATTTTGCTCCGGGCAATTCTATGGATTGCAATTTGCCGTTTTCTTCCCACGATACTTTTGTATTGCCAGACCCAATATCTACCATAAACGAGTTATCGGCAAAGGAAGGGGGCACAGTGGCTTGAAAGCCATATTTTGCCTCTTGCTCTGGCGTTACATTGTTTACCACATAACCCATTTTTTTCAGCTCATTGCCGATTATGGTAGTTTTTGGCTCTTTTTGGGCTCCGGAAGAAATAACAAAGTGCATGTCTTTTTTATTAACTCCTTTGTCGAACATCATAGCCAGGTATTTTTTTAAACCAGCCCGGATGTCTTCTGTGGTTGCCAGACCTTCGTAGGCCAGTGATTGTCCAAAATCTTTGGATACAATTTCCCACCGCCGCTGATTATCCATGTTGATTACAAAGGAATTGAACCCGGTGGCTCCCACTTCCACTACCCCGCGTAAAACACCATCCTCTGGTTTTTCTGGCGTGTAACTAAACTCCCGGTCTTCGGCATTCGCATCTGTGCCGCTTGAAGAAGGGGAAGTATTCTCTGCCTTTGTATTTTCATTATTGGGTGCCGGAATTTGTCTGCTTTCTGAGTTATCCGGTTGTTCTGTGGTAGGCAGGGTGGCCGTAGCATCGCGGCCCTGGTCTGATAGTCGTGGCGAAATAGCAAAATAGGCAAGCGCAGCTATGACCAATACTATAACAATTATACCTGCAGGTTTGAGTCTCATTTTTTAAGTACGTTAAGTTTGTTTATCAATGATGTAAATCGGTTTTATGGCTTGTTTTGTTGCATCTACTACTCTTCTTTGTATGCTAAACTCAGCTATTTATTGGCTATGGTAACCACTACCACCCGTCCACCCTCTTCTTTAGAGAGCAGTAATTTTTTGCCGTCTGTTAGCTCTACCATCGTATTAAGCGGCACTTCTTTATTTTCAGTTAAATCTTTCAAGGAATCGAGTTTCTGGTTCACCAGTACCCATTTGTTGTAATGATAGGTAAAATAGCCTACCGGTACTTTTTGCTCATCGGTCAGCTTTTCGTTTCTCACTACATGCCGGTTGACATGCCACTGGAACAGATACTGATTATGGTAAACCATTAATCGGTGATTTTCAGGCTTCCATACGGAAGGTTTAAATTGATAATATAAATCCAGTACGGGCAAGGTGCCTTTAACAGGTGTTCCGCAAAACGGACACTTAGGCGAGGTGGTGTTATCAAATACAAACCATTTCTGATCGCAGGATGCATTGCTGCAGGGCTGCATCAAATCGGTTGTTTTTAGCAAAGCCTGCTCCCACTGATCGGCATTGGGCCGCTGGCTAGGGTTATGCAAACCGGTGATAAACGCCTGGTCGAATAGTGTTTTCAGGTAAGGGCCGGTAATGGTATAGGGAAGTTTGGTAACATCTGCCCAGGGTAAGGTCCATTTCGACACCTGATCTAATTTGGGACGGTTAGATGTATCGGTAGGGTGTTCTATAAAGAGTGCTTTTTCACCCATGGATAATAGATCATCTTGTTCAGTATCCATAGAATTTACCTTCCCTCCTTTCAGCGGATGCCGGTACAATAAATACATATAGATCATCACCGGCAAGGCATGCAGATCGGTTGTACGGTTGGCATGTTTACGGGCAGGGTCTCTTAACTCCAGGTGCTTGGTAGCCAGTACCTCTGGTGCAATAAAATCTGCTGTCCCAATAACATCTGGCGGATACAATCCGGGTACCACCAATCCATCAATATCAATAATAGTAGCTGAGCGGCTTACCGGATCAATCAGCACATTTTTGTAAGAAAGATCCGAATGGGCTAAACCAGCGGCATGCAGGCGTTTTACACCTCTGGCAATTTTTACGCAAATCTGGAAATAACTTAGCCAGTTTCCCAGCTCACTCTCATCCAGACGCAGGGCAAACTGTTTGTTTCTAAACTTTGCGGAGGCAAACCATAAGCCTTGTTTTTCTTTGCCTTTGATGCCTTCACTGGTGGCATATCCTTTTTTGAAGAAGAAATTTTTATTGTAGGCCGGTACAATTAACCCTACCTGGTTGTTGGCTTCTACCATATCGGTTGGCCAGCAATAGAGTTCTTTGTAATAGTCGCCGCCTTCCCGGTTAAAAAAGCTTTCGTAATACTGTGTTACAATTTTCTTTAACCGTTCCCTGGAATTATAATCCTGCTTATCGCGGTAAAAAGCCACTACATACGACTTATCTGGGCTAAAATAGACATCTTTCATTCCGCCCCGCATAGGCTCTCCGTTATCCACATACTGGTAGGTTTTGCCAGGATGAATAGTAGATGGCACCGACTTTATATTCGTTGCGGGTTTAGGAGAATAGTTGTTGAAATTAATCACAGCATGAAATTTTTAGATTGATTCTGTACGTGTTCACCTACTAATTTTGTCAACGTATGGTATGGTTGTAAACCTATCTTCTTAAAATACAATAGCCAGGGTGCGGTCGTCATGATTGCCTGGGCTCCAGAAATCCATCCACCTGGAGAATTGTTCCTCAATAGCTTCATTGTCTGGGCGTAACTCTACTTTTACTCCATCCTGGTTATTTCCATTCAGATCTGCTAAAAACTCCTGCCACTTCTTCACATTGGGCAAATTTGCCTCTACCACAAACTTTGGGTCGTAAATGCCATCTGACATCAGGATTAAATACGAGAAATCTTCTACCAGTTTAAAACTGAATCTGGTAGCAAACTTGTCACTCTGAAATATTTCAGGCATAGTGATAAACCTGGTTCCTCCACCGAATTCTCCTACATCTATCCAATTAAGTAAGGTTACGGCGGATACATCTTTGTTTAGTACTGCCGCAGGGCAATCGCCAACGCCAAATGATAGCAGGGCATAGCCTATTTCATATTTTTTAAACAGGGTAAAAACAAGCGTACTACTCATATCTTTCAGCGTAACGCCTGCTGTTGCAGCAAAGGCTTCTAACTGTTTATGTGCCCTAAAAGCTGCCTTTCCCAACGTATTGTACACAAAACGGTTTAGCTTCTTTTGTGTATCATCGCCAGTATTTGCTGTATGTTGTTGCAGTAACTCATCAAACTGGATCAGACTTTCGATGGAAGCGGCATCCTTAAAATGGGCTAGTATGCTCTGGCAGGCAATAGCAGACCCTTTTCTGGAAAGCTTGGCACTTCCGGCACCGTCAGATATTACCACTATACTCCAGCCATTTTCAAGATTGGCAAAAGCAAAATCGTCTTCCCGGAATGAGCCTACATTGGCATGCGAACGGCCCCGTTTGGAAGAAACCAGTATATGCCGGTCACTGAGAGGCGCTAACACGGTTACAGCATCCTCCTTCCAGTAAGGGTCAGTTGAATCACTGGGAAGGTTTTTCCACAAACTTTTCGGATCAGGATTAATAATAAGCGTCAGCGGCTTCTCATGAAAAGCTGCTTCCTGCGGCTCACCCTCGATCTTGAATTTAAAAACAACTTTTATATCCCCGCTTTGCGTAGGAACACCAGTAATTTGTTTGGTCGTGCCGTCGTAGGCTAAGCCCACTTGCTCCAGGCCCTCTACCTGAAAAGCAACAATATCGTTCCAGTTGGTTTGCCCGAAATCTACTTTTGCTTCGTAGGGTTTACCTACTGTTGCGTTGGCAACACGAAGCGGCTGCTCAAGTATGGTTGCTAGCTTGTCTTCCTGTTTCCACCTGGCCATAAGTGCTTGTTGTTGTTGACTGATGATCGTAGCTGCCGTTTGGGTTTGCTCGTTCTGTATAAACTGTTCAAACAAAGCCATCCGGTGAGCAGGTATCGGAATGTGATTACTTTTGAAAAGCTGGGCTACCAGTTGTTTTACATCGCTCATTCCTGCTTTATTGCTTGATTACCCAAAACTTTTTTATACATATATTTCTAAAACTGTATCTAAAAATAATAGGGGTAAGCTAGTATATATGTCAAGTAACTAGCTCACTCCTTACGTTAGATAAGATGCCGTTTGTTCAACCAGCTACCTGTTCTTATACTACAATGTTTAATTCTGATGGAGGTGGCGGCAATTCACTCATCCCGGTTACTTCTTTGCCGGCATCTTCCACTTTAGTAGAGGTAACACCAATAGAAGCACTTACCCAGGTAAAGAACTTAGCTATACTCTGACTGTCGGCTGTATCCAGGCTTACCACATTTTCAGTTATTTGTTTGAGCAGGTTAGAATCTGCGGCATTTCCGGCTGCACAAGCTACCGTATAGGCTGTTTTGCGTTTTTTGAATTCCTCCAGGCCACTCTGCCAGTCATCGGTGGGAATACCATCGGTCATAATGAATACCAAAGGTTTCCAGTCACCCTTTTGCTCAGCAGTGGTTTTCGTTACTTCGTTATCTATACAGGTTGAAACCAGCTTTAAAGCTTCTCCCAGATTCGTGGTGCCAGTTGCCTTGATATCTACCATCTGAAAAGAAGCTAAATCGGTTAATGGGACTATCTGCCGGGCAGTGCTATCAAAGGTAATAATGCTGATATAAGCCGTTTCAATAGCTTGCGGATTCTGACGCAATGAACTTATCATCACTTGTACGCCGTTTTTTACAGCTTCTATGGGTTCTCCGGTCATTGAGCCGGAAGTATCTAATACTAAATAGACTGGTAGTCTTCTCATGTTTATGCGTGGTTTAGTTTTACAAAGTCAGGATAGGCAATGGAAACAGCTATTCGTATATTTAACAAATCTGCTCTGTTATTCTTCCTGGTTAAGAATACATGCTTCATGTACCAGTTGATAGTTGTTCCCAAACTTAAACGTAGCCCTCTATTCAAAGTTTCTTCTGTGCGGCGTAAACATTGGTTTATCCACAGCTTTCTACCTTGGAAGACTATGCTGAGCCAATGTTCCGGTAAGAACGCATAGGGAGGTACGCAGCATGGCAATTCTGTTATATGCGGAAATCCTTATACTCATATAAAATTCAAATTACTTACTAACTTTCAACAGAAGACTATTTTTGATAAGGCTGTTATCAATTACTAGTCTATCTGCTTTTTATTTTGGTATACGTTAATGGCTAGTGTTTTTCTGCTGTGTTTTTCCAGTAAAAGGTTTCTTACAAAAAGTGTCTACCGTACAAACCGAAAGATTTTAGGTGTTTGTAGCAACATTCAACGGCTAATACCCAATTTAAAAAGTAGGTATAACTTCAGTTTCCCCATCTGCGTCTGAGAGGTAATATGATAAAAGAGGTATTTCGTAGTATGCCTATTTGAGGGTTAAGTGGGTTAGAATTGGTTATTATTTTTATTTCAAACTATTCCAGCAACTGTGAAAAAGAAGGCTGTTATGCAGCCTTCTTTTTTTATGGATATATTTAGCAAAAACCTATAAACACGATCTTCTCCACCTACTTTACTTACAAACATTGCTAAGGCTGACTTAACCAAACCTAAATTGATGTTAGGTACCTGTTCATAGAATTTCAATACTTTTATCCATTGGTAAATCAAATTTACGGGTAGGCAGCCTTTCTTGCTTGACCTATAAGTACATTAATACAAGATAGATACATCGAGAGGGTAAATTCATCCAGTAAACTTTTGTCAGAAAAAACATTCAGCCCTCACGAAATTTTCTTCACCACTGGGGTTTTCAAAACGATGGACTATCTTCCTGTAAGTCAATGGGGCTTATCTCCTACTCTACCCTGCTATCTTTAAACCAAAGCCTTTTTAATGCTTTTCTTCTGACAAAAATTTGCACTGGTCCATTATTTAATTGACCTTTTCAATTTCCTGTCGTATATTCTTCATACAGTAATTTATTTTATACACTATGAAAAAAGACAAAAACAAAGCTGTTACTAAAGACCCCCAAGTAAACAAAGATAACCAGAGGGCAGATACAGATACTACAGGAATAGCTGCTCAGTTACCTGGCGGGTCGAAGGAGGAAGAAAACCAGATTACGGCCGATAAAGTTACTCCTACACGTGCCGAGGCTACTTCCGATGAGTTAGTTAATGACACCTCCACAAACACCTATGCACAATCGGCGGAAGTGGATTCACTTAAAGTAGTTCAAGAAAATTATCCGGAAGCTGCCACTCAGCAAGATATAGGTGGTAATTCTGCTTCACCAACTCCCTTTTTAGCTACGCCAGAGGTTTTGGCCAGTTCCGTAGAAGAAACTGCCGCAACGCCAATCTCCACCCCGGCTGCCGTAAACGCTGGAAGTGAAGGACAGATCCGTGAGGCTGATACCAGCTCACCGACTGCTAAAAAAACTATTACCGGAAGTGCAAAAAGAAAATCATCTCCCAAGCAAGCTGCCCGGATAAGCAGAATATATGGTGTGCTATATAAGGCAGAAAATACCTATTTTATTAAAGAAGGGAATGTGCCTGAGGAGAAGCTTCAATTACGTTATCCACAACAACTGGAAGATCAGCTGGATCAATATAGTGGGCAGTATGTAACCATAGCAGGCGAGCTGGCGCAGAAAAACAAAGCCGGTTCTTATCCTACTTTACATGTTCATAAACTTGCCTCACATGATCAGATCGGTCGAAGAGCTTATGAACTTTCCCAGCAAAATCCGGATGCCCATGAAGCCAACTGGCTGAGTGCAGAAAATGAACTGCTCCAACCTTGATCACACAATTATCCTCTCTAATTTGATAGTATAGATTCTCGCCTGCTTGAGAAAAAGATTAGGTAATCTGTCGGAAGGGTATCAGTTTCTGAGATAATGGAGGTTATTTTTTAACGTAAGACAGGGAATCATAGCAGAGTGTATTGAGCTGTTTCCCTGTCTTGCTTCTTTGAAGGCTTGATCAAAAGGTTACATCTCTTTTGTTTGCAAGAATTCCCTGCCTAACGCTACTCTCTGCATACACTAATAGTCAGATCCATTTACAGAGTCTTTGTATCCTAGTAACTTTATGTAGACATACTTGCCTTTTGGTATAAAAACAAACAGATAACAGGCTGGGTTTTATATCTATTGACCATTGTTTTCTGTGGAGAGGTTGATAAAGCAGGAAAAATTCTGTAGTATAGAAAACCTAAACACGATAGCTACAAAATCCTGCTGAGCCTCCAAGACTAGTATACAGCATAGAAACGTGCTGCTTTCGTTTTATCAATCTATGTAAATTCATATCAATGAAGAAACCAAAGAAGCCATTAGCAGCAGAGCATGTACATTCTTTGCCTAATGCCCCCTATGCAGAATTCCTTATTGAAATGGCCGAACAAATTAACCAGGTAGTTTTTGTTTTTGATATTGCCACCAGCCAGTTTCTTTACCTAAACCCTTCTTTCGAGTCAATCTGGACACTGACACGGGAAAGTGTTAGTACCCACCCAGAAAACGTGGTAAAAAGTATTCATAAAGATGATCTGGATTTTCTAACCAATGCGTATCAGGAATTGAAGGGAGGAACCCAACAAAATGTGGAATTCCGGATTAACCATCCTGATGGCTCGGAAAGCACCATTCGCCTGTCTGCTTTCCTGATAAAAACCAGAACAGGCAGGGTTGCTGTAGCAGGCTTTGCAACCGATGTTACCGAATACAAAAAATACAGTGACATATTGAAAAGACATGCGGCAAAGAAAAACTCTATTTTAGAAATTCTATCGCATGATCTGGCTGGGCCGCTTGGCTCTATTCAGGGCTTAGCCACCATACTAGAAGGGAATACGCAAAAAAAAGAAGATATAGAAATTTTGCAGCTCATTAAAGAAACCAGTACAAGAGGCATTACGCTGATTAGAGATTTTGTTAAGCAAGAGTTTTTAGAATCGGCTGATATAGAACTGATTAAAACACGCGTAGAACTGGTTTCTAAAATTCAGCAGATAATTGAGCAGTATAAACTGTCAGAACAAAATATTGCCAAAACCTTTCATTTCAGCTCATCCAGAGAAAAAATATATGCCGAGATAGACGAGGTAAAATTTATGCAGGTTATTAATAATCTCATCTCGAATGCCATTAAATTTACCTATGATGGCGGAGTAATTACTACAAGGATAGAGGATAAGAACAAATCTGTTGTGATAAGCATCCAGGACGATGGCATTGGCATCCCAGAACACTTGCGGGAAGGATTATTTGAGAAATTTACTAAAGCCAGAAGGCCCGGAATCAAAGGCGAACCATCAGTAGGACTGGGTATGTCCATCACAAAAACCATTGTCGAATGGCATGATGGAACAATTGGGTTTGAAAGCAAAGAAAACAAGGGCACAACCTTTTATATTGAAATACCCAAAGAAAAGTCCATTTCAACATAATATGGATATATCCTGTTGATGATTCCAACCTGAAACTACTCCTTACCCCATACAGCAGTTAACCTGTACAGACTTGCACCCGAACATTGATAGGAGAAAGACTCAGTTTGACCGCAGGAATCTTCAGGCTATTAGCCCTAGCATCTAACCATTGGGTGCATCCATACACCTTCTCCGATTCTAAAAAGTAGGTACGGAACGATAGCAAGAGTAAGTATGGCTTCCCAATTCCCAGTAATCTGAACAATTCCCGGATGTTGTTTAGGCTCAGAATATTGCCTATTCAATAGTTCTGTTTGTGGCAGGCTTTGTTATTGCTTCAGAGAAGCTTTGGAGAACACATGGTCTGGTATGGGCTGGTCGAATTTTATATCCATCATTTTCATTTCGGTACCTTTTCCCCCTTTCAGAATATCTTTGTAAATAACTGTTGTCGGAAACCAGCGGCCATCAATCTGCTTTACATCTTTTAGCTCTACCAGTTTGAGTTGCTGGCCACTTTTCGCATAGAGCTCCTGTTTCAACGGTACAAAACGCTCGGCATCTACCCATATCTTCTGGGAATAGTATGCCACATCGGCCACCTTTGAGGTAAGTTCAAGCACGTTACAGGTTCTGTCCTCTATTTTTTCTTCACCGCTTATTTTTGCCGTATAAATATCAGTCAGTTTGCGGTCTTCCATCATGTCTTCATAGGAAAGGTCCGAGCCCATAACCGATTGCCGGAGCAGGTGCCCGGAAATCTGAATGATCCGGTCGGTAGAGGGAGAAAAAATCCACAACTGATTTTCCAGCTTGAGCATTTTGGTGCCTTGCTCACTGGCTGGAGACAAATATTCTGTATAGGATTTTTTTGTGCCGACGGCCCATGTTTTGGAGGTAAGGGTACGGCTGCTGCGTTTCCCATGAATGGTCATGCTGGATTCGGATATCCGGTTGGTGGATGACATGTTCTGATCTACCTTTGTTAAGATCGTCTGCGCATCCTGACTGTTGGCCTGGTAAACAATAAAACAGGTAAAAAGTAAAAGGATTAATTTTTTCATTGTATTTGGTTTATGCTAATTACTCGAGTTCTTTAAAGAGCTGGGCTGTTTTGCGTTTGTAAATCCCGATTCCTGCCAGGGCATTGCCTAGTACCACAGAAAAAATACCGGGAATAAAGCCAATATAAAAAGCGGTTGGGGTAATGGCTGCACGAACCACGGAAGGCATCATTAAGGTAGAGTTTTTCATAGACCCGCCTATATCCACGCCTACTTCCTGCAGGTAATAAGATATGGATAAGCCAATGCCTGTGCCTATCACCGAGCCGATGGTTCCAATGAGTATGCCTTCATAAATAAGCGTAGCATAAATATGGTTTTTTTCTTCTCCTAAAGCCAGGCGGACACCAAACTCAGTATACCTGCGAAGGCCACCCAACAATCCGGTATTCCACAATACCACCGACATGGCCAGTACAAACACAAAAACCATAAGGCTACCCATGGTAGTGGAATAGTCGATGTATTCCGCCATGCCTCCCTGATCGCGTAAACGGAGCATAACCGGGGCAAATTCATCCGTATTTTGAGTATACTTGGCATTGAAGGAAGTAGTGATGGCTGTGGCTTTTGCATTATCGTATTGATTGGTAGTGAAATAACCCAGTATTTCCCCGGCAGCATCTTCCATACCCAAGGCCTGCTGTGCGTCGGCCATGTCTATAATAATGGCTCCCCGGTCCAGGACATTCGATCCAAAGCGGACTGTACCGGATACCACAAAGTTTTTAAAAGCCATGCTGCCCTCCATGGTGGAGCCAAAAAGGGTAAACTCATCTCCGGGATTTACCTTGAATTTCTCGGCAAAATCATGTGTTATTAGCGCCTCACCTGCGGTAGAAGGAAGTTTTCCATTCACTAAGGATTTCTTTATATTAAACCGCGTTGCTTCCTTTGAACCAGCAGATAACAAATCCACTGCCCAGCCCACCACCGGTCCCTGGGCACGAGTTTCGCCTTGTTCGTCCGGAAAATCAATCATGCCTCCGAAGCGGATACGTTTTACCCAGTCCATGTCCGGGTAAGTCTTTTTCAACTGCTCAGTGAGAGTATCTGCCCCTAAAATGGCCAGGTCGTTGGGCATCTGTTGAGCCTCCTGCGCATACGCCCGGGTCATTACTTTTACATGTCCGGTATCAAAGTTGGCATTCATCACCAAAGACTCCCCCATAACGCCTTTCAGCCAGCAGTTCAATAACACCGTCAGGGAAACGCCGATACAAACCACGATTACTGGCAGCAGACTTCTGCTTTTGTCGCCCAGTATTCCTTTTAACAAAAAACGGATCATTGTATTTTTCCTTTTAACGCTTCTGTGGGTTTCATGCTGGAAATTCTTCTGGCCGGAAAATAGCTTACCACGGTAGCAGTAATCACCACCAGCAGGATGGTAGTTACAACCATTCCGGCACTGTACACCGGAATAATGCTGTCTGAGATGGCAATGCCTGCCTCACCAGCCGATTTTGGCATAGGTATACCAGTTTTTGCCAGGTAAGCAAGAAAAGGAATCCCATATAGCGCCCCAAGAAGCAAGGCCAGAAAACTGTGGGCACTTCCTTCCACCGTAAATATGCGTACTACTTCTGCACGCGTCATGCCTAAGGCGATATAGGTGCCAATTTCTTTTTGCCTTCGGAACACAGATAATACTTGTGTGTCGAAAATAGCCAGCAGGGCAATAGCCAGCAGCAAAAAGTAAATGACTTTGCTGCTGCCTTTTTTACTATCCATAATTTCATTGAACTCTTTGAGAAGAAAATCCAGGTCCCTGGCTTCCCATATCCCTGTTTTTTGTACGGTGTGTGTATTGGCTGCCACCAGCAACGTAGCTTCATTTTCCATGCCTGTCATCTGCTGCAGGTTGCCCAGCGGAATCCAGAACTGCCCGTTGTCCACGGAAGGCACATTGGCATCAAAAACACCCGCAATGTGTATTTCCCGGGCATCAAAAGTTCCGTTCTTATCCCGCCACCGGACGAGTACTTTGTCTCCGGTTTTTAACCGGGCTGATTGGGCCATCCGTTTGCCAATAAGGGCCGGAATCTCTCCGGAATCTTCCTTTAGTAACGAGGTAGGCAGTTTTAGCATTTGCTGGTCCGGATCTATTCCTTTCAGGACAATGTTGATCATCCTTCCTTTCGGATAAGCAGAGGCTTGCGTAATGAGCACAGGGGTAAGTTGTTTGCGTTGTACCAGGGATACTACTTCTCCGGAAAGCGGTGCATGTGCCTCCTGCAGGCTGAACGGATCGTAGCGGTCGTAGGCCGGATGCCATAGCTGCCCATTGCCTACCTCCCATTCTCTGGTGTCTTTTAAGGCTTGCCTGTTCCAGCCGTCAAGCATGCCATTATAGAAAACGATTACCACAAAGGCAAAGGAAAGTACGGCTACATTGAGCCAGGTGCGTAGTCCTGCGCCTAACAAATTTTTGATAGCTAATTGAATGGCTAACATAGACCTTCAGTTTTGTATGTGAAGAACGGCCTCGTCTTTTTCCACCATCCCATCTTTCAGGGAAACAATCCGGTCCAGGTACTGCATGACTTTTTCATCGTGGGTAGAAAAAATAAAGGTGGTATGGAGTTCTTTGTTTAGCTTTTTCATGGTTTGCACAATGTGATGCGAGTTTCTGGCATCCAGGTTGGCAGACGGTTCATCGGCCAGTACCAGTTGCGGCCGTTTAACCATGGCCCTGGCAATAGATACCCGTTGTGACTCTCCACCCGACAGTTGAGAGGGTTTCGATTTGGCTTTATCGGTGAGTCCTACCCATTCGAGGGCTTGCATCACCCATTTTTTTCTTTCATCGGCCGAAAGGTTTTGAAGCAATAGAGCAAACTCCACATTTTCAAAAACCGTGTATACCGGTAGCAGATTATACGATTGAAAAATAAACCCAATGTGGTAGTTTCTCAGTATGGCGGCCTGCTTATGGGTAAGGGTAGCAATCGATTGTCCCATCACTTCTACGCTGCCTTCCGTAGGTGTATCCAGAGAACCGATGATATTGAGCAAGGTGGTTTTGCCTGACCCACTCGGACCCACCAGCCCCATGAATTCTCCTTTATCAATGGTAAGAGAAAGATGTGACAAGGCGGTAAACTCACTGTTGCCCACCGGAAAGCGTTTCGTGAGATTGTCTATCTGAACAATTGGTTTTTCCATGTTTCGTATGTTAATGGTTATAGACCAGCATCACTTGGATGCCTTTACCTGCATATATATTTCCTGCAACCCCTTGTTGCGGCAACTGGGAGTTTACCGGGTTCCAGTACGCCATAGTATAGATGAAAAACTTCTTGAACTGGTGTTTCCAGTTCACAAAATTGTAGGCCTTTTTATTCATCCAGTCGTAATACACAATGGAAGAAAGGTTATCAAACATACCCAGCGGATAAGAAAGTGATACCGCCGACATGGTAATGCTATTCGAAAAAGCAAAAACCCTTTCATCGTAAGAGGAGAGAAATTGTTCATACACCACATTTACTCCATTTCCCCAGCCGAAGGTATAATCAGCGCCTACGGTTATGAGTTCTTGGTTGGTAAAAGCCCCCACATTTTTGCTTTTATGTATCCACACGCCCTCCACCCATACCCCAATGCCTATGTCCCATTTAGCATCCAACCCAATCCGGTTTTCAGGCACCTGTTCCATTTCTGCATTCACGAACTCTCCCATGTCGGCCATCCGGAAATGATACGTTATAGCAGCTTCCCCTTTAGGTACCGGGCTCTGGAAACGGCCTCCTAATTCCGGGTATTTCTGGCTTGTTTTAGCTATTTCCCAGGTTTTTGGCCGGTCATTGCCATATAGCCCCCACAGCCAGATATTGGCATTATTCAGAAAATAATACCTGCCCAGAATGCCCCAGACACCATTGGTTAGTTGCAAGGGATCGCGGGGGTCTACCTGGTCGAACCACATCAGGGGACGCAGCATGGTGGCCGAACCGAAGTTTATCTTTTGCAAGCCGATTCTGGTTTCGAATTGTTTGGCAGAATACCGCCCAAAAATTCTGTATGGCCTGATACTCCCATCGGCAGTGGCACTGTCAAACGGGTGAAATCCTGCCTGACCGCTTATATTGAGTGAACCTTCAAAATCAATGAGTTTATTTTTTGGAAACTGTAAGGTATAATTTGCCTGAGGAATATACCGCCCACCCAGCCAGAGTGGCATCTTATTATCCATATTGATATTTAGCCAGGAGGATATTTGCCCTTTAACTAGCAACGTATCCTGTTTTTGGGTAACCTGCGCAAAGCCATTCCAGGAAATGACCAGGAGCAGAAATATCCTTATGGAAGAAGCAGTTTTCATCTTACCTACTCATGTGGTGAAATGCCATAGACAAAGAAGTTTGTTAACTCCATTACCAGGTCTTGCGGACTGTTATATAAGCTGGAAAGGCGTTTGTCGTTTAACATGTCGCCAACTTTTTGAGACATATAAAACAGGAGTTCCGGCTTCATATCAGCACGTATCCAGCCATCTTGCTGCGCTTGCCTAAAATCGGTCAGCATCTCGTGCCAGGCAGTTTTTGTTTTTTCTTCAATGTAGGTTTTTAATCCCAGCTCAGGATTGGCGTAAAAGTCTTTCAAAAACTCCTGGCTGATCTCATGTACCCCTTCCCGTTTCAAGAGCACGATTTGTTTTATTTTGTCAGCCGAGGAAATATTTGCATGCATAATGCTTCTGAATTTGACTAAACCTTCGTCCACCACCCGATCAAACACAGCTTTGGCTAATTCCAGCTTGTTTGGAAAAAACCGGTAAAACGTCATTTTGCTGATTCCGGCTTCTTTACATATTTCCTGAATAGATACCCGGCTAAAGCCATATTTCCAGAATAACTCTCTGCTAGTCATTAATAATTTGCTATACTTCTGGCTAGTAGTCTGGTCTTTTTCCATTAGAATTTACTAAAACTTAATTAATATTACTAATATAGTATTAAAATACGAATATAGTAACATTTTATATAAAAGTATATTATGTGATTATTTTTTTCAGGATGGGATATTAGCTTACAGGCAAGTACGATAGAGAATGATACACCCGGGATTGAATGTATTGTGTAGCCTCACCACTAGCTGGGCCTATAATTATGAAGTACCCTAAGTATATAGTTTAAGAGAGACCAGCTAACATCCGGTTACTCAATTTCCTGATTAAGCTAGTTACACCCCTAGTAAGCTGAAACATACGGGTTACCTGGATTATATCTTTCTAAAAGTAGTATCGTTCTTTCAGCAAATACCTACTTAAGATTTAGGCTTAAACCTGTTAGGTTTGAAAAACCTAACAGGTTTCTAGGTAGGAAATTATTTCCTATGAAAGTTATTACATGAGGGTATTGATGAAATGAGGTACCAATGGATACTTATAACAATAGAGTATAGTTATTTCTTTATCAGTTTTAGTACGTGTATTTTACCCTCTTCTGATTGCAGCTTGAGCAGATGCATCCCTGGCTTTAAGGATAAAGCCGAAAAATCTATTGTTAGTTCTGCCTGTCCGGCAAGCTGGTATTCATGGCTAAAATAGGTTTTGCCTACTATATCCGTCAGGCTTATCCTCACCTTGCCCTGTTGCCTTTGTGTTGCGATAGATAGTTTATCTGAGAACGGATTAGGAAAGACAATAAATTGATTTTGCGCTGACTCATAATAGCCAGCCAGTCTGGCAGGCGAAGGCACAAAAGGCGACAAGACTGATCCTGGAATCACTTGAATGCTTGTGCTGCTGGGAAGTGTCCAGCCGACAGCCAGATTATCACCATAGACGGCTTCTTTGTGCAAGGCTTCGATGTAGTACTTTTTGCCTTTCTCCAAAGCAATTTCTATGGACTTCTGGGTTGGGAATTTCGTCCATTGTTTGCTGCCGGCATGGCTGGTAATATAGGCTATCTTTTGTTTGCTTGCCGGATTGTCGTTGGTACTCAGCCACAACTCTCCCTGATCATCGGAGGCCAGATAGAAGATGTAATTGCCGGTTACCGGTGGGCAAATATAGCCCCGGATGCGCTGGGCGTAGTTATCGCCAATAGTGGAAGGGGTTTCAAACGAAGTAAGCTGGGTAGAAGAGGTGGGAACAGTGTTGACCGGAATATCACTTACGGCTCCTCCCCTGACATTGGCCCAGTATTCCCGCAATATACTACCGGTAGCCGTACAAGCTACTGGCTCCGGCAAAACGGGTGAGAGAACAGCCCCTGGAATCACTTGAATGCTTGTGCTACCGGGAAGTGTCCAGCCGACAGCCAGATTATCACCATAGACGGCCTCTTTATGCAAGGCTTCGATGTAGTACTTTTTGCCTTTCTCCAAAGCAATTTCTATGGACTTCTGGGTTGGGAATTTCGTCCATTGTTTGCTGCCGGCATGGCTGGTAATATAGGCTATCTTTTGTTTGCTTGCCGGATTGTCGTTGGTACTCAGCCACAACTCTCCCTGATCATCGGAGGCCAGATAGAAGATGTAATTGCCGGTTACCGGTGGGCAAATATAGCCCCGGATGCGCTGGGCGTAGTTATCGCCAATAGTGGAAGGGGTTTCAAACGAAGTAAGCTGGGTAGAAGAGGTGGGAACAGTGTTGACCGGAATATCACTTACGGCTCCTCCCCTGACATTGGCCCAGTATTCCCGCAATATACTACCGGTAGCCGTACAAGATTGGGGTGAATTATCAACCGTCAGATACACCAGCCAATCGTCTCCATCGGTAGGAGAAGCCAGATTCTGCCCCGTAGAGGTTGTGCCACCGGAACGTTGATCTTGCAAGGGATTCTGCCCATTGATCCATTTTACTGCATAGGTTTTCCCGGGTTCCACAGCAATAGAAACAGAACCTCTGACAGGCAGGTATACCAAATACTGCTGTCCTGCCTCGGCCAGACAAAAACCATTGTTTACTGCATTCTGGTCAGGGCTCATTTTAAAGAAGGGCACCGTTTCCATAAAATCCCATACTTTATCCACTATATCATGCCGTGCTTGTACTTTGTCGGCCAGGTTTAAACTCCCACTGAACCCGGAATGATTTCTTCCATTCATATCTCCATAATTCAACGAAGTGGCCGATAACATATGCACCCAGGCATGTTTGCGGATGGTGGTAGCATCAAATTGCCCGGAAGGTTGCAGGGTATTGCCCGGCCACAAATTTTCCTGGGCGTAGACAGGCTTGGTGCCGGTGTGATTTTTCAACAGATACGTATTTAAAGCATACAAATCTGTAATTTCCACCTGAAGCGTTGCATAGCCTGCCCATGATTGATACCTATAAGGATCATCTCCATCTTTATTATGGTTGCCAACCGGGTGTTTAAATGGGTCTCTTATTTGTATCTCAGCTCCCACCCGGTTAACTTTGCTACTGGTAATATAATTATCATAATTTGCTTCCGAACCAGATGCATTAAGTAAAATGTTCCAATACGGAGCAAGCCGGGCCAGATAATACTTTACCAACAGTATTTCCTCTTCTTCGTTACTGGGAATGGCCTCATCCCTCGGAAAAAGCCCCCCAAAAGAATAAAAGATAATTTGCCGGGCAGCCAACTCATTTAGTACTTTTTCAATCTGCTGGTAAGCCCTAGCACTTAAGGGCCATAGGTCCGGAATATCATACACTGCATCGTAAAAGTCATTTACCGATAGCATATTATAGCCTTGCCCATTTACCCAGTCCAGAAATGATTTTCTATCGGTATCAGAAAAATTATACGCCAGGAGAGGTGGGCCGCCATGAAAACTACGCACCAGTGTATGCTTTCCGCCTTTGAAACCAAACCACCTGGGATTAGTCTCATCTTTAGAGAACATGCCTGGAATAGAAGAGGCAACACAGGTAAACGTGCCACTACTTCCAGGCGATCCATCTGAAAAAGTGGCCTGATAAGCCCATTCTCCCAATTGGTCAGGCATAAAACGGATGCGCCAGGTATTCTCTCCATCATAAAAACCCCAGAAGTTAACACTACTTCCATCTGGCTTTGTATAGGTTACATCTAAGGTAACATCATTGTATGCATCGGTATAGACAGTTGGATTAGTTAGGGAAGCTTCAAACCGGTCCCATTGGCCCACTGTTACCTGAGCATTTGCTATGGAAGACATTCCATATAGCAGGAGTATTATTAGATACAGATACAAAGACACACGGCAGGCATGCATCTTGATTAATGTGTGGGATTCTTTCTGTGTAGATTGGGTAGGTAATGGTGTGCACATAATTGAAACGTTCATGTGATAAAAATATAACTAACTAACTCCTGCCTTTTCTCCTAGAGCAGTTGTACTGGGTGAAGAGAAATACATTATTTTCTAAACGCCAGCCAACACAACTAAGCTTTTCTCAGAAAAGAACATCAGGTTTGCAAAAAATACGTATTATCAGGCCATAAATCCAGGATTATCCCTGAACTGCCTTTCATAGCTATACAAGTATATAGGTTAAGATCTGTAGGGAGCAGGGCCTTCTTGAGGTTTTTTTCTATTAGTTAAACTACTACATTTTTCAATCTACATCAAGTATTACTTATACATTTTACTTGCTTATTCCTATATAGCTTCCGGGAAGAGAATGAATATGTGATGGGTTCACACCTGGTGAGTATATGGGTACTTATTTCTATATTCGGTAGGATTACAGCCAGTCCACCGTTTAAAAGCCCTGGTAAATACCCCTGCTTCCGCATATCCTAATAAATACGCAATCTGGGAAATGGATAAGTGGCTTTCTTTCAGGTAGCGGATGGCGAGTTCTATATGCATGCTATCTATAATTTCCAAAAAGCTGCTTCCCTCCTCTTTCAGTTTCCGTTGAAGGGTACGCACGCTTAGCCGTAATTCATCGGCCACTTGTTCAATGGTTACATAATTACTTTCCAGAAGCCTTACCACACATTGTTTTACCTTTTCGGTGTAGGTTAATTTGTTTTCGTAGGCCTTAAGCATTACTTCGGCTTGTTGATCTAATACCTTGAATACCTCTTTATTATAGCTGAGTACGGCAGTTTGCAAATCCTGTATCCTAAACAAAAGGCTGCTTTGCTGTTCATTGAACACCAGTTTACTGTTAAACAGCTTTTCGTATTCTTTTACAGGCAATGCACGGGCTGAAACAAATTCAAAAGTAGCAAGCAGCGGATGAATATCTTTTCCGCTTAATTTACGCAAGGCCATCACTACAAAAGCCATACTTGCTTCTACGGATTGACGGGCTGCCAAGGGAAAGCCTCTGATAAAATGAACAACAGGTGTAAAGGTCACCTTCATTAAATGGCCCTCTTGTTGTAACCGGATACTGACCATGCTGCTATAGAGGTTGTTATAATAGACACCTCTTTCCAATGCCGTATGGAGATTGACACTGTTTTGTAGAGTAAAACCCACAATACCAATAGATTCAAAGTGGGCTTTCTCTCCGATGTGGAGGCCAATGAAGGGATCTTTTGTCTGCTCAACAGCCGCCTGCCACAGCAGATGAACTGCCTCAACTTCATACATTTTCTGCTCTTGCAAGCTTTCCGGCTCAATAGCAATGGCTTGGCAGATGCTATTCAGATCTGCCCCGTTTGCCACAGCACCATATATAATGTCGCGGATAATACTCACAGATACTTTCATAAGCAGCAGGCTATGGCGTTAAGTGTCATGTAATTGGCATGGGAAGTTAACGAAAAGCCGCTTTATATCCTCTTCCTTTGTAATACTATTAAACGCCTTAATTACACATTCTTATGAAAGCTCCTTCTCTGTTGCAAGTTACCGGGATGCTATTACTCCTTTCGGGGCTCATGACTGGTATTTGTTTTGAAGGGTTGCGCCAGCAATTCTTCTATCCGGATATTTTAAGAATGCCTGCGGGTTATGTTCTCAGTACGTACCACCGGGGCGGTGTATCCCTTCAGTTGTTGTGGTATGGCATGACTCTGGGATCGTTGTTACTCCTTATCATTTGTTTGTTGTTGCATAACAGCCTGGCATCTTTTCAAAAAAAGTATGTGCCTTTTATAACCGGCGTAGGCGTACTGGCCGGATTGTTTAATACCTTAGGCTTTATCAGATGGGTATTTTTGGTACCTTCTCTGGCAGCTTCCTATGTAGACCCTGATGCCAGCATGGCAACCAAACAAACGATTTCACTCATCTTTGAAGCGTTTCATCAGTATTTGGGATTCTCCCTTGGCGAGCATCTGGGCTTTCTCTTTCTGGCCTGCTGGGGAAGTAGCTTTTCCTTGTTTCTGTATGCGAATACGAATTTCCCTAAGTGGCTTCATGGCCTAGGCATAGTTTCCTCGCTGGGTACATTCCTTGGACTACTAGAAGCTACCGGATGGGAGTTTGCTGCCCAGGTGGTTTCCATCAGTTCATCATTCCTTATCTTATGGATTGCCCTAGTAGGCTTTTATTTATACCGCCTCCCTACACTGAAGTTTGGACGTGCCGGCCTTTACCGTAAAGTTGGGCAGACAAGCTTCGAACGGGTTAATTGATTGTATACCTAGTGAATTTCTTTTTCTTCCACCTTATTCTTTCTCTTCTTATGAAATCGCTTACTGTTTTTATTCTTTTGTTGTGTGCTTTTTATAGTGTCAACGGCCAATCTTCTTCATCCAATTATACGCAGAAAATGCCTTTCCCGGCACGTGAGCTCAGTTTTAATGGCTTTAGAAATCCTTCCATTGGCCTTGAATACCGGTATAAGCGGTTTTCCATGCATGGCGGATACTATCCTACCATTATTTCCACTTCCGAAAACGGAAAAGGAGAAACTACTTCTTTTCTAAGGGCTGGTGTTTCTTATTTCTTTCTTCCCATTTACTCACCTACGCATGCCCCTTCTTCCTTTTATCTGTCGGCTTCTTATGTACGGGGACTAGACCAGGAATGGAAGGCAAAAAATGGGTTGCTAGCTGAAATAGGATTTAAATGGGTAGTATGGAAAGGGCTTAATCTTCGTTTGGGAGTGGCCATGTTGAGTGGTAACGGAAGCAAAGTAAAAATTAATCCAACCCCAGGTATTTCGTATTCCATTTACCTAAAGTAATCACCCAGTGCCTTGTTAAAAGAAACGATCAGGAAATTTCAAACCTACGGCTAGGTTTCATGAATAGAAAGCCAAATGGCCTGCCTTCCTTGTGAAAGAAATGCTATTTGGTACGTGATTTCTTTTGCAAGGCCTGCATGGCTCTGGCATATCTTTCTCCCAGCTTACGGGCAGAGGGGCTATCAAAATGAGTAGTATCACCTTTGTGGCTCAGATCTGATGTGCTGATGCAAGCGGTATTGGGTACCTGGTTAGGTAAGTCTTGCAAGGCCTGATTAATAAGGCTAGCCTCAGGGAACTTACGCACATAAAAATCCGGAAGAGTAGCAACAATGAATGGTAGCTCCGGTGAGGCCAATTCCTTGCGGATGTTCTGAATAAGTTCTTGAAGTTTTTGGCTATAGGTAGCTGCTTGTCCGGGTCTACTATCTGATTCACCCTGATGCCAGAGTACACCTTTTATTTCTCCTTTGTGGCTGGCAATTTTCGCCCGCTTCATTGCTTCATCGTAGGGATAGCTGTTGGTTTGGTCATGGTAACCGCCAGTTTTCCAGGCATCGATGGATGAGCCTCCGGCGGCGCTGGGAACCAGGCAGATGGTAACTGTTTGATTGGCTTCAGCCATTTGTTTACCAAAACGGAACCCTGGTCCAACGCCGGCAATGGGTTTATCAAAATGCATGGGTTCTCTGGCAGGTTGCCAGGTATTGTTTTTATCCAGCATCCATACTCTGCTGTGTGTCTGCTGGTCTTCCGGCTCTACTATACCTCGCCCAGCCATATTGGACTGTCCCATTAATAAGTAAATATGGAATACAGAATCCTGCGTTACCGATGCCTGCTTTGGCAAGTTATGGGACTTGGAACAACCATTGATCAGTACAACTACCATTAGCACGAAATAACGCATGTATATCTGTTGTTTCATGCCTGAAGGTAAGAAATAAATTAAAAGGCTGGTACCTCCTTCGCCTGTAAGTAGTTACTTTATATGCTATGATATTGGTATCTGTCTTTGCAGGGTTATGCTAATGCCAACTTTTGGTTTATACCCCTCTGTCTACATATAAACGGGTATATGTAGACAGAGCAATCTCTGCGGGTGTATGCCGTTTTGTACAGAAACCTGGCTTTTGAAACCTTATTTTTTCTCAAATACAAGGCGGTAGTGGTCCCATAACTGGCGTTCAAAAGCCACGCGGATAGGCGCAATTTGCAGGTTACTCAGCCGGTTGCGCATCTTGGAATCATATAGCAATGCAGGAGCCAGTGTTAAATACGCCAGGTATTTTTGCCATCCAAAACTTTTTAACCGTTGCCGCCATACATTAATGGTTTCTATATAATCTAACCGTCCGCTATGATAGGTAACCACATCAAAAAAGGGCTCTGCGTTTTTAATGATTTGCTCTTTGCCATAGGGTAGCCAGGAGCCTGGAAATTCATTCATCGTGAGTGCCATCAAATATTCGTTGGATTCTTTGGGGGCATCAATATCAAAATCCTTCAAATCAATCATGTCTTTTCCAAATACCATGGTTTGAATAAAACACCGCCCTCCAACAGGGAGAAGATCACTTACGGTCTTAAAAAACTTACGGTAGACTTCGTCCTGCCTGCCGGCTTGGTAGTCTTCCACAGAACAGAAATGTTCGAATGCGCCCACGGAAGCTACTGCATCGAACATACCATAATCACTGGGTTTTACGGTGCGGCAATCTTGTATATACACTTCAAAACCTTGCCGCTGACAGGCAGCATGTTGGCCCTTAGACAGGGTTAACCCAATACCCTTTGCTTTTATTCCCCGCAGATAATTCAGGAATGGCCCCCACCCACATCCCATATCCAGTACTTTGCTGCCTGCAGTAATATTCAGGTTCTGGGCGATAAAGTCATGTTTTCTTCTTTGTGCCTCCTCCAGGCTGATTGAAAAATCACCATCGTATTTGGCGCCAGTAAAATCAGCCATTTCGCCAACACTGATACGCCATATCTTATCCATCGTGGTGTACGAATAATCTATATCTGTTTGTGAAGCCATAAAAGTAGTTTAGTTAATAGTAAATAAATCGGAAGTTTTTCTTTGCCTGTTACTGAGCTAAGGACAACAACCCCATGAAGCATATTAAAAACGGGCTATTCTGTATATCAGGTATACAACAAAGCGAAAGCTATGGCCTTGCTGTACGATACATTGTTTCTTGAAAAATTACTGCGTTAGCTCATACAACCTAAGAAAAGTCAACATACCTTCTCTTATTTGGCCTATGGCTGAAAAATCTCTTTGCAGAAAAGAGGTAATTTTATATGTAAAATCTGGTAAAAAAATATACAACATAGTATAGCAAGCACAAAAAAACTGACTCACTAATAAATGCTATAGAATATATTCGATAACCTGGTTCAGTAACTGGCAGCTATCTTTTCCAGGGAAGCTATCCATTATAAGCTCATACGTCTAAAAATCAGCATTTATTTTAACTATTGCTACTGAAACGCAAAAAATATATAGTCCTTTTTAAGCAAATCAACTATATGCCGGTAGACTAAGAAGCAGTAGTTTGCACCTGGCGACATGGTTCTTAAGCTATTAGCCCACCCACCAATAAATTTTATACCAAGTGTGCATCCAAAACCTATATAGCAATGCTCATTTTTACTACTCCTAATATATTTCCAGATCAGCTGATTTTTAGTTACCTTAGATAAGAAAGTAATTGTTTCGAGACCCAAGTTCAGCTATTTTTCTTTACCTACAGCTTTATTACACCAGCTTCCAGAGTTAATGCCATTTGCAGGTTAAAACCAAAAACCCGTAAATATTCTTTAATTGAAGTAATTTTCACTACCTGCTTACATTGAAAGGATACTTCAACTGCCTGCATTTTATACCAGTATAGGGATCAACTATAGTAGACAACTACTATCAATTTAACTTCCATAAAACTACAGCCTATGCCTATTTATATGGACCGTCATGATGTATCAGACATAGTTACCGCAGAAAATGTAGCACAACTACACCAGGAAGACCTGAAAATTCAGCATAAGTTTGGGTGTAGAGGGCTAACATATTGGTTTGATGACAAACGGAATACCGCTTTTTGCCTGATTGAAGCACCTGATTCGCAAGCTATTCAACAAATGCACCTGCATGCCCATGGCCAGGTACCCCATAAAGTAATTGAAGTTGACCCGGTACTGGTGGAATCTTTTTTAGGAAGAATTGAAGATCCGGCAAACACCCGGCAAACGAAACTGAATAGTATTAACGATCCGGCTTTCAGAGCCATTATGCGGATGGAATTAATTTATCATCGGTTAATGCACGAAGATACTTCCACGCTTAGGGCTATTTCAGAAATGGTACCTGAATATAATGGCAGAATTGTTGAACAAAAAATGGATCAACTGCTGGTTTCCTTTACATCCGCATCTGCTGCCATTGAATGTGCAAATAAATGTCAATTAACCTTCAGCGAGCTTGCTTCTCAAAACTCATCGGATGCTACGTTAAAAATAGCCATTAGCGCCGGGGTGCCCGTAACAAATGAAAATGTACTTTTTGCAAAAGCAATTGAGGCTGCCAAACGCATTTGCCACATTAACAAAGCAGCGATTGTTATTTCGCCAGATGTTGCCGATTGGTATCAAAATGAAAATCTGAATGCGGACCTGACCAGTGAACACCTGTATTCGCTAACAAGAGCAGAAGAAACATTTTTACATATCCTGATGGATTTTGTAGAAAGCCGCTGGGAAGATGAGCAGTTGCGTGTAGATGATTTTACGGCACTTGGCTTCAGCAAATCGCAGCTATACCGCAAACTCACAGAATTAACAGGGAACTCGCCAAATAGCTTTTTGAAAGAATACCGCTTAAAAAAGGCCTTACACCTATTATTGAAAAATGAAGCCAACGTCTCCGAGGTTTCTGCCCTGACTGGTTTTAACAGCCCATCGTATTTTGCTAAATGCTTCAAAAAAAAATACGGAATTGCGCCATCCGATTACCTGCCCAACCGGAAGGAATAAGGTTTGCCCCATTAAAAACAGATGCTTGAACCAATAGTACATGTTTTTGAATCAAATGTGCTAGTAGCTATTGCCGATCGGTTGTAATTTTATTTGGTATACTAAAGCAATCATTCATTAAAAACAAACTCTATGTTAACACTTACAACCACTCTTTACGAAAGATTAGGCGGCATAACAGGTATCACCAGACTCGTGGATGATGTAGTGAGTTTTCACTTAAACAATCCGCTGATCAAGGCCAGGTATTTACCTTTAACTGAAAACCCGGAGCATTTTGCCAGGATCAGGCAACACACAATCAATTTCTTTTGTGCCGGATCTGGCGGACCACAGGTATATGGTGGCAAAGGAATGGTAGGTGCACATAAAGGCATGAATGTATCTGAACAAGAATTTATAGCGGTTATAGATGATGTTATGGAGGCCATGCAGAAGAATAAGTATGGAGAAACAGAGAAAAGAGATGTGCTGGCTATACTCTATTCCATGAAATCTGAAATTATACATATATAAGCAGCCGAAAAAGCCAGACTTCTCCTGGCAAACAATAAACAACCCTTACCACTAAAACTATTTTTACGTATGACTATTATTTCCACAGAAACACCCACCCTAGCCCAGTGGGATGATTCCTTAATCCAACTAGGTGATACTTTTGCACAACGGGCTGCACATTACGACCTGACAAATACGTTTGTTTTGGAAAATTACGAGCAATTAAAAGCAAATCATTTTTTTTCAATGGCCATTCCTCAAGAGCTGGGAGGTGGTGGACTATCGTATACAAAAACGTGTAATATCATACGGGAACTAGCCCAGCATTGTGGGTCTACAGCCCTTGCACTGTCTATGCACCAGCATTTGGTCGCAGCCAATATATGGCGGTACAAGCAAGGGCAAAATGCCGAACCCCTGCTCCGGAAAATTGCTGCGAATCAATTGGTTTTAGTCAGTACGGGGGCAGGCGATTGGTTGTCGTCCAATGGATCGATGGAGAAAACGGAGGGTGGTTATCTGGTAACTGCCCGAAAACACTTTGCCAGTCAATCTCCCACCGGAGACATTCTGGTAACCAGTGCCAGATACCAAGACCCGGAAAAAGGTCCTGTTGTGCTTCATTTCGGCGTTCCTTTTACATCTGAAGGCCTTTCGGTAAAAAGCGATTGGGATACCATGGGCATGCGGGGAACCGGCTCTCATACGGTGGAATTAACCCGGGTATTCGTACCAGATTCCGCCATTTCGCTGAGTAGGCCGCAAGGAGAATTTCATCCGGTGTGGAATACGGTACTCACGGTGGCTATGCCCTTAATTATGTCCGTATATGTAGGTATAGCAGAAAGGGCAGTCCAGATTGCCCGGACGCATGCAAAAAAAGGGAACCATGTGCTCTATTTGCTGGGTGAGATGCAGAATTACCTCACGACTGCCCAGGTGCTTTGGCAGGACATGCTCAAATTAACTAATGAGTACAACTTTCAGCCTGTTAATACGCAAGCCAATGAAATTCTAATCAGGAAAACGACGGTTGCCAATGCATGTATAGCCACTGTAACGAAGGCAATGGAAGTAGTAGGAGGCCGCAGCTTTTTCCGTAAACTGGAGCTGGAAAGATTGTTCCGGGATGTGCAGGCTGCGACTTTCCATCCGCTTTCTGAAAAAAATCAACATTATTTTACCGGCCATTTTATGACCACAGGCTATTTCCCAACAGATGAAGCAGAATAGTTGTTGAAGCCGTTGGACAATCCATTTTCCCTCTCATGGAACCAACCTTTTTTCTTAAACCACTACTTTAAGTGCATCTACTTAAAGCAGTGGTTTTGCAGAGTATCTTCCTTCGAGTGAAAAATAGATATCCGGCTATACTTCCCGGTGTTTGCTCTACCGCTTCTGTAAAATGAGCTTTTTACTCCCATATACAATCATCTATTGGTGGAGTTTACTTAGCATTGACTAGATAAAGAATTTTGCTACTTTGCTAGCTACTTTAATTCTCTTACCGTAATGTGGGTTTCTTCACCCATCTTCCAAATATCCCCTTTTACAGTTATCTTCTCTCCTACATTTACGGTCCGGTACTGGGCAGCATTCTCTTTTAAATTGGCATGACTAATAGTAGCAAAGTAAAGCAGACTATCAGCTGAAATTATTTTTGCGGTATAGCCATCTTTGCCCGGCGTTACGGCTTGTACTTCTCCTGTCACAAATCCATTGTCCATGGGCGTAGGTTGTTGCTCAGTTGTTGTTTCTGGTTTACTGGTTGTAGAATGGCACCCTTCGCTAATGCTTATCAGGGACAGTAGTAAAATCAGGTATGTTGCTTTCATAAGCGAGTATTTTTCCGGATGTGTTTCAAAAGTAGGTGTAAGCGTTGAATAATTCTGTTAAAGAAAACCCATAACGATACCGATACACAATCTTACAGAATTTACTTATTCCAGATGGGTAGTATACGTACAAATTTTATGGGTGCCTATCTCTGCTCTTCGTACGTTGCTTGTTAAAGCCCATATTTTACACTAAATTAGGACCCTCATATACAATATGTCCAATGGTTTGCCTCTCTTGGATCAAACTTTTTTTAATTTGTTTTCTGCTGCTCATCTGTTCTGTAACTGGATTTGCACAAGCAGATACGTTTACACGAATTATCAATTTTAAACACATCTCCCTGGATAAAGGCCTTTCCAACACCTCGGTATATGACATTGAACAAACCAACGACGGGTTCCTATGGATAGGCACACAAAATGGCCTAAACCGCTACGACGGCTATTCTATTAAGGTATTTAATGTTGTTCCAGGCAAACCACATACATTATCTAATAACTGGGTAAAAGCTTTATGTGAAGATAAAGAGGGAAATTTGTGGGTGGGTACCAATAATGGGCTTAATAAATACCACGCAGAGACTGCTACGTTCAGTTCTTATTATAACGATCCGGCCATTGCTCATTCGTTAGCCGACAATACAATCTGGTGCCTGTTTAAAGACCGGGATGGATATTTATGGATTGGAACGAATAAAGGCTTGAGCAGGTATGATGAAACTACCAACCAGTTCAATAACTATTTCATTCCTTCAGCGGATGCCACAAGCAGTGTGGCGGTTGACGGTATTACCGAAGATACGCAGGGAAATCTGTGGGTAGGTACCTGGGGTAAAGGTGTTTATTTGTTCAATAAACGAACAGGCACTTTTCAAAGTTTTGCAGAGGCAACCACTATTCCGCAAACGACCGGAGAGTTTGTAAAAGCACTTACCTTTGACAGCCAGGGCACTCTCTGGATTGGAACGCAGCAAAATGGCCTGCACAGCTATGATCCGGCCAGTAAAAACTACACTATTTATACCTCTGATAAGACCAAACCTTATTCCCTAAGCAATAACTCTGTTTTATCCATTATGGAAGATAGCAGTGGCGACTTGTGGATAGGTACGCATGCAGGCGGATTAAATTATTTCAATCGGACAGACCACACGTTTAGACATTACCAGACAGACTTTCTGCAAACCCACTCACTTCAAGGCCAGTGGGTAACAAGTATATTTGAGGACAATGGCGGCAATATCTGGCTTGGACACGACCAGGGCTTGAGTCATTTTAATCCGCAGGGACCTAAATTTGCCCATTTTAAAAATAACCCTTTTAAAACGAACAGTGTCGCAAAAAGCAATATCGGGGTTATGTACGAGACAAACGATGCTATGCTATGGATAGGTACTTGGGGCGCGGGATTAAGTAGATACGACCGGGTTAAAAACCAATTCACGCATTTCAGGCCGCAGGCGAATACCCCTGGCTCCATTGCCGACAAACGGGTATGGGGATTGTGTGAAGATCTGGATGGAAATCTGTGGGTGGCTACCAGTAACGGATTAGACCGGTTTAACAGACAAACCAGCAGCTTTACTCACTTTAATGATCTGCAAAAAGATAACAAAGCAGCCCAGATTCCTTATACTGAATTAACATCGGTAGCTGTTGATAATCAGAACAGATTATGGATTGGCACCTGGGGCGGAGGCTTTTATATGCACGACCAGAATAAGCATACAACCCAGCAGTTTCTGCATAGTGAACAAGATACTAATTCATTAGCCAACGATTGGATCAGGCATATTTTTGTAGATACCAGGCAAAATGTGTGGATAGCCACCTCAGATGGCGGTCTTGACCGCTTGCAGATGGATAAAAATGGGAAAGCAACCTATACGCATTTACGCTATAAAGCGAACGATCTTTCTACCATCGGTAGCGATACGCCGCAAATAGTATTTGAAGACAGCAAAGGCAGGATATGGGTAGGTACACAAGGTGGCGGCCTATGTTTATATAATGCTGACAAAGGCAACTTTCAGCGCATATTTTTAGGAGAATCTTTAACTCACTCCACCAGTGTATATGGTATTCTGGAAGATGAAACGAATAATCTCTGGATAAGCACCAATAAAGGAATTATTCATTACAACACTTTCACCGGCCGGTCAAAAAGCTACGATGTATCCGACGGCTTGCAAGGCACTTCTTTTTTATCCGGACACTGCAAAGCCAGAGATGGGGCTATGTTCTTTGGAGGCAACAACGGATTTACTATGTTTTATCCGGTTCAAATCAAAGAGAGCAACTTTAAACCTTCGGTTTTACTAAGTGACCTACATATTTTTAATGAACGGTTGGAGGTAGGCAAACCTCATAAAAATACACGGAAAGGTCAAAAGCCAGTGCTGGAGAAGCCGCTGTATTTAACAGACCAAATTAACCTTACCTACAAAGATTATGCGTTTTCTATTGATTTTGTGGCGCTTGATTTTGCTTCGCCGGCAAAGAACCGGTATGCCTATATCCTGGAAAATTTCGAAGAAGAATGGAATTATACGAATGCAAGCAAACGATATGCAACTTATACAAACCTTCGGCCCGGGAATTATATATTAAAAGTAAAAGGTACGAATAGCGATGGGGTGTGGAATGAACAAGTGACTTTTCTTAAGATTGTTGTAAGCCCTCCTTTTTGGCAAACCTGGTGGTTCAGGGCTATTATGCTGCTCTTATTTGGCGTTCTTTTTTTTATTATCCACCGTATCTGGCTCCGGGTAAAAACAGAGAACCTGCTAATGATGGAACGCGTGAAAGTTCAGGAGGCAGAAGCCATCCGGAAACGGGTAGCCATGGATTTTCATGATGAAATGGGCAATCAACTGGCCAGTATTACGGCACTTATTAACCTGATTACCCTACGGCATGGCAAAAAAGATTTTCATATTGAAGACTTACTTTCAAAATTGAGCCAGCATGCCCAAACCTTGTACTACGGCACCAAAGATTTCATTTGGTCTATTGACCCTCAAAGCGATAAGGTTGAAGTAATTCTGTTAAACATAAAAGATTTTGGCGATGAGTTATTTGACCGGACAGATATAGCTTTTTATTTCTTCAAAGATCTGCATGACCCTGCGCTTAGTTTTGCTGGTGGCAATAGCCGGCATATTACGTTAATCTGCAAGGAAATTCTAACAAACATAGTCAAGCATGCCCATTGTAAAACAGTGCATGTGGTGGCCACTTCTACGGAAGGATTATTATCAATTGCAATTAAAGATAATGGCTGTGGATACGAGCCTGATAAACTGAAAAAGAAGGGAAACGGACTGGAGAATATGCAAGCCAGGGCCAAGAAAATAAATGGCTCTATTACTGTACATTCCAAGCCAGGTTTAGGTACGGAAGTCATTCTTCAGGTGTCCATTTCTCCTGCCAATCATCTGCAGCAACAGAAAAACACCTACACGTTAACAAATTAGCTTTACGTGTCTTTCACTAATAGCCTCAGTTCTTTAAGTAAGGAAGTTACTTTCAGCTTTGCGGTAAGTCTATCATTCCGCAAGGCCCGGACAGCTAGCCCGGGATCTAATTTTAATAACTTATTAATGAATTCTGCTCTGTTCATTGCGCCGTCTGTAGACAATGTATCGTAAAATAAAGTAAGCAATAACCATAGATTAACCTTCTTCAATATACATAAATTATTGTATATTTTCAAAACAATAAATGTTTCTTAGATAAAATATGATGCATTGACTTACATTATACAACAAATGATTGTTGACTGAGTTCTATCTTGATTCAAAAACACATTGAAGAAATAAGTGTATATTCTCTTAAATCAATAAACCAAGGGCTTGGCCAGTATGCAGGCAGATTGAATGTGTGAATATATATGTTGGCTAGGAACCTGATCTATTCTTCTTACATAGGAGATAATAAGCCTGAACAAGTTCTTATAAAATGGTTGGGCAGCAGAAGTAGGTATGTAAACTTCTCTATTAGTAGTAATTTGTTTGGCTGTTGATGGGACTCTACTACTTCTACAATGTATTGATCAATTATACAACTCACCGCTTACAGTAAGCCCCACGTACACATTGGATTTTCATGTATACGTGGGGCAATTTCTTTACATAGATACTATCTATAAACCACCTGTGTTTTTAATGAACGATAAATTTACTTTGTACAAGTTTTTCATCTAACCTTAACTTCAGATAATATAGCCCTTTAGGAAGCGGTTGCAGGAAGTGAAGCCTTGCCTGTGCCGTAGATGCGCTAAGCGTATACCGGCTTTGATCTATCCGGTTGCCATATGCATCACTAATCTCTATCCATAAAGCATTACACCGGACAAAGTATATAGTTAAACCCCGGCCACTACATGGATTGGGAAAAAGGGTAAATAACCCAATATCTTCTGCAGGCACATAAACAGCTATAATTTTGCTGTAATCAGGTTTTTCACCCTCTGTTACCTGCTTAAGCCGGTAATAAGAAAAGTCTGGCAGCGGATTATAATCAACATACGCATAAGAAGTGTACCCTTCATTGGAAGCTTTAGCCTGAATAGTAGTGATGGGTTCAAATCGGTGGCCATCTCTTGAGCGTTCAAGCGTATAGGTATGCCCGATTTGTCCGCCTACTGTGACGAAAGAAAGTTGCACAGCTGGCCCTTTCAGATGATCTTTGTTATAGGTAGCAGCGAAATCAAAAAACTCCAGTGGTAAAAAACTCATACATGCGCCTGGCGTTCCCTCAAAAGTTGCACTTGGGTTGCCTTTGCAAGCAATACACCAGATCATGTAGGCACCCTGAATAAACGTAGGGGGATTACTATCTATCGTCGAACAATCTGTACTTCCACTGGAAGAACAACCTTCTACAAAAAAGTAGCTATCGACTGTTGGCGGTGTCCCCTGTACGGCAATATTCCCATTATTCTTCACACAAATGTCGCCTTTGACATACACAAAAGCCCCATCTACGATGATATTTCCATGGCGGTCTATCACTAATTTCCCGTGGATGGTAAAGGTAATGTTACCTTTGATATTAACAGTCGTGGTATTATTGCCTGTACCATTATCGATAGTCAGGTTCCTTACAGCTGATGCCACCGTAACATCAATGATATGTTTATTAAAAATAATGACATCATCGTTGGGTCCGGGCACATTTACTCCCACCACGGCTGCTGGCGGATTTCCAGGACACCCGTTTGCATTGTTCCAGGTGCAGGGATCGTTCCAGTTTCCACTTTTTGAAGAAACAAATGAAAGCCCGTAACTTTTCTGAGCGAAACTACCTGCCATTAAAAACAAGAGTATAAAACAAGCAGCAACCCATATTTTGTGTTTTAAATTTCCATCCCTATTAACCAATATGTTATTACGTAGATCCATACTTTTTTGCATTTAGTTTATGCTTGGCACGTAATGGTTAATCTATTTCTCTTTTAGAAGGTAAATCTATAGCCCGGGTATGGCTTAGCTATTTGGCACTTGGCAGGGAGCTGGACAGACAGTATTTACCCGATCTAACACTTATTTTACTGAGCTGATTACTAATACTTTCCAATGAGTTAGAAACATAAATACGCTACTTATGATCTTGCCTTTTACGCTTCATGTATATTTTATCCTTTTTGGAAATCCTATTCTGTTGTCAGGTGTTACCAGGGTTTATGAGGCACGATGGATTTGAGTACAGGTGTAGAGCACATAAGGAAAGAAGCTAAAGCACACCAGATAGATAACAGTATATTAGTATGGGATTAAACCTCCAGCCTGTAATACTGGCAATTAAAGGTTTGTCCGAATTCCTCGATCATTTTACGATAGATGGGTTGGAAGCCATATTTTTCATAAAAACGCATCAGTGATGGTCTGGTAGCATCTGTCTCTAATTGTATTTCATAAATATTCCGCTTTTTGCATTCGTTACGGCAGAAATCTAACATATGTGCAAAAAAGCCCTGACCAGCAAACTTGCGTCGGATGGCTACTTTATGAATAAACCCTGCGGTATTGTCTGGAACATCGGCATAGTACAGGGGATCTTTCCATTGAAGAATAAAGGTAGCGGCGGGTTCTCCGTCAGCATACATTACATAACAATTCCCTGTTGCGCAATCGTCGAACAGGTTTTCAGGCGTAAGGGTGTCCAATTGCCACATCTCTTGCTTAGACTCAATGAGCCACTGGCCAACTTCCCGGAGAATAGCTATAAAATCTTCAGGCCGGTCGTTATGAAAAGTAAAAGTCATTTTACTGTGGTGCAGCTTATGTAGGTGATCTAATTAAAACTGATGATATAAAATTATACAATTTTGGCTTTAAACAAAGCACTCAACTAACAGGTAAAAGTACATGTACAGCCTGGAACTTACGTTGGATGGCTCTCGAATAAGTGTTCAGCAGTAGAATTTTAGCCTATCTGCCATGTAGCACTAGCCCATTTAATAGAATTAGTTCTCAGATTATAGCAACCCTTGCTTCTGACTGACGACGCATACGGAGTTTAATCCTGGACAGCAGTAGCCTTTACAACCTGAAAAGGATATGAAACCTATTTCTTTACTTCCCATGTACCATAGTTATTTCTTTTAAAAACATTCACCTAGCCGCTATTCACAACCCGGGTATCTACTCTTTTTTAAGGGTGTTTCTACGTGCTTTTCTACCTACGCGGTAGAACTTCCCGCGTGTATACCAGCTAAAATGTAGCTCATCTGGCCTGTTAAAGCAAGTATATTTTTGTTTTCTTACCTTCTTCATAGGACTTCTTTTGCTGGCCACCCCTACACTGACCTGAATCATCTATTTCTTTGTATACTTCTATCTTCTTTGCACCTGGCTTTTAGCCAAACCAAGTCTCTTCGTTGGGTAAATGCGTGCACGTTAATGAAAGAAGATACGCTTAACAGTTATGGAAAATTTAGATATTGTACTGATCTTAATACTTTTATGTGCCTGCATCCTGTATGTTAACAACCGTTGGCTGAAACTGTCAGCTTCTATTGGTGTAACCATACTGGCTCTTTGTACTTCGCTTGGAATTGTATTTACCGAATATATATTCCCGGGGACTACAATTCCCTTAAAGCAGTTTATTATTGATTTCAACTTTACGGAAGCTCTTTTCAATTTTATTTTAAGCTTTTTGCTTTTCGCAGGAGCTATGCACATTAACATCCGGAGTTTGCAGCGTGAAAAATGGACAGTGCTCGTACTAGCCACAGTTGGAACGGCTGTATCCGCTTTTGTTTCCGGGGTATTGCTCTATTACGCCTTGCCTTTAATTTCTATTCAACTGGATTTCATTTATTGCTTACTTTTCGGAGCACTCATTTCTCCTACTGATCCGGTAGCCGTAATGGCGATGATTAAAGAAAGTTTTATCTCACGCAGGTTAGAAGTACGCATCTCTGGCGAATCACTCTTTAACGATGGATTTGGGGTAGTACTGTACCTGGCTGTATTGCAGATTGTAAATGCCGGTGTGGGAAACGTAACGCCCATGATGGTAGCCTCTATCTTTTTTCATGAAGCCATTGGTGGCTTATTGCTAGGTTTGCTTGTAGGTACGGCAGGTTTCCATTGTTTGAAAGCGGTGGACAATCACTTTTATGAATTAGAAGTGCTACTAACATTAATCATGGTAATTGGAGGTACACGTTTAGCAGAACTTCTGCATGTATCGAGTCCATTGGCTATGGTTGTTACCGGTTTGTGTATCAGTTATGAAGGGCGTAGTCAACACAAATCAAACATAGCCAATCTGTTTGTCAGCAAGCTGTGGAATTTAATAGACGAACTGCTAAATGCAGTATTGTTTATGTTGGTTGGGCTAAAATTCATTCATATGCATTTTACGCCACAGTTTCTTATGGCTGGCGCTATAGCCGTAGTTGTGGTACTTGCTTCCAGGTACATTGGTGTGCTAACCCCTATTTACCTGTTTAATTTTAAACGAACATTCAGCAAGAAAGCCATTATGATTCTTACCTGGGGTGGCTTGCGGGGAGGCATTCCTATTGCCTTAGCACTGTCATTACCAGCTATGGAAGCAAAAGATTTTATTATTACCATTACCTATTGTGTGGTCCTTTTCTCCATCATTGTGCAAGGGTTAACCATCAACAGACTAATGAAAGATCCGGCTACGGATAATTTGCACGAAAAGAAACAGAAAAAAATGAAGAAAGAAGAAGCAGCTGTCGTGTAAACCAGCACAAGAGTATCGTAATACATTCCTTGTGGCCAATTATGGATACATCTGCAGTGAATCTAACAAAGAATACAATCTCACCTTTCCAGCTTTATTAAAGATTACTACTTACCTGTACAAATTGAGAATAATCTTACTGTTTATAGTCGCCATACAATTAGTGAGCAGTTATGTATAATTGCTCATTCTTTTCCATAGCATCATATCACCCAAAATTCCAGGCAACGAACAGTTTACTTCTGAAGCTTTTAATCATTAACTATAAAGACTATTTATCTTGTATCGTATGTGTTTAACAGCCATTAAATTCTCAAGTTATGGATACCTTATCAAAAATAAAATTTCTGCCGATGCAGAGCAAAGCCCAATATGTTTGGAATGAGGGTAAGTATTGCTACAGTTACTGGGAGGGCAAATATAAAATAAACTTATTCCGGCTTGGAAGACATTATGCGCAAATCTGGCATGATGCTGAGGAAAATAAAGTACGGAATGTTGTTGTAAAAGAAGCTTCTCAACTGGCCGTATGCTAAGATTGGCCTCTACTTTTCAAACATACGTATCTCGTTCAATCTCTTCAAGGGTACTATCATAATTTTTCAGTACGACACGCGCTGCCTTCTTTTCGAAACTAATGTGGGAGTGCATCCAGTAACTGATTTTTTCTGCTACAGCCCGAATATCTCAAGCAGCTAAAGGGTTAGACGATTGTTCGAAACGTTAAATTTACTCTAGGCTCGGTAGTGAGTTTTGTTGGTGGTAACCGGTGTACCCAGTAAGTTTGGGTAGTTCCAGTCATAACTAACAGGCTTCCATGTTCCAGAGGTAACGAAACTGTTTCTTTCGTTTCTTTGTGTTTAAAAGAAAATTTACGCGCTGCACCAAAACTTACCGAGGCTATTGCTCCGTCTTTTTTCAAATCCTTTTCATCATCGCTGTGCCAGGCCATCCCTTCTTCACCTGTATGGTATAAGTTAAGCAAGCATGAATTATAGGTTTCCCCGGTTTGTTGCTCTACGTTTGCTTTTATCTCCAGTAATGCTTGTGTCCAGGGTAAAGCCCGTTTAGTAATGTTGGAGTAGCTATACTCAAAATCCCGGTCACCATACCAGGCTACTTTGCGTTTGGTTGTGATTAGTTTACCAAACATAATGGCCTGATCATTTTTCCATGCGATGGTATGCAGCAGAGTATCCAGATAATGATTTGCTTGCTCAGCTGAAAACATTTTCCCATAGTAATGTACCACTCCCTGGCTGGGTAGTAAATTAATGAGTGCATTAGGCTGTTTACGAAATAATTCCATTCTTCCAGTGTTGATACTTTTTGTTCATACAATGTCCGCAAGGTCTGTATCCATTTTGAATTGCTTCCCTTTCGGATGCAAAGAAAACTCTATTTTCCCGTTTCATTCGTTTACCTGTGGAACAAGATAAGGTTCCGTAAATTTTCAACTTCCGGTTACCTCCCAAACAAATCAAGTGATGTTTGATCGCACTGCGTAAAGCCTGCCTACTTATATCTAAATGATGTATCATACTTAAAAATTTAGCTTGCCTCTTAGATAGCTGCTGTGTCAAAACAAACAGGTTGGCTAGTGGCAATAATTTCTCTACATTGTCCCTAGCTAATCTAAGGACTTGCCAGTTAATAGAAATTAGATTGTTGCTATTGATTCTTTCAATTTTAGCTAACCGCATTTATTTTGGCTCCCTCCCACCCGATGATGGCTTTTTTTCTGGTGCTTCCCCACATATATCCGCCAATGGCGCCAGATGATTGGATAACCCGGTGGCACGGAATTAAAAAAGCTACCGGATTACTGCCAATAGCAGTACCTACGGCTCTGCATGCATAGGGCTTTTCTATTTGCTCAGCAATGGAACCATACGTAGAAAGGTTGCCCATGGGTATTTTAAGTAAGGCTTCCCATACCTTGAGCTGAAACTCTGTAGCTTTTAAGTGCAATTTAATTTGCGGCAGCTTATTCCAGTCATGTTGAAAAATGAATAAGGCATTTTGTTGCAGGATATCCAGCTTCCTGCTGAAGTTGGCGTTTGGAAACTTAGCTTGGAGTTCTGCAAATGCTTGAGTTTCATCTTCCTGAAAAGCCATATAACATATCCCTTTAGGCGTAGAGGCCACGATAAGGTTGCCAAAGGGACTTTCAGCAAAGCTATAATTGATCAGGAGATTGTTCCCACCGTTTTTGTATTCGCCGGGCGTCATTCCTTCAATGGTAATAAACAGATCGTGAAGCCGGCTGGTGCCAGAAAGCCCTGTTTGATAAGCCGTTTCAACCAGCGAAGTATGGCTATTTTGCAGCAGCTTTTTTGCATGCTCCAGGCTGATGTATTGTAAAAATTTCTTTGGGCTTGTGCCGGCCCACTCACTGAAAAGCCGCTGAAAATGAAAAGGACTAAGATGCACTTTTTCGGCAACTTCCTCTAAGGTGGGCTGTTGTTGAAAGTTTACTTGGATGTACTCTATGGCCTGTGCAATCCGGCTAAAAGTAAGTTGTTCTTGCGTGTCCATGGTGTCAGGTTTTATAGAACAAAGGTGGCAACTCTTTTGCCTTTATAAAATCCGAAACTTGCTAATGTTTTCCGTTAAGAAAATAATACTTTCCCAGTTCTTTGCTGAATTTTCTTGGCTGCTTAATAAAGCTTCGTATTACCCCGAATCAAACTTTTTCTTTATTCGCTATAAACTTCAGGCAGTAATTTACATAAACAGCAATGCCGAACAAAAATGAGTATACTCTATTGACTGATATGTGTAGCTTATTTTGTAGTAAGCTTTTCAAGGGCACTTCATTACCAAATTACTTTCACACACTGTTATCATTTTAGCTAAAAACCTATAGACTATTTTCTGGCATTTTAGAGTTATTTCTAATATTTATTGAATTATTTTAAGAAATCCAGTATCTTCCATCCATTCATTTTGCACTTTTTGCCATGAAAACATTCAGACGGTATTTTAAATTTGCGGATGACAAACTGGACAATAGCCTCAGTGTAATTATTCATACCCTGGGGTATCACATACACCCAGCCAACACACCGTATCCAGATGCCAATCATCCGGAGAGTCATTATTTTAGCTGGGAAAAAGGGCGGAGGTTAAAAGAATATCAGATTCTCTACATTTGTAAAGGCGAGGGAGCTTTTGAGGCAACCGGAATGCCTCCTCAGACCATAGAAGCAGGTACAGTCATATTGTTATATCCGGGAACGTGGCACCGTTACAAACCTTTGCTGTCTAGCGGATGGGAAGAATACTGGGTTGGCTTTTCCGGTTCTTTTGCCAAACATTTATTAGAGCAGGAATGTTTTAATCCGCAAAACCCAATAATTAAAGTAGGGTTTAATACCGAGTTTCTGGCCACGTTTGAAAAGTTATTAGATGTAGTAGAAATCCGTGAGGAATCCTACCAGAAACTGGCCTCATTTTTATTAATACAACTGTTGGGCATCTTATACTCGTCGGTTTTACTTTCCAACCAAAAATTTTCCAGGAAAGAGAAAATTGTAGGGGAAATAAAAAAAGCGATCACCGATAACTGGCAACAAGCCATTGACTTTGAAAAGCTAGCCAATACCCATGGTGTAAGCTATGCCTGGCTACGTAAAACCTTTAAAGAAATTACCGGCACTTCCCTTAACCAATATCACTTATCTATCAAACTCAGAAAAGCAGAGCAGTTAATTTATGAGACTGATAGCACCTTATCAGAGATCGCCTATGCCTGCGGTTTCGAGTCGGTACATTATTTTTCAAGGATGTATAAATCAAAAATGCATACCACCCCCAGCGAATTACGGAAGATCAATTAACATCTACAAGTTATATTCTGTTGGCCAAAAGTTATACTCCTCTCCTGGTAGCCAAGTTTACCTACTTTTCATAGGTGCTATTGAAGGCATTTACATAATAAACCAGGATGTGTTTTTCAGAAAAATATGGCGTTAACAGGCGTAAAACAGGCAAAATAATATATCAGTGCCAACGTAACTGCTATTGCTATTAAACGATTAGGCCCGTATTACCCAGCCAGCCGGACTAACGGTTGATAGGATGCCGGATAAATATAGGTAGTAGCAGCTTTCTTTGCCTTGGTGTCATTGGCAGGACTTTTAGCTTTGAAATTACTGCCGCACTGGCCAAGGGCTACCCATACAATTACAAATATAACAATGGTACCCAGGCAGCCTCCGCCAAATTTTTTGGCAGCTGCTCCGGCTAGTATAGCTCTAAAAAAGTTATTCATCTTGAATGGTTTGTTTATAGGTTTAGATGGATGTTAAAACGAATGAAATGCAAACAGGTTGGCTATTCTCCGGATATTACGGCTACTTTTTTCTAGGCTCAGGCTTTTCACAGAAAACCGGATACAGCAACCTGTTTTGTTTTTCCAATGGACGTTTGATGAAATAGGCATATCCCTCTGATTCTTCATTTTTTTACTTAAAAAAAGGATATTCATTCTAAAAATATTGCTTTTTTACTAGAATTTCTCTAAACTGTATACTCACCTACTTACCAATTTCCTAACCTTAAACCTTATCACATATGTCTAGCAACAAAGGAGTAGCGTACATAAAACCGGGGGTGGTAGAAGTACAAAACATTGATTACCCAAAGTTAGCCTTAGGAGACCGGATGTGCCATCATGGAGTTATTTTGAAAATTGTTGCTACCAACATTTGTGGCAGCGATCAGCACATGGTTCGGGGCCGCACCACAGCTCCGGAAGGCTTAGTGCTTGGACACGAAATTACGGGAGAGGTTATTGAAGCCGGCCGCGATGTAGAATTTATTAAAGTTGGCGATATAGTATCCGTACCCTTCAACATTGCTTGTGGCAGGTGCCGTAACTGTAAAGAAGGCAAAACCGGAATCTGCCTGAATGTGAATCCTTCCCGACCTGGAGCGGCGTATGGGTATGTAGATATGGGTGGATGGGTTGGCGGACAGGCACAATATGTAATGGTTCCCTATGCCGATTTCAACTTATTAAAATTCCCGGACAGAGATCAGGCACTGGAAAAAATCAAAGACCTCACCTTGCTTTCTGATATATTTCCTACCGGCTACCATGGTGCTGTTACAGCAGGCGTAGGCCCTGGTTCTATTGTTTATGTTGCCGGTGCCGGCCCGGTGGGTCTTGCCTGTGCTGCCTCCAGCCATTTACTGGGTGCTGCCTGCGTAATTGTCGGAGATATGATTCCCGAACGCCTGGCACAGGCTAAAAGTTTTGGCTGCGAAACTGTTGATTTGCGGCAGGATGCCACCTTAGCCGAACAGATTGAGGCCATTATAGGAGTGCCGGAAGTGGATGCAGCCGTAGATTGTGTGGGTTTTGAAGCCCGTGGCCATGGGCATAATTGCAATCATGAGCAGCCAGCCACCGTGCTAAACTCTGTCATGGAAGTAACACGGGCAGGAGGTGCCATCGGCATACCTGGCCTGTATGTAACCGGTGACCCTGGAGCAAAAGATGAGAATGCTAAAATCGGTATGCTTAACATCCGGATTGGACTTGGCTGGGCAAAATCTCATGCATTTTACACCGGACAATGCCCGGTTATGAAATATCACCGGCAACTGATGCAAGCCATTTTGTATGATAAAATACAGATTGCCAAAGCAGTGAATGTACAGGTAATTAGCCTGGAAGATGCGCCCAACGGATACAAAGATTTCGACAAAGGGGCAGCCAAAAAATATGTATTAGACCCACACGGCATGGTGCCAGCTTAACAGGCACACGTTTACAAAGCCAGATAGGGAATGCTACCTGGCTTTATTTTTCTACACTCTAACGTGTGGGATACAGGATTTTGCCTATTTGATCTGTAAGTACTATGCTGAATAAGAAAGTAAAAGCCATTACATACGTTTCGGGGATGCCTAAAGACATACTTGAAACGCTTGCGCCGGAAGAAGCCCTGCAAATTAAAATCAATGGAAAGGCATATACCATTACCATGCGTTCCCCTGGTAAAGATGCTTTCCTTACCGCCGGTTTACTTTTCACCGAAGGCATTATCCGTTCACCCGAAAACATACGGACAGTAACACAGATTCCTGCGCCAAAAGGAGAACATACATTGATCATAGATATTAGCCTTCCGGAAGAATTACTGGAAGGCAAAAACCTGGGCAACCGCTCCATTGCTTCCAGTGCTTCCTGTGGGGTATGTGGCAAAACCGAACTCTGCGATCTGATTACGCCAGACTACACCATTCATACTACCCATCAGTTGAACATTGGCCTGATTCCACAATTACTACAGACGATGAACGCCAGGCAAGAGACGTTTGAGCAGACAGGCGGTTCGCATGCTGCAGCCATTTTCAGCATCAGCGGAGAACTTTTATCCCTACAAGAAGACATCGGACGGCATAATGCGGTAGACAAAGCTATTGGAGAGTTGTTTCTTAGCAAAAAGCTTATAGAAGCAGCCATTTTATTGGTTAGCGGCAGAGTTTCGTATGAAATTGTGGCAAAGTGTGCCCAGGCAGGGCTTCCATTTTTACTGGCCGTATCTGCGCCTTCTTCTCTGGCGGTTGAACTATGTAATCGCAAAGGAATCACACTCGCCGGTTTTTGCCGGGAAAACAGGGCAACTGTCTACACACATGCAAACCGGATTCTGCCAAAAATTTTACCATACAACCAGCCCTATGAAACCTACCTCCACCCCTCTTCACCGGAATAAGCCAGCGGCTGGATTTGCAGCCTTAGCCTCCAGTCTGCGGCATATTTTGCAGGAGAAAGCCCTATATCCTGGTGTAAAAGCCCTGCTCCATATGAATAAGCCAGGAGGGTTTGATTGCCCGGGATGCGCCTGGCCTGATCCTAAAAATCCATCGGTAACCGAATTTTGCGAAAATGGAGTGAAGGCTGTTGCGGCAGAAAGTACTACCAAACGGATAACTGCCGATTTTTTTAAACAATTCACGGTCCGGGAACTTCTGCAAAAAGATGGATATTGGCTGGAGCAACAAGGCCGCCTGACTGAACCTATGGCTTACAATCCCAACACCGACCGTTACGAACCTGTTAGTTGGGAAAAGGCTTTCTTTCGGATCGGACAAACTATTCAATCGCTACAAGATCCCAATGAGGCTGTATTTTATACCTCGGGACGTACCAGCAACGAAGCCGCCTTTCTTTATCAGTTGTTTGGAAGAGAACTAGGTACAAATAATTTTCCGGATTGCTCCAATATGTGCCACGAATCTTCTGGGGTAGCCTTAGGAGAAGCCATTGGTGTAGGCAAAGGAACCGTTTCGCTGGAAGATTTTGAAGCGGCAGAAGCTATTTTCATCTTTGGGCAAAATCCTGGAACAAACCACCCTCGCATGCTCACTGAACTGGAAAAAGCGCGGAAACGGGGTTGTGAAATTGTATCTTTCAATCCGCTGAAAGAAGCTGGGTTAGAACGTTTTATTCACCCCCAGAAAGTGATGCCAACCTTGCTTAACAAAGGAAGTGAGATTTCTTCGCTATACCTGCAACCACTCACCGGCGGTGATTTTGCCTTGCTAAAAGGGCTCATAAAAGTTATCCTGGCCGCAGAAGCCAGACAGCCCGGACAACTGGACTGGGAGTTTATCCGGACACATACTACTGGCTTTGAACAACTTCAACAAGACATCGAACAAACAAGCTGGGAGGCCATTACAAAACAATCTGGCCTGAGTATGGAAGAAATTACACAGGCTGCTACTATTTACCTCAAATCATCCAAAACCATTGTTTGCTGGGCCATGGGCCTGACGCAGCAGAAACACGCCGTTATCACTATTCAACAAATAGTAAATTTGTTGCTGCTCAAAGGCAACATCGGAAAACCAGGAGCCGGGGTATGTCCGGTTAGAGGCCATAGCAATGTACAAGGCGACCGAACTATGGGAATCGTTGAAAATCCAAAGAAAGAATTGCTGGATTCGCTTGAACGGGTCTTCGGTTTTTCTCCGCCAAGAACCCCAGGCTATCACACGGTAGAGGCCATAAAAGCTATGCAGGAAGGGAAAGTACAGGTATTTATTGGTATGGGTGGTAACTTTGCCTCGGCAACGCCAGACACCGAATACACAGAAAAAGCTTTGCGTAACTGCCGGTTAACGGTACAAATCAGTACCAAACTCAACCGGAGCCATCTGGTAACTGGGAAAGAGGCCATAATCTTACCTTGTCTGGGCCGAACTGAAATAGACCTACAGCAAGGCGTACCGCAGAAAGTAACTGTAGAAGATTCTATGTCGATGGTGCATAGTTCGGAGGGAAAAAATGAGCCCGCCTCTCCACATTTGCTTTCTGAACCTGCCATTGTTGCCTGTATTGCCATTTCTTCTTTACCCAACACCCGCATTCAGTGGGCTGAATTAGTAAACAATTATGCCCGTATCCGGGAGAAGATTGCAGAGGTCTTTCCGGCCTTTGCCAACTTCAATGAGAAGATTAAACAACCAGGAGGATTTCATCTTCGCAATTCAGCACGGGAGCGGGAGTGGCATACCCACACTGGTAAAGCAACGTTTATTACAGCGCCGCTGCCTGAATTACCTCTTGCTCCCGGGCACCTACGCTTAATGACCATCCGCTCACACGACCAATATAATACTACCATTTATGGGCTGAACGATAGGTATCGCGGAATAACAGGAGAACGCAAAGTGCTTTTCATGAATGTAGCGGATATGCAGCAACTTAACTTAGCAGCTCGAGAGCTGGTAACTATCACAAGTGTGCATACGGATGGAAGTTTACGGAAGGTTTATTCATTCAAAGTAGTGCCCTATGATATTCCCAGAGGGTGTACAGCCGCGTATTTTCCTGAGACCAATGCACTTGTTCCCATAGATGCGGTAGCTGATAAAAGCCATACTCCCCTATCCAAATACATTGTTGTTACCTTGGAGAAATCAACGTCAAAAGAACCCCAGATAGAAAAGCTAAGTGTTACATAATGCCTGTTTTATATAGGTCAATAAGCTAGTTCTAGCATTACAGAAATCTCCTACATTTCTCTCCTACCCATGCACAAAAAAGAAGCGGACCATTGGCTTTACACCAGGGTCCGCTGACTATCTATTTTACTACTGTTTACCCAGGCAAGCCCTTAGGTAAAGTTATCCGTTTACAGGTACTTCCTGTAGCCGGGATGGTTTCTTTAGCTGCATTTGCTCTTGATAAGCTTCTTTCCCTAATTTCCGCAATAAGCGGTAATGGGAATGTATGGCTGTAAAGAATGTTTTATTTTCCAGATAGGGCAGATTAAATTCTTTGGCTGTATTCTTCACAATCTCGGAAATGGCAGCATAATGGATATGGCAGATTTTAGGAAACAAGTGATGTTCTATCTGCATATTCAAACCTCCGCAAAGAAAACTGGCTAATCCGCTTTTACGGGCAAAGTTTGCCGTGGTCTGCAACTGGTGTACTGCCCAGGCTTCTTCCATGTTTCCTGCCTCATTCGGTGCAGGAAATTGTGTCCCTTCCACCACATGTGCCAGCTGAAATACCAGGCCTAGTACTAATCCTTCTATAAAATGCATCATGCTAAAGCCGATAATAAACTGCCACCAGGTAATATCCAGCACCAGTAAAGGCAACACGATAAACATGAAATAGTAGATGGATTTGTAAAAGAACAGATTAAAATATTCTTTCTTTGGATGGCTTCCCGGATCGTGCTGACCAATTTTACGGCTGAAAAACTTCAGGAAATCTTTGCTGAATACCCAGGATAAAGAAGCCAGGCCATATAAAGCAAAGGCATAAAAATGTTGATACCGTTGTATTTTATTTACCTTCTCGTCTTCATCCACACGTACCAGTCCCGGAGCAATTTCAATGTCTTCGTCGTGATGATGAATATTGGTGTAGGTGTGGTGGACAATATTATGGGAAATACTCCAGACATAGGGATTAGCACCCACCAGAATAAAGGTATGACTCATCAGCTTGTTAATTTTCTTACTGCTGGAAAAGGAGCCATGAATAGCATCGTGGGAAATATTAAACCCGATAAAGGCAGAAAAGATACCCAGCATAATGGCTAAGCCCAGCATCGTCCATATACCAAACTGATTGGAGATGAGAAGCCCGTAGAGTATAAAATAGCCTGTTAAATAAACGCCTGTTTTGATCCACATCAGGCCATTGGCATGCTTAGAAATTTGTTTCTCTTTGAAATATGTATCTACTCGTTGACGAACAGTGGTAAAGAAGGTGGATTGATTGCTGTTAATGAATTTAATTTTTTGATTCATGTGAGGTGGTAAATTGATAGTAAAATGATCTGGGTCTGTTGGTTCTTTGTCAGAAGAATAGGGTTAAAGATTATTGAACGCAAAAGTTTGAGCAGTGTATGTAGGATTTACTCATTTTTTTGTAAAAGCCTGGTGAATCATCGTTTGTGATGCAGGAATGCAGTCACCTGCTTTCGTTAGTAATAAGCTAGCCTACCTGAAAACCTGCGAAGCTGTTCCCGTAGAAGAAGAAATTGTTAGCAGATATACTCTTAATACTCAACTCACTTAATCAGCTACCTGGCATCACAATTTACAACCAGCCATCCTCGTAGTTTTCGTATGCAAACATACATAAAAAAAGCCCCAGAGGGCTTTTTTTCAATGATAATATATGTGAAATATACTATGCTAAAGCTACATTTACAGCGTTAGGGCCTTTTTTGCCTTGCTCAACCTGGAAAGTGACTTTGTCATTTTCTCTGATTTCATCCAACAGACCTGACACATGTACAAAAACATCTTGATTGGATCCGTCTACGGTAATGAATCCGAATCCTTTCGTTTCATTGAAAAATTTTACTGTTCCTTTTTGCATTCTAATGTTGTTATAAATAATATGTATAGCAAGTTAACAATTGGCTGGCATTATAGTTTCATTCTGTCCTATTATTTTCAAATTTATTTTACCTGCCTTCAAAACACCTGGTTCAACAACTTCTTCTGCTCCCCATTCCGTATGCCTATCCGAGAAAAAGGAAGTATTCAGTTGTAGAACAATTTTCTACTGAACTTATCTGCATTTTGCATAGTTGAGAAATAATATAATAATAATACGTACCTTTACACAGTCACGCGGTATAATTGTTTGGTGAAATTTTCCTTCTCTCTTTGCCTCTTCTGCTTATAGAACCGGATTCGTTCAGCATTTTTAGCCCGCCTTTATCCACGAACACTCGTTTATGTCATTTTTAGATTTACATGTAATTGATCCTATCTTGCAGGCACTGGCCGCAGAAGGATATACCACACCTACACCCATTCAGTCTCAGGCTATACCTATTATTTTAGGTGGCAAAGACTTGCTGGGCTGTGCCCAGACAGGCACTGGAAAAACCGCTGCATTTGCTGTTCCCATACTCCAGATGCTCCATACGGCACAAGCGCCTGCTAAGGGCAACCGTACAATTAAAGCATTGATCCTGGCTCCTACCCGGGAATTAGCCATTCAAATTGGCGAGAGCTTTAGCGCTTACGGCAAAAATACCCGACTAAGACATACCGTAATTTTTGGAGGTGTATCACAGTTTACACAAACAGAAGCGTTAAGAAATGGAATAGATATTTTAATTGCTACCCCAGGCCGCTTACTCGACTTACTAAACCAGAAATATATCAACCTGCAACACATCACGCATTTTGTGCTTGACGAAGCCGACCGGATGCTGGATATGGGTTTTATCAACGATATTAAAAAAATAATTACCAAGTTACCCTTACAGCGGCAATCATTGTTCTTCTCGGCTACTATGCCGCCCCAGATTCAACAACTGTCCAGTACCATACTCAAAAACCCGGAGCATGTGGCCGTAACGCCTGTCTCTTCCTCGGCTCCCAAAGTAACCCAGGGTGTATACATGGTAGAGCGCAGCAACAAGCGTAAGCTGCTGATGCACCTTTTGAATGACAACCAGCTTTCTACGGTACTCGTGTTTACCCGTACCAAACATGGCGCAGACCGGGTAACCAAAGACCTGAATAAATCAGGCATTACAGCAGAAGCCATTCATGGAGATAAGTCTCAGAATGCACGTCAGCGGGCGTTGGCTAACTTTAAAAATAGGCAAATCCGCGTATTGGTGGCCACAGATATTGCTGCCAGAGGCATAGATATAGAAGAACTGCCGATGGTTATTAACTACGAACTGCCGCACGACCCGGAAACGTATGTGCATAGGATTGGCCGTACCGGAAGAGCCGGCGCTGGCGGAAGCGCGCTATCTTTTTGTGATGTCGAAGAAATGGATGCCCTGAAGCAAATTCATAAGCTTACCGGCAAAATTCTGCCAGTTATTCCAGACCATCCCTATGTCATAAGCAATGAATCACTTTTGCAAACAGCCCCTAAAAAGCAGCAAGCCGGCAGATTTTCCAGAAAGCCACCCGTTAGAAGCAAACTTAGCAGGCGCGCTTGATAAGCGGGGTATTACCTAAAAACAGTACTTTGTTCATTCAATACAATTGATCTTTTTTCATCATTTAAACCCTTATGGCGGGTTAACACCTGTAAACCAACTTATACTAATCTATGGCAAAATCGACACAAAGTTTTAACAAAAAAGAAAGAGAAAAGAAACAGCAGCAAAAAAGACAAGAAAAAGAGCAAAAGAAAGAAGACCGGAAGGCCCACTCTTCAAAAGGCAAACCCATTGACGATATGATTGCTTATGTAGATGAATACGGAAATATTTCGGATACCCCCCCTACGGAGAGAAAAAGACGGGATATAGAACAAGAAGATATCCAGATCAGCATTCCCAAACAAGTGATCGATCCTACAGCAAATGCAGGCAGAAAAGGGATTGTTACGTTCTATAATGAATCCAAAGGTTATGGATTTATCAGAGATCTGCAATCACAGGAAAGCATTTTTGTTCACATCAGTGAATTGCTTGAGCCCATTAAGGAACATGATAAAGTGACCTACGAACTGGAAAAGAAACAAAAAGGCTGGAACGCTGTAAAGGTAAAACGGTCTGTATAAGGTATATGGCCGTATGTTGCATGATTAAGGCAAGCTAAGTAGGAGAATATACTTCCCCTACTTTTTTCTATTTCCCTCCTATCACAGGAATTGTCGCTTTACACATAAGGCTATAATTACAGTATGTTGAAGGTAGCTATTTCAGCAGCCTGCTCAACGTTTACAAAACATCTTTCACTAGAAAGCTTTATAAGTATGGTTTATTTTAAACCTTATAGTCAGAATAAGAAAGCAGAAAAGGTGAGTTTATTTCCATCGGTTTATCAATTCCGTTACCCCTGTTTTTAGTCCATTAAAATAGTGTCCATTTTTGAATTGAGGCAGCATATGCACATCCATTATTTCCTGACAGATCTCATCGGTAAGTATTTTTTCGGTGCCTAATCCGGTAGCAATTCTGGCCTGCCGTAGTCTGGCACTCACAATGATCAACAGCCCATTATCTTTACCCTTTTGTCCAACGCCCCATGTATTGCTCAGGTCAGTGGCATAGGCCTGCATAGTAGGGTATGGAGCAATAGAGTCTATGGTAACAATAGCTATTTGATTACTGGTCTGTTTTTCAAAACGGGTAATCTGCTCTGTTAACTCTTTTTCTTGGGCAGGCGATAGTATATGTTCAAAATCATTAACATACCCTACTGGCTCTGGGAATACTGCCCGGATAGAAGGGGACGGTGTTGCTTCCGGTACAGTTTGCCCAACAGTCTGGAAAGAAACCATAGAAAAAAGCCATATAACTAGCAGAATTGTCTTCATAGAGATAAACCCGGTATATTCTTTTTGACCAGAGCTTTCTAACTAGATCAGTAAAAGATAAATAACCTATCAGAGGAATGCAATAGGTTTAGTAAAAGTTAGTAGCTCTGTATACTAACTAGCCTTATTTTACTTGTAAATGAACATGGTCATCATGCCGCACAGCCTGGCATCCATGAAAACGAATTTTGTTAAGTCCCTCCAGATGCATCCGTTTAATGAGGTGTGGTTCCAGAAAGATTTTACTAATGCGTTTATTTCCAGAAGCAAACCGGATCAGGTCTCTGGTTCTGTCCGGGTCAAGCTTCAGGTTGGTTTTTACATAGGGTGAAATAAGTTTCGGCAAGAGACTATATTGCCAGTATCCTTTGTTTTCACAAATTTGAGGCATGTTCTTTTCATTCCCGGTAGGTTCTTCACATACGCCATAGCCTATGGGTGAAGGTGCCTGGCCAGGCACATATCCTCCGTTACGGGCATCTGCATACATAAAGGCCAGGTCTACTTTCTTGCCATCGTAGTGGCTCAGGTGTGGCATCAGCGGAAATCCATCGAGAAAAGGGAAGTTAGCATCTAAATAAGAAATTATTGTACCTGGGTATTTTTTGCGTATTTCTTCTGCCACTTCCAGTAGGGATGACTGTAAGGCAGGTTTCACATAATGCCGATTTAATAGACAAGTAAGGATAGTTAAAGGTTGGATGCTACCAGATGGGGAAACCGGCAAGGGAACCCTGTCGAATTGTATTGCCAGCAGCGGAACAATGGTAAAACAGGTAAAGCTATACAAAAGTAAAAAGTAACGTAATTTGCCAGATAGCCAAATAAGAGACTGGAAACCTGCCGCTGAATGATTCCAAACAATGGCAAACACGCTACTAAAATCAGCCCACCTACCTGAGTCAAAACTGTCAGGAGCAAAAAGGATAAGCCGATTCCAACTATTTTATACAATGCCATAACAGCTGCTGTATTAATACAACGTAGGTAAGATGCATAGTTGCTGCATACCTGCAAAATATTCAACTGAAAACAGCCCCGGATGCCTGATTGGGTAAGTAACTTATTTTTGATTGTTATTATTTCATTGCACCAGAAGTTGATATGGTTGAATAAACTTTACCTATGTACCGGAAGAACCTAGGTAAGGTTATCTTCCGGTACATGGATGTTCAGCTCAAATCACTTAAAAGAGCTAGTTAACCAGATAGTTTGCCATGCTCAATTTCTCTATCTCCGCCCATAGCTTAATTACTTCCATTGCATCTGTTGAGGGAGCAGCGTTACAACGGGCTTTCGCCTGTACAATCTTCCGCTTTTTGAGGTCTACTTCTATGGTAACCAGCCGTTCAGAGGCAGAAAAAGTATCGGCCATTAAGGAGAAAATTGCACACGCACGCAAATGACATGACCTGACATAGGTGTAGACACAATGCCTCATGGCTTTGCCCTCGGCCCGGAGGTCGCTGCTGGAAGTCAGTTCACGGATCTTATATATTTTTGCTTCTTGGCCTGTGCCTGTCTCGTACTCCCATGCTGCAATGCCGGATGAAGGCCACGTTAGTTTGCCACTCAGGGTATGTTCATACCGCATCTGTACTTGCCATTCATTTACCTGGCGCATCAGCGAATCTGGCGTACGGCCTTTCATAGAATAGCCTGCATCCGCTACTTTGCGGTGATGAATATAATCTACTACTTCATCTAATCGCCTTACATCAAATAAGGAGGCTTGTGCAAAAAAGCGGATCACGGTAATCCAGAAGTCATCATCCCGGAAATTATTCCGGCCCAGCAGGGTTGCCGTGATATGCCAGGCAAGCCACTCGTCGCCACCCTGGGCTATTACCTGCGCAAAGCGGAAAGCCCCAGTGATAGAAAAATAAGGAGGTGTCCACAGAAAGGCATGCGCCATCCGTTTGGTGAGAACGATAGGCAAACCATGTAATTTTCGTACACTTATCCCACTGGCTATCGCTATAAACCACTGCTGTTCTTTTTCAGCGCCTTCCATCAGCCAGGCGTTATTCAGAAAAAGGGGCACCGGATAGTTGGCAAACAAATGCCTGAGTAAGTGAGCAAATTGCTTTTCTGGCTGGTAGCTTCCTTTATTCCACTGCGCTATATCCCGGATAAAATAATGGGCAAAATGAGCTATATGGAACAAGCCCTTCAAATATTGTTCGTCAGACAGCAGCTTATAACAATGCTCTTTTTCCAGATGCAAAAGCAGGTCATGAAAAGCTTTTTGCTTTGCCCCGTCTTTTTTTGCTATCTGGTGGTAAAGCCCTGCTATCGCCAGTAAAGGTATTCCATCTATTGGCTGGGAAGGTGCTTTGGTAGTTGGTAATTGTTTAATCCATCCGGATATTGGCTTTTTTAATGTATTATGCTGAATTAATGCTTTTTGCAAAGCAAGTTCGCGTTGTTGTTTTTCTGTTTTTAGCTGAATGCGTTCCGTTCTGGAAAGCATTCGTTTGTTGGATTTTCCCATGATTACTTGTAATTATTGTACCTAAGGAGGTCTTCCGGTAAGATTGGCCGGCAAAGGCATAGTATGGCTCGGGTATGCAACCGGAAAGGCATACCGGGCCTGGGCTCTTTTCTGGTACCAACTCAGAAAAGCCGCCTGCAAAAAGGATTTTCGGTCCATCATCAAGAATGTTAAGTTTTGTTTCTACTTACTTTATACATAGCTATACCCAGTTATGTGTGCTGTTCAGAATAGGAAAAAAGAAATAAATAAAAAACCCGGAGGTATCAGTTTCCGGGTGACAGAGGAATATAAAAAAGAATGGGTATCTGTTAAGGAATTCTTTTATACATGTCTGCATCCGGAAGCATCATCGCCCACTTTCCGCCTCTGGAACCCAGAGGGAAAGCTTGCATAGGAGCTTGATGATATAAGTGAATGCGAAACATAAGAATCGTACAGTAAATTAGTTGCTTCACAAAGGTAAGGGGCCATCTGTAAGGTTTGCAAGAAATTCTTAAAATTTATTTTTTAACCTCCGGCCAGAAACAGCTCTGAGGTTGCTATTTATGGAAACTTGCCTGGTATGTTTTCTGAATAATGAAATTTTATCTAACTTAAGTGATAGTAAGTTTGATCCTCTATGACCACTCCCTTTTTTCAGCTAATGAAGATCCGCTGCTTGCCTGGTGTACCTTTTATATTCGCTTTTCTACTGGCTGGCTGTCAACCATCCAAGAAAGATACAAGCTCATCCGCTTTGCATTCTTTAGCCAGCTTTGAACTGGAACCTGGATTCAAAATAGAATTAGTGGCCAGTGAACCCCTTATTTCCGATCCCGTGGCGGTGGAAATAGATGAATTTGGCAGGCTGTATGTAGTAGAAATGCACGGCTACCCTCTGGATAAAAGTGGTACAGGAAATATAAAGCTGCTCTCCGATACGGACGGCGACGGCCAGATGGACCACAGCACTACTTTTGCCGATAAACTGACGCTTCCCACTGGAATTTTGCGATGGAAAAAAGGTATATTGGTTACTGATCCACCCCATGTTTTATATCTGGAAGACAGCAATAACGACGGCAAAGCTGATATCCGGAAAACTGTACTTTCTGGTTTCGCCGTATCTAATCCACAGCATAATGTCAATAATCCAATCCTGGGAATAGATAACTGGATCTACCTGGGTCATGAATCTGCGGTAACGGCAAAGGTATACACAGAAGAGTTTGGCGACCAAGGAAAAGAGATTACCTACCCCGGTCAACCTAATGCGCCTACCTTACCTCAGAATGCCCGTGGCCGCAGTGTACGCTTCCGGCCGGACTCCTACCAGTTGGAAATGACTTCCAGCAACACCCAATTCGGGCATTCGTTTGATGCCTGGGGCAACCACCTGTTAGTCACCAACTACAACCATATATTTCAGGAAGTATTTTCTGCACCTTACCTCAACCGGAATCCCGATCTGCTGGTATCCACTACAACTCAGTCTCTATCCGATCATGGAGATGCGGCAGAAGTTTTTCCTATCACACAGAATCCCCAGCATCAATTGCTAACAGATGTTGGTGTAATAACTTCAGCCTGCGGCATTACAGCCTACCTGGGCAATGCTTTTCCTACGGTGTATGATAGTGTAGTTTTTGTAGCGGAGCCAGTAAGTAATTTAATCCATGCTGACCGGATACATAGCAACGGGTCTAGTTTTACAGCCAGCCGCCTTAATCCTCAAAAAGAGTTTCTGGCTTCTACTGATGCCTGGTTCCGGCCGGTAAATATGTACATAGGGCCGGATGGCGCCCTGTATATAGTGGATTATTACCGCCAGATTATTGAACACCCGGAATGGATGGCAGACGACGTAGTTAAGTCCGGAGCTTTATACAATGGCACCGATAAAGGACGTATTTACCGTATTTCAACTACCGATGCTAAAGCTGCCAGCTGGACAAAAGGCCTTGCGTTAGGGAAAGCCACAAATGAGCAGTTGGTAGAGTATTTATCACATTCAAATATATGGTGGCGCAGAAATGCTCAGCGCTTATTGGTCGACCGTAATTCCAAAGCATCTGTACCTACGCTGGAGCAATTGGCGAAAAAAGGTAGTTCTCCGCTTGGCCGTTTACATGCCTTATGGACTCTGGAAGGAATGAAACAGCTTTCGCCTGATCTTATCCGGGTGGCCTTACAAGATTCTGTTCCAGGCATCCGGGAAAATGCCATTAAACTGGCTGAACTTCAGTTAGCTTCTACTCCTGTCCTAGCCCAGGACTTGCTTAATTTGCAGTCAGATTCAAATGCAAAAGTGCGGTATCAATTGCTTTGCACCTTGGGATTTATCGATAGTCCTCAAGCGGCCCTTGCCAGGCAAAAGCTATTGTTTGGAGATATTCAGGATGAATGGGTACAGATAGCCGCCCTCTCTGCAACATCATCTCAACAAAGTGGCTTACTGGAGGCCGTCTTGAAAAATTTTGACCCATCGAATGCAGCACATGCATCTTTAGTCAGCCGGTTAAGCGCCATGGCTGGGGCCAGTCAGCAACCAGAACAAATCCGGCAACTGATTCAGAAATCCATTACACCCTATGATAAAAAAGCAGCTACCTGGCAGGCATCCTTACTGGAAGGCCTGGCACAAGGCTTACAATCCAAAGAAATACAACCAGCGACCTGGAAACAAGAAATAAACCTGGTAAACCAGGCTTTTTTCCGGCATCCCTCTTTGCCAGTACGCAAAGCAATAGTTTCATTATTGAAAGTGACAGGTCTGCCGGAAGCAGCCATTGCTCAAACTTCCCTTCAGCAAGCCAGGAAAAAAGCTGAAGCTCATGGTTTACCGGCCGAAGAAAGAGCAGTATTTATCCAGTATCTGTCCCTGGGAAATCCCCAAGAACATAGTACTTTCCTGACTTCCTGTATTTCGCCGGCAGAACCATTACCTGTTCAACTGGCGGCTTTGGAAGCATTAAGCGTGGTTCCGGGTGAGTCAGTAAGCCAGTATTTGTTACAGCACTGGCCTTCCCTGACACCCGAATTGCGTGACCCGGCCATCACCACTTTTTTATCAGACCCTGAGCGGGTAAAGCTCCTGTTAGATGCTATTGAAAGAGGTCAGATTCAAGCGTCCGGCGTGGGCTGGCGCAGAAGTGTAAGCCTGATGTGGCATACCGATGAAACCTTGCGGAGCCGCGCCAGAATGCTGTTTACAAAAAATGACAAGCAGGAACAGGAAGTGATTCAACAGTATCAAACGGCTTTAACGCTGAAAGGAAATCCACAACCTGGGAAGCAAGTATTTGAGCAGAACTGTATGGTTTGCCATCAAATGGCTGGCGCAGGTACCGCTTTTGGACCCGATCTGGCTTCTATTAAAAACCGCCGTCCGGCATCTATCATGCAAGATATTCTGAATCCTAACCAGTCTATTGCCGATGGCTACGATCTATGGATGGTTGAACTAACAAACGGAGAGTCTTTGCAGGGAATTATTTCTTCAGAAACGCCTACAGCTATTACCCTGCGTACTACCGGAGGACAACAATCAACCATTGCCCGCCAAGCTATAAAAGAGATACAAGCCTTAAACATGTCTGCCATGCCTGCCGGGTTGGAAAAACAACTCAATCATCAACAAATGGCTGATCTGCTTGCCTATCTCAAACAACTAAAATAAATCATTCTCAAGCGGATACATTCTGACAAAGCTTATAAATTCCATAAATACCCAACTATTGACCTGCTAACTTTCTACCTTCATCTTTCCTAAATTTCTTGTTATGCGTCTATTTTTTACTTTTATCACACTTAGTTTTTTGCTATTGTCTACAAAAGGCATACATGCCCAGGCATTACCTCCGTTGGCCTGGCCACAGGGTAAACGCATGGCCCTTAGCCTTACCTTCGATGATGCCCGTATGAGCCAGGTAGAAAAAGGAACCGCCCTGCTTAATGAATATAAGGCAAAAGCTACTTTTTATGTGGTGCCCGCCACAGTAAAACAACGGCTGGAGAGCTGGAAGCAAGCTGTAGTCAGTGGCCATGAAATTGGCAACCATTCCCTGAATCATCCGTGTACCGGGAATTTTCCCTGGGCCAGACAAAAAGCTTTAGAAGACTATACGCTAGACAACATGCGAAATGAGTTGAGAGAAGCCAATCAGCAAATCAAGGATTTATTGGGGGTAACACCACAGGTTTTCGCCTATCCCTGCGGCCAGACCTTTGTTGGCAGAGGCAAAGATACTAAAAGTTATGTTCCGGTAATTGCTGAATTGTTTTCATCGGGCAGGTTATGGCTAAGCGAAGGTCCTAATGACCCCTTGTTCTGCGATATGGCTCAACTGACGGGTATGGAAATGGATGGTAAAAACTTCGACCAGATTAAGCCTTTGCTGGAAAAAGCCAAAGAAACCGGGCAATGGGTAGTATTAGCCGGCCACGAAATGAATGACTCGGGCGAGCAGACTACCCGGCTCTCCATGCTGAAAGACTTACTTGCCTACGCACAAGACCCGGCTAATGGTATATGGCTTGCTCCGGTAGGTACCGTAAGTGAGTATATCCAGAAGCAGAAAAAACCGGCAAAACCCTGAAAGCAGCCACAACACTCCCATTTTTGAGAAGTTAATGGATTCTTCTTTGATCGGACTGCTAATTATGGTATCACCCCATGTCTTGAAAACATGGTAAATTATAATATCAGATAGTAAAATTACCATTTTTATGGGCTAATTTTAGGGGAATTGAATGGTTATTGAGTTATTATATAAAGATACAGTTGTCTGTAGCCATTCCCTTTGTCAGTCTATCTAAATCAAATACGTTAAAAATGAAAGAAAAACAACAACCGACATCTCGCAGACAATTCCTGCGAACCAGCGCATTGGCAGCTGCCGGTAGCTTTTTTATTGTTCCGCGGCATGTATTAGGCAAAGGCTATATAGCCCCAAGTGATAAACTAAATATTGCAGGGATTGGTGTAGCAGGAAAAGGCTTCTCTGATGTAAATAATGCTTTTAATAAAGGAGCTAACAATATTGTGGCTTTGTGTGATGTAGACTGGAATCATGCCAAGGAGCAGTTTGCCAAACATCCCACGGCTAAAAAGTACAAAGATTTCCGGGAGATGCTGGATAAAGAAGGCAAGAACATAGATGCGGTAACTATTTCCACTGCCGACCATACCCATGCAGTGGCGACCCTGGCAGCAATGCAACTGGGAAAACATGTATATGTACAAAAGCCCTTAACGCACAATATTTATGAGGCCCGCATGATAACGGAAGCTGCCCGTAAATACAAAGTAGTAACCCAGATGGGCAACCAGGGTGCCTCTCATCCGCATCAGAATATTATGATTAAGTGGCAGAACGAAGGTATTATTGGTCCGGTACATACCGTGCATGTATGGACTAACCGCCCAGTGTGGCCGCAAGGCATACCAGTTCCTCAAGGAGGAGACCAGGTACCCGATACCTTAGACTGGAATCTCTGGATTGGACCTGCTACAAAGGTAGGGTACACCCCAGCTTACCATCCATTCAAGTGGCGTGGCTGGTGGAACTTTGGGACAGGCGCTTTAGGTGATATGGGTTGCCACCTGATTGATCCGCCTTTCCGGGTACTGGGCTTAGGATACCCTACGGAAGTAGAAGCAAGCGTAGGCTCTGTTTTCACCAAAGACTGGACGCCTGAATATATTCCGGAAGGTTGCCCTCCCTCCTCTCATGTGCAATTGAAGTTTCCGGCAACCAGCAAAAACAAGTCAGACGTGATAATGACCTGGTCTGATGGAGGTATACGGCCATTCCGTCCGGATGTAATTCCACCAGATGCAGAGCTGAGTGAACCAGGGGGAGCCAATGGAGTATATATGATCGGCACAAAGGGTGTGATTACCTGTGGTGCGTATGGCGCTAATCCCAAAATCTTCCTTAACTCTGGAAAAAGCCCGGAATCTAAAACAGAACCTATTAATGTGCCGGATCTGGAACACAATGTAGCCTGGCAGGAAGCTTGTAAGGCTGGCTTCAACAGCGACAAGCACAAAGCATTAACCTCCTCGTTTGATTACGCCGGACCTCTTACCGAGACAGTTTTAATGGGGAATCTGGCTATCCGCAGTTATGACCTCCGTACGCAAAGAGCCGATGGCAAAGGATTTAATTATCCTGGCCGCAAGAAATTGCTTTGGGATGGAAAGAACATGAAGATCACTAACTTTGAGGAAGCTAACCAGTTTGTGAAACGGGAATACGAAAACGGCTGGAAACTAGTGTAATTCTATTGATCGTACATTTTGTTCATAAAGGACCCAGTTTTGGGTCCTTTCTTATTTCATTTTAGTGTCATTTCGGTCAATGGTTGTATAGTTACTGGCTGAGTCCAGGCAGTTTCCAAGTCTCCTTCTTTGTATGGGTTTTCTTTGAATTTAGAAGAGATTACTTTGGCTCTGACAAACAAATGTTTCTTTGTTAATTTGAACATAGCCTTCTCTCCTTTTATTTCTTTCAGCAACACCCGTTTATCAGCTTCAGCTTTCCCAGCTTTTCTAGCACCCCAGAATTGAATCGTATAGGCTACTCCTTCCTGAGGGCTTACCTCTACCGAAAGTGTATTTTTTGAGAAGCTCACCTGGTTCAGTTCTACACCCGTGGAGGCATAAAAATCTCCCTTTTCCATCGACTCAATAATGGCAGAAGCTGTTAGTTCTCTGGCTTTTACCATAATCCACCCTCTTCCCGGGTTGCTTAAACTTATTTTGTATTCTAAATGATTGTGGGCATCATCGGTCGCCAGTCCGTAGAGCAGGGGCTTTCCTTGCTGGATATAATGTATTTGCAATTTGTCCCACAATTCTTCCATACCCATGGTTACGGAATCTCCATAATTGTGTACATGCGGATGCCCATTATATACTTCAAAAAACCGCTCTCCTTTCAACTCCAGCATATCTTCCAGTTTAACAGCCCATTCAAAATTCGGATGGTTAATGTGCGGAAACATGGGTTGCCCGGTTCTTTGCCGCTGAGCATACACCTGGTCTAAATTATTTTGCATAACCTCGGCTATGGAATTTCCACCCTTTGGCTGTATCACATCCTTCACATTAATGGCATTCATATGCACTGGTTTGCCTTTGTACCCATCTGAAATTTCTTCTGCCGGCATAATCAAAAACTTGCCTTTTTCCTCAAATAATGGAGCATATTCTTCAAATGTTTTGAGCTTCACCTCCATAAGCCCGGTAGAATCAGTTTTATAGGTTACCCAATCCTTTCCATACTTTTCCAGATACTCATTAAACCGCCGCTGACGGAAAGGATGGGCAGGAATCTGTTTCCACTTTTCTCCCTCTGCCAGCGTATTATGGTCGGATAGAGAGATAAACTGATAGCCATGGGATTTGTACCAGTGCATAATCATCTCCGGAAAATCATCTCCATCACTCCAGTAAGAATGAGTATGTGTATTACCCTTAAACCACTGATTGGTGGCCTGTTGAGCCACAACCGATTGGGTAATCAGAAATAAGAGCAGGCTAACTAATTTTTGCATTCAGCGGGAATGTATGGGAGCCATTTAGATTTTAACAAATATTTTTTGCCGGTATAAAATATATAAAAATACCCATACCAATGCCAGGGCACCCAGGGCTTCAAAAACTTTGTGCCAGGGCTCAGGCAATGGCGCATAGAGACCAGCAAACAACAGGTTGGACGTATGGTAGAAGTCAATAAAGCGGTAAGCCAGATAGATAGTCAGGGAGTTCATCCCAATAACTTTAAAAAAGAATGTCCACTTTTGGAACTTCCAGACATCAATTACTACATAAAATACGGCTAAGAAAGTAAAGGCCATTCCACCGGTGAGCAGAATAAAAGAGCTGCTCCAAAGATGTTTATTAATGGGAAAGTGCAAGCTCCATACTAAGCCCATACCCATACTTACAAAGCCAGCTCCCAGCAAGTACGCTACTTTCTTTCGATCAGGGAGTTCAGTCCGTAATACATCCCCGGCTATAGTTCCCAACACAGTAAGGCAAAGAGCCGGAAACTGTGTTAATAAGCCAAGCTCATCGTAGGTTTTTTGTAATAAGCGGCCTGGCAAAAAATTACGGTCTATCCAGCCTACTAGATTTCCCTCAAACGAAAGATTGCCTGCTCCATACCCAGGTACTGGAAGGAGATAGAGTGCAGCATAGTAGAGTAACAAAAGAGCTGCTACCCACCATAGCCGTTTTACCCAGGAGAAGTTCAAATAGAGCAATGTAGCAACAAAACAAGCAATCCCGATGCGCCCAAGCACACTGCCTAACCGGATCTGGGAGGGTTCAAAAAACGGTACCGGGGCATTTTTATCTAAAATTCCCAGAGCAATCAGAATAAGCATCCGTACAAAAACCTTGCGGTACAAATCAGCTTTACTCAATCCGGCTGCCAGTCCTTTGTTTAACGAAAAAGGAAGCGATACACCAGCAATAAAGAGAAAAAGCGGAAATATAAAATCATAAAAAGTAAAGCCATTCCAGGCAGGATGCGCCAGCTGCCTGGCTATCCAATCTATCCAGGGTAAACCGGTTTTATTCTCCAGCAAAACCAGAAAGGTGCCCCCACCAGAAATAAACAGCATATCAAATCCCCGGAGGGTGTCAATGGACAGAAGCCGCCCGGATTTTGTTGAAATCACCGGCGATACAGGTGTTTTTTCTAAGGTGTACATAGGCAGGTGCATTAGTGGCTGTCTCCAGACAAGTTACAGTTTATGCAGGTAAGCTGCTACAGTTTTCAATAAAAATATAGCAAACACCTATTGCCCTTCCGATACATAAAGGCTAGCAGGCTGGCGTTCATTTCAGCTTGATTAATTGCTGAATCTCTTTCCATACATAGCGGCAAATAGGCGCTTTGCCTCCACCAGGGCATTCTTCTATTATTTCTTCCTGATTTACGCCACCTATCTTTTCATAAAAACCTCTGGCCTGTGTATTTTGGGTATATACCCACAAGTATAAACCAGAATCCCCGTACGTTGAGTACACCCACTTTGCTGCTTGTTGAATTAATTGAGTGCCTATCCCCTGCCCTTTCTGTGGAAATAACACATGCAGATTGTCTACCAAGGCTCCCCACACCGGGTCTGCATGGGCATATACACAAACAAAACCAATGGCCTTGCCTTCTGCCTCTGCTAGCACCACATGTTGTGTTTCTTTGGGTTGTTCTAGGCGGCTTTGCCAGAGTTCCAGTCTGTTTTGTTGCACATGGTTATCCAGAAACTCGTCCAGTAAAATGCCCCGGTAATGCAGTTGCCAGCTTAAGGCATGTAAAGCAGCAATGTTTTCTGCATCCTGGGTAGTAGCTTTTCTAAAGTAGATCATATAAGCATAAAAAATGTTTATACCTCCTAAGAAAGGGCTTTTGGGTAATAATTCATACCATCGCGGCAGAATTTTGTCAGGAACGTGTATGGCATGATGGAGAAACACCTAGGGAGTTGCATTTGGAATATTTACCGTAATCTGAGTCATTTGCCCGTATACGCTATTCTTCCCTTCATTCTTTCTACCGTTTGTTTAACTATATATAATCCTAATCCTGATCCGTCGGTATTTTCGGTGGCCCAGTAAAACATTTCAAATACCCTGGATTTGTGATCATCTTTTATACCAATGCCGTTGTCGGTAAAAATAATTTCTGTGTTGTGAGGTGTTTTATGAAGAGTAATAGGCAAATAATGTTTGTCTGTATACGGATTCTGGTATTTAATAGCATTTGAAAGGATATTGTTGAACAGGATCTGTAAGCGGAACCAATCTCCAAAAAACGCTATTTCTTCAATGTTGATAGCTTGTTAGTAAACGCACTAAAAACCCCTTACTGCTTAGCCATTTGTTAGAAAATTAAACTACCCATTCTCTCTTAGTTCATATAATAAAGTAATCCTGTAGGGTATTTACTTTCATACCTTTCTCTGATACACTAAAACCCTGCTGAATCCCGGATTGACAGCTTGATCTATGCTGTATCATACAAATACGTGAATAGCTGAGGAAAACTATTTAAAAATGCAGGTAAAATTGTAAATTAGCCCCTTTCGTTCACGAAACTGAACAAACCCTCTATAATTTACTTTTGTATAAATTTTTGCCATTGCATGAATATTCCCACCCCCGAGATGCTGAAGGTATTGGAAACTGTACCTGATTTATATTTAATATTCTCTCCTGATTTTATTATCCTAAATGCCAGCAATGCTTACTTAGAGGCGACGCTGACGCAACGTAGCCAGCTTATTGGGCGGCATGTATTCGAGGTGTTTCCTGAAAATTTACATACTTCCACTCCTCTGGCTCCTAATCTGAGCGCTTCCGTTGAGCAAGCCCTGGCTACAAAAAAGCCTCATACAATGGCTGTTCAGCCTTACGATATACCGCATCCCACACAGGCAGGGGTATTTCTGGAACGTTACTGGTCTGTTGTAAATACCCCAGTGCTGGACGAAACAGGAGAAGTGGCCTACATCATTCAAAAAGTAAAAGATGTAACAGAAAGCGTAATCATACAAAAGCAATTGACTGATAGCCAGGAAAGAGAAAAAACAGCCATGGCTAAAATACAATCTCAGAATGAGTGGCTGGAGCGGTTATTCATGCAGGCACCGGCAGCCATTTCCATGTTACATGGGCCAGACCTTGTCTATACCTTTATCAACCCAGCCTACCAGAAATTATTTCCCGGGCGCGAATTATTGGGAAAAGCCCTGTTCAAGGCATTGCCAGAGATAAAAGGACGGGAGATTGAAAAAATTCTTTGGAACGTAATGGCAACAGGAGAAAGCTATTTTGGAACAGAAGTCAGGGTAGATATTGCCCGCCATGCTGGAGGCCCTCTGGAAGAAATGTATTTTACCTTTATCTACCAGGCACAGCGGGATGAGCAAGGAAAGGTAGATGGCATCGTGTGTTTTGCTTTTGAAGTAACCGAACTGGTCAATTCCCGCAAGAAGGTAGAAGAGAACCGCAAACAAGGGCAGTTGCTTAACCGGGAGCTGACTTCTACCAATGCAGATCTGGCATTCACCAATGAAGAATTACGGTCGGCTAATGAAAAATTATCTACTGCCCAGGAAGAATTATTGCAAACCCACCAGCAGTTAGAACGATTGACTATTGAGCTGGAGGAGCGTGTGGTTCAGCGCACAAAAGAGGCAAACGAGGCACAGGAGCTTGCACAAGCCCAGAAAGACCGCTTAGAACAGTTTTTTATGCAGGCGCCGGCAGCCATTTGTGTTCTGGATGGCCCTCAAATGGTTTTTGAGTTAGTAAACCCCTATTTCAGCGAACTTTTTTCCGGACGTCCGCTTCTGGGCAAGCCAGTATTAGAGGCTGTGGCAGAAATTGAGCAGCAACCCATCTACCAGATTCTTAGAAAAACCTATCAGTCTGGCGAAACCTATGATGGGAAGGAGGTTCATATTGCTTTTGCCAGAAAAGAAGGCGCACCCTTAGAAGACCGCTATTTTAATTTCATTTACAAACCCCGCCTTAATTCCTCCGGCAAGGTGGATGGCATTATGATATTTGCGTTTGAAGTTACCCAACAAGTGGAGGCGCGCAAAGCCGTCGAAACCAATGCTTACCAGCTTCGCCTCATCACAGATGCCCTTCCGGTGCTGATCGGCTATCTGGATAGAGAAGAAAAGTACCGCTTTGCCAACAAAGCCTATACCGCATGGTTCAATCAACAGCCGGAAGAATTACTGGGCCGGCCAGTGCGGGAGGTTGTGGGAGATAAAGCGTATATGGGTGTTAAAACCTACATTGACCGGGCTTTGGCCGGGGAACGATTGGATTTTGAGGCCCGTATGCCCTACCGGGATAATTTTGTAAAGCACATTCATACAAGTTATGTACCCGATATACGCGAAGGAGAAGTGGTGGGCTTTTTCACCCTTGTTGCCGACATTACGGAATCCGTAGAAAATATGCTCCGGATCGAACAACGGGAAATAGAAGCCCAAGCTCTGGCAGAAGAATTAGCGGAGGTGAATGCCCAGTTGCTTCGGATCAACTCCGATCTGGATACCTTTGTTTATACAGCCTCCCACGATTTAAAAGCACCTATTATTAATATTGAAGGCTTAATAAAAGCCCTGGTGCGCTACCTGTCTACAGAAACTTTGGGCAGAGAAAATGTACAGACTACTCTATCATTCATTCAACAGGCAATTGAACGGTTTAAACGTACCATTGCTAGCCTGACAGAAGTTGTAAAGCTACAGAAGGAAAGCAGCCAGTTGCCTACCAGGGTAAATCTGCAACAAATCATTTCTGAAATACAACTGGACCTTGCCCCCCAGATTTTGGAAGCACAAGCCAGTATTGAGGTACATGTGGATGCTTGCCCGGAAATAGAATTTGCAGAAAAAAACCTGCGGAGCATTGTGTATAACCTGCTTTCCAATGCCATTAAGTACCGGTCACCCGAGCGCACACCACATATCCATATCTATTGCCAGCCCACCGAACACTATTACCTGTTGACGGTAACAGACAATGGATTGGGTATGAACCTTTCAGCCGATCAACCGCTTTTTTCCATGTTCAAACGTTTCCACAACCATGTAGAAGGGTCGGGCATTGGTTTATATATGGTTAAGCGGATTGTGGAAAATGCCGGCGGAAAAGTAGACGTAGAAAGCAAAATAGATGAGGGATCTACATTCAAAATCTATTTTAAGCGGCCGTTTCCCTAATGCACACAGGCCTTATTCTACCTGAAAACATCCTCAAAATTGCTTCAAAATTAACCTCTACCTTTAAGTCCTATGAAAGTGCTGGTTATAGAAGACAATAAAACAATAGCCCATACGATTCAGGAATATCTCTCGGGGGAAGGATATATTTGCGAAGTAGGGTTTACCTATTTTGAGGCGGAAAACAAACTCATCTCCTTTCCCTACGACTGTGTGGTGTTAGACATTATGCTGCCCGATGGCAATGGCTTAGATATTCTGCGCTTTATCCGGGCCGAGAAAATTGAAACCAGTGTGTTAATTATTTCCGCCAAAAATGCCCTGGACGACAAAATTACCGGGCTGGATCTTGGTGCAGATGATTACCTGACCAAACCCTTTCATTTGCCAGAGTTGCATGCACGGCTCAAAGCCATTTACCGGCGGAAAAACCTTAAAGGTGATACCTCTATCACTTATCAGGAAATAAGCATTAACACAGATACCTTAGAGGTGCTGGTAAACGGCTCTCTGCTGGACCTGACAAAAAAAGAATATGACTTATTGCTGTATTTCCTGATCAACAAGAACCGGGTGCTTACCAGGCAGTCGATTGCCGAACATTTATGGGGAGATTATACCGACAACCTGGCCAACTTCGACTTTGTGTACCAGCATGTAAAAAATCTGCGAAAAAAAATAAGTGCTGCCGGTGGAAAAGAATACATTGGTACAGTCTACGGGCTGGGGTATAAATTCGACACCAGTATTGCTACCTGATCCATGAAATTAATTAACCAGTTTACGTTATGGTATCTATGTATTTCAGCCATTGTGCTACTGGCTGGCGGAATGATTGTGTTTTACAGTGTACAGCGGGAAATCATTGATGAAGAAGGCCGCCGCCTGAAAGACACTGTAAAGCTGATTGCCGGCTTGCTGGAAAAAGGCACAGAGATAGACGACATTGCCGGCCACCAGGTAATAATCCGGGAATTAGACCCAGCTGCTGCAGAAATACCCGTTCAAATTAAAGATACCCTTGCCTGGTTTGAACCTCATCAGCACTTTGAACGGGAACTGCGGGCATCGGCCTCCTACAAAATTAAAGACAAACATTATTTTATTGCCGCCTCCAACCTGGTAGCTGAATCCGACGAGATTCTGGATGGCGTGCTGCAGTCTATTGGTTGGATATTCGGGTTACTGCTGCTGGTGGTTGCCCTTTCTGGCCGCCTACTTTCCAAGGCTATCTTAACCCCTTTTCAGCATACTCTTTCAGCCATTCAAGCTTTTCATCTCAAACAAAAAGATCCTATACCGTTCACCACTACCCGTACAGATGAATTTAAAACCCTGAATACCTTTCTTGGAAAAATGACCACCAAAGCCCTGGAAGATTACCGGTCTCTTAAAGAATTTACAGAAAACGCTTCTCATGAGTTGCAAACGCCATTAGCCATTATGCGTGGAAAGCTGGAACTGCTACTCAACTCCCCCATTACCGATACGCAGGCACAACTTCTGGCAGATGCCCACCAGGCCGTTGACAAACTTTCACAGGTAAATAAATCCCTCACCTTGCTTGCCCGGCTGGAAAACCAGGAATTTGAAAGTTCTCAGGTAATAGACGTTAGCCAGCTAACCCTGGATACCCTCTCTACCTTCGCTGAGTTGATGGAGATGAAAAACCTGACCCTGAAAACTAAAATTGAAGCAGATGTATTTGTTCAACTCCATGCCGTACTGGCTTCTATCCTGCTCAACAACCTGATTAGTAATGCCATCAGGCACAACTCTACAGATGGATTCATTTATGTTACCCTTACCCCTGCTACCTTAATAATACAGAATACCGGAAATCCTCCGCAGTTGCCCACCCACCAGCTGTTTGAAAGGTTTAAAAAGAGTAACCAGAGCAACGATTCTATTGGCCTTGGGCTGGCTATCGTAAAGCAGATCTGTGACGTAAGCCGATTTCAGATTAAATATGTATATGCCGAAGAGTTACATACAGTAGAGCTAAATTTTAGCACAAAGCGGTAAAACTTCAAATTCTCTTCAAATTGTTAAACCAAATTTGTTGAGAACAGTTATTGAAAGAACATGCCGCACCCAGCTATAAAATCATTATCTATCATCGTTTTACTACTAATTTTTAGTAGTACTACCCTTGTATCAGCACAAACTAATACAACAGCCTTTTCTATTACCGGCACCCTACGGGATGAGCAAAAAGCACCGGTGCCTTTTGCCAATGTGGTACTCTTTCAGCAAAGTGATTCGGTTCAGGTTACTGGGGCCGTATCCGATGAGGCTGGCAAGTTTTCAATTAAGGCAAAACCAGGCAATTATTTTATCCGGGTATCTGTGCTTTCGTATGCCGACAAAAAAATTCCCAGAGTGGTGGTTGCCAATCAAGATGTTTCTTTAGGCACTGTTTCCATGAAATCCAGTGCAGAGCAACTGGATGAAGTGGTGATAAAAGGGCAAAAAAGCCAGATGGAAATGCAGCTGGATAAACGTGTATTTAATATTGCCCAGGACCTGAGTAATATTGGTGGGAATGCCGCCGAAATTCTGGATAATGTGCCTTCGGTAGCTGTGGATGTGGAAGGAAATGTAAGCCTGCGGGGCAGCCAGAATGTACGCATTCTCATAGATGGCAAGCCCTCTGGCCTGGCAGGTATCAGTAGCCCGGATGCCTTGCGCCAATTGCAAGGTAATCTGATTGAACGGATAGAAGTAATTACCAACCCATCGTCCAGATACGAAGCCGAAGGGGAAGTAGGCATTATCAATATTGTGCTGAAAAAGAATGTAAACCAGGGAGTAAATGGCTCTTTCACGTTAAATGCAGGGCACCCGGCCAATTATGGGGGTTCTTTTGACTTGAACTACCGCAAGAATAAGATAAATCTATTTGCAGGCTATGCGGTTAACTACCGGGCAACTCCTGGCAGAGGTTCTTCCTTTCAACAATTCTGGGGTACCACGGAACTAGGCCTGGATACCACCTTTTCTTATGCTGAAATTAATAAGCGGACCAGGGGAGGCATTTCGCATAATGTCCGCTTTGGAATGGATTATTACCTCAATGACCTGAATATTATTACCGGATCGGTGCTCTACCGCCGTTCGGATGGCCGCAATTCCGGCAGGTATCAGTTCGATGATTTTGACGGCAATGGAAACCTATTTCAAACGGTTTTACGCCGGGAGGAGGAACGTGAACCTGAAAATAACATTGAACTTTCCCTAGGCTACCGCAAAGAGTTTGCACAAAAAGGCCGCTCCCTTACAGCTGATTTTAAATGGATAGAAACCGACGAAACGGAACTTGCCGATTATGAAGAACAACGCCCGGAAGCACTCATTATTCAGCGCGCAAGCAATACCGAAGACGAACGCAACGTCATATTCCAGCTGGATTATGTGCATCCCTTCGGAGCAAAAGGCAAATGGGAAGCCGGGTTGCGTAGTGGGAACCGCCGGTTACAAAACGACTTTTTAGCCGAGCAACAAAACGAAGACGGAAACTTTGAGGTATATTCCGGACTCGACAATAATCTGATATATATGGAGAATATCCATGCAGCCTATCTGATGGCTGGGAATAAGTTTGGTAAGTTTTCTTTGCAGGCCGGTTTGCGGGGCGAACTTTCGGATATTACCACGCAGCTGCCGGAGGAAAATATTACAAACAACCGCCTATATTTTAACTTATTTCCAAGTGCCCATCTTTCCTATGAAATTAATAAAAACCGGTCTGTACAGCTGAGTTATAGTTACCGATTGAGCCGACCCGGATTCCGGGACCTGCTTCCCTTTTCTGGCTTTGGCAACACCCGGTCGCTAATGGTGGGCAATCCTATGTTAAACCCAGAATATACGCATTCGATGGAGGGAGGATATTTGCTTAACTGGGAAAATGGTTCCATTCTTTCCAGCGCCTACTACCGCCACCGTACCGGCGTTATTCAGCGGATCAGCATTGTGGATTCGGTAGGTTTCAGACGGATGTATCCGATCAACCTGTCTACACAGGATGCCTTCGGTCTGGAATTTAATGTATCGTATACCTTGCAAAACTGGTGGAGGCTGAATGGAAATTTAAATATCTTCCGGTCTATTACCAATGGCGAGTATGAAGGACAATCTCTATATGCGGATACCTACACATGGAACTCCCGGGTAACCTCCAAAATGACATTCTTTAAACAATACGATTTTCAGGCCGGCATTAATTACCGGGCTCCCAGAAATATTCCACAAGGCAGAGAACTATCCACCTATTCTGTCGACCTGGGCCTGACGCGTGATGTACTTAAAGGAAAAGGCACTCTTACCTTGAGTGTTCGTGATTTGCTTAATACACGCAAAAGACGGACAATTATTGATGAACCAGACCAGTATTCTAATTCTGTATTTCAGTGGAATGCACGGCAGTTGTTACTTACCTTTAATTACCGCCTGAACCGGAACAAGGAAAACAAAAACCGCAATAACCAGGAAAACTCTGAAAACGGCCCGGATGATGGAGATTTTTAATGACTATTGACGAATGTTGAATGATTATTTATATGAAAGCCTTAATAAACCGGGCTTAGGTAGTCCTAAGCCCGGTTTATTTTCGTCAATAGTCATTCATCATTAATCATTACTTCCTTGCTTTCGATCCGTTGCTAAAATACCGGTCGGCAAATTCCAGAAAGTATGGCCAGTTGGGGACTACCGTATGTCCGCCAGCATGTTGCCGGAAAGCAATATCTCCCTTCGTCAAGGTAGTTTCCTGGGGAGGAAATTTGTCAGTTTCCAGGCCTTTCTCCCCTAGCAGTTCATATACCGGACTGGCATGTACTGCGGCCAGAAACATACCTTTGGCATCTATCCAGTTGCCTTCTACAGCAGGCGAACCTACACTGATAAATACAGGGCGTGGTGCACATACAGCTACTAAATGGTGGGCATCCACTGGCAGATCATTGGGTGTTAAGGGCCCGGCATATTTAATAAAATTTGGAGCAAACCAGTGATACTCTCCGGAAGCGGCCAGGTTTTCTACTTGCTCGCCAAACGTGCGGCGCAAAATTTTAGCCCCGCCAGCCCCCGAAGAACCTATAAATCCCATAGCTATGCGTGGTTCATAGGCCATTGCCACAATTGCCGCTTTGCCGTAGCGGGAAAGTCCTTCGATTACTATGCGTTTCGGATCTACTTCTTCGTCTGTTTCAAAATAATCTATAGCCCGGCTGGCTCCCCATGCCCATGCCCGCAAAGTTCCCCAGTCATCGGCTTTTCTGGGTTGACCTTTGTTTACTAATCCAATAATACCTTCCTTTAAGCCTGCACCATTATCTGCCTGAAAACTGGTAGGAATCAGTATAGCATACCCCCACCCTTTGGCTAATACCTGCTGTTGCCAGGGAGTGCCTTCTACCGGAGGTCTGTTCATGCCAGGAGGAAAATTCCAGCCGAACTCCACCATCACCGGTACTGGTGCCCCAGGTGAAGCTGGCGTAGTGAGTGTTAGTTGGATGGCTACCTGTATTGCCGGATAGGACGAATTATCTACATGACCCAGTAACTTTTTTTCTTTTGCCGGGTAGGTGCTAATCATCGTGTCTTTCTGGCTTACTACTTCCCAGGTAACCTTGGGTATATTGGAAGGCAAGCGGCCATACATTTCCCTGGAAAAATCTTCCATAATTTCAAATTTGCGTTTCTCCCAGGCTTTTGGCGATTTTACTTTGGTTCCATCTTTGAAAACCAGCGGATCGGGTAAACTGGTATAGGTGGTGGCTTTTGACTCATCGGCATTAGCCGCATTGGGAGCCTGCGGATTACCAGATGGGCCAGGACGCAAGGCCGAAATATTCAGCAGCTTCATCATCGCCTGATGATCTTCATTGTTCAGCCGGTTGATACTATCCCGTGCTTGTTGCGACATCTGGGCATAACCCTGCATCGTGAGCAAAAGGTAGAAGAAACAAAAGTAAATCGTTTTTCTCATGTAGGTAGGTTGGGTAAAATACTAGGTACGCATGCTTGTAGGTATTACTTCAAATCGGCTAGTCAACGAAAATAAGAAAGTTACTCTGGAAATGCATACATTGGCTGGGATAAATAATTCCGGCAACTTTGCTTTGTAATCTTTCTGTTATACCTGTAGATATGCTTACTAAACTCTCTTGTGTAGCTGTCCTGTTCTGCTTCGTATGGATTAACGGCTTTACTCAATCAACCAGTGTTCGCCCGGCAAATCAGGTTAAAGCTACTCAGCTGAAACCTTTTGGCAGGTATATTTTTAACGCCAGCCAGGAACTGGAATTAATCAGCTCGGCAGCACAGGTAGGTTTCCGTTTTGAAGGCCGGGAATGTAAACTCTATGTCACTACTCCTAGCGGACACAACTATTTGCAATACGAACTGGATGGGGTGTACCAGAAAAGAATCCGTATAGATTCACAGGGAAAAGAACCCATAGTGATCACCGCTTCTTCTTCCGGCAAACATACTATCTGGTTGTATAAAGCTACCGAAGCACATACCGGCCCTGTTATTATCCGGCAAGTAGAAGCTGACAATATTCAGCCTGTTGAGCGGCCAGCGGCTCCATTGATAGAGTTTATCGGGAACAGCATTACCTGTGGGGCAGCAGCTGATCCATCGGAAGTACCTTGTGGCACTGGCCAGTACCACGATCAGCACAATGCCTATAAGGCGTATGGGCCAAGGCTTGCCCGGATGTTGGGAGTAAACTATATGCTCAGCAGTGTTAGTGGAATTGGCGTATACCGCAACTGGAACAGCGATGGCCCTGCCATGCCACAGGTGTATGAGAAAACAGATTTCCAGGCTAATAATCCTCAACAATGGGATTTTAAAACGTACTCTCCGAACATAGTCAGCATTGCCTTAGGCACGAATGACTTCAGCAAAGGGGATGGTAAGAAAGCCCGTCTTCCCTTCGACAGCACCCAATTTATTGGGGAATATATAAAGTTTATCAGTTTAGTGAAAACTAAATACCCAAATGTTCAGATAGCTTTGTTAAGCAGCGCCATGCTTACCGGCAAAACAAGAGAAATGTTACAAAATTGCCTTCTAAGCATTAAAGCCAGCATAGACCGGCAGTATCCACAAGATAAGCCTGTGGCCTTGTTCTTTTTTGAGCCTATGCAAGCCAGAGGTTGTACCGGTCACCCCAATGTGGAAGACCATGCTATTCTTGCTAAGCAACTGCTTCCGTTTTTTGAAAAACTGATCCGGTAACGCTCAATTATCAATTTGGCTTTGTGTGTTGCCGGCATTTGTTAAGTGTTTATATTCATGTTTACTAAAGCTATGCAAAAAACTTCCCGACTGGCTAGTGTCTTTTCAGCAGCTATAAAAAAGTACCTGCGCGAAATTGTGTATGGCGGAGTTGATGGCAGCATTACTACCTTTGCCGTAGTAGCTGGGGCAGCCGGAGCGAATATGGAATCTTCTATCATTATTATTCTGGGAATGGCCAACCTGCTTGCCGATGGTTTTTCTATGTCCGTAGGCAGCTACTTATCTGCTTCTTCAGAAAAAGATAATTATCTAAAAACGCAAAAAGCCGCTTATAGCAAAATCAGGACAACACCAGCTACGGAAGTAGAAAAGATCAGAGAAATTTACCAGGCAAAAGGATTTACCGGAACTTCTTTAGACGAGATTGTACACACCATTACCGCAGATACGACTCGCTGGGTTGATACTTTGCTAAAGGAAGACCTGAGGATAATGCCCGAAAACAAATCTCCGTTAGCCATGGGCCTGGCTACTTATATTTCTTTTCTTTGCCTGGGTTTTATCCCCCTGTTCATTTACATCATAGACTTTGTGTACCCCATCCACCAAAACTTATTTCTTATTGCCATTCTGCTTACGTTGCTGGCATTTATTGCCATTGGCTGGCTAAAGAGTTATGTTACTCAAACATCCAGGGTCAAAGGTATTGCAGGAACAGTTCTCCTGGGCATTTCTGCGGCACTTGTGGCTTTTCTGGCAGGTGTGTTTTTAGAACGCCTGGTTTCGGGCAGCTAATGTCAGCCAGCAATGCAATACACTACATCACCCTGTTGGCCAGCTTGACTGAATAGCTTCCCCCTTTCTGGAAAAATTTCTTACCAGAATGCCTGTTTACCCGATACTCGTATAAGTCTGCTTTTTATTAATTTTCTTCAGCCGCTGCACTACTTCCAGCGAATAAAGCAGGAAGCCTAGCGGAATAAATACTTCTTTGTACTCGGTAACGTCAAACAAGCGCACGAAGGCATCGCCATACACGATAAACAACACCTGAGAAATTGTGTATAGTATAAGCAAGGCCACAACAAAAGCGGCGTTGCTACGCATCCGGATATACAGCCAGGCATAATAGGCCAGTATAAAAAATGTTACAAAGAAGGCCAACTGAGTAAACAGGATATTCCACATGTCGTAGTTATAGGCTACAAAAATAGCACTGGCAAACAGAATAAACCGGCTTGGGATAAATACTGACAGTAAATGACGCTTATTAATCAGCTGGAAGTTTTCGTGTATAAACGGGAGCAGGATAAGGAAAACAAACGAGGCAAAGTAAAATGCATTTTCCAGAGGATTGGTGTAGAAATTATGGAGGTTCAACTCATTCTGCCGGTTGTCTTTAAAGGAGTCTGGTGTGTCAATATGAAGCACCCGCTGGAACCAGGATATTTCCTCCATTCCCATAATAAAAAAGCCGAAGGCAAATACCGCAGCCAGTAGCAGATACCATTTATGGGGATTCCATTGTTTGCTTAATAAAACCATCGTATACATAAATAGCCCAAAACTGATAAAATAAAACAAAGCAGACAACAGTTCAACGGGCTGATCTTCACTTCCCAGGGTACTAAAGCCAACCGGGTCTACCAAAAACAGCGTGAGAAAAAACAAGGAACTGAGCAGAATGATCCCCATCACCAGTTTAGTAAATACTCTGGTGAAAACAGTGTCCGTGCCATTAGATTCAATATCAGAGCTACCTAACGTCCGAGGCATGGCCATAGTACCGCTCTGGTGTAACTGCGTAATGCTGCCTACTATAAACAAGCCACTGCACAAAAGGAGGATGGTACGTAAAAAAGCCAGACTGTCCAGCACTGGTTTCCTCTCCAGAATTAGCTTAGAAATTAACTTTTTCCAGAAAGGCGCATTGTCTCTTTCCCGCACCAGCATGGTATAATCAATGGGATTGTATATTGCATCAATGGTTACCACAATAATGAGTAAGACCACTGATAAGGCAAGCAAAAGAAGAGCTCTTACGTAGGTTTTGTGGGTAGCAGATTCTACTTTTTCTCTTGTTAATTTTAAGTAATCAATTTCCATACGGTGAATAGGTTTAGAGGGATGGGTTATTATGTGCCTATGTGAAACCAGATTCGATACCTAGAATACAACCTGCACCTGGGAGAACTACCTAGGTAAAGGACTTATTCTAAGAAAAGTAGAGCGGTACATATAAGCCGGGGATACGGTTGTGTAACAGAAACTTAAAGTACAGGTAAAGTACGTAATATATAAGTAACAGTTTCATAACACAGGCTTCATTTTCAATCATTTCCGGCTTCCACCCTTGTATGAAAGTTTCAGATAGGATTTTTACAGGATTCAAAAAAAATTACAAAAAATATGGAACAAATGCTATCCATCTGAAGTATACATCCACATGATATAACAAGCAAGCGTGGCGAAATGGGTAGATGCAACGAAGGTGTTTATTGATAAAAAACCGGTTTACAAGGTATGCAAGGGAGATAGGTTATCAAAATCTTAATCAATCAAACATCTACAGTGTTCCAAGCGTCGGCTAATCACCGAAGGAGCTTAGCGCATAGCGTAACGTACAGGTTCGAATCCTGTCCTTGCTTAACTTACCACTTGCTATAGCTATAGATGTAGCATGGATAAAAAACCCTGGTGTTCTCACCAGGGTTTTGTTTTAGTATGGTGTATAGAATGGCGTAGCCTACCTTTTTTTGAAATATCAGCAAGCCGCTGTACTGGTCCCTCTGGAATAGAAATAGAACTTTAGTGCAGGTCAGCAACCGGAGGCCTGTTTTTTTCTTTGGCATCTTCTTTCAGGATGGTTGCCTGAATGGGTTGGGAGGAAGAAGTAGGTTCGCCAGTACCTAAAAGAATGTCCAGGGCTTTCCAGGAAGGAATTTTTTCCGCAATCAATTTAAGAATCGCCACAAATGGCAGAAAAAGCACCATGCCTGAAGCTCCCCAGATAATTCCACCCAGAATCATGGCCGAGAGGGAGGCCAGGGTATTTACCTTCAGTCGTTTGCCGATGATCCAGGGAAATAAAATATTCGCTTCCAGGTACTGCACAAACGCAAACAACAGAATTACCCCTACCGGGTACCAGATAGAGTCGAACGTAAGCCAGGCAATGGTCACGGGCAACATAGATCCGATAGTGATACCAATGTAGGGAATAATAGTGAGGATGGAAGCCAGTATACCATAGAGCATAGCATGCTTTATTCCGATCATATATAAGCCGATCGTATTCAGTACGGCCACTATCAGGTAGATAATCAGCAAGCCTTTTACATAGTTGTGATACACCAGAATTGTCTTTTGCACCACAGATAACAGCAAGGGACGGGCGTTTTTCGGAAATAATGCATATAATGAATGAACCAGGAGTCCCCGGTTATACAACATCAGGGCCGCCAGCAAGGGAACCATCACCACAAAAAATAAAGCCTGTAAGGTAGCATCTACCGTACCTATCAACACTGACCCTATGGTATTTCCCAGATTCATGAATGTTTGCTCAAACCAGGCTACTTGTTGTTGCAGGGAAATGTTAAACCGGTGCAGGATCTCTTGTTGCAGCTGATCTAGGGCCGACACTAGCTTACCGGCCAGTTGGGGTACCTCATTTTTAAACTGGATTACTTGCCAGCCCATAATAAACACCAGGCTGCCCACAAACAGGCTACCCATAATTAAGCAAATGGCTATTGCAACACTCCGGTAAATGCCTTTTCTTTCCAGCCAGGCACATACCGGGTATAAAATGATACTCAGCAAACCAGCAAAAGCCAATGGAATAAATAAAGCCTTGCCAAAATACAATAAGAGTGCCGCCAGGAAAATACCTTCCAGGTACCGGATGTAGCTAACTATTTTAGGCGATGGAGCATTCATACCAACAGGAATCAACTATACAGCCTTTCATAGTATTCTCTGGCCATGCGGTTTGAGTCAAAGTACGGAACAATATCCTGCATACCCTGCTTCATTATTTTTACCCACTTGCCGGGTTGCTGATAATACATCGGGATCACCTCTTTTTCCAGCAAATCCAGTACGCGTCCGGCATCTAACTGGTCTTGCTGATGTTCCGGCAGGGTTGGGTTAACAGGCAGTGTTGTAAAGCAATTCACGCCATGACGGGCAAATTCGGGCATCCACCCATCCGGCACAGATACATTCACAGCTGCGTTCATGGCCGCAGTCATGCCGCTGGTTCCAGAAGCTTCATGAGTTATTCTGGGAGTATTCAGCCAGATATCCGCTCCTTGTTTCAGCATCCTGGAAAGTTTCATTTCGTAGCCTACCAGTACTGAACAATTGGTATACTGTTTACTCATATGCACCAGCCGGTTGTACACAGAAATAGCTGTAAAATCCATTGGATAAGGTTTACCTGCCCATATTATTTGCAGGGGCATTTCTTTGTTCGTGATCAGCCGCAGAAAACGGTCGTAATCCTGCAGCAACAGATCGGCTCGTTTGTAACCGGCAAAACGCCTCGCCCACACAATAGTCAGTACATCTTCGGAATATATTTCTCCGGTCTGGTCGGCTACCTCGTCGAATAAGAGGCGTTTAAGCTGCTTTTTCCGTTGCAGAAGTGTAGCATCCTCTCCTGCCAGTAAGGCCTGGTGTAAGGCAGGATCTGCCCAGTAAGTAAAATTTTGGGCATTGGTAATAGAGATAATCGGACTTATACCGTCATAGCCTTTCCACATACGGTGCATAACTTCCCCATGCATTTGCGATACGCCATTGGTCAACTTAGCCAGATGTAGGGCTGCTAGTGTATGGTTAAATACATCGCCGGTATGGCCAGTAATACGTCTTACTTCAGCTAAGGGAAGGTGGCTGAAGTAGCTCATCCGCTCTAGCAGATAAATATCCGTTTTCTGGTTTCCGGCTTCTTCCGGAGTATGGTTGGTAAAAACCAGTTTTTGTTTTACGCGGTCTGTACTTTTGTACTGCTGATACAGATAAAAAGCCAGTGGCAAGGCATGCGCTTCATTTAAATGATAAATATCCGGCGCATACCCCAGGATTTCGAGCAGCTTAGCCCCACCAACGCCCAGCAGAATCCCGGCAGCAATTTTTGCTTCCATGTTGGCATCATACAGGCGATGACAGGTTGTTTTAGCCAGGTAATCGTTTTCGGGCAGGTCGGTGGAGAGAAAAAATAAAGGTACCGTGCCGAAAACTTCCGGAGGCAGGTAATAAGCGGTAACCACCACCGTACTATGATTAATCTGCAGATTAAATTTAATACCGGTAGGCTGCAAAAAGCCATATACCTTCTCCTGAAACAATACTTCCATGGTCTGATCGCCCCGGCGTACCTGGTCGTAATAGCCGTATTTCCACAGAATGCCAATACCCACTACCTGCTGCTTTAACTCAAAGGCGCTGCGCATATGCGATCCGGCGAGGAATCCCAGGCCGCCGGCATAGGTTTTCAAGGGTTGGTGTACAGCGAACTCCATGGAAAAATAGGCTACTTTTTTGGCATATTTTTCATCGAAGCTATACGGAAAAGTCAGTTGCTGGAAGGTACTCATAATTCAATATCAATATATAGTCATTGGTACAGCTACCAAATCAGGGATTATTTAAACACAGTTCATCGCTTACATGTATGGTAGGAGCCCGGATAGATTAGTTCATCCCCAGGCTGCCAGTTTACTGGGGTCATGGCTTTTTGACTGTCGGCAACTTGCAAAGCTTTTATAAGCCTGAGCAACTCGCCGGTATTTCGTCCGGTGGTAGCCGGATAATGCATAATAGCCCTGATTATCTGCGCTGGGTCAATAATATAAACAGACCTGGAAGCCTCTTCGGTATTTTCGTTGGGCAACAATCCATACCTATTGGAGACTTCTAAATTTAAGTCTGCCAGAATGGGGAATTGTATCGGGAACTTCCCTTCTTCTTCCAGAATTTTTATCCAGTTCCGGTGTTCTACTACATTATCTACACTTACCCCTATCAGTTCCGTGTTCAGCTTTTTTAGCGACGGATATACACTGGCAAAAGCCTTTAGTTCTGTGGTACACACCGGTGTAAAATCAGCCGGATAGGAAAACAGCAGCACCCATTTGCCTTTATAGTCTGACAACTTAATGAGCCCCTGGCTGGACTGAATCTCAAACATCGGCGCCGGATGTCCCAGCCTGGGTAAAAGGGTGTATGGATTAAAGAGTCTCGGTTTCATAATTGGTACATTTACAGGTTGAACAAAACTGGCTTCTCCCATTTGATGCACCAATATCCTTCGTTACCCGGCAAAATAAAATGATATACATCAGGTGGTTATGCAATTTTAATCATCCCTCTCAAAGTATTCCTATCATCCGTGGGTAGATCATCTGTTGGGTTGATATTCCTCATACTATTACTGCTGTTCCTGCTCCATCTTTGAATTGTCTTAGAAAACACCTTTGGTGCTCTCTTTTCCGGGATAGACTTGTACACCTTTAATTTTATACCTATGAAAACCTTGATCCATACACCTAGCCGCAGCCTTTATTTGAGCCTACTCCTGCTGGTAGTAACCACGCTGCAACTGTCTGCGCAGCAATTATATAAAATCGGATCTCAAACAAAGATCACCATTTCCGGCACCTCTACCCTGCACGACTGGAAATCTACTGTAGAGAATGTAAGTGGCGAAGGAATGTTTACGCTGGATGGTGCAGCCATTACCCAGATTGCTAACCTGAATGTACAGATGGAAGTAAAATCTATTAAGAGTGGCAAAGGAGCCATGATGGATAATAATACCTACAAGGCCCTCAAAGCGGCCCAGCATCCGCAAATTGTCTATCAATTCCAAACGATGCAGCCTTTGCAACCCGGCAAACTCCGCACCACCGGCAACCTGACCATTGGCGGGGAAAGCAAAAAAGTAACCATGGTTGTTGCCTACCAGGTGGAAGCCGGCAAGCTGACCATTCAAGGCGAATTGCCCATACTAATGAGAGATTATAACATAGAGCCACCTACTGCCATGATGGGCACTATCAAAACCGGCGAAGAAGTAATCATAGCTTTTCAGGCTGATTTTGCTCCGGCCAAATATATTTCTACCCAAGCTAAGTAAGTAAAGCTGTTATGAAATAGCTTCCTATATAAGTAAGTTAAAACAACACCGCCCTTAGATGACTTATACATTTAAGGGCGGTGTTGTTTTGTGAGGGGATAGCCGTACTTTTCTTTCAAACAAAAACTTTTAAGGAAACTGAGGGGCAGGCTGATACGTTACCTTATTTATGCAACAGATTTTACAGGAATAGTTAAATTTGCTTTGCATTCAGAAATCCCTTAACCGGTAACCTACATGAAGCCTTTATTCACCAGTCAAGAGCCTGTAAAAAGTAAATTACCTTACCTGGTTTATTTGCTTATTATCACGGTAAATATATATGCCTGCTCCAACGCAAAAAAATCTACCCAGAAACAGGATTTTGTACGGATAGTGGCAGATACCAATCCTGCGTCTACGCCTTTGTCTCCCGAGGAAAGTATCCGGAAAATTCAACTTCCGCCCGGCTACAAGGTTGAGCTGGTAGCCAGCGAACCCATGGTACAGGAACCAGTTGCCATTGCCTGGGATGGGAACGGACGGATGTATGTAGCAGAAATGAACACCTACATGAAAGATGTAGACGGAACCGAAGAGTTTGAGCCCACCAGCCGGATTAAATTACTGGAAGACACCAACGGCGACGGTAAGATGGATAAATGGTCGGTATTTATTGACAGCCTGGTGTTGCCCAGGGTAATTCTTCCGGTGGGCGATCAGTTACTGGTAGGTGTTACCAATATTCAGCATATATGGGCTTACCGCGATACGAATGGCGATGGCAAGGCGGATGAGAAAAAAATGGTATTCAAAAATGATGTGCAGGACGTACGGAATCTGGAGCACCAGAATGGGGGTTTGTTGTGGAACCTGGACAACTGGATTTATCCGAGCCGCGATAACCTCCGGTACAAATACAAAGATGGTAAACTGACAGCCGATACCCTGGTAGATAACATGATTGGCCAGTGGGGCCTGACAACCGATAACTACGGACGGTTGTTTTATTCAGAAGCCGGTCCAGGATTACCAGCCGTACAGATACAACAAATGCCAGCCTATGGTGCCTTAAATTTTAATGATCAATACACTGCAGCGTTTACCAAACCCTGGCCAATTATCGGAACCCTGGATGCTCAGGGAGGCAGAAATGCATTGCGTCCCGAAGACAATACCCTAAAAGAGTTCACCTCTGGTTGCGGGCAATCTATTTTCCGGGGCGATAAACTTCCTGAAGATATGCGGGGTGATTATTTTATCCCTGAACCCGTTGGCCGTGTAATTAAACGGGGAAAAGTAATCAATAGAAATGGAAAGATTTTTATCGAAGACGCCTACCAGCAGCAAGACTGGCTGGCATCGGCGGATATGAATTTCCGCCCAATTAATACCTATACCGGCCCCGATGGATGCTTTTATATAGTGGATATGTATCATGGCATTATCCAGGAAAGTGAGTGGACAAACCCAGGTTCGTATTTAAGGCAAATCATTCAGGAGAAGGAATTATACAAGAACAGAGGCATGGGCCGTATTTACCGGGTAGTGCATGAAGACTTTAGCCCCGATAAAACAAAGCCCCAGATGCTGAATGAACCCTCCGGCAAATTACTAACCTACCTGGATCATCCCAACGGCTGGTGGCGAGACAATGCCCAGCAACTGCTTATCGTCCGCAACGACAAGTCTGTTGTACTGGCTTTACGGGAGATTGCTACTGGCGGAAAAGGCGGATTAAAACAAAGTCCTTCACATTTGGCACGTATTCATGCCTTGTGGACATTAGAAGGCTTGGATGTCTTAGATAAACCGACCTTATTTGCCGCCCTCTCCGACAAAGATCCGCAGGTACGGAAAACAGCCGTATGGATCAGCGAGAACAATATTCAGCAAAACGATGCAGAAGTGATTGAAAAACTGGCCAATTTAACCAATGATCCCAGTGCCGATGTCCGTGTTCAACTCTCATTATCACTCCGCAGCAATCCGGCAGAAAAACCACAAGCTATTGTAAAAGAGTTGCTTGCGGCAAACCCTGACAATGAGTTGATGCAGTTTTCTTACTCCACCTTTACCGAGACACAAAAAATGCTGGCTGCTGAACAGGAAAGAACCCGCAACCTGAGTCCGGCAGACAGGGCACTGGTTACCAAAGGGGCCACGATTTTTAAACAGCTATGCGCCAGCTGTCATGGGGCAGATGGAAAAGGGGTAGTGATTGGTGGAAAAGATATGCCTGCTCCTCCCCTTGTAGGCTCCCCTCGGGTGAAAGGCGACAAAACAATGCTCATTCAGCTCTTACTCTATGGCTTGAAAGGACCAGTGGATGGAAAAACGTATCCGGATATAATGCCCCCGATGGGTAGCAATAACGATGAGTGGGTGGCTTCTGTGCTGAGCTATATCCGCAATAGCAGCGAATTGAGCAATGCTTCCTCCGTTGTTACAACTGAAGAAGTAACAAAAGTACGGGCGGAGACACCCCAGATGAAAGAACCTTTTACGTTACAGTTACTTGAAATTTTTAAGCTTGGCCGGGCAGAGAAAAGCAACTGGGATCAGTCTTCCGCAAAATAATTTTGCTTGCCAATTAGTTTATGTACAGTTTTATCTTATGAATAAACCTTTGTGTTTCTTGCTGTTGCTTATTTTAAGCATATCCTTCTCTGGTATGGCTCAAAAGGCCGAGATGATCAATTCTATTGGGATGAAATTTGTTCTAATTAAACCGGGCAGCTTTATTCTGGGGAAGTTTCAACCACCGTATCCTACACCCAAGGAAACAGCCAAGGCCGGAACGCAACAAGGCCAGGATACAGAATACACACCTGCTCAATACAAGCTTGCCCAGCAATTGGCTACCCAGGATGCAAAACCTGGCTTCCAGGTTACCATTACCAAGCCGTTTTATATAGGTGCGTTTGAAGTGACGCAAGCACAATGGCAACAGGTAATGGGAACGAATTCTTCCATTTTTCAAGGCAATAAAGTTAGTGAAGAAGCTGGCAACCATCCGGTAGAAAATGTAACCTGGCAAGAGGCACAAGCCTTCCTGAAGAAGCTGACTCAGCTGGAAGGTGGAAAAGTAAGATACCGTTTGCCTACCGAGTTTGAATGGGAATATGCAGCCCGGGCCGGTGCAACCGATGATATAGCCTGGGAAGAAATACGGTTAGCTGCCCAGATGGGCTTACAAACAACTGCCCCGGTGGGCCAGAAAAAACCCAATGCCTGGGGCTTATACGATACGTTAGGAAATGTGTGGGAATGGGTAGACGATTATTACAACGAAAAACTATTTGCTGATAGAGTACCTCCAAAATCTGGGAAAGTACATGTATTGAAAGGAGCCTCCTTTGTGGGTGATGTAAAAAATGCTACTTATATGACGCATGCCGCAGGACCAGGCAATGGCTGGGACGTGGGTTTCCGGGTAGTAATGGAAATTAATGACTAATGACTAATGACTAATGACTAATGACTAATGACTAATGACTAATACTAAAGCATATTATTTACTTTTATGGTTTGTCTGTAGCTGTTTTTCCACCTTTGCACAGACTGGTAGCATTCCGAAAGGCTTTACTCCGCTGTTTAATGGTAAAAACTTATCGGGTTGGCATATCAGCCGTACCACTCATCAGGGAACTACTCCTGCGGTTACCGTTGAAGAGGGTGCTATTGTCCTCAGACAGCAGCCCTATGGCCAGGGTGGCGTATTGCTGACAGATAAAAAATACAAGAACTATGAATTGTATCTGGAGGTAAAAGTAGATTCTTTTTGCAATGGAGGTATTTTCCTCCGTTCTACCGAAAGCGGACAGGCTTACCAGGTAGAATTAGCAGAACCTGGCAACACCGGCGATTTATTTGGTGAGATGCTTAAAATTAGCCAGCCTGCTAAAGCTACAACCAGAGCCAGGGTTTGGAAGCCCGGCGACTGGAATTCTTTCCGGGTCCGCATGACAGGTGAAGTGCCTCACCTTACGTTATGGATCAATGGAGAACAGATGTGGGATGTTACGCAGCCTAAAAATGATTTTATTGCCGGGGCTATTGAAGGCATGATTGGTTTGCAGGTACATTGGTCAGCAACGTATTCTGCGGCTGCCAAATCGTTTGATATGTCTGGCTCCTGGCGTCCTGGCGCTGCCCACCGCTTCCGGAATATAGCCATTAAAGAACTAAAGGAATAGATATTTATAGCATGGTAGCTGGTTTTTCTACCGTCAATCTTTGGTAATTTTCCAAATCCATTCATCAACACAGAGGCAATTTTCTTTCCCAACCTCTGTAGTACTCTGGGTATAATTTGTTACTTTGGCTGCCCGGTCTTTTGAACACACACGTATGAAATGGTATAATCCTCCATCCACCTGTAAAGTCCAGAACAACACGATTGAACTTGATGTAGAAGCCGGAACAGATTTCTGGCGGATTACGCATTATGGGTTTATCCGGGATAATGGGCATTTTGGGTATATAGCCAAAGAAGGTGATTTTGTTGCCACTGTCAAAGTTTCCGGCCATTACCAAGACCAGTACGACCAGGCCGGGTTGATGATCAGAATAGATGAGCAAAACTGGATTAAGACTGGCATTGAATACGTAGATGGCGCCCAGCAGGTAAGTGCCGTAGTGACCAGGCAATTTTCAGATTGGTCGGTTGTTCCCCGGAAAGATAATCCACCGGCTATCTGGCTGAAACTGATCCGGCGTAAAGACTATGTAGAAATCCGCTACTCGTTCGATAACCTAACCTTTGACTTATTACGCTTAGCTTACTTTCCTCCCGAAGTACCTGTGCAAATAGGTGTGATGGCGGCTGCACCGGATGGCAAAGGTTTTAAAGCAATTTTTGAAGATTTTACTGTAACTAATACATTGGAGTAGGAAATAAATTACTTCATGATTCCCGGTTTATTTACACCAAAAAGAAAACTTCTACTCTTTAGTTAAATTAATAGTAATACACCTAAAGTTTATGAAGGCAAAAGATTTATTAATCACTATGAGTTTAACTACTGTTGCTGTCATTATTGGCTTATTCTTGGGTTTGAAAATAACAAAGAATATACATGATGTTAAACTCTTGTTGATAGGTTTAGGAATAGGTTTTATTGTTCCTATACTCTACTGGACAATTGTAAAAAAAGCTAGATAATTGGATGTGGGAATCTCATATAAATTACTTTTACATACTATACAGTATAGAAAAACTTGGTGTAGAGACACTGAGAATCATCAAAAGCTTTTACCTACTAACTCATTTTGTGCATATATCCATCTCTATTCTTTTTGCCTCCAGTTCCAATGGTCCAAAAGGATAACCTATTTGAATGCATTCATATAAATATTGAGAAAGAAAAGGCATAAACCCTCCCATTCTTTCATATTGCATCGTATGAACCAATTCATGAACAATCAATTCTCGTTGATTCCAACAGTCTGATCGAATGTAGATACCATACCTGAAAGTGACTCCGATAGTAGTTGAAGAGAGAAGTCCGGTCAATTCAACGGCATTTTTTAAGGCAGGATAATTGGGTATAGGTATATGATCAACTTTCAACAACCTAACTTTGCTAGGATCTTTTATACCAATCAGAAAAGCATCTATCTGTTGATCTGCATTAAGTTCAGCCCCATATTGCAATATTATTTCCTCCTGCTTTTCAGCCCATTCACAGGCGATTGGTAACAATGCTTCAAATTGTTCAAATGAGATCATATAAGTAGAAGGCATTTGTTCTAAAAACGACAACCTGTTAGGTTTTGAATACCTAACAGGTTGATATGAATACTATTAAAACAAGCTATTCTACAGATTTCCTTTTTTCAGTTCCTCCACTGCATGATTTGCTGCTCTGGCAGTAATGGCCATAAAAGTTAACGAAGGATTCTGAGTAGAGTTAGAAGTCATGCAGGCACCATCAGTCACAAACACATTCTTGCAGCTATGTAACTGATTCCATTTATTTAATAAAGAGGTTTTGGGGTCTTTGCCCATGCGCACACCACCCATTTCATGAATATCCAGGCCGGGCGCTTTATCAGGATTGTCATGCGTTTTTATATTGGTAAAACCAGCTTTGGTTAGCATCTCGGTCATTTGCTCATGGAAGTCAACAATCATTTTTTCATCATTCTCATCATAGGCTACCGATACTTTCAACTGCGGAATACCCCAGGCATCTTTCAACTGCGAATCTAAGGCTACATAATTGGTTTCTTTAGGAATGGTTTCGCCCATCATGTGGGAGCCTACCCGCCAGTTGCCGTATTTCTTCTGAGCCAGACTGGTTTTTAATTCTTCTCCAATAGCTGCGTTATCCGTATAGGTCATGCGGCTTCCACTAAATCCGGCAGCATAACCCCGCAGAAAGTCAGTTTCTTGTTTGAGTAGATTCCGGAACCGGGGAATATAACTGCCATTGGGGCGGATACCTTCCGTGGTTGTATCTTGAAAGCCTTCGTATTCAGCTGAAATAGTGGTACGGAAATTATGAAAGGCTATGTATTTACCCAATAAGCCATTGTCGTTGCCTAATCCGTTGGGAAATCTGTTGGAGGTGGAGTTCAGCAGGATAAGGTTGGTATTTAAGGTAGCCGCGTTCACAAAAATGATTTGTGCATAATATTCAGTCATTTCTTTAGAATGAGCATCTATTACCCGAACACCAGTAGCTTTGCCCTTCTTCTCATCAAAAATAATGGAATGCACCACGGAATCGGGTTTTAAGGTCATTTTACCGGTTTTGGCTGCCCAGGGCAACGTAGAAGAATTGCTGCTAAAATAGCCGCCAAACGGACATCCCCGCTGGCATAAGTTCCGGTTCATACACCTGGCTCTGCCCTGCTGAAAATGAATAGGTTGTGGCTTAGTCAGGTGGGCACAACGGCCAATAATCACCGGACGGGTATTGTTATAATGTTTGGCCATTTGCTCACTGAAGTGCTTCTCCACACAAGACTGCTCATGTGGGGGCAAAAACTCCCCATCAGGTAATTGAGGCAAGCCATCTCTATTCCCGGAAATTCCGGCAAACTTCTCTACATAGCTATACCAGGGCGCAATATCTTTATAACTGATAGGCCACTCAACCGCAAAGCCATCCCGGGCAGGGCCATCAAAATCGTACTGTGACCAGCGTTGTGTACCTCTGGCCCACATCAGCGACTTACCCCCTACCTGGTAGCCTCTGATCCAGTCAAAGGGTTTTTCTTGTACGTAGGGATGTTCGGCATCTTTTACAAAAAAATGCTGGGCATCTTCATTAAAGGCATAACAACGGCTGGCAATCGGATTGGCATCTTTTAAGGCTTTCGGTATCTGGCCCAGGTGCTCAAACTCCCATGGTTGCATCATGGTAGTAGGATAATCGGTGATGTGTTTTACATCGCGGCCACGTTCCAGCACAAGGGTACGCAGCCCTTTACCGGTTAATTCTTTGGCTGACCAGCCACCACTAATACCAGAACCAATGACAATGGCATCGAACGTACGTTCTTTTATTGAATCTATATTGAGGAAAGACATGTTAACTAATTGGTAAAAGACTATTGAATAATTTACTGAAAGGAAGCCCCCGGCTAGGTTTTGACAGGCACACATCCATAGAAAAATCCGGGTGCCATGTTGTACTCCAGAATATTAACCATTACATATTGAGAGTTCATATATCCGCGGATGGTGAGGTTTTTTGCCATCTCTGCAAACCGTTTCGTGCCAGAGTCTGGGGAATCCTTCAGCGTCAACAGGATTTGCTTACGCTGGCTGGCATCACACTCCATAAAGGATTTCTGATAGGTTTGCTTGGCTAATTGTTCGGTGGCAGCAAGCCCTTGTTTTAAACTCTCCTGCGCCGGTTCGCCGTAGCAATCGTTTACCATACGCAGAATAAACTGGTGAACTTTGAGTGATTTGGCTCCTGGCGTATCTGTTTCCGGGATAAAAGTTTCTACAATTTCAGCCAGCAGGTTTTCATCCGAAACAGGCAGTATAGCTGTATGACCAATAGATTCTGCTGACCATCCGGAAGCCCAGGCTGGCAAGCTAAGCAAACCTCCGGCTGTTAGGGTTAAATTTTTTAATAAAGAACGTCTTTTCATTCTATAAACAGGGGAGATATTTTGGTATTAAAACAGCAGCTAGCAAGGAATATTCTTGAAACGGCTGCTTACCCGCAATTATGACAAGGTAAACAAAGATAATTCCAAAATTTCATTCTACCAATCCTATTTTTGAACTTATCTAAAGCTTACGCTGAAATAAATACTAAGGATGCTACTCATAGCTTAGCTCAGCTATTTGAAAAAAATTGCTGCTCAGTAAAGAGATTACCTAGTAAGGGCTGGTAAGCCAATGAACAATATTAAGGGCAAATTGCTTGTTGTCAGTATTTTTTGGGCGATTCATGCCAAATTTGCGGCCAAACAATTTTTGGGCACTTAGCACGCCAGCTTCCCCTACTACTACTACTCTCCCCTCCCCATACTCCACAGACATAGCCTGACTCAAATTATGTACAGGTATAGGTTTGCTATACGTTATAAAGTGCTTATCCCCTTGCTGCCAAACCGAATCAGGGCGTACCTCACGGGTAGTAGTACCCAAAAGCAAGATAGGTTTAGCCTCCCCACTCCCTGTCAGCGATTGGCCGGTAAACGTAATAACCCGGTTTATTTGATGCTGTCCGGATAGTCCATGGATTATCGGATGAGGAGCAAGCAGCCCGTTAGCATGGCTAAACTCCAGTTGCCCCTGTTTTCTTTTGTAAGCAGCGGTATCTTTTACACTGCCCCCACCCATGGTGATACCAAAGCAGTTAGCCAGCCTTTGATTGGCCAGACCAAATGGATGATGGTCTGCAATAAGCAATAAAGCACCTCCCTGTTTTACCCATGCTTGTACAACTGTGCATTCTTCTGGGGTAAAGGCACTTTCATTTTTTAATTTATCCGGGCTTACCTTAGCATTGGTTATTATTACTAACTGATAGGGTTCCAGCAGTTCCCTGGTAAATGCTTGCTCAGAAACTGATACCTGATAGCCGTCGTGGGTTAAGAGTTTAATAAATGGCTTGTAGGTTCCATCCGCTTTATGGGTGTTTAGATGTCCTTCATCGTATAACACTTTTGGATGACTGGTGGTATAAGTAGGATTGCTAACTGAAACATCAAACCGGTTATCTGGTCTTTGGATGGATTGACAAGCAGATAGCATATAGCATACTCCTATACTTAGCGTAAGCCATAAGTGAACCGATGGGCATATTATACTAGTGCTTTTCACCTTGAGTAGGTTGCCTGATAAAGTACTTCTTTGTCTTAGTGGAAATCTATACACCGTACATACAGCTACTTAACGATAGCTTAACTTTATAGTTCAAGGGCAGCAATCAGTTGACGGATCACGTGAAGTTTTTTGTATAGTTCTTCTTCCTCTTCTTTAGATAATGTGCCAGGATTCTTCTTATTTCTGTTGATCTTGTTGGCGCAAGCGTTGAATTTGGCTTTCAGTGTGGTCAACTGAGGGTTTTCATGCTTGAGGAGTTCATATAAAACGATTGGTTCCTGGGGTTGATTCATCTGCGTACTCATCTATTGTTGAGAAGTTGCTCTCAGAAAATCCGGAACCGTATACTTCCGGAATAACTGTAAAGCAAAGTCATTTCACAAAATTTATTTTGGTTCAAAAACTTCTGTATCACCTAAAACGGCATGAGCAATATACTAAAAAAGTCCCGAACAAATAATTTTCATGCGCTATATTCGATATACTGAAAATTATGCGGAAGAACGGCCAGAAAAGCCAATTGACTGGTGTTTTTCAGCAAAGCCGGTAAATTCCCTGGAACAGAAGGCCTTATACTTTAACAGGGCTATTTAGTAAGATGAGTTTGCTGCAACGAAAACCACTAAACGGTTTACAGCTAAACGTTGCCGTACAGGGTTGCCGGGAATTACTTTTCTTAATTGAAAGATGGACTATACTCTGCAATACACTGAAATATCAGTTGAGCTTTGCTTACAGGGGTTAAATTTTAGCAGAAGCTTGATCTGTATCTTTTCCGGTTGCACAATGCCTTGTGGGTAGATCAATCCGGTTTGTAAACAAAGAATAGCGGAACAGTCGATAAACCGACTGTCTTAGGGGGAATTAAAGGTATATGGATTTCAAGCTTTTGTTGAACGAACTACATAAATTCTTGTACTATTCGTAGATAAAAAAATATCACACCAAGGAATATACCTTTATTAAAGCAACAATTGTCATAACTAACCAGATGGAGTTTAAAATAGAATTGGCATATGCCTTTTTAAAATAGGTGTAGATAATCAGAAAGAAACATCCGATTATATTCATCAGTAAATATGCCGTAGACTGGCTCAGAATGTAATTCAAACTATTTAAACTATAGGCTAACAGAGAAAATACAGCGCCAATCCAGCCGATACTTTCAATAAAATATTTCCTGTAAATCATATTACTTACCCTTTTATACATCAAATGTAAGAAGAACGTTGATGCAAAAAAGTGTTAATTTTGCATAAATTTATGCATAAAATGAAATAGTTTCTTATGGAACTGCAGCAGATAAAATACTTTCTGGAATTATGCCAGGAATTGCACTTTGGAAATACCTCTGAAAAAGTATTTATTACTCAATCGGCTTTAAGCCGGCAGATAAAAGCACTGGAAGAGGAACTGGGTCTAACTCTTTTTGAACGCAACAAACGGAATGTAAAACTTACCGTTGCCGGCAAATTCCTGAAAGAACACTGGCAGCAATTACTCACAGAAATCAACAGTATTCATAAGCAAGCAAAACAAATCAACGACGGGTATTATGGATCTATCAGTATGGGGTATCCGGGTTCCATTGCTTACAGCTTTTTACCAGAATTGCTCACCTCAATTAACCAACAGTTGCCTGATTTAAAAGTAGAATTGGTTGAGCCTACCGATATTACCTTTGAACAATACTTATTACAATACCAGATGGATATTGGGTTTAGAAGAGAACCAGCCGTAAATCCATCGTTGCAATCGCTGAACTTGTACTCAGAAAATTTCGCTCTCATTGTTCCCGCAAATCATTACCTGACAGATGAAAATTTTACTAGTCTGGCTACCCTGAAAAATGAAAAATTCATTTTGTCGGGCTTGCATCACAACACAATATATGTCGCTAGCCTGCATGCCATGTTTAATGCATATCAGTTTACCCCGAATGTGTATATAGAATCTGATTTTGGCGCAACCATTCTCAGCCTGGTAGCCAAAGGTCTGGGGATTTCTATTTTACCTGGTTCATATGCCTTTAGTACACAGCCGGGTATCCGCTTTATTAAACTTCCGCACAAAGCCAGTTTATATGTTACCTGGCGCAAAGACGACACCAATCCTATCTTAAAAAATGTACTGCGAATTGTGCAACAGGTAAGTGTAAAATTTATAGAAAAAAGCTAATAACAGTTGCTTTTATCTTTACGCAATATACTGCAAATCAATTTTTTAACAATAAATACTTAATGCATTTCTACAGCACAGCTTCCTATTCCGGGCCGGTAAAAATTGAACTGCACATTCGGATGATCGGCCATTAAGGACATCGGGACAGAAGTATCTATAATTTTTTTAGCTATCATATACGTAGTCAGGCGCTGCCCAAAGGGATTATCATGTGTTCCGGCATGCCAGATAGAGACTTTGTCTGCTTTCCAGGTTTCAACTGGACCCACGGTAATGGCTTTTGTTGGGACCATGGCTATATTTCCTCCACCCGACGTACGGGCATTCTGGGCAATAGTTATGGGGTGTAAGTCTACTACGCGGGTAGCCAGCTGGCGGTACTCCCCTGGTGTAGGTGGCTGATCTTTGTAGTTGCCTTCCCGTTTGGGTGGATCGTTAAATGCCCAATGTTTGATATCACCCTGGCCGCCTTGCATTAAGGCACAGCGTACGCCCTCCCAACTTTTGCGGAATGCCATGGTATCGGCTTTGGGAAAATGCAGGTTTTCGTCGGGCATCACTAAAGTTGCATGAATCCGGTTAAAGCACAGCTCCCGGTCGGCCCGTTCAAACGAAAGCGGATGATCTGGTGCAACTTCTCTGCCATCCATATACCATTCATCCATTCCCCAGAAATGAGCAGATTTGAGAGAAATGCCCAGTTCATTCACTATTCTTGCTACCAGCGGCAACTGCTCCGTTGGGCCAATAGGTCCGCAAACACCTACTGGATTATCCGGCGTAGACTGCTTCCAAGCTGTAATATATTCCAGAGCTTCGGCCAAGTAAAAATCCTCCAGGGTATCGTAAAAAACGACGGTAAATCCTGGCCGCGAAAGCTTGAGCAGTTGATCTGGCGTTAGCTGAGCCACTTCCTGGATCAGGTCATTTTCAAGGGTAGTATAATCCCACCAATCTGGGGCAATAGAACTGATTTTACGTGGCATTGCGTATAGGTTTATAAAGTAATAGAATAACAACTTGCAAAAATACTGTCAACTCAAAAACCTTCTTCCAGGCTTTTCTCATACAGCTGGTCAATCAAATAATCGTTCCCCAGATCCTTCAGCGGATCGGTATCTGGTGCACAGAAGCCATAGTGTAGATGCCGCCTCCACCCTTCTGCATACTGAAACTTGCCCGACATTCGCCCGATTTCCAGAGACATGTCTTCCATCGTTTGCAAATAAGAATTTAACTTCTGGCTTACATCCAGCCAGTTTTGCTGGCTCTGATGAGCTTTCAAGGCTTCCATTTTAGTCTCATGCACGGCATTGGTTTGTATATAGGCTCCGGCTCTAATGCGGCGGCGTAAGCTGTCTCGTAATCCGTGGGGCAAGCAATGATAAATTGTGCTATCGTAGGTTGCTACGGGTTGCTCCGGAGTAGACTGAAAGTTGGGCATCCCACGGGCAAAAGTAGCCGTCACAGCCAGCCGGCAGGTAGTAGTATGATCTTCCATATAGTCAGCTGGTGAATGAGTTAAGACAATGGCAGGCTTCACTTCCCGGATAATGGCAGCCAGGCGGCGAAGTGTTTTCACCTCATACATAATCTCCAGGTCATTGCATAAAGGCAGATGAAAGTGAGCCCCCAGAATACTGGCCGCTTCTTTGGCTTCCAGCAGCCGGACTCTCCGGGTAGTGGCAGCATCGTATTCCACACTGCCACAATTGCCGGATGAAATATTCAGGTAATGAATTTCGTACCCTGCTTTTTTTAGCAGCAGCAAGGTACCAGCCATCATCAGTTCAATATCATCGGGATGTGCCCCAATTGCAATTGCTGTTTTCATACAACACTAAACTTTTTGCCTGATTAATTTACGCTTACCGGTTTGCCAGTAGCTGCCGACTGGTCTGCTGCAAAAATAATCTCATGCGAGCGCAGGGCATCTTGCAAGCTGGTGAGTGGCATTTCTACCCCTTTATCAATAGCATCAAAAAAAGCTTCAAACTGCCGTTGATACGGATGGTCGGCTACATCGCCAGAATCTAACATATTCATGGCCAATGTACTCCACTGGTGCCGGTTTGTTCCCAGTTTCATAGAGTGAAACTTATTATCCAGCAAGCTGCCTTCACTGCCGCACAGGTGGGTATGAAAATAATAAGGTTGCAGACAGTCTACAATGGCGGCACATTTTCCTACCCGTCCGCTTTTAAACTTCAGTATAGTTACGCTACTAGTTGCATATTCATAGGGTTCAAACAGCTTGCTTCTGGATTTGGTATCGTAACTGGATACCTCTTCCACATCGGTGCCCATACACAACAACAAGGCATCCAGCGCATGGCAACCAGCGGTAAGCAAAGCACTCCCTCCGGCATCTTTGCGGATATTCCAGCGGTAAGGGCTATACCAGGGACCAATGCCATGATAATAATCTATTTCGCCATAATGAATATCGCCCAGTAAGCCCTGATCGATTACGGCTTTTGTAGCCATAAACTGACTAGAATACCGTACCTCAAAACAGACACAGGTTTTTACCCCGGCTTTTTGTACTGCTGCTTCCACCGTTTTGCAGTCTTCCCAGGAAAGCGAAAGGGGTTTTTCTACAATAATATGTTTACCTGCTTCGGCTGCGGCCACGGCGTGGTCTTTATGCTGATAGGGATAGCTGCAAATAGAGACAACTTGCAGCGAAGGGTCTTTCAGCATTTCTGGCAGGTCTGTATAGGTTTTAATGGCAGAACCGTGTCTGGCACTGACTTCTGCATCGTTGAGGGTGCGGGAGGAATAAACAGCAGTAACCTGGGCAGTACCTGTTGCATTAATGGCATTAATATGGGCAGTAGCTACCCAACCATAGCCGATGATACCTACATTATATTTTTTCACGTAGTTAGTAGGGGTTAGTGGTGCAAAAAATAATTTAAGGTGTTGTTACGACCGAAAGTAGAGATTTACGCTTTAAAGCACAATACATTTCTGGTATTTTCCTCCGGACTTTGCCTTTGCTAGGGCGCTGCGAGAAATCGTTCAATGGCTTGTAATTCATGTGCCATTAGTTCTTCCATCGTTACCATATCCAGGGTGGATGGGGCTTCTACAAAAATCAGGTTCTGATGCTCGAATACATACTTAAAAAATAAACTTGCCCGCTTCATGTGAAAATCCGAGGTAATCACCACAATAGTTCCGGGCGTATATTTTTCGATAATAGGTTTAGCCAGAAGGGCATCTTCCATGGTATGCGAACTAAGTACATATTCCAGGAATCTTTCCTCATGAATGCCCTTGTCCACCAGGTATTGTTTGGCATATTGGGCATGTGGGGTAGCGGTCGTATTGAAATGGGGGCCAAATCCGCCAGTGCAGCAAATGTAAAAATCCTGGTTATGCATATAAAACCTCCAGGCCGTATTTAACCGGTTTATTGCCATTTCACTGAGTTTGCCAGTATCAGAGTTGGGTGCTCCCAGTACGATTAGTATATTCATTAGCTGTTTATGTTAGCCTAAAACCTATATATTTATAAAAATACCTAAACCTAGGTATTGTAAGTATGCTGATTATCAACTACATTTATTTTATCAATCAAGATTTGCTTTTATCCGCCAGCTATTTATTCAACCAGGTTTATGTGAATTATAACCGTGGCATACGCTGATTCAATTCTTATTTGTAGTTCGTCAGGGTGAAAGCAGCGCAGCCGATGCTTTTGTTTGCTTTTCTTTTCCTGGCATGGCCCCTTGTGATGAAACAGCATTTTAGCTCTTTCACAATCCGGTTCTGTACAAACTGGCTATAAAGGAATGTACGGCAACATGATTTTTTCTACGTAAAACTCCCGTTTCTGGTAGCCATTTAGTTTACCTGTTTACTCCTGCTTCTACAGCCTTCAAATAATCCCTAACAAAGTTTTTATTCTCATTTTTTCACACCTAATCCATACGAATATGAAAGCATTATTGTTAGTTACCGGGCTATTTCTCTTATTATCCGCAACTTTAGTTGCCCAGAAACATCCCTTGGTAGGCACCTGGGAAGTAGTATCTATCAAAGGTACCGATGTAGATGGAACAAAAATCTCTCTGGACGGCTCACAGTTCAAGGAGACCAAAATTATTACCCCTACCCATTATATATTATTTACCGAACGTAAACAAGGAGACTCCCTGGTTTTTGATAAAGCCATTGCAGGCACTGTCCGGCTGGAAGGTAACAAATATATTGAAACTCCTATGTATTATTCCGACCCAGCGCATGGAAAAGGCAAAACAGATTTTACTTTCCGGGTAGAAGGAGATAAATTTATCCAATCCGGTACGTTTACTACACCCGATGGCAAAACCGGCAAGCTGGATGAGCTTGTATTCAAAAAAGTAAAAGAAGCTACTCCTGCCAACCCACAAGTTGTTGGCGCATGGAACCAGTTATCCTCCTCGGGGGTAATGTCTAATGGGGATAAATGGTCACATACCAATGCCACGCATATTCGTTTTCAAATCGTTTCGCCCAGCCACTGGATGGTTATCCGGTACAAAGACAATGCCTTTGAAAATGCCATGGGTGGCACTTACCGGCTGGAGGGGAATAAAATCTACCCTAATGTTGAACTGTCTTCTTACCCGCTACATAACCTGAAAGCGGAACTAACCTACCGGGTGGAAGGAAATAAAATGTACTGGAATGGAATAGTGCAAGATGCCAATGGCAAATTCTCTATAGACGATGTATATGAACGTGTAGACTCCAAAGCTGTAAAAACAGTGGCCAGATAATAATTACTTTATTAGGCATATTCATTCCCTGTTTCATCCTAGACCCATAGGTTATACTAGGTTGAATAATAGTATGCTGGTCCTAACCCAGGATAAGTAAGTTCACCGGGGTTAGGTACCAGCGTAACTCAACAGCAAACCATCAGGCCAATTTATTTTTCTTTAGGAGAATTTAGACGAATCTTGTAATTATTTATAGAAAAAGCTGTATTTTGGGAGTTTTATGCATCCGGTCAGTTTACTTTTACATACATGCGGCTAGTATACATATTGCTAAAAAAACATAGCACTCTCTGCTTTGTAACCCTTTTGTTTCTGTTTGGCTCATACGCCTGTGTTACCAGAAAGACCACCTCTACCCAAGCCTCTCCCCTTTCTGCCGGGCAAGCTGCCCAAGCATCTGCCACCGACTCTCCCCAGGATAACTTTTACTCCACCAATGATCAGATTATAGCCAGGGGGCAGCAATTGTTTGAAACCAACTGCACGGCTTGTCATAGTTTCCGGCAAAAAGGTATTGGGCCAAACCTGGCAAATGTTACTACCGAAGTATCGGCAGACTGGCTGACAAAGTTCATTAAAAATGCTCCGCAGGTTATTGCTTCCGGCGACAGCAGAGCCGTAAAATTGCTGGAAGAATATAAGCAATACATGCCTGCTTTTCCTACCTTATCAGAAGCCGACTTGCAGGCCATTGCCTCGTATATTCACAAAAATCAGTACCAGGCAACTGAAGGAGCGGAAAATGAAGTAGCCGGACTGGCAGACCCTATCCCGGCTAAAATTGCTAAATCCGGGCTCCAACTGGTGCTGGAAGAAGTTACCACTGCTCCGCCCACAGCTGATAAAGTACCCCTGGCCCGGATCAACAAAATGCTGGTTCTTCCAGGTAAAACCAACCGCTTATTTATTCAGGATCTGCGGGGAATTTTGTACGAGATGAAGGGCAAATCGCTGCACGCCTGTATGGATTTAAACAAAGAGGTACCCGGATTTATTCATACCCCAGGCCTGGCCACCGGATTTGGCAGTTATGCCTTTCATCCGGAATTCTACAAGAATGGGTTGCTGTATACGACTCACTCCGAAAAAGCCCATGCTGCACCTGCTGATTTTGCCTATGCAGATTCTATCCGGGTATTTTTGCAGTGGGTCGTGATGGAGTGGAAGATCACTGATCCGGCGGCAGCCACCTTTTCCGGAAAAACCCGGGAACTGTTCCGGGTAAACATGGAATCCAATATACATGGAATGCAGGATATTACCTTTAATCCACAGGCTAAGCCTGGCTCCCCGGATTATGGCATGCTGTATATTGGTATTGGCGATGGCGGTTCCTCCGAACATGGCTTTCCCTTTATTTGTAACAGCAATAAAACCATCTGGAGCTCCGTACTCCGCATAGACCCGCAAGGTAAAAACAGTACCAATGGCCGCTATGGAATTCCTGCCTATAATCCCTATGCGAATGATAATGATCCGGAAACACTGGGAGAAGTTTTCTGCCGGGGCTTCCGCAACCCTAACCGGATAATCTGGACACCGGATGGAAAAATGCTGATTACCGATATTGGCCATGCCAATGCCGAAGAAATAAATATTGGTAAACCCGGCGCAGATTACGGTTGGCCTGAACGGGAAGGCACATTCGTTATTAATCCCAGAGCTAAAATGGATAGAGTATTTGTCTTGCCTGTAAACAATGAGGCTATCGAATATACTTACCCGGTAGCCCAGTACGACCATGATGAAGGCAAAGCCATCTCTGCCGGGTATGTGTATCCGGGAAAAGCTATTCCGCAACTTACCGGCAAATATATTTTTGGCGACATCGTAAACGGGCGGGTATTTTATGTGGAGAATAAGGAGTTAACGCTGGGCAAACAAGCACCCGTACAGGAAATGGACATCCTAGTGGATGGAAAACTTACCAACTTTCAGGACTTAAGCGGCAGCAAAAAAACCGACCTTCGCTTTGGCGTGGGAATGAACAACGATATGTACTTGTTTACCAAAGCCGACGGAAAGATTTATAAAATTACCGGGTGTAAAACAAACTGATTACTACTTGTAACGCTTTGGTTTACTTTTTTACGATGCCGATTACATTGGGAAGTGGCCAGTATTGTGTGTTGGCATCACTTTCCCAGAAGCCAGTTTCATAGCTGCCCATTTTCTCTATCTTTTTGCCATTTGTATTCACATACAAAGATGTTTCCGGCCCGCCTTCCAGGTACATTACATTTTTAATATTCAGCGGCAACGAAAGCAGAATCTCACTGAACTGACGGATCGTGTACGGAGACCTGGTAAAAATCCACAGTACATTTCCTTGTTCATCCATGGCCCAAAGCACCATGCTCCACTTGCCTTTCTGCTTGTTGTCTACTACCTGTTTATTGCAGGCAATGAGGCTGATAGATTGGGAGAAGGATTGATATTTTGTTTGCAACAGCGGCCAGTCCTGGCATTTCATGTCAATAATCTGGATAGGCGCCACACTGCTATCTTTGCGGTTAAAGGCAAGTATCGAATTGTAATTATTTATCTTCCGGAAGTTGGGGTTATTGACATGGGCAAAATTTTTCATATACCCCATATTCGAAAGCTGATCGTCCAGGTTGAACTGCCCTGCATTCACACAGGCTAGCAATTTCTTCTCTTTGCACCACTCAGGGGCCGTTTTGTGTTGTTTTCCGTTTTCAGAGGCTGCGATCAATTTAAAGCCATACCGGTTAGGGTTTATCCGGATTACCGTAATCTTAGAATCGCCGATAAAGGATTTTTGCGGAGAGGCGAGTTCAGCCGTTTCCAGACCCACATCTATCGTCTGCCAGGGTATTTCTGCCAGCCTGTGCTGCACGGCGGTATTGTGCATGGCAGGTGTTGGTGCCGGCAGATTTACCTCCAGGCGCTGGTAGGAAATACAGCCAAGGCTTATTGTACAGGCAGTTATTAGTTTTTGTAACACAGGAAGTTTGAACAGATTAAGAAGGTAAACAATTTCAGGAAATGTGCCAGTTGTTGATCCGAAAGCAGCACAGCCGGATGCCAAGTTAGCTGAAAATGTATTCAAAATAAATTAGCTTCCGATAAACTATTCACTTTACATGCAGGGGGGCAAGGGAGTACTGGTTTAGCGCAGCTATGTATCTGTATAACTTCGTCCTTTTGCGTATATTTATCTATTGGACCTCAACTGACAAGGGTATCCTTTGATATTTTTTTCATTTTCTACAAATAGTATGGATGCTACAAAAAAAGTGATTGACTACGATATACCCGGATCTAATACACAGGAAGGTTTAATAGATCTGGTGAAAGATTACATCCGGGATGGCTGGCAACCTTTTCATGGACCGTTTATGAGAGAAGAAAAGCGGGGCATGGATGATGAAACGGAAATATGGATCTATCAGCCGATGATTAAGTATGAGGAGTAGAAAAACAGGTTCGGTTTAAGCTAATTTTCTTGACAGCAGCATTGGTTAATCGCCTACTTTTTCTGTAGCTTAAAGCATGCTCAAGTATGTACTTACCCTTCTATATTTGTTCACTTTCGTTTGGGCAGCAGCCAGGGAAATTAAACTGCAGTCGCCGGATGGTAAAATAGAAGTCCGGATTCAGAATGAACAGAATCTGACCTATAGTATTTATATACAGAAAACACTGTTACTGGATCGTTCTGTCATCGACCTGGAACTGGATAACGGAACCCGCCTCTCTGCCGACCTTTCAATTGCTTCCGTTAAACGGAATCAAATACGAACTACTATCACCTCCCCTGTTCCGGAAAAACGCCGCATTATTCCTGACCACTATACGCAGGTAGAAATTCGTTTCCGGCAACCCTACAGCCTGATTTTCCGGGTATACGATGATGGGGTAGCTTACCGCATGGTTACCCATTTTCCGGATTCTATCGTTATTAAAAACGAGCTAGCCCTTTTCAACTTTGCGAAGGCAGGTAAAGCATGGTGCCCGTTAGTAAAACCCCGCCAGGATGCCGACCAGTTTCATACAGCTTTTGAAGAAGACTATACCATTAAGCCGCTCGATAGTCTTGCAACTTCTCACCTGATGTTTACACCAGTACTGATTCAGGCGCCGCCAAAGATTAATGTCTTAATTACGGAAGCTGATCTGGTAGACTTTCCAGGGATGTTTCTCACTGGCACTTCTGCAAATTCACTCAGAAGCAGTTTTGCCCCCTATCCGCTGGAAGAAAAAATGGTAGGCGGCGAATTTCCTCAGAAAATTGTAACGAAGCGGGCCGGTTATATTGCCAGAACTATTGGCACCAGGAGCCTTCCCTGGCGGGTAATTGCCCTATCTACCGACGACAAAAGCCTTCCATCGAATGATATGGTCTACCGTCTGGCAAGCCCCTCCAAAGTACAAGACCTTTCCTGGATCAAACCTGGCAAAAGCACCGAAGAGTGGATTATTGGAAGCAACCTGTACAACGTGCCCTTTAAGGCTGGCATTAACACAGCTACTTACAAATATTATATAGATTTTGCCAAACGCTTTGGGTTTGAACGGATACTCCTGGATGCCGGATGGTCAGACAATACCGATTTATTTCAGATTAATCCGGAGATTAATATGGAAGAAATTGCCTCTTATGCGAAAAAGAATAGCATCGGTTTAAGTTTATGGACCCTGGCCTCTACCCTAGACCGCCAGCTGGAACCAGCGCTAGAGCAGTTTACCAAGTGGGGTGTTGACTTTATTATGACGGACTTTATGGACCGCGACGATCAGAAGACAGTCAATTTCCATCATCGCATTGCCGAGGCGTGTGCCCGCCATAAAATTATGCTCATGTTTCATGGCTCTTTTAAACCAGCCGGCTTTAACCGCACTTGGCCGCATGCCCTCACCAGGGAAGGGGTACTAGGTTCAGAATATAACAAATGGAGCCGCCGGGCCACTCCTACGCACAATGTAACCCTGCCTTTTATCCGGATGGTGTCCGGCCCGATGGATTACGAACCTGGTTTATTGCAAAATGCGACGGAAGCATCTTTCCGGCCCATTGATCAGTATGTGATGTCCTTGGGAACCCGCTGCCATCAGATGGCCATGTTTGTGGTATACGATAGCCCCATGCAGTTTTTCTCAGGAAATCCGTCAACAGGTATGCAAGAACCTGAATTGATGGAACTGTTGGGAAGTATTCCCACCGTGTGGGACGAAACCAGTATTCTGGATGGAAAAGTAGGCGAATTTATTATTACCAACCGGAAGAAGGACAACACCTTCTATCTGGGCGCCATGACCAACTGGGAAACCAGGACATTTAGCATTTCATTAGATTTCTTAGGCGAAGGAGAATACCAGCTTACCGCCGCCGAAGATGGCATGAATGCAGACAGATATGCCGCTGATTACAAACTGACAACCAGAACGGTCCGCAAAGGAGACACCCTCGAAATTAACCTAGTCCCAGGTGGCGGCTTTCTGGGTAAGTTCCTGAAAGTGAGCAATTAATCATTCGTCAATAATCATTATAGCAATAAACTATCTACGCGGTGGGCATGAACCATTTGCCGGCTTGGCGACCATACAAATACGGTAAACCGGCCATCCTGTGAGGCAACCAGGGCCATAGAATCTTGCCGATCATAGGCGAATTGGGCAGCCGCCAGATGCCTGGTACCTCCATGCGTAGAAGGATGAACTGTTGTAATCTTATTGCCTACTACAGGTTCACTTACCATCATCTGTTTTACCATATCCTTACCGGCCCGCCTGATTTTTGCTCCAAAGGTTAGTAGTTCATACTGATCATTAATAAGTGTAGCTCCATCTACCGCCGTAAAACCAGTAATAATGCCTATTTCTCTGGCCACCGCATTTTTCCAGTAGAGTTCCTTTGTCTCCGTCACTTTTTCCTGCATCAGCCGGGAAAGGCCGCCAAAGGGAGGTTGTATGGTATATTTTAAAGGATGCACCACAGAGTCTGTCCAGGTTTGGGTACCGGCAGGGACGATCAGCAAAATTCCACCCCGCCCGTGTTCCCGCATGGATACAGCCAGTTGCACCAGTATATTTAAAGACCGGCTCTGGCTAAAGGTAGTAAAGTCAATTAAGGAGGTAAGCAAATCCGGACAATCTGTAAAGCTGGTGCTGTTCATGTCCACAATTTTTACCTGGTCGCCCTGCACAACAGCAATATTGGCAAACTTACCTACCCCGTTTATCCGGCGGTATTTTAACACCAGCAAACCAGGCTGAAATACATCTACCACTAAACATAAACTGGGCACGTCATAGCATATTCCCCAAACATATAATTCTCCTGCTTCCTGCCATATCCCCAAGTGCGTACCCGGACGTTCAACGCCAGGAGCTAGTTTAGTGAGGTTGCCTGGAGAAAAAAGAATAGCCTCGCTAAACCGCACCGCATCTTTTGCCCCTTCCATTGGAAGAAAAGCCATGGAAATTTTCGGATAGATTCCTTCTTCATGGCCAAGGCTTGTCCAGAAAGCCGTATTGATAATCGCCTCAATTTCCCTGGCGTGGGGTGCTGGGGCTAAGTCTTTTTCTTTATTGAGTCTGGCCATAGCCAGATAATGGGCAAAATGTTTTTCAACAGTAATAGCCACCTCTCTGGCTGCATGGTAAGGAGACTGGCGGCTCATATGACGAAGTTGATTAAGTTAAAGCTTGCTACGCCGGTTTTCAATTATTGTTTCCGCAGGTTGCATTCCGGTATTAAAACCTGCCCTAAAATACTAATAATGGCTATACATATCAAAATTCGGGAATTGTGCTATAAATAGTGCAGACAATCATGTAAATTGAATACTCTGCAATTTTTTATGACCATGAAAGAACATTTGTCACGCCGCCGGTTTATCCAATACTCCTCTCTGGGTGCAGCCACTCTCGGAACTGGCCTTACACACCCAAATCCGTCTGCTGAACCAGCAGAAATACAACGGTTACCCCGTGAAGTATGGATAGGTACAGTCTCCTTAACCGGCCTTTCTGCCGCTGATTCACAGGGCATGGTAGAAAAAGCACTGCATGTAATGCAGGCGCTGGTTCCGTTTAAGCCGGATATTATTTGCTTACCGGAATCTTTTGCGTTTACCAATATTCAGCAACCATTCTCTGTACCCAAAGTAGCTGAGAAAATACCCGGCCCAATAGCTACACCTTTTCTGAATTTCGCTAAAACGCACCGCTGCTATGTTATCTGCCCCACGTATAGCCTGCACAAAGGAAGTATTTACATAGCTGCTGTGTTAATTGACCGGACTGGCAACGTGGTGGGCGAATACCATAAGTGCCGGCCTACGGATGGTGAAATTGCCAGTGGTGTCCGCCCCGGTTCCTTAGATCCACCTCTGTTTGAGACGGACTTTGGTAAAATCGGCATCCAGATCTGTTTTGATATTAAATGGGAAGAAGGATGGCAAAGTCTGAAGGAAAAAGGCGCAGAAATTATTTTCTGGCCATCGGCCTATGGAGGCGGCCGCGAAGTGAATAGCCGGGCATGGCGGCATCAGGTATATGTAGTATCCAGTACACAGAAAGGCACTGCTAAGATTTGCGATGTTACCGGAGATGTACTAGCCCAAACCGGAAGCTGGCAACCCAACTGGACTTGTGGAAGTGTAAATCTGGAAAAAGCTTTTATCCTCACCTGGCCTGCTGTATCCTATTTTGGTAAAATTCAACAAACCTACGGCCGCAAAATCAAACTCACCACATTCGATGAAGAAGAATGGACTATCCTGGAAAGCCTGGATGCAGGGGTGAATGTAGCAGATGTTCTGAAAGAGTTTAACCTGCAACCTCAACACCAGGTACTCAAAACCGTAGCCGCCATCCAAAGCAAAAGCAGGTAGGAAAAGTAGTCAGTTGTTATTCTAAAACAGTTTTCCCCGTTCTGTGTGAATTTTTAGCTCGGGTTTGTTCTGTTGAATTGCTTCGATTACTTCTTTGGTAATAGTTGTTTCATTGATATATACATCTTCTAACGCAGGGAAATGAAGCAGATACAGCAAATTCCCATCTGTAATAGGTGTGGCCGATAAGTCAAGTAATTTCAGGTTTGGCAGGCTTGCCAGGTGAATCAATCCGGAACCTTTGATGCCTGTTTGTTGTAGATATAATTCCTGTAAACCCGACATCTGGCCTATGTGATACAAAGCATCATCGGTAATCTGACTGGCAATAAAAGAAGCTTTGGTAATGCTGGAAAACAAAGGCTGAATAGACAGCAAGTCATTATCTCCAAAACTGGCCACTGGAAAAGACATAGAAAGCGTAATGGCTTTTTCTTCATACGGATCAATTTGCAGTACGTAGTTATTGTCTTCCTGCGAAACCGTTTTGATTAGCTTTTCTAAACCTTGCTTCTGTAAAAATCTGGCTTGTTGCTGCGCTTCTACCTCAGTTAGATAACTCAGTACTAAGGCTCCGACCTCACGGTCTTTAGAGGCTTCCTGCACTTTTATGGTCGTATCTGCCCCTGTATCTATCCACCAGGAGAGGAGTTTAATTTCTTCTTTTGTCAAGGATACCTTCCCTTTGGGGGGCATCCGGTCTTCATCTTCCTGGGGTAATATTACTCGTTTGTACAACTCACTTTCGGCTGCAGTTCCAGGCTTTAGGGTGGGGTGTTCACTTTTCCCTCCTTTTAGCAAGTGCTGGTAAGAGGTCATGATCAGGTCGCCTTTTGCTTTGTTTTCGTTGTGGCAGCTCATACACTTTTTATTCAGTACCGGCACAATCATATCTTCATACACCAGCATCTCTTCCAGTGGTTTGGGTTCCCATGCTGCTTCCGCAGATCTGAACGCCGGCATGTATTCAGTTAAATATTCTTCTCCATGCGTTAACGATCCCCCCTGGTGGCTGGTGAATACAAGAATAAAATTAGCCATCACCAGGGAAGAAAGGTAATATGCATAGGTACTAATTGAAGAGGAACGGTGGTAACTTAAAAATAGAAACAAAGCTACTGCTGAAAAAGAGGTTAACAACACTCCGCCCCACATATGTTGCTGCATGGTGTTTCCCACATATTCCCCTGTGTAATACAGCATAAAGCCCATACCTACCGAAGCCAGACTTCCAACCAAACTAATGCCTAGCAGGAAACCAATGGTAGCAGCGGATACAGGCAGCCAGCGGAATTTTCTGGCTAGTTCAAGTAGCAGAGTTATACAAACCAGTACAACCGGAAAATGAATAACCAGCGGATGAAACCGGCCCAAGAAATAAACAATGCCAGGAACTGCCGCTTCTGTTGGCCTAACAAAAGGTAAAAACAGAACAGCAATTCCTATCAATAAAAACAGGAAGCGGTACTGTATCAGCTTTTTTATAACTACCCTTCTCTCTAAATAATCTTTCTGCATTCCACAACTGACAAATGCCCAAGGGCTGGTAACTACTTATGCATATATTTCACTTAACTCCCCGGTGCTGTCGGCAAAGCATTCCAGAGGGATATCCAGAATCCGCATCATGGACAGATACAGGTTAGATAAAGGTGTATTTTTCTCAAATTGGAGGTTTTGTCCCGTCTTTAGCATGCCGCCACCTTTGCCTCCTACTACCACAGGCAAATTATAGGGAGAATGCCTATTGCCGTCCCGCAGCTCAGAACTATACATAATCATACAATTGTCCAAAACGTTGCCCTCTCCTTCTGGGAAAGACTTAAGTCTTTCCAGAAGATAGGCATATTGCCCTACATGCCATTGATTAATCCGCTTGTATTGCTCCAATACATCCAAGTTATTCTGGTGGTGAGAAATCTGATGATGGCTGCCATGTACGCCTTCCAGGAAAGAAAAATTACGGTTGCTGACCGAGTTGCCAAACATAAACGTACTTACCCTGGTGGCATCACTCCAGAAAGCTAGTGCCATAATATCCAGCATCTGCCGGGTTTTCTCAGTAATATCGGTGCCGAGGTACATTTCAGCCTCTTCTATGCGCATGTTCAGGTGTACTAGTTCTTTTTGCAGTTCTGGGGTAATCTGATGTTTGAAAGCTTTTATCTGCTCTTCATTGTCAATGCGTTTTTCTACCGAACGGATAGATTCCAGGTATTCTTCAAGCTTATCCTGATCGGAACGGCCCAGTTTACGCTGCAGTGCATCGGTGTCTTCCTTCACAATATCCAGTACACTTTGTTTCCAGGGATCATTTTTGGGTTTGGTATTAGGCAGCACCGAGCGGAACAGGCGATCGAAAGCCATGCGGGGTTCTATCTCTTTGGAGCAGGGCATACTGGGTGTTTTCCAGGAAATATTGCAGCCATATAACCTGGTGAAGCCCACATTGGTATCTATGCCTGGGCTAATCTGCTCCAGGCCATATTGCAGGGAATCAAATACTGTTTCCTGGCCTTTATGTTTAGCAATAATCTGGTCTAGGGAAATGCCGCCGCTATCCAGATTATCCCCAGTAGTTTTATAAATCGGCAGGCTGGTAAGAATATTGGCTGTTTTGGCATAGTGGCCGTCTGCGCCCGGGAAATTCGAATATTTGTTGGTTAGCTCATTGAGTACCAGAATGTCGTCTTTCACCTTAGTTAAGGGTTGTAAGATGGGTGAAAGTTCAAAGTTCCGGCCAGTCTGGGCAGGTGTCCACATATCCGGATGCACCCCGTTCGGTACATATAGAAAGGCAAAGCGTAAAGGTTTTTTAGGCATTGTATATATGCTTTTCCCAGGAGGAACCATCGCCTGCAAAAACGGCAGGGCAATACATGCACCTAAACCTTTTAACATACGCCGACGGGAGATGTGCCATTTACTCATGTGCCTTATTTTTTAGTGATTGACTTAAACTTATCTGTACCATCATTTACCTTGTACCGGAACGGATAACTGTTTACTAATTCTATGATAAACTTCTCGGTATGAAAATCATTTTCCAGCAGATTATCTACTAACCCTTTCATATAGGGTTCATCAATAAATTCCACAGACCGTCCAATGGAATAGGTAAACATCTTTTCGGCCAGAACCCTAGCAAAATTCTCTTCTTTGGTCAGCAGGATCTTTTTCAACTCAGCAGGTCCGCGAAAGATTTCTCCACTGGGCAAGGTATCCCAGGCAACAATCGGCTGATCGCCATACGAAGTACGCCAACGGCCTACCGCATCAAAATTTTCCAGGCCAAAACCTACCGGGTCCATTTTTTTATGGCAGCTCATGCAGTCAGGTTTAGAACGGTGCAATACCAGCAGATCGCGGATACTGGCGTTTTCTGCGGCTGCCTCCTGTTCGGGTAACTGACCAGCATCTGGTGGTGGTGGAGGGGCAGGTGTGCCTAATATCTCTTCCAGTACCCATTTTCCACGTAGCACCGGACTGGTTCTGATAGGCAGAGAAGTAGCTGTTAATACACTTCCCATCCCCAATACGCCACCTCTTGTACGGTCTTGCAGGGGTACTTTCCGCATCTGTTCTCCCTCTACACCAGCTATGCCATAATGCTTTGCCAGTTCTTCGTTCAGGAATGTATAATCACTATCGATTAGATCTAGGAAGTTGTGGCTGCTGGTTAACACATGATGGAAATACTCGACCATTTCCTGATACATGGCTTTCCTGAGAGACGGAGTAAACTCCGGATACCGTTCCGGGTCTACCGGACTGTTGTCTTTCAATTTACTGATCCCAAACCACTGCGTAGCAAAACTTTCAGAAAACCGTTTTGCTTTGGGGTCTCTCAGCATGCGTTTTACCTGTTTATTCAAAACGGCCGGATTGTGCAGATTTTCGCGGTAAGCTACTTCAAACAGTTCCTGGTCGGGCAAGGTAGACCATAAGAAATACGACAAGCGGTTTGCCAGCTCAAAATTACTTAAGGCAAATGGCTGTCCCAGCGGCTGTTCATCTTCAATGCGGTACAAAAATTTGGGTGAAAGCAACACAGTTTTGAACGTTTCTTTTAAGGCTATATCGTAGCGGGTTTCGTCTTCTGTTCCTTCATATACTTTCCTGAATAGGTCAAGCAATGGCTCTTTTTCTTCTGGTTTTAAGAAACGCCGGTAGGCTTTACTGGCAAAGGGTACAATCACCTTCTCTGCTTCAGTTACGGCTTTATCGGAAGAAGAATAGTCAGAAAAAAGTCTCAGAAACCAGTTGACGAATGCTTGCCACCAAGATTCTTTGTAGGGGTTAGGAACCAGCTGACGCCATACTTTTTTGTCTGAATACGCTTTGTCTAGTATAGTTTCGGCGGCTTCATAATACCGTTCCATTTTGAGCGGAGTCAGGAACATGGTACGGGCAAAATTATCAAAACCGGCACCTCCCGAACCATCCGCTGGGAAGTAGGCTTTGGCATCAAAATCCACACCGGTTAAACTAAGTACCGAATAGCGGTATTCATCGTGGCTCAACCGTCTGGCTACTACCCGGCCAGGATTGCCGGCCCCTTCTTTCAGGGCTTTTGCCAGTATTTCATTAATGCTTTTTATAAACCTGGCTTGGTCATCCATTGACATGGGAGGCTCACTTTGAGGGGGCATCTCTCCTGCCTGCACTTGCTTCAATGCCTTCATCCACAAATGGCCTGCCCGGGTGATTCTTCCTTCACTGTCTATTCCATCCAGCTGCACCCCTCCTTCCATTTTGCTTTCTTTGTGGCACGAAACGCAATGTTTTTCCACAAGTAGGCGGAGGTCTTTCAGTGCTTCAGATTCAGGCTCGGCAGCATATGCGGATAAGGAAATACATAAAAAAAAGAGCCACGCCCCTCTTACTTTTTTTAGCATGCCAAATTCAGCTGGTTTATTTTACTGGAAAATATCCGGAAAACAACTTCATGAAAGAGTAAGCCATCTCCCTAGAATGCAGCATAAGTTACTAGTATTTTGCTACAAATAGAATTATTTATTGAAAAAACTGAATTTTTACTTAAAATATTCTTTTCAATAAGCTAATTGAGGGAACGTACCCGCTTGTGCACTGTCTGAATGGGTAAATAACATGCTCAATCAGGAAACCAACCTTGCCCCTACTTGCCTTTTTGTACTTTGCCGGCTGTTACTTTACACGTTGGTAGGTTTGCAAGGCTGCTTTATCTCCCTGGGCTTGCAACACTTTCTTCAACCCATCCATGTTAAGGGTAAGCCCCACTTCTGCATCTGGAGCTGTATCTTCGTTAATAATGCCAAAAGGTCCGCGGTAATTACTGGCCCGCACAATCCGGATCATTTCCTGCTCGGCATCACCCTGGCCAATGGGCACTACCTTCACCGGATTTCCTTTTTTCAGCCCGGAAAGATTAACCGCCATCAGGTGAGGAAGTATTTTAGGAAAGAACTGAGGGAAGCGGTCGATATGCGTTTCGGCGTGGTGAAAATTATAAACAATACCAATATTGGGCATTTTCAGGTACTCGATAATAGCCAGTTGATTTTCCGGTTCACCGTACCAGCCTCCGTGATTATACAGCCCAAATGAACACCCAATTTCTGCGGCTTTCTCGGCAATGTATTTTACAGGCTTGGCATGTATCCTTATTTTTTCTTCCTGGCTCATCGTATCCAGGCCTTTAATTCCGGCTACCATACACCAGATCTGGGTTTTTACGCCATGCCGCTTTAATAGATCTAAAATAATCGGCAGGTTCTTGTCTTTCTCTGGCTCAGGCCCGGAATAGAGCCAGAAGGCTTGCAGGTTGATATTGTGCTTTTTCAAAGCTTCCAGTTCTTCGTCAAAGGTAGGAATGTGCTTTTCGCGCCAGTCGTAGGCTAGTTTGGTAATGCCCAGTTTATTGAGCATTTGGGCACGTTCTACTGGTCCGCGTTCTTTTACATCGAAAGGTACAATACACCAGGCAATCAGATTTTCCCTGGCAAAAACAGATGTATTTTTCGTAGTATTTTGTGCAGACAAGGGTTGGTGAAGACATACAAACCAGAGGGCAAAACTTATAGCTATAATCTTTGTCTGAAGAACTCCGGTATTGTTTTCTGAATAAGCAACGGGCTTGTAAAGACAGGTACCTGATGATTTCATAACTGACATAGGAGATTTGTATAAATGCTGAAAAACAAAAAATCAGGCAGATTTAGCTAAGGCAATGATGTCTTTGCCCTCCAGAATGTCTCTGTTCCGGCCTACGTTAACGGTGTTGATCATGGCCAAGCCTAATTCCTGCAGGGTACAGAAGTACTGTGGAAACGTGGCTCTCCCAAACGGATACAGCCAGGAAATATACTTATAATAAGGCGAGGTATTTTTCATGCCCTTTGTCGGACGCATAAACCCTGGCCGGAAAGCAAACACTTTTTTAAAAGGCAGCTTCATCAGGTCATTTTCGGTTTTGCCTTTTACCCTGGCCCACATACTCCGGCCTTTTTCCGAGCTATCCGTACCGGCGCCAGACACGTAACAAAAAGTCATATCCGGGTTTAATTTACTGAGGATGCCTGCTACATGAAGCGTTAAGGTATAAGTCTTCTGGTAATATTCCGGCTCTTTCATTCCCACAGACGATACTCCCAGGCAGAAGAAGCAGGCATTGTATCCACTCAGTTGTGGTTCTAATGGCGTTATATCAAAAAAATCTTTGTGAATAATTTCCGTCAGTTTCGGGTGGGTTACACCGCCGGGTTTGCGGTTGATCACCAATACTTTTTCTACTTGCGGATGTTGCAGGCATTCATGCAAGACCCCTTCGCCCACCATACCAGTGGCACCAGTAATTATAGCCCGTATTTTTGTTTGTGTGTTCATTTGGGTGGTTGTTTAATACGCCTACGAATGGGCGGCAACAAAATTGTATGAGGGTATAAATTAAAGAATATTTGTCATAGTTTGATTAAAAAAACTATATTGAAACACTTTATGTGACATTTTTTTCAACCAACCTTTTACCTGTTTTTTATCATTTCCATGCTAAAATTTCAACTACCTGCTTTTTTATTCTTCCTCCTGATACTTCCTTTCGCCGCTGCTACAGCCCAGATAAAGGAGGATAAAAAGGACTGGAAGCCGCTGTTCAATGGCAAAGACCTGGCTGGCTGGGACATTAAAATTTCCGGGCATCCCCTCAATGAGAACTATAAAAATACCTTCCGCTACGAAAATGGCATGGTCCGCATTTCGTATGACGAGTACCAGAACTTCGATAATAAGTACGGCCATATGTATTACAAAGAGCCCTACTCGCATTATATTCTCCGTTTCCAATACCGCTTTACTGGCAACCAGACGCCAGGTGGGGCCAACTGGAATGTACGGAACAGTGGGGTAATGTATCATTCGCAACCAGCCAGTAGTCTCACCATGGATCAGGAATTTCCAGTATCCCTGGAGTTTCAAACCTTGGGTGGGCTTGGCAAGGGCGAACGGCATACTGGTAACCTGTGTACACCTGGCACCATTGTGCATATGAACGGCAAGCTCAATCCTAACCATTGTATCGATTCTGATTCCAAAACGTATGATGGCGATGGTTGGGTAAAAGCCGAAATAGTTGTACTAGGTGATTCCTTACTTACGCATCTTATTGAGGGAGATACGGTACTTAGCTATTACCGGCCTCAGATTGGAGAGGAATACTGGGCACAGGGAAGAGAAGATGCCTATACCAAAGTCTGGAAAGATAAAAATGGCATGGCATTGAAGGAAGGCTATATTGCCCTGCAAGCCGAAAGCCACCCGATAGATTTCCGGCAGGTAGAATTATTGAACTTGAAAGGCTGTATGAATAAGTCTTGTAAAAGTTACCGGCCGTATTTTGTGGTGGCTGGCGAATGTGATTGTACAACAAAGCCAAAAGGTAAACCATAAGTTATTTCTACTTTTTACTGATACCTACCTGTTACGACATGAAAGCAACTTACCACTTATTTATTTGGGGCAGTTTATTAATTGGATTAGCTGCCTACCGGTTTCCTTTTATTCCTTCCACTGAAAAGCAACCTGCCAAAGCTATATCGGAAATAAAGAAAGACTTTGTTTTTGGTGATCAACGTCCTTTTGCCCAGTGCCATGCTTCTACGCTCGTGCGGACGACAGATAATCAGTTTCTGGTAGCATGGTTTGGTGGTACCCGCGAAAAACACGATGATGTAGGCATCTGGCTTTCTAAAGGCATACCTGGTAAATGGTCAGCACCCAAAGAAATAGCTAAAATCCGGGAAGATGCGCACTGGAATCCGGTACTATTCAATTTGCCTTCTGGAGAGATTATGCTCTATTTTAAAGTAGGAAAAACCATTGATTTCTGGGAAACCTGGTATATCATTTCAGGCGATAATGGCAGCACCTGGTCTGAGCCCAAGGAACTGGTACCTGGAGATAAAGGCGGCAGAGGCCCAGTACGCAACAAGCCAATTATTCTTTCCAATGGTACCTGGCTGGCACCTGCTTCTGATGAGAAAAATAAGGTCTGGAATGCGTTTGTAGACATCAGTGAAGATGGCGGCAAAACCTGGAAAGCAAATAATTTTATTGCGCTCGACCGGAAACTCATCCCAAACGAAGGAGTCATTCAACCTACCCTGTGGGAATCATCTCCGGGAAATGTGCATATGCTCCTTAGAAGTTCGGCAGGTGTTATTTGCCGCAGCGACTCCAAAGATTATGGCAAAACCTGGACGCCAGTTTACAAAACGTCGCTTCCAAATCCCAATACTGGCATTGACCTGACCAAACTATCTGATGGCACCTTAGTATTAGTATATAACAAGGATAATAAAAACTGGGGTGAACGTCAGCCAATTTCTCTTACGGTATCTACGGATAATGGCAAAACCTGGTCCCCGGCTACTGACCTGGAAACGGGGCAAAAAGGAGATGAATTTTCTTATCCTTCCATTATCAGTTATGGCGACAGTGTAGCAGGCACCTTTACCTGGAAACGGCAACGCATTGCCTTCTGGACGGCAAAAGTGAACTAGCGAACTGTAGAACAGCACTAAAAACCCTTACAGTTATAGTAAGGTTTTTTAGTGATAGAATGTATAATATACCCTTATTTCACACTCAGGGTAGTCCGTTTGTAACGGGTGGTACGGGCATCTTTTATTACCCCTTTCCAGTTGAGGCCATAGCCAAAATCATAGGTATTTCCTTCCGAATCTACATAACATTTCATATCACGGGGTACATCTTCCGCCTGGGCTTCTACCGTTTGCATATCAGCAGGCATTTGTAGGGGCAGCAAAGCGGAAGGTTCACTGGCTCCGCTAACTATTTCCATCAGCGCCTGGTCTTGTACACCAAAGTGAATGAGAATGGCACTGGCTTGCTTTTCAAACTCTTTCATAATTGCCGGGTTCGATAAATTCATAGCCACAATTACTGGCTTGCCCTTCATTTTGGCCTGTGTTTCGGTAACCATCGTTAAATCCGTATGGTTGATAGCTTTAGTCCGTTTACCTTCATAGGAACGGTTGGTAAACTTTTCCAGCGGATCACCTCCGGCAATACTTGTGTTCCGGGTGCCCTTGGCTGTATATTCTTCATATTGCAAACTTATAGGTACGTAGCCTGTTTCTCCTGCTTTGGCTGCTTCGCTGTTGTACCCCCCACCAGAATTCGGACTTTGAATAAATACCAAGGCATAATCGGCTTCCTCCGGATTTTCTGTTACCTGGAAATATTTTTTCACAATGGCCAGGTTCACCGGGTAATCTAGCTTTTCGGGGGTAGCCATTCCCAGGAAGTTGCGGCCAGCCGGGGTGAACCGTTTGGGTATGTATACCTTTTTATTTTTCTGCAAAGGCAATGCTTTATCTTTGTTTTTGAGCATCACCACTGATTGGAGCTGGGCCTGATAGCCAGCCTGCATAAACTCTGGTTTGCCTACGGTTTGTTTGGAGACTTGTGGGTCCAGATAGGGGTTTTCAAACAAACCTACCTGAAAGATATTACGCAGCAAGCGCACAGCCGATTGTTCAAACCGTTTCCGCATGCTTGCTTCCCCATGCTCTTTTACTCCCATCTGATACGCCTCTAACACCGGAGGCATTTCATTATTGCCCCCAAACTGGTCTACACCAGCCATCAGGGCTTTGTAATGCCGCTCGGCTACGGATAATTTTTCTACACCCCATGATTTGCCTGTTAAAAACACATCTACTGCTGTTTCATCGCCAGTAACCAGCCAATCCGTACACACTACGCCATCGTATTTATATTTGTCTCTGAGTAAATCGCCAATAATATATTTGTTGTAGCCATTGCCTACATTTTCATTATTCTTTTTATCCTGGTTATAGGAAATGGTATAGTAGGGCATCACAGCGGAAGCCATTTTGGTTTTGCCACTCAGTTTAAAAGCACCTTCGGTAAAGGGCAGAAAATGTGTTTGGAAGTTATTGCCAGGATATACGGCATATTTGCCATAGCCGTAATGTGCATCTCGGCCACCCTCACCAGAACCTCCGCCTGGCCAGTGTTTCACCATGGCATTTACACTGGTATAGCCCCATCCGTTTTTAATCTCCTGAGTGCCCATAGAGGTCTGAAAGCCGTCAGTATAGGCCCTTGCCATATCGGTTGCGAGCATGGGGTCTTCGCCAAAAGTTCCGCTTACCCGGTTCCAGCGGGGATCGGTGGCTAAATCTACCTGCGGAGATAAAGCTGTGGCAATGCCTAATGCCCGGTATTCTGCCGCGGCAATTTGCCCGAATTGTTTCACCAGTTCCGGATTAAAGGTAGCTGCCAATCCTAGTGAACCCGGCCACATAGAGATTGTTCCACCAGACCCTGCATTGTATTCGGCATCTGCTTTTGTGCCATTCCTGGGATCAGAACTAGTATTGATGGGTATTCCCATGCCTATTCCCTCCACCAAAGCTTGTGCCTTATTATTCCATTGAGCCGCTACTTCGGGGCTCTGCACAGAGGTAATGAGCACATGCCGCAGATGGTCTTTGGTCAGAAATTCTTTTTGCTGATCCGACAGGTCAGAAGGATTGGCGCCACTCTCGGCAAATGGTTTTCCATTATAGGTGCCAGCAAACGGTCCTGCGGCTGCTACAGGAATGGGTTGATGTTTGCTGTACAACATTAATCCGGCTATTTGCTCCACCGAAAGTTTAGAGGCTAAGTCTTTGGCCCGTTCGTCTACCGGCAACCGCCAATCCTCATATTTGTCCAGCTTTCCATTTTTATTAAGGTCCTTGAATGAAAAGCCATTCTCTGTCAAAATGGTTATACCGGATGCAGAAGAATAGGTAAGTGTCGGCCCATTTTTGTTCACAACAACCTGAATAGGTTCATCTTGTTGCTTTTCTGATGAAGATTTCATTGAAGGTTGGCCAGCCGGAGGCATGCCTGGCAAAAGAAAAGCAGCCAGGCTTAGCAGGTGTAGGGGAAGGTATCTCATAGACGTATTGGTATAACTACTTTTTCATTGTGTTATACTGACACAATTTACGGGATTTTACTTAAAGAACAAAAGTTGACTATTTATTCCTGAAATATGTCTATTTAGTTACTTGGTAGCTTTAAGGGCTCGGTTACTTTTTTTTCGTTCATAGTCAGGTAGAAACCACCAGCTGTGAATAAAGAAAGTACTCCGGCTGACCACCATAGTGTGGCAAACCCGGCATAACTGATCACTTTAGTACCCAGAAAAGGTGCCAGAATAAAAGCGGCTGCAAATGCCATCGAATACAAGCCCAGATAACTTCCCCGGTTGCGTTCACCTGCCCGTTTTACCGTGTAGGTTACCATAAACGGCATAGCAAATATTTCGGAAAAGGTTAACAGCACCATAGCTATTATCAAAATTACCGGAGCCGAAAATAGATTCAGTAACACAAACGAAAAGCCGCAAAGTAAGGTACCCAATACCACCTGATGCCATATGATGGTTTTTCTTTCCAGCCGGTGTACAATAATCATTTCAAAAAGAAAGACGAGCAAACCGTTAAAACCCAACAACAAGCCTATCTGAATTTCTGACAGGTGATACACTTCCCGGTAATACAGCGGAAGGGTGAAGAAAAACTGAGTAAACGAAATGGCATAACAGGTAACAAACACCAGGAAAAGTAAAAAGGGAATATCGAGGTAGGGTGATTTTTCGGATACCGACTGCTGTACGGCTGGCGTGGATTGCCTGGCTGGGAGTTGCCGGAAATACAGATAAAAGAAAAGTCCGGCTACTATACAGGTCAATCCATCTGCTATGAAAATCCAATAATAGGAAATGGAAGCCAGCAACCCGCCGATGGCCGGCCCAATAGAAAAGCCTAAATTAATAGCCATCCGGTTCAATGAAAATGAACGGGTTACATTCTCCGGACGGGCATACAAGGCTATGGAAGCAGAGTTAGCAGGCCGGAGGCATTCGGAGATCACACTCAGCAGCAATATGCCGGCTAACAGCAAATAATAGGTTGTAATATGCGCCAATACCAGAAACAAGCAGCCGCCTGCTACTAAACTCAATACCTGTACCAGAAAGGGGCTTAATTTGTCGGAAAGCCAGCCACCCAGTAGAGCACCGGCCATAGAGCCTATACCAAAAGCCGTAAGGATAATACCCGCCTGCTCAATAGTAAATTTCAAGGAACCAGTGAGGTATACACTCAGGAAAGGCACTACCATGGAGCCACTGCGGTTAATAAACATAACCAGGGCAAGCATCCAGGAAGGGGTAGATAACCCTCCGTATGCATTCCGGTAGAGGCGGATAATGGATGTCATAGGCAGCAAACAGAAAAGTATGCAAAGGTATTATCTTTCTGTTTGCTTTTCTATGAACCAACCATCCAGAATTTTAGTAGTTATCTAAGTAACACTGGAGCATGTACTGTCCGGGAACCTGTCTCTGCTTGCAGGGTTTTCAGTATTTGGATTCCTGTCTGGTTCAAGGGTTTTGCCTGGTTAGAAAGAATAACCACTCCCCTGGTATAATCACTGGTAAAAGCTATGTAGGCAGCAAAGCCGCCGGTTTTTCCTGCCAGCCAGATTATTTCTTCGGTCGTTCCGGGCAGGTTACTCATTATCCAGCCTAAGCCGGCTTTGCTGCCTTTGAGTTCTTTATGCCGGATAGTTTCTCTAGGGTTTTGTGCCAGCCGTACGGCAGGTAACCACTCTGTTTCGGTTACACCCATATTTACCGCAAGGAATTGCATCATATCTTCAATTGTACCATGTAAGCCGGCAGAAGGCGCCAGTACATCAAACTCCCAGGGCTTGGCTGCTTTATTTGTTTGAGTATAGCCTTGTATGCGGTTGTTGTGTGCTTCTGCCGGGAACAGGTGAAACGTATGAGATAAATTTAAGGGTTGGAGCACCCGTTCCTGTAACAAAGTCTCATAGGGCCGGGATGTTTTTAAGGCTAAGCTATGGCCCAGTAATGCCATGCCTACATGAGAATATTGGTACTCAAACCCACTGGTGAACGTAATAGGATGATTGTTTAAATACCTGTATAAATCTTTCGTTGTATAGCTGGCATAGGGATTTTTTGGATGTAGCCTGGAAATAAAATCCGGAGGGTTGGCTGGGAATCCGGCTGTATGGGTAGCCAGATTGCAAAGCAGGATACTAATCGTTTCATCATTTGTCTTAGGGTCGCAGGCATACAGGTTATATCCCGGCCCCACTGGTTCACAGGTTAATTTCTGGTAAACCGGAAGCCGTTGCCCTGGCATCAAGGCTTGCAACGGGGTTTCGATGTTTAAGTCACCTTCCACGGCCATGCGGGCAAGCAAGGTAGTAGTAAACAAGCTGCTAAGTTCGCCAAGCTCGAAAACGGCCTCATTTGATTTAACTTTTATTTGCTGACTATTGTAGGCTTGTCCGAAACTAAAGATCTGTTTCTTGCCTGCTTCAACAATGCCTATAGCCAGCAGGCGGTTTTTTTCAGAACCCATATAGAGCCTGGCCAGGCTGTCAATTGTTTGCTTTTGTGCTTCCTGTGCAAACGTAACCATGCTGAAGAGCAGCATTCCGAGGGTAATAAAAGCTTTCATGGCATTGAGTGGGTTTAAGTTGATGGCATTGACTTCTAGCTTCGTAGCCTTTCTGTAAGAGTAAAGGTGCAGATAAACTATGGCTCATGCGATGACACCGGTTATGGTGGCCCATGATATTTATCACTACCTGGCATTCCATCAAGGGCTTTGTTGATTTCACCTTCTTCTTTCATGACATAAGTCATGGGAATGGGTGATTATTGTACTTGTTTGTGGGCGGTACTTGGCGGAAATTTGTTTAAACCAGACTTAGGAAAGCTGGACGAGAGACAATCTCCTGTTTTTGCGTTTGTTGGGGTATTTTCTACCAAGGAGCCCTTCATTTAGTTGTACCTAGTATCCATTTCATTTTTTTCCTTCTGAGTTATGAAAACTGTTATATGCACCACCGATGCCAGCCCGATGGGCAGAAATGCGGTACACTATGTAAAAAATTTCTGCCGGAGCGTGCGCCCTTCGTTGATTCTACTGGAGCACGCTTCCTTACAGCACCTGTTTACTTCCCTGCCTGCTGTGCCGGATGAATATTATTTCCCTGTAGATAAAGCCTGGAACGACTCAGGTAATTCTTCTGCGGAAGTGGCTATGCTCACGGAACCTTCTGTCAGACTACAGGCAATTCATAGTATAGCCAAAAATGCTGTTGCCTCTGAAGCAGATATGCTGATAACCGGCGTAGATAGAAGCTTTACCTATGCCGACTGTCTGGGACAACCTCTGGCAGAATTAGTAAAACAAGCCAAATGCCCTGCATTGTTGATTCCGGAAACAGTTGTTTTTAAACCTATCCAGCGGATTTTACTGGTTATCGATCATGAATGTTCTATTGAACCCAGGATGAAATTTATTGAGGAAATAGCCAGAAATTTTGGTGCAGAAATATTTCTGTACCAGTTAAACAGACCTTGTGCCGGATCAGGCACCCATCCTTTTTACCAGTGTTCGGTAGATTTTTATTTCACCTTTCCTTACAGCTTTATCCATTTTGAAGAAGCAGAAACAGAAAACACTGCCGATACCATTTGCAAACTGGTGCAGCAGACCAAAGCTGATCTGCTGATTACCGTGCCTGAAATTCAAACACAGGTGCCCGGTCCTGCCTATGCTGACGTTTCAGATATGGCTGCCCAGGCTGCATCATTAGACATTCCTTTACTGGCTATTGATACACAGCCCAGGCACCCGGTAGAATCTACAGGGTATCCCTTTGAATAAATGTAACCGAGTTTACCCATAACGCATATAGCTATGTTAGGTGTATTAAATCAGGAACAAATAGATTTTGTATTACGCAGCCAGATGATCGGCCATATAGGCTGCTGTGATGCCGGTAGAGTGTATGTGCTGCCAGTTACCTATGTATATGACGGAGAGTATATTTATGGCCACACGAAAGAAGGCCTGAAAATAGAGATGATGCGGAACAACCCTCAGGTTTGTTTTCAGGTGGATGCTATTCAGAATCTTGCCAACTGGCAAAGCGTAGTAATTCAGGGCACCTTTGAAGAACTTTCCGGCGAAGCTAGCCACCAAGCAGAACGCTTACTCCTGAACCGGATATTACCTTTTCAGGTAAGCGAAACTATTCCTTCCGGCGGAATAGATATTCATCAGCTAGCCAGTATCAGCCGCCCGGTTCTGGTTACTTACCGGATCAGCATAGAAGAGAAATCTGGCAGGTACGAGAAAAGGTAAGGATGCCTGAGAAAGTACAGAAAGTCTATTTAAGAAAAGATACTACTTGGAAAAAGCAATACAACTGGCCGGTCTACTTGGCCCCATCTTGGTTGTCCTTTCTATTTCAGAAGGGCTTAATCTTCATATCTGGGAAAGAGTGGAAGCAAACCTGGTATATTTGAATGGTTTACTTTTATTTGTTGGAGGGCTTTCCATTGTCCGCACCTATAATTATTGGGCATTGGACTGGCCTATGATGATCACCCTGACAGGCTGGTTGTCTCTTATGGCAGGGCTTTACAGAATGTTTTTTCCTAATGCCAGGCAGCTTAAAAAAAGTACATTTACGTATGTAGTGCTCCTACTATTACTTGTAACAGGCATTATACTGACGTATAAAGGTTATTTTGATTGAAAAAGCCTATCATAACTGAGGTAAACCACCAACCAGACTAAACGTATGGCTAACGCTATACAAGCCGGTAACATGGCCACCAAACTCAAGTCCCAAGCCTGAAGCCAACGTTCCGGTTGTATGGACTTCATTCGTACATTTACTTTCTCTGGCTTAGTAATGTATGTAAAACCCGGAGGTATTCCCTATTCTCATTAATTCCATTATGGCCTTGTCCTGGCAACACAATTACCTGATCGGTAGGTTTCAGATGCCGCTGTAATTTCCCTGACGAGCCATAATAAATTACATAATCTTTATCTCCATGAAAAATAGTAATAGGTGCCTGAATCCTGGGAATAAATTCATAGGTCTTAAATCTATACTTAAATAAAAACGGCGGCAGCGTAGCGTAAATAACCGGCGAGATATTCTGCATCAGATCCAGCAAACTATAGTAAGGGGCTTTCAGGATAAGCCGGCCAGGTTGGTTATTGGCTGCCAGCATAGCAGCCGATGCCGTACCAATAGAAAAGCCTATCACGACAATGGTTTCCTCCGCATACGCCTGTTTTATATACGTATAGGCAGTTTGCACATCGGCAAAGAATTGGTTCTCATCTGTCAGTTTTCCTTCACTTTTGCCAAACCCGCGGTAATCCAGCACAAAAAAATCGTAGCCTACTCTGGTATAGGTACTAGCCAGTTCGCCCCAGGTATTGACTGCCCCGGCATTTCCATGCAGAAAAAACACCAGACCTTTGCTTGAATCAGCCTTAAACAGAACGCCATGAAGGTGGGTGCCATCGGCTGCCGGGATGAAATGCTCCTGAAAAGGCTGACTGAACGTGAAGCGGTAGCTTGCCGGAATTTTTTCCGGGTAAAAAATCAGTTTCTCCTGGTAAAAATAAAAGACGCTGCAAAAAATCAGATAAAGCACCGAAAAAATTCCTATGATCCACAAAATCATTTTTTTCATGTAAATGATATAGCCCTACCCTACCGGCTACGTAAGAGCAATATACACATGGATGCAGCTTTTTCAAAAACCGCCCGGAAACTGTGTATATAGATCTGGCTTTGTACGCGTGCCTTTATTACTTACAAAAGAAAACCGGCAGAAAAGAAATGGATTCCTCCCTTGCCGGCTTTCCGATTTCAATGTCAGGTATAATGTTCAGTAACTAACTGATTTTGGTTAGTTTTTTCCCTCCCTGCATTTTAATGAGCATATACTGTACCTTGCCGTTTTCTTCAATAAATTCTATTTCTATTTCAGGTCCTTTCATAAAAAATTTATTAATACCTTCAGCCGTTAACTCCATTTTTTCGGCATCGCCTACAGCTAAGGCATATAATTTATTGCCTTCTACTGATATGGTAACATTAAATTGCGGGTCAAGCTGGTATACGCCTGCATATCTGGCAAGCACTTCTTCGTCTAAAGTAACTTCTACTTTTTGCTTGGGAAGATTATACGCTTCGTTGAATACAAGAGCCGTTAAATCATCGCTTAGTTGCCGGCCATCTACATCCCCATAGTTCGACAGAAAGATAATACACACCTCTTGCTCCGGAAAACGGATCAGATTTGTAACAAACCCATCCGGACTTTTCCCACTATGGCTTACCTGCTTTTTGCCATATTTTTCACCTACCTGCCATCCATATCCATACCCGGCCTGATAGGGCGTAAAGGCCATTTGTTTTGATTGTTCAGATAAAATAGCATTCGTATAGAGGCTTCGGTCCCAGGCATACAAATCGCGTACAGACGAGTAAATACATCCTGCACCGGCTGGCGTAGTAATATCCATCGGGTTAGCCGGTATCCATTCGGCAGTTTGTGGATTGGTAATATACCCTCTGGCCTGGAACTCGGACGTCCGGTTGTTGGCATCTTTCCCGGTATGAGCTACTTTCAGTTTAGAGAAAATTTCCTGCTGGTATAAACTACCTAACTCTTTCCCTGTCACTTTTTCGGCAATGTACGAAAGCAATACATAGTTTGAGTTGCTGTAGCCAAAGCGGGTTCCTGGCTGAAATTCCAACGGCAGGTTTTTGAAATGTTCCATGGTTTGCTTTGACGTTAAGGAATGGTTAATCCAGGTTTTAAAATAATCTGGCAAAGTTGTATAGCTAACAATTCCGGAAGAATGGCTTAACAAATGCTTGATCTGGATTTTTTCTCCGTTGGGATAATCCGGTATAAACTTAGTCAAGGCATCATCCAGGGCTATTTTCTTTTGCTCAGCTAGCCTGAGAATAATTGCGGAGGTAAACGTTTTGGTGATAGAAGCAATGCGGAACTCGGTATCTGGGGTGTTGGGCAACTTTTTTTCCAGATTAGCCATTCCATACCCTTTTTCAAAAAGAATGTCTCCTTTTCTGGCAATTAGTACAGATCCGCTGAATTTTTTCTGCTTGGTATAAGCTGTCATCAATTCGTCGGCTTTGGTGGCAATCTCGTTGGTTTGCGCGGAAGTTTGTGTGGCATAAGTGAGCAGAACCGAAATAAAGAATAAGAACTTTTTCATACGTAGTGTTGCGTTTTAGTTTGTTTTTCAAGCAGGGATATCCAAAGGCCATGCCATTTACGCAACCTACTGCAATTCAATGTTTTATTCATAATTTTGCCCTTAGCAACAGCATATAGTTGTGCGAGATCACGCTGACTTGTGCTTTTCCGCACACATATAAAATACTTCTGCAGCCGGACCCATTTTTTCGGGAAGAACAGTGTTTGATAGACTATTGAACGCTTGTGTTCCGGTATCACGTTGTGCTGGGCTTACAAGCAGGGCTGGCATTCTGGTTAAACCTGTTGGAAGACCTTATTTCCATTTAGTATGCCCCAGAATTTTCTTTCACACTAGGTAAATACAAACCAACACAGGTGATTTCTTATCTGTTGGTCATCTAAAACAAGTTCACGAATCTCTTTTGGAAGCTGATCCCGCTGCCATTGACATTCTTTTTGCCCCATTTTCTCTCTATCCTTTTCTTCAACAGATTCTTGAACCGCTCTGATAGCATAGGCAGCAGCCCCCAGTTCATGTGCCGCCACATGCGCCACAGCCACAGCTTGTCCGGCTGCCAAGGCTGCGAAGCGGGCAGCAAGGGGCATTCCTTTGGCAGCAGCATTGGCCGCAAAGGCGGCCTTGTGGGCTTGTTTCATCGGTATCTCTCCGTTTGCCCATGCCCGTGTCAAAACTATGGCTTGTCTTGGCCGTTCATCTTCAGCATGGAGTTGCTCAAACAGGTGTAGTACGTGTTCTGCACATGTAGCCGCCCACAAGGCAAGTAACTGATGATGTGAATCGGTTAATGTTCCTCCTCGCCTGAGGGTGATAAACCTTGGATCTCTTTCTTTGGGTAGTATCATAGGCTAGCCTTGCGTTTACCGGCTGGTTTTTATTGGTTGTGAATGAATGGCGTAAGAACTCACACATACCATTGCTTCCTGTTGAGCATTAGCAGCATGGTTGTTGCAGGGTTTGATGTTCTAGCCTTTATTTAGTGTACTTTTCTAAATCCTTCTTCATGATTTCCAATCGTTCCAAGTAGGCATCTTGTAAGTGATTGGTATTCCCCTCTTCATTTTCCCTAGTACTCTTTCCATCTACGATTTTGAAGAGTTTGCTTAAGTCTACTTCATTGTTGGCTAATCGTTGTAAGGTGACTAGCTTCTGTCTTTCTAAAGCTATTATTCCCAATTCTTTGAGTGCAGGTGCTATTTTTCCTTCTATTTTTAATTGGCCAAAAACAGTTGCAATTATAGCTTTATCCATGCAATCTATGAAAAACTCATCCTCTTGCTGTAATTGATTAATAAATTCTAAGTCCAATGACTGCACGCATCCATCACATGCATACTTGAAGCCAAAGCCATCAATATGGTCAAACATGAAAGCCACAATATCAGCTTTCCCTTTTGTTTCTCGGTACCAATCCTCTAAATTGTAAAGCGTATCGGCCCCGTCATCATTGCCAAAGGGAGAGAATTCGTCCAAACAATCAGTGTAAAATTCATCCTTCATTAATTCATTGAATCGAGGATGACTAGTGGCAGGATCAGGACCAATTTCTGGATCATCCAGGTAAAACTTTTTCATGCTTTCAATTTATCTCTTTTAATGACTAATGACATAGAACATATATATACACCTACCTCTAATTAGCAGGTAGGTGTATGTAGCAAATATATAAAATACACAATAATAGCTATATCATTCGGTTACCTGCCCGACATTTGTCTGGTCCTATTCATGGCCATAGGCATCAGGTGTGGGCTAATCCGCAGATATACCTGGCCAGACAGAGGATTGTTGCCGTAGATAGCATTTAAGCGGGATTCTGCCATGTATACGCTGCCTTGTATGCCCAGGCTAAAATTGGTGTTCCATTTGCGGAGAACTGTATAATTCGTACCCAACGTAAGAGCATTGATGTCAAATATCTCATCGTCTCCAAGCTGTTGTTCCACCTGCAACTCCCCAGACGATTTTTGTACCCACTCATACCGGCCATACACTGCAAATTTATCCAGCTGCAAATTAGATTCTGCCGTGAGGGAATGCTCTTTGTGGTGGCCTCCGGCATCATTAAATCCCCAAATCAATGCCGAGTTGAGGTGATAATTTTCTCCGGCCAGAGGTAAAGCATGTAGTACAGAAGCAGTAGTGCGCCATACATCTTCTTCTGGCTCCACCACTTCGGGGCTTTTGATAAATGCCTGAGAGGCCTGAATAGCAAAGTTAGCCGTTGGATTGACCGACAACCGGTAAGAATAAGAATCGAAGCGGGGTTTATCCAACCCATACCGGGCTTCTCCAGGCTCGCGGCCCGTAAATACCGATGCTTCAGCCTTAACTATTTTGTACCGGATACCGGCCGTAGCCACGCCAAAGGTTATATGCGTAGCATCTTGCCAGTGGTGGCCAAGCGGAGAATCCAGGTTATTGAAACTGGATGGACGGTGCATAAAAGCTACCGGCCCTAACGCAGGTTCCCCGGGATACGCCAGATAGGCAAACACATCTATGTCCTTAGATAGCATATGCGTATAGGCTACCGATAATTCAGAAAACAGGTTATGGGGATGTTGCCGGTCTACCAGTGGCTGCCCCTGAAAGGTTTCACCCGTCTGGAAAAGCAGCGGATAGCCATCGCCTCCGAATAAGGGATCTAAGGAAAACATCGTGCTGAAGCGGAACAATCCTCTCTTTCCTACCCTTCGCTGACCCATAGCCATAAACCAGTTAGGGGCATCTATTTTTGTATCGCCTCTGGTGCCTTTGTTGGTAATATCCTGATTATTATACCGCACAAACACGTTGCCATGAACCATATACATCCATTTATCGGTATGAATCATGTATCCATACATGGGTGCCAGATCGGGAAGCCAGCCAGAGCCGGAGCCGTTTCTGTTCATGGGCAGATTCAGGGAGAACGCATGCGACATAGGGGCAGCTGTAGAATCGTGCATCATCAAATGTCCTTCATGCGATTGTACGGTATCTGTTGGTGTTTGATGGGTGTCGTGCCCGGTATGATCTCCATGCTGGGCAAAAAGGGAAGTATAACTGAGTAGTACTAAACTAGCAATATAAACTGAGGTATATAGAATTTTCATAGGTATTAACATTTTATGGGAGAAAAACAAAGCCACTTTTGCTGGAGTGGCTTTGTTCTAGGTAACATATCACACATGGGCACTACGGCACGCCTCTGCACAGCTGTGGCAAGCCTGGGCACATTGCTGGCAGTGTTCGTGATGGTGTTTGGCACATTCATCGCCGCACATCTGGCAGATTTTCTCACACACTTGCAGAAATTCTGCTGCCACCTCCGAATGGCGCTGAAGCAACCGGGCGGCCTGCAGGCATATATCTGAACAATCTCTGTCCAGGGCGATGCAGCGTGCCATCATTTGCACATCCTTTTCTTGTAAACAAGCGGTGGCACAGTTTTCACACGTAAACGCACATTCCAGTAACTGGCGGATAAGATCCTGGTGTTGTTGGGTTTGCATAGGAGTAGAATTTTAGGTGAACAAACAACTATCTCCTGTGTTTACCCATCCACTGCACTGAAGGTTACAGCCTGGGCTTCAGCAATCCAAGCTGCTCACTGCCTTTAATGGCTACCTTTGCCAGTAGGTATCACAAAGTTTCCGCTACATAGCCAGCTTTTTTAACGATGTCTTTAATCTGGTCGGCCTTTACTTTCGTGGTGCTGACCGATAAAATTTTATTCGGATTGTTGGTATCTACTTCCCATTTATCAATGCCTTCCAGGGAGTTTAGGTATGGAGTAACTTGTGCTACACAGCCTCCACACTTTATGTTTGTTTTAAATTTTAAAGTTTCCATAATTGTTGTTAGTTAGTATAATTCGAAATACCGGTAATTCAATCTACGGTGCTTAATTCTAAGCTTGATGCCAGAGCCACCCCGGAAATTACCTGGCTCCAGATAAATCTGCAGACAGATAAACCCAGGCGAGGAGTAGCTAATAGCTATGTAATAAAGCCCGTACCTTCATTAGTTAACCTGTACAAAGATGGACGATACGCTGCTAGTTAGCGTTACATAATTTTTACTTTATTGTATAAGATTTTTTTATACGTGGTGGGTCTTTTGTATAAAGAAGTCAGTTAAGTCCTACTTCATCCAGCGGTTTACGCTTGTTTTCTTTTATTTGCTTAAAATGGCTAGGCGTATACCCGGTTACTTTCTTGAATTGGTTAGATAGATGCTGAACACTGCTATAGCCCATCTGGTAGGCTACCTCACTTAGCGTAAGTTCATTATATACCAAAAGCTCCTTAACCCGCTCTATTTTTTGCAGGATGATGTACTTCTCAATAGTAGTATTTTCCACAGAAGAGAACAAGGTACTCAGGTAATGGTAATCCATATGCAAAGCTTCCGCCAAATAATCGGAGTAGTTTGTATGCAGGTGCTGCCCGGTATTTTTGTGGTGAATGAGCTCAACAATTAAGGTTTTTATTTTTTCAATAATCTTCACTTTTTTGTCGTCAATCAGTTCAAACCCATTATCTGCCAGAATCTCGCGTACTTCTTGTAGCTTTTCTGCTGGTAGATGTCCGGTAACCACCGCCTCTCCTAAGGTAATACTGCGCACATCTAATCTATTTTTTTCCAGCTCTTCTTTCACCACCCGGATGCAGCGGTTACATACCATATTTTTTATAAATAAGCTTGTTGTTTCCATTATGTCGGTAATTTATCTAAATAAGCAATAGTAGGGCAATAAAATTCACTCGGGCAAGAGGTAAACATACAGATAACATAGCATTTTTTTAAATAGAACGGCTTTTACCAAGCATACTGTTCAGTGTTAGGTAAAGTCTACCGGTTTGCTGTTAGGTTTCCACCTCTTGAATAGCAGGCAGGTAATAATGATCCCCAGAAAAAATCCACTGATTCCGATAACAAACAGGGAGCCCATGCTGTATGTATGATTTTCTATGCTCTGTTTCAGAATGATTACAGCACCTGTAAAAAACAAGACAGAGAACCAGAATCCAAATTTAGCTTGTGCTGAAATAGGTGGCAGCGAATTCTCTCCTGGTTCGTTAAACAGTACCCACCCAATAGCCAGCAGCCCAACCAACGATCCTATATATTCTATGTACACGTATATCTGGTAATTGAAGGGTCCGATGGCCAACTCTTTGCCAAAAAAATCTGGTGCTTGCTTATATACCCAACCTTGTGTATTGCCTGCTTCATCCCAAAGCAGGTGAGAAATGGCTCCAATGAATGCAGAAAAAAGTACGATATGCCAGTTCTTCCTTAGAAATAAAAAGATATTTTGAGGCAGGTATTTAGCAAATTTCCGGTTTAATGGGCTTGGCAAATACAAAATAAGTGTATTCCTGATCCACAGATGAAAAATCAGGGTAAGCAACAGAGTTGCCGGTAAATCAAACACAAAAATACCCGGGAATGTATGTCCGTAATCTTCTTCCCCACTCATCTGAAAAAAATACAGCAGATCCGGCGACATGCTACCAATAACCAGACCTGTCAGCGAAAACCATTCCGGCTTTATTTTCTTTAAAGGCAATACAATAGCTGGGTGTGAGAAAGTAAAGGGCATAAGGGTGTATACGTCTGGTATTGGCTAATGACGGATACGAATCCCTTCTGGTTTTAAAAAATACGCAGCTGCTAATCTGGCTGTATCTGGTTGCGGTCTACAAACTCTTTGAAGGCTTTGCGATACGTATCACTGATGGGTATAAAAACAGTACCTATCTGCACCCGTTCTTTATGAATAACATCTATGGCATCCAATGCCACAATGTATGAATGGTGTATCCGGATAAAACGTTCGGAGGGTAGCTGGGCTTCCAGTTGTTTCAATCGCTGGAGGCTCACAATTTTTTGCTGCCGGGTATGGATGGCTACATAGTCTTTCAGGCCTTCCACATACAAAATATCATTCCAGCGGATCTTTACCATTTTGGTGCCATCTTTTACAAAGACGAAAGGCTGATGATACGGCTGATTTTCTATAACCGGGTTTTCTTTGGGCGGCGATTGAATAATAACCGGCACTGCTGGCTGAAGCTGAGCCAGGCGCTGGCTGGCTTTCTCTACGCTTTTTAAAAAACGGTCGAAGGTGATGGGTTTTAGCAGGTAATCTACCACATCCAGCTCATAGCCTTCCAGCGCATATTCAGAGTAGGCGGTGGTGAGAATAACCAATGGTTTTTTTTGCAACACTTTCAGCAAGGTGATCCCAGTAAGCTCGGGCATCTGGATGTCGAGAAACAATAAATCTATTGGTTTGTTACGCAGCACTTCAATAGCTGTCATGGGGCTGGAGCAGGTGTCTGCCAGCTGCAAATAGGGTACTTTCCGCACATATTCTGTAAGCAGGTTGCGGGCCAGGGGTTCATCATCCACGATGAGGCAAGTTACATTCAAGCTAATTGCAGATTTAGTTGTACAGCATACGACTCTTTGCTACTATCTACCTGCAGATCGTATCTGCCGGGGTAACTCAAATCCAGGCGGCGTTGTACGTTTTGCAGACCAATGCCCGATTTGCCATCTACAACTTTTCCATTGGTAGGCAGTTTGCTGTTTTCTACCCGGTATATACAATCTTTGCCTTGCACTTCTATATGTATTTTTACCCATGAACCAGGGTTGTTATTGCCTACCCCATGCTTAAAAGCATTTTCCAGAAACGTAATAAATATAAACGGAGTAACTAACACTTCCTGCGGATTGCCTTTAATTTCAAAACAAATAGGAATTTCGTTATTCAACCGGAGCCGTTCCAGACTAATGTAGTTTTGCATGTATTCAATCTCCTTGCTTAACTGCACCTTCGGGTGGTTAGAATCATAAATCATATACCGCATCATCTGCGAGAGTTTGGCTATTACTTCGGTGGTATTCGGGGAGTTGGTAAATGCCAGATAATACAGGTTATTTAAGGTGTTGAACAGGAAATGCGGATTTATCTGCGCTTTTAAAAAATTGAGCTCTGCAATCAGCCGTTCATTTTCTACCGCTTTCTTGCGCGATTCAAACTCGATCCACTCTACCACAAAACGCAACATGCCCACAAAAATCACAATAAATAGGGTAACGGCCGTGATATGGATAAAAAACCTGGAACTATAGAGATACTGAAACTCTTCCCGGCGGGCGTACCCATCCAGCAAGTACCTTTCAAACTGGATACGGGCGAAAATTAAGACACTAAAGGGAGCAAAAAACTCTAACAGGTAGCCCATCAGGTTTTTGCTGGTGAGAAACCGGGGTAGGGCAAAGAAATAATTATAGTAGGCAATCAGGCCAACAAACACCATATTAATGGCTGCCACAGTCAGAATTCTGCCCCAGTCCGACCCCCATCTGGTTTGCTGATAAACAAGGAACGACACGTACACACACCAGAATGAAATATGGAGTACCAGCACGCGGTTCCGCTGAAGAAAAGATTGCATATGTCAGCTTTACGATAATTTTATTTAGTAAAAATACCCATTAAAGGGCAACTTTAAGCCTTGCGCGTTATATATTCTGCCAAGTATGGATTACTATCGGTTATCTGGGTAGTTTTTTCTACCATTCCATCTTGTCGAGTATACAGCCGGAACGTCGAGAAAAAATGCTCATCTGTATAATACCTGAATAAAAGAATAACCAATACTTTTTTTTTGTGTTCATTAAGATACATCAAAGTCACTAACTGCAAAAATTTCGACATGCTTTCTATGAAAAAAATCTTACTGCTCCTGCTGCTTGTGTATAGCTACGGCTTTACCTTAGCTCAGAATCCTTCAGGGGGAGCAATTCCCGGAGCTGAAACCCCAAAAGGGAATGCCAAAATCGCTGGCACCGTGCTGGATGCAAGCAACCAGGAACCAGTGCCTTTTGTCAATGTGGTGCTCACAGATCCGGCCACCGGCAAAACGCTAGATGGAACCGTAGGAGATGAAAATGGCAAGTTCACCTTAAACAAAGTAGCGGCAGGCGATTACAAAATTCTGGTAACGTTCATTGGCTATCAAACTAAAACGATAGATAAAGTGAACGTAGGCAAACGGGGAGATATTAATTTGGGTACAATTAAAATAAGCCCAACCGTACAAGAACTGCAGGAAGTAACCATAGAAGGCCAGAGAAGCCTGGTTGAAGAGAAGGTAGACCGCACCGTATACAACGCAGAAATAGATGCTACCAATAAAGGAGGTGATGCTACAGATGTATTGAGAAAAGTCCCCATGCTATCTGTGGATCTGGATGGAAACGTATCGCTCCGTGGCAATCAGAACATCCGGGTTCTCATTAACAACCGCCCATCTACCATAGCCGCCAGCAGCGTGGCCGATGCCTTAAAGCAGATCCCTTCAGATATGATTAAATCCGTAGAGGTAATTACGTCACCCTCCTCCAGATACGATGCAGAAGGTTCATCAGGCATAATCAATATTATTACTAAGAAGAACACCCTGGAAGGGTTTAATTTGAATGTGAATGGCAGTGCAGGCTACAGAGGTTCTAACCTGGGGTTGAATGGAAGCATGCGGAAAGGAAAAATGGGCTTTTCTTTAGGCGGTTTTGGCCGTGTGGGATACAATGTAAACGGACGGTTTGAAAACACCCAAACCACTCTTAATAACCAGAGAGAAAGTATATTATCTATTCAATCGGCAGATACTCGTAATCAGTTTGGTTTTGGCCGGTATCAGTTCGGCTGGGATTACGACATAGACAAAAATAACTTTATTAATGCTTCTGTACAGTATGGCTTCCGGAACAGAAAAACGTTTCAGGATAATTTAATCTCTCAAACGTATATTGATAATGTGTTAGACAAAACAACTTTGCAAGATGTAGATGTTTCTGACCTTTCGGGCAACCTGGATGTAAATTTAGGCTACACTCATACTTTTAATAAACCTCAAAAAGAGCTAAGTTTATTAGGCCAGTATAGCCGTAACAAACAGACAAACGACTTCATCAGAAGTATTTTTGATGAGAATGATTTCAGCGTACTTGATAGAAGAGTAAAAAACCTGAATGAAAGTTATAATCAGGAGACTACCTTACAACTCGACTATCAAACCCCTATCGGAAAAACGCAGATACTTGAATTTGGCGGAAAAGAGATTATGCGGCAGGTAACAAGCGATTTTCAGTTTTTTAATGCGTTTGGCTCAGATGGGGTATATATCCCAGATACAGATAGAAGACTGGGTAATGTTTTTAACTACAACCAGAGTGTAACTGCCGGGTATTTGGCGTACACCTTAAATACTAAACAGGGCTATAGCCTCAAAGCCGGCGGACGGTACGAATATACAATTATTGATGCCAACTTTCAGGATGAGCAAGATGTAGAAATCCCCGCTTATGGAACGTTTGTACCTAGTTTAAATTTGTCTAAAAAGCTAAAGAACGGAAATATATTGAAAGCGGCTTACAACCGTCGTATACAACGTCCGTCACTGCAGTTCCTGAACCCGAATATTCAATCATCTAATCCATTATTTGTAACTATTGGTAATCCTGTATTAAATCCTGAGTTTACCAATAACTATGAATTAGCTTATAATACCTATATTAAAAAAACCTCTTTATCATTCACAGGCTTCTGGCGTAATACTACCGGCTCAATCCAAGCCATACGCAACCCGGTGACTAGTATCAATGAGGTTGGTGATACCATTAATAGCATCTATACAACGTATGAAAACATTGGAACAGAAAATGCCTATGGGGTAAGTCTGTTCTCCAATGTTAATATCTCAGATAAATTTTCGCTGAATGGTGGCACAGACGTGTATTATGCCGTGCTGAACAATAATGTAGATGATCCTATTTACAATGCCAGCAATGAAGGCTGGGTATATAACATCAGAGGCTTTGCTAACTACAAATTAGGCAAAGGATGGGGATTACAAGCATTTGGTTTCTATCGTGGCAGACAAGTACAGCTTCAAGGCAAACAAAGTGGTTTTGGGATTTACAGCCTGAATATTCAGAAAGAATTTAACAACAAAAAAGGGACAATTGGTATAGGAGCTGAAAACTTCTTAACCAAAGCAATATACATGCGCAATGAGCTATCTTCTCCCCTGTTAACGCAGACCAATGTGAATGAAATGCGCAATATGAACTTTAAAATCAATTTCAGCTACCGCATTGGTAAAATGACCATGGATGCCCAGCCTCGCCGCCGGAAGAAATCCATCAGTAACGATGATATAAAAGAAGGTGGTGACAGTGGTACAGAGGGCGGCGGTACACAAGGCGGTGGAGCAGCTCCACAAAATGCTAGCCCTGCCGGACAAAGACCCGCACAAGGTCAGCCCAACAAAACCCAACCGACTGCTGCGCCAAACCAGCAAACGCCGGCTAATACTAACACTAGACCCAATAATTAAATTTATAAATCAGCCAATAACAGTTGTGCCAGTACACAACCAGATATGTTACTAAGATGGATTCTACCAACACTTATTTTTGACCATTCCTTGTAAAAGGAATTAACTGATTAACACTAATGATCACAGCATGGCTTAATAATCCGTATTTAAATTTAGCAGAAGTTGCCACCAGGCTCTATGGAAGCAACAGCCGCATGTATACACAACGGCTCCGGAAAAAAATGACGAAAGCCTTGCCTTTTGAGGCATGGGAAATCCACGAACTGGAAAGGATTAAACAAGATATCCTGTCTCATATTCAACATGGGCATCCGGTAGTGGAAACTACTTAGGCTTGTAACATTTTCAGGGTTTACCCTATGTAGGGAGCCAGAAACAGTGTTTTCCGGCATCCTACCTGCTTCGTATGTGTCGGTATTGAGTTTTTTTATTTATTTAGTATATTTAACTCCATTTTTTAACCCTTTTTAACTCAGATCTCTTATGAAATTTTCAAAACTAATGGCAGGAGCTTTAGCCTTGTTTCTGGCAACTCAAACCCCGGGAGTTATTGCTTTGAATGACCCTGGTAAAACATCTGTTAAAAAAGCCGCTGCTCTTTCCGTTGATCCTTCCAAAAGTACCCTTACCTGGAATGCCAAAAAAGTGGGTGGTGAGCATTCCGGCAATGTAAAAATTGCAAAAGGTGTCATTAATGTTGAGTCAGACAAACTGGTAGGAGGTAATTTTGTAATGGATATGACGAGCATCACTGATACGGATATTACCAACGAAACATTCAACAAAAAGCTTACTGATCATTTAAAATCAGAAGATTTCTTTTCCGTAGAAAAACATCCGAACTCTACTTTTAAAATCACGAAAGCTGCCCCCATTGCTAATGCCAAAGCAGGCGAAGCCAACTACACCATCACTGGCGATTTAACAATCAAAGGAATTACCAATGCGGTAACTTTCCCGGCTGTTGTAAAAGTTAGCGGCAACAGTGCAGAGGCTACAGCTAAATTTGACATAGACCGGACAAAATATGATATTAAATACCGGGCTGCCATTATCGGTACAGCGGCTGACAAAATTATTGAAGATACCTTTACCATTGACCTGAAAGTGGTAGCCGGTAAAACTGCTAATAATACCTAGGTAACTAGAAATCAATTTGTTTAAAGACTACAAAAATACCGCTGCCTTTGGAGCGGTATTTTTGTATACAGAGGTATTTGTGTTGCTAACCAAATAAGCCTTAAACTGCAAAGCAGACCTTATTATGCAGCTTTTCCCAGGCTGGGTAAGAACGGCTGAAATACCTTAAACGAACTTAATTGTAAGAGGTGTGTAGGAGTATTATCAAATAAAAAGGGGCTGGTTGAAAGTTAATTACCTGCTGAATGCTACCCTATCTGGTTGAAGCGTTTATCCAAAAGCCATTTATACTCTACTTCTGGTATCCGTGGGCTGTCGCAGAATAGTACGCGGATAAAATGGATAATGCTTTCAGAAACGGAGCCACTTTCCTGACTGAAGGCGATTTTAATGGAAATTTCACTTAACTCTGTCCTGTTTGGATTGGGCAACTGTAGTGTTGCTTGTCTGTACTCTTCTTGGCTAATATAGGTCATGTGTCTGATAAATAGGTTGCTTTTTGGGAATGCTTACCAAATATATTATTCTTTGCGGTAAGGCTACTAAGCATCCAAAAATACACATGTAATAATTTTTTTTAGTAGTAGCCTATTTTAGCTGTTTTTCTCAAGCATTTGGTAGTGGAGCTTCTTTGAATGCTACCTGTAAAATCAGCACAAATTTGCTTATCATCCTTTTTTACTAGACAAACCCCCTAATAAATTAAAGTTTTCTCAGACGAAAATCCGGTAACCCTCCGGTAATCAATTTTTTAAAGCAAAATACCTTTACGTATGAAATAGCAAAAATTTAGCTCAGAAAGGTCTCCGGTTACCAGGTTACAAAAATAATATTCATCTGTTTTCCCCAATACTTAGTACACAAAGGTTACTTGTCATCTTTCATATTGGAGGCCATGTGGTGAGCCATCCGCGTAGTTTCAGGAAGCCGGTATTTAGGTGAACAAGCTAATACATAGGCTATAGATGTTTCCAGGCTTACGCGGTGCCCGGGAGAAATAAACAGCGGATTAAACCCCTTCCGTGTTCGTAGTACAGCACCAATGGTTTCTTTGTAATGCACCAAAGGCGACCATCCGCCCCGTTCGTCAGGGGGTGTTTCGTACTTACCTACTAAAAGAGACTTTCCAACACCAATAGTCGGTACATCAATCAGTATCCCCAAATGACTGGCAATACCCAGCCGTCTGGGGTGGGCAATTCCTTGTCCATCGCATAAGATCAGGTCGGGCACCTTGGTTATTTTCTCCAGCGCCATTAACAAAGCCGGTATTTCCCGGAAAGATAACAAACCTGGAATATAGGGAAACCTGGTGGGCGTTTTGGCAATAGCCTGATCTACCAGCACCAGGTCCGGATATCGAAGCACAGCTACTGCAGCCCGGGTAATTTCTCCATCGTTCTCAAATCCCACATCTACGCCTGCTACCAGGCTTACATGGCCAAGTTGGTCGGTCGTAATCACCTGCTTTCGGAGATCATTTTGTATGGCTACAGCTTCTGCTGCAGTCGTGGGCCAGTAAGCGGCAGATGGGATTTGCATAGTCGAAAAAATAAAATTTACAATTTGCTATTCGTATATCTTGACACACGAAAATATTTGTTTTATGTTTGACACTTGAAGTAATTCTATCAGATAAACGGTTGTATTTTGTTTTAAACCAAATATTGATAATCACGTAATATTCCCAGAACATTGATACAAACATTTATGGATAATCGCGAAGAAGACAAAGTACACCTTATGAGCATTACTGATTCGATTCAGGAAATACAAGGGTATCTGGGCAGATCCAATTATGATGCCTATGCACAACGTGAAGATATACGGGAAGCTGTAATTAGCCAGCTAAACCAGATTGGTGGAGCGGCGGCTATGCTCTCCGACGATTTTAAAAATACCTATGCAGATGTAGACTGGGATGTGTTGAAGGGTTTGCAATATGCACATTTTGATCAGGAACTGGAATTAGACTTACACCCTCAATGGCATATAGTTAAAAACGACTTACCCGAAGTAATGAATCAAATTATGGACTTAACCCTACAATTAGAAAGAGAAGAAGCCTTGGAAGGCGAAATCGGACCAGAAGATACGGCGGTTGGTGACAAAGAGGCCATGCCTTATTTCACTGAGCAGTCAGCCGACCTTACCGGCCTGAGTATGGATCTGGACGATGACGATATTTTTGACGATGAAGAGGAAGATGATTTTGATGATGATATATTCGACGAAAATGTGGATGTGGACAATCTGGACTTGGAAGACGATAGTTTCATAGACAGACGCTTCACAGATGACGATCTGATGGACGACAGTTCCCTGGACGACGACATCTATGATGATGATGAAGAAATTGATGAAGACGATGAAATTTAATCCCCCACCTGTAAAACCTTAACACTAGCCTGCCTGTATATACAGACAGGCTATTTTTTTATCCCCTCCCTCCTGCATTCTGCCACTTATCAAGGTATATGCTAACTCTTACAAAATAAAGCTTATTCTACGAAATATTTCGTATATTTAGTTGCATCTACGAAAACATTCGTATACATTTGTACTACGAAATATTTCGTAGAAATAAATTAGTCCCTAGATATGGATAATCAGACACCCAAACCCACCGAATCGGAACTGGAAATTTTGCAGATACTCTGGCAACACGGCCCCACAACCGTCCGATTTGTAAACGAACAACTAAACCAGAGAAAAGAAGTAGGCTATACCACTACTTTGAAAATTATGCAGATAATGGCTGAAAAAGGCTTAGTAAAACGGAATGAAGAAAGCCGCTCGCATATTTACGAAGCCAATGTAAATGAAGAAGCAACCCAAAAACACATGCTCGATAAATTTCTGGACCTGACTTTCCGGGGCTCGGCTTCTAAACTTGTGATGCAGGCTTTAGGTAATCACAAAGCCACCAGAGCAGAACTGGACGAAATCAGAAAACTTATTGACAAAATGGAAGGAGGTGCCAAATGAATATTGTCTCACAAATATTGCCGCCGGCCCTTATGAAAGCCATTGGTTGGACGCTGTTACACTCTATCTGGCAGGGCTTAGGTATAGCTTTACTGCTGGCATTATTACTCATTTGCTTACAACGGAGTTCTGCGGCGATGCGGTATTTTATGGCCACCGGAGCTATGCTAACGTTTAGCATTTTATCCCTGGTCACCTTTGTTTCAGAATACAGGCAGGCCACTGTACTCTTACACGAGAAACAGACAAGTGCATTACCGGCTAGTAAAGCTATGGGTATACCTATGGAATTAACCTTTTCATCGAATATAAAATCGCTGCCGGAAGCCTGGTCACTCCATCAGTTGTATCCTGCGTTTCAGGCTTATTTTTACCAACATTTACCCTTACTTGTATTACTCTGGGGCATGGGTATTATGGTACTTCTCATCCGCTTCGCGGGAGGATATGCCTATACGCAACGGCTAAAAAACTATAAAACAGTAGCGCTCCCACTCGACTGGCAGCAAACCCTGCATTCCCTGGCTTCAGCTGCACAAATCACCCAGCCCGTCCGGTTAGTGGAGTCTGCTTTAATAAAAATTCCAATGGTGATCGGGTATATCAAACCAGTTATTTTGTTGCCGGTGGGCACCATCATAGGCTTACCTGCTGAGCAAGTAGAAGCTATTCTGGCTCATGAACTGGCGCATATTTACCGGAAAGACTACCTGGTAAATATTTTTCAATGCATCATTGAAATTCTCTTTTTCTACCACCCTGGCATCTGGTGGATTTCGGCTAGAATCCGGGAAGAAAGAGAACATTGCTGCGATGATCTGGCGCTAAGCATATGTGGGAATACGTTAACCTTTGCCAAAGCACTGGCTAACCTGGAACAAATAACCCACCATACACCTGCCTTAGCTATGGGGTTTTCCGGAAAAGGCAACCAACTCTTAATCCGTATCAAGCGGTTAGGCAACACACAGGTGCGTAAACCGGATTTTATGGAAGGATTCCTGGCTGCCTGTTTTGTGATGCTCAGCATCAGTGCCATTAGTGTAAGTGCAGGAATGCATACAGAGGAAGCAACTGCCACTACTTTAAAAACAGCTATGCAGGAGGTAAGTCAGCAAGAACCCAGCAAAGCTGATTTGCCAGCCATATCGGATACTACAAAAAACACCTTCACTTTCAAAGGAACCAGGAATGGCAAAAAATACCATATAGAGGCAATAATGGATAACGGGGAGATTACTGGCTTAACAGTTAATGGAAATTCCATTCCTTCAGCGGACATACCTCAATACCAGGAGTTAATAATTGAACTGATGGGTAGTGTACCTGCTCCCATAGAGCCAGTCAGCCCTGTTATTGCACCTACTCCACTTACTCCGCTAACACCAGAACCGGCCATAGCACCAAATCCGGTATATCCTCCTGATCTCCAACCTGCTACCAGCGGATACCTGGTACAACCGCCTACGGCACCTCACCCGGCCCTGGCGCCTATGGTACCTGAAGACATCAGCGATCTGATCAGAGCTGCCTTTTATGGGGATACTTCCAGAAAAATAAAAGGTGACTTTGTGTATAACTTTACTGGCAATAAGAATAAAACCTATAAGATTACAATCAAAAATGGCGAACTCACCGAACTTAAAGTAGACGGGAAGAAAATACCCAAAGAAGCCTATAAGGACTATACCTACCTGCTCGATGAGATTGAAGTAGATGCGCAGGCAAGACAGATGGAATTATTAGCACGGCAAGAGGAAGCAATAGCCAGGCAAAGAGAACAGATGGACCGGCAAATTAACCATCAACGGGAAATGATTGAACGTACCAGGGCTGCTCGGGAAAAAGAACTGGAAGCCCTCAACCTGCGCCAGCAGAAAGAATTTCAGATGCAGGAACGCAACTTTGAGTTACAAATGAAAGCGCAGGAAGAGGCCATGCGTAAGCAGGAAGCAACGATGGAGAAGGCCATGAAACAACACGATCTGGCTATGATAGAACACGAAAAAGCCATGGAAAAGCATGAAGAGTCTGCCAAACTTTCAAAAATGCTTATAGCAACTTTAAATGAGCAGTTATTGCAAGATAAGTTGATTCAAAAAGATAAAACCCATTATGTACAGATCGGTCCGGGTGGTTTATACATAGATTCCCAAAAGCAGCCAGAGCAGGTTTTTGAAAAATATAAAACGCTGCTGGAAAAGAAGGCAGGCAAACCTATGGATTTTACCATACAGTACCACTATAACGAACGAAAGAAAGATTCTTCCCTCAAACAACCTCAACCGACTGGTAATTTACAGGACAAAGGTGTTCAAAAACACCTGGCTGCCATGAAGAGGCATAATGAGCTGATTGGCCTCCTAAATACCCACCTGGAGCAGGAAAATCTGGTAACCAGCAATCAGCCACAGCATATCCGGTTAACACCTGAAGGAATTTTCATAAATAAGGTGCAACAACCTGAAAAACTATTTACGGCTTATAAAAAAATAATTGAGCAGAAAACAGGAGAACCTTTTGTATATACCCTGGAATATACCTATAAAGCAGAAAATTAGCGTGTTTAGGCTACTTTGCTATTACAAAGGATACTGGCTTCAGTATCCTTTGTTTTTAGTATAATTTTCTTCTTGCAGATAAGCCCAGGTTTGCCCACCAAAATGTTACTCAAAAAGCAAACGGAAGTAATTTGTATAAATGTCGGTGAAGGGTAAGAAGGATTGGTTTTGCATTGGTATGTGAGTTTGCAGATAATTTTACTACCAGAATGGTTTATTTTTCCTCACCGAACGGTTGTCTTACTCCATTACCCTATATGGTTTGAGTCAACTTCTCTTTATTGACTTTGGGTAAGAATTTTTAGAACAACTTTGGCAAATACATGAGGTTTCGATGAGAATTAGCTGATACTTAACAAATTATCTTACAATAAAGAACTAATATTGGATTTAACAAATATAAATTATAACACATTAATGAAACATACAAATAACTTGCGATATAAGCTAGGAAATGTATCATTCTGTAAAACAATAACTTACAAAATACAGTTATATACTTTAGATGTATGTACAAATAAACTTCCTTCAGGAAAAAGTCCTACAGGGAGTGGTATTTAGAAACTTTTAGTACTCTTTTGTAAGATTACAAGTAAGAAAATTCTTAAAGTTAAACTTGAAAAAATAAGAAAAATACCAATTATCATGCATTTTGTGCTACTTAAGCCATATTTGGTATAACTATTTAGTAGATTTCGAGGAAACCAGGACTATTTTTTTTCATTGACAATATATATTGCTTAGTATTGCACACCCTATTAAATTATCTCTGTTTTAAATCGTCTAATTTTAATATGTAATATAAAAATTAGGTAGATACGGGATAGCTTATTATAATATTTCGATATTTAATTAAATTATTTTATTCTGTTTGGTGTAAGATTTGTCATAGATACGAGTGGGAAGTGTTCGGGAATAGAAGCAGATTTACATCATCAGATTTAAACATGAACAAAATGAATTATCAATTGCATATAGAAATAAACCATTTACTTGACAGCTTAGCTAAATTAATTGGATACAACCAGGCACACGCCTACTACGAGAGAGTTTATAACGAAGCCCTTTGTACGACCAGACTAAGTGATGAATATGTAAAAGAAAAGATGAAAATTAAACTCAGAAACGTGAGTTTGACAGAATCAATCTAATATACTTTTAACAGATATTCAGCCTGCCAGAACATAAAAACCTTCTGGCAGGCTGAACTGTTTTTATAGAGCTGTATATTTACCTATGCGAATACTCATAACCGGGGCTTCCGGAAATATAGGACAGGCGATTCTCCGGCATTTTGATGCAACATCGGGGCACAGGCTCTCCCTTGCCTCCAGGAAAATAACCGACAGCCCCAGAGAAGGTCATACGCAGTCTGTGTATTTTGACTTTGACCACCTGCCTGAGTCCTACCCTAGTTTACTGCAAACAGATATACTCTTTCTGTTGCGTCCTCCACATATTTCAGATGTAGCTACCTATTTTAAACCACTGATAGAGTTATGTAAAAAAGCTTCTCTTAGCCATATTGTTTTTTTGTCGGTGCAAGGTGCAGATAAAGCCTCGTTTATTCCCCATGCTAAGATTGAAAAGCTGATTCTGAATAGCGGAATTGCCTATACATTTGTACGGCCAGGATATTTTATGCAGAACCTGAGTACTACTTTGCAAGAAGATATATGTAAAAATAACAGGATCTACCTGCCTGCCGGCCAGGCGGTGTTTAACTGGATAGATGTTGAAGATATTGGCTTGGCTATTGCCAGGATACTTGAACATCCCGGTTTGCACAGAAATAAGGTATACACACTTACAGGCTCACAGAATCTTTCTTTCCAGCAAGCGGCCAACTACCTGACCGATACGCTGCAACGAAAGATTCAGTATATCAGCCCAAATGTATTCAGTTTTTACTACACCAAACGAAAAGAAGGATTGACAAGGGATTTTATACTGGTAATGATTTTGTTGCATTTTCTGCCAAGGTTCCAGACTGAACCTCGTATACACCCGGATTTTGAGCAGTTAACCGGGAAGAAACCAACTACGTTGCAGAATTTTATAGCAAATAATAAACAGTATTGGCAAACAAAAAACCCAGCTCAAACGTGAGCCGGGTTTTTTGTTTCACCTGAAAGAATGTTACTTACTGCTTAGCAAACTTGTTTCTGTAGGGATTGTATTCATGGTATACCATGCTTCCGTTACCCATGGCTTCTGTCCGGTTTGGCTGGTCAGTGTTTTATAGTTAAGCCGTACATACACCACATGATTTGGTTTCATACCAGCCAGTTGCAGAAATACTTTTTTGCGGTCGGATGAAACCGTCACTTTCTGAATGTTTAATGGTTTGTCATCCAGTTTGGGGCCACCGTAATTTTCAGTAGGCTTATAATACCACTGTCGGATTAGGTAATCAGAAACCTTAGTGCCTGACCCTTCCTGTAAAGGCTCGGTAAATTCAATTTCCACCCCATTCGCTTTTGCCCGTACAGCCAGCATTTCAAAGGCAATTTTATCATTAAAGGTGAGCTTCTGTAAGCCATAATGCAGTTTGTTGGCATGGCTCCAGTTTCCGGTAGAGCCTACGCCCCCTACATACAAGGCTCCATCCGGCCCCCAAACAAGGCGGTTTACGCCAGCCTCTAGCCCCTGTGTAAAGTGGAATACTGCCCCCTGGTATTGTCCGTTCACCTTTTCTACAAAAACCCGTTTGATTCCACCATTGGTTACTTCACCATGGATCATTTGATTTTTATAAGGTCCAACATTCAATAAAGCTGGCTGGCTAGGAGAATTTCCTACTTCATCTTGTGGCAACCAAACTACTGGCAATGTTTCTTTAGCGTTAGCCGTGCCTTCAAAATCCACAGATCTGGATCCATACCAGGCGCCTTCCTGCAAATGCAGAATTTTACTGGATGGCAGCCAGTCGCCCTGGTTATCGGCAATAAATATTTCATTATCTACCCCAATGGCAATGCCATTAGGTGTACGCAAGCCGCTGGCAATAAACTCAAAAGAACCATCTTTTTTAGAGATTTTTACTACTTTGCCTCTATCCGGAATCTGAGGTTTGGTACTGGCGCCTCCAGGATTGATTGCCGTAGCTAAGGTGCTATAGAAATAGCCATCTTTGTAAACCAGCCCAAACGCAAATTCGTGGAAGTTGGCTGATACCCGCCATCCGTTGCAAATGGTCTGGTATTCGTCAATAATATCATCTTTATTCAGGTCTACCAGTTTGGTAAGTTCCTGCTTTTGCTGTACATAAATTTCTCCATCCACCACTTTTAAGCCCAAGGGTTCAGCCAAGCCATAGGCAATCCGCTTTGCCTTAATTCCTTTCGGATCTTTTCCTTGTACACCCTCCAGCACATACACCGAGCCTAACGAATCCCAGGTACACACCACCAGGCGGCCATCCGGTAGAAAATCCATCCCTCCTACTTTCGGTTTTAAATCATCCGGCCGGGCTTGTGCCAATGTAAAGCTGGGGTGAACTTTCTCCAATGGGAAGGCATCTCCGGGAACAGCATCTTTGCTTTTCTGGGCAGCCAGCGGCGCTTCTCCGGTCTTTTTAATATCTGATCCTTTGTAGGTAAATACCTGCGGAGGAACTACCACAAACTCTTTGGTGCCATAAGGCTGCCATTGTAAAGAAAGCCCCTTACCGCCACCCCCTTGGAAATACTCTATCCGGAAAGGATGTTTACCGGCTTTCAGCAACATTTCCCCATCTTTTGGGTCTAAGCCATGATTGCCGCCATGATCAATTACCAATTTGTTATTTATATATAACCTGGAACCATCGTCACTTACCAGGCGGAACACGACATTGGTCGTCTTTTCCATCGTAAGCACACCGGTAGCATGAACAGTAAAATTCTCTTGTAATCCTCCAAAATCATTTTCATTGATATGCAGCGCATTAATTGTCCCAGAAACAACTGGCAGCATTTCTCCATTAATTTCGGGAAAATCAGCTATCGCTTCGCCAAACTGGTACACATTTACGGCAATGCCAGGCTTTTCTGCAGTAGCCTCGGTTTGCGATGCTTCCACCCGCTGGAATTTTACTTCATAGGCAGGTTTGGGCATCAGTTTATTGGCTTCCTCCTTTCCTTCTTGTTCTGCATCCAGATCCAGAATATAGGAAACCATAGTTTTGGCATCATCTTTTGAAAGGTTCGGATGAGGGGTCATTGGAATTTCGCCCCAGTTGCCTGCGCCCCCTGCAATTACTTTTGTAACCAGTTGTTCAGTTATTTGCTCTGTTTTAGGGTATTTCTTGGCTATTTCAATGTAAGCCGGGCCTACCGTTTTTACCTCTTTATTATGGCAGGTATTACAATCGGATTTAGCCATAATTGCCATTACGGCCTCTTCTCCTTCTAACTTCTTCTCTGATTCCTGTTTAGCTACCGGACGGGGAACCATATTGACTGTGAAAGTAGTGGTGCCATTATTATTCAGCAGCAACATACCCTCTGCGGAAGCAAACTTTTTATTTTCCAATGTCTCTTCACCTGATTTAGAAACATTGAATTTGCCATTGGTCTGATAATCATTGGCTGACGTGATAGAAGTAAGATGCATATCCAAGCCTACCTGCACACCCGAAGGAACATTTGCCAGAGTGTAGGTCCGTTCAAAACCTGCTTTATCCGTTCCGGCATCTACAAATTCAGGCTTTTCCTCGACAGTAATTTTTTGCCCCTGGTAGTCCAGTTCGTATTTTAGGGTAACCTGGTTGTCAGCAATGGCATGACCTTTATAATTCACGGTTGGAGTTACTTCCTGCCCGTTGGCTATAATGCGCCAGGGATTTTCGTCAGACTCCTGCAAATAGGTGGCACCCAGACTGGTAGGTTGGGGTCCGTGAGCAGTTGTATAAACCGGTCCATCAAAGTTGATACCGCCGGTCCAGGCTTTATACAAGGAACCATTTTTGGTATCATAGGCGACAAACAGCTTATCGTGCAGCGCAATGCTGAGCATCCGTGGTTTTTTGTCTAACACCGAGCGCAAAACCCAGGTTTCAGTGGGCCGTTGAATCTGCTTTTTTTCGGAAGCAGTATTACAGGCACCAATGGCGAATACTGACAACGCAAAAAAAGCCAGAGAGGGCAATTGTGTGTACTTCATTGTTAAATGTGTTTGGTTGGGGTAAAGAAAAACAGGTATGCAAAGTTGGGCTTAATTCAGGACATTCAAAACTGGTGAGTGCCTGTATATTACTATTTTACTAAGAAACTGTATTATTCATCCTTAAATAAGGCAGCTAGGTCGAAAGCAATGCAAACTAACACTGTATCAAAAACGAACACATTTTGTTCGCTTCTGAACACAAAGCAGCCTTTTTATTTTTGACAGCCTGAGAATTATTATCGTAAAACAGGCCTAAAAACAGCAAATACAAGCATTATTGAAATGATTTTGCTTCTTGTGGTAAAACTTTGTGAGCTGGCATAATTTTAGGCAACTAGTTAGTCAAACAATTGACTGATCCCTGTTATGCTGAATAAATGGTTTATGTTTTCTTTTGCAGGACTTTCCATCTATACCCTGCTGGCAAACAAGCCCGAATGTGCCAATACTCAGAAAGATCCGGTGGAATCATTGGTTACCTCTGCTATTATTGTTGAGTCAGCCACTGCCAGTAAGCCTGTTTCCCCTTTTTCGTTGCTAGACCAGGCAAATACATCCTGGATGAATAGCTATAATCAGTCGAAAGATCTGTCGGGCTTTTATCTGGATAATGCGCTATTGTTTCCGGAGAAAGCGGAACCTTTAAAAAGTAAAAACCTCATTGCTAGCTACTACACTGACCTGCTTCGTTCTGGTACCAGATTTACAGCTGTACACCCCTACCAGCGGTTTACCGAAACTTCTGATCTGATTTACGAAACAGGGTATCTCACGACGCAAACCCAGGAAATATACCAGTACATGACGGTATGGAAAAATGTGGCAGGGAGCTGGAAGCGGGAACTTGAAACCATTGCTAAAAAAACGGCTGCTAATAATGATGCCGAACCACTGGAGCTTGTACGTGCTAAATGGATGAAATTATGCAATGCCCATACGCCAGCAAAGCTAATAGAAGAAGTATATGCAGAAAATGCGTATTACTACAACCGGGGCAAATTGTTGCAGGGCAGAAAACAACTCACAGAAGAATATACATATATGGCTGATCCGAACTACCAGCTGACACTAACCCCCAAGGCAGTTCATGTAGTAAACCCGGATATGGTGTATGAAATAGGTAAATGTTCCGGAAGCTATGGGGGCCATTATATTATCCGCTGGGAAAAACAACCGGACAGCAACTGGCAGGTTACCCTGGATACCAATTACTAACAATCATAACGTTTTATATATCGGCAAACTGGGACGTGGAATCATGCGTTCCATTTTCTTTTTATACAGGTTTGCATGTTTAGATGACATCAGAGAATTAACTACCTTTGGCTGTTAGTCTTACCTGATCTCTACTAAACGATATCTTTTTCATGACACTCAGAGATGCAAAACCTGCCGACCTGCCTGCCATCGTAGACATTTATAACTCTACCATTCCAGGCCGCATGGTTACTGCCGATACAGAACCAGTAAGTGTAGAAAGCCGCTTAAAATGGTTTCATGATCATACGCCTAACCGGCGGCCATTATTGGTCGTGGAAGAAGAAAATGGCAGTGTTATTGGTTGGATAAGTCTGCGTGATTTTTACGGCAGACCTGCCTATCAATGCACAGCCGAAGTAAGCATTTACCTGAACCCGGCTGTCCGCGGAAAAGGATTAGGCAAATACCTGCTGGACACAATGCTGAAACAAGCCCCATCGTACGGGGTGTTCAACTTACTGGGATTTATTTTTGCTCACAATGAATCCAGTTTACAATTGTTCAGAAAGGCAGGATTTGAAGAATGGGGGAATTTGAAAGAAGTCGCCATTCTGGATGATATTCCCCGAAGCCTGATCATTATGGGAAAAAAGATTGTGTAACAGGTGTATCCGGAAATTTAGTCTCATGGGTTATTCCGCTGCTAACAGTTCATAGCACTGCCTGGCAATTTCCAGTTCCTCGTTAGTTGGAACAACCAGCACTTTTACGCTAGCTCCTTCCTTATTGATTTCACGAAGGTTCTTAGACCGGACTGCATTTTTCTCCTCATCCAGGGTGATACCCAGGTATTCCATATTCTGGCAAACCATCTGCCGTACTTTTATATCATTTTCTCCTACGCCGGCAGTAAATACTACGGCATCCAGGCCATTTAAGGCAGCAATGTAGGCACCCAGGTATTTCTTAATCCGGTAGGTATACATGTCATAGGCCATCTGCGCATTTGCATTACCTTCATCTATAGCCTTCGTAATATCCCGCATATCGTTGTAGCCAGTTAGGCCCAACATGCCACTCTTCTTGTTCAGAATGGTATTTACTTCATCCAGGCTGTAGCCTTCTCTATTCACTAAGTAAAAGATTACTGATTGGTCTATATCTCCACTGCGGGTACCCATAATTAACCCGTTCATTGGGCCCAGCCCCATACTTGTATCTACACACTGGCCGTTTTCCACAGCACTCATGCTGCACCCATTCCCAAGATGTATGGTAATAATTTTAGCTTCAGGTTTTTGTAGATATTCGGCAGCTTTTCCGGCCACATACTTATGGCTGGTGCCATGAAACCCATACGCCCGGATGCCTAAGTTGCTATAAAACTCCTCAGGTATGGCATAGCGGAATGCTTTAGGCGGCATAGTCTGATGAAAAGCGGTATCGAATACAGCTACCTGGCTGGCTTTGGAAAATATCTGTTCTGCTACTTCTATACCCAGGAAGTTGGATGGATTGTGTAAAGGTGCCAGCGGAAAGAGTTGTTGAATGTCTTTTTTTACATCATCTGTTATTCTAGTAGTTGCAGCAAACCGTTCTCCCCCATGCACGACGCGGTGCCCTACTACATCAATTTCATCCAGGCTCTTCAACACTCCCACTTGTGCATCGGTAAGCAGTTTTTCAACTTTACTCAAGCCTTTGCCATGATCATTGATAGGCTCTGTGCTGGTAAGTATATCTTCCTTGCCTCCTTTATATATTTTGTGGGTTAATACAGCATTTTCGTGCCCTATCCGCTCTACCAAACCGCTGCACAACACTCTGGCTTCCGGCATCTCAAACAACTGGTATTTAATAGAACTGCTTCCCGAATTGATAACAAATATGTACATGAGATAAATTTATAATCTAGAAGAATTGGAAGTTTAGAAAAGTAGATATATCGTACTCCAGTGCTGGGCATACTCTTTACCGGCAAATTATACTTCATTTTTTATTTCTTATTCCTTTTGTGCCTGAATAGCTGTAATTACCACAGTATTGAAGATATCGGCTACTGTACAGCCACGGCTCAGGTCATTTACGGGTTTATTGAGTCCTTGAAGCATTGGGCCAATGGCTAAGGCACCAGTTTCCCGTTGTACAGCTTTGTAGGTATTGTTTCCCGTATTCAAGTCTGGAAAGATCAGTACACTGGCTTGCCCGGCAACCTCTGAACCTGGCATTTTCTGCCGCCCTACTACTGGGTCTACAGCAGCATCGTACTGGATAGGACCTTCTACTTTCAGGTCAGGCCGTTTTTGTTTTACAATCTGCGTAGCAAGGCGCACTTTATCCACATCCTCCCCTTCTCCGGAAGTACCAGATGAATAGGAGAGCATAGCTATTTTGGGTTCTATGCCAAAACTCATGCTGCTTTCAGCAGAAGAAATCGCAATTTCGGCCAGTTGTTCAGCATTAGGGTTTGGGTTTACGGCACAGTCCCCGAATACAGAAACCCTGTCTGGCAGGCACATAAAAAACACCGATGAAACGACCGATACGCCAGGCTTGGTTTTTACAAACTGCAAAGCCGGACGGATGGTATGCTGCGTAGTATGAATTGCCCCCGAAACCATACCATCTGCATGGCCTTTATACACCATCATGGTACCAAAATATGATACATCTGTCATCAGGTCATAGGCCATATCCAGGGTTACGTTTTTATTCTTCCGCAGTTCATATAAGGTTTGCACATAGTCTTTATAATAGCTTGAATGCACAGGATCTATAATCCGGATCTGGTCGGCTTCCAGGTTCAGTCCCAGCCGTTTGATAGAAGCGCTGATCTCCTGCGGATTGCCTAATAAGGTAAGGGTAACAACATCCTGGTTAATCAGCCTGGCGGCCGCCCTGAGTATGCGGTCTTCGTTACCTTCGGGTAATACAATATGCTTTTTCTGATTTTTAGCCCGCCGCACCAGCTGATACTGGAACATATGCGGCGTCATGCTGTCTGACTTAAAGGTTACCAGCTTTTCGTCCAGGTTTTGTATAGCCACATAGTGTTCAAAGGTGCTTATGGCCAGCTGTATTTTTTTTGTATTGTCGGGGCTAATCCGCGACTGTATTCTGCCAATCTGGTTGATGGTTTCAAACGTACCCAGTTTTACCGAAATTATTGGCAACACCGTTTGTAATCCTTGCAACAGGCGGATAATGGGTTCTTCCGGTTCGTGCTTAGTGGTAAGCACGATTCCCGAGACTTTCGGATAGTTTATAGACTGATTAGCTTGTAAGGCGCTTAAAATAATATCGCCTCTGTCGCCGGGAGTTACAATAAGGGTGTTGTTTTTTATATGGCCCAGAAAATTAGGCACATTCATGGCACCGGTAATAAAATTATCTACCTGGTTAGAAAGCAGATTTTCACCAAACAATAGATTGCCCCCAATCCCTTCGTAGATTTCGCGCATGGTTGGGCTGCGAAGGTCCTGCAACTCTGGGATAACCGATATACTTATTTTATTCTGTAGCTGTTCCTGCAACTTATCCTGAATCTCCTTTACCTGCTCCTCTTTTACTTTATTCACAAAGGCAGCCAGTACCTGTACCTCTTGTGCTTCAAAATTCTGATAGGTCGTAACTACCGCATTTAATATCTGAGCGGTAGTTTTGTTTTCACCGGTTATCACCATCAGCACAGGTGCGCCCAGGTTTTTGGCAAAAGACACATTGGCATTGAATTCAAAGGCAATGCCGGTACCTAAAAAATCGCTGCCTTCTACCACTGTAAACTCGTTCTCTTCTTCTATCTTTTTATACTTGCTGATAATAGTCTCCAGCACTTCATCCGAATTTCCTGCTTCCGATAAGTTCATTACCTCCTCTCGGGTATACGCATAAGCATCTTGATAGCTGATGTTCAGTCCAAAATAGCTGATCACCGTTTCGATATGGGCATCTTTTTTTTCTTTGGGATTATAACTGATTACAGGTTTGAAATACCCAATCTTTTTTACTTTGCTCAGCAGCCGGTTCATCAGGCCCAAGGCAATAATGGATTTGCCACTGTATGGTTCGGTGGTCGCAATAAAAACAGATTTGTTCATCATAAAGTGGTGGTTTTACTACAAGCAATACACGTATTTACTATGCTAATTACTAAAAGTTTTACAAATTTGGGTAAGTGAAGTTGCCTTTACCTAGTTTATAGACTTTAGCCACCCTACCTATGCTGTTTCATCACCTGACTTTTATCCTAGTTACCTTACTCTTTAGCCTTATGACCTTATCTGCCAAAGCCCAAACACCTAAGAAAGCTCCGGTAAAAATTGGAGTGGCCGGCCTTACCCATTCGCATGTTCACTGGATACTTGGCCGGGAAAACAAAGGCGATGTGGAGATTGTAGGGATTGCTGAGCCGAACCGGGAGCTTGCCCAGCGGTTTGCCAAACAACATGGATTCTCCATGAACCTGGTGTACAACACCCTGGATGAGATGCTGGAGAAAACAAAGCCACAAGCCGTTACTGCTTTCAATACCATATATGGGCATTTGGAAGTGGTGCAAGCCTGCGCTCCCAGAGGAGTGCATGTAATGGTAGAAAAACCTCTGGCTGTTAGTATGGAACATGCCAGGCAAATGGAAGCCCTGGCAAAAAAACACAAGATACATTTGCTGACCAATTATGAAACTACCTGGTATGGCAGCAACCATAAAGCCTATGAAATGGTAATTAAAGACAAAGCCATAGGTGATATCCGCAAAGTTGTGGTGCACGACGGCCACCAGGGCCCCAAAGAAATTGGGGTTGACCAGGAATTTTTCGACTGGCTTACAGACCCTGTACAAAATGGCGGTGGGGCATTAATTGACTTTGGCTGCTATGGGGCCAACCTCATTACATGGCTTATGCAAGGCCAACGGCCCCTATCGGTTACTGCCGTTACCCAACAAATTAAACCTGACATATATCCAAAAGTAGATGATGAAGCTACAATTCTTGTTACCTATCCCAAGACGCAAGGAGTAATTCAGGCTTCCTGGAACTGGCCATATTCCCGCAAGGATATGGAAATTTACGGGCAAACAGGCTCTGTACATTCCCTTGACCGTAGCAATATGCGTATCCGGCTGACGGAGAAAGAACCCGAGACTAGCTCCAAAGCAGCCGATTTACCTGCCCCCTATACAGACCCGTTTGCATACCTGGCGGCTGTAGTCAGAGGAGAGGTACAATCGAAAGATGACCTTTCGTCTTTGCAGAATAATATGATTGTAGTAGAAATCCTGGAAGCAGCCAGAAAATCGGCAAAGGAAGGAAAGACGATTTATTTTAAAGCAAAATAACATTTACTCGCAGCATTTAAGCTGGTTCTGTTTCAACACCTCATCCTTTGTTTTTACATTATTTTCATCCGATGAATCCGGTATTTAAAAAGCTGAATTATAAGCAACAACCTGAAATTATTATTCTCAATGCCCCTTCTTCTTTTCAGGAAGCTATCAACGATATGGACCCATCTTCCAGGGTGTTAACAACTATTCCTTCGGGAAAACAGGTAGATTTTGCTTTGGTATTTGCCACTACCCAGCAACAAGTGAATGGGGCAGTTTTACAACTTGCTCCACTATTATCGCCGGATGCCGTACTATGGTTTGCCTACCCCAAAGGAACTTCTAAAAAATACACCTGTGACTTTAACCGTGACACCGGCTGGCAGGCGCTTGGCGAGCTGGGTTTTGAAGGAGTAAGGCAAATTGCTATTGATGAAGACTGGACGGCGCTGCGTTTCCGCCAGGTGAAGTTTATTAAAGCGATGAAACGCAACCCCCGAATGGCTATGAGTCCCGATGGGAAAATCCGCACGGAAAATACCTCTCAACATACGGAATAACGTATTTCCTTCCCAATAATAACCAAAGGTTTTGCTTTTTAGCATGGTAAACCAACGGGCAACGTGTACATATATAACTAGCCCGAAGGTTTAATCATACACAATGCTGATATATCCACTGTTTAGTTATTTATTTTACTGACTGACAATTAATGCCTAACAGATGAGTGTTACTGCATAGCACTTAACATCACATATTATTATAGTTACTTAGTATGCTTATATAACTTAAGAACATGAGTAAGTATTGTAATTATGTTTGTATTAGTAATCAATAACACATAGGTTTTATAGGTAAGTCATTGTTTCCTAGGTACGTAGGTTGCACAGGTTTCAGGAATTCAACATTCATGATAGCTAACAATCCGGCTATTGACTAAACCCATCTTCTACCCTCCTTTTATAGGCCGGTTTGTATCAACGACCCTACTGAAATCAGCCAGGCTAAGCGTCTGCGGAAGAATTAAATTTATCTGGTGAGAGGTTACCAAACATAAAAACAAACACTAAGCAATTGAAAACAAGCTAGTTCATGGGCAACGTTCATTGTTTGCCTGTGAGCGTATATCCACGAAGTAGATTCAACTAATGTTAGTTAAAACAAACCACCACATTTTTACTATAATGAAAAACAATAAAATTCTTTTTGCCTGCCCTCCTTTTGATGGTCATTTTAATCCGCTGACTGGCTTGGCGGTTCATTTGCTGAATGCAGGGTACGATGTACGCTGGTATACGGCTAAAGCATTTGAAAGGAAAGTTCAACGCTTAACTATTCCTTTTTATCCATTTAAGCGGACCATGGAAATTAATCAAGACAACTTAAATGAGCTGTTCCCTGAAAGAGAAAAACTTAAAGGGGGCATAGCCAAAATTAAATTCGACATCCGGAAGGTGTTTGTCGAAAGTGCCATTCCACAGTTTGAAGACATAAAAGATATCTGCCGTGAATTTGATTTTGATCTGCTTATCTGCGACAATGCGTTTACCGGAGGCCAACTGGTAAAAGAAAAACTCGGCAAAAAAGTAATAGCTATTGGCGTAACACCCCTGGGAGAATCTTCCAAAGACGTACCTCCTACTGGTTTAGGATTAACTCCAGCACATTCCTTTATCGGTAAACAAGTCCAATCGCTTATGCGGACTGTTTTGAATAAAGTAGTTTTTAAAGAAAGCTCTCAGTTGTACAACGAAGTAATAACCTCTTATGGCCTGCCTCCCGTAAATGATTCTATCTTCAATATTGCCAGCCGCTACATGGATTTATTCCTGCAGATAGGCGTACCTGGGTTTGAATATTACAGAAGCGACATAAGTCCCAAAGTCCGGTTTATTGGTCCCTTACTTCCGCCAAAACAAGCAACTACCCATAATTTTGCTCATGCAGATAAATTAGCCGCCTATGAAAAGGTTATACTAATTTCGCAGGGAACGGTAGACAACAAAGAGCCCGAAAAGTTAATTATTCCAACCATTGAGGCTTTAAAAGATAAACCTTATTTACTGATTGCTGCAACCGGCTATTCCAAAACCGAAGAGTTGCGCAAGAAGTATGCACAAGCCAATGTCATTATAGAAGACTTTGTAGACTTTAGCAGTATCCTCCCCCATTCCGATGTATTTGTTACCAATGGTGGCTATGGCAGCACATTTTTAAGTCTGGCCAATGAGGTGCCCATAGTCGCAGCAGGCTTACATGAAGGCAAAAATGAAATTTGTGCCCGTATCGGATATTTTAACGTAGGGATTAACCTGAAAACCGAACGGCCCAAACCTGCGCAGATCAGAAAAAGCGTAGAAGCTATATTGTCGGATACCAAGTACAAAAAGAATGTGGCTACCCTTAAACAGGAATTCAAACACTACCCTACGCTTACCTTGTGCGTACAATATATCAAAGAAATACTCGACACAGCTTCTGAACCCAGAACAGTATTGAGTATTGCCTGAGAACAATGAATGGAATATACTAGAGCAGGCATCAAGAATACGATTGCCTGCTTTTTATTTTTTTTCTTTTGACCCAAGCGTTATTTCTTGTTGTAGCTGTTTGAGTTCCTGGTTCATTAAGCTTATTTCAATGGCCAGCAAATCCAGCAAGCTGATGCGTGTATCAATATCATCCAGGGAATAAAGCCCGCCAGTACTAAAAAGTAACGAAAGCCGTTGTTGTTGTTCTTCCTGCTCAGTTTCTCTCAACAGAGGAAGTTCCTCCCAGCGCTGTAAGATGGTTTGCCGGACTGTTCGTGTTTCCTGAAGGTTTTCATACTCTTTGGTTAAATAATGCCAAACCATTGGCCGGTAAATTGTGGATTGCTCTGAATTGTTCTGTATATCAGTTAAAAAATTGCGCTTGTGCAGGAATACAGCCTTTTTGTCTTTCTTTTTTAAAGCCCGGTAGGCAAAATACCCGCTAAGTAACGCGCCACCTATTTCAGTGGTTTCAATCAGCCGCTGGTCTGCATCACTTAGGTTCATGGCGCTCACGACAATCTGGGCAGAGGCAGCTATTAACACAGATAGTATGGTGGAACTGGTTTCACGTTTTTCAACCTGTACCTGCAAAAAATTTTTCATTTCTGTTGCTCTGCCTATTTCACAGTTTATTTCATCCAGCACACTGCTTACCTCCAGCGAGACCAGCGAAATACGTTCGGTTATCTCTTGCCGGGCAGCCACCATCTGCAGTAAGAGGTCAGTATCTGGTGATTGTTGCTGCTGGTTATCCAGTTGTACGAGCCTGGTTAACAAGGGTAAAATACCAATGTCTGCGGCCACACTTCGTGCCCGTTGCGAAAACCTGGCCTGTAGGTCGGGAGAAAAAACGGTATCCTGTGCCAGCTGAATAGCCAGCAAAGAATCGTATTGTGTGGTAGAGGGGCTCAAAGCCTGGCAGTAGGCATCACTGGTAAATATTTGTGCGGGCAGTTTCCTGCTGGAATGGCATCCTATAGTAATCGTACAGACCAGAAATAAGAACCACAGGTGTATAGGTATCTTCATAAAGCAGCAGGTTTGGGAAAAGTAGCAGGAAGGCCGCAACGAAGGCAGGCTACACATTCATGGGCATTCGCTGATATAAACTAAAAGAGTTGACCGGATAATGGACAGGTCAACTCTTTTACTAAGCATAACAGGGGATAGTTTATTCGATCATCTTAAACCATTTTTCTTTGCTGTTACTGGAAGCTACCACGGTTTCAATAAAAGCCATTCCTCGCACACCATCTTCAGGACCAGGAAAATCCAGATGAGCCGGATTTGGTTTTTCTCCTTTTAAAACACTGCGCAAGGCATTGGCAAAGTTGCGGTATACGTTTGCGAAGGCTTCCAGGTATCCTTCCGGGTGCCCGGCAGGAATCCGGGTGTTCATGCCGGCGGCTTCCGATAACTTTCCTACACCAGTCCGGATGATCTGTTTGGGTTGTCCGATCCAGCTGGCTATGAGTGTATTAGGGTCTTCCTGCAGCCAATATAATCCCCCTTTTTCGCCATACACCCGGATGTTTAAGCCATTTTCTACGCCTACAGCTATCTGGCTCGCATGCAATACACCTTTGGCTCCTCCTTCAAAATGCAGCAGCACATTGCCATCATCTTCAAGTCGGCGGCCTTCTACATAGGTGGTCAGGTCGGCACACATTTCTGTAATTTTTAGCCCGGTAATGTATTCAGCCAGGTTTTCGGCATGCGTACCAATATCGCCCATACAGCCGGCAATGCCAGAACGCGAAGGATCGGTGCGCCAGTCGGCCTGCTTATTTTCTACTTTGGTTGCCAGCCAGCCCTGGGGGTATTCCACAACAATTTTACGGATTTTACCCAGCTTGCCATCTTTTATCATCTGGCGGGCTTCTTTCACCATAGGATACCCGGTGTAGTTATGTGTGAGGCAGAAAAGCAGTCCTGTTTTCTTTACCAGGTCACGAAGTTCTTTGGCTTCGGCCAGAGTCAAGGTCATGGGTTTGTCGCATACTACATGAAACCCATTTTCCAGAGCTAATTTGGCTGGAGGAAAATGCATGTGGTTAGGGGTAACAATGGAAACAAAATCCATACGCACCCCTTCCGGCAGTGCTTTTTCTTTGGTAATCATTTCTTCAAACGTACCATATACCCGGTCAGCTGGCAGATAGAGAGCTTCGCCAGAAGCTTTGGATTTTTCCGGACTGCTGCTAAAAGCGCCACATACCAACTCTATTTCATTGTCTAACGCAGCGGCCATCCGGTGCACACTGCCAATAAATGCATCCTTTCCGCCACCAACCATGCCCATTCTCATTTTTCTGTTCATATAATTTATTTGGTTTTGATGTTGATGATTCGTTCACCATTGCTCAGTCAGCAAAAAGTTCAGGCCATGCCTCCGGTAGAATTAAATGGATGTGGCATTGTCAGGTGAACTATTTTTGGGGTGAATATGCAATTTTTATAGAAAATATAAAATTAGAAAAGTCAAATTTTTGCTCCGGATAAATCAATCAGCCATTTTAGCTGGATGGTATCTTATCTATTGTTACCTTTGCCTGCGAATGGATCATATTCTTATCTGGTGTATTTTACTGATGGCTGGTTTGTTCCTCCTGATCAAAGCAGCAGATTTCTTCAACCGGGCTGCTGAGAATATAGGACTTTCTCTGGGACTTTCTCCTTTTATTATCGGTGTGGTACTGGTGGGCATCGGAACCTCACTGCCGGAACTTATTTCTTCGTGTATTGCCGTGGTGAAGGGTTTTTCTGAGATTGTACCTGGAAATGTATTAGGCTCTAACATTGCAAATATTTTCCTGATCATTGGTATTATTTCCGCCCTTACGCCTACTTCTATTGTACTTACCGAAAAATCCATTATCGTAGACCTGCAGTTTCTTATAGGCTCTGCCCTGTTTACGGCTGTTACCATCTATGACGGTATTTTTAATGTATACGAAGGCTTGTTGTGTATCTGCATGTTTATCGGATATATTTTCTATCAGCTTACTGACAGCAATTCGGCTACCGTTGCTGACGAAAAAAGGCCCAAGGCTACTCCCAAAGATTACCTGACGTTTATGGTCAGTTCTGCGGTGATCTATCTCTCTGCGGACCTGACCATCGAAGCCGTTATCCGGATTTCAGACTATTTACAGATTGGCAAGGAAATAATAGCTGCCAGTATGATAGCTGTGGGTACCTCTTTGCCCGAACTTGTGGTAAGCATTAGTGCCACCAAACAGGGAAATGCCGATGTAGCTATTGGAAATATTGTAGGCTCCTGTATATTTAATGTATTATGGGTTATGGGCTTTTCTTCTTTGTTTGGCACCATTGTTATTCCAGCCTCTGTACTGAGCATAACGTTGCCCTTTATGCTGATTGCTACGTTCCTGTTTTTTGTGATGACCCGGAACCGGAGTTTTTCCCGGTACACCGGCATACTTTTCCTGCTGTTTTTTGTTCTGTTTATGGCTAAGCTTTTTTCAGCTTTTTAACAAATTGTTTCTGAACACCTTTGGTTATGATTAGTTGCCAGCCCCGAACACCTGTTGTTGCTTTAATTGCCGGATTGTTTTGCAGTTGCTTTTTGCTAGCGGGGGTTTGGTTATATATGATTAGCACATCTGCTGCTCCTTCGTTACTTTCGTTTATCGGGGTGTGTTTCATACTGGCGTTGCTGGTATTTGTGGCTGTACGGATAGCGGTAGGTTATATTAGCTTACAAGCAGATGGCCATACTTTAACCGTGACGTATAAAGTGCTGGGTAAACGTAAAATCTATGCGCTTGCCTCGGTTACGCACGTAGAAGAGGTGAATATTAAAACTTTCCAAAACAAACACTTCAGACAGTTGCTCATCTATGTGGGAGATGAAAAAATTTCGTTCAACGATCAGGTGTATACCGGCTACGATGGCATGAAACAACTGTTAAATCAGCGAAAGGCAGCCCCTAAAAATAAGCTTAAGAAAAAGTAGGCTATTCCAACATTCAACCTATTTTCCAATCCACCATCATTCTACGTAAGCCAGTCCACATTCATGGTATTTTGCTGAACTACCAATAACCTTTTAAGCAAGGTAGTTGAATTAAATCTCAGATTCTCCTATTCACCAAACCGGGAGTCTCAAGGTAGTTTTTGTTAATCATCTTACTTTCTAACAGTGTATTTCAGCGGTGCGCCAATAAAAAACATCTGCCAGATGACAAATCTGGCAGGTGTTTTTGCTTTTACATACCACTTATTTTACCAATGCTTCAATAGGCTTACCGGTAGTTCCATTGGGCAACGATGTTTTCAGAATAAATGCCAGGGTTGGGGCAATATCGGTTATCGCTACATAGCTAACCGAACTACCAGGTTTAATGGTCCATCCATACCAGAGCAAGGGTACGTGTGTATCGTAGGTGTAGGGCGAACCGTGCGTAGTTCCGGTTTTGCTATACTCCATCCACTGAGGAAGCAGGTTTACCATCACATCTCCGGAACGTCTGGCATGGTAGCCTTTTTGAATTAAGCTGTTAATTCCTTGTGTATACTCGTAGCGTTGCATGGCTAATGCCGTAGCTGAACTGGATACACCTGTCATTTTCAGTACATATTGTGCAATTGCCTGCTGTATTTCTTCCTTGTTCAGCTTTTTCTCCTCCATTACTTTATCGTTCAGGTACACCTGCTGATTAATAAAGGAAGTTACCAGAGAATCGGAATAGGTCTGATACAAATAGCCTTTCAGTTGCTGCATGTGTTGTTTGCTGGCAAAATAGCCTGCCGGCACTTTCACACTTTCAAGATACGCAGGCACTTCTGCCCCGGCATGATCGGCTGTCAGGAAAACCAGTACTTTTTCTTTCCCCAGGTAGGTATCCAGAAAAGTAAGCAGTTGTGCCAGGTCACGGTCCAGGCGAAGGTAGGTGTCTTCCAGTTCTATGGATCTGGGTCCATACTTATGTCCGATATAATCGGTAGATGAAAAGCTTACCGCCAGAAAATCGGTTGCATTGCCCTTTCCAAGCTTTTCGGTTTGTATGGCTTCCAGGGCAAAATCTTTTACAAGGCTATTGCCAAAAGGGGTGCTCCTAATAAGCTCATATCCATCTTCCGTATAGATTTTGGGTAGATTATGAGGAAATAAGGCTTTTGCTTCGCCTTTAAGCAAGCCCTCATACACGTTATCGTCTTCCAGACTTTCGGAATATTGAGCAATGGGCAGCAAGGTGTTCCACTCTTTACTTAAATACTCTTTGGCTTTATCTTTTGCATTAAACTTACTTACCCAGTCTGGCAATGCCTGCATGTAGTAGGTGGAGGTAATAAATGCCCCATTTTCACTATCGAACCAGTAAGCAGCATTAGCCAGATGTCCGGCCGGCAATATGGAACCACGGTCTTTCAGTGAAATACCAATTACTTTTGCCTGTAAATTTGTTGTCAGCCTCAGCTCATCGGTAATACTGTTGGTCCACATGTTGGCTGGAGACATTTCACCGGCAGTAGATGAACTGCCCACTGTTTTTACCGAATGGTCATCTGTACAATAAGTACTTTTGTTTTCCTCCCGTACAAACCAGTTGTTTCCGATTATGCCATGTACCGCAGGTGTAGCCCCGGTATATACTGACGCATGGCCTGGAGCCGTATACGTAGGAGCATAATTATAATGGGTATTGCGGCAAAAGTAGCCCTGGTTTACTAAGCGTTTAAAGCCGCCATTACCATATTTGTTCCAGAAACGGTATATGTAATCGTACCGCATCTGGTCTACCACGATTCCTACAACTAGTCTAGGAGGGGTACTGGAAGCGGCGGCTTGCTGGGCTATTGCTGCATAGGCAAAAAATACGGAAAGAATGGAAATGGATAGAAATCTGATCATAGCAACATAAAGGGAATATGGCGGCAAAGGTAGGATTATTCATAGTGGCTAACAAGCCAAGTATGGCATTTGTAACGGGAGTATACGGTAAGCATGGGCAGTTTTCAAACAAACCCTTCGGTAACAGGTTATGTTACAAAAAATCTATGGTATTTGCTTTATTGCTGCTCAACCTGCTTGTATCTGCTTGTCTAACCGGCCTGATCTGGTTTGTGCAAATCGTTCATTATCCCATTTTTGCCAAAGTACCAGCTTCCCATTTCATAGCTTACCAAACCACCCATATGCAAACTACCGGCTATGTGGTGGCTGGGCCTATGTTGCTGGAACTAGTTGCCAGTAGTGTACTCTTGTTATACACCTTACCTGGAAAGATGCAACTTTTAACTGTGGGGGCTTTTGCGTTGGTAGTGCTCATCTGGCTTACTACCTTCTTTGTTTCAGTACCCATACACAACACCCTGGTAACGAATGGATTTCATCAGGATATGATTACTAAACTTGTAGCTACCAACTGGGTACGCACGCTAGCCTGGACATTGCGTACAGGTATACTGGTATATCTGGTGCTGAAACTCCGGTAAGTCATTTTTTCTACACAGGTAAAGGGTATTTGCTGGATACCATATTTTGGAGATTTGGCAAGTTAATTTTGAAGATTGTCCCCTTGTTTACTTCACTTTCTACTTCAATCTGGCCTTTGAGTTTTTCTATATTCTGTTTTACAATGTACAAGCCCAGACCCGAACCGTCGGAAGACTGCGTAGCCCGGAAAAACATATTATATATTTTGCCTATATACTCCTGGCTGATACCAATGCCATTATCTTCCAGGCGGATGAAGGCTTGCGTTGCAGTACTGCAAACAACAATCGTTAAATAGCTTTGCGCCACTCCAGGATTGAGGTATTTGATGGCATTAGAAATAAAGTTTTTAAATAAAATTGTTACCCGCAGTTCGTCGGAAAAAAAGGGTACCTCTTCCGTGATGTCTACTGATATATTGATTTTTCCGGAGTTGGGCAGGTATTTCAACTCTTCTACGCAATCTGCAATAATCTGATTGAAAGCAATGGCACTAACCTTACTATCCAAGTTAATTGACTTGGAATGATTCAAAATAGATTTGATAAAATCGTCCAGTTTGTTGATCCGGTTTTCAATCATACTCACATACATATACTTTGTTTCCGGATTTTCTTCTGAACGCATAAGTTGTAGTAAACCCATGACCGACGTTAAAGGAGACCGCAGATCGTGGGAAACTTTGTATACATAGTTATCTAATTCAAAATTCCGCTTTTGCAACTCCAGCAAGGTATTCTGCAGGTTCTTCTCTATAAGTTTACGGTCGGTTATGTTAAAAGCAGTACCTGTAATTTCCTGAACTTCTCCGGCTCTATTCATTAAGGGTTGTAGGTTAATCAGAAAATAGTGTTTTCTGTTGGCATGGGTAGTAATGGTTACTTCTTCTTTTATTCCTTTGCCGGTTTCAAATACCGTACATTTCAGTTGCCTGATATGGCCTGCTTCTGTTTGGGGGAGCAGTTCAGCATCCGTCTTGCCCAGCACATGCTGGTTCCCAAAACCAGCTTGTGTGTTGTGTACCCAGGTATACTTACCCTCTTTATCCGAATTAAACACCATTACCTGGGAATGTTCCAGCGCCACTCTGAACCGTTCCTGGCTTTTAAGCAAGGCAAGTTCAGTGGTTTTGTGCAAGGTAATTTCTTGCAATAACTGGGCATTTATTTCTTGCAGGCTGGCTGTGCGGGCATCCACAATCTTTTCCAACTCACTTTTAATTAACTCAAGCTGTTCTACCGTGGCGTGTAATTCTTCCCGGTTGCTGTTTAGTTCTTCATTGAACAGGAGTAACTCCTGGTTGGATTGGTAAAGGTCATCATTGAGCACACTTAATTCTTTTTCGTAGGTATCTTTCAAGGTAAACTGTCGGGAAAGCAGCAGATAGAGCAAAAGAATAATGAAAGCAAAAATACCTACAATTCCATATAATACTTGTTCTGTTAGTGTAAAAGATGCATCCAGGGCAGCTGTTCTGACAGTTAATAATTTACGCTCTTCCTGCTTGATTTCATGCATTAGTGCCGTAATTTGGTCTATGCTTTCTTTGCCTTTGTTAGTAGAATAATAGCTCATAAGCGCTGCTATTTGGCCTCTTGCTTTCAGCAGTACCTGGTTTGTTTGTACATCTATGGCTTGGTTCACGGCCTTTTCGAGGCGATTTACCCGCTTTTGTTGCAATGGATTATCTGCAGTAAGAAGTCTCAGATCAGTGATATAGTGATCTACAGAGTCAATGGATTGAATGTATGGCTCCAGGTATAAACTGTCTCCGGTAATGGCAAAGCCCCGCTGCCCATTTTGAATATTACTGATTAAGGAGGATATTTTGTCTACGTCTGCTAGTACAGCATATGTATGTTGCACCCATTGGTTTTTCTCTTTAAGCGAAATAAAACTCCGGTAGGCTAAGTACGCTATCAGAAGCATTTTACAACTGAGTAGTATGCTTCCGCCAACAAGTAGCTTGTTAACAGTAAAGTTCATGAAGGGAATCTGTGTGTTAAAAGTTGTGTACGTTTGAAGCCTTAAATTCTATAGGCCATTCCTCAATTTACGAAACAGAAAGCATCTACGTATGTGGTGTCTCACCTTAGTGGGTATACTAAACGTCAACTTTTGCATCAGGTAAAACCTTTAAATATGCTTTTTTATTTTAAGTAAACGCTATATTCACAAAGGTAGATTAGGCTGTTTCCGGATATTGTATGGGGGCTAATAATTACTAATTTTAGCAACATTTGCAAATACAATGGAGATTCAGAGCATTCACTTAAATAATTATTATGTAATATTTAGTATAAAAATAATACCATAGCATTTAAAAAGAACAAACCGCCAGACTAGCCTGAAAAATAAGCTTTATGGTAGTAATGGAAGTACAGTTGGTGGTAGTTTATCCGGGAAGTTTGTCATAATCCGGATAGTCGTTTACTGAAAGCCAGTAATGCACAATTTCAGCAATGATCAACGAAAATTTTACAAAGCTGACAGGTTTAATTACATAACTATTGGCCCCAGCCTGGTAAGCAGCCCGCATTTTTTCCAGGTCTTTAGAGATGGTAAGTACCACCACCGGAATACGCTTTGTCAGGGGATGTCGCTTTAATTGCTCAAGTACATGCAAACCCGGCACCTTCGGAATGTCTAAATCTAGCAGAATAAGAAGCGGTAGCTTAGAAGAATAGGTGGTAGCATCCCCCTGGTGCAAAAAATCCAATGCTTCCTGTCCGTCCCGCAGGTGTTGGTAGTGCACAGAAGGCATCTTTATCTTCATAGCTTTAAAAGTGAGTTCAGCATCATACTCACTATCTTCTATCAATAACACTTCTACTTGTTCCATTCAACTATTTGTTTTTTTATTTTCTACGTAAAAGCGTGTAAGTTTTCTTCAAAAAATTAAAGAATTGTTACAAGCCATGAAGAATCGTTTAAAAACAAGTATCTATTTGGGAATTAGCGTTGCTTTTTTATTGATTGCTGTAATAAGTTTTTTTTATTACAAAAGCACCAACGATTTTATTCAATCCAGCAGACAGGTACAACAATCTACGCTGCGTTCCAGACAACTGGAACGGGTATTGTCCCTGCTTAAAGATGCGGAAACCGGCCAACGGGGATATATTATTACTCAGCAGGAATCCTTTCTGGAGCCATATCTTTCAGCAACTGCACATCTGCATACGCAAACCCTTTTATTGAAGCAGTTGACAGCCAATCTAGTTTTTTATCAAGACAGAGTACCGTTGCTGGACTCCCTGATCAGCCAGCAGATATCGGTGCTGAACGGACATGTTACCTTAGTCAAGCAGGGACACATTCAACAGGCTACCGCACGGGTAGCCAGTGGCAAAGCAAAAAAACTATTGGATGCCATACGTGCCAATGTGGGTGAAATGCAAGCCTATGAAGAAGGAATGATGTTGAAATTGCAGGAGGAAGCAGACCGGGATGTACTTACCAACTATTGGGTTAATTATATTGGCATTATATTGACTGTCAGCATATTTGCCATAGGCTTCCGGATTATCACCGGCGATCTATCCCTTCGGGAAAAGCTGGAAAAAGCTTTGAATACCAAAAACGAAGAGCTGAAAGGATTAAATGAAGAACTGGAAGCCTTGAATGAAGAACTCAAAGCAGCGCTGGAAGAGGCAAATGCATCCAACGAAAAAATTAAAGAGTACTCTGGCCTTCTGGAAGAAAAAAATCATACCCTGGAATTTCTCAACAAAGAATTGGAAGCTTTCTCCTATACTGTTTCCCACGATTTACAATCGCCCCTCCACACCATTTCTGGTTTTGCCGGGCTACTGTCCCAAACCCCAGCCCTAACAGCTGATCAGGAAGCCAGCCGGCAACTGGAGGTAATAGAAAGAAGCGCCGCCCGGATGGATGGGTTAATTAACGACTTGTTGCGGTTTTCCAGGGTAGGAAAAACAGCCCTTCAAAAAGCAAATTTCAATATGCTGGTACTCGTAGAACAAGTTTTAGCAGATTTAAAGGAACGTACAGCCCTTGAACCAATCCAATTTACCATTAGTCAGTTGCCACAGGTAATGGCAGATAAAAAATTATTGTATCAGGTATGGATAAACCTGCTTTCGAATGCCATTAAATTTTCTGCGAAGGTTGCGATCCCCTTTATCGAGATTGGCTGTTATGAGACGGCTAGTTTTTATACTTTCTGGATAAAAGACAATGGTGTTGGATTCCACACAAAACAAGAAGATCCTTTTGGCGTGTTTAAGCGGCTACACCGGAAAGAAGACTATCCTGGTAGTGGCATTGGCTTGGCGATAGTGCAACGCATTATTGAACGGCATGGAGGCGAAACGTGGGCACATTCATCGCCAGGGAACGGAGCTACCTTTTATTTTACCTTGCCCAGACCGGAGGAAACCTAGTGTTTAATGAGGTTGCCGCTGTCTGGCAATATCTTCCAGAGCTTTTTCGGTGAATGGCTTCATCAGGAATTTAACAACTGATTTGTATCCCAATGCCCGTTGCCTGTCTCTTTCACTCACAGAACTAGTAATCACTACTACAGCCGAATCGGGATGGGCAGAAAAAAAGGTTTTTTCATACTGCTCAATAAACTCAAAGCCATCCATTTCAGGCATTTTAAGGTCTACCAGCAGCACATCCGGAAAGGAAGTAGTTTGCAGCAGCTTATGTAAATATTCCAGGGCTTGCCAGCCATTATTTTCAATATGGAATTCTTCGACAAAGGATATTTCTTTGAGGATCTCCCCCATTAAATGGGTAGTTATTTTATCATCATCCAGAATAAATAAATTCTTAATCAACATGTACCGTCTTTTTGAAGTAATACCCTAGCTGGCGTTCAATAAAAATGGTAGAAACCAATAATTCGCACGTAATGCTTGGGAACAAAAAATTGATTGGCAAAAGTAAAAACTTCTGAGCTAACAAGCTAAAACCTCCGGAAAATTGTAGGTAAAACAGCCAGTTTAATATTCTTTTAAATAGATCCGGAAAGTGGTGCCTTTTTCTACGTCACTTTCCACCAGCACCTTACCTCCGTTTTTCTCTACCATACTTTTTATCAGATGTAAACCTAAGCCTTTTCCGGAAGCTTTGTTGGTAAATCTGGTAAAAGGTTTGAACAGATGCTGACCGTATTTAGCCAGATTCATCCCCATCCCATTATCGGACACAGTTAATAAAACGTATTCATTTTCTTGTCTCGTTTGGATGTGCACCTGAAGATTCCTTGCATGACTCCGGTATTTTATGGCATTGGTCAGCAGATTTTTCAGAATACTTTGCAGGTAGGCTTCCACATACCTGATTGTATCTTTCTGGGAAAAATCTACCTCTATCTGGCTTCCGGTGCTCTGGATCTCATCTGCCAGATCCTGCAGGATTGGGTGCAGACATTGGTGAAAGGCTACTTCTTTTACCGGAATATCTTGTACACTCTGTATCTCTATTACCTCTACTAATCCATTAATCGTCTGATCCAGGCGGTTTACAGACTCCACAATGGCAGCGTATAGTTCGGGGTGTAAGGTGGTATCTACCCGCTGCAACATACCAGATAATAATTTGAGGTTCGCTACCGGCGACTTAAGGTCGTGGGCAGCCATATATACAAAATTATCCAGTACTTCATTAATCTTGCTCAGTTCCTGGTTTTTCTGTTCCATTTCCCCAAATGCCGCCTGTAACGCCTGCTCACTTTTCACCCGTTCGGTAATGTCAAATACAATGGCGTAAAAGCCTGCTGTTTTCCCGTGATCCAGGTGGGGAACATACGTAACAGTAACATAGCGGTTTCCCTTTTCTGCATGTGTAAAGCTGGTATCATAAGTTACGTGCTCTCCCTGTAATACCTTTTCTATATACGGAGCGGCTGGTAAGTAGGTCTCATCCCCTAACAGTTCACGCATGGTACGGCCTTGAATGGCATTCAAAGGCTTCTTAAACCATTCTGAATAGGCTTTATTGGTAAACTTGTACCGCTGTTGGGCATCGATATAAGAAACCAGTAAGGGAAGGGCATCGCTTACCAGGCGGAGCTGGTTTTCACTTGTTACCAGTTCTTTGGTCCGCTCTTGAATTTTCTCTTCTAAACTCAGGTTCAGTTCTACCAGGTGATCTTTATACTGCCTCAGTTCGTCCAGGGCATGTGCTAACTCCTGATTTTTTCTATGGATTTCTTCCTGCGCAGCCCGTTCCTTTAATTCATTTTGTTTGCGTTCGGTTACATCATGCACAATGCTCATGACGCCAGCAATGTGGTTATTGGCGCCATATAACGGAAACACATACGCATCGTAATAGCCTTTTCTCGAATTAAATTCATGGTCAGACAACTTTGTTGGTATTCCCCGCAAAGCTGCTTTCATGGCCTGTACGGCTTGAGAATTTTCCGTTCCCGGAAAAACTTCCAGTACATGCTTGCCCAATACTTCGCTTCGGTTTTTACCAATATACTTCTCCATCACCGGGTTCCAGGCCGTATAGTGCAGATTTTCATCTAAAGAAACGATGCCATCAATGCTGTGGAAGATGAGTGAATCAGAAAAATCTTTCTCTTTCTGGAGTTTTTCTTCGGCTTCTTTGGTAGCGGTAATATCTTCAAAACTTAAGACAAGGCCATCGGATTGTTTTACAGCATATAACTTAAACCAGGTTGGCTTGTTTTCGATGGCAAACAAAATTGTATCTGCATAGGAATTGCCAGTTTCTACCACCAATGTAAATTTCCTGAACACATCTGCCTGCTGCAATTCCGGATACACCTCCAGCATCCGTTTTCCTGTTAGGGGTTCTTTTCTTTTTAAATGGCGATACGCAGCATTGTTTACCAATACATACTCAAAATCAATAATAGATTCAGCCTCGGAACGCACCGACTGGAAATAGATCAAGCCAGCCAGCGATCCGTTGAGCACACCCTGTACCAGCCTCTGCGCTTCTTTTTCTTCGGTTACATCTTGCGTAGCACCAACGATTTTGATCGGCCGGCCAGCCTCGTCGCATTGAATCATCCCTTTGGTTTGGGTAATCCGGACACGTTTGTCCCGGCGGATAATTTGAACAGTGGCCTCGAAACTACTCTGGTGACTGGCAACTAATGTATAAATCTTTTCTATTTCGGCCTTACTCTCAGGATGTATATGTTGAAGCAACCATTGTTGGTTTATCTCTATTTCATCTTTCTGGGGTTGGTAGCCAAAAATGCGGTACAATTCATCAGACCAGGTTACTTTCCCGGTTGAAGCCTCCCACTCCCAGCTACCCACATGCGCAATAGATTGAGCCTGAGCCATTACAGCCTCACTTTTTTGCAATTTTTCTTCGGCTAGTTTTTTTGAAGTAATGTCTCTGGAAACTGTTAGCCAACCTATGGTCTGGCCGTTATTGTCAATCAATGGAGTTAAGCTGGCTTCATAATATCCTGTCCGGTCAGCCAGGGGTACATCATGCAAAAATACTTTTTCTCCGTTACGCACCCGTTCTATTGCCTGCTGCATCACCGTACCTTCATACTGGCTGAACAAGCTAAACAATTGTTGTCCAATTGCCTGTACTTTGCTAACCCCTGTCCTATCTTCCAGGGCTTTGTTCCATACAGTTATTTCGCCTTCCAGGTCATAGGCAGAAATACCGTCAGAGGTATTGTCAAGTAACGTACTTAAAAAGTCTTTTTCCTGGATTACCCGTTCATTTTGTATAGCTACAAAGGTTTCCAAGGACATTTCTTGTTGCAAAGAATAGAACATATCCAGCTCCCCTATAACGGCTTCATATAAATCAAGATCCCGGGTATATTCCTTCAACAGCCGGATGAACGCATATTTCCGGGTGTGCGGTGTAAAGGCCATATCTTTCACATCTATGCTGTTTCGTGGCACATTAGGAAGCAGATTGGCTTTCCATAAATCGTTCCGCTGGCGGGCACTTTCCATGGCCTTTCCCCCAGCCAGGCTTTGCAAAAATTCTTTTGTATTACTAGAAGAAAAGGTATATAACTGTTCGTCTGTGAAGGCTGTAAACAACTTTAACAAAGGCAACTCTATCTCTTTCACGCGTTGCAGGTGAATACGCACAAATTCATCCAGGCAGTTATCCAGGATAAAAGCAGCGTACGCTTTCAGATAATTAAATTCCATGATGCGTAAGTGTATGGGTAATTATTTGTATCTAGAGAAAGGCAAAGCTGGACCAAAGAACCATGAGGCGATCATCGGATAACAACTAATCAGGACATTTTTCCTTTCAACCTCTAAACATACAGTATTCTTAGCAGATTTCCTTCACCTACAGGTGGAGTTTCTACTCTGGCATCCAAGCTTTGCTGGTATCTGCGTACCGTATCGATCAGAGATAGGAAGCCTGAAAATACAGGAAATTAGCTGTGCGAACACATAAGTTTCATGGAATAAATACAGGCTATTGGTTTATTTAGTGGATTATTAAATAAATTAGTAGCCAGATCCAGAAAAACAAACCATGAAAAGTACCTACTCGTTTTTTGCCTGCCTGCTGGCGGCTTCGTTACTCCAGAGCTGCACTGAAAACAATAAGCAAACCCAAGCTATGCAAACTACCCAAGATTCTACAGCCACTGATCTGGCAGCAAAATTAAGCAAGTATGAGTCTGTAAAACTTACAGCCGATTTAGCCGGCCTTTCAGCCAAAGAGAAACAAATGATTCCACTCCTGATTCAGGCAGGTGAAATAATGGACCAGCTATTCTGGTTTGAGGCGTATGGGAAAGGCGACTCTTTACTGAATGTATTGCCTGATAAACAAGCCCAGACCTATGTAAAAATCAACTATGGGCCATGGGACAGACTGGAAAACAACGAGCCATTTATTGCCGGCGTTGGGCCCAAACCGGAAGGCGCAAATTTCTATCCGGTAGATATGACCAAAGAGGAGTTTGAACAGGCAAGCTTAGCAGATAAAAAGAGTGAATACACATTCTTAAGAAGAGATCAAGCCGGAAAGCTCATCACTATCCCCTATCACGAGCAGTTTAAAGAGCAGATTACCAAAGCCGCTGACTTGTTACAACAAGCCGCCCAACTGGCTGAAGAATCTGGCCTAAAAAAGTACCTGACCTTACGGGCCGAAGCTTTGCTTACCGACAAGTATCAGCCCAGCGATATGGCCTGGATGGATATGAAAAACAACACTATTGACGTTGTAATCGGACCTATAGAAACTTATGAAGACCGGTTATTTGGCTACAAAGCTGCCCATGAGGCCTATGTTTTAATTAAAGACCAGGCGTGGAGTAAACGCCTGGCTAAATATGCCTCTTTTTTACCCGAATTGCAGAAAGGTATTCCGGTGAAAGATGCCTATAAAAAAGAAATGCCTGGGGCCGATGCCGACCTCAATGCGTATGATGTGGTCTATTATGCAGGCGACTGTAACGCAGGCAGCAAAACCATTGCCATTAACCTACCCAACGACGAGGAAGTACAGCTAAAAAAAGGAACCCGCCGCCTTCAGCTAAAAAATGCCATGCAGGCAAAGTTTGATAAAATTATGGTTCCTATTGCCGCTACACTCATCGCAGAAGACCAGCGTAAGTTCATCAACTTCGATGCATTTTTTGCCAACACTATGTTTCATGAGGTAGCTCACGGATTAGGAATAAAAAATACCATTAATGGCAAAGGCACCGTCCGCGATGCTTTAAAAGAACATGCCTCAGCTCTGGAAGAAGGGAAAGCAGATATTTTAGGTCTGTATATGATTACCCAGCTGCATCAGAAAGGGGAAATTAGCGGAGACCTGAAAGATTATTATACTACGTTTATGGCCGGCATTTTCCGTTCTATCCGTTTTGGTGCGGCCAGTGCCCACGGTACTGCCAACATGATCCGTTTCTCGTTTTTTAAAGAGAAAGGAGCTTTTGAACGGGATGCTACCACTGGTAGATACCGGGTTAATTTTGATAAGATGCAACAAGCCATGAACGAGTTATCTGAGCAGATTCTGACCTTACAGGGTGATGGAGATTATGCCGGCGTAGCCAGACTGGTAGAATCCAGAGGCAAAATAGATGCCCAGCTACAAGCCGATCTGGACCGCCTGCAAGAGGCTAAAATTCCAGTAGATGTGGTATTTGAGCAAGGCGTTCAGGTACTGGGGCTGAATAATTTGTAGATTTAGCTAACCTTACTCCCACATACTGAGTATTGTCAGTAATTCAATTTTTATCATCCATTCTTATTTATCTCTCCGGAGCTTCTGTATGAGCTTGAAACAACTTTTTTTTGTAATAGTAGTCAATGCTTGCCTGACAGCAAGTGTATATGCACAACAAACCTACAGCGGACGTGTGTGGGATAGCCAGAGCCGCACCCCCTTGCCTGGAGTTAACGTACGAGCCTATCCTTTGCAACAGGGAACCGTTACCGGAGAAGATGGCACCTTTACCCTTACTACCGATTCAGTAGCCACAAGGCTGGAGTTTTCATTTGTAGGCTATCAGACTGCAACGGTGAAAGCCGCTGAAGATATACCTTTAAGTATTTACCTACAACCTGCTCAGCAAGAGCTACATGAAGTAGTGGTAGTAGGCTATGAAAATAACCGCAAACTGTTAGAAACGGCAGGCTCCATCTCTCTGCTTACACCCCAAGCGCTGGAAAGATTCAGCAACACATCCCTGCTTCCGGCTATTAACACGCTGCCAGGCGTGCGGATGGAAGAACGTTCGCCTGGAAGTTATAGGCTTTCTATCCGGGGAAGTTCGCTGCGTTCTCCTTTTGGGGTACGCAATGTAAAAGTATACTGGAACGATATTCCGTTTACTGACCCCAGTGGAAACACAGCCCTTAATTTACTAGATTATCACACCATCGGCAGTGTGGAAGTAATTAAAGGCCCGGCCGGAAGCATTTATGGAGCAGGTACCGGAGGAGTAGTATTGTTGCAGAATCCGGCAATTCCAAGCAATGAAAAAAGTGTTCAACTTACCGGATTGGCAGGTTCGTATGGCCTGGTGGGCAATAGTATTTCGCTCCGGATGGGCGGTACCCAAAGTAACTCTATTGTTACCTATGCACATCAACAATCCAATGGCTACCGCGACCATAGCAACATGCGCCGCGATGTGTTAAACTTCCGTACGCAGTACCAGGTATCTGAGAAACGGAATGTCTCCATTATGGGGCTGTATTCCGACCTCTATTACCAGACACCGGGAGGAATTAATGCGGCCCAGTTTGCCAGAAATCCACGCTTGTCCAGATTGCCGGTAATTAACCAACGCGGCGATACTACTGTCAGAGGCAGTATAGAGCAGCAGGCAGCAATTTATATTCAGGCTTTGTACCTGGGCGCCTCGCAGCAGTACCAGATTAATGACAAGTGGAGTAACAGCACCTCTATTTATGGAACATTTAATACCCTACGCAATCCCTTTATATCCAACTATGAACGCAAAGCTGAACAAGGCTTTGGCGCCCGTACCCGTACTTCGTATCTGTTCGACATAGGTTCTGTCAGCAGCGAATGGACATTTGGCGGAGAGTTTCAGCAATTATTTACCGTAGATAAAGTGTATGGCAACCGACTTGGCACCCCAGACACACTTCAACTGGATGCTGAAGTAAACACCCGTCAATTTATCATTTTCAGCCAGTTAGAGTTAGACTTACCTGCTAACTTCTTTCTTACTCTGGGTGCCAGCTTTAACCGCCTCCGCTACCGGAACCAGGATTTTACCAACCCCAGAACGAACTTCCGCCAGACCCGCGAGTTTAATCCGGTTGTTTCTCCGAGAGTAGCCTTGCTAAAAAAACTGTCCGAAAATCTGGCGGTGCATGGCAGTGTAAGCCTGGGTTTCTCCCCTCCTACGCTAACGGAAATATTACCTTCTGCCGGTATCTTTAATGGCAATCTAGATGCTGAGCAAGGAGTAAATTATGAATTAGGTTTCCGGGGGAATGTACAAAAGTTATCATTCGATGTAACAGCCTACTCTTTGCAACTAAATCAAACAATTGTGCGGCGAAGCAACGAAGCAGGTGCTGAATACTTTGTAAATGCCGGGAATACAGACCAGAATGGATTAGAAGCTACTGCCAGTTATCCGTTTGTTCAGCAGCAAGCAGGCGCCTTATCTGACCTGAAGCTTTGGACAAGCTATACCTATAATCATTATACATTTAAAAATTATATACAGGGAGAAACAGACTTTAGTAACAACCGCTTGCCTGCTGTTGCTCCTCATACGATTATCACTGGCATCGATGCCGCTTCTGGCATTGGGTTGTATACCAACATTACCTTCAACTTTACTGATTTTATTCCTCTCAATGATGCAAATACGGCTTATGCCAACGATTATGCTTTACTGGGTGGAAGGCTTGGTTTCCGCAGAACCATACACGCATTTTCATTGGATGTGTATGCTGGCGTAGACAATGCCCTGAATGAGGTTTACAGTCTGGGGAATGATATTAATGCCTTTGGAGGAAGGTATTATAACACGGCTGCCGGGATCAATTATTACGGTGGTGTTGGCTTGAAATATAATTTTGCCCGCTAACGCTGCCTTGCCACATATTGTGGCAAGAATATCTGCCTAATTCAGCAATTACTATATGATAATCAATTAATTAAGTTTCACTGATACACTAAAAAATGCGATCTGTAGGTTCAGGATTGGTGAGGTAAAGAGGTAATTTTTCGGGAGTATTATCACTTTCATCTAAGTTATTGAAAAAAAATTGCTATTTTTTCCCCGCTTAAACCTATGTCATTTTTATGTTTTACACAAAAGAGAAATTAAAAGCATGGATGATCCTGCTTTGCGCGGTATCTGCCTTCGGACTCAGCAGTTGTTCGCAGCAACAAGGAGACACGCAGAATGGCACTACTGCCCAGACTACCGATACTACTCAACAAGCCACTAACGAGACCAGACCCATGAATGTAACGAAAGAAGTATTCGGAAAAACCGAAGATGGTACAGAAGTACATTTGTATACCCTAACCAATGACAATGGTATGACCGTAAAAATTACCAATTATGGGGCTATTATTACCTCACTGGTTACCAAAGACAAAAACGGCAACCCTGGCGACATTGTATTGGGCTTTGACAGCCTGGAAAGTTACCTGAAAGGGCATCCATTTTTTGGCGCAGTGGCCGGAAGGTATGCCAACCGGATAAAAGAGGGAAAATTTACCCTGGATGGCAAAGAATACAAACTGGCCACCAATAATGGAAAAAACCACCTGCATGGCGGCATTAAAGGATTTGACAAAGTAGTATGGACACCGGAGGAAATAAACAATGGCCTGAAACTGACCTACAAGAGCAAAGATATGGAAGAAGGCTATCCTGGTAACCTGACTGCAACTGTTACTTATGTTATCAACGACAATAACGAACTTCGCATTAACTACACGGCTGAAACAGACAAGCCTACGCCGGTAAACCTAACTAACCATAGCTATTTTAACCTGGCAGCCGGGCAGGCAAAAAATAACCTAGATCATGTAATGTTCATTCAGGCCGACAAATATACCGTGGTGGATGAAACCATGATTCCAACCGGAGAACTCCGCCCGGTAAAAGGCACACCCTTCGATTTCACAACACCACAACCCATTGGTGCACGCATAGAGCAAACAGGTGGCGGCTATGACCATAATTTTGTGTTAATAAAGAAAACCCCTGGCGAAATGTCACTGGCGGCAACCGTTTATGAACCCACGAGCGGACGGGTAATGGAGGTATATACTACCCAGCCTGGTGTACAGTTTTATGCCGGCAACTTCCTGGATGGCTCCTTAACAGGGAAAGGCGGCGTGAACTATGTAAAACGGTATGGCTTCTGCCTGGAAACGCAACACTTCCCGGATTCTCCCAACCAGGCGGCGTTTCCCAGCACCATCCTGAAGCCCGGAGAAACCTATAAACAGGCTACCATTTTTAAATTTTCAGCTGAAAACAGAGCCAATCAATAAAAGTAACAATTAGCTAAGGTGAAAACGTGGAAATGAGTAAGTTCGCATCTTCCACGTTTTCACGTTTACTAGCGTATCACCCATGCAAAAAGAAGTGTATTACTTGTTTGCCCTGGCGGCCGGACTGGCAGTGGCTATACAAACTGGTGTAAATGCTCAACTTCGGCTAACCATTCAGAATCCTACCCTTACTGCGCTTATTTCTTTTATCACCGGCACCTTTGTTTTGTTTATGTATGTAATGCTCACCAGCTATCAGCAATTGCCTGCAGCCGCCACCCTGTATAAAATTTCATGGTGGAAATATCTGGGAGGCATTATGGGAGCCTTTTACATTACCACTGTCGTTATTATTGCGCCTAAAATCGGAGCAGCCAATACCCTGGGCTTTATCGTTGCCGGCCAGTTAATTTCTGCTGTCATATTCGACCATTTCGGATTGATTGGGTTTGTGGTGCGGCAAATTACCTTTTTACGGGTTTTGGGTGTAATCTTCCTTGTATTGGGGGTTTACCTCATCCGGAAATAAATTCATATGTTAAGGAAGCGGTTTTTTAGACACATAGATAATAGCTGGCATATCATCTTCGCAGCAGTAGAACGTATTATTTTCTTGACGGTAGGTACCTCCGGAGGCAGCTACATACAATCTGTTCCGGGAGTCGAGATGCAGATTATAAAGTATATGTTTAAAAGGAAAATTGATGGGTTGCGCAGTTGTACCCATCCGTTTTATAATCGTAGAGGGATGTAGAAAGAGTGAACTTCCATCTGCATTTGCAAAAGTTTTGTTTTCTTGTATCTGGTACATTATTCCTGTGGTGGATATAACTTTGCCAACTGGTACCTTGAATCTGTCTACCTGCTCCCAGGGAAGTCTGTTCCAGCTCTTTCCATAATCTGTAGTGAAGTATAAAGCTGTAGAAGCCATCTTATCAGGCCATTTTGGCTCAACCAGTGACAAAAGTGGATAAACTGTATCCTGGTGAGTATACAAGCTGGGCACCGTACCTTGAAAATCTTTGGATTCATGCCATGTTTTTCCTTGATCGGTTGTATAATAAGCCATGCTCTTTGTTGCTACAAGCAAGGTTTTATCCAGGTCGCCGGCAATGGCATTTGCCTCAATGCCCCTGGGTATTTCCAGTTTAATCCAATTGGGATCTGTATCCAAGGGCTCAGGTGTACTTGTGTGCCGGCAAGATAAACAGCCAAGGGCCAGGCAGAAATAGAGAAAAATGGGTTTCAGAAGATAGTGTAGAGTTTGAACAAACAAGAATGAATTTGTAGCCATACTATAGAAAATATACACATTCGCTTCTTTTCAACCGAAAAAAATACTTTATTTTCACGCTGAATCAGGCTTACACCCATTATTTTCACTGACAGGTTTGTTTCTGGTGTAAAACAACTATAAATTTCGTTTTTTAATTAGTACGCATAGCTATGACTAAAGAATCTCTGCGAAAAGTAGAATATTATGAGATGAATGCTGAAGATTACCGTAAACTCTCTCCTTTCGAAAAAACAAAAGCGGTAGCCCAAAAAGAAGTCAAACATGGCTGGTTTCACGGGTGGGCTACCGATACACACCTGCTATCCGAGAAAGATTCCGGAGATCTGCCGCAACTGGTGTATGCCACCCATGCCATCATTGAACAAACAGATGGCTCAATTGTCAAAATAAAACCAGAGAACATCCGCTTCATTGGGTAAATCTGACGTACTGATTACCTAATAGCTTGTTGTTCACTCACTGGGGTAAACTGGCAAAACGTCTTTCCCTACCCAGGTTATTTACCAAAGCACTCTTCCCCGGTGTTCGCTTGGCTCATGGATAAACCAGGCAGCAAAGATATATTTCTGGCTTTTATACTAATTTTTGTATCAAATTAGCAAATCCTTTGCTTTCAATATCCGTATCTATCCATAATTACCCATTTTTTTTATTTTTTATACTCAGTTTTTGATGAAAAAATTCAATAAAATTTTACTTGTAGAAGATGATCCGATTGATGCATTTTTAAGCAAATCCGTTATTGAACAGGCTGAAATAACCGAGGAAATTGTTCTGTGCCATGATGGACAAGAAGCCCTGGATTGCCTGCAAACCTTAAAAGACAAGGCCATTCCTGATCTGATTTTATTGGATATCCGGATGCCAGGAATGGATGGTTTCGAATTTTTAGAAGAGTTGCGCAGAACCTACGACAACAACTCACAATTTACAGTTGTCATTTTAACCTCTTCCAACCACCCAAATGATATTACCCTTTCGGGCAAATTTCAGGCAAGCTATTATCTGGTAAAACCCATTACACCGGATAAAGTAAAAAAGATGATCGAAAGGTGTTTTTAGTGATACCTTGTGCATACCTCTTACTACATAGTTAAGTCTCTGTCTAGCTTACAAAACCAAGCCTCTCATTCAACCCATACTTTCAGTAAACTTAGTCTGTTTAAAAAGGTAAAATTGAGCCAAAACAGACAGATACTGGAGAAGTTGCTAAGTGATCTTTCACAGCTCATCCAGACGTTACCTGAAGAAGTTCTGCTATTTACAAGGAGTCTGGGCCACAATGTTTCCTACAGTCTAGGTTGTGCTGCAGCTTTATTCATGTTATCTCACCGATAGTCCTACATACCTTGCTGCTTCGCAGAAACCAGGCTATTTATTTTGCTGATTGGGGCATTTCTTTAAAACAATTTAGCGCCCGAACCAGTACATAGTACAAATCTTTGAAGTAGGCTGTTTTTGTTTAAAATAGATATTTGTAAACTTGGGTACCCCTGGTGTCTGTCTTCCAGGTTATAGGTAGAACGCCCGGTTTACGTAGTACACAAGCACTTACGTATACATTCTTCCATTCGTGCCTTCCATTGAAAGCTGGCTTAGGAATAACCTTATACAAATTATATGATTGTCAGAAGGAATTTAAAGTGGAGCTTCATCCTTCACTATACCTGGAAAAGCATGCTTTACTATGTTTTGTTAGCCGTAGTGGTTTATCTGCTGCACGACTATTACCAGGTATTTCATTTACACTTGCCTTTTAGCACCATAACTGCACTTAGTACAGCACTTGCCATATTTCTGGGTTTTAAAAATAACAATGCCTACGACAGGTGGTGGGAAGCTCGTAAAATTTGGGGCCTGCTGGTAAACTACAGCCGGGCATGGACACGCCAGGTAATTACCATGATTATCCCGGATGATCCTTTAGAAGCAGCGAATGCGAAAGAGTTACAACAGCGCATGGTCTACCGGCATATTGCTTTTGTACATGCCCTGCGGGTATTTTTAAGAAAAAAATTGCCCTACAACAACCCTAAAATACAGGAAATTTTTGAAGAAACCAATGAATATGCCGATACGGTTGCTTTTCTGATGCCTGCTGAATACAAAGTATTTTGTCATAAAAAAAATCCACCTAACTACTTACTGGAGTTGCAGGGTGAAGATTTACGAAGAGCCTATAACCGGGGTTGGATCTCAGATTTCCGCTTCGTGCGGTTAGAGGAGACATTGATTGAATTCAACAATATTCAGGGGCGTTGCGAGCGGATTAAGAACACTCCATTCCCCAGGCAGTACAGCTTTTTTTCCAGAGTATTTGTTTTTATACATGCATCCCTCCTGCCTTTTGTGTTTGTGGAAGAAATTGGCTGGGCAAGCATTCCGATTTCGGTTATACTCTCCTTTGTATTTCTCTGCCTGGATCTGGTGGGCGAACGGGCGGAAGATCCGTTTGAAAACCGTCTGGAAGATGTACCCATCACAGCCCTTAGTCTCACGATTGAAACAAACGTAAAAGAACAGTGGGGCGATAAAAACTTTCCGGAAGCCAAAGACCCAGGCAGAGGGGTTATTCTGTAACGTGCCTTTATTTATCTAATTCCAGGTTTACACTGCCCAGTCCGCCACTAATATCGATGGTTAGCATATGGTCAGTCTTTTTGTAAGCACTGTTTACATAATAGCCATCTACTTTCTTGAAGCCTGGCGCCTCTATGCTGCCCAAACCAGATACTCTTACCCGTACACCTGTAGTAGATGGAAGTTTCAAGGTCATTTCGCCGATGCCTCCATTAATATCAGCCGTCAGGTTACTAGACCATTTTCCGGTAAGGTCTAGTTTAATGGCACCTACCCCGGCATTAACTTTTAGCTTGGGTAAGGAAGTATTCGCCAGATTTACCGTAAAATCTCCGGCACCTGCTTTTAACAGAAGGTTGGTCAGCCGCATTCCTTGCAAATCTAGCGTACTTTGTCCGGCTCCTACGGTGAGTTCCAGGTCTGTAGGTATATTTTTGTTGAGCTTGATCTGCCATTCGTTTTTATCTTCGTCCTCCATGTTCATATTCCGGTTGTTTCCAGGCTGTTTTACGGTGAGGGCACCAGTTTCTTTGGCATAGGCAATGGCGGGCTTCCATTCATCGTTTGTAAAAGCAAATTGGCCTTCCATTAATTTATTGCTTCCTCCGCTAACCTGCAAGGTGCCCGCCGATTGATTGAGCTCTACTTTTACCGATTTGGCTCCTTGCACCTCCACTTCTTTCGTATATTTCCTTACTTCTTTTCCTTTCTGGGCATAGGCTACGTTTACGAAGCCTGCGGCTAACAGAAATAAAAAAGCTAACATAGTTTGCTGATGTTTATTTTTCATACCATAATTGGGTTGTTCTGAAGAAAGGTAGGCATAATCTGAAATAACCAACAAAAAAATTGACAGAAGGTAAATAGGCCAAATAAGTGTTAAAATGCAGGGCTATACAATATCTTCCGTCCCTCTACGTCTATTGGCTTACATTCAAAGCCTTTACTATTCCGGATATGCTGATCAGATCATTGGGTAAAAATCCTTCAGGAAATACGTTAACAAGAATACAACAATCGCCACATTATCAAGGAAGTGCATTTCAGAATCTAATACCTACAGATGTCATGTTGCCCGACGCCTCTTACCTGAAAATGATGAACGATTTTGTGAGCAAGCGAAAAATTGCCAGTCCCCAGCAACTAATCCCTGCTATTCAAACAGATTTAAAAAATCTGGCTTCAGATAAACTGGTGATTGTGTGGTTTGGTCATTCCTCATACCTGATCCGCTACCGGAATAAAACCATTCTGGTAGACCCGGTACTGGACGGACAGGCTTCTCCGGTTTCCATGTTCGGAAAAGCTTTTAAAGGAACTACACTGTACCGGGTGGCTGATCTGCCTCCGCTCGACCTGGTTATTATTACACATGACCATTACGATCACCTGGATTATGCGACCATTGCCGCACTGAAATCTACCCAGGTAAAGTTTTGCACCCCCTTGGGCGTAGGTTCGCATCTGGCACACTGGGGCATTCCGGCAGCTGCCATTACAGAAATAGATTGGTGGGAAAGCCAACAGGTAGACGAGCATATGCACCTGACGGCTACGCCTGCCAGGCATTTTTCTGGCAGAGGGCTGGTGCGGAACAAAACGTTATGGGCTTCCTTTGTACTTACTTTATATGATACCCGGATATTGATTGGCGGAGACTCCGGATATGGAGAGCATTTCAAAGAAATTGGCGGCCGCTACAGCCCTTTTGATCTGGCCATTCTGGAAGCTGGCCAATATGGAGAATCATGGCCCCACATACATATGTTTCCGGAACAGACCGTACAAGCAACGCTAGATTTGCAGGCGAAAGCTTTGCTTCCTGTACACTGGGGTAAATTTGCCTTAGCGTACCATCCCTGGGATGAACCTATTCAGCGGGTAATCAAAGAAGCCAGCAAACTACAGGTTCCGGTAATTATTCCGCAAATTGGCAAGCCGCTCATCCTGGAAGCTCCTGTGGAACAGAATAGCTGGTGGCAATTTTAAGTAATTCTGTATTACGCATTTGCAAGTTATCACCTTGTAATCATATATGTTCTTGATGCTGCAGTAACACTAATTTCTTTCAGCATTATACCTTCTGGTAAGTTCATCTGAGGGTTTTGCTTAGCAGGTTTGGCATTTTGAATAGCAAAAACAACAGGTAAGATATAAGTTCTGGATGTTGGATGTTTTCCCCAATGTTGTGGAGCGTTTTTCAGAACACGGATTAACTCTTTTTCAAACCGACCTTTAACGTCTTGATGTATTCCTATCGTCTGCAACCTGCCCAAGCTGTCTATTTCAAAGGATGCATATACTTTCCCTTGGATGTTACCCTCCAGTGCATTAATAGGATAGTTGAGATTATATTTCAGGTATTCAAATAATTCCTTAATGCCTGCGGTCTGTTCTGTGGCTGTTTGTTTCTGTAAATGAACTTGAAATTTGTCTTCTGCCGGAATACTAAACTGCACAGATTTATATCCTTCCGCAGATATCTGTAAAAGATTACTGCTATCTACAGTGATCTGAAAAAAGCCCAGATAATTAGTTGCAGTGATGCTATTGGCATTATTCAAGCTTATAGTTGCAGCATTTATTGGTTTATCTGTGTCTTCATCCAGCACTCTGCCGAGTACCTGTCTTTGGCTATAAACTGCCTGGCAGCATAATACTATAAGGAGAATCAACGTATTTTGAAGTACTAACATTATAAAGATAAAAGTTTGAATAAATCTTGAGTATAGCTAAATATAGAATTTAATGGAAGTTTTATCAATCAATACTCTAGTTTATTCTATACCAGCAGCCAGATAGGCAATAGAAAAATACCATCTCCCAGCCAGCGGTATCTTCGATGCTGGTAAAAAAACGAAGGAAAGATAAATAGCAGCAGCAGCACACCCGACATACAGCCTTCTGTAAAAAGCACCTGTTTTTCAAGTGCACTTAAGCTGGCTGTGCAGGCAATTATTAATAGTAACCCCGACAAGGCAAAAAGCAGCACCAGCAGCCGTTTTACACGCCTGACTCCCAGATTTATCACCATGGACCGCTGGCCCTGCAGCCAGTCTTCTTCCCGTTCGAAATACGAAAACAGCAGCAAATTTTGTAGAGCTATCAAAAAAAAGCCACCCACAAAGTACAGATAGGACGTAGAAAGATGGCCGGCAGAAAACCCGGCCACTCCCCATATACCAGCAGTGTAGAGGCAGGCAATAATTACTTCTTTATGAAACCAGGGAAGACCACCGTTCGTGCCTATCTTACTTACCAGCCATAAATACAGGACAACCAGCACAGCCAGCATACTTCCAAACACGATAATCTTCAAGGATAAAAAAAGCAGAACGCTTACTCCCAGGATGCCCGTTAAAATCAGGCAAGCCTTAAGCAACAGATGGCGGTATTGCCAGTGAAATTTTCTTCTGGGTGAAAATACTTTTCCCGCAGTATGCCAGACATCCTGCAAATGATCCGCTGTATAAATCAGTAGAACCGTACCTGCTAATATAAGTACAGCTGGCCAGGGAATCGAAGGAACCTGCCACACTTTACAAGCCATCAGGCAACAGACCATTGCCCCGGCCGCCACATCCAGACTAAGCCACCTGCTTACCATCCAGCTCTCATACATCCGTTTCGTCAGGGAGTGTTTTCGGGTAATATGGGAAGGCGGCAGAATGAGTTCTTCGGGCATATAGGCTATAAATATGTTTACTATTCTTATACGAAACTATTGAACATCGGCTACTTTTAATAGTTTTGTTTTCTTTAACTGAAAATACATACATTTCTGTAAATACTTGATAACTTCAGCAAACGTTGAACCTCTCGACCCCTTTTTTACAAGCAAGAATAACTTAAAGCGTACCCTTGATTTAGATGAATACTGAACAGCTAAATACTTCTGAAACGGTAGTACCGGATAACAAAACTGAGCCTGTTAGCCCTAATCGGGCATTTAGGAAAACCTGGAATCCGGATAAACTAATGTCATTCAGTGCCTTCTTAATAAGTGTTGGTACGTTTCTCACCTTTGCCTACCAGACGCATTTAATCCAGAAGCAGCAATTCAGAAGTGTGCTGCCTTATCTGATGATTACCCAGTATACAGGGTATGTCAACCAAGACCAGAAAACAATTAGTTTGCAGTTGTTTAACAATGGCGTAGGTCCTGCCTTTATTGAAGACATAAAAATTTCTTATCAAGGAAAAGAATACAAAAGTATCTACGATTTTTTTATTCAAGGAATTTATCCAGATCATAAGATAAGTACTGGCAGAAATAATGTAGTGGCCGGATACGTCATACCAGCAGGCCAAGCACTAGCACTGCTAACCTCAAATGATTCCCAAGCCACCACCGTTTTAGAAAAAGTATTTAGCAGTGATAGTTTTTCTATAGAGATCGTATATTCCTCTTTGTATGAGGAAAAATGGAAGTTTACCTATAAAAATGGAAAATATAATCCTAAACCAGTAAAAGTAGATTAATTCCTTTTGCCTGTATACCTAAGTACTACCGGCTATCATTCATACTTATAAAAACGCGTCACTAAAATTACTATTTTGCACAAACCACCATCGTACATATGAGTAAACCAGATCATAAACTCTTTTTATTAGATGCATTTGCCTTAATTTACCGGGCGCATTTTGCCTTTAGCAAAGCTCCCCGCATTACTTCTAAAGGCATGAATACCAGTGCCGTATTTGGCTTTACCAATACCTTACTGGAAGTACTTCAAAAAGAAAAACCCACGCATATCGGCGTAGCTTTTGATACCTCTGCGCCTACCTTCCGCCATACCGCCTATACCGAATACAAGAGCCAGCGGCAGGCTCAGCCCGAAGATATTACCCTTGCCATCCCTTATGTTAAAAAACTGGTAAAAGCCTTTGGCATTCCGGTATTGATGCTGGATGGCTATGAAGCAGACGATGTTATCGGCACCATAGCTAAGCGGGCAGCCCGGGAAGGCTTTGAGGTTTTTATGATGACACCCGACAAAGACTATGGCCAGCTGGTAGAAGAACATGTCTATCTCTACAAACCCTCATTTATGGGAAAAGGAATTGAGGTAATGGGAGTTCCGGAAGTATTAGCCAGATGGGGCATCAAACGCATAGACCAGGTAGTGGATATGCTGGGCCTGCAAGGCGATGCGGTAGACAACATTCCCGGTATTCCTGGAGTTGGCGAAAAAACAGCGCAAAAACTCATAGAAGAGTATGATACGATTGAAAACCTGATTGCTAATGCCGATAAACTGAAGGGCAAGCAGAAGGAAAATGTACTTCAACATGCACAGCAAGCGTTGCTATCTAAACAATTGGCTACCATTGACATAAATGTTCCGGTGCCTTTTGAAGCCGAAGAACTTCGCTGCTCTGATCCTAATAAAGAAGAACTAATACATTTGCTGGATGAACTGGAATTCCGGACCATTAAAAAGCGGATTTTCGGAGAAGAAACACCGGCCGTTCCGGCTGCCACCAAGCAATTTGCCAGCAAGTCTATGGGCCAAACGTCTTTATCTTTTGAACTGGATTTTGATCCGGCCCTGGTAACGGAAGAAAAACCCATCGAAAGCAACCGGGAAAACATCCATACAGTGGTACATCAGTATCATGTAATAGATACACCCGAACTTCGGCAAATGCTGATTGAGCACCTGAACCGGCAAGATGAATTTTGCTTCGATACGGAAACCGACAACCTGGATGCCACAGAAGCAAATTTAGTAGGCCTGGCCTTTTCCTATTATAAAAATGAGGCCTATTACATACCCATTCCGCCAGACCAAAAGGAAGCCCAGGCAATTGTAGATGAATTTAAACCGCTACTGGAAAACCCTGCGATTGGCAAAGTAGGCCAGAACATGAAGTATGACATTATTGTGCTGAAAAATTATGGTGTGGCAGTAAATGGCAAAATTTTCGATACGATGCTTGCTCATTACCTCATAGAGCCTGATATGCGGCATAATATCAATATACTGGCAGAAACGTACCTCAATTACACGATGGTACCCATCGAATCGTTGATTGGCAAGAAAGGAAAAAGCCAGAGCAATATGTCGGAAGTGGAAATAGAGAAGATCGCTGAATATGCCGGTGAAGATGCGGATATTACCCTGCAACTAAAGGAAGTGTTTGTACCGATGCTGAAAGAAAACAAGATGGACAAACTCTTCCATGAGGTAGAAAACCCACTGGTTCCGGTACTGGCATCTATGGAAAAAAATGGAGTAAAAGTGGATACTGCCGCGTTGAGTGAGCTTTCCAAAACCCTGGAAATAGATATGAAAATGCGGGAAGATAAGATATTTGAACTGGCTGGTGTGCCTTTTAATATCGGTTCTCCCAAGCAGTTAGGTGAAGTGCTTTTCGACCGCATGAAGCTGGATCCTAAAGCCAAGAAAACAAAAACCGGCCAGTATGCTACCGGAGAAGATATTCTCTCGAAACTGGAAGCCGACCACGAAATTATCAGCCATATACTGGATTACCGGGAACTGCAAAAGCTAAAATCAACCTATATTGATGCCCTGCCTGCCTTGATCAGCCCTCGAGACGGAAGAATTCATACCTCTTTTAATCAGGCAGTTACTGCTACAGGCAGGTTGAGTTCTACAAATCCTAACTTGCAGAACATTCCTATCCGGACAGAGAGAGGGAAAGAAATCCGGAAGGCTTTTGTTCCGCATAGTAAGGAATATACGATTCTCTCTGCTGACTATTCTCAGATAGAATTGCGAATTATGGCCTCTTTCAGCAAAGACCAGACCATGATAGAGGCATTCCAGCAAGGCATTGATATTCACACCTCCACAGCAAGCAAAGTATTTAAAGTGCCTTTAACCGAGGTTACGGGAGATATGCGCCGCAAAGCCAAAACCATTAACTTCGGGATTATCTATGGTATTTCCGCCTTTGGTTTAGGAGCCAGGCTGAATATTTCCCGCAAAGAGGCGGCAGAAATTATTGAGGCTTATTTTGAGCAGTTTCCGGCCGTAAAAAAATACATGGACGACTCTATTCAAAAAGCCCGTGAATGCGAATACGCGGAAACCTTACTGGGCCGCCGCCGCTACCTCCGCGACATTAATTCACGCAACATGACAGACCGGGGCTTTGCCGAACGGAATGCCATCAATGCCCCCATCCAGGGAACCGCTGCTGATATGATCAAACTGGCCATGATCCGGATTCATGACTGGCTGACAAAAGAAAAATTACAATCAAAAATGATCTTGCAGGTACATGACGAACTTGTGTTCGATGCACACAAAGACGAAATTGATTTGCTGCAAAAAACAGTGGAAGATATAATGAAAAATGCCTTGCCTCTGGAAGTCCCTATGGAAATTGGGTTAGGTACCGGCAATAACTGGCTGGAAGCACATTAGCAGCTTATTAATTGATTACTAGTCGTTTATTATAGCTATTTTACAGGAATAATTTAATTAGCAGGTGAGGTTTAATAAATAGCCTCGCCGGCTGATTGAATTTATTTGTTAGTTTCCGTTTCCCTTCTACATGTACTCCGGCTAATTTATTCTCCCAGATAAGCCAGATTTTTCTGGATAAATACCCAATCACTTAGTATTTTAGCCAAGACGTTTTTTACTTTACCAGACATGTCTTGTGAGTGACAGCCAATTTTTTCAACTGCTCTTATGAACGTACTGCTTAACCATCTGTTTACTCTCCCTGCTTATTGCCTATGGACGTACTGAAAAGAAATAATGTAACAGTATATGGAAACGGCGATAAGGCCATCTTGTTTGCTCATGGTTTTGGCTGCGATCAGCATATGTGGCGATTTGTAGCCCCTGCCTTTACAGATGCCTACAAAGTTGTTTTGTTCGACCATGTTGGCGCAGGAAACTCAGATTCTTCTGCCTACAACTATTACAAATACCAATCGTTACAAGGATATGCAGATGATGTGCTGGAAATCTGTGAAGCCCTAAAACTTACCGGTAGTATTTTTGTAGGACATTCGGTAAGCTCTATGATTGGTGTATTAGCCTCCCTCAAAGAACCTAAACGTTTTGATAAACTAGTACTTATTGGCCCTTCTCCCTGTTATATTAATGATGAGGCAAATGGCTATGTCGGCGGCTTTAGCCACACCGATATTGAAGGCTTGTTAGATTCACTGGATAGTAACTATCTGGGATGGTCAAGTGCCATGGCTCCGGTAATTATGGGCAATGGAGACCGACCAGAGTTAGGCGATGAGCTAAAGAACAGTTTTTGCAGAACAAATCCTGAAATCGCCAGACAGTTTGCCAGAGTAACTTTTTTGTCTGATAACCGGTCGGATATACAAAAGCTGCAAACACCATCGTTGCTTTTGCAATGCTCCGAAGATGTAATCGCCCCGTATGCTGTAGGCGAATATTTACACAAACATATACCCGATAGCACACTCAATGTGTTAGCAGCAACCGGCCACTGCCCTAACTTAAGTGCGCCTGAAGAAACGATTAAAGCAATAAAAGCATATTTAACTACTTCCTGATAGTGAAAGAAAAAAACGACAAGTTGGTTTATCAGCATTTCTTAGACGAAAGCTTCGAAGATCTGTATGAACATGCACCTTGTGGTTATTTTTCATCTCTCCCCGACGGAACCATTGTAAAGCTAAATACTACATTAGCCCAATGGCTCGGGTATCATAAAACTGAAATTTTGCACCAGAAGAGGTTTCAGGAGCTACTTCCAATCGGTGGAAAAATATTTTACGAAACACATCATGCTCCGCTCATACGCATGCAAGGCTCGGTTAATGAACTTAGTTATGACTTGGTTAGCAAATCGGGGGCTTTACTGCCGGTTCTAATAAATTCCTCGCATGTTACAGATGCAGAAGGCAAAGTGGTTTTGTACCGGTCAACTCTTGTAAATATTTCAGACCGGAAAAAATACGAGGCAGAGTTGCTTCAGGCCAAAAAGAAAGCAGAGCAAGCGGCTAAAACAAAAGCCGAATTTTTATCTACGGTCAGCCACGAAATCCGCACGCCGATGAATGCCATTATTGGGGTGGCTAACCTCTTGCAGGCAACCGACCCAAGTCCCAGGCAACTGGAATACCTGCGTATACTCAAACTTTCGTCTGAGAATCTGCTGAACCTGATCAACGACATTCTGGATTTTAATAAAATTGAATCTGGCAAAATCAGCCTGGAAGAACGGCCTTTTAATATCCGGGAGCTACTTCAACATCTGATATACAACCTGCTGCCCAAGGCGGAAGAAAAAGAAATAACACTTACCCATGAAATAGATGCCCGTTTGCCTTCATTCTTACTTGGCGATCCGGTAAAGCTTATACAAGTACTGACCAATCTGATAGGCAATGCCATAAAATTCACTCACACAGGCTCTGTTACGCTAAGAGTACAGGCCATTGAAGTTACCTCCAAAGATGTGGTACTAGAGTTTAAAGTATCGGACACCGGCATAGGCATAGCAGCAGATAAAATTCACAAGATTTTTGAAGAGTTCTCCCAGGCAGATTATGAAATAAACCTAAAATATGGAGGCACTGGCCTGGGACTGGCAATCAGTAAAAAACTACTGGCCCTGTATAACGCTACGCTTCAGGTAGAGAGTGAACTGGGCAAAGGATCAAGTTTCAGCTTTGCACTTAAACTTCCAATCAGTGATTTTCAGCCCGAAAGTCAGCAGTTAGTAGACCTGCCTCACAGCCATCCAGGTTCTTTGCGTGGCATAAAGTTGCTGTTGGCTGAGGATAATTCGGTTAATATATTTATTCTCTCCCAATATCTGAAAAGCTGGGAGGTAGCCTTTGATGTAGCGGAAGATGGCTCAGAAGCCATAGAGAAAATCCGGCAACATACCTATGACCTGGTTTTAATGGATTTGCAAATGCCCAAACTCAACGGATACGATGCTACCAGAATGGTACGCAACTTGCCGGATGAAAAATTTAAGAAACTACCAATTATAGCCCTATCGGCCTCCTCCAAATTTGACCTTCAACAAAGACTTGACTACGCCGGTATTACTGACTTTATAGGCAAGCCATTTAACCCTAGAGATCTGTACAATAAAATAGCCTTGTACAGCACGGCTACCCCTCAACAAGCAGGCAATACCTCGGGCAGTTTTTCAGTAGAAACAAGCATATTACCGCCTACAGATCCAAGCTGGCATGTCAACCTGAACGAGTTTAGAAAACTAACCAGACATGACACCACCCAACTAACAGAGTTGATCAGGTTATCCATTGAAAATTTTACCAGCTTTCAGCAAAATTTTAAAGAGGCTCTTTATACCCGTGATATACTATTGTTTGAGGAAGTAGCCCACAAAAGTAAAATGACTCTCCGTTCATTGGAAGCCACCCGCCTTTCTCAACTTCTTGACCGGGCAACTGACTTACTGCAATCCGGTGAACAGGACACATCTATGCTTGCTGTGGCCAGCAGGGAAATAAGCCAGGAAATTGATGTGATTATTACAGAATTAATTGCTCAAATTCCAGATCAGCCTGGCAACATTTCTTAACTAGTATCTCTCGGCAGGTGAGTAGAATCTGGCTAGGTGGACTAATGTTATTTTGCAAACATTTCTTTCAGGCATTTCCAAAGCTGTTTTTTCAAATCCTGGTCATATTCCAATACACTCAGGCTGTCTGCCAGGAGCATATCTATGCCTTCAATCTTTTCCACCTGGTATTTAATCAAATGAATTTGCAGGTTAAGTTCTGTCAGGGAAATCCCAAAACTGATCAGCTGGTTCAGCACTTTGTCTTTCAACATATCTATATAATCGATCCGGCGGATGTTGTTCAGGTTTACCAAATCCACTTCTTCCAGCTTCAGATGAACTGCTGATAATATTTTTTGTAACAACGCTTCTTCATTTTTTTTCAGGTAAAGCGACTCTTCGTTAAAAAACAAGATCATGACTTTGTTCCGGTTAACGGGCACAGGCTTTTTAACAGGAAGCGTTACTGGCGGCTGAGGCAGCGGTTGCGTGGCTACCGGCTCAGGTGCAGGAATAGGTGGTACAACTACTTTTACCGGTGGGGCTACTTCTGGTAACTGAACAGGGACCTCCTGTTTTTCTTTAAGTACATAAATCGGCTCATCCAGCAGCAGATGAATGTAGTCTAGTTTTTCTTCGTCAATTGCCATATACCAAATAGAATAAAAATCGCCTCTCCACTTTATGTTTTCCTTAACAAATTGTTTATCAAAACCCACCCAATCATTTGTAAGTCAAATATTTACCAATAACTTGTTTTACAAGTACAAACCATTATGGATGTAAAAATAGCTCTTTTCTAGTTACTATTTACTCACTGAAGTGCTATCTGTCAGGTTTTGTATATTTATTCCTTCTGTAATAAAAGAAATTCCCTGTTGCGATAACGTGCCTATCATTACTGCCTGGATTAAAGGTTTGGCCGATACGTTCTGGCTACCCCAGTCAATAATAAAACTAGCGCCGGCTCCCCCCTGTTTTTCCTGGTATTCCACTATAAATTCGGCAGAAGCCAATGGCCCAATTGCTATTGTACGTGGCACATACGTGCGGATTAGGCTTCCTTGTGAATCGAAAAAATCTACTTTATTCACATATACACTATCCTGCAAGCTGGTGTTTCTTACAACAGCTGTAACCGTTAATAAAAAACGTTTATTCCCATCTAAATGATAAATATCTGAATAGGCAGGCACATATACTTTTTGCTGCTTGGCCAGCTTGTTAAATTCTACATCCGAATATGTATATACGGACTGATTTTGACTGGTTCCAGTATCTTCAGCAGGAGAACAGGCAATGGTAGCCAGGCACAGCAGAGTATGTAGCCAAACACCTCTCCCGGAATAATTAAATGACAAACGCATGGTCGAATATATTAATTTATCTTATGTGGGAAAACAACGTATATCTTTCTGGCAGTTGCTAACCTGTTTAGAAACTAAATATATTTTACGCTTTCGGTTCTTAAGCAGTATTTTAGCCTATTTTTGTTAATTGACGTATGTTTTGTGAATTTTTGATCAGTTATGGCGCATGTACCCCAATTAATTATAGATCTGGCTTTAATTCTAGGTGCTGCCGGTGTAACCACCCTTGTTTTTAAAAAGCTAAAACAACCGCTTGTTCTGGGATATATTCTGGCGGGCTTACTGGTCGGGCCTAACTTTCCTATCTTCCCAACTATTGCCGATCCGGAGACTATCCGTATATGGGCTGAGATTGGGGTAATCTTTTTGCTTTTTGGCCTGGGGCTGGAATTCAGCTTTAAGAAACTAGTTAAAGTAGGCGGCTCCGCTTCCATAACCGGACTGGTAGAAATTGGAGTTATGCTGGTTCTTGGGTATTTAACTGGCTACTGGCTGGGATGGTCCGGGATGGATAGTTTGTTTCTGGGAGGCATCATTGCTATATCGTCTACTACCATTATTATCCGGGCGTTTGATGAACTAGGCCTGAAAACCCAGCAATTTGCCGGGTTAGTGTTTGGAATACTGGTTATAGAAGACCTGGTAGCTATTTTGTTGCTGGTCTTACTCTCAACCTTAGCTGTCTCGCAGCAGTTTGCAGGAATGGAGTTAGTCGTATCTATTCTCAAATTAAGCTTCTTCCTTATTCTTTGGTTTCTGGGAGGTATTTATTTAATTCCTTCTTTTTTGCGCATCAATAGCCGCCTGATTACCAACGAAACACTACTAGTCATTTCCATTGCTTTATGCCTGCTGATGGTAATACTCGTTACTAATGCGGGATTTTCGGCGGCATTGGGGGCTTTTATTATGGGCTCTATCCTGGCTGAAACCTTATATGCTGAAAAGATTGAACACCTGATGCAGCCGGTGAAAGATTTATTCGGAGCCGTATTCTTTGTATCGGTAGGCATGCTGATCGACCTGAAAATATTGCTGGAATATGCCGGACCGGTGGCTATCCTTTCCCTGGTAGTCATTTTGGGTAAGTCACTGAATGTAACCTTCGGCGCGCTGCTTTCCGGCCAACCGCTGAAACAATCCTTACAAACAGGCATGAGCATGACGCAGATCGGCGAATTCTCTTTTATTATAGCCACCTTAGGCCTGTCGTTGAATGTCACCAGTAAATTTCTTTATCCGATTGCCGTAGCGGTATCCGCCATTACTACTTTCACTACACCCTACATGATCCGCCTGGCCGAACCACTCTATCATCAGATAGATAAACGCCTGCCCTTACGCTGGAGAAACTTTTTGAATAACTACAGTACCAGTACGCAAACCATTGTAGCAGTAAACGACTGGAAGCAAGTCTTGCGCACATTTGCCGGAATATTGGTAACCAATACAGTAGTAATTGTTGGCATTGTTTTGCTTTGTACCAATATAGTTGCCCCTTTTTTTAAAAGAAATTTCTTCGACAATCTTTGGTCAGAGGCACTTACCGCTATTCTTGCCCTTGCCCTCATTACTCCGTTCCTTTGGGCGCTGTCTATTCGTAAAATCCGCACACATTCTTACAACACACTCTGGAAAAACCGGCGGTTCAACAGAGGTCCTTTGGTGGCGATGGAAGCTGGCAGACTTATATTAGGCGTTGTGCTGGTTGGTTTTCTGTTAGATCGGCTCTTTTCTCCCGTTGTGGCTTTACTCGGAGCAATTGTACTCATTGTCGTTATACTTCCGGTGTTTACACAAAAGTTACAGGAAACCTATGCCCGGATAGAAAAACGGTTTCTGTATAACCTCAATGCCCGGGAACTGGCGCAAACCAATGGAAAAGTTAACAACGGTTCAGCCACTAAAAGCCTATTGCCCTGGGATGCACATATTGCGCATTTTGAGGTAAGTCCGGAATCCGAATGTATCGGAAAAAGTTTACAGAAGTTATCGTTCCGGGAAAGGTATGGCGTTAACATTGCCCAGATTGAACGGGGAAAAAAAAGTATATATGTACCCAGGGGGCATGAGCAGATCTTTCCGTTTGACAAACTAACCGTTGTCGGGACTGATGAACAACTCAAAAAGTTTAAGCAAGTAGTAGATCCGCCACAAATAGAGCCTGCTCCCCTGCCGCCGGAAGTAATTCTTAAACAACTGGTAGTCGACCATACTTTTCCCTTCCTGGGCATGAGCATTCGGAACTCTGATATCCGCAACCGGACACACGGGCTTATTATCGGAATTGAACGTAATGGCAACCGTATTCTCAATCCTGATCCGGCAACCATTTTCGAAAAAGGAGACATTGTCTGGTTATCAGGAGACAAACAACTGATCAAATCACTGGAAGAATACGCAGAACATGTGGTAGAAACCAAGCAACACTGACTCAATGTTGACACTAGCTTTTGCGTTGAACTAAAACCCTATCAATGGTATTTGAAATGGCAATTTTAGCTAGGTTTCCTGGCAGGTGCTCCAATGTATTATCTGCAGATATGTTTGATTCCAATTACTCCCTACAGTTATTAGCTTTGACTATGTTCAGGCTTTGATGACAAAGGCTTGTAACCCGGCCATTTTGCCTTCGCGGAATTGCCACACGTCGCAGTATGTATAGTCGGCCATTTCTCCATTTTCGTCTTTCATGCTGATTCTTCCGAGTGCCGTAACAAAGTCACCTTCGGCAATTAAATTTTCAACCATAAACGTTGGCGGCTCCACATAGGCCGTTCTCATCCACTGCCTAACAGCTTCTTTTCCGTCCAGTACCTTGTCGCCTACAAATGTCCATTTGGTGTCTTCGGTACAGAAAGCGAGGAATCCCTCATTGTTGCCGTTGGTGATTGCTGCATTGGCTTTTTCTAGTATTACCTTATTGTTCTCCATCTTATCTATAGTTTTTTATGATTATTCATAAATGATGATGCAGCATTGCCTTGCCCTAATTTTCATGACAGCTGCCAAATCACATTGGCTTAAGCACAAACCTATCATCAATGTATTGCGGCTTGGCCAAGTGGCGGATAAGGTTGGTAAAGTTTAGGTTTAAAGATAGCCATTGTTAGAAACGGAAAGTCCAAGGTTTGGATGGTTGCCGCCGTTTTGCCAATTTGCTGCTAGGAGTAGTCTTTATTTTCAGCCCAAAACTCCTTGGTTATGTAAAATACTGTATCAATGAAATACAGTATTTTATTTCGGGTTAAAACGTTCTCATCGTGCAAATCTTCTAAAATAATACCCAGGTAGGGATTAAAATAGTCATTATTGCGGGTATTTATAAAGCCATTTGAGCCAAGGAAAGCCTTCACTTGTTCCAAGTCTGTATTCTGTGTGATGGCAACATAGGATTGTTGAACGACCGCATAGAGAATAGTATTCTCCTTTGTAAAACCGATCAGTTGATAGGCAGTATCTGGAAAGAAGAAGTTGTGTAATAATAAATTATTGAAATAATCTTTCCAAAAACTGTAATAGATAGCATCGTTTAACTTCAGAACATGATTAGCATCTTTCAAGAAGACTCTTTGTTCGGCACCTTCACTTATGTATTGGGAGAAATCAATATCGTTTATCCAAAGGTCCTTTTCAGAAATAAAATTTTCTAGCCTCTTTGTTTCTTGTTCTCTGATTTGCTTTGTGTCTTCAATTTTTGGGCTTGCCTGCGTGCCATCGCTAAGGTAACTGGCGACTGCTTGGATAGTTGCTCCAAACCTAACTTGGCTCTTTCCTGAAATGACATCGTGTAGTTCATGCTTTAGATGATTTTGCATCTGATCAAAGATACATAAAGTCCTGAATTTTAGAAAACCTTTTATTTTCGTACTTTTTAACGTTACAGCTAACGAGCAGGGCTTTATGCAGGTTGGGAATTAGTATTCCGTCGGAAGTCTGTGTTTCGACTGCTTGACTTACTTCCGTTCGCCGATTAATGATCTGATGCTGAATTTAGCACATAGCCGCTATACTGGCAAACCTGTGTTATGCGCCTCCTCTGAGTACGAAACAAACATCCTTTCTTAAACTATATTTTCCCCTAATATACCATGTCACCAGGTCTCCAAACGTCAATCCTGCCGTGTTCCGGTTAGCATCTGGCAAGACAACAACTTTAGTACAATCAACTTTACCAAACGTCAATACTTTTAGCAGCCAAATAAATAAAATGATGGGTAGGCTTATTAATTGTAAGAGAGCTATGCCAGAATTAAACTGCTCTCCTTCACTTAAAAAGTGCTGTGTGATATCAAACCCATTTGCTTCAAGCCTGTAAACAGTTATGAACTTTTCCATTAGTTCATAGGTATCATCGCCTGCGATTTGTAGGTCATCTTCAATATCAATTTTCACAGAGGATATTTGCCCTGCGGTTTCCTGTTCAAGAAATCCTTTTACTTCTCGATAGGCTTTACGCAACTCCTTAAATTCTATAGGATGTAATGATTGTTCCATAAGTGGGGCATAACTTTTAATAATACGAAATTTTTGTCGTAGCTTTTATATTTATTTGCACTATTTTAATAAAAAATTTCATTTATTAATTTGAATTTTTCAGTTGCTACTATTACTGAATGAGTATATTTTAAAGAAAAAAGCCGGACAGTTCCGGCTTTTTTTATGTACTCGCATCACCAACTAGCCCTAAATATTTAAGGCTCTATTATCTGTAGCGGCTAAGCAGGCTTCTTTTAGTGCCTCTGTATACGTAGGGTGTGCATGCGACATTCGGCCAATATCCTCGGCAGATGCCCGGAATTCCATAGCTACTACGGCTTCGGCTATCATATCGGCTGTACGTGGGCCAATCATGTGTACGCCTAAAATTTCATCAGTTTGCTTATCGGCAAGCACTTTTACGGTTCCATCCGTATCCATGCTGGCACGGGCCCGGCCTGAAGCTTTGAAAGGAAAGGCACCCGTTTTATAGGCAATCCCTTTGGCTTTCAGTTCTTCCTCGGTATATCCCACCCCTGCTACTTCTGGCCATGTATACACCACATTGGGAATTAACAGATAATTAATATGTGGCTTTTGCCCCACAATGGTCTCTGCCACAAATACACCTTCTTCTTCGGCCTTATGTGCCAGCATGGCTCCCCGGATTACATCACCTATAGCGTAGATACCGGGTACATTGGTTTGTAAATGTTCATCAACCACTATTCTGCCTCGTTCATCCTTCTGCACCCCGGCTTTTTCCAGGTTCAGGCCTTCTGTATAGGGCTTTCTCCCAATTGCCACCAGGCAGTAATCTCCGGAAAGGGTAAGGGTGCCGCCTTTGTTGTTATCTGCAATTACTACTACCTCATCGCCTTTGTTTTCAACAGAAGTCACCTTATGGTTAAAGTAAAAATCGGTATCCAGTTTTTTCATTGCCCGTTGCAGTTCTTTCCCCATGGTTCCATCCATAGTCGGAATCATGGAACCAGCAAACTCTACAAAACTTACTTTAGCACCTAACCGGCCATATACCGACCCTAGTTCTGCGCCAATCACACCTGCGCCGATCACAATCAAATGTTTGGGAACTTCCTTCAGGTTTAATGCTTCTGTAGAAGTAATGATTCGTTTTTTATCCAACGGAATACTTGGAATGCTAGCCGGTTTGGAACCAGTAGCAATCACAATGTTCTTCGAGGTAATTTGCTGTGTACCTCCGTTTTTATCTGTTATCAGGATAGTGTTTTTATTAACAAAAGAACCCATTCCCTGGTAAGTAGTTACCTTATTTTTCTTCATCAGGAATTTGATTCCGTCTGTCGTCTGTTTAACCACCTCCCCTTTCCGGTTAATCATTTGTGGCAGATTTACCTGCAAATCTTTCAACTCGATGCCATGTGCTGCGAAGGTATGGGTAGCATTAAAGTAATGTTCGGAAGAATCCAGTAAGGCTTTAGAGGGAATGCAGCCTACATTCAGGCAGGTTCCACCTAGGGTTTCGTATTTTTCGATGATGGCTGTTTTAAGTCCTAATTGGCCGCAACGAACAGCAGCTATATAACCGCCTGGGCCAGAACCAATGATCACTACGTCGTAATCCATGATATACTATATTGGTGAATAATGGTGTAAGTAAAATAAAATGAAAACCCACCAGACACACGGATGCCTGATGGGTCAGAATAAAGAATTAAATACCTAATAATAATCTGGCAGGATCTTCCAATAATTGTTTTACCCGAACCAGGAAACTCACTGATTCTCTGCCATCTATAATCCGATGGTCATACGATAAAGCTACATACATCATTGGGCGTATCTCTACTTGTCCGTTTATGGCTACCGGCCGCTCAATAATATTATGCATACCTAGAATGGCGGATTGAGGCGCATTAATGATTGGTGTAGACATCATAGAGCCAAAAACCCCGCCATTGGTAATGGTGAAGGTACCGCCAGTCATTTCTTCAATGGTCATTTTATTGTCTCTGGCACGGCCAGCTAAGCGGATAATCTCTGCTTCTATTTGCGCAAAAGAAAGTTGCTCGGCATTCCTTACCACTGGTACAACTAACCCTTTCGGGGCTGATACAGCTATCGATATATCTACAAAATCATTATATACAATTTCGTCGCCATCAATCATGGCGTTTACTGCCGGCCACTCTTGCAGGGCCACACAAACTGCTTTGGTGAAGAAAGACATAAAGCCAAGGCCAACATTGTATTTCTCTTTGAACTTATCTTTGTACTTTGCCCGCATTTCCATAATTGGCTTCATATCTACTTCATTGAAAGTAGTAAGCATGGCTGTTTCATTCTTCACAGCTACCAATCTTCTGGAAACGGTTTTACGCAGTTGCGTCATTTTCTGGCGGCGTTGTTCACGGCTGCCCGGAACTGAAGCTGTAGCTTGGTTCACCGCCGGTTTGGCTGTTTCCTGTGGCCCAGCAGGCGCTTTCGGTTGCGTTTTTTCTGCTTGTACTGCATCTGCCTTAGTAATCCGTCCGTCTATGCCGGTTCCTTTTATCTCTTTATTATAAATGCCTTTTTCAGCCAGAATTTTAGCTGCTGCAGGCGAAGCATGGCCGGTTGCATAGCTGGTACTGGAAGTTTTTTGGTTATCTGCTACTGGTGTTGTTTGAGCTGGTTGGGTTCCGGGCTCTTCCGATTTTTTATTTTCCTCTTTTAGCACTTCTTTTGGGGCAGAATACATCTCTTTGCTTGGTGTTACACCGCCGCCCTGAGTGCCATTGCCTGCTGCTGCTCCTTTCTCAATTTTACATATCAGATCGCCGATCGCCAGCGTTGTACCGGCCTGTGCCACAATACGTAAGGTACCAGATGCTTCTGCCGTTAGTTCAAAGGTAGCTTTATCGGATTCTATTTCACATAACACATCATCTAGCTGAACCTGATCGCCATCTTTTTTTGTCCAGTTGGCAATGGTTACTTCACTGATCGATTCACCAACAGCAGGTACTTTCATTTCTACAACCTCTGTGGTCTGGGGAGTTTCTTGCATAGATTGGGTTTTATTTTCGGTTATAGCAGGTGTTCTATTTGTGTTTGGTGTAGTTGGCTCAACCTTCGGCGCAGCTTTTTCAACAGGTTTAGCCGCTGGCTGCACACCATTTTTCTCTTCAATCCGGCAAATGAGTGTACCAATAGGCACCGTTTCTCCTTCCTGCACCAGTATACGTAAAATACCTGCACTTTCGGCATTCAATTCAAAGGTAGCTTTATCAGACTCCAGTTCACATAATACATCGTCTGCATTCACGGAATCGCCATCTCTTTTGTGCCAGGAGGCTATGGTTACTTCTGTAATTGACTCACCTACGGAAGGAACTTTTACTTCTAATGACATGCGTTTTGTCTTTTTTGTGGATACTTGTTAAAGCAGAAGAAACAGATGCCTTACCTGTTTCTTCTGTTATTGTTAGTTTAAAGCTTTTTTCAAAATTTCTGCTTGTTCTTTTGCATGCACCTTTGCATATCCCGTAGCCGGAGAAGCACTGGCTTTACGCGAGATTAACTCCATGGGGTTATACTGGTACACACGCAAAATATAGTTCCAGGCACCCATATTTTCTGGCTCTTCCTGTACCCAGCATATTTTTACATTTTTGCTATAGCTGGACAGAAGCGAATACAGTTGCTTGGCTGGGAATGGATGAAGCTGCTCAATACGAATAATGGCCACATCTTCTATTTTAGAGTTCTGCCTTTCTTCCAGCAGGTCGTAATATAATTTACCAGAGCAAATCAATACTTTTCTGGCGGTTTTGGCTTTCACTAGTTCATCACCAATCACCTCCTGGAAATTGCCCTGTGTAAAACTATCCAGCGGAGAGATACATAATGGATGCCGCAGCATCGACTTTGGCGACATAACTACCAGCGGTTTGCGGAAAGGCCATGCCAGCTGGCGCCTCAACAAATGGAAGAAGTTAGCGGGCGTAGTTACATTGGCTACCACCATGTTATACTCTGCAGAAAGTTGCAGAAAACGCTCCGGACGTGCATTGGAATGTTCCGGTCCCTGGCCTTCATAACCATGAGGCAATAACATAACCAGGCCATTCATCCGCTGCCATTTACTTTCTGATGGAGTAATAAACTGATCGATCATTACCTGGGCACCATTGGCAAAATCTCCAAACTGGGCTTCCCACACAACTAACGCATGTGGATTAGCCATGGCATACCCAAATTCAAAGCCCAACACCCCATATTCTGATAACAGGGAGTTGTAGATTTTGAAATCCATCTGGTCTTCAGCAATATAATCCAGGCTGTCGTAGGCTTCGTTGGTATCGGCATCACGGAGAACGGCATGGCGGTGAGAGAAGGTACCCCGCTGTACGTCTTGTCCGCTCAAACGGACTACTTTATTTTCCAATAAAATAGATCCATAGGCCATGAGTTCTGCTGTAGCCCAGTTGATCTGTTTGGTTTCAAAAAACATCTGCTTGCGTTCTTTCAGCAGTTTATCTATCTGCTTGAGCGGCTTAAAGTTTTCAGGAACCTTGGTAAGGGCATTGGCTACTTTTTCCAGATTGGCCGGTGAAAGGCCTGTTTCGGGAGATTTATCAAAATCCTCTGGCGTAGAACGGCGTAATGCTCGCCAGTCTTCTTCATTTTTTTGATAGGCATACGGTAGTGGATGCTGCTTTACCAGGTTCAGGCGGTCTTGTAACATACTCCGGAATTCGGCATCCATGTTTTCAGCCAGTTCAGCATCTACATCTCCTCTGGTAATTAATTTTTTGTTGTAGATTTCTCTGGGATTCGGGTGCTTGGAAATAATGTTGTACAGAGCTGGCTGCGTGAATTTTGGTTCATCGCTTTCGTTGTGCCCGTGTCTGCGGTAACATACCATATCTATAAAGATATCCCGGTTAAAATCCTGGCGGAATTCGACAGCAAGCTTCGCACAAAATACAACTGCTTCCGGGTCATCGCCATTGACATGCAGTACCGGAGCATCCACAATTTTTGCCACATCCGTACAATAGATACTGGACCTGGCATCTTCAAAATCTGTGGTGAATCCTACCTGGTTGTTAATCACAAAGTGGATAGTGCCACCAGTATAATAGCCCTGCAACTTAGACATCTGGGTAACTTCATACACAATACCCTGACCGGCTAAAGCGGCATCACCATGAATCAGAATAGGCAACACCCGGTCGTAATCGCTTTTATACAACACATCGGCTTTGGCTCTGGCATATCCTTCTACAACCGGATTTACCGCTTCTAAGTGAGAAGGATTGGGTGCCAGTTTTAAATCTATTCCTTTACCCGAAGGCGTTACAATCTGGCTGGCATAGCCCATATGGTATTTAACATCGCCATCGCCATAGGTTAAATCTGGTACTGCGGTGCCCTCAAATTCATTGAAGATATTCTCATAGGTTTTACCCATGATATTAGCCAGTACATTCAAACGACCCCTGTGCGCCATCCCAATAATAATCTCACTCACACCCATCTCCGCCGACTTATTGATTATGGTATCTAACGCAGGAATAGTAGTTTCACCTCCTTCCAGGGAAAACCGTTTCTGACCGATGTATTTCGTATGCAGAAAGTTTTCAAAAACTACTGCTTCATTCAATTTAGAAAGTATCCGCTTTTTTTCTTCAGCAGAAAAATTATTATGTACATATTCTTTCTCGCACTTTTTCTTGAACCATTCTAACACTTCCGGCTCCCGGATGTACATATATTCAAATCCTATAGGACCCTCATAAATCTGCTTCAACCTTTCCACTATTTTGCGCAGGGGAGCTGGCCCAATACCAATTTCGTTCCCAACCTCAAAAACCGTATCCAAGTCGGTTTCCTGTAAATCAAAATCTTTCAGATCGAGCAGGGGTTTACGGTCTTTGCGTTCTCTTACTGGATTGGTTTTAGATTTTAAATGCCCTCTGGTACGGTAAGCCATAATGAGGTTACGCACTTGTATTTCTTTGTAAACGGATGCACTTACCCCACTTTTATTTTCTGCAGGTGCAGCCAAGGTAGTTGCTTTTCCATTACCATTGTTATAGGTCTGGTAAAATTCAAACCCTTCAAAGAATTTCTGCCAGGTAATATCCACTGACTCCGGATTTTCTTTATATGCCTGATAAAGCCCCTCCAGGTATTCGCCATGTGCATTGGCTATGTATGAGAATTTGTCCATAAATAGGAAATATCAAAATTTTCACAAAGGTACGAATAATCTATATTATATATACTTGCGTACTCGCTTACACAAATATACCTCACTTTCAAAGTGTACTAAATGTTACGTAATACACCTTTTATTCCGAAACCCTGCAAAGTAAATAATTAATTATTACTTATTTGGTAAATAATTAGATTTATTTTGAATAAAAGAACAGGCAAAATTGACAAAATTTGATTTTTTTGCTGCGTAAGATTCCTTTTAAAAATAGCTTCCTGCTAGTCTCAGTTCAACCTATAGTTCTCCAACATATTCACTGCTGAAGACTTGTTTTGTATGATCCGAAATAAGATATTACCTCTTTAAATCACTTCGCATCCCATACCATTTCCCTACTTATGAAACGCAGAAACTTTTTGAAAACCACTGGTTTGCTTACCACAGCCTCCATGTTGTATCAGCAAGCTCCTACCCAAGCGCAACCCAGACTTGGTAAAGGTGAACATGTACTAATCCTGGGAGCCGGTCTTGCCGGATTAGCTGCTGCCTATGCTCTTTTTAAACAACAAGTCCCATTCACCATTTTAGAAGCCAGAAACCGGATTGGCGGCCGGGTGTTTACCCATCAGGTAGATGAAGAAAGCAAATTACATGTTGAACTAGGTGCCGAGTGGATTGGAGCCTCTCATGAGCGGATGTTAGCTCTCTGCAAGGAATTTAACCTCCCTTTATTGAACCATCAGTTTACTACTCATCTTACCCTGGAAGGACAACATTACAAACCCAAAGAGTGGCAATACGATACAAACTGGAATACTACTTACCAGACCTTACTCACTAATTTTAAACAGATCTCTTCCCGAAACAGTAAAGTTTTGGATCAGATAGATTGGTGGAAGTACTTGATAAACAATGGAATTTCTGAACGAGACATAGAAATTAAAGAGCTTTTTGATAGTACCGATTTTGGGGAAAGTATCCGGAATGTATCGGCTTTTGCCAGCTTATCTGAATACGCCTACTCCAGCCCCAACAATGAAATGGATTTCCGGATAGAAGGCGGCAATACAAGGTTAGTGAATGCCTTATCCGAAAAAATAGGTTTGGAGCATATTCTCCTGAATAAAAAGGCTACAGCAATTAATCAAACTGGCAAACAGGTACAGGTTTTATGCGAAGATGGTACAAAGCATACGGGTAGCCGGCTACTTTGTACTATTCCAGCCTTTGCTTTAACAAAGATCAACTGGCAACCTGCCCTGCCGGCCGAAAAACTGGATGCGTTGCACCAAATGCAATATTGCCGGATTATTAAATCAGCTGTAGTATTTAAAGAACGATTCTGGCAGGATGAAACTTTTGATATGATCACTGATAGTACCGCGCATTACTTCTTCCATTCATCTAAAAATCAACCAAATACCAAGGGTACCCTTACCTCCTATGCTATTGGCGACAAAGCATATATCCTATCTAAAATGAACCAGGAACAAAAGATCCGGGAGATTTGTGCCGCATTAAAACCTGCATTTGGGGACGTAAGCCAGTATGCTGAAAAAGCAACTTCTTACTATTGGGGAGGCGATGCCTTTACCAAAGGGGCGTATGCCATCTATGATACGCATCAGTGGTTTAGTATCCGGGAAATGATGGCAAAACCCTTCCGTAATATCTCTTTTGCAGGCGAACACCTGGCCGAATGGCAAGGATTTATGGAAGGTGCTGTACAAACCGGTGAAGAAGCGGTAAAGAAAATGTTAACCTAATCCTTCTCAATAAGCCCTTCTGATTTTGAAGACTGCATCTTTTTAATGTTCTTCAATACAAGAAGGGGCATAAATGGTTAGCTTACCATTTTGTAGCTTTTTGTACAGTTATCTATTTGATTAGCTGGTCACTTGCAGCTACAGCTACTACCTGTTTAAGTACTCTCCTAGCATATTTTTCGCCTCTCCAAATATATTTTCAAGTATAGAATAGCTGGTTGTATATCTTCCCGAAGCAATAATTCAATCGTACCCAAACAAACAGGTGTTGTCAGTGATTTTCAATATGCTTTAAATAATGCTTATTACAATCTATTGGGCCCTAGCAGGCTGACATTTAATTAATTGCGCAAGGCAACTTTTCTTTATAAAAGAAAGGCAGGCAACTTAGTACTAATGGCTCCGTTAAGGTGTGTAGAAATAATACTTTAACATTTTTTTCATTAACTAGTAACAAACCATGGCAGAGATTAATATTGAACCAAAAAAGAAAGGGCCGAATTGGCTATGGATTTTAGGAATTGTTGCACTCATCGGAATAGTAGCCTGGCTGTTTGCCGGAAACAAAAATGATGACGATGCCACAGTGGCTACCACCACCACTGAACAAGTTGGTGCAGCAACCGGAATGAATGATGCCAATACAGATGACGTATGGCGCGATGTAGATCTGAATGCTCCAAAAGTAGATTACCCAGAAATTAAGCTTTCCTCTCCGGATTTTGAAGTTAGGGGCACGGATAAATATGCTATTTATTCGCTAGGAGAAAATCTACTTTTTGATACCGATAAAGCTACCCTCCGGTCAGAAGCAAAACAAAACCTGGATCAGATAGCCGCTTCGCTTAAACAACGCTACGATCAAGGACAATTGAGAATTTATGGACATGCCGATGCAAGAGCAGATGCTTCACATAATCGGGAACTGTCTCAACAACGTGCTGAGGCGGTTAAAAACTGGCTAGTTAGCAACGCCAATATAGATGCCTCCCGTATTTCTATTCATCCAATGGGTGAGTCAGATCCAGCGGCTTCTAATGCAACTCAACAAGGGCGGCAAATGAACCGCCGGGTAGAAATAGTGGCCATGAATCCTTAACTGGTTTCTGAGAGCCGGTGTAGAAAGTTTACCTTTTATGTAACAACAGGTAAAATACATTACAGGGTTCTGTATGCTACAAAGCAACATTTTTTAACCATTAGCTATTGATTTGAGAACATTTAGGAATTGGGATGACAGATCGATAGTCTACTTAAACGATTATAATTATGAACCATACAGTAATAGGAATATTTGATACTGAACAAGATGCAACGAGAGCCATAGACCAACTTGTTACCAGCGGCCTATCGCGTAGCAATATAGATTCTTGCTCAAAAAATGCTTTGAATAATGAAGGCAGTGATACGAAGCTGAATAACTTTTTCGGGTCTGTATTTGATAAAGAGGATGATATTAAAAATCATTACCAGGTAGCCAGCAGTGGGTGTACAGTTACTGTACATGCTACATCGAGTCAGGAAGCCCAGCTTGCTGCCGAAATTATGGACCAGTACGGGGCAGTAGATGTAGATGAACGGGCTATGCACGGCCAGAGTAACACTGGTTTTGCTGAAACGCCAGGGGCAGCAGTATCTAATTCAGATAATGCCATACCTGTCATAGAAGAAGAATTACAAGTGGGCAAACAAGTAGTACAAACCGGAGGCGTACGCTTACGCAGCCGGATTATTGAACGTCCGGTAGAAGAACACCTGCGCCTGAGAGAAGAACATGTACATGTTGAGCGCAATCCAGTCAATCAGAATGCCTCTCCAGCCGACATAGATAGCTTTAGGGAAGAAACAATTGAGATGAGAGAAACATCCGAAGTACCCTTGGTAAATAAAGAGGCTCGTGTCGTAGAAGAAGTAAGCCTAAATAAGGAAGTAGAAGAGCACGACGAAGTGATCAGAGATAGTGTACGCCATACAGAGGTTGATGTAGAAGATTTGCACGGAAAATCAGATTTGGACACGGACCGCACGTCCCTTAGAGATACCCTTAATGCCGGCACAGCTGTAGGAAAAGATACAGATGCAAACTTTCTGGATAAATCGCATGAAGGCTGGAAAAATGTACTTCACCGGATGAGAGAAGTAGAAAATGATTATAAAGTGGCAAGTGATGATCCGGATGTCCGGGGCTGGGAAGTAACCGATTCTACCAATAGTAAACTAGGTGTGGTGGAAGAACTGATTGTGGATACAAATGCCATGAAAGTACGGTACCTGGAAGTAAAAGTAAACGCTGATTTACTCAATACAGCCATAGGAAATGATCATCATATCCTTATTCCCATTGGATCGGCTACCCTAGATCATAGCCACAGAAATGTATTGGTTTCCACATTTGATCAAAACACCTTGGAAAGTTATCCTGCTTATACAGGTGAAACCATTACAAGAGATTATGAACATGGATTACTATCCGCACTTTCACCAACCTATAAAGCAGGAAGTGTAACCAACGATCAGTTTTATGAAGGAGAACATTTTGGTAGTGGAAAGTTTGGTCGTTCAACAGATATATAACCATACGGTGTAGTGCCAAACAGTTTTTAGTATAAAAGGATTTAAAGCCAGCTTTAAATCCTTTTTTTATGTCTGATAAAAAGAGAAAGATCAGCCTAGGTGTTACTGCTGATTTGTTTTAATCCGAATTTATGTTCATTGGCCAGGTGTAGTACTTTTCGGGCATTATGCGAAACATCGTTTCCTTGTATGGCTAATGTATAAATACTACGGGGATCTCTTTTGGAAAGGCCATGGAGATAGGCTTTGTCATAATAGAAAAGTGAGAGATCAGCAACTTTTGCATAATCGGTTAGGGCTAAAGCTTCCAGAGCTTGTTTATAGAGTACGCCATCCAGGCGTTTTTTTATTCTCTCCAGGGCTGCCTCCAGCAAGGAAGGATGACAATCGGCATATTCTGCTACTAATCTATGAATTCTATGTTCTTTAAGAACATCTATAAAAATAACTGGTGCATTCCGCATTTGCAGATAAAATGCCTGGGGTATTCGTACAGTGCCAATGGTAAAACTTTCATCTTCCACCCATATTCTCTTTTCAGGGTCCATTTGTGAAAGCACATAATGTAAGTCATTTTCAAACTGTTCCACCGTTGGCTGAGGTAGTTCACCAATGGCGCCAAACGAGGAGCCTTTGTGGTGAGCCAATGCTTCCAGATCAAGCACCTGTTCTCCCTGTAAAGCCAGCTCTCTTAATAATTTAGTTTTGCCACTGCCTGTTTTACCTCCCAGTACAAGTAATTGGAATGGATTACCGAAAAATTGTAAAACCTCTGTACGGTAGGCCTTGTACCCTTTTTGCAGCGTATCCACTTTTAAACCTGCCGTTTGCAAAAGCCAGGCAAAACTACCGCTACGCATGCCTCCCCTCCAGCAATGGACAAGCACCTCTCCTTTCGAAGCTGTTTTTTGAGCTTTTTTTACAAATCCCGACATTTTAGGTCCCACAATATCCAGGCCTGCCAGTAAAGCTGCCTCTTTATTTACTTGCTTGTACTTAGTGCCCACCTTGGCCCGTTCCTCATCGGTAAACAAAGGAATACTCACAGCCCCAGGAATGTGTCCCTGTGCATATTCGCCTGGCGAACGGACATCAATTACTGGTTTGCCGGACGATTGTTGCAAAAATTCCTTTACTGGCAGCTGCATAGAACAGTAATTAATGGCGAATGACTAGTAACAAAGTTTATCTCTGCTCCTTGCTTCTTGTTATGAACTAATGAAAATTTAACTCTTTCAGGTATAGCTGTATAGTATTTTCCAGACCCAGGTATAATGCATCGCAAATAAGAGCGTGGCCAATAGACACTTCCAGCAAACCCGGTATATTTTCTTGCAAATACCGCAAATTATCCAGATCCAGGTCGTGGCCGGCATTAATGCCTAGCCCAAGGCTATTGGCTACTTTAGCAGCTTTTATGAACGGGGCTATTGCCTGTTCCCGGTTTTTCTGATATCCTTTTGCATAACTTTCTGTATAGAACTCAATTCTATCCGTACCGGTTTTAGCGGCTCCTTCTACCATTTTCTCTACCGGGTCTACAAAGATAGATGTGCGGATACCTTGCTTTTTTAACTCGGCAATAATCTCTTTTAACAAACCTTCATTGGCAAGGGTATCCCAGCCAGCATTCGACGTGATGGCTTCTGGTTTATCTGGTACCAAGGTAGCCTGGGCAGGTTTTACCCGGCTTACCAGTTCCAGATATCGCTGATCGGGATAACCCTCAATATTAAATTCTGTTGTCACCACTTTTTTCAGGTCTAGCACATCCTGGTAACGGATATGCCGCTCATCTGGCCGGGGGTGTACGGTTATGCCCTGCGCGCCAAATCGTTCACAATCCAGGGCAACTTTTAAAACATCCGGGTTATTCCCGCCTCTGGAATTGCGCAAAGTGGCAATTTTGTTGATATTTACACTAAGCTTCGTCATTCGCTCTATTTTTATAGTATTTTTGCCGATGGATGGCAAATTGCATGGCGCTTAGCGCATAGTGAAAACTTACCATTTTACACCATGTCCTGTGCTCTATGCCTTTTGCTTATTCACTTACAAATTTATCATACAACGCTTAAAAACCTATGGCTTTAAAAGAACAAATAGAAGGCGACATTAAAAAAGCAATGTTGGCTAAAGACAAAGATGGCTTACGTGCCCTGCGGGCTATTAAATCGCTGATCCTTCTGGAAGAAACCAAGGAAGGGAGTACCGGAACACTTACTGCGGATGCTGAAATGAAACTGCTTACTAAAGCTGCCAAACAACGCAGAGAATCGGCTGATATTTACAAAACCCAGAACCGGGAAGATCTTGCACAGGCGGAATTACAGGAACTGAAGGTAATTGAACGGTATTTGCCTAAACAACTTTCAGAAGCCGACATAAGAGCTAAACTAGCTGATATTATAAACCGGGTGGGTGCAAAAAGTCCGGCCGATATGGGCAAAGTAATGGGAGTAGCTACCAAAGAGCTGGCTGGTCAGGCAGATGGAAAAGTTGTTTCTGCTTTAGTAAAAGAGTTATTAAACAACTAACGAGTATACGCCTCACAGGACACGTAGCCTGTGAGGCCTGTTTTGTATGAAAACCATAGACTTACTGATTCTTTTTCCTTTACTGATAGGTGCCTACACCGGGTATAAACGAGGCTTGTTACTGGAGATTGTAGCCATTCTGGCATTTGTGATTGCGGTGGTACTAGGGTTCAAATTACTCGATTACGGCCTGAATTTTCTGGAGCCGTATGTAAGCAGTTCAAACCGGTTTCTGCCTTATTTTGCATTCGCCATTATTTTCTTTCCAATCATTCTGCTGGTAAACCGGCTAGGCAGTTTGTTGCGGAAAAGTCTGCAATATACCCTGTTAGGTAGCTTTGACAGTATGGCTGGTGCTATTATGGGCATCTTTACCTGGGCCTTTGGCATTAGTGTATTCCTGTGGTTAATAGCTGCTGTAGGTGTACTCATCCCGGCAAACGCAACCACTGATACATTTCTCTACCCCATTATTGAACCGATTGCCCCTAATATTATTAGTAAGGCTTCCGCTTTGTTTCCGAAAGGAGAAGACATTATTGAGTCCGTTCAGCAAGCGTTTGATAAACTAAATACCGAAAGTCTGTAGGCTTTTCCCATCCAGACCAGCTGGCTGGCCTGGCCTTTCTTTGCGGATAAGCACCCATTTGTATAAACACCAGATGTATTTAGATTGCCAGATAGCCGTAGTTCCTACAGTATTTTCTCCTTCTTCTACCACAGCAAAAGGCACTGCATTAAAATTAACATCAAGTACATAATTATACTGGTCTTGCTGGTCTATGTAGCGTTCAAAGGTGAGTGCATCGGAAAAAAATTCAATGTTGCTTTGCTGTACACCTTCCTTAGTATACACATCGGTATAATCCTTTTTGTGCCCTTCGTTTAGCAGGTAGTTGCTGTAAACATTAATTTTTTCTTTATCGGTAACCAGCGATGTTGGATGATAATGCTGAATAATCTCACTCACCAGCAGATGTTCCGAAAACATATAATAGCCTATCAGTTCCAATACCGTTATTCCAAATAAGAAAAATATACCAATTCTGATTAAACGCATAGTTATTTACTACTTTTGTATAAGCTGACTATAAAGCTTTTCCGCACAGATCTTCTGGAAATATCTTTTATCAACTGAACACGAATATAAAAAGTTTAGAACATACTTAGCAACTCGTATATACATGCCGTCTGTCTTGATATTTATCAGCTAAGAATATAAAAATAAGCGCCTATATAGAAATAGGCGCTTATTTTTATAAAGAAGATGATCAATTATTCTACTTCTGAGTAATTTTTTACCATCTCTAATACCGCATCCGGGAAGGTTTTCTGTTTCTTCACGGCATTTTGTTGGTTCACTTCTACCCGGATAGCTTTTAAACCTTGTACGCCTTGCAAATCCTCCAGCTCTACCCGCTCAATGTGGCCAGTCAGGTAGTTTATTTCCTGCAAGTACTCTATATAGTTATTGTATTCCATGGCTTCATTGAGCTGAGAATAGATAATAACAATCTTACCAGGCTGCGTTAAGCGTTCATTTGTCCCTTTGATCATGGCTTTGTCTATCCGCTTTTTAACAATTTCATAGCGGATATTGTAGGCACCATCCACATCGAAATGCCGTTCGTCCATCCGGAAGCGGATAGACAAAGGGAGACTATGTACCAGAATGAGTTGAGTGGTTTCTAAGGGTATCTTCAGCCTGGATTGCAACGCCCTGGTTCTGCGGGCTATTTCGCACATGGTAATTAATTGCCATAACCGCATATTTTTCAGGTAAATGGGATCAAAATTTCCTTCCTCTACCAAAGAGGCTCCCATGTACATGTTATATTCTATGCCATCGGTTTTGTATTTCTCAAAATAATGCGGAAACATTGCCTGGGCTTTGGCTTCTTCTTCTTCTATATAGGCAGACAGCGTTTCATTAATTAAAGTTAAGCTTTCTTCAAAATCTTTTCTGCGCTGATATACCACACCCAGGCCCGGATCTAAGCTTTGCGTATATTTCTCTGCATATGGTTGAAGAGAAGGATGCGCAGCCACCAGATGCTTAATAACAGGCTCAAACTCTCTTTTGAGAAACTCATGAACTGTAGTTTCTGCATCGGAAAGCAAGCTGTTTTTAATACGGGCAATGTGTTTGGTAATACTAAAATTCAGTTTCTCAAAAATGGGCAGTGGCTGTAACACCAGTACTTCTTTCATAAACTCTTTGGCCAGGGTAAGCTGGGTAGTAAGGTCATGCTGGATCGCTTTGTTCCGTTCCACAGAAGAATGCCGGATATCAGAAGCGCCATATAAAGGATATACCTCTGGAAATACAATTGGCTCAATTTGGGCAGCTTCCTCTTTCTGCTGCTTTTCTAATAAGTTCATAGCTGCCTCCACAAACCGCCATTCTACGGTTGGATGGATAGCCGTAAACTTTTCTTTAATAATGGCTTCAATTTTGGTTTTACGTTCCGTAAAACTTTGCTGTACGGCCAGGGCAAACAAAGGCAATAGCTCCGTTAAGCGCATGATGCTTAAAGAATTCAGATCATTCGGCTGTGTGGAGGCTAGCTCCAATACACCAACAAACTCATGGTTTGCATAAAGCGGAATAAATACCAGGTTCCGGAGGCCTATCTCCAGAAAACGGTCTTTAAACATACTAGGAATGTTGGCTGTTACTAAATCTTCCAGTATTAAGGGACGGGCTTCCTGCACAAACCGTTCATAAAAAGATTGCAAATTTGTTGAACATTCAATTCCACTCGTTACCTTAAAAACAAAGCTATGGCAGATCTCCGGACTTACGTTCACCTGGTTGTTGCGCCGTTTTTCCATGGCACCAATGCCCAACTTAATAGCCGGACGACGTAACAGGCTGCGTAGTTTATGTTGTAATGCATCAAATTTACTTGGGGAAGTTAAGGCTTCCATTTCTACCAAACTGTATTTAATAGCAGAAACCAGTTCCTGATCGGTAATATCTACCAGGTGTACCATGGTGAAGCCTTCAAAAGCAAACGCATCTGCCGGAAGATACTGCAGCCAGGTATCCAGGTCCTGATAATTATTTAACAGGTATTGAATATCCTGTTTAGCAATTGGCTTAATGGGCTTTAAAGCTTTAACTTCTACAAAAGAAGCATCAAATTTTGTTTTATAATATTCAATAAGCCCGGTTTGCCGGTTTAGTACCTGAAAGCTTGCCGATTTATCTACCAGATCTTTCACCCCATAAAACTTTTCTAAGATCATACAGCAAGCAGAAAAAACTTTGGTAGCCAGCAGCATTTTTCTATCTAATCCTGCCGGATACACAAACCGTTTTTCCGGGTTAAGCAGAGCTTCTGCAAAACCTGGTGTATGAAAAAAGCTATATTCGCCAAAGGGGGTAACCGCAGCACTTAGTTCATTGTGTTGCATGACTGGCGGAAAAACAGCGGCCATCAGAAATTCTATGACATGCCGGTGTCTTTCTACCACGCCTTCATCTGTAATGGGCAGCAGCAATTCAGGTGCTTGTTGCACGAGTTTCTCTGTTTCTCTAACCAATGTAGCTACCAATGGGTTTGTATCCTGCTCTTTGCTTCTCCAGTAATCGATAATGGGCTTAATGCAAGCCTGGGTTTGGTAAGGAAACGTATCTGCACTGAATTTGTATTGTTCGTTTAGCATTGTTTTAGAGGTTTCAACTATAGGCCATCCATTGTTATAGGTACTTACTTTTTATCGGTGAATCCGGAAAACCGGGCCTATGGGCGTTGTGCAATCCAAAGGCCTGCAATTAGTGTATGGGCTATTTGCTTTATAGCAAAGTTTATATAAAGCTGTGTTTCAGTGAATTTACACATTTACTTCTACATTTTTAACAGAAACTTTACAAATAATATAGATATAGACGGCTACCTGTTCTTATTATTGTGAGATCTTAAAAAATGTATGCTATAATCTGGAAGTAAAGGTTAAAAATTCACGGTAATTGGGCAAACAAAACTTGGTGAAAGGTAATTTCTGTACGCTGAATTGTCAGTATTCATCATTTAACTGATTTACCCTTTAGCAGGTAAAACAAAAAATGCTGCATGAGTAGCATACAGCATGGAATACTCGCAAGCAGAAGGAGTTTAAGTAAGTTGCAAGCTTACCTCTGTTGGCTGTTTAAGTTTCTGCTCTTCAACCCGTTGGAATGTATTACCTGTTGCTGCAATAAATATGTTGCGCCCGGCTAACTCCTCTTTTATGGCAGCTAATTTAGCAATATATACGATGCCAATTACATAATTAAAATGCTTGCCGGAATACTTTTCGGATATGTCTTTGAACTGCAACAACTCCACCTCTTCTTTCTGATGATAGCGCAGATAAACCTCCAGGTACACATCATTGCTAAAGGTAATATCATGATGTTGGGCCAGTTTTTTGTATTCGTACCTGTAATGATAGGTAGAAGCAGAAATATCGGAAAGGACCGCTGAGCCAGTAGGGTGGCCTCCGGCACCTTTGCCCATAAAAAATTGCCTGTCGGCAAAAGCAGCCTCTACGGTTACCCCATTGTATTCATTTTCCACATTGTAGAGGTACTCTTCTTTTTTAACGAACTGCGGAATTACCAAGGCGGCAATACTTTTCTCGGCAATTTTGCGTACCGAAGCTACCAGCTTTATTTTATATCCTTTCTCTTTGGCAAACTGAATATCGTAGTCCGACAGATTTTGTATGCCATAATTAAATAATTTTTCTGGTTTTACAATTGTACCGTAAGCATGGGTTATCAGAATACATAATTTGTTTAAAGCATCAAACCCTCCTACATCCAGGGTAGGGTCAGTTTCGGCAAAACCTAGGTCCTGGGCTTGTTTTAAAGCGGTATGGTAGCTAAGGTTTTCATTAAATATTTTAGATAAAATATAGTTAGAAGAGCCATTCATGATACCACTAACAGAATACAATAATTCATTGTCGTAGTACTCTTCCAGGTTGCGGATGATCGGAATACTGCCACAGGCCGAAGCTTCATACAGCAGGGAAGTATTGTATTTATTTTGCAAATAAACCAGCTCTTCTAAATGTTCGGCGAGCATCTTTTTATTGGCTGTTACTACAGTTTTGCCTTTTTTTAAAGCAGTGGTCACAATATCATAGGCTTCGTCAGCATTGTTAATAAGTTCTACGACCAGGTTAATTTCCGGATCTTCCAGAATATCGTCTTTATCAAATGTAAAATACCGGTTGTCAATGGGTCGGGCTTTGGTGCGGTCTTTCACACAAATGCGGCTGACTTCTGCGCGGAATCCTTCACTTTTTTCGAGTATATCGTACAAGCCCTGGCCTACACAACCAAAGCCGAACAAGCCTATTTTTACGTGTTTATTCATTCGTCGTAATAAGTTTGGTAAAGGGGTAAAATAAAAAATAGCTGTTGTTTACGCAGCTATGCAAATTATCTGTCTATTTTAATATTAGCTGTCAGAAAAGATTTGTATAAACTCGCAATCTGCGGACATTCTATCAGAAAACCATCATGGCCATATAAAGATTCAATTTCGTCATAATGGGCATCGGCAATGTAACTCGCCAGTAGCTTTTGTTCTTCTATTGGAAAAAGCAAATCGGTTTTTATGCCAAGCACCAGGGTTTTGGCTTTTACTTTAGCCAAGGCTTTAATGACGCTTCCTCTTCCCCGCCCTACATTATGTGAATCCATGGCTTTAGACAGTATCCAGTAAGAAAAGGCATTAAACCGTTTCACCAGTTTGTCTCCCTGATACCGCTGGTAAGAAGATGCCGGAAAATGATCTTGTTGTTCTACGTTGTAGTTCGTCTGCGTTTTCAGATAGGTATCGTAGTTCCGGTAAGACAGCAGCGCCATAGAGCGGGCAGCCTTCATACCTGCGTGTCCGGCATCTGGGCGGCGTTCTTGCCAGGTTGGGTCTACTTCTATTGCCATCCGTTGCGATTCGTTAAAGGCAATACCCCAGGCAGAATGCTGGGCATTTGTAGCGATAAGCACCAGGTTTTCGATGAGGTCTGGTTCCATAATTGCCCACTCCAAGGCTTGTTGTCCACCTAAGGAACCGCCAATGCAGGTATGAATTTTAAGAATGCCGAGTTCTCTTCTGAGTAAATCCAAAACCTTTACCATGTCGCGGATAGTAACGAATGGGAAATTATGGTAATACCGTTCATCAGATACGGGATCAACGGAAAGCGGGCCGGTGGTTCCATAGTGCGATCCCAGAATGTTTGCACAGATAATGAAATGGTGCGTAGGATCAAAGAGTTTTCCATGACCAACTAACCCTTTCCACCAGTCTTCCACATTTGAATTGGCCGTGAGGGCATGGCATACCCATATTACATTGTCTTGTGTTGGACTCAGGGTGCCGAAATAACTGTAAACAACCTGGACTCTGGGCAAGATAACGCCAGACTCCAGTAAAAAGGGCTGCTGATAATTGAACTGTTTATGCTCCAATGATAATAGGCGTTTAGAGTTAATTGGATAGTATTTCTGAAGATGTCCAGAAATACTATCCAGTATTTATTTAAATAGCTACTGCCGTTTTTGATACAGCTTCAAATGCCTGCTGTAAATCTGCTTTTATATCGTCTATATGTTCAATACCTGCAGAAATCCGTAACTGCGATGGATTTACACCTGCCCGTATCTGCTCTTCTTCAGCCAGCTGCTGGTGAGTTGTAGAAGAGGGGTGAATAATCAGGGTTTTCGCATCTCCCACATTAGCCAGATGGCTTATTAATTTCAGGCTGTTTACAAACTGTTCTGCCTGGGCTTTACCGCCTTTTATTCTGAACGATAAAACACCGCCAAACCCTTTTTTCAGGTATTTCTTCGCCAGCCCGTTGTATGGGCTGCTTTCCAGACCAGGGTAATTTACACTTTCTACCTCCGGATGAGACTCCAGCCATTTTGCCAATGCCAGGGCATTTTCCACATGGCGGTCTACGCGCAGCGACAAGGTTTCCAGCCCTTGCAGCAATAAGAACGAGTTAAATGGACTGATTGCCGGACCAAAATCACGTAGCCCTTCTACCCGTGCCCGGATAATAAAAGCTATGTTGCCAAAAGGGCCCTGATCGCCGAACACCTGCCAGAAATTAAGTCCATGATATCCTTCGGCTGGCTCAGAGAATTGAGGAAATTTGCCATTGCCCCAGTTAAAGTTACCAGCATCTACAATCACGCCTCCAATACTGGTTCCATGTCCGCCTATCCATTTCGTTGCCGACTGCACCACTACATTGGCTCCATGTTCTATTGGCCGGAACAAGTATCCGCAGGCACCAAACGTATTGTCTACAATTAAGGGAATATCATGTTTTTTAGCTATAGCTGCTATGGCATCAAAATCTGGAATATTAAACTCTGGATTTCCAATGGTTTCCAGGTAAAGAGCTTTAGTCTTTTCATCTATCAGTTTTTCAAAACTTTCTGCTTTGTCTCCATCAGCAAACCGGACATCGATACCTAAGCGCTTAAAAGATACTTTAAACTGGTTGTAGGTACCTCCATACAGGAATGAGGTAGACACAAAATTATCGCCAGCCTGCAGAATATTATTGAGAGCAATGAACTGGGCTGCCTGGCCGGATGCTACCGCCAGACCTGCTACTCCCCCTTCCAATGCAGCCACCCGTTTCTCAAATACGTCAGAGGTGGGGTTCATAATGCGGGTGTAAATATTGCCGAACTCTTTTAAAGCAAATAAATTAGCTCCATGTTCGGAATTTTTAAATACATAAGACGTTGTCTGATAGATAGGTACGGCACGAGACATAGTGGTTCCTTCCACTTCTTGTCCGGCATGTAATTGTAGGGTTTCAAATTTGTGCGTAGTAGACATAGGGATTGGGTTTTGTTTGGTTAATATATTTAGGAAGTACTGCCGGGTGGCAGCATGAATTTAAACATTTATCTAGGTAAATCATACAAAAGGCAGGCTGCTTTCTGCGATACCTCCGGCAATTACCTGAAATGACTGCATTGCCGGACATGCATAAGAAGGTATCTGCCGGCTTTTGGCCGGATACAGGTTAGTTGTGTAATACTGTGTGAGTTGTTCATCGTAATTAATTTATATTTCCTAACACTGATTAGGTAGGATTTAGCACCTTTCTTCGTGTAAGTAGGTTGCCAGAAGTTCTCAGAGCCTAGTCTCTCCCTTCTTCTTTATAAACCAACTACTGGTTGAGGGTAATTGATTATGAGGGGCAATTATAGGAATGTATTTTTATATTTCAAAATTGCTGTGGTCTTTTTTTACTGCTTCCAGTCCCGCAGACTCAACGATTGAACTGATAAAATGTATACCTAGCCAGGGGAAAAGTAAACAGCTTTTATTTCTTTAACAGAAAGAATAGTAAATTCTAAATAGAAGAACGTACTTTTGCATGTAGTTTGTTAAACTATTTCTGACCTCCATTCCTAGTAATTTTTCAGATTTACGTATGATGATTAACAGTTTTTTATTCCTGATTGCCTTTATCTTTTCTGCTTTTGGAGCGGATCAAAACAAATTAGTAAAGATTAAATTAACCAAAGAAATAATTGTTTACCTGCCGGCTGATTTCACTCCCATGACGGACGATGATCTGGCAAATAAATATTTTACTTACCGGAAACCTACGGCCATGTATACCAACCCCGACCGGGTGGTAGATTTTGGCCTCAACATTACTGAAACCCGTTGGCGGCAAGAAGACCTTCCATTGTTGAAAAAGTTTTACAAATCTGGTATTGCCAAGATGTATACCAACGTCAATTTTATTCAGGATACCATTCAGACGATCAATAAGAGAGAGTATGTTGTTTTTGAGTTTGTTTCTGAGTTAAAAGAAGAGGAAGCAAATGCAGCCCAGAGAGGTTCAGCAGTAAAACAATATTCATACATGCAATATACAGTTAAAGATAACCGGGTACATGTGTTCAACTTTACCTGTCCATCGCAGATTAGGGCTAAATGGCAGCAAACAGCCCATGATGTCATGCAGACAATAAAAATTGCTGATAAGTAAAAAAAGCCCAAGTTGGGCTTTTTTATTGGCATAGGTGGATTAAATAAGTGCTATTTATAAAGTATGGTTAAAAAACTTGAGACTGAAAGTAGTACCTTCGCCCCAGGTGGATTTAATCCGGATTTCGCCATTTAACTTTTGTACGGCCTCTTTTACAATATATAACCCCAGGCCTGAACCCTTGGCATCGTCAGAAGCCCGGTAGAACATATCGAATATCTTGGTTTGGTGTTCTTGTTGTATGCCTCTTCCATTATCAATCACTTCTATACAACAGTACTTATTGGTAACATTTATCCGCACTTCTATAAACGGATGTTCCTGATGCATGCGGTGATAAGCTATAGCATTGGAAATCAGGTTATTTAATACCACTTTTATCCGGCTGATATCCGACACAAATGGTCTTGCCTGCTTGATAGTTAAGATAAAATCAATTTTTTCAGCACCGGGAATAAAGCGCAGTGAGTCAAATATTTCGGTTACTACCTCTTTCAGGTCTATTTCTTCTGTATTAATTGGCTGCCTGGAATTTCTGGAAAGATCTACAATTTCTTTGATGAAGTTATCCATGCGGTTTACACTGCTTCGGATCATTTCCAGGTACGTTCTGACGGCATCCTGATCCGTCTCCTGCTGAATAATATAGATCAACCCCAGGATAGACCGCAGAGGCGCCCGTAAATCATGTGAGGTGCTGTAAACAAAGCGCTCCAGCTCTTCACTTTTTTTCCGCAATCTTTCTTCGGTGGCGTTTCTGTGAGACAGGTCTACCAACTGTAACAGAAATTGCCTGGCTGTTCCGAAATGGTCTCTGAGTGTTTTTGATTTAACCAAGACACATCTGTTTGCCTGGCCGTTTACTGACAAATAGATTTCGGTTTCGGTTGTATCTTTCCCGGAAAGTAAGGCCTGGTCTTTTAAGGAAAGTAGGTTGGCTATATAATCTTCCTGAACAAACTCCAGAAAAGTTTTACCGGTATAAGCCGTTGCCGGCAATCCAGTAAACTCATTCATACTGCTATTTACTACACTAATCTGAAAGTCTGTATCACAAATGATTGTAGGAAAAGGAAGCTGATTAATGTCCATAGTATAGCTGGTATTTCCTGGCGAAACAACACCTACCTGAACCACTGTATCTTCACTATGCCGGACGGCTAGCCTGCTTTTATTGTTGACTGATTTTTCTGTATGGTCATTTTCGGTTGTTTCTTCAGAAACTAAGTCGATGCCAAAACCTGCTTCCCCGGCAGGGTCTTTTACTACCGATATATAAGAAATTGTACGTGGTTCAATCGTAGATATTTTGTTTCCCATAGTCATTACATAGTTAAATATAGCTCCATACTCATGTCTTTCTACCTCTGCCCTCCGGCTTGAACTACACTCTATAGAACGAAGGTACCTAGTGGATGTTATCTAAAGAAATCGAACGGTTTTATAATAAACCTTGCAACTAGTTGTACCACGCAAGTTTGATGGCTCAAAATTGCATTTATCACATAAATCCTACATTCAAATTTAAATCTGGCACCTGAAACCTGGCACTTACGGTAAACGGTTGTTTTTTGTATAAACTGCTCCTGTTTGGTAAGATTCGCCTATTTTGCCTGGCATTGGCAGTTAAAAAAATACCTCTGAAAATTTTATTTCCTTACATAATACCCGGTAAGAGAAAAATTATACGTAGCTAACGTTAAAAAATAAGCTATACGTACAAATACAGGGTAGAAAGGCAAGTACAGGTTTAATTACTGAGGCATCCGTGAAACAGAAGCAGATTTAATGGCATTTTCAGCATTAGGTTGACTAGCAGCACAGGTGCCGCAGCCTTTTGCGCAACCTTGATCTTTTGCTTTAAAGGCATTTCTTAACTGGCTGAGCAGATACCCAACAGCTCCGATAAACAATATGCCAATAACTATAGCTTCTACCATTTCATTCGTGATTAATATGGCCGTTAACAGAATTACTTCTTAAAAGCCTAAAAAGTTCACCGGAAAGCATGGTTTGTGGGTCAATCATTTTTCCAATGTTTGTTAATAAGTTTCAGCATATCATCTCCAATATGTCCGGAGGCAATTAAGCGGCCACCAAATATGTAGTTATCTTTTCCATCAAAATCCGTTACTTTTCCTCCGGCTTCCTGTACCAGTAATATTCCAGCTGCCACATCCCAGGCATTTAAATTATACTCATAAAACGCCTCAAACCGCCCGGCAGCTACATAGGCTAGATCTGTGGCAGCTGAACCTAACCGGCGTACGCCATGCGACTTCTGCATAAACTCTTTCAGAACAGCCAGGTAAATATCCATTTTGCCATGGGCATTATACGGAAATCCGGTAGCAATCAGGCTATCGTTGACAGAGCTAGCCTGAGAAACTTTGATAGGCTTGCCATTACAATAAGCTCCTCCCCCTTTCCAGGCATAAAAACATTCCTTCAGATTCAACTCGTACACAACGCCTACTAACAGTTGGCCCTCATGCAGCAATGCAATACTGATGGCATACGGTGGTAAACCATGTACAAAATTGGTAGTTCCATCCAGAGGATCTATTATCCAATTGGTTGTTTCTGAACGGTAATCGGAAGTGCCCTCTTCCCCGATGAATCCCGCATCTGGCAAAATGCCGGTTAATCCCTGAATAATGGCTTTTTCAGCTTCTTTATCTACATACGACACCAGATTATTTGTTCCTTTATATTCAAGTTTACTGACATCGAACGAGGCAGCTTCCTGCGATATAAAAGCCCCTACCTGATGGGCTAACTCTACTACTTGCTGGCAAATGGCTTCCAGATTCACAATTTTTGAGGTTTGTTAATTAAAAAATACGAAAACAATAGTAATAAATTACGACTGAAATTTAACCAGCTACGGCTCTTTTTTTCTGAAAAGCAATCCGTGCTTTCACCAGTACCGATAACAGCAGTAAGGGAGCAATAAAACTGGCGATACGTCCTAAATAGTCGCCGTTTTTTACATAGAACGTAATAGTCTGGTTGCTCCGGATAGTTGCATTTACCACATCTGGCACCCAGTACTCAGTTGGATACAAGATGTCGCCCCGCTGATTAATAAAGCCAGATATACCAGTATTGGCAGAACGGGCTATGCTCCGGCGGGTTTCAATGGCTCTAAGCGAAGCATAGGCCAGATGCTGTTTGTGCCCAGGTGTGTTTCCCCACCACCCATCATTGGTGATAATAGCAATAAAATCAGCCCCATTTCTAATATAATTTGTCATGAAATCGCCATACACCGACTCATAGCAAATAGCCGGTGCAAGACCTATCCCATCATTATTGGCAAATACAGTGCGTTCTTCCTGTTTACCGTATCCTCCCGAAGTGCCTCCCAGATTAAATATCAGATCAGTTAAAAAGCCAAAAACAGCCGGATATGGCATTAGTTCAACACCAGGCACCAGTTTAGATTTATGGTATAGTTGCGCAGGTTTGTTACCTTCCAGAAACACAGCTGTATTGAATACATCATAATAGCCTACATCTTTTCGAAAACGCGCAGTAGGAGTAGCGGCTTTTTTGTTTTCATAGATGGTATAGCTTGTAATTCCAGTGAGCAAAGAGAGTTGTGGGTGTTTTTGTACAAAAGTTTTAATTTGCTGTAGGATAGGTTCTTGCTCCAAAGTAGCTTCCTGGTAAAGTCCATCAATGGCAGTTTCAGGCCATAACACAAATCTGGTTTTGGGTGTAATCTGGCTTTCCGATAAAGAAATAAACCGTTCTACCTGTTGCTCGAAAGGAATAAAGTTTTCAGTGCCTACAAATTTTTCGGAAAAGGGATCTATGTTCGGCTGAACAACTACAAACTCTACCTCTTTGCCTTTTTCAACATAGGTTTCATACAAATAATAGGAATACACTATTGGAAATAACATTACTAGCAAGGCATAAATATCCCCACCCAACCTGGCTGTTTTGGTATACACACCTTTGTGTTTCACTAATGCAAAGTAGACTGTAAAGTTGGCTAACCAGATCCACAGAGTTCCTCCCAGCACGCCAGTAAATTCATACCACTGTACCCATTCAGGCGTGTACAGAAATCCATTGCCCAGCGTAAGCCATGGCCACGAAAGATCCCAGTTCAGGTGGATGAACTCAAAAACAATCCAGTAGAATACCAGAGAAATATAGCCGAATTTCTCGTTGCTGCGGGCTTTAGTAAAGCGGAAGAGTATAAGTGGAATGGTTTGCAGAAAAGCATTCGCCAGCATAGCAAATATGCCACCAATAGCTGTAGAATTGTATACCCACCAGGTTGTTAGAATATTCCACACCAGTAAGGTTATATAGGCATACAGGAAAAAAGTACGGCCGGGCTTTGGCACATTCTTTTTCACCAGATGTGATTCCAGCCGCAGTAAGGGCACAAATGCAAACAATAAAAAAAAGGCCATGGGTTTAGCCATCCAGCCGGTGGAAAGCAGCACGCCACTTAACACTGATAGCCACAGGAAATAATACCTGCTATTTCTGACCTTCGACCACGATAACGATTTCACCTTTGATAGTTTTTTCTGAATAATACGTAATAATTTCCAAAATAGAGCCATTTACTGTTTCTTCAAAAACTTTGGTAAGTTCTCTGGAAACAGATGCCTGCCTTTCCGGGCCAAAATATTGATTAAATTGTTCCAGCGTTTTAAGCAACCGGTGAGGCGATTCGTAAAAAATCATGGTCCGCTCTTCAGTTGACAAAAACTCTAGCCTGGTTTGCCGCCCTTTTTTCTGAGGTAAAAAACCCTCAAATACAAACTTATCTGCCGGCAATCCTGATTTTACCAGGGCAGGCACAAAGGCAGTAGGCCCAGGTAAACACTCCACTTTCAGTTGATGTTGCAGGCAGGCTCGTACCAGCAGAAAGCCGGGGTCCGAAATAGTAGGTGTTCCCGCATCCGAGACCAGAGCCATTTTCTCGCCGTTTTCCATCCGCTTCACCAGACTGTGTACGGTCTGGTGTTCGTTGAAGGCATGGTAGCTTTGCAAGGGCTTCTGAATTTGCAGATGCTTTAATAAGTGCACCGTATTCCTGGTATCTTCTGCCAAAATAATATTTACCTCATTCAAAATCCGTATCGCCCGCAACGTGATATCTTCCATATTGCCAATCGGGGTGGGTACTACATATAATGAGGTTTCCAGGTGCATACATTCAACAATTATGTTTGGTAGTAAGTAAGTATAACTTAAAAATCTTGGTTGTTAACTCTTGTCTATTTTTTTCTACGATAATCCTTTGTTTACGGACATTAGATAAAGATTAAAAGTTCTTTTCAAGAAAAAGCATATTTTTAGCAATAATTTTCATAACTTTCTAAATTCAGTATACGGACCAGACCGCAGAACTTTATAGACTCACCTTTGGTTACTAGTTTTAAGGTTTTGAGTTTATACCATGAAGGAGTAGCTTATGAGAATACAATCAAAGGACCTTGTCTTGCTGTTATCTGTTTTTGCAATTCTTTATTTTTTTCCTGCACAAGCACAGAAACGTTTTTCCGCTAAGCTAGACAATTCAATCAACTTTACCGGAATCATGCATCACCTGGATTCTCTGGCAAATATAAAAGACCCCAAACAACGTAAAAAACAAATTGATGCTTTTTGGGCCGCCCTGATAAAGAAAAAACAAATTCCTTTGGTAGAAAATGATTCGGTTGCCTTTTTATTTAAAGGTGAGGCGGATTCGGTTTTCTGGCAGGGCGATTTTAATGGCTGGGGCAGCCTTGCCGGTGGGCACATTTTCAATAACCGGGGCTACCGGGTTGGCAAAAGTGACATCTGGCGCATGAAGGCTGCTTTTCCGGCTAACGCCCGGATTGATTATAAAATTGTGCTCAATGGCCGCACATGGATCACGGACCCGGCAAATCCTAACCAGCAATGGGGCGGAAGCGGTCCGAATTCAGAGTTACGCATGCCAGAGTGGAAACCGGAAGCCATCTCTCAAAGCCGGAAAGAGGTTGCCAGAGGACAGCTAAGTGAAAATGTTTTGACCAGCAGCGAAAGCATGGGATATACTATTAATTACAAAGTATATACACCTGCCAATTATCAGCAACTTTCCGATCTGCCGGTTATTTATATTACCGATGGACAAGAATATGCCGACGAAAAAATGGGAGCCATGCTTCATGTTTTGGATAACCTGATTGCTGACCAGGTAATAAAACCAGTTATTGCGGTGTTTATCGATCCTAGAGAAGATGGAAATGTCAACAATAACCGCCGCATGTTTGAACTTCCGCTCAACGACCGCTTTGTACACTTTATCACCGAAGAGCTTATTCCTGCGGTAGATACTACCTATAAAACCAAGGCTTCTGCCGATGCCAGAGCCATTATGGGGACTTCCCTGGGTGGTTTAAATGCAGCCTATGTAGGCGTAAAAGCCAGTGACAAAATAAACCTGATCGCTATACATTCGCCTTCTTTCTGGTACCGGCCACAGATCTATGGTATGTTTGAAGATAGCCCTACCCTACCCCTGAAAATATTCATGAGCACCGGGGTTATCAGTGATACACAGGAAGGAGCCCGGCGGATGAAAGCTATTATGGAAGAGAAAAAATATCCCCTGGAATACCGCGAAATCAATGAAGGCCACTCCTGGGGTAACTGGCGTTCTTTAATAGATGATATTCTGATTTATTTCTTTGCTGCTAAGTAACGATTGAGTTTGTAGTTCAGTAAGCCCATTTCTTATTACCGCCAATTGGTATCCTGGCGTATGCGTTGAATTTGTGCTATATGATGCCGGACGTGTTCGTTCATAAAACCCAGGGTATGGCTAATACTCATATCACCAGCCAAGGGATGTCTGAAAACATTTTTATTTATAACATCAGTAGGCATTTTTTCTAACATTGTTGCCCACTGCTTCCGGAGTTGCTCCCACTCTTCTCTGACTTGGATAGGATTGAGTACCTTGGGCGGGGCTTCTACTTGCTTAGGAGCTTTAATTTTTTTCCGGTAACGTAATGCCAGTTTTACCAGTATGTACCGCACCCATGATTTATAGGTAGCCTGATGTAAATTTCCTTTCTCTACTCGGCGGAGCACATACTGCAAAATCTGTGTTTCAGTCATAACCAGGTGTTTCATTACCTGTGCCATCGACCACTGATTATCAGTAGGATTAAAGAGTAACTGTTGTTGCGAATAACCTTCCGTAAGTACCAGTAAAGCTTGCCTGGAATGCTCCAAGTCTTGAAAACGTACCGCTAGTTTCTTATGCATGAAAAGTAAAGATGGAGAGTTGTAAATATATTTAAAATTAAACCGTTACCTACTACTTGTTTCCAGAGGAAAGCTAATAACTATATTCCTGATACGCCGTTTGAAAGCTGAAAACGGATTTATAGAATTTATATGCACTATATAGCTTTTGGGGCCTTTTGCCTGATTTTGATTGGCGCATTTTACCGGTGGGCTACCCGCAAACAACGCAGACGAAAAAACCTGGAGAAACAACCATTTCCTGTAGAATGGAGGCAGATTCTGGAAAATCGAGTAGGTTTTTACCTCACACTATCCGATGTAAAGAAAAAACGATTCGAAAGGCTGGTTCATCTCTTTATCTCAGAAAAAAGGATTATTGGCATTAAAACTGAAATAGACGATACGATCCGGGTTCTTGTGGCAGCCAGTGCTATTATCCCTGTTTTTGGTTTCGATAACTGGGAATACGACAACCTGGGAGAAGTTTTTGTTACCCAAGGGGCTGTAGATACACAACAAGTAGATAAGGAAGTAAAAAACATCGTAGCTGGGCAGGTTAAACCTTTTCAGAACCAGCACTATATGATTATTTCCAAAAGTGCGCTGGAGCAAGGATATAACAACATGAAAGACCGATCGAATATAGGCATTCATGAGTTTGCACACTTACTGGACGAAGCAGATGGCGAAATAGACGGAATTCCCAAGGCCTATCTTCCCGATGAACTCATACAACCCTGGACAGACCTGATGCAACGGAAAATGCAGGACATCAAAGATGGTAAAAACAATATTAATTCGTATGGGGCAACCAATGAAGCTGAGTTTTTTGCCGTAGTCACGGAATACTTTTTTGAAGATCCGATCCGCTTAAAAAACAATCATCCGGATATGTATGCACTGCTTACTAAAACGTTTCAGCAAAACCCACGCAAGCGGTACGACCTGGACTTTAAAGAATTATTAAATCCAAATTACAAGAAAATGAGCCGCAATGCACCATGTCCCTGCGGCAGTGGGGAGAAGTATAAAAACTGCTGCTGGCAGGAAAGTCACACATAATAACAGCTATATGGGTTGAGTTCCCAATGACCAGCCATCCGTTTATTTATAAAAGTTCTTAATACTTTCTGTACTAATTTGCAGCCTAAAATTTACCAAACCTAAAAAACCAATATGGCAACAAAGCTAACTGTAAACAGCAACGGATCTTTAAAAGTAGAAGGAGATTTTGAAATAGTTGATGCACAGGGTAACGTATACGGCTTAGGTGGACGTACGCTGGTTTCTCTTTGCCGCTGCGGACAATCTAAAAACAAACCTTTTTGCGATGGTTCTCATAAAGGCTATTTTGAACACAACTCCGCTGCATTTGACTTACCTCCCAAAAAGGTATAACTCCGAACTTCTTTTTATTAATTCCTTTCAAAAGCACCGTTCTATACATAGGGCGGTGCTTTATTTTATTACAAACATACGGTTCAGGCAGAACCACTAAGCCAAAATTAGTGTAGTATATACAGGCAGTTATATAAGTTAAGCTCTTGTAAATAATCAGCATGAACACGAATAGATCTATGGTGCGGCTGGCAGCACTCTGGGGAATGTTATTTTTCCTAACCAATTGTGGAGGTGTGCAACAGCCATTAAAAGAAGTATTGAAAAAGCAAACGCCCTACGAAAAGTATGAACAGGCGTTAAAAAATGTAAAACTGGAAAACACAGCCCTGGGCAACGATTGGATAGTAGCCGGCAGAAAAGCTCTGCAAGATTCTATACTAGTTTCCTTACCTTTTAAAGAAACGGGCTATTTTGCTGCTGATAAACCAATTGCTGTTAGTTACCTAGTATCCTTGAAGCGCGGTGAACGGCTGGTGGTAGGCGTGGAAGTACGGTCTATGCAGGCAACGCAGGTATTTGTAGATTTGTTTGAAGCGCCTATACCCACCTCGCAAAGCCCTGTCCACCTGGCTTCCGGAGACACCAGCAATACGGTTATAGATTTTGAGTCCAGAGAAGACCGCCTATACCTGATTCGTTTGCAGCCAGAATTATTGCGCAGTGGAAACTACACTATTACGATGACCCGTGAACCTTCCTTAGCTTTTCCGGTACAAGGCAAAGACAGCCGAAATATTAGTAGTTTCTGGGGAGCAGACCGCGATGCAGGCAAACGCCGCCACGAAGGCATTGATATATTTGCTAAAAAAGGAACACCAGCCATTGCAGCAACTGATGGTTATATTGCGGCTGTAAATGAAAATCGGCTAGGCGGCAAAGTTGTCTGGCTGCAAGATACAAAGAGGCAACAACGTTTATATTATGCCCACCTGGATGAGCAACTCGTGCGGCCAGGTCAGAAAGTAATCGCTGGGGACACGCTTGGACTAATTGGCAACACAGGAAATGCCCGTACCACAGCTCCACATTTGCATTTTGGAATTTATACATTTGGAATAGGTGCCATTGATCCTTTACCTGCGGTTCGGGTAGGTTCTCCAGCTCCGCCTAACGTTACTGCCCCCATGGAAAGACTGGGCACCTGGGCAAGAACATCTGGTAAGAAAGGAATTGTACGTATCTCGCCAGATAAAAAATCTAGCCCCTTATCGGAGATTCTTAAGCATACCCCTGTGTATATTTTAGGCGGAGTAAGAGACTGGTATAAAGTAAGTTTACCGGATAATACAATTGGCTATATTGAAGCTAAACAAATAGAGAATGCGGAGAAACCTATCCGGACACAAAAAATAGCCAGCCTTACGCAGATTCTGGATCAGCCTGCTGCCTCAGCTGGTTTTCTGGCTACCGTTGAACCTGGCACCCAACTTCCGGTACTAGCTAGTTTTGGCTCTTTTCTATACGTAAAAACACCTGATGGCATTGCGGGCTGGTTACCCATTTCATAAATACGCAAGGTATATAGGCTGGCAAATAGCCGACTTTTACTTTATGTGATTAAGAGAATAAATTCAGGTTTCCGCCTCGCTGGAACTTTGTAAGATCATAAGGAGGCATTTGGCCTCCTTTCATATATTTCTGTTTAGCTACAGAAAATAGCTGAGCAATGCTTTGTGCTAATACACCCTCTCCTACCATTCTTCTTCCCCATTGCGAATCGTTTACCTGGCCTCCATGCAATTCGGCTATCTGGTTCCACACCTTAGTAGCTCTATCCGGGAAATTTTTATGTAGCCAGTCCTGAAAAATCTCCTGAACGGCTCCATTTAACCGTACTACCGTGTATCCTGCAGTAATTGCACCATGATCAGCAGCCGCTTTGATAATGCCTGGCGTCTCCATATGGTTTAGAGATGGAATGAGTGGCGCAACCATTACTCCTACGGGTATACTACTTTCTGTGAGTTTTTGGACAGTCTGCAATCTATTTTTGGCTGTGGCTGTTCGGGGCTCCATTTTCATGCGTATCGCTTCATCCAGCGACGTAATAGAAATATATACATGTACCAGATTGTTTTTCGCTAATTCCTGCAACAGATCTATATCACGCAAAACGAGACTATTTTTGGTGATGATGCTTACCGGATGTGCATATTTTACAAACACCTTCAATAAAGATCTGGTAATTTCCAGTTTCCGCTCCACTGGCTGATAACAATCTGTATTTCCAGATAATGAAATAGGTGCAGGCTTCCAGGTCTTTTTCAGAAATTCTTGTTCCAGCACACTGGCCGCCTGCTGTTTAACAATAATCTTGCGTTCGAAATCTAATCCGGCGCTGTAGCCCCAGAATTCGTGGCTATTCCGGGCGTAGCAATAGATGCAACCATGTTCGCATCCTTGATAGGGATTTACTGAACGCATAGCATATAAATCCGGACTTTCGATCGTATTTACTATCTTTTTAGGATGCTCATACAACAGCTCGGTTTTACTGCTACCTTCCGTTTCTTCATCTATGCCTTCCAGATGTATGTGTCCGGTTTGCGTTTCGCTAAATTTAATGCCAGTATTGATTTGTGCACCTCGGCCTTTATGATAATTCATGCGCAAAAGATAGCACCTGTACAGGAGATTTGCTACAAGTTAAGCTTGGCACAAAATAAAAAACCTGCTTACTATGAGTAAGCAGGTTTTCGAGAATCTACGATACAAAATAACCCCATTACATATTCTAAACCTATATCTTTTACTATTTTTACCCGGTTGTTAATTTTGGATATGATGGTTACTACTGCTACTACAACATAACAATAACCTATAAATTAAATAATATTTGTTGGAAATTCTTATTTTTAAATGTTACTAATAGCTTATACTCTAGCAATATTTAAAGGTTTCGATTTTTTTGATTTTTTTTATTATTAGTAACGCCTTAAAAATACACAATCAAAATTATCACATTGGTTGAACTGAGTAGTTAGTTCAGCTCTTGTACAAAGCCTTAAACATCCTTTCAGATACAACCATTTATTCGTACCTCCGTATCGAAACTAAACGCACCTCTAACACCTATAGCTATGACAAAAGGACACAATCAATCACCCAATAAACAAAGTAATCCGCCAGCCGATAAACCTAAAGGAAAAGGGCAGGATGAACATCAAAAAGATTCGAAACAGACCGGCGATTCCAGTCAGGGCAGAAATAAGAATGAAGATCAATCGGGAGGCACAAAAGGCAAGAACAGCATTTGATTGTGCTTGTGAATCTCCTTCTTGCTATTCAACAGACAACATATTGCTGCTTACAAGGCTGTAGACCTTTAAACAACATCTTTTAAACGCCTACAGCCTTATACCGGCATATTATTGAGCTCTATCCGATACCTTGATAGCACTAACTATAAACCTAACTCACTCCATTTATGATACAAATTGGCTACCATGCATCTCACGAACAATTTAAACCCAGTACGCTTCTTACCTACGTACAGCAGGCAGCAAAAGCTGGTTTCACGGCTGCCATGTGCTCCGACCACTTTCATCCCTGGACAGAAGAACAAGGCGAAAGCGGTTTCGCCTGGTCATGGCTGGGGGCAGCTATGCAGGCCACTCCTTTCACCTATGGTGTAGTAAATGCGCCGGGGCAGCGGTATCATCCGGCAATTATTGCCCAGGCTGCTGCAACGTTACAAGAAATGTTTCCAGACAGATTCTGGATAGCTGTAGGTAGCGGTCAGGCCGTAAATGAGCATATTACCGGTACACACTTTCCTATGAAAGAAGAACGGAACGCCAGGTTGAAAGAGTGTGTAGATGTTATGCGGGCTTTGTGGGCAGGCGAAACAGTCAATCATATTGGAAGAGTAGTAGTCGAAAATGCCAAGCTTTATAGCCGCCCTCAAAATCCACCGTTAATTGTGGGTGCAGCTATTACCGAAAAAACAGCCAAGTGGATAGGCGGCTGGGCCGACGCCTTAATCACCGTTTCTGCGCCACCCGAAAAATTACAAAAAGTAGTAGATGCTTTCCGGCAAGGAGGTGGCGAAGGCAAACCGATGTACCTGAAAGTTCAACTCTCTTATGACAAAGATGATAAAACAGCTCGTATGGGAGCTCATGAACAATGGCGGGCTAATATCTTTGAAAGTTCTTTGCTGACTGAGCTACAAATGCCCATACAATTCGATTATGCAGCTAAACACGTGCGGCCAGAGGATTTAGATAGTTTCGTGCGTATTTCGTCCAGTACCGATCAGCATATAGAATGGTTAGCCAAAGATATAGAACTCGGTTTTTCAAATCTGTATCTGCATAATGTTAACCGTCACCAAGAACAATTTATTGATGCTTTTGGACAAAAAGTTGTCCCTGCTTTAACACAGCAAAACCGGGCTGCTACTCCAGGAAAATGATAATATAGATACCATTGAAAGTCTATTGCTTATCCTATATTTTTATTAATGCTTCAAAAAAGAAGCTCTTGTAAAAGCAAGAGCTTCTTTTTTGAAGGTACATCTGGATTACTTATAGTTAACCTTTTTTAGAAGCTGACTTTTTCTCCGGTACACAGTTTGGTACTTTCTTTCCATCTTTTGTTTTCATTCCTTCCTGTGTGTATCCACTCCAACAAGGATCTTCTTTCTCTGATTTTTTCTTAGTTGCTGGCATAATGTAGTTTGGTTGGTTTGCTATTCCTACGCGATTCAGCTTAGTTGGTTCGAATGTAGTATTAATTACAAACTAATTTTTTTTATAAATTTTTAAAGAGCGTCTATTATATATTGAAGGAAAGCTTAAACTCTGTATAATTTTTAGATGAACTTTTTATTTTTCGTTTTCTAATTAAATCTGGCTTTCCTCCATCGTCGTAAGTATGGCACCTACAAGAAATTGTAGCCTTTTCCTACTATCAAACCTAAACCATTTCATGTATGCGTGTACCATTAACTAATCGCAAGGAAAGTACTGTTTCTGCCCGGAACCAGGAAAATCTCAGACGCAGGTCGTTTTTGAAATTTGCAGGCTTTGCTACTGCCTCAACCGCCATAGTGCTCAGTGGCTGTAAAGAAGTATTAGATCAACTTCCGTATCCAGTAGATGTAGACCCTGATGATTATGTACTTAAAACTGTCAGGCTGGGCAAGGGCGACACTGGGGTGTTAAACTATGCCTATACGCTGGAGCAACTAGAAGCCGAATTCTACATTCAAGTAGTAGCTTCTTCATCTTTTGCGTCTATGTTCAACTACTATGAACAACGTTCGCTGCGGGAAATCCGCGACCACGAGGTAGTTCACCGGGATTTTCTGAAAGCTGCCCTGGGAGAAAAAGCTATTGGCCAGCTCAAATTCGACTTTAAAGCTGTAAATTTTGAAGATAAGCAAAGCATTCTGCAAACAGCCAAAACATTTGAAGACCTGGGTATAGCCGCTTATAATGGTGCCGGTAAAAGATTAGCAAGTGCTGATTTGCTGACCATTGCAGGTAAAATAGTATCTGTGGAAGCTCGTCATGCATCTATCATCCGTTCGCTGGTAGACACAGACCCCACCTCCTTTGCCGGCGATGATATTATAGATATGAACGGATTAGACCTTGCCTACGAACCTGCTAAGGTACTGGAAGCAGCTAACCCCTTTATTTTGAATAAAATAGACGCCAGTGAATTATAAACCCACCAAACCTACAAACAAACATGAATATATTTGATTTACTCAATACAATTGATCCACAGAAGATTACTCTGGATGAACAAATGGCCTCTGGCAGACGGGCTATGTTCCGTCAACTAGGTGACTGGGGGAAGAAAATGGCACTGGGTGCTATCCCGTTAGCTGCTACAGTAACGCCTAGAAAAGCCATGGCCGCACACGAAGACAATGCCGACGTACTGAATTTTGCCCTTCTACTTGAATATTTAGAAAATGAATTTTATATGATGGGCCTGGATACCATTGTTCCTAAAGGCACCAACGACGAAAAAGTGTTTATGCAGATTAGTAAGCATGAAAAACAGCACGTAGAATTTTTGCAGGCTGCCATAAAAAGCATTGGGGGGACTCCCATTGATAAGCCGGAATTTGATTTTACCGCCGGCGGCGCCTTTATGCCTTTCAGCGACTATGATCAGTTTAAAGTATTATCTCAAGCGTTTGAAGATACTGGCGTACGGGCCTATAAAGGCCAGGCGGCTAATCTGATAGATAATGATACTTTATTAACGGCTGCCCTGCAAATACATTCAATAGAAGCCCGTCATGCGGCCAAAATCCGGATGATGCGTGACGAATTCGGATGGATCTACTTTAATCACCGGGGTAGAGGAATGCCATATGCTACTCAGCCAGTATACAGTGGTGAGAACATGCAGACACAAGCTGGAGTGAATCTAAAAACCATTACAACGGTAGATGAAGGTGGTTTTACTGGTGCTTTTGATGAGCCCCTCACTAAAGAAGAAGTTACTGCTATTGCCAGCCTGTTCCTGAAAAAATAAGGAAGAATTGCGTTATACTGAAAAGCCTTGGACTCTTATTGTTCAAGGCTTTTTTATTTAGTTCAGTATTGCCATAGTAATTCACATAAGCTATCTCTTTTATTTTCGTTCAAACATGAAAGGAACCTTCCAGCCAGTTTTATGCTTATACTTCTACAGCTATTTCTTAGAATAATAACATTGAATGAAGCATATAACCAGCCATTTTCAAACCCGCTATTTTTTCTCATACCTTCTCATCCATCTATTCCTTTTTAGTTGTCTGATCAGTGCAGGATGTAAAAATGAGGAAAGCACAATTGCTCCTGAAAAGGAAATAAGCCAGCCGGCTACCCGGACTCCAGTATTAATAAAAGCTGAGTTGCTTGGTACGTATACCATCGATCAGATAAAAAAACGGATAGGCAACCGTCCTGAAATTGGGCTGTTTACTAAATATGATGTGAAGGTGTATAAAATTACCTACACGACGCAAAATATAGATAATAAAGCTATTCAAGCCTCAGGCGCGTTAATTATACCCATTGCTAACAAACCCTTACCGTTGATCAGCCATCAGCATGGCACCATTACTGATAATAAGCATGCGCCCTCGAACTACGGCTCAGGCAGCGAATCTTCCACGTTTGGAACAGTGCTTGCTTCCTCTGGTTTTATAGTGGCTGCCCCCGACTATATTGGCTACGGCACCTCAGAAGAGGTGGCTCATCCCTATGAGCATGCCGCTTCTCTGGCATCTGCCTCCCTTGATATGCTGCGGGCATCCAAAGAGTTTTTTGCAAAAAATGGTGTTCAGTTTACCAATCAACTATTTCTGGCTGGGTATTCAGAAGGCGGCTATGCGACGATGGCTCTACACAAACTAATTGAAGAAAAGCATGCAGCAGAATTTACGGTAACAGCTAGTGCACCTGCGGCAGGAGCTTATAATAAAACAGCTTTTGCTAAAGATATACTAGCCTCTGATAAACCCTTAGATTTTATTAACAGCTACTTATGGGTTTTGCAAACTTACAATACGGTGTATTCCCTTAACCGGCCTATCCCCTCTTTCCTCAATCAGCCCTATGCGAATGCGGTGGCTTCCAAAGGCGTAGCAGCGGAAGTAAGCAAATATCCTAAAGAATTATTTACACAACAATTCAGGCAGGCTATCCTGTCTAACCAGGATACGGCTATGTTGAATGCATTTAAGGATAATGATATATACGACTGGAAGCCTATTGCGCCTGTTTTATTAGTACATGGTACTCAGGATGATTTTGTTCCCTTCTATAATTCACAATCAGCTTATGAAGCAATGCAGGCGAATGGCACTACTCAGGTTCAATTAAAAGCTATTGAAGGCGGAAATCATTTTAGTTCTGTTGGTCCTTATACCCTGGAAATGTTTGTATTTTTCAATTCTTTTTTAAAACCAGAACCTGTTAAATAACGCACCACACAAAAATGCTCTTCGCTTGTAAATGCACTTACATATTTGTTAAAGAATGGTAACTGTCATTTTTACATAGAAAATCCAACTCCATGTTAAGTAAATTAATTATGTAAAGTCTTACCTTCTAAAACGACATTTATTTTTTTAACAATCTCCTTTCGCCTTATATAAAAGATTTTGGGGAAATCTAATTCCGGGTCTCTTGCTTCAGCATTTATGAAATTCTTTTGAAAATAATTTCTTAGTACAATTAAGTCTTCTAATGTACGGGCATATAAGATTTTGTTTCCAACTGGAATTTGATAAAAATAATATTTATTAGAAAAAATAAATGGAGCATTGAAGCCACAACTTTTACAAGTAACCTTCCCATTTTTAGATGGAGATTTAACATAATTGCCTTCATATGCTGAATTAAATAATGCTTTATTAGCACAATTTGGGCAAATAACATCAATAGTCACTTCGCGCAATCGTTTTTACTTATTAGATTGACTAGTGGCTTTTGGCTTATAGAATGGACTGCTATTTACTTCTTCTAGCATTTTTATATGTTCGGCAAGTTTTTCATCTCCCCACCAATGGATCAGGAAAGCTTTATTTTCTTTAGCTAATTCCAGATTTGTCATATTCTTAGCCATATCTGATTCCAATCCTACAATTCCTTTCTTGTACCACTCATGCCATTTAAAGCCAGCTCTTGTATTATATGGAATCAGCAGAAACATCATGAGAAATAGGAGGACTTGAATAAAACCTCTTTTTTCAAAAAACTCACTGGCAAAGAAACAGATAAACAATAAGGGAGATGCTAAAATAACATAACGGTCTGGCATTCCAAACTGTGGTACCAAACCTGCACGGCCCCAGCCAATGGCAATCGAAAACGCAACCATAATCAAGAATAAGAATAATAAGATCCAAGCTCTGTGTTGTTCTTCTGTTTGTTTTCGTTGCCATGATGCCTTAATTACAAGGTACAGACACCATCCAACCAAACTACATATACCTATAATAGCTAATCCAGCTATTTTCCACGAATATTTTACAGCTGGTCCTACGCTTAGTAAAACAAATTTACCTGTAGTCATAATGGACTCAACCATACCCGGGCTCGGCGGATTCCAAGTAGTAGGTATGTAACCTATAAAATACACACCACAAAGCAGTACTGAAACAAGAGAACAAGTGAGTAAAATACCAGAAACCCGATTTCTGGATTGAGATATGGACAGATTTCGCCAGTTAACTAATCCGCAATAGAGTAACCATAGAGCCAAAGGAGGTACGAATAGCAAGCCATTTCCACCAGACAAGGGCAGTACTATGAGAATTAAACCAGCCGCTGACGCTGCGCCTTGCCTATTCAATAATGGATTTTTTATAAGCACCAGAAAAAAAACAAACTCTAGCAGTGTAGGCAGTAACAAAGCTAATTGGAAGCTCCAGACCATATTTTCCCAGTTACCAATGTGAAGCAAAAGTATAGGAAAAAAGGCATCTACATATTTTGTATGGCCCCCACGGAGATTTCTTAGGAACAGTAATACGCCTAATGACAGACTGCTAAGCAATAGCACATTTACATACATGCCAGCTTTAAAATTTCCATTGGTGAGTTTTAGCAACCCAAGCATAACTAATTTAGGCAAAGCAATCCGGTGCTCATTATTCTGTTGCCATATCCAGCTCAATAAATCTGGTTCATTGCCTGTCAATGGTGCTACTAGGAGCCAGTCTTCTGCTAATGGAATATTTCTGCCATATCGGATTACACAAAAAAAAGCAGCTGCCGTCATCAAAAAATAAATAGTAAAAACGAAAGGCGTACTTAATTTGTCGATCAGCGAAGATCTTTTGCTAATTTGATGGTCAGGTATGGTGAAGTTGTACATAGGTAAAATATAAGGTTTGTTTGCTTAACTCTAAGAATGCATACACATCACAGGAGTAGGTTGGCAACATTAAACAGGCTATTTCTTTTCTCCATTCTACAATCAAGTAGGCATGGCCTCTTTTTCTCTGGCTACTTGCTTTTCCTTTTTATTTCCAATGATTAGGCGTATACCCTTATCATAACTGAAATAGCTCCACATCCAATTCATGAGTACGACCAGCCGGTTGCGGTACCCGACTATGGAGATCAGGTGTACAAACATCCACACAAACCAGGCAATAATTCCCTGTGTTTTGTACCCATTTAAATCTACTACGGCTTTGTTGCGGCCAATGGTTGCCATGCTTCCTTTATCGTAATACCGGAATGCTTTTAGAGGTTTGCCTTCCAGCAAGCAACAAATATTTTTTCCCAGTGCTTTTCCTTGCTGCATAGCCGGAGGGGCCATCATCGGATGACCTTGCGGAGTAGCTCTGGTGATCATGGCTGCGACATCTCCTATCGCAAATATATTTTTATAGCCAAGCACCCGGTTATAGATATCTACTTGCAAACGATTACCTTTCAGTACACTTTCTTCCCGCAAACCAGGAATAGGCATGCCACAAACGCCTGCTGCCCATATAAGTGTACGGGTAATAAGTTTTTCGCCATTTTCAAATTCTACGGTATACCCATCATAGGATTTTACGCGGCAATTAAGCCATACGTGTACGCCTAACTCCTGTAAAAAATCAAGTGCTTTCAAAGAAGCTTCTTCAGACATACCATTCAACAATCGGGGCCCACTCTGAATCAAATGGATATCCATTTTCAGAAAATCCAGTTCCCGGTAATCTTGCGGAAATACATGCAATTTTAATTCTGCCAGCGCACCGGCTATCTCTACTCCAGTAGGCCCTCCTCCTACAATCACATAATCAATCAGGCTGTTCATTTGCTCATCATCATCGGTAAGCAAGGCCCTTTCAAAATTGCTTAAGATCTTATTGCGCAAGGCAATTGAATCTTCAATTGTTTTAATCGGTACTGCATGCTCCTGAATTTGCTCATTCCCATAATAATTAGTTGTTGCGCCGGTAGCTATTACGAGGTAATCGTAGGTAATTTCGCCAATGGTAGTATGTACAATTTGCCTGGTTGTATCTACACTTTCTACTTCAGCCATACGGAAGTAAAAATTTTTCTGATCTTCAAATATCTTGCGGAAGGGATATACAATAGAATCTGCTTCCAGGCCTGCCGTAGCTACCTGGTATAAAAGGGGCTGAAAAGCATGATGATTTTGCTTATCTATCAAGATCACTTGCGCATCGGCCTGCCGGAGCGATTTGGCCAGTTCAATACCTGCAAAGCCCCCTCCAACAATAATAATCCGGGGTTTACCAATGTCTGCAATTCTGGCTGTTTGAGTCATAACTTATCAGGATACATCTGCCGGCATGGAGTACCAGCTTACGATAGTTAAATGTATTGCAAAATCCGGTTCCTTTCAATTTGCTTAGTTGAGGCTAATGTAATGTTTGTATTGATAGTGTTAATTATTGCCTAAATTTGCCCATGCTCCAATAGTTGACTTATGCATAACGACCCAGAACTGAATGGCAAATACCTTGGTACCATTACTAAAGACTTTGCTGTAGTATCCGATACATTGAAAGAAGCATCTTACCAGATCCGCAAAAGAGGCTTTTCTGACTATCCTATCTTCCCTATTTCCAAAGTACATATCCCGGTTGGCCAGATTTTAATCAGCCGGTTTGAAGTACAGTTGAACTGGAACTTTTATGTGTCGTATCTGGATGAATTTATTCAGCGGAAAATTGTGGAAGACCAGGAAGTTTTCAAACAAGCCTATAAAGACCCGGACGAGTACTGTTGTTTGTTTGTCATAGATGTGGAGTTTACCAATATTGTGTTTATTCCTTATCCGGAAGACTAACCTATTGTTTCCTATTTTCCATGACTATATTCACCACAAGCATCCTGTTGCAGGTTGTATACCTATTGACATTGTGTTTATCTTATATTAAATTGTATCAACACAAGGTTTATAAATATGAAAACAACTGAACAGTGGCTATCGGAATATGGGGAAAGTCATCAGAATCACACGAATAAGCTAGTACATTGGGTGTGTGTACCGCTTATTATGTTCAGTATCATTGGTTTATTGTGGTCTATCCCATCTGCCTTTTTAAGCAATCTGTTTCCTTCATACTTTGCTAAATTTATCAATTGGGGCACTATTTTTCTTGCTTTTGCTTTACTTTTTTACTTACGTTTATCGTTCAGCATGTTTGCCGGTATGTTACTGATTGCAACACTGATTGTGGCAGGCAACTATTTAATTTTGCAATATGCACCCTTACCTTTGTGGGCGGTTTCACTGATTATATTTGTTGCGGCCTGGATTGGCCAGTTTATTGGCCACAAAATAGAAGGCAGAAAGCCATCCTTTTTTAAAGACATTCAATTTCTGTTGATTGGACCTGCCTGGCTGCTCAGCTTCATTTACCGGAAATTAGGAATTCCTTATTGAGTTTACCTTCATCATCTACTATCCAGTAGCAGTGCAAGCACCTCTCCCTCAACTTTGCTTGAAAAAATCCGTACAGGTAGATAATTAAAAAAAATAATCATTAATTGAATTATTTAGTCAGGTTATTGTTAATGAAGTGTAGCAAATAAATGATGGATAATTCCGGTATCTTACAAAAGCAAAAATAAAAATAATGGTAAGGTATTTGTTTAGTAAAATTATATTTTAATATTTGCGCTCACTATTATAAAGTATTACAAAAGTTGACAGAAACTTTTTTCCATACTACCCCTTTCAGGTTTAGGTTGCCGCTTCTGCGGAACTAACACATATCGTTTTGCCTACGTGGCAAACTTCTTCACCAAAATTTTCTTGAATATCCTGCATGCTAACGTCTTAGGCAGAAGTGTGTGCTACGATTTCAGATACATTTACATTCTTCAATTAGTATTTACATTTAAACAACCCGATATACAGAAAATGAGCGATTACATTGTCCAGTCAGCCAATTACAACCATTTAGAGTTGGCCGAGGAAATATGTCGTCATATGGAAGAAAGTGCAAAAGCCAGAGGAACTGGTATTGCCAAACGCTCTCCTGATTATTTAATACAGAAAATGCTGGAAGGAAAAGCTATTGTAGCTACTACCCGCTCTGGCGAGTTCGTGGGATTCTGTTATATTGAAACCTGGGGACATGGCAAATTTGTGGCTAATTCCGGCTTAATCGTACATCCCGATCACCGTAAAAGTGGCATTGCCAAAAGCATTAAGGAAAAAGCCTTTGAGATTTCCCGTAAAAAATACCCGCAGGCCAAATTATTTGGCTTAACTACCAGTCTGGCTGTTATGAAAATTAACTCAAGCTTAGGATATAAGCCAGTTACGTTCTCTGAACTGACAGATGATGAAGCTTTCTGGAAAGGCTGCTCCAGTTGTGTCAATTACGATATTCTAAACCGTACCAACCACAAGCATTGCCTTTGCACTGGTATGCTATACGATCCGGCGGATGAGAAAAAAGGAGCCAAAAAAGAACAGCAGTTACAAAACTTTGTAAAAAAGTCTAACCTGTACGAAAGATGGTTACGGTTGAAAAAACGGGTATTGCTCAGAAGCCAGAAATCACAAATGGCTAAAGAAAAGCCACAACCTGCCAAAGAAGTACGGGAAAAAGTTTATCAATAAATCGAGTTTATATATCACACTAAAATCTGTATAATTTAGTAAGAATGGGAAAACAAAAAGTAGTACTTGCCTTTAGCGGAGGATTAGATACCTCCTACTGTGTAAAATATTTATCAGAAGATAAAGGCCTGGAAGTTTATTCGATATTAGTAGATACCGGAGGCTTTTCAGCGGAAGAACTACAACAAATTGAAGCGAAAGCTATTTCATTGGGAGTTGCCAAACATCTCACGGTTAACCAAACAGATGTATATTATCAGCAATGTATCAAATATCTGGTGTTTGGCAATATTCTTAAAAACAATACATATCCACTTTCTGTAAGTGCCGAAAGGGCTTTCCAGGCAATGGCCGTGGCCGAATATGCTAAAAATATAGGAGCGGAGTATGTAGCTCATGGCAGCACTGGCGCTGGCAACGACCAGGTCCGTTTTGATATGATTTTCCGTATTCTTATTCCGGATGTACAAATTATAACTCCTATTCGCGACAATAAACTATCCAGAGAACAGGAAATTGAGTACCTAAAAGCAAAGGGCGTACAGCAGGAATGGCATAAAGCAGCTTACTCGATTAATAAAGGATTATGGGGTACCTCGGTTGGCGGGAAAGAAACGCTAACATCTCATGGGTATTTACCTGAATCCGCCTTTCCTACTCAGCTTACCAAACAAGAGCCTCAATCAGTAAAGTTGCATTTTGAAAAAGGAGAATTAGTAGGCATTAATGAACAACAATTCAGCAATCCGGTAGAGGCTATCAAAAAACTCACCGAAATGGCTGCACCTTTTGCTATCGGCCGCGATATTCATGTGGGCGACACCATTATTGGTATTAAAGGCAGGGTAGGTTTTGAAGCAGCTGCACCGCTGATAATTATTAAGGCACACCATACACTGGAAAAACATGTGTTGACTAAATGGCAGTTGTACTGGAAAGAACAACTGGCCAACTGGTATGGCAATTTGCTGCACGAAGGTCAGTACCTGGACCCGGTGATGCGTAATATTGAAACCTTCCTGACAGATACACAAACGCATGTAACTGGTATAGTACACGTACAATTGGCCCCTTACAGATTTTATGTAACAGGCATAGAATCCGCTTTCGACCTGATGTCAGCAAAGTTTGGAAGTTATGGGGAAATGAACAACGCATGGTCTGGAGAAGATGTGAGAGGGTTTTCTAAAATACTCTCCAATCAGGCAATGATTTACAGCAAAATTTCTAAAGAGAATGAGTAACCTATTTTGTGTCAAACAATAGCACATCTGGTTATTTAGCATTCTTGTATTTTTTTAATTAAGTATCTGTAAATGAACAAACTCCAAAAGATTGGTATTGTTGGGGGTGCAGGCTATACTGGCGGTGAATTACTTCGTATATTACTGCATCATCCGGCTGTAGACATCACTTTTGTGCATAGCAAAAGCCAGGCCGGTAAACCAGTATATTCAGCTCACTCCGATTTACTGGGAGAAACGGAACTCACCTTCACTGACCAATTCCATTCCTCCGTGGATATTCTGTTTTTGTGTATGGGCCATGGAGAATCAAGTGTATTTCTATCACAACATCAGGTTTCGGCCAGTACCAAAATTATAGACCTGAGTCAGGATTTCCGGGACGAAAGCCATGGCTTTGTATACGGCTTGCCAGAATTGCAACGGGAAAAAATAATGGGTGCCAGCAAAATTGCGAATCCGGGTTGTTTTGCTACCTGTATTGAACTGGCTTTATTACCCATGGCTAAAGAACATTTCCTGAAGACAGATGTGCACATTAGTGCCATTACAGGGTCTACCGGAGCCGGGCAAAGTTTAAGTAATACGTCTCATTACAGCTGGCGAAATGGCAATATATCTGTTTATAAAGCATTTACCCATCAGCATCTAAAAGAAATCAGGCAAAGCTTAAGGCAGCTACAAGTTGGGTTTTCTAACAAAATAAACTTTATTCCCTACCGGGGAAGTTTCACCAGAGGTATTTTTGCCAGCTGCTACACTTCCACCGATTTAACCTTAGAGGACGCACAAGAATTGTATTCGGATTACTACAGCAAGCATCCGTTCACTTATGTTAGTGCACAACCCATAGACGTAAAGCAGGTAGTAAATACCAACAAATGCTTTATTCACCTGGAAAAAGTTGAAGATCAGTTACTCATAACCAGCGTCATTGACAATTTGGTTAAAGGGGCTTCCGGTCAGGCAGTTCAAAATATGAACTTGATTAGCAGGTTAGACGAACGTACTGGCTTAGGGCTTAAAGCCGTAGGTTTTTAATTCTATTCACTTTGTTTTCAATTGTTTGCCAATTCTACCCACCTTTTATCTATGAATTTATTTGATGTTTATCCTATATATACTATTGAACCGGTGCGGGCACAGGGAAGTTATGTGTGGGATACAGAAGGTAACAAATACCTGGATTTATACGGCGGACATGCCGTTATTTCGATAGGCCATGCTCACCCGCATTATGTGGCAAAACTGACCGATCAATTAAATAAAATTGGGTTTTACTCAAATTCCGTTAAAATATCGTTGCAAGAGGAGCTGGCTCAAAAACTTGGTGAGTTGTCCGGGTATGAGAATTATTCGTTGTTTCTGTGCAATTCAGGTGCTGAAGCGAATGAAAATGCCTTAAAATTAGCCTCCTTCCACAATGGCCGGAAAAAAGTAATTGCTTTTTCGAAAGCTTTTCATGGACGTACCGCTGGCGCCGTAGCTATTACTGACAATAAAACTATTATAGCTCCTGTAAATGCAACCGATCATGTGCAATTTCTGCCATTTAACGATGAAGCTGCCCTTGAACAGGCTATGAATGAAGAAATATGTGCAGTAATTATCGAGGGCATTCAAGGAGTAGGCGGAGTAAATGTTGCTTCAGAATCTTTCCTGCAAAAAGCCCGTCAGCTATGCGATACCTATGGTGCAGTATTGATTCTGGATAGTGTACAATGCGGATACGGACGTTCAGGTAAATTTTTCTCTCACCAATACGCAGGCATAGATCCGGATCTGATAACAACTGCTAAAGGTATGGGAAATGGCTTTCCTATTGGCGGAGTGCTTATTCACCCGAAGTTTAAAGCTGTACATGGCATGCTAGGTACCACATTTGGGGGCAATCACCTGGCTTGTGCGGCAGGAATAGCTGTTTTGGATGTTATTAAGGAGGAGAACCTGATGGCCAATGCTAAACAAACAGGAGCATATCTGTCAGAACAACTTAAATCTTTGCCTGGAGTAAAAGAAGTAAGAGGCCGGGGTTTAATGATAGGGATTGAACTGGAAGAACCCGCAGATACGCTACGGAAGAAACTGCTGTTTGAGCATCATATCTTTACAGGTGCCTCTGGAAAATATACCATCCGTTTATTACCTTCGTTAGCCCTAAAGCAGGAAGATGCGGACCTTTTTCTGGAAAGCTTTGGAAAAATTGTATCTGCCAAAACCTTGGTTTAACTTATTTTTACTAACCGTCAGCAGGCTATTTACATTCACCTTAAATCAGTTATCATCCATTGAAACAGTTTTTGTCAGTTAAAGATGTTCCCAACCTACCCATATTAGTGAATGAGGCATTATCTCAGAAAAGAAATCCTTTCGCCAATAAGCAACTCGGTAAAAACAAAACTCTGGGATTACTCTTTTTTAATGCCAGTTTACGGACAAGACTCAGCACACAAAAAGCCGCCCAAAATCTGGGGATGGAGGTAATGGTGATGAATGTAAGCCAGGACAGCTGGGGGCTGGAAATGCAGGATGGTGCCATTATGGACGGCGATAAAGCCGAACATGTAAAAGAAGGGGCTGCTGTTATTGGTCAATACTGTGATATAATTGGCGTAAGGTCATTTGCCAGCTTAACAGATAAAGAAAAAGATATACAGGAAGAAGTAATCAGCCAGTTTGTAAAATATGCAGGTGTACCCATCATAAGTCTGGAATCGGCCCTGCGTCATCCTTTACAGTCATTAACTGATGTAATTACAATAGAGGAGTACAAAACGAAACAAAAGCCTAAAGTAGTGTTAACCTGGGCTCCTCATCCAAAGGCTTTACCTCAGGCTGTTCCAAATTCCTTTGCAGAATGGATGAATGCTTCCCAAGTTGACTTTGTTATTACTCATCCGGAAGGCTACGAACTAGATAAGGAATTTGTGGGCAATGCCAAAGTAACCTATAATCAGAAGCAAGCTTTTGAGGGAGCCGACTTCATTTATGCAAAAAACTGGTCTTCGTATACCAGTTACGGGCAAATATTATCTAAAGACCCCGCCTGGACGGTAAATGCCGAAAAAATGAAGCTTACCGATAATGCGAAATTTATGCATTGCCTTCCGGTACGCCGGAATGTAGTAGTGATGGATGAAGTACTCGATAGCCCTAATTCTATTGTTATTCCCCAGGCCGGAAACCGGGTTTGGGCTGCACAGGCTGTATTGAAACAACTACTCTCTTCCATCTAATACCCTTTTTGGCAAGGTATGGCACTATCTCATCCATGGAGGTAGTGCTTTTTTATGTTTGCCTATCCTGTTTTCCTAGGTGTGTAAAAGAAAAAGTAACTGATGTAGTTATAAAAAGTTCATTAGCTTGTTACCTCTGCATGTAATTTTTTAGATAGGGCAACACTGATAATAGCTTGATTTACAAGAAGACTGAATAATCTATATAGTTTGTTTTAGTAAATTATTCCTGAAAATTTTAATAAGTAAGGCTGCAGATCAATTGAATGCTGTAAAATTATTGAATTAAGCCTGGAAAAATAAGCTAGCTAGCTCCCCTCCTCTCCTATAAAATATATGGTAAACTCAATCGCCGGTAACTAATGTTTCCTTCCCTACGCATGTAGGATATTAGCCCACTACTCTGGAAAGAATTGGGTACTTCCCGATAAATTGAAACTATTTACTAACCATATACAATTAGATGTCTCTCCGTCAAACGCTTAACCATATGGATATTGCTCATGGTTTACACTTTGGAAGAAATAATACTTTCGCAAACCTTGATTTGATCCTCCTAACTGGCCAGACTGAAAGCACATTGAGGTTGACTTATTTTTAACAATTACCAAGTTTGTTTTTACAAGTGAAATAACTCATTAACAGCCAAGTCAACTAGCTAACTGATAAGTAAATACATACCATTTTTTACTATTGCACTAATTCAAATTTGCTTTTCATACGCAAAAAAATTCATCCGATAAATTATTAACAATATGGCTTTAACAAGCAAAAAGAAAATTGATCAGGTACCTGCGCCAACTGGTAAGGAAAATAAGCCAAAAAAGCTTAGCCAGTCTGTAGAAGTATTATCCTTACAAGCAGATACCCAGTACTTGCAAACGATGGAAGCTCTTATTAAATCTCAGGCTGTCATAGAGTTTACAATGGATGGTAGAATACTTACCGCAAATGATAATTTTCTACAGATACTTGGTTACCAGCTAAAAGAAATAAAGGGCAAACATCACCAGATTTTTTGTACAGAAGAACAAGCAAAAAGTAAAGAATATAAACAATTCTGGGCACAGCTTCAAAAAGGTGGATTCAATAGTGGGCAGTTTCAAAGAATTGCCAAAGATGGAAGCACTATCTGGATACAGGCAACATACAATGTTGTTATGGATGAACGAAACAACCCCTACAAGGTAATAAAATTTGTTACAGACATTACTGAACTGAAAAAAACAGAAATTACCATAGAACATACCGCAGAGCAGATAGAAGCTCAACAACAAATTTTGCGTCAGAATGAAGAACAGACGCAAGCAATTAAAGTGGAAATGGATAAGCGGCAACTTGAGTTGCAAGGCCAGATAGCCGCCTTAAACAATGCAGCCATAGTATCAGAAGTAGACCTAAGAGGCAACATCCTGTTTGTCAACGATGAGTTTTGCCGGCTGGCTAAATACACCCGGGAAGAGCTGATTGGTAAAAAACAAAGTATTGTCCGCCATCCGGATATGCCTGCTGCTATCTTCGATGACCTGTGGGCTACGATAGTAAAAGGAAAAGTGTGGCGGGGCGAAGTCAAGAACCGGGCCAAAGACGGGTCGCATTATTGGGTATCGGCTACCATCACCCCGGTATTGGGGGAAAACGGCCGGCCTGTTAAATACATTGGTGTCCGTTTTGATATTACTGCCCAGAAAGAACAGGAAGAAAGAATAAAAAATATGCTTCTGGAAGCTCAGCAGGCAAGTGAGGAAAATAAGGCTCAGGAAGAAGAGATACGCCAGAACATGGAAGAAATGCAGGCAACGCAGGAAGAAATGTCGCGCAGACAACTGGAACTGAACGGCCAGATTTCTGCTCTAAACAATGCAGCCATAGTATCAGAAGTAGACCTAAGAGGCAACATCCTGTTTGTCAACGATGAGTTTTGCCGGCTGGCTAAATACACCCGGGAAGAGCTGATTGGTAAAAAACAAAGTATTGTCCGCCATCCGGATATGCCTGCTGCTATCTTCGATGACCTGTGGGCTACGATAGTAAAAGGAAAAGTGTGGCGGGGCGAAGTCAAGAACCGGGCCAAAGACGGGTCGCATTATTGGGTATCGGCTACCATCACCCCGGTATTGGGGGAAAACGGCCGGCCTGTTAAATACATTGGTGTCCGTTTTGATATTACTGCCCAGAAAGAACAGGAAGAGAAAGAACGGATAAATAAATTAGGTTTCGACCAGGCGGTAAGCTTTATTCAGGAACTTACCCAAGGTAATTTTAATGCTCAAATGAACGTTGCCGGCCTATCCTTAGATGCCAATGTACTGAATGTGATTGAAGATTTAAATTCTTTACGCAACACCTTAAAATCGATTATCAGTGAAGTAAACCAGGTAACAAAAGCCGCCGGAGAAGAAGGAAAATTGAATGCACGCCTGAATTTGAAAACTACGGATGGCGAATGGAAAGTTCTGGTAGACTCTATTAATCTGTTACTGGCCTCCCTTTCTGAGCCAGTACTGGAATTCAACCGCATTATCTCAGAGATGGCCAAAGGTGACCTGACGAACGCTTTTGAAATGAAAGTCAATGGAGATATTCTGAATATGGCTCAGTCGCTGAACAAAGCTATCAGCAATTTGAATACACTGTTAACTACCATAGGTGTAAGCTCCGATGTTATTGCTACTTCTTCTAATACGATGATGAAGAAGAATGAAAGCATGAAAAACAATACCACAGAAGTAGCTTCGGCTATTACTCAGATGGCTAAAGGAGCACAGGAACAAGCTATTAAAACAGATGCTTCTTCCAAATTGGTTGAGGGCGTATTAAAATCAGCCAATACTATGGAGCAAAAAGCCAATGTAATTAATAAAGCAGCAGAAAAAGGGCAAAAAGGCTGCGACGATGGAATGAAAATTATGAAACGGCTGCTGGAAAATATGTCTGAAATTGGTGATTCTGCGAAAAAAACATCCGGATCTATTGATATTCTTACACAGCGGGCAGAGGAAATAGCCAGAACGTTAAATGTAATTACAGATATTGCTGCCCAAACAAACTTACTTGCCTTAAATGCAGCCATCGAAGCCGCTAGGGCTGGCGATGCAGGCAGAGGCTTTGCTGTAGTAGCCGAAGAAATCCGGAAACTGGCAGAAGATTCCAGAAGATCGGCTGTAGATATAGAAAAAATAATTAAAGACGTTCAGAAAGATACCAATGCTGCAGGGAAAGCTATTGAAACCATGCAAAGTAGTGTAAAGCAGGGAGATAATGCCTCTAAAGAAGCTGAGATTATTTTCCAGGAAATAGCCAAATCCAGTAACGAGACTTTTGATTATTCCAAAGAAATACAGGAAGCTACCTCAGAGCAGAAAACATCCATTAGCTCAGTAGTCAGAAATATAGAACAAATTGTAGTCGTAGCAGAAGAAACAGCCGCTGGTGCCCAGCAAGTTGCAAGTTCTTCACAACAGCTGAATCAGGGTATGAATGAAATTACAGACTCAGGTGTGAAGTTATCACAGGTAGCTGTGCAATTACAGGCCGGTGTTAGCCAGTTTAAGTTGAAAAAATAGGGTGTAACGGTGAAAGCCTTCTATGCATATGAACTTACAAGAAACCGTACCAACGAAACAACCTGTGTCAGCAGAAGCAGCAAAACATAGCCGCACGCAACTGATTGTATTCAAATTAGGGAAAGAAGAATATGGATTAGCCATAGACCAGATAAAAGAAGTCGTGCTAACCCCTAACATCACCCGGATGCCCCAAACAGCTCCCTACATCAAAGGTGTAGCCAATATCCGCGGCAATATTATAGCCATCCTGGATCTGGAAGAAAAATTCGGGATCAGTGATAAAACGATTGATTCACCTGTAGTTGGAAAATACACCCTGGTAGTGGCCAGTGAAGAGTATAAAATAGGTATCCTAGTAAAAGAAGTGCCCAATACCTTATCTGTATCCAAAGCGGATATTGATGAAACAGTAAGTATTGTTCACGACGATAAGCAAGACAGCAATTATATAAAAGGCATTGTCAAAGTTAATAACAGGCTAATTATTCTGATTGATATTTATCAGATTATGAACAAGCAGGAATTAGCTCAATCGCTTGGTAAATAAGTACTGGTTTATAGCAAGAACTTATATGCCGGAATACAGTCATGATTAGAACACAGGCACAAAACATCGTCGAAATTCCCTTGGAGATGGGACAAATAAGAGTTAGTGCTGAACCTGCTCTGGTCACTTGTTATGGCATTGGCTCTTGTATGGGCGTTTTTCTCTACGACCGGGTTGCGAAAATTGGAGGAGGTGCACATATCACGTTGCCTTTTTATGATCCTGGTAATACCATCAACTCAAAACTGCATTATGCAGATTATGCCATCGAAACATTAGTAGAACGGCTCAAGGTTATGGGTTCATCTGGAAATACATTACGGGCAAAAATAGCCGGAGGAGCTAATATTGGTAATTTTTCCCGGTTAGATGTAGGGAAACAAAACAGTATAGCCGTTTGTACCATCTTACGAAAAATGGGAATTTACCTTGCCGGATGTGATATTGGCGGACTTACAGGGAGAAAGATCATATTCAATACGTCTACCGGAAGTGTTCAAATTTTAACCAATCAAGACAATTATACTATTTAATCCATTACGGAAATGGCAAAAAAAATACTTATTGTAGACGATTCTCAATTCATGAGAGCTGTAATTAAAGATATTCTGGAAAAACAGGGATACGAAATTGCCGGCGAAGCAGCTACCGGCGAAGCAGCTATTGATATGGCCATGGATTTAAATCCGGATGTAGTTACCCTGGACAATATTCTTCCGGATATGCAGGGAACAGATATATTGAAGGTATATAAGCAGGAAGGTCTATCCTGTAGGGTAATTCTCATCAGTGCTGTAGGCCAGGATTCAGCTATTGAACAAGGCATGAGCATGGGTGCACATGCGTACATCGTAAAGCCGTTTACGCCTGAGCAATTAGCACATGCCATAGAAAAATAAGAGGATTCCCCGGCAACTACCTACGGATATACTTTTATTACACATTTACTTAATTCACTGTGTGCATCATACTCCATCATGCCTGAAGAAAAAATTAAAGTATTGCTGATAGACGATTCAGGGTTGATGCGTTTGATAATTTCTGATATCCTACGGACGGATGCAGCTATTGAAATCATTGATACGGCTGAAAATGGCAAAGATGGCTTTGAAAAAACGGTCAAATACAAACCCGATGTAGTAGTAACCGATCTGGTAATGCCTCACTATGATGGTATCTATGCGGTGAAAAACATCATGAAACAGGCTCCAACCCCTATTATCGTATTAAGCAGCCTGGACAGAGCCGATCCTGAAGTTTTTGATGCGCTGCATGAAGGTGCTGTAGATTTTATAGATAAGCCCAAAGGAAAACTGGTATCCGGGATACGTGAAGTCAATACGCTGTTAATTAAAGCGGTAAAAGAGGCAAGCAAAGCCAATGTCCAGCAATTAAGAAAAGCCAGGAAAGTTACTACTCCAAGGCAGCCGGAAACGGGTAAGTTAAATTATGAAATAATCTGTATGGGTTCATCTACCGGAGGCCCGGGAGCTATTGAGTATATTTTAACCAAACTTCCTGAAAAACTAGCCGTACCTGTAGTTATTGCCCAACATATGCCCGAACGTTTTCTGGATTCGTTTGCTAAACGCCTGGATAGCCTTACGGCTTTGAAAGTAAAACTAGCCGAAAAAGGCGAACCTCTCACAGATGGTACAATTTATCTGGCCCCTGGGCATAGCAATACTTTAGTTACGAAAGATATACGTACCGGACTTCCTTTCTTTAGTTTTACAACCAGAGAATACAAAGAATTTAATTTCCCTTCGGTAGATTGTTTAATGTACTCAGCAGCTCAGGTATATAAAAACAAAGCGTTGGGGGTACTATTAACCGGAATGGGAAAAGATGGTGCAGAAGGCATGAAAGCCATTTATGAGGCCGGAGGCTATACACTTGCCCAAGATGAAGAATCATCCGTAGTATATGGTATGCCTAAAAGTGTAGTGGAAATCGGAGCAGCCCGAAAATCAATCGCCTTAGAAGATATTCCTGCCTTTATTGTAGGTTGTTTGTAAATGAAAGATAAATCCCAGATGGACTCAAAAGAACTAGAATACAAAGAACTATTTTTGGCAGAAGCCCTGGAAAACCATGAAGAGCTAAACAGGCTAATGACAGAACTGGAAAAAAACAGCTCGAATAAGAATGCCATTAATGCCTTATTTAGAATCACTCATACGTTGAAGGGAAACGCGTCAGGGATGGGTTTTGAAGATATTACCAAACTATCGCACACCCTGGAAGACCTGTTTAATGAGATTAGGTCTGGGAAGCTCCAAGTAGATGCAACTATTTTCAATGATCTTTTTAAAGCTATAGATACACTGGGAGCACTTATTAATTCACTAAAAACGGGGCAGCCTGTACGGTATCAGGGCATTAAAGCTAAACTAGAGGTTATCATACGGAAAGCTACTGAAAATAATGAAGTTATTTCCCCCATTGCACCTATTGAACAGCCTATAAAGACAAAAGCTAGATCCGGTAAAAATACCTTAGTTACTAAAGCTACTGATTCACCTTCAACTCTTGCACCAGTACATGTTCAGGAAAGGGTTGCACCACTTACAGCCACAACAGGGGCCACTACTGCTACAATAGAACCAGGGGTTGAACAAAAGATACTACCGCAAGAAAGTACAATCGGTAACCAGGAAACTGAAAAACCCGATACTGAAAAAGTAGACGCGCAAATTACTTTTTCTGACCTGGTTCAGGTGCCAGTGAAAAAACTGGATAATCTGCTCAATCTGGTAAGTGAGCTTACCATTGAGCGGGATAGATTGGTAGCCATGCACATGGGAAAACTCAGCAAAAATGAATACTCCAGATTGCAACGGATTTCATCCGATCTGCAATACTCTGTTATGGATGTCCGGCTGGTACAGGTAGGTTTTCTTTTCAATAAATTCCACCGTGTTTTGCGCGATGCGGCTGCTTCTGAAAATAAAAAGGTTTCGCTTAAACTAGAAGGAACCGATACAGAAATAGACCGGAACATTCTCCAGATCATCAGTGATTCTTTAATTCACCTCATTCGTAATTCAGTAGGGCATGGAATAGAAACACCGGCTGAACGCTTAAACGCAGGAAAAGCTGAAACAGGTACAGTCACGCTGCGGGCCAGTACCGATAAAGATTCAGTGATTATCGAAATTCAGGATGATGGCAAAGGCATAGATCATACAATTATCCGGAAAAAGGCTATTGAAAAAGGGTTGATTAGCAAAGAGGCTGCCAGCCAGCTATCTGAAATGGATTGTATCATGTACATTTTTGAGCCCGGGTTCTCCAGTGTCGATCAGGTGACGTCTATTTCCGGAAGGGGTGTTGGGATGGATGTAGTAAAAAAAGCCATAGATGCGGTAGGAGGCAATATCAGCCTGTTTACTAAAGTTGGTCAGGGTACAGTTATTAAACTTTCTTTGCCTTCATCTATGGCAGTAAAAGGCACCCTTTTGTTTGAGTTAGACAGAACGGAATATGCTATACCACTTACCTACACTGAAGCAGTAGGTTGTTTATACAAAAAAGATATACACAAAGTAGGAAATGGGCTGGTAGCAACGCATTTGGGTAAAACAATATCTATCGTCTTTTTGAAAGACTTATTCGCGCTAAATGATTACTCCCACCACAGCCGGGAAGGAGTTTTTCATACTAGTTTCGATAGAGTTTCGCCCGATGAGAAATTATCTATTATTATTGTGTCCTACCATAACCGACGGGTTGGCCTAGTAGTAGATAAGCTTTTGCAGCAAAAAGAAATTATCGAAAAACCACTTGCCAAACCAGTAGATGTAGTAAAATTCATAAGTGGCGTCACGATTCTGGGCAACGGCAATATTTGTCTGGTTTTGAATATCACGGCTATGATCAGTTATATATTCCGTATTTCCAATACAGCTACCCAGCTGCAAAGCCTGTCTGCTTAAGTAATTTGGCAGCAAGTATATAAAATTTGGCCTTCATCTTTAGTTGTTCTAAAATTCAGTGGTAGACATTACCGACGACGAGTTACAATCGCTTATCCGTGTTATCCTCACCAGGTATGGCATTGATTTTACATCGTATGAAACCGGTTCCCTGAAAAGAAGAATAGCCAGGGCAATCACTGTCTTTAACGTAGAATCGGTGGTAGAGCTTTGGAATAAGTTACTCAAAGAAAGAGATTTTATTTATCCTTTTATAGATGAACTGACCGTTGGCATGACTGCCATGTTTCGTGATCCGGTTTTGTGGAGTACGTTAAAAAACTCGGTCTTGAACCAGTTTTCCCAACAGGAAAACATCCATATCTGGCATGCTGGCTGTTCTACAGGGGAAGAGGTATATACCATGGGGATTGTGTTGTCAGACATGCAGCTTCAGCACAAAACCTCTGCCCTGGCTACTGATCTCAACCAAACATTTATCCGGCAGGCACAGGAGGGCAAATACCATTTAAGCGTATTAGAGGACTATGCCCGCAACTTTACAGTTTACCAGACCATCCACCCTTTTCACCACTATTATACACTGCAGGAAGATGCTTTTTGTATGAACAGAAGTTTAACTGCACACGTACAATTCAAAAATCACAACTTGGTGATGGAAAAAATGGATCATAAATTTGACATTATTTTTTGCCGGAATGTCATGATCTATTTTGACAGCAAAGCCAAAACGAAACTTTTAGAGCAATTTCACCAGAATTTAAAGGAAGGAGGCTATCTAATAATTGGCTTCTATGATGCGTTGATGCCCTTTATCGACACACAAAAATTTGCTATTTATGATTTGAATGCTAAAATTTTCAGAAAAATCTCCTGACAAAATTTCTATTACCTCAATTCGCGCAGATTTACCATCTCAATCATCTTGAAAATAACGGTATCCAGCTCCTGGGCTGAAACCTGCAGTTTATCTAAAATCAATTTATTGATCGGGTCAGTCGCATCTTGTTGGTTAAAGATGGAAACTAATCCAAGTATACGGGCCAAAGGTCCGCGCAAATTATGAGCTGTCATAAAAGCAAACTTGGTCAGGTTCTTTATGAGTAACTCCCGGTCTTCCTCTGCTTTTTTTCTATCGGTAATGTCTTTCGACACACCAATTAATCCCACTGGTTCACCAGATTCATCCATAAATAGGGTTGTACTAACATCTACCCATATCAATTCCTGTTTCTTATTTTTTGCCTGCCATTCCCCTTCAAATGGGTTGCCATTACGCAGCTGATCAATATTTCTTCGCCATTTGGTTAAATCCAGGGTGGTCGGATAAATAGCCGATAAATCTTTCCCAAGCATTTCATCAATTGAGTAACCAAATATAGCTTCTGCACCTTGATTGTAGTAAATCACGTTGCCCTTCATATCGGTTACAATGACACTATCCTTCACATTTTTAAGGATATTGGCCTGAAAATTTAGTTGTTGTTCTACCTCCTTACGTTTGGTGATATCTGTTTGTATAGCCACAAACCGCTGTAACCGCCCTTTCGTATCAAAAATAGGTTGCACATCCAGCCGCAACCAGTATTTTTTACCGGATTTGGTATAATTAAGTATTTCTGTGTGAAACTCCTTACCCTGACTGATATGCTTGTACATCAGGTCTATCGTTGACAGATCGGTCTCCGGGCCTTGCAATACAGACCCAGGTTTTTTCCCTTTAATTTCTTCGAATGAATAGCCGCTAATGCGGGTAAACCCTTCATTTACCCATTCTGTTACTCCCTCAGCATCTGTAATAATTACTCCGTTTTCAGTTTTCTGGGCAACCAAAGCCAGTTTGCGTACTTCCTCCTCTGCAAGTTTTTTTGCAGTGATATCCTTATGTGTGCCAACTGCTTGTAAAGGCTTGCCCTCTGCATCCCACCGTACCACTTTTCCACTATCCAATACCCATACCCAATCTCCGCTTTTGCTTTTTAACCGGTGTTCCAGTTGAAAAGATGGTGTTTTTCCATCCAGGTGATCTTGCACAACCATAAGCATGTTTTCTACATCATCGGGATGTAGTAAATTTTTCCAGCTATCTACAGTTGGAGCTATTTCATCGAGAGCGTATCCCAGCATATCCGCCCAACGTTTATTATAGGAAACAAAGCCGGTAGTAATATCCCAGTCCCACAAGCCCAGGTCGCCACCCCATAAGGCTAACTCAAACCTGTTTTTTTCTTCCTTTAAGCGGTGGAAGGCTTGCATCGTGCTGGTAACATCCTGAATAATACCTGATAACTTCACTACCTTTCCAGACGAATCTTTCTCCACCGTATCTACACATACGGCAATATGTTTTATCTCCTGTTTAGAAGTAATGAGCCGGTATTGTATTTTTCCCCCAGATTTTTTGCCTGACAAAACGTTGTTTACAAACCCGTCTACTTTTCCTTTATCATGCGGATGAACCAATGCCAGATAACAAGCTGCATCTTTTTTTGCCAACAAACTAGCAAAGTGTTTGCTTGCTTCCACTGCTATTTCCTGACAAAAATCAAGTCTGTTTTCGAGCAAATTCCATTCAAAATTCCCCACTTTTGCCAGTTGCTGTGCTCTCCGCAGCGCTTTTTCATTTTTTTTCAGCCGCTCAACAGTTTCACATAATTGTTGATTTACCAGCTTTAACTCTTCTTCATGCTTAATTAGCACAGCCTCCCTCATTACTAGCTGATGATTCAGAGTATGTTCTTTGGCTAAAGCTTCTTCCAGCTGCTGAGTCGCTTTACGTCTGGTTGTAGCATCTTTAGTGATGCCATCCATACGAACAGGTTTACCTTGTTTATCCTTGATAATCCATACCCGGTTCAGCACCCATTTTGTTTCACCATCTGGCAGAATAATTCGGTACTCGTGGCCGATATATCCATTTTTCAGCAATACATCGTGGTTGGCAAGTACCCGCGGTGCATCTTCAGGATGAATGACTTTAAACCAAAGCAAGCGATCTGTATAGAAACTGCTGGATGGATACCCGTAAAGCTTTAAGCAAGCCTCGTTAACATAATACAACACAGAATCATCCAGAGAAGCCGACCAGACAACATCGCTTACATTATTAAAAATATCCCGTAACTGATTTTCTCTTTCTTTAAGTGTCCTAACGGTTTCCAGTAAGTAGGCAGGCTCAAAAGGTTGTACGTTGGCCAAAGGATAGTCTGCTATGGTTTGCTCTATTTTATCAGCCCGGTTGCAGGCTTTGGGTGAAAATAGAGCTTCCTTTCCCGGAAAAACTTCCTCCAGCAAGTTACTGCTACTGAGCAGCGTTGTACAAGTACTAATAAAGGGAGAAAGCCTGGTTAGCATTGTCTGGCAGTAGCTGGTTTTGCTGTTGGCTAATCCCATCACAGCCATTACTTTTCCTTTAAAAACAAGGGGAATGCTGAGAAAATTAGGTATACCAGCTGATGCGTAAGAAGGAAGATGTTGCCAGTGGTAAGGATCATTGTGGATTACCGGACGCTGAGTGAGCAAAACCTCTGTGGCCAGGTTCTGAATAAAATGACTCCCGTAGGCATCTATTGTGTCTTCTGCTTCTACCCCATTAGTTGAGAAGACAGATTCTTTATTGGGTAAGCAAGCGAAGTTTCTGGTTGCAAGCGTGCTCAGCTCTGGCTCCTGATAGGGCTTGCGGATAACCAGCGATAGAAAAGCAGAATGGCTGGCGGTAAGCTCACAGGCATACGCCAACATGGTATCCAGCAATTCACTCGATAAGGTGTCAAGCGCTGCAAATTTATAATGCAGGTCTGCTATTCTCGTTAAAATTACCTCCGCCTCCGTATTCATCAGTGTTAAGTTACTGAATAAAATCTCCTTAATTAGCTAAATGACTCTATACTTGTTATGCAATTATCGGTGGCTAGTAAAACTTACCAGTGTCGCCCTATGGGTAAATGATGCCAAAAGTTTGGGTTTGCTTTCGTTAGTTGTCTTTAACAAACCTAAGAAGTGTAAGCTAATTACCACTAGCCAGATTCATTTGTTAGTGTCAACGAATATAATTAACTTCTGATGGATAAAGAATAATCAGCTAGAGGACAGGTAACCACTTGTGTAATAAATGAAGTGCTTATTTAGCAATTCCTCTGGCATGCTGTCACTTTCTTGATTATTTATTGTAAATTTGTAAATGTCAAAACACGTGTTTGTACAAGTAATTAGCTCTAAAAACGTATAAATCACAGTCAAACCCATTTATTCAAAACGGTTTTATTATCTTCTGCTATTTTTTAGATACGTAACTTCCATTATTTAATTATTTAAGACAATACGCCTACATCCATGTATAATTTTATTAAAAAATCACTCTTTGGCTTGTTGAGTTTTACCCTGTTGATCGGATGCACAGAGAACAGGAAACCAGAGGACAGTCAACTAAATTCATTGCTTCAGGAGAATGACTCGCTGATCAATCAGATTAAATTAAAAAATAAGGAGCTTGATGATATTACTTCGTCTATGAATGAAATTGAAAGTAACCTGGCTGCCATCCGGCGCAACGAAATGGTTATTGACAGTTTGCGCCGTGTGGGAGGTATTAAACAAGAAGAAAAAATCAACCAACTCATTAAAGAAATTGATGAATATGTAGATGATAACCGGCAGAAGGTAAATCAGTTGGAAGTACAGATGAGAAACACCAAAAATGAAAGTATCGGCCTTACACGCCTGGTAAACCAACAAAAAAATACAGTATTAGAGAAAGAGCAGCAAATTCAGTCGTTGATGAGTACCATTACCAATCTCCGGCAAGAACTCATGTTCACAATCAATACAAAAAATGCAGAAATCAGTGATAAGCAACGCCTGATTGATGAAAAAGAAGCTGCTATGAACACGGTTTACATTTCTTTTGGCACCCGCGACAAATTGTCTGAGGATGGAATAGTACGGAAGGAAGGAGGCGTATTAGGAGCCGGAAAATCGTTTAAACTGGCGAGTAAATTTGATGTGGAAAAGTTTAAGAAGGGTAATATGAAGGAGATTCAGCAAGTGGACCTGGGGGTGATCGATAAAAAAACTGTGATTACTACCCATCCGGCTGAATCGTATTATTTTGTAAAAGCCAGTGGCCGTACTATTCTAAAAATAGTGGATTATCAAAAATTCTGGAGTATTTCCAAATACCTTGTGGTAGAAACAGAAGGCGGCTTATAGCAGCTACTATATACGTTGCCGGTTGACCATACACTTTTATTCTTATTAACAGAATGAGTTACTTATGACTTACTCAGCCGGGCATCTGTCATTTGTTTTCTTAACAACAGTACATGCCGGATCTTCGTTAAACCGTTCTTAGCCAGCTATCAGATACCAGTAAGTGAACGTTGTGTAATTACAGTAGAAGGTATATAACACATTATCTATGATACAATGAAATTCTACCTCCACTTCCTATTTTTCTTTCTGGTAACTATTCCTTTTGTTTCCGCTCAACGGGTAAGTAATGTACGGGCACAAGCCAGAGGCAATATTGTTATTATTACCTATGATTTGTTAGGTACTATTAGCGGGCAATTGTTCACAGTGTCTGTGTATAGTTCGCACAATGGCATGGAGAGGCCGCTGACACAAGTAAAAGGCGACTTAGGCGAAAATATGAAACCTGGCCCTAACAAAGTAATCGAATGGGGTACTAAAAAAGAGCTTTCTAACTTTGACGGGGATGTAACCATTGAAGTCCGGGCTACCCTTACCTACTCTCCTATGCGATTTACTTCTCCGCAACGGAACTCCCTGCATAAACGTGGCAAACCCTATAAGGTAACCTGGCTCGGGGCAATTGCCAACGAAAATTTACAACTTGAATTGTTTAATGACACAGCCCGGGTATTTGAGATTAACCGCACGCCTAATAAAGGTTCCTTACAATGGGCAATACCGTTGAATCTGGAGCCTGGCAAAAACTACAAATACAAATTAAGCAGTGTGGATAATCCATCTAACTTTGCCTATAGTAATACTTTTATTATTCAACGAAAGACGCCCACCTGGATTAAGGCACTTCCTTTAACAGCCGTTGTGGCTGGGGTGATCTATTACATTATTTCCAGCGGCTCAGACCCGGCTCCACCAGATGTTGAAAAAGACCTGCCTTTGCCTCCAAATCCTGAGTAAGGCAATTAAGTTTTCAATCAATTATTAGAGGTAATTCTGCTAAATGCAAAAATTCTGTTTCTGCTTACAGATTTTTTCATAGGAAAGTTTACTAGCTATAACCAGCACCCAATGTCTACAACGATACCGCTTTTTGACAAACCCTTACACAACAGGATTTTTTTTATCCTGGCTTCACTTCTTGCCTATAGTTTCTGTACGCTGTTTTCCCTAGTTGCTTATAGCAAAGATCCTAAGAATTATTCTTACCTGAATATCCCTGGAAAGGCTCAGGATGTAGTTATGTGGCATGAGGTGAAAGAACTTGAAGAGAATAATCTAACCCACAAAAAGTTCTTTACCGGTCAGTTTCGCTACCACAACACATTGGTAGTCAGCCATAATTTACTTTTCACTTCATCTATTACTAGCAGTACAAACAAAGCCTCATCTAAGGCCGATGGACCATTAAAAGTACTCTCCTTCTCCCCTGCTGATAACGCGGTTAATATCCCAAAAACGACCAATCAATTAATCATCACCTTTGATAGACCTGTTAAAGAAAAACAAATTAGAGGGGGTGGGGATAAACTAGTAAACATTCGTTTAAACCGTACGGCTAATTCCAGCCTTGAAGTGATAAATGCTAACTCTCCACGTGTACGTGTGGATGGTAACAGAGCAATAATTGATCTTACTACGGCCTTACCAGCCGGCGCCTATATTTCAGTGCATATCCCTTCAGGAATTTTTGCAGATGCAGATAGTGAAGATAATGATAATGAATTTGAGGGCATAGCAGAGAATGATTATGAGACCTGGAACTTTACTACTGCTGCTGATGATACAACGCCTCCAACCATTACTTCTGTTGTTCCGGAAACTGGAACAACAAATATAGCTCTGGCACCTAAGCTAGTGATCAATTTTTCTGAAAGTATAATCAAAGGGCAAGGAACCATCACCATTTACCGGGGAACTAATGTACATCAGACAATCAATGTTGGAGATAACAATGCGGTACAGATTTCTGCGGATGGAAAAACTGTTACTCTTACACCCAACGAACTCCCTGGCCAAACTACCTTTTATGTATTAATTCAAGCAGGCGCCTTTAAAGACCTGGCAAATAATAACTTTGCAGGTATTACCAGTCCGGATTACTGGACATTTACCACCAAAGATGTACAAGCACCTACCATCACAGGTTTTGTTCCAGCAAACGGCACGCCTGAGGTGGAACCAGAAACACCTCTTGAAATTACCTTTAGCGAAACTGTTCGAAGAGGTACTGGCAGGATTGTTATTACCTATGGAACACAGCCAGATGGTCAGATTATTGAAAATGACCGTATCACCATTAATGGAAACATCGTTCGTATCCTGCCTGATGCTTTGCCCGACGGCACACAAATCACCGTTCTTATTGAGGATGGCGCTTTTACAGATGAAGCGGGTAATCTCTATACTAGGAATCCAAATGATACCTGGAGTTTCCGCACCCAAGATCAGACACCGCCACAGATTACTGCTTACTCACCTGCAGCAAATGAAACAGGAGTAGCGGAAGATGCATCCTTACAACTAACATTTGATGAACCTGTAAAAGCTTCGGATCAACTAATCCAGCTATTTAATGGCCCTACGTTGCTGGAATCTTTTAAAGCAAATGAAACAAACAAAGTAACCATTACCGATAAGCAGGTAAGCATTAAGCCGTCAAACGTTTTTCCTTCAGAAGCTAAAATCCATATACTTATTGAACCCGGCGCTTTTACAGACCAAGCGTCCAATGCTTTTGCTGGTATAGTAGATGAAAAAACCTGGAGTTTTACTATTAAAGATACCAAAACTCCAACAGCTACCACAGTTTCTCCACAAGATGGAAGCACAGATATACCTATTGACACAGACCTGACCTTAACTTTTGATGAAGCAGTTGAAAAAGGCACAGGCACCATTACTATCACCGCCGGTACAGATGTGCAGACATTTGATATGATGGATGCGGCTGTTTCCATTAATGCAACAGTAGTAACTATCAACCCGGCAGATTTGCCTTATAGCAGCCTGGTAGTAGTGCAAATTTCAGCTGGTGCTTTCCAGGATGCGGCAGGAAATGCCTATGCCGGAATCACCGATAACACTAGCTGGAACTTTACGACAGTTCCCCAACCTGATAACACTCCACCTACTGTCAGCAGTTTCTCCCCGGCAAAAGGTGAAACCAATGTAGTCATTGATCAAAATTTGATCCTTACTTTTAATGAACCCATACAGAAAGGACTTATCGGAAGTATCACTCTGTATCAAAACAATACAATCCTGCAGTCCATTGATATAACCAATAGTGCACTAACTATTTCCAACAAAGTTTTAACTATCAATCCACCACAAGATCTGCCTGAAGGAGCAACAGTAAGTGTACGAATCACCCAAGGGGCAATTACAGACCTGGCAGGTAATGTCTATGCTGGCATCTCAGACAACACTACTTGGCAATTCACAACCCTGCCCCCTGCAGATGAGCAAGCTCCGGTGGTAGCTGCCCTTTCTCCAGCCAATAATGCTGCTGAAGTAGCCGTAAATGAAAACCTGCTCATTACTTTCGATGAGCCAGTACAAGCTGTTGAAACTAAAAAGATTTTTATCTATCAGAACAACATATTGTTAGAGGAAATCTTAGCTACTAGCAATCAAACAACTATCACAGGTAATCAGGTGAGCATCAATCCATCGGATGACTTTGCCGAAGGGGCCACTATTTATCTATTTATTGAGCAAGGGGCTTTTCAAGATTTAGCCGATAATGATTTTGCCGGCATTAGTTCAGCTAATGGCTGGAAGTTTGAAACTGTCGCGCCCCAAGATAAAACGGCGCCTAGAATTACTGCTTATTCACCGGATGATGGAGACACAGACATTGCCATTGAAGCTGATTTAATCATCACTTTTGATGAAGCAGTTGAAAAAGGGACAGGTTCTATTACTATTACGGCAGGCACCCAGGTGCAGACCATTGATGTAGCTGATGCAGCTGTACTAGTTGATGGAACTACGGTTACCATCAACCCGGCAGATTTGCCTTATGAAAGTCCAGTCTTCGTTCGAATCCCGGCCGGAGCTTTTCATGATGCAGCTGATAATGCATTTGGCGGTATTTTAGATAACTCTACCTGGAACTTTACCACGGCTGCTCAACCTGATACCCAAGCTCCAACTGTAAACACCTATTCCCCGGCTACCGGAGAAACGGAAGTAGCCCTTGATGCTGACTTTATCCTTACCTTTAATGAGCCTGTAAAAAAAGGAACTACCGGTAGTATTACTATTTACCAGGGCAACACACTCATACAAACCATAAACATTACCGATGCTAGTGTTAGTGTGCAAGATCATGTACTGACAATCGATCCAGCAGAAGATTTACCGGAAGGGGTAACACTTTCTGTTCAAATCACCGCTGGTGCCATTACCGACCTGGCTGATAATCCCTATGTTGGAATTACTGACAATACTACATGGAACTTCACAACGGTGCCACCTGCAGATAAACAAGCACCTGTCATCGCCATTCTCTCCCCGGCTACTACTTCTACAGATGTTGCGACAGATGCCAACCTAATGATCACTTTTGACGAGGCTATACAAGCAACAAATAAAAAAATTATTATCTACCAGGATAATGCTGTTCTGGAAGAAATTTTTGCAAATAGTAATAAAGTAACTATCTCAGAAAAGCAAGTGACCATTAATCCGGATAATGCTTTCCCTGAGGGTACAACCCTTCATGTATTAATTGAAGCAGGTGCATTTCAAGACTTGTCAGACAATGATTTTGCAGGGATCAATATAGATACTGGCTGGCGCTTCAGTACAGTTGAGCCTAAAGATCTGGAAGCACCTGTTATTGAAACATATTCACCTACTGCCAATGCAACGGAAGTAGATATTGCTTCCACATTATCTCTTACTTTTAGTGAACCTGTTCAAAAAGGCACCACAGGAAATGTCACCATCTATCAGGAGACCAGAGTGGTAGAAACTATTGAGTTAGCGGCCTTATCAATTTCTGGGAATGTAGTAACTATCGATCCTTTGCAGGATTTGCCTGAAGGTGTGACACTATATGTACAAATCACTCCAGGAATTGTAACGGATTTAGCAGGAAATTCCTTTGCAGGTATCACAAATACTACTACCTGGACCTTTACCACTAAGGCGCCAGCAGATCAAACAGCTCCTCTGGTATTAACTCTCTCTCCTGCCAATAATGCCACAAATGTAGCCGTAGATGCGAACCTGGTACTTACCTTTGATGAGGTGGTTTTGCCAGTTGAAAACAAAACCATTGCTATTTATCAGAACAATAGCTTACTTGAAAATGTATCCACGAATCAGGTAACCATTGTAGATAATCAAGTCACCATCAATCCATCTGCTGACTTTTTACCAGGAGCTGCCGTATATGTTCTTATTGAGCAAGGTGCTTTCAGAGATGCATCCAATAATGCCTATGCGGGCATCCTTACAAACAACACCTGGAATTTTACGACAACCCCTCCAGTAGATAATATTGCTCCAACCATAGCTGTTTTGTCTCCGGCGGATGAGGCCACAGGTGTAGCCATAGATGCCACTCTGGTTATCAACTTTGATGAAGCTGTTCAGGCCATTGCTGACAAAAAGATCTATATCTACCAAAATGGCACTCTCCTGGAAGACCTCCTGACTACTCAAGTTAGTGTAGCGGCCAATCAGGTGACAATTGATCCGGTGACAGCTTTTACCCTGGGAGCTAGCATATATGTGCTTATTGAGCCAGGTGCCTTCACAGATTTGGCCGGAAATGCCTATGCCGGAACTACAGATAACACTACTTGGAACTTTACCGTAGCTCAACCAGAAGACACTACACCTCCTACGGTGACCACTTTGTCCCCAGCCGATGAAGCCAGCGGGGTAGCCATAGATGCCAATTTAGCGCTCACCTTTGTTGAAGCAGTGGAAAAAGGAGCAGGCACCATTACGATTACAGCTGGAACCCAAGTGCAGACCATCAATGTGACGGATGCAGCCGTTTCTGTGGATGGAACAATAGTAACTATCAACCCGGCAGATCTGCCTTACAATAGTTCGGTAGTGGTGCAGCTATCAGCCGGTGCTTTTGTGGATGCGGCAGGGAATGCGTATGCCGGAATCACGGATAACACTAGCTGGAACTTTACCACGGTTGGCGAGGATGATACTACCCCTCCAACAGTAAGTGTATACTCTCCGGCCAACAATGCCACCGAAGTAGCCACAAACAGCAACCTGGTGATCACTTTCGATGAACCTGTACAAAAAGGGACAACAGGTGAAATTGCTATTTATCAAGCCAATACTTTACTACAAACCATCACCATCACCGATGCCAATGTTACCCTTACAGACAATGTACTGACTATTGATCCTGCGCAAGACTTGCCTGCCGGGGTAAATCTGCATGTGCGCATCACAGCTGGGGCTATTACCGACCTAGCCGGGAATGCTTTTGCCGGAATCACCGATAACACTAGCTGGCAATTTACTACCCAACCTGAACAGCCTGTAGATCAAATAGCTCCTTTGGTTCTAACACTTTCTCCAGCCAACAATGCCACCGGGGTAGCCTTGGATCAAAACCTGGTCATTACTTTTGATGAACCTGTTAAAAAAGCAGCTACCGGTAGCCTTACCATTTATCAAGGCAATACCTTAGTGCAGACCATAGCTATTACCAATGCAAGTGTTACCGTTCAGGATGAAGTACTTACCATTAACCCACCTCAGAACTTACCAGAAGGCGCAACATTGTCTATTCAAATTTCGGCCGGAGCCGTCACCGACTTAGCCGACAACCCCTATGCCGGGATTGCAGACAACACCACCTGGACTTTTCGCACTGCTGACCCAGAAGATACTGAAGAGCCATTTATCTTAACCTATTCCCCAGCGCAAAATGCGATTGATGTAGACCCAACCCAGAACTTGGTCCTTACATTTAACGAACCTGTTATAAAAGGAGAAGGAAATATTACCCTTTTGCAGGGATTAAGTTCGCAACAAATTAATGTGAACAGTTCCCAGGTAAACATTTCTTCAAATACTGTGTCAATCAATCCGGACCTGGATTTACCGTCGGCTGCCTCAGTTAGTGTACGTATAGAAAAGGGGGCTTTTCAAGATAATGCCGGAAACCAGTATGAAGGTATTGCCACAGATGATGTCTGGACTTTTCAAACAAAAGATGTTACACCCCTTCTGGCTACTTCCTATACTCCAAACAACATTGCAGAGGTACCAGTTGACACTAATTTGGAAATAGTGTTTAACAAAGATGTAATCAGAGGTGCTGGAACAATCACTATTTATGCAGGTTCGGCGATTCAAACAATTGACGTAACCAGTACGCAGCAAGTAGGAATTTCCGGAAACAAAGTAACCATCAATCCTGAAAATACTCTGCCAGCTGCAACCCCAGTTTATATTCAAATAACGGAAGGCGCATTTACAGATGCTTCTGCCAATAGTTTCGCGGGAATAGCGGATAATACTACCTGGGCATTTACCACAGCTCAGCCAGTGGATGAAACAGCTCCCATAGTTAATAGTTTAGTACCTGCCGATGAGGCCACCGGTATAGCCGTGGATGCCAATTTACTACTTACCTTTAATGAACCTGTTATCAAAGGCGAAGGCAATATTACTCTGCTATATAACAACCAAAATCGAACTGTTGCCATCGCCAGTAATCTGGTAACCATTTCAGCCAATACGGTAACCATTGATCCTCCGGCCGATCTTCCTTTTGCTACGCTTATTACAGTACTGGTTCCCCAGGCAGGTTTTAAAGATATAGCAGGCAACGATTTTGTAGGAATTACCGATCCTTCAATTTGGAACTTTACAACTGCCCAGGAGCCAGATATTATACCACCTACCATTACCACCTTGAATCCGGCAAGAAATGCACAAAACGTCCCGACCGGAAGTAAGCTGGAACTTATTTTTAATGAACCAGTAGAAAAAGGAAACGGCACTATTGCTATTTCACAGAATAATAGCACTCAACTAATTGATGTGAACAGTGAAGCAGTAGCAATAGAAGAATCAAAAGCCATAATTACACCAGACCAGCCATTGGTGTCTAAAGCCACTGTCCGGATTAATATTGAAAGAGGCACATTTACAGACCTATCCGGGAACCCATTTGAAGGTTTTGAAGAAGCAACTGCCTGGACTTTTAATGTGGAGGACGAAACGGGCCCTCTGGTAACAGCGCTGTCTCCTTCCGATGATGCGAATGATGTACCAGTAGATGCAAATCTAGAAATTACCTTTGATGATGAAGTAGAAACAGGCCAAGGGCAGATTACAATTAACACCAATGGCAAAGAAAAGAAGGTAGCTGTAAATAGTAATGCTGTAACGATAAATAGTAACAGAGCTATTATTGATCCTAATCAGACATTCCCTACCGGTGCTACTGTATCTGTTCAGATTGATGCAGGTACATTTGTTAATAAACTTGGCAAACCCTATCAGGGTTTAACCGACCCAGCCGCCTGGAACTTCAGAACGTTGGGAGTAGCCGATGAAGAAGCGCCCACTGTAAGCATGTATTCTCCTATTCCAGGTTCTACCAATGTAGAGAAAAACACTAACCTGGTACTGACCTTTACTGAACCAGTGGTTGCAGCTGAAGGCAATATAATACTTACCCAAGGCACAACTATACGAACAATTCCAATTCTGGACCCACAAGTAACAATAATCGACAACATTCTTACAATTAACCCATCAACTGACTTTGAGGAAGGTGTTTCGGTCAGCATCCAAATCACTGCCGGTGCAGTAACAGATCTATCAGCAAATGACTTTGCAGGTATTACTGATAATACAACCTGGTCGTTTACCATCAGAGAAACAGTTCCCCCTGTAGTAAGTAGTTTATCCCCGGCGGATGAGGCCACAGGTGTAGCCATAGATGCCACTCTGGTTATCAACTTTGATGAAGCTGTTCAGGCCATTGCTGACAAAAAGATCTATATCTACCAAAATGGCACTCTCCTGGAAGACCTCCTGACTACTCAAGTTAGTGTAGCGGCCAATCAGGTGACAATTGATCCGGTGACAGCTTTTACCCTGGGAGCTAGCATATATGTGCTTATTGAGCCAGGTGCCTTCACAGATTTGGCCGGCAATGCCTATGCCGGTATTACAGATAACACCAGCTGGAACTTTACCGTAGCTCAACCAGAAGACACTACACCACCTACGGTCACAGCCCTCTCTCCTACAGATGAAGCCACTGAGGTAGCCATAGATGCTAATTTAGTGCTCACTTTCGATGAAGCAGTGGAAAAAGGAGCAGGCACCATTACTATCACAGCTGGAACCCAGGTGCAGACCATCAATATAGCTGATGCAGCCGTTTCTGTGGATGGAACAATAGTAACTATCAACCCGGCAGA
>NZ_JAUKPO010000050.1 GCF_030503435.1 Rhodocytophaga aerolata
GAATAACCTACGGAGAAAAGCAGCTTACCTTAGTTTTGACAAGCGGCCATCCGGTAGCGCATTGTCCACTTTGCCTGAGCAGTAGTCAAAGAATTCATAGCCGTTATAGCAGGAAAGTGGCTGACTTACCTTGGGCAGATAAAAGAGTGCTCATGCACTTAACTGTCAGACGGTTCTTTTGTGATCTAGCAGATTGTAAAAGAAATGTATTTTGCGAAAGACTACATCCTGCTATTGCTGCTTATGCCCGCAAAACCACTCGCTTAGCGCATTACTTACAGAATCTAGCTTTGCAATTAGGAGGAGAAAGAACTGCTTTACTGCTAGAATTGCTTAACATCCATTTAGTGAGTGCAGATACGCTGTTGAACCTGTCGCGCAAGGTAGCAATAGCTACCGCGTCTGCTCCCAAAATTGTAGGAATAGACGAGTGGGCAATCCGAAAAGGGCAAACCTATGCTACTATTTTGGTGGATTTACAAACACACAGACCCATAGATTTACTCCCGGATGCCAAGCTGGAAACAGTCGAGTCGTGGTTCAAAGAGCATCCCGGAATAGCCATTGTTTCCAGAGACCGGGATACCACTTTTGCTGAAGCTGCCAGAAAAGGAGCCCCTTCAGCCATACAGATAGCTGACTGGTGGCACCTGCTGCAGAATTTGGGAGATGCTCTGAAACGTATGCTGGAAATGAATGCTGGTGGCCTACATGCGACTGCTGTGGCTATGACTGATATAGAAAAGCAGGAGAAGGAAAAGAACCGAGAGCAGGCATTACAAAAGCAGATGGTAGTCCAAGAAGAACCTGTGGGAAAATCCCAGGTTCTGCATAAGCAAGTGAAAGAACTCTATAGTGAAGGTTGGTCGATGAGAAAAATTGCCAAACATTTACAGATCTCACGCCAGACGGTGAAAAGATATAGTTTACTAGAGAAAGTACCAAAGAAACGCTATAGTCAAGCTTCCACCCGTAGATTGTTGACCAATGAGCAGATAGTCTATTTAGCCAAAAGATGGGCAGAAGGAGATGTGAATGCAAAGCAATTATGGAAAGAGTTAAAACAAGAAGGCTACCAAGGTGCTCCTGCCAGCATCTACAGAGCCGTTGCCTATTTTCCTCCCAGAGCTAGCGCACCTATAGATGAAGAAATGCTAAAGAAAGCCATTCCTCCTGTATCTGCCCGGAGTGCCATGTGGCTGATGATGAAGGGCAAAGAGAAACTGTCCGATAGAAAGCAGCAGTTATTAGCTTTTTTGCTCACCCACCATGAGCAGGCAAGGATGGCTTACCCTATAGCTCAACAATTCATTGACATGGTTAAAAACCGGAAAGCAGCAGAGTTAGATACTTGGCTAATCCAGGCGAAAGAAAGTGGTATCGCTCAACTCAGGCAATTTGCCGGAGGAGTACAGCGTGATTACCAGGCGGTCCATGCAGCATTATCCATGGAATGGAGCAACGGACAAGTGGAGGGGCAAATTAATCGTTTGAAACTCATTAAGCGGCAGGGTTACGGAAGAGCCAAGCTAGAGCTGCTGAAAAAGCGGGTACTTTACAGGCTTACCAAACAGGCTGCTTAAGTCTGTTTTAATCCAAATCATCAAAAGATCGGGAGAACCACTATTCTCTGGAATTTCCAGACCTCAAGATAAAATCTTGATTTTAGGTCCAGGCAGAGGTTCCCCTAGCTGATAATCTAAAAAATAAAGAATGTCTAGCCGCAACTGACTCTTTTCAATAAGGGCTCGCTCAGAGCAAATGTTTTCAAAGTGTGCTACCAGTTGTAGCTTGAAAAAGACCACCGGATCTATAGACTTCTGCCCACACCTGCCCTATTGAGCAGGAATGCTCAAATAAGAGTCTACTGCTTGATAGAGGAAGTCTAATTTGAGTAACTGCTTAATATGGCGATAGAAGTTGTTGTTGGGAACATAAGTTTCTATTATACCTGAAGGGCAAGTTTTCTCAAGCTGTTTTCTTTTGCCTACCATTCATAAAGTTACCTCTCATAGACCAAAATCAAAAGCTTTAGTTGTGCAACACCCACGCCCCTATTTTGTAACTCCAATTTTCATCACTATTTTACAATATTATTAGAGCTTAACCTATCGTCCTTTTTTGAGATAAGTCCAATAAACAATCAATAACAAAAAACCTCTCTATCAGAGAGGCCCTTTGCCAATTACTATGTTTATCTCATTATATTGGTAGGTAAAATGGTAATTATTATAACTCCCCTTTCGCATAATTCATTAAGATGGGCAAGAGGGGAAAGCATAACTCACCACTTTTAATTCAAATTTCTTTTTTCTCTTTTTGCCCTTTTTTGGTAAAAGTAAATGGCTGTATTTGTCTATCTGTATCAGGACAAGACCTGGAGAATGACATATATAAATTTTTGACAGACATAAATTATTCTCTTCTATTCATTTCTCAGGCTCTTTACCGGATTTGCTAAGGCAGCTTTGATGGCTTGATAGCCCACCGCTAACAAGGCAATCAAAAGCGAACTGATACCGGCAAGGATAAATATCCAAAAAGAAATATCAATCCGGTAAGCAAAATTCTCTAACCACTTCTCCATCGCAAACCAGGAGATGGGAGAAGCTAGTAGAAAAGCTATCAGGGTGAGGATAATAAATTCCCCTGAGAGTAAACCTAGAATGCTTACCAAGGAAGCTCCTAACACTTTCCGTATGCCAATTTCTTTGGTACGTCTTTCAGCCATATAGGCAGCTAAAGCAAATAAGCCCAGACAGGAAATGAAAATAGCTAGGGAAGTCATATAGGAAAAGATCGTTTGAAATCTTTCCTCAGACTTGTGAAGCCGCTGATAACTTTCATCAAGGAAATAATAGTCAAACGGCCAAAACCAAGAGGATATTCAGTCCAGAAATTATACTTTGATCCAATGGAAGAAAAAGCATTCGCTGTCTTGTCTCTTTCAGATTACGACACCTAAATCACTCCATCTGTAATTATTTAAACTTTTTTCTTATAAATTTTACATGTAGCATCATACACTGAAAAATACTTTTTATATCCTTCAGGGAGGGAATCGTAATATCCTATTGCTAAAAAACCATCTTCTTTTAATGACTTATGAAAAAGATCCAAGATTTTCATTTTTAAAGTTTCGTCAAAATAAATCATTACATTTCTGCATAAGATAAGATTATAGGTAGTTCCAACCAAATCTTTAACCAGATTATGTTGATGAAAGGTAAAATGCTGAAGGTCCAGCTTGTTAAATACCATTTCATCTTGTTCCAGCCCGTGATAATAGTTTATTGTTTTCTTTCCTTTGGCTGCCAGGTAATTACTTGCATACGCTTTTGCATACATAGAGGAAAATCTTCCTTGTTTAGCCTGCTCTATGGACTTACTATTTAGGTCAGTAGCTATTACAGTGCATCTGCTAATCAACCCTTCTTCTGTTAGACAAATAGCCATAGAGTAAACTTCCTCTCCTGTAGAACATCCTGCATGCCATATGGATATATCTTTTTTTGATTTCAGTTGAGAAAAAATATCTTCGCGCAGTTTAATCCAAAAATCGTGGTTTCTGAACATTTCCGTTAATCCAACCGTTACTTCATCTATAAAAAGCTGTATAAATTCCTTCTCATAAATGATTTTGCGCCATAAGTCAATCACGTTTTCCAGCTTATACACTGCCAGTATCCGGGCAATTCTCCGCTTTAAGCTTACTGGTTCATAGTTTGTAAAATCTATCCCATAGCGGGTAAAAACAGCCTTCGTAATAGAGTTTAATTCTTCGTCAGAAATACTATACATGCTTTTTTTAAGAGCTAATCTTCAGGAATTTCTACATCTAAAATAAGAAATAACAAGTTATTATAGGCATCCGGCTCTATAAAATCAGGTGCAAGCCATATGTTTAACTTAATAATCTTATCTGCATAATCTTTCATTTTAAGCATTAACTGGCAAAAGCCAGGTTTTTGAACTCTTTCTTTTAAGGCTTCCAACTCTTTAATATCCGAAAAATAGAATAGCTCATAAATTTCCTTTCCTAATGTACTATCCATTTCTATCCCAAGTACAATTGCCGCAGCAGAATTAAGCATCACAATTTTTCCATCTTTGTCTATCATTAATATGGGCATGTATTCTTTTTTGCTGACCAGGTAAGATATTTTGGCAGATTCATATTGCGCCTGGACTTCAAAATAGGTTTCAACAAAATGCTTTGAAAAAATACCAGAGGTCATAGATTTTAATTGCAACACGGCTTTTTTTCTCCGCTCCGCTATGAGTAGTTGATCAGACAGTTTCTGCAGTTGGTATTGTTTGGAGAAGTCGATCATAATGACTAAAAATTTACTTATTTCGCCAGCCAGATTCTTTATCGGGCTAAAGTTGCATATAAATATTCTTTCGACTCCATCTTTAGAGAGAAAGCTTAAAACTTTAACTAGGAATTTTTCTTTTTTAATCGTATCCCATATCTCTGTTTGCTCTTGGGAGTTTTTTACAGAAGAGTATAATATATCAAAGAAAGACTTATTTGCCAGTTCAATTCGCTTATAGCCCAGCTCTTTCTGCAAAAGCGCATTAGAGGAAATAATGATACCAGCACAATTAACTTCCATAGACAATACAGACTGATTCAAGGCATTAATTTTACTTGTGGCCTCCAGTTCTTTTTCCTTTTGTTCAGTCGTGAATTGAGCAAGTTGTAGAATTTTAGTTGCCTTCCCTTCTACATCAAGTATGGGGCTATAACTCCCAGACAGCCATAGTTCTTTCCCTTTTTTACTTATTCTTTTGAATTCACCTGAATTGAAGGCCCCTTCCTTAAGGCTTTCCCACATCATATCGTAGCGTTGTGAATCAATCTCATCTGTTGCAACCAATACTTTTTCCTTTTTCCCAATTATTTCATCGCTAGAATATTCCATCAGGCTCAGATACATCTCATTTGCGCTAAGTATATTCCCCTCCAAATCTAGTTCAATGGAGGCATTGGTTTTGTTTATTGCATCAACTATGGACTTAGTCAGGTTTGCTTCCTGCTCAATCTGTTTAAGCCGTAGATTTAGTTCTTGCTGGGTTGCAATAAGCTGATGGGTGTTACTTTGCAGTACTTCTTCTTTTCTTTTTAGCTCCTCAGCCATCTGCTGACTATGCTCTAAAAGTTCTTTTGTATGGGTAATAGATTTTAAGTTTGAGATAACAGCACCAAAACTTTCACAAACATTAGTTAGGAATTCAATTTCAAAGTCCTGAAGCTTTTTAAAACCAGCTACTTCTAGTACGCCAAAAATTTGCTTGTTATATTTTATTGGAATTAGTAAAAGATTTCTCGGATTGGCTTGGCCAAGACCTGAAGTGATCTGAAGGTAATTGTCTGGAACCTGCGTAATATATATAGGTTCCCCTTCTAGGATACACTGACCCACTAATCCTTTTCCCCATTCAATCTTTTTTTCTACATATTTCTTTTTATTATAGGCAAAGCAAGCGGAAAGCTCGATCAATCTTTCTCCTTTCGGATCTTCTTGAATTATAAATACACCTCCTTGGTTGAGCCCTAGGTAATCTATAATAGATTGCAAAAATTTCAAAGAAACCTCTTCAATGGCTAGATTTTGATTTTTTCTTAAAATATCTCCTATTTGCGCTGCTCCTGAAATCTGCCAGTTTCTTTTTTTTTCTTCTCCTGATAGCTCCAAAAGTTTATACTTCATATTGGCTAATGCCTTATTTAATCCGCTCTCCATATTAAGAAAGGGTAATTCTGTCTCAAATTCTCCCCTTCCTACAGCCTCTACGAATAAAGTGACCTTACTTTGATAGGAGGCTAGCTGTTGTAAATGAAATCCTAACGTCCCTCTTACAGTAGTCTTTTCAACCTGGACCCTCCTACCTTCTGAAAGCTGCTCAGCCAACTGTGTTCCCTGATATAAAGGAATAATAAAATCTATCCTGACTATTCTAAAAAAAGAAAAGCTCAAAATCAGACTTACCAAAAGGCTAATCTTTTCTACATACATCCATGACTTTACTCCTTCAGGTACCAATAAGCTAACAAGAATCAAAAAAGCCAGAAGTGCTATATGCAGTTTTAGCACAACAATATTGCTTAGGCTTTTTAACATACTATTTGAAATTAATTTTACAATGATGGATCGAAAGTTTGGGTGATAACTCTTACAAATGAGTAGCCATAATATGTAGGCTATAGGTTTGCCCAAACTAGAACAGTTATATAAAACTCACATGCTGTTTCTGGTTCACTAACTTTTTGATTGAAAACAGAAAATCTGTTGTGAAAAACCAGAGGAAAGAAGAGGCAATCTGGGTATTAGAGAGTTGAAATTTTGCTTGCATGCTGAGTGCGGGATTGTGTACTAAGCTATCTTGATGAAAAATTTTTAACATATCGTTTTTTGATAAATAATCTAAATAGGGCACATCCCCATAAACAAAAACATTTAATAGATTAGCTATTTGCGTGATCATAGAAGCTGATATTATATTGTCTAATTCGAGCAGAATGGATTGTTGCAATGGTGTTAGTTCACCATTTATACTATGAGTATCTTGATTCAGAAAAAGCTTATTTATTTTGCTTATATCTAACTGGTCAAATATCAGATAACTCTTTGCTGATAAATCACCTTTCATCTCAGTAGTTAATATAAAATAAGATCGTTCTGATTGGGGGTTTATAGTTTTTGCAAAAGAATCTTTTTCTAGGATGTATATGTCAAAATTTTTAACCAACACCTGATCCATAGCCATCTTTGAAAATGCGGCTGCAGCATTATCTAAAGCAAGGTGTAATAACTTTTTAGCCACTTCAAATTCATAATTAGTAAGTATCTTTTGCATAAAATTAGGGGTAGGAAACCATTAATAGTTTGTTTCTGCTGCAAACTGGCTCTGATGAGTTGAGGGTTTTGATCCTTTAAAAAGAAAGTTTACAATGGCAGGGGCATCAAGCACCAGGCAGACATTGCCATTGCCTAATATTGTAGCCCCAGAAATGAACTTTACCTCTCTCAGGGGTTTGCAAAGGGGTTTTTCAACAATCTCTTTCTGCTGAAGAAGCTTATTCACTACAAATCCAATATCTTTTTTATTGAAGGAAATGATAATGATATGTAATTTTTCATCCATTGAAGACTTATTAAATGAGCGTAACATAAATTTCTCTTTGCCAGAATCGGAAAGTTGCTTTAAATTAAATAAATCGTTCAGGTAAATCAGCGAGATATTTTTATCCAGATGAGTAGTCATCAGGTTATTTCCTATCTGGTGAATTTCTTTTTTTGATATGGCAATAACCGCTTTGGTATAAGATAAGGGTATGGCAAAAGCACCGGATTCCAGCTCAAACAGCAGGGCGCCTTTCATTGCCATAGAAGAAGGTAAACGCAACGTAATCGTTGTACCTGCTCCTGTCTGAGAGTCTATGCTGACTGTTCCACCGATAGAATCAATGGCTTTTTTTACCACATCCATCCCTACACCTCTCCCTGAAATAGCCGTGATTTTCTCTGCACTGGAGAAGCCGGGCTCAAATATTAGATAAATAATATCCTCATCTGACATCAAGGAAGCGTTCTCTTTGGTAAGAAGTCCTTTTTCTATTGCTTTTTTTGCAATCCGTTTTGGGTCAATGCCCTGCCCGTCATCGGTAATCTCGATGATTACTTCATTTTTTTCACTTTTGGCAGAAAGTTTTAGGGTACCATGCTCACCTTTACCTTGCCTGATTCTTTGCTCTTTAGGTTCAATACCATGGCTTATGGCATTCCTAACTAGGTGCACGAGTGAATCACTGATAATTTGCAGAATGTTTCTATCAATTTCGTTCTCGGTTCCTTCCAATAGCAGATTCACTTTTTTGTTTTCTATGGCTGCAACGTCCCTTACAATCCGGTGGAATTTATTAAAAAGTACATTTACCTGCACCAGTCTTATATCCATGACCGAAAATTGAAGCTCAGAGGTAATTCTTTGCAGCCTTGTATACTCATTTAGTCGGCCTTTGCCATGCTCGCCGTTTAAGGCAATTACCCTGTCTTTCTCAATGATCAGTTCACCTACCAGATTTAATAAATTATCTAGTTTACGCACAGGGATATGAATATTTTCTGAAATGACAATTTTAGTGTCATCGGCAGGCTTATTTTTCGCTGCTTCCTTTTCTATACTTTCTTCTGGATTAGGATCGGTAGTTTCACTCGGTGCCAAAGCTTGAATTGCATGTATCATATCTATACCTGTTTTTGCATCCGTTAAAATGGTTTTCGTTAATCTCGATGCTTTTTCAAGTTGCGCTTTGGAAGGAGATTTTCTTTTTAACACCGGTTTTTTATAATCTTTATTCAATTGGGCTTGACTTGTGTGGGCTGCATCTTGCAGATTGTTTTCCGACGCTTCATCTTTGAGCTTTTTTACCCGCACTTCTAGTTTGGTTTTTATCCCCCGGAATTTTACTGGCAAACCTGGTGTCTTTACCTGATTGATCAACGCGCAGAGTATGTCATTTGCTTTAAATAAATCATTAAACAAGTCCTGATTAAGCGTAATGTTATCGGTTTTAATTTCATTAAATATATCTTCCAGCACATGAGCGATAGCTGCGATATCTTCTAGGCCCATTCCAGCCGCATTGGCTTTCAAGGTATGGGTAATGCGAAAAATAGCTTCAATTGCCTGTTTGTTTGTATGGTTTTTCTCCAGGTGAGTGAATAGCTTATTCAATTCTTCTGTTTGCTCAAAAGCCTCTGATAAAAATATTTCTTTTATCTCATCGTCTCCAGATTGCATAAGTTAAAATTTAAAACTAGTAAGACTATAAATATTTAGCTAAGTATGGTTTTTCTGCTATGGGTCAAACCTTGCTTTGCATGGGTTATGGATTACACAAATAAATACCTGCTCTTTTGATAAAAAAAACAAATAGTAAAGGCCATTAGCCATAAATCTTAGGATAAACAACTTACCAGGAACCCGCCCATTTCGTAGATAGAGAGCGTTTTCTTTACTATTCCTTTCTCTATTGCAGATTTGGGCATACCAAACACAATACTCGATTGCTCATCTTGTGCCATCGTATAAGCTCCGGCCAAATGAAGTGCCTGCATTCCCTTTGTTCCATCTTTCCCCATTCCCGAAAGTACAATTGCCAGGGCTTTACTAGCATAAGTATGGGCTACAGAAGTAAAAAGGCAATCCACCGATGGATCATTATATTCAGTGAATCGATGACTGGTGAATCCAATACATACCTGACCTGTGGTTGGGTCATTTTCAAGTAATGTATTTGTACTACCAGGGGAAAGATAAATACTGCCTTTCTGAAGGGGTTCGCCTTTTTCAGCCACTTTTACCGTGAATGGAAACAAGTCATTAAGTCTTCTAGCGAAAGATTCTACGAACTCCTGAGGCATATGCTGTGCAATCACAATAGGAATAGGAAAATTACTCGGCAATTTTTTTAAAATTTCCTCAATTGCACCTGTACCACCTGTGGATGAGCCAATGGCTACAATCTCATAAGGTAAAGCCTTATCAAAAGTGTGAAGATGATTATTAAGCTGCGCACTTTTTTTTGATAGCCTGTCGGTATTAATATAAGCTGCACTCTTAATCTTGGCAATTACCTGTTCTTCTATATCTCTTATTTTTGAGCCAAATGTTCCTTTTGGCTTATTTAAGAAATCGAAAGCGCCTGCATCTAACGCTTCAAAAACTCTTTTCGAATCCATAACACCTGAAGAACTGAGAATAACAATAGGTGTAGGACAATCTCTCATAATACTTTTTATGGCATACAACCCATCATATTCTGGCATAATTAAATCCAGTAAAAGCACATCCGGCCTGAGTTTTTTCGTTTTTTCGTACGCTTCTTTCCCGTTTTCTGCTGAAGCAACCATGGTGAGCTCTCCGTCTGAGTTAATCATATCTGATAATACCAGTCTCATAAAGCCCGAGTCATCGGCAATCAGAACTTTAATTTTGAGTGGCGACATAGGGGAAATTAACTAATTTTCCTCAGCGCTTCAACCAGTTGATCCGGGGTAAATGGTTTTACTATGTAGCCCAAGGCTCCCAGCTTTAATCCTTCATCTACCACAGATTGCTGGCCTACTGCACTAACCATTACCACTTTGGACTTTATATTTTCTTCGTTAAAAACTTTAAGAATATCAATTCCCAGCATATCGGGAAGGATATTGTCTAAAGTAATTATATCAGGTTGCAGTTCAAAAGCCATGTCAATGCCTGATTCGCCGGTTGCCGCCATGCCTGTAACTTCAAATCCGGCTTGAGACAAGGCATCTTTAATCATAGTGCGCATGTAGAGAGAATCATCAATAATGAGTACTTTCTTGCCCATATTTTATATCTAATTAATTGTGTAGTAATTATTATCGTTTTTCGCTTGAAATAGCAAAGTTTAGCAGGCATCTGTTTAAGGCTAGCTGTCAATAGCACAGACACCCTTTATAGCTCAGTCCGCTTTCAAGATAAATTCCTTATCTTCCTTTGTAATTATTTTGAAAACGTCCATCAAAATTATCATTCGGTTGCCTGATTTTACTATTCCCCTGATATAGTTATTGCCAAGACTACTGTCCTGTATCATATGAGGCGATGTATCAATATCTGCATCCGTTACACGTAAAGTATTTGGCACTTCCTTTACCAAAATACCTATTTTGTATTCTTCGCTGGCAACTACAAGTGTGTATTTATGTGTACCATGATTGATTTCAGCCTCACTTGCAATCCCGAATCTTTCAGCCAGATCAATAATGGCTAGTACATTTCCCCTGATATTTCCAACTCCCTTGATGTAGCTTTGAGTTAAAGGTATACGGGCTATATTAGGTGTGCTAACTACTTCTTTTATTTGCTCGATAGACAAAGCATATTCCTCGCTGCCTAGTTTAAAAACAATGATCTGAAAAGACTTCTGCTTCTTTTCACTGTTAACAGGCAATATTTTATTTTCTGTAACCGATTCCATGATAACTTTTTAAATATATTTAAGTATTTAGCCACTAACTTTTAAGTAGTAGTAAGTTTAAATTCATCCAAACAAAGGGATATATACAGGCAAATTGCTTACTATTTACATATAAGATCATAAGTGAATAACACGTTTAAAACTCAGCTTGTATAATAGCCACAATTACTCCTAGCTTGCCACCAACTATCCATCAGCAGAAACAATACTCGATCTTATTATAGGTATGAAAATGGAAAGAATAAAGGAAAAGGAACGATAAAATTCCTTCTCCTTATACTACGCATTCAGAATTAACACAGTAAAAGAATAGACATTTTTACTTGTGCCAAACTTGTTTCTTCTATTATCCATCATATTATCTACTTAGCTTAAACTGTCCTACACTCTTTTTGAGTTCTTCAGCAATCTGGAAAAGATTTTTACCCGTTTCATAGACTTCGTTCATTGATTTACTTAACTCTTTAGACGAAGCAGCCATCTGCTGAGTGCCGGAAGCTGTTTCCTCAGATACGACTACAATCTTTTCTATGTTTTTTACTACCACACCAATAGAATTTTGCTGACTTTTGGTAGCTTCCAGCACCTGTTTAGAGGATTTAAAAGTTTCATCACTGGAGGTGTTAATACTTTCAAAAACTATTTGGGCCTCTTTCGTTGCTTTTGTGCCGCCCACTACGCTGTCCTTCATTTTTTCAATCGCTTTAGAAGCAGATGAGGTATCCTTCTGAACATCTTTTACAACTCGCTCAATATCTATAGCAGATTTTCTGGAATCTTCGGCCAGTTTCCGTATTTCTTCTGCTACCACAGCGAAGCCTCTGCCGGCATCTCCTGCTCTAGCCGCCTCAATAGCTGCATTCAAGGCAAGCAGGTTTGTTTGGGAAGCTATATCAGTGATTACTTTTAAGGTACTTGAAATTTCTTCCGATCTGCTGGTAAGTACCTCAATAGAAGTAGCTGTTACGGTAGCAGAACTAGAAATATCTCCCATATTTTCTACAACAGTTTTAATAATTTTCATTCCTTCCAGGCAACTACTTTGGCCTTTTTCTGCTGCTTTATTAATTGTTTCTGCCTTTTCTCCCGTTTCATTGGAAGATTTTAGTATCCCTTCCACTAACTTAGATGATTCATCAGTACGTAAAGCCTGTTCCTGTGCTCCTTCAGCCATCTGATTAATGGCTGAAGTTGTTTCCTGGATACTACCTTTCATACTTTCTGCTTTTTCAATCATAATATTAGAAGAAGCCGAGATAGTAGAGGCATTTTCTTCAATGATTTTAAGCAATTTATTCATATTCTTGATGGCAATATTCATGGCATTGCCCATATCTTTAATATCTCCCTCTGCCTGCATTAAAAATTGCTGGGTAAGGTCGCCCATAGACATAGCTGTTACAATCCTATTCATTTCAAGCACCGGCTCGGATACACTGCTAAGAAGGGTATTTAATGAATCTCCTAATTCTTTCCATACCCCTTGTACTTCTGCCAGTCTCAGCCTTTCCCTAAGTTGACCTTCATTGCCTGCTGCCTTTACTACCCGGTTAACTTCTGTAATCAGCCCTTTAAGGGTTAGCTTCAATTCCTGCAGGTTGGCGATAACCTGACCAATCTCACCTTCTATTTTAGCATCTCCTATTTGCATTTCTGCATTTAAATTTCCGATGCGAAGTTGTTCAATAAAGTCAGTGGCTGCCTGAAAACCTATTCTGAATTCTGTTGTGTCTGAAGCCAGTTTGATCACTTTAATTACCTCTCCTTTTTCATTCTTTACAGGTGTATAGCTAGACTTTAGCCATATAGTTTTTTTTGATTTTGAGAATCTTTTGTACTCACCTGCCTGAATGATGCCATTATTTAATTCTTCCCAGAATACCTTATAAGCGGAAGAGTTAGCAAAAACCGGATCAGCAAATATTTTATGATGTTGCCCTTTTAGCTCTTCATGTGTGTACCCCATTATTTTAAGGAATGCATCATTTGCTTTAATAAAATAGCCGCTCTTATCGAATTCTACGAAAGCATACGAAGCATTGATGGCATTTAACTGCCCAGTAATTTCAATCTCCTGTTCTTTTTGTTCGGTAATCACAAACCGTACACCTATATATTTGATTGGTTTTTTATTACTATCTAAAACAGGGGTAATAGTAACATTTACCCAATAAGCAGAACCATCTTTAGCCCGGTTCTTAACTTGTCCTCTCCATACCTTACCTTGGGTAATGGTTTTCCAAAGGTCATCAAATATAGCAGCAGGCATATCCGGATGTCGGACAATACTTTGCTTTTTTCCAATCAGCTCTTCTCTGGTGTATTTGGAGGTTTCACAAAACGCATCATTTACAAAAATGATATTGCCTTGCAAATCTACTTCAGAAACAATGGCTGCATTATTTAGCGCTGCATTCTGCCCAACTAATTCCTGTTCTTTCTTTACCAGTTCTGCCCTCTGCTTTTCAGCATCTTCCAAGGCCTGCTGTATTTTTTCTTCCTGTTCTTTTTGTTTGGTAATATCAAAGCGTACACCGATGTATTTTACGGGTTTTGCATGTTGTCCCATAACAGGGGTAATAGTGGCTTCTACCCAGTAATGAGAGCCGTCTTTAGCCCGGTTCTTAACTTGTCCTCTCCATACCTTACCTTGGGTAATGGTTTTCCAAAGGTCATCAAATATAGCAGCAGGCATATCCGGATGTCGGACAATACTTTGCTTTTTTCCGATCAGCTCTTCTCTGGTATATTTGGCAAGCCTGCAAAATTCATCATTTACAAATAATATATTCCCTTGCAAATCTACTTCAGAAACAATGGCTGCATTGTTTAATGCTGCATTTTGACCGATTAATTCCTGTTCCTTACGAACCATTTCTTCTTGCGTAGCAGCCATTTCTTCCATATTCTGACGGAGTTCCTCCTCGCTGGCTGCTATTGCTTCTTGTTGTATGCGTGCTTCTTCTAATGCTAATCTGATTTTTTCCTCCTGCTCTTTGCGTTCGGTAATCACAAAGCGCACACCTATATATTTGATTGGTTTTTTATTACTATCTAAAATAGGCGTAATCGTTACATCCACCCAATAAGCAGAACCATCTTTAGCCCGGTTCTTAATTTCTCCTTTCCATACCTTACCTTGCGTAATGGTTTTCCATAAATCCTCATATAAGGCAGCAGGCATATCCGGATGTCGGACAATACTTTGCTTTTTTCCGATCAGCTCTTCTCTGGTGTATTTGGAGGTTTCACAAAACGCGTCGTTTACATAAATGATATTTCCCTGAAGATTTACTTCTGAAACGATAGCCGCATTGTTTAAAGCATCGGCTCTACCTAAAAGTTCTGTCTCTGCATTAACCAGTGAGTTTGCCTGAACACCACCTATTTTTTCTGAAAACGTATGAGGGGTAGATTTTTTTACCTTGGAAGTTTTGCTCTTAACTTTATTATCAGTAGGGGTAGCAGACTCAAGTGTGGAGCTATCATCATTCATGACAACATCTTTTAGCATATTAGTAAAATTTTATAAGGGAGAACTTAGGATTAATAATTAAAGAATTCAAAAATAGTTGGTTTATGAAAGGTAAAATGTTTATTTTCAGCACTGATTAATGGGAAGTAATATTTGATGGATTAAAATCATTTAATTTCTTGCGAGTATCAATCGAAGCAAGTCATAAAAGCTGCGCCAATAATTAATTTTAAAGATTTTTGTTTAGCGAATAGTAACTTCCCTTTGATCCGAAAGTATCCATAAATCTAAAATACATATATCTCAATTAAGGGTTCTATACCCATAGTAATATACCTGGATTACTACTTACATATACTAATCTTACCAAGTATCGAATAAAAACTACGCAGAGTCACATACAACAATGAATAATCTATAGTCACTTATTCCGCATACAGAACTGTAGGAATAAATATATTAACCTACTTTACGGTGCTCACCTGAAAAATGCTAGTTTCCCATCTACTGCTTATAGTTGTATTGCTTATAGTTGTATTCATGCAATTCATTGGTACACTGGTTTAGCCATCAGCTTAAGTGTTTAAAGTCAACAGCCATGGCAGCTTAAAGAAACCTGCGTACGTGACTTCTAATCCATAAGGGTTCTTGCTTACCCAATTTGTAGTTTAGTTTTTCTCATTTATTGGATACTTTCTACTTTAGAAACACCAGCACTAGCAGAGAATATGGTCTTTTCATTACGGGAAACTCTATTAGGGATTTTGATAGTGACTATAGTGCCTTCTCCAAGTATACTTTCCAGCTCGACCTTACCTCCTAGCTTTTCTACGGTTTGCTTGACAATATACATTCCTAGCCCTGAACCATTAGATTGAGTAGACGCCCGGAAAAACATGTCAAATATGCGGGGCAAATATTCTTTGTCAATTCCGATTCCATTATCTTTGAATACCATTTGAGCCTCTTTCTCATGCACAGTTATTAGAATATGTAAGTAGGACAGGTTGCGCTCTACATATTGGTATTTGATGGCATTGGCTACTAGGTTTGCAAAAATAATTTGCATATGTAAGGCATCTGTATACAGTGGTAGCCCCTCCTGATGCAGTGTTACGTGCAGACGTGCAAAATGAGGCAAGTATTCCAGCTCTGCTAAGCACTGATTCTTCAATTGCTCAAAGTCTATCTGATGGCATTGCAAGGCACTGCGGGTGGTGCGGGCAAACTCCAGCATGAGTTTAGTAAAACGGTCTAATTTGAGAATCTGCCCGCCAATCTTAATGGTATACTCCCTTACGCCTTCCCCCATCTCTTCCAATTGCAGCAGATTGACTAAGCCTAACACCGAAGCCAGCGGGGAACGAATATCATGGGAAATCTTGTAGACAATTTGGTCGAGTTCAAAATTGCGCTGATTCAGTTCCCGGTTGCTTATCAATAGTTGCTCATTGAGTTGTTCTACTTGCCAGGCTTTTTTCTTTTTATCCGTGATGTCTTTGAGAAGGATTACTAAACCCATGTTGGAAGGAAAGATATTGACTTCAAAATGGGTATATGTGATCTTATCCCAGTATTCATAACTAACAGGTTGTTTACTTGCCAGCACATTTTGTAGTGTTGCTTCTGTTCGCCTCCCCCGAAAAGTAGGAAACATCTCATAGACAGACGTGCCCAGCACCGCTTTGGCAGGCTTTCCCGTTAAGCGCTCACAAGCCTTGTTCCAATACAAAAACTGTAATTTATTATCCAGGGCAAAAAACATCTCGGTAATACTCTCGGTGAGCTCCTGAAATTTAAGCTCACTTTGCCTTAATTGCTCCTCAAGCAAGGTTTGAATTTCTTCTTTGGCTTGCTGTAATTGTTCGTTGACCTTATAATTTTCCTCCAAGCAGACCTGCAATAGCGTTTTTTGGGCATCTATCTGTTCATTTTGTTCCCGCAGGGTCTGGTTAGTGGCAAATAATTCTTGGGTAGTCACTTCTAACGATTGCTTATTATGAGTCAATTCCTCATTTGATACCTGTAGGGCTATGAGCAAAAGGGTATGGCGTTTCTCATACTCCCGGCTTATCCGTTGTAGAAAGAAAAAGCTACTAACAATCAAGACTATACAGAATAGGCTAATGAAATCTACTAAGAAATAGTAATTAAACTGTAAACCCACCTGCTCTGGGGCAATTCCAAGTGAACGGTGTAAAGGATTGGCTAAGAGAAGACAAACAACTACCCATCCAATCCCAAAAATTAGGTAAGCTCTTTGACGGAGTTCAAATAAAATCAGAGGCAAGAGTACACTTGAAAGCAACAGGAGACGAAGGGCAAAATAGGTCACTACTTCTACCCGTGAACTTGCCATGTTCATATATAAAGTTACGCCTAAGATGCTAAATGGTATAGCTACGCACAAACAGATACTTGATAGGTTAGTATGTTGATTTTTGTTCAAAAGGAGAATAGTAGCAAAAAAAAGTGTCTTCAGTAGCATTAAACCTGCTATCAATGGCAGTTGTACTATGAAAAGCAGTACCAATGCTAATAAAATCGTCAGGCTTATTAAAGCCAGGATGAGCTGGTTACATAGCACAATGCGTTCTTTGTGAGGATAGTGCATACGTTTTTGCACACCCCAATACAAGATCGCTTGCCACTTGGTTAAAAAAAGTTGCAGTAAATTCGAATTCATTAACGATAATGGTTGTTTTCTATCACTCACAGGCTGCAGAGCATTGGCTGTTTTAGAAAGCGAACTTTGTTCAGCGATGTCTGCACAAATCATTGTGCTACTTTTTGATTCATGTTACTCGTTCACAAGTTCGCCCACCACTGGAAATTTTTCTAATACGTCCTCTAGGTGAGGGGATTCTTGCATATAGGGTGTAAGATCTTCCCCCACTTTGAGCCGGTAATGTTTTCCATGTTGAAATAGGGGTGATGGTGTCACATCATACACATATCCTTTATAGCCAATCCAGGCGGCAACACCATTTAACCCATTGTTACAGGCAAGTTCTTGTCTGGTAATTTTCTTTAATGTATCCATAGAGAGAAATTAGAAATAAACCGATAGGGACCTATGAGCCTGGCTAAATTCCTTACTTATAGGCTCCTATTGGTTGCCATTAGTTATTTTTTTCTGTAACGTGTTTTACAAAGGCGCCTGTGGAAATAAATTTGTCTACTTCTCCTTTTCTATCTGGAAGGGGGGATAAGTTTATCTCACATAATAAGGTTTCTCCTGCTTTGCTATACCCCTGAAGCGTTTCCTTGAAGCCTGTTTTAGCACGCAATGCTTTTTCCATCTGATGATGGCCTGCATGAGGACCTACCTGTTGCCTTTGTAATAGCTGGTGGGCAGTTTTTCCCCAGACTTCCGCCTCGCTATATCCGGTTACTATCGTAAATTCCTCATTGACCCATTCTATCTCCCCCTTCGTATTGGTAATATAGACTACTTTCTCTGGGCTTTGTTGCATATGTTGCCGGATCCGTTTTTCTAAGGTCTGCGCTTGCTCCATCGCTTGAGATAACTGGGCTTCTTTTTCCTTTACTTCATTAATGACAAAGCGTTGAGCAATATATTCTTTGGGTTTTCCTCTTTCATCGAGTATTGGGGCAATGATGGCATCTACCCAGTAGAAAGTGCCATCTTTAGCTTTGTTTTTAATCTGACCTCGAAAAACTTTGCCGCTTGAGATGGTCTTCCATAACTCTTCAAAAATTTTATCCTCCTGATCTCCGGATTTTAGGAATCGGTGGTTATTTCCCAAAACTTCCTCTCTCGAATACTTAGACCACTTTAAAAACTGCTCATTCACATAGGTAATATTGCCTTGTAAATCTGTTTTAGAGACAATGGCGATGCTGTTTACAATATTGGTTTGTGCCTCTATTTCGGAAATGATCCGGCTCATTTGCTCACTTTTCTGATCTATCTCCATGCTCAGCTTTCGTTGTAGGGTAATATCCTGGGCAAATTTGATAATTTTATAGATGTTGCCATGCGAATCATACGCAGGGGTATACGAAGCTTTTAGCCAAACTTCCTCTTTATGTTTGGTAATACGTCCAAAGTCTCCGATCTGAGGATGCCCTTCATGTAAACTTTTCCAGAACGCATGATATTCGCTCGATTGTCCATAGGTAGCTTCCACGAACATCCGGTGATGTTTGCCTTGGATTTCTCCTAAGCTGTATCCCATTAATTCCAAGAACTTATCATTGGCCCGAATAATAGTCCCATCTATAGTAAACTCGATGGTAGCCATGGCAGAATCAATAGCGGTTAGCTGAGATTCCATTTCAGCTGATTTACGTTTGATCTCTTCCTGGATGGCTTCAAGTTCTTCCATGTTCTGCCGCATTTCTTCTTCCTGGGCCCGCATCTCTTCGGCTTGCTGCTGAGCTACTTCCAGCAAGTGCCTGGTTTGCTCATTAATCTTTACGCTAGAAATAGTGGAGGCAATGCTTTCTGAAAGCTTTTCAATGAAAGCAATCTGGTAGGATTCAAAGGCAGAGAATGAAGCTAGTTCTAGCGCCCCATATACTTTATTGTTGACTTTCAAAGGAACAATAAGAATACTCTTTGGGGTGGCACCACCTAGACCGGAAGTAATATGAATATACTCAGAAGGAACATCCGTAAGATAAACCGTATCTTCTTCTCTGATAGCCTGCCCCACGAGTCCTTCTCCCATTTCAATTCGTTTCTCTAAGAATTTTTTCCGGTTAAAAGCATAACAAGCAATGAGTTCTAAATGAATATCTTCTGAAGATACATCATTGATCATAAATACGCCTCCTTGATTGGCTCCTACATATTTGACCAATGCGCAAATAAGTTTTTCTGAGAGCAGTTTTGTGTTTCCTTCTTCTGTACGTAACAGTTCTGAAAACTTGGCAAAACCTTCGGTACACCAATTGCGCTTGTTGTCTTCCCTTTCGATTTGAGACAATTTTTCCTGCATAGTCACAAGTGAATTTCCTAAGGTATCTTCACGGCTCGCCGGTTTATAATTACTTGTGTATTTGCCTTCGCCAACACAGGTAGCAAACTGAGCAGAGGCTTTCAGGTGCGAAACGAGCGTATTAATGGCCCTCATCATCACCCCTATTTCATTAGCCGGTGTATCAAGCTGCTCAGGTAGTTTACCTAAAGATAGCTCTTGTAAATACTTGCTTACCTTTGTTAAAGGAATAATGGTAGCCTGAATGAGCTGATAAGAAAGAAGGCTTGCAAACACTATACTGCATAGAATCAAGAAGATAATACCTTTTTGCTGGGTTTCCATGCTATCAGTTAAAGCTATACTTTCTTTTTGAATAAGGACTCGTTGATCGGCTGAAATAGTAGCTGTTGCTTCTTTGATGGCTTCAAAAACAACTCGTTGCTTGGTAGTGGCTGCAAGGGCTGAGGCCTCTTTGAATGAGCTAGCCCCCAGGCTATCTATAGTAGTTACTTGTGCAAAAAAGGTTTTTGCTTTTTTTTGATTTTCTTCTTGAAGCTGCCTAAAAGTTGTCAGATTGATGAGTAACTGGTCAATAAGTTTTTGATGAGAAGCCATAGTAAAACTGCTTTTCAGCGCTTGCAGCTCTTCCATGGAAGGAATGAGTTTGTTTTGCCATATTTTCTTTCTCAGGTCAATAAATTCCTCTCCTTCAAACAAGATATAAGAACGGAATTCAAGTTCAGCCAAAGCCGTATTTTCACCAATAGTCTCAAATATTAATAATTTTTTCAACCGGCTTTCTGTAAGCAATTTCTGCTCTTGGATCATTTTTTCATTCCCAAGGTAGGTATATCCGTTACTTAAGATAATGATTAAAAGTAAAATCAGGCAAGTAAAAAGAACGCTGCTTTTAATAGTGAAAGATTGAAACCTTTGAGTGAAAGAGTAATTGTTCATTGAAAGTAGTACAAAATAGATATGATTATATGAGATAGTAGAGTTGTATAATCGCAAATGATTTATAAAATTACAGAGGAAATCCTTGCTGAAAATTTCATTGCTTCTGCTTTTATTACTTATAGACAAACAGCTTTCATTTTGTCAAAAAGAGCGGGAAAGACTATTGCGTATAAGCTATATACAACGAGTATTTGTTTAGATGGCCTTTAAGATGCAGGAAGAGATATTGATTTGCTTGCAAGGATATGTTGGTAGCTCACCACTTAATTAAATGGAGCCTTTTAGTATAGAGGCTGACTTGTTATTACATGGAAGCCCTTATTAGTTAAAAACTATTCTGAAAATTTCTTATGCGCAATAATTAATTGATCATTTATGGAGAAAATTTTTTGTATATTTTTTCTTCAATAGCTTTATGAAACTCAACCAAAAGATTTTTTGGAAAAGGGTTTAATTCTGCTGTCTTTTGATAAAGACTATTTGCTGTCAGTAGTATTCTATTGATAGAAAGTGAGGCTTTCTGAGTTAGCAAGAGTACTTGCTCTTGTATAATTATCCTCTCTATAAGCAGTCCGCCGAGTTGATTTGCCAGTTTTTTTTCATTTTAAATTGCTAATAAAAATATTGTTTTGTTAAAAAATAAAATTAGACAAGAGCTTATAGCGGAACGACACCAATGCGCACAAGCACTACGAGTACTTAAGTGGAAGAATCAGAATTTGATTTGTCAAACACTCTATTGAACACACGATCTGTCTTATACACCTCAGATAGCTGGGGACAAGTGACAGTTCAGGAGGAGTAGTGAAAAGGGTGTATAACTATAGCAAAGCAAAGAAAGCATTTAGGCAAGCAGACTATGAAAGAGTACTTACTTATTTACCCCTGCTTGAGGAACTATCTGAAAACGAAAAGCTCAAAACCTATGGGCTGCTTGCCCACACCCATTATGCAAACAAAGACTCAAAGAAAAAAGTGCAGCGAGGGCGCCTGCTTCAGCATATAGTCAATAAAGCTAACTTTATATACAATAAAAAGTGTGTATTTGATTATTACCACCTTTACTAAAGATTTTACTAAAGATATTTAAGCAGCACTGCAGCAGTCTTAGCCTTAAGGCTAAGACTGCTGCAGGTAAAAAATCAAAAAGTATTTCCTCGTAGAAAAAGGTGTTTTTGCCTCTTGCCAGAATGACTTTCATTGACTTAGAAAAAATAAAAAAGGCGGCACCCTATAAAAACAGGCACCGCTTTTTAGATTACATTTGCTTTTATTTACCTCAAACTTTTACTTTATAGATTAGCCGGACGATCACGTAAATCATCTGTTTTTAATTGTTCTACATCCACATCCGTCTTACGGACTGTATCTTTGATCACTTCTTCCCGCTCTTTTACTTCTTTACTCAGTTTTACTTCCTCGACGATACGGGCCTCTTTACTTACTAAAGGTACTTCAGCATGCTCGCTCACTTCAATCATACCTTCTTTAAAACCAGCTAAGTCTTGATCTGATGCCGGGCGGTTTACAGGGCGGCGTTCTACATACACCCGCTCTTCCCGCAAGCGTAAATGTTCTTCTACTGGACGCTCAATAATTCGGCTACGTAAACGTACGCCTCCAGTTTCTACTACCCGTTTGCCTACCTGCAGCTCTTCTTCAATAATAGGTATAGCCATTGCACCTTCAGTGCTAGTAACAGCTGAACCTGCCCTCCCGCTGGAACTATACTGAGCCGCCCGCTCATCAATATCTAGTGCACCGTATTCGTCTAGAACGTCTGCCGCCTGCTGGGCTTCTTGTTTAGTCTGAGCATGAACAGTTACAAGGGTATGAGCTCTAGCCACGCTTGCATACTTGTTAGAAGTCTGCTCATCACTGCCAAACAAAGACTTGAAAAAACCACCAATGCTATCATCGTCCTGCTCTTTATCCTGGAATGCAGCCGCCCTTTCTTGTGAACTTTGAGCAGATATATCTATATTGTTTTGTAAAAAACCCTTGCTTACCAATTGTGATACAGCCTTTTGTGCATCTGTTGGATTATCAAAAATCCCAATTACTGTTTGTGACATAATTTGTTGAATTTTTTGCTTAAAAAATGATTTAACTCTTTTTGAAATGGCTAGTAAAGCTTACTCTATATATGATTGAGTCAAAACCTACTATTTTTATGTTACCACAACGGTAATTTTGTTGAAAAGGTTAACGTAAGCAGATACATATTCTTTTTTGCCTAGTACTTTTTACAATCCTACGAGGTGGGGAAAGCAAGAGTCGGATATAACAGCAATGCATCTGTACTAATCACGCTTTACGATCACCTATTTTAGCGTTCTTAAGTTTAATGAGTTACTGCATTTTTTTCTTTTAGCCGGTGCAATTAAAATAGATACTCTTATTTTTCCCAGCATGGACTATTTGAATCAGGGAACCCGATCTACTACTTTAATAGTCCGGTTCTTCGATGGAAAAAATAGCAAATAGGGCAAAGAGAAAACTATAATAAGCAACATGTAATAAGCAACATGGTTGATGTGTGATAAAATAGCCTTTGACTTTTAGTCTATCAGTAACTGTTGATACCTTGTTTGGTGTGATCTTAGAATAAAGACTGGGGCACTCTATTAATTGGGTCACTCTATGAATAGAGATACCAAGAGCAATCCGCTGGGTTCCTTGCAGCACAAAATTTGTCCTACTTGTGAGTTTTTCTTTTTCACTCGTTATGAGAGTTATCTAAACGAAATATTCATTAAACAAATGGGAGATAATTTGAACGCATTTAATGTTAGTGTCATATATGTTAGTGTCATATAGGTGACAATAAAGCAGCCGAATTCCTTTAGTCAATTGAACAAGGCATACACTAGAGTGAATGCCTTGTTTTTTACTAGTGCAAAAGGGGAAAGAGGGGAAAATAAATCCTTAACTTTTCTTCCCTTTTCCTTGATTAATATTTGCGTAAGTCAGCTGTTTTTCTCGCAAGTAGCTTTTTTTCTCCGGGTCCTGTGTTCTTGCATAGTTAAAACTTTCAGTCATCAAAACTGTATAGGTAGATTTGTTATCAGCCATATTTATACAATGATTTCTGTAAGCTGGGACATTACTTTTCTGTGCGATTTTTTTCTAGCCGATCATAGGAGGTCGAATGATTGTTTCTCGCCATTAATATATAAATCAAAGACTTGAGAAGTAGCCTGTTTATAAGCTGCTTGATATTCCCAGCATTCAATAAGGGTAGTGGATCCTAATAGCTCCGATAGCAATAGTTGACTTTTGAGAAGGGTTAAGTCAAACTCAAAGAAATCAATAATAGGTTGTGGATGAGATAAATTAATTGTTTCCTGAGCCGGGGGCTGTCGGTTGGCATAAAGTTTACAATAAAAATATATGCCTTCCTGTTGATGCCATTTAAAGCAATAAATACGGTTCATCACTCATTACTATTTTATAAGATAATTTTGACTGTCCATTTACAAATGGCTGATAGTAGCTCAGCAAATTTCCTGTACTTTTCACTAAAACAGCAATTTGTATAGCATTGTTTGGCAGTACAGCAAGCAGTTGATAGAAAACTACTTTATGAATACTTATTTGTCCAGTAACACATTAAAGGGCTAGCTAATTCAAATAGTTAGTCAAATATAATTTTTCCAAATGCATGAGCAAAGCAAGACGGCTTTTCGCTTAACTATACGTATGAAGCTGGAATTTTAAGCTTATCCATAGTGTAGAATGCAAGGTTTATTACTAAATAAATAGTGAATCATTTAGTAACTAATTCAGTTATTGCTCTGAAAATAGTTTATAAAAGTAACAACCCCTAAATCCTTTTTAACTCAACATGTCTATTGAAGGATGGAGAGAATTAGCTACATCAAGTTTAAGCTATGAAGTTCTCTTAGAGTAAAAGTCGTCAGATGAAAGTGGACAAGCAGCTAAGAGAAAAAAAGTAATAAATTCTCCCCCTTTGAATTAACACATCTAATAGACCGTAAGGGCAGTAGGGAAGATATCATT
>NZ_JAUKPO010000051.1 GCF_030503435.1 Rhodocytophaga aerolata
TACCCTATGGCTGCCTAATGTTGCACCGGCTAATCCATAGTTCACGTTAAGTTAAACTACTTTATTAGGTGTTGTTACCAAAAAATAGGCCATTAGTATCTAGGGTAAAAATGTTATGGCATGTAGCAATTGTGGGTATGAAAAGATGATCAAGAATGGCCTTGTTCGAGGTCTGCAGCGTTACCAATGTAAAGGGTGTGAATATAACCGTACAGTTACTCACAAGTCCACTGCCGTTAGTGCTCCTATCAAGCAACAGGCTTTGAATAGGTATTTGGAAGGATTAGGTTTTAGAGCTATTACACGGGTATTAAAAGTAAGTCACGTGAGTGTCTACCGATGGATTAAAGCTAGGGGTCAGCAAGCAGCACCAGTAGAAAGGCCTTCTACAATTGAGGTGGTAGAAACAGATGAATTGCATACCTATATTGGCCATAAAAAAACTATTGTTGGGTGAAGCTCATACTGCATGCGGGGAAGCAGCTGTTCATATACCCTTGAAAGGTTCTGCTGACCCCTTATCTTTGCTTCGGAAGGGGGAAGTGGGAACAGATTAACTACACTTTAGGGCACTTTCGTCCTACAGAATACGTATGGCTATAGCTAGATGGTAGCTTAAAAAAATCCTATTAATATGCTTGACTTTCTAATAGAACGTAATGTTGGTGGCTGTTTTTATTTTAAAACTTTTTAAAACTAAAATTTTTGACTGCATACACCGAATAACTACTTGTTCTAAACCCAATAAGATTCCCTGTGATAGTTTGCAGAGCATAATTTCCAATAAACTGCTCATTAATGAAATAATACAACTGCTTATCAACCTTACGAATAGTGAGCTTATTGTAATCATTTACTTTTATAGCTGCAAATTCAAAAGGAAAGGTGGTTATCCAATCTTTATAATAGCCAACTTGCTGAATGGAAGGATAGTTAGCTAGCATGATGTAGTTGATGTTTTCATTAAAGTCATTAAATCCCTAGGTAAACATTAAGTATGCCCTTGTACTGTCATAATTATTGTTAGGCCTGTTTTTAATAAACTTAACTTCGGTTTCCAGTTCGAAATTCTTTACCAACTTAAGTGAATCATAAGAAATAGAAAGCTCAACAAGAGAACCATTGCCTGACATAATTAATCCTTCCCCAGGTTGCAACACTCTTCGGCTATAGGGGGATGTGTCTACATTCTCTTTAAATGAAGTATCAATCCAATTCCATCTATTCCTATTATCTATGAAAGAGTCAAGTATAATTACTTCCTTTAGCTGCGGATAAATACTGGCGTATACTTTATAGTTTCGTTGTAGAATAATTTCTTCAGAATTATCCTTTTTACAAGCATTAAAGAGAAGGATGAATAAAGCATACAGTAAAAATCTCTTTGTCATTGTCTTAAATTATATTAATTGCCACCAACGTACCACAGCTTCCCTTCAGCGAGCCCTTGTGTTCAGGTTGTGCTTGGAATGGGCTGCTGATAGGCTGAAGCAAGTGTTGCCTGCTGGCCTTTTTCCTTTATTCTGTGAGGTTAATCTGCGTAAGCCATTAATCCACTTTTTTGACTCACTGCTTTCTCCAAGATAGCTAAAAAAGTGATAACAGATTTCTCTTTAGTTGGTTGCTTCTTCAATTGGGTAAACTTTTGCTTTACCTGCCCGCTGCTCCAACGGAAATCCCTGTAATAGTCAAATCTTTCTTCAATGATCTTTTTACGCTGCAAATCTTCAAAAGCCTGCTCGTTTAAACTTCCTGCAAATTCAAATCCTGCCTTATTGCTAGAATTTGACTGTTCATCTTTGATCAAATAGAAATCGAGCATCTGTTCTTAGCTATTTAGGCTTGCAGGCAAGGGGTCAAACACCTACGTAACCCATGGCCTGTAGATGGGGTGATGCGCTTGGGCGGACTGATTGACGTGAGGTGTGGTGTGCTCGTTGCACAACACTTCTAATACTAAAAAGTTGTTAATGGTAAATCAACCAGAGATTAAAAGGATAGGAACTTTGGACAGATAAGTGCTTCCTTAACCTCTTCCGAGGATGAGCAAGATGCTATTACTCTCCCTGATTTGTCTTTATCCTGCTTTGAATCCAGCACATACAGGATAGAATATTTTTCATCTGAATCGTAATATTGCTCAGGTAAGCGGATAGATATTTTATAATTGCGTCCCGTTTCCACCGAAGAAATGGTAAACTCTTCCAGCAGTTTGGGATCCACGGCCTCTCTTTTGCAGCTGGCAAAGATGGCCACTGTTAGTAAAATAAGTATTGTTTCATTTTAGAGTGATTTGGTTTATGCAAGTATGTGTCGCAGATACATTTACCCTGTCTGATGAGGTGTAATGATTAGTTATTTAGAAAACTCTTGAAGTTTTTTGAAATAAGATGGGGTCATTCCTGTGATTGCCTTAAAGTCTCTAGAGAGGTGGGTAACACGGCTATAGCCTACCTTACTGGCAATTTCTGTCAGGGAACAATTTGTATGCCTTACTAAATATCGAGCTTTCTCTATCCGCTTAGCTAGCAAATAGTTTTCTAGCTTGATAGCTTCCGTGTCGTAAAATAGTCTGCTTACTAAGACATAATCTACTCCCAGTTTTTGGGGAAGCAAACAAGCAAGATTGCCTGTAGCAGATGATCCATCTACCCAATCATTTTCTACAAATTGTTTTACTTGACTAATGATCGTAGATTCTTGAGCTGTTAAAATTTCAAATCCTTGTGCTCTGAGCATTTGCTCTATCTTCTCTAAGGAGGTATCACTTTTTTCTTCATAGCATACCTCTCCAATTTTTATATAACGTAAGGCAATGTTTTGGCTCAAAAAGATATCTTTTACCATTTGTATACAACGCCTACAGGCCATTCCTTTTATTTTAATTATCTGTTCCATACGTAAAGTACTTTAAGGGCGTAAAGATCTTGCCTGGTGACAAGCAAGCTTTTATTTCTTTTGGCAAATCTTTATTCAATGAAAATCTAGTATACCTACCTAATTTTTAGTTCGCTGCTATGGTTAAAACCAGCCAGGTGTACATGCGATATTATCCTCCAGGCAACAACATTGGGGGTTTCTGTTTTTTAAATAGGGACTCGTGCAATTCCACCAATTAGCCCCGCCTTCTTCTGAATGGGTAAAGCCAAAGGTATGTTCTATCTCTAAAGACGTATGTGTGCTTTCTTTTGGGTCAATAATAATCCCCTTGCCGTTGATCAGGGAGATGTTGCCTATAAATTGGAAGCCTGCTTTTCTAATACCTTGCTTGGAAACTTTGTTTTCAGGGGCATGCATGATCCAGAACCAATCACTTGTTTGTCCTTCGCTAGAGAGTATGCTTTGAAGCAGACGTGGATAGATTCCTAACCCCCGGAAGCTAAAAAGGGTACTAAAATTCCACAAATAGCGATGTCCTACCGGGAGGGTGAATTCATGATTTAGCTCTCCAATTCTGGCTTTATCCATAGCCATCCATCCAAAAGCAGCCGGTATTCCATAAAGAAACGCCACATACGCTTTATTCTCATTGGCTAAGCGGCAGGTGACTTCTTGTAAGGAAATTTCTCCCTTGATCGATAGCTGTAGCGGATCATTTACCTGTTTAATTTCCAGTCCTAGGATAGTAGAAAGGGGAAGCAATTTATCTTGCTTAGAAAAAGCATATAACATGTGTCGGAAGAGTTAGATAGATATAAAGGATGGTAGATACTACTATACCTGAAAGTGGTTACTAATAAAGGTGGATCGATGGGTTAGATGACTGGAAAAAAATCTCTCCTACTCTTGGATCTAGCATCATATAGAGAACTTTGTATTTGCAAATAGAAAATGATCTTTGTCCTGTTAGCATCACATATAAAGATACTTGCTTTTACTTGGTAAGTAACCTTTTTCCCTTTTGGTGTTTTTGATGAGGATTTATTTGGCAGCCTTTGAGGATGAGTTTTCTGAATACCGAGTTATGTAAGGAGTAGTAAAGTAGATAATAGCTTTACGAACAAAGGATGAGGTATACTGTTGATTATCTACCATTGGCTTTCTTATAGCTGTTTCCTTTTGCGATTGAGCCGTAACAAAGATGAGAGCAATATAGGCTGGAAGAAAAAGGTAATGAATGCTTGTTACTAATTTCTTCAATAGTGTTTTTATGCATAAGAATTTCATGGTATAATAGGATTAAATGTGATAGAAAAGTAAGCTTACCATACTAGTAAGCTTACTAGTATGGTAATTAGCTACAGCACTCGCAGCCACAGCTACAATTAGTACCGTTGCAGGCATCCCCGCATGTACATACCTCACATGTACAGGATGGATTACTACAGTTATTTTCCTGTGAAATATTCACTTTTTCAACTTTAAGATTTTTCATCGTTTTAAAATTTTGTTTTGTTGTTTAATTACTATGCAAAGATAAAGGGGAGGAAGTGGTGATCTATTCTATAATCTTGTGATAGATTTACATAATTATGTGATTGTTGAGTTTGATGATTAAATCAATCTTGTACTTTTTATATGTATGGGTATACCCCTGGTACTTATACATTATCGAGTGCTTTGAGCTTGTTTTCTCCTGATTTCTTGAATTGAGAGGGAGTTAGGCCTGTCGTTTTTTTGAACTGTGTGGAAAGATGGGCTACACTGCTATACTCTAGCTGGTAGGCTATCTCGGAGAGGGAAAGCTCATCAAATACTAACAACTCCTTTACTTTTTCTGTCCGCTGCTCAATAAAGTACTTTTCAATGGTACGGCCTTCGGCAGCAGAGAAAAGACTACTTAAGTAGAAGTAATCAAGATGCAACTTGTCTGTTAAATAATAGGAAAGTTTTTGTTTTTTTTCACCTGGAGAAACTTCATTTCTTGCTAGTTCCAAAATAAGCTTTTTGCTCTTTTCAATAAGTTGGTTCAGGCGATTGTCGATAAGTTCAAGACCTATTTCTTGCAGATGCTTCCCTAATTCTTGTTTCTTGCCTTCTCCCAGCTCATTGCTCAGATGGATTTCACCTACATTTACTTTGTCATATGCTATAGCAAGCTCTTTTAAAATACGCTCTACATACAACACGCATCTGTTGCAAACCATGTTCTTTACATGAAGTATCATCGATATATTAATTAAAAGTAATTTTACTAAGTATTCCCACTGAATGAGGAATTTGGCGTTAGGCTTAGATACCCTATTGCTCACCCATGTATTTTTTACTCAACCAAGTTGGCCTGTGAATAATATTCTGATAGATTATGATTAAAAGCCTTTGCTTTAATCTAAGGACCCTATATTTCAAAAAAGGAGTAGCTTTTTCATGAAGTACACACGAGAGTAAGTGTAAAGAGCAGGTCTACCTTGAGTGGCATCAGGCTTTGTAGAAACAGCAGACAGTTGTATAATAAACTATAAGCCTTTTAGCTAAAGCTTCATGCTTATCTATTTATTTTAGCCAATCTACTTTTTGGCAGTACGTAAAAAAGCTCATGTTTTACTCCTTTAGATCACTATAGAGTGGAGCAGGCACGCTTTTCTTCTTTTCCTGAAGTATCCGTTGCAGTTGCCTGGAAGTTTTAAATCCACATTGACTGGCAATGTAGTCTAAGGTATAGGTTGGATTATTTAAAAGTGTAGTGGCTTTTTCAAGCCTAAGTTGCGTAAGATATTCTAAAATAGTTATTCCCGTTTTTTCTTTAAACACCCGGCTTAAGTTCCGTGGGCTCATGGCTACAAGTTCTGCTAAGGAATCTATATCATTCTCTTCCGTTAAATGTTCAATCAGATAATCCTGCACCTGATGAACTTGTGGATGAATATGGTTTCTATAATCCAGGTAGATAGACTGCTGATTGTGACTATGACTTCTGCGGTGATAAACGACCAGGCTCCGGGCTACTTTATGTGTGAATAAAGGGCCTTTCAAGTCTTCCAGAATGGACAAAGATAGATCAATTCCGGCACTTACACCGGCACTCGTGTACACATGGTTGTTCTTTACATACAATACATCGGCTAATACTTTTGCTCTCGGAAACCTTGCTTGTAGTCGTTCAATCCTTCTCCAATGTGTTGTACATTCCAGGTTATCTAATAATCCGGCTTCGCCAAGGGCAAAGGCTGCATTGCATATGGAACAAACCGTGACTTTCTTTTCAACACAGGTTTTTAGCCAATCAAAAAATTTTCTTTCTGCCCGGAAGGATATGCTTTCTATATAGGTAAATTCCATGCCTGCCATAAATACATAATCTCCTTCCGTGAGCTGAGCTTCGCTAAAATCTTTCAGAGGTCCAAAAGGCAGGCCGGCGCTACATCTTGGATCCTGTTGGAAGCAGTAGAATTCCAGGCTCAAGTCATATCCGTAGTATTTAGCTTCTGAAAAAACTTGTACCGGCCCTGCAAGATCTAGTAGTTGCACAGTGGGTGGAATAATGAAAGCAATCTTTTTCATGGCTGTTTTAGCACTCCTTTAAAGATAAACAATCTACAAAGAAAAGTAAACCTTAATCGCTTAAAAAGGAATAGGTGAATCCATGGAAGTTAAATCCTAATGGCTATGGCATGAGCTTCTGGAAGTAACATAGGGCGTTGCTGCGTCAATGACTTCAAAACTAGCCATCATCCCTGCTGCATGATGTTCAAGTATGTGACAGTGGTACATCCATTTTCCTGGACGATTGTCAGGCATCCAGGCTATCTTTACTTTGGTTCTCGGGGTCAGATTGATGGTATCTTTCCAGGCTTTATACGCAGGTGCTTTTCCATTGATTTCCAGTACCTGAAAAAAGAAGCCATGCAGGTGAAAAGGATGGTCCATCAGGCTTACATTATCAATCTCCCATACCTGCAACTCACCCACCTTTACAGGCTCATCGAGCACGTGCAGGCCATTATTAATCAGAAAATTCATTCCGTTTTTCAGGCTAGGACCTACAGAAAATTTCACCTTCCGGTTGATGGCTGCCTCTTGTGGTGCTAAAGGCTCAATCACCCGTAAGAATGGGGGAATGTTGGCAACCGATGGTTTTGCCTCCAGCACTTTCACGCTGGCAAAGGTTTCTTTTTTTGGTCTTAGGAAAGTAGACCGGCTATAAGACAAAGAATCAATAGGAATTATTTCTCCCTCCTTAAATGGCCCAACCATAATATCGAGTCTTTCTCCAGGGGTAATTAACGCCTCCCTCACAACTACTGGTTGTTCAATCAGTCCTCCATCCGATCCGATAATTTTAAATTCTCTTCCACCTAAATAGAGTTTAAAATACCTGGCAGAAGAAGCGTTAATGAATCGCCATCTTTCCATTTGCCTGGCATGCATGTGTAGCAGAGAATCCACTTTTCCATTAATCAAGAGAGTATCTCCTTGCCTTCCATCATGTTTTTCAATCAGCCGAGGCAATGCCCAGGATGGCTTTGTAAACTCAAAATTAGCCGTTAGTTTCATGTCATCGATCATAAATATTTTTTCTTCATCGACGACTGGGTCTAGTTCATCTTCCACAACGATAGCCCCATACATCCCTCTTTCCATCTGCACGGTTTCATTGTGATGGGAATGATACCAAAAGCTGCCGGCGTCCTCTACCTGGAAGCGGTATTCAAACTCCTCTCCTGGCGCTACAGGTTTTTGCACTTCGCCTGTACCATCCATAGAAGCTGGCACTCGGATGCCATGCCAATGAATCATGGTAGATTCTGAAAGACTGTTTTTCAATCTAACAACCAGCGTATCTCCTTTTCTGGCTTTGATGATAGGGCCAGGAACCTGCTTATTGAACCCCCATGCCTGGATGGTTTTACCCTCAGCAATCTCCCATTCAAACTGGGAAGCCTCAAACTGGTACTCGACAATGTTGCTTTGCTTTTTCATATTTTTTTTCAAGTTTTGGTGAACAAATTTTCTACATCAAAATTGAAAAAGATCTATGACTTCTGCCGGACAAGAAGATGTCAAAAACGGACAATGTTATAATACATATGGAGTATATAATATATAATTAATTGCCTCCAGTTTTATAATCAGTGCGGATGTTGCAAGATTTGAATAAGATTAAAAGTCATTTACCTGTAGAAAAAAGGGCTAATGCATTCACTCATCTTTATGATATCGTATAACAGAGATGTTTTTTCAAATTATAAGTAATAGCAGCGATGCATATTATTTTAGCATCACCTCTCTTTTCTTAAATTAACGATAATTAAAATCAACAACACAACCGAATTAGACAAGAGAAAATAAAAATTTAATTTTGCTAAAAACATAAACTATGGCAATGCCCCCTCGAATCAGCAGACTTGTATTGACAAGCTGTGTTACATTTTCAGTTGGTTGGCTTGGTGCAGTTAGTGTGCTCCCTTTCTATAATAAGGCAACTCCTAAACTAGACTCAACTATCAACAGTTTCATCTTCATGCGCTGAAGCGAAGTCTTTAGGCGAAGAGGTAAAAAGAGTTTGGCACTCGCCAGAACAGAAATAATACATCTTCCCTTCATGCTGACAATGAATAGCTTGGTTGGGCAAGACAAGCATTCTACAGACCGGATCAATATGTGGAGGTAGTAAGTGGGATTCAGCCTTAATTTTAAAAAGTTCTACCTTAGTTCTCAAGTTCTTAAATGATATCTCTCCCAAAAATGTAAACTCTATACTCGATACCTCTGCTACTTCTTTAATGATGGAGGCAGAACAAAGTATTTGTCCTCCTTTAGAGAAAGAAGCTATTCTGGACGCGAGATTGATGGCTGTTCCAAAAATAGAGCCGTTCCGTTCTAACAGATCCCCTATATGCATTCCAGCATGGATGGCTAGAAAGTTATCTTCTTCCTTTGCAAGCTGATGCATTCTAAGCGCTGTTTCCACTAAGTCTAGGGCTGTTTCTGCTACAATAACTACCTCATCCCCGACACGTTCCACAAGCCTGCTTGATCCTGTCAATGAATTATTTACTATTTGGAGATACTTATCCACTATCTGGGCGGCGGAAAAGCTTCCATGTGCTTCGGTTAAAGCAGTATAGCCGGCCAAGTCTGCTACTAATATGGCTAGTTTTCTTTCCATAACCTGCTTTTCTAATTTAATAAATGTAGTGTTGTTACTTTATTTTTTTTAGAAATTAGAATAATTTCCTGAATTTTCACAATACTTAAAACTTAAATATTAGTTGCCCTGAAGTTTTAGAATTAGTATCACAGGATAAATTTTCTAAGTAAAAATATTTAAGAATTGTCTACTCCTGCTTTCTTTAGGATATATTAGATTGGAATTAGTATTTTAGTACCTCCCCTTTTGTGCTCAAGTAGGGATAATGACGCATGTGCCCTTTCAACACCATTGCCTAAAATAGTGAGAATAGGTTCTTTTTCTCGATTTGCATGTTGATTATCATAAATGGCTGCCTACTTGATTCCAAACGCTGAATTTGCTATGTGCCAATAAATCCTGTTGCGCCAGTACGCAAATCCTTTCACCCTTTCCTTCTGTCCAATAATTTCGGAATAGAAATATTGTTTTCTGGGAGTGGTTTGTACCCAATCATTAAAGAAATAAAAAGCTGTTTTATATCACAAGTTAGCTATACCCTCTTTCAGTGATTGGCTGATTAGGCTTAACATGGGAAAATGAACATTTATTAAAGTTAATAGCGAAAAGCCCAAAAACACCCCTTTTAGATTAAAAAAAACATCTTCCAAAAATCTCAGCAAATCGGCTACAGAGAAATTTCAAAAACAGAAAACCGCCTAATTTCGCAAATTAAGCGGTTTTTGAAGTGATTCCGTTTGGATTCGAACCAAAGACCTACTGCTTAGAAGGCAGGCGTCAGTGTATTGTCAATCAGTCAGTTATATTACTCAGGTCTCATATAGGTCTCGAAATTTAATTTTTAAAACACCCTTTTTACCTCCTTTCGCTATGAAAAATAATTCACTTAAATTTAGCTCGGCAAGCATTTTGTACAAGCCATGCTCCTTATAGCATCTACTCCCCTCCTACTTTTCATTTAGTCAAAATAGCAAGTTCATCTATATGAGAAAGGTCTAGCTTTAAACCCTGATTGTCAATGAATGGCTGTAAAAAGTTGTACCACGTACTCGATCCTTTTAAGCTACAACTACTCTATTAAACGGTATAAATTGTGGTACAAGCCCTAACGTAAAAATAGAATAATATCCTATATGCATGCGGCTGGTTCAAAAAGGAATGTTTGTTTGCACTTATACTGCAGCGCCAGATGGTGAGAACATTGCCAGAAGCTGGGCTATATTTTCACTCGTCTTTATTCATACGTTAATTTCAGCGTTCTTCCCCAATTATACTTTATTTCTACCGGGTAATGATCCAAATTGTATTTGTATGTAGCTACACAAGGCCGGCAAATTAAATCGAGATTCCCATAATAGTCCTTCCAATTCATGGCTGTTACATTATTTTCGCTCCAGCTGACCGGGTCAGTTATGCTCAATGGAAGCCCTTTTTTATAGTTTACTTTGTTGTCATAAGTATAAAAATATTCATAATGCAACTCCCCCTTTCCATTGTAATGGTCTGTTCTTTCAATATTATTTTTATTCCAGTAGTATTTTTCAATGGATGTATACTCTTTGGTTGGGACCAAATACGTTGATTTTTGTGACACCTTATTCCCGCTATCATAGTCAAACTCGTAAATCCATGTCAAGGCTAAATCCTCACCCGCGTTTATGGAGAAATTGTACACTTTCTGAATGGATCCGGTAGGATTGTAAATGATGGAGTCCTGAAAAATGAGTTCATTGACATCCATGCTATAGGTGGCAACCTTTTGGATTTTGCCATTCTGATAGGTTAGCTCATATCTTCTACCTGATAAGCGTAAATCTTCAACTGTATTCAGTCTACTATCCGGGGAATAAGAGTAGTTCTCAACCCAACTCTCATCTTTATTAGTATAGGCTACAGAAAGCAATTTTGTCCCGGAAGATTTGCTCAATTCATCCTCCAATGAACAAGCCATCAAGCAAATGACAAAAGGCAGAATAGGTAGTATTCTCATTTTTTATTTCTTTTATAATGACTGAGCGTGGACAAGCCCTTCCCGTAAACTGCTCCTGTTGTGGTGGAGCCTTGCGGTGAGGCAAGGCCGGTTAACGGTGAATGGGGCGTTGGGCACTGTATTCATTTATGCTTTAATTTCTGGATCACTTTGAGTAATGCTTCTCTATTCTTGGCTGATTTGATGAATTGAGGTAGTTTTTCAACCATGGTAGTATATCTACGATTATTCCTTTCTCTGAGCTTTGCCTCAATATATTGCTCCAAATATTCCAAGTGTTGATAATTGTATGCCCACAAGGTATGATCTTTATAAGGGGCATTGTACCACAGTTCAAGCCCTAAAAAGGGGTCAGTCGCTTGGGCTGTTCTTAGCAAACGCAAGTGTTGGGTATAGGTCGGCTGATAGCTTTGTGTATCACCGCAGTCAGGACAGCGAACCAGAATCGCCTGTTTTTTCGAAGTTACGTTTGGCATATGAATACTAATGCGATGCGCACAACTATTACAGTACACCTTTAAACTCATATCCAATACTGTATTGTTCGTTGCATAATGATGACAACAGGTAGGACAATGAAAAACAGTTTGAAAAGTTTTTTTGTTTGTTTTTACTTCAGCTCTGTTTTGACAACTGGGACACTTAACTAATACGCTTTCACTAAAATGGCTTGAGATCAAGTTTTGATCTTTAAATCTGCCTCGATATATCTTTATTGCTTCCATATCATTTCATATTGTGCCCATGGTGGACACCGCTTTACGCCGCCATGCCTTTTTGCTGAGGTTTTGCGCTTTTGCAGGCTGGTGGACGGCTTAGCCGATGTTGTGGGTAGTTCTTACTACAACTCTTAATTTATTCGTCCTTCAATGTTGTTCAATCCAAAACTCATAAGCCGTACTATCATGTCTGAATTTGATTACCATAAAGTTCGGGTCAATCATTGACCAGCCAACTGGGTAAAACATTAGTGTGTCTGGTTGTCCATATGTCTTCATCCAATCATTAATGTTTTTAAGCGCCCTTTCCTGATTTTCTTTTCTAAAGTTTACGGAGTCAGTTAAGGAGAGCGAGTCAGGGAACTCAATTCCCTTTGGAATTCTGTTTTCAATTTTTTCTGAATATGGTTGGCCTAACAGGATTAAAATTGAGTCTCTATGTACCCCAGGTTTCAAATAATTTTCAAATAAATCCTTTGTCATTCCCGCTCTTGGATTGTTTGTGTTTGTCATATCGCTGTTCGATAACCAGACACTTTTGTTAAATTTATCATTGTTGTAATTAGTCGAACAGCCTTCTAACATTGCCAAGAGAACAAACATTAACATTAGAATTCTCATAGTTTCTTATCTATTTTATCTATCAATTATGGCCAACGTAATAAGAATACTCGCATACCCTTGGCTCATACTGAGGTCTGTGCGTTTGTGCCAGGGTTGGCGAAAGTATTTGATGTTGTATGCCGCTCTTTTTATTTTATAAACAATTCAGCTTGTAATTTTCTGTTATCCTGAGATAATGTAAAACTGACAGCCCAAGTAAATTCTCTATCAAATATCGCCATTATTGTATCTCCACTTTGATCTGCTCGGTCACAACTTAAATAGTTGACTGTAAAGGAGAGCCAATCCTGCTTAATATCTAAAAAGCCAATACCAATATAATCATTGATGGCTTGGTCAATCACGTTGATTCGGTACCAAATGGGTTTAGTTGGTAGGCCGCCAACAAGACACTTGCTTTCAATAAAGCTGATGACGGTGGCAAATTCAGTCTTTACTTTTGTCATCTCGACTAAAACCGGTGCTTTTAAATCCACAGAAATTGCTTTATCAAATTCTCTTCTACCTAATTTACTTAAATCAATTCCGTTATCATCAACTACATAAGTGTCTGTAATATTGATTGCATGATCACTGAATAACTTTATATCGTTTATCATTTCGTTTTCTTAATGGCATATGTAATCAAAAATCCTCTCTTATCGGCCTTTTGTGCTTTGGCCTGTGCTGAGCATAAGGCGGTTGTCGCCGGATTTGGTGTTGTCAGTACGTGCTTTTCCTTCTTTGTATCCATACGTATCCTCCTACCACAATCAGCCATGTTAATCTACAATCAATTACTAAGTTTTCTACATTCCAGCCATGATTGGGGCCATCATTGCCTCGCAAATAAAATTGATCATAATATAAAAATGGAAATCCAATCTCTATGCTATAGTTAAAAGATTTAAATAGAATTGATTTTAGAACTGTCAGAAAAGAAACTGACCAAAAAATCAATATGGATAATACCGTTCCTTTTACTATTTGCTTTAACAATCTCTTTTACTTTATTTTATCATTACTGTAGCAAACATTCCCGCAACGATTGCCTACAGCTGTGGATTTGCGCTGGAGCGGCATAGTTGGCGGCTGAATGTAGCGTTTTGTGCTGTTATTTTCCATTTAACAAATAGAACACTCCAACTTGTAAAACTCTGTTCCTTCCATCTTTAGCCATTGTAAAAGGATTGCCATTTTCATCGGTAAGGGGGATTTCTTTAGATACTGCTGTAAATCCATAATTATACCTTAGTTCTACGCCAAATTTGGGGCTCAAATTGTAGGCTGCACCTAAGTCAACTCCAATATCTATTTTATTGTATTGATCTGTTGTTTTAAAGATGAGTCCTTGAGTTTTTAATATTGCACTCCTTAGTAATCCAAATTCCGGACCTAAAAGAATAGTTAGCTTTTCTATAGGCTTATATCCTACTAAGAGAGGAATATTTATGTAATGTAGATTTACCCTACCTGAACTATTTGTCTGATATTCACGAGACTGCCAACCTTTCATAGAATAGAGTAATTCAGGTCTAACTAATATTTTATCCTTTATACCAATATGGGCTAGTAGACCTGCATTAAAACTTAATTTAGGATTTTGTTCAACGCCTGCAAATAGATAATCTTTAAATTTAACATTGCTCAAGTTTGCTCCTGTTTTTAAGCCAATTATCACTTGGCTATAGCTAACTTGACTAATGAAAGTCATTAAATAGATAAAGAGGATAGACTTAATTAATTGTCTCATAAATTATTGTTAATACTTTATAGCCCATAATGGAACAGGAACCTACACATACTCTTGTTTTATGCTTAGGTTTTAGCGTTGGAAGCACAGTTGATACTAGGTTTTGTGTTATGCACTGTTTTTATACTCTTTAATGATATGTCATTTTGGGTGTTCGATACTCTCCTATCAACCTAAGAGAATCAAGCTTTAGCTGAATATATATATCACCATAGCCCCATTTTTCTTTATAACTTTCTTTATAGGTGATCCTCCAATATAAGCTATCTGTCGCTTTCTCATATTCTAAGTCCACACACATAGACTTGGTATTGAGTTTATGTTTCTTCCCATACTGCAATGCAAAATCGTGTACTTCTTTAATGGAAGCAAATTCATATTTTTCTACTCGTTCGCTAGGCCAATTCATACTTAATACTTGCCCATAAGTATCTAAATCTACATTCAGGTAATAAGCTTGTATACCAAGGGTCGTATCGGATAAGACAAAGATTAAATCGTATTTAGGGATAATTCTACCGGAAGGAAGACTGCTTGCGAAATGATTCTCTAAGTCTACTACCTGGCCATCTACAAAGCTTAGTTTATCGTAGAGTGGTTTGCCTAATTTTTCTGTCAATACAACCCTCAGTGTTCGTTGAATTTTCTCAGGTAAGGAACTAAGTGAAGTGACTTGTTTTGCCCAATAGCCATGATTGCTTCGGACAATATAGGATTCTTGTTTAACCTCAAAGGTTTGACCATATAAAGCTTTGATGCTTAATAAAAATGTCACCCAGATCAGTCTAAACTTCTTATTCATCTTATATAGTGCATAATGACTCAAGCACCCCCACAACCGTTGCGACTGAGCTAAGCGTCTGCAATGAGGCGAGCCCGGTAGTTGGCGGGTGTGGTGTTAACTTTCGTTATTAATCCAATCTATCATTTCTTGTTGAATATCCTTATAAGCTATTTCCTTAGACATTAAACGCCACTGTAATTTTTCAGCGATTACTTCCAAAGTAGTTTCTTTAAATGGAAATATCCAATGCTCATACCGATTGAGAAAGTCAGTGGCTGGCCACTTCTGTTGGTTCTGTATTTCAAGTTGGCGAATCCAATCCGAATACTTGACCTGTGAAATATTATATCCATCAAAACCATACTTAGTAAGTGGATGCATTGGGGAGGCTTCATCATTGGGATAGCCATATTTGTACTGTAAGCAATGCTTGGTATAGAATAGAGCCCATCCACAAGGATGCCATACTCCATCAGTATGAGGAGCCGTTGCCCAAAAACCAAATATAAGTCGATTCATATCCCCTATCACTAGCGGATCTGTTACAGACTCGGCTCTAAATGGCAACTTTGCTTCTAGTACTTTGACTTCTTGCATGTTTTCTTTAATGAAGGCTAACGTACCAAAGGCAACTGGAGACCGGTCCCGCTGCGGTAAGGCTTTGCGGTTTAAAGAGCCGGTAACGGCTTGCCTGGTGTTATCAGATTTTATTTAATTTTTCCTATTGATCTAAAATATTCTATTATGTTCTTTTCAACTTGTTCAGGTGAGCTCTTTCCATGATTAGTAATAAAATGCCTTATGTAAGCTACGTGGCCTGCTGTACAAAATCCAAAGTTGTTACGACCCAAAATTTGCATAATCTTCCACCCCCTGAGGTCTCTCTTTGGGGGTGATTTAAATAAATGGCCCATGTCGGTTGCTTTTGTTTTACAGTCAGGACAAATCACCTCTTCTGGTTGGGGTACAGACCTAACCCTTGTAAACGATTTCCGACAAGTAAAGCAAGCCCATTTGCTTCTATAGTTGAGTGTACCCGGAATCAGTTCAATTGCTTGATGAGCTTCATTCCATTCGTATCTTGGCATATTTCTTAATTTCTGATAATGAACATCGCTAACTGACGCCGCGCCTTCCTACTTGGGCTATATGTGTCAGCAGGCCGGTGGAAAGCTTAGCCGATGTTAGGCGTTCGTCTTTTTGTTTTTAAGAATATTTAGTTCTGATTTCTTCTAAGTTTTCTTTTATTATTTTCTTGAAAGCCTTCTTGCTAGTACACAATTTCTGGATTAATGCTGCAATCTCATGCTGGTTTTCTTCTGTGTCAGCGTAAGCTACAAAGGTGCTCATTTCTGTATCAAATGATACGATATTATCAATAAGCTCTGCCTTTCCATATTCCAAATATGCAAGAATGATAGTTTCTAAAATATAACCACTTACATCCAAATCAAACTCCTCTAGAATTTCCACGAATTCATCGTCAAAGTCGGCTTCCACAGTAATGGTATAAAAAGTTGTAGGAACACCATTACGGAATCCATCATTTTTTACCATTTCTACTGGCTCGTATTGGTCGTCATATTCTGTATCTTCGATTATTTCTTTCATTCTTATATCAGACATAATGTATCAAGGGCCTACGCATACCGTACTGCTGTGGTCAGGCAATGCGCTAGGGCAAGGCCGGTTGGCGTTTAGGTCCGGTGTTAGGCAATCTCTTTAATAGTTCTTCTCTTTTTGATTTGTCTGCCTGAGCCATAGCCAGTATGAACTCCATCAATTTTACTTCGTCAACTTTTACCTGCCCAAGGGAAATGTTCAACTCCTGAAAGCCCATTCCTTTGCTGATATTTTTCAACCCTTTGTAAAGTTTACTCTTGTTCTGCGATGGCTCCAACCTTTCATCAACTACTAAACAGATGAATTTTTGACCGTGTACGTCAGCTAAGTAAGCATCCTGAATAATTTCCCAATTAATAAAATCTCGATGCGTGGTACGGTCAAAAATGCCAACAGTATTAATAATAATCTGTGGTCTTCGATCCAGTAACTGGTACAACCCTGCTGGATAGCCTAGTCCAAAAAAACCAATATTTAGCCACCCCACCCAAGCAGGAGCATCTGTAGAAGTAATAAGCCATATTCCACCAATAACAAAAATGGAACACAGCAAAATAAGCTTGAGTACTTTTAAAGGGGATTTATATAGTTTAAACTCTTTCATTCTTGATATTGCCTAATGATGTAATGGCCCGACAGCTGCCGCAAACCGTAGCCTTTGCTAAGCATTGCGCTTGGGAGGCGAGGTTGACGGTCAGAAGGGTGTTAGCACACGTTTCTTATCTTCTTTTTACAATGGTCTTCGTCATTAAATCGTGTAATCCTTGATGTTTTTTATTCATATCTATCATCCAAGCGCCTATAATTGTCAAAGCTGATAAAACTTTCAAAAAGGCTCTACAAAGTGCTTTTAGAAAAGATATTCTATTCCGATCTTCATCCCCAACTTTTAAACCTAAAAAATACTTTCCCAATGTTGATTGATATCTTGACGACTCTAAAATTCCTGAATATACTATAAAGATAAGCAGGTAAACTCCGTTACTTATAATTTTAGGCAATTCTATATTCAAGATGTTGAGACATATGATAATAATCCAAAAAATTGTATAGTTGATTAGCAATGAGTCTAACCATAAAGCTAAAACTCTTAACCAAAACTGGTTCTCGAGTTTATGCCTTATCCCAGTCCTTTCAAACTTTATAGTTCTTATTTGAGGATGATTCATTCTTGATGTGTGCTAATGAACATAGCTAACTGACGACGTGCCTTTTCGCTTTGGCTTTGCGCACCAGCAGGCCGGTGGAAAGCTTAGCCGATGTTGGGCGTAGTTATTTGTCATCTCTGTGTATCTTCTTCTATATTCAATTCATCTGGTATCTCTACTATCTCAGGCTGTGGAATCACAGGAGGTAGAGAAAACAGAATTGTATCATTAGTAACCTTATTAACAAAATCTTCTAATTGAACTTCCTTATCATTTTTGTCATTGACTTTACGAATTGTATTCAAATTGAGTATATATCTTCCATGAGCGTGTTCCCTATAAATTACCCCAAAGTTTTCTGCAAACAATACAACAGGCCCACCAATGGGAGAAAAAGGAGCATAGTCAATGTAAATTTTATAGATAGTAATTTTTGTATCTTGAAAATCAAAGCTTCTGCTATTTAGTAATTCAATGTGATAATTTTGATTCTTGATTAGAGTTTGTCCATTTTTGAATAGGTGGATGTTTACTGCTATTAGCGAATCAATATAGTATTGCTTTTTAAATTCGACTCCTGCGTCATAATATCCATTAAACTCCTCACTGTTTCTACTCTTCTTACTGATGAGTTTTATTGTATCACTTTTTATCAATGTGTCAGAGCCTGTCCATTTCCAAGTTCTCAACTCATAATTATAAGGAGCAGTTTTTTGACAAGCAAGAAAAGTTAAGAAGCCGTAAATTAAAATCTTATGTTTCATCTAACCTTTCATTATTACGCCCAACGTATCAATACTTCCCGGCGGCAAGCCCTCGTGCTAAGCCTATGCTTTGGAATGGGCTGCTGATCGGGTGAAGTTCGTGTTGGGTGCCGGTCTTTATCTGTTCTCTTTATTTAGTATCGGTTGTAGGTCTTTTATTCCTTCGGGCCACTCCTTCTGCCAAGGATATACTCCTTTAATTGTGGGATAGATACACTGCAATAAGGGAAAGTCCTCCCCTTTGTAATACCACAGATTGTACCCAACATAGTCTCTGTAATACTGTTTATCTACTTTCACCATCAGACATTGGTAGTTGTCTAAAATATCATCATAATAATGATCTGCTTCATATTGCTTACCGCTTCTGATTTCCTCGCCAATGTTGTTAATCAGAATATGCATTAAGTCAAACTTAAGCCCAATTATGATTATTTCAGGATGATTGAAAGTTGTATACAATCCAACAGAATAACCAAAGCCCGGGCCTGTCTCATCCCCTCCCACCAATACTACATGCCATCCGTGTTGTTCTATATCGGATAGCAATTTTTTGTCTCCTTTTGTTAGTTCTGTCATATTTTTACTGGCACCTAACGTAACATGGCTTCCCGTATACCAAGCTTTTTGTGCTAGAGCCTTGCGTTGGGATAAAGCTGGTTAGCGGTCGAAGCTGATGTTATGCTGTCGTTATTTCTCTAATTCTATCACATTCGATAAGTAGAATACCAAGTCATCGGTCAGGATGAGTAGTCCCTTATAATACTCGGCTTCAATGCGATTGCCGCCTATTTCTTTATGAGTGATCCCTTTGGTACTGATTTCCTCCTTAAGTTGTTTTAACCATTGATCGACAATAGTCCCTTCCTCTTGCCGGTATAAATCAAGTGTGATTAAGTCACCCTCTTTTTGGTGTAATTCATCAGCTTCTTTTCTGCGAAACAGTTCAATGAGGACATCATAAATTTCATCATTGGGTATTTCAAGTCTTTCTGTCCCCTTAGAAGCACTATATTTTATTGTCAATCTACCTTTATTCGTTGGCTCAACTTCAATTTTATTCGAACCTCCTTCTAACCGCACTACCTCTCTATCATACTGAATGGTATAATGATATTTTTCGGCAAGCACTCGAATATTCTTCTTGGTTTGGTGGTACATCTCTTTAATGCAGCATAATGTAACAAGCGCTGACGCATACCGGGGCTGATTGCGGTTGAGCTCTGCGGTGAGGCAGGGCGGGTTGTCGTATCAGCAGGGTGTGTGTGCCCAGTATGGGCATCTGGTATCGAAGATACCATAATATTCCAGAGGGTGCAAGTCCCTTACAAGCGAGTTGGTGAAGCTTGTTAGCAAGTCGCAAGGTGGTTTGTCGCGAGATATGCACTGAAGAAAGCGAAACTGCAAAATCCGGTCCTGACAAACAGGAACGGCATAGGAGGCCAGGTATGGTGGGTAAGCAAGCACACCTTTGCAAAGCCCTTGACCAACAAACCATATTTGGTAGATGCCGCAGGAATTGGAGGAAGGAATATGCTCTTACCTGGGGAGATCTCCTTGTGTCGAGTACGCCAAGGAGAAGTCAGCAGAGACCATAGTAGCTTTAAGAAACAAGCTGCCATAGAGAGGCAGAGGTCTCACAGACAAGGTGAAGGGTTGAACGTTAAGTTGCTGCAAATGTGGTCAGGAGGTTCAGATTAAGAGTTTGCCAGCCTACCTTAAATGCAGCAGAGAAAACTACAAGTAGTAGTAAAGATGATTGAGAAAGTAACAAACCGTAAGAATCTGCTCAAAGCCTACCATCAGGTGTTGTCCAATAAAGGGGCAGCAGGCGTAGATGGGATGGGCGTAAAAGCGCTAGCTGCACACCTGAAAGAAAACGGGCAGCAGCTAGTGGAGTCGGTTTGTGCGGGCAGTTATCTGCCTCAACCCATCTTAGGGGTAGCCATACCCAAAGCCAATGGTAAAAAGCGCCTCTTAGGCATGCCTACCGTTACTGAAAGATGGCTCCAACAGGCCGTCCATCAAGTGATAGCTCCCTTGTTTGAGCTTGACTTCAAAGAACACAGCTATGGCTTCCGGCCAAATCGCAATGCACAGCAGGCAGTAAAACAAGCACAAGCCTACATCCATGAAGGCTACAGGGCTATTTTAGATATAGACCTGCAAAACTTCTTTGATGAAGTAGACCATTGTCTGCTCTTGCAGCTTGTCTACCGCAAGGTCAAATGCCCACTTACCCTACGGCTGATCCGCAAATGGCTCAGGGCTCCCATCCTCATCGATGGCAAGCTGACCAGGCGCAGAAAAGGCGTTCCACAAGGTAGCCCACTTTCTCCCTTGCTATCCAATATCTTCTTACATGAACTGGATAGCTTTCTGGAAAAGAACAAACTCCGCTATGTGCGTTATGCCGATGATGCAAGCATTTATGCTAAAACCCCTTACCTGGCACAAAGAGCAGCCAAAGCGATCTCTCTTTTCTTGGAGGGAAAACTCAAGCTGATCATCAACCGGGAAAAGAGTGGTATACGCAAACCGGCTGAGTTTGAAATCCTGGGCTACAAATTTGTGCCTTCTTTCAAGAAGGGGGAAAAGGGCAAATACCTGCTGACCGTGAGTGAGAAAAGCTGGCACAAGTTCAAAGAGAATCTCAAGTCCATCACCAGGAAAACAACACCAAAATCCTTTGAGATGCGCATGCAAGCCTTGAAAGAAGTCCAAAGAGGATGGCTCAATTACTTCCGTTTAGGTAGTATCTATGGCAAACTCCGAGACCTGGACGGCTGGCTGCGCAACAGAATCCGGTATTGTATCTGGCATGACTGGAAGAAACCTGAACGGAGAAGAAAGAATTTTATTCGTTTAGGTATTTCTCAAGATCAGGCCTATGCCTGGAGCAGGACGAGAATGGGTGGATGGGCAGTTGCTCAAAGTCCCATGCTCAACACGACTATCACCCTGGAACGACTGAGAAAAAGAGGCTACCAAACCATGCTCGACTACTACTTGAAAGTAGCTCCACAATTTAACGAACCGCTGTATAGGGAAATGAGCACGCGAGTGCGACATTTCCGGGCGAAGCCCCTACGTACAGTGGTGTGTGAGGTGCTCCCCGGCAACTTTTGTTGTCGGGGCCGCCTACACGATTCTCGGCTGCCCTTTATTTTAAGTAAGGATTAGGAAAATATTTGATTACCTCTCTAGCTTGATTCTGCTTTATTTGATTTTCAATTTCTTGTCTGAACTGCTGCTGCTCATATATCTTTTCGGCTTCCATGTCAGAATTATATACTCGATTTCTGCCAAAAAGAAATACATCATTATGGTCCGCAACAAAGCCCCAATTTAAGGTCCTATCCCACACGGCTTGGTCAGAAAAGAATAATCCATCCCAAAATTTAATCACCATTTTCCAGGTCAGTACAAATCCAGTACTGGGTTGAAAGGCTATAAATACCTTTTGAGAAAAGGGTATCCCTCTTTGATAAAGCCATTTCTTAATTTCTTTGTCTGTCTTATCCCCGATATAGAAACTCTCGTTGTGTTGAAAGAACTGCTGGGTAAAAAACTCCTCAGAAAAGATTTTAAATTGAACTTGCGCATTCCATAAATACACGGAAGCTTCCTCGTCCAAGGGGAATATTTGCGCTTTGTATTCCTCCCTGAGATGATTGTTCTGTTCCTCATCCAAAAACATCCATTTCAAAGGATGTTCCTCTAAAGGAATAGTAAACCGCTCAATATTTTCTAAGCTTATCTTTTTCATTTTCTGGTTGCCGAGAATGGGCCAATGCTTCCCGACGGCGGTCCTACTGCGATGGAGCCTAGCGCTGAGATAAGGCCGCTGATCGGATGAAGCAGGTGTTAACACCATTCATTTGTTATTTCAATTTATATATGTAGCCTAATGAGCCTTTTGTCATTTTTTCTTTGTAAAGGTCACCTACTTCAAAGGATCTATAAGTAGATGGTGTTACTTTAATTTCAATGGCTCTATTTAATTCTCTTGAATAGATTTCAAAATAATGTCTGGTTGTTCCGCTGCTTCGATGTTCATCTTTATCTATTATTTCGCCTGTTATGAAAATTTCTATTTGGGTACCTATAAATCTGTTGGTTAAACTCAATGTACTTTGTGCTATTAAGTAGTAGAATAGAGCGAAACCAGGAGCAGTAAATACAATTAGACTCAATAATTTAAGCCTACTAAGCCAACTTCTATCAATTCCTTTAATAACCAAGTAACTTTTTTCATTTAATGTTTGTAGAAAAAAAGCAGTTATCGTGGATATAATTGTTATGGGTAAAATAAGATTTTCTAAAATGAAGTTACTTATTGCAAATTCAGTATCACTATTAAATAAATCAAAGAAGATAGGAACAAATAATATTATGACTATCAAGGTCAGAGTCTTTCCAATTTTTCTTTTCCTAATGTAAAACCTTTCTATTGTTTGGGTTTTCATTTTAATTTTCAATTGGTGTTAATGGACATGGCTATACGTCAGCGTGCTTGTTAGCGTTGGAATTGTGCATCAGCAAGCCGCTGACTTATAGCTAATGTTCTGTGCCGTATTCTTATTCATTTTATTTATTATCACATCCTTTCAAAGGTGTATGAAAGTACTACATTAGGACTGGCTTTTCTAAGCAAAATAAATTTGTCATCTGAGTAATAAGTTGTTCGGTATTCTACGTCGTCCAAGTATATACGAGAACCTTTAAACATATATTTCCCTTTCTTGCGACCATTTCCTAATATAAACTGTCCATTATTAAATGTAGCTTGTTTATCTTCTTCCTGCATCAATTCTGCTTTACGGTCGAGAGAATCTAATTCATCAAAAGCATTATTATCAATGGCGGGAAGATTATGCTTTATTTTCCATTTACCTGTTATTATTTCTGCTGTGGATTTCTTTTGAGCTAAAGAAATCATTGGAAGAATCACAAAGCAAAGCACTATTAAGATTGGTCTCATCTATCGAACTAATTGTTAATTTTATTATATGGCACAGAATGTACCAATTATAACCGCAGCTGTTGCCCCTTGCTAGAGCTCTGCGGTTAAGCGGCACAGTTGTCGGAATTATATGGTGTTATGCACCGTCTTTTATCCTTTTTCTTTTATTCTTCTTTACAAATAATAGTCAATGCAAGTATAAATCAAACCTCCTAGCATTACGGCTACTAATGATGATAACAAAATTATTTTACCTGTTGTCTTATTGTTTTTTCTGTAGCTTTTTATCGATACTGCAATCAAACAAATTGTATACAGTACTAGGAAAAGAGCTTCTAGAAAAGGAAAAACTACAACTTCATGGCCACTCATGTTTGTAGAACCAATTCCTAAAATAACAGAAATCAATATGGCTACTGTTAAGATTGAGATGGCCATTATTTTATCTTTTCCTTCCATCTTTTATGGTGCATAATGGCTCAACCATTCCCGTAAACCAATCCTGTTGTGGTGGAGCCCTTCGGTGAGGAAAGGCTGGTTAACGGCGAATGGGGTGTTATGTCTCGTTTTTAATCCTTCTTTTCTTCTTCATCCAAAGAGTATTTCTCGTTTAAGTCGAGTATATGATACCCTTCGATTTGTTTATTGGATAGACTTACCACAATGGTGGCATATACATTTTCTATTCCGTAATTAAGCAAAATGTGTTCATAGCGTTTTCTGGGATGATGGTACACATAATGAATTTCAATATCCTCAATACTTGTATTTAAGCCTTCTTCCAAGATAATGTTCTCCACGTATTCTTTCAAGTTTACCTTTGAGGATTCATCATCCATCCCAAGTAGTTGCATAGGAGGCTCAAAGGTGTTATTAAACTCTGCTTCGCTTAATCTATGGATTTTAGTCAATTCTTAATCTAATTAAATGAGACATAACGGAGCATGACTATACGGCGGCGTGCCCTCATGCAATAGCTTTAAGCGTT
>NZ_JAUKPO010000052.1 GCF_030503435.1 Rhodocytophaga aerolata
CTTTGAATATCGCCTAATTTATCGTATATTAACTCGGTATTTTTATCAAAATAGTACAATTTTAAACCACCTCTAAAAACAATTCTGCGGAAAAAGTCCGTCTGATTGCTCATGCCTGATGCTTGATATAAAGCATCATAGGCTGCTTTCTCGGACTTAGTGAACTTAAAACTGCCGACTGTGTAACGCTGTTTATCTTCAGCCTTTTTCTCTTTGCGGCCACGCTTTAAGGGTTCTTTGCCTGCCTTGGTTAACTTAGGTATGGATGCTTTATCTGCCTGCTTTGCCATATGGGTGAAGGGTTGATTGTTACTGTTTTTCTTTTTTATCTTCCTCCTGACGACTGCGGAGGAAGGGTACATTTTGAGGGCCTATCGGCTCCCTTCCATCCGTTAGGTGGAAGGCTAGATCGTTCCAATGAGCCGAGTTATTCTGTGACCGATGAGGAAAACAGAATTTCGAGGGGAATGGAACATATCTAGCTATTCTTTAACAAGAATACGATTCCCAAAGATATACCTTTTCTCCAGATTTATAGCTTTTTGGGGTATTTTTTATCTACTTTCATTAGGTTGTCAATAGCCTTTCAATAAACTTTCAAATAGGTATTTGCACTTTCAATACCTTTTCATTATACTTGCACTACCCTTTCACATAAAAATTACTTTCAGTAGATATTCATTACACTTTCATTATCCTTTCATTATGGCAAAAATCACGAAAGAGGATGTACAAAAGGCTTTCTTAAATAAGAGTAAAAAGCGTAATAATCTATTGTATGAATACTATAGAGAGGAGTATTTTACTGGTGCTTATACAGCTAAATTTATTGCTGAAAAAATCTCAGAAGACTTAGGATTGCCTATTTCTGAAATGATGATATTTCTAATTAAGACAAGAATCATCAACAAGCAAAAGGCAGCTCTCCCCTCTCAAGTAGTAACTCCTCCCCCTGCTGTGGATACCTTTTCCTCACAACAAGTAATAAAGGAGGAGAAAACAGAAGATACAGAAAAAGTACAACCAATAGCGGAGAAGAAGTATGAATGGTCAGATAATAGAAAAGACCTTAAAAAGAATGAATTTATGGATGCATATCTGGAACGGGAAGAAAGGATGAAAAAAAGAAAAGAGGAAGAGAAGAGACAAGAGGAAGAGAAGAAAAAAAATCAAGACGGATAATTTCTCTTTTTTATTTGCTTGAAGAATTAGAGTTAACATCTCAAGAGGAATGAGCATATCTTAAAATTTCTCATACCATTTTTACTAAAAATGGGCAAGAGGGGAAAAAAATACTTCTTTTCATTGTATAGAAAATATCACTGACAATTCTTAAATCTTTGATTAAGCAATACACTCCAACCTGTGGGCTGATCTATATAGGTCGTTGGAAAAAACTCTCTTGATATCTTATTTAAAGCTTTGTGGAAATGCAGAATTTGGATGATAGAAACAATAACTTTCAGGGCTAACCGAATAAAATAGTTAATATACTTGCAATACACCCATAATTAAAAGCAGCTTTGATCATAAGTTTAGAATAGCCTGCTAGTTTCCCTTTTAGCGTTTTCTCTAAGCAGGATTTCTAAAGCTGTTTGCCTGGTAGCCGTATTCTTTTTTCCTACTGCCAAACTCAAGGCACTTCTACTGCCGACAAACACCACCAGCTTTTTTGCCCTGGTGATGCCGGTATAAATCAGGTTGCGGAAGAGCATATTGAAATGAGCAGAAAGCAAGGGAATGATCACGGTCTCAAACTCGCTGCCTTGTGATTTATGAATGGTGATCGCATAAGCCAGGTCCAGCTCGATCAGGTATTCTTTCTCATAGATCACCTCTTTTATTTCCTTGCCACTTTTATAGCGTACTGTAAGTGTCATTTCCTCGGGGTCTACCGCACTGATGGTGCCAATGTCCCCATTGAAGACAAGCAGTTCATAATTATTCCGCTTCTGAATGACTCTGTCTCCTACCCGGAAGATCCGGCCACCTAGCAGGAGTTGGGCTTTCCCTTCTTTTGGTGGATTTACCTTTTCTTGTATAGCTTTATTCAAAGAGCCTGTTCCTACACTGCCTTTGCTCATGGGCGAGAGGATCTGTACTTCGATGCCTTCTCCAAAATATTTGGGAATGATCGAGTGGTAGAGTTTTTCAATCATGGAAACGGCTGAAAAGCCATAATGCAGCGATGACCAGGGATGTACCCGTTTGACTACTTCCTTGAGCTCTTCACTGTAGCTTTGGGCCTGCAATAGCTTATCTATGTCTACAAAACTGAATTTCTCCGGAATACTGATTGCCCCTGCTTTCGTGTAGATTTCTTCCGGCTCGTCTGCTGTATTCTCAAGTTCCTTTTCATCTTCCTTCTTCCCATCTCCCTCTTTCTCCCCGGTGGCTCTTTTCACCTTGGCAATAAAGCGCAGCTGCTCATGGGTGGCTTCTTCTGAATCGATGAACAAACAATCGCTTTTCCCTTTCCAGAGCTCCGGCCGGTGGAAAGGAGAATCGATCCTGGGCACAACTCCTCGGTTGATCTGATGGGCATAGCTGATGATTTGTGACTCTGATGCCTGGCGGAAGACTTTAGTAAGCTTCAGGCAAGGCACTACCCCGGAGGCAATCATATCTTTCAAAACATTCCCTGCTCCTACTGCCGGCAACTGATCTGAATCTCCAATAAGCACCAGTCGCCCCTGTGGTGGTAAGGCTTTGAGCAGGGAAGCCGCTAAGTGCACGTCCAGCATGGAGCATTCATCCACGATGAGCACATCTACTGGCAAAGGATCTCCCTCGTTTCGCTTAAAGCCACCAGTAAGGGGATCAAACTCTAAAAGCCGGTGGATGGTCTTGGCTTCTATACCGATCACCTCACTCATTCGCTGAGAGGCTCTGCCGGTGGGAGCAGAGAGCATCACCTTCTTTCCCATGAGTAACAACAAGCCTACTAAGGCTTTGGTGGTAGTGGTTTTGCCACATCCCGGTCCCCCGGTGAGAATAGCTATCCGCTCCCTGGCAATCGAGAGTACACTCCCCTCCTGCTCTTCACTTAACTCTATATGGTGTATCTGGCAGTAGGTGTGCAGATCTTCTTTTAAGTGCTCCACATTTAATGGCAGGTGACTTGCGGCAAGCTTGGCTACTTTCTCTGCGATATACTGCTCATCATAGTACAAAGAGTGGGCATAATAGCAGCTGACCCTCTCCCCGATCTGCTCATCTAACAGCTTGCGGGTTTTGAGCTCCTCTCTCTTTTCCATTTCTCTAAGTACTTCTTCTATGGCTTCTCCCCTTTCTATGGCCAAGAGCTCCCCTACCCCCCGTTGGATCTGTTCTTCTTTCAGGTAACAGTGGCCCTCTTCCCTGGCGCTCTGCAGCACATGAGCAATGCCGGCTTCTATCCGCTGAGGAGAATTGGTGGCAAGGCCCATTCGCAAAGCTATCCTGTCTGCCGAAAAGAAGCCGATGCCATAGATATCCTTGGCTAAGCGGTAGGGGTCATTCTTGACGATTTCTATGGCATTGTTGCCATAGCTTTTATAGATCTTGACAGCAAATAAGGTGGAGATATCATGGGACTGCAGAAATAGCATCACATTGCGGATCTCTTGGTGTTCTACCCAGGCTTTACTGATCTGCTCAAGTTTGATTTTGGCTATACCACTTACCTCTGTTAACCGCTCAATAGAAGACTCAAACACATCTAAAGTATCTTTGCCAAAGTGTTTGACAATTCGTTTAGCTGTCACTGGTCCTACGCCTTTGATGAGGCCTGAACCCAGGTATTTCTCCAAGGCATTGGCCGAAGCAGGTTTGCGTTCGATGACTTTGCTTGCTTTAAATTGCAGGCCGTATAATGGATGATTGCTCCATTCTCCATAAAAATCAATCGTAGCCCCGGCAAAGACTTTGGATTGATGCACAACAACGGTCTGTTCTTCTGCGGGTTTAGCAAAGCTGTTTACTTTGAGCACGGTATAGCCAGTTTCCACACTATGAAAGGTAATGCGTTTGACTATCCCTGATAGCTTTTCTAACTCTTTCCCGCTTTGGCTAATGGGTGACTGCATTATATATTTAAAACTCCTTAACTGTGAAGCTGTTTAAATTTGTTGTGTAAAAAGGAAGCACTAGTTAGTAAGTAGTACTTTTGAAGTGTAAAAACTAAAGAGTAAAACTTGAAAACCAAAACCAGTGCCCAGTAAAGATATTATAAAAGAACAACTTCTGCCTCATTTAACGCTAAGCAAAAGATGGTAGTTGGCAGCGATTGTGGATAGAATTACTTAAGAAATACCGCGCTTATATAGATTGATCTTCTATGCAGTGGACTTCATACATTCTGTAAGCTTGGCTACTAATGGCAGTCATACGCTAGCGAAGAATGATGGGGCGCATGTAGGTTATTAGAAGAGAAGGCAATCAGTAACAAGTAATCTGCTATTTTTAGCGGATAATTGGACCCGAAGCTCACACGTGTGGCAGGTCAAGGCTTGATGTTCGCTTGTAGTGAACCTATCAGTAGAGAACATATAGAGCGTTCATGCTCTATTGATTTATACCAAATGAAGGAATGTTTTGAGGGACTTTGCCTGCTATTACAGCAAGCAGGAATAAATGTATAAGGGGTTATTTTTGAATGCTGATGTGGGTTTTGATTCACTACAGCTACGAAGGCAATGTGCAGAGAAAAAGGTAGAAGATAACATTGCTATAAACAGCAGGAGCAGTTAAGATTATGTAGTTAATCACTATTTTGATCATCAGTTGCATAAGAAAAGACTAGTCATTGAACAAGCCAACGCCTGGTGAATTGCACACATTGTGTAGCTTCGGGAATGACAGCTTTAAGACACTGCTGATCCGTTTCCAAGTCTTAGCACAGACATGGGTAGCTTTTCATTCTATGGCTTTTTGTCTTGTGCTCTTACGCTGGGTTTTCAAACTAAATAACGTTAAACACCTTATTTGAATAAGCTTATTTAATAGTATACATATAAAATCAACAGCCTTTAAACAGGATACAACAACTTTTCGTTATATTAGCAAAAAGTAGCTTATTGCTATGTTATATACTTCCGTACTAGATATGTTAGGTGCCCGGGTAGGGATACAAAAAAAGGCGCTTTACCAGTTAGCCGAGCAAATGTCTTTTTCGCTGAAAGAGGTAACAAACTTCCTTTCTGTGAATATGCCTACCTATCCCGATGATGAATTGCTTGATTATCCAAGCAGCGAACGCGTCATTAAAACAGCTGAACTTTATCAAAAAGGGTTTGAAGTATTTGGAGAAGGAAAATTTAAAGTATGGATGGATTCACCTAGCAAGGCTCTTGGAGGAAAAAGGCCTGTTGAACTGCTCAATACAACTAAAGGTGTGGAATACCTGCTAGATGAAGTGATCCGCATTGAACATGGTATATTTGCCTGATGCAGTTATACCGTATTACTACTGAGAAATGGGCACGGGACCTAAGTGGAAATGGCGGGCTGTATGTCTCCGGCCGCTGGCATCATAAAGGAATTCCCGTAATTTATACAGCTACTACACGGGCACTGGCCGTTTTAGAAAAAGTAGTGCATGTAGAATCTTCTGCCACTCCTGATAAATTCGTCATCATCACACTTGGGCTGCCTGCTGATTATTCTATTCAAGAAGTACCCACCGAAACACTTCCCAAAGACTGGGGCAAGCTCAGTTATAATCTTGGCAATACCAGCCGGTTTCCCGGTTCTCTAATCCAGAGTCAAACAACAACTTCCCTACTAGCAGACATTGGCACTGCTTGGCTGAAGGGCAAATCATCACTGGCTTTGAGAGTACCTTCGGCTATCCTGCCACAGGAATACAATGTCTTGCTTAATCCTGCACATAGCCAGGCCACGGAATTAAAGATCCTATCAGTAGATCCTTTCGAGTTTGATCCTCGCCTGCTTGGATAAAAAGAAGTACCAAAATTAATTATGGCCCCTTTACAGGCTCAAGACATGATTTGTTCAAAACATATATATTGTTATCTACATCAAGTAATTACAACTACCTATTGATAACAAATAGCTATCACAATTTTACAACATCATATATAAATCAGCTATCACATATGATATCATCAGATATATCAAATACTATACTTTTCGATATAGAAATGCTATTAAACTAGAAACATGTTTGATAGCATGGAAGACTACCTAAGGGAGCTGACTGAAATAGTATCCATGTAATCAGTAAGCGAACTGGTTAACTGTTAAAGACTCCTTCAAAAATTCACCGGTAAGGGATCGAAATCCTTCGGCATGGATTAGTTGGGTAGGAGTGCCTTCGAATATGATTTCTCCTCCATTCTTCCCTCCTTCCGGACCCAGGTCTATGATCCAGTCTGCATTTTTAATGATATCCAGGTTATGCTCTATGACAATCACTGTATTTCCTCCATCTACCAGCCGATTTATAATGGATAACAGATTGCCTACATCTGACATGTGTAAGCCTGTAGTCGGTTCATCCATTACGTAAATACTTCCCCTTTTATGCAATTCACTGGCTAGCTTAATTCGCTGGCATTCCCCGCCGGAGAGTGTACTCAAGGGTTGCCCAAGGGTCAGGTACTTGAGACCCACATCACAGAGAGTTTGCAGGATATGCTGCACTTCTTTTTGTTTAAGATCTTCCAGCGCCTGCTCTATGGTCATTTCCAGTACGTCTGCAATGGATTTATCATGCAACTTATAAGCTAATACTTCCTCCTTGAAGCGTTTACCTCCACATACTTCACAAGGTGTTTTTATTCCATCCAGAAAAGCCAGATTGGTATAGATCACCCCCAATCCCTGGCAGCTCTCACAGGCTCCTTTCGAATTGAAGCTAAATAAAGAAGGACTCACCTTGTTTGCATTGGCAAACGCTTTCCGCAGATGATCCATCATTCCTGTATAGGTAGCCGGATTAGACCGGGTGGAAACACCAACGGCTGATTGATCAATAACAATAGCCTCCGGGTGCTGGGTCAGGAATACCTGATTAATAAGTGAACTTTTACCTGAGCCAGCTACGCCAGTCACCACTGTTAAAACGCCTATGGGAATCTCGGTACTTATATTCTTTAAATTATTTACTCTGGCATGCCGGATAGGCAAATTGCCTTTGGAAGAACGGTAGGTTGTTTTAAGTGGTAAAGACTTTTTCAGGTATCGGCCAGTCAAGGTATTTGCCTCTAACAGGCCGGAGAAGTTACCCTCATACATGATCTCACCGCCATGGCTTCCTGCCTGAGGCCCTACATCTATGATATGATCTGCTACTTGAATCACTTCCGGATCATGCTCCACCACAATTACTGAATTGCCCTTGTCGCGTAATTTGCGCAGTAATCCATTCAGCCGGTGGACATCTCTTGGATGCAAGCCTACACTAGGTTCATCAAAAATATAGAGCACATCCACAAGGCTGCTGCTTAAGTGTTTTACCATCTTTACCCGTTGCAATTCTCCACCAGATAAGGTATCTGTTTCTCTATTCAAGGTTAAATAGTCAAGTCCTATATCCATTAGGTGCCCAAGCCGCTCAGTCAAGGTCTGCACCATAGGTTGGGCAATAGGATCATGAATGGTTTTCAGAAAAGCAATCAAATCCTTTATTTCCATGGCTGAAAGCTGGGCAATGTTGTATCCCTGTATTTTGCATCCCAGAACAGCCTGATTCAGCCTGTCCACTTTACATACAGGGCAGGGCACCATCTTAATAAAAGGTAACACTAGTTTCTGAGTACGCTCCGATAAGGTTTTTATATCCCGTTTAATATAGGACTGCGTAAACTTTTCAATGATACCCATATAGGTAGCATTCATGGTAGTACCTCCAATTTGTAGCTTAAACTTTTTTGGTTTGCTATACAGCAGCAGATCCAGCTCCTCTTCTGTGTAATCAGCGATCTTTTTGTCATTATCAAAAAAACCGGTACTCTTATAAATCTCCTTTTCCCAGGAAGCAAAGACAGGAACCTGAACGGCCCCTTCATTGAGTGATTTGGAATGATCAATAAAGTCGTCAGCAATTACGCCTGACTTTCTTCCCAGTCCATTGCATTCGGGGCACATCCCTTGCGGATCGTTAAAAGAGAAAACATTGGAATAGCCCACAAAGGGTTTTCCAATCCGGGAAAACAGCAATCGCATCACTGGTGCGATATCAGTTATAGTACCAAGCGTAGAATGAGAGCCGCCACCCAAACGCTTTTGATCCACTACAATGGCCATGCTTAAATTTTCAATGCTATCAGCATTGGGATGCGAATACTTTGGGAGGAAATTGCGAATAAACATACTAAATCCTTCAAAAAGTTGCCGTTGGGCTTCGGTGGCTATTGTATCGAACACAATCGACGATTTCCCCGATCCTGATACGCCTGTAAACACAGTAATCTGCTTTTTGGGTATCTCTAGGGATATATTTTTCAGGTTGTTTTCTCTGGCTCCTTTGATGATTATTTTTTCCTGATTCATAGAAGTTAGTATGAGTTTCGCTACTTTTTCAATAAAAGAAGTATTGATGCACCCTAATAGGAAAGTAAATCTATTCTTAGTTATCTAAAGCAATGTTTAACATACACTAGCGTGCCTATGACTTCTTTACATTTTCTTCCAATATATGAATGACCAGTGACATAGGTATGTCAGTAGACTACAAATTGCATCACAAAAAATGAAAAATAGTTGGTGAACGTAAGGCTAATCTAGAGTAGTCTGTAGAAAAGAAGCTTTTTCAATAATGCTATTCATACATAGCAAATGTACTCAGCTTACTTAACTGCCAGATTCTACAGTACAAATTTATGTGCGGGCCTGTTTTTGCTAGTAAAGCTACATAGCTGCTCGCCATTACCTTCACTTGTATATCTGTACACATTAAACCAACGCCAGGTAGGAAACTGCGTATCTAAAAAAGCAGTAAATTTTAAAAGGTCATTCACATTATAGCGGACAAAATCTTTACTATCCACTTTAGCAATTACTTTGTATTTCTTTTTTTCTTTCCCCATATGACTCCCTACTTTGCTAACTGAAACTGTAAACCAATTACCTTTCGGCCAGTACGTTTTTCCTTGAAAGAAAATTCATATTGTGTTCCTTTCAGTTCCTTCTGTGCCTGACCGATCACAAAGCGTTTTAGATCATAGTACCGTTCATATTCCGTTTCGCCAATCCGGAGCATGGTTCTTAATGCATATAAGGATATATAAACGATCTTCGTCGACTGGGCGGACTTAGAGAACCACTCATAAAAACATTGGCTGTAATAGCTTTTAAATTTGATTAAAGTCTGTAGCTGTTCTCCACTGAAATGCTTCTTCACTCTAATTAGGTAAGGATGCAAGGCAGGATCTATGTGAATCCGGATCTGACCCTTACCGGTAAGATATTTAGCTGAAGAAATTAATCCGGTTTGTAACAAACCATCTTTTTCAGCAATCCGGCAAACGTGTTGAATCATGCTCATGGTTGCTTTCTGTAGCTCCATGAAAGCAGACTCCCCTTTTAAGTTGCTATCAGCAATGATTTCCCTGGCATCCAGTATAAGTGGTTCAAAAAGAGCAATTCCATCCGGATGCACAATTGTTTCCGGGAGTAGTTCCAACACTTTAATAAATATACGCCGCTCATACAGCGACATATTGTATTGAGCCATTATCAAATCATGCAATTCTTCAATCTTTTCTGCACCTATATTTTGTGCTGGCACATGTGCTACAGGGCTTTTATCCACCTTAGCTGCAACTGGTTCAGCGTTGAATAAAGGTATTTGAATATCAGCTACAGGAAGTTTATAAGATTTTGCAGGTTTGGTGTTCTCTTTTACTTTCAGCATAGCGTACAAGTGTTTACACCAAATTTCTCGTTTTAGGGCTAATAATGCAAATTCTGATCTTAGTCATTTTGTAATTTTATAATGACGACTCTTCTATTAAGATACATGCATTTCGTTCTCGTTCAGCAGCGCTGTGGACGAGTAGGAATAACTTTTCTCTTATCTACTAAGCAAAATAAGAATAATAAGTAACTAAAGTAGCTCCTGATTGTACAGGAGCTACTTATTTGCATCTTATACGGAGGTACCAACCGGGCTTTCAGCCTTTCGCAGGAGAAAGTACGTCAATAAAAATTGAAAGTTCAAGCGCTATTCAGCCTTTCGCACCATTCATCGCAGGGGGTTTGGGGGATGCAATCCCCCATTAAACACTTTTCCACATTTTTTCAGATAATATCTGTAATAGTTAAAGGATTTATATAGTTTAAAGGTTTGTCCTATAAAAGTGTCGCTGGTTTCCTGCAAAAGTGTCGCACAAATTGGACCTTGTTCCTATAAAAGTGTCGCTGGTTTCCTATAAAGGTGTCGCGGATAACTTGGTTTTCCACTGAGTAAAGTGGATAATTGTAGAAATAAATTCTCCTGCAAAAGTGTCGCAACCCGTCAAAAGTTGACCTACAAAAGTGTCGCACTTAGCATGAATATATTCTTTCATTCACTTCCTATAAAAGTGTCGCAGTTTATAATTGTTGCTTGATTAATCTTAGGGGATTATTGGTATCTTTTTCTACAAAAAGATGTGATTCCTATAAAAGTGTCGCAGTTCTTTATATGAATAGTAGATACTTGATTATAAGCATATTACTTCCATTCCTAACACATGAAGGCAATATTATCCCTGCAAAAGTGTCGCTCTTTTGAACAGATGATTGTTGTACTGTTAATTTTTGATTTTAAAAGGTTCTGGTAGATGAATCATTGTTTTGGGTGGAACCGGTGGAGGGCTGCATTTTAATATAAAACCTTTATTCTTATCTTCCTCTATTTTTGCTGAATTGTATTGAGTAAGTACTAAGCTCAATGTATGCCGGAATATTGCTTTAAAATTATCGATTCTATCGTAACCATCACCAAATTGATCTTTCAGTCCTTGCCAATGAACAAACTCTGGCTTGCCTTGCTCAACCCGATGCAAGCGTTGGGCAAGCCAGACATAAATATCCAATGCCATGGCATTATTGGCAAGTACTGAAAGATGTCTTTTGTCTAAAGGTACTGCATGATTCATCAATGATTGGAAATAGTCTTCTGATAAGGCTATTGTATTATTCCAAACAACTCTCTGATTATCTTCTTTGGGGAAAGTTAAATCAAAGCCCTTTATTATTTTACTATCTGCCTGAAAAGCATATCTGGGTTGAGGTGAAAAAGCAACAGATATCATGGAAGCGGCCAAACGGGCTAGTTGATTTTTAATAGAAGCTATTTGTTTTCCGTTTCTAGGCAGGCCTAAAGAAGTGACAAAAGAAGAAAAAGTTTCTGCTACTTCAATAAGCGGGGTTCTCTGTTGCAAAGCGAGCGTGTTGATATGAGTTAATACAAGTCTTGCTTTGGGGCCAAAGGGCAAACCCATATTAATATCATACTTATGAGTCTGAGGATTAAAAACAGGTGTAGTATGTATGGCAAAACATGCTTTACCTTGCCTTCGCTCCCATATTTTCACTTCATTTCCAGGATCACGATAAGGCAAGTATACCTGACATAGGATTGCATGCTGAAACAAAAGCTCATTATGCTCGCTCGGCAGGACAATATTATCATACGCTTGTTTAGCAATTTTCTGAACTCTTGTTATCATTAAGGTTCTTGGTTTTAGATTTCCAAACATCTATGCTAATAGGCAATTCTAAAAATTATAAATACAGTCTTTAATACTATATCTATTATTTAGATTTGTGAGCATTCTATTTTTGGTTTGCGCTAACTTGCACTACTCCTCCCCTACCATGCATTACTAGCTCATCTAATGATCAGCAGTTGGTTATCCTATACGAAACTTGAGAAAATTTGCATGAAAAACAAAGTTGCCCTTGCAGTTCTAAAAGTGCCTTTCTTAGATGGAAGAATATAGATATAAATTGAATAAGCTAAATTAAAGCCAAGTGAACTTATCTTTTTATCATAAATTATACTGTATAAGGGTTGTCCCGGTAAACTGTCGTTTGAGATTCCCGGTAAACTGTCGCAAGGTATCGGTATCATAAATGGCTTGGTAGGTTAATGGCGCGCCAGGAAAGAGGCATGATAACAAAATATTTATCCCGGTAAACTGTCGTAAAACCGAATATTTACCCCGGTAAACTGTCGTCAACAAAACTGCCAAGACAGGAGTCTTCAAGATTAACTAGCTTAAGGTTACTTAAAAATTTGCTGAAATGCCATCTTAGACTATGTAAACACTAAAAGTATGCATGGCTCCCGGTAAACTGTCGTAGAAAAAAGTAATGAAAGCAATGATTTTTAAACTCTACATAGGTAAATCCCGCTAAACTGTCGCAACTTTTAATTTTGCCTGAAAATTATTCATAGGCTTTATAGTACAACTATGTCTGCTGGATAAGTAAACTTTCTAACTCCCGCTAAACTGTCGTAAGTCGAAATATATATGGCAGGCATTTGCACAACCAAGGCGTATTCCCGGTAAACTGTCGCAGGGTTTGCAAAAAAAAGAGAAGACTACTAGCCTAATTGATTGCCCAAGAAACTCTTTGCTTATTTTTCCGATCCAACATAATATACCTCCTAGAAAGATACTAGGTAATTATGGCTTATCAATTTTTAATACTTGATGCGTTTTAGGAGGGATTGGTGGCGAGCTATTTTTAAGAATAAAGCCCTTATTTAAATCTTCTTCAATTTTTGCATTTGAATATTGAGTAAGCACCAAGCGTAGATTTGACCTGAAACTTTCCTTGAAATGATCCATCCGGGCATACCCCTCTCCAAACTGCTCTTTGAGTCCTACCCAATGCACAAATTCAGAGTTTTGCGTAGAAACACGATGTAATCGTTGTGCAAGCCAGGTATAAATATCAATAGCCATCGCATTATTTGCAAACACTGCCAAATGTCGTTTATCTAAGGGTACTGCATGATTCATCAAGGAGAAAAAGTAATCTTCAGAGAGAACAATATTACCATCCCATAATACCCGCTGATTTGGATTTTTTGGAAACCATAGATCAAATCCTTTAATGATTTTACTATCTACCTGAAAGCTTCGGTTTTCACCAGGTGAAAAGGCAATAGAAATCATAGATGCGGCCAATCTTCCAAGCTGATTTTTTATTGCATCAATCTGATACCCATTATTGGGTAAACCAAGGGATTTAACAAATGATGTAATGGTATCTGAAACTTCAAGATTTGGGGATCTTTGCAGTAAAGCCAGCGTATTTATATGAGTCAGAATGAGTCTAGCTTTTGGGCCAAAGGGTAGCCCTAGTAATTTATCATATCGCTCAGATTGGGGATTGAAAACTTTGGTGGCCTGGATGGCAAAATACGCTTTACCTTGTTGTCTAACCCAACTATCTACCTCTTTACCAGGGTCACGGTAAGGTAAATATACCTGGCAGAGCACGGCATGTTGAAACAAAAGCTGGGTAGATTCGCTTTGAGAGACAATTGTGTCATAAGTATGCTTTATTATCTGTTGCTCCTGATTGGCCATAATCCTGTAGAAAAGGATACAAATACATATAATCGTTTGCTAAATAAACGAAAATATATATAAAAAGGAAAGCAATAGCATAGGAAGCTTTTGCTATTATATAAATTAACACTTACAATATTGGAATTGTAAGGGATTGAAAACACAATGTCTTTTCATGATGAATGCATATGGATATAGTCTAATATCAAAGCCTGTGATTTATTGATTGACATTAAAGTGCGTATAATCGTTTGTTTGGGGTTATTATTAGCCAGGCCATCTATAATAATTGGACAGTTAAGCAGGTATTTACCACTATTCATTTTATCATGAACTAGTAGCAGAGCTAAGATGCACATAGTGCTTAAAATTAAACGAGTATAAGTTATTAATGCCAGAGCCATAACCTATCATTTCTATCTTTGGTCTGAAATTGGTAAAAAAGTCATTTGTAATTGTATACATATCATTACTCATTATTCATTTCACAATTAAGGTCTGCTTCTTATTGTGATTTTATCCTATATGGCTTCTTCATAATAAATATATAATAAAATTCATAGGTAAGTACGATTTCAGAGCTTTTGTTGCATTTTTTAAACGACCGTTTGTAAAATGCAACAAATGGTTTAATTTGGTATTTTGATATCAACAATGCAGCAGCCAACCCATAAATCCTTTGTCGCCTATTACCGGGTTTCTACTCACAAACAAGGCCAATCTGGTCTAGGCCTGGAGGCACAGAAAGCAGCCGTCGGGCAGTTTGCTGGCCCCAAAGGAATCCTTGTCAGAGAGTATACAGAAGTGGAATCGGGTAAAAATAATAACCGGCATCAGTTGCAAGCTGCCATTGCCTTCGCCAAACAATCCAGGCATACACTCATCATTGCTAAACTTGACCGCCTTTCCCGCAACGCTGGATTTATTTTTGAGCTCAGGGACAGCGGCGTTGATTTTGTGTGTGCTGATATGCCCGATGCCAACACGCTGACAGTGGGAATATTTGCTGTTCTTGCCCAACATGAGCGAGAGCTGATTAGTAGCCGCACGAAGGCAGCCCTGCAAGCAAAACGTGGCCAAGGTCATAAGCTGGGCTCCCCTCAAAATTTAACCATACATGCACGTAACAAGGGTTTATTAGTCAGGCAAATAAATGCCTCTGAAAACACGGCCAACCGGCAAGCTATGAAGATCATTTTATCTGATCGAAGGGAAGGAAAAACTTTTCAACAGATCACTGATGAATTAAATGAGCTTGGATATCGAACTAGAAGAGGTTATCCATATAATAGAGGCACAGTGAAAAGATTGTTTGATAGAGCTATGCGTAAAACCATATAAATTAACTATTTGAATTATAGGGTATTAAACTCAATTTTTGATATCATAACATACATCATAAACGCAATCTAATATAATATCGTAAATGATAGTATGTTAAATATCTATAATATAGCGTATTATATAGCAGTTATTATATATAAAACATATCATTATATATACAATTCACATATCAAAAATTTATCAATTGTGATATAAAATTTATATTAGATATGATTTCATAAAAGTAATTATATTAGATATAACAATATAATTATAATTGATATCAAATTTGATATTATTTAAGATATCATTTATGATTCTTTTTTTCCCGCTTAAGCTTCTCTTCTACCGCTTTCAGAATCCAAGCATTACGAGATGGCCGGTTTCGTTTAGGAAGTTTTTTCAGCAGATCATCTATCTCCTGGATCATATCAGGATACATCCGAACAATTACCCCTTTTTGTTTCTCATCCTCTTCTGCTTCAGAAGTGGCTGTATGAGAGGCTACGCTCCCTCCCTGATTAATAAAAGCTATCGCTTTCTTTTCATCAATTTCCTTGCTTTCAGGCTTCTCGATGACGGATGTTTTTTTAGGTTTAGCTGTGATAGCCATAAAAGATCTGTTTATTATGAAGAATGATTTAATTGCTCATAAAGTGCTTTGAATTCATTGACAGCTTTTTCATCTGTATTTTTGAGTTCAATCACTCCCATTCCATTGGCTGCGGCATTGGCAAAAGCCTTCCGGTTACCAAGCGGTGAATCCAGGAAATGTAGAACCTCAGATTGTTTAAGTAGTTCTGCCGCTTCATCATTATCCCCTCCCCTTGGATCTGCACGGTTTATAAATACATATGCTTTGAGTTTTGGATTAGCACTCCTTGCCTGCTCCACTAAAAATTCTACTTTTTCCAAGGTCCAAATATCAAAAGATCTGGGAACAAAAGGGATTAGAAAAATATTGGTTACAGTCAAGGCTGCTCTCTGGCTTTCTGTATCACGGCCACCAGTATCAATTACAATGTCCTGGTAACGCTCAGCAAGCTTTGGTACCTGCTTTAAAATGTTTATTCCTGATAGTTTTACAGCAGTATATCCGGCTTGATTTTCCATCCGCTCTTCCCGAAGTGCCGTGAAGTCACTAGATGTTTCCTGATCATCGGCATCAACTAACAGAACATCTCGCCCTATGCTTATCAGTAGTACTGCTAAATTAGTGGCCACAGTAGTTTTGCCACTCCCTCCTTTTTGTCCACCAACAGTGTATATCATATATGATAGCAATTAGATGTGATTATTGACACCAAATATAATTGCACGAATTATATCAAACAAGATATTAAACATATATAATATTTGTTATCAAAAATGTACCCTTTTTTGATATTATTTATGATATCATACATACATCATATTTGATTAGATCTATACTAGCTAATAGGGATAATATAATATCATACTTTAAATAATTATAATATATTATTGATAGTATTATTGATAGTATTATTGATAGTATTATTGATAGTATTATTGATAGTATTATTGATAGTATTATTGATAGTATTATTGATAGTATTATTAAATATAAATATCTGATAAACAAACAATTTATAACTATTTATCTATTACATAATTATTCGATTCCTTGTACTAATTGATTTTTTAATATATTATGCAATATTGTACTATGCGGTATCTACACATATTTTTTATACAATTTATAGTCAACATAATTTAATCAATCTGATTTACTTAATGCTGAATATCAAAGGCCAATCTATAATCTGATAAATTTTTAGTATATTTCGAAAAATTACAAAGCGGATGATCGAGCTGAAGAAAATCGCTCTGGCAGATAGTCTGGAAGTGACCCAGATGAAAGATGAGTTTAACCACTATGCCATGCAGATGAAAGTTCAATGGAATGAATTAAGCTATCAGGAGAGAAAGGAGTTGTATGATATAAACTCAGGAAAGTGGAAGATGAGCTGGCTCGCTACGAGTAGGAGGGAGCAGGTACCTACACCTACTAAGTGCCTTTGATACTTTTAAAAATGTATTGTATCTATGCAAACGTATGTTGCCTATTATAAAGTCTCTACCTAAGGCCAGGAGGTATTGGATTTAGGCTTGGAAGCACAGAGGCGGGTGGCAGAAAATTATGTAACGAATAAAGGGCTTATTTCGGAAGAATTCACGGACATCGAATCTGATAAGAACGATAGTCGAAAGGAACTTGCAAAAGCTATCAGCCTGGCGAATCAAAAAGGAGCGACCCTGCTGATTGCAAAGCTGGATAGGTTGTCAAAAAACTTAACCTTTATTTCTTCGATTATGGATTCAGGGGTAAATTTTCTCTGCTGTGATCTGCCGGAAGCCAATGAGTTTACCATTCATATCTTTGCCGCTCTTGCTCAGCAGGAGCGAAAAATGATTTCGGCCCGTACCAAAGTAGCATTGGAAGCAAAGAAACTAGCCGGAGCTAAACTTGGGGCTCCTCATCATTTAACTTATGAGCATCGGGTGAAAGGAGGGAAGATCAAACAGGAGCAGGCGATGGAAAAGCGCTCCAATAAACAGGCGGCTAAAATTATTGTAAGGCTTAGAAAGGAAGGATGGACCCTTGCTGCTATCGCCCAGGAACTGAACTCGGATGGCTACCAAACGTCTATGGGGAAACAATTCAAGCCTATGAGTGTCAAGCGGCTCTTTGACAGATATGCTTAGACATGGCAGATATCTTTTATGGTTCTTTCAACCATCCAACTGACAGGTATCCGACAATTACTATGTTAAGTCCTTATTTTGTTGATTTATCCGGCACTATTTCCGCTAGTTGAACGTATATATAGATATAGGAAATTTTTCTGTTTTTTTCGGATAATTTTCCTATACTTGTAGTAACGATAAATTATCCACGCATGAGCGTTGCAGCAGATAGGTCTAAAAAGAAAAAACCTGTTCGTGAGAGCAGTGAACAAGTAACCATAGGTTTACAGAAAGCTATTAAAGATTCTTTTTCTTTGGTGATGGCTGCTCATCGGGGTATACCGGCCGAAACAGCCTTCAAGATTGCTGCCGATTTGCTTTTGCATCAGGACCTGTTAGCCCAGATCCTGCATGTATCGGTGAAAACCTTGCGGGCGTACGCACAATCTGGGAAGAAACTTGATCCACCTTCGAGTGAGCAAGTGCTCAAGTTACACGCCATGCACTTGAAAGGGGAGGAGGTATTTGGCACCTCACAGGCTTTTCGAAATTGGCTTGAGAAACCGGCCCATGGCTTTGAAGGACAGAGCCCTTTAACGCTCCTGCAAACCAGTGAAGGCATTGATTTGATCATTGAAGAATTAGAGCGGATCGCTTACGGAGATTTTTCTTAACTATGCCCTATGCTTACAGAATCTGCTTAACCAAATATGCAGATAAACTTTTTGCGTCAGGCTATAGCAACCGGTGGAACTCAAAGGGAAATCTAGTCATCTATGCGGCCGAAAACCGTTCCCTGGCCTGTTTAGAAAATGTGGTGCACCGAGGTGGAGAAGGGTTGAATGGACAGTACAGCGTACTCATTATAGACATACATGAGCAGGTACAAATTGAACAAATCTCCCTTGAAGAACTCCCATCAGATTGGTATAGGAAAGCGAGTTATCCGGCTTGTCAACAAATAGGAGATGCTTGGTATAATAAAGGAGTCTCAGCGGTACTGAAAGTACCCTCCTCAATTGTGCCTAAAGAGAGTGTATATGTAATCAATACCCGCCACCAGGATTTTCTTGAAGGTAGAATACGACTGCTAGCTAGAGAACCTTTCCGATTTGATCCCCGCATCAAGTCCGATGATCCGGAAAATATGCAGTAAACGTTTTCGCAGTTGAGGCACTAGCAGCATACTGTTGCATTTTCTAAACGAGCTTTTGTGGAGTGGTAATTTTAACGTAATTGTTTGTTTTTACTTCTGATGATTCAGCTTAATCGCAATATTTCATGTACAAGAAAAAAGAAATTGATGTCTACCGTTTCTTCTATGTAAAAACATCAAAGTTAAAATTCTGAACTTACCTAGCAGGATAATTCCAAAGCTTTCTTGTTGCAAGTTTCACTATCAACGGCAGAAAAACGTTTCCGCTGAGAACTTTATTCAATATAATATCGCCTAACTTCGAAAAAATGAAATAAAAGAAATAGTTATCAAAAGTCTTGATAACTACTTTGAGGGCTGTACTGTCAGTTAATATAAAACTAGGTCAGATATGTGTTCATTATTTATTTTAGCCAAATAAATCAATCTATTACCTATTGAGGGTTATTCATTTTTAATGCTTCTTTTCATTCATTAAAGCGAATACTCTGTTAAATTTTCAATTATTTTTTTCTTTCAGTAATGAAATCATTTCATCCTTATCCTTAATTCTTAATTCCATTTGTTGAATGATAGCTAATGCTTTATCAAGTTCTTTCTCACAGTCTCCCACACTATTAAAATGAACGCTAGTGTTTTCAACGATGCTATTCACTCTCTCTTTAGGTTTGCCACTTTCTGTATGAAGAGAAGAAGGACTTTCAAGAAAAAAATGCACGATTGGAATTTTCAAGGCGTCAGCAAATTGCTTGAGTACATCTGTACCCAAATCTTCCTTTCTGAATATATCATAAATTGATTGAGTTGTTTTACCAGTCATTTGCGATAACTCTTTAACACTCAAGTTCTTTGTTTCAGACAGTTCCTTTATTCTTCTACCAAAATGGATATTCATGCAATTTTTTATACAAATTGTTTGCAGGTAATAGTATAAATTTATTAATATTGTATTGTATATTCTATTGCAATACAATCCAATCTATTCCAAATATATATAAAATTTGGTATTGGTTTCAACTTAATATAAGCTAATGCAAACAAGCAATCAACCACAAGAGATATTTAACTTCTTCTCCAAAAAAAACAGAGTGAAGTTAAGAGATGAGTTTATGGGCTGTTTTCAAATGTCTGCTTCAGCATTTTATGCAAAAGTTAGAGACGGGGGATTCACCGGTGAAGAGCAACTCTGGTTTATTAAGTGGGCCAAAGCCAACGGAATGCCCCCGTTCGAAAATTGTCAAAATAGTGAACACCTGATTTCTAAGCCTTTAAACTAAAGCGTTTTAAATTAGCAGGTAGCTAAAGATTTATTATCTGTTAATTTTGTGCTCCTGAAATTTATGAGTCAGGCGTAACTATATCAATCTATAAATGCATCAACCTCTAATAAATCATGAATCAAGATCCAAGATGGGTAGTGGAATATTCGGTTGATAAAAAAGAGTTTGTTATCAAAGAAGGTAAAACAGATTATGAGCACACTTTCTTTGATAGTCGGCATGAGAAATCAACTTCTTATAAACATATAGGTTTATTTGCAAATAAACAACTAGCTTCTTTCTTCTGTGAGAATCTCCAACAGAAACTTTCTGAGAAAGAAGAGAAAACCCAGGAGGAGCAAGCTTTCCCACTGATTAGTAAGGCTTGCGATCAAACGTTGAGTTATGAACTGGTCGTTGGACTTCTCGATGCAGAATTTAGTACAAAGCCGGAAGGCTATCTAGGCAGGTTCTGCCAGGAGCACGCTCTCTCACTAACTCAACTAAGCAGCCTGCTCAAAAATCCCAGTTACTGTCTGGATGCAGCTTTACTGGTAGCCGGTGTATTGACCTGCTTAAACTATGTGGTGACCACAACGGCTGTGATGGTTTTTGAAGAAAAAGATTTGGATGAAGGGGAAATTGAACTCAGGTATTCTTTCACTAAAAAACCTAAAGAGGAGTCTTTCCTTGCTTTCCTGGCTAGCACCAATAAGAGCAGCCCATAAGCATACCTTGCAGGCTGAGCAAGGATAGAAACTGATCCATCAAATCCTACTAGCTCAGTAGGAGAGGCTCCTAACTTATATATTATCAACCAGTTTTATACTTACTAAATGTTATGAAAAAACGCACTAGTCAACAAAAAGAACAGACCAGGAAAGCAATGGGTAAACGGATAAGTGATTTACGCAAACTCAAAGGCTTTACGCTTAATGATTTAGCCGAACGAAGTGGCAAAAAAGTACAAAGCATTCATCGAGCCGAAAAAGGACAGGTGAACGTCTCGATTGCATATCTTGATGCTATTGCGGGTGGTTTAGGCATGAAGGTGAATGAACTGTTAGATTTTCAGATGTTTTAGGAGCAAAAGGGGAAAAGTAACTAAGCAGGCAGGCATGCCGGCAAGGCTTATACCGCTTCACATGAGGTAATGGATGGGAGTATAATTGTAAGAACGTATTTTTCCCCTTTGTCCATTTTTATCAGCCATAGGAATGCACTATATAGTGTAGATCATTTATTTCCAAGTAGATATGCATCTATCACCGATCCAATCCCAGCCCGGCTTTTATCCGAGCAAACGGGAGGTAATCATTCATCTGATTGAATTAGCCATCCTGAACGACTGCTTCGGGCAACTGATTTGTACTTCTAAACCCAGGTATCAAATCAATCTCGTCTCTGAATCTACCATCTTGCTGTTAGTAGGGTTTGAAGAGCAGCAGTTGCAGGCAGAATTGTTTGGCTTCTACCGCGGGCTCATGGAGCAAACGCTAGCTATGGACATCGAGCCTGAGCAAACAAAGTTGCAGGCGGCAAACGTCTATGAGGCCTTGCTGGCAAGGAAGGAAATTTTATCCGGCCTTTATCAACAGGAGCAAGCAATGGGAAGCAAGTGTAGATTCACTGGTTTGTGAGGGTTTTAGCAACAAAGAAGCAATTGTATAAAAGGGGCGGAGCGTATGGAAGAGGAATCACTCCAAATAATCGAATCGGTTTCCAATCTAATTTAGGGGCGAGAGGGGAAAAAAATGCGTAAGTGAGGGTATGGTATACTAAATAGTAGCATTTGGGAAAGTGAAAGGGGGCTTATTGAATTTTTATTTCCCCTCTTGCCCTCCTCTTTTTGGTTTCCAGTAAGTCCTAAAATAGACGAGTTGCTAGCCCGTGCTGATCTTGGATTGGAATTGAGTTTGTTTAAAATATTAACAATTTATGAAAACAGCTGTGATCGGCTCAAGAAACTTTACCAACTATGAAATAGTGGAAGAAACTCTGGATGGTTATGACCTTCCCCTGATCATTTCGGGAGGGGCCAAGGGGGCTGACACGCTGGCTGAGCAGTACGCCAAGGAAAAGGGGATCCCTACCTTGATCTTTAAACCAGACTATGAGAAGTATGGGAAGCGTGCGCCACGCCTGCGCAATAAAGAGATTATAGATGCCTGCCAACGGGTGATTGCCTTTTGGGATGGCAAAAGCCGGGGTACGGTATATACCATCAAATATGCCTTGCAAAAGGGCCTAACGGTTCATTGCATTCCTTTATTTTAATCAGTAGGGGGATAGAGAGCAGAAAAGTACCTTGAAAGGGAGAGGGTAGTTTCCCTTAGCAGGCAAGTAATCACTATTTTAATAAGCGCAATATCATTCCAGGATAGATGGCAAAAAAAGTAAGAACAAAACAAAAACAAGAAGGGGATTTAGTTAGAAGAATCCCAAAGAAAAAGCAGAAAGAAGCAGAAGTGCAAGAGGGGCGCATCCAGATGTCGTTTGAAGTGTCCTCAGACTTCAAACGAGCTTATAAGCTTTATAGCGTGGAGCAAGGAATGAGCATGCTGGAGATCTTCAAAGAAACCTTTGAACTTTACAAAAAAATCTATCCCTCCAAAAAGTAGTAAATGAAAGTAAAGGATTGCCTGCCTTTCTTGTAACTTAACCATCAATTAGCCATAATGCCCTTCTTTTAAAATC
>NZ_JAUKPO010000053.1 GCF_030503435.1 Rhodocytophaga aerolata
CTCTGCTGTTCTTACGCAGAATTATTAAACTTAATAAACTTTAAACAGCTTCATTAAATAATATTAACAGCTCAAATGAAAATTTAATTTATATTAGTCAATATCTTATGTTGAAGTTGTAATCACTAAAGTCATACTTATTAAGATTATATACATCAGTAACTTTAATGTTGGAGCCACTTGGAAACCGATTATTAATTTGAAAAGATCCATTGTTTACAGTATGTATGCCATAGCAAGAATGAAGGCTATCTCCTGTGATATAAGTCAACAGCTACTTGAGTTCGATTCCTCGCTGAGGCTACAGATATTAAATATAACCCTATGTAAAACACATGATTACATGGGGTTATTATTTTGCTTCGTACATATTTACATACAAACTTTCTAGGATATTGTTTTAGGGTGTGGCTATTCTACTTAATAATGTTTTATTAGCAGTTAGTATATCTATGTCCTCTACATAAGAATCGTTACCATGGATTACCATTCTATAACCTTTCTTTTTAGCTAATCTATAGTTATAATGATCATTAAAGTCTAAACTTTGTGGTGGTGACTTAATGTACTTTGTTAATAAAGTTTGCACAATCTTAGTTATTAGCAGTGATATAGACTTTGAAATATTAATTTTAGGTTTTAGACTCAAATAATTTAAATTTTTACTACTTCAATTTTTTTGATTCATTGTTAAAAAGGAGCTGAAAATGCCCTTCTTTTTAAATATCATAATGAATCCTTTTGTTTAATACAAAAGACGATGAGAAATTTACCGATGACGTTTAAACCATAGGTAGGCTGAATAGAGTATAACTTATAGCATCTATTAGAATCAAATATTAATTAATACAACATAGTAGAAATAGCATTAAACAGCCGCTTCAGCAGACTTTATTATGGGCTGCTTTATCTAAAGTTCAGTTTATTTACAGTTTAAGTAATACACAGTGCCCACCATAAATCCACCGTTAAGGTATCTCTGTGAATGGCCGTTCAGTAACAATTCACGATTGTAGCTACCCTTCTCCTGCCGGGCCATCACTTCTAAGAGCCAGGCTTTGCCCAACCGATAATTGATACCCAAAGCCCAGTGATAAGCCTGCAAACCTGAAATAAAGGGGACTTCTTGGTCATTTCTAGGTATATTGTTTTTTACCCTGCCCAGGGAGTATCCGCCTTCTGCAATTATTCCGAACCGCTGCACCGGTATCATATACCTGGCAAATACACCAGTCAGTTGCTCTCGGTTGTAATAGGTGTCGTCAAAGTCAATGCCTCTGCCACTCTGGTAGTTGTAACTGAGGCTGGCACCCAGGGCAAAGCGGTTGAAGAGGTGGTAGCCTCCTTTTATATGGGTGCGTATGTTTAGCGGATGGCTGGTAGAGCCAGGTGGCGAAGGAAAGGTTCTTTTGGTCAACAAAGGATCGGCATAAGCAGCCAGTAGAATATTGCCTTTTTTATTTTGGCTGTAGGCACCAAAGGATAAAGAAACACTTGCCACAACAAGGAACAGCACAACGAAAGTTTTCATAAGTATAGTGGAATAGGTAAAGATTTAAACATATTGCATACATGTTTTCTAGCTATTAAATCAACCCAAGGAAACCATTTATGCCTTTATCGTAAAATTTGTATCCACCCTTTGTAGGTCTTTTGCAAGCGGGCAGCATAGAAGGAGTAATAATACATACCTGCAGGTAAATTGTTACCATTCCAATCGCCCGTATAATTACTTTGGTCGTATACCTGGGTACCCCACCGGTTATATACAGCTAGTTGATTATTGTTGAAGAGTTCCAGGTAGGTTATCTCAAATGTGTCATTTGCCCCATCACCATTGGGGGTGAACACATTCGGTACATATGGTTCATAAGTAAATTCCAGATCAACTTCATTCGACCAGGACACATACCCGCCGGATGGAGCAACAGCTTTGATTCGGTAATGATGTACAAAGCCTTCTGAACCAGCTTCCGTTTTATACGTACCAATAGTTGAATGATAGGCATCGATCTTTGTATAGGTTGTTTCCTCATCCAGCCTCCGCCAAACTTCGTACCTTATATTTTCCTCTTGCCATCCTACATAGGTGGTCCACTGCAAATACAATTCTTTCTTTTCATCTTCCGCCTGGCCTTCCAACAGAATAGTCGTATGTACAGGGCTTTCTACAGGTTCCCCGCAAAGATTCATCGCCGCTAATTTGTACTCATACCTTTGCTCATCGGTGAGCAGGCCTTTGTCCCTGAATACTTGTTCAGCAGCCGTTACCTCTCCTGCTTTCACCCAGCTGTCAGTGCCGTATGTCCTTCTGTAGACAGATACAGGGTTAGACACCCGTATAAATTTGTTAGCATCCCAACTTACAATAATATCTGTGTCTTTATCTATGACTGTGCTTACACTGTTTATTGTAACTGCTGTAGTATCTTTAAAAACACGTACGGAAAGGGTATCGGAGTTGCCGAAACAAATCGTATCTACCGTAATGCTTTTCTCCTGCAACCATACCTTGTGTAAGCCTGTATCATGCCAGGAAACATTCACCTGATGACTACCCTGCCCGCTGGTGATCACTCCTCCGCTGATGCCCCAGGTGTAAAGGGAGCCGGTGGTACGGGAAATCCTATAGCGGATATTCTCACGGGTATTTACACATATGGAATCCGGCCCCTGAGGTGTTTCTGTTTGTAGCGCTACCTGTATGTATATCGGCAACCGGCTTTTATCGCATCGGCAGCCGTAGCTATTGAGAGGTACTACACTAACAGAAGCGGCAGGATTAGTAGGCCCCCAGTTAACAGTGATGATATGCGTACCTTGTCCGGAGGCAATTTGACCGCCTTCTACCTCCCATTGATAGCTGTAGCCGGGAATTTTTTCCACTTCATACTCCACCACTTCTACCCCAGGGCATACCGAGCGGCTGCCGGTAAGGGGCAGTGGGGCAGGCCGGGGATATACTATTACTTGCACCGTATCACAGCGGCTGCAGAGAGCATTACTTGCCTTGAGCAGGTACGTGAGCGTATCAGGCTCTTGGGATTGGTTAATGTAGCTGAAAACAGGATTGGCAATAGTGGTGCTACTCAGGTGTGCGGCAGGCTCCCATTGATAGTGGATGCTCTCATCCGGCTCTGCACCCAGGGTAACTGTCTCTCCACTACACAGGGTTTTATCCGGCCCGGCACTTCCATACAGCTCCAGTGTATCATTTCGGTAAAAGTAATTGCCCGGGAAGTTAGGCAGGACTACTGATACACCCCTGCCTGCCAGATAAACGGCATCTTTTCTGAACCCACTGGCAGTTCCCACTTTATTGGGAAAGTCTAGCACGGACAAATAGTTTCTAATGGTAGAATTGGGGGCAGTTGTATTCTGCGGAAAATAGATTTTCCCGTCAGGTGCCAATTGTGGCGCATAGACATTTTCCCCTACTCGTATCCTGGAATCCGCAATGCTTGCTTCATCCGGCAAAGTAAGATTATATTGATATAATAGCTCTCCTTCATCGGTGGTATAGAGCAGGCGGCCATCGGGAGAAAACTCTGCGGCAGGAAAAAATCTACCCATGTAGGTGCCGATAAACTGGGTGCGGCTGATATGGCCGGTAAGTGCATCGAAATCGGCAATGCCAAATACCTGGCCCTTGCTCTGGTGTGTACCGGCAAAAGCCAGCCGGTTACCGGCAGGTGAAAGCTTCAGGTACATAATCTCCTTGATACCGGGCAGCAGGGAAAGGGTAGGGTTGCTTATCCCACCATTGCTTACCGCATAGGCATATACACTGCCGGAGCCATCCTGCTTATCGGCTATCACCCAGAAGTAGTCGTTTTTGCTGCAGCCGCAACTGCCGGTAGCAGTTAAATTTTCACCGCCAGGCGCAAAAAGCAATTTGTTTTTTTCCACTACCTCTCCCAGGCCTCCCTGTCTGCTCATATCGATCAGCGAGTAGCGTACACCATTTCTATTCCCATAATTTTCATAGGCATCGCTGGTAAACAGGTAGTATTGCTGCCCGTTACCAAGCCTAGGCACAATCACAATACCTTGGTAAGCAGACCAGTGCCCCATAATGCCGGTGCCATTGGCCATTACTTGGTGATTTTTGTTCCATACTGTATCATCAGCGGCATAAAAAAGCAGGTTGCCATCTTTATCCGATATAGCGGAGCTTCCTGCATATACGCTTACCTGTCCATTGGTCAGAGCTTGCGGTGGATTTGTATCGAAGCTGATACCGGCTTTAGACCCGAAATACCAGGTATTGGCTTCTTTCTGTGCATAGGAGGGATAAAGGTGCAATAAACTGATCATCAGTAACCGGAAGACTTTACTAATCTTCACATACTTACCATCATTCATTCTTCAATAATTAGGTATTTTAGCTTTGCCTATAGTAAGATACTGCCATCTGATGAAAATTACCAGATGGCAGTACAAAAATTTACCTTTTCACCAATATCCTTTTGCGGATAATAGCCTCCCCAATAACTATATGCAAATAATATTGATCCCCTTTTAAATCACTTACATTAATGATTATTTTTTTCTCTTTGGTTTTCGGTTTTACTTTCTTATGGATTCTATTTGTTTCATCAAGCATATCTACAGAACTTACATCTCTACTTAAACATGAAAAAGATATAGATGAAATAAAACAAAAGCTTTCTTTAAAATGATTTATATCTCAGCCGTAGCTGTAAACTGTAGTAGCTGCTATTTTTTTCTTACAGGTCTGATTAACCTGACAATTTTTTATTCTGTTCGCAAAAGCTTTGCCGACCTTGCAAAGGTAATTCTTCCCAACGGTTCTCCACAATGGCTGAACCTTTCACTTGTTATCTTCTCTAGCTAATTCAACTAAAATAAACGCTACTCGCATTAACTTCTACTTTGACTAGTTATTAAATTATAAACAAATGGAAGTTTTGGGCTGATTTACAATTATGGGACAAAAGCGTATACAGAAGATTAGTAAAATCTTTTGTTTATAAACAGGGCATTTACACTCGTATTTGCCTTGTTTTTTCCTCTATAGAAGGGGCAAGAGGGGAAAAAATAAATATTTCTTTCTCTTTTCTAAATTAGGAGTTGATTGAGTCAGCTGTTTTTTGTAGCAAGTAGCTTTTTTTCTCCGGGTCCAGTGTTCTTCTTAATTAAAACTTTCAAGCAAAAAAACTATATAGGTAGATTTCTTATCAGCCGTACCCATATAATGATTCCTAATTTTCCTGTGCGATTGTTTTTTCTAACCGATCATCAAAAGTCGAATGTTTGTTTCTCGCCATTAATGTATAAATCAAAGACTTGAGAAGTAACCTGTTTATAAGCTGCCTGATATTCCCAGCATTCAATAAGGGTAGTGGATTCAAACAGCTCTGATAGCAATAGTTGACTTTTGATATGGGTTAAGTCAAACTCATGGAAATCAATAATAGGTTGTGGATGAGATAAATTAATTGTTTCTTGAGCCGGTGGCTGCCGGTTGGCATAAAGTTTACAATAAAGATACATGCCTTCCTGTTGATGCCATTTAAAGCAATAAATACGATTCATCACTCAATACTATTTTATTTTATAAAGTTATTTTGTCTGTCCCTTGACTAATGGCTGAAATAGCTTAGTGAATTTCCTGTGCTTTCCACTAAGACAGCGATCAGGGCAGCATTGTTTGACAGCAAAGCAAGCAGTTGATAAAAACCACCTTGTAACTACTTATTTGTTTAGTAACACATTAAAGGGCTAGCTAATTCAAATAGTTAGTCAGATATAATCTTTCCAAGTGCTTGAGTAAAGCAAGACAGCTTTTTACTTAACTATACGTATGAAGCTGAAATTTAAGCTTAAATATAGTATTAAATGCAACATTTTATAACTATATGAATGGTGAATTATTTAGTAACTAATTCAGTTATTGCTCTGAAAATATTTTAGAAAAGTAACAACCCCCAAATCCTTTTTAACTTAATATGTCTAGTGAAGGATGGAGAAAATTAGCTACATCAAGTTTAAGCTATGAAGCTCAGCTAGATGTTGAACAGAGAATAACCGTTCTGCTAAATAAATTTTCAGATCATCTTCAAACCAAAACGAAAGAACAGCTGCTAGACATACGTATAGATCTTATGCAACGCTATCACGAGCAGTATTTAGACAATCAGATGGGTATATTGTGTTTACAGATGATTCAGGTAGTAGACAAGCAGCTTAGAAAGTTGAATGGCGGGTAAATAAATTGCTGTTTGTAGCTAATGGGTAGCTAACTTTGGCTATTGCTCTTCTTTGTTGTTTATCTGACTGAAGATAAGCTAAGAAAATCCCCTATATCTAGTATAGATGTATAGGGGATTGCTACTACAAATTTCTGATTGCCGTTTGCTTAAGTATTTAACGGCTCTACTTTTCTATTGTTTGTGTAATCAACGTTTTTATGGAAGACCAAATTAAATTTTATGAGCAAATGCTTCAGTATCAACAGCAATTAAGAGAGGCTGTAAAAAAAGATCAGATGGCTACTATTCGTTTACTAACTAACATTGATGAGCAAATTAGCATCTTAAATGATTTGGTGGTAGAACTTAGAGCCTTGAACAAATAAAAGCATAAGAAAAGTGAATTTATTTTTACTACTCTACTTTAGTGAAGCCCTTAGCTAAAGCATGAGTTTGCATAGTAGTGCCTTAGATAAAAGAAAGCATAAACGGACAGTAGCTATATAGTATCCATAGATAAATGGCTGATCAAAGTAGTAACAAATTGGCTTTTCACAGTATATTCAATGAGAAGACCATGCAGGTGGAACAAATATTTTTAGTAAGTCTAAGCCAATTTGCCCAAATAATTGAAAATAAAACGGAACAGAATTAGAGAATATAAAATTACAAGTTCTGGTAGCTTATCAAAAGCAGTATCCGGATAAGAACATTAAATCGCTTTGCCTGCAGATGATTCAGTTAATAGAGGAACAAGTTGGAAAGTTACAGGACAAGTAAAAAAACTACAGCGTAAAAATTAAAGAGGTCAGAATCCACTATTGAACTCTATTTTTACCTAAATTTGCTTTAATTTCCCTGACTAGCAGGCACACCTATCAGTTAAAAAGGATTTTGTACATTATTCTTTAGTTAAGTTATTGTTATTTCAAACAATGATCTATATTTCTATAATATTCGTATGCAAAAACTTAACTGCGTCTTACTCATTGATGATGATAGGGTAACAAATTATCTTCATCAGCTAATTATTAGCGATTTACAGATAGCAAATCACATCCATTGTTGCACCAGCGCAGAGGAAGCCCTCCTTTTTTTAGAGCAATCGGGTAAAGAAGGCTTTTTCCCTGAGCTTATTTTGCTGGATCGCAGAATGCTTACCATGGACGGCTTTGAGTTCTTAGAGGCTTACATAGAAAAAGAGTTTCATAAAAACTATGCTGCTATCATCACCATGCTCACTATTTATATGAATTCATCTGATCTAGCTTATCTTCAACATATAGGGTTTGTTAATTATATAGCTAAACCGTTAACAGAGGCGAATCTTTTAACATTAGTAAAAGCTTACCAGAATAGACAAGATCAACTCCCTACTACTATTTAAATTGGGCTACACTGCCGGTTCTAATAGATAGGAAATGGATGATGTATATTATTGTCCTTGTTTGGAGAGAAACTAAACTCAAGGAATGAACTCTTACAATTCTTGTATTATCTACATTTTTTCTTTCTTCATCCTAAAGGGGAAACTATTGATCGAAAAAGGGAAAAGTGAATAGAAAAGCTGTTTATATTACATTTATAAATCAGCACAGCTATGGAAAAAGAACAATTTACTATGCAAGATTGGCTATCACAGTTAGACTTAACCAGTACTTGTTTAAAAAAACAGATTGATTTGATTAAAGAGGATATGGAGGGTCTAGATCAGTTTATGGCAGAACATAGAAAATTAACTCAAGAGCGATCCAGTCTATACTTTCAACAGCCCAATACCAATAGTTACTAAATTTCATTTATTGCCTGCCTCCTTTCACAACGTACAGTTGTTATTTAGTAGACTCATTTAGAACTTTCCTTCTAAGAACCGATTTGAGCATTCTTCTCTTGAAATGTTTTAATCCATAATTTGCTATTGCCAGTATTCCAGATTTATGGAGACTGCCGAATTTCATCCAGGAATCTACTTTGCCTGTTTAATTATTCTTTTATATGAATGAAAGGCAGTTCTTTATTGTCATTTGCCCCTCTTGCCCCTCATTCTGGCCTATTAAAACGCTGAATGAAATGAAAATAATCTTTGTAAAACTAAAACATCCGTATATCAAGGAAAAAAAAGAATTTAATTCAGAGATTGAAAAAACTAATTTCAAAATATTTAATTATGCAAGAAACATTCTGATAATGGTTAGAAGTTTATAAAATAACATTCATCAATATAAATTGCTGATCAATCTGAATCTTTAATACATGAAATGAGGTAAAAAATCAACCATTGAAGTGAAACTTATTAATATGTTTGTGCAAACTTTTTAGCAAAAAATAATTTTTGACCGTATTAAATTGTGCAAACTTTTCAGCAAACCTGTGCAAACTTTATTAACAAAGCACAGTACATCAACGGATACACCCACCAGCAGACAGCTCAAGCCCTGCAGTTGCCACTAGGTACAGTGAAAAGCCGTATAAAAGCTGCCTTAAAGATTTTAAAAAGCAAGGTAATCTGAGCCTACCCGTATTTGATAAAGACACTTGCAAACATTATCAGAGAACTTATAGAATAAACACTCTTTCTGATAAGGACCCGAACAGATTCATGAGGGTGAATTCCTACATTAAATTAGTTGGATTGTCATAATCATGAATCTGTTTTAAAAGTTACAGTTTTTTCCTAACAGTCAAATTTGGGACTATCCCCTTTTAATGAATTACGAGCACAGTGAATTGATGGAGATGGTAACGCCAATTTTCACGTTGAATCTATTGATGATACGTTTTATGTATTGGGAGCAGGTTACTCCTCATAGGTTTATCGTACAATCGCTCTCAAATGAATGTCCACTTTTCTTGTGAAAAGTCCATGTATTACTTTCTAAGGCTATTATTTTAAGAAACACAGGTATGATCTTGGGCAGTATCTCCCGCCCAATATTTATGATAAACTTCCATCACCGTTTCTTTAGATAAAGGTTTTGTAGTAAATTCCTGTACGCCTAATTCTTGAAATTTTTTTATATCTTCTGCTTTGGTATGAATACCTAATAAAATAAACACTACTTCCTTTCTGTTAATAAAATCATTCGCCTGTAGGGATTTGATAAGCTCCATCCCATCCATTACAGGCATCTGGTGATCAAAGATAATTAATTCCGGACATATCCGACTCGTAGATTCACAGTGCTCAAGTAGGTACGCTAAGGCTATCTTCCCATTACTTGCTATATGTATAGTTTCTGCAATAGCTAATTCCTGTAAAATAATTTTGTTGAGATAATTATTTACCTGATCATCATCAACAAGCAGAATGGTTTTTAATTTTTTCACAGCTAAGCAGTCAAAAATGCTAAATTAATAAATGGACAAACTATAAAATTAACACTATTTCGGGATAGATGATACAAGATTTTTGTCTTATATTTAATTTTTTTATTCAATTTAAAAGCTTTGCAAGGATTCCACCAATGACTATACGTAAAGACAAATCCCTCTCCCCTCAACCACTTGATAGCTTACCTAAATCAGCAACCGGCATCGAAGGACTGGATGAAATTACCCAAGGAGGTTTTCCCAAAGGCCGTCCAACACTGATTTGTGGGAGCGCTGGCTGTGGCAAAACACTTATGGCCATGGAATTTCTTGTCAATGGAATTATAGCGTTTAATGAACCTGGGGTATTTATGGCTTTTGAAGAAACCGCTGATGAACTCACTACGAATGTAGCTTCCTTAGGTTTTGACCTCAAACAGCTTACGGATCAAAATAAATTAAAAATCGATTATGTCTATGTAGAGCGCAGTGAAATTGAAGAAACCGGTGAATATGACCTGGAAGGACTTTTTATCCGCTTAGCCTATGCTATTGATTCAATTGGAGCCAAACGGGTGGTGCTGGATACCATCGAATCTTTATTTTCCGGTCTGTCTAATCCTTCTATCTTACGGGCAGAAATCCGCAGGTTATTCCGCTTTTTGAAAGAAAAAGGGGTAACAACCATCATCACCGGTGAAAGAGGTGATGCCACGCTCACTCGTCAAGGCCTCGAAGAATATGTATCGGACTGTGTGATTTTACTTGATCACCGCATCATCAATCAGATCTCCACCAGGCGGCTGCGGATCGTAAAGTACCGGGGGACTACTCATGGCACCAATGAGTATCCTTTCCTGATTGATGAAGAGGGCATTTCTGTTTTACCAGTTACCTCGTTAGGCTTAGATCATGAGGTATCTAACAAAATTATCTCATCTGGTGTAGAAGGACTCGATGAGATGTTAGGAATGGGGGGATTTTATGAAGGTAGTACCATACTAATTACCGGTACAGCCGGTACAGCCAAAACCACTTTTGTTTCTTCGTTTGCCAACAAAGTTTGTCAAGAAAATAAACGCTGCTTATTTTTTGCTTTTGAAGAATCCGAAAAGCAACTATTGCGCAACATGAAGCAGATAGGTCTGAATCTGGAACCACATATCACAAAAGGTCTGTTAAAAATTCATGCTTCCCGGCCAACGCTTCATGGGCTGGAAATGCACCTGGTAACCATCCATAAATTAATTAAAGCTTTTAAACCCGATGTAGTCATTATTGATCCGATGAGTAATTTAATTTCTATAGGAGGAATCAATGAAGTGCGAGGTATGCTCACGCGTTTGATTGATTTTCTGAAAGTGAATAAAATCACAGCCATGCTGACTGCCCTAACCATTCCAACAGGCAATAGCTTAGAGCTTACCGAAGAAGGCATATCCTCTCTGGTAGATACCTGGATCCTGGTAAGAGACGTAGAAGGATTAGGCGAGCGAAACCGGGGCTTATTTGTTATCAAAGCACGGGGTATGCAGCATTCCAACCAGGTCAGAGAATTTATAATCACGCAGCAGGGAATTAACTTACTAGATGTAAACATTGGTCCAACCGGTATACTGACAGGGTCAGCCAGGCTCGCTTATCAGATGCAGCAGAAACAGACGGCTATTACTAAACAAAATGAGTTAGAGAAAAAAGACCGAGAGTTAGCCCGTAAGCGTAAAATCCTGGAATCTTCTATTGATAATATGCGCACTGAGTTTGAATCTTTAGAGGAAGAACTCCGGCAAATCTCCACAGCCCAGCAAACGGCCTCTTCTACACCCGATTTAACACTTGCCCAGCCAAAGAAGAAAGCGGCCACCCCCAAAAAATCAAAAGATACCTAATTTACCTTTGAAATCAATCCCCTATGACCAATACCATGGAGCCAACAGAAGAAATGTGGAAATTACGCTTATACATAGCCGGGCAAACGCCTAAATCCGTAACAGCCTTAGCTAACTTGAAAAAATATTGTGAACAGTACTTAAAAGGTCGCTATCAGTTAGAAGTGATCGATTTGCTTAAAAATCCTCAACTGGCAGAAGGAGATCAAATTCTTGCCATCCCTACCCTTGTCAGAAAGGTGCCTGTGCCCATGCGCAAGATCATTGGTGATCTTTCCAATCAAGAAAGAGTCCTGGTGGGGTTGGATATCCGGCCGATTGACAAAAAGATTACCTAATGGAAAACGAAGATAAACAAGAAGAGGCGTTTGATGCCTTTGCGCAAACCGGGTCAGCGCAGGTCTATCTCCTGCGTCTGTACATTACCGGGATGACTCCTAATTCAAAAAGAGCCGTAGAAAATGTAAAAAGAATTTGTGAACAGCATCTAAAAGGCCGCTATGAGCTGGAGGTGATCGATATTTATCAGCAACCCACCCTGGCTCAAGGCGAGCAGATTATTGCCGCCCCTACCTTGATCAAAAAATTACCTCATCCCTTGCGCAGATTAATTGGGGATATGTCCAATACAGAAAAAGTATTGCTGGGCCTTGATTTACGGCCTAAATAAGCTTTCCACACGTAAACAGATGTTTCTGTGCTAGCTGTTAAAAATTCCTTATGTCAAATACTCATTTTACCTTGCAAGAGAAACAAACGCTCGAAGCTGAAGTTAAACGCCTGCAGAGCAGGCTTCAACAAGTGGAAGAAAATTTAGAGGCAAGTGAGCAAAAAAGGCAGGAATCTGAGGAAATTATTGAAGCCATACGCACTGGCGCGGTAGATGCCCTGACAATTGGCGGGGAAGCGGGACCACAGATATTCACCTTACAGGGGGCGGATCATACTTACCGGATACTGATTGAAGAGATGAATGAAGGGGCACTTACACTCAATGAACAAGCCTTGATTCTCTACAGCAATGCCTGTTTTGCCCAATTGGTAGGTCTGCCACTAGAAAGGGTGATTAGCTGCTCGTTCTATGATTTTTTGCTCCCTGAAGATCATGCCCGGTTTGGTTTACTCTTTAAGCAAAGCTGGTCGCTAGCAGGCAAAGGAGAATTTGTGCTGAAGGCAGCAGGGAATACTTTACCCATTTCGCTTTCTATGAACGCCTTGACGATCAGTACCCCCCCGGCAGTAGGCATGGTGCTAACCAATCTTTCGGCAGAAAAGCAGATTCTAGCAGTAGAATCGCAGGTAGAAGCACAAAACAAAATTATTTCCGGCAAAGAAGCTGAGTTAGTCAAGGCTAAACAAAGAGAGCAGGAAGCTGAACAGTTCCGGATAGTATTAGAAAATATCCCGCAGATCGCCTGGACCAATCTGCCCTCGGGTGAGTTTATCTTTTATAACAGTCGCTGGTATACCTATACCGGCTTAACCGTTGAGCAAACAAAAGGATGGGGATGGCAAAGCGTGGTGCATGTAGCGGATCTAGCTTTTACCCTGGATGCGTATAGACAAGCGCTTGCTAGAGAAGAGGAATTTGTAGTGGAAAACCGCTACAAACGAGGCTCAGATGGCACCTATCATTGGCACCTGACCCGGGCTTTGCCTGTTCGCAACCAGGAAGGCCAGATTACCCTTTGGGTAGGCACGGCGACCAATATTCACGAGCAGAAACTCTCCGAGCAAGCCAATCAAAAATTAGGCGAGGAATTGGCCGCTAGCAATGAAGAATTGCAAGCGGCCAATGAGGAAATCTTAGCGACAAACGAAGAATTAGCCCAATCCAATAAACAACTTTTGGTCACCAATGCGGACTTAGATACGTTCATCTACACAGCTTCCCACGATCTGAAAGCCCCTATCTCTAATATTGAAGCCTTACTGCAAGCCCTCTTGCGCAACCTTTCCTCCGAAAGCCTCTCCTCTAAACGTGTGCAGCAGATCACTGCTTTAATGCAAGAGTCGGTAGAACGTTTTAAAAAAACCATTGGTAATCTAACGGAAGTAGTCAAACTACAGAAAGAAAACAGCAAGGAATTGATTTGGATAGACCTTTCCAAGGTAATCCGGGAGGTGAGCTTAGATTTAGAACCGTTGATAGTAGAGACGCAGGCAAAAATTGAAGTAGAGATAGCGAATTGTCCTTTCATTCATTTTTCAGAGAAAAATCTGCGCTCAGTCGTATATAATCTGCTTTCAAACGCCATCAAATACCGTTCCCTGGAGCGGGTGCCGCAGATAACCATCTCCTGCGAGGATGTACCTTCCTACCACGTACTTACCTTTAGGGATAACGGCCTGGGCATGGAAAGCAAACCTATGAGTGGGCTCTTTACCATGTTCAAGCGCTTCCATGATCATGTAGAGGGCACCGGCATAGGGTTATATATGATCAAAAAGATGGTGGAGAATGCCGGAGGCAAAATTGAAGTAGAAAGTAAACTAGATGTTGGCTCAACTTTTAAGGTATATTTCCCTAATTAAATGATAGTGGGTATCTTTAGTGTCTTTGAAGCTAAATCCTGTTTTTATGAAAAAGTTCTCTTGCATTTTGTTAGTGGATGATGACAAGGCCACTAATTTTGCCAATAGGCTGCTCTTAGAAGATATGGATGTGACAGAGAAGATCATGGTAGCTTTAAATGGAAAAGAAGCCATCGAGATCATTGGGAAAGCGTGCCTGACAGGTAGTTGCCCGGAACTGATTTTGCTCGATGTGAACATGCCGGTGATGAATGGGTTTGAATTCTTGGAAGCCTATTCAAAACTAGACATTGCGCAGAAACAATCCGTTGTCATCCTCATGCTGACTACTTCGCTTAATCCCAAAGATGTAGATCGATTAAAACAAGCACCTATTCAGGGTTTTCTCAACAAACCCTTAACTGAGCAAATGGTGAGCGAATTGCTGCAGAAATACATCAAAAATAGCAGACAGTAGGGGCAGGCTTCTTATTTTTTGCACAAAGGCTAACAAGAAAAACGCCAGTTGACCTATCTTGAGGGGTTAAGGCATCGAGTTACTAGAAAGGGGAAGTTATTTTAACTCTCTAAAAGTATTACCTTTGGTATAAGTAGTTGTCATATTTTTGAAAATCCAAAGTATAATACTGATGAAACTGCTAAGCTCTACCTTACTTATCTTTCTGACTTTATTTGCGCTGCCCTCTGTAACAGTACAGGCACAAAAGACTGACTCAAAAGCCAAACAGTCAAATACAGAGCAAACAGGAGTTGACCTTTCCTATATCCAATCACAACTCACTAAGGAGGAATACAAAGAGTTTCAAAACTGGGTAGCTTTAGGTGTAGGTGGTTTGCCACACACCTTGGAGGGGTTTCGTACCCTGCAAAGTCTGAATAAAAAACTCAAAGATCCGCTGGATATATCCCACCTTGCCTCCAAAATGGGCAAGCCTGGGGATGTACAGACGCTCAAGAATTTACCCAATCGAAGTGGCAAGAGACCTACTATTGCTCCTTTTGCCATCCCACATCGGCAGACAGATCAGCATAACAGTGATTTGATACGGCAACAGCAAAAAACTATTTTTGAGCAGATAGTAGCTCAAAACAAAGGCTTGGTTCGTTTCCAAAGGAGCTTCTTTGAAAAGCATAATGAAGCTGTTTTTGTAAATGATAGTACAAAGGGCAATCAGCGTGTGGTGCCCACCACCCATGGAGAAGTAGGACATATGCATCCAAGTGATGGGTCGATGCATTTTAGCTTAAGCCCTTCTGATACCAAGGAGGTGTTAGCCAAAGGATGGGGTGAATTGCATGGGCTAGCCGGGCAGGAATACAAAGAAAATGCAGTCTTACCTGCCACCTATATGATGGTGTATTCGCCTAGAACAAAAGATGAATTAGCCGTGGTCAAACAAATTTTACAGGCGGCTATCCGCTATTCTTCCCTTCAAGCCAACGGCTCTACTGATACTAAATAGGATGTTGTTTCTACGATAAGTTTTATAAATGAATAAGGGTTACTCCTGTTTCACAATAGTTGTAGTTAAAATAACTTCCCCTTTCGGTTAACTAAAACATATAGGTGCTAAATTAATCTTTTTCCATTCTCCACTTTTAAAGGGAGGTCCAAAAAGGATTTATCTAAAAAAGTAGACGATAAGTTAAGCACCAATGCTATAAGCTAAATCTTACATTCAGTTTTAATAAAGAGTGGTAGGTAAGTGAGCTCCTCGTTTCCTTTTTCTACTTTTTCCGGCAAATTCACTTGAAAACTGGCTGATTTTGTGTAAACATGTAATTAATGTGCCTTAAGGATTTTGATAGGATTACTCTTTGATACTTCTAAAGCTTTGCTACCAATGGTAAGTAAAACTATGATAGTTGCTAGTAGCGCATTTAACACAAAGAGCCACCAATAGATTTCAACACGGTAAGCGAATTGTTCCAGGTAGCGGTTAATCAAATACCAAGCAATAGGGGAAGCAATCAAAGTGGCTATTCCAACCATTTTTATAAAGTCCAGCGAAAGCATGATCATAATTTGCCCACTGCTGGCACCAAGGATTTTGCGCACACTTATTTCTTTCCCTCGTTGGACTGCCACTAGCGAAATAAGTCCATACCAACCCACTGAACTCAAAAGGATAGCAACGATGACACTTAAGTAGATTAATTTACTGATTATCTGTTCTGTTTGGTAAGCACTTGTCAACTCATCTGATAAGAAGGTGTAATCAAAAACATTTGTGGGATAAATATTCTTCCATTCTGTTTGTATGTGTTTGATGGCCTCAGAGATATGGCCTGGTTTTACTTTGATGGCTACTTTACTGTAAAGAGCCCTATGAGTAGTAATCAGTAGTGGTTCTTTTGGTGCATATAAATTACTAGAATGAAAATCTTTGACTACCCCTACTACTCTGCCAGGATTCGGAGAAAGTTCGCCTGCTACTAGCGTTTTACCTAAGATATCCTCAGGGTCCTGAATACCAAGCTTTGAAAGCAATTGTTGGTTTACGACAAATTCTCTCACCGTATCGCTCCTGGATACATTTTTTCCCGCAATTAGCTCAAGACCGAAGGTGTTCAAATAATGTATATCTGCCGGCCTGGACCTTACAGCGAAGTCCTCCCAGTCGCCATTGTTATACCGGATGCTCCCTCCCCCACCTTCGCTTGAAGGAGGCCGTGAACAAAAGCTGAGCGTGAGAATGTGGGGGCTTGTCAGTAATTGATTCCGCAAATATTCTGTACTGGCTTTATCTTGATCCGGTACAGGTACCATAATAATCTGGTCTTTATCAAAACCAAGGTTAGTAGTTCTCAGGAAATTATATTGCATGGAAATGATCAGGGTACAAATAATCAATATCTGGGCAAAGGTATTCTGAGTGGCGATCAAAAACTTACGTACCGTGGAGGCCGTCTGAGCTTTGGCAAGTTGATTTTTTAGGGCACGTACTGGCTGTAGGCTACTTAGCACAATGGCGGGATAAAAACCTGCGCAACAAATGATGACAATGATAAAGACTAGTAGGAAGAAGATTAGGTCTTTATCTGCTAGAATATTTACTTTCATCCTGATGTTGAGCCAACTATTTACATAGGGAACAAGCAGGTAGGTGAACTGGAGAGCCACTAGAAAACCAAAAAGCGTGATGATAGCTGTTTCAGTCATATGTTGCAAAAAAATGGCTAATTTTGAACTGCCCATTACTTTTCGCATTCCGATTTCTTTGGATCTGAGTGCACTCTGGGCAGTCGCTAGGTTAATATAATTTACACTTACAATTACCATTAGCAATAATCCCACAAACCCAAGAGCAGTAAGCATGAACCGTTGAATCACGCCCCCATAGCGTGTATCGAAATGCACTTCTGAGAGCGGTTGAAAACGAAACCGGTAGTTATCAGCAAATTCCTTCAAATGCTTACTAGCAAGATGAGAAAGATTTTCACTGGCCTGACTTAAAGATGCCTCTTGTTTTAATAGCACAAATAAATAAGTGGAAGAAGATACCCAATCCCACTGGCTGGTCATCGGATTATATATATCAGGGTAAATATTTTTGAAGGAGGCAAACGAGATAAACATCTCAGCTTTGATGTCTGTTTTAGCGGGGGGATTTTCTACTACACCGATGATCGTTACTATATGCTCATTATCAAGTTTGATCAGCTTTCCCACAGGATCGGTCCTTTCGAAATATTTCTCTGCAAGGTTTTGTGTGATCACTGCCGTATTGGGTTTACTTAAGGCAGCCATATTGCCTGCTAACCAAGTATAGCTGAATAAGTGGAACCACTCTTGGTTGACAAAAGCTATATTTTTATCTTCTAAGAAAAGTTTAGAAGGAAGTGTACCCTCTGCATGGATACCAACGGTGAATGAGCGCTTTCCAAGTAGGAGAGCATAGTTTTCCACTTGGGGCAAAGCAGCCTGCAAATGTTCTCCTAATACAATAGGTGCACCTGGATCAAACTCAACATTTCCATCAGGAAGATGTAAATTTGTGACTACACGGTACAGGCGTTGGGAATGAGGATGATATTGATCAAAACTGAGGTGATAGGCGATAAACTGATACAAAATGATTATCACTGCTATTCCAATAGAAAACCCAAAAATATTTATTGCGGCATAGCGCTTATACCTCCATAATTGTCTCCAGGCAATCCTAATACTATTTTTCAGCATAAGTGAAATGAGTACTTTGATGTTAAATAATTTTTTTGAATAATGCTATTTTTGTATGAAAGCAGGTTTGTAAAAATTCTTATTTATTCTCATCCATCGTCCTATCATTTTTCACAAAGGAAATATTCTCTGCTTCTGTGCTATATTCCACTAACTAATAAGTAGATAATGAAAAAGCATAGTCTAAGTAAAAGTTGTATAATGAAAATTTCATCTGATGAAGTTTACACTACCCTTAAACTAGGATAATGCCAATAGTGCAAGCAGTTGTATTTCAATAGCATAGCAAAAGCTGTACTTTACAATAGATTATTTCTGTTTCAATATGACACAAATAGGTGTATCATTTTGAAACAAAGTTTATTTCGATTTTTTGTAAAGGCCTTACTTTAGCAAAATACTATTTAAGCTCTTACGATATCATGATTGATGTTTAAATAACAGTCCACTTTTTTGTATTAAGTTTAGTTTGGTTTTCCCTCAAAAAATGGACACTAAATTAAGAACTGATGGGATATACCAGAGTTGATAAGCTGAGTCACAAGAAAGGGGTAGTTAATTTTACTGCCTTTTTACAATAGCACTAGCTAAAGTTCTAATTGAATCATAATTTTTCCTGACTTGTTTTCCATTTTTAGTGATCTTAGCGTTATGCAATCATTGAGCCACTGGCTCAAAGGACCAAGTGGGAGGCCTAACTTCTGTTTTGTTGTGGCCAACATATCTAATAAAAAGAAGATAATGGGTGCTCAACATAAGTTGATGAGTTCAATCTCTGATAAGAGAAGAATTCTTGAAATATTGGCTGTAGTGATTACTGGTGTGGGCAAATTCATCTTTATGGATTGGTTGAACTGGAAACTGTTATTCATTCTTGTAGCCATTTGCGCATGGACCTCCTATATTGCCGTCCGCCATCATCAAAATAAGGAAATATTGAGGTACTGGGGATTCAGAACAGATAACTTAAAAACAGTTATGGTGAAGGTGTTACCATTTGGTGTCTTATCTGTGCTTACCTTCTTTGTGCTAGGATATGTTCAAAGCACCATCCATCTAAGCTGGCATATGCTGCCTATTCTGATCATTTATCCCATTTGGGGAACCCTTCAACAATTCCTGCTGATAGGCTTAGTGGCAGGTAATTGCCAAGATTTACGGAAATATGCTCTGCCTAAATGGGGTATCCTCATCGTCTCTGCCCTTCTATTTGCCGGAGTACACTACCCCCATTATTGGTTGGTCATAGCTACTTTCTTGCTTGCCCTCTTTTATGGATCTATTTATTTGCAAGCACGAAATGTATTTGTATTAGGTTTATTCCACGGCTGGCTTGGTGGGCTTTTCTTCTATACAGTGGTGAACCGGGACCCTTTTCTAGAAGTTTTCGGTAAACTACTCTACTGATAGTTAATAGATCATCAACTATGATAAGGAGTCACAATAGAAGCTATCAAGAACTAGGCAATGATCTTTGTTGATAGACTTGTTAAATAGCATTAATTAGCACAAATGCTGGAAAGGAGTTTATCAGTAACTTTTAAATGCAAAAAGATATTGGGTCTACTCACAAAGCTTCATCTAACTGATGTTCTTAACCTAGCCTATAGGCAGCTATTTCATGTAGGAGAGTGGTAACTTTGCAATCATCTATGCCAGTTTCAGCAAAGGGGAGTTATTATAACTACCTTTTTAATTCAACAACTACTATAAATTGGGCGCCAAGGGAAATAAAAATATGCATGTTAACTCTCTATTTTTCCTTTCTAAGCCCATCTTTCTATCTCCTTTTCAGATCTGTTTATTAATTTTTTCGTGCTCTCTAACAGTAGTCTTATTCAACAAAGACTCACCTACACAGTGAACTAGGTAGCAATGAGCTAACTAGTTTTACCTTTTCTCTGTCCCCTTGCTAAGATTTAAAATTAGTGATACCTTACTAAAAAACACTGTTTTGGTATGTTCAAACTCTCAATCTTCTCCTCTTTCTCTTTCCTACTCTTGCTCCTAACTATAATCAGCTGTAATCCTATTAAAGAACTTATCCATGGCCCTACCTTTGACCTTGTTCCTAAAATTACCCCTAAGCCAGGCAGAATCTATCCTAATATCATAGACTCTCAGTTAGGCAACCGGGTAGACTCGCTCATCCTGGTCTTGCATTTTGAGGATGGAGATGGGGACTTAGGCTTGAGCTCAGATGATCGGGAAACCAATCCACACTTTCGGCAATATAATCCGGATGGCAGCGAGAACAAATATTGGTACAACTATTTTGCCAAAGCCTACCGGAAAGTGAATGGACAATTTGTAGAAGTGATTATCGGTGCAAAATCGGTTACCTATTCAGGGGCTTTTCCTCCCTTGAAAGCCGATGGAAAACCCGGGCCCATTGAAGGAGATCTGGAGTACAGCATTTATTATCCGCTGAAAAGTACCCCTGCCAATGATACAGTCCGGTTTGAGATTCAACTAGTAGACCGTGCCCTCAACGAAAGCAACATCATTCTTACTGAACCTATGATCGTTAATCGAAAGTAACTTTAATCTGATAAATTAGTTATTTTGGGCTCGTGCAGGGGCAGTTATCTTAACTCTCTGGGTTTGATTCAACCCATTCTTAGCCTTTGATAAGCCCAATTTTTGAAGAGAAGTTGAAAACAGCATTAGATAGGATTTCTATGCCATCAGCATAGAGAGCATAATTATTCTAATGTAAAGGTTTGTATACTATCAGCCACTAATTTACTTACAAAATTTATTCTCTATGAGAAAAAAAATGTGGATGTTGGGCCTGTTACTCGGCTTTAGCTGGCAACTATTGGCGCAAGAAAAAGAAGAAAATAGTAGAGAAGTAGAGAGATATACCTGGGATATTGGCACAGATCTGCTATTTCTGATTAACAAAAATGTCGTTCCTCCTTCTGTGTTTATCAGGTGGAACAGAGAAAAAGACAATAAATTATCTGCTTACAGATTCAGGTTAGGAGCAGATTTTGCCCAGCATTTGAATCCATACAAGATTGATACAAGCTGGGCAGGTAACGGTATTAAAAAAACGGGATTTACGCTTTTTAGCAGTGTAGGCAAAGAGTGGCAAAAGCAATTTAACCAGTTTCAGTTATTTTATGGTGCTGATCTGTTCCTACAATATTCTTATGAGGTATATGAAACTGCCATTTTATTTGGGGAAGATTTTTATCCCAGATACAGAAACCTCACTACCGGTATTTCTCCGTTTGTGGGCATGAAGTTTTTTATTCATTCTCGCATATCCCTATCAGCCGAAGCTCATGCAAATATAGCTTATAACAGCATGGCCATGGATTTATTTGATGCCGCAGCAAATCCTCCGACAAATAATAAAACCACTGCAAATTTTTTTCAGGTACGCTTTAATCAACCCCTGTATGTATTTCAAATAAGTTATCATTTCTAACCCATTCACATTACTAAAAAAGGGTCAATTCCTGAAATAAAGTAATAGAACATAAATAAGTTGTAAGAAGAAAGACAGGTCTGCCTCTCTGTTAGTTTTCTTTTGAAAGTAGTATATCTTTGTCCGATCACAATAATTTGTTTTAATGAAAGCTTTTTATAATCTGCAGCGTTTCTGGCCTCACTTACTAGTTTTACTTACTTTCCTACTTATTACCTTTATTTATTTTTCTCCTGTAATTGAAGGGAAAACCCTTGTTCAACCTGATATTGTCCGGGCTAAAGGAGCAGCCACTGAAATTAATAAATATCATGAGAAGACCGGCAAGTGGCCGATGTGGACCAATAGCATGTTTGGAGGCATGCCCTCTGTGCTGGTGGGAACAGATTACCCCAATAGCTGGGGCACCAGGCTAGGTAGGTTTTACATTCAGATATTGCCTGAGCCAGCTAGCTTTGTGTTTCTGTACCTGATTGGATTCTATATTTTGCTCATAGCTTTAGGTTCTAATTATTGGCTAGCCTTTTTAGGCGCTATTGCCTTCGCCTTTGGTTCCTATAACTTTCTCAATATTGTTGCTGGACATAATTCTAAAGTCATTGCTATTGGCTACTTGCCTCCAATTATCGCAGGCGTGATACTTGCTTTTAAAGGCCGCTATTGGCTTGGTGGAGCTTTGATGGGCCTGTTTCTGTCTCTGCACCTGTATGGCAATCATATCCAGATCACTTATTACCTGCTACTGACGCTGGCTATCTATGGCATTTATGAACTGGTATACGCCATCCGTGAAAAGCGGCTGAAGGGATATCTGAGGGCAGTAGGTGTATTAGTTATTTCTACCGCTTTGGCCTTTGGCTCTCATGCTTCCCGGCTGATGACAACAAGGGAATACTCAAAAGAGAGTAATCGGGGACAGTCTGAGCTAGTGAAAAATGATGGCCAAACTAATAAGGGGAGCATGGACCGCGACTATGCTTTTCATTGGAGTTATGGCAAGCTGGAGACATTGA
>NZ_JAUKPO010000054.1 GCF_030503435.1 Rhodocytophaga aerolata
TCTATACTGCTCGTACGTATGAAAAGGGGGAGGTTATTGCCTTGATAAGTTCAATCCTGTTATCAGGTTTTGTTATCACATCCTTAGTAATGACTGGAAAGCAAAAGGCTATTGCATAAACAATCATAATTCGAGCAATCAAAGCTATCTCAACGGGGACACAGATACAATAAAATCTATAGTATGTGTGGCGGCCATACTCTATACAATCTTATCTTTTTGAACTTTATTAAGCTTTTCTTCTTGAGAAACTTATTCCTATACTTTTTAAAATACTATAATGGTATTTAACATAAAACTAGATGTCAAACGAAATTGGCCATAGTTCAATTTATAGGCATTATGAATTATTAAAAATTTTTGTACTTTTTCAATGCAATAAGTTTTGTTTGTAAGTCATAAGATCATCTAGCCGTTAAGTGAAATTATAGAGTTTTTCATTCAAAAATCACTTGCATTAAAAGAAGGGATTTCAAACAGTAAAAGCTGCTTTTAAAGAAAGTAATTGATCTCCAAAAAACTGACTTTATTCCATATAGAACTTCATGTAATAATCTTTCTCTTATAAAGAGCATCAACTATTCCCCAAATAGTGATAAGATCAAGTAAGAATAATCCTGGCTAAGTTGCTAATGAAGGAAGTTGTGAAAATAATCTAAGGACTTTATGTTGAACAACTTAGGTGTGGCTGTGCCACTAGCACAATGGCAGCTAGTAACTCCTGAAATTATATTTTAAAGCAAGGATTTCATTTTTGTTAGTTACATTTGATAATACGCCATAAATAGTTAGCACTATTATATTAGGATGTACATTCGGATTCAGACTCATGGCTGTAATTACATAATATCTGAAAAAACATCTTCAATCTACTCATCTAAAGTAGATGGTTGAAAAGTCTGTTCAAACTATAGAAAACATGATACAATTAGTACGCATCTGCATTATTCTACAACTAGTTTGTTTTAGTCTTTCTGCACAAGTTACAGCATTAAAATTTGAAAGAGTTTTACCAGAAAATGGATTATCACATGGGAATGTCACTTGCATCATGCAGGATACGCAAGGGTTTATGTGGTTTGGTACTGATGAAGGACTTAACAGATTTGACGGCTTCACTTTTGAAACCTATGTGCATAATCCATTTACTAAAAATAGCATCAGTGATAATGCTATTCGTGCTCTTTTTCAGGACCGATCAGGTGCTATATGGGTGGCTACTAGTAATGGTCTGAATAAATTCAATCCTCAAACCAATACTTTCACTTTACATAAACATAACCCTGAAGATGTAAAAAGCATAAGTGATGATGATATATTTTGTGTCTATGAAGATAAAGGGGGCATCATTTGGGTAGGTACAAAATTAGGCCTAAATAAATATGATCCTTTTACTAATACCTTCCGCCTCTACCAACATCATCCTTTGCATATAAAAGCCTGGGAGAATAACAGTATTCATGCCCTTTATGAAGATTCTACAGGTAATATGTGGGTGGGTACAACGAAAGGATTGAGTAGATTCAACAAAACTTCCGGAAGTTTTACCCGATTTACATCTCAAACGCAAATCTATGATAGCCTAAGCTATGTAACATCTATCATTGAGGATAGATCAGGAAATCTGTGGGTAGGCACAATGGGTAATGGACTATCGCAATTTGATAAAACTACCGGTAATTTTAAGGTCTACAGGCAAAATCCGGAAGATAAACATAGTATTAGTAGTAACCGTATTTTGTCGCTATTTGAAGATTCCTTTGGCATTCTATGGATAGGCAACCAGACTACTGGATTAGATCAATTTGACAAAATGACTGGTAGGTTTACACATTATATCCACGACCCAACTAATAAACAATCATTAAGTGATAATTCTATATTCTCACTCTATGAAGACCAATCGAAGGTACTATGGGTAGGTACATATACTGGTGGGGTAAATAAAACTGATTTGTTAACTAAAAAAATAACTCATCATCAGCATACTCCAAACCTGTCACATAGTTTGAGACATAATTTTGTGTTTTCTCTTTACCGGGATCACTCTGGAGCCATATGGGTAGGAAACCCCATGGGTTTAGATAAACTTAGTCATACATCAAAAACAGCGCCCTTTACTCATTTTAGCTATGAGGCATCTATGCCTGAAAATCTTAGTTATAATACCGCGCATAGCATATTTGAGGATCATGCAAAAAACATATGGGTAGGTCTGAAAGGAGATGGCCTTAAAAAAATCGTCCCCCAAAGTAATACGGTAGTTTCCTATCGAAACATTCCTGGTGATACAACAAGCCTTCCCAATAATTTTGTCTATGTTGTTTATGGAGATAGGCAAGGTAATTTATGGGTAGGGACACGTGACGGGGTAAGCCTGTTTGATGTTATTTCACAAAAGTTTACCACCTATAAACCTTCTTCCCGGCGGTTTGACGTAGAGCAGATTCTAGCAGATTCGTTGGGTGCACTTTGGTTAGCTACCGCTACAGATGGCCTTGTTAAGTTTGACCCGCAGCATCACTCTTTTACTCCATATCCAATCAACTATCTGCCTGAAAATAGCAATAAAGCTATTAGATACTTGTATGAAGATAGGAATGGCTTACTATGGATAAGCTTGAGTATAGGAGGATTGTACACTTTTGACCGCAAAACCCTTACTTATACACGTATAGCTGATCCAGTAATATTAACAACACTATCTATAAATGGTATTCTAGAAGATAATAAAGGAAATTTATGGCTGTCCACAAAAAAAAATGGAATCTATAAGTTCAATCCCAAAACCAAAGTCTTACAAACCTATGATGTACATGATGGATTACAGGGCAATGAGTTTAACAGAGCGCTTTGTAAAGGAATAAATGGAGAAATGTACTTTGGTGGCAATAATGGCTTCAATGTATTTCATCCGGATAGTTTAATAGATAACCCTTATGCACCACAGGTGGCTATTACCAACTTTAAGGTCTTTGATAAAGCCAAACCTTTTTTTACTGATACCCTTGAGCTTTCCTATAGCGAGAACTTCTTTTCTTTCGATTTTGTAGCCTTAAGTTTTTCTTTTCCTGACAAAAATAAATATGCCTATAAACTTGAAAATTTCAATCAAGAATGGATACAGGCAGGTTCCCGTAGATATGCGGCCTATACGAACCTGGATCCCGGCGAATATACGTTTAAAGTAAAAGCGGCTAACCATGATGGGGTATGGAATACCCAGGGAGCCTCCCTGAAGATCATTATTTTGCCCCCTTGGTGGAAAACTCAAGGGGCTTATATTGGCTATAGTATTCTTTTTGTAGGATTGGTTTATGGTTTTCGCAGCTATATCATTAACCGGGAGCAGCTGAAAAACTCAGTGAAACTCAAAAGCATGGAAGCCCAAAAGCTACAGGAGCTGGATCAAATGCGCTCTACGTTCTTTACCAATATTTCCCATGAGTTCCGGACACCCCTCACTTTAATCGTCAGCCCGTTAGAAAAGCTGCTAGCTGAGAAGGTAGAAGAGCCTACAAAGCAGGAATATTATCAATGCATGCGCCGGAACGCAAATCGCCTTCTGCAACTAATCAACCAGTTACTAGATGTATCAAAATTGGAGGCAGGACAAATGAACCCCCATCTATTACCTGGCGAGATGGTTTCTTTCATCAAGTCTCAGGTTTTTTCTTTTATTTCTCTTGCCGACAGCCATCAAATAAAACTTAATTTTTATCATACACCCGATATAATATGGAATATGTTTGATAAGGATTATTTAGAAAAGATTCTATCTAACTTACTGTCAAATGCTTTCAAATTTACACTAGATAAAGGAGAGATCACCGTTATTGTTTGTCTGACACCACTTAACAGTGCTTCTGCTTTAGGCCAATGGGTTCAGATACAAGTCAAGGATAATGGAATTGGTATTCCAGAGGATAAAGTAGATAAAATTTTTGGACGGTTTTACCAAGCTGATAATTCACACACACGGCAATTTGAAGGTACAGGTATTGGATTAGCTTTAACAAAGGAATTGGTAGACTTACTTGGAGGTAAAATTGAGGTGAGTAGCCAATCAGGAAAAGGCACCTGTTTTACAGTAGAGTTGCCTTTTACTGCCGCATTTGATGAACAGCTTGCTCAAAGGGATGATTCTGTTAGCGAAAATAAAAGCAAGGTAAATTATTATGCAGATATCAGTATAGGACAGAATTACTTAGCACCATCATCACAGACACAAAACCCAATAGATCAGCATGCTCCGGTTCTACTCATTGTAGAAGATAATATAGAATTGCGCAGCTATATCAGGAGTAATTTTAGCCATTCGTACCATATACTTGAGGCAGGCGATGGCATAGAGGGCTTAAGTAAGGCGATAGAATTTGTGCCTGATCTAGTCATTAGTGACCGGATGATGCCCCTAATGGATGGAATGGAGCTTTGTAAGAGGTTAAAAACCGATGAGCGTACTTCACACATTCCGGTTATCTTACTTACAGCTAAAGCCAACCTTGAAAACAAAATTGAAGGCCTGCAAACAGGCGCCGATGATTATCTTATTAAGCCATTCCATACCGAGGAGCTTATTACACGGGTTAATAATCTGATTGGGCAGCGTAAAAAGCTCAGAGAGCTTTTTGGACAGGCTTTAACCAGTTTGCCTTCTTCCAACAATACCGTCATACCCACTCCCCAAGCACCTACACTTACAATCAGCAAGGCAGAAGATAGGTTTCTGCAAAAGCTTACAAATTGTATAGAAGTCCATTTATCGGATTCAGAGTTAAGCATGGAAGTGCTAGAAAAGGAGATAGGGATGAGTTATACTCAACTGTACCGGAAGGTAAAAGCGGTTACGGATCAAACACCCGTTGAATTTGTCCGCAATTACCGGTTAAAAAAGGCAGCCACATTATTATCTGAAAAGCAAAGCAACGTTTCAGAGGTGGCCTATGCAGTAGGGTTTAATAATCTTTCTTATTTCACTAAATGTTTCCGCCAGTTGTATGATGTCCCACCCTCTGAATATAATACGCAAGACCGAGTGGAACAAGTATAACAATATGCTTATAAGCCCCTTGTTTAGAGGCTTGCATCCACGTATTGAATATTCCATGCCGCACCTCTTGAAATTTTCCTGTGACTGGAATGCAACTAAACCTGTGTTTCTAACGAGATTTATCCTTTGCTCATATATAGAAAACAATTACCAAATTATAACATCCTTTAAGACAGCAAAAGAGAATAATGTGTAAAGATTCTGTGAATCAGACAGATCAGTATAAATTCATAGGTAACACCTTGTGTTACCTAATTTTATTTCTGGCAGTTGCAAGAATTGTGTTAGCACTTGCAAGAATTGTGTTAATAGATTCTGCCTGCTTTTGCTAGGTTTGAGCAGTTCAACTTCCTAACTAAAAATAACAATCAGCTGATTTACCGGAGTTGGCCTAACAAATAATTGCGCCTGGTTTACGCAAATAGCTTTATTGTGCTATTTGTGATTAATACTGTTTATCCAAAAGATATATAAGTCTATATTAACCAATACCACTATGCTTAAATCTACCCACAACACATTTTCTAAAACTAAGAGCCGCCTCTGGCAACACCTGATCATCGCACTTCTCCTGATTTCCTCGTCAACTATTTTAGTAGCGCAAACACGTATTGGGCTACATGTCACTGAAGCAGAGTTAGATATTTGGAGGTTAAGGGCTAACGGGAATGATTCGACCAATTATAAATCTACCAATGATGTGAGTCCTTATTCACCTGGTGATTGGAATAGAATTGCTCAGTATGCTTCAGACTTTAAGAATAATACAAATAACGCTCGTATAAATGAAAGATATGGGGGACCAACCTATAATGGTCCTAATGAACCATCTTGGAATGGCACAGGAGCGGTACCTAAAAATTCTCTACCAATACCAAATTTAAAAGGATTTAAATTGTTGTCAGCTGCATTTTATTACATGGTCAAAAAAGGTGGAACCAATGCAGATCCTAATGCACTTGAGTATGCACTTAAAGTTAAACAAGAGTTACTGTATCAAGTAGACTCTGTACCTAGGCTAGATATGAGTAACACCACTAGGTGGACAGGGGCAATCAGTGACGAAGGTCCATCAATGTTTATTGCTAGTTGGTTTACCAGGTTATATTTTGCTTATGACTATATTAATAATAATACTGTATTCTCTGGTACAACCGGAGCAACAGAAAGGCAAAAAATTGATGCCTGGTTTCTAAAAGCAGCTAATTATTTTGCAAAAAATATAAATGATGATTTAAGTTTACCTTTTGAGAATAGATGGAATGAGGATTATGATATTAGTGCGTATGGTACTTCATCTGGTGTGGGATCTATAAACACTTATACACATAAGTATGCAAATGGAAATCCCGGAAATGGTATACCTAGTTTAGCTAAATGGTATAATAACAGAAGAGGAACCCAAGTTGAGTTTTATAATCTTGTTGGTATAAAAACCAATAATACGTCTCTTTTAAAAAGCGCTAAATTATTTGTAAAAGAAATGTTAAAGTTTAGCACTTTTCCAGATGGTTCTATTGGAGAGTTTTATCGAGGCGAGCCTACTACACTTACAGAGCAGGGGTGGCAATATGGCATGGTCCTATTAAATAATCTTGTTAGTATAGCTGATCATCAGGCAAGAAATGGAGACTTTGAATTGTATGACTACACTACCTCAGACGGAAAATTTGGGACGCAGGGAGGTAATAAAAATCTTAAGTTAATCAGTGAGCTCATGTTAAAATTAACTAAAAATGAGCCTTCGTTGGAATGGTACGTTTATAATCAGCAAACTCCTCAGTTAGGAAATTCTAGTTACCGTATTAATGGTGTAGATCCAGTATATAATAAGTATTATGTCAATGATATTTGGATGAGTTTACCCAATATTTACTGGAAAAGTAATTTGGTTAAAGATATATATACAAGAAATGCAGCTGGTACTACACCCTATCCTGATGGTCAAATAAACAAAGTTGGGGGAGTTGGCGCGACAGAGCCGTGGCATGGAGGGTTTGGTTCGTATCCAGGCGTCCTATTTATGTTTGGACAAATGGAAGGCAGAGCGTATCCCTACTTAAATAATGCTCCTATTGCAAATGCAGGAGCCGATAAGACAATTCTATTGCCAACTTCTAGTACTATTATTTCTGGCTCAGCAAGTGATAGTGATGGAAGTATCGTATCCTACTTTTGGACTAAGCAAAGTGGCCCTTCAGCTACCATGGCTAATACAACAACACCTACCTTATCATTAAGCAATTTGACTTCAGGAACATATATCTTTAGGCTAACTGTAACAGATAATCATAATAGGTCAGCTTATGATGAGGTGAGTGTAGGAGTAAGTTCAGCACCTCCGGTTGATAACTGTATCACTACTGGCAGCATCACAAGAGAGAGGTGGCTAAATATATCAGGAACCAGTACTTTGGTGAGTTCCATTCCTTTAACCACCGCTCCTGATAGTACAGATGAATTGAGTGTTCTTTCAACCCCTGCTAATGCGGGAGATAAATATGGGCAAAGAATCAGAGGCTATGTGCATGCACCTACTACAGGCAATTATACTTTCTGGATTGCAGGCGACAACAATTGTGAGCTTTGGCTCAGTACGGATGCTAATCCAAGCAATAAAGTAAAGATTGCTCACATCACAGATGATGTAGGTGGTGGAAATAAATGGACGTATGGAAATGAATATACTAAATATCCAACCCAACAATCAATCCCTATTGCGCTGACAGCAGGGAGCAAATACTATGTCGAAGTATTACACAAAGAATACAATAGCGGTGATGCTTTATCAGTGGGTTGGCAATTACCCAACACTACTTTGGAAAGGCCTATTCCCGGATGCAGACTTTCTCCATATAACAGTTCAGGGGCAAGGTTAAGTTTTGCAGAAGAAATATCTACACATGAAGAAATTATTGTCTATCCCAACCCATTTGAAGATAGATTAAATATCAGTTTTGAAAAAGGGCAGGCGGGCATAGTTACTTTAACGATAGTAGATTTGCTAGGAAAGACCTATTATCATACTGTTAAAACACTGGGTGAAAATAATTCAGAAGCTTCCATTACTTTGTCAAGTAAAGTTTTAAAGCCTGGCGTTTATTTCTTAAAAATAGCAGGGGGTACTTCCAAAGCTAAAGTAGTCAAGCTTATTAAACAATAATAACATTCTTTTAAATTGAAATAAGAAAGGCCAGTTTATTCTGGCTTTTCTTATTTCAATGGTCTCAGCATTAAGAGAGATAGCTATTCATAATATAAATCTGTCCTGTGTCGGTTTTGTCAGGCTATAGTTTAGCTAAAAACGTCCCTTTCTCAGCATAACCCTTTTTCTGTAATTTCATACAGTTTTCCCCTAAAAACTTGTACCGAAAACCTGTACCGACAATCTATATACCCAGTACTGGGAATCATTGAGTAAAGGGTATAAAATCCTTGACAAAATCAAATCAAGGATTTGCTACATTTGATCTATGGCCACTAAAGAAAAATACATCAATCCATTCACTGACTTTGGCTTTAAAAAGCTATTTGGCAGCGAGTATAATAAAGAACTACTGATAGATTTCTTGAATCAGGTACTAGGCGAGCGGGAACGCATCCAAGATCTCACATATCTTAATACAGAAAATCAAGGCAAAACGGAGTGGGATAGAAAAGCCGTATTCGACTTGTACTGCGAAAATGAGCGGGGCGAAAAGTTTATCATTGAACTACAGAATGTAAGTCAGCTCTATTTTAAAGATAGGAGTATTTTTTATGCCTCCTTTCCCATCCAAGAACAAGCCCCCAAAGGCAAGGATTGGGATTATTATCTGAAAGCGGTCTATACTATCTGTATCTTAAACTTCAGCTTTCCGGACCAAAGCAGCCGGGAACGGTATTTGCGGGAAATTCAACTGATAGATAAGGATACATTTGAAGCCTTTTATGAGAAACTGACATTTATCTATCTGGAAATGCCTAAATTTAGGAAAGGGGAGGGGGAACTTGTAACCCATTTTGATAAATGGATGTATGTGTTAAAGAACTTGCCTAAGTTACAAGCAAGACCTGCCAAATTGCAGGAGAAGATATTTGATCGATTATTTAGCCAAGCAGAAATAGCCAAATTAACACCTGATGATATGAGAACCTATGAAGAAAGCTTGAAAACTTACCGGGACAACTATAGTATAATTGAGACTGCCAAATATGATACTAAAGTTGAAATAGCTAAAGAGATGAAGAAGGAAGGTGATCCGATTGAAAAAATTGCCAGAATCACCGGGTTATCCAAAGAGCAAATAGAAAAACTGTAATTAACCATTTGAGCTATTAGCTATATAAAAAGAGACCTAGAGGCTTCACACTCTAGGTCTCTTTTTATATAGCTAATAGCTAGGATAGAAATTTTTTGCATTTTATTGCTAAAAATTATGTTTCTTATATTTCCCTGACAATATCAAGTGATTATTTTAAAATTGTTTAATAGCAATAACATTTTTATTTAGGCTATTACAGCTTTGTGTTAAAAACATATCTTATCTTCCTGCTATAGAAAGTCTACTATGAAAAAGCTGTATGGCAGTTCCAGGCGCCAAATTTGGAAAAACATTAGTATTTTATCCTATTCAATATGAGTCTTAAGATTTTACATATTTCAGATATTCATTTTAAAAATTTCAATAATTACCAATACTTGGATCTAGACCAAGAGATTCAACGTGAAATTGAATTAGATTTATCGACTTTAAAAAAGCAATATGGGAAAATAGATATTGTATTATTGGGTGGTGATATTGCTTTCTCTGGGCAATTGGAAGAATATGACGTGGCGGATAACTGGATAAAAAAAATTTGCACAATCATTGAATGTAAAGAAGAGAACGTTTTGACTGTTCCGGGGAATCATGATGTAGATCGAAGCAGGCTTTCTACCATTGTCAAAACGGCTCAGAAAAATTTAAAGAGTAGCGTTTCGAGACAAGAACTTGATTATAGATTAGGTGAGATTATAAAGGATCAAGAATATGCTGAGGTATTCCTTCGACCGTTACGGCATTACAATGAATTTGCACAGAAATACGGATCAATCCCTAAGAATAATAACATATTGTATTGGGAAAAGGATTTTGTACTGGATGATCGAATACTTAGAATTAGGGGGCTTAATTCTGCATTAGTATCGAGTGAATTAGATAATGAAAATACATCAAAAATGGTATTAGGATCTGCTCAAACTAGAATTTTGAGAGAAAATGCTGTTATACATTTAGTTTTGTGCCATCATCCACCTCGATGGATTTTTGATGGCGACGACGCTTTTAAAGACTTAAAAGAAAAAGCTCGCATTCAATTATTTGGTCACAAACATGTGTTTGAATCCGATATTTATAATGGCAAATCCCTTGTTCTCGCAGCTGGAGCAATGCAACCTTCTAGATGGGAAGACGGATGGGAGCCCCGGTACAATATCCTAGAAATATCAATTTTTCAGGAGTCGCATTTGAAAATAAAGTTATTTAAACGTATTTGGGATAAGGCTCAGAAAAAATTTAAAGCTGATTTTAGTGTAGAAGGCCACATATTCGAAGAATATAATTTAAAGTTATCTGAGGAAGAAGCAAGTATAAAGACTTCGGATAAAGGCCAAGAAGTGCAAGAAAAAATTAATGATGTACCTATGGCTGAACCTGTCATTGATCCAAAAGCTCCAAATCCAAAGAGAAAACTAGCTTATTTATTTTTGGGATTGCCATACCATATCAAGCTTAAAATCGCTGTAGACCTTAACCTTATTGATGATAGTGATAAAGATTTACTCGAAGTTCAAAAAGCTCAAAAATACTTCAAGCGTGCAACAGAAAGAGGATTACTAGAAAAATTATGGGAAGAAGTAAATAAAGCTACGGGAAGTACATTAAAAAATCCATTTGCTAAATAAGAGAATTATATGATTTCAAATTTACCTAAGTACTACCGGATTGCAACAATTGATACGTTGAATGATGATCTATTGTCTAAACGATCCAATGCAATAACAGATATCATAGAGTCAAAAGATCTGAATTGGCTTTTAGACTGTGTAAGGCTCTACCTTCAAAAGCCTGTTAAAAGCAAAAATTTCGAGAAAGAACTATTTTTTGCTATACAAAAATATGATAGTCTTTTCTTAGAAGAAGGATCAGAACTTGAAAAAAAAATACTTGCAGGGGCCATAATAGGCGAAAGTCTAATTAAAAGAGAGGATAAGGATAGAATCGCAGGATCCTTGAAATCAGGATCTTTTGGATTAGCTAAAGAATCTATTTTAAATAGTGAAATAGTCTCATTTGCTGTTGAACATCTTAATAAAAAAGCAATAGATATAAGGGAGGATAAACGTACATTAAAGACCTTAACTAAACTTCCTGTCTTTAGTAAGGAAACGCCAACTGTAGAGTCATTAACAGAGATTGTTAAAAACCTTTTAGTATATATAAAATCAGCAGCGGCTCTAAATGAGCAACAATATGGGATAATGGAAGATAAGATTGCAGTTTTGGAAGAAGAATCAAACATTCATTGGTGGTTATTTCGTTCATATTCAAGTAAAAGAGAATGTCTAATATCAGAACTGGATGCAGTAGAAGCAATATTTATTCTAAGCTCAGAATTAAATGATCTCATCAGAATGCTTCCCCCCCCTAACAATATAGAATCCTTTCTTAAAAAAATATGGAGTGATGTTCAAGATAAGCCTGAGAAAGTTTCAATCAAGGATGCAATAGAGGTATTATATAATAAATTACAAGATAAAATTGATGATCAGGAAAAAAAATATGAAGTGTATGGAAATTTGATACCTCTACATTTAGCATTTATAAAAGCCAAAGAATTAGAAGGGAATACAGCTTGGACAGCTCCGTTTGAAAAATTATCAGGTATTAAAGTTGATTTAAAGTTTAATCCTGTGGAGCTGAGTTATCAGTTTCTAACTGAACTAATATTATTTGATTTAGAATAAATTTATCATGCCAATTTGTAACGAAGAAGGCTGTCAAGTATTTACGACCGGAAAATGTGTAAATGGCCTAGAACTTGATGAGTGCCCACATTATCTTGAAGACAGTGAAGTAAAAGACTATAAGAAACCTGAAAACAATGAAGAAATACCGCCAAGAGCATCACCAGTTAACAATGTGATTGATGTCTATGATGGAAAGGCATTAAAATTAAGCGATGTAAATAGAATTGCTAATAATTCGATAACGAGATTAGTAATTTTAGCAGGTATGCCGGATGCGGGCAAAACAACATTACTCCTAAGCTTAATGCATATTTTTACAACAAATCCACAGTTTGGAGATTTCATATTTGCTGGCTCAGATACCTTATTAGATTATGAATTAAAAAGTCATCCATCAAAAATAGACTCTGAAAATTCTAATGAGACCACGGGAAGAACACAAGTGGGCCCACCAGTATTCTTACATTTAAAAGTTGCAGATCAAAAGGAGGACGGAAAATTAACAGATTTATTATTTACTGATATTTCTGGAGAAGATTTTCGCGCATTACGGGACTCTACTATTGAATGTAAGAAATTCACTATTGGACAGCGAGCCGATCATTTTGCCTTATTTTTTGATACACTTAAGATCACAACTTTAAAAGAACGAGCCAGTGCTAAAGCATCAGGAATAGGGATATTGCGAAGCTTAATTGAAGCTGGATCTCTTTTGCCGCAGACTAGAATTCAAATTATTTTCTCAAGATGGGACCTAAAACCAAATCAAGAAAATGAACATATCCACGATGAATTTATTAAGCTTCTTAAATCTGATATTTCGTCTCAATTCGGAAGTGAATATGAAATTAGTTTTTTTGAAATTGCAGCAAGACCCAAAAATAATAACTATCCTTTTGGGCATGGTATTGAAAATATTTTCCCGCTTTGGGTAAAATGTTCATTGATAGATAGAATTAACAGCGGCAATAAAAAATCCATAATAAGACCAAAAATAAGGCAATATTTGCAGTTTCAATATAATTTTTAATCGCATGCCAAGCCTAGATCGGAACAGATGTATGTTTATAGGATTACCAAGTTCAGGAAAAACTTCTTTTATAGGGGCATTATGGCACGTTGTGCTAAGTGGCGAAATTGAATCAGCATTTTCAGTGATAGTACAACCAGAGAATAGAGAATATTTAAACCTTTTGAGAAATTGTTTTTTAGAATGTGAGGCACCAGAAAGAACCAAAATCGAGTTTGAGAAAAAAATAGAACTTAATATAAGAGATAATAAAACTGGCAAAACAGTAGACTTTATTTTTCCAGATCTATCAGGAGAGACTTATGAGAGCCAATTTGAGTATAGGAAGTTGTCAGTTGATTATGTAAATCAAATTTCAGAAAGCAATAGCTTAATGCTCTTTATAAACCCTGATTTTATAAAGAAAGCTCATATGATTTCGCACGCAATTGCCATGTTTGATAATATGGAAGATGATAATAATGATGCTGATCATGGTCTTATAGACAAAGTAGAGTGGAAACCGAAAATGTGCCAGACCCAGGTAGTTTTAGTTGATCTTGTTCAAATGATAATGAATAAAATTAGAAAACCTTGTAAGGTAGGTATAGTTATCTCTGCATGGGATGTTATAAAAAATCTGCCAGATAAAACTGAATCTGAAATATCCCCTTCTGAATGGCTACAAGCTCATTTACCATTACTGAAACAATATTTATCAGCAAACAAACAGACCTTTCATTATGAGGTTTTTGGAGTGAGTGCCCAAGGTGGAAAATATGATGAAAAAAAAGACAACACTAGATTGCAATCATTAATTAAGCAGTCCGAACGGATAATAGTTCAGGTAGGTAATACTACTTCTCACGACATTACCATTCCAATAAGATGGCTTTTTAATAGTTAAGGCTATTTGTATGATTTTGAATCAAGTATTGCACGGTTATAAGGATGGACATACACTTCTTGCTTCTTCAATTGAATTAGAGGCGGATATAAAGCGCCAGATGTTGCCTATGAGCGACATGTCAGGTGGAGGGATAATTAAGGGGTTTGAGGAATATATTACTGGCTATCCATTAAAACAAATGAATGTTTATGCCTTAGCTAAAACCTGGTATGCTCCAGAAATGAAAAGACCAGGATGCGTATGGACTCACACCTTATTGATTGATTTTAATGACCTTCCTGATATTGAAGATATCTTCTTGTTATTGTCATTATTTAAACGTCCTTCATTAACAGAATTAAGACTAGGAGATTATAGCAAGAGTTTAGATGAAAATTTAGATTACCCTTATAATGTTAAAAAAGAACCATTAGATACTAGTGTATCAAATAATTTAATAAAGCGAATCTTACACTCCTTGTATGGAGAGAACGAAAAACCAATTTTAATTAGATCATCATCATCATTGCATTTAGAGCAATGGCTGTTAAGCATTTGGAGTCAACAATGGCCAAGGTTACGTAGAAACTTTAGGTTTTGTACAGGATCAATAGCCCCTCGAAGTTTTGCAGGTACGCTCTTAGATTTGCAGGTTGTTCCCTATAAGTCAGCTGTAGGATCCTTATCCAATATCAGTATAGTGATAGATGAAACTGAGAAAATGGAAGCGAGCCAAACTGAAGAATGGATTGAATTGGCATATTGGGATCTCTATAGTTCTTATCCTCAATTAAAATTTTTTTTTAATTTTTTTGGTTCCGACTTACCTCTACAACGTACTTCATTTAAGTCCTTGGCGAATTCATATGTATTTTTCAACAATAACAAGCCTAAACTCGAAGAGTGTATCCATTTTTTAGCAGGGACATTTCCTTCACTGCAAGTTGCTAGTAATTTGAAGCTGGCCATTCTAAATGACCAAAATAATTCATTCAGTAATTTCTTGCCCAGATACCAGGAAAATGCTATTGTTTATCATTTGACGATTACTAAATACTATGAAAGTTTTGAATACAAGAAACTAAACTACCTTGCACGGTTTAGAAATAGTTTCAAGAATTTAAATGAAAGTTCTATGAAACTTCTTAAAGAAATCATTAAACATGGACCTAATCCTTATGGTGAAGAAGCAATAACTGAACTCGCAAATTTTCTTGGTGAAAATGAATACTTACAATCCCTCTGGGCAGATAAGCAATTATCATCTGTTTTTATTAGTTTAAATCCAAAATTGACCTACAATAAAAATTTTTGGTTGGCTAATGAAAATCATCATATAGAGTTAATAAACCAATTGCAAAAGTCAGATATTAGATCTAAGGTAGACTGGCCGCTAATTGTGAAATTACTCATTGAAACCGATTCAAATATTGATCCTGCCATTTTTGGAGATCAAGGCTTGAAAATTGAATCAATTATCCTTGACTGGATAGATAAAGAAAAGTCAGCTACACCAAGGATAAATTGGCTTAATTATGTTAAAAGAAATCCTGCAGCAATCCTTGATTGGCTAAATCAACAAGAAAACCCAAAGAAACATGTCATTGAAATTATTGTCAATTTACTAAATCCAAATTCCAATATAGTTATTAAAAATGGACTTGAACCTTGGTTAAATTTTCTTTCAAGGCTTCCTAGATCCAGATTAGATGATGTTTCGATTGATGTACATTCTTTTTGTTTGGCTCTTGCTTTTAATATAGACAGTGAGAAAACCCAAAATATTTTTGAACTCACTTTCGAGGTAATTTATATGGCGCTTTCTGCAGACAAACTAGATTACCGGCTCTGGAAGGAATTGGAAAAACATACCAAACCACTCTCGTTTTGGAAAGATTGGGATAAGTGTAAGAAAATTATAAATGCCTTAGTAGATAAATATATTAGAAATGTTTGGTCTATAAAGCCTATGATAAAACATGTCTATAATGAAGAACTAAAAGTTCGCATAAGTCAGCAGTATAAGAAAAGACTATAAATATGTATTTTCTTATTGTTGGGTTAAAAGGATATAACTATTTACTACATTGATGCTTGTAGTAAATAGTTATTGAAGGTTATAACAATAGGAAAGAAAAGACTTTCCTATTGTTATATTAGTTTAAAGTCGATCATATAATTGTTTGACCCAACCCTTAGTGAAGGCCTTTCCTCTACGGGTGAGAAATCCTGCCGCATTTAATTTATGGGCAATCATCTCAAAAGTCATTGGCTTTCCTTTTTCATTCTTTTGCCCTCGGTAAAGCCTGATGAGTTCAATAGCTTGACGGTTCTCTTTTGCCTCTACAGAAAGCTTTTTCATGGTAGCAGCTCCCCTGCATCTGCCCTGCTGATGAAAATTTTCTGCCTTGCCTGTTTTTTCTCCTCTCTCTCTTTTGGCCGTGAGGGCCGCTTTGGTTCTAGAGGAGATCAGTTCGCGTTCATGCTGAGCAAGGACAGCAAAAATACCAATGGTTAAGGTATTGGCTTCAGGCATATCCGCGCAGACAAAATCCACCCCTGTGTTTCGCAAAGTAAAGATAAAAGCTGCGTCTCTGGAAAGGCGGTCTAGTTTAGCTATCAACAGGCAGGCCCCTTTTTGCCTGGCTCCTTCAATGGCTTTGAAAAGCTCTGGTCGTTCATTGTTTTTGCCTGACTCCACTTCCACATATTCTGAGAGGATCAGTGTTGGGTCTTTGACAAATTGAGCTACTGCTCTGCGCTGGGCTTGGAGGCCAAGTCCACTTTGACCTTGTTTGACAGTAGACACCCGTAGATACGAAACGTACTTTTTCACCTTTTAAAGGTAAAAACAAAAAAGTTAGAAATCAAGAACGGTCCTTCTAGCTTTCTAACTTTTCTGTAAAGCTGCTTTGTCTCTTCTTATGTTCATCTAGCATGGAGAAATTCTGATAAGAGCAATTGCGAACTGAAGTGTTATTGCACATTAAATTTGTCAAAGGAACCTTTAACATGTTTTACGCTTCACACATGTGTATTTGGTTTGTAAAATTCTATGCAGGAAAATCTACCTGAACTTTTTTGCCTTCGACTGAAGGCAGATCAATGGCAGAAGTGCTTTTATTAGCGCAGGATCTGCACCCAACCTTTGTAGCTTCTCTTGGAAGAAGGATCCCATAGATGATAAAAATACATCCCTCCGGGAAGGCCACTTGCGGCCCAATCATTTTGATAGGCCTTGCTCTGATAAATGGATCTTCCCTGCCTAGAGAAGATTTCTAGCCCCCATTTTCCCTGAGCGATTCCCTTAATTATAAAGGAGTCATTAGCGCCATCTCCATTCGGTGTCAAAACATTGGGGATGTAGAGGTTTTTCTCGCACTCTACCCCCTTTACCTCAATGGTCTGTTTGCTTGAGCAGTGTAGATTGGTAGCTATAATTTCATAGGTTCCAGCACCTATGATTTCCACTCTAGACTGCTCAGAAAGAATCCTAGCTGATGCAGCTTCTTTCCATACATAGGATTTGGCATAGAGGCTACTTGCATCTAGCCGCAGGGTATCGCCGATACATAGTTCTACTTCCGTTGCTAATTCGATGATGGGTGCAGATTCATATAAAATCGCTATCGTATCCCTGCTTTGTCCGCACCGGTTAGCTACCTCTACCGCATACGTTCCGCTTTGGCTCACCTCGAGTGTAGGGGTGGTATGCGCTGTACTCCACAAGTAAGAGCTGTAGGGAAACTGAGCCGACACGAGCACTGGCTTATCATCACAGATAATTTGATCCTCACCTAAATCGACTGTAGGCACATCTGTATGAAATACCTGTAGGGTATCCGTGTAACGACAGCCATTTTTACAGATTTCTACACTATACACCCCTTCTCTAGTTACCTCATAGCTGGTAGAGGTAGAACCATCCTGCCATAGACAAACGCCGCCAATCGAGGAGACATCTAAGGATAATGTTTCTCCCCTGCATAAGACGGTATCCTTGCCTAATTCGAGGTTTATCTGCGGCTCAATGACAATTTTTCTTATAAGCTCTCTTCTTACTCCTGAGCTATACAGCAAGCTAGCCTTCACTAGATATTCCCCTGCCCCTGTAAATTGATGCCTGGGGGAAAGCTCGGCAGAGGTGTTAGCTTCTCCACTTGCAGGGTCTGAAAAATCCCACGCTACGGCTTGTAGGTCAGCGGCCTTTTCTAGGAAAAACGCATAGGATCTTCCCTCACACTCTTTTTGATAGCTAATCAACGGGCTTGGATCAAAATAGCTGGAAATAAAATTAGGTAGGCACAAGCCATAGTTGAAGTACTCGACCCCTAGATCCACCCCTGCATGAGCTAGCTCAGAGAGCGGATAGGGCAAATCCGGTTTATTGATCACGCTGATATGGCGATAGCCATCCATACCTCTTGCAATATAGAGTTTGCCATCTGGCCCAAGTTGCAAGCCTCTGACCTGGGCAGGCACAAAAACTATTCGTTTTCCTTTAGGCTCTATCTGCTCATTGGATAGATGGGTATCATATTGAATGACTCCTTTTCGTGGGCTGCCTACATAGAGAAAACGAGAATTAGGTGAAAAACTAATTCCATAGGGAAGGCCTAATTGATAGTAGGTATCTGATGGGTTGGGCTCATATTTTTCAAAGTAGGTGAGCACCATACGAAAGCTCACCTTGCCCGAGCTTTTATCAAAATCTAATAAGTGTACTTCGTATGCACCCGCTGAAGTAGCCTTGATTTAGGGGTATTGGCTAGAGTAATTTAGCAGAAAACTGTTAAAGATGATGGCACCCCAATTAAAAACAGAACAAGAGATGTTTCCCCTGGTGGAAAGCTGGCTTCAAAGCGGCTTAACACAAAAGCAATTCTGCCTTGACAATCAACTACCGGTACATATTTTAGTATACTGGGTAGGCAGGTACCGTAAATCACAGCCTGTGAAGACTACTGTAGACAAAAGGGAAGCTACTGCAAATAAAGCTACTAAAAAAGTAGTGGTTACAGAAAGCTCTTTAGGGTTTATCCGCCTTAGCCCACCCGCTCCAACACTCTTATCGTCACCTGCTGCGAGTAGTCAATTACCTGCAGGCAATATGGAAGTAGTGCTGCCCACTGGTGCTATCATCCGCTTTTCTGCCACCGTTCCGGCCTCCTACCTCAAAGAACTGCTTTCCCTATGTTCGCATTGACAGCCTCTCAGCGATTTTTTCTATACTCTCAGCCGGTAGACATGCGAAAAAGCTTTGATGCCTTGAGTGGTATTATCACCACAGGTTTGGGCAAGGACGTGCTATCAGGTGATGTGTATATATTCATAGGCAAGAGCAGAGACAAAATAAAGCTACTTGTATGGGAGAAGGGTGGCTTTGTTTTGTACTACAAACGATTAGAATCTGGCACCTTTCACTTGCCCAAGCAACAAGATTATTTATCCTACAGTGAATTATGCCTGCTGATAGAAGGCGTGGAAGTCCAGGTTACTCACCGCCGCAAGCGATATGAGCGGCCAGAGCAAAAAATTACTGCCCCTCCTTGACTAACTGCAAGAGGGCGCGTAGCTTGCTTATATGGATGAAAGCTCTTCTCTCTCGGCTCAAGAGATCCTGCATCTACGGGAGGCTAATGCTCGCTTGCAGGTACAAAATGAGCAACTATTGGCCGAGCAGGCCGCTATGCGGACAGAGAAAGGAGAACTACTGATCGAAAAAGAACTCCTGCTGCAGGAACTGAAAGAACTAAAACGGGTTGTCTTCGGTCAGAAGCGCGAACGCTTCGTACCTGCTGCGTCGGCTAATCAACTGTCTTTGCCATTAGAAGATGGACCCACAGAGCCTGTTCCAACCCTTAAGCAAACCATTATTTATGAGCGGGCTGTCAAACAAGCCGCTAAGGTAGCCATACGTGGGGGCTTTCCTTCGCATCTGCCCCGGGTGGATGTGGTCATAGAACCACAAGAAGATATTTCCGGGATGAGAAAAATCGGCGAGGAAATAACCGAAGAACTGGATCTAAAACCTGCATCGCTGTTTGTTCGCCGCTATATCCGTCCCCGCTATGTAAGTAAAGAGGAGACCTTCCATATTGCTGCTTTGCCAACACGTCCCATAGAAAAAGGCATACCCGGACCAGGGCTGCTTGCTACTATTATCTATGATAAGTTCGTCTCCCATCTGCCTTTCTACCGCCAAGTGCAGCGCTATGAACAATTGGGGATGAAAATACCTGCTTCTTCTCTTGAAGGCTGGTTTGAAGCCTGCTGTTCAGTGTTAGAGCCACTATATGAATCCTTGAAGGCACAACTACTATCCTCGAACTACGTGCAGGTGGACGAGACACCGATCCCTGTACTCGATAAGCAGAAAAAGGGAGAAACCCACCGTGGCTATCATTGGGTATACCACGCTGTGGAATCCAAACTAGTTTTGTTTGATTACCGGGAAGGCAGAGGCCGAGAAGGGCCTAAAGAACTTCTGAAAAACTATCGTGGCTACCTGCAAACTGATGGATATGGCGTATATGATATGTTTGAGTCAAGGCAGGACATTGTCTTGGTGGGCTGTATGGCCCATGCCCGCAGATATTTTGAACGTGCCCTCGACAATGATAAAGGAAGGGCAGAAAAAGTACTGCTATGGATGCAGGAGTTATATGCCATAGAACGAGAGGCACGGGAGCAGAACCTGGGTGCAGAAGATCGCTATGTCCTACGGCAAACAAGAGCTCGTCCGCTGATGGAAGAGTTGGAAAACTGGCTGCTCACAGAACGCCTCGAGGTACTTCCCAAGAGTGCCATCGGCAAAGCTGTTTTCTACCTGATCCCTCGCTTTTACAAGATGGCTATGTATCTGGAAGATGGCAGGCTGGAAGTTGACAACAACTTGGTAGAAAATGCCATACGGCCAGTGGCTTTGGGCCGCAAAAATTATATGTTTGCCGGCAGCCATGCCGGTGCTAAACGGGCAGCGATCGTGTACAGTCTGCTGGGGAGTTGCAAATTGCACGGCATTAACCCCTATGACTATCTAATAGATATACTGCAGCGCTTGCCACTTCAGCCGGTAAACAGACTCAAAGAATTACTGCCTCCTTTTTGGAAACCGGCCAATATATCACCTATTCCTCAACCATCATAGGCTACTTGGTCGGGTGGATACGTATGAACGCGGATGCAATTTTTTTGACACCGCCGAAGGCTACAGTGCCGGTCGAAATGAAGAGTTGCTGGGTAGGGCCATTGGGCCGATTAGGAAAAATAGCATCATCAGCACTAAGTTCACAGTGGATCTTACAAAGAACCCGCCGAATAATGACAATCGCCCCGAGCGTATCAAAGCTGCCTGCGAGGGATCGCTCCGGCGGTTGAAGACCGACTATATTGATCTTTACCATCAGCATCGCATTGACCGTTCCGTGCCGATTGAAGATGTGGCCGGAGCGGTAGCGGATTTGATCAAGGAGGGAAAAGTCCGGTATTTTGGTTTAAGTGAGGTCAGTGCCGAAACCATTCGGCGGGCGCATAAGGTCCATCCGGTTACCACTGTTCAGAGTGAATATCATCTGATGTTCCGCAAGCCCGAGACAGAAGTTTTCGCCACCCTGCAGGAAGAGGGCATCGGCTTTACTGCCTACAGTCCCATAAACCGTGGCTTCCTTGGCGGCAGCTTGACCGAATACGCGGACATGAACACCAACGACATTCGCGGTGCCTGGCCGCGTTTCACGCCCCAAGCGCTTCGGGCGAACACCCAAATCCTGCAAGTGTTGAATGAATTTGGCAAAACACGCGGCATGACTTCGGCGCAGATCGCCATGGCGTGGATGATGGACAAGCACCCATTTATCGTCCCATTGTTTGGAACAACCAAGCTATCGCATCTGGAGGAAGACTTGCGAACCGCTGACTTCACGCTAACTCCGGGTGAGATCAAAGAATTGGAGGAGAAAGTATCCGCATATCCGGTCATGGGTGCTCGCTACGATGAAGAGCAACAGGCGCGAGTGGAATACTAAATATCGAACATGGCTAAACGGGATATGCCCAAGTAGCGGTGACAATCATATGAGTCCGGTCAACGAGACACATGGAATTAGTTGCACAAAAACCTCCGTGGCTGTGGCACAACGAAAAAGAATAAAAAATAAAGAATATTGACC
>NZ_JAUKPO010000055.1 GCF_030503435.1 Rhodocytophaga aerolata
ATTTTCAATTTAAGTTATAGAAAGAGAAAGTAGTTAAAATAACTTCCCCTTTCAGGTGACTCATCACTATTTATAATACTCATTTATTAGCAGCGTATAAATTTTGAATTTGAAGCCATACGCTTACAATAAGACAAAATTCACCTGAAAGCTGGTCAATCGCTTGGACTCTATGAACATGATGATAAAGCAGCAATAGTGGTTCTATCTATTCAACCTATTGAAGTACAATTAATTATAAATATTTTACTATTTTGTTGCTATTCTAAAAAAGAAAAGATATCTTGAGAACTACTCTATAATATTTCCTACAATGTTTCTACAAATATTATTCTACCTGTTCGCTATTAACAGGTAAAATCGATCTGCACAATTTGTGAAAAGCCTTTCGCGATATGGTATTTGCCGGCCTCAAATAGCCGATTAATTTGACTGACTGATAAACTGCATTAAATTAGGTTAAAAGAGGACAAGATCTTGTCCTCTTAGAATGTTTTAGCCCTAGTAATTACAGAAAAATTTAAACAAAAACTACAAAACATTCACCCATTTATGTTCAACTGTTTATCTGCCCCACGTAAGGGAAACACTTCTGTATGCTTTCCCTTTTGTATGTATTGTTTTACCAAATCAAAACGATGCATTTTGCTTAGTTATCTTATTTTAACAGTCTTCCTGGTAACCCTTTCTTCCCTTTCCCAAGCCCAAATTGCTAAGTTTATCGGTGGGCCGCAAAGTGTTTGTGTTAACCAGCCGGTAAATTATGACTCTGGCCCCGCCCTATGCGTTGAATCTTACTGGAGAGTGAAACACAATGGAGTAACTGTTCTTGATTATGGAGCTCTAGACACTCGATGTGCTCCATATGCACGCCCCTATACTACTTACCTCAACAATGTTATTGACATCCGGGTGACTCCCTCTATTTGTGCGTTATCTGGTAGAACTTATTTTTATATGTATAATAATCTTCCGATTACTTTCAAACTTCCCGGCACCTATACGATAGAAGCCATACCGAAAGGAAGAGTAGAAGGCATAGGCAGCGGATGCAATAATGCTCAGATAACAGTACAAGTTGGCCCGCAAACAATTGGCAGCACTATATCCGGGGCTACAGCTGTTGAATGTAACTTTGGTGGCACAAAAATTTATTCTGTGCCTGCAAATCCGAGTGCTACTTTTACCTGGAGTGCTGATGCTGCTTTAAATGCGGCTATGCAGTCTCAGTCTGGTAATACGGCTACCATTAAATTTAATTCTACCAGCAATACCAATGCAAGCGGCTATGTACGGGTAACGGTAACCGATTGCGGCGTCAGCACTACGCGTACCTTACTGGTTAAGCGTACAGCGCCTCCCAGCGGTATGAATGGCCCTTATAATATTTGTGTAGGAAGTTATGGGTCATTTCAGGCAGTAGACTTTTCGGGTACTAATTACAGCTGGAGTGTGTCGCCTACTTCAATTTTCAGTATCAATCCGAATGGGTCTAACGCTTCTGTAAACGCATTCGGAGAAGGAAGCGGCGTGGTTATACTCAATTATAACAGGCCCTGCGATAACTTGTATATGACAGAGCGGAGAGGGATTTATGCGTCCAACTGCGGCTATAGTATGGCCGCTGATACAACTACTACTACGCTGATGGTATCGCCAAACCCGGCCACCGACGAAACCCAAGTCAGCTACTCGGAAACGACAACAGACTATCCGGTAAAAATCCGTAACTCTTTCAATAAAGTAGTAGCGGCAGGAACCCTGCGGAATGGTAAATTTCGGGTAAATACTCGTCACCTGCCTGCCGGAATTTATATAGTTACCTTGGAAGACAAAGAGCGTGGGGTAATCAGTGTACGAATGGTAAAAAATTAGTGGAAAATATGAAAGCACAGCAGCCGGTTCTAACCAGCTGCTGTGCATATTATGTATGAGAAACATTTCTTATTTAGTTCATACAATTCTTTTAGCCGTTTTTGTTTTGCTAGGACAAAGCCGGGTTTTTGCGCAAAAAGAAGGCAATATATGGTATCTAGGAAAGCTAGGCTATGGCCTGGATTTTAACAGCACGCCTGCTGGTATATTAAAGGATGGTGCATTGCAGAATGGTGTAAACGGACAACCGTTTACAATGGCCGATCCGTGTGGAAACTTATTATTTTACTCGGATGGTCATAGAGTATTTAACCGCCAACATAGAGTAATGCTAAACGGAGATAGCTTAGCCGGCGGCTATTCATTTCAAACGGTAGTAGCCGTTCCGCACCCCTCAGATGATTCTTTGTATTATTTGTTTACCCAGAATATAAGACCTTTATCCATTCCGCCTTATTCGGCCTTGTATTATTCAATTATTGACATGCGGCTGGACAAGGGCTTGGGGGGCGTTGCAAGAAAAAATACATTTCTTTACCAGACCAACGGGCAATCCCTAACAGCTATCAGACATGCAAATGGCCAGGATTACTGGATAGCAACGGTAGAAGCTGAAACTAACCGGTTTGTGGCTTATCTGGTAAACAAAACTGGTCTGCAAACTTCACCTGTGGTCAGCCAGATTCCCTATACCTTTATTTATACCCGTATACTCAGAGCATCACCTAATGGAAAATTTATTGCCACCAATACTTTTACAGGCCTCCCTGGATCCCCGGAGTGTACTTTGTTTGATTTTAATGATGCAAGCGGCCGCATTACCAATACCCGGCTCCTGCCTATAAAAGATGATTATGGCTGGGCAATGGAGTTTTCGCCTGATAGCCGCAAACTTTACTGGATTATGCCTGCTAGCCTGCAAAAAAACCAGATTGCTCAATTTCAGATAAGTGGAGAGAGTGGGGAAGACATAGCGGCTACCAGGTACAATATAGCTCTCTCGCAAGGAAAAAACCACACTGATTTGCGGCTGGCCCCGGACGGAAAAATATATACTATTGCTGGGGAAACCCTAATGGATGCCATAGAAAACCCTAATGCACTAGGCAACGGACTAATGTACCGCCAGGGTATTTATCCTATTAGCACGTATCTGTTTTTGCCAAATAACATTGCCGGCTATAATCAGGGTAAGCAGCAGGATTTTACTGCTTCGCCAGTATGCGATGGGGAGCAGGTGCAATTTGAGGTAAAACTTAATTATAAAGCGAAAGAGTGGCTTTGGAATTTTGGTGATCCGGCTTCTGGAGAAAATGATACATCTACTCTGGCTAATCCTTTACACCGGTTTTCTGCGCCGGGCACCTACCAGGTAAAACTCATTATCCGAGACCGTTGCGGAGAGTTGGATACATTACAAAAACCAGTCGTGATTTACCCAAAGCCAGTGGTAAACCTTCCGGAAGAAGCTATAGAAAAATGCTTTACTGACGTGCCGCTTACTTTTTCAGTGGAATTTCTGCCTTATACCAGTTACCGATGGAACACAGGAGATACTACTAGAAGTATTCAGGTTAATCAGACAGGCTGGTACAAAGTAGAAGCTTATAATCCTTGCGGCAACAGCCGTGATAGTGTATATCTACAGGTAATTCCGGAAGTCAAAGCTTATTTACCCGATGACACCATTGTGTGTGAAGGCAACTTCACTGTATTGGATGCCTTAAACCCAGGGGCTGCCTACCTGTGGAATACCGGGGAGACTACACAACAAATACAGGTAGATAAGCCTGGGAAGTACTATGTAGAAATCCACAACCGTTGTAGTGTATCGGTAGATACAGCTAACCTGGTGTTTATCAAAGAAGAGATAGGTGCGTTCATCCCGAATGTATTTACGCCCAACAGCGATGGAGTAAATGATACATTCAGTATGCATGTGCTTAATACGCCTGCCTACAGTCTTACTATTTGTAATCGGTGGGGTAAACCTGTATTCTACTCCTCTAATCCCTTTGATGCGTGGGATGGAAGGGCAGATGGCGGACAGGTTATAGCGGGTGTATATTTTTGGTTTGTTACTGCCACCGATTGCCGGGGAAATCCGGTTACTTACCGGGGTACAGTTAGTCTGCTGCAGTAAAAAATGCCGTGGGCATTCCGATTAATTTTAACAACTTAATTTAACTATCCTTATTATATGAAAACGTATGTACTTATCTTTTTACTTGTGGCTATGCCTTTGTTGATAATGGCACAAAGCTCAACTTTTTCGAGGCAAGAAGCGTCTGTTGCTGGAAGATGGCAAGTGGGGGTTACTGTAGAAACGATTCCTTTTGAGCCAGCTTCATCTAAGATAGGTATAGCCGGTTTAGCAGGCTATCACATCAGTCCACATTTTTCATTACAAACAGGGTTTACCCTAACCAATCTGCAACAAAGATCTACTTTAATGTTTCCTGCTACTATTACCTGGGGCAATTATACAGGTTCCGTAAATGCATTTGATTACATGCCCGGATTCTATATGCCTGTTTCTTTACAATACACTTTTTTAAAACCCTTCCGCCGCTTACAGCCGTATCTTGTGCTTCGTAGCCATTTTTATTTTGCACACATCCGGCAGGCTATTGGCACTTATGAGAATAGTTCGCTAGTAGATCAACAGATAGCACCTACACAGAGTACTTCAGGATTTGGAATAACCTCAGGCGTAGGCATACAGTATAGAATCATAAATCGATTTACGGTTTTTGGAGAGGTTTCCTTAGGCCGTACTTTTCAGAAAAACAGCAATCATTCTTCTGTACACTTACAAGACAATACTAGTTTCGTTGCCCCAGGAAGGATGGGTATAGTTTATACCTTCAGGCAAAAAAGATGAGTAAAACGCTGTTATCCTGTATGCTAATAGAATTAATTATTTCTATTTCACCTTTGCTGCTTCTGCCAAAACGCTCTAGCAAGCACCGATTAGTAGGTATCCTTCTGGTGAAATAACTGTTATGACTCTGAATGAAGGGGTATTTGTTGCTCCTGCCAATGAGTGGATAATAATTAAATTAGGTGGTTGCTGAGTTGGGAGAACAAACGCTTCTTAATATTCTCCAGATACTCATAACAATTGTTTCTCTGCTTGATAAAACTGACCGGCAAGCTGAAGATTCATATCTTCTATCATTATTCTCATATTTGCTGACAAAAAATTAACATACCCAAGTGAAGATCAAATGGCAATTGTTTATCTTCCTAAGGTAAATCATTTAAAATAGAAAAGGTGAGTTTATAAAGCTCTCTTATTTAGTAATGTTCCACATTTCTTCTTTTGCATCTTAAGCATGGAGGCAAATCAATTACGCTAAGCAACTAATTTTTTAGTTGATTAGCGTAGTTATCACTTTCAAGATAAAAAAAGGAAATGAAGTTACTGCTGAACAAACAAAACAAGCCAGGGAAATTGGCACTTTTTATAAGGAGTTAAATTAACTTCCCCTTGGCGAAACTTTGCATATGGATAAGGGGGAATAATATAGCCTTAGAGGATCTTTTTCCCCTTTAGCCCAGATTTAATATTTTCCGCAATGTCAAAGGACATTAATAGGCTTCATATTTCATATAGAGCATAACTGAATATGGCTAACCTGCACCGTGGCCTCATGCTTAGGATTTGTGCGTTCAGCGGCCCGATGACAGGCTTAGCTAAGGGAGTGTGTTCATGCTCTTTATTATTTCTCTTTAGCTCTTTCAATAATTGATTGTATAAAACTTTTTGCTTTGATTTCCTTCAATTGTGCATACTTTTTATGGTCTTGATTTGCCTCTTGAGCTATCTGTAACTTGATTTGCTCATATTCTAGCCTTGAGTTTTCATTTTCTATCAGGAAGTTGCGAAATAATAAGTGACCCCTTAACTCCTTACTGTGAATAGGACATACATAAAGATGATGAGTAATAAAATCAAGTACTTTATGCTTCTGTGTTAAGAGTTGCCTTTTGAATACTTCTCTTTCCTGGATACCTTGATTTCCATTATAAAAGTAACCAATTTTCTCTAATGCTTTTTTTAACTCCTTGAAGTCCACATTGGGTTCGTAAATAACATCAATGTCGATTATCGGTTTTGCAGCTAGCTGAAGAACTGATGTGCTGCCAATATGTTCAATTGAAACATTCATACCTAAAAGCACTTCATTGATAACTTGTTTAATTTCTTTAAAGTCTTTTGCCCATTTTTCTTGATACTCTTGAATTAACATATTCCTATTTAATTTTACAACATGATACACAATGGATGGATAAGGCTAAAAAGCGGCGTGGCCTTCTGCATTGGAAATGCGAATTGGCAACCCACTGGCCGATTTAGCCGATGTGTGTGCCCGGTATGGCACAATATATTTTCAAAGAAATATACACTTATTATCCGGAGGGTGCAAGTCCCTTGTAGACGAACCTCAGATGCGCCATCTGATCGGCAGGTTCAGTTGGTAAAGCCCACTAGCAAGCGGCAAGGTGGTTTGGGTAACTCATGAACTGAAAGAAGCCGGACTGCAAACGTTGGTCCTGACGAACTGAAACGGACCTGCAACGATGTCAGCATCGGGTCCTGCATAAGAGGCCAGATATGGTGGGTAAGTAAGCACACCTTAGCAAACCCTGACCATCAAACTATATCAGGTATATGTAGCAGGTATCAATGGAAAGATACGTGTCTTACCGGGGAGACCCTATTTCCAAAAGAAGTAGGGAGTTGGCAGAGACCATAGTAGCTTTAGGAAATAAGCTGTCATAGAGAGACAGAGGTATCACAGAAAAGGTGAAGGATTTGTTGGGAGTTATACATTTATAGTTTATAAAAACTTACTAATCAGATTATACATATGTACTCTACTTCTGTTAACTTACTCAGTAAAACAGAAAATACCATGCAAGACATACTATTTGACTTCATATCAAAATATATTTCTCTGACAGAAGATGAGAAGCACGCAATCGTTTCTTTAGACATATTCCGCTTGGTGAAGAAAGGGACTATTTTACTCAAAGAAGGACAGAAATCGCCGTATGAATATTTTGTGCTGAAAGGATGCATACGAAAATATTACATCACAGATGGTGAAGAAAAAACTACGGCATTTTTTACAGAAATGGAAGGCGTAACCCCCCATTGTGCCATACATAATACTCCGTCTGAATACTTTATAAGTTGTGTGGAGGATACCATACTAACGGTTGCCCACACAGATATGGGCGTGGAATTATTTAGTAAATTTCCAAAGTTTGAAATCATGTGCAGAGTATTGTCTGAAGAACTTTTAGCCAGACAACAAATAGACTTTGATGAGTTTAAGACTTCATCACCGGAACAACGATACCTGAACTTACTGCAAAACAGAACAGACCTTATTGGGCGTGTGCCACAACACCAGTTAGCAAGTTATTTAGGTATAACACCACAATCATTGAGTAGATTAAGAGCAAGAATTATGGAGAAAAGCAAAGCCTGACTTCATTTCTTAACTTTAGTGAACGAGTTTTAGGCTATCGCCCATCTACTTTTGCAGTATCGATTAACATTAAAAAGATATGCAAAAGAAAATGGTATGGATTGTGCTTGCCATCGTGTTGGCAAGCCGTTTACCGGTGAATGCACAATACGCCAGACAAGACATCACGTACAAACGGTGGTTCGTTGGGAGCACTATATTTTTATTGGGTAATCTGGCTCCTACCAACCCACCCAACTTCTTTCAACTCAATATAGGCTATCGGCTTACAGGAAAGGATGTAATTACCTTAGAACCCAAAACCTGGAAATATGCCTGGCCGAATGGTATTCATCCACTCTTCAACAAATCGTACGGAAAGCCGGAGGAAGAATTCCCGGGGTATGTACGGGAATTTGGTATTTCAGTGGCTTACCAGCGATTCTTCTGGAAGGGTTTATATGCCGAGCTGAATGTAATGCCTAGCCGGCAAACTTTTGTAGGTAATGACGGCAAAAAAATTAGCAATGGTTTTCAGCTTTTCAACACATACCGCATTGGTTATCACATCAAACTGCTGAAGGACAGATTTTTTATTCAGCCATCCCTTGCCATTACCCACCGTGCCTATCACAGTAAACTACCTGATGGATTTAAACAGCTAGACGATAAATGGTCCAAGTTCATCTTCGGAGAACCGGGGTTTCATTTCGGATTTAATTTTTAGCCACCTCAGCAGGAAATTAACCAGATACCCTTCAGTATCCTGAATTTCCCATCAGCAGTTTCCCCTGTTCAAGAATTGGTCTTTCCTGGAACATTCCATCGCAGCCAATTCTGTCCTGTGAGCAGGCCGGATTTACAAGACGTTGAAAAAACATGCTGGGAAAACTGCATAGAAACAACCTTTGAAAAATAAAACACACAATTTATATGAAAAAGAAAATTAACCTAATCACTCGCTTAAGTGTACTGGTGCTGACCACACTATTTTTACATGCCTGCAACAAATCAGATGATCCTAGCCCGTCTTTTCCTAAAAATGTAACAGTAGAATATAAAATATCCGGTACGGGCCTTAGTAAAGTAGAAATAGTAAGATACACCAATGCAACCGGTGGCACTACTAGTTTGTCAGAAATAAGCATTCCATTTTCAGTGTCATTCAACCGCATGACAGATGCTGGAGATGATCTGGTTCTATCTGTTTTGCATAGCATCCCTTCATCTACAGAGCCCCTTTCTGTTAAGCTGGAAATTTATGTGGATAATAAGTTAGTGGAAACAGAAACCTATGAAGGAAGCGGTAGAGTTAGCGGTGCGGTTGTACATATCTTTTAATTAATGATTATGGAAAATTTTAAATTTTTAACCATTCATAAAAAAATAGGATGAAAATATTGAAGACATCAATGGCTATTCTTTGTTTTGGTTTTTTCCTGCTCTCTTGTGACAAAGAAAAATCCATTACCGAGCCCGGCAATTTAGTACCGAAAACAGTCATGGAAGACCCAACAATCCCTTCAGTCAATATAAATGGAGCTAAGCTGCATGCGCAGGCTTTTGGCCCGGCCGATAGTACACTGATCGTATGTCTTCATGGGGGTCCCGGAGCAAACTTCCGTTACATGCTCAACTGCAAAAGTCTGGCAGATAAAGGGTATAGGGTTATTTTTTACGACCAAAGAGGCTCTGGTCTATCTCAACGCTTTCCTGGCGGGTGGTATAAAAATCAGGGTGCAAAGGCTATTGAAAAGACCTTTTATGATGACTTGAAAGCGATCCTTCATCACTACAAAACTCACCCCAACCAGAAAGTGGTTTTGTTAACGCAATCCTGGGGCTCAATGCTTGGAACCGGGTATGCCGGAAAGTATCCCGATGACATTGACGGATTAATTTTAGCCGAACCCGGAGGCTTGAAATGGGAGGATGTTTTGGAGTATGTGGGAAAAACAAGGTCATTAGGATTATGGAGCGAAACACTAAATGATGCCGCATACACAGACCAGTTTCTGACAGGGAAAGAAAACCAGCACGAAATACTTGATTATAAAATGGCACAGTTGTCGGCAGCAAATACGGTGGTAGGAGATATTAAATCAACCCTGGGACCTAATGGCATCTATTACCAATCAGTTCGTGATGGGGCAGTAATTAGTTCGGCCATGTTTGAAATCGGCGAAAAGTATAAGCCTGATTTTTCTGAGCAAATTGCCCGGTTTCAGAAAAAAGTACTCTTTTTTTATAGTAGTAATAACAAAGCCTACCCGGATAGCTGGGCACAAAAGATTATGCTCGTGTATCCTAATAAGGACGTTTTTAAAGTACAGGGAGTGGGTCACTCGGGTATGCTGGACCAGATAGATACTTGGACAACTGTAACAGAACCCAAAGTACTCCAATACCTCAATAGCCTGTAAACCCACAAAAACGTTTTAACAAATGAAGAAAGTAACTATCATCCTAATTTTTATAGCTTTTGTTTTTTGCCTGCCAAAAGTAAATGCGCAACTAATTAACTGGAATACAATGGGCAGCACCCAACACATAATAAACGCCAATGTCGGATTAGATTATTCTGTGTCGTATGGGATAGGCTATGGCTATAAGCCCAATACAAAGCTTCCCATTATCATGGATGCTAATTTTTCTATGCCTTCCGGTAAAACGCTTTTTGATGATTTCAAAACAAAAATTGGCGGGCAAATGCTGCTTCTGGATATATCTAACTTTAGGGGTGCCCTAGCCCTATATGGCATGTACAGAAGGCAAGAAACTGAACTGGTGAGACTTCAAAATTTTGGCAGTGATATGAAAGCGACATTCGGCTATTACAAATCAAAATGGTTTGTAGCGGCTGAAGCAGGTTTTGACAAAGCAGTTGTTACGCATTTTAAGCACTCTCAAGCCTTCAGAGAGAAGGTGTATGCGGATGTGGCTGACGGATGGTACGAGCCTGCTACCGGGGGTAATTTTTCCTACGGCTTACAAACAGGTTATTCTTTCAAAAAGACAGACTTGACACTTGCTCTTGGGAAGAGGATTTCGCAAGATTTTAAGACGGCCCCCTTTCTTCCATTGTATGTAAACCTAGGGCTAAACTACCGGTTGTCTTATCATTGATTAGGTAAGGATGTGGGAATCATAACTTTTATAAAGATAAAGGATGGGTGCCTGGGTAATGTATAGTTAAAATTTAGCGTGAACAATCCTAACCAATCAGACATTGAAAGCAGTTATTTGTACAAAATACGGGCCGCCAGAGGTATTAAAAATTCAGGAGGTTGCCAGGCCTACACCCAAAGAAAAAGAAATACTGGTTAAAATTATGGCAACGGCTGTCAACTCAGGGGATGTAAGAGTAAGAAGCCTTGCCGTGGAGGGATGGATGAAATGGATGATGCGGATGGTTTTGGGATTTTCCAAGCCAAGAAAATCCATATTAGGAACTGTTTTTTCCGGGGTGGTCGAGGGGGCCGGAAATAAGGTGTCAGAATTTAACCCGGGAGACAAAGTATTTGGCATGACTGGTTTTAATTTTGGCTCGTATGCGCAATACATAGCTGTCCATCAGAACAGTAACGTCATGAAAATGCCCCAAAATGCTACCTATGAAGAAGCCGCCGCTATTATTTTTGGCGCACAAACGGCCATCTATTTTTTGGAAAAAGCAAAAATAGCCCAACAGGCAAATCCAAAAGTTCTGATTATCGGTGCAACCGGTTCGGTGGGTGTAGCCGCTATACAAGTGTGTAAACACTATGGCGCACAAATCAGTGTGGTATGTAGTTCGGAGGGCAGTCATTTGATGAAAGAATTGGGTGTTTCAGATATCATTCTATACGACAAGGCAGATTTTACTTCTCATACTGGTAGATTTGATATGGTATTTGATGCGGTTGGGAAAACCACAAAGAAGCAATGTAAAAAACTCTTGTTAAACGGCGGTGTATATAAAACCGTGGGCGGAACAGAATATGCTTCTGAATCTAAAAAGCAGTTGGCATTAATTAAGGAGCTTTTTGAAAATGGCAAACTTAACGCAGTAATTGATAAGACCTTTTCCATGGATAACATAGTAGACGCACACAGGTACGTTGACAAGGGAAGAAAAAAAGGAAATGTGGTGGTTAGAATAAGTCCCTAGCAGGCACCTAGCAAAAAGCAGGCTCATTACTGGCAGGTAGTTTTGTACTTCGAAATCCACCTCCGTGCCTGGCACCCAAGCATAAGTAACCTTTATACCTACACCATCAACCATAGATTGATTCAATAACTGATGACACCTGAAGAGCAAATTATTGACTGTGAAAAAAGACTTTTAGAAGCAATAAAAACCAGTGACCTCAAGGTTCTTAACCAGCTTTTACACGAAAGTTTACTTTTCAATATTCCAACAGGGCAAACGATTACAAAGCCCATGGATATGGAGATGTACCGTTCAGGCAGTATGAATGTGCATCACATTTCGGCAACAGACCAGACGGTAAGGATTATTGAAAATATTTCCACTGTCGCCGTTACCCTCACGTTAAAGGCAACGTATGCCGGGCAAATCATTGATGGAAAGTTCAGGTATTTACGGGTATGGAAACGCTTCAACGATTCATGGCAGGTGATTGCAGGAAGTGGATGTCTTATTCAATAACCGGTATCCAGATATTACCTAACCACTGGAACGTATATACACTGTATGATTACATATCTAAATCTTGAGAAATTTTCCCTTGCATCAGGTGGCATTTTTTTAGCTCTACTGCTCATTCTGATACACCTCTATCTGAATTTTATGCCCGCAATGCAGATGTCTTAAAAGTTCATGTAAATCCCGGTAGTATGTTTTCCCATATTGTTCTTTTTGCAGGTAGCTTGTTTTTTGAATGAACTACAAATCAGTAAAATGGGTAAACCGAGGGATAATCTCTTGCCATCAATTATATTCGTGCAAATCTCCTGTTCTGTGAAGTACTTCAAAAAGATACTTACCCATAGTCTCCTTTGCTTACCCTGTTTGATTGGTGTGTTTGCCTGTATGGTTTTTTATCCTTTACCCCAAATAGCTTTAGATGAGCAGGCTTTCCATGTCTATCTGATAAAGAACATTTCAGTGATTGACCTTGAAAATGACACCATTTTGCCTGCCAGGAACATTCTCGTTGAGGGCAATTTCATTAGATCAATATCCCAAAATGAACCTGAAGTACTTCCAAACCGGCAAATCATCGATGGCTCAGGAAAATTTCTCTTGCCCGCACTCTGGGATATGCATGCGCACCTGATGCATCTTTCACCCGCCATCGCCTATCCCCTCTTTGTAGCCAGTGGTGTTACCCATATAAGGGATATGCGGGGGGCCATTAACAACAGAGATTTGTTTGCCAGCTCGGTTAGCCTGACCAAAGAGTGGAATGCTGCCGTGCAAGAGGGAAAACTCATTGGGCCGTGGGTTCACAGTTACTCTTCGTTTGCCGTTGAAGGGCCCCACCCTATGTTTAAAAGGTCTCCACATTATTTCAATTGCTCCAATGGGCAGGAAGCCAAAATGCTGATTGGACATTTGAAAGCCCATGAATTTACACAGGTAAAGATTTACAACAATATTCCCCGCCAATCCTTTTTCGCCCTGGCAGCCCAGGCAAAACTGGCTAGTCTGGATGTGGTTGGGCATAAACCCTATAGCGTAAGTGCCATTGAAGCCTCGAATGCAGGAATGAAAAGTTTGGAACATGCTAAATTTCTGCTTTGGGAAAGCTTTTCCGGCGCAGATCAGGTAGTAGTTACAGCTAATGCGGGAAAAATTGACAATACCCATTTCAGGAAAAGATTGTTAGCTGAGCATGATACAGTGAAACTAGGGCAGATCCTGGAAACCTTGGCAAAAAACCGTACCTGGTATTGCCCCACTCACCTGACGCGAAAAGCCGATGCCTATGCAGACAACGCGAGATTTAGAAAAAGGTATGAGCAGATAAACCCCATCTTGCGGTTCTTATCTTTTGAGGACTTAGACGCCACAATAAGTGAAGATAGTTCAGCTGATGGCAGACAAATCTACATGGACTTTTATCTGAAAAGTTCTCAGGTTAGCTATCAGGCCTACAGACAAGGGGTGAAAATACTTGCCGGTTCGGATGTTCCCGAGTTGCCCGGCTCCTCCTTACATGAGGAATTAGAGGAACTCTCTCTGGCTGGATTACCCCCCTTTGAAGTATTAAGAACAGCTACCCTCTACCCGGCTCAATATTTTAATCTTCAAAGTCAGTATGGAAGCATTAAGGAAGGAAAAGTGGCTGACTTGATTATTCTTAACACAAATCCTGTATCTGATGTAGGCCATACCCGAAATATCAGTGCGGTTATCTTTAATGGAAACTACATTGGGGAAGCCCAAATAGAAGCGCTTATTTCTCAAACGAACAAATTATCCAACGGGATACTTGTATCTGCAAAACTTCTATGGGCCATGCTTCTTACGATGACTATTTAACAATAAATGCTCTAGCAAGAATCCGATGGAGGAAAATCTGGCTTATTTTTATAGCTATGTTTGTTTTGCTAAAGTGTAAGGCCCCCAGTTTTTCGGACAGAAGCCAAGTAGAAAACTTATACGGTTTAAGGTTCTCTGCTTTTCTTTTGAGTTTCAGGAAAGGGGGAATTAATTTATACAGGCTATCAGTTAAGTAATCGTGAAATAAATATCGGGTTAGGTATTTACTTAGCTTCACTACTAAAGTTTTTCAATGTAGTATTCACCTACTCTTTCACATATATACTGTTAGCGGGGTGCGTGGTCTTTAAGAGGACCTGCTTAATCGCATCGAGGGAAAGTGCTGGTTGTTCTACCCAAAGAAAGTTATAAGTAACAGCATTATTTCATCTTTGATAGTGACACCAGAGAGATAAATCATTAGATTACAATTCTCTTGTCTTAAGCCTATGCACAGAGCTTTTAAGTTTTAATTTTATATTTTAGCAACGTATCTATGGAAATGTATTACAAAAGAAAAGGCTCTGGTAAACTGCTTTTACTCATTCACGGTATTGGTAGTAGTCATCGCTCCTGGAACAGGATAATCGATGGCTTGGCCGCAGAGCGAGAGGTAATCGCCATAGACTTGCCAGGTTTTGGCGACTCCAAACCCTTACCTGGAGAAGTTTCTATCGGCACACTAGCTGATGCAGTGACTCTTTTCCTTGAGGAAAATAACCTGATTGGCATAGATGCCGTGGGTAGTTCGATGGGTGCCCGATTAGTACTTGAACTCGTTAGACGGGGTGGCGTGCTGGGAAGCGTGATATCACTTGATCCGGGAGGATTCTGGCGAGGATGGGAGGTGCCTTTTTTCTATCACTCTGTACGACTATCTGCCCAGCTGGTGAAGGGATTACAACCTGTTTTACATCAATTGACTGGTAATACCATTAGTCGCAGTTTGCTTTTTGCCCAATTTTCATCCCGTCCCTGGGCACTCCCTTCGCAGGTGGCATTGGATGAACTGCGCACTTTTGTACCTACCAATACCTTTCGTGAATTACTCTATAACCTAGCCTATGGAGAAAAACAAAGAGGGCTTCCGGTAGGAGCTGCCAGGCAACCACTTGTAATTGGCTGGGGTAAGCAGGACCGGGTTTGCTTGCCTGGACAAGCAAATAGAGCTTTGCGTTTATTTCCAGATGCCAAACTGCATTGGTTTGCCACCAGTGGCCATTTTCCTCAATTAGATGTTCCTCTGGAAACCACCCGTTTAATTTTAGAGGTAACCGGAGGCATCTATCAGCCCCAAGGTAAAGAAGCTCCTGTGGGGGTAGAACAAAATAAGGAATTATCTCCTCTGTTATTTGCAAGCATTGCTGTTATGATTGGACTCGGCTTATTGTTTGCATTTGGTTCTTCCAGAGAAACACAAGTAAGTGTATAATATTCACTTAACACTACTTACATATACTATGGTAATACACCACTAAAAGCAGAAAGGAGTAGCTTTATCCCTTGAGTATATAAAGCTACTCCTTTTCCTGCCTGGATTCTAAAGTAAGGAGCCTATCTAGTCATCCTTGATTACAAGGACAGAATCCCTTATCTGACTGGACTTTGTTTTACCTGTTTAAGGTTTCAACACCCCTTTCACGCAATTGTCTTCTTTCTTATTGGGTATATCATACATGTTGGAAGCTTCACTCAAAGGTACTTTATGGGTGATAATGTCATCAAATACCACTTTAGCTTCCTATACTAAGGTAATGAGTTTATCAATACTGGACTTCCCGAAAAAAGTGGACACTACGTTAAGAACGATTGTAAGTTTGCATCTAAATGCATATCTAAAGTGATAGTAACTTCCCCTTTGAGGTAACTCACCATTACTTTTTTTTACTTTTTCTCTGTCAGTAAAAGAGGCGGCATGACACTCTTTATCTAGAAATCAGCAACCATCTCATGATTTCACCTTACTAACTATTAACTGCAAAACTTTGCTTAATCCCATTCTGAATCCGTTCACGATAAAGTTAATCAATATTTTTTAACTATGTCACTTATTTGAGACATATTACATATATTTGTGTCATGACTGATGTTAAACTTAAAATTATAGCTGCTGCCGTGAAATGCTTTCGGCTCAACGATTCAGCTACTTTAGAGAAGGTTGCTCAAGATGCCGAGGTGTCCCGCAGAACGCTGCATCGATATTTTAAAGATCGCCAGGACTTACTTGACTCTTGCAAAAATGAGATGCTCGATAGATGTAACAAGGCGATGAATGAAGCCTATGCAAGTGATAACGAGCCAATAAAAAAGGTAAGGAATATGTTATTTGCTGCCATTGAGCAAGGAGCTAATTATTCGTTCGTCAAAAGAATCTATGAGCGCAGTAGCTTTTCAGAGGTAGATAGTAAAAAAGAATTTGAATCTGATAACGTTAAATCGAAATGGTTAAAAATCATCCAGGATCTTCAAAAGCAGAAACGCATTAACGATGAGCTAACGCTGCCCTGGATTTTTAATTTGTTCGGATCAATCATTGAGACTTCCATTTATGCTGTTGAGTCGGGGGATGTTGCCAGGAATGATAGTAAGAAGTTTGCCTGGACTTCCTTTAAAGGGGCCATCGGATTAAACGAATAAATCTATATATATATGAATCAATACTCAACTGAAAATCTGATTAAAAAAATACCGGGTTTCATTAGTTCCTTTCAAAAAGTCAATAACCTAACTCTTCACTATGTGATCGGAGGAAGTGGAGAACCCTTGCTATTATTGCCGGGCTGGCCTCAAACCTGGTGGTCTTACCGCTATATTATGCCTCTCTTAGCTGAAAAGCATACCGTAATTGTGGTTGACTTGCGGGGAATGGGGGATAGTGATAAGCCTGTAGAAGGATATACCAAGAAGCATATGGCCAGCGATATCAAGGAATTGGTGGCTGCCTTAGGTTATGAAAAGGTAAATGTGGCTGGGCATGACATGGGTGGCAATGTTGCGTATGCCTTTGCGGCCAATTATCCGGAAAAAGTCAAAAAACTGATTCTTTTAGACACCCCGCCTCCCGATGAGAATATGTACCGGCTACCCATGCTGCCCGTAGGAGCGCCTGTATATCCCTGGTGGGTAGCCTTTAATCAGGTAAACGACTTGCCCGCCCAACTGCTGGAAGGACGATTTGGCTTGTTGTTAGATCATCTGTTGGATAAGCTGCTTGTTACCCAAGAGGCGATCAATGCCTTTGACCGATCTGTATATATCCACCACTATAATGACAAAGAAAGCATACGAGCTTCCAATGCCTGGTATCAGGCGTTCTGTCAGGATATCTCAGACCAAAAGAGTTATTCAAAAATTGAAAATGTAACTAAAGGGATTGCCTCACCGGCAAGTTTTGGCATCTTGGAGAATTTTTTATCTGGGCATGTCCTTAAGTATGAAATGAAGGAAATAGAAGGATCGGGACATTTCATTCAGGAAGAGAAACCAGAGGAAACCGCAAAAGCAATCCTGGATTTCTTAAAATAGCTTTAGCTAATATTTAACTAAAGACTACCAAGTAAAAATGGCCTAACCTCAAAAAATGAACACTAGGTTAATAGCAATTGTAGGTTGTCAGCTGAATAAGTAGCTAAAGTTGTAATGAAGTAACTCAAAATACCCCTTTCCAGTAACACATAATAGTTGCCCTGGTAAGTACTATTATGAAGCTTGCCTAAGCAAGAAGGAGGAGCTTTATTTGTAGTTAGGTGGGATCCATTTTTCTTAATTGGATGCAGAATAGGCTACTTACTCATTGCGTAAAGCGTGTACCGGATTGATGAGCGCCGATTTAATGGTTTGATAGCTCATGGTCAGGAGAGTAATCACTAACACACTTGTACCAGCTACAACAAAAATCCACCATGTAATGGTTGTCCGGTACTCGAAATTCTCTAACCATTTATAGATAAAATAATAGGCAAGCGGAGTAGCGATCAGAAAGGCAGTGAGCACCAGCACTATAAAGTCTTTCGATAATAAAGCCCACAGATGAAAGGTATTGGCACCTAGTATTTTTCTTACGCCCATTTCCTTGTTGCGCTGCTCGCAAAGGAAGGAGGCTAAGCCAAAAACGCCTAGGCAAGAAATAAAAATGGCCAGAATTGTGAACAGAATCGAAAGCTGACCGATCCGCTCTTCCGTATCGAATTTTTTAGCAAACTCTTCGTCTACAAACCCGTAATCGAATGGCTGGCTTGGATTATAGGTTTGAAATATAGCCTCCATTTGTTGCAAAGCCCCTTTAGCCGTACTTTGCGGATGTATTTTTGCCAGAACATAACTAGCTTCTTCCCCTAACAAGTGATAAAAAGTAGGCTTCACCTTCTTATAAGGCGATTGACTAATCACATCTTTCACTACGCCCACGATCTGATAGGGTTCATTATACCACAGAAGCGATTGTCCAATGGGATTTTTCAAGCCTATCAATCGTATAGCAGATTCATTTAAAATAACTGATTTGGAATCGCTTGTAAAGTCTTTGGCAAAATCCCGTCCGGCTAAAAGTTGCCATCCGATGGTGGCTCCATATTCATAGGATATACCAATGTTGGCAAAGTCCGCCACCAGATTAGGGTCTTTTCCGGGCCAGTCAACGCTGTTTCTGGTGGCCCAGATCTGGGTAAGTGGACTATTTGTTTCACAAACTTGCAGGATAGCACCGGTCTGGAGTAATTTATTTTTGACTACTTCAAAATGCTGGTGCACGTCAAGGCCGGTTTGTAGAATAGCTACTAATCCACTCGTATCATAGCCGATAGGGCGGTTCTTGGCAAATTCTATCTGGTGATACACCCCAATGGTAGCATTAATCATCAGCATAGAAACTGTAAACTGAATGATTACCAGTATTTTCCTGGGTAAGGAAGTATAGCTGCCCGTACGAATATTTCCTTTCAATACTTGCTCGGGACGAAAAGAGGAAAGATACAATGCCGGATAGGTGCCTGCGGCAAAACCTGTAAACAAGCTAAAACCAATGGCTAATGCCCAGAACAGAGGCTCGGACCACAACAGGTGTATATCTTTACCGGCGATTTGATTGAACCAAGGCAGTGAAAGCCAGAGCAAAAGGAAAGAAAGTATACAGGCAAAACTCACCATGATAAAAGATTCGCTGTAAAACTGTAAAATCAATCCTATTCGAGATGATCCGACAGCTTTGCGAATGCCTACTTCTTTTGCTCTTTTTTCACTGCGGGCGGTAGAAAGATTCATAAAGTTGATACAAGCCAGCAGCAACACAAAGCAACCAATCAGGCCAAATAAATACACATATTCTATTCGCCCGCCTGTATTCAACCCATCTCTGAATTGCTCTTGTAAATACCACTTATCCATTGGGTGGAGAAACAAGGCAGGCTTACTTTTAGCTAGTTTCTTAGGAACATGAGGTAGCGAAGCATCTTTTATTTTTAATGAAATATTATCAATATCTGCACGACTATTTACCTGTGCATAAATCTGGAAAGCATTCACACGCCAGGGATTAGCCAGTTCTTTTACCCAGGGATTCAGGTTATAGTACAGTTGCCAGGGGGCTATAAAAGATACTTCATGAAAACTGGAACTGGCAGGAAAATCTTCATACACCCCTGTCACTTTTATGGCAATGCTATCATCCAGTTGTATGATTTTACCGAGTGGATCTGTATAGGTAAAGAGGCTTTTTGCCAGGGAAGCAGAAAGAATAATGGATGTTGGCTCATCGAGAGATTGTGCATTTCCTTTGAGTAATTTTACACTGAGTATGTCAAGGGCTTGTGGTTCAAAATAAGTCCCCTGCTTTGTGAATGTATTGTTCTTATACCTTAACACATTCATTACATCACTCATTGCCAGTGCCACCTGCTTAAAATCGCTTCCATACTTATTTCTAAGTTCTTCAGCCAAGGGATACGGCACGCTTTCTAGGGTTTGTATCGCTCCATTGTCAGAAAGGTTTTGCATGACTTTTACAATCCGCTCATGCTTGGTATGATAGGTATTGAAAGCAAATTCATCGTAGATCCATAAACCAATAAGCATGGCCACAGCCATTCCTACCGCCAATCCGCTTATATTAAGGAAGGAATATACTTTATTCCTGACCATGTTGCGCAAAGCAGTTGTGAAGTAATTTCGTATCATATCAAAATGAATTTGCAACCAGAAATGGAATAGAAAGTTAAGCATAAACGGCAATTTATTATTCCTACCGATGAGCCAAATAAGATCACTGCCCAAAATAGTTTAACTCCCCCTTTGGGTTTATTAATAGTAAGAGATCATTTATAGCTTAGTAGCAATATTTTTAAGGTGTGTTCTCAAAACCCTTTTATCTCAAGGTTTACCTGCATACGTTTTTAGTAACAGTTTAGCTTCTTGAGGGGTTAGTAGTGAAACACACCCATGGCGGGCTTCAGATGGAAAACTTACCTTTTCTTCCACCCTCCAGGTAAGCAAATCAGAAGAGTAAGAGGCACCAAAACGATTTGTCATACAATAATCATAGAGCAGTAACCATCCTTCTTTTAGCGGGTCTTCCATCACAGTTGGCCCTTCGGTGATGACCGGCACAATCTGCCCTTTGTTTAAATGACCTTCCACAATGGTGTATGGCCCCTCTAGGTTCGTAGAGGTGGCTACCCTGATGGCCCGCCTTTCACCGGTTTTGGCCCCAAATTCCTCCTCTTTGTGAAACAGATAATAAGTGCCTTTATCTTTCAGTATTGTTCCGTCAATAACTGAGTAGGAAGGGGCAAACAGTACCTTAGCAGGCGTAAATGTTTTCCAGTCTCGGGTTTTACAATACCAAAGCCGGCTCTGTTTCCAGCCTGCATCTTGAAAGGAGGAAGACCAGAATAGGATATACTCTTTTGTTTGATCATTATACAACCATTCTGGTGCCCAAATATTTCTAGCCAAGGCTCCTGCCTCATCGCGTACCTCTTTCATCAAGGGCAAAGAAGCTTCTAGTTGCCAGTTGATCAGATCTTTCGATGTGGCATACAAACAACTTGGCCCTATCTTCTCCCAATTGTCACCTCTTCCCACCCCTGTGGCTAAGATACGCCAAATCCCATCAGGACCCCGACGCACAAAAGGATCCCGCATTGGCTGCTCCCATAGGGGATTATTATTATTCAAAGGAGTCCAATTTCGTCCATCAGTAGATAAAGCCACATGCAGCTTAGCTATCAGCATCGGATCTGCTAAAGGTACCTCTACTGTATTTCCCTTCTCATCAATCTCAATTCGGGTAGGATAGCGCTGACGAAAGTAAGTCAGCATCCAGACAGGTTTATCTTTATCCGGTTTAAGTTCTTGCTTTGTCGCTACATCTTCGTGTGCTGCTTTCTTAGATTGTGCCAAAGCGCCTATGTAGCAGATAAACACTAAAAAAAATAAGGTAAATCTCATAAGCATATAATTTTACAGTGGTTTTAGATATAAAAGGTTATTATTTCCGACTGTCAAATTAGCGTTTTATCTACACCTTTTGAAAAATTATTACTTGTATTCACTCATTTGCAGGTGCTGAGGAGTCAGTACTCAATTAACTATTGATAATGCTTATCTACTCTTTTAAAGTCGTTAACCGAAAGGGGGAGTTAGCGTTACAACAATTTCCTTGAGATACGCAAAATTTAGTTTTTCTGTG
>NZ_JAUKPO010000056.1 GCF_030503435.1 Rhodocytophaga aerolata
TATAGGTAAATCTTTATGTATTCATTTCTCTGATTTTAATTTATAGCTTAACTTATTATTGTCCCCATACTTACTTTACATAGATCTACTATTTCAGTTTGAAGAAAACACTTACTACCAGTCTTCCTCAAAAGTGTGGGCAATCACTTAAAAGCGATTAATATAAATATGTAGAGAAACAAATTGGTTTTAAATATCTAATATAAGGTATAAAATAGGCTCCTTTCAGGTAACTTAAAGCTATGATTTTTTAACATTATCTTCTTGCCCATTTCTGTACGAGAATTAGAGGACCAGACACTTTTTTAGGCTCGATGCTCATATTTAGCACCATTTAAGAGCGCATAAATGGCCATACTCATTGGCATCTCTTTACACTTATATTGCTAAAATGGCTGACTAAGCCATTTTAGCATAAATGCTTACTGTATAAATATACCATGAAGATGTTGTTTCATTCATCAAAGCCAATATGGATTAACAATGGTTATTTAAGTTCTAAACGAAACTGCTGAGTCATAAACCCATAGTATTCCGCTTTCCTTTTCACATAGTCGCCTGCAAAAAGAATACTTCCAGATAATCCATCCTTGCTTAGCCAATTAGATAGCATTTGCGGAAGGTAGGCAGTATGCTCTTTTCCTCCCCATTGTTTTTCATTGTGAAAGATAAACCAGGGGCCCCATGGAGTAGGCCCTTCGTACAACTGCATTTCCGACTCCCAGTTCCACTTGTTGGTCTCTTCGGCTGAGGCATTTTCCCGATGTGGAATCATATCGCTTGATATACAAAGAATGTACCGCTTAAGTGCTTTATAGGTAATGGTTGGATGGCCAACATGACCTGGATCAGAAAAAATAGGGCTGGCTGCTTTTTCTTCCCTTGTCCAAAGAGGCTTATTAGCCTTGGTCTTGCCCTGATAAAAATGCCAGGCGCTGCGGATAATAATACTATCTCTATGAACCCTTCCTAAAAATACATGATCACCTGATGCCCAGTTTCCATCGTTGGATATCATATACATATAGGGATTAAGATCTTCGGGAGTTTGCGTATTTCCTGGCCTAAAGGTTAAAAATGCTGGGGCACCAAACCTGGACCCAAAAAATTGGGCGTATCTTTTCCCGGCAGGTTAGTCCAGGTTTTTCCAAGGTCTTTGGATTGGATGATTCCGGCTACCCCATAATTTTTTGAAAATCCGTCGATGAAGCCAACCTGGTTTCTTACCGGAGGGCTCATCTGCTCCCATGGGTGAAATTGTTTAAGTAGTTTAACAAGGGTATCGCGGTTGACCGGTTTTGAAGGGATATTCCAATCGTAATCATAGATGCTTACGTAGACGTTAGTATCTACTGCTACCACGCCGCAAACGTATCTTCTTATTAGTTTGTCGGGAAGATTGGCCCTAAAGTCATAAAATTGAAAATCGGTAACTGTTTCCAGGGTATGATTTGGTGGAACTCCTTCTGACTTCAACAAATGGGCATACCATCCTGGCCCACCAAAGTTGGCTCCATCATCATCAATCACATATAAACAGCTGTCAATGCCCCAAGTCCACCAATGCATATCCGTTCCGCTACCGGGATACTTAGATGGCTCACTTTCCCACACCAGGCGTTTGATTACTTTGCTTTCCGGATAGTTTATTTCACGGTGCAGGGTAAGTGTAGGCTCTTTAGGTGAGCAAGCCGCAAGCAATGAGATAAGAATAAGAGCCGTTAATGACTTGGATAGGTTCATTGGCATAAATTAATTGTGTTGATAAGCCTGTTTACACACTTAATTGTTACATACCCCCAGCCAACTTTTAGATGCGCATGCCTCTAACGGATGATTATTTTAAAAGGAGCTGAAGGGTATATAACTTTGAACCACATTTTATAGTCCTCTCAATTCAATATCCTTGAAAAGCACATGCATGTCCTGGCCCCCATGTAATTGAAGGGCAATATGACCTTTCAGTCTGCCCGGATCATTGAAAAGTTCGGCTGTTTTATGTCCATTTACATGTACTACAATATGACCTTTTTCTGCCCTAACTGTCATTTGATTCCACGCATCAGGCTTATACCACTTTTTTACATCTTCTGCCGTTGGTTGCACCACCCATGCTCTGCCACCAGTTTCATATAAGCCACCTGCATCCCTTTCGGGATCTATTTCGGCTTGAAAACCGTTTACGCCCACCACACCTCCTACTTCATCTACCCGAAAGTACAATCCGCTATTCCCTTTAATAGCTTTGTAATGGATGCGTATCTCAAAATCCTGGTAGCTCTTATCTGTTACCAGCAACCCATGCCGTTGATCTGTTTTGTTGCTTCTTCCTACTATGGCTCCATCCTCCACTTTCCATTCGCCTCCCGGTATGGCATGCCATCCCTTTAAGGTTTTGCCATCAAATATACGAGTCCATTTTTCCTTCTGCTTTACTGATTCCTTTTTAGCTAGGAGATGCCCAGATAAATGCCTTGGTAGGGTAAATCCAAGTAAAAAGCAAATAGCCGTAAGAGATACATATTTATAATAAGAGAGCATCATATAAGTTTGGTTTAAAAAAATACTATCCTGAGTTTTTAATCTTGTTGGTTACTTCCGGAATTCTATCCAGTCAAGGTACAGCGTGGTCCACATACTGGATTGGGCGTTTTTGGGGTCATGGTAGACAATGTAAATGTCATAAACTCCTTTCTGGGGAAGTAATTTACCTGACACCTCCTTCCATTTAGTATCTTTTTGATCTGCGCCTGTTTTCTGTGATTTTTTTGCCTGTCCCACCTCTACACTGGATAGTTCCTTTCCATCTGGCCTGTCTATATGTAAGGACAACCTCCCTCCTATTTGTGAAGGATCTACCTTGTAGACTACAGAAGAAAGAACAGCGAGGTCAACATCCTTGAACATAATCCACGAGCCGTTTTCTGCAAAGCGGATAACGCCTTCGCTTAACTTTGCTACAGCCTTATCATCATTTGAGTTGATGGCTTTTAGCTTAGGAGATTTGAAGTAAAAGTTTTTCTTCACCAGATTTGAGCCCACACCCATTGCTTCTTTGTCCTGGTAGCTTACCGAAAGTATATATTCACCTCCGGCCTCTCCTTTATTGGTTTTTACTGGTTTAATGATTCCTGTGGGAGCCACTGTACGGGTAGCTTCTGACTGCTCATTCACAGACAAAATATAGGTAACTATATCAGATGCTTGCTCAATGGAAAGCTGCGGGTGAGCAGACATTACATACTCTCCCCAAACGCCGCTACCCCCTGAAATTACTTTTTCTGCGAGTTTTTTTATGGTAGCTTCTTCTTTTTTATACCTTTCGGCAATAGCAACATAGCTTGGCCCCACAGATTTTTCTTTCATGGCATGGCAGGACTTACAATCGCTTTTTTCCATCAATGCCTGGCCTGGCAGGTTTACTGGCGAAGATTCATGCGCCTGTGCAACCATAGTTAAGTCCGGGCCCATGGTATGGTAGGCAAGGGTAACTTTTACGTCTTGCTCTTTTATCTCCCCGCTTTGTAGGCTGCCGTCTTCTTTGTCTATAATATTGAGCTTATAATGGATAGGTGTATTATTGAAGTAAAAACTACTGTTGCCATCTACAGCCAGTACCACTTCCGGCTCGGTATTGCCTGCTTTGATTTGCAGCTTTTTCTCACCCTTTTTTCCTTCCTTATCCGACACTACCAGCCGCACCGTGTACGTACCGGCACGCTCAAAAGTAAAGGTTGGGTTTGCCTCTTTGGATTGTGCTTCCTTTTTATCGAAATACCATTGATAGGAAAGCGCAGATGAATCAGGATCATAACTTCCTTCTGAAGAAAAACGCACTGTAAGTGGAAAACCTCCAGTAGACTTATCCGTTTTAAACACTGCTATAGGGGCCTGGTTTCCACGATTGTATTCTATGCGGTACAAGCCGGCATCTTTATTTTTGGCAAACCAGTAGGTACCATATTCCAACACATATAACACGCCATCAGGTCCTATTTCCAGGTCTATGGGATGATTGAGTTTGGTGTCTGGCATGAACCTTTCTATACTATCTACTTTGCCATCTGGCGTAAGGGTAACGACATTGATCCAGTCCCGCATCCATTCGGCTATAAAGAATTTACCATCGTAATGAGCCGGCAGGTGTTTGGTAGTATCGTTAGTCTTTTTTTCATAGTGGTCGCTGTAATATACCGGGCCTGCCACCGGAGATTTGCCACCTGTACCTAAATAGTTAAAATCAGGTGATTCATCATAAGAGTACCAGATAAGGGCACTTTTAGCCGGCGGAAGATTCGTAAGACCGGTATTATTTACTGACTCATTTACCGGCTTTTGAGGGTCGAAAAAGGGGCCGATCTTTTCTGTAGCAAAATCAAAATCAGCATAGGCTGCATTGGGACCTGCAAAATAGGGCCATCCAAAAAATCCTGCTTCCCTAGCTACATTCCACTCATCATAACTGACAGGTCCCCTTTTTGGATTATCTACCGTATTCTGGCCTACATCACCCCAGTACAACCAGCCTCGCTTGGCATCCACAGAAATACGGTAAGGGTTACGGCAACCCATCACATATATTTCGGGTCGTGTATTTTCTGTGCCTTCTGCAAAAAGATTTCCTTTAGGTATGGTATAGCTGCCATCTTCCTCGGGATGAATACGCAGAATTTTTCCCCGCAAATCATTGGTATTTCCGGCTGTGCGCTGGGCATCCCAGTTTTCCCGTCCTTTCCGCTCGTCTATAGAATTATAATACCCCGGATTGTGCGGATTAGTATTGTCTCCTACAGCAATAAACAAATTGCCATCCGGACCAAAGGCCAGGGAACCTGCCGAATGGCAACATTCCTGCCGTTGGGTAGGTATTTCTATTAGAACCTTTTCTGAGTTCAACAGGAGGCTATCTCCTTGCAGGGTAAAGCGTGAAACACGCTGCATGGGTTTCTCACCAGTAGGAGAATAGTAAAAATACACATACCCATTGCGCATGTGCTGCGGGTCCAGAGCCACACCTAACAGACCATCCTCCTGGCCGCTATACACAGTAAGATTCCCCAATTGTTTTATTGTGTTCGTATGTGGGGAATATAATTTGATACCGCCTTTTCTTTCAATGAGAATGACTTTGCCTTCATCTGTTACCGCTATTTCCGATGGTTCATCAAAGTCTTCTGCCAGCTTCACTTTCGTGAACCGCTTCATCTCCAGCTTTTCGTCTTTCCAAGTGGGAGAAGCACTTTGTGATGAAGAATAATCCTTGGTAGTGCAAGCGCTGAAAAGGGCTACCGTAAACAAGAAAATAAGAATTGAGTTAAAATACCTTTGGCCACTATTGACAAGCATGTCTTTTCTGTGAGTTGAGGGTTGGTATAAATATATTTTTGAAGTAAGCATGGAGTTAAACCAGCACCTGATAAGTTATCGAAAATAAAGCTATCAACAAAGCTGTTTTCTATAGGGTATTAGAAATATAGCTTCGGTTCCAGACATCATGCTTATTAGTATTCACTACCCATTTTATCATGCAAGGTATCGGGTAAAGTAGCAGGCTTATACCAAAGCAACATGGGCGGATATATTGAAGAGGCTGCAGCAGCTATTTTTTAGTTTGAGCAAAAGCTGGTACAACGTGAATGAACCAGAATATAATGACCAGGAAGTAATATCGCATAAATAAGATTAATATAAAAAAACGCTTCTTTTTGTTAATCAAGACCTTACAATAAAAGTATAGAATTTCTCAGAAGTATTCTACCTATAGCCTGCTGATGAAGGTCTTGCATAAGTATATGTGTGCCTTGAGGCCTAAAAGCTGTAATTGAAAAGACCTGTTAAATCAATTCCTCTAATAATGAAACTTCATATATGGGCATGAAGGGAAAATAAACGTTTTCACTTACTTTCTGTGACAAGTTTTCTATCCCTTTTGTCCTACTTTAGTGTTAGGAGGAATTTTAAGGGGACAATCCAAGTTACACATATGCAATAATTAGTATAATCATTTTTCTATTCCTTTGAAAGAATTTCAACCTGGCCCATACTTACGTTGCCTGTCCAGCGAACTATTTTCAAGGCTGCCGCATTAGAGCCAATTACAAAGCTTTTTTTTCCGTTTACCCCAATTTGTATAGAAGAGCGGATATCTTCCTGAATAGAGAAGCCACTAAGGGAGTAAGGTAATTTTGTAAACTGTCCATGTCCGTTACCTATAAGCACCAGGCCAGGTGATGCATCATACCGTCCGGTCATAAAATCAGGTGTATAATCATTGCCTAACAGTAAAACGTCTGTGTTTCCATCGGTATTAAAATCGCCTGTTTGTATGGTTTGCACAGGCGCAAACTGCGCTTCCATAGGTAGCGGATGAAAAGCAAATTGCCAGTTGCCCTTGTTTTCTATATACATGGAACGCATTTCCATGGCCTCCCACATGTTGAACTTATCAGATTCCTCTTTCGGGAATATCCCAGCAAATGTTTGTGTAGCAAAAGATTGATAATTATTAAACTGGGCTTTAATGGCGGGGTACATACTAGCTATCTGATCCCTATTTGCTATGGTATGTTCTTGTTTATCCAAGAAATACGTTAGAATTGGTAAAACAGAAACATCAGATAATGGTTTGGCATAGAGCCTGACAGGAGTAGCCGGCTTTGCCTTCCATCGGTTGTTTAGCCCTAGATTACCGGCGATAAAATCCTCGTCGCCATCATTATCAAAGTCTGCTTTTTCAATACTATACCACCATCCGCTCAGTCTATCCAAACCGGAACCTTCTAGTCTTTCCAAAGTGGTTCCTTTATTGTTTTTGAATATAGTAACAGGCATGAATTCGCCCACTACCATCAGCTCCGGAAATTGATCATCATCCACATCCACCCATAAAGCATCCGTAACCATCCCTATCCTGCTTAGCGCAGGACATACCCACTGAGTAATGTTACTAAATTTCCCCTCTCCGTCATTTAATAACAGAAAGCTTTCTGGTATAAGCGGGTAACGCCCAGGAACTACTCTACCTCCCACAAATAAATCTATATCGCCATCTCCGTCAAAGTCGGCTGGCTGTACACAACTACCACTGGCGTACTCAACTGGTATACTCTCTTTGCCAGAGGTAAAATTTCCGCGGCCGTCATTCAGATACAGCCGGTCCTGGTAGGTAGCCGTCAAGGGGTTGTATTCGTTGCCGCCAGAAACCACATATAAATCCAGGTCCTGGTCATTATCGGCATCAAAGAGCAATCCCTGGGCATCTTCAAAGCCTGGGTCTGGCATATCTTTGCTGATAAACGATCCGTCTTTTTGTTGAAAAAATAATTTTCCGGCAATAGAGGCTGAGCCACTCATCCAGAAATCTTCCAGTCTATCCCCATTCATATCTCCGCTAGCCAGTTGAGGTCCATTCCTGGAAAACCGGTGAGGCAGCAGCGGTTCAAGATTGAAGTCCTCATACTTATTTTCCTGATGAATCACGTTCAGTCCTGAGGATGCAGTAATGTCCTCAAAAAGAGGAGATGCTGACAGAGTATCTGTTACCATTGAACAATCAGCATGTTTGACTTCTGCATTCCCGTGCTCCAGAACGAGTGTTTGATTGGCAGCAACCCCGGTAATACGTTGATAGCGCCCATCGGGCCACACAATTTCCAGTACATCAATCAGGGTATCTTGTCCCAAACCAATATGCAACTTGTCCTCCTGGGTAGATTGAAAGCCACGGTATAGATTGTGCTCCAGGTATTGCTGGTTTCGGCCATGCACTACTTTTAGTTTTGTGCCCTGTGAGAAATGGCCTTTTAACTGGATAGTCAGGTAATTGTTTTTGTTAAACTTCTCACTGTTATTTTTAAAAATAAAGGGCTCGGCATCAATATTATTCGTCACAAGGTCCAGGTCGCCGTCATTATCCAGATCGGCTAATGCAGTTCCATTGGAAAAGCCCTTTTTATCTAGTCCCCAATCCTGGCTTTTATCTTCAAATGTTAAATCCCTTTTGTTCCGGAAAACGAAATTAGGCTTATCTACTGTTTCCAGCCCTTCTAACTCCTTTAACAGTTGCCTTTTAACTTCATTATAGTTATAGGAACTCTGGTTGACTTGCCCGCTGCGATACATGGTAAAATCCATATTAGTGATATCCTTTGGAATGCCATTGGAAACAAAGAGGTCTTTCCAGCCATCATTATCCAGATCAGCAAACAGCGCCGACCAGCTCCAGTCGGTTTTATAGACACCTGCCAGCTGCCCAATCTCCGAAAATGAAATATCCCCGTTGGGGAGCAAACCATTGTGAAGTTGCAGGGTATTTCTGGCATATTGAGGAAGATAACCCTGTTGCAGGGAATAATTAAAAACATAATTGGTAATGCCAATGCTCATCAGTTTCTGGCGTTTGTTATCGTCGGGAAGCATATCCACTACGTAAATATCTGGTAACAAATCGTTGTTGAAATCAGCTATATCGCATCCCATAGCAAAGCGGGAGGTATGCTTCAGGTATTGTTTAGCCTTCTCTGTGAAGGTAGCATCCCCATTATTGATATACACTAAATCATCATAGGCAAAATCGTTGGCAACATATATGTCTGGCCAATTATCGTGGTTGAGGTCAGCTATAGCCATACCCAGGCCAAAGCCTTCGTGCGTAATCCCACTTACCTTGCTCACTTCGGCAAACGTATTGTTTCCGTTATTTCTGAAGAGCTTATCGTTGCTCGGAGCCGACCCATCTACAACTTTAGTTTTGGGATAATTGGGGTTTTTCTTTTCATGAAAATGATTGAGCAGGTACATATCCAGGTCGCCGTCCCGGTCATAGTCAAAAAACGCTGCCTGGGTGGAGAACCCCTGGTAGTCAAGGCCATATTCCTTGGCTTTTTCTATGAATTTTATTCCTCCTCCCTCCTGCTTTCCCACATTGATAAAAAGCTGGTTAGGTGTATTTGCTAAACCCGCATGAGATACATACATATCCGGCCAGCCATCCCCATTCACGTCGGCTACACTTACTCCTGTGCACCATCCACTTGTCCGGATGCCAGACGCAGCGGTGACATCTTCAAACTTGAAATTACCTTTATTAATAAACAACTTGCCGGCCACCTGATTGCCGGAAAAAAAAAGGTCTGTTTGGCCGTCGTTGTTAAAGTCAGCGGCAGCTACTCCCCCACCATTATAAAAATAATCATATTCCAAAATATTGTTGTCAATATCCGGTTTAAGGGTATTCTCAAAAAAGATTCCGGTCTTTTGGGAAGGGATAAGTTCAAATAATGTTTTTTCTGTTTTTTGTTTGTCAGAGGCTTGACATGCACACAGAAGGGCAAATAGTACTCCCGGCAAATAATATTCATTTCGTAGAAACTTCATGAAGTAGATCATTAACATTTTCAGAAAGCATTCCAGATTTGCGCATGTACAGCTACTTAAATTTTAAGCTACAACCTGTGAGAATTACTAAATCTCACAGGTTGTAGCTTGTATATCATTGGCTTTCCTAGAAGTACTGCTATAAAACCAACAAGAGAAAACAGTATTTAAACTTTTAAAGCTAACAATGAGTCTGATTAATACCCTTCGTTCTGACAAAGGTTGGGATTCTGATCACGTTCCGACTGAGGGATAGGAAACTTGTTATATTTAGGATCGTATGGTTGGCCTTGGGCATCCTTTAAATCTTTAAGTCTACCGGTACGGGTGTAATAAAACCACATGTTGGGTTCCGTATTCAGTTCCCAGCGGCGTTCGTTCATTAGAGCCCTCATAAACATCTCCCTGTCGCTGGATACAGCCAGATCAGGTAGTTTGGCCCGGCTTCTGACAGCATTAAGCTGAGCGTAGGCCTCCGTGGTTTTGCCTTGCTCAAACAGAATTTCTGCGTAGTTTAGCAAAAACTCTGCGTAACGCATCAGCGGAACATTGGAACCATCCACATCGCCGGATTTCCCCAGCCAATACTTGGTTGAAAAATCGACGTTCTTCTGGGTTAGCTTAAATGTAGTACCGAGGATAACGGGTTCAGTCATCCGCTCGCCTTTGTAGGTTTCGCCTTCCCTCACAATCAAGCTTCGTCTTTCGTCAAGGGGGTCCATTGAGTTCCTTAAGTCCTGACCAAGAACCATTTCTCCCCAACCGCCAAACGGCGCATAATCACCCGAGATACCATCGGGTGCGGTAAAGGCCCCGATCAGGGATCCGGTTTGAACTTGATTGGACCATTCGAAACCTCCCTCCCTGTATTGAACTTCAAAGATAGACTCACCGGTATTTTCCGGGGTTAACGCTTCCGTAAATCCCGCGCGTGGAGTAGTCGCCAATTTATAATTATTCAAGGCTATCAGGTCTTCAGAGGCTTTGGCCGCAGCCTCCCAGTTTTTTTTGTACATGTAGGCATTGGCCAGGAAAGCCATTGCTGCGCCTTTGGTAGCCCGTCCATAGTTGGCGTCACCCCATTCTGCCCGTGTGGGCAGGTTCTGGCTGGCTACCGTTAAATCCGCAATTACTTGGTCCCATATCTGGTCTTCTGGCGTACATTCCACTGTAGTTTGTGAGATAGAATAAGTCTCCAACAGCAGTGGAGCGTTGCCGAAGGCGCGTGCGATATTAAAGTACGCAAATCCACGGAGGAACTTGGTTTCTCCCTCAATTCTTGCCCTGTCAGCCTCGCTTAACGTTGCCGGGGCTTCCTCCAGCTTTGCAAGCAGAATATTCGCCCGGCTACCGATCACATACATCGATTGCCAGTAATTGCTGATTCTGTCTTGCGTAGGTACCATGTAAGCAGTAAGATCCATAGGTATTGTGCTCTTGGGACGTGCTTCCTGAGAAATATATCCCATCATTTGAGTCCAATCGGTGAATCTGAGCAATTCGGTGTACGTTCCGATGATGAAAGAATTGAACTGCTCAGCCGTTTTAAAAAAGGTAACATCTGTGAACTGATTGGGCGGAGGGTTGAATTCAAGAAATTTATCTTTGCACGACCACACTGTAAGCAAGGTGAGAATTGCAGTATAAACAAGTGCCTTTTTCATAGGTCATTAAATAAGATTAGTAAATGTTAAAGCTGTGATGGGTTTAGTTAGCCATTTAGAATTGGAAATTGATCCCCCCAGTGAACATTCTTGAGACTGGATAACGGCCAAAGTCCACACCAGTCTGCAGGGCATTGCCCCTACCATTGGAAACACGGCTTCCCATTTCCGGGTCATAACCACTATACTCTGTGAAGGTAAACAGGTTCTGAGCCGCTACATATATGCGGGCGCGATTCATGCGCACCATCCGGGAGATTGCTTCCGGAAGCGTGTAGCCTAGTTGTACATTACGCACCCTAAGGAAGGTGCCGTTTTCAATGTTGAAGTCCGAAAACCATCTGTTGGAACGGGCAGCATCGTGGGTATTGCGTGTAAAGGTATTGCTCCTGTTCTCAGGCGTCCAGCTTTCCAATAAATCCGTAAAGCCGTTGTTGATTCCTCCGGCCGTGTTGCTGTACTTCATATGGCTTAGCCAGTATTTGGTTTGGTTGGCAATCTCAAGACCAGCCTGGCCATTTAGCAAGACGGAAAGGTCAAAGCCTTTGAAATTCACATTCATGTTGAAACCGAAAGTATATTTAGGCAGCCCGTTGCCGATAATCGTCCTATCCCGATCATTAATTACTCCATCGCCGTTCAGGTCTTTGTACCGGCGGTCGCCAGGCTTTACGTCTGCTAAGCCGCTCATAGCGCTCGCATCTACTTCTTCCTGGGTCTGAAAAATGCCATCGGTTACATAGCCGTAAAAATTAGCAACCGGCTCGCCTACTTTTGTACGGGTTTCAGCCCCGCCATCGTCGCCGGCCGAAATATTTGAAGAGACGTATCCGGTTTCGTTGTTGGTCAGTTTCGTTACTTTATTGTTCAACGTAGCGAAATTGACACCGGTTGAGAAACCAAGGTCCCCGAACTGGCGGTTGTAACCCAACGCAATTTCAATCCCGCTGTTCTCCATAGAGAATCCATTTCTGATTATCCTATTATTCTGAACGCCCAGATAGGCGGGTAGCGGGAATTCACCAAGCATATCATCAATCTTTTTCACGTAGTAATCGGCCGTCAGGCTGATGCTGTTGTCCAGGAAAGCAGCATCGATACCAATATTGGCCTGGGTAGATGTTTCCCAACGAATATCAGCTGTACCAATCCTATCCTGATAAAAGCCCACAACCGGGTCCTGGTTCAGGCCTAAAGGATACCGTCTCCGGTTTCCCTCGTTGGCATAAATGCTCAGGTACTGAAATGCTGGTATACCCTGGTTACCTACCTCACCATAACTGGCCCGCATTTTCAGCTGGCTAACAAATGGCATGGATGCCATAAAATACTCTTCGGACATCAACCAGCCTACCGAAACCGAAGGGAAGACCCCGTACTGATAATCGCCATCGGGGTTGAAGTTAGAGGATCCGTCGCGGCGGATATTGGCCGTGAGGAGATATTTACCGGCGTAATCATAGGTGACACGTCCTAAATAAGATAACAGGGCAAACTCGCCAGGTGCACCACCGGATACAGTCCGGTCGGAAAACAGAGCACCATCTACAAATGGCTGGTCATTGGGGTTTTTTTGGGTGTTAATGCTGATACCCTGGCTGGTGCCTTTCAGAGCGTCAATACCCGCAAGGGCAGTTAAATTATGCTTGCCAACAGATTTGCCGTACGAAACGGTATTGATCCAGTTCCACTGATTGCCCTGGTTAGGCCCGGTCCATAATTGCGCATTACTTCCGTAAAGACCCCTGCCTTCTAATATAGGAACTGGCATGCCTTTCCAAAAACTTTCACTGTTTCTATTGTAAAAAGTAAGGTTGATGGCCGAACGGACCTTGAGGCCCTTGATCAGTTCGTATTCCCCGAAAGCAGCGGCCAGAAATTCCTGCGATTTAAAATTTTCTTCTCTAAGCTTTTCGTAAGCATACGTCGGATGACTTAAGCCTTGCGGGTACCAAACGGGAGTGGCGACGTTGGTAACGAAAACCGTTCCGTCGTAGCCATAATAATTATTACCGGTCGGATCGATGCTTCCATCCGGATTGAGGCTGAACAGCCCTTCCTGGGGAGCAACCAGCGGTATAGTCGGCTGAGAAACAGCCGCTGTTATCAAACCGCCCTGGGTACTACTTCCATTCCCTCCATCCGTCCGGGTTCCCCGCTTGTCCTCGAAGGCACCGTTAAGCGTGAGACCTACCTTAAAACGAGGTGAGATATCAAAATCGTTGTTTATCCGCGCCGTGTAGCGTTTGTAATACGATTGGGCCACAATACCACCCTGATCGAAATAACCCACTGACACCAGTGAGCGGGACTTCTCACTTCCGCCAGATATATTCACATTGTAACTCTGTATGGGGGCTGGTCTGAAGATTTGATCTTGCCAGTCGGTATTGGGCACCGTGCTTGGATTACTCCAGGCGGGGTTGGGGTCTTTACCACCGTTCACCAGATTTTCATTGGCAAGTCTGGCAAATTGTGGGCCATTTAGCAAATCCAGTTTCCGTGAGGCACTTTGGATTCCCGCATAGGCGTCTAACGTTACCTGGACCTTTCCGGCCACGCCGCGCTTGGTGGTGACGATTACTACCCCATTGCTGCCCCTTGAACCATATATGGCTGCCGAGGCCGCATCCTTGAGCACATCTATGCGTTCGATATCATTGGGATTAATGGCATTCAGTGACCCGTAAGGCACTCCGTCAACAATATACAACGGCTCATTGCTCCCATTGATGGAGCCCAGCCCACGGATTCTCACCGATACATTACCGCCCGGTTCGCCCGAGTTCTGGGTGACCTGTACACCGGCTATTCTACCCTGCAAAGTCTGATCCAGGCCGGTTACTGCCACACCGGCAATATCCTTGGTCGTAACTGACCCAACAGCGCCGGTTACTTCGCGTTGTTTTTGCGTACCGTACCCAATTACTACTACCTCTGATAAGGTTTTAATATCTGGCATCAATTGTACATTAATGGTACTTTGCCCGTTGATAGGTGTCTCTGCTGTGGTGTAGCCAATAAAACTAAAAAGCAATATGCCATTTTTCTGTTCATCCGGGACAGATATAGCGTAATCCCCATTACTGTCAGTGGAAGTTCCGATGGTGGTACCTTTTAACACTATGCTTACACCTGGCATTCCATTGCCATTTTCATCACTTACCCTACCTCTTATATTTACAGCAACCTGCATCTCTATACCTTTAAAAGTTTCTTTTTCAGCGGCCTGATTCGCAGTAGCTTCAAGAGAATCTTGCGTCAGATCAGGTTTATCTGAATAGCCAGAAGCCGTTTTTTTATCAGCCTTAGGAGCCATCACTAAGTAAACATCCTTCCTGGTTTTCTTATATCTCAATCCTACTTCATTAAGAATACTGGAAAGTTTCTCTTCAAAGCTTAAATCACTGTTGAGTACATCGGTTTCTATACTGCGGCCATTTACCAGTTTATCGTCAAAAACAATGTCAACCTGGTAGCGTTCTTTGAGAAGAAGTAGTACACCCCGCAGCGATTGCTTTTGCAGTTTTTTGCGTTCAATGGCCGGACTATCCATACTGAGTGTTTGAGCAAAAACCAATGGAATAATCATATAAAATGCCATTGTCAGGAGAATAGCTCTGGGTAAATGGGTAAATTTTTCGTTCATGTTAGTAGGATAAATAAATTAAAAAACAAACATTTTAACTCGAAAAAATGCAATTTTTAAATAGATATATTTTTATTGTGATTATGCAGACTCAAAGATGATTTAGTTATTCGTTGGCTCTAAGAATATAAACATTGTCTTCCTGGGATATTTGAAGATCAGATACATCGGAGAGCATTTCAAGCATTTCTTTGACATTGTTGGCCTGAAAGGTTCCCGATAGGCTCCTATTGGCAAGGGCAGTATCCGGAATAGACACTTTTACACCGAAGTTTTCTTCAATCAGGTAAGTAATCTCTGTTAAAGTGCTATGGTCGAAAATAAAACGCCGCTCTTTCCATGCTGAGTACTTCTCTACGTTTTGTGCTGGCTGCTTTTGTAATGCCCCTTTCTGGTCTAACGAGACCACATCACCGGGAGCAATCGTAAGAGATTCGTTAGAAGCATTACTTACGCGGACTTTGCCTGTTTGCAGAATCACCTTACTTCCCCTTGGTCTTGAATAAACAATAAACTTTGTTCCCAGTACCTCAACTGATAACTTATCTGGGGTGGTTACGATGAATTTTTGATGAGTAGGCGTATGTGTAATTGAAAATTCAGCTTCTCCTTTCAGGTATACTACCCTGTCTCCATAGCCAAAACTATAACGGGGTACACGGAGGGATGAATTGGCATTCAATGCCACCCGGCTATTGTCTTCAAGGGTAATGCTTTTTATTTGGCCGAAAGCCGTTGTATAGGTTTTGTATAAAATAATATCTTGTAAAAACCAGAGACTGCAGCATAGTAAAAGCAACACAGAAGCGGCTACCATCCATACCCTTATCTTGCGGTGAGGGGCTGTGTGTAACAACCTGACTTCTTTTTTCTTGCTTCCGGTTTTCAGATTAAACTTAAAACGCTCGTAAGCCAGGTCAGTATCAGCCAGAAATTGAGGGTGTTCATTTTCCCATTCTTTCAGCCACTCAAAGAACCACTCCCGGTTAGATTCTTCTTCCAGCCACTCCTCTATCGCCTTTTTCTGCAGAGGTGATGCATTTCCAGAGAAGAAGTTGAACAACGTATTTTTGGAGAATTTCTGTTCCATAGTGGGTTAATGTCATCTGGTAATAGATAGATGAAAAAAAATGATTTTACCCTAACGGGATGAGAGAAAATATAGTAAAACAGCTAAAACAGTAGTTAGCTGATGTTGCAGTACTTTGTGCAAAAGCTTAAGAACCTTGGTGATATGTGCCTCTACTGTTTTAATGGAAATTTGCAATTCTTCGGCAATTACCGCATTCTTCTTTCCTTCAAAACGGCTCATCAGGAACACTCTTTGAACAGGCGGAGATAATAAATGAATAGTCTTTTCTATTTCCAGATACAGTTCGTCATACTGGAGCAATTGATGTGGGGTTAGTACCGGGCAATTAATATCATGCTCCCCCAGGGGCACCACTTTCTTGCGGCTGAATTCAGTCCGCAGATGTTGAAAGGCTTGGTGACGTACTGCCGTGAAAAGATAGGCCTGGAAAGAGGTAATTACCTGTAGGTGAAGTTGTTTTTTGAAAAATTTTTCAAACACCTCTCCTACTAAGTCTTCTGCCAGTTCTTTTGAGTATACATAACGTGCGGCATGGCTACACAAAGGCCGGTAGTAGGCTTTAAAGAGAAGTTCAAACCCTTTTTCTGGATCATCCTCAAAGGTTTTCCGTATAAACCGCTCATTATCAAAAAACGTATCATCTTTATTTTCGCTCTCTGATCCCAACATGAAAGGTGATGTCTTCCGATTGTCTTCTTTAAACAGGTTAATGTTTTTATGCATCGGTTCAAGTAGTTGTAGCGTGGTAGCTCTTCCAGAAAGATAGATGCAAAAAGCGCTTGTTTACCCTAATGAAAACAAAAAAATATTAAAATAATCCTGCTTTAAAAATAAAATGATTATATAAGTTTATTTGTGATCTCTAGTGTTAACTTTCTACAAAGTACGAATATACTAGTATAGAGCTAGTATTCTAATCAGATTCCGGCTGTATATTTTCTTTGGTAGGCACTTACATGCTCAATTCAGAGTTGAGCAGCATTTATGGTATACACATCTCCTTTCTGGGTAGAAAAGGTAATTTCATTCTGATTATTTTTTATTGTCGCAACTTCCTGGCCGTTCAAAAATACTTTCACAGGCTTGCTTACCAATAATCGGCACAAGCCACCATTTTTTGAAATAATCTTTGCCTCTGCAAGTTGATTTTTTTCCCACCTGATGTCTACTTCATACCCATTTCTGGCCCGTAGTCCGGATACAAAACCTGCCTGCCAGAACTTAGGCAATGCCGGAAGTAAATTCAATGCACCGGTATTACTCTGAAGCAGCATTTCGGCTACCACATTAGAAGATCCGAAAGTGCCGTCTAACTGATAGGCAGCACCAAATAAATTAGGTTTCATTCCATATTTCAGCTGATACTGGTGATGTTTGTATGCCTCTTCTGCCTCGCCTAAGCGGAGCCACATCATGGCAATCCAGACACTTTGCCACCCGCCAAAACTTTTGCCATCCAGGTAACTCCCATAACTTTTATAGCGGTTTTTGGCTTCTTCGGTAGCAAAATTCGGATTACCCTTAAGTCTTCTTTCCAACGATTTGCGGGCAGCTGCATAAAAGTCTAGTGTCTGGGCATTGATTAGATTTCCGGGAAACAAGCTGTAGAGATGCGAAATATGGCGGTGGCCAATTTCAGGCTCCTTATAGTCCTCTATCCATTCCTGCAAAATCCCTGTCCGTGGGCTTATCTGCATGGGGGCAAGATTAGCGAGTGCTTTTTTCAGTTCCGCTTTAAATTGTTGGTCAAAAGGCTTTTCTGGGGTACTCAACTCATCAATAGCTTGCAGGCAACTGGTAAATAATTCGCGGCAAATCTGTATATCCATCGTTGCACCATAGGTAAATTGAAACTGGCTGCCATCCGCCTTCTCAAAGGCATTTTCTGGCGAATGCGAAGGATTGGTGACCAGTTTGCCAGCCATTGGCATACCTTCTGGAATTGGTACCAGAAAGTCCAGGTAGAACTGGGCGGCTCCTTTCATAAGCGGAAATGCCCGGTCACGCAAAAAAGTCTGATCACGTGAAAACAGGTAATGGTCAAACAGATGATGCGCCAGCCAGCCCCCTCCCATTGGCCAAACCCCTACTACCCCATCCGCAGGAGCCGTCCGCCAGAATACATCCGTCAAGTGGTGCACCACCCAACCTCGTGCATTATACATCATTTTAGCTGTATGTTTGCCATGCACGGCAAGCGAATCTATTAGTGAGAATAGTGGCAAGGTACATTCTGAGAGATTTACCGCTTCAGCAGCCATATAATTCATCTGCAAATTTATGTTGATATGAAAATCAGAACTCCAGGGTGGGTTCATGCTCTGATTCCAGATACCTTGTAAATTGGCCGGCAATCCTCCTTTCCTGGAAGAGGCAATTAACAGGTAGCGTCCGTATTGAAAGAGTAACTCAGACAGATAAGGGTCTTCAAAACTATTTTTAATAACCCGTGCCAGCCGTTTATCCTGGGGAAGTTCAAATGGATCTGCCTGGGCTGATAGATTAATCTTTACCCGGTTGTAGAGCGATTGATAATCTGCGAGGTGTGCACTAAATAAAGTAGTTACTGGTTGGTTAGCAGCTTTTCTAATGATTTGCAAACAGGAGCTGGAAGGATCTTTCTTATTATAACTGGTAGCTGCTGTCATGTAAAGTACAAGTTCGCTTGCCTCTTTTACTGTCATCACGCCATTTTTAGCCACGGCTATTTTACCGGTGTTACTCACAGCTTTGATGTATGCATTGAACCGCATCCCGACAGGTTTTTTTGTTTTATCGTCCAGGCGGTGTATCCGGCCTTGCATGGCTATAGTGTTTGGCTCAGAGGTAGAAACTGATGACACCGCATCTTTTTCCCGCATCAACTTAATCCGAAGGTTGAGATTATTGGGTTTATCACAACTAAACCAGATCACAATCACGCTGTCTGTGTTAGAGGCAAATACCTCCCGGCGGTAATTGACACCCTTCATTTGAAACTGCGTAACGGCTACCGCCGAATCAAGGCTCAGCCAGCGCCGGTATTGGGTGTACACTGTATCCGCTTTATCATGTAAGTGCTCAATAAATAAATCGCCCAGGGACTGATAAGGATTAATACGAAGAGGTATGCCAAGCATCGTTTTCTCGGCTAACTGTTCGGATTCATCTATTTTACCATCAAACATCAATTGCTGAACCTGGGGCAGTGCTTTAGCCGAGAGTGGATTAGCCGCATCACGTGGATAGCCGTCCCATAGACTTGCTTCATTGAGCTGTATTCTTTCCCCAAAAACACCACCATATACCATAGCACCTAAGCGTCCGTTACCAACAGGCATTGCTTCAAACCATCCTTTCTCTTCAAAATGAAAGGGATTTGTAAATTCTTTAGCTTTGTAACTGAATTGCTCGGGCTGATAGGCTGGCGTATCAAACCACAATAGCATGGGTTTTTGCTGCGAAAAAGCCGGGCTGAAAAAGGATTGACTTACAAAGAGTGTGATTAAAATATGGCGATAGGTTCTTAGAACAAGTATGCACATAAAATGAGTAGGTATTAATATATTGAATAACAGAACTTTATTGCCGTCATATTTTTAGCCACTTTCGTTAGAAAGCTTTGCTTCTACTTGCAACATCTGGGTTGACAGTGATATAAGTGAATAATTTATAGCTTATCTTCATGCAGCCTAACCTATATAAAATGTGTATATACTGCAATCCATAGTATGAACTGACCCATGTTCATCACCCATCCACTTTTCAGTGAGGACTAATGTTATAAAATTTTGATTAACTCTATTCTCTACTATTGGTAGAGCATTTTTGAGTTAGCTTTCGTAATCTGTTCCTTTTCCCTTTTGACTCTTACACCATTAGCCTGCATTGGACGAACCACTCCCGGTTAGATTCTTCTTCCAGCCACTCCTCTATCGCCTTTTTCTGTAGAGGGGATGCATTGCCAGAGAAGAAGTTAAATAACGTATTTTTGGAGAATTTCTGTTCCATAGTGGGTTAATGTCATCTGGTAATAGATAGATGAAAAAGAAAGCCTTTACCCTAACGGGTTGAGAGAAAATAAATCAAAACCGTTAAAATAGTGGTCAATTGATGTTGCAGTACTTTGTGTAAAAGATTGAGCACTTTAGTTATGTGGCTATGCTTAGATAATTTTTTGATATACTCTACTAACTGCCGGTTTTCTTTTCTAGGTAAATTGGTTGAGTTAACACCAGTTATAATATCTAATCCACTAATAGATCTCTGCAACACTCAATACATAGCTTCTAATGAAATTTGCCTTCAATTATCTTTAATAAAATAATATCTTAGTGAGGGCGTCAGGCTCCCTGGTTTTCGGAAAGTGGCAAGGAAAACGTAGGCGTTAGTTTGCTGTAACTACCCATTTGTTGAAACAAATTTTTGAAGTGAAAAAGGCATCCTTTTCATGTCGTATACTTCATTAAGGACGAACTAATCAATATTATGTTTTTCATACTAGCGTAAATTAGGCTCTGCATTCCTACCACTATCTGTTAGTGAAACAAGTTAAATCCAGCTCTTCTTTACCACAGGTTTTTAAGAGAGTAAATGACTTTGAGGTTCATACTTTAAGATAAAATACCACATTTGGTTTTATTATGTAAAATACTGCTTTTAATCTAAAATAGATAACATCTTTTTTGCGAGTGGATAAAGACAATTATGTAGGGACAAATGAGCTTTTCTTTCTAGAAGTAAAGTATGTAAGGAGATTTTCTACCCCTATTTTTTTTTGGATATATCAGATTGAAGCTACTATCTGAGTGCTACCCCTCTTGAACTCAACTAGCTATAAATGCCCAGTTGGCTGTTTCAACACTATTTCCAAAATAATCACAATAGGTTCTTTTTCTCGATTTGCATTTTGATTATCATAAATTCCTGCCCATTTGATCCCAAACGCTGAATTTTCAATATACCAATAGATTCTATTACGCCAGTAGTCGAATCCATTGACTGGCTCCTTCTGCCCTACGAATTTGGAATAGAAATCCTGTTTTCTGATAGAGGTCTGTTGTGAATAATTAAAGGAAATCTTCAATTTCCTTTTCTTTGCCGGCTTTCGCCTGGAACCGGACTAGTAATGCTACTGTGACTATTTC
>NZ_JAUKPO010000057.1 GCF_030503435.1 Rhodocytophaga aerolata
AGCACTACCCTATGGCTGCCTAATGTTGCACCGGCTAATCCATAGTTCACGTTAACTTGTCAATCTAGGGATACCAGCTACCCTATAGAGAGAATAAGTCAAAATTTAATGGAATAGAACTGGTTTTCAATTCGAGCAAAACCTGACAGCTTACAAACAAATAGCAGGGTAAGTAAACAGGAAAAAGCCTATGGCGCTAATGCCCCGTTGAAACGATACTAGCCCTGCCTTACCTTAGAACGCTTAAGAGCTGGGGGTACTAAATTATGGGTAGTTTATCGGCTAAATTTGGCAGGAAAGATACTTCGATACAAGCATCAACGGTGCACAGAAGTGTAGAAGAATAAATTACTGGCATCCATTATTAAATGCAAGGCTGCCAAGCAGGGTGCTACCACTGATAGGCTCCATACAGAGGATGCTGGAATTATTGCCCGGTTGATAGCATTGGAAATTCGTAAAATGTTGATTAGTACAAGACCATGAACAAATTCAACTATTTTCTTGTAGATACCTTTTCGAATGAGTTATTTAAAGGAAATCCTACCCCGGTTTGTGTCTTAGAAAAACCCTTGTCTGCGGAAACTATGCACTTGCTTGCCAGGGAATTTTGTTTGCCAGTAACCGTATTCATAACTAAAAGTGAGGAGCAGAAAAGCTATTTGATAAGGTATTTTACGCGAACAGGTGAAATTCCTGCCTGTGGGCATGGGACTTTGGGAGCTGCCTATCTATTACTCCATGACGGCCAATCTGGTGATCAGGTGATTTTTCAACCAATAAATGGGAGCAAACTAATAGCAACCAAAGGGGGACTACTTACTTATGTTGAATACCCCAAACTTGAAAAATCGTATAAGACAATCCCTGCCTCCCTTTGTCAGGCCTTGGGTATCGATGTAGACGCTATACCATCTTATTTCTTTTGCACTCAGCTAGAAACGCTGTTTATCGAAATGGAGAATGCTGAAAAAGTAAAGGCAATTACACCTGATTTTGAGCAGCTCATCCAATCTACAGCTTCCATAAAAGAAGTAGTCGTGATGAGTACATCAGCGGACCTAACCTATGATTTTATTTTGCGATCCTTTTGCCCATGGATAGGTATAGAGGAAGATCCGGTTACCGGTTCCATTCATGCAGTATTGGGACATTACTGGAAAGAACGCTTGCAAAAGGATCAGCTACTTGCCTACCAGGCCTCTGAGCGAGGAGGGCAAATACATATCATACCTATGGAGAGTTCCGTTAAGATAGGAGGCTCCTGCAGAATCATTATCAAAGGACAGCTCCTTGCGAGCTAAAAACAGGTTTACCAAGCTTTCCTGTCAATCCCTGCCTATTGTTATGCTAGGCTTGCCTAAGGTCCTGTCATTAGCATAAGAGTGTTCCACCAAAGCCCTGATATAGATTGGCTAATAGATCACTAGAATCATTGATTTGTTGAAAATCCATTTTTTCTAAGCCAGCTACCCCAAAAGGAGGGCTACATTTGCCTGCCTTTCTGAAACACAAAACCGTTGAGGCTTCTTTTGATAAATCCGGGCTTTATTATCGTAGACTGCCTGTCAAAACAGGAATCCTTATTCGGTAAGAGTTTGCTTCTTCCACATACCTTGTTGATCTCATGTCATAAGTAGGTAATTTGAGTCCCATATAGGTGAGCTGGTGAGAGCTAAAAAGTAAAAGGGGGTAAGCAAGGCACATACGCCTACCATGCTAGAATGGATAGAGAAATTCCTTCTGGACTGTATTAATTTCTTTCTTCTTATCATACCTTAATTACCCCTAATCGGCACAAATAGAGTCTGAAACTGGTGGCGATTGCAGTGTGGTTATGCCATGGTCAACCCACAGTTGCCCGACTGCACGGTGTACTTGTTGCACAACTGTCTGATAATACAAAAAAGTAGACGATGGTAAGCTACCGGTATGTAAAAAGGACACTATCTCTACGCTATAAACGTCTCCTGCGATGCAAGGCCGGAAACGATTCTTGGAAAAACCCGCCTGCACTTCAAGCTATCCGAGCGAGAAACCCTCCACAACTTCTACCGGAGGCTCAACGTTCGGCTCGATTGAAATTGCCTCTACCCATTGACAGCCCTTTATATAAGCGAATGCTCATCTGGTAAGTGCGGACAGAAACGTATAACTGCTTTTTTAGCTCTTCAACTAGCTGTTTGGTATTTCATTGTAGGAAAAGGTTTAGGTTTGAAAGGGCCAGACAAGCGCATGTTGAAATACCAGCGGTTCCACCTTCTAAACTTTGTTTTTTGACAAGCTATCTTTTCTCCTTGCTTGTGCAACGGAACCCTTATGAGCGATCTGACCATTCTCGGTCCCTATGCTCATAGCGGACTTGTTCTACAATTCTTTCGCTTTTTAAGTGGATAATAGGATTTGTTGGCGGGTTTAAGTAATTTCATTATTTTACAGGGTTTGTGTAAACCTAATTCAGGAATGGACCCTGCCTATTCAGCCTGATTCCATTCCCCACTTTCCTTTCCCTGCTGTCCAAACAGATAGGTTTCTTCTTTCCTGCTCATCCACTCATTTACCCACCTGCTGGTATATACAGCTACTATACCTATCAGGAGTATATCTAAACTCACTACCATAGCCGCAAAGACTAATACGTTCATAGAGCTTAATTCCCCTTTGTTCTGGAAAGTAATACGCGCAGGAATAGATTCACCCTTTTTTCAAAACTGCCCCTCTGGGCAAGAGGGAGAAAATTAAGTTCTCTAAGGCTTTCGGGTAGCGGTTTTCTTTCCTCTTTTGCCCACCTTTACAGGAAAAATAGGTGCTTACAGCAACAACGGGTACAGGGGCGTATAAATGAGAAAGCTAATCTGTCGGATCAGGTACGGCACGTACTGTATTCAACCTTTATCCGTCCATAGGCTTAAATTACTAAACTAGCTATTCCATGCGTTCTCCTGAATCCATAAATCAATCAGCGCAATTTCTCAACGAGCATCGACAGGTACTCACCCTGGAGGTCTTTGAACATGCTTCAGAAGAGTACCGGATCTATTTAGACAAACTCATTAGTCGGCGCAATGCCGTGCTGGAGGAAGAGCTAACAGAAAAAACGTTCCGGCAGCTCAGAGCCATGGAAGAACAGCTAAAAGTGCTGTTAGGCTTTTATGGGATAGTGGAGATGACACTGAAAATCCTATCAGAAGAGGCCATGAAGTCTTTAAATTTTGATGCACACGAATGGAGTAGGTATAAGTTGATCGAACAGGAGAATGCGATGTTGATGGCCTTTATTGAGAAAAAACTCAAGCAACAGGATGGTAGCTGAACTTAGTGGGGATTAAATGAAGAGTCCCTTTACTATGACTGCCTAGTAAACAATAAGTAACACATACTGGCAAGAGTTACCACAGCTCAAGCTTAAAGATAGTGAAGGAAATGTGACCCCCTTCACCATTCCCACCTTAAGCGAAGTACTAGAATGGAGCAAGGGCAAAACAATCATCAACGTAGACAAAAAGGATGTACCTCTCCCGATGATAGCCAAGCTGCTGCAGCAACATGAGGCAGAAACCTCTGTCATGCTCACGGTGCACAAGGCAGAGCAAGCCAGATTTTACTATGCGCATAACCCCAACCGGATGTTTTCCGCCTTTATCAGAAGCAGGCAGGAATTTGACGATTTTGAAAACAGTGGCATTCCCTGGTCGCAGATTATGGCTTATGTAGGGCCAGTAAGTAAAGCGGAAAACAAACAACTCTATGAGCTGTTACACAAGAGAGGCGTAATGTGTATGATTTCAGCTGCCCCCAGCTACGACAAATTGCCTGACCCTGTAGCCCGTCAAAAAGCCTACCGGGAAATTATACAAGCAGGAGCCGATGTCATTGAATCGGATTTACCCATAGAAGTGGCCAATGCTATTGCCCCCTGATCCCTGCTAAAAGTCTCAAACAACCCTTTTTTAGTAAATAGACCTGGCTTAGGAAACAATAGGAGAGACTACTTTCACTATAAAACTAAAGAGGTTATCTTGGGGGGTACTCCCAAGAGAAAGGTATTGAGCAAAAGGACTTACGTTGGAAAATTGCGGCGATAGCTTTCATTGTCTAGCTCTTTTCTCTCCTTTTAGAAAAGACGTATGGCTCCCAAGCGTACAGGAAGCAGGCCATCTCACATGGGAAGGCTAGCATCATTGCTCATCGAGGACAAGGGCGCATGCCTGGCTTGCCTGTATAAAATCTCGATAGATCCCTCGCTGCTTACTCTCTATGAGGCAATCGGCTAATTCCATTTCTGGTATCCGGTGTTTACTCTCTTTACTGAGGGTAGTTAAGATAGCCGCTACTTTGAGGTAATTTTCTTCGCTTACCGGCATGTCAAATGTGGTCAGCAACTTATTCATCTTTGCCTGGATGGCTTCTTTAGAAGGATTTCCATGAAAAGACGTTTCCATCCTCTTAAGGGCAGATTCATGGGTATTTTGCTCGGCTAAAGATAGCGTTGCTTGAGAAGTAAGTATAGCACCCTTACTTACTTTCTCTCCTAACAGGGAACCAATCATATAGGATCCTACGACCAGTACACCACTCATGATACAGATTTTTGTGTAGGAAGGGTTGGCTTTTAGGATTTCCATAAAATGGTAAATTTCCAGTTAATAGGAACAGTAGCTGCGAAAGTAACTTGTCAGAAACTTTCTTTGACTTGCTGAAAGCCCCCCTTTCCACAATCATTTATCTAAGATAGCAGATTCAAAAAGTGATTTATTGGTGGAGTTACAGATCAAGAGTAGGGAATATGAATACCCCTTTTTACATTAGTTTTCAAATGGAAAGGGCAAATGGGGGAAACTACTTTTAAACCCTTACTTTCTCCTCTTGCCCATTAAACGTAATGAGGTAATAACAAAGGGGTGAGCAGGTAACTGCTTTCCTTTTAGCCCTCAACAAATAATTTTACTAAGCTTTCTTTTTACTAAGCTTTCTTTGAAGCAATGGTATTTAGAGCAAGCGCAGCCGTTTATTACTTCCTGCGCCACTATAGATCCACAAAGGCACATCCCCTTTGAGCTTACCTGCGTTCTAGTAATAGTAAAGAAACTAAAGACGAGAAGTAAGAGCCTGCAGCATGCCTTACTGGCCGGCCTTATGTTTTTTGGTAGCCTAATGCCTGACAACTTACCAAAAGTAGCATCCCTAAGGTAATAATCCCCTATGTCTGCTAAAATTATCTATGTCCAGTAAAGATATAGTAGAGCTCATCGGTCCAGTATTACTGCAGAAATGCTTATTTTTCGAACCTATATTTTATATAATTTCCTATGATCCTTTCCGATAAACTATGCACCGCTTAAAAATACCTGTAACAGCCTTATTGCTCCTGCTCTTTTCTATTTCATTGTTTTCTTTTATCCTATACCCACCACAGCGAAAAATAAAGCCTGTGGTTATCGGGTATGTCGGAGGCTACAAAGGCCTGGTTAATACTGAGCAAATTGATGCAGGAAAGCTCACCCATATCAATTATGCCTTTGTCGATGTAAAAAACAATCAGGCATTTTTGACCAATGAAAAAACCGATACAGTGAATTTTCGAAAGCTGAATGCGCTAAAAAAAATAAATCCTCACTTGAAGATATTGATTTCCATAGGTGGATGGGCATGGAGTGAGAATTTCTCAGATGCGGTGCTTACAGATGCTTCCAGAAAAAGCTTTGCTGTAAGTGCAGTTAATATTATCAGAAAACATAAGCTGGATGGAGTGGACATTGATTGGGAATATCCTGGTATGCCCGGAGAAGAAGGAAATATTTACCGTCCGCAAGACAAGCAAAATTTTACCCGCATGTTTGAGGCCTTGCGACAGGAACTGGACCTGCTCGAAAAACAAGAAGGGAATAAAAAGTTGCTTACCACAGCGGTAGCCGGCTTTGCTCAGTTTCTAGACCATACAGAGATGGATAAAGCCAGTCGGTACCTGGATTATGTGAATCTGATGACCTATGATCTTTTTTCCGGAGATACGGCTGTCCATCATGCCGGTTTGTATGCAAGTGCTTTATATCAATCAACTAAGTATGCTGATCATGCGGTGAAAGCCTTTATGGAAGCAGGCGTTCCGGCCAGTAAGCTGGTGTTAGGCATTCCCTTCTATGGGCGTTCTTTTAAATTACAAGCAGCGGTAAAGCAAGGAATCGGGGAGAAAATGATATCGCAGGACTACCTGGATGGATATACCCTGATCAAAGACAGCCTGGTCAATAAAAATGGATTTACATCATACCGGGATAAGGCTGCCAAAGTGCCGTATTTAGTGAATGCTGCTACCAAACAGGTCATCAGCTATGAGGATGAAATTTCTGTCAGGGAAAAATGTAAGTATGTGATGGATCAGCAATTAGCCGGAGTCATGTTCTGGGAGTATACCTCTGATCCTAAAGGCTACCTGCTCCATGAAATCCATCAAACCCTAAAGTAGCCGCAAGCGGTCTCCATACACTTTGTCTGCCACTTCTCAGTAGATTCAGCATTCGTAGATTAACCTTATCAAATTATGTGTAGCCACAGGGAAGCATCCGTTGTCTTTTTCAAGAATTACCCATTTGCTCAAAAACTAGTTGTACTTGCCCTGTTTTATATAGTATTCCTGTTACCGGTAAATATCGCTTGGGCACAAAGCAGGGAGCAGCCATCCCGCTTTAGGGTCTTGGTACTTGCAGAGAATGGAGGGCATCATGTCCAGTATTCACAGGTGGCCAAAGAATGGTTAACCAAGCTTGCTGGGGAGCATAATTTTACTGTTGATTATATAGAGAACACCAGCAAAATAGACGATGATTTTCTAAGCCGCTATCAGCTCTTCATTCAGTTAGATTATGTGCCCTATGGCTGGACACCTGCAGCAGTAGCCGCTTTTGAACATTATATCACGTCAGGCAGAGGCGGATGGATTGGTTTTCATCATGCCAGCTTACTTGGAGAGTTTGATGGCTATCCGATGTGGCAATGGTTTTCAGCTTTTATGGGAGGTATCCGCTATGTCAATTACATTCCCGGCTTTGCTACAGCAAAACTAGTAGTGGAACAGGTAAACCATCCGGTGATGAAAGGCATTCCTCCCTCGTTTGAAGTAAAGAAGGAGGAATGGTATATTTATGATAAAAGCCCACGATCCAATGTGCAGGTGCTTGCCAGTGTAGATGAGTCAAGTTATCAGCCGGATTCAAAGATCAAAATGGGCGATCATCCCGTGATTTGGAGCAACCCAAAAGTGAAAGCCAGAAATATCTATATCTTTATGGGCCACTCCCCAGACTTATTTGAAAATGAAATCTATAAGCGGTTAGTTCAAAATGCCATTTTTTGGGCGGCAGGTCAGTAAGCTATTTTTAAGGCAGGCTTTGACTGACAATCAATGTATACATGTGGTGTCCTTTCAATACAGATCTATATGTACCTTTTAATTTACTCAGCGTTTATGCTCTATCCTATACAATTGAGAAACTTATCCATAAGAGTCCTTCTACTAGGTGTTTTGTATTTTTACGGTCTTGCTCCACTTTCGGCACAAGGTTCTTCGCCTTCTTTCAGGGTGCTTGCTTTTTATACCGCAACCCATGATCCGGCCCATATTAGCTTTGTAGAGGAAGCTAACCAATGGTTTTCTCAGATGGCCCTTACCCACGGATTTACCTATCAGGCAACCAACGACTGGAACAAGTTGAATAAAAAACAGCTTTCTAGCTGCCAGGTGGTTATTTTTTTAGATACCCGTCCCCAAGTTGCCTCTCAAAGAAAGGCATTTGAACGCTATATGAAGAAGGGAGGTGCCTGGATGGGCTTTCACTTTGCTGGATTTGCCTTGACACCTTCAGCCTATGCTCAAAATTGGAATTGGTATCATAACGAGTTTATAGGCGCAGGAGCGTATAAGTCCAATACCTGGAGACCTACCTCAGCTGTCTTAAAGGTAGAAGACCCGGCTCATCCGGCAACTAAGCATTTGCCGGCTACCTTCGCCTCTGCTCCGAATGAATGGTATAGCTGGCAAAATGATTTACGAGCCAATGCGGCTATCAAAATTTTGCTTTCAATTGATGGGCAAAGCTTTCCTGTCGGCACAGGTCCTAAACCTGAGGAAATATGGCATAGTGGATATTACCCTGTGGCCTGGACTAATACTGATTACAGAATGCTATACATCAACATGGGCCATAATGATATAGATTATGAAAATAAAACCAACAAAACCCTCTCTTTTACCTTTGCTAATCAAACTCAAAATCAATTCATTATGAATGCCCTGTTTTGGTTAGCAAGAGCAAAAACAGTTGACTGACTTATAATTTTCCTAACAGTCACCAAAAAGGGGTAGCTAACATAACTATTCAGGAAGCATTACTCAGGAAGCATTACACTTTTACCTCCTATAGTCTGGTAGCAGAGAAGTTGAGCTTTGAATGGAGAAATAGTCTGAAAGAACTTTTATCTTGTGCTGATCTGTAGCTGTGCAGATCATTTACTACACTCCAACTGAGCGGATGAAAAATGGAATTACTATAAGAGTAAAAGCAGGAGTAGTCGTCGGAACCTTAGATATTCTGGCAGCCTTTCTCCACTACTTTATCAGCACAGGCGAGACAAGGGTTTCAAATGTGTTGAAGTTTATCGCAAGTGGCATTTTTGGTAATCAAGCTTTTGCCCAAGGGAATACGATGGTGGTAGCAGGACTGTTTTTTCATTACCTGATTGCCTTTGCCTTCACCCTGTTTTTCTTTTGGGTATATCCTAAAATAAATCTGTTTTCAAAAAGTACAATCCTGACCGGCATTCTGTATGGCATTTTTATCTGGCTAGTCATGAACCTTGTGGTCGTGCCCTTATCAAACACGCCCAGCCAGCCATTTACACTCCTAAATACCCTGATTAATGCACTGATATTAATTGCTTGCATGGGCATTCCCCTTTCTTTGATGGCTCACTCCTTTTACAAAAAAGGAAACCAGTCAACACCTAAGCTTACTTCTAATAAGTAACCTCCCTCAAAAGACGAACCTGTCTTCTTGTTCAGGAAGGACTTTGGCTGCTCTAAGTAAGGAAAAGGCAGTTAAACTAACTCCCACTTTCAGGTAACTTACCAACAGGGGCGAGAGGGAAAAGAACGGAAGAGTTACTAGGAAAGAGAGGGTTGGTGTAACTTCTGGTGAGTGATAATTCTGGTGAGTGATAAATTGTTTGCTTCCTTTTTAATGTTCATATGTTTAAACATATTAAATTTACATCAACCTGTTTTTCGGTAATGATTGAAACAACCAGGAGTGAATGAATGAGTAGGGAGGAAAAGGAGGTTAGTGTAAATATAGATTGATTAGCAAAATTCTGTAACTAGATAATAGTTTTGGCAAACCCTTTTAATGCTTATGATACACGCAACCTACTCACTGTTGATTATTGTGTTCCTTTCTCTTACAAACTCTTTTGCACAGCAAAAAGAGGTATGGAAAATCGGGGAAAATGATACTTCCACCAAAGGGATGGCCTTGTCTCCGGATCAGTTTAAGCGCTTTGTAGAATATGATTTTGGCTATGAAGACCGCTTTTTTCTGATCGGACAGGCAGATGCAAGTAAAGAGTGGCCCTATGTGTTGCCAGGTCCTAGGAATGGATGGGGTGGAACCGGAAATACGTCCGGTATCCGCTCACATAGGCTGACTATTTATTTTGACATTGAAAAAAAGCCTGCTTCGGGTGACTATCAATTACTCGTAGATATATTAGAAACTGACTCGGCGCATGCGCCTTATCTTAAAATAATGGTGAATGGAAAAGCCTGGAAATATAAATTGAATAGAGGAAGCAGCGGCAAAGATCCGGTTGGTAAATTTAACCGGGCAAAGGAGCAATTGCTTAAAGTGGACCTACCGGCTAACCTGATCGGGATAGGGAATAATGAAGTACAACTTACTTCATTAGAAGGAGGATGGCTCGTATTTGATCAGATAAAAATGAGTGGCCCTGAAGGTGTAAAACTTGCCGCCCCAGGCGAAGCATTGGTTAAAAATATTGCTGCAGCCCAGTATGAAGTTGAGTCAGAGGGAAAACGCTTTCAACCCTTACTGATCGATCTGGAGCATCTGCAAAATAAACCTACGCTGGAAGTAAAAGTAGATGGAAAAACCATTCTCAATCAGCGCATTGAAAAAGGAGGATATCTAGTTGAAGTTCCGATGCCAGCCGTTTCACAAAGCAAACAAAGTAGGTATCAGGTATTGCTGAATAATAAGTTAATTAGAGAAGGAGGGGTAACGCGGGAAAAAGAGCATGTAAAAACACCGGCTGGTTACGTCAATACGATGATGGGTGTCGGCCATTCCCGATGGATGATAGCGCCCGGGCCTTGGATGCCATTTGGCATGGTGAAACTGAGTCCCGATAACCAGAATAATGGCTGGCAAGCCGGATATGATCCTACCTTTGAGTCCATTGGTACGTTTAGTCATATACATGAGTGGACCATGGCCGGACTTGGCACTTTCCCGGTAGCAGGGCCGCTCAAAATAAAGGTAGGAGATCAGGGCCATGAGGGAAGTGGGTACCGGTCGAAGATAGATAAGTCCACAGAAGAGGCACCATTGGGTTATTACAAAGTTGACCTGACAGATTATAACATTACAGCTGAACTTACCTCCACCGCAAGGGCTTCTTTTCAACGCTACACTTACCACAATAATGCCGTAGGGAGAATTATGGTGGATTTAAAAATTCCTGCCGAATACAGCTATGTACTCAAAGACATTCAACTAACCAAAGTAAATGATCACCGAATTGAAGGGTATAGCCATCAGCTATCCGAGAATGTATGGTCAAGGGATGCCAGCCAGGAATACACCCTTCATTTTGTCATGGAATTTGACAGGCCCATCAAAGAGTATGGCGTATGGTTGAATGATGAGGTAAAGAAAAATAGTAACCTGTCGGCAGGCAGTGCTGAGAATGCTGGCATATACTTAGAGTTTGATACCAAAACAGAAAAAGCGGTACAAGTCCGTACCGGAATATCCTATGTGAGTATTGAAAATGCCGCACTCAATCTGAAAACGGAGATCAGTGATCCGTTTGGTTGGAGTTTTGAGGCGGTCAGAAATAACCAGATGAACGTCTGGAATGATTTGCTGGGCAGGGTGCAGATAACAAGTACTGATGGGCGGGAAAAAGAACGGTTTTATACCAACATGTACCGGTCGCTGGCAAGCAGAAATACTTTCAGTGATGTAGATGGCAGCTGGCGGGATGCAGATGAAGTGGTTCGTAAATTAACGGATAAAAATGAGGTAGCCTTGGGATGTGATGCTTTCTGGAATACCTTCTGGAACCTGAATCAATTCTGGAACCTGGTCACGCCGGAATGGTCCAGTAAATGGGTACGCTCTCAGCTGGCTATGTACAACAGCAACGGTTGGCTGGCCAAAGGTCCGGCAGGCATGGAATATATTCCGGTGATGGTAGCTGAACACGAAATTCCGCTGATTGTTGGCGCGTATCAAATGGGCATCCGGGATTTTGATGCTGATAAAGCTTTTGAAGCCGCGTATAAAATGCAGACAACACCTGCCACAAAGGTAGGAGGCGGATTTGCTGGGAACCGTGACCTGGTGACCTATCTTAAACACAAATATGTACCCTATGACGAAGGAAGATTCTCCAATTCCCTTGAATACAGCTTTGATGACTGGACCCTTTCGCAATTTGCCAAAACCTTAGGTAAACAAACCGAATACCTGGAATTTAAAGACAGGGGGCAATGGTGGAAGAATGTGATTGATCCGGAGACAAAATATGCCCGGATGCGGGATGCCAAAGGAAACTGGCTGGCAGGTTTTGATCCTTTTAAATCGGGTGCAAATGAGCATTACGTAGAAGGTAATGCCTGGCAACTTACCTATTTTGTGCCACAGGATGTAGCTGGTCTCGCACAACAGATAGGCGAAAAAACCTTTACAGAACGGCTGGAATGGGGGTTTGAAGAAAGTAATAAGTGGCGGTTTAACGGCCCCAATGACCAGTACTGGGATTATCCGGTGGTGCAGGGAAACCAGCAATCGATGCATTTTGCCGCCTTGTTCAACTGGGTGAAAAAGCCATGGCTTACCCAGAAGTGGAGCCGTGCCATTATAGAGCGCTATTATGGCCATGGCGTTTCCAATGCGTATCTGGGCGATGAGGACCAGGGGCAAATGAGCGCCTGGTTTGTGATGAATGCCTTAGGGCTTTTTCAAACTGATGGCGGCTGCCGGGTTGATCCTATCTATGAAATTGGTAGCCCGCTTTTTGAAAAAGCAGTTATAGATTTAGGTAGCCGCTATGGAAGAGGCAAAACTTTTACCATTGAAGCCAGAAATACGTCGCGGGAAAATGTATATGTACAAAAAGCTACTTTGAATGGAAAAGAGCTGAATACCTTCTGGTTTAAAGCATCTGATTTATTAAAAGGCGGTTCGCTTGTGTTAGAAATGGGTCCTGCACCCAATACCAACTGGGGTATAAACACGTTGCCTTCCGGAGAATAACCAACATACATAGCCTATTTATTTCATGAGAAATTTTATTTCCATACTTGTCATACTAGGAATGCTAGTAGCTTGCTCAACAAATAGTTCAGAGAAAAAAGACAATAAGCAGGCGGCCAATCCTATTCAAACTGATACACTCTTGCAGCAGGTAAAATCCAAAGCGTTGGAGGTAGTAAAGACTGGTTTTAATGCAGGAGATGGATATGGGGAAGTATGGATCAGGGATTATAATACCTTTATTACACTCTCCGCACAAGTACATCCTGCCCAAACGCTGAAAGAAAACCTGCGCGTCTTTTTCAGGTTGCAAGGCAAGGATGGCAATATAGTGGATGGATTTATTCCGCAGCAAAAAGCACGTCAAACAAAAAACAGCTATGCGTATATCTTCACGGAGTTGGAGCCTCAGTATGCCGGGCATAAAAATACGGTAGAAACAGACCAGGAAAGTTCATTGGTACAGGCTGTCTATAAATACAGTCAAGCAACATCTGATACGGCTTTTCTTCAGGAAAAGATTGGAGGGATTTCTGTGGCGGAAAGATTAGAACAGTCGATGGATTTTTTACTGAAACACCGCTATAATGAAAAGTATGGTCTTATCTGGGGAGCTACTACGGCCGATTGGGGAGACGTGCAGCCAGAGCATGACTGGGGGGTATACCTGACTGAAGATACCCATTATGCCATCGATATTTATGACAATGCCATGTTTTTAATTGCCCTTGATCGGTTGATGAGCCTACTGCCTGCCATAAAAACGAAATGGCAGCCTGTACGGGATAGGGTAGCAACGAATGCCATGAAACATCTCTGGGATGGCAACAATCAAAAGTTCATGCCTCATATTTATTTGAATGGCTCGCCTTTCCCGGCTGATTTTGATGAAAACCAGATTTTCTACCATGGAGGCACAGCCGTAGCGATTGAAGCTGATTTATTATCCAAAGAGCAAATCAACATTTCTCTTCAAAAAATGATTGAAAACGTGAAGCAGGCTGGTGCAGCTACGATTGGGCTTACCTTGTATCCTACGTATCCGGAAGGTAGTTTTAAAAATAAAGGCATGTATCCGTATGGCTATCAGAATGGAGGAGACTGGACCTGGTTTGGAGGCAGAATGATTCAACAGCTTATCCGCCATGGATTCAAGAAAGAAGCCTATGAGCAGCTAAAACCCATGCTTCAACGGGTAGTGGATAATAATGGCTTTTATGAATGGTACACGGTTGATAACAAACCCAAAGGGTCGGGTACTTTTCGGGGTGAGGCCGGCGTACTATATGAGGCGATTACTATGCTCGAAAACAATGCAGCTATAGGGAATTGAGTATAACTGCATTGTTTTGAGAATACCTGCATCCACTTATTTGCAATAAGTAAAGCCCGGGGGGTATTTTATCTGTACGCATCCACCAGTAGCTCTATCGTTTATCATGACTATGGCTTGCCTACTACAACCATTTTTTCAGTATACAGGCTATCGCCAATCCTATACCACGACTACCCTTAGTGAGTACGATAGCCAATAAATCCGGCTTTTTTATTTCGTAGTAGCCGATACTTTTTCCAAGGGAATGCAAAAGATGCCCTTTTGCTCATCTATAACATAGCAGGTTCACCCCCTTATACGCTTTGATACACTATCCCAAAGCATAGGGTAAGGTTCTATATTGAGCTACTTGTTTCTTCTACTAGTCAACCTAGCTGGTACCTGGTTAAAACCGGACAGTAGTGTGTTCGTTTTCGTACACTTATCTGCTTGCATTAATTTCAGAAATGCCCTTAAGGACATAAATAAGCCTCTTTTGGGACTTGGCAAGCGATTTGATTAACAAAATATAAACAAATAGCGGTGCTTATGAGAAAAGCCTACTTAGGGGAGTTTGAAGAACTCGTGCTGCTCACGACAGCTATACTCAATGGCGAAGCTTATGGCGTATCAGTAGCCAAAGAGCTAAAGCGGCTCACCGGCAGATCAGTAAGTATTGCCGCCGTACACATTTCCCTGCACCGCCTGCTGGATAAAGGATTAGTGAATTCCTATATGGGCGGCGCTACTACTTCCAGAGGAGGCCGTAGAAAAAGAATTTTTACAGTCACGGTAGCTGGCAGACACATCCTACAAGAAATCCATGACACCCGCAACCAGATGTGGGAATTAGTGCCTAAAACGTCTTTTTCCTAACTTACCCTATACCGCTTATGCAAGCTAAACATACGAGCCATCCACCCCGCTGGGCAACTAAGTTGCTAGAATGGCTCTGTCCGGAAGAATTATTGGAAGAAATTGAAGGCGACTTGCAAGAACTGTTTGAAGAACGGGTGGAAGAAGTAGGAGAAAAAAAGGCGAGAAGAGAATATATACGCTCCGTTTTTGGCTATTTGAGACCTTTTGCTTTTAGCAAAACAACTAATCCATCCATGAAACCACTCTATCTAGATATGCTCCGTAATTACCTGACCATTGCCATCCGGATGCTGCTGCGCAACAAACTCCGCACAGCTATTCACATGTTAGGCCTATCTATAGGTATTAGTACCTGCCTGGCTTTGTACCAGATCATCAGCTTTGAACTGAGTTTTGATCAGCATATTCCAGACCGTGAGCGCATCTACCAGGTGATGATGCAAGTGGAACATAAAGAGGAGAAGCATACCAACTACATGGTACCAGGGCCCACCCATGCAGCTATCCGCAAAGAAATAACCGGCCTGGAGCAGATTGCCTCATTTTACACCTTGTATGGGGCTAGAGTGAAAGTAGTAGCAGGACACGAGCGCAAAACCTTTACCTCGCAGCATGATGTTACCTTTGCTAACCCGGATGTATTGAGACTGCTTTCCTATGAGTGGATAAGCGGCTCTGCGGAAACTGCTCTCTCAGCACCCTACCAGGTAGTGTTAACAGAGCAAAAAGTGCAAAAATATTTTGGGGACATAGCACCAGAAAAAGCCATTGGACGGGAACTGATCTATCTGGATTCTATCCGGGTGATGGTATCTGGCGTGGTGCACAGCCGGGAAGCAAATACCGATTTTGTTTTCAACGATTTTATTTCACTCAGCACCATTGAGCAAACCGCTTTAAATAAAACATTCTATTTCGAAGAATGGGGCTACCTGGCTTCCGCTTCCAGGGCATTTGTCAAACTTTCACCAAGTGCCACGCCTGAAGGGGTAAACAGACAACTAGCTACTTTATCTGATAAATATGGAAGCAAAGAAAACAGCTTTGCCCTCCAACTGCAGCCCTTCCGGGAGGTACATTTTAAGGGGGCGGATCTTGGAAGAAGCGGCCCAACACTTGCTAATTTACCTGCCTTATACGGACTGGGCATGATTGCTTTGTTTATCCTGCTGATTGCTTGCATCAACTTCATTAACCTGGAAACGGCTCAGGCGATCTACCGGGCCAAAGAAGTAGGTATCCGCAAAACCCTGGGCAGCAAGCGCAGCGAACTAATCTGGCAGTTTCAGAGCGAAACCCTGCTAATTACCTTGCTTGCTACCCTGCTTTCATTGGCATTTGCGAAGGGGATCTTACTGTATTTTGCAGAGATGATTCCGCAAGGCGTGACACTGAGTGTTTTTTCACCGGCTACGCTGCTGTTTCTGCTCTCACTCCTTATCCTGGTCGCTTTTCTGGCAGGTTTCTATCCGGCCATCGTGCTATCTGGCTATTCTCCTATAAAAGCGCTACGCAAAGGCGTTTCTTCCCTGAGTAGACAAACCCGCAGTGCTTTTATGCGCAAAAATCTCACAGTCATTCAATTTGCCCTTTCCCAGGTATTTATTTTTGCTACCCTTGTCATCGGTGGGCAAATCAGGCATATGCTCGAGCTAGATATGGGTTTCGATAAAGAGGCCATTATCTATATGCACCTTCCCCGGCAAGCTACAGATGACGGGCATATACTATTCACAGGGCGGATAGGGCAGGTGGAAGGGGTAGCTGCCGCAAGCCTGAGTAATTCTACGCCGGCCAGTAACAGCATGTGGACAAACGAAGTGCATTTTGCTTCCCCTGCCGGCAAAACCCCCTACCAGGTGCAGCAAAAAGTAGGGGATAGTACCTATCTCAAGCTCTATGACATTCCAATACTTGCTGGCAGAAATATAGGCAATAAAGGAGATGAAACCCTGATCAACGATACGTTTCGTAAAAAATTAGGCTTTACACATGCCGGACAGGCCCTAGGGCAAACGTTGTATATGATGGATCAGCCCTATACCATTGTAGGGGTAATGGCCGATTTTCATCTGCGCCCGCTAAGTGAAGCCATTCTTCCAGCCATGTACCGCTATGACTTCAACAGGTATATGGTGCTCAACGTAAAGCTGCAAACGGGGGGCAAAACGGCTGGAGAAGTAAAACAAACGCTTGCTAGGCTGGAAGCTTTATGGAAGGAGCAGTACCCCGATGAAGAGTTTACCTATACATTCCTGGATGAGACCATCACCAAATTTTACCAGACAGAAGCAAATATATTGAAAATGCTTTGGGTAGCCACAGGCATTGCTATCCTGATTAGTTGCCTGGGCTTACTCGGCTTGTCTGCCTTCACGATTGCCCAGCGCACCAAAGAAATTGGTATCCGCAAAGTATTGGGCGCCAGTGTCTCACAGATTGTTGGATTGCTGTCAAAAGATTTTCTCAAGGTTATACTCATTGCCTTTGTAGTGGCGGCCCCTATTGCCTGGCTGTTGCTGAGCCGATGGCTGGAAGATTTTGAGTACCGCATTACCCTGCAATGGTGGATGTTTGTCATGGTAGGCGGCCTAGCTTTACTTGCTGCCTTACTCACGGTAAGTTCTCAATCCATCAGAGCGGCTTTAACCAATCCGGCGAAAAGCCTGCGAAGCGAATAATCTGCTAGTTGACCTGCCGCCTATGGATTTGACAAATCGTTAGTCAGCTTTGAAGGCCTGGGAGACAGGGTATTGTTTACGGGAGAGAATCTATCCAATCAAAGCTTCCAATTAGGCCAAGGGAAGATCAATTGGATAGAAAAGCACCAAAGCACCGGGGTTTATGTAGATAGTGCCCTTTCTTTCATCAGAAAAAACAAAACGCTTCCTTGTTATGTCAACCTGTGGTTAGATGATGTGCATGATGAGCATAAGCCAAAGCCAGGGGCAGAAGAGAAATATCAATCTGTAACCAATAATCTCTATGAGCAGAAGTTTTTTGCTGTACTAGAGGAAATGGATAGTGAACTTCTACAATACATTCTTTGAGCACATGTTTGGATGCTACCGGAAGGAGGTAAATGGAATCAATAATTTGATCAAGGTTCATCTAGCCTACAGTCTTTTACTTTGTTTGGTCATCTATAAAAGACCTACGCAAAGCTGCCTTAGTAGGTTGTAACTTTCAGCTGAGCTAAAATCCTGTGAAACTACATTAAGCCTGACAAAACCATTAGAGAAGCCTGATTCAGTGTAAGGCTTCTCTAATGGTAATGCATAGCTATTGTTTGATCACTTTTAGGGTTTTGTAGCCCTGGTCAGATTGTATCCTTAGCACATACATGCCTGGTCTGAGTGCTGACAGATCTATTTCCAGCAAAGTAGCTCCTGCTAGTTTGTGGCTATTTTCCAGCAGAATGTTTCCTATAGCATCGCTTAAGAGCGTTTTTACACCGGCAGCAGGCGTGACCCCTAAATCTAGGTACAGGTGAGTGGTGACAGGATTAGGATAGGCTACTATTTCCCTTATAGATTCGTCCTCACGAGTGTATGTATGGTCTATGCGGGCATTGGCTTTTTTAGTGTGTATAACGATTGCCCCTCTATGTATGGCCGTACTCGGATCAGCATCTGTATCCGTATCTGTCAGGTTCGTATCATACACGATCGCATTGTTGTTATTTTTGTCCCAGATCTGAATGCGTATCTTATCCATCCGGCCACCTCTGCTTTGTTTCCCGTCAATAGCAGAGATCAGGAATCCGTACCCTGCTTTGCCATTTAATCTTCCTTCCCCTTGGTAGCTTGCCTTGGCTCCCGAAATAACCAGCCACTCATAAGAGGTACTAGAAAAAGTTATACCCCCTGAAGGAAAATGAAATAAGGTATGGCCGGAAGGGCTAGTAGCCTCCGGCTTATATTTAGCTGCTAAGAGTAGATACGCATCCCCGCTAGCAGCCGGCTTCGATTTGTAGGCGCCTGCCGGCGAGTGAAACCAGGTGCCTGCTGTCAGAAAGCCCCCTGCCGGATCATAGATCACGATAGAATTATACTCTTTTGTGACCCTTGTGCCACAAGCATCTTCCACCACCAGTTGAACTGTATAGATACCCGCCGCCTGATAGCTGTGACTGCCTGAGAAAGTAGTGCCACTAAGCGTAGCATGCGTGGTCTGTTGATCTCCCCAGTGCCAGGTAGCTTTTGCCACCGCGCCGGTTTCACCAGTGATCTGGGCACTGGTCGTGACTAGCGTATGGATCTTAGTGGGTGTAGCAGGAGCAGTAATATCACCCAAGGTAGGTGCTATACAAGAGGGCTTGAGCAGCAGTAAGCCGCCTGCAGGATTATATCCATCGGCGAAAGAGGCAAAGTACTTTATCACCATAAAATCAGCGCCGTCAGCAGAGAGCTTAAAAATCGTGCCCCCACCATTATTGGGGCCACCACTCCTTGTTGTGCCATACAAGTAGCCATCGCTTGCCTGAATCAGGCCCCCTGTCGGAGGAGCACCTTCAATTGATTGGTTAAACGTTTTAAGAACCATAAAACCTGTACCATCAGGGGCTAGCTTAAAGATGGCGCCATTATTGGTTAGACTATCTGTATTATTTATTGTGCCATACAAACTGCCATCGTTTCCCTCTATCAAGCCGCCTAAGGGTTTGTCAGAAGGATCAAAGTCTTTTAGGATGGTAAAATCAGAGCCGTCAGGTGCTATCTTAAAGATGTTGCCCTTCATCTGATTAAACTCTCCACCACCCTGTGTCGCGCCATACAAGTAGTCATCTCCTCCCTGCATTAAGCTGCCTATCGGATCAGTGCCATCAACGTAACTGTTAAAGGTCTTTATCACCGTAAAATCAGAGCCGTCAAGAGCAAGCTTAAAGATCGTGCCTGCATCCCCGAAATTAGGCCCGCCACCACTGGTCAGGCCATACAAGTAACCATCCTTTGCCTCGAGCAGGCGGCCTGTCGGATAAGAGCCATCAGTGGAAATAAAAGTTTTTAAGATCGTAAAACCTGTACCATCCGGAGCTAGCTTGAAGATGGTGCCACTATTTGTTTGACCTTGTCTTGTCATCCCATACAAGTAGCCATCGCTTGCCTGAATCAGGCCCCCTAGTGGATCAGTAACGCCGCCGAAGCGGTCAAAGTACTTTATGACACTAAAATCAGCGCCATCAGCCGAGAGCTTGAAAATAGTGCCTGCATCATCAGGCCCACCATAGCGTGTCAGGCCATACACGTAGCCGTCCTTTGCTTGCAACAGGTTACCTATAGGAGTAGCACCATTAGTGGAACGGATAAAGTTTTTAATGGTATTAAACTCTGCGCCATCAGCCGAGAGCTGGAAGATGAAGCCTTCCGATTCGGGTTCACCCCTACTTATCACCCCATACAGGTTTCCATGACTTGTCTGGATCAGGCCGCCCTGGAGAGAAGCTCTGTCCGGAGAGGGAGCAAAGTCTTTTAGGATGGTGAAACCCGAGCCGTCAGCAGATAGTTTGAAAATCGTACTCTTACGGTCATTGAACCTTCCACTACTAGTTATCTGGCCATACAAGTAGCCATCGCTTCCCTGAATAAGGCTGCCATAGGGATATGCACCTTCATTATTGCCATCGACGAAAAGATTGTTCTTTATCACCGTAAAACCTGTACCATTAAGGGCTAGACTGAAGATGGTGCCGCTACCTCCTCCAGGCCCCCCATCACTTGTTATGCCATACAAGTAGCCATTGCTTGCCTGAATAAGGCTGCCTTTAGGTTCAGCGCCGTCAGTGAAAGGGTTAAAGTTTTTAATCACTCTATAACCTACGTGAACTATGGATTAGCCGGTGCAACATTAGGCAGCCATAGGGTAGTGCTGTG
>NZ_JAUKPO010000058.1 GCF_030503435.1 Rhodocytophaga aerolata
CATCTTCAGCTTTCACCTATAATAAGGCTTACTTGTTGACTGTCAAACCTTCTATATTCCAGACATCCTACCATTCATAAAGGTACCTATCACAAGCCAAAATCAAAAGTAAGAGATGTGCAACACCCACACCCATTTATTGAAACTTCATCGATAGGCTAGAGTGAAAACCTTTTATGCTTTTATAATCAGTAGTAATTTTATTCACTTTTGCCTTTTATGTCTTAACAAGAAAAAATAAGGGAGAATAAAACAGTATCAAAGCTTAGGCAGATGGTTAATTGATTACTGTTACCTGGCCTTTCCCTACTGATAATTTGGCTTTTTTGTGTGAAGTTACAGCGGTTTTTACATGGTTTAGGCTCGAATGCATAAAGTACGCCGCCCAGCTAAGAATACCTAGGAATTTACATCCATCTTCAAGTAAATGGGGAAAGGGAAATACTGGCAGCAGATCTACTATAACAGAGCCTGCAAAAAAGCTAAAGGCTACCAGCAACAACAGAAAATGGGTCTGCAAGATGCGTTTGAGAAAAACAAGCAGGTACAGAAGAATCAAGATAAAGTAACTACCATACACGGCTAGTTCCGGCACTCCTAGCATATGGGGGAAAACCTCTTCATGGAGCATAAACAAGTCATCAAACAACAATAAGCAGCTGAGCAGACCTGAGTAGTAATAGAAAGAGGAAAAAGCCTGAAAGTGTTGATGCTGTTTCCTTAACAAAAAAGCAAACAAACAGCAGGTAGCCGCCACACACCAAAGCAGGATACCTAGATTAGATAAGACACCCATAAAAGGATTTGCGTGAAAGATAGCTGCCGGATCGCGGGTAAAAGAATTGAAAGGGATGCCAAGATGCACACTGACCCAACCAAGGAAAGCTACTAGCAGAATGGCCGTACCCAAGAGGATGAGCAGGAATTTAGCTTGTGCTTTACATTGCTGAAGGAAGAGTTGAAACATGCACAAAATAGGAGTAAATGGCTTGGCATTGAGCTTCATCCAAGAGGAATGACTGTTTGCTTGGCCGGCTAAGGATAGTTTTTTTCGTATAACGGCTTAATTAACGAAATGTTAAGGGATCATACCACTAGTTAACAATTAATTAACCGGTTGGTTAAGAAAGTACTAGCAGAAATGAGGGAGAAGGTTAGACAAAAGGAGGAAATAGACACATTAATGACTTTATCCCCTTACCTAATTACCTTCCAGACTTCACTCTAGTAAAGAAGATAGGTTCACTTTAAGCTAACTTTTCTTCTTTATTCTTATCTCCCAGCTCTGATAAAATAGGGTTGCTATTGGTAAATATGGTGGGGAAGAAAGCAGAACTGATAGGTTTTCTCACCCTATACTGCTCTTCTAAATAGTAGTTCTTTCCCAGTGCTCCTATCAGCAACCGTATAAAAGGTAAGTTTAGCTGCAGGCAGCCTAATTTCTTATAGGACATAAAACTCCTTTTGGTGGTTTTCTGTTTTTTCCATCCGCTTCGTCTCTTCCCATCCCTGACTTTCTTTGAGCATCTGCCGCAGGTCCCGTTCAATGGTTTTGGCAATGGTGGTTACCGGCGTATCAGTAGGTTTGTTTTCAAAGGGGTCTTGTAGATGAATAGCCATTTTCTCAATCAGCAGAAGAGAGGAAGCAATAGCAATTACGAGGGGAACCTCTACGAGGCCAAAAAACTCTATGAGCCCAAAAGGCAGCATGGTAATAAAGAGGACCAGGGCAAAATGGATGTACAAGCTATAAGTAGCCGGAAAAACCGTATTCTTTATCCGTTCGCAGCCGCCCATGGAATCGCTGAACCTAGTCAGGATCTGATCCATATGTACCTGCTGGTATTCATTGATCCATCCATTTTTTAATGCCAGTCGCAGGTCTGCTGCATGCAGCTCCAATAGGGCTACCGGCTTGTTAGTATATCTTTTGACAAAATCCATTTCATCCTTGACTAGTAAATTTTCTGTTCCTTGTAAAGGAGCCATTTTCCGCAGCGACTGCCCAAGGCTATAGCACCAGGCAATTTGCCGTTTAATGAAGCGTTCCCGAAAATACTCTACTTCAGTGGTCTGATAAGGATGATCAACAAAAGAAAGTGCCTGCCGGGCCAGGGTCCGGGAATCATTAACTATGGCTCCCCACAAGGTGCGGGCTTCCCACCATCGGTCGTAGGCCTGATTGGAACGGAAGGCAAGCAAGAGCGACAAAATGGTACCCATAATAGCAGGTACGGAGACGGGAATCGAAATTCTGGTTATGTGAAAGGTATTGTAGAGCATAGCTACAATCACCGAGTAAATCCCTACCACCAAAATCTCTGTTTTAATTTTTCCCAGTATATAGGTAAATGGAATATTATCTTTTAACAACATATCTTCATTAGTTAATGATTCTGTTTGTACTCGCTGTATCAAAGAATGTCAGCAACTAAATAACTCCGGCCAGCTATCCTTCTTACTAGCTATTCTCACAGGCTTGCCAGGCAAGCTTTATTAATTGAGTGAAAGCTGATAAGACATGTTTCTTACCCGGCGGAACTGTCTTACTTGCGTTGGTTTCCTGTTAGCAGCTAGCATCCATACTTTTCTCCCGCTTTTAGCAATAAGCTTGGCCGGATCGCAACTCTCTTTGCACAATAGCTGATATTTGTATAGCTGCGGATAAACGATTAAATCGATTTTCAGGCCTTCCAGGTAGTTTTTAAAAACAGCTACTGTGTTGCCATAAAAACATTCAACTTTGATAGAATTAATCTGCTTTTGGTACTCGTTTTCCAGTTTTTTGCATTCATTCCAAAACTGCTCGCTGATATAGCTATATTCTTTTCGCCGGCGGGAAAGCAGCATCAAGTCTACAATAGAACTAGTGATCAAGAACACATGCACAAACACAATATTAATCCGCTCCGAGTTAAAGGATTGAACTACATCTTCCACACAATCCAATGATTGCAGGCTAAAATCGCTGGGTATCAGTATATTCTTCATAGACATTGGTTTTTTAGTAGAACTGATACAAAGCTAGCAGGCACTTATTAAGAACTTTTAAGAAAGAGATTAGAATCTGATTAGAAAATGATCTAAAGAATAATGCTGATGAAGTAGCTGTTAACAGATTTAGGCCAATGGCCAATAGTAAGCACTAATTTTTACCCTTTACATAAAGTGAGTCATGAATAGAAAGGGTATTTCTAAGCTGCATGTAGATAAGTCAGCTACCGGAAGGCTAAAAGGTATAAGTATAAGCAGTTTGGATAAATAAACAGGTAATATAATTCCCCTTTGAAGAAACTATAAGGTTAGAATTTTAGAGTAAAGTAAAGATTTTCTGTGCTACTTGTGTATTGAAACAGAAGGTTTAACCTGATGAATAATAATTTTGTCAGCAATAACTTAGAAAGGCTTTTCTGCGTAGCATCAGGGAACCAGCAAGAAAGGAGTTGGCTCTATAGACAAATAATCATCCCTCATGCGCCTTCAAGCACCCATTTCACAGAGGCAAGACAAGCAAGCGTTAAACAAGGAGCGCTATGTAATGCTCAAACGGATTGAAAATGCCCTTGAAATACCTATGGTCATTCTAGGGTTGATCTGGCTTGTGTTACTCATTGTTGAACTAACCTCACATCTTAGTTCCTTTTTGCAGGTAGTCAGCAATTTGATATGGGTTGTATTTATCCTTGATTTTTCGCTCAAGTTTATCCTTGCTCCCCGGAAGGTGCCTTTCCTAAAGAAAAACATACTCACCCTCATATCATTGGTGCTACCTGCCTTGCGAATATTGCGGATCACACGTGCTTTCAGGCTTCTAAGGGCCGTTCGCAGTGTAAGGCTAGTAAAAGTAATTGGGTCGCTTAATAGGGGCATGCGCAGTTTAGGGCTTACCATGCAAAGGCGCGGTTTCGGCTATGTACTGGCCCTTACGTTTGTGATTCTTTTTACCGGGGCTGCTGCCATGTATGCCTTCGAAAAGGATCAACCTGAAGGTCTGCACACCTATGCAAGGGCATTATGGTGGACGGCGATGGTGCTCATTACCATTGGCAGTCAGTATTGGCCTCAAACGCCGGAAGGGCAAATTTTCTGCTTACTGCTGGCCTTGTATGGATTTACCGTATTTGGCTATTTTACAGCGACCCTTGCCACTTTTTTCATTGGACGTGATGCTGAAGATCCGCAGGCTGAAGTAGCCGGAGCCAGTCAGCTAGCAGCATTGAGAGAGGAAATCAGCCTGCTTCGACAGGAAATCAGACAATTACGTAGGGAGGAAGCAGGATCCCAGCCAGGTCCTACAATCCCGCCAAACAAAAAAGACTAACCAAACTATTTCTAAGTGAGAGGTGGTGGCACTATTTTCCCCTTTTGACCATTTGTGCAGTTTCAAGAAAAGGGCAGTTAATTTAACTGCCCTTTCATACTAATAACATAAGTCCAAACACAAGTAAGGCTATTTAACTTTTACTCATCAGAAAGGGCTAAAAGGGGAAATTATTTATAAAATTTTAGCTTAGGATTTATCTTCTCTTCTCACACTGTAGGTATGGTATGTTGGATATAGGACTATAAGTAATGAAGAGAATAGTGCACGCCTTGAGAAAGGCCTTGAAAGGCATGATGCTGTGGTGCAGCAGGAGAAAGTTCCTGCTCTATCTTCTGAGACTTTTCCCACACCATCCTTGGGAACTCCTTCTCCAGGCCTGGTAGCCTCTCATACCATCGGTGAGCACCTGAGCCTTGAGCTGCAGATACTATTTTATAAACAGTATTTTCTTCACTCAATTTTTAGGCTATTCACTCATTCAAAAAGCTCCTTTACAAGATACTCCTCTTTTTCTAAGATTCTATTTCGCAGTTTTATATCATATGCTAACAGCCCAATTGAATAATCAACCATTCCCTTATCCTGGTTAAATATTGGAATAACAAGGCAAGTTTAGCTGTACTAAAAAGAAAGGTTATAAAAGCACTAAAGAGTAATAGAAAGCGATATGGCTGCCTATTACTATCTGAGTTTAATTTGTAAAATCTCACATCATGCAAACTAAAATAGCCTTGCAGGAGCAGCAAGCGCACCTCAATTCCGAGGGCTGGTTCTATATCATAATGGCCGTTATCGTAATTGTTATTGCTTTTGCCGGTTTTGGACCTGCAGCCATCTCTACAGAAAGTCGCAGGGGGCCACTGACTTGGGCGGTGGTCTCCCATGGCGCTATTTTTGGTGCCTGGCTCCTATTATTTTTAACTCAAACTATCCTCATTACCAAAAGAAAGCTCGCCCTTCACCGGCTACTGGGTTATATGGGTGCCTTTCTCGCCCTATTAATGGTTCTGTCGGGGTATATAACTGCCATTGCTATGGCACGGCGAGGGTATGATCTAAGCGGGGATTTGATAAGGGGTAAAGGCGACCCTTTGGAACTGCTGGTGTTTCAGCTTGGAGATCTTTTAAGCTTCACTATTTTGGTCGGGCTAGCCATTTGGTATCGCAGTACTCCCGCTGTTCACAAGCGGTTAATGCTGCTGGCAACTATCGCTTCCCTAATGCCTGCCGCACTGACACACATTATTGGCCATTCACCGGTTTTACGGGAGATAACTGCCCCCATCATACTCCTTCCTCTTTTTATGCTCCTCTTTGCTAGAGCCGTCTACGAGCGTCTATCCCGAGGCAGTATTCATCCAATTTCGTTGTGGGTAGCCTTGGCCTTATTTGTTTGGGCTAACCTGCGTGCGGTGGTCATTGGACCCAGCGATGCCTGGCATAATTTTGCAGAATGGCTCATCACATAAGGTAACATGAGTAACGGAACTAATTTCTTTGTGTGCTACAACCAGCCAAATTTCTCTACCAGGCGGTCTTTCTGGTTTTTGGCAAGCGGAAGAGTAACATCCCCAGTCATCACCAGATACGACCCATCGCCTTTGTGGTACATTTTTATGTGTTCCAGATTAATTAGGTACTGGCGGTGAACCCTCAAGAAGTTCCGCTCTTCGAGTACCTCTTGAACGTCCCGTAAGGTTTTGGATAGCAGGTAGTTTTTACCATTGGTTAGGAAGAGCCGGGTATAGTTGCTGTCAGCTTGGCAGTACACGAGTTCTTTGAGTTCCACAAAGACAACCCCACTTTGAAAGGGCACCGCTATCTTGGAAGGCAGTTGTCCTTCTTTGAGTTGGTAGCGCAGCATGTCGAGTTGCCTGCTATCTGTACGTTGCCGTTTTTCTGCTTTACGCACTGCTTCGCACAAATGAGTAGAGTTAATGGGTTTGAGCAGATAGTCCAGGGCACTGAAACGGAAAGCTTTTAAGGCAAACTCATTGTAAGCTGTAACAAAGATCAGACCCAAAGGGATCTCATCTAGTTTTTCAAGCAAACTAAAGCCATTCATCCTGGGCATTTCCACATCTAAAAACACCAGGTCAGGCTCCATATCGCGGATAGCCTCCAGACCTTCTTCAGGTTGTGTGGTTTGCAAGACAACCCGTACCCCCGGGCAATGAGCTTTCAATTGTAAGGCCATAAGGGCCACACAATCCGGTTCATCATCAATAATAATTGCTTTGAGCATAGAAATAAGTTGTAGAAAGTAATCAGATAGGAATTTCCAGTACGACAAGCGTTCCTGCCGGTTTTCCTGCTGCATCTGTCAGATCATGTACGGCTACCCTGGTATGGGTGTGATAGAGCCGGTTGATCAGCGAGATCCGCTCCCCGGTCACTTTCATGCCAAAGGACTTATGCCGGGTTGCCGAAAGGCTTTTGAGTTCGGTAGCTCTGGTGCGGCCAATGCCGTCATCGGTAATGGTAATACGCAGGCAATCTTCCTGTACTGGTTCCACGTTTACCTCTACCAGTCCGCCTTCCGGCTTATGCATCAAGCCGTGCCAGATAGCATTTTCTACATAGGGCTGCAAGAGCAACGGAGGAATCTCAATTAAATCAGTATCCAGACTTTTCTCTACTTCTATTCTAAAACGGAGTTTATCTTTAAAGCGCATGGCTTCCATTTCCAGATACATGCGCAATGCCTCTAGTTCGTTAGAGAGGGTAACCTGCTCGGAGCGGGAGTTTTCCAGTACCAGCCGGATCAGCCCGCTAAAGCGGTTGAGGTAGTCTGAGGCTTTAACTGCATCATTACTGGTAGTGTAGAGCTGTATAGAATTCAAGCAGTTGAAAATAAAGTGTGGATTCATTTGTGCCCGCAAGGCCATCATCTGAATCTCGGCCAGCTGCTGCTCAAAGCTCTGCTCCAGCTGCTGAATATGCTGCTTTTCCAGTTGTTCACTTTGCGCCTGTACTTGTAGGGTACGCACTTGCAACTCCGTTTCCAGCCTGCGGGCATAGCCTTTCTGCAACTCGTTTTTTTCTGTTTCTACCAGTTTACTGCGGTAAGCCAGCGCCAGGGCAAAGCAGAAAAGTTCAATGCATAAGCCAAGCATCATATAAAAGGGTGGGTAATTGAGAAAAGTAGCTGTTTGGGGGGATAGATTATTAAGGGCAAATAGGCCATGGAAAGGAGAAATAGCAATGACATACAAACTGATCTGCCCGGCCAGTAAATACCCTTTTAGCTTACTTTCGCTAAGCAAGGTAGCCACAATCAAAAGTACGCCCATCAGCAGAGAGGGGAGGGTATCTACCATAAAATACAAAGTATTACTGCTAATCCATATTCCGGTAAACACTTGCATAAATGCCATCACTTGCAGGGTGGCCAGCACACACATGAGCCCTATGATTACCCGCCAAAGCAAAGGGTTTTGCCGGGAAGTGCCAAGCAGCCTTGTCAAAAATAAGGCATACAAAAGACTCAGCATATGGTTTAAGGACAAGGCGATCGGATGGCCCAGCCAGGGCAGGGAGACTGGCGTAAGGCCAAGACTAAAACGGGGATTGGCTAACACCACAACAAAAACACAGGCCATCAGCGTGTAGAGGGCATAGTAGAAAAAAGCTATGTCATGGGTCAGCAGGTACTGGAAAGAGGCATACCCGCCCATGAGCAGCAAACAGCCCAGGATGATAGCCAAGGCTCCAAACAGCCACCTTTCTTGGAGCAGCATCTGCGATACTACCTTGTCAAAGCTTTGCCGGGTATGCAACCCTCCGGCAATATTATCGAGCAACAACAAATAATCGGCTACCCGTACATAGTAGTGAGAGGTGGTATTTGGTGGAACATGTACGGGTACATAGCCATAGCCGTGCCTGAGTTTATCATCTGCAACACAAAGGCCACTACTACCCATACTCTGGAAGGAAGAATCTGTCTTCAGGTAGAGTGAATAGACGGCATGGATACCGCCTGCATATACGAGTTGTATAGTATCTGTAGGGTGGGTATTGGTTATTTTAAATTGCAGCCAGATTACCTGCCTGGTATGCTTCATCTGCCGGGCAGTTTGACTACGGATTTGAGGGAGCCTAGAAGGAGGCAGAAATGGCTGCTGCTCAATGACAGGTAACGGCTTTAGAGTGTCTGCTGTAGGATCTTCATAAAACAGGGCATAGGGTTCCACAGGTATACCTTGCTCCATGGTTGGCTGTCCGTGAAAAATAAGTTTAGGAAGTCCTTGAGCTATGGCAGCCGCTGCATACATACTCAGCAAAAACAGGAAGGCTACGACTCTCATACAAACTACCTCAACATGCATCTGTAATTTACTTTAATATCGGAAATGGCAACCCCTTTTGCAATAAAAGTACGGCAAATAAAATCTTCAGGAGAGCCTGGTATTCTCCTCTGACAGATAAAATTTACTTGCTCACTTTGCTTACTACCGGATCATGCGCAGCTGCTTTCGGATCTACTACTGTTACGTGCATGAAAGTAATCTTCCATGTCTCCTTCTTCTTAGTGATTACCACATTCAATAGGCCATGGCTAGTTAAGGATATCCAAAAGTATTTACTTCTTTGTCTGCTTCTTTTTTATTTGTGTGAAACATCTTTTTGCATGTGTGAAGGCCCGGAATTTTGAGTAGAAGGTATAACGTCTTTTACTTGTCCCCTGTCTTTTGTTTCTTAGACCACTTGATTGGGTTTACCTCAAAATAATGGATGACAAGTTAAGAGCTGCAAACATATGAATTTGAACCCAAATTATCTGTTACCAAAAAGGGGTAGTTAATAAAACCGAGTAATTCACTTAACTGCCAGCAAATAAAGCCTTCAGAGTTCATATAACAGAGGAAAGTAACTTTCTAAAGTTGGGGATAGAAATTGTAAGGATGTTAGCAATCAACTGTATTTATTTACCCTATAAAATACACTTGCGGGAGTAGCTCAGTTGGCAGAGCGCCGGCTTCCCAAGCCTGAGCTCGCGGGTTCCAACCCCGTTTCCCGCTCTTTCCCGGATGAAGTATTCATCCGGGTTTTACTTTTTTGTTCCCTACTATTTTTCAACCAATGGTGTTACTATTAAATTTATTCCCCCCTTTTTGAAACTACTAATCCAAGCAGTTGAACTTGCTTAAACTACCTATTTCCTTCATAGTCTGACCGAAATAATGCTCTTTACTTGGGCAATTCTGTTTAATGAAAGTAAAAGGGATATAGTCTGATTTATAAGCCTTTTTATCGGATTAGAATGTTATGGTATGTTAAAACATCTATTTATTAAGTAGATGTTGCCTCTATACGTTCTGCCTAGACAATGCTTACATCTTTTTTGATACAAACTGAAAATAATTGCTTTTTTCAGTATACCTTTCTTAGTAATTGCTAATCTTTGTTTGATCGAACAGAACCTATACTTGGGCGTAAAAGGGTTCGTTCAAGCTTGTTTCTTTAACTATGAATACGAATTTTTCTTTTCAGCAACCCCTTACCCTTGATAATTGTGACCGGGAACCCATTCATATTCCAGGCCTTATTCAACCACACGGTTTCTTACTGGTAGTCACTGTAGGAGACTGGAAAATTGTGCAGGCAAGCGCTAATACATCTGTGCACCTGTCAATGGCTGCTGAGCAATTGATCGGGCAGCCAATAATGAGTATACTGGGAGAGAAGTTTGCCTATACACTTACCAGGTTTGTAGCCTCAGAAAACCCAGGGTATGCCGTCCGAAGAGAGATCAAGCAGGTAGATTTATCCTCAAGAAAGTATCAGGCTATTATTCACTTGCATCCCCCCCTTTGCATACTTGAATTTGAAGCACTGACTGAAGAAGCAGACATTGATTTCTCCTACCTGAATGGGATGTTAAGCCATATGCAACAGGCTGCCACCCTTCTTGAGTTTTGCCAGACAGCTGCTGCCCAGATCCGCTTGCTTACCGGATTTGACCGTGTTATGGTATACCGTTTCGATGAAGCCTACAACGGGGAAGTAATTGCTGAAGCCCGGGGAAATGAGCTGGAGCCTTTTTTAGGTTTGCATTATCCTTCCACCGATATTCCCAGGCAGGCACGGGAGTTATATGAGAAAAACTGGATTCGCTATATACGGGATGTAGCCTATACACCTGTACCCGTGGTCCCGGTAGAAAACCCGTTCACAAACCAGCCCCTGGATATGAGTTTTGCTGTGTTACGCAGCGTTTCTCCTATTCATATAGAATACCTTAAGAATATGGGTGTAGGAGCTTCTATGTCGATTTCTGTATTGAAAGAAGGCAAGCTCTGGGGCCTTTTTGCTTGTCATCATTACGGACCGCATACGGTAAGCTACCAGATGCGCAATACCTGTGAGTTTTTAGGCCGTACTTTCTCAATAATGTTGCTGGAAAAGGAAAAACTAGAAGAAGCAGCCTATCACCTGCGCATCCGATCTGTGCAAAATAAACTCCTGGAACAGATGTCACACCAGGAAAACTCCTTACAGGGATTACTAGGTGAAGAGACCTCAGTAATGGATTTATTTGACGTAGGCGGAGCCGCCCTATGCGTGGACGGCGCATATCATTTGCTGGGAAATACACCTGAAATAGAGGAAATTAAAAGCTTAACCTCCTGGTTATCTGCCCATTCGTATCAGGATGTATTTTATACCCATACCCTTTCCTCCCTGAATCCGGACGCGCAGGCTTATCAGGATAAAGCAAGTGGTTTACTCGCTATTACCCTTTCTAAAGTTCAGCAGGAATACCTGTTATGGTTTCGCCCGGAAGCTGTACAAACAGTAACCTGGGCAGGTAATCCGGCGAAAGTAGCAGAAATCAGCGAAGATGGCTTACGCCTGTCTCCCCGTAAGTCTTTTCAGGCCTGGGTGCAACAGGTAAAAGGCACAGCTTTGCTATGGCATCCGGTAGAAATTAGAGTGGTAACTGAATTGCGTAACACCATTATTGATATGATTCTCAAAATAGCAGGTGAGCTAAAACTAAGAGCTGACCTGTTGATGCGTTTGAATAATGAACTGGAACAGAGCAATAACGAACTGGACTCTTTTGCCTATATCGCTTCCCATGACCTGAAAGAGCCTCTGCGGGGCATACACAATTACTCGCGTTTCCTTTTGGAAGACTATACAGACAAATTAGATGAGAGTGGCAGAAGTAAACTGCAAACCCTGGTACGGTTGAGCACCCGCATGGACGAATTACTGGATTCGCTATTGCATTTTTCAAGAGTGGGCAGGCTAGACCTTAATTTAAAACCGACCGATCTTAATCAGCTGCTAGAGGAAGTACTCGAAGAGCTTCATTTACGTATTGAGCAAACTGCCGCGAAGATAAACATTCAGCCACACTTTCCGGTTGTAGACTGTGATCCCATACGGGTGAAGGAAGTGTTTATTAATTTACTGACCAATGCCCTTAAATACAATGATAAACCTGCTAAGTGGATTGAGATCGGATGGATAGAAACTCCGCCAAAAACACTTGTATCTCCGGCACTACCTGCTGCGTATACATTCTACGTCCGGGACAATGGGATTGGCATTGCAGCTAAACATTTTGAAAATGTATTTAAAATTTTTAAACGATTGCACACCCAGGATAAGTTTGGCGGCGGCACCGGCGCCGGCTTAACCATTGTCCGTAAAATTATTGAACGCCATAATGGCAAAATATGGCTGGATTCCGTTCCCGGTGAAGGCACTACTTTTTATTTCACGCTTACTTGAGCACAAAACGTTGGAAAAAACACATACAAAAAAAATACTTTTAGTAGAAGATAGTGAAGAAGATTATACAGCTACCTTACGCGCCTTTGCTAAATCTGCTATCGAAAATCCCGTTTTCAGGTGCTCAGATGGTGATGAAGTACTGGATTACCTTTATCGTCAGAATCAATTTAAAGACCTGGTAGGATCACCCTATCCGGTATTGATCCTGCTGGATTTAAATTTGCCGGCTACCGATGGTAAAACTGTGCTTTCACAAATCAAGCAGGATGAAGCTCTCAAAAAAATTCCAGTTGTCATCTTAAGTACTTCCCGTAACCAGGCAGATGTAAATGACTGCTACCTGCTGGGAGCCAGCAGCTATATTGTGAAGGAAGCCGATTTTGACCTCTTCACCCAAACCATCCAAGCTTTCAAACAATACTGGCTAAAAACGGCATTATTGCCCGAATCATAAACACTTTTATGCAGGATTTAAAAAAAATACTCATTATCGAGGATAACGAAGAAGATCGGTATACCTTCAAGAGATATTTAGCTACCCCTACTTGCGTCCATATCGGCTCTTTTCAAGTGATTGAAACCTCCTACGGGAATGCCGGGATAACACTCTTTCAAAATGAACAGCCTGATTGTGTATTGCTGGATTTTTCTTTGCCGGATATGGATGGCCTGGAAGTACTAGAGAATTTGCGCAACAGCAGCCAGCCGGATCACTTATGCGTGATATTGCTTACAGGCACCGGCAATGAAAACGTAGCCGTAGAGGCTTTAAAAAATGGAGCCAGTGATTACCTGACCAAGGGCAAATTTACAGCTGAACGTTTTTGTCATGCCTTAGAAGGAGCCCTGGAAAAAACAGCTATCCGCCAGGAATTGGCCAGGCAACGGGAATTGTTATATGCCCAGAATACACTTTTAGAGCAGGCTAAGCAGGAGCTGGAGATAAAAACGCGGCAACTGGAAGTTTCCAACACAGATTTAGAACGTTTTGCCTATGCAGCCTCGCATGACTTACAAGAGCCCTTGCGAACTCTGGATGGATTTATCAATTTATTGCGGAATAAATTTAAACAAACCTTAACTCCGGAAGCTGATGAATATATAAAATTTATGTCTGGTGCTACCACCCGGATGAAAGCCCTGATAGAAGGGTTATTAGAATATTCTAAAGTGAGCGGGCAGGAAGATAAGCAGGAAGAAGTAAATCTGAACGAAATCATCCTGGGAGTAAAAGAAAATTTACATGTAAGCATTGAAAATGCTGCTGTCCAATTCATGGTAGCGAACTTGCCTACAGTAAAAGCAAACCGGTGGCAAATGATGCAGCTTTTCCAGAACTTAATTGGCAATGCTATAAAATTCAGAAGTAAACAGCCATTGATAATTACTGTCACTGCTCAACTACAAGCTGATCAATGGCTTGTATCCGTGCAGGATACGGGTATTGGCATGGATATGAAATATGCCCGGAAAGTTTTTGAGCCGTTTAAAAGGCTCCATAGCCGGGATCAGTTTGAAGGAAGTGGTATTGGTTTAGCTACTTGCCATAAAATTGTTGAAAATCATGGAGGAACCATCTGGATTGAATCCATCATTGGCCAGGGATCTACTTTTTATTTCACTTTGCCTACCTAGGGATTAGGTAATGCAATAACCATTCTATAGAGACAATTCAATTTATCAGCAAAATGGGGTTATCTTGCTTATCAGGTAAGCATTGTTAGCAACCGCTTTAAGCATATGATCAGCTTTGCTTTTCCATCTCGAGTTGGATGTTAAGCGTATAGCTTTTATCTTAACTCTCCTTTCACTTTAAATTCAAAATAATAATTACCCTTATCAGTGGAAAGATTAATGCCTTGTGTCCTATTTTTTGAATTGGATGAAAGAATAAACTTTTCTGCTTTCACAAATTTCCAAAATACGAATATATCTGCTTTCATTGATAGTTGATTCCAATTGTCAATCTCAGCTTCTTGAAAATGTCGATAGTTCAACTCATAGACAGCAGGCTTATGAAAAGTATCATTTTGGGCTACTTCTAAGAAAGCAATCAATGACTTTTGCGTCGTTTCAATAAAATAGCCTTCTACTCTGTGGCCTTCTCTTGAATAATAACACAGTCCGCTTTTATGTACTTCCCTTTCTTTCATACTAAGACTGACCAACAGTAGACTTACCCATAAAAGATGCTTGTTTTTTATCATTTGTTTCTTTTCAGCTTACGCCTAATATAGCATGAATCCTCGCAGATCAAGCTTTTGTGCTGTAGCCTTTAGTTGAGGTAAAGCTGATTGTCGAAGGATTTAGTGTTGGGCACAAGTCCTTTCATTTTTTTCCTTCTGTCTAAACATCAGTTACTCTAAATCCACCTATTCTCCTTAGCGTAACTTTATAAATCAATAAGCCAATGGTAAAAGGTGTTAGAATAATTGAAATAAAGCCAAGCCCCATAGGTAAAAGGAAACCGAAGAAAGTGTCTATAGTTCTGTTAGTCAAGAGATGAACCAAAATAAATACAGACCAAATCGTAAGGTTGATTACAAATGAAAATTTGAGAGTTGTATTAAAAGTACCTTTATGATTTTCAATGTCTTTTCCTAACTGTTTTCCTGCCACCCAAAGCATGATCACAAATGAAATTAAGAGCCCGATTGTTGCATATCCATTTACCAGAATATAGCCCATGGTAAATAATCCTTCACCTGTCACCGCCGCAGGAAATAGAAAACCTACAATTACTGCTGTTAATCCAAAAGGTAGGCCTATTAACAATGAAGTTCTTGCTCCAGCGGTTTCAAATTTATTCATATGTAATTGTAATCTTTAGTCAGTTATTTACTTGTGCCTAAGGGTTCAAAAGCACTCGCCACCGTGCCTTAATACTGAGGTTAATGCGTTAGCAGGCCGGTGGACGATGGTGAATGGTGTTAGCAGCATAGCCTTGTAGTTTTTATTCAGTGTCGTACAATATTATAGTTGAACTATTAAGAAAGTTTTTTGATAGCTTGTTTAGCAGATACTTTTATTCTGGTATTAGGATGTTGTACATAATTTAAAATATAATTAATGTAATCACTGTTACCTGTACTGCCTAATACTTTTAAAGCATATATCAAATTTAATTCTTCTGCTTGATTTAGTTCATCAATAACTAACTTATTCCAATTGATTCTTTCAACTATCCCATATTCTATACCAACTAGAATTGTCCTGTATATTGTCTTTAATAATGTTTCCTCTTTCTCCTTGAACAAGTCCCCAAGTAGTGCTCGCATTATATTTATTTTATACTCTTTCTTTTTAGTAGAGCTTCTGAATGACTTTCTAATCTCTTTATAAAGTAGTCTTGTTAATTTTATTTCTTCAGTCATTAAGTTCTAAAAATTCATCCTTGCTGCTAAAGGCTCAACTGCTACTTTATACCGTTGGCTTGTGCTGAGGTAATGCGTTGGTATGCCACGGTTATCATTTGCAGGGTGTTATGAGTAATGCTTTATCCTTTATCCTTTATTCATTATTAACCGGTTAGTATATTTAGAGAAATATATCCAACTTCCAAGACTTAAAAATGAAATAGCAGAAATAACTAATATTATTGATATTATTAAATTATCAGTAGCGAGTGAAATGAATGGCATAATAGCTAAGTTCTCATATATTTTAAAAGTAAATAGTAAGAGCGATAGCAATAGGATCGGTAATAAGTTCCATATGTTCTGCCGTCTCAGTCTAGTGATGAAAAAAGAGGTTATTATACTTATTGTAAGTCCCAGTAGAGGGAATAGCCCTTTTACTCTTAAAAAGGTTAGTATTCTGCTATTGATAATTTCTTCTATACCTCCAGTCCTATTAAATACTTTGATTAGCTCAATATCAAACAAGAAAGCTGTAATATAAAAACCCACCAACAGCATAAGAGTAGCTACTGTATGTAGTAAAATCAGTTTTAAATTAATTGCCTTCATTTTTCATTACTCATAATGGTTCAAGCGCTGACGCAGACCGGGTCTGTTGCGGTGGAGCATTGCGGTGAGGCAAGCCCGGTTGACGTTTTCAGAGCGGTGTTACCTACAGTCCTTACTATCTTTTTGTCATTATTATACCTCCATATTGATATCTACCATAAGGTAACTGATCTCTAAAGGAGGTAAAAAGCTTCCATACATCTAAATGTTGATCCAAAGCGGAGAGTATGTTTCTAACTTTCTGTACTTCCTGAATTTGGGAGTTTTGATAAAGGTCATCTTCGGGCTCCCAATAGGAGTAAATTCTATACTTTCCGGCTGATTTGATTTCAAATTGATAACTCATCCCATCTAGTCCTGTCACATATCCCTTCACATCTTTCCCATCAGGTAGATATTCAATATCTTGTGCCGTTAGTTGATGAATCAAAGTTTTCGCAACTGACTCAGGTATGAAAAGCTTTTGATTAATCAAGCGTTTCTTCTCTTCCTTACGATTAATCTTGGCCACATAATTAATCAATTGCCCTCTATAGGTAGAATCGTTCTCTTGAATTAATTCAATAACTTGATAGGAGTTCCATATTCTGTAAGCCTTCGGATAAGTAGTCTTTTCTAAATTTTGCAGGTTCAGCTCTTTCGCATCCTCATCTACATATCCCTTCCAGAACGATACTTCTTCTCCCTGGCCTAAACATGGAACAACAGTAAACAACATGAACAGAATACTTATCAATTTCATTTATTGTAGGTAATGGAACATTGCTTCCCGCATACTAGTCACATTGTGGTAGAGCCCTGTGGTGAGGAATGGCTAGTTGGCGGTCGAAGCTGATGTTGTGCGCCCGGCCTTTCTATTGTTTATTGTAGTAAGCTGGATACTTGGCTCCAATCCTCGTCTTTTTCAATCGTATAATCAAATTTTCGTTGGGCCTGACCACTATCACGGAGCTTTCTTAAGTAAGTATCTATTTTTTCTGGTTTATCTATATATCCAAATATTTCTCGTCTGCCATTTAATGTACTTCTTCCTAAGTAATGGAAAGAAGCTTGCTTGCTTAACTTACTGACCAATTCTTCTTCAAAAGCTTCAAAAACATCAGCTTCTGTTGGGGTAGGATGTCCATTTTCGTTTTGGTCTCTGGTCTCTACATCGATGAACAAGGCGAAAGGATAGTCATTTTTATACTTGTATCCTTTGTATGCTGCATTAAATGAAATATAACACAAATTATCTTCCGCATCTTTGAATTGCCTTATGGTGTAACTCTCTTTTGGAAATAAATCTTGTGGCTTATCTGATATCATTTTCTCTTTTTGTCCTTGCTCAGTACAACTTACAACTCCTATCACTAATAAAGCTATAAATATATTTTTTATCATCTCATTCTTTGTCATTTCAATTTGTCTTCTGCTGGGGCACAATGGAACAAAAATACACAGCGCCGTGGCTTCTAGCGACAGCTCTGTGCTGTAGCAGCGCGGTGCTTGGCGTAGATGGTGTTGGCAACCGTATTTCATTTCCTCATTTCTTCTCTATTGGCAACTAATATCCCAATCTCCTGAAACCAAAAACAATTCTCACCCATTGCTTCAATATCATTATCAGTTAACCTTTGCTTTAAGTCGTTTAATTGACCATCGTTGAAGATACTGTCTATAAATGCGTCCTCTCCATTTTCTTCTAGTATACAATCAATAAAGCTTTGATAAATCAATAAACTTGCACATAATCTTTCTATTGAACTGCTCATCAAAATTTCTGAGAAACAGGCATCATGGTCTAGTAACTTTATTTTACAGTTGTCCCTTGTATCAATCACAATCATATTTCCACCTCCATCTGAACCAATCACCACATATTTATCAAACTTGGGCTCTAAAAAAGTAAAATAATCCGTTAGTTTTAAAATACCTTCATACTGTATATTATTGTTTTCTACAAAACTCAAAAATGGAGCTGCATACTCGGGCAATCCAACTTTGACAAGGAAATCTTTAGTTGAATCATTTAAATTTAAACTACTAATCCTCTTGAGATCATAGGTAGTTGTTTTCTCAAATTTATTACCCCATTTCATTGTTAGTGTCCTTATCTATGGTTCCCAATGTAGCATGAATACTCGCAGACCCTTGGCTCAAGCTGGGGTTGTGCTGCTGCGCCAGGGTTGGCGTTCGTATTTAATGTTAGGGCATGTTTTTATTTTAGCTTTCAAATTTAATTACTTATCAAGTACGCTTAGAAGGACAATCATTAGAGCAACGCAGCTATAAATAATTACCGACAAAGTATTGGAAACAACTTTTAAAGTGGAATATTCTTCTCCTCTCCACCATACTTTCCATTCACTGATAGCAACGTGTCGGAACATTGGAATAATATCGCTCAAAGAATAACTAGCTCGAAAAGGAGAATAATTTGTTTTATTAACCTTATTGAGCAAAATCCAATTTATTGCCCATCGTAAGATAAAACAGCAAAGTCCCGTCAATAAAATTACTGTTATAATTTCTGTAGTCTTCATTCTTTTTAATACGCCCTAACGGAATATGAACCTACGCATACCTTTGGCTCATGCTGAGCTATGTGCGGCTGTGCCAAGGTTGTTGTCTTAGGTTTAATGTTAGTAGTTGTTCTTTTTATCATCCTTTTGTTCATCCCACATCTGTTGAATGTTATTCCACCAATCAGTTGCCCATCCCTTCATCTTATCTAACTTTAAGCTTTCCCCTGATTTATCCCATAGCTCAACTTTATCAGCAGTAAAGGTAAGTTCTGCACCTGCACAATTGTTTCCATTACATACAAACTCATATGTATTTGGTGCAGTATATCTATGTCTTTGTACATCAAGTTCTAAGAACTCAATTTCTTTAGGATTATCAGTATTATGGGTTTCCGAACTGTTACTTTTCCAATATTTGCAAAGTAAAAACTCACAACCGCTGATAGATACTTTGATTTGATAATCCATATCCTGCCAAAGTTGCCCCCATGGAATTCTTACAGTTAGTAGCAGATATGGCTTATTAAATTCTATTTCCACTATTTCAAAATCATGGAACATAGAAAATAAGTCACCTATTTTTTGCCTGTCTTTTATCATTTTTAATAACTACTAATGTATCAATACTTCCCGGCGGCAAGCCCTCATGCCAAGCCTATGCTTTGGAATGGGCTGCTGATCGGGTGAAGTTCGTGTTGGGTGCCGGTCTTTATCTGTTCTCTTTATTTAGTATCGGTTGTAGGTCTTTTATTCCTTGCTTTGCGATTGGCAAGCCACAGTTAACGGATTGTTTGATGTTGTATGCCCGTTTTTATTCTAATTTATATTTATCCACCTTCCATCCTGAAGCATCCTTACTTAGGTAAATTTGTATGTCTGCCTTTTTGTTCGCTCCTGTAATTGCAAAATTCAATTGCGCCTGACCTTCTTGCTGACTCTCTTCAATACTGCCAATAGAAGCCCATCCAAATTCTTTTACTTCACCTATCCTTGCCTTTATCTCCTCACTTGTTAGAATATATTCTTTGGCTACTTTGCTTACATCACTGTTATTGAGTTTGTGAAAAATAAAAAACACAATAAGCAGGCCGATAATTACAAAGGTAATTGCACCTCTTTTTATCAATTCTACTGTGACTTGTTTTTCTGGCTTTATCACTGCTCAAAATTCAATTAATAGTATGCAATTGACAATACACATACCTGAGAGTGCTTATTTGTGTGTCAGCAGACCAATGGTCTTTTAGCTATACTGGTAGCTATATAAGCTTATTCAATATTTAATAATCTACCTAATAGATAACCCAGAATTGTCATCAGAACTATAAAGCTATATATACCAGTCCACCACTTAATATGTGAAGCAGTAGGATTATAAAATTTATGAAATTGTGTTGCTACGAAACTTACTAAACAAGTGGCTATTAATTGAAAGGTTATCAAGTCAAACGATGCCTTGAATGTAACATCCTTTGGTATAAATTCGGCAATTACTGAAATCACAAATACCAATAGAAGGTATTTGTATTTGCTTATAGTTTCTTTAGTTACCTCCAAAGTAGTCATAAATCTGAGTGTCAAGAGGCTGGTTAGTGCTGTGTAAAATATCTGCTTGTGGATTGTTTCATATGGCATACAGTTAGACTCAGCTCAAGAGTCACCTCTTGAGCTGGTCCTCCAAAACCGGACTT
>NZ_JAUKPO010000059.1 GCF_030503435.1 Rhodocytophaga aerolata
CAAAGCTAATTCATTTTGAGCCCTTTATGCTTTTACTAATCCATAGTTCACGTTACCTTAGGTTAATGCAGACGAAAACCAGGAAAAAAGGCCAGGGAATAGTTAACGAACTGTATCTAATGTAACTAATGTTACTTATGATACCTGGTATGTATAGTATGTAAGCAGTGAATAAGATAGGAGTAACACTAATCCCTGTGCCCAGCATTATTCCATCTGGACAGGGCAATTAATTGAAAAAGTTACACTAGCCAAAGGCCGCCATCTATAGAATGGGCATTAATGCAGATGTATTTGTTTTTGCGAAAGGTATAGTCAAGACCTTAATATGTGTGTTGCTAAATTATTCTATAGCTAAAACGGCGCATAAAAAAGATGTTAAAAATGCCTTGCACTTGCTGTATGAATTTCTGCTGCAACTGCCCGCCGACCACAACTTAGGGTATTCTAAGTAGCCTTATTATCTGGTTTTACTTTGATCCAGTTGCGCTATGAAAGAGCGTATATCTAATTCCTTATATCCATTTATGATAAGGTCTGCTTGCTGCAACTGATCTGGGCTGCGGGTAGTAGTAATGGCAATGCAAATCATATTCGCCTTTTTAGCCGCTTCTGCTCCGTTACGGGCATCTTCCAAAACGATGCAACTATCAGGTGGTACTCCGAGTTTCTTGGCAGCATTCAAAAAAACTTCTGGATCGGGTTTACCAGTATGTGTGTCGTCGGCTGTGATTATAGCATCGAAATAGTGTCCGATAGGAAATTTTTCTAAAATATATTCCAGTTTGCTTTTACTGGCACCTGTTGCCAAGGCTATCTTCAAAGGAATTTGCTGTATGGTCTGTAGTACATTTTCCACACCTGAGATTAACTTCAAACCCTGTTGCTCAACTAACTTTTTGAAATACGTCTCTTTATCTTTTAGAATTTTTTCAATGGCCTCCTCATCCCAGTTTAAGTGCTTCCTCACAATTTCCAACCCTTTAGCTCCCAGTACCTGTACATACTCTTTATAGGTAAATTCTACCCCTTGTTCCTGCATCATCTGGTGCCAGGCTTTGTATTCCAGCTCAGTAGTATCTACCACTGTTCCATCCATATCAAAAATAACGGCTTGTATAGGCATGGGTATATAAATAAAAATTCAGTTAAAAGGCTGTACAAAAAAAGTGATTCCTGCCCATAGCCGGGCAAAAATCACCTGTATAGAGAAATGAAAAACTAGATAAAAAACCGTTTATTGTTGCCCATCGCTACCGGCGGTAGTGCCTGAACCCGGTCCTGAATTAGTACCTTTTGTTGTGCTTTCAATACGCGATTTAGAACTATTATCTGATCCGGTGCTGGTGCCTTTGCCTGTACCAGAATCTACATTGCCGGTTTTCATATCGCCTGTATCCATATCCGTATTCGTACCTGTATTGCCTTCATTGCTTTCTGTCCCCATGCGGTCATCAACTCCGGAGCCGGAACCCACACTGGAAGTTCCTCCATCATCTATCGTACTGGTGGTATCGGATTCCAGTTTTGTATCTTGCTTTGTGCCTATACCATTCGGATTTTCATCTTTGGGATCTATACCACTATTTCCGGCATCCATCTCTTCTACTTCTGCATCGTTATTTGCGCCACTACCCATCCCATCGGTTCCGCCATTGCTACCGCAAGACATTAAAACGGTAGAAGCAGTAATACTTACCACTATTATTCCTTTACCTAAGTTGCGTTCTATATTTTTCCAAATCCGTTTCATACTTTTTGATTAATTAAGATTAACTATTGATCTATAAGTTTGTTAGCAAAACTTCCGGAATGGCCGTATAAGAGGCAGCTAGCACAGTCTCTGCATATATTAGGTAGATAAGCTACCCTTTTTATTTACTTTCCTCTCTCACCGGATTCTTTATAAGCTTGCTACAAATTCTTTGTACGGATAGTATCTCCCAGAAGATTAGGTTTGGTGAAACTTTTATATTGAATAAATTTATATTTTATGCAACAAGAATGATTCAAACAATTGTTTATAAAATTTGTTTAGAAAAATGAAATCATAGATGAAATGTAATGTAATGCTTTTTGCTAGGATATCCTGAGTCCAACTATATACTCCTGGAATGATAAATAATTAATTCATTAAGATGAGGTAGTCATTCCATGATTATAGCATTCATGCCTATAGATATATATGCCAGAAATTATTTTATAAAGGACTATTCATCTGTCGATTAAAAAAAATCCTAAGACACGAAGCTAAGAATGACAAACTAGTATCTCTTTGATACAATACGTAGAAATTCACTACTTATAGGTATTTATGCCTAGTAATCACGTAAAATACGCTTTTTTTGCCAATATTATCTAATTATTTGTAGTTTTAATCCTATTTTACGATATTTACGTATACAACTTCATCCAAACTATACAGCTATGACTATTAAAAATGATGTGAAAGTAGTGCTCACTCAAAACTCACTAAAAAGTTATCTGGCCTATATTGAGCAGATGCCAGATATTCAAGCTTCTGGTCAATCATTTGCTGAAGCAAACCAAAATCTGATGCAAAAAATTAGACGCCTGGAAAGGGAAATATACTCTACATTCAATATAACGGAGTATAAATACGAGAATGGGGCCTTTATGAGCTAAGTAAATTCCTTCTTACCTGCAATTGATAGGAATGGCTCCTTGAAAAAACAGGCTCAAATGGCCTGATTGTTCGTTGCCCTCAGTGGATTTATATATTGAAAGACACTCATTCAAAAGCTAGCTTCCGGCTTTTGCTGAAAACATTCATTCCTAGCCTATAGGTCCCAACTATCTTTTGCCTGCTACGTAAAAATGAAAGCTGATTAAATAGCAGATAAACATTTTTCCCGTGGCATTATTAGGCAAAATTATAAAAGGTGCAGTGCATCTGGGGTACAACCTGGTATCAGACGTAAACGATCCGGTGGCTGCCCAGCAAGATATATTAAAAGAGCTGCTTACAAAAGCGGCCAATACGGCTTTCGGTAAACAGTATGGTTTTTCCGGACTTCTGGAAAGTGAAAACCTCGTGCAGGCTTTTGCTAGACGCGTACCCATTCACGATTATTACGATATTTATAACCAGTGGTGGCAGCGGCAGCGGGCAAGTGAACCAGACGTTACCTGGCCCGGAACTACCGAGTATTTTGCCTTAAGTTCTGGTACTACTGGTGGCCCCAGTAAGCATATTCCGGTCTCTGAAGAAATGATTAAGGCTATCCGCACAACGGGTATCCGGCAGATTCTCTCGCTGGCTAATTTCGACTTACCCGCTGATATTTATGAAAAAGAAATTCTGATGCTGGGCAGTACTACCCAGCTGGTAGACAAAGGCGATTACCTGGAAGGGGAAATCAGCGGCATTAGTGCCAGCCGGATACCAGGCTGGTTTGAGTCGTATTACAAACCCGGAAAAGAAATTGCCAGTCTGAATGATTTTGATGCCCGTGTACAGGAAATAGTTTTACAGGCACCCAACTGGGATATTGGCGCTTTATCAGGTATTCCTTCCTGGATTCAGCTGATGCTGGAACGGGTAGTGGAACACCATAAATTAGAAACCATTCACGATATATGGCCTAACCTGAGTATTTATGCAACAGGGGGTATTGCCTACGAGCCGTATAGAAAAGGCTTTGAAAAGCTGCTTGCCCGGCCCATTATCTTTGTAGATACCTACCTGGCCTCTGAAGGATTTTTTGCCTTTCAGAGCCGCCCCGATACCCGTGCCATGGCTTTGGTGCTGAACAATGGAATCTACTTTGAGTTTATACCTTTTAATGAGCAGAACTTCGATGGAGAGGGAAAGCTGGTAGAAAACCCAACGGTGCTTACCATCGCCGATGTGGAAGAAGAGCAGGAATATGCCTTGCTCGTTAGTACGTGTGCTGGTGCCTGGCGATACATGATCGGCGACACGGTACGATTTACAGATAAAGCCAGAAGTGAAATCCTGATAACCGGGCGTATTAAACACTTCCTGAGCGTAACCGGTGAGCAGCTTTCGGTAGAAAACATGAACGATGCCTTTGCAGAGGTAGAAAAAGAGTTGGGCATTACCATACGGGAGTTTACCGTAACGGCTATTCCTTATGAACAGTATTTTGCCCACCGCTGGTATATTGGCACCGACGATCCGGTGGAAGCCTCTGTAGTGGAGGAAAAGCTGGATACGATCTTACAAAGCCTGAATAAGAATTACCGCCGTGCCCGCGAAAGGGGGTTAAAAAAGGTATATGTGGAGTTACTAAGCCCATCGGTTTTTTATCACTGGCAGGAAAGCAACAACAAGCTTGGCGGCCAGACCAAAACCCCCCGGGTAATGACCAAAGAGCAACTAGCCAACTGGGAGGAATTTATCAGCGGCAGTAAAGCGGTGTAGAAAATTTGAAAATAAACTATGTTTTAAAAACCTGTTAGGTTTCAAAAACCTAACAGGTTTTTAAAGTTTAAACACAATAGGAAGCGTAACTTGTACTGGAACAGGTACACCGGCAAGTTTACCCGGTTGCCAGCGGCCCATGGACTGGCAGGTTTGCAATACAGCTTCATCGCAGCCATAGCCCAGGCTTTCAACTACCCTAAACTGACCGGGCACACCCTCCGGGCTTACTACAAACTGCACCACTACTTTTCCTTCAATGCCTTTTTTGCGGGCTTCCGGTGGGTATTGCTGCTTTTTGCGTAAGAAGGCAAGCAACTTTTTATATCCACCTGGGTACTGGGGCTGTTGATCTGCTGGTGTGTAAATACTATTTTTTGCCAGTAGCTCTTTTTGCTCACAGTAGGCTGATTTTGCTATGGGTATATAGGTGAGCTGGTAGTAATATATATTTTTCTCATTTTTTACAAACAGTTTCAGCACCATCTGACTGCTATCGAGTTGCAGAATCTGGTAGGTATCACTGCCATGGGTAGTTTTGAGTATCAGTTCTTTCTCATCCGTGCGTAGTTGCCAGGTGCCGGTATAGTATTTTTGTGCACTTTGTGGCGTATGCTTGGTTTGTCCCTCTTCAAAGAGAAACGTGCCATCTTCGCGGAAAATACTCAGGTCATCTTTGTCGGTGTTGCCAAATTGTTTGGAGATGTTGTATACAAGTGTATCCCCGCTAAGCAGTTTATAGGCAATTACAGAAGACTCTTTCCAGACATAGGAAGCCAGTAGCTCTTCTGCGGATGATAGGGCAGGGGCAACAGGCAAAGCGGCTTGATATAACTTTTTACCGCAACTGCTAAGAGCAGAAAAAATACATAAGCTGAACAAGATATATCTGGGCATAAAGAAATAAGAGGTGAAAGCTACCAACCAGTATCTGAAACCTGTGAGGTTTCCAAAACCTCACAGGTTTGATAGTGGGTTAATCCAGTTTAAAATTAATAGGAATTGCCATTAGTACATTTACAGGTTCGCCTTTCTGGAGTCCTGGTTTCCAGGATGGCATGGCTTTTAGTACACGTATTGCTTCTTCATCACACCCATTGCCAATCCCTTTCAGCACCTGTACATCGCTGATGCTGCCGTTTGTGTTCACCACAAATTGTAGAAATACTTTTCCTTCAATGCCTTTTTTACGGGCCTCTTCCGGATAGCGGATATTCTCGCCCAGGTACCGCATGAGTTCTCCAAACCCACCTGTTGGCTCAGGCTGATGTTCTACTACCCGGTAAATTTTTTCGTCTGCAGGGATGGGTGGCGGTGGGGGGGCTAAGGGCTCTTGTTCCAAGCCTGATTTAATAGAATTGCTTATAGCCTGCGCTATTTCCTTTTCTATGTTTAGTTTGTCTGAGGCATTATGTACATTTTCTACTACCACTTTCACAGTCCTGGAGGAGCCTGGAATTTGTTCTGTGATAATAGATCCAATCCAGATATCAGGATACTTTTGTTTATACTTATTCAATACATCCTCATAGTTAGTTATGGAGGTGCTTGTGTTACTTTCTGGACTCAGTTCTTCACTCGTCGTATCACAAGAATAGATCAGCGTCAATACGGCAATAAGCGGCAGGCTTAAGGCAATCTTCCAGAGCGAAGGTTTGGCCTGCGAAAGTTTGTGTAGCATCATAATTCGGTTTGTGGTTTTAAGTTGACTAAAAGGATTAATTAAGGTGAGCGTAGAGGTTTCAACTACCTGCGCCACCATTAATTGGATATAGCTGTCGCGGTTGTGCTCTTTCACTACGGCCGCATCGGCCAGGTACTCGTGCGTTTGTTGCAGGCCTTTTTTAAACAGATAAACAGCCGGATGAAACCAGAAGAAAGCTTTAACTACTTCCAGAAAGAGAATGTCCAGTGAATGCCATTGCCGGATATGGGTAAGTTCATGTTGCAGGATTTGCTCCTGTTGTTCCTCAGAAAGCGGCTGGCTGTTATCCCAGAACAGGAGCCGGAAAAACGAAAAGGTAGGCAGTTTTCCATCCGTTAATATCAGCTGGTATGCGCCGGTTTTCCGGGCAGGGCTGGTACGGGAAAAATAAAGGAGTTTGCCTATTTGCCAGAGGGTCCGCAGCAGCAGACTTATGCCTATACACACATAGGCGTATAGGGCATACTTCTCTGCCGGAAAAGGATCTGTTTTAGCTGTGCCAGTAGCCGTTACTTCCTGCAGCAAAAACATAGGGGAAGCAAACACTACTTTTTCTGCCAAAGGAATATGTAAGGCCGGAATTAGTAAGGAAAGCAGTACGGCCGTCAGGATAAAAAACCGGTTGGTTTGTAGCAAGGGTTCTTTATACAACAGCAGCCGGAAAAACAGGTACAATACAGCCAGGCAAGTACTCGACTCCAGCAAATAGGTGAACAGAGGGTGATGGATATCGTGCATAGTTATCCCAGTTTAAAAGTTACTGGCAGCACCACACGGCTTTCTTTAGCCCGGCCATTTTCCATGGCAGGTTTCCACAGCAGGCCCGATTCCTGGATTACCCGGACTACCTCTGCATCCAGGGCAGGAAATACACCTTCTTCTATGCCAATATTGGCCAGCGTACCATCCGTCCGCACCATAAAGCCTACCACTACCTGCCCCTCGATCTGGGCGCTTCTGGCTTCCTGCGGGTATTTTAGGTTTTGCATCATGTATTTGTAGATAGCCTCCATTCCTTCCTGCGGCATAGGCTCACCGATAGCAGGCTTCTGAGAAAGTTCTCTGACTTCGGCAAGGGCAGAGTAGGTGGCAGAAGGTTTGCCCAACACTACAGGTATAACTATTCTGTTAGCTACCGGAGCATCGTTTACTTTGCCGGGATTCCATTTCGGGCTGTTTTTGATAGCCGCTACCGCCAATAAATCATATTCCTCATTTATTCCAGCCAGCACCTTCGGATCGCGTATATTTCCGGATGCATCTACAATGGCTTGCACATGAATTGTTCCACTCACACTACTGGCCGCCTTAGCCCGGATGGCTTGCTGAATTTCTTTTTGAAATGCCTCCATTCCATTAACCGGGGTAGGCGCTTGATCTATACGCTGATAAAGTACTTCTTCCGGTTTATGTAAGGGTACCGGCAAGTTATACTTGTTGAATACCTCATTTGCATCTTTCACTACTGGTGGCCCTCCGTACCCCGCCACTACTACTTCCCCCATGCGGTATAGTTGTGCAGCAGTTGCCTGGGTCACGTCAGAAGGAAGTACCTCACTCGTACGGCAGGAATAAACAAAGAACAAAACAGTAAGCAAGGGCAGGCTCAGGGCAAGCTTCCAGAGAGCTGGTTTCGTTGACTTATTCAGGTGGATCATGGCTAATCGTTTGTTTATCAGAGAACGGTTAAAAGATTGAGTAAACGTAAAGGTCATTTTCCGGAAAAGCTGTTCTACCATTATCTGGCTATACTGCCGGGCATCGTGATGGCTGGTTACACAGGCATCGGCCAGGTATTCGTGCACTTCTTCCTGCGATTGGCGGAACCAGTACACCACCGGATTGAACCAGCAAACCACTTTCAATACCTCCAGCAACAGGGCGTCGGCTGAATGCCATTGCCGGATATGTGCCAGTTCATGTTGAAGGATAAGGGCTTGTTGTGCTTCTGACAGCGGCTGGCTGTTATCCCAGAACAGGAGCCGGAAAAACGAAAAGGTGGGTAACTTGCCTTGCGTATGTACCAGGGTGTAATGCCTGTAGCGTTCTGCTGAATAGGTATAGCGGAAGTGCAGCAATCTACCTATCTGCCACAGCAAACGGGCCCCTACAGCCATACAGATGCTTATATATCCCAGCCAGATAGTGTATAGCCAAGACCAAGAAATTTCCCTTTCTGCTGCCATTGTTGGTTCTACAGGCGTAACCGGGGATTCCTCAGCAGCAAAGATGGTTAAAGCAGGTAAGCCAGGTGGCTTTGGAAGATACTCTGTTTGGGGAGATACAGGAATATCTATCAGGGGTAAAACCAGAGATAGTAAGACAGCTCCACTAATATAAATTCTATTCCATGCAAAGGATGTTTCCCTCCGCAAAACCAAGTAGTAGAACAAGTAAAAAACTATCAGACAACTGTTGACTTCCAGCAGGTATGTAAGCAGATGTGTAGGCATATAGCAAATGCATTTAGTCAGCAAGGTAAAAACCAAAGGAGATCAGTACTTTTGAAGCCTGTGCTTTGCCATTCTTCATGGCCGGTTTCCAGGGTGCATTGGCTGCCTGGGCTGTCCGCAAGGCTTCTCTATCCAATGCCGGATGAATGGGCTGTAGCACCTCAAAACCGCTAGCTTTGCCATCGGCTTGCACCGTAAATCCCACTACTACAGTACCTTCTATAAACTGTGTTTTTGCTTCTTCCGGGTAAGGAAAAGTAAACTTGTGTATCAAATTTGTAACTCCCTCTACCGGCACTGGGCCACCTTTTTCAGCAGAACTTCTTACTGCATTCCGCTCTTGGAAAACGGCATCCACCAATCCGGAGAACCTTGCTCTCTGGCCAAAAACCACGGCCTCCATCATACTGGCTTCCACTGGTTTGCCGTTCTTTTTGGCGGGCACCCATCTGGGGCCATTAGCTATTACCCGGATGGCTTCCTCATCAAATCCCGGCCCTAAACCCATCCCTGGAGCTACCTTAGGGTTCCGGACATTGCCCTCTGTATCTACCGTAAATTGCACAAACACTTTTTTAACTATACCGGCAGGCTTAATCTGTATGGGTTCCCGCAAGTTGTTCTGAATATAGGTATGATAAGGATTAAAGCCTCCAACCGGATAGGCAAACTCATCTACCTCTGGTTTGGGATAGTGGCCAAAAAGATATTCCCCTTCTTTAAACCGGTTGCTTGCCTCTACCTTGCCATGTGCCGAAAGCCAGTAGGTATTTTCCGGGGCCAGTTTGTCTATCCTGACGGGTTCAGTTGCTTCTTTCGGCTGGCAGGCTTGTACATACAGGATTGCGGCTACCAGTACCACACTTAAACCCATTTTCCAGAAAGCCAGAGATGGTTTTTGTGTAGCTTTGATACTAACTATCCGCTTATGTACCAAAGAGCCATTAAAAGAGTGAAGTATGAGAATACGATGCCTGATTAATGCCTGCTCTACCAGCAGGCGTATATATTGTTGCGCATTTTCCGGTTTTACTACCCCTTTATCTGCCAGGCATTCATGTACTTCCTGTAAAGATTTCTCGAAGAAATAAATGGCCGGGTTAAACCAGAAAACAACTTTCAGAAGTTGCAGAAAAAGCATATCCCGGGAATGATGTTGAGCTATATGAACCAATTCATGCTCAATCATCAGTTCTTTTTCCTCTGGTTTTACTACCTGAGAATTATCCCAGAAGAGCCACCCAAAAAAAGAGGAAGTAGGTAGTTTGCCCTCTGTACAGATAAGGGTGTAATGCTTATATACCTGCCGCTTTCCGCTTACCCGTAAATAATATAAACACACAATCTGGTACAACAGCCGCATACCTACAAGTAAACTAATAGCTATGTAGCCATAAAACATTAGTTGCCATAAGGAGAGACTAGCTACAGGAACTGCAACTGCCGGTTCAACAGCAGCAGGGGTAACTTCAGGAACCGCTACCATAGTAGGCATAGCTGCTTGTTGTGGCAGATAAACAATAGATTTCTCCACTGGCACTTCCATAAAGGGCGCTACCACAGACAAAGCAAGCACGGCCACCATATAGAATCTGTTGAACCGGAAAGCAGGCTCTTTCTTAAGGAATACCTGGTAAAACAGGTAGCATATACCCTGGCAGATACTAGCTTCCACTAAGTACATCATCAGGTCTGTGGTCATAGCGGTAAATGTTAAAAGTTTGAACAGATGCAGGTTAATCTATGATTTATCTTTGTCATCTTCGTTGTCTTTAGGTTCCTGCTGTACGTGTTTGAGGAGTTCTTCTAATTCCTTCACGTCCATGTCGTTTTCTTTGGCAAAGAAGGAAACCAGGCTGCTGAAGGAGCCTCCAAAGTAGTTGCTCAGGAAGTTCCTAAAAAAGAAAGAGGTGTAGGTTTTCTTATCGACTAAAGGGTAATACTCATGCGTTTTCCCATACGCCCGGTACCCCACAAATCCTTTCTTCTCCAGGATGCGGACGATGGTAGAAACCGTGTTATAGGCAGGTTTGGGCTCATCCATCTGGTTCAGGATGTCGTTTACCACGCCTTTGCCCAGTTTCCACAAAATCTGCATTACCTGTTCTTCGGCTTTTGTTAGTTCTTTCATATCAAATAAAGTCGTTAATCTGTGGTATTTACTCTTATCAGAAGGCCAAGTTACCGGCGGGTAATAGCATTGTTTTGCTTTTCAAGCGGTGATAGTGGCGCATCTTTACTTTTCTATTAATTACGTTTTTCTTTATTAGCCGCTCTTTCTTGTTCATAATCCATTAAAACAATCCGGATACTGGCCATAACAAGTTCCGGATCATCCCGGTGGACGAAGTGGCCGGCCGATGCATGGTAAAAAAATCTTCCCTTCGGGATGGTATTCACCAAATTAATCCACCGGGCCATTCGATACTTCATCTTCGTATGAAACAGAGCTTCATCTGTAGCGGTTGCCTTAGGAGCCGGGAAATAGCCGCCACTGACGACCATCGCCACCGGAATATTTGGTAAAGGCGTACTTCGCATTTCTGTAAAATCAGCCTTCCGCAGATCAAAGAGGATTTTGTACTCCTCCTGTATGGATAGAGGAGCCTCCCGTATAGGAACATAGGCTTCCTGCCTTCTTTTGGTAACCATTGAATCAATTTTAGCCTGGCTGTAGCCCAATGCTTCAAATTGCAGCCCCCAATCTGTGTTAGTTTCTGTGAAGTCGGCAGGGTCGATAATTACTAAGCCTGCCAATTCTGTGGGGTAATAGAGGGCAAACCCTCTTACATATGCCCCGCCTAAGGAGTGCCCTACCAACAGGTAAGGCGGTTCCAGCTTCAGGGTTTGCAGAATCCTGCGGAGTTTATCTGCTACATTTTTCGTAGTAGGCATTTCCTGATCTGCTTCCGACTGGCCAATGCCAGGACGGTCGTAAGCGACTACAGGAGCCAGGGAAGCCGCCTGGTCTAAAATAGTATCCCAATTATCTACAGGTGTTCCTAAGCCGCTTTCAAACACAATAACCGGTTGGCCGGCTTTCCTTTTTTCGAGCCCTTTGGTAATGGTGAATATCTTTGCTCCGTCAAGGGAGATAAACCTGGATTGCCCAATAGCTTTCAGGGTGAGTAAGCAGCAGTAAAAAGAAATGAACAATATAATTTTTTGGGCCATAAATTTACACTACTAGTATTTGTACTTGCCATTCATATACAGCCGGGAACTATCCTGCTGATTCGCCTGAATCAATAATGCTATATTAAAACTAAATTTTTAGTTATGCAACTATTTTATTAGTTTAGTTTAAAAGTACGTTGGTGTAAAACCATGCAATTTATTGCAAGACTTTAGTTGCTACCCAATTCTATTAACGTTTAGTAGTAAATTGTAAACTATGAGCCGAAATAGATATAGTAGCCATAGTGTACATCATTTACAAGTACATTTAGTATGGATAACTAAATACAGATAAGTACTGGAACGGATTTAGTTTAAAGTATCGCCGGTATGAATGGCAAAATAAAATGCTCAAATATGCTTACTAAGTAAAATATTATTAAAATTTAGTTGGCCTCATTTAAATCAGAGTAGTTTAAACTAATTATGTTCTACTACTTACCAAGTATTAAAAGGGGATGTGTAAGTTCGATGTCGGGACCTGCTGCGGCAGATTTGCGACTCATTAGATATACAAATCTTAAAAGGGGTAGTCAGTAAAGACCACATCCACTTACACATTAGTTATCCACCTAAGTTATCAGTCAGTGATATAGTTAAGCGACTAAAAGGCAGAAGTTCAAGAATATTATTAGATGAATTTGCCGAGTTAAAGAAGCGCTACTGGGGTTCTCACCTGTGGGCTGTTGGATATGGAGCCTGGAGTGTGGGAAATATTACCGATGAAATGCTCCAAGAGTACTTGGAGCATCACAAACAACACCCTAACGACAACACAGACAATTTCATCTTAGAATAATTTTTAATGAACTTTAGTTTATCTTTTTCAATCGGCTTGAGCCGAAACTGCGAATTTTATTCGCTTTCAAAACCTATGCACTTTTAGTGCATAGTCGTTTAGTTAATAAATTCCCAGTAAGGATAACCTGTTACTAACAGCAGAATCAGAAGTTGGGCGAAAAAATTGGAATTACAGACAGAGTTTGTCGGGGCAGGCGTATATTAATGTAAGTACAGCAGTAGTAACGTGTATTATATAGTTAGTATAGTCAGATATCTTTCTTCCGTAAACCAGGCAAAGCACCAATTTTTTGCCCTTCTTCTTTGCTTAACCGCATATGCTTGCTGCTGCCAATAACCTGAGAATGATAAATTCCAGAGTGGCCCGAAATTAAATAGCTTACCACACAGGCAATACCAGCAAACATGCCTACTTCCATTCCAAAAAGCTCCATAGCCATAATCGTGGTAGCTATGGGTGTATTGGCAGCTCCGGCAAATACAGCTACAAAGCCCATTCCGGCAAGTAAACCTACGGGCAAAGGAATAATAGCAGACAAGGCATTGCCTAAGGTGGCTCCTATAAAAAACAAGGGAGTTACCTCGCCTCCTTTGAAGCCGGCTCCCAAGGTAACAGCTGTAAATACTATTTTTAGGGCAAAGTCATAGGGAGGAAGAGACGTATGGAAAGAATCTACAATGGTAGGAATACCCAGGCCAACATATTTAGTGGTGCCTGCGGTCCAAACAGCCAAAGCTACAAGGATACCGCCCACTACCGGGCGGAGGGGAGGGTAAGATATATACCTTTTGAAGATACTGGCAAAAAAATGCGTAGACCTGGCAAATACAAAAGCAGCTATACCAAAACACAGGCCGGCTCCTACAGCATATCCTATATGCCATACATTCATGGAAGGAATTTCGCCAATCAGGTAATGGGTATGTTCCAGACCCCAGGCATTGGCTATTGTTTCAGCCATGATAGCAGCTACAAAACTTGGAAAAATGGCATGGTAGCGGATTCTACCCAGAAAGAAAACTTCTAACCCAAAAATAGCACCTGCCAGCGGCGTACCAAATACCGAGGCAAACCCGGCACTAATACCTGCAATCAGCAAGGTTTTGCGGTCTTCGTCCGACAGCCGGAATAGTCTGGTGAACTGGTCGGCAATGGAGCCACCCATTTGAACGGCGGTGCCTTCCCGTCCGGCCGAACCTCCAAAAAAATGCGTAGCAACCGTTCCGATCAGTACTAAGGGGGCCATCTTAAAGGGTACTATATGGGTAGGCTGGTGAATTTGCTCAATCAGCAGATTGTTGCCGGCTTCTACCTCTTTGCCAAAATAATAATAGAGTGCGCCTACCAGGAAACCGCCTGCCGGAAGTAAGGCAATAATCCAGGGATGGGCTTCCCGCCAGTTTGTAGCCCAAGCCAGCGAAACTAGAAATAGTTCAGAAGCCGTACCTACCAAGGCACCTACTAGGGTACAAATAATCAGCCACTTGCTCATGTATAGGAGGATGGCTACTTGTTCTTGTGCAGAAAGTTTACGGTAAAGGGAAGTATATCTGGATGAAAATTTTTTTGGTGACATGAATTTTAGACTGAATAAATACCTGTACAAAACATATGTTTGCTGTTGAGCCAGGAGTTATCAGCCTGTTTGCTACAGGCGGTTCAAGGCGAACCCCATCGCCAGATATGCGGCAAAGGTAAACGATAATCTACTAAAGGTCAATATACGTACCTGTGCAAATTTGAAAATGTGCTGATGTGCTACTAAATAGTTGATTCATAATTTGTTATACCTAGCAAAAGCTATACATTAGTTGGTGCAGGTGCTTATTGTTAGCTAAATGTAGCGTTGCTGTTAAACAGAAACTCCTAATTAGTTAGTTGCCTTACTTTCTGAGAAGATAGGGCATAAAGCGGAAAACATACGTAAATCCTGCAAAAACTGATACCTTTGCAAGCACCCTTGCAAGCACTATCTTGCTGAGGTTGTGTATACCTAACCGGAATGAAGTTATTTTTCAAAATCCTATTCAAAGAGTTTTACCATCTTTTCCTTACCCAAAGTAGCCGGGAGTTCCTGCGACTGGCCGCCCTGTATGGCGATACGCCCAGGTATCAACCTCGAAATGTAGAGTTTATGGGGCAGCAGCTACAAGTGCCAGATTGCTTCTCATTTTTGTGGCAGTTTAAAGAAATATTTGTAGATGAAGCCTATAAGTTTAACTCAATATCCTCTGTACCAACCATATTGGATTGTGGAGCCAACGTAGGCACCAGTGTTTTGTATTTTAAAAGACTCTTTCCAACAGCCCGTATCATAGCTTTTGAAGCCGATCCTCAGATTGCCCGTATCCTTATCAATAATCTGCAAGTTAATCGTATTGAGCAGGTAGAGGTAATAAGCAAAGCCGTATGGATAGATAATGCCGGTATAGAAATTAGTCCGGAAGGGGCAGATGGGGCTTCGGTATATGGCAAAGGGCAAAAAATACAGATTCCGTCGGTACGCTTAAAGGAGTATCTGCAGCACGAACCTGTTATAGATATGTTGAAAATAGATATTGAGGGAGCAGAAACAGCGGTGTTACACGATTGCCAGGATGTGTTGGGCCATGTACAGCACTTGTTTATAGAATACCACGCCTACCTGGATCAACCACAGGAATTAGCTGATATTTTATCCATTTTACAGAAAAACGGATTCCGCTACTTTATCCGCGACGACCAGGACCGGAAAAGTCCTTTTGTACTGCGGAAATATAAAAATGATACTGGCATGGATCTTCAGCTCAATATATTCGCTTACCGGAATGTATAGTGCTCGGGCCATTTCTTTACCTATACCATATGTTCTTTTTTACTACATGAAGATTGCCTTGGTGAATACATTCCATTTTAGCGGAGGGGCGGCTGTAGCCTGCCACCGGCTAATGTACGCCTTGCAAAAAAATGGGGTAGAGGCCAGTATGCTGGTACAGGAGCTAAACTTTCCGGATAAAAATGTGGTAGAAGCGCAACCGGGATACATAGGCCGGAAAAAAGCCCTGTTACGTTTTGCCGCAGATCGCTTTTATTTTCTGTTGCATGAGAAAAATAAGGAAGTCCGTTTTGCTTTTTCACCTGCTAACATAGGTACGGATATTAGCCGGCACCCCATGATTCAGCAGGCCGATGTTATTCATTTACATTGGATCAACTTTGGTTTTCTGTCTTTGCAATCCCTAAAAAAACTTATCGGGCTAAATAAACCCATCGTCTGGACCTTACATGACATGTGGGCTTTTACTGGAGGCTGTCACTATAGCGGTACCTGCACCCATTATCAAACGCATTGCCATACCTGTCCTTTTCTTAAAAGTCCTCATCCAAGGGATTTATCATATAGCGTATTTGAACAGAAACTGGCTTTGCTCCATAAGGCCAATATTACCTTTGTTACCTGTAGCCAGTGGCTGGGAAGCCTAGCCGGAAAAAGCACCTTACTGCAACATTTTCCCATACACGCCATTCCCAATCCAATTGATACAACCGTTTACACACCCATAAGTAAGCAGCAGGCCAGAGAAGCACTACAGTTACCTTCCGGTAAAAAGCTGATTCTGTTTGGTGCATTTAAAATTGCCGATCCGCGAAAAGGCTTTATTTATTTGGAAGAAGCTTTGCATGTGCTAAAACAAGCCTATCCTGCTCGAACAGATGATATTGGTTTGCTATTGTTTGGGAAAACAGATCCGGAATTACTGAAAAAGGATCTGGCTTATCCGCAGTATCACCTGGGCAAATTATCTTCTACAGAAAAGCTGGTGCAGGTATATAATGCAGCCGATGTATTTGTGCTCCCTTCCCTGGAAGACAACTTACCTAATACGGTTATGGAATCCATGGCTTGTGGTACACCAACGGTTGCTTTCCATACCGGAGGCGTACCCGAAATGATTTCGCACGGGCAGAACGGCTACCTGGCCAGCTATCAGTCGGCAGCAGATCTGGCGCAGGGAATTTACCAGATATTGTTTTCAGCAGATCCAAATGAGCTAAGTAAACAAGCCAGGCAACAGGTGCTAACCAATTTTAATGAAACGCTGGTAGCCCAAAAGTATTCGCAACTCTATACTCAGTTACTTTCTTAATCAAACTTTTTGTTAATTTGTAGGCACTATTTTTCATTTCATTGCAAGCACCCATCATTTCCATTATTACGGTTACCTACAATGCAGCCAAGGTGCTGGAATCCACTATTCAAAGTATTATTAAGCAGACTTTTACCCATTACGAATACATTATTATAGATGGGGGCTCTACCGATGGCACAGTAGATATCATCAGAAAGTATGCAAACCATATTTCATACTGGGTCAGTGAGCCGGACAAAGGTTTGTATGATGCCATGAATAAAGGTATGCAAGCCGCACGCGGCGAATACATCTGGTTTATGAATGCCGGCGATGAAATTTATGACCAACACACATTGGCACACCTATTCGCCTCAGCACAACAGGACGCAGATATATACTATGGCGATGCCTTGTTTTTTACCCAGGCTGGCGAAGTCACCGGATTACGCAGCGAAGTTACGCCTCATAAATTACCCAATACCCTTACTTGGAAATCCTTGCAACATGGGATGGTGGTTTGCCATCAGTCATTTATTGCCCGCAAAACCATTGCTCCGCTCTATGATCTGAGCCACCCCTATTGTGCCGATGTAGACTGGGAAATAAAATGCCTGAAACAGGCAAAAGAAGTGGTGCATACCGGCTTGATTCTTTCCCGCTACCTGACCGGGGGGTTTTCTAAAAAAAATCTGTATAAATCACTCCTAGACCGCTTTGCTGTGTTAAAAAGTCATTATGGCATCCTTACTACGATTCAAAGCCATGTCTGGATTACCTTGCGGGGAGCTTTGTTCGTGCTGAAGCGTAAAGGAGGGTATTGAGTAATGCGGAAAATCTAATGAATTTAACATTTTGGCCATCTAGCCATTATTCTTGGGCTGGGCAATTTGGCAACGCGGATAGGTGCAAGGTCTGCTGTTTTACCGGTCATGCTTCTCTTTTGAGCTGTAATGTTTGCTGAAATCAAAAAGAATAACCAACCTATACATTGCATTCTCGGGTTTGGTTTTGCTTGCACACAAGCAGACAAGGGCTACGTGATGCCGTGAATGCTAGCCAAGCCTATGCGCATAAGTAAAGGCTTTTTTCTTGTACCCCCTATTTTTACCCTGGCACGGAAGGCACTTCGATCAGGAAATCACCGGTTCCCTGGCTAAAGTTGATACTAAACAGAATTGTACGTTCTTTGACTGAGTTTGAACTGACCAACGTAAAATCATATACATTCAGATATTCCCTCATTTCCTCATATAAAGCCCCGATTTTTCGTTCTTCAATTTCAATAAGTAAACTCAATGAAAGGTCAGAAAACATGTTGAAGTCAGTAATAGAACCATGACGGTTGATAATAGCAGAAATTTCGCTGATTGCTTGATTTCGTGTTTTACCACAGATGCCCGTCCAATAAATTCTATTCATCTGATTTTCTTTTCTGGTTTGTCTCTGGTGATTCAACTACCGATGCATACCCCTTTCTGTTAGGTGGAGTCCTGCGTTGAGGTTAAGCAGGAAAATCAACTTAGCGGATTCTAGGCTTACTCGACTTCAGGTACAGGTATACCCGGCTTTACATCAACATTATGATAGGTGACAATTTTCCATCCGTTTGACTCTTTAATCATCACTTGCATAAGTCTAGTATATAGTCGCCCCTTTGCATCAAGTTTTGTACCTGGGGGAGGACCTCCTTTAGAAAATCCGGAAATCCAGGTAAGGGTTTCCACAATAGCCATATTAGGCCCTAAGAAACGTAGAGAAACAAGCTTCTGATTGAGTAGGGTTTTATTAAATACCCCTTTGAAGATTTGCTCATGTCGTTCAAGAAAGTGTTTATGGCCAATAAAGAACATCCCTACAATATTTGTAAAGCTGCCATCGGTTGCAAAATGCTGTGAGTAGGTGTGTGCATCACCTTTATTCCAGGAAGTTACCTCTTGGTCAAGGATAGCTTGTATAGCCATTGTGTCTGACCGCGTTTGTGCTTGTAAGGTCATTATGGTGCTTGCCAAAGCAAACACCATGATAAGGTTTTTAATAGAGATCATCTTCATGAACACCTTCTTTAAGTTTATCTGAGTTTATGTATATTTTTACTTTTTAGGGTTTATAATGAATGCCCAATAATTCCCGCATACCGTGCTTCTATGTCTTTGGATTAATGATTTGTTAAATTAAATGAGTTGGCACGGATGCTCATTATGGTTCCTTTTTCACCTACCAAAGTTGTGTCTTTTGTAGGACTAAAAGAAAAAAGTTGTGAGGAATGTATTTGCAGATTGTGCCGTAATTCTGTCTTATTCTCTTTTTCTTGACAAGAGAGAAAAAAATGTAGAATCATTAAAGAAAGTAAGCATATTCTCATAGTTTGAACATTTATATAATCTCATTCTCTATTTTTTGTCTTAGATGCGCACAATGGATCATGGCTTCCGGTAAACTAAGCTTTTTGTGCTGAAGCCTTGCGCTAAGGAAAAGCTGGTTAGCGGTCGAAGCTCATGTCCTGTGAAGTATTTTTTCACTCATTCCTATTCTTTATCACATTCTTTCCAAGGTGTAGGAAAGTAATACATTAGGACTGGCTTTTCTAAGCAAATTAAATTTATCATCTGAATAATAAGTTGTTCGATATTCTACGCCGTCCAAATATACACGAGAACCTTTAAACATGTATTTCCCTTTCTTGCGATCATTTCCTAATACAAACTGTCCATTATTAAATGTAGCTTGTGTATCTTCTTCCTGAATCAATTCTGTTTTACGGTCTAGAGAATCTAATTCATCAAAAGCATTGTTATCAATAGCAGGAAGATTATGCTTTATTTTCCATTTACCTGTTATTATTTCTGCTGTTGTTTTTTTTTGAGCTAAAGAAATCATCGGAAATATGACAAAGCAAAATACTATTAAGATTGGTCTCATCTATCAAACTAATTATTAATTTTAAGGGCACAGAATGGAACATGGCCACCTGCACACCGTGTGCATCTGCTTTGGTATTGCGTTAACTGCACCGGTTGTCAGCCGTGGCTGGTGTTAGGCACATGTCTTTTGTTCTCACTATCTATG
>NZ_JAUKPO010000005.1 GCF_030503435.1 Rhodocytophaga aerolata
CTATTATGGCAGATGGAGAAGACAAGTAAAAGGCTGCAACTAATCAGAGCAGATAACGCTTATAGGGGAGATTTTACAGAAGCATCAGCTATTTAACGTGACTTATGGATTTAAGCAAGCAGTAATATCTGATTGTGTTCAATGAACACAGCTGGTTTATCTTCATAAAAGCAGTAGGCAATCAAAGCGGAGAGCATATGGGCCAGCGCATTGACAGGACTACGATGCCGCGTATGCTCCAAATCAAAAACAGAGGTTAGGATATCATTGACAGATTCAATTAAAGCTCTTTTACGCAGTTTCATATAGTCGCTCAGTTTGATAAGCTTGTTTTTCATTTTGGCTCGCACTTTGGTGACTAGTTGTAAGCCCTGCAGGTAAAACTCTTCAAAGAGTGTGCTCAAGTAGCCTTTATCGGCAAAGCATTGTCCCTGCAGGCCAGCTAACAGGTACTTTAATACATCTTTATTGTTGTCAGCTACATTACCTTGTGTAAAGAGAAAATTGATGATCTGTCCATAGTTGTTGATCACTAAATGCAACTTAAATCCATAAAACCAACCAGTGGAAGTCTTGCCACGTTTAGCAGAGTCTTGAAAGACTCTGTGAGAATGGATGCGTCTGTTGTCACAGACTACTATCTTTTTAGAGTCAATGAAATACTGATTGCTACGGCGGCTCAACATGGTTTGCATTTTGAGAAATACATACAAGCCCGGCAGCAGACGAGGAAGTAAGGCTACAAACCGCTCATAGCTAATGAGCTGAGGAAAATAGCTTCTCATATCGTTGGCCACTAAGTTCTGGTAGTAGTATTGGAAACATTTATAACCTGAACACTGATAGAAGACAAGGATTGTGAGCAGTTCACTATCATTAACAGTGGGGGTGTTAGTTACTTTGCTCTTAAATTGAGGCTGTGTTTGTTTCCAGGTTTGAAGGGCAATACAAAAATCATCGATGGCGATGAATAAGCTCATAAGCTTGTTTTCTTTATCTTGCAGTAGCATAAGGTGAAAAAATAAGAGTTAGATGTTTGGCCACACTAAGTTCTTATTTTCTCTCACTTTATGCTACTTAATCTTCTCTTTTATAGTTTATTAAATCCATAAGTCACGTTATTTACGGATGGGTAGTAGAAATTGCACAGAAACCTGAAAGCGCAAAAGGTTTTGTCCCACAAAAAGGTAGGTGGCAGGTAGAAAGAAGTTTTGCCTGGTTGAATTTCTTTAGAAGATTAAGCAAAGACTACGAGAGAACCACGGCTTCTGCTGTAGCTTTCATCCAATTGGCTTTTATTAGTATCATTTTGGCAAGAATGCCATACATAATTTTTAAACATGCTCTTAATGGGACAAATGGAGCAATACCAAGTGGTGTATTTATAGAAAAGGAAATAGCAGAACAATGGATTGCTGAAAATCAATTTACGGGGCTATTAACTAAGTATCCTGTGAATGAAGGTTTGTATGATTGGGCTGTTGCAAATGGATACTTCACACCCAAACGGGAAGATCATAAATCTTCTTATTTCAAACAGACTTTTACCTGTGCTAGTCTGGAGCATTATCATTATGAAAACGGCAAGCAAGATTAGGTCCTATTTCAAAAGTAATTTGCACATTAATAGCTTAGGTATACAAACTAACTCTTTTCACTTTTCAACTGATGCTACGCTTACTATTTGTTATACATCTTTGCTGCTTATATAATCAATCTTCCGCTGTCACTACCCCGGCAGACAGTGTATGGCGGGTAAAGAAAACACAGGATTTCCAGTTCAAAGGCGATGGCAGTGCCAGTAACTGGAACCAGGCCAGTTGGGTAAAGTTAACGCAGCGGAAAGGGAACGGTGTCGCCTATCAGACTCAGGTTAAGCTTCTGTATTCAGAGACCGGTATTTACTGCCTGTTTCAATGCGAAGACACGAAGATTACGGCTACCTTAAAGGAAGATTTTGCCGATTTGTATAAGGAAGATGTAATAGAAGTTTTTTTCTGGACAGACGAGAAAACCCCGCTTTACTTTGAATACGAACTCTCTCCGCTTAATTATGAACTACCCATTCTGGTACCCAACGCCGATGGAACCTTTTTCGGATGGCGGCCCTGGCACTACGAAGGCGACCGCAAAACCCGCCATGCCACCCACATCAGCCGGAAAACCTCAGGCGGAGAGGCTGTAACTGGCTGGACAGCGGAATTTTTTATTCCCTATGCTTTGCTGAAACCCCTACAGAATGTTCCTCCCAAACCTGGTAGTTACTGGCGGGCTAACTTTTACCGCATTGATTACGACAAGGAATATGCTACCTGGACATGGCAGCCAGTAAAGCAAAGTTTTCATGATTACAAACGCTACGGTACCCTGGTTTTTGAGTAGAGCTTGCTAAGCCAAGATTGCTAAAAATCAATCCAATTACAGCTAACTAACATCATTCCTGCTTCAGAGGAAGTGGCACATCTGTATTTTTAGGTAGTTTTCTTTTTCGTTTCAAAGACTTGTAATCAATCAGATAGAGTAATGAGGCACTGATAACCTGGTTTTTTGAAGCACTATAGGGAATACTATTCCTAGAATTCAAAATATTGCTTAAGCCATGCGAAATTCTGCCTTCCAGTTGCAGAATACCAAATTTAAATTGTCGATGAATCCCTATTCCGGCCAGAAAACCTAGATCAAACCGGTTGTCTGCATTTGTAAAGGTATAGCTTTTTGACTCTACTTTACTATCAACGGTTATAACCTCTTTGGCAGAAATACCATAGCCAAGATACGGTCCCAAATTTAAAAATATATTTGATTTCTCAGTACCCGCATAGAAATGACTCATAAATGGCAGCTCTATGTATTGAATTGTCCGGTTATAGGAATTCACACTGTCTTTTACCTCTTTAAACCCTTTCTGTGTGAAAGTTAATTCAAGTTGAACTCCTGCATGCTTCTCTTCAAAATGTTGAAAAACTACGCCTGCATTATAAAAAATCATTACCTGTTGCTGAAAAGAAGGGGTAAAAGCAACTTGCGTAAAATTCGGGCCTGCTTTAACGCCAATATAGGTTTGAGCTGTAGAAGAAAAGAAAGGATAGAGTAATAGACTGGCAAGAAATAGTAGCCTCATGAATATACTTTTAGAAAAGTAAAGATAAATATTTTTTTCTTTACCATTTGTCTGATGATTGCCTTAGTAGCCCATACGTTCATTTATTCAAGAACTATACTGATATATTTTACACCTTCAAAAGAACATAATGGACAGCAAAAATGTATTAGAAGATAGTTAACTAACCATATCAACTAATGCCTACACTTTTTAGTCCACTAACCATCAGAAGTATTCAGCTGAAAAACCGGATTGTTGTATCGCCTATGTGCCAGTATTCCAGCCAGGATGGCTTTTCTACTGACTGGCATCTGGTACACCTGGGAAGCCGCGCCGTAGGAGGTGCCGGTTTAATTATATTTGAAGCAACCGGGGTTTCCTCCGAAGGAAGAATATCGCCCGACGATCTGGGAATCTGGAAAGATGAACACATCGAAGGGCTAAAACGGATTACCAGCTTTATTGCGTCACAAGGTTCTATCGCCGGTATCCAGCTGGCGCATGCCGGCCGTAAAGCCTCTACGTATAGTCCCTGGAAAGGGCACACAGGAATTTCATTAGAGCAAGGGGGCTGGCAAACGGTAGCACCTAGCGCCATTCCTTTTTCTGAAAATTATCCGCAACCCATCGCTTTAACCGATGAAGGTATTCAAAAAGTGATTACCGATTTTAAAGCGGCCGCCGTTCGGGCACTGGAAGCAGGTTTTCAGGTGGTGGAAATACACGCTGCGCATGGCTATCTGTTGCATGAGTTTTACTCGCCGTTAAGCAACCAGCGGACCGATGCCTATGGCGGTTCTTTTGAAAACCGGATTCGCTTACTCCTCGAAGTAATTGTTGGTGTACAGGAAGTATGGCCGGAAACTTATCCCTTATTCGTACGCATTTCCGCCACCGACTGGACGGAAGGCGGCTGGACTAGCGATGATTCGGTTGCCCTGGCAGCTATATTGAAAACCAAAGGTGTTGACCTGATAGATTGCTCCACTGGAGGGAATGTGCCCCGTGCCAAAATTCCGGTAGGTCCTGGCTATCAGGTGGAGTTTGCTGAACAGATAAAAAGAGAAACCGGCATCTTAACCGGGGCTGTGGGGATGATTACTACGCCAGAGCAGGCACAAGGCATTATCGAAACCGAGCAGGCAGATGTTGTATTACTAGCCAGAGAATTTTTAAGAGATGCCTATTTTCCGCTAACTGCTGCCCAGGAACTAGGCTATGACGTTCCCTGGCCAATCCAATACCAGAGAGCCAAACCTGCCCTCAAAATACCTGTGTCTAAAGCAGACTAGGTATAAAGTATAGTTTCCCAAAATGGAGAACAAACAGAAGAACAAGGAATAGTGAATACAGAAACAAGAGATACCTTTTTCCTTCCATATTCACTATTCCTTGTTCTTTGTAAGTATTCAACAGATGCTTATACAACTTCTTTCCGGAGTGCCTTACGTACAGCGGGCGCTACCTGAGTGCCAAACAATTCGATGGATCGCAGCACCTGGGCATGCGGTATAGGGCCAACCGTCATCTGCGCCAGGAACCTGGTATGCCCAAACAACTCGTATTCATACAGAATTTTATCAATCACCTGCTGCGGACTACCTACCAGCAGCGAACCTGTTTGAGAACGCATGTACTCATATTGCTCCCGGTTCATGGCTGGCCAGCCACGCTCCTTCCCTATCCGCGACATAGTTTGTGCATACGAAGGATAAAACTGATCGGCAGCCTGTTGAGAAGTATCCGCAACAAATGTGTGTGAATTAATTCCAATGCCCAGTTTATCAGGTGCATGCCCGGCTTCTCTGGCTACCTGGCGGTAAAAGCCAACATGTGGGGCAAACCTGTCTGGAGTGCCGCCAATAATAGCCAGAGCCATTGGTAAACCCAGGTTTGCCGCTCTGGCAATAGACTGCGGTGTTCCGCCAATAGCAATCCAGATGGGTAACTTCTTTTGGTGTGGCCGTGGGTATACCCCTAAATTGGCAATAGATGGCCGGTGCTTGCCTTCCCAGGTTATTTTTTCTTCCTGGTTTAGCTTGATAAGCAGGTCCAGTTTCTCAGCAAACAGTTCGTCATACAGAGTAAGGTCGTAGCCAAACAAGGGGAAAGATTCAATAAAAGAACCCCGGCCTGCCATAATTTCGGCCCGTCCGGAAGAAAGCAGATCGACGGTGGCAAACGATTGAAATACGCGTACCGGATCATCCGAACTGAGCACCGTAACAGCACTGGATAACTTAATATTTTTTGTGCGCTGAGAGGCAGCCGCCAGTATAACTGCCGGAGCAGACACTGCATAATCCGGGCGGTGATGTTCCCCAACCGCAAATACATCGAGCCCTAACTGGTCGGCAAGCTCAATCTCTTCGATCAGGTTTATAATGCGTTCCTGAAAACTTAACACTTTCCCGGTATGCGGATCGGTGCCTACCTCGGCAAATGAATATATACCTAATTCCATGAGTCTATAATTTTGGTCATAACATGGAAAAAGACAATTTCATTCCACCACTTGCAGAAGGATCAGCTGGCAGCCGAATAAGCGTTTGCCAGAAAGACAGTTGCTTTTATAAACAAGCAGGAGCAGCAGGAGTAATGGGGCAAAGTCCTTTCACCAGTTACTGCTGACAGCAACCGGTTAGTAACGAATTCTTACGCTACAACTTATTCGCCTGCCGGAGCTACATCAAACTCATAGTTCCAGATAATGATGTAAGCATCTCCGGAAGTATCTTTCTGATGGGCTGGAGCGTAGTTTTTTGCGATGAATTTGCGTAGGCCAGTCAATGGTTTGCCTATCTGCATGTAATATGCAATTTCTTCAAGCTCTTGGGCTGAAGTAAAAAAATGCACATAGGTTTCATCCTGCACCGAGAACTCCACATGCCCTCCGACCAAACGTTGCCGGGTATTTGTCAGCAAGTTTGACTGTTTAATAGTAACCTTCTTATCCAATGTTTCGGGATAATTAATTGTTGGTTGATATTTCATAAACATGAAAACGTTAAACTATTCTGAATGTTACTATACGGAAAAAGTTGAATTAGGTAGACAGCCTATATAAATTTTTTTAATGGGCTGATCTATACTAAACAGAGGCTGATTGCTAGGGAGTTTTTAGCGGCTCATCTCTCAAATAAGCAATAAACGTAGTGCCTTTTCCCAGGTAACTTTCCAGCTCAGTTTTACCACCATTGGTCTCCATTATCCGCTTTGCCATACATAGGCTGATGTCTTGTATGATACTTTGTAGAAGGAGTAACTATTCTTCATACATTTTCCTATGCTCGGTCAGCGATTATTCCACGTTGCTTCCAGGTGTAGTGATTGCTGTTTGCGTTAAGCCAGTATACACATTCCTGCCGGGGGCAGATCCAGCCGGATAACGGAGCGGCCATCTTTCATATTAATAGGTACTGTTTGGCCAGACGGAGGATTCTTCAACTGCTCATCTGTCCAGTCGCTGCGGTAGAGATAGGTTAAAAAGGATACTCCGGCATGTAAGGAGGCATCAATGGTTACCTCAGCACCCCGGCTTTCAGTGCCGTTGGTGTTCAGTGCCACTATTACTTCCTGCTGGGCCAGAATCCGTGACCAGGCTGTTAATTCGCCTGCACCCGGAATGGCAAAAGGCCTATCCAGAAAAGAAGTTTCGCGCAGGTATTGCCGCCCCTTCCGCAAAGCCAGGCCTATTAGATTGTTCTGCCCCCGTACCCTGGCAACAGCCGCAATGCGCAAATACGTTGGATGCTCTGTGTCGAAAAAATGACAGCCAGCTGTAAAAAATGCACCAAAACTACCGCCAAACATAGATTCCCGGATAAAGCGGTCTTCAAAGCCTTCATCGATGCTTGTATCCAGGTTATCTTTTGTTCCATCAAAGGCTTGCTCTGTGCCATAATACAGGCAAGGCACTCCTAAGGTAGTAAGCTGAATGGCTACTGCATGAGCTGATTGCTCATAGCGGCTGGCAATGGTATTGTGCGCTGCAAACCGGTGTTTGTCCCGGCCAACCATATCATGGTCGTCGAGCACCGAAATATGGTAACGGCCGGTTTCGCGGTGTGTACCCAGAATATCGTGCCCCTGAAACTGAGTAAAAAATTCACTGGCTGGTGTTAATCCTTTGGCCATCCCAGTGAGCCTGGCGGCGGGAACGCCAATATCAAGTACAGCATCCAGGTTTCTGCCAAATATTTCCAGGTAATCTCTGGCCATGGTTTCTCCACCCGTTACTTCACCCAGCAGTAAGAAATTATTTTTCCCGATAGATTCACAATACTCATGAATGGCCCCGCAAAAGTTACGGGACGCTTCAAATGACACATGCTTGACTGTATCAATCCGGAACCCATCACAGTCACTGAGGGCAATCCAGTACTGGTATACCTTAATCAATGCCGACAAGGCCTCTCCTTTTTGCAAGTCTAGGTCTTTCAGATCAAAAAAATCTCCCCTTCTAAACTCAGTATCCGGGTGCAATGGATTTTCCCAGGGTTCGGGGTCCCACTTCCCGATTTGTCCTGCCCGGCTATACCAGGTGAGATTTTGAAACTCTTGTGGCCATACCCCATCCGATTCGCCACTAATTGTAGCTGTACTCTGCCCGTCGGCCGCCCGCCAGCTGTGAAAGGGATAGGGAGGTTGGTAGCGGTATGGCATGGTGGTATGGGCAGTACCCTGGTTATCATAAAACCAGTTATTTCCACTATGGTTATAAATTACATCTAACAATACATACATGCCCCGCTCGTGTGCAGCATCTACCAGATCACGCAAATCCTGGCGGGTGCCAAAACGGGGATCTACTTCCATAAAATGCTGTATGCCATAGCCATGGTAAGTGTCCAGATCTGGCCGTTGCCTGAAAACAGGGCCTATCCATAAGGCGGTAATCCCAAGGTTTTGCAGATATGCCAGCTTACTCTGGATACCTTTCAGTGTTCCTCCCTGAAAATCTTTGCCTGCCCGTTGCCAGGCGGCACGGTCGGTGGCGGTATGTAAGCCTGGTTGTGAGCGGTCAAAAAGAGATCTGCTTGTTTCTCTTGCATCACTGAAGCGGTCTGGTAAGAGGAAATACAAGAACTGGTCGCGCCAGTCGGCAGGGCTTGGTTCTACCTTTCCTCTAGGAGTTAAATTGGCTGCAGCTAAGGTGCTGGGGGCGGTAGGTTCTATGATGGTAGGCATCGGAAAAGTGGTTTAGCAGGTATTGAATTTAATTGATAGAAGGGCAAGCCAGGCAACAAAGTATCTATTCCAAAATACCAATTCTCTCTAAGGAAATAAATACCTGTGCCTAAGTATTTTTCTGTTTAACAAGCATTCCCGGTCATTAGAAAACACCCTAAATTTCAGGCATAATTTTCTGGCTTACCCCGGTTGGCCTGCTTATTTACAGGAAGTTACCCGATCATAGCAGCAACGAAATTTCTACGCAGCAAGCATTAATTCTTGCTTAGGTACATACCCTAGCCGCTTCTTGCCATGCAAAGTAAACCTGATAAAAATCATCCCATGCCATGACAAATCCCAGTGTTTTCCTGACTGGTTTACAGGAAATTAGTACCATAGGTTGAAGGCTTTCCTAAACTTCCAGGTCATGAAAACTATTGTATGTCCGACCGATTTTTCTACTTGTGCCACCAATGCATTAGCCTATGCCCATCAGGTGGCGATTCAGGCACAGGCAGAATTAATTTTGCTGCATACGCTTTTTTCACCCGATGCCATGCCTTATGCAGGCATAACACTTGAGTCAACATACGGGATGGCAGAAGTGGATTCTAACCAGAATCAGTTAGAGCAGCTGTGCCAACAACTTCGGGCAAGCAACCATACATCTGGCGTTCGTTACCAGACTATCTTAGGTACAAGGCCTGCACCAGATGAGATTGCCCATACAGCCGCCACCCATCATGCCGATTTAATTGTAATGGGTACAGAAGGGGCCTACGGGGTAAAAGAACTATTGCTGGGTTCAACGGCTGCTTCTGTTATTGACACAACAACGGTTCCTGTACTGATTGTACCCGACCAGGCAATCTTTCAGCCCATTAAAACAATTGTGTTTGCCGCAGACCTGACTGAAAAGCATCCCTGTGATGTAGCAGCCCTTACAGCTATTGCCCGGTTGTTTGATGCACATATTCTGTTTCTGCATGTGCTGAAAGAAAATAGCTCTGTAAAAAGTAATCTGGCCCACCTTCACTATGCAGATTTGTATTCGGGCATTGGATATAAACAAGTGTCTTTTCATATCCGGGAAGAGTCAGACATTGAAAGAGGTATTCTACAGTTCAGTCAGGAAAAACAAGCCGGTCTGATTGTGATGATCAATCATAAACGATCTTTACTTGAATCTATTTTTACTGGTAGCCAGACCAAAAAAATGGCCTATCATACCCCTATCCCCTTATTGGCTATTCATACGAACTAGCCATTTTATCTATCATGTAACCCTTAAACATTTACAGCCATGTCAGTCATTAAACGTAACCAACAGTATCCCAGCATCCGGTCTCTGGTGAATGATTTTCTGAGTGCAGACCGTTTTTTTGAAAAGAATCCTTTTTTCAACGAATCCTGGCAAGTACCTGCCGTAAACATTAAGGAGTCGGACACTGCTTTTGAACTCGAAGTTGCCGCCCCGGGTCTGGAAAAGAAAGACTTTAAGATAGAGCTAGACAATAATCTGCTTCGTATCTCGGCAGAAAGGAACGAAGAAAAAAATGAAACAAAAGCAGATTATACCCGCCGTGAGTTCAGCTACAGTTCCTTTGTGCGGTCGTTTGAACTGCCAATGTATGTAAATGCCGAAGGTATTGATGCCCAGTACAAAGAAGGCATTTTAAAACTGGTTTTACCCAAGAAGGAAGAATCTACCGCCAAAAAACGGAAAGAAATTCCTATTGCCTAGGTGGCTTCCCATTACACTCAACAGCCACCCTATGCGGCTGTTGAGTGTAATGAAGACTGAAGTAAAACCAGTGGAGAGAAATACCTATTGAAACGATCCTTCTTTTATCCCAGGTACTATATGGCAACGCTGCTATTTTTTCTGATTCTTTTGCTGCTGCTGGTAGCCTTGCTTCCCATCCGGGTAGAGATCAATACTGAAAAGCAGATGTACGGCCAGGTGGTGATCTGGGGCATATGCCGGATTTCAGGCGAAGCAACCGGAACTAGCTGGTATCTGCATATACAGCTGCCTTTTTTCCAAAGAAAGATCAACCTGCTGAAGGGAAATGTACTTTCTGCGAAAAAAAGCAGCCAGCCACACGTTCCAAAAAAATCTGTGTTATCCATGCCTTCACCCTTGCAGCTAGTAAAAGCTTTTCGCTTGCAAACCCTGGTGTGGAGCCTGGATACCGGCGATTACTTGCATAATGCCAGGCTATATCCCGTATTTGGATTACTCAGCCGGGGGCCGCTGCAGCTATCCATTAACTTCAGCGGACAAAATATACTTATTCTCAAAGCCTACACCAGCCTATACAAGCTGGCAGCGGCTTTTCTGAAGGCACATGCATTCCTTACGATTTATAAAAAAGAACATTAAACCATAATCACAATGAACTATAACTTTGACGAGTTACTGGAGAAAGTAACCCAATTCGTGAAAAACGAAACAAAAACCGAAACAGTGGTAGGCACTCAATTTACTTTAGGCGAATATACCTGTGTGCCGGTTATGCGTATAGGCGTTGGCCTGGGTGCCGGAGGCGGTACAGGCGAACAACCTAAAGCCGGAAAAGGGGAAGGCGGCGGAGCGGGGGTAGGCATGGGGATAGAGCCGATGGGTTTTCTGGTGAGCCGGGGCGACCAGATAAATTTTGTTTCCACCCAACATAGCAAAGGACTTGGAGCAGCTTTCGAAAAACTACCTGAGCTGGTTCAGGCATATATCCAGAAGCAGCATACAGCCAAAGCACAAGCTGTTGTATAAAACGGGTACCCCCGGAAACCCTGCCTCACCAGCGTTTCCGGGGTATGCCTCACTTCCGGTACCTGGCTTTTAAGATCAGTCCGGCAAACTTCTAGCAGTCCAACCCATGAAACGTCCGCCAGAACTTTATTTTTTATTCCTGCTGCATCTGCTGTTGAGCCTGAATGCCTTAGTTGGCGGCGGTTTGCTCATAGCAGAGCCTTCCGGTTCTTTGTTAGGGATGAGCCCTGACTGGCTCAGGCATACACCATTTACTACCTATCTGTTGCCTGGCCTTATTCTTTTTGTTATGGTGGGCTTGTTTCCCCTGCTTACGCTCTTTGGGTTATTGCTGAGAGCTAACTGGCCGTGGGTACAGGTAGCCAACATTTACTCGGACAAACACTGGGCATGGGCCTATTCACTTTTTAGTGGCATCATTCTCCTCACCTGGATTACCGTACAGCAACTGATTACCCAGTATTTCTGGCTACAACCTATACTCCTGATAATGGGCTTGCTTATTCTGGTTTTCACCCTGCTACCCAGAGTGCAACAATACTATTCCTTAAAAAACGAAGGCCATGTTTTCTGATCCGCTTAAACCTGCTTACTGGCTTACCATTTTCATTGCCGGAATAGCCACCGTGGCTTGTGCCGGGGGTATTTTCAGTAAAGATCTGTATCGGGATAGTGAGTTTATTAAAACAGCCTGGTTTGGAAATGATATTGTTACGCTGAGTATAGCTATACCTTTATTACTGGTAGCCCTGGCATTTGCCAGAAAAGGCTCCCAGCGGGCGCAACTGGTCTGGATGGGTTTGCTGGGATACATGGTGTATAACTATGCTTTTTATCTTTTCGGAGCTGCATTCAATGCCTTTTTCCTGTTGTATATTCTTTTATTTTCTATGTCGGTATATGCCCTGGCCATAGGCTTATTCAACCTGGATGTAGCTGGCATCAGCCAGCGTTTCAGTTCGAAAACACCGGTAAAAGCCCTGGGAATATACCTGCTGTTGGTTTCTTTGCCTTTAGGCATTTTTGAATTAAGTCAGTGCATGCGTTCCATTATTTCCGGAGAAACGCCACAGATACCCAGTTTAATCTTTGCCCTGGATTTATCGGTCGTAGTGCCAACCACCGCCTTGGCTGCTATTCTGCTCTGGCGGCATCAGGCCTGGGGCTATATTCTGGGAGCCATGATGCTTATTAAAGCGTTTACCTACGGTATGGTGCTTAGCTTTTCCACGGCCTTGCTGGCAGGTTTTCGTCTGTCTGGTACCTGGGACCCTTTAATGCCTTTTTATGTATTTGTTGCCCTGGGCGGCCTGGCAGGCAGCTATGTCTTGCTAAGTCATTTAAAACCGGTTTCCCACACATAAAATTATGATACGTGTTATTTTTGCATTTCTCCTTTCTGTTCATGGACTCATCCATGTATTGGGCTTCGTGAAAGAATTTGGCCTGGCCAGAGTAGATGGCCTTAGCGGACAAACAACCCTTGCCTTGTCGGATAACTGGCATAAACCTGTTGGTTTGCTGTGGCTAGCGGCTTGTGTATTGTTTATTGGAGCAGCTGTGGGGTATTTAGCTAAAAAGGAATGGTGGATGATGGTTGCTTTTGCAGCCGTTATACTTTCGCAGGCGCTGCTGATCCTGTACTGGCAGGATGCAAAATTCGGTACCCTTGCCAACGTGCTTATTCTGGCCGGAATACTTTTGTCGTATGCCCACTGGAATTTTCAGGCAAAGGTGAAGCAGGAGCTTGAGCTGTTTTTACCCAAACAAAGCCAGGAAACCACACTCGTCACAGCTGATATGTTAAGCGAACTTCCGCCGGTTGTACAAAAGTGGCTGATCCGCTCGAAGGTAGTTGGCAAAGAACTGACTCAACAGGTATACCTCAAACAGCTTGGGCAGATGCGTACCAAACCTGACGGGGCCTGGATGCCGGTACGTGCCGAGGAATTTTTCACAGTTCACAACCCGGGTTTTTTCTGGGTAGCCGATGTAACAGCCGCGCCTTACCTGCATCTCTATGGACGCGATAAATATGAAAATGGCCGGGGACATATGCTTATTAAACTACTCTCTTTTTTTCCGGTGGCCAACGCTACAGGCAACCAGATAGACCAGGGCACCTTGCTCCGCTACCTGGGTGAGATCGTCTGGTTTCCCTCTGCAGCCCTGAGTAAATATATTACCTGGCAGCAACTGGATGCCACCAGCGCCAAAGCTACCATGCAGTACGGCGGAGTCTCGGCCAGTGGTATTTTTACTTTCACCCCCGAAGGCGATATCTTACGGGTTGAAGCCGACCGCTACTACGACCGCAAAGAAGGGGCAACGCTTGAAAAATGGGTAGTAACCACAGAGGATGGTACGTATAAGGACTTTGAAGGAATACGTATCCCGGCAAAATCACAGGTAACCTGGAAGCTGAAAGAAGGAGATTTTACCTGGTTCAAGCTGGAAATTGAAGAAGTAGATTACAACCCAGATACCCGCCCCGAAGAGCTTGTGCTCACACACTAAAATCCTGATATAGATCATTCCAGGCTTTGATGATTGTCAGTGACTGTCGCAGGAAATAGAGCTAATTTGAATCATCGTTCATTCTTCCAGTAGTTGCTGAAGAATGCGTGACTACCATTTATCTATCACAACTTGCTAAACTTACCGCGCCATGAAAACGATTCTTGTTCCCACCGATTTTTCCAAACACGCAGCGAATGCCCTGGCGTATGCCGCTTCGTTAGCCGAGGGTTTGGAGGCAAAAATTTGGCTGCTCCACACCTACCATGTGCCTGCTGCCTACACGGAAATACCTGCTGCCGTGCAGATTGAACACGACATTGAAGTGGATGCAGAGAAGGAGCTTAAACAGCTGATTGCAAACCTGAAACGTACCAGAGGCAGTTTGTTCAACATAGAGTATATAAACAAAGAAGGCTTTTTAATTGATACGCTTCCGGAGCTGGTGAAAGAGAAAGCCGTAGACCTGATTGTGATGGGTACCCAGGGAGCCAGCGGCCTGGAGCAGGTGTTGTTAGGAAGCTATACTGCCGATGTAGTAGAGAAAGTAGACTGCCCAGTGCTGGTGATTCCTGCTTATGCTCCCTTCCACAAACCGGAAAAGATTATGTATGCCACCGACTTCCAGTTCAACGATTTTACTTGTATTAATCAGGTAGCCGATCTGGCAAAAGCTTTCGATGCAGAAATAGAAATTACGCATATCTCTATCCATGAGAAAAACAAAGAACAGGAAGAAGACCTCATGGACTGGTTTATGGAAATAGCCGAATCCAATATCGCCTATTCCAAACTTTCTTACCGGACCTTTACCGGAGAAAATGTACTGGAAAAACTGAATGCTACCGTTACTGAATCAGGTATCGAGTTGTTGTGTATGTCTACCGTACGGAGAACGTTCTTCGAAAAGATTTTTAACAGCAGCCTGACCAAGAAAATGGTCTACCAAACTCAAATTCCCTTGCTTGTTTTTCATATTCAGGAGCCTAACCGCTTATGAATGTACTCTCCCATCTACCTGCAAAAAAGGCTTACATGTTGTAAGCCTTTTTTGTATGCCTTATCTTTTCCATTTATATACCAGAGTTCAGTGCTGCATCTTCTTCGTACATTTGCCAGCTATCGTCTGCTACCATTTTCTGGCTGAGTTTTTCTTCTGCCGCCACCATGTTTTCAATGCCTCTGAATAAAGCATCCGGGTTATAGGAAATACTGTCTATCCCTTGCTCTATCAGGAAGGAAGCAAAAGCCGGAAAATCACTGGGCGCCTGGCCGCAAAGCCCGATTTTTGTCCCAGTCTCTTTAGCTGCCCGGATCACCCGGCGGATCATTTCTTTGCTTGCCTGGTCATTCTCATTAAAGAGCTCGCTGACAATAGAAGAATCGCGGTCGATGCCCAGGGTAAGCTGGGTAAGGTCGTTGGAACCAATAGAAAAGCCATCAAATACGTCGGCGAACTGTTTTGCCAGGATGACGTTGCTGGGTATTTCAGCCATTACATATACTTCTAATCCATTTTCTCCCCGTTTCAAGCCATACTCTTCCATAATCCGGAGCACTTTCCGGCCTTCTTCTACCGTGCGGCAGAAAGGAATCATCAGTCTTACGTTGGTAAATCCCATGTCGTCGCGTACCAGTTTCATAGCTTTGCATTCCAGGCCAAATCCTTCTTTGTAGCGTGGATTGTAATACCTGGAGGCACCCCGGAAGCCTAGCATCGGATTTTCTTCCAGGGGCTCAAACTCCCTGCCTCCAATCAGGTTGGCATACTCGTTGGTTTTAAAATCACTCATGCGAACAATTACTTCTTTGGGATAAAAAGCGGCAGCAATGGTGCCAACTGCCTGCGCCAGATTTTCTACAAAGTAATCTTCTTTATTGGCATGATGGTGGGTGATTTTTTCAATTTCTTCCCGGACAGCGGCATCTTTCAATTCAGCAAATTTCACCAGTGCCATAGGATGGATACGGATGCTATTGTTAATAATAAATTCCAGGCGCATGAGCCCAACGCCATTGTTAGGATAAAAGCTTAAACCAAAGGCCTTATCCGGATCTCCCAGAATAAACATGGCTTTGGTCTGTGGCATTTTCAGGTGAGAAAAATCTATTTCCTTTTCTTCCCATACCAGTTTTCCGGCATATACAAAGCCATTCTGCCCGTCGGCACAGGAAACGGTAATAACATCGCCATCTTTTATTACACTAGTGGCATTACCTGTGCCAACCACGGCAACGGCTCCCATTTCCCTGGCCACGATAGCTGCATGGCTGGTCCGGCCGCCTTTGTTGGTCACGATGGCAGAAACTTTCTTTAAAATGGGGTCCCAGTCCGGATTGGTGATGTCAGTTACCAGAATTTCGCCTTTTTGTAACAGATGGGCATCTTTTGGAGAGGAGAGCAACCTGGCTACTCCACTGGTAATTTTGTTGCCAATGCCTTTGCCGGAAGCAAGTATTTGCCCGTTTTGCTTCAGGGTAAATTCAGTGGTTTTCAGGTTTTTGGCTTGCTGGCTGTATACCGTTTCGGGGCGGGCTTGCACAATGCTTATTTCTCCGGTAAGCCCATCTTTTGCCCATTCAATATCCATTGGCCGGCCGTAGTGCTGTTCAATTAACAGCGTCCAGGTGGCCAGGCGGCTTATTTCTTCATCCGATAACACAAATTGTTCCCGCAGGTTTTCTGGCGTGTCAATGTTCACTACTGGTACAGCCACATCGGCATTTGAGTAAACCATGGTCTGGGCTTTGGTTCCCATCTTTTTGTTGATGATGGCATTTTTGCCCTGTTTTAAGGTAGGTTTAAATACATAAAACTCATCAGGATTTACGGCTCCCTGCACCACATTTTCGCCAAGTCCCCAGCTGCCCGTAATTAGCACTACGTCTTTAAAACCAGTTTCCGGGTCAAGGGTAAAACATACGCCTGCACTGCCAATATCAGACCGCACCATTTTTTGTACACCTACAGACAAATATACTTTCATGTGCTCGAAGCCGTGGTCGTAGCGGTATTTAATGGCCCGGTTTGTAAACAAAGAGGCATAACAACGTAGGCAAGCTTGCAGCAATTCTTCTTCACCGGAAATATTTAAATACGACTCGTGCTGTCCGGCAAAACTGGCACTGGGCAAATCTTCCGCTGTGGCACTGCTGCGGACTGCCACCTGTATGGGTGCATTATACTGGCTGCATAACGCCTGATAGGCTTCCCGGATAGCCTTGGCTAAAGATGGCGGCAAGGTCGCCTGCAAAATAAGCCTGCGGATTTGTTCACCAACCTCCGGCAAATTCGTAAAGGCCGTGGTATCGAGTGTAGACAGTATGGCAGCAATACGGTCTGTTAGGGCATTTTCTTTCAGAAAAGCCTGATATGCTTCGGCTGTTGTGGCAAAACCATTGGGAATATCAATATGCTGCGCTGAAAAGGTGCGGTACATTTCGCCTAGCGAAGCATTTTTACCACCTACCTGGGCTACATGGTGGATGGTAAGTTCTGAGAAAGGCAGGATGAGGGGTTTCATAGATATATAGTTACTTGGGTTGAAAACAAGCGCTTAATTGCGGCTTGTGTAAATGGTTGTAAAAGGATTTACCTGACTGGCAGGTTTAGAAAAAGCAGCTAAGAATGGGATACTGGCCTTCCATACGTACCTTTTTTTAACAGGTAGCTGTTGCTCTACATAACCGAATACCTCCCGGATATAGCGTTCTGTTACAGCCTCTGTCGGGAAATCATAAAAAGCAATTTTCCCGGCAGATTCCCTTACTCTCCGGATGAATTGTAGCATCGACAGGGCATCAGTATGGGAAGCCAGTGTTTGCCAGCTCTGGACATAGATGGCTTTTAAGGGATCGGGCAGTAACCGTAATATGCGTATGGCATCATCCGACGGCAGACAATCGCGCAAGGTATGCAGAATGGCACGAAAAATACGTTCAGATTTTTCAGGATCTTCCGGGCATTGTAACGCAGTTGCCATGGCTTGTACGTCTGATAGCCGGTGTAAAGCAAAGGAAGGCTGGTTCATTATTTGTTGGGTTTAGTGTTCGTGAGCGGCTCCTGACAAAGGCCAGTAACCCACTTCCAAGTACTTCATAAATAGGCATATAACCCATGCGTTGGATCATGCAGGAATATGATGTTTGTCATGCTAAATTGGCGGGAGATGCTTATTTTGTAAATACCTTTACTGCTTGCTATGCATACTGTAAATACTTGTTCTATGGAATCCGCCGCTTCTCTTATTACTTTCCTGCAACAGCCTGCTTCCTATGCACACTGCCCGGCAAGCATAGAAATTAAGCAAACGCATGGCTCTATCCTGGCCATTGCCCCACCGTACGTGTATAAAATTAAGAAACAAGTGAATCTGGGTTTTATGGACTTTACTTCATTAGCGGCCCGCAAAACTAATTGCGAACGGGAATTATACCTCAATAGCCGCCTCAGCCCCGACCTATATCTGGCTGTATTGCCCATTTGCCGCAATGATGGAAAACTTGCTTTTGGCCAGGATGGAGAAATTATAGAGTATGCCCTACAAATGCGCATGTTGCCCGAGGGGTATTTTCTGCATCAGCTGTTAGCCAAAGATCAGGTAAGCATTCAAACACTGGAGCCGGTGCTTCTGCTGCTTAAAGATTTTTATCAACAACAATCGCCTGATTCTTCCATTGCCAGGTATGGGGAAATACAACAAATCCAACGTAGTACCGATGAAAACTTTACTACCCTGCAGCACTTTGCCGGGGATAGGCTAAAGGGAGTAGCGCTAGCTGTACTCGAACAATATACGCATCTATTCTATGGCCTTCACCGGGATTTATTCAACAAACGGGTGCATGAAAACAAGATTAAAGATTGTCATGGCGACCTTCACCTGGAACATATCCATATTTACCAGAATATCATTCACATCTATGACTGTATCGAATTTAATGACCGGTTCCGCTACATAGACATCGCCGCAGATATCGCCTTTCTGGCTATGGACCTGGACTTTCACCAGCGGCCCAGCCTAGCGGCTTATGTGAGTAGCCGGATGGCCGCATTACTCCAAGACCAGGATATGCTGAAATTAATGGATTTTTATAAAGGCTACCGGGCTTGTGTGCGGGCAAAAGTAGAAGCCATTAAATCAGCCGAGCCGGAAGTAGCTGAAAAAGAAAAACAACAAAGCCGGGAAAAGGCTGCCAGGTATCTACAACTAGCAGTCGGCTATGCTGTCGTTGGCTCTAAACCGGTAGTACTGATTGTATGTGGAAGAATTGGCAGCGGCAAAAGTACACTAGCCCAGGCAATGGCAGACCTCCTGGGTTTTTCCTACGTGAGCAGCGATGTGGTCAGAAAGGAGAAAGCCGGCATCCCATTATTTGAGCGAACCCCGGCGGAAACCAAACAACATATGTATAGCTCTGCTACCACCGATGCAGTGTATAAGGCATTGCTGGATACGGCTCTATCTCAGGCCGCCATGGGATTAAGTGTGGTGGTAGATGCTACTTTTGGGCAGCCAACATACAGGCAGCAGTTTACAAATGCCCTGAAGCAAAAAGGTATTTCCTACTATTTTATAGAAGCACAAGCCGCAGATGCGGTTATTCAACAGAGACTCGCCGACCGGGAAAAAAGAAAGAATGTGGTTTCGGATGCCCGCCTGGAAGATTTCTCAACATTAGCCCGTACCTATCAGCCACTTGTGGAAATTCCAGCGGAACATCTGCTTCAGGTCAGCACAGAAGTTGATGTAGATACTGCCCTCTTAAAGGTTTGTATGGAGATCGTACATAAATCCATAGCTGGGTAGCATATACCTGGAGAATAATGGGGTATCACTTGTTTGCCGGGACTCTAATTTACCTGGCTATGTCCTCTACTCCTTTGCTTAATACGTATCCTACAAACCCTTCATCGTGGTTAAGAATACCCAGGCGGTTGTTGGTCATGTGTACATAGCTGTCGTAGATGGCCCACCGTTGCTGTTGCGCTGCAGAAAACAGTTGCTGGGCAAGAATGGGATATGTAGGTGGCGTTCGTAAATTTCCTTGCGCTTGTACTTGCCGGAGTTCCTGATCAATAGCCTGCATGTGTTGCAACCACTTGGTAAACCAGGCTTGTTCAAATTCTTCCCGGTTTTTCAGCGCAGCCCAGGTAGTCTGGAAAAGAGGTAACAGTACTGGTTTTTGCCTCTGGTACGTATGGTAAAAGGCTTGCAGGACCTCTGTCTGCCTGGTCTGTAGTTCTTGCGGTGAAGCAGGCTTTGGGTAAGAAACATAGGCCTTGGGTAGCCAGTTTTCAAAAACACTTGAAAAAAAGAAGCTTGCTTCTGACAGGTCCATTCCGGTAGCAGCAGCAAAACCCAGGTGCAGTTGAATAGCTACACCTAAAGCCCGGCTATAGTCCCAATTGCCCCTTGCCTGCAACATGCTTAGCACAGTCTCAGAAGATGCCTGAAACTGTTTCTCGGCAAGGAGTAAACCCTGTTCTCCGCCATACCGCTCGGTTTCCGGCTCGTATGTTACAAATTGTATGGAGTTATTTGGCCACCATTGCTGTGCGTCAGGCAGGCTGCTTACCCAGGCTGGCTCAGGCCGAGAAGAAGGATAGGTTTGAAAATAACTGGTGAAGTGCTTTACCAACGCAGGTTTCACATGGGTTTCCAGATCAGTGGCTTGTCCCTTTAACCGCAGGCGGATGTGTGGGCCCTTTTCCCAGTACCGGATAAAAAAGAACTGGCAGGCCAGGTGTTGTTCCCGCATGTTTTCTATAAAGGGAATCACCGCATTGCATAAGAACGTTTCCCAGGGTTCGGCATAGCACAGATAGGCTGCCAGCCAGGATGTTTGAGGGAACATACGCATTAAAGTTTAGTCAGTAGTCATACCATTGCACCACACATTCAGTAACAAAAGGCTGGTTAGTAATCTGGGTTACCTGGTGACTGGCGGGTAGCATTTCTTCTATCTTGAGGGATTCTGGTACCTTGCCCAGCAACTTTTCAAACAGGTGGACTAAAAGCGGATCAGTGAAATTTATATACTGAGGTTTGTAATCGTCCCGGCCCAACTTTTTGCCCGGCTCCGGTTCCTTTTCAGAAGTATTCCGGGTAGAAGAAATTTTAACATACACTTCATCTGGTATTTCCTGGGCTCTTCGCCATGTTTGTATGGCGGCATAATATTGCCAGTCAGACATCCCAGGCTGCCGGAAGGGGAGCCATTCTTTGGATACAATCCATGCTTTTCGCTGCAAAATAATGCTTTCTGCATACACGATCCTGGGCAGCACCTGTATCTTCTTCTCCCCGGCATGGGTCTCCGTTACCTGCGTTTTTTCAGTTACCTTGTTTATGGCTGCAAGCAATGGATATACAGAGAGATACTGCGCTTTGGTAAATTTATCTAATAGCTGGAAAAGTGGAGAGCGGCCACCTTGTCCCTGAAAGCCCAAATCAAATACATACGCCCGTTTGCCGGTTGGCCGGTGTAGAAGCTTTAATTCGTTGGCCTCTTCATCCAGACATACATCAAATTCGGTAACTGGCAACTGTTTTTCTATAGGCAGGGACGTATGGCCTCCGGGTGTCCGGATCTCGTAGGGCATCAGCGGGGGATGCAGGTTAGCATTGAAATAGGAAGCATCGCCATTCTCAATGAACAGTTCATCCTTTCCTTGTAATTGCCTGTTCCACTCCCGTGTTGCAGCGGTAACTTCTTGCGGAAATACATGCAGAAAGCGGCTTATCATCTTGCCATAGCCTGAGAAACAAGCATTTAATACTCCTTTCAGTTGCCACTCTCCCGCTTCGTCTTTTTCCTGGTACCATTGAACAAATGCTCCGTAGGAATTGCTTTCTTTCTTTGTATTCCTTTGGAATAACGGCTGCTCATTTAGTTGCTGAAGTAGGCCTAACGAAACCTCTAGCTGATCTTTTTGGGTCATGGCCTGATTGCGGAAAGCTGCACCCATATGTTGCATCCATTGTTTCAGTTGCGCTTGTCTGGGTATATCTTCTTTGTCCGTTGAAGCCGTAGGCGGATTAGCTTTTTCTGGAATGGATGATTCTTCTGCCAGGTGGGTATTTTTTTGAGTTTCCTTGCGTTTTTGTAACTGATTTTGTGCTTCTGGCCGCTTAATGTCTCTGTAAAAATCTTCGTAGAAAGTAAGCAGGCTAATTCGGTTTCCAGCACCATACTTCTGTAGAAAATACTGCTTCATCTGCTCCCGTTCGTCAGTCATGCCCTGGAAAAGGCGGAGTTGCTGTAATAAGTCAGCTAATGCGCTTATAAATTTTTTCACTGTGCCAGCCTTATATTCTATAGTCAGTTCTCTGGTAGCATCTTCATAAAAAAGTTGCTCTGCTTTAAAGTGAAAAAAGGTGGATGATTTGTGTTCAAAAGCTATTTCCTCTGAGGACGTTTGAGCTACAGGTTCTCTTTCGGCAACCAGTAGGGACGGTTGTTTTTCCAGAGCAGGCAGTTTATTTAGTTTCTCCGCTTCCTGCCGCTTCAGGTATAATGCCTGTTGCAACTCTTCCAGCGTTTTACGTTCCATTTCGGGCAATCCGGCGGCTTCATGCAATTTCATACATATACCTCTAAACTGCTTAAAAGCCTCACTCAGCAGGTGTTGCCGTTTATCCGCCGCCGCAAATGCATACTCACCGGCAAGCCTGCGGACCTCCTGTAAGGCATACAATAATTCATCTATATAAGCTACTTTCTGTTGTTGCAGATAAGATAATTCAGCTATCAGTTTCGTATCCCAGTCAGGATCAGTGCCGGATACACCTAAGTCAAATTCTACAAATCCATAGCCTATTAGCTGCCGGATATATTGCTCAATGGCCTTCTCTGAGGCATCCACATAGTCACATACTTGCTCTACCAGGGCTGAAAACCGGATTCCGGCCGGCTGTTGCTGCATCAGTTCCAATACTAGTCCCAATACGGCATTATTTGGTATCCGCTGAAAAGCTTCTACATTCTGGTGATTGGTGAGATACACCAACTGACCGGCTTCCCTGGCAATAGTAGGATTAGGACGCAGCCTCAGGTGAACGTATATTTCCCGGCTAGCAGCAAACAGGTCTTTCAAATACCGGAACAGTTGATTATTTACCCGGATATGCCCCACTACCTGACCTGATCTGCCCTCGGAATACCCTACCTGTATAGCCCGGCTTGCAGACTGGCTGAGTGTACTGACGGCCAAACTAGTAAACGTGCTAAAAGGAGAAGTTTTGGTGTACATCCGGGTCAGGTACTTCAACAGACTTTGTTCGGTTTGAAATTCTTTTTTCTTAAACTCCCCGGGATTTTTCTGTACATACTGCGTTAAGGCTTGTAATAATGGCTGGCTGGAAAGCACTAAGCCTTTCTGCAAATTTTCGTCAGTAGCTAGTTGCTGCAAATGCAGCCGGATGGTTGTACATACCTGCTGGTAAACAGATCCGGCGTTTTCTTCTGCTTGTTGAATACCGGCTACCAAAGCTAGATAACTGTCGAGAGTAGCAGCCAGGGAAGCAGGTAAATGCTGCCTTGCTTGCCAGATGGCGGCTGGTTTCAGGGGTCTGTTGTTAAAAATATCCCGCCGTACATTTTGTATATGGTTCTGTGCTTTGGAGTCTGCCAGCGTTTTGTTATAGGTAAGCAAAGTATCGCAGAGTGCCTGTTTGGCCAATTCTTTTTGTTCCTGCAAAGCCTGTAGTTTTTCCAGGCAACCCAGTAATTGACTTGTATTTACCTGGGTTAAGTTCTTTAGGGACCCTCCGCCAATACGGGTTAGTATATATGGAAAAACCTGCATATAAAAAAGATGGTTAAATGATCTGTTGAGCTCGCCATTTCTGCTGCCTTTGTCAGGTACTGGCATGATCTAGCAAGGCCCGGAACTGGTTGAATATGCGTTCGATTAAGCGTAAATCCCTGGTGATAATTTCTGCGCTTCCCTGCATCTGCTGACGGAACGGAAGGTTTTTGCGGTAATTGGTCCTTAAGCCCTCTGGCAAAGCAATCCGGATGGTGTAGCGGTTATCTTGCGGAACCGGAGAAATAGCCTCTACCCTGCCATGTACCCTGCCGAACTCATGCGAAGGATAATTATCAAATTCGATAGTTACCCGTTGCCCCACTTCTACTTTTCCTGAGCCACTAATAGGCAGGTGTACCTGGGCATACAATTCATTGACAGGCGGCACAATGGTCAACACTTCTTCGCCAGCTTTCACAAACTGGTTGTCGCTCCAGTAGCTGGTAAATGCAACTTCGCCTTCCAAAGGTGCCTTCAACACAAATTTTTGTTCCCAAGCTTCCAGTTGACTTTGCAGCTGCTTTAGGGCTGATTCTACATTATTCCGCAATTTTTCTTCGCCGGAGATCTGGCTGGCATGGTATTCTGTAACCTGGGAATGTAACTGGGAGATCAGGATCTGGTTGTTAATAATTCCGGATTGTGCCGATTCGAAAGCCCGCTTTGCCTGTAGAAACGTATTTTTTGTCCGGTCGAAATCAGCTTCGGCGAGTACCTTTTCCTTCAATAACTGGGCATCAATTGTATACCGTTTTTGTGCCAGTTGCAACTCTTCCGCTAGTAATTGCTGCTGAAGTTCCAGTTGCCTGTTGAGCTGCTCATGCTGTGCTATCCGCTGCCGGGTAAACTGAATCTGCTTCCGGTACAATGATAAGGCCTGATTACGTGTATACTCCTGCAAACTGGTGAGCAACGACAGATAAAACCCCTGTAACTCGCCCAGATTCACATTTTCCCGGAGCGCAAGCTCGGTTATGGGTTGCAGATCAGCTTGGGAGAGACAAGGCAGCATTACTTTTATCTGTTCGGCCACATACCAGACGTCCGTCGTAGCAGCCGGATTTTCAATCACTGCCAGATATTCTCCCTTGCCGGTAAACTGGCCATTTTTAACATACAACTGAATGCGTCCTTCCGAACGGGCGACCATGTTCACCGGAGGAATTTTAGTAGTAATTAGTACGCTGGAAGTGAGTACATCCGGGTATTTAACCAGCCAGCTGCCAATCAGGAGCAGGCAGATAATGCCCAGTATCAGGCTAATGCCCCACCGGACCATCCAGTGTGGGACTTGCCCCAGCAATTCCTGTACTTCTTCTGTGCGAAGTTCTATGTGCTTGTCCGGTGGCTCAGCTACTTTGGGCAAGGAATATTCTATCACAGGCATGGGATGGAATGTTTACGAATTGAAAATATCTTTACTGATAGAGAAATACTATTTACATGTGGTGGAAAAGGTGACTAACTCTATCTACACTTCTCCGGAAACTTTGACCCGGTAGCCACTCAGTTCTGATACTCATTCGTGAGTGCTTCAATCAGGGATACTTATTGGCTGATGGTTTGTAAAAGTCTTGTACAACAACTGTGGTTTTTTCGTGTTCACACTCCAATTTGCCATTAGGTGATTGCCAGTGCTGACCTGGAAATTACAGGGAGCGGATGCCGGTCTGGCTCAAGCAAAATTCCGGAACGGATTGCATGGCGGATCTGCGATAGAATCAGTTGCCATACTTCCGGTATCTGCTTATCCGCTAAGCCATCCAGGTGCATCAAAACAAGCTCAATTCCCTGAGATACTTTTATTTCCTCTATAAAGGCAGCCAATACGGTATAAGTAAAATCAGACAAGGCTTGCTCTCTGGTAAAATCCAGAGAAGGCATCAGCAACAGATACTGTGTAGTTGCTTCATAAGCGTCATCCTTGAGCCAGGTAGCGGGGTGTTGCCAACTACCTGGTAACTTTACTGACGTTAGCTGCATATCCGGGTCCAGCATCAGTCTGGTATTCGCCAATGCTGCATCTGGTAAAGCTTCTAGAAGGATAGCTCTTTGAGCTTTTAGCTGGCTTTTGTAATACCACAGCACATCACTGGAAATGTTAGTATTCCTCTCTAGTTTCTTTTCTTCCAACTGCCATACTTCACGCAAAATATTCTGCTCAACTGGAAGCAACTGGGTTATTTGGGTGTTTATCCATTCCGTGAAATGTAACACAACCGGCGTTGAAGAAATAGCTGACTGTTGCTTGAAGTACACTTCTTTCTCCGCTGGGCAAAAATTTGTTAGCAGAAATAAGGTCCGCGGGAAATGTTTGTTAAGTATTCTTTCCTGGATATCGCCTACCGACATAGAAAGTGTAGCATAGCCTGATTTATGGGTGTATGTATGCACAGGAAGTGATGGCAGCAAAATGGAAGGGACGTTTTGTGGTTCCAGCAGCCGTAAAAAGAAATAGCCTATTCCTGCATTACCCAAAAACAAACTGGTATCTTCCCCGGCATATCTGGTTCCTGAACAATACATGCCTTTGTCTTTCTTCCATTGCAATATCTGCTCTGCTATTTTCAAGGCCATCTCCAGATATGCAGGCTCATACGTTACTTCATAGGCCTTCAGAAAAAGTTCTGCATTTCCGGCACTGCCATGACAAAGCGTAGGAGAACACAGCTGATGTGCCTGTATATCTGTTAGCCTGGTATGTTCCAGAGCAAGTCTGGCCTCTTCCAGATACAAGTATTTCCCCAATACCTCATAGGCCCGTAACCGGACAAGCCCTATGCCGGCCGCCCCATGGCACCAGGCGTTCATACTGGCTCCTTGTGTGAAATAGCTTCTCTCTCCTTTTTCATAGGCTTTGCGCATGGCTGGCTCTTCCTGGGCAAAAGATAAAATCTTCCGCAGATCACACCAGTTATGCAGTTGTGTGTGATAATACTGCGACTCATAGGCAAAAGCCTGTTCGGCCAGCCAGTAAAATGCAGGATTTGTAAAATAATTTCCCAGCTCCAACCATACGAACCCTACTCCAGAAGCGCCATGTGAGAGGCCACATAAGCCATGAATATTAACTGGAGAACGGTCCCAATACAGGCCTTGCTTACCCAGGTAGCAATGGTCCAGTAAAAGTCCGGCATATTGGTTAATGTGTTCCAGCAACCACTTCTCTCCTGAAGCAGCATGCAGATGTACGAGGCAAAGCAATGTGCCGGCTGTGCCATTAATGTACTCTTTCAAAGCCGGCGGTGGATCTTGTAGCCACTTCCTGGTAAGTTCTAAGGCCTTTTGTAGATATAGCTTTTGGCCAGTTAGCTCATACACCTGAAGGTAGGTAAAGGGAACGGACATACGCCCGGTAAGAAACGCATTAGTTCCCCCTGCACTGGCCGTACTATACCTTTCTGCCCATTGCATACCTTCTAGTACAGCCTGCAGGTATCTTTCTTCAGCGGTTTGTTTATACAGCTGAATGAAGAACAGCACCAAGCCGCAAACTCCCTGATAAATGTTTTCCGATTTATTCCAGTTCATCTCTTCTCCTTGCACCTCCACACTTCGCCAGAGGATCCCTGGTGGCTCTATCTCTGCTTTGGAGAGCAAATCGTCACCAATCCGGATGGCTTCTTTCAATAGCAACTGTCGCAAGGATGAGTTCATGAGTTAATAAATATGGGTAATAGATAATAAGTATTGATAAAGTTGTACCTAGCCTTTAGGTGCCTAACTCGAGTTGGTTTTTTACCAGTTGAAAGTAAGCCCCCCGTTGCGAGGCCAGTTCTGAATGGGTGCCCTGTTCAATAATCTGTCCTTTATCCAACACAATAATCTGGTCGGCATGTACGACGGTACTCAGGCGGTGAGCCACCACTACCACGGTTTTTCCTTCCAGAAATCCTTTCAGGTTTTCCATAATCCGGCGTTCATTGTTGGCATCCAGGGCATTGGTAGCTTCATCGAAAAACAGGTAATCCGGATTTTTGTAAACGGCCCTGGCAATGAGGATGCGCTGCCTTTGTCCCTGGCTCAGTGCTAGTCCTTCCTGCCCAATCTTAGTAGTATAATTCAAGGCCAGAGATTCAATATACTCCTGCATATTAGCTACTTTCACTGCATATACTAGCCGTTCCCGGTCTATGTATTCATCGCCAACAGCTATATTGCGGGCAATGGTATCGGAGAAAATATAGCCATCCTGCATAACCGCTCCGCAGCGTTCCCGCCAGTGGCGGTTGCTGAAATGAGAGAAGCCCATTCCTCCCAGGCGGATCTCCCCTTGAGTAGGCTCGTAAAATTTCAACAAAAGCTTCAGGAGGGTAGTTTTTCCGCTTCCACTGGCTCCAACAATAGCGGTAACTTTGCCTTGTGGAATCGTTAATGAAATGGCATGCAGTACACTGCCCGTATGGGCGCCTTCATATCGGAAACTCACATTTTTTAAGGCCAGTGACCCATCTTCCGGAAATAGAATTACTTTTTGTTCGTTACTGGCTTCTTCATTCTTTTTCTGATGTATTTCGCCCAGGCGTTCCAGGCTGATGCGGGCATCCTGAAAGTTGCGGATAAATCCGATCATTTCGTTGATGGGTGCATTTAACTGGCCAATAATTGATTGTACGGCCAGCATCATGCCCAGAGTAATTTCTCCTTCCATAACGCCTTTGGCCGCCATGTAGGTAATAAAAATATTTTTGGCTTCATTAATAAAAACCGAGCCGCTTTGCTGATACTGGTTAAGGGTCAGCGTACGGATATTCACCTTGAACAATTTAGCCTGTATCCGTTCCCATTCCCAGCGTTTCTGCCGTTCGCAATTTTGAAGCTTTATTTCCTGCATGCCGGTAATCAGTTGAATCAGATTGCTCTGGTTGGCTGCCATCTGGTCGAAAATCTTAAAGTCCAGTGCCCGGCGCCTTTTCATAAACAGCAGAATCCAGGCCGCATACAGGAGACTTCCCAACAGGAATACACCAAAGATAGACAGATCATAATACACCAGTACTAATCCGAAAATGAGCAAGTTTACCAGAGAGAACACTACAGTCAGCGTGGAGGAAGTAAGGAAGGTTTCGATGCGTCTGTGGTCGCCAATCCGCTGCAGCAGGTCGCCGGTCATTTTGGTATCGAAAAAGCCCAGCGGCAACTTCATCAGCTTGATTAAAAAATCAGATAAGATGGAAATATTAATCCGCGTGCCTATATGCAGCAGAATCCAGCTCCGGATCATTTCCACGGCTGTACGGCTAAAAAAAAGTAGTAACTGGCCTGCCAGAATCAGGTTTACAAAAGAGATATTCTGCTGATGGATGCCAACATCTACGATGGACTGGGTTAGCAGTGGAAAAAGCAGTTGCAGGAAACTACCAGCCAGCATGCCCATAAAAAGCTGAACCATAAACCGACGGTAAGGCTTCAAATAGCCTACTATAAAGGTAAAGCTTTGGGGCCGGCTAGCCTCTTCATCGTCTGTGGAATAAAAAGCAGGCGTTGTTTCCAGCAGCAGAACAATGCCTGCTTGTGTATCTTTAGACTGCCCATGCAACCATCCTTCCAGAAATTCCTGGCGGCTATAGCGGATCAGTCCGTGGCCCGGATCGGCTACCTGTACTTCGTTGTTAGCAAACCCATATACTACGACAAAATGCCGCTGGCGCCAGTGAGCAATAAAAGGAAGGGGTGCTTCCTGTTTCAGCTTCTCAAAGGGTATTTTGGCCATTAGTGTCCGGAAGCCGATTGCTTCGGCAGCGTCACTAAGCCCCAGTAGCGATACACCTTCTCTGGTAATATAGCTTTTTTGCCGCAGTGTTTGCAGCGAGTAAGTTTTGCCATAATAGTTGGCCACCATCCGCAAACAGGTGGGCCCGCAATCCATAGCATCCAGCTGCTGGTAAAATGGGAAGCGTTTCATTAGCTAAGTAACTCTTGGTGGTTTTACAGGGTGCAAGAAAAAATAGTGCCGCTGGAAGCAGATTAACAGTTTACTGGATAGTTAACCCGTCAAAGTCAAAAGGGCAACTGATAGCCGACGGACAGGCATCCAGGAATGATCCGCAATTATTCAATGTCCGGATGGGACATAAGGCAAGTGTCTGGATGGGATAACAGGCAATCAGGGCTGAACGGCACCCATCAATATAGGAAGCCGGAAGTAATCCTCCATGAATGGTTGTATCTCCTTTTTCCTCGAAAGAGGTGACAAAACTCTGTATATTGAGTTCAGCAAGTTTTAATTTTTTGTGTTTCATGGCTGTATATGGGCAACAAAGATATAAAATACAGATAGAGGAAGCTGGCATTACCTGAACATGCAGGCAACACCAGCTGGTTACCAGTCTGGAAAATAGGGAGGGGTTTGTGAGACTGGGATTACTACTTACCGCTAGGAGATCAGTATACGATAGGTGGCTGATAAATAGTATCTAGGGCTCCGCAATGATGGGTACATACGCATTGCGTTTTTGCAAAAATATCCGGATTGACCAGTATAGGGTTTATGTCTGGGGTTGGTCCCCCATAAAGATATAACCCACCATTTATTTCGGCTGTCTGATTCTGCTCTCTGGCAAAGTCAGTAACAAAGCTCTGTACGTTGAGCTCCTCTAATGTTAATTTTTGATTTTTCATGGCTGTTAGCTATTTTGTATGTTCGTTCCCCTTAAAGAATTAAGGAAAATTAGCCAGGTGTACTACCCTCCAACTTGGTAGGCGAACAGTAATACACCTTGCCTGTTAGTGCTCCTTAATAATGAACTCCAAAGTCCTGCACACTGGTAAAATCGAAGTTATCGGTTGGACAACCGGCCCAGGACTGTGTTTTGATAATAACGTCAGGGATTTCGTAATAGCAGACGACTGTATTTTTAAGACAATACACCGCATTCGTTGCTCCCCCGTGTACTTCCTGGGTTTGATCTTGTGTTTTCGCAAAGTCAGTGACAAAACTTTGAACTTTCAGCTCATCGAGTTTTAATTTTTGATTTTTCATGATTCGTTTGTTTAAAAGAAAAGTTGAACATACCATAAATTCCATTTCGTGCACGGTATATAGTTGAATTACAGGTATCTAAGAAATGGCAGGTTTCACCTATTTGTTAAGGTGATTGGTGTTAAGGAATTTGCCTAGCCATAGTAAAAGGGAATAGAAACAGGTTATTGTTTACCCTTTTTCAGGAGTAGATTCCAAAAAAAGGGAAAAGTCAACCAGGGAAAATCCTAAAATTTTTAAAATAAAATAATCTCTCATACCTGTTGACCTTTGGAAACTTCACCTATGTATGCAGATAAAAAGCCTGGGCAAAAGGAAAATCTGCTATAGTAAACGTATGTAACGGATGGTAAGAAAGCTAATTTGTAAATTTTCTAGTAATTACAAGAAATTCAGTATTGATTTACGTGTATAAACCGCTTACCTTTATACAGTTAACGTAGGTTACATGCGAACTGTACCGGATACTTTTCGCAGACACCACCAGATTGTTTTTGCGCATTCTTTCTGTTAGTATATATCAGTAACAAACCACCTAAATACCTTTTTATGAATACTACAGTTGCTACTCCTACTACTACTCATGACCATCATACGCCAGGCAAAGACCCCATTATTGAGGAAGGTCCCTTATGTGTGGGATATAAAATTGAGTACACCAGTGAATTCCGCAATGTCAGTGGAGAATCCGTTTTTTATGCAAATGGCAAAGAGCCGTATTTAATTAGCCCAGTAATCAGGCCCAGGCTACGTATTCCGCATATTAAAGTAAGAGGTTGTTTTTCAGCCTATCCGTTGGGGTTAGATATTAATCAGCACACGGGTGAAATAAATATTAATGCCAGTAATAGTGGTGTGCGGTATACAGTCGAATTTGCCCCCCATGGCAAAAATTGTGTTGCCCGCACACATCTGGTTATTGGGGGTATTGCGTATGAAGGAGGTATTTTTTCCCTTTCCAATCCGCAGGAATATATTTGCCGTCCCTTGTTTTATGGAGACAGAACCAATAGTGAGGAAGTGCCTTCCAGGAAAATCCCTTCCGGCCGATTCGGCTTTATTCCTGATAATCAAAAACCCACTGGCGACTTAACCGGGCTCCTTATTGACCCACAAACTGGAGAGATTAATATAGGCGAAACGGTAAAAAACGGTGGTTTGGGCTTCCGGCGCGGAAACGGCCTACCTGAGAATGGCTCCTGCAAAGAATTCAGTGTATATTACCAACTAGACCTGGGTGACTCCAATAAGAATACGCTGCAAAAAACATCTGTCCATGTTCATTTTTTCGACACTACAGATCAGATTCCGGAAGATTTACTGAAACGGCTGAAATTTCAGCAATTTTTTATTCGCCGGAATACAGCTGCTTTACCCCTGCTTTTGGGAATGTCCCTGTCTAGCTGGGCTGATTCTCCCTGGACAGCTCTTGGTGCCCTGGTTTTAACTTTATCTACCATGCTGTGGGCTAATGTGAGTGGAAAGACGACGTCCAGCCGTCCACCAGAGATTATTATTACCACCTAAACTAGTTGTAGCCGGAGATAAGCTCAAGTTTATCTCCGGCTAATGCTACCTGTTTTCATCTCATCATGGTTCATTATTGCAGCAAACATAATCCTCCTTCGCAGGGATTCTTCCCTCATTGAATATTTACTATTCAGATTTACGCTCTCCAAACCAGCTAAACGTTCCATCATATGGTACAGGTAAAAAAAATAGGTTTAGTCCTCATTACATTATGTCTGGTATCTTCACAAGCTTTTTCTCAAGCGAAAGGCAGTTCTTCCGCTCAAGCGGATAAATTATATATAGAAGGCGAACAATTATATGATAATTATCAGGATAGTTTAGCTCTAGTTAAATTTTCTGAAGCCAGAAAAGTGTACCTGGAAAACCAACTGATTTCTCCAAAGTTAGCGGATGCCTGTTATCTCATGGGCGTCATTTACCAGACAACTCAACAATTTACAGAGGCTATCAGTGCCTATAAAGAATCTATTGAGTACAATCAGCAACTAAACCCAGGCACCGATTCACTTTTTTTTGAGACATATGTGCTAATTGGAACCTGCTTTAACATACTAAATCACTATGATTCTGCGTATGGATATTACAAAAAAGCAGAAACCCTTCTAGTCCGCTACCCTCAACTACCCCGCGACCATAAAATGCGTTTCTACAGTGATATGGGAAGTTTATACCATCTAGTTGGAAATTATGTTCAGTCTATTAATTACTTTGAGAAAGCACTCTCCATCTTAAATCAACCTTTACAAGCTTCCGATCAACCAGATCCCGATAGTACCGTACGGTATGTGAGGTATACCAATAATATTGCTAGTTCATTAAATAAATTAGGCAGGCATCCGGAAGCCATCCATACATTAAAAAATCTGATCAAGTATAATATTCAGGTAAATGACCTTTTTCAGCATATAGCTTCTTTATATCTATACCTGGAAAAACCAGATAGCGCTAAACTATATCTGGATAAAATTAATCTGGCTGCTGTATCTCCCAGTGCTACCATCAATTATCATAATAGCATGGGTACCGTATTTACACTAACTCAACATGCTAAAGAAGCAATAACTGCTTTTGAAAAAGCCAGGCAGCTTAGTTTAGCTAACTTTGGCAAAAAAATTGACAGGCTGGCACTTGCCTATATGGGTAAAGCAAAAGCGTATGAATTGCAGAAAAAATACCCTGAAGCTCTAGCCCAGTATCAGCTAGCCATTCAATCGCTGCATTTTGATTTTAACTCTGCAGATATTTATCAGAATCCAACAGATGTAAGCCATGCCGCTTCTCCCCTGCTATTGTTTAAAACTCTTCAGCAGAAGGCCCATGCATTCCGGCAATATTTTACAGAAACTAAGAAAATAACTAACCTGGATGCTTCCCTGCAAACCTATCAATTAGCCTTTGAGCTGGCTAACCGCATCCGCAAAAGTTATGACTCGGATGAAGCCAAGCTGTTTTTTACTAATACGGTAGCACCTGTGTATGAAGAGGCCGTCAGCACAGCCTATCAGCTTTATACGCAAACCGGAAAAAAATCCTACCTGGAGTCGGCTTTCGCCTTGGCTGAACAAAGCAAAGCTGCTGTACTGGCCGAGAGTTTACGCGAACTGGAGATTAAACAAGTGCCAGGTATACCGGAAGCATTGCTCCGCAAAGAAAAAGAACTGAAGCTCAATATTAGTGCATTAAACATCCGGATGGTAGAAACAACCGACAGTGCAAGTAAAGAACAGTACCGTAACCGTTTGCGGGACAATGAGATTGAACTGGCCAAAACCCTTAAAGAATTTGAGAGCAACAAACAATACTATCAACTGAAATACGACACCAGCTCGGTACATATAAGCCAGCTGCAAACTATGCTGGACAGTGAAACAGCCTTAGTTGAGTACTTTGTGGGCAAACAACACGTATACGTTTTTGTAGTTACCCAGGAAAATTTTCATGTAAAACAAATTCCTTTAGCCACCACTTTTAAGCAAGACTGGCAGGCACTGTACCAGAATTTGTATGAGGCAAAGGCAGGTTCCCGCTATAAAGGCGATGCCCCGGCCCACCGTTTATTTACCCAGGTATTTCTGCCCATCAAAGAATTAGTAGCCGGAAACGAACGGCTAATTCTTATACCCGACAAAGAACTTTCCTACCTACCTTTTGAAGCATTAGCCATGGATGAAAAAGCTAGCCAGTATCTCATTCATGACTATTCTATCAGCTATGCGTATTCCGGTAAACTGTTACAGAATGCTTCTCAACAAGCTTCTCCTCCGGCAGAGCTTTCTATTTTGTCTATGGCACCTTTTGTAATGGAAAATACGTATGGGCAAAGTTTGCTGCGGGGCGATGTGTTAGATCCGCTGTATGCCTCGCGTAAGGAAGTACAGCAAGTGGGTGGGCAGGTGTATCTGGAAAAAGCGGCTACCAAAGAAGAATTTCTGCGGCAAGCAGCCAAGTATGATATTATTCACCTGGCAACCCATGCCAAAGCCGACAACCAGGACCCCCTCCATTCATTTATTGCCTTTTATCCGCATACCGATTCTTTGTCCAGCTACCGGCTGTATGCACAGGAATTATACAACCTGCATCTGAATAAGCTTAAACTCATTGTACTTAGTGCCTGCGAAACAAACTCTGGAAAGTTGATCCAGGGCGAAGGTGTCATGAGCCTGGCTAGGGCATTTGCCTACGCCGGTTGCCCCAGCATCGTTACTACGTTATGGAAAGCTGAAGACAAAACCACCGCCGATATTAGTGTACGAATGCACCAGTACTTGAAAGAAGGTAAACCTAAAGATGAAGCCTTATGCCTGGCCAAACTGGATTATATCAACGGGCAGACACATGCCAGCAGGCGTTCACCAGTATACTGGGCTAATTTTATATTCATTGGCGATCACACAGCACTATACAAAGATACCTCTTATCCCTGGTGGCTGCTCAGCAGCCTGATAGCTGGTATGCTGGCCGTGGCCCTATGGGTCTACGTCAAATACCGCACTCCCCGAAAAGCTTTACAATGAAGAATGGTGAATGACTACTGATTACAACAGGGTAGTCATTATTCATTCGTCCATACTCAATAATATTATTTGCTCCGCTAGCCAGTTGACATTTAAGGCTTTTGGTCATATATTGATGGATGACAGCAGGAAATACCTGCACTTGGGCATGGAAACCACATTCCGCATGATTAACAAACCACCGCTTTCCAAAGCGACTAAAAAATTCCTGACGGAAGATGAGCTTTTAGCAGCGTTAAAAGATCATAATGAGCAGGCGGTAAGTCATTTGTATCAGACCTACTGGCCTATGATCCTGCAAATGGTAAAAACCAATAATGGAAGCTCTGCTGAAGCACAAGATTTGTATCAGGAAAGCATACTGGATTTTCTGGAGAAAGTCTGGAATGAGAAATTTGTGCTTACCTGTAAAATAGGCACCTTTATCTATTCCATCTGCCGGAACAAATGGCTATATATTCTGAAGGGAAAACACCGGTTCGTGGATATTCATGAGCATATCCAGCTGGGCGATATGCCCCAAGAAGAGGCAGACGAGATACCCCTGCCAGACGGAGACCAGATTTTACAAGCTATTGCCGCCCTGGGAGAGCCCTGCCGGAGTTTGCTAATTGGCTTTTACTATGAAAAAGCCAGTATGGAACAACTGGCAGCCAGGTTCAATTACCGGAGTATGCAAGTGGCCAAACAGCAAAAATACCGGTGCAAAGACCGGTTAAAAAATAGTTTGCTCGGCTGGTTTAACACGCATACCACATAGAATAACCGTTGTAGAAAAGCAGGCTGCAGTTTTTGTTATATCAAATTCTGGAAAATGGTTTTATACCCTAGCGCTTCATCCAATATCATTACCTGGCATTAATTAATACGACCCATGTTTGACGACGCAAATAAGAATGAATTGATCGAGAGGTACCTGCTAGGTGAACTTAGCGGCGAGTTGCTCCAGACTTTTAACGAAAAAATGGCTACCGATGAAGCATTCCAGAAAGAAGTAGCGTTAGAAAAAGCCATTGTACGGGGCTTAAAAACGGCCGGCAGAAAGGAATGGGCTTTAAAACTAAAAAGCCTTCATCAGGAAATGGACCTGGATGAAACAGATAACTCCGGACATGCTGGAAATTTAACCGATGAAGAATACAACCGCCGGCTGGGTAGGCCTGAGACACCGGTAGAAAGAACCTATACCGCTGAACCTGCCGGTAAAATGGTTCCCTTACACAAAAGCCGGAATCTGTGGTTAGTGGCCGCCAGTATTGTCCTACTAGCCGTTTGCACCTTTGCCATTGTTTCTAACCTGTCCAAAGATACCGATACTCTTTACCAGGCCTACTACCAGACCTATGCAGAATACCCGGTGCTTAGAGGATCAACTGACCTGACCGCCTTGGAAAAAGAAGCCTTCACGGCGTACAACCAACAGAATTACCCTAGAAGTATTGAATTGTTTAAGCAAGTACTGGCAGCCAAGAAAAGCGAAACAGCTTTATTTTATCTGGGACAGGCGTATATGGAGGTGCAAGGCTACGATAAGGCTATTTCAACATTTGAGCAATACCTGCGGGAATACCAGGAACTGGCAATACCAGCTAAATGGTATCTGGGCTTAAGTTACTTGAAAGCAGATAAACCGGAAGAAGCAACTATCCATCTGAAAGATGTAGCCGCTACGCCCGATACAGATCCTGAGGCTAGAGAGTATGCGGCCAAAGCCCAGGAGCTTTTAGATGAATTAAACTAAGTAAAGGAACATGTAGGCTCATTTACCCCATTCAAGGATAAAAAGCATAGGCAGCAACCCTATGCTTTTTTTATGGGCAAACATGGCTTGTAGGGGTAAAAGTAAAAAATTTAGAAATTAATTTCATTTTCCCTGTTGACCTTCCCTTATACTGGTAATCAATCTGCAGAAACAGCCAAACAAGCCAATAAAATTCTGACTTTCAGATAGATAATAAATTAAATTACTAGTTCTCAGTAAAGCTATCTCAAAAAACAACGCTCCTTACTAGCCAATAGCTAGAGGTACTGTAAGCTGACTTACTTCCCTGGTTGTATCGCCACAAAATTTACTTTGACTTTTTACTGCTATACATACTCCCCTACACAAGTTGCCTGAACAGTCAATAAACTGGCTGAAGCACTGGTAGATTCAACATATTCCGAGCTCGAATAAGCGGCTGCCGAAAAGCTTCAATAGAGTAGGCAACAATCAACAACCAATTGAATACCCTCTTTTCTGGAATTACAGATCACAAAGTAAACAACACGTCAAAACTCTAACATCATGATCACCTTTAACAAAATTTCAGCTGCTCTGGCAGTTGTGGTACTTTTCATGTTCATTTTTGTATCCTGCTCTGAAAAAGACAGAGATCAGCAGGTGGCCCCCAAAGCCGATGCAACAGCCAATGACAAAATTCCCGCTGAGGTAATTGACCAGTTCATCAAACTGGGTTTTGATGTAAGCGACATCAAAATGATTGAGGCAACCGACCCCCTAACCGGAAAAGCAACTGGCAAGAAAAACTACTTACTGGAAGGCGACATTGTGATTACCCCCGAAAACTTAAAAGCCATGACCGGCAGCGACATTCATTCACATGGGGCAGTAAATGAGCAGTACCGCACCGCTAACCTGGTAAGTGGCTCTCCTTACCGTATTATCAAGGTACTCGGCTATAACTATGGTACTAATGCCCTGGATGCCAAGATGACTACAGCCCTTAAATATGCCATCGATAATTATAATGCTTTGTATGGCTCTACATTCGGCCTCCGGTTCAGCCTTACCTTTGGCAGCAACACTGCTACCAGCGATATAGTGGTATATAAAGTAACCGGAAGTGCTGGCGGACAAGCTGGTTTCCCGGCAGGTGGCAATCCATACAAATGGGTGCAGATATTCTCCGGCACCAGCGCCTATTCTACCGATGTAGTAGAGCATGTAATTACACACGAAATCGGCCACTGCCTGGGCTTACGCCATAGCGACTGGTTCAACCGTTCTTTATCCTGCGGCTCTGGCGGCAATGAAGGTACAGCCGGTGTAGGCGCCATTCACATCCCTGGTACACCTGCCGGCCATGATCCTTATTCTGTGATGAGAGCTTGCTTTAACTCCAGCGAAACTGGCGAGTTCGGAACATATGATAAAGTAGCCCTCCGGTATTTGTATTAATAAGTTAGTTGACCAAAGGCCGGAATAAACCGGCCTTTGGTTTACCATCCAACAGGCTAAAATCCGCAACCGATGATCGTACGTTTACTCTTTACAAAACTGATTGCCAGCTATAGGTACCTCATCCTTATTTTTATTTGCTTTCTTGGTAGCTATACCCTTACTTTTGCCCAGCATAGTACTCTGGAAGGAATCCTGCAACAAATCATCGAAAAGCCAATTTCTGAAAATAATGCTAGAATTCAATCTTCTGCTTCACAAGCATATCTGGTGCAGGTGAAACCCGGCACCACAAGCGGAAATCTGCAGAGAGAAGGTATTCATATTTTACGAAAACTGAACCAGACTTTATTTATCATCCAGGCAGCCCAGCGGCCAAAACCTGATTCTGTGTTTGCCAGAACATGGCCTGTGAACCACCTCTGGAAACTGTCGGATGAACTGCTGCTGAAGGGAAATCCAAATCAACCAACTACGTATACCATTAAAGTAACCGGACCCTCAGCCAGGAAAACCATCGCTGCGTTGCCCCAGGTAAAAATAACTTCTGTAACAAACGATGTTCTTACCATTTTCACTTCGCTGGAAACAATCAAAAAAAATATCCTTCCAATTAATGAAGTAACCTATGTAGGTGTAGAATCTGCTACGCCACGGGTAGAAAGCCCAGTACTGGATATGAATCTGCATCCCAACGGAGTAAACCGCATTCACCATACATTTCCTACCCTTACCGGGCAAGGAATAACCATATCTATTCAGGAACAGCTTTATCAGACTGATGATATAGATTTGAAAGGCCGCCATATTCCCTCCGCTATCAGTGCGACAGAAGTCAGCAGGCATGCTACCGAAATGGCTACCATTGCCGCCGGTGCCGGCAACTCATTTATCACTGGAAAAGGGGTAGCCTCCGGTGCCCGGATTACCTCCTCTGCATTCGACGATTTGCTACCAGATGCTGATGAATCGTATGCAGCGCTTAACGCCTGGGTGCAAAACCACTCGTACGGCACTACTATTGAAAATTTTTATGGCATACGGGCAGAAGCTTTCGATGCCAGTGCCAACCGTAACCCTGCCCTGCTTCATGTATTTTCCTCCGGAAACGAAGGCTTTGCTGTCTCTTCCAACGGGCCTTATCAGGGTGTCAAAGGATTTGCCAACCTGACTGGCAACTTCAAAATGTCGAAGAACACCTTGAGTGTAGGAGCCGTTGACACAGTTGGCAGGCCCATGCCCTTTTCTTCGCGCGGCCCGGCTCATGATGGCCGCATTAAACCGGAAGTAGTTGCCTATAGTACCGCCGGTTCCTCAAACGCAGCAGCCTTGGTTACTGGCACGGTAGCCTTGCTTCAACAAGCCTATGTGCAACAAACAGGTAAGTTTCCTGCTTCAGCCTTACTCAAAGCGTTGCTCATCAATAGTGCCATGGATGCCGGCCAGGCAGGGATCGATCACGTTACTGGCTATGGCCATGTAGATGCCTACCGGACCTTGCTTACCCTGAAAAGCAAGCATTTTTTTACCGGAAAAGTTAATCAGGGGGAAAAGAAAAAATTCACCTTACAGATTCCTGCCAATGCATGCCAGCTGAAAATTACCCTGGTATGGAACGATCTGGCTGCTTCGCCTAATGCCAACGTGGCTTTGGTAAACGATCTGGATTTACAGGTAACCGATCATAAAGGAAAACAATGGCTACCCTGGATTCTGGATACTACAGCCGACTCAGCCAGCCTGCATAAACCAGCCATCCGGGCTGCTGATCACCTGAACAATGTGGAACAAATTTCAGTGGATTCTCTGGCAGCAGGTACCTATACCCTATCCGTAAACGGCTATGATGTAAGCAATGGCCCGCAGGAATTTTCTATAGCTTATCAGTGGGATACCCGGCAAACCTTTGAATGGACCTCCCCTACCGGTAGTGACAATATGCCTTATAATGGAGAAACGGATAGTTATTTCACCTGGAAAAGTACTTTAGCCGATACCATAGGCCGCTTAGAATACACCACCGATGCGGGTAAGACCTGGCAGATCATTGCAGAAGACGTAAATCTAACAAAAGGAAACTACCGCTGGCAAGTACCTCAGGTAGTATCCCTTGCCCAGGCCAGAATGGTGGTGGGAACTACCACTTATCCGTCCGACAACTTTACTATTTCTTTTCCATTGCCTTTAACGGTTGCCTACAACTGTGCGGATTCTCTCCTCATCCAATGGCCTGCGGTGAAAGAAAATACCCACTATGCTCTGTCTATAGTTGATGAAAATGCAGTGAACCAATTTTTTGTTTTGCCAGATACGCAGGTTGTACTAAACAAGCATATATATCCAGCCGGGCTTTTCAGTGTTCAGCCAATTATCGGAGAGGGAATCAAGGGTATACAAACGCAAGGCCTTGCGTTAGCTAATCTGGCATCGTCGTGTTTCTTGCTTTCTTTCCATGTAGAAACGGCGAATGAAGGTGTTAAACTTATTACGCAGCTGGGCACCACCTTTGGGGTACAACGTATTATTTTTGAACGGGAGAAAAATGGCCTATTCGAGCAGATTGGATCAATGGAAGCCCAGAGTACCCAGGTAAACTTGATTGACAATCATCCAGACCAGGGCTTGAACACCTACCGGAGCAGAATCTTTCTGGCAAACGGGCACGAAATTATCTCTGATACAGAGAAAACGTATTTTCTTACTGAACCTCCCTTTATTGTTTTTCCTAACCCGGCTCAAACTATGGGCAAACTTCAGGTATTTTCCAAAGAGTTTACAGAGCAGTCCATATCTTTCCGCTTGTACCGGGCAGACGGCATACGTGTGCTGGCTACCGAACTGCTGACTAACCGCGAAACCTTTTCTTTACCTGCCCTGGAACCCGGCCTGTACGTATACACCATTGGGGTGGATCAACGCCAGTTTACAGGTAAGCTCCTCATTAACTAAGCCACAGGCCTAGCACTTGGTCATCGGATTGGGATAGGCACCGGCATTATCTTCTTCGTTGCCATCTATACACATAAAATCTTTCTCGACTAGTATGCGTATAGTCCGGCCTTTCCCAGTATCTACCTCTCCATCAAATCCTACTTTTTCTGTCTGCGTCCAATTCAGGGCAAGCGCCTGAGGTACATAGATGGTAGTGGTATTTGATATAAACCGAATGGCTAACGTCTCTCCGTCATAGGTCTCCAGGGAAAAGCGGAGCTGATCTGCCGGTTCAGGCCCGAATTCGGCCGTTTCGGTTACCTTGCCTACTTGTTCAAACTGGCTTACTTCCGGCTTTTTTAACCGGAACCGGATACTGTTTCCTAAAATTCTGACTTTCATAACGGCTGACTAAAAACAAATTTGTTAAGCAACGGATGGATAAAATTACATTTTCTTTTCTCCAGTTGCCTACTGCTACAGGTAAAATGTTTGCCTCAAACGCAAATTTACCGGTTGCCCGCTTGTCTTTTTGCCTATTTGTTACAACCAGCTGTGCTAAAGGATAGGCAACCATTCTCCCAGAAGGTGTATTAACCTTTTCCAAAATGATTTTACGTATGAGAAACTATACCCTGATTGAACCGGAGATTTATTCAACCCTTAACTGGAATCTGGACCTGATCGTAAAATGTTTAGAAGTAATCCGATCTCAAATGCCTCAGATTATCTCAGAGGATTCAGCTAGTATAGAATATGACTTGCTGGTAGTACACAATCCTCATGGACCCGCTTACCCCGGCATCGGCATGTATTGCCCCGAAAAAGCAACGTTTACCCGGGAACGGTATGAGTCGTTTGAAATCAACACGAAAATTAATGATTGGGTGCAACAGACCGGAATCACTACCATTCTTGCCAAAGCCTGTGAGATAGAGTATATAGACTGGCAACAACTAACCCGTCTACAAACGTATCCCACTTGTGTACAAGCTGACTGAAACGGCCAGTGGTAGCAGGTAGAACTATTTCTATGGCACAGGTTACCCTGTCTCGCCTATGGATAGATTTCCTTTCACCTGTGATCCACTAATTCTTCCTTTCAAGGCCTCCTCTGTTAGCTTAATGCATGGTCTGCTTTTTCTGATTGTTTACTAGAACAGCGGTAACTTTTCCGGTAACCTAGCCGTTTGGTTTAGCAGAATAATTACATTGCTGCAAACTCGTATTGTCACCACTTTTATGCAGAATCACCGATCTATCGAAAGTATGTATTCCGCTTTTATTGACCAGGTTGAAGAATATGCCATTTTTTCAATGGATTCACAAGGCATTGTTACTTCCTGGAATGCAGGAGCTGAACGCATTAAAGGCTACAAAGAGGAAGAAGTGATAGGAAAGCATTTTCGCATGCTCTTTCCTGAAAACTACCAGAAAGAGGGCAAGCCCGAAAAGGAGCTGGAAGAAGCCCGTCAGAAAGGTATATATAAAAACGAAGATTGGCGGCGTAAGAAAGATGGCAGCTTATTCTGGGCCAAAGTAGCGCTCACCAAGATTGTAGATGAAGAAGGAAAGTCAATCGGGTTTACCAAAGTAACCGGCGACCGTACGCGGCACCGGCAGTACGAAGAAGACCGCAAGCAGTATCAGCTAATTCTTCAATCATTACCCCATATGATTTTTTCAGCTACACCGGAAGGAGAAATCAACTGGGTAAATGAATGGTTTTCGCACTACACTGGCATGCAGCTGGAAGATGGCAAACTAGGTTGGAATTGGGTAAACCTTACGCATCCGGATGATGTAGCCCCCATTCTGCAGGCATGGACCTATGCCTTGTCTACAGGAAATACCTATCGGGTAGAACAGCGGGTACGGAAGGCTGACGGCCAGTACAGCACACAATTGGTGGTGGCCAAGCCTATTAGAAACTCACACGGAAAAATTGTGCAATGGGTTGGCAGCAGTGTAGATATTGAGCTACAAAAGCAGCTGGAGGCCTCTCACCTGGCCAACCAGTTACTGGAAGAAAAAGTTAAAGAGCGGGCAATGGAAATTGTAGCCAAAAATGAAGAACTGCTACGCACCAATCAAACCCTGGATAACATTGTGCACATTGCTGCCCACGATTTACGAGCTCCCATTACCAACCTGAACACCTTACTGGATTTATTATTGAAAGACGGAGATGGAGGGAAAAAACAGCAGCTATTGCCCTTGATAAGCAGCTCCGTTGAAAGACTTTCCAGAACGGTAAATGGTCTGATTGAGATTATCCAGGCACAGCACTCGGGTAAGCGAATAGCCCAAGTCATTGACCTGCATGAAATAGTTGACCGCCTGATGCAAGAGTATTCGGAGATGCTGCAAGCAAGCAAGGGTAGCATACACCCGGATTTTACTTCATTGCCTGCTATCCGGCATAACGAAGCCTACCTGGAAAGCATCCTTCGTAACCTGATAAGCAATGCCCTTAAATACCGCCATAAAGACCGTTCGCCTGAGCTACACCTTACTTCCCAAAAAGTGGGTGAATTTGCACTGCTAACAGTAAAAGATAATGGAATTGGAATGGATCTGATGCGGGTAAAAGATAAGTTATTTCTCCCATTTAACCGGTTCTCGCAGCAAGCCGAAGGATCAGGGGTAGGGCTACATCTGGTGAAAAATATGGTGGAACGGAATGGTGGCTATATCACGGTAGAAAGTCAACCAGACCAGGGCAGTACTTTCCGTATATTTCTCAGAGAATACGAGTAAGCCGGCGTGTTCTTGAACTGGCAAGATACGCCCGGAAGGCCTTGCTTACCTATATTCAAGCTAACCATCTTTCAAAAGAAAAAGCATAGGGAAATTCCTATGCTTTTTGCTTGGTAAAGGTATATTAAGTCAATTATGTTCGTCTGTCAATTTATTCACTCTCCATCGGATGCTGTTTCAGCAGTTCGTCTGGTGAGTAGAACCCGGTTTTTGCTTTGGTTGCTGCACGTACAGCTTTCACTTTTTCGGGAGAAATAGCCGGAGCTTTGTTTCCAAAAGAATTCCGAACGAAGGTTAATACGGCGGCAACTTCTTCGTCTTTTAGCATGCCTCCAAAAGGTGTCATGGGTACCTGTCCGGCATATTTTTGTCCTTTCACCTCAATAGGCCCATGTAAGCCGTTCAGTACAAGTTTAATCAGGCGTTCTTCATTGCCTGTTACCCATTTGGTGCCAGCAATAGGCGGAAAGCCGGAAGCAGAAAGCCCGGTACCATCTGGCTGATGGCAGGTCATACAGAATCCTTCCTTTGCATAAATAGCCTTGCCTTTAACAAACAGTTCACGTTCTTTGCCTTTCAAATCCGTAGCAATGGCCTCCTCCTTTTTTTCTACCACCGACTTGCCATTCAAATGGGCTACAGCGGTTTCATGGGCAGGAAGCATCCAGTCGTCCAGGGGCTTTTTGGCAGCTTCTGCCAGAATAGGCAAGCCTTTTTCTTTCGGCAACCAGGAGGCAGCTACAATGGATTCCAGCCGCACGCGGCCATGTTCGTCTCTGGCAGCTTGCATGAGCAGGTCGGCCTGGTCGGGCACCTGGTGGCCGGTATAGCGTACCACACGCACAGCGGCTGCCCGCGTTTTATAATCTTTCGCTTTTAGCAACTGTTTCAGCAGGCTTTGGTCTACTTTGTTCAATCCCCAGCTTACCCATAAAGCTTCCAGCAAATGATGTTCGTACCTGGGATCATTTTTATCCAGTTTGGCTACCCATGTTTTCATCTGCGGCAGTACTTCGGCAGCATTGCGGCCCCGTAATTCGCGGCGGGTACGGTAGCGGGTGCGGAACTCAGGAAGTTTCAGGTTTTCTAGCAGCTCGGGAATGCTGGCACCTGCTACTTTTGCCGGTGTAACCAAGGGGCGGGAAGGATAGGTAACACGGTATATCCGCCCGTGTACATGGTCGCGTAGCGGATCGCGGGCATTGTGCTGCATGTGTCCGATCAGAATATTATGCCAGTCGATTACATAGAGAGAACCATCCGGGGCAAATTCCATATCTACCGGGCGGAAGTTGCGGTCATCTGATTGAATCAGGTCCTGGCGGTGTGAAGTCTTATAGCCGGTGCCATCTTCTTCCACTTTATGTTGTTTCATCCCTAAAAAGCCAATGGTATTATTTATCAGCATATCGCCCTGTACGCTGTCGGGAAAATGGCGGCTGTACACAAACTCCAGACCTGACGTTGGGCGGACCCGGTGCTTTTCTTCAATGAGTTGTTTGGATTTATGCGTGGCTACGCCATACCTGGGCTTTACCGAACCTGGCATCATCCAGCGTACATCGGGACTGGAGGTTTCGGCAAAGAAATTCTGTCCCCAGTCGTCAAAAGCAATACCCCAAGGGTTAGGAATAGATAATTGTGCAGTACGTTCCAGGTGGCGGCGCTGTGGATTAAAACGGTAAAAACCCCCATTGGTGGCCCGTACGGTACCATAGGGCGTTTCCACATTGGTATGTAGAAAAACACCTTCTCCCATATAAATAGCTCCGGAGGGATCGGCAGCATACGCACTATGGGCGTGGTGGGTATCGTGGTCATCAAAGCCGCTTAACAAAATTTCCCTAGTATCTGCCTTGTCATCGCCGTTGGTATCGGTGAACAACATCAAGTTGGTACCCTGTGAAATATAGACTCCTTCCGGAGCCAGTTCAAAACCTACAGGCAGGTGCAACCCATCGGCAAATACAGTTTGCTTATCAGCTTTGCCATCGTTATTGGTATCTTCGTAAATCAGTAATTTATCGTTTGGCCGCTGATCTCCTGGTTTATAGTGCGGATAACTCGGCATGGTGGCTACCCAAAGCCGGCCTTTGTTGTCGAAAGACAATTGCACTGGATTAGCCAGATCCGGAAATTCCTTTTCAGAGGCAAACATTTCTATTTTATACCCTGGGGCTACTTTAATGGTATTTAAAGCTTCCTGCCCATACAAGTATTGCATAGATCCGTTTTTCTCCGGATTATAATTGGTTTCTACCGGTGGAAGTTTAGACGTTTGCGCATCGGCAGCGGCCACATCCATCTTCTTCCCTTGTACTGACTGCCAGATGGCCTCATCCCGGATGGCTGTCATCTCCCGGATTTTGGTGAGTTCTGCCGGATAGTTATCTGGTCCGAAAGGATTGTAGCGGCGGCCAAACACGTGCACACCATTGGGAATTTTAAAGTCATTGTGCCACATCCAGTTTTTCTCCAGCACCGCTGCCCGTACCATTTCCCGGTTTGCTTCAGCTTTAGGGGCGGTTTTCCCAAAAATTCCATCTGCCAGCAGGGGTGCAAACTTAGCATAGCCTGCATCTGTCAGTTGAAAACCATCAATAGTTAATGGTTTATCGGTATTGGCAAACCAATCTTTGGTAGGGGTGTATACATCCAGGTAAAGAACTTTATTTTTCGCAGCCACTTCTTTCATGGCCTCTGCATACATGGCCAGATTCGCGTTCTCTTTTTTACCATCCGGAAGATCCATTTTTTTAGAAAGATCTTCAAAGGCAATAGGCGAAACAATCGCTAACTGTGGAACTGACTGGCCGTTGTATTTCTGGCTTAACGTATGTTTGATGAAGGCATCCAGTTCGGCTTTGTAATTCTCCAGTCCGGCTTTGCCCTCAAACGATTCACTGTATCCGAAAAAGGCAATAATCACATCCGCTTTCAGACGGGTAAGCCACTGGTCCTCACTTTCGAAATGGCCCTGGCTGTCGGAATAATTAGCCAGTTCTGTCTGGAATTTTTCAGCTCCTGGAAATGCCCAGGGTGACACCCGGCCTGCATGTGGCCTGAATCCGGGCGTATTGCCGCCATCGCACATGTTGCGGATATAGAGCAAACTGTCGGGGTAACGCAGGTGCATTTCTGTTTCAAAATGCCCGTAGTTCAGCATTCTGGAGCCCAGGTTATTGCCGATCAGTACGATGTGCGAGCCTTTTTTTATTTTTAATGCAGGCGAATTCGTCTGAATAAATTGAAAGGCAAATAAGGTAGTCAGCACGACTGCTAACAAAGCCATTCCAACTTTGACATTGGTTGTAAAATTCATTCTTCTTCAAGGTTTAGGTAAGTATACCATTAGTCAATAGTCATTGGTCAGGATTACATGCCCCGGTACGGAACATTAATGGCAACTTTGCCTTTCCAGGTATCTGGCACTGGTTTATCGAGTGTCCAGTGAATTGCATTAATTACCAGGCGCTGAAAAGATTCTTCTTTAAAATCTTCCGGATGGCCCATGGTAGTGGCAAACACTTTTGCTCCCCATTGTGTCTTCCAGGTCCAGGCTACCGGGTTATCGGCAAATCCCTCTTTGTTTGGATTAACTGCTTTCCCCATCAGCAACGAAGTAGCTCCTTTAGCCGGATAATCTGGTACCACTTTATAGAGCCACGAACGCACATGAAAATTTTGACTGACACCTTTTAGAATGGGATGTTTGGCAGCTTCCGGTATAACCGTTACGTCGGTGCTGCAATCGTGTCCGCAATGGGTATGTTCGGCTTTACCGCCCCAGCCGGGAGGCGAGCCCAGGGCAAACTCTCCAAACGCATTCCATTTTTCCAGGGGATGCCCTTTGGGGTAGTTGAATGAATGGGTGGAAGTCCGGAAGCCCATCAGCGGTTTACCAGATTTTAAATAATCGTCGATGTATTTTACCTGGTCGGCTGGTAAGCGGCGCCAGCGCAGATAAAACACCGCCATATCAGCGTCTTTCAGTGCTTCCAGGCCGGGTATATTTTCTTCTGCATTCTGGTCGGGAGAAGATTTAAGTACTTTCACCCGCATTCCATAATTCTGTTCCAGTTCTTTGGCTAGCAGCGGCATGGTGGCTTCACTGCTATACTCATGGTCACCGGTGACAAATACAATAAGTGGTTTTTTAGACTTGCTTTGAGAAAGGGCGGGATTTGCTGTTGCAATGATTGTAAGAAACAGGCAAAACTGAATCAGGCCGGACATTTTTTTCTTCATTGGTTAATCATTTAAAGGTGCTTCTGACGTGCCAGGTGCAAATACTTCTGCACCATTGGTTTATTCAGGCATATGCACCATTCGGGGTTTAACAGAGATTATTATAACTCTCAAAATACGTAGTTATCGTCAATAAAAGAAGAAATCATCTTAGAATACTAAGATAATTTCTTCCTTAAGTGATATACGAATGACAAATGACTATTCTCGAATGATTACTGACTTAATAGCCGGGATTTTGAATCAGATTCTTATTGTTCCGGATCTCGGCAGTCGGGATAGGGAATACTAATTCTCTTTCTTTTAACACTGGTCCATACGAGAACTGATGGCCAACAAAATCATCGAACCCTCTGGTTGTTACATTAAACGCTTTTCTTAGACGCTTCATGTCGTACCAGGTTTTGTTTTCGAAGCTCAGTTCATGCCAGCGTTCCCGCCAGATGGCTTCCCGGAATTGCTGCTGGGTCAGATTAGCTAATTCAGGCAGATTAGCCCTCCGTCTGATCTTATTTACGACTTCATAGGCCTCGGCTGTTGGTCCGGAAGCTTCATTGGAGGATTCGGCAAAGTTCAATAAAACTTCGGCATATCGGATCAGGGGCCAGTTAAGTCCGCTGCTGGTGGTAGACAGGTGAGCTTCTGTATCGAAATGCTTAAAGAGGTAATAGCCTCCTAAATCTACGGTTTTAGACCGGTCGCTGCTGAGGGTGTAGGTCTTGTAATAAAACTGTTTCTCTTCTGTCCGCTTGTCGCCCGGTTCGTACGATTCTACAAACTCTTTGTTGGCAAAGATGGCCCCGGTTTCGTCGGAATAGGCAGAAATACCCTGGTTATACGGAATAATAGATACCTGTAACCCATTGGAGTTGACAATAGTCGCTGAGAATTGCACCATAAAAATATATTCGCCTCTGTTTTTGGTGGCTACCTTATGCAGATCGTCATAGGAAGCAAATAAGCTAAACTGATTCGATTGAATAACCTCCCCAGCTTTGGCAGCGGCTTTCTGATAATATTCAGCCCCTTTTTGTAAAGGATACCCCGCCATCGTTAAGTATACATCGGCTAACAAGGACTTTATAGCCCCCAAGGTTACTCTTCCGGTTGCATCGGTATAGGGCAAGCCGGAAGTTTCCGCAACGGTAAGGTCTTCTACAATCTGGGTATACACTTGCTCCTCCGTGGCAGGCGTTGGATAAAGTGTTGGCGAATTCAGTTCAACTGGCTCTGTGATTAACGGAATTTTGCCAAATATACGCACTAGGTTAAAGTAATAATATGCCCGTAAAAATCTGGCTTCGCCGAGGTGCATGTTCTTTTTGGCCTCATCCATGGTGATGCCAGGAATTTTGGCAATAGCCAGGTTGGCATTGGCAATGCCCCGGTAATGGCTGGTCCAATAGGTGCCCCCATAGGTATTATCGGAGTTATTTACCAGATTCCGGACAAATATACTGTTTACCGCTTGACCTAGTTCGGTATTGGCCAGGCCAGTAGCAAACTCCAGCATCATCCAGGGAGCGCCGTTAAACCCTCCCCCGGTCACATCCCGCAAACTGGCATAGATAGAATTTACTGAACTCTCGGCATGCTCTGGTTTCGTAAAATAGTTATCTACTGTAAAATTAGACTTGTCTGGTTCTTCCAGAAAATCTTTACAAGCAGACGTACTAAACAGAAGGGCTCCGCAAATGACTAGTTGACTAATGGTTTTTATAGGAAGGTTCATAGACTTTTCGTTGAGAGGTTAAACAATTACAATCCAATATTGAGGCCCACCATAAATACTCTGGGTTTGGGGTAATCATATAAGGCTACACCCTGATCGAAAGTACTTCCGGAAGTAGATACTTCCGGATCGTAACCGGCATACTTGGTCCGCAGGAAGAAATTCTGGGTAGAGGCGAACACCCGTAATCTGTTCAGGTGAATTTTTTCTACCAGTTCCGGAGCAAAAGTATAGGCTAGCAGCAAGTTTCTTCCTCTGACAAAAGAAGCATCCTGCACCCGGTAGGTATCGTTGTTGGTGTTGTACCCGGCAGATACTGGCCGTAATTCAGCAAGTGGTGTATCCTGATTTTCTGGTGTCCAGCCATTGAGTACCGTCTTGAAGCTGTTGGCAATACCTACCCGGTCTTCGGCAGAGTGTTTGCTTCTAAAGAGCACATCGTTGCCGTACATAAATTGCAGGTCAATAGTCAGGTCGAAGTTTTTGTAGCGGAACGTGTTCAGTAACGTGCCAAAGCCATCCGGAATCCCTTTTCCGATAATTACCCGGTCGTTGTCATTAATTACCCCATCGTTGTTGGTATCCTGGTATTTAATGTCGCCGGGCTTCTTCAGGTATTTTGACGCTTCGTCTGCTTCGGAAGTTTTCCAGGTACCCAGGTGAACATATCCGAAGAAAGAGCCTACCGGTTCACCTTCCCGGATTACGGTAGAGCCTTCAAAAATGTCGGCCCCTCCGGTTAAGGCAATTACTTTGTTTTTGTTGGCTGAAATATTAAAGGTGGTATTCCATGAGAAATTTGTGGCATTAATATTTACCGTATTCAAGCCAAACTCTATGCCTTTATTTTCCATGCTGCCAATGTTGCGGCTAACCGTTGTGTAGCCACTGCTGGAGGGTACCGGTGCACTAAGCAGCATATCGGTAGTGAGTTTGCGGTACAAATCTACTTCTACTGAAATCCGGTTGCGGAATAAGCCCAGTTCCACGCCAGCATCTATCTGATGCGTTTTTTCCCAGCGCAGATCCGGATTTGCCAGCCTGTTTACCCCTATACCAATGGCTCTCCCTTCGTTGAACACAACCTGGTAGTTTCCCATACCGGCAAGGGCCTGATACGCTGTAATTTCAGAGTTACCGGTTACCCCATAGCTGGTACGCAGCTTTAAGTTAGAAATGAGCGGAATATCCTTCATAAATCCTTCATCGGATACACGCCAGGCCAGAGCGGCAGAGGGGAAGAAGGCATAGCGGTTAGAGGAACCAAACTTAGAGGAACCATCTATACGGCCGGTAAAGGTAACCAGGTATTTATCTTTCAAGCCATAGTTAATTCTGCCGAAATACGAGTTTAAGCCATAGGCACTGGTTGAAGAACTGGGGGCAATTACGTTAGAGCCAGCTCCTAAATTATTGAATGTATAATAATCATCCTGGAACCGCTGCGACTGGGCTGTGTTGGAGAACCTATCCACATGTTGCCAGGAAAGACCAAGCAATCCATTAAAGGAATGTATATCAGCAAACCGCTTGTTGTAGGTCAGGTAATTTTCGAACTGCCAGGAATTATGCCGTTCGTTGGTGATAGAAGCATCGCCACCCTGGTTGCGGGAGATATAGTTCAGGTTGCGTCCACCATAATAGTCTATCCGCTGGTTTATAATATTGGTACCTACCGTTGACCGTAACTCTAACCCTTCCGCTAGTTTGATGTTTGCATAGATATTACCCAGCATGGTCTGTGTTTTTACATAAAACAGCCGTTCATTTAAGATATGCAGCGGATTGCCGCCACCCTCCATACCAGGATAATCTTCATTGCCTCCCCAGCGGCCATCGGGGTATTTTACCGGAATGATGGGCAAAGCTTCCAGCACCTGCCGCATGGCAATAATACCGCCAGCACCCAGCGGATCTATCTGGTTCTCACTCTGGTCATTATAGCTAATGGTACCACCCACGCGTAACCAGTCTTTGATCTGGGTATCCATCACAAAACGGCCGGAAAAACGCTTCAGCCAGGATTTTTTCACTAACCCATTTTCATCTCTGTATCCTAAATAGGCCCCATAACTGTCTTTTCCATTGCCACCAGTAAAAGATAGTTGATGGTTCTGGGTTAATGCTCTCTGGAAGGCTTCATCCTGCCAGTCGGTATCGTAGAGGGGATTGCCATTAGAATCAAACAGCAGTGGGTTGGTCCGTTTGGTTTTAGGGTCTGTATATTTGCCGCCGGCCCAGCCAACCGGATCATATTTTTGTGCATTGGCATAGGCAAGTTCTTCTACCAGTAAAAACTCTCTGGAGTTCAGTAACGGTATTTTGCGGGGAAGCACACCTACACTAAAATCGGTATCATAGGTAACTCTGCCGCCTCCCTGGCTACCCCGTTTAGTGGTTACGAGAATAACCCCATTGGCCCCTCTGGCCCCATAAATAGCGGTAGCCGAAGCATCTTTTAATACTTCAATAGAAGCAATATCATTAGGGTTAATATAGTCAATAGGGGTACTGCCGTTGGTAAGGTTGGTTACGTTCAGAATAACCCCATCAATGACATACAGCGGGTTATTGGTTACACTCACTGAGGTATTTCCGCGGATACGGATATTGGCCCGGCCACCCGGACGGCCAGAGTTGACAGATACGTTTACCCCGGTTATTCTGCCTGCTAAACCCTGGTTTAGCGAAGCTGCCGGGCGTTCCTGCAGGGCTTCGGCCTTAATGGTACCTACCGAGCCAGTTAAGTCTGATTTCCTCTGCGTACCATAGCCGACCACCACTACTTCTTCCAGGGCTTTCACATCAGGAGCTAATGAAATATCAATCACCGTACGGTTGTTAATAGGGATTTCCTGGGTGGTATATCCAATATAAGAAGCCACCAGTGTGCCATTTCCATCCGGTGCGTTCAGGCTGTATCTGCCATCTACATCGGAAGTAGTTCCTACGGTACTTCCTTTTACTAATACAGTTACCCCTGGCAGTGCCTGCGAATTTTCATCGGTTATCCGGCCGGTTATGGTTATTGCCATAACAGCAGATGGCAGGGCTTCATGATTGATCTGATGAAACATCAACTCCCTTGCCGCTGAAGGCTTATCTTCTTGTTTTACAATAACATATACATTTTTAGATTTTCTAAATTCCAGGTTGTGCGGCTTGAGTAAGGCTTCCAGGGTTTCGTCTAACGTTGGCTGCAGGTGTATACTTTTGGTAAGCTTGTTCTGCACCAGTTCACTCTTATAAACAATGGACACTTTATACGCCACTTCAAGGCTAATGAGTGCTTCCTCCAGGGATACCGTTTGTGAAGGTAGCTTTGGTTGATGGGATACTTTGGGCTGGTCGTGGATCAGGGAGGCTACCGTCTGGGAAGTTGCCGTTAGTGGCAGTCCTGGCAGCAAAAGCAGTAAGCAGTAACTGGTTAGCTTTCTCATACGCATGGAAGATTTAGGTTTATTTTTGCAAAAACCATCCCCTGGGTGAGGTTTGCTCACCAAAAAAGACAGGATACTGTTTTTGTTTTTTTACTTAGATGTTCGTTCTAAAAATAAAAGCTGATTATTCTGTTGTATAATCTGGTAGTTAAAAGACTCCGACAAGGCAAACAACAAACTTTCTATGTTATCACTCGGTACGGAACCGGAAATTTGCTGCTCCAGTAAACTTTCATTGGGTATTTTCACCGTCAACCCATAGGTTTCTTCAAGTAAGGTTTTAATTTCAGCCAGAGGCGTATTTTTAAAAATCAGTTTATGTTGTGTCCACGAAAGGTACTGGTTGGGGTCTACCCTTTTTTTAGTGTAACCGGAAGCAGTTTTAGTTAAGGTTACCGCTTCACTGGGTGCCATCATTACCTGCTTTTCTTCTCCGGTATGCGTAAGCAGTAGTTTCACTTTACCATCTTTCAATACCACCTGTGCACCACTTGTCCGGTCTTTTACATTAAACTGGGTGCCCAGCACTTCCACTACCATTTTTGAGGGGGTGGTTACCTGGAATTTCTGATTGTTCTGGGTATGTATTACCGAAAAATAGGCTTCCCCTTCTATCCAGACTTCTCTTGGTTGCCGGGTACTCCACTCAGAAGCATACCGGATGGTAGAGTTGCTATTCAAAATCACGATGGAATGGTCTGGCAGCACAATCTTTTTCGTTTTGCCAAATGCGGTATGGTACTCCAGCATGGGCGCAGGTTTCAGCCACAAATACATCAAAAAGCTACTAACCAGTAATCCTAGAAAAACGGCAGCAATCTTGGTGTACAGCGGTAAGACCTTTGCAGGTTTTTGTAAAGGTATTTCCGGCGCATAGGTAGTTTCCTGCTTTCGGCTGCTGTCAATCCGTTGCCACAAGGTATCCAGGCGGCTTTCTTCTACCGGTGGAATCTCTTTGGAAACAATGGATTGCAATACTTCACGGGCTTGTACCACAACCTGTTTTTTTTCAGGGTATGTCCGCAAGAAATTCTCCCAGAATTGCTGATTTTCCTCTTCAGGAGCCAGCACCCACTGCTGAAATTGCTCGTCGGCCAGAAACTCTTCTACTGAATAATCCAAATACTCCATGAAAGATCACAATTTTTTCCCGTTTATATACATAGCACCACAAGTGCGGTTAGGTACTCACGTATTTTGAATTTTTTTTTGGATTTTTTCAGGCGGGCTAATTTCAAACGGCTGACCTGGCAGGGGCCGCTTTTTATTCGTACCAAAAGAAGGTATCAGATCAGAGGAAAAAGTAAAAGCCAACCAGCAAGGAGACAAACTCTTTGCGTAAGGATTTCATGGAGCGGAACATCAGGTTTTTAACAGATTGGTAATTAATTGCCAGCATACTTGCAATCTCTTCGTAGCTTAGACGGGCGTAAAACCGCAGAAAAATTATTTCCCGCTGATTGTGGCTTAATTTATCTATTCCTTGTTTTAACTTTTCCTCCTGTTCGGAAGTTAACTGTGCTGAGATAAGTAGGCTTTCGTGAGAGAACTCTACTTGACTGGTATAGTCATCGGATAGAGAATAAGCAGCGTCCTGGTTTTTTTTGTTCTTTGATAACACCCGCAGGATTTTGCGCTTCAGGGCTTTTAACAAATACAGCTTAATAGAATCTGTTTCACTGAGGAACTCTTTTCTCCGCCACAAGTCCATAAAAAGATCATGGATACAATCTTCTACCAGGTCTCTGTCTTTTACCAGTTTTATACCATATGCATAAAGGAGTTTGGCATGTTGCTTATAGAGGAGAGCAAACGCTTCTTCACTGCCATTTTTAAATTGTGCCCAGACCACATCGTCTTTCATTGCAGTAATTAATTAGGTAGTTTAACAGGTAGCTGATTTTGGTAGTGTAAATTGCAATAGCAGATTAATAATTTTTTTCTTAAATATATCTAATAATTACTTGTTAAAGTAACAATATAGAGAAAAAAGCAACAGTTTGATCTATTCTGAAGGAAAGAATTTGTTTACTTTCTATTTTATAGAAAGCATCTGCCCTTGCAAACGTTTGCAGAATTTAGGAAGGAAGAAAAGTATATAAGCGGAAAGAAGTCAAGTATACTATAGGTTAGTGTATAGTATACTTGACTCCTTGTCTTTAGCAAAAAACAATATTTTATAATTTATATTTTTGGCTCATTTGCTTGATAAATTTCAGACCGTTTTCTGCCATTTCCCAGGGTTTTGAATATTCCCTCCATACGTTAATAGAATTGGCAAAATCCGGGTCGCTGCGGGTGAATGCTTCTATGGTTAGCCAACCACTATAGTTCACCTCTGCCAACGTAGCAAATACTTCATCAAACTGGATGTGGCCATCGCCAGGCGTGCCGCGGTCGTTTTCACTGATGTGTACATGCGCAAGTACCGGAGCTACGGTTTCAATGGCTGTTTTAAACTTTTTTTCTTCCATATTCGCATGGTGCGTATCAAACATAGCTCTTACATTCGAGTGATCTACCCTATTTATGAGCTTCACTAGTTGCTCCATGGTGTTGCACAAGTAGCACTCAAAGCGGTTTAAGGCTTCAGGAGCTAACATCAGCTTAGCCTGGGCGGCATATTCTCCGGCAGCCCGCAGCACTTCTGCACTCCGCTGATACTCCTGCTCCTCTGGCGCTTTCCGCGAAAAGGTGGCAAAAGCCGAATGAAAGGGTCCACACATTACCTGGGCGCCTAAGGCATGGGCCCGGTCTATGTAGTTGCGGAGACTATCTAAGGCTTTAGCCCGGACAGCCGCTGAGTCGCTTGCCGGATTTTCATCCGGACCCATTACAATTACGCAGGTAGATTGCAACCCCAAATCAGACAGGTGCTTATTAAACCGTTTATACACGTCCAGTCCCTGATGATCCAGGGCAAATTCTACACCGTCGTAACCGATGTTTTTCAATTTTTCCGTAATGGGAAGCAATGTGTCTGGTAATCCGGCAGACCAGGCTAATACATTAAATCCTACTTTTATCATATGTTCAATAGATTATAGATGATGGAGTTGTTTGAAAACTGCTTAAGAGCATGTTTAAAATTTATCAAATAAGAACTAACATTATGACTTACAGCATGACATCTTACTTTCTTTGTCATTGCTACAAAGAAAGGGGCAAAGCACATGCTTTGAGCCAGCCTTGTGCCATGCAAAGAAAAATCTAGAAAAAACAACGCTTCCCCGCTCTAAACCCACGCATGGCCCGCAGTTTTTTCAGGCCTGCGCTCACGGAATAGTGTTCTATTTTGCTTTTCATTCTATTATTGCTTGTATTGTGAATAAAATTTTAAACACGCTCTAAAGATGAAAAAATAATAGTAATAATGGTATTATAGAATAAAGTTTTTGCACTTTTTACTACAAAGGACTGGCAAATAGGGTTAGTACTCATGTATTACTAAAATTAATTAAACTATAGCTCCGCACAGGTAATACCTCAATGTTCCTCATTCCCGTATATCTCTTGGTAAGTATCCAACCTTAATAAAGAATGAAGAAAGTATTTTTAGTTGTTGCACTTGTTTTTACCGCTTTGCTTACTCAGGCTCAGGCACAGCCTGTACAACCGTTAGGATTAACACTCGAAGAAGTGGCTTATCCCTATCCTGTAAAATATATTCAATTGACTTTACAAGGAGAAAGCCTGAAAATGGCCTATATGGATGTGAAGCCACAAAATTCTAATGGAAAAGTAGTAATGCTGCTGCATGGCAAAAATTTTAATGGGGCTTATTGGGAAAAAACAGCCACAGATTTGAGTAAGCATGGCTACCGGGTAATTATTCCTGATCAGATAGGGTTTGGTAAATCTTCTAAACCAGCCCATCTGCAATATAGTTTTCCGTTGTTGGCACAAAATACCAAAGTGCTGCTAGATTCACTAGCTATCCGGAAAGCAGCCGTTTTAGGTCACTCGATGGGCGGGATGCTGGCTGTCAGGTTTACATTGATGTATCCGCAGCTAGTAGAAAAACTAATTCTGGAAAACCCTATTGGCCTGGAAGACTGGCGGCAAAAAGTGCCTTACCAGGGAGTAGATGCCTGGTACAAGTCTGAGCTGAAAAGCAACTATGAGCAGATAAAAAAATACCAGCTCGAAAATTACTACGATGGAAAATGGAAACCAGACTACGACCGCTGGGTAAACCTGCAAGCCGGATGGACCTTGAGTCCAGACTACCCCAGAATTGCCTGGAACTCGGCTCTTACCTATGACATGATTTTTGCCGAACCTGTAGTTTATGAGTTTGAGCAGCTTAAGGCACCTACCCTATTAATCATTGGACAGCGGGACAGAACGGCCTTAGGAAAAAATCTGGTAGACGAACAAACACGCAAAACCATGGGTAACTATCCGGAATTAGGAAAAAGTGCTGCCAAACGAATTCCGCAATCTGCTTTAGTGGAGCTTAACAACATTGGCCACTTGCCACATATTGAAGCATATGATCAGTTTATTACTCCTCTGGTGAGCTTTCTGAAGAAATAGGCTAGAGAATAAAATTAGTAGAGTAGGATTTTACTAGCTTATCAGGAAAAGGCATTATAAATATACTTTTTTTACATAAAAAAACAGCTTAGCTCTGATAATTTTTCTGCGATAGAATCCATTAAGAGACATAAGGTAAAAATCTCATTTGAAACGTGTTACCGGGTTACTGCTTCTTCCTTTTTAAGAGCCACAAAGCGTTGTTTGGAAGCTTCGCACAGGCTGCAAACATAGCTATCCGGTAGTTCTTCAAAAGCTGTACTGGCTGGTATAGCAGCTGCCTCATCTCCAAACTCCGGATCATACACAGTTAAACAATCGCTGCATTGATATACGTCATGAGTGGCAATAAAAACAGGCTTCTCTTCAGAAAAGATGGATGGAAAATGTTGATCTACCTGCGTATAATACAGCTGGCAAAGATTTATTAGTACAGAAGCCACTACTTGCTCAGATAGATTAGTAGCGAACACCTGCCATTGCAGCGAGTGTGTGCTAAAATCGTGTGTATGTAAAATATCGTACCTGGTTTGGCCCGCTTCACTGGTTTGTCTGATGAGTACAGAAGTAGTAACATCCATCGGCTTTGTCTGGATAGCAAAACTGAGCCCTGTGGTATAAACCTCCTTTTCTTCCAGCTCCCTTACCCAGGTATTTTTTAACCGTTGGGCTTCCACCTCCAGATCTGGTATTTGCCAGTTTACTTCTAACGCTGAGTGGTGGTTATGTATCTGATGCAGGCCTAGTAGTTTCTCCCATTTGGCTTTATGCTCGGCTTTGATGTCTGTGATAAGAAGTGTTTGATGAGGAGTTAGGCAGATTTTCCCAATTTTAGATTCGATACATTGGTTGTAGAGGGCTTCCAGAAAACTCAGTGGAAAAGATTGATTCCGGCGATAGATACCCAGCCAGTAAGAGTTTCCATACGAATACATTCCTTCAATAACAGGAAATGAATGTGCCGTCAGTTGAAGCTCTTCTTCCCATTGCCGTGTTCTGCCCGTGAATGTATGAGAAACAGCCAAATACAAATCTTGTATGGTATCTAGTTGCTGTTGAAAATATACCTCCTCAATTAGTTTAGATACCGTAACAATATCCTCCCCATCTATGAGTACAGGCCATATTTGCCTCTTTCCGAAGAAAGAGAAATTAACATATAAATGCCAGTACCGGGGATACGAGGAAGCTATAAAGTTTAGCTCACCAGTAAACAGCGGCACCAGGTTTTGCAGCGGGTCTACAATATTGATCTTTAGCCTGGGCTGATAAACAAAAGAATCCAGAATGTCCAGGTACGTATCTCCTAATAACCATGCTGTGGTAGGCAGTATTTGCAACGCAGCAAAGGAAGTAACAATGTTTTGCTTACTATCTTCTACTAATGTATACTTGAGGGCATTTTTGCTTAACTCCTTTTCTGCTATGGGTAGATAGACTTTCTCTAGTTGCAGATATACCTCTTGACGAGAGCCAGGTATAATACTATCACAACCACACATACGAGCTATCTCAATTACTTTTCTTACTTCTTCTGGGGTAATAATACCACCATTAGTAAATAATCGAAGGGTTATATTACTAGCCATAGCACAGTTCTTTACAAATTTCACAGATTCTAGTATTGTTCATTATGCGATATAGATTAGCTAAAAATCGTCAGTTGTGACTTAAATCTACTGACTAGCTACCAGGGACTTCTCTATGATAGCTTTTACTTCTGGCTTGCAACTGCCACAGCCCATACCGGCACCGGTAGCCTTGCAAACATCCGTCAACTGAGCACAGCCGTCTTGAACCACCTTCTGGATATTTCCTTCGCCCACATTGTTGCAGGAGCAAATGAGTTTACCTACCGCGGCATCCCTTCTCGATTTGCCAGAGCGAAGCAATTGCAAGCGTTTCTCGGAAAGTTCGGTTTGATTGGCAATTAACTCTTTAAACTCAATGAACTCTGTTTTGTCACCCATTAAGATAGCACCTACCAGCCGGTCCTGATGAATGATGCATTTTTTATAGTACCGCTTAGATTTGTCAATAAAAATCACTTCTTCATAGTCTTTTCTATTTGCCGGAACCTCAATCATCCCGATAGAGCATAATTTCAGCCCTTCCATTTTAAGGATGTTCATAGATAAAGAGCCTTTGTAATAACTCAGCCAATCGCCGTTCAGGTATTTACAAATTACATCAGCCTGTTCTTCGGCTGCGGCCGTAATGCCATAGAGCATGCCCTGGTGCTCTGCTATTTCGCCCATGGCAAATATATCCGGATCACTCGTCTGCAGATATTCATTCACCACAATGCCTCTGTTTATCTGCAAACCCGCCCCTTTGGCCAGATCAATAGTAGGTGTGGTGCCAATGGCGAAAACCACGGCATCGCATTCAATGGTGCGGCCACTAGCTAAACGTACACCCCCTATTTTATCTTTTCCGGTGAAGTATTTTACCTGGTCGTTGTAGTAAATATCTACTCCCCGGTCGGTCATTTCTTCGTGAAGCAGGTCGCTGGCAATTTTATCCAGTTGCCGGTTCATGAGCTGAGATACCCGCTGAATAATGGTGACATTTCTGGAAAGTTCACGGAGAGAGGCTGCCAGTTCCAGGCCTAACAAGCCACCGCCAATAATTACTACATGGCTTCCGGCTTCGGTATAGGCTTTCAGCAGATCGGCATCCTGGCGGGTACGCATCGTAAAAATGCCTTCCAGGTCGGTGTTCAAATCTTTGGGTAAGGAGGCGCTGCTTCCGGTAGCCAGTAAAAGCAAATCATATGAATGCTTGTTTCCTTCTGTATCCAATACCGTTTTGTTTTCCCGGTCAATAAACTGAATAGAAATTCCATTATGCAAATGCACATGCAATTTTTCCTGTTCTTCGCGGCGGAGTTTAATTAACTTCTCCCATGGCATGGCACCACTGATATAATCAGGGAGCATCACCCGGTTATAAAACGGAATAACTTCGCGGCTGAACACATGGATTTCGTCTTGAACGTTCCACTCACGGTAGGCACTAACAAAGCGGGAAGCAGCAGCCCCTGCCCCAATCACTAGTATTTTTTGTTTCGTTTTTATATACTTTTCAACCTGTACAGCGGAGAATTTAAAATCTGGTTCTTTTGATACCGGATCAATTAAAGGTGTAGTTAAATTATTGGCTCTGCCCTTAGACTGGTTGAGAATCTTACCCCAGTGCATCGGCAGGAAAACCACCCCTTTTTTTATGGTATCGGTAATTTTTGCATTCACTTGTACCTGTCCATAGCGGTTAGAAATAACAACCGGATTACCTTCTGCAATATTTCTCACTTTGGCATCGGCCGGGTGAATCTCCAGAAATGGACGGTCAATATGCTGCTTCAGTTTATACACTTTGCCTGTTTTGGTCATGGTGTGCCACTGGTCACGGATACGCCCGGTAGTTAAGATCAGGGGGTAATCTTCTGTTGGCGGTTCAGATAGATTTTCGTCCGGAACGGTGTAAATCGTAGCCCGTTTATTAGTGGTATAAAACTGATGATCAGTAAAAAGCCTCGGTGTGCCTGGAGAATCTGAAGTTGGCACAGGCCACTGGAAAGTGCCTTTTTCTTTTAATCTGGCATGGCTTAATCCGCTTACATCAATCCGGGTGCCTTTGGTAAGTCCGGCATGTTCATCATAAATCTGCGAAACATCTTCATAGTTGAAACTATTGCCAAAGCCCATTTTTTTAGCAAAACGGCACAGAATCTCCACATCTGGCAAGGCTTCTCCCGGTGGATCAATGATTTTATTGAGGTAACTCACCCGCCGTTCAGAATTGGTCATGGTGCCGGTTTTTTCTGCCCATGCGGCTGCCGGAAGTACCAGATCAGCATATTTAACGGTATCCGCCCGGTTAGAAATATCTTGTACTACTACAAACTTGGCATTTTGTAAAGCTTCTTCTACCACCTGAGAGTTAGGTAGACTGACTAATGGATTAGTACAAATAATCCAGATCGCTTTCATGCGGCCATCCCGTAAGGCTTCAAACATTTCAGTGGCTGTATAGCCTGGTTTTTCCGGTACAGCAGGCACTCCCCAGTAATCAGCCACTTCTTTGCGGTGTTGTGGATTTTTCAGATCCCGGTGAGCCGCCAGCATGGTGCTTAATCCACCTACTTCCCTGCCTCCCATGGCATTCGGTTGACCAGTCAAGGAAAAAGGCCCGGAACCTGGTTTGCCGATTTTGCCGGTGATTAAGGATAAATTAATCAGGGAAAAGTTCTTATTCACGCCAATTACGCTCTGGTTCAGTCCCATGGCCCACATAGAAATAAACCCTTCTGCCCGGCCAATATATTCCACAGCCCAGTAAATATCATCTGCTTTTACGCCACATATCTTGGCTGCTTCTTTAATCGTCCGCCCCATCACCATCTGGCGGTAGCTATTGAATCCTTCCGTATGGTTGGCAATAAAGTCTGCATCAATTTTATCCCGCTCAATCAGTCCGCGGCCGATGGCATTGTATAGCACGATGTCTGTACCTGGATTGATCTGAAAATGTAGGTCTGCAATGGAAGTTGTCTGGGTTTTGCGGGGATCTACGACTATAATCTTTACATCTGGATTCTTGGCTTTGTGTGCTTCCAGGCGGCGGAAAATAATGGGATGGCACCAGGCAGGATTAGCCCCGGCAATCAGAAAACAATCGGCCAGTTCAATATCTTCATAGCTTATCGGAACGGAATCTTCCCCCAATGCCATTTTATAAGCCACCACTGCTGAGCTCATACATAGGCGGGAATTGGTATCTATGTTATTGCTGCCAATAAATCCTTTGATCAGTTTATTAACTATATAATATTCTTCCGTGAGGCACTGACCAGATACATAGAAACCTACAGAATCTGGCCCGTGTTTGTTTATCAAAGTTTTGAAAACAGCAGCAGCTCTATCAAGACCAGTATCCCAGCTTACCCGCTGCAAAGGACTGTTGCGGTTCCAACGCATTTCCGGATGCAAGAGCCTGTCGGAAGTGTCCATGGCCGTGTAATGCAGGTTCATTCCTTTAGAACACAACATACCCTGGCTTCCGGGATGCTCTGGATCACCTTCTACTTTGAGGTTGCCTTTATTATCTTTATGAACCACCATTCCACAACCTACACCGCAGTAGGAGCAGGTTGTTTTATAGGTTTTTTGCTTGATTAATGACATAGTAAAAGTAAATGTGAGGAAACCAATTCCTTTTTATTATCCTCATTTAGAATATAGCTTAACTTATATAAGTATAGGTTACCTACTTTATAAGTTTGTCGCTCTATCTGACTTTCTTTACTTTTATTTTGCTTGCCCAAAATAAAAGTAACAAAACAAAAAGGCAGCACCAACAAAGCCTATTGTATGCTTGGATAGGCCAATCCCACAATCCTCCGGCTCGCCCACAGGCCAAAATAGGCCACACTGTTGCTGCACCACCCACCGCACTTTAGAGAACTATTCCATGCGGGTAGGCCTGGAAAAACAGCGGGGTGTGCGTATGCCATGCGCCAGGAAGCATTGTTTTTCCTAGATTTTTCTTTGTTACTTTCTTTGTAGCAATGACAAAGAAAGTAAGTGAACGTATAGGTAAGCACTACTCTCAAAGTGAATCTCATACTAGCTATTTCCTACACTAACTCCACTTTTGGACCTTTATAGAAGTCTGTGGCGTCGATTTCTACTTTGTCCATTAATAAGCTCAGCAGGCGTTCACGGATGGTTTTGTATTCAGGCATATTCACAATGTCTTTTTTGTTTCTGGGCCTGGGCAGATGCACATCTTCTATTTCCCGGATAGTAGCTGAGGGACCATCAGTCATGACTACGATTTTATCGGAAAGGAAAATGGCTTCTTCAATATCATGCGTTACCATCACGATGGTTTTACTGCGGTTATCGAGGTTCCAGAGTTTTAACAATTCAATGTGCATAGAACCTTTTGTGAGGGCATCCAAGGCACCGAATGGTTCATCCAGTAATAGTACATCCGGGTTAATAGCAAAGGCTCTGGCAATGGCCACCCGCTGTTTCATACCACCAGAGATTTGTTTGGGTAGTTTCTCCCGGTGAGCTGATAAGCCTACCATGCGAATATATTTTTCCACAATCTCCCGTTTGTCCACTTCAGATGTAGTTTGTAAGGCAGCATCTACGGCTTGGAAGATATTTTCATACACCGATAACCAGGGAAGCAGGGAGTAATTCTGAAACACAATGCCTCTGTCCGGACCTGGACCTTTAATAGCTTTGCCTTGTATAGTAACGGTCCCTTTTGTTGGGGTGACCATGCCGCCAATGGCATTCATGATGGTAGATTTGCCACAGCCAGAATGGCCAATGATAGATACAATTTCTCCCTTACCTATCTCAAGGTTAATATTTTTTACAGCTATAAATTTGCCTCTGGGTGTGGAGAAGGCAATCTCCATATCTTTTATCTCTACGTAGCTCATGGGAATGACGAATGTTTAATGATGAATGACAATTGACTAACTTGCATAGGAAAATCTTTTTTCCAGAAGGGTGAATAGCCTGTCTAAGAGCAATCCTACCAGACCGATGATAAGAATAGCGGAGATTACTTTTTCTAAACTCAGCGCATTCCAGCTATCCCATACAAAGAAGCCAATACCCAACCCACCAGACAGCATTTCTCCAGCTACAATTACCAGCCAGGCTACACTGATGCTTAAGCGAAGGCCCGTAATAATATGAGGCAGGCTATAGGGAATCAATATTTTGGTGATGTAGCGGCGGGTGGAGAAACCGAAAGCTTTGGCTACATTTTTATGATCATCAGGAATGGAACCCACACCAAAAGCGGTGTTGATCAAGGTAGACCACAGGGAGGTGATAAAGATGATGAAGATGGTAGCGGTACCGGCAGACTGAAATACGGCTAATCCGATGGGAAACCAGGCAAGCGGAGATACTGGCTTTAATATTTGTACTATCGGATAAAAGAGTTTCTTACAAAAAGCATTAGCCCCCATCACAATGCCAACCGGAATAGCTACCAATGAGCCCAATCCAAAACCTAAAAATACTTTTCCTAGTGAACTGAAAAGCTGCAAAGCAATACCTTTGTCATTGGGTCCATAATCATAAAAAGGATCTTTGAGCATTTCCCAAAGTACAGACAAGGTAGCATAAGGCCCAGGCAAGGCATCAGTGGTAATTTTACTGATGATGTACCAAATGAGGAGCAGTATACCAAATCCGCCTAAAGTAAAGGCAGAAGATTGGCCGAAAGCTGTTAGCTTTTTTACCAGGTTATTATCCCAAATCCGGGTGGCAACTTCCGAAGATTCTAATTCTATATCCGTTGCAATTGTTTGACTTTTCATGGCTAGAAGGTTTCTTATTAATGAATTAATATTATTCAAAGATTTGTGTATCAGTATTAAAAGCAGTTCTTACCGGAAACTTTTGTCCTCCAGGGCCGGACAGGCCCCGCCTTCCCAACACCGCTGTATACAATCCGCACAAACCTGCTCCCCATACCAAAGATTGTATAAGGCGGCTTTTGCGAAGGCTGTTATCAGAAACAAGGCTTAAGATGAAAATGGTGTATATTCATTATTCATTACTTTTTAGCTAATCCGCCATCCGGATTATTTGGGTCGAAGGTAGCTTTGTCCAGGTCTATGGTGAATGGCTGCATATCATCTTCCGGAAGGACAATACCCATTTCTTTAGCTACTTCCGCATATACATCCTGCAAAATGAGTTTGTCTGCTACCTCTTTATAATTGGGAGCTTGTTTCAAATAATTGAAGCGTACATATTGATTCAGGTACCAGATGCCATGCGCTTTGCGTGGGTAGTTCACCATTCCTTTATTGTGATACAACATATAATCGTCTGTATACGTGTGGGTACCATAGTCGCAACCCAGATCATAATTTCCCATCAGGCGGGCTTCAATTTCTTTAGCTGGCGCATTTACATACGAAGGTCTGCCGATGATTTCGGCTGCTTCAGCCCGGTTCTTCATGTCATCCAGCCACATAGAGCCTTCCAGTACAGCTTTCATTACTTTTTTCATGTCTTCCCGGCGGGTTCCGCTAAATTCTTTGTTCACCACCAAAGCTTTCTCCGGATGGTTTTTCCAGATGTCTTGCGAAGAAACATGGGTAAAGCCAATGCCTTGTTTTACTGCTACCTGGTTCCAGGGTTCGCCTACACAAAATCCATCCATGTTACCCACTTTCATGTTGGCTACCATTTGTGGCGGAGGAATGGTAATAATTTTTACTTTATTCTGATCAACACCGGAAGCAGCCAGCCAGTATCGCAACCAGATATCATGTGTACCGCCAGGAAAAGTCATGGCGAAGGTGGGTTCCTTTTTCGTTTTCATCTTTTCTACAGCCGCCGCTACACCATCGGTTTTTTGAAAAGGAACATCTCCGCAAAAGTCTTTAGAAAGGGTAATGGCCTGTCCGTTGTTGTTCAGAATCATGGCAATGTGCATTTCGGAACCAGCTTTTCCGCCCACGCCAGTGTAGACAGAGAAAGGCATTCCGAATAAGCAATGGGCTCCATCGAGTTCACCGGTTAAAATTTTATCACGGACATTGGCCCAGGAAGCTTCTTTAGAGATTTCTACCTCTAAGCCGTATTTCTTGAAAAATCCTTTTTCGTGGGCAATTACTAAAGGAGCACAATCGGTTAGTGGAATAATGCCTAAAGTAATTTTTTTAGAAGCGGTGGCAGTTGTTTCTTCCGCAGAAGATGTATCATTGTCCGTAGCTGAACTATTGCTACAGGAGGTAGAGATGTGCAGCAACATCAGCACCAACCATAAGGTAAATAAAGATGAATATATGCGTTTCATAAGTATCTGAGTAGAAGAAAGGTTAATTGAACTAATTGCTTATCTGGATAAAGAAACACCCGTATTACTTACTGAAGAAATCCGGTTTGATATTGATCATCAGGTATGCCCAGTTGGCTTGTAAACCGGCATTGTTTACATTTTTTACTCCGGAAGAAGCAAGGGTTGGCGTAGCAAAGAAACTGGAGTAGCCACCTTCAATAGTGATGATTTTAGTCAGGCTATATGTAGCCGTAAAGTCTAGTTCTGTCCCAAAATTCCGGTCTAGCTCTACTCCATCGCCGCCGGTTACTTTATTTGAAGACGTAAACTGGTGTGCATCTAAGGATAGCAGTAATTTAGAACTAGCTTTGTAGCGGCTTCTGAGGTAGTAGTCTACCAGGCCATTTTTCCCAAAGCCATCCGCTACATAGAAATAATCCATGGTTCCCCAGAATTTATGCGGTGTGCCATATAACGGATCAAACTGGCGGTTGGTGTTGCCGGTAGCCGAGCCACTGTTTCCGGATGTAAAATCAATTCCCGGACCTATGTTTAAGTTTTTACTTACCGGGTATAAGGTGTAGGCCGATAGCAGATACGCATTCATGTTTTTTCCATCTTTGTCTTTACCTCCCTGGTAATAAGCACTGGCCGTCAGGCTTATTTTCTTTAATGCCGTTGTGGAAAGATAGGCACCTGTGGTAAAGCGGCTCCATACTCCCCTGTCATATACTTTAGTAGCTTCTTCCATGTGATATTTATTGAAATCATCTTTCAGGAAAAGGAAAGAAGCATTCCCAGTCTGGAGTTTGCGGCCCAGATACAAAAACTGCATGGATTTATATAAGGCACCGATGCCATTAGTACCGGCCGCATAGCCTGATGGAGTTCCGTTGTAGACACCTCCTGATTTTAATTCGCGGTTCTGGTTAAAAGCCACACCCAGGTGTGCCATCCAACCGTGATCTTCCAGTTTCAGTAAAGCCAGATCGTGCCGTCTTCCTTGCTGCAACCAATCCAGGTTTCCCAGTAAGCGTACATCGTCATACACCAGTTCCTGCCGGCCAATTTTTAAAGAAAGATTTTCCAGAGCGGCACTGGTATCTAGTAACATAATTTCTCCCCAGGCTTCGTGGATTAGTAGTCCATCGTTGGCGTCTACGGTAGTGCGGTTGATAGAAGAGGCATCCTGGCCCCATACCCGTACATCCTGCACAGCGGTAAATAATTTAAAGCGGTGGCCGGTGTAGCCAAAATTGAGCCGGGTGCGCTGCGAAGTGAAAAAAGCAGGAACTGCCTTCTTCCCTGATAGGGTTCCCTGACCATCGCGGAGTTCTGAGCGGGTGCGGAGCTGCCCTGTTAGCGAGAACTGTGCCTGTACAGAACTACAACACAGTAACAGGAATACTAGCCCAACCAAAAGTTGGCTATGTAACTTTTTTTGCATACGTTTGTACTGTTTTAAGTTAGTAATAATTTAAAATGATCAATTAAACATTGGCCCTGAAGGATTGGCAGATCTTTTCAGGGTTTTTCTTTATAAATTATTTAGATCTTTCAACAGTGGATTTGCCTGCTAATACCGGTTGCAGTGCAGGTTCTGCAGATTCGGCAGGGTTTGTATTAAATACCGGGAGCATAGCCAGCAGAGAAATAAAGGCTGTAACAGCTACCGCAATTCCGATAATAAATAAGCCATCGCGGTAAGAAACATCCTCTGCTTTAAATAAGAAGCCTGCCAGTACAGCTCCCACATTCCCCCCGGCCCCCACAATACCAGACACAGCTCCCAACGCTTTTTTATTAATAAACGGCACCACCGCATAGGTAGCACCATTCGACATTTTCACAAACAAGGCAAACCCCAGCATGGCGGCAATGGCAAATGGCAGGTAGGTCATGGTGGAGAAGAGCATGATGCCTAAACCTTCCAGCAACAGGAATATACCCAGTATTATCACCCGTCCTTTGAAACCTGACTTTTTGCTAATTTTATCGCTGAACATCCCACCCAGAGCACGGGCAAACAGGTTCATAAACCCAAACAACCCGGCAATAAGTCCCGCTTCTTTAATGCCTAACTGGAAGTTATCTATAAAGTATAAGGCCGCAATATTATCAATGGTAATTTCGATGCCGAAACAAGCACCATAAGCCAGAAACAACACCCATACCCGGTGGTCGCGGCAAGCACGCCAGAAACTGCCTTCGGCATCGCCTGCTTTGGCTTTATACGCCGGGTCCGTTTTACGCAGGTCAGCAATGTTTCCTTCCGGGGTATCCTGGGTGCAGAAATAATAGACAAAAGCCATCATCAGTAGCCCAAGTCCCGGAATGACCATACTTAAGCGCCAGGCTTCTGAACTCGTATAGCCGGCTCCTACAAAAGCGGCAAAAATCAGCGGCATTACCATTTGTGTAACCCCGCCGCCCAGGTTTCCCCAACCGGCCGTAGTGGCATTAGCCGTGCCTACAATGTTTGGGGCAAACATCACCGACGTGTGGTACTGCGTAATCACAAAGGAAGCTCCAATTACCCCAATTGCCAGGCGGAATAATAAAAAGCTTTCATAACTGTTGCTGAATCCAATACACATCACCGGAATGGCACCAAACGCCAGCATAATCGTATAGGTAATGCGGGGACCTATTTTATCGCAAAGCCAGCCTACAAACAGGCGGGCAAATATGGTAATAGAAACAGAGGCAATAACAATATTTCCTATTTGAGATTTGGTCAGGTGAAGCTCTTCCCGGACAACGGCCATTAGCGGAGCAATACCGAACCACCCGAAGAAGCAGATAAAAAAGGTGAGCCAGGTAATATGAAAGGCCCGCATGCTGGGTGTAGACAGGTTAAACAGATTAATACTTTCGGCTTTTTTAAAGGCAGCTTTTTTCATGAACTATGCGATGGTTAAAGGGTAAATTTCAGGAATAAGTGTATATGTGGATAAAGGCGGTTCAGCGAAATAGTATAAATTACCATACAAACTAATTTTAAGAACAGTGCCCATAAATTTTAACCCTATTTTTGAGTAATTATACTTAAGATGAAAATAAGTACCTAAAATTTTAACCTAAATTTTTAAATAATATGTAATTTTCTTTAAAATGCGTTATAAAATATAGGTATAATTCAAATTAGTAATATTTTATTCTAAATCGTGTATACTAAAAAATAGATAATTCTCTATATACTTGCACTATGCATACACTTCATTCGTCTTCCGAGAATCCGCTGGTACAGGGCATCAAGATTATAGGAATAGGCAAACATGGCAGTAAGCCATTATCTCCTCCACTGCTGGAGGAAATTTTAGCCTATCTTTCAGAAAAGAATACTATATCTATTCAGAAGGGTGCATTTTTTGGGGCATTAATGGCTAAAGGCCCAACCGAGGACGAAAAAAGACTATTACAGCAGATTTGCGGTGAGTCTGGTAACTTAAATGCCCTCTATGATCATCTGTGCGTAGATTCCCCCGGCTATATGAAACCCATTGGGGTAAAACTACTGGGCAGAGAGACGTTACCTGTAGAAGAAGCGGAAACGTTAGGCAGGTACCTGTTTTCGGATGAACCTGGAGAAACTTTCCGGGGAATGGCCGTAAGTATGCTTCGAATCCGGTATGAAACCGATGAAGAATATGCAGGATTTTATAAAGCGGTACTTTCTACTTTTTCACGTGATTTTCAGAAAACACCCTCAAATTTAGGGGCCACTATCCAACTTGCCGAGCCTTTCGACGGAGTGGAACACTCTTATCTACTTACGCCTTTGTTGGCGCACGCATTTGGGCAAAAGGGCTACCCGGTTGTTGTTACAGCAGGCAGATCATCCGGACCTAAATTAACCTTAAATGCCTTAGATATATATCAAGCTTTGGGAGGCACTTTTATTGATACTATACAATCACTCACGCAGAGACCTCCTGCATTTGGCTGGGTAATTGACCAGGGCACCTTGTCTCCTGCCTTAGATCTGTGGGTAGACCGCCGGAAACTCATTTTTAAAAGACCCTTTCTGGCTACATTAGAAAAAGTATTGAACCCTTGTGGCGCAAAAATTCTGATTACGTCCGTTTTTCATATCACCTATATGGAAAAGATGATTTCCTTGGCTGCTATGGCCGGCTTTTCTGCGGTAATTGTACTAAAACGGGGCCTAGAGGGTACGCTTGCCCCTTCTATCGCCAAAGCCAGTGGTATCCTCTGTGCCGTTATCCAGCCAGATGGCAGTTTCCTTACCCAGACTTTTGATGCGACAGATGAAGCGTATGCCGCTTATCGTGCCGAATCGGATGAAGTAGTGGAGGATATATCCGTAGCAGAAAATATCCGGTTAATCCATGGGTTCACCGAAAAAGGCTTTACCGGCAATATAGATTTTGATAAACGGGTAAATTTAGCAATTGCCTTATATACGAAAGGAATAGAATGGCTAGAACAGCACATCGCATAAGATAATTGTTATACAGTAATCTTATGCATTACCTAGCAGGAGTAAAGGTATTGGCTGAATTTAGATTTTTACTTACCACCAGGTTTTTCCCTTCTATAAATCCTTTTTGTTGAGGAAGGGTTACATAGTACCACACATTCCGGTCAATTACTTGTTTTTGCTTTGCTTTAACAGGAGTATAATTTGGTACAGTTCCCAAAGTAGCGGCAGTGGCAGTTGGCTGTGCGTAAATGGGAGCATTATTAACGGTATACATCCGGGTGGAACAACTTGTAGCAACAACTAAGAATAAGATAAGAAAGATGTTTTTCATAGCATAGGTGTCTGTAACCCAAAATAAGAAAAATACCCATCCGTGTTTCGCCAGACATAGAATTTTTACCTTCTACCTACCGTCGCGAACGCATATTTTTTGAAAGAATGATACTGATCATACTATGAATGCATGTTTGCTAGAACTTTAGGATTTATGCCACTTATGATTGAGGGATAATTCTGACTAATTTTATTGTATGAAAGTCGTATTTCTGGATATTGATGGCGTACTAGTAACAGAGCATTATTTACTGCAACTGGAGCGTAACAGGGATAGTTGGCGGGATAAACAAGGACATGCCCATTTTTGCCCCAGGTGCCTGGCTAATTTTGAGTTATTAATTAAGCAAACGGGAGCCAAAGTAGTACTTTCTTCTACCTGGCGATTTTATCTGGCAGATACGGTAGGTGTGCCTGAATTCTTTAAATCCAGAGGCGTAAAATTTGAAATTTTTGATGTTACTCCCAGGTTCCGCTCGTCTTCCAAAAAAATAAGTGAATACCCCACCCGTGGCGAAGAAATCCAATCGTGGTTAGCTATATATCCTGAAGTAACCAAGTACTGCATTTTAGATGATGATCCCAGAATTCTCCCAGAGCAACAGCCGTATTGGGTAAGAACTAGCTTCCGGTATGGCTTTACAAAATCGAAGCTAGAGCAAGCGTTGAAAATATTAACAGATTAGCACTAATTAATTCTTTGCTCAGTTCGTCATATTAGGCACCAAAACAAAGCTTTGAAAGTGAAAGCATAGATCATAGATTTGAACTATGCCTAGCAACTAATTCTAATCAATAAATTGCCTCTATCAAGCAAATTTTCTCGCCACTTCCTCCCTTACAAACTGCGGATGCAACGACACTATTTCTCCTATTACTATTACTGCCGGGTTGCTTAATCCTTGCTCCTGGGCTAAATCAGCAATGTTGTCCATGGTACTAACAGCTATTTTCTCCTCTGCCCAGGTGCCTTGCTGAATAATAGCTACCGGCGTTTGGGCTTTTCCGCACGCATGAAAGATACCGGCTATTTGCCGCAGGTTTTTCATGCCCATTAAAATCACTAAGGTTGCCGATGTCTGGGCTGCCAGGTGAATATCCTTGGATAATTCGTGATTCATGGTAGTGCCGGTTAATACCCAGAAACTCTCATTGACGCCCCGGCAAGTCAGCGGAATATGTTGCAGTTCCGGCACTGCAATACAGCTGGAAATTCCCGGAACTACCTGTGTTTCTATATGAAATCCTCTGGCATGCGTAATTTCTTCGTAGCCCCGGCCAAACACAAATGGGTCGCCGCCTTTTAGCCGCACCACATGCCCATGATGCAAAGCATAATAGACAATCAGATCATTAATATCCTTCTGGGCATATTCACATTTACCTAACCTTTTGCCAACAAACACTTTGATAGAATCTGCCGGTGCATAGTCCAACAAATCCGCATTCACTAATGCATCATAGAGCACGACATCTGCTTGCGACAAAGCTTTTATTCCTTTCAGAGAAATCAGTTCCGGATCGCCAGGGCCTGCACCAACTAACGTGAGTTTAGGAGTCTTCATAGGTAAAAAGGGTAAACGTTAAAAGAAAAAATAAAACAGGCAGGACGCTTTTACGAAACTATCAACACGCACCTACTTTAAGAGATAATACAGTAACAAACAAAAGTTAATTCATTGATGAGTAGAAAATTTTTAAGTATTCCTACTCAAAAACTACTTTCACAAAGATATACTATTATTGAAATACACCATAAAATTTCAAGTGCAAAATTTTGAAATAATATATATTCTCAAAATATAGGTTTAAAATTTAACCTGTTTTAAGAATTTATATAAACTTTTCCTGAAAACGGGCTATAAATTTGACGTGTATTATTTTTATAAGTAGTTTTAGCATAAGTAGTAATTAACCAGTAACCAAACAACCTTGTATGATGAATATAGTAGTTATAGGCAATGGCATGGTGGGATATAAGTTTTGCGAAAAACTTGTGGCAAAATCCACCTCAAAAGCTTTCAACATCACCGTTATTGGAGAAGAGCCCCGTCCGGCATACGACCGGGTGCATTTAAGCGCCTATTTTTCCGGCACTACTGTTGAAGAACTCACTATGGCACCAGCCAGCTGGTATGCAGAAAATGGCATCAACCTCCTGACCGGAGAACTGGCCATTTCTATTGATCGGACTGCCAAAACCGTGACTACCCAGCATGGACGCATCTTATCCTATGATAAACTTATTCTGGTTACTGGTTCCGGAGCCTTTGTTCCTCCTATTAAAGGAGTAGAAAAAGATGGTGTATTTGTTTACCGCACCATTGAAGACCTGGAAGCTATTATCAGTTATAGCAAAAAAGCCAAGAAAGCCGCTGTTATCGGAGGGGGGTTACTCGGACTAGAAGCAGCCAAAGCCGTTCTGGATTTAGGACTGGAAGCCCACGTGGTGGAATTTGCTCCCCGCTTAATGCCCCGGCAACTGGACGAGGCAGGTTCTACCATTTTACAAAACAAACTGGAAAGCTTAGGCATTGGCATACATCTAACTAAAAATACCGCTTCTATTGAAGGGGAAAACTGTATTTCGGGGATGATTTTTACCGATGGTACTTTTCTGGAGGTAGACATGGTGGTTATTTCGGCCGGAATAAAACCACGGGATGAATTGGCTATAAAATCCGGGTTAGCTACCGGGACCAGAGGAGGCATTGTGGTAAATGATTCGCTACAAACCAGTGATGCAGATATTTTTGCTATTGGCGAATGTGCCTTGCATGGACAAATGATTTACGGACTGGTAGCCCCGGGTTATGAAATGGCCGATGTGGTGGTTAGTCAGTTGACTGGCAACAACAAAACCTTTACAGCCTATGATATGTCTACCAAACTGAAGCTGATCGGGGTAGATGTAGCCAGCTTCGGAGATCCATTTTGCACTAGTACTAAGCACCGCACCATTGTACTGGAAGACAAAGTAAAGGGAGTTTACAAGCGGATAAATATTTCGGAAGATGGCAAGCGTTTACTTGGCGGCATTCTGGTCGGCGAAGCAGAAAGCTATAACATGCTGCTGCAAACGGCCAAAAATAATATACTGCTTCCTCCCAATCCTGAAGATATGATACTGGGTGCCCGTGGCGGCAGTGAAGGTGCACAAGGAAGCGGTGTAATGAGTTTACCGGATGAAGCCTTGATTTGTTCCTGCGAAAATGTATCCAAAGGGGCATTATGTTCGGCTATTACAGAAGGAGAATTGAGTGACATAAAAGACATAAAGAAATGTACCAAAGCCGGCACAGGTTGTGGCGGTTGTATTCCCATGCTAAACGATCTGCTTACCGAAACCATGAAGGCTCAAGGAAAAGTAGTGCGGAAAGTGCTTTGCGAACATTTTACCTATACCCGCCAGGAGCTATTCGACATTATTAAGATCAGTGGCATACGTACCTACGATAATTTAATTGAGGAATATGGAAAAGGCCACGGCTGTGAGGTATGTAAACCGGCTGTTGCTTCCATGATGGCCAGTATCTGGAATGAGATGATTTTGAAACAAGCCACTATTCAGGATACCAACGACCAGTATTTAGCCAATATTCAACGGGGTGGTACCTATTCGGTGGTTCCCCGGATTCCCGGAGGAGAAATTACAGCTGAAAAGTTAATAGTCATTGGACAGGTAGCCCAGAAATATGGCTTATACTGCAAAATTACCGGCGGCCAGCGGATAGATTTATTCGGTGCCCGGGTAGATCAGTTGCCAGATATATGGGAAGAGTTAATTGATGCCGGATTTGAAAGTGGTCATGCCTATGGAAAATCTCTCCGGACCGTAAAAAGCTGTGTGGGTTCAACCTGGTGCCGGTTTGGCGTGCAAGATTCGGTTACGTTTGCTATTGAAGTAGAAGAACGCTACAAAGGATTGCGGGCACCGCATAAGCTTAAAAGTGCGGTTTCCGGTTGTGTACGCGAATGTGCCGAAGCGCAATCCAAAGATTTTGGCATTATTGCTACCGAAAAAGGCTGGAACTTATATGTCTGTGGCAACGGCGGTGCTAAACCGCAGCATGCCCAGCTATTAGCTTCTGATATTGACAAGGAAACCTGCATTAAATACATAGACCGCTTTCTGATGTTCTATATCAAAACGGCTGAACCCCTTACCCGTACCGCCACCTGGCTCAACAAACTGGAAGGCGGCATCGACTACCTGAAGCAAGTGGTTGTACATGATTCACTGGGCATGGGCGAGCAACTGGAAAAAGAAATGGAATTTCTGGTAGAAACGTATCAGTGTGAATGGAGAGAAGTGGTAAACAATCCGCAACTACGCCAACGCTTTAAGCATTTTATTAACTCCGACGAAGCCGATCCGCAGATCCAGTTCCGGGAAGAACGTGGCCAGAAAGTGCCTGTAGGCTGGAGCAGGTAGTTTGTTATTGGACAGTAGTCATTAGTTCTATTAAAAAATATCGAACAGATCAACAAGGAACAATGAATATTGAAGGAAATCTATAATTACTTCCGTATTCGTCATTAGCTTCGCTGAACTCGCGTTTCCTTGTTGGACATTCAATATTCATTTCTAATCATTCATCAATAATCATTAATCAATATTGTATGGAAAGCCATGTAATCACCAATACTCAACCAGCTACTCATTGGTTTAAAGCTGCCCCGGTAGAAGCTTTCTCAGTAAATGGAGGTGCCTGTGTACAATACAAGGGCATGCAGATAGCCGTATATCATTTTAAAGCGACTAATGAGTGGTATGCCAGCCAGAATATGTGTCCGCACAAAATGCAGATGGTCTTGTCCCGGGGGTTGATCGGCGATACCTGTGGAGAACCAAAAGTAGCCTGTCCGTTACATAAAAGAAGCTTTTCGCTGGTTACCGGGCAGAATCTGAATGGAGAAGAATATGCTATTCAAGTGTATCCGGTAAAAGTGGAAGAGGGCTTTGTATATATTAACGTCGGGCCTGCAGAGGGGCATTGATGGGTTGGATGGACGCTACTTGGAATACATTCTATGTTAACATGCAATTATAAGGGAAAACCATAGATCAGGGTAGCTGTATCAATAAATGGTTCTTTGTAAATGTCTACTTTCAAAGCATCCATCAATGCTTTTATTGTAACAATTGAAACTAATACAGAAGTTGTATCTACCTCATTCCCATGAAATTGCTTAATACATATTTTTATTCCCCTGGTATGCTTATTAGAGACTTTTATGTTTTGTAAAAAATAGCTGGCTCCAAATTCTATGGCTATTTTCCATGTACGATCTAGTTGAGCTTCATAGGTAATTTCTATAGTCGAATACGCCTGTGTTAACTCAACACTCAATTCAATGAAAGCAAACAGACCTCTGGTCTTGAGCTGTTGAGCAATTTTATAGCTACCTAGATTCATTTGTCTTGAACTAAAAAACGAATTTCCTTCGAAGGATATACAGCCATTATAGAATAAATAATAAAACTTTCTAGTTGCGATATACTGTAAGTTACCTATGTTTCAAATAATTTATACTGCTATTTCAAATCTATTGTATTTATCACTTTTTACTTTACAGCGCTGATACGTGTTTCATTCCCCAGACCCTGCTGTTTTACGGAAAATCACTAGACTCTACTTACTGGCACTCACTGCCGTAGCTTTATTATCTATTGGAGGGCAGATATTGGTTCAGCGTTCCTTACGTAATCAATTAAGCGATTCCAGAGTAATTAATATTGCCGGCAGGCAGCGGATGTTAAGCCAGAAAATAAGTAAAACTGTGCTGTTACTCGCACATGCCACAGACACCTCCCAGATGCCGCTGTACATATCGGATCTTAAAATGGATGTAGAGCGATGGGAAAGGAGTCACCAGGGCTTAAAAAACGGATATCTGCCTTCTGTGGAAACACCCGTAAACAACAGTGATTCTATCCGCAGGATGTTTGCCGGTATTGAACCGCATTTCAGTACCATGCTTACCCATGTGCAGCAAATCATTCATTTGTATTCCACTAATGCTTCTCCTACCTATCAGGCCATTGAACCAAACCTGAAGCAGATACTCAGGCATGAACGGGCCTATTTACAGACTATGGACAACATAGTCTTCGAATATGATGCAGAAGCCATACAACGGGTCAATGCCTCACAACGGATCGAAACTATTCTCCTGATAAGTACGCTACTCGTTCTATTGCTGGAAGGTTTGTTTATTTTTAGACCCGCCGTTAACCAAATCCGGCATACCATCCAGAGGCTAATAGAATCCGAACAACAGACCAAACAAATGAATGAGGAGTTACTCAGTTTGAATCAGTCGCTGGAAGAAACCAGAGAAGCCTTGCTACAGGCTACCACGCAGAGACATCAGCAGGAAATAACCGAACAAAAAGTCCGCACTTCGTATTTAATAGAAGGGCAAGAAGAAGAACGCAAACGCATTGCCCGTGACATCCACGACGGACTGGGGCAAATGCTGACAGCCCTGAAGTTTGGCATCGAAAAAGTAGGCGACTGGGTAGACGAATCTGAGAAAGGACAGCAAAACCTAACTAATCTCCGTCACCTGATCAGCCAGACAATTACCGAAGCCCGCACAATCTCCTTTAATCTGATGCCTGCCGTATTGAGTGATTTTGGTATTGCTTCGGCTCTTAAATTATTAGCTAACCAGGTAGCTGCCAGTGCCGGAATTACAATTACCTTTACCAATAACTGGACCAACGAACGCCTGGCAAAAAACGTGGAGATCGGTTTGTACCGCATAGCCCAGGAAGCTATTCATAATGCCATTAAATATGCCAAAGCCAGTGAGGTAACCGTAGAACTTTCGCTGAAAAAGAAATATATTCACTTAAAAATAGATGATAACGGACAGGGATTTGCGTATGATGAATTTGCAGGTAAACCCGGGAAAGATAGTCCCTCGGCAGGCATCAGTAATATGAAAGAACGGGCATCTATTATTAACGGAGATTTAAAAATTACCACTAAGCCAGGCAAAGGCACAGGGATACACGTAAAAATTCCTTTTATTACTCTCTATCATGAACAAGATTAAAGTATTGCTGGCAGACGACCATACCATTGTGCGGAACGGCATCATGTCGTTGCTGGAAAGTTCTCCGGAAGTAGAAATAGTGGGAGAAGCCCAGGATGGGGCAGAAGCCTTGGCCAAAGTAAAAGAGTTGTCGCCAGATGTATTGATGATAGATATTGCTATGCCTGTGATGAATGGCCTTGAAGCAGCCGAAGAGCTAAGCAAATACCATAAACACACCAAGGCACTCATGCTTTCCATGCATAACAATGAAGATTATATCCTGAAATCCGTGGAAGTGGGCGCTTATGGGTATTTGCTGAAAGATACTACCCGCGACGAAATGCTGCGTGCTTTACAAACAGTAGCCAGAGGAGAAAAATACTTTAGTCCGTCGGTATCCCATATTATTGTATCTTCATATCTGCAAAAAGTAAAAGACACCGAGAAGAGTAAGCTTAAAAAGCCTAAACTGTCTAAGAAAGAGAAAGCCATCGTAAAATTTATTATAGATGGTGACAGCAGCCGTGAAATAGCTGAAAAACTTAATTTAAGCATACGTACCGTAGATAATCACCGGGCGAACATGATGAAACGCCTGGGTGTTAAAAATGCGGTGGAACTGGTAAAAAAAGTATTAAACGAGAAGCTGGCATAAGTCTACCTCTTTGTTGCCGGTTAGTACTTGTAAATTTCACCACAGAAAGAAATCCGAAGGAATCTATAAGCTACCAGTTCCCCCTATTCAAGAGGTTATATTTACCTGATACGTTTGTAGCGGGGCAATCTGGTAAGCTTCAGCCAGCCCCCTTTGTTGTATATCTTTTTTACTTACTTCTTTATATGGAACAGCCACGGTATACTCCCTGGAAAGCGGAAAGGGCAATAGGCTTACGGTATGTATATTTTTCCAATAGGCTTCTATCTTTCTGCCATGGGTAAAGGCAAATTTATCAGAGTTTTTAAATCCATTTTTGAAAAAAGGAAACTCTTCATCTTTAGATACGCCAGGCTGGTTAATGCATACATATAAAGAGAGATCGTCGAATAGCTGCAGGATGCGAAAATGATAATCCGCCAGTTGTTGCTTTGCCGGATCGTCCAGCTGCATACGTTCTATTAAGGTATGCTGCCGTTTAAGCTCTTGCTCCACAAACTCTTTTTCTTGTATATTTTCTTCACGCATAAATGAACAATAATGCCTGCTACATAACAGGGCTGCGTAGGGATTCATGGCCTCTACCTCGTCTATACCCCTGGTATAATGAAGTAGTTTGGTTTGCAGCGGATAGCCGATAAATGAAAAAACCTGCGCATGTTGTACATCCCAAGCAGGCACTTCGTCCAGAGATATCCACCCCCGGTCATGCTGATAGATAGCCAGCAATACCTCCGGAGTATGGGGCTGCTGCCAGAAAAATTCTTCCTTCCAATGCTCAGCCAGCTGCCCGGATAGAGTAGCATGGGTGTGTTGGGCTATCAGAATAAAGCTTTCAGGGGTTTCGCGTACAATCATCTCGGCTAAAATTAACTATTGAGTATAAAGTTAATGTAATCCAGCATCAAATTAACTTGATTGTACTTAACAAAAATGCCTTATCCGGATACAAACCAGATAAGGCATTTGTAGCATTCGTTCCTCTTACTGCTCTAATACTTTTACCAGTGTACCTTGTTGCACTTTGTCATTCAGTTGCATTCCATTCAATACGGCCAGTTCTTTAAGTTGATCATTTTTAGCGCCTAAGGCCGTAAGCGCTTTGGATAAGGTAGCACTTTGTTTTACCGGTTTTATCCGGATACGATTAGGCTTTTTATTAATTTTTGCCTGATCTGTCAGTTGCCGGAAGCTGGTGATATTGGCATTAAACACCGGATAATAGGTATTGAAGTCAGCAGCGGAAGTAAGGCCCATCATGTTGTAAACATTGCCTCCATATTCGATAAAGTACATAAGTGCCCGAACAGCCGGTTGCTGTTGTTGCTGCTGTGCTTGTTGATCCTGTTGCGCTTGCTGGTCGGCCACTACGGCTATTGCCTGCAACCCATTTACAGTCGTATTTTTTGATTCCACCGGAACCATCTGGTAATTTTGCAGGAAAGATTCGGCAGCGGCTTGCAGAGAATTTCCCGGAGCCAGCATCAGTAACATAAGGGCTTTCCCATCTTTAGGCACCATTTGTACTTGTTGAGGGCTATTCTGCAAGGCCCAACCCCTGGGAACCGGAAACTGGAATTTGAGTACCGGATGGTAAAAAACATCATTTTCTACATAGCCTTGTTTAGGATCTTCTCCATAGATAATGCCATCAATCATTTTCAGATAAGAATCGCGGTTCACTTTCAGGTCGGTAGCATTTACTTTTTGTTGCCACTCGGTCGCTAGTTTTTTCACTGTCCGGTTACGGTCTGCCGGATTAGGGTGTGTAGATAAAAAATCAGGGATAGCTTCCTGCTGGTCGCCCCCTACTCTACTGAGTGTATTAAAAAATCCGGCCATTTCCTGGGCATCGTATCCGATTTTTGTCGAATACTCTACCCCTAACCTGTCAGATTCCCGTTCATCGTCGCGGCCAAACTTTAGAAACAGTAAGCCCAGCCCCTGCTGTGCAGCTTCTGCATATTGCGCCAGTTGAGGAGCCGCGATTATACCAGCAATAAGTCCCAGCTGGGCAAGCATTGTCTTACTCTGCTGCCTTGCTGAGTGCCGGGCTGTAACATGGCCTATTTCATGGCCTAAGACACCAGCAAATTCTGCTTCATTATTGAAATGTGCCATAATACCCCTGGTAAAATACACATATCCACCAGGTACTGCAAATGCATTGACGACCGGGGAATCCACTACTTTAAACTCATATTTAAGGTCTTTGCGGTGAGAAATAGCCGCCATTTGCTGACCTTTTTCTTTGATAAAAGTCTGTAGCTCCGAGTCTTCATACAAGCCAAACTGTGCGACTATTTGTGGGTCAGCTTCCTTTCCCATCGCAATCTCTTGTTCAGTAGACATTAAACTTAACTCTCTTTTGCCAGTAACCGGATTTCTGGCACATGAATTAAATAATAACAAGATGGCTGTTAAACATGTAATAAGGTGCTTGTTCATTATTGGAAGTAGTTAGTTTACATACATAAAAAACAGGAAGTAAAATACTCCTGTTCAGTTAATTAAAATGTGATGACTACTACGGATAATTGGATTCCTAAGTTTACTGACGACCAGGACTTATAGTCTGGCCTTTTCATTTCTAATAAAGTATATCCTCATGCATATGTAATTCCTGTATTCTTCCCATAAAATGAATCAGGCGTAGAAGAAAAATCTCTACGCCTGAAAAACAAGATGCCGTTTTTTACGAAATTCAGCTGGCAACCTGCCAGGTCGTTTTAGAAGTTAATGTTGTATGAGTAGCTTATGCGTTAATTGCTGCCCCTCTGCCCGGATCTTTAGTAGATATACACCCCTGGTAAGCTCTTCATCTATGGCAATGGTATACTCGCTGCGGTCGCCACCTGAAATTTTCTGTGCGTATACCTGCTGCCCAAGTTGATTGAATATAGCAATATCCGTTTCAGGTACTGCAGACGCCCAGGAGATTGTAAACCGCTTACCAGTTACCGGGTTAGGTGAAATTACAATTCCGGATGTTTCTAACGTAACCGATACAGACTTGGAATAGGAAAACTTTCCATCTATATCTACCTGCTTCAGACGGTAGTAGCTTATTCCCGCTAACGGTTTTTCATCTACTATGGCATAAGTAGTTGTTAAAGCAGTGGTTCCCTTTCCGTTTAGTCTGTCGATTTCTTCAAATTCCTGTGCATTTTTGCTGCGTTCCACTACAAAGTAGCCGTTATTCTCTTCACTGGCCGTAATCCATTGTAGCCTTACTTGTCTGGCTGTGGTTTCTGCTATGGCTTTGAAACTGAGTAATACGATAGGAAGTGGAGAGTTAATTATCCTTGTGCAAACATTTGGGCAATCTCCTGTGGACACGCTACAGGGATTGGATGCCTGGCAATAATTAACACCTACTGTTGTATTTGCACCAACTACTGTATTTGCAGGATTTCCGTTTCCTATACCGCCTTGTGCTGAAAAGCTTCCTAAACCAGATGTGCTAATATTAGCTCCACTATTTGATGTACTAAATTGTCCTTTTACTACTAATAATCCTTCTAATACAAGCCTAGCATCTCTCCCATTATCACTGTTCATCGTAAATGCATTTTTTACTAATACATTTCCCGCAGAATTAATTAATGAGTAAGTGTCAACATTTCCTACATCAGTAACACCAATAGTTAGATTAGAAATTTCTGTTAAACCTGTTATCTGCAAAGCGGGAATGGCCGCTGATCCTCCATTTATTTTCAATACAGCGGTGCCACCTGGATAAGAGCCGGTATAGGTGTCGCGGAGGGTGCCTCCTGCATTAACGATCAGCCTACCTCTATTTACCTCAGAATTTCCACTGTAAGTTAAACTTCCTGAATTTGCAGTAGCCGTACCAATAGTAAGCGAACCGGCAGAATTAATCGTGAAACTACCCACAGAGACAGCAGTGGTTATAGTAATACCACTATTAATAGTAACTACATCACCTGCTACAGGAAATGCTCCACAAGGTCCTGTCGTACAAGCCCAGCTAGTAGGCGAAGTCCAGTTGCCGCCTCCGGCACTGGAGGTGAAGGTAGCCGCAAAACTTTGCAGGTAAAAGCAGCTGAATGATAAGACAAAAAAGGCACTTCTGGTTTTTTTTATAACTTGTAGAGATAGAATCATATATAAGGTGCAAAATGCAGTTTTTCTTCGAAAAATATTTATTTATAGATGTTGTAATAAATTACTTTATTAGGTCATTTTGTAACTCCTTTTACTCTTGAGCAATCGCTAGTCCTACTTATTTATTAAGTTAATTTATAATTATAAAATGTTAGATGTCAGTTCATTATAGTCAGGCTCTTACAACATAACCATAGTCCAAAACTGTTTGGTAGCAAAAGATACTTTTTCTACTAAACTAGCCATATACCACTCCCAGGGTTGGATGTTTCAATCGCTGCTGTCGCAAATTACTATTTTAACCCATCCATGTAAATATTTTTACATCTTTAATATTTCGACCCTATATTTTGAGATTTACAGGCATTATTTGTACCCCTATAAAGGTTATTTTCTTTGCCAAAGCAAGGAATGGTAGCAGATTCCATTACTCATAGGAAGAGCACGGATATATGAGCTATGAATAAGAAGTTACGGTAACAACTTCCTTACCTTAGCTACTATTGGGAACATTCTGTCTGTTTATACGTGTTCTACCCGGAAAACAAGCTGCAAACTATGAAAAAGACTGTTGTATTAGGGGCTACAGATAATCCGGAGAGATTTGCCTACCGGGCAGCCCACAGCCTGGTGAGGCATGGGTATGAAATAGCACCGGTGGGTATAAAACAAGGCACCGTTGCTGGAAAAGATATTATTAATGACAAAAAAGTTATTCCAGATGTACACACGGTCACGTTGTATGTGGGTTCACGAAATTTACCAGAGTGGTATGATTATATTCTGTCATTAAATCCTAAACGCATTATTTTTAATCCGGGTACTGAAAATGACGAGTTGATGCGGCTGGCCAATGAAAAAGGCATACAGACGATAGAAGGTTGTACCTTAGTTATGTTATCTGCGGGCATGTATTAAAATGGATTATTGATAAATACCAGGAACACATAAACCTTTCATAATCCGGCAGTTCTATTCTTTTACCGGATTATGAAAACCCAACCTCTTCAAGAACTACTCCTAGTTCGCTTAAAATCATGGCCGAAGCTCCCCAGACTGTGTGGCCGAGCAGGTCGTAGAAGGGAGCCTGTATGACTATATTTTCCCGCACAATTATTTCTTTATTTCCTATTCTGCTCAGATCCTGTACCTGCGACAAAGGTATTTCCAGAATTTGCGCCACTTCTCTGGGATCGGGCTGGAAAGCAGGCCGGTTATAACTGGTTCCCACTACCGGATACACCATATAGTTACTGGCTGGTACATACAATGGGCTTAGCATTCCAACCACATCCACCTCAGCCGGATTAATAGCAATCTCTTCAAAAGCTTCACGCAATGCAGTATCCGTATAGCTACGATCTGTTTCCTCCATCCGGCCTCCGGGAAAAGCCACTTGCCCACTGTGTACGCCTGCATATACAGGCCGTACAATCATTGGAAAATAGATATGATTGCTGTCTGGATATAATAAAATCAATACAGCACTTTGGCGGGTTAAGTGGTCTGGCTGTGCTTTTAGCTGCAATGCAGACTGGATTGAACTAGCCATTTTTTTCTGAGCAGGTTCGCCAGGCAGTGCCTGTTCCAGTCTTGTTTTTAATAATTTAAAAAGAGCTGTTGGGGTAGCTTTATGCATAGTTGGCAAGTAAAGAGAGACCGCTTTTGGGCTAAGTAAGAAATATACCTGTAATTGTTCAAATTAATCTGTATATTTAGCAACCCGGTCAGTTTGTTCGGCATTTAAAGAATTAATTTACAGGTATTTATGTTACTCTTATACAGAAATTAATCTATTCCTGTCAGGAATAATCACTTATGCAAAGGTATGCCTATTTTCAAAAGACAGAGACATAAAATGGCATGAAAAAGTGAAAAAAAAAGCGTATTTTTACAACTTGGCAGGCATGAAGATTTATTTCATTTTTATGAAAAATACAACAATTGCCCCTCACTATAGAAGACAACATACTATATGAATGAACTAGTAGAAGAAAAAAAAACCAGTAATTATTCAGCAGATAATATTCAGGTACTGGAAGGTCTGGAAGCAGTAAGAAAGCGGCCTTCCATGTATATTGGCGACACCGGTATGAAAGGGTTGCATCATTTGATTTGGGAAGTAGTAGATAACTCAATTGATGAAGCATTAGCCGGTCATTGCGACAAAATTGATGTTGTCATTAACACTAATAATTCTATTTCTGTTACCGATAATGGCCGGGGCATCCCTACTGATTATCACACGAAAGAAAAACGCTCTGCCCTGGAAGTAGTAATGACCGTACTGCACGCTGGTGGAAAATTTGACAAAGATACCTATAAAGTTTCCGGTGGGTTGCATGGCGTGGGTGTTTCCTGCGTAAATGCCTTATCTACCCACTTAAAAGTGACTGTACACCGCTTGGGAAAAGTATTTGAACAAGAGTATAACATTGGTCATCCCTTGTATGCAGTACGTGAAATCGGCACCACAGACCGCACCGGCACCACAGTAGAATTTTTGCCTGATGCCTCAATCTTTACGGTTACCGAATATAAATACGAAACAGTGGCTACGCGCTTGCGTGAGCTTTCATTTTTGAACCGGGGCATCCGCATTACGCTTACCGACCTGCGTACCCTGGATGATGAAGGTAACCCTACTTATGATGAGTTTTATTCAGAAGGCGGATTAAAAGAATTTGTGGAATACCTGGATTCTACCCGCGAAAAACTGATTCCGGAAGCTATTTACATGGAAGGCGATAAAGGCGGCGTACCAGTACAGGTAGCCATGCACTACAATACTTCTTATTCTGAGAATGTATTTTCGTATGTAAACAATATCAATACCATTGAAGGAGGTACACACGTATCAGGCTTCCGGGCAGCTTTAACCCGTACCTTGAAAAGTTATGCTGAAAAAACAGGTATGCTGGATAAGTTGAAGATGGATATCAGTGGTGACGATTTCCGGGAAGGGTTAACAGCCGTAATTTCTGTAAAGGTAGCAGAACCTCAGTTTGAAGGTCAAACCAAAACCAAATTAGGTAACTCGGATGTGGCCGGTGCAGTAAGTACCTGCGTAAGTGACATTCTGAATACGTATCTGGAAGAACACCCGAAAGAAGCCAGAGCTATTGTAGCCAAGGTTATTTTAGCGGCTCAGGCCCGCCACGCCGCCCGCAAAGCCCGCGAGATGGTACAGCGTAAAAGTGTGCTTACCGGCAGTGGCCTACCCGGCAAACTTGCCGACTGCTCAGATTCCAATCCGGAAGTTTGCGAATTGTATCTGGTAGAGGGAGATAGTGCGGGTGGCAGTGCCAAACAAGGCCGTAACAGAAGTTTCCAGGCAATTCTTCCGCTCCGGGGTAAAATCCTGAATGTAGAAAAGGCGCAAGAGTATAAGATATATGAGAATGAGGAGATTAAAAACATGATTACAGCGCTTGGCGTAACTTTTGGAACATCTGAAGGTGAAAAAGCCCTGAACATGGATAAGCTCCGCTATCATAAAATTATAATCATGACGGATGCTGATATAGACGGGAGCCATATCCGTACTTTAATTTTAACATTCTTCTTCCGCTATATGAAAGATTTAATTGAGAAAGGATATCTTTATATTGCCCTTCCTCCGTTATATTTGGTAAAAAAAGGCAAGGAAGAAAGATACTGCTGGAGTGAAGAAGATAGAGACAAGGCAGTAAAAGAAATTGCTAAAGATGGCCGGGAAGACACGGTAAATATACAGCGGTACAAAGGTTTGGGAGAGATGAATCCGGAGCAACTCTGGACCACCACCATGGACCCGACTACCCGTACGTTAAAACAAGTAAGCATAGAATCTGCTGCTGAGGCGGACCATTTATTCTCTATGTTGATGGGAGACGAGGTTGCCCCTCGCAGAGAGTTTATCGAGAAAAATGCGAAATATGCTAAAGTGGATGTATAAAATAATATATAGTGTTTGAAGAATACAAAAGTAGTTTTTTAAAAAAGGGGTCATCACTTTTGTCCCCTTTTTCATTTGTAACAAACCCGATAAAAAAATTCCGTGAGATAATGCTTGTCAAGGATAAAGTTTCCAGTGTAATTGAGCAAAGCAACTATATTAGCCGCGACCTTAGCTGGCTGCAATTTAACTACCGGGTACTGGATCAGGCAATAAATCCTGACCGCACCATCTTTGAACGGTTAAAATTTCTGGCCATTACCTCTTCCAACCTGGATGAATTCTTTATGATTAGGGTAGGAAGTTTGTATAACTACCTGGATTATGGCAAAGAACGGATAGACTATTCAGGCTTGCGGGAAACCACTTTCCGGAAAACCCTACTGGCTACGGCGCAGCAGTTCTTTAAGGAACAAACCGATGAGTTTAAAATACATTTGCAGCCCTTATTCGAACTGTCGGACTTTCGCATAGCCAAAGTAGAGGAATTAAACGCAGAAGAGAAGTCGGAGATATCGGCGTATTTTATGCGTACGATTTTCCCTATGCTCACCCCTATGGTGTTTGACGGGTACCATACCTTCCCTATTCTGATGAACCGAATCCTGATTTTCGGAGTAGTGACCAGAACAGCCGATGACTCGAAAGACCAGAGAAGGCTTTCCTTTGTTCAGATTCCGCAGAACCTGCCCCGCTTCTTCGAAATTTACCGCGACGACCAGCTTATCTTTGTACCAATCGAAGAAATTATCCGGCGTGAGATTCACAAACTTTACCGCAATATCGAAATACTTTCTGTAGACCTGTTCAGGATTACCCGCAACGGCGATTTCAGTCTGGAAGAAAGCGATGATATTGACAATGATTTTATTGATGAAATTAAGCGGAAAATTAAAACCCGCCGTACTGGCCGGGTAGTCCGCATTGAAGTAGAATCCGGCTATTCCACCTGGATGATGAAAGTGTTGAAAGGCCGCTGGGAACTAGATGATGATAACGTATTCGTCACAGACCGCATGATTGACTTTACTGGATTGTGGCAAATTGTAAATCATAAGGATTTCAGAGATGAAATACCCCCGGTACCTGCACCTATTACACCCATAAGCTTAAAAGATAAAGCAGATGCTCCCTTGTTTGAGGTGTTAAAAAGCCGGGATATTCTATTGCATCATCCCTATAACAGCATTGAACCGGTAGTGCATTTAGTAGAACAAGCTGCTGAAGATCCTGATGTTCTGGCCATTAAGCTTACTATTTACCGGCTTGCCAAATCTTCCCGCATAACGAATGCTTTACTAAAGGCAGCTGAAAATGGCAAACACGTTTCAGTGCTTTTTGAAGTAAAAGCCAGGTTTGATGAAGAAAACAATATCCGGGAAGCCCAACGGTTGCAAAAAGCAGGCTGCTTTGTAATTTATGGAATTAGCCGGTATAAAACGCATACCAAACTGCTGCTGATCGTACGGAAAGATGGCGATAAAATTACCAGGTATGTACACATGTCCAGTGGAAATTATAATGAGGATACTTCCCGCTTGTATACAGATTTAGGACTGCTGACAACCAATGAAAGCTATGCACAGGATATATCGGAGTTTTTTAATGTAATTACAGGCCATTCGTTGCCAAGTAACTACCAGAACATTATTACGGCTCCCCGTGATATGCGCCAGCAACTCATTGAACTGATCCGCAAAGAGGCTACCAATGCAGCTGAAGGTTTATCTTGTGGCATTGTCATTAAAATCAATTCTTTGGAAGACCGCGAAGTAATCGATGAACTATATGCAGCTTCTCAGGCAGGGGTTCCGGTGAAACTCATCGTCAGAGGTATATGCTGCCTACGCCCTGGACGTGCCGGACTGAGCGAAAATATAGCCGTCCGCTCCATTGTAGGGGATTTTCTGGAACACGCCCGTTTATTTTATTTCCATAATGACGGCGACTACAAAATATATGGAGGCAGCGCCGATATAATGGTCAGGAGTTTTGAACGCCGGATAGAATCTTTATTCCTATTTACCGCCGAAACCATTAAACAAGAAGTAATCAATGTACTCGCCTACAACCTGAAAGACAATGTAAATGCCTATGAATTACAAGAAGATGGCTTATACATTAAATGCCAGGCCAATGGCGAAGCACCCTTCAATATTCATCAGGAATTCTTTAAGGTAACTCCAGAAATTATTAAAGAAGCCAAATTATTCTAAAACATGCCAAAGCTGGCATGGGGTTAGCGTATAGAGTAAAAACTGGAAGTAAGCATATCTGTTTTCTTACTTCCTTTCTATTTTCACCTGTAAACATGAAAGAAATTGCTATGCGAGTAAAAACCTCCATTTTTGTTCTATTTGTATTATTTACCAGCATCAGTTGCCGCCAGCTGAAAGAACTCCAGACATTTGCGAATTGTGATTTCCGGCTAGCTAACCTGGAAAACACTACCCTGGCAGGCATCAATGTGCAGAATGTACGCAGCATTTCAGATTTAAACCTGGTTCAGGCCGCTAAAATTACCCAATCGTATGCGTCCGGATCGTTACCGCTGAATTTAATTGTCAATATGGAAGTTAAAAATCCGAATGCCACTACTGCTGCCATGAACAGTGTAGACTGGATTATGGTAATTGATGACAAAGAAATTGTAGATGGTACGATTAACGAACGGGTGCAAATTGCCCCAGATGGTGGCGTAACTACCTTACCCATCCGTATTTCTACCGATTTAAGAAAAGTATTGAGCGGCATGCCTGCTGAACAGGCAGTAAATATGGGTCTGGGATTGTCTGGTAATGGCGGAAAACCAACAAGAGTCACCTTAAAAATAAAACCTTCCATTATGGTGGGCCAGACAGTATTGAAATATCCTGGATACATTAATGTAAATCAGGATTTTGGGGGTAGCAGCCGGCAATAACAGTTAAGAGCAAATTTTTACGTAAGACATGCAATAAAGGCTAAATTTCCGCTAACGGGCCTTTATTGCATGTCTTACACAATACATTATTTAACTCTGATAATATCACTGAATCTGTTGATTTCGGGATTTTTTGGATAATACAATAATTCTACACTGTCTCCTGATTTAATATTCTGGCCACCCTCTCTGATAAATAACTCTTTTTCATTCACATTTCCTTCATACAAATAGTTGTTAAGCATAAATTGATAGGTATAAATCTTTTCTCCTTGTTTTGAATAAACATATCTTGTCAGGATTCCCTTGGTAACGCTGTACTCTCGCTGTATTTGTATCTTCTATTTAGTTATAAAATAGTTAACAAGAAAAGGGCTAAAAATACTAAAAACGAGAATAACGGCAGTTCGTAAATTCCTGACATAAGATGCTTCTTCCTCATCGCCATAATTGCTGTGTTCAACTATCTTTTTGTTGTAATACTGTCCACCAATAATGCAGCCTGTAAATAACAAAATATAGATAATGAATTTATTGAATGGCATATCGGCCGGATCTATATACGTACCGAAGAAGAAAATTAACATCAAGTACGCAGTTAGCACAAGTAATAAACCTGCAATGAACTGGTGCTTGGGCAATAGAGCTACTAGAATCTGTTCGTTTTCGCTGGTGGCCTGGTTCCCGCCAAATCTACTAATAAGGTAAAAAATAGCAGCTAGAACATACCATATACTGAACAATACTGTTCCTACTGTATCTAGAAGGAAGTAAGAGGCAATAAGAAGGATAACTCCCCATAGAAGGGCCATTCCAATAGCAAAAACTTTGTTCATATATTATTACACACTTTGTAAAAGTTTATATAAAACATAAAGTAGCTTAGCAACTATGCAATATCTGCTCTTGTTAGCTGTTTTGAACCACAAAAAGAGGCAATTAATCAAGCATTCAATGTATTTTCTACAAAAGGTATCATAATTAAAAAATCTTAATTCCACTTCTCAGATTCTTTGTTCGGAACCCAGTCCGATTTAGGCTCAAAATGCTGCCAGAGTAACCGGGAGACTTTCCGGAGCAGTACATATCCTTCATTGGTATTTTGCCAGCTCTCATCCTGTTGGTTTTTAGTGATCACACAAAAAACATAATCCCCGGAAGGTGCATTTACTAGCACTACTTCTGACCTGGATTGATCTACAGCTCCTTGTTTAGAAGCAACTTGTACCGTTGGTGGAATCTGCGATAATGCCTCGGCATCCCAGTAAATGCGGGTTAAGTTGCGGTACATCCGCTCACTGGCATCCGGGCTTATTACTTTTCCCTCCCGTATCTGCACCAGTAATTCCGCCATTTCCCGGGGAGTAGTCTGGCCCCAGCCATACTGCTGCTGGTTAGCTTGCCTGGTAGGCGTGCGGGAGTTTACCCTAGTATGTCTAAACCCTTGTTTTTCAAGCAAAGTATTAATGGCCGTGCCAGTACCTGCCATCTGCTGGCACCATAAACTAGCCGTATTATCGCTGGTAGTAATCATCAGCATCACTACCTTACTCATAGCTATTTTGGTACTATCCTGGAAAGAGCCCAGAATATCTACGCCAGGATATAGGAACGAATCCCGGTATAGTAGTTCGGCATGATAATCCAGTTCGCCTTTATGTATTTTATCAAACAACCCAATCATAATAGGCACTTTAATCATACTGGCTGTCGGAAAAAGTGTGTCTGCATTAATGGCGGACGTTTTGCCTGTTTTCAGGTGGCGTACATATATGCCTACTTCACCTTTAAAATTGCTAGTAAGCGACTCTAGCTTTTGTTGTAGTTTACGGTCAGGTTTATCTGGTGGAAATACTGGTTGGGCAAAAAGCTTGCTTGCCAGAATAATAAACGTAAGAATCAGGAAGCATCTTTGGATAAGCATAGGAATACTTGCAATACGATAGACCTGGCAAGTATATTATTTATTATTGATTTATCCCATAAAAAATAAGAATGGCATTATTGTTTTAGAAAAATTGTATTTTTGAAATCCAGCTTTTTTGAAATGAAGAAAAAACATTGGTTGCAGTTTTTTATAGGAGCCGTAATTCTACTTGTGCTGAACATAGCCGCCGCGCAAGTTTTTTTTAGAATAGATTTAACCGAAGATAATAGGTATACCATTTCCGATGCCACCAAGCAGATATTGGAAAACCTGGACGACCAGGTATTTGTAACTGTATACCTGACTGGCGATCTGCCTTCCAGCTTTAAACGTCTGGAAAACTCCATCCGCGAACAACTGGAAGAGTTTGAAATATACGGTGGCCGCAATATCCGCTTTGTTTTCTCAGATCCAACAGCCATTGCCGATAAACAAGCCCGGAATCAATTTTATAAGCAACTAGTAGACAAGGGCATGCAGCCTACCAATCTGGTAGACAAAGAAGGAGAAAAGCAAGTAGAAAAAATTATATTTCCCTGGGCCCTGGTGACTTATAAAAACAAAGAAGCATCTGTACTCCTGCTCAAAGGCAACCAGATAGCTGGTTCTGAGCAAATTATTAATCAGTCGGTGGAAGGGGCTGAGTTTGAACTGGCCTCGGCTATCCGGCAGTTAACGCTGAAAGAAAAAAGACGGATTGGATTTCTGGAAGGGCACGGAGAACTGGAAGAAAAGCAAGTAGCCGATTTGATCAACAGCCTGCAGGAATACTATGAGGTATACTGGGTAAATGTAAATAAAGCTCCCAGTCTGGAAGGCCTGGATGCTATTGTCGTAGCCAAGCCAGATACGAGCTTTAGCGAAGAAGCTAAATACAAAATAGACCAGTTTATTGTGAAGGGTGGCAAGGCTATGTTTTTTATAGATGCCCTCCGCACCGACAGCCTTTCCGGCAGCAATACCGTAGCTTTCCCCTATAATTTAAATCTAGACGATCTGCTGTTCAGGTACGGAATCCGCCTGAATGGCAATATGATTGTGGATTTGAATTCTGCCTTTCTTCCGATAAATGTAGGACGGATAGGCAATCAGCCGCAAATTAAACTGATGCCCTGGCCCTATTTTCCCTTGCTGAATACTTTTGCCAAACACCCCATTGTGCGGAATATGGATGCTGTATACGCCAGATTTGTGGGAACCGTAGATACCGTAAAAGCAGCTGGCATTGCTAAAACTCCCTTGATGTATACCTCTCAATACACCAGAGTTTTGCCGGCTCCGGTTGAAATTTCCCTGAACCAGGCAGGCCTGGATATGAACCCTGCCCTGTTTACCAGAGGAAATTTGCCAGTAGCTTATTTGTTGGAAGGTTCATTCCGGTCGTTGTATGCGAACAGAATCACTGCTACCGACCCTCGTTCGGCTACGTTTAAAGAAACCAGTGCCCCTTCAAAAATCATTATCTGCTCCGACGGCGACTTACTGGCCAATGAAATTAACCCGCAGAATGGCCGTTTTTTACCTTTAGGCTATGACCGGTATTCCAAAAACACATTCGCCAACAAAGATTTTATGGTACATGCCATCGACTACTTGATGGATGAGAATGGCATTATAGCTGCCAGAAATAAAGAAATAGCCCTGCGTCCATTGGACAAACTCCGGATTCGGGAAGAAAGAGTTCAATGGCAACTTATTAATCTGCTACTGCCTGTACTCATTATCACAGGATTCGGGCTTGTACGTACCTACTTGCGGAAAAGAAAGTATACTACTGGCCTTTTACAACAACCTCAGCTAGCCGGCGAAAAAATTTAACTTCTTCCTATAAGCACTATTAATATTTAAAGTGTTATATTTATTTTTACATTAAAAATTTGAACCGTATCTCAGCCACAACCCTATATCTATATGAAGTTTGAAGTTTCCTCTTCTACCTTGCTTAAACAACTTTCGGCTATCAGTGGAGTAATTACAACTAACCCGATTGTGCCAATTCTGGAGAATTTTTTGTTTCAGATCAATAAAAACAAACTCACCATAACAGCTTCCGATCTGCAAACATCCATCATCGCCGAAATGGAGATCAACTCCAATGACAGTGGAAGTATTGCAGTGCCGGCCAAAATTTTGATTGATACACTGAAAGGACTACCCGACCAGCCTGTTACCTTTCTGGTAGACGAAAACACCTATGGGGTTGAATTAAAATCAGACAATGGCCAGTATAAATTATCCGGTGAGAATGCGACAGATTTCCCGAGGGTACCAGCTGTAAACAGAGCCTATACCCTGGAGTTTTCTTCAGATGTATTGGGCAGGGCCATTGCCAATACCATATTTGCCACCAGTACGGATGAATTGCGTCCGGCCATGACAGGTGTGTATATTCAGTTAAATGAGAATAATGCCACGTTTGTGGCTACTGATGGGCACCGCCTGATCCGCTACCGCCGCGATGATGCCGGTACTAATACCGATCTTTCAGTGATCATTCCGCGCAAAGCCTTGAATTTACTGAAGGCCTCTCTGCCCTCTGAATCTACTCCTGTAAAAATGGAGTTCAGCAACTCGAATGCGTTTTTCAGCTTTAATAATATCCGGATGATTTGCCGGCTGATAGACGAACGTTTCCCGGATTATGAAAATGCCATTCCTAACAACAACCCTAACCGCCTGAGCATCGGACGGGTAGAGTTGCTAAGCTCGTTGCGTAGAATTTCTATTTATGCAAACAGGGCTACTAATCAAGTGCGGTTGCGGATTGCCAAAAACGACCTGCTTATTTCTGCCGAAGATTTGGATTTCTCCAACGAAGCCAATGAGCATCTGCCCTGCGAATACAAAGGAGAAGACATGGAAATTGGCTTCAACGCCCGTTTCTTAATAGAAATGTTGAATAATTTGAGTTCTAAAACAATCAATATAGAATTATCGGCTCCTAACCGGGCAGGTCTGATCACCCCCGACGAGCGGGAAGAGAATGAAGACATATTAATGCTGGTGATGCCAGTAATGCTAAATAATTACGCATAAAGCTTACCTAACTTTCATCTTTAGGCCCCCGATTATCGTACTAGATAACCGGGGGCCTTATTTTTTGGTTAGATTAGTAGACTCTTTGCTTTGGTAAAATACTATTGCGAATAATAGAGCGTATTCATGCAACAGAAATTTATACGCAGTGTAGGCCTATCAATTATACTTACGCTGCTTCCATACATACTTTTTGCTCAGACCACCGGAGATGTAGTTGCCTCCGATGATACTACACAAAATTCCTTTGTAGGTAATTTCCATAGAAAGTTTATGGTAAAAACGTTTATGGCTACCCGCAATCTCACCTTTAATATAAAAAACCGCATTGGAGCCAGGGAATCTGTTACGTATTCGCCCAATGGAAATTATTTTCTGGGAGCCGGGCTTTTTTATAAAAAAATCGGCCTGGAACTTGGCTTTAAACTCCCTGTTTCGGACAGGTTAAACGCCAAATACGGGCAAACCAGGTATCTGGACTTACAAACTAACTTTTACGGCACTCGGTTTGGGGGCGACCTCGCCTATCAGCGTTACACTGGGTTCTATCCCCGCAACCCTGCTTTGCTGGACTCTACCTGGTCGCCAGGCAAAGCATATCCGTACCGCAGCGACATCCGGGCAAGGAATATAGCAGCGAATGTATTCTATGTATTTAACAATAAGCGGTTTTCTTATAAAGCTGCCTATACCCAAACAGAAAAGCAACTGCAAAGTGCCGGCTCCTTTATTTTAATGGTCTCTTTCGCACACCTGCTTTTTGATGGCAACCAGGCATTACTATCGGCTAGTGGAGATGGCGTATCGGCAGAAAATACCAATTTTCAATGGGGAAGGTTTTACAACACGTCGCTGTTACCTGGCTATGCCTATACGTTTGTCGTAGATGATTTTTATTTCTCCGGCTCTGTGCATATTGGGGGTGGCACCCAATTCAAAACGTATATGATTAATGACAGCCAGGAAAAAGACTTTAATTTTGCCTGGAAAAATCATGTGCGGGTGGCTGGTGGCTATAACGGACGACGGTGGATGGCAGGAGCTTCCGCTATAATTGATAATACTCCCTTCCGGATGCAGCAGGTTACACTTTCCGCTTCTAACTTTAACGTAAAACTATTTGCCGGCTACCGTTTCAATTCCAGGCCAGTCGACCAAAAGATTGACAAAAATCTGCGGAAAATTAAAGCTAAGTACAATATAGAGTAAAAAACAAGCTCAAACCTGAAGTTCGTTCTGCTCTTTTTTCATAATGGCGGAAATAACCAGCGAATAAATAAAGCAGAAAAAAATCAGCATTAAAATAGTTACCGGAATGGCCACACTTGGCGCCAGCATTTTTTCTGTAATAGCCAAAGCCTGATCTATTTGCGCATCGTCCATATTCTGATCTTCCATAGCTTGCCGTTGTATATCCAATGTTCTGGAGATAGCCGTTGGATCTATGAAGGCATTGTAGAGGGTAGTAAAAGCAGAAGAAACGGCTCCGGTTACTCCTCCAACCAGCGAACCGAGGCCCAACCCTTGCCCATACGACATAAATCCGGAGTTCTGGCTTTTAAAATCTTTTATGGCCAGCACAATGCCTATACAGGGAATAAGAAAAAGGGTAGCGAATGAATTAAACAAACCTACACCGCGGTTAGCACTAAATGCTAGGCCGGAAAGATTCATAATCATGTACAAAATGATCATGGCTAGCCCGGTAAGCAATCCGTATTTTAAAGCCACCCGGGCTGTGGAGGGGGGGGTACTGGTTGAGTCCATAAGCAAAATCCTTGGTTAAGTCAGGTATATAATCGGGGATAAATATAACGACTAAAAGTTAATTTATTGATTTTTCCGTAAAACTGCTGCAACAAATCCGGAAGCAAACAGGCAAATCAGAAATTTTTTAATAAACAAATCTATGCCTACATCTGAAGCAGATGTTTGAGAAATTTTCTGTACTGTCTGCTCAAAAGCATCTTTGCCAAACTGTGTATTGATTTGCTCCTTAGACTGAACGATCAAATCCTGAAGGTCGGCAATATGTTTTGTTAACAGGCCAGTGTCAATAAACACAATAAATAAGTAAATTACAAGTGCGGAAAGAAAAGTAGCGATGAAATTCGTGAAGAACCCAATGATTAATCCTTCCCAGAAATGCATACTACCAGCCCTCTTTCTGTCGCGGAAATAAAACATAGCCAGCGTCATACAAATGACAGGAATTACCAGATCAAAGGTGCTCATGTAAAGAAGGGGATTTTTACCCAGCCAGTAAAAACAAAAAAAGTATAGTACAATAAGTATGGCCCCTAGCAAACCAAATACAGCGGATATTTGAACATATATATTCTTATGCATACAGGCAAAGGTAGTGCAGAACTATTAAATACCTATAGCAAGATATACTTTGCTTGATATAATGCTGATGAGTTTAGGAATGCATACACAGCTGAGCAGGCATAGAAAAAAGTAGTCCTACCTTTTGAATATACGCTTCACTATGGCTAAAAAAAATACAAGTAAATATCCGGATAATACAGACCGTTTCAGGGGTAAATAAAAAGTACCCATGCGTACTGATAGTCCTTAAATAGAGTAGAAAATAAAGTGTTATATTTCATTTGAAAAGCAGCCGATAAGAAGATAGTGTGCTAGCTAAGAGCAGAATAAAATCATTTACAACCGCTTTTGCAAGGTTCATACGGTTGTGCAACCACTTATAATAAATTACATTTGCAATTAAGCAGAAGACAACTACCTTTGCCGCGGCATCAGGCACTTCTGAATGCAGAGAAGTTAAGGCAGGTTGCGCACCAGGTTTAGTACAATTATTCACTAGTAATGCCTATGTACTAAGTATATCGTTTGCAGAAAGTGTAATTTTTTATTTTTACGTATTTAACGCATGTCTTATCTAACAAAAAATGATGTGGAAGCAGACTTGCTGCATCTTCAGAAGGCAGATGAGACACGATTTATTGAACTTTTATTTAAACATTATTACGCTTCCCTTTGCCGTACAGTAAACCGGATTGTGCGGGATACAGACGCTGCAGAAGATATTGTTCAGGATGTATTTATGAAGGTCTGGAATAACCGGCAAACCCTGGAGATTAACTTTTCTATAAAGTCCTACTTATACCGCTCGGCAATTAATTCAGCTTTAAATTATCTGGAAAAAAACAAAAAGCAGGTGCACCTGGAAGATGCCAATTTACTGGAGCCATCTGGGAATAATGTAGAGGAAATGTTGAATGCGGCCGAAGTACAGCAACGGGTTTTCGAAGCAACCGAAGCACTCCCTCCTGCCTGTAAAACCATATTTGTCCTGAGCCGGCACGAAAATATGAGCTACAAAGAAATTGCCGATACCTTAAATATCTCTCCCAAAACGGTAGAAAATCAAATGGGCAAAGCCTTGAAGCATTTCCGGGAATACCTGAATGCCTACATCAAACACCTGTTTACCATTACCTTCTAATGGTTTTACCAGCCATGCGTGAAGTAGTCACTTTGGGCCGGTATAGGCATGTCGGCCTGAAGCGTGGGAAATAATAAAAAAATTAAAAAATATTTTATGTCGGTATGGGGGTATCTCTTGCTTTTACTGTCTTAGGTATAGAAAGTCGAATACGGACTAATGATGGAAATGTCAAATACTGAATATTGGGATCTGCTGGCTAAATACCTCCAGGGAGAAGCCTCTGAAGAGGAGAAATCTCTCCTGTTTGCCTGGTTGCAAGCGCATCCTGATAATAAAGCATTGTTTGACAGTCTGAGAAAAGTCTGGAATGCGGTAGATACGCCTGCTGACAACTACACCCCGGATGTAGAGAAAGGCTGGCAGAAATTTCAATCCAATGCGGGTATATCCCGGGAGTATCTAGCAAAGGAAGAAACAGACACCCTCGCAAAACCAGAAGCTAAAATTATCCGGTTTCAACCCTGGAGCTTAGTTAGTAAAGTAGCGGCTGTTTTATTGGTACTCGTGGGTGTTATATACGTAGTAAAACTCACGCAGAAAAACCAGTCAGCACCAGTAATATTCGCTACCCAGCAGGAGAAACAAACTTTTTACCTGCCAGATAGTAGCCGGATAGTACTCAACAAACACAGTTCACTGAGTTACACCCCTGATTTTAATGAAAAAGACCGGGTTGTCCGCCTAACAGGAGAAGCCTTTTTTGACGTAAAAAAAGCTGCGGGTAAAACATTTACTATTTATAGTGGCTCTACCCAAACCCAAGTATTAGGCACTTCTTTTACCGTACGTACTGAGAATGGGAAAACAGAAGTGCAGGTACTAACCGGAAAAGTAGCTTTTTCTACAAAAGACAACCCGGAGAAGGCAAGTGTACTGCTGACGCCTGGCCTTAAAGCCATAGCGGATAGCAGCGGACAAATTAGCCAAACGAAGATTACGGATGAAAACTTTCTGGCCTGGAAAGACAACAAACTTACCTTTAACAATACCAGTATGAAGGAAGTAGTAGGAACTCTAAGAGATTATTTTGGTGTACCTATTGAAGTAACAGACAACAGGCTGCTTGAATGCCGGTTCACGGGTACCTATGAGAACCCCAGCTTGCAGGAAATCATTGATGTATTAGTGGTTTCTGTAGATTTAACCTATTCCCATAAAAATGGCCAATACATTTTCTTTGGCCCTGGATGTAAATAATCATTAACATTTATAAAATATAACTGCCATGAGGAGAGTCGTATTCCTTATCCTGATATCCCTTTGCCTGAACTTTTCACTGTTGGCCCAAAGTGAGTTACTGGACACACAGGTATCCTTGCAATATACGGAGGTTTCACTGGAACGGATCATCAGAGATATACGCAAGAATTACCGCATCAATTTTTCCTATGTAAATAACCTGATTCCACTGGATAAAAAAGTTAGTATCAATGTAAAAAATCAGCCATTAAAAGCCGCGTTAGACGAAATATTTAAAGATATGGAAGTAGGCTACCAGGTGGTGGGAAATCAGATAGTTTTGAAAAACGAGCCAAAGAAAACCAGTCAGATAGAACGGCTGGAAGGACTGACCAAACCCTCCTATTTGCCTACTATCACTGGAGCTTCCGGCGTACCCATTTATACCAAAGAACGCAGCCCCGACGAAATTTCTTACCAGGATACAACAGGAATACGCCCCACACAGAGTCAGCCATTGGAAGGTACTATTTCTGAACAAATGATGGCAGAGTTGCTGCGGGCAAAAGATAAAATGGAAGGTTTACTGGCTTCTGCTAATGTATCGAGTATCACCAGCAAAGTATATCCGCCGTCGCGCAAAGTATCGGAGAAAAAACAGGCAAGGAGAGAAAAACAACTTACCGAACAAACAGATGCCAATTTACAGGAACAGGATTCCATAAGTTCCGAAAACACTGACTATATCAAAAGACCTTTTCAGTTTACGTTTGTATCACCGCTAGGTACCAACGGAATGGAATCTGGCGAAGTAGTGAATATGGTTTCCTTTAACTTGATAATGGGATATGCAGCAGGTCTGGAGGGTGCAGAGTTTGGCGGCCTGTTGAATATAGAAAGAGATTATGTAAAAGGGGTACAATTTGCCGGATTTGGCAACTTGGTCCGAAATCACGTTACCGGATCGCAGTTTGCCGGCTTTATGAACGTAAATGGCGGCGCGGTAAAAGGGGCTCAGTTTGCCGGTTTTGTGAATACCACTGGTGCCGGTTCTGAAGCCATTCAGTTCGCCGGTTTCACCAATGTATTACTTGGAAATGTAAAAGGTGCACAAGTTGCCGGCTTTGTGAATGTAACAAAAGGCAATGTACAGGGTTTACAGGCAGCCGGCTTTGCGAATGTTACCACAGGTAGTGTGCAGACCGCACAACTAGCTGGCTTCACCAATGTAGCCAAAGACAATGTGAGTGGCCCGCAGATAGCTGGTTTTGCCAATGTATCCAATGGCCGTGTGGATGGGGCACAAGTAAGTGGTTTTATCAATGTGGCCAGACATGTAAAAGGTGCACAGGTTGGTATAATCAATATAGCCGATACCATTCAGGGTGCACAGATTGGCCTTATCAATATAGCTAAAAATGGGTATCGCCGCGTTGAAATTTGGGCAAGCGATGCTTTGTATGCCAATATTGCTTATAAAATGGGTACACGCGGGTTCCATACTATTTTCGCCTTAGGCGCTCAGGGAGATTTAGATTACTTCCGCTATGGATATGGGTTTGGTATCGGTACAGAAATTGGCCTAGGCAACCGGTTTGCTGTAAATATAGATGCATTAGGCTACCATATTAATGAAGACGAAATCTGGACAAGTAAGTTAAATGAACTATACCAGGTACGCAGCACCTTAGGTGTACGCCTGGGCAACCATAGTTACTTCTTTGCAGGGCCAGCCATCAACGTCATGGTATCGCAATTCCAGGGGAATGATAGTGCCAATATCGGTTCTGGCCTGGCTCCTTCCTGGACTAGATACGACGAAGATCATGGACGCTGGGAGAAAACAAATGTAAAACTCTGGCCGGGCATTCATGCAGGGTTCAGATTCTAAGAAGGATTTTCACCAACCATTCGCGCAGTACTCAACTTTTAACACACCAAAACAATAAACGGACATGATACACAAACAATTTATCAAAAAAGAGAATTCTCAGTTACAAAAGAGCTACCTCGAAGGCTGGAACCAGTCTATCCAGAACTTTCATCAGGTAGTGAATGAAATAGATCTGCTGAAAAAACGGCTTAAGAAAAAATAAGCCTCACAAGAGGGTTTAGTATACAGGTAAACCTACTCAAACAAATCATACTTACATCATAATACACTAAAAATGAGGACATTAAAAATCCTTATAGGGCTACTGCTATGCCTTTTCGGAAAAGTTTGGGCACAAAATCCTACCCAGGCACTGACACAAACAATCCGGGGTACGGTAGTAGATAAAGAATCGCAGACACCTGTTATCGGAGCCTCAGTCATAATAAGCAGTATCGACCCTGTTAAAGGAAGCAGCACTGATAGCCATGGAAACTTCCGCATTGAAGGAGTTCCGGTAGGCCGGCATACCATAAAAATAACTTCTATCGGATATGAAGAACAAGTGATTCCGGAAATGCTTGTCGGCTCCGGAAAAGAAGTGATCATGAACGTGCGGATGACAGAATCTTTAATCCAAATGAATGAGATTGTAGTAGTGGCTGCCGAGCAGGAAAAAGGAAAACCAATAAACGATATGGCTACCTTAAGCGCCCGATCTATTTCTGTAGAGGAAACCAAGCGCTATGCAGCCAGTATCAACGACCCGGCCAGGGCAGCTTTGTCTTTTGCCGGTGTATCGTCTACCGACGATGTAGGCAACGAAATTGTAATTCGGGGTAATTCTCCCAAAGGGTTGTTATGGCGGCTGGAGGGAGTGGAAATCCCAAACCCCAACCATTTTGCTGAAGAAGGCTCTGCCGGAGGGGCAGTAAGTATTTTGAGTGTGAATATGCTGGATAATTCTGATTTCTTTACCGGTGCTTTTCCTGCCGAATATGGCAATGCTCTTTCAGGCGTATTTGATATTAAACTCCGCCGGGGAAATAACGAAAAGCGTGAATATGCTTTCCAGGCAGGCTTGCTGGGTGTAGACTTTGCGGTAGAAGGTCCTTTCAGTAAGAATTCAAAGGCTTCCTATCTGGCTAACTACCGCTATTCTACATTAAGCATTCTGGATAATATTGGGATAAAAGTTGCCGGAACATCTATTCCTAAGTTTCAGGATTTTTCCTTCAAGGTACACCTTCCAACGAGCAAAGCCGGAAACTTCTCGGTATGGGGTTTAGGAGGCTTAAGTAGCCAGCAAAGAGCTGTAGATAAAGATTCTACGGCATGGGAAAGTAAATATGACCGCCACCAGGATGCATTTTCAGTAAGTATGGGGGCTTTTGGTTTAACACATACCTACTTCCTGGACGAAAAAACATTTTTTGAATCAGTGCTTTCTTTTTCTGGCAATAGAAACAAATACACAAGGGATACGCTGAATGATGAATATACGCCAGTATTTGATTACCAGGATAATTTTACCAATACAGCCATCCGCGGCTCTGTGATGGTTAACCGGAAATTTAATTCCAGGCATACCCTGCGAACTGGAATTATATTCAGCCATTTGTCATTCGATTTGTTTTCCGAAGGCCGCGACAGAGATTTGGGTAACCAGGTGGTCAGGTTTGTTGAAAACAAGGGAAGTTCTCAATTATTTCAATCGTATGCACAGTGGAAATACCGTATTGCGCAGAATCTGACCTTGAATACCGGATTACATTACCTGCAATTAGCGCTGAATGGCAGCAAATCGCTTGAACCAAGAGCCGGATTGAAATGGGATTTTTCGCCCAGGCAATCAGTAGGTGTGGGTGTAGGCGTGCACAGCCGTCAGGAAGCCATGTCTACCTATTTTGCCCAACACCGATTGTCAGATGGTACTTATGTTACACCTAATAGAAACCTGGGATTTACCAAAGCAAGCCATGCAGTTGTCTCGTATGAAAACCAGCTGAAAGAAGACCTGCGGCTAAAAACGGAAGTATATTACCAGTGGCTTAACCAGGTGCCTATCCGTACAGATCCGGCCAGTACCATGGCAATTATTAACCGGGAAGATGGCTTTGTAACCGATAGCCTGGTAAATAAGGGTACAGGCAGAAACTATGGGCTGGAACTTACGCTAGAAAAATTCTTTACCAATAATTATTACTTCCTGGCCACTACATCCTTGTACGATTCCAAATACAAACCAGCCAATGGCCGGGAGTACAACACCCGTTTCAATGGAAACTTTGTAGCAAATGTAACAGCCGGCAAAGAAATAAAAGTTGGCCGCAGCAAAACCAACCTGATTGGCTTAAATACCAGAATCATCTGGGCAGGTGGCAAACGCTATACGCCCATTAATCTAGCCGCTTCCAGAGTAAAAGGAGAAGCAGTGTATTACGAAGATCAAGCTTTTGGTGAACAAGCCTCCAATTATTACCGGGCGGATATCCGGCTAAGTTACCGCAAAAACAACCCGAAAGCATCCCATATTCTTTCCCTGGATATACAAAATGTAACGAACCGGCTAAATGTATACGGGAAGTATTACGATGAAGACAAAGGAGAAATTGCCACCAGCTACCAGACAGGCCTTATACCCATATTAAATTACCGGATAGAATTTTAATTTACTCACAACCAAATACTTACTAGTAAGATACAATCTATTTATTCAATAAAACATTAATTAAAGCAATGAAAACAACATGTAACCTCCTTATTTATGTAATGGCCTTCTCTCTTCTATTTTTGTCTGCCTGCCACGACGATGATATTTGGGGTATCAGAGGAGAAGGCCCGGTAGTAGCCGAAACCCGCAACATAGCCGACTTCGACCAGATCGATTTAGCGGTGGATGGCGAAGTAATTCTGAAACAAGGTCCAACCCAGGAAATAGAAATTGAAGCCCAGGAAAACATACTGGATATTCTGGAAACCAAAGTACGTAAAGGTAAACTGGAGATAGGTTTTGGCCATCATCAGGTGAGAAGGTATAAGGAAATCAAAATTTATATCACTGTTCCGGAAGTAACGTATTTGAAAGTATCTGGCTCTGGTAAAATTATAGGAGATACCGACTTTGAATCTGACGATGTTTCGTTGGTAATCTCCGGCTCTGGCAGCATTGATTTTGGAGCCCTGAATGCGAACCGCATTGATAGTGATATTTCGGGCTCCGGCGATCTTTATTTGAATGGCACCTGTGCAGAACATTTATCTACTATTTCAGGGTCAGGTAAAATACGTGCCTATGAGTTATTATCTGCCGAAACCAACATCCGGATTAGCGGCTCAGGCAATGCGGAAATATCCGTAAGCGACTATTTGAAAGCCAAAGTAAGCGGCAGCGGCAAAGTACGCTACAAAGGCAACCCAACGGTAGATGTAGATATTTCCGGTTCAGGTAAAGTAGAAAGAGCCGACTGATATAACAAACCCTCACCGGCTTTTAACCGGTGAGGGTTTGTATTCATTTACATACTATAATGCTGCTCGCCTGTTACATTAGTAGCGTAGAAATTCTCTGCTGATAGCTTCCCATTCAGCTTCTAACGAAGTAGAAGGCATTTTTCTTCCGGCCCGGTTGTACCAGTAATTGGCATTCCAGGTATCTCCCTCCTTGCGGTGCAAATACGCATGAAGCAAACAATGATCTGGGCTATTTGTTTCCTGAGCTATGTCATGTGCTTTATCCCAGTTTCCCTTGGCATCGTACCAGAGGGCTTCTGCTAATTTGGGCATTCCTGCCTGCGGGGTATCAGCGGATAAACTAGATTTAAATTCTTCAAAAGTCATGTATCCTTCAATCTGTTGTTGGTAAAACTAACCAGGGTTATTGAACATCTTTTAACGTCACTCCTTCACTTTTTTAATAGAATCGTTCAGCTCAGCAATAGCCGCTTCTATCTCTCCGATTTCTCCCCGCAATTTATCTACATTGCTTTCTATACCGGCAATTTCCGTTTTATTTTTTTCATTTTTCGCGGTAGCTTTCGCATCCCCAGATTCCGCTTTGGCTTCTGAATCAAACAAAGATTCCCGCAGCTTTGTCAGTTTTTTCTCTTCCTTTTCCAGGGCACTTTGTCTATTTTTTAGTTCTTTCTCCTTCTGGGCTATCTGGTCGGTATACACTTCCGTGTAGTGGTATTTTACATATTGCTTAACCCAGGTTTCCAGCTTAGCCAACTCTTTGGGATACTGCTCCTTGCTCAGATGAATATCGTAGCCTGGACTGAACGTAAAACCTAAGGTAGTATTATCAGTGCCTGGGGTGAGCACAGCCCGCAAATCGCCCCGCAAAGGGGTTATCTCCTTCAGCTGGACTTTTGGAAATACCCATACATTTTTTGTCCGTTTATCTGGTTTGGCACTGAAGGTAGTTTTAGCATAGTTAGTAAGTTTTTCTTCTACAATATTGCTTGGCTGCTCCAGATTCACTACCCAGCCGTCTATGGCTACATTTTCTTCATTCCGTAATTTGTCTGCCCTAAGAGTTAAATTCTGCGCCTGTACTGGCAAGGTGTAACCAGAGATAAGCAAAAGAATACTAAGCCATCGGTAGAAAGTAGCAGGATTTTTCATGGGAGTAGGGGTTGAACGTTTATAAATTATCAAGTACTATGGATTGTATAAGGTGCCTGGGATATAAGAATATTTTCTGATGAATATACAAAATTAAATGAATAAAGCCTTTTTATACTATTATCTCCTATAGGCTTGCAATTGTTTTATTCTTTCTGAGGAAAATGCTATGTTTAGGTAATAATGATCCTATAAAACGTATATCTGTGAAAACCTATACATTCTGCCGTATTAGTTGTTGTTTGCTCCTTCTCCTTTTCTTACCTATGACTGCTAGCTATGCACAAACTGAACAAACGTATGCAGAAAAACTGGGGTGGAAAAAAGGCGACCGGGTAATTATTCTGCATGTAGATGATGCCGGCATGTCCTATGACTCTAACCTGGGAGCCATTAAAGCAATGGAAGAGGGAATAGCCAATTCTGTGAGTGTGATGATGCCCTGCCCTTGGGTACCAGGTTTTGTAAAATATTTAAAACAACATCCAAGCGTAGATGCGGGTTTACATTTAACGTTAACTTCGGAGTGGCAGGATTACCGCTGGGGGCCGCTTACCGGTAAACCTGCTTCCCCAGGCCTGGTAGATAAAGAAGGTGCCTTGTGGCCAAATGTGGCGCAAGTCGTGCAACATGCTTCTCCCGACGAAGTGGAGGCAGAAATACGGGCACAGCTGGCTCGTGCACAGGAAATGGGCTTTGAACCTACGCATATGGATTCGCATATGGGAACCTTGTTTGCTTCACCGGCTTTTATGGAGCGGTATATCAAAGTAGGCATTGAGCACAAAATACCGGTTATGTTCCCCGGCGGACATAATACAGCCATTTTTGCACAACTGGCCGAAGAAGCCGTAGCCGATGGCCAAATAAAGAAAGGGCAAGCATTTCCTCCGGCTGCACAAGCCAGCCAGTTCAGGCAAGCCGGCCAGATGATCTGGCAAGCAGGTTTACCAGTATTAGACGATCTGCATAACACCAGCTACGGATGGAAACTGCCTGCCGGGGTAAAGCCTACCAACGAAAACCTGCGGAAAATGAAAACGGAGAAATACATTCAGTCTATAAAGGCGCTAAAACCAGGAGTAACGATGGTAATTATGCATTGTACAGCTCCAACAGAAGTATTTCAATATATTTCAGGTTCTGGCGAGTCACGTAAAGGAGATATGCTGGCCATGATGGACCCTGCCTTAAAAAAAGCCATTGAACAGGAAGGCATTATTTTAACTACCTGGCGGGAATTGAAACAACGCCGCGACAAAGCAGGTAAATAATGAATATTGACAAATGATGAGAGATTAACCTTTATGGGATTTAGCCTGTCGGCCGGGTACACTTGGTTATTGTTAAAAGATGTTAAATTCTACGTTCTGTTGGCTTTTGTCAGTATCTTCGTTGAGGAATAGAGAGATATCCGTATGAACAGCTCTGCAACAAAAATACTCCTGGTAGAAGATGATCCGAATCTGGGCCAGTTGCTGCAAGAATACCTGGAAATAAAAGGCTTTGAAACTACCCTGGCCAGAGATGGGGAAAAGGCATTTACGTATTACCAGCAAAACCACTATGACCTGTGTATTTTTGATGTGATGCTTCCCAAAAAAGATGGCTTTTCCCTGGCAAAAGAAATCCGGGCTTCAAATAAGCAGATTCCCATTATTTTTCTCACCGCCAAATCGTTGAAAGAAGATACGCTGGAAGGATTACGGATTGGTGCAGATGATTATATGACCAAACCTTTTAGCATGGAAGAGCTGCTTTTACGCATGAAAGCCATTTTGCGCCGGTCTGGTCAGTCAGGCGAAACTACGAAAGACACGAAACAATTTACCATTGGCCAGTATACTTTTGATTATGAGTTTCAGACATTGGCTATCAAGAACCAGTCAGTAAAACTGACCTCTAAAGAATCGGAACTCTTGCGGCTGCTGTGCCTGAATCTCAATCATACCCTGGAAAGATCTATTGCCTTAAAACATATCTGGCAGAACGATACCTATTTTAATGCCCGTAGCATGGATGTATACATTACCAAGCTCCGCAAATACCTGAAAGACGATCCTTCTATTGAAATAGTAAATGTACATGGAACCGGATATAAACTCATGGTTCTGAATTCTCTGGATCTGCCTCCGGTAGACAAGTAAACTCAACCTATTCAGTTCTCACGAAAGCCATGTCACCGGGATATGGCTTTTCTTTTTTCCACAGTTTCCGTAATAGCTACCTGATAAAGGTAAAGTTTTCTAATTTTGCAGAATACAAAGGTATTTATTTGTATGCCTTTCCATTTTATACTTTTGACCACCACAGCTTATGCTTAGAAGACCCAGAAGAAACCGCAAATCCCCAGTAATACGTGCCTTAGCAGAAGAAAATACCCTCTCTGTCAATGACCTAATATTTCCTTTGTTTCTGACAGCCGGAGAAAAGAAGAAAGTAGAAATTGGCTCAATGCCTGGAATTTACCGTTTCTCCTTAGACCAGATGCTGGAAGAAATACATACCTGTATGGAACTGGGCATTAAAACCTTTGATGTATTTCCGCATATTCCCGATGACCTGAAAGATAGCTACGCCAAAGAAAGTTACAACCCGGACGGTTTATACCTGAATGCCATCCGCACCATAAAAGAACAGATGCCGGAAGCCTGCATCATGACCGATGTAGCGATGGATCCCTACAGCTCCGATGGCCACGATGGCCTGGTCAAGAATGGCGAAATATTGAATGATGAAACCCTGGAGATACTAGGAAAAATGGCCCTAGCACAAGCCCAGGCCGGTGCCGATATTCTGGGCCCTTCCGACATGATGGATGGCCGGGTAGGCTATCTGCGGGAACTACTGGATAAAAAAGGCTTTACCAACGTCTCTATTATGTCGTACACGGCCAAATATGCTAGCGCCTTCTATGTGCCATTCCGTGATGCCCTGGACTCTGCTCCTAAGTTTGGTGATAAAAAAACGTACCAGATGAATCCCGCCAACAGCCGCGAAGCCCTTATAGAAGCAGAACTGGATTACCAGGAAGGAGCGGATTTTCTGATGGTAAAACCTGCCCTAGCCTATTTGGATATTATCAAATTGCTCAACCAGAACTTTGACATTCCGATAGCCGCTTATAATGTAAGTGGCGAATACGCTATGATTAAGGCTTCTGCGCAACGGGGCTGGGTAGATGGCGAACGTGCTATGCTGGAATGCCTCATGAGTATGAAGCGGGCAGGAGCCAAAATTATCCTAACTTATTTTGCCAAAGAATTCGCCTTACTTAGCAGAAAATAACTAATAATTAAAACCTGATCAACAGAGGATACGCTAAATATTGATAGCTTTACGTCCTACTAGTTCTCTATAGAGTTAAAACGAATTTTATTTATAACAATCCCGATTATGTTACAGAGAGTGCAATCTATATTTTTGTTTGTGTTAGGTGTGTGCATGATTTTAAGTATCGTATTTCCCAGCTGGCAGAAAGCTGGCAGTCAGAATGGGGAAGTGGTTACGTTGAATGCCTTGTCATTAGAATTTGTGCAAAATGGGGAAGTAGCCGCCTCCACTCCTACGTTTTATATTGCAATACTCGCGGTAGGCTCGGCCCTGGTAGCCTTTTATTCATTAAGCCAATTTAAAAACAGGTTAACCCAAATCAAACTCGGTGCCCTCAATTCTCTGCTCATGGCAGGCGTGCTTGGACTCATTTTATATTTCTCCCGCCAGGGTGAAGATCTATTGCCACAGGCCAACCAGACAGCCGCCGGATTTGAAAATTATGAAGCCGGATTTTACCTGGTCGTTATATCCATGATCTGCAACATTCTGGCTAACCGCTTCATCCGCCGCGATGAAAACCTGGTGCGTTCAGCAGACAGAATGAGGTAGTTTAGTTTTACTATCTATAAGAAAAGGTGATGTCAAGGCATCACCTTTTTTGTTCTATAATTATTGATCATATTAAGTAGTAGAACTATCGATTCATTTACACCAAAAGGTTAAGTTAATCAGAACAATGTGGAAGAAACTTTTTCTATTTTTGGTCTTATTTAGTTGTAATCCCTATGATAAAAACACTTTTTTATCTAAAGCAGAGAATTTACATTCTTTCCAAATATTTTTCCAAAATCAATTTTTCCCAAGCCTATTGATCGAGAAATGATTATTAATATGAAAGATTACAAAAATTTTGGAGATTTTCGAAAGGCACTAAATGATTCAATATGTAAAAGCAACAAAGGGAGTTTTGAAGAAATACATTTACAATTAACGATTGATAACAAGAAACTAACTATTCCTTTGATGCAACCAATTTGTGAATATGGAATATTTGATTGGAAAGATAGAAATAGATTAACAATAACAAGGTATGATGATAGTAAGAATTTAGAAAAACATCTCTTAAACTACGATAAGAATAGAACATATTCTCAACATCCTCGCGATGCTTTTTTATTTATTAATCTAACCGATGAAGAAAAGATTGAAAGTCTCAATAAAATTATTATAGGCATTATTCAAGAGTATGCTTTTATTATTAACAAACAGTGCCAACGAAAGTACAAAAAGGCTTATGAAAAATGTTCAGAAGAAGAATTAAACGCAATTTTAAAAGAGATTCCATTGCGGATAAAAACAAGAGAGACAGAAAGTGGATTTTTATAAAATCATTGGTGTAAAGAAACTTGGTGTAGCCAACATAAGAAATAAGGTATGATATTTACTGGATTTCAATTTTCTCACCCAAAAATTTGGGCTGCTGATCCAGTATATATAAGTCGATAAACAATTTTACTCTGGCTAATATTTCCCGTACATTCGTTTTAAAACCTGCCGCTTTGTTTACGTCCTTGGCATTGTAGCCTATGGCTTCTATCTGATGATGGCGGGCAATAAAAACTGCCCGGGCATTATGAAACTTCTGAGAAATAATCGTTATCTTATTCTGCCCAAAAATTTCTTTACAACGAATTACTGAATCAAGGGTGCGGAAACCGGCGTAATCCTGGTATATGCGATTCTCCGGGATACCATGTTCCATTAATGCTTCCTTCATATCCTGCGGCTCATTGTAATATCTGGTACTGTTGTCTCCACTAATAATTATCCGGTCTATTTTACCAGACTCATACAGTTCTACAGCTGCTTTTATCCGGTTGTAAAAATACTGATTCGGCATTCCGTTAGACAATTTTTTGCTGGTCCCCAGCACGAGCCCTACTTTATTATGTGGTGTTTGGGCTGCAGACTGAAAAAGATAGGGAGTGGTAGCATACCGTACCTGCCAATTGCAAAACAGCGTAACAATGCCGGTTAGTAAAACCAGAGCAGCTATAGAGTAAACTATTTTTCTTTTCAAGTGATAATAGATTAGCTGATAAAGATAAGCTAGTAGAGCTATATGAATTTAAGAGAAAACAAGTTGAACTTACATACCCATGCATCTGGCATTTCTGCTTATGTGACAAATGCATGAACATAGCAATAATATAGCCTTGCTTCTGCCAAATTACCGTATGTTATCTTACATAACCAATTATCAAGAAAACGTTCCTTTGCCTACCTAATTACGTATAGCTTTTGTATTTCTACCAGATCTGCTTCAACTTTGCAAAATGAAGTTTAATGTACATGCAGTGGTGATATTCTTTGGCCTGTTTCTGGCTTTTTTTTCTGTACAGGCACAACTTTTAACAGATACCCTGGCTCAGCAACAAATAAAACAGACCTTAGATAAAATTTATAATTTTGAGTTTGTTGAGGCCGAACGTATGATAGCAATGGTAGAAAAGCGGTATCCCCGGCATCCGGTTTCGCCTATGCTACAGGCATTATATAGTTCCTGGAAACATTTTCCGATGGACCCAAAATCGCAGGCATACAGCACGTATCAAACTTACTTGCGGGAGGCGCTGGAAAAAACCAAAGCCACTTTCGGTGAAGATACCAACCATCCGGAAGGAATATTCTTTGCCCTGTCGGCCCATAGTTATTTGTCGCTGGTGGCGGCCGAAGAAAAAGACTATATGAAAGCCCTGGGAGAGGCAAAAAAAACGTATGCTTTTATGAAAAAAGGGTTTGAGCTGATGAACAAATTTCCGGAATTTTTCTTTTCTACCGGCTTATATAATTACTATGTGGTGCAATACCCGGAAAACCATCCGGTAGTAAAACCATTTATGTTTTTCTTTACCGATGGAAACAAGGAACTAGGGCTGCAACAAATGGAGAAAAGTATTCACCGGGGTATTTTTTCCCGGACAGAAGCTTGTTACTGGCTGGCGCATATTTACATAAAACATGAACTCAAACTTCAGAAAGCCCTTCAGTATACACAACTGTTGATCAATAAGTACCCGGCAAATACACAGTATATTATGCGGCATGCTGAGATGCTGGTAGCCAATGGAAAATACGAACAGGCACAGCCGTATATACAACAGTTGCTGGCACAACCAAATAAAATGTTTCATGGCGCAGCCTATGTTTTCCAGGGAATTATTCAGGAAAAAGGCACAAAAAACCATGCCCTGGCCAGGCTCAATTACCAGAAAGCATTTACTCTGGGAACAAATGACAAACGATACACCAAAGATTATTACGCCCAAGCCTATGCAGGCTTAGCCCGTATTGCAGACCAAGAAGGGAATAAACAACGAGCCAAGGAAAACTACAAAAAATCCCTGGAGTTAGCCGAATATGAATCGACTGTCCGTGAAGCCAAAAATTACCTAAAAAATGCCTGAGCCAGATACGTTTCTTACCATTGCCTTTCCGGTAGAAGGGTTGTATAAAGAAAAAGGCAGCAAATTTATTGCACTAGCGTATCCGGTAGCTTCTGAAGAAGAAGTAAAAGAACTAATAGCCCAGGCAAGAAAACAATACTATGATGCCCGGCACCATTGCTATGCCTATATGATAGGTGAACAAGGCCAACACTACCGGGCCAACGACGATGGTGAACCCTCCCACTCGGCTGGTGATCCTATTCTGGGGCAAATCCGTTCCCGGAACCTAACACAGGTTTTGGTGATAGTCGTGCGGTATTTTGGGGGAACAAAACTGGGGGTTGGTGGGCTCATTCATGCCTACAAAACCGCTACTGCCGATGCGTTGGATAAAGCTGCCATCCTACAAAAAATAATTCCTGCCCAGGTAATTGTTCATTTCGGCTACGACTGGATGAATGCAGTAATGAAACTGGTGAAAGATTACGAAATGGATGTTATCTCTCAGGATTTCACAGATACTTGCCATATCCGTCTCTCTGTGCGGAAGAGTCTGGTAGAAGAAGTAAAAGCTAAATTTGCCCTACTGGATGTGGAAGTAGCTTAATAGATTTATTCTATCGTTGATTAACCTTTTGCTTTTGCCTCATCTATTTGAAGAAAGCTAACATTTTTTCGACAATTATTTTATTCCACCTTTTTTAAAATAGCTTCAAATTTCTTTTTCAATAATGGAGTGAGTACATCCACTACCGATTCGCCGGTCAACTGGCTATTGTTAGGCATCATTACAGGAATCAGGTGTAAATGAACATATATAATTTTTCCCGCTAACGCATCCGGTATTTCCAGCGTAACTTCTTCCGCCTGGCCGGTTTGAGGATAAATTATATGCACCTCTGTACAGTTCCGGCTAACGGCATAAGCCACCATCTGGTACAAATCGCTGTGCTGCAACTGGCTAACAAGGGATTGCGATCCGGCATCTATACATTTGTACTTCGTATCCAGGATGATTCCCGAACCTGGCACCCAAATATCATTTCTGATGTGCAGAATCCGCTTCCCTTGATCACTGGCAAACGTATGTACAGCTTGCACTTCTGGCTGCAACTCAGGAAAATGATGTGCAATAAACCCTGCTACAAACTCTTCAAATACCCGTTCCATCGGCAGTAAAAAAGAAAAGCAGATACCATTTTCTTCTGGTACCTTCAATCTTTCGTTTGCTAAAAAAAACCGGCACATCTGCACTATATTCAGGTGATCTTCGTGCAGGCGGTTGATGTAGATATTATCACAATCTGTATACGCAAAATGCTGATCGCTTACTTCCTGCAATAAAAACAATAAGGCTGTTAACCATTCTCTGGAATGTTCAGAGGCTAGAGGAAGCAAACGGGAAACGGTATATTTTACCAGACGGTTAAACGTATTATCGTACACAAAGGGAGCATGCCGGGTATATAATTCCTGCCACTGACCGCTACTCAAGGTATGACGTACATACTGAGCTACATCCAGTTTACCTTTCATATAGCCAGTGGGCTCTCGTACTTCCTGGTAAGCCTGGTAGGGTCTTTCGGTCAGTATTTTTTCTGCATACGCCGCAAACCAGTGAATAAGCAGTTGTAGCATATTTTGTTGGCCTCCGGTAGTTAAACCATTCCAGCTGAAGGGAAAGCGGAAGCTATTCCCATAAGATAAATAAAACAACAAATGCTCAAATACCTGGTTTGCCGTAAAGGCTTGGCTGGCAAAAATTTTTGGAAGCAGCTGCACATGCAAAGAATTGTATTGCACAAATCCTGCATAATTACGGGCTTGCATATCCCGCCCATCGAATTTCAGCATAGCCTGGCCCTGGTGCCGAAGATCAGTTTCCTGTTCTTCACTCAAGACTTCGTCTATGTCAGGTACTGTGGTATAGAGATTCCGGTGACTCCATACCTCCCTTAGGTATGCTTTAAAAGCTGCCAGGTCTACTCCCTCAGGCAAAGTTTGATAAGCACCAAATTCAAAAAGCTGCATAGTTAAAGATGAATGACCCATAAGTACTCATAAGTAGGTCCGCTGCCCACCGGATTATAGTCAACCACTAGTAGCTACCCGACCATGTCTACAGAATATTAGCCAATGGCGATTACCTTTGTAGCGGATGTAGACCATTTTGTTATTCAATATTTTTTCCTAACTTGACCGGGCTAATTTGCCAGTATTCCATACGCCTATTCTACTTAGGTTGCGATTACTGCTGTATTTCTATAACAGGCTCAATGGTCTATGTATGGCCAATGAAAATCACTTGCAAATTAGCGTATCCTCAGTTTTTCACAAGCATTTATGGTTATTTACGATAACAAAGAGTGGATAGAAACAATTGTTAATTTCTACAGAAGTTATATTATCCGTCAGATATTCAGAAGTACGCTGTTGGTAGGGCTGATTACGGCGGTTTTATCCTTTATTGTAATGGAGGTATTGCAGCTCCAGATTAAGTTTCATTCCAATGTATTCTCCCTGCTGGGCATTGTCTTAAGTATTCTGCTCGTGTTCCGGACAAATACCGCCTACGACCGTTGGTGGGAAGGCAGGAAGTTATGGGGAGGTCTGGTAAACAACAGCCGGAATATGGCCTTAATGGTGCATAGTCTGCTGGAAGGCCAGGCTACCGAAGACCGGAATTTTTATGCCAAGCATATTGCCAACTTTGCCATTGCCATGAAAGAACACCTGCGGAAAGGCGTAAAACTGGAAGAATTGCACCACCTGGACCCGGTAGAACAGAAAATATACCAGAGCAGGCAGCATATTCCTAACCATATTATCTCGCAACTCTACGAGCGCACGCAGCAATTACAAAAGAACGGCACCATTTCCGGATACGATGCTATTCCACTCAAGACACATCTTCAAGCCTTTACCGATATTCTGGGAGCTTGTGAACGGATTAAAAAAACACCCATTCCTTTTTCCTATAGCATATATATTAAGACCTTTATTATGCTTTACACGGTAATATTGCCTTTTGGCTTGTTGGAAGAGTTCGGTTATTATACCATTTTACTGGTCATGTTTATTTTCTATGCATTTATTGGAGTAGAGCTGATGGCCGAAGAAATAGAAGACCCTTTTGGACTGGACTGCAATGACTTGCCTACCGGTAATATAGCGACTACCATAAAAAATAATACCTATGAAATATTATGTCTGTATGCAGAAGTAGAAAAAGAAGATGAAAAAGAGTTGTATGAAAAAGTATTCTAGCTAAAACTTTTGTGCTTCATCCAAAAAATTCACCTAAACCCTTATAAACTCCTATGCTATCATCTATTCAACGCCTTATTGACAATAACAAAGAATGGGTACAGGAAAGGCTCGCCATTGATCCAGACTTTTTTGAAACCTTGTCGCAGGGGCAGCACCCCAAATACCTGTGGATTGGCTGCTCAGATAGCCGTGTACCACCCAATGAAATTACCAAAACATTGCCCGGCGAAATTTTTGTGCACCGCAACATTGCCAACCTGGTGGTGCAAACAGACATGAACCTGCTAAGTGTAATTCAGTATGCGGTAGATGTATTGAAAGTAGAACACATTATTGTGTGCGGCCACTATAAATGTGGGGGCGTACATGCAGCTATGCATAATCAGCAGTTTGGCCTGATTGACAACTGGCTCCAGCAGATCAAAGATACCCACAATTTTTACTGGCACTTTTTAAAAGACCTGGATGAGGAAAAGCGGGAAGAACGCCTGGTAGAACTAAGTGTCGTACAGCAGGTATACAATCTGGGCAAAATAAATACCATACAAAACGCCTGGCGTACAGAAAATCGTCCATATTTGCATGGCTGGGTGTATAATATAAAAACCGGAACAGTTATTCCACAAACCCCCATGATCAACAACAATGAAGGGATTGACCAGATTTGCCGCTTTGCCAACTCACAAATTGCTTTTAAACAAGGCTATCTGGAACCTTCCTACGAAGAGGTAACCAGGATACCCTCTTAACTTTTACGTACCGAAATAAATTTTTATCACTATGAAAATAAATATTGGCCTAGAAGAAAAAGACCGTACCGGGTCAGCCACCATCCTGAATCATTTATTATCCGATGAATTTCTGCTCTATACCAAAACCCGTAACTACCATTGGAATGTGACTGGCCGCGATTTTTACGAGCTGCATAAGTTCTTTGAAATTCAATACGAAGCCCTGGATGAAATAATGGATGAGGTAGCCGAACGCGTGCGGGCCTTAGGTTCTTTTGCATTTGGGACCATGGAGCAGTTTAGCAAGTTCAGCCGGCTGAAAGAAGCAATCAGCGATGCCCCTTCCACTGGCAGTATGCTGCAAAACCTGCTGAACGACCACGAGACGATTATCCGCCACCTGCGGGAAGACCAGCAAACAGCCGCTGAAAAATACCATGATGCCGGCACCAGCGACTTTCTGACAGGTCTAATGGAACAACACGAAAAAATGGCCTGGATGCTACGGTCTTTCTTATCTTAAATCATGTTTAAAAATTTTATTTGGAATAGAAACAAAATTAGAATGAGATGCAAGATAGAATAATATTCCATGAGCGCAGGCCTGAAAAAACTGCGGGCCATGCGTAGGCTTAAAGCGGGGAAGCGTTGTTTTTTCTAGATTTTTCTTTGTTACTTCTTTGTAGCAATGACAAAGAAAGTAAGATGCCATGCTGTAAATCATAATGTTAGTTCTTTCTTATTAAATTTTAAACATGCTCTTAAGTACTTACCCTCAAACAAACCCTTACCTTCCATGAAACAATTTAAAACCTTGACCGATGCCCTCACAGACCTCCGCGAAAGAGGCTATGTATATGATTTTAACCTGGCTGAAAATTGCCTGGCATGTAAAGAATTAAACTTGATGCTGCACCCTGAGCAGTTTGCCATTAAAGAGTTTTACCGGTTTGAAGGCATGACAGACCCGGCAGACAACGCTATACTGTATGGCATAGAATCAAATGCCGGGGTTAAAGGAGTACTGGTAAATGCCTATGGCTTTTATGCTGATACCATCTCATCAGATATGGTGAATAAACTACGTACGGTTCCTAACGAATAATGCTACATCCATGGATTCTATAAAACCTACCCTTTACGGCACAGACTGGTGCCCGAAAACCACCGGCTTCAAAAATTATTTTCAACTGATAGGCATACGCTACGATTATTACAATGTAGAAAAAGACCCGGAAGCCGAACAGGCAGTAAAAGACATGAATGGCGGAAAAATAAAGTTTCCGATGGTGGTTGTGGGCGAAAAAAAGCTAAAAAATCCTTCTATTCAAGACCTGAACATCGCCTTAAACAGCTATGGATTGCTTAGCCAGCAAACGGAGTAATACTACCAGAAGCAGGCTGTGCATGTACAACAAACTACTAAACATCCAACCACCTTATGAAGCTAAAACAACTGGAGAATATAGATCTTTTTGCAGACCTGAGTGAGGAAGAGCTGCTCTGCGACATCCATGGCGAAATGGTAGAATATAAGGCCGGGGAGCAAATGTGGCTGGAAGGAGACGAGGCCAAGTATTTTATGGTTGTGCTGGAAGGCACTTTTCAGATATACCGCATAATTAAAGGCCAACGTTTGTTTATCAGCACTTTCACCAAAGGCATGACCGGAGGTGAACTTCCCTTGCTGGCCGGCACGCCTCATCCTGGCAACGCGTCTGCTATGACGGATGTTAAGCTGTTTCGCATTGATGAAGATAATTTCTGGCAGATGCTTGGCGACTGTGTACCCGTACGGAAGAAGATTCTCAAAAATATGGCTAACCGCTTACAAGAGATCAATTTATTGTCTTTTCAGCGGGAAAAACTATTGTCTTTGGGCACAATGGCTGCCGGGCTGGCACATGAATTAAACAATCCCGCTTCGGCTGCTAAGCGGGCCTCCCAGAATCTGCTCTCTACGCTGGATGAATTTGACCACCATTCTACAGAAATGTTGAAATCTTCTATGTTCAAAGTACCTGACCGGCCAGGCTTTTTGTTCCAACCTATCCGCGATATCATCAACATAGATATAAAGCTCAGTTCCCTGGAACGTAGCGAACGCGAAGACGACCTGATTGACTGGATGGAAGAACTGGGGCTGGACGAAGCCTGGGATATTGCCTCTATGCTGGTAGCCGTGGGATTTACCAAAGAAAATCTTTCTACGTTTTGTGAACAGTTGCTGCCCGAACAAGTACCTAATTTTCTGCGGTGGATGCATAAGGAAGTGGAAATGCGCCTGTTGTCGCAGGAGTTAACGATTAGTACAACGCGAATCTCGGATCTGGTAACGGCCATTAAGCAGTATTCCTATATGGACCAGAACCTGCAAGAAGCGCAGAAAGTAAACATCCATGAAGGCATAAACAGTACCTTGATCATTCTCAACCATAAACTTAAGACCAAGCGAATTCAGGTAATAAAGGAGTATGATGAAGGAATACCTTTGGTAGCCGCTTATGGAAGTGAACTAAACCAGGTATGGACTAATTTGATAGATAATGCCATAGACGCTGTTTCAGAAGGGGGAACCATCAGCATCCGGACATATATAGACGATACCTGCATGGACACACACTCAATTGCCGTAGCCATTACCGACAATGGCATTGGCATCCCCAAAGAAGTGCAGGCTCGGATTTTTGAGCCTTTTTTCACCACCAAAGGAGTAGGGAAAGGCACAGGCCTGGGGCTGGAAATAGCACACCGGATTATTGTAGGGCAGCACAAAGGAGACATTGAAGTAAGCTCTGAACCTGGCCATACCACGTTTACCGTTTATGTGCCGGAAGAAGTGAAATAACTAGCAGCAACAGCCAACTAACGCTTGCCTTTGCTATACCTATAATACTGTTTGTATGGCACAAGGCTAATCTTCCTCTATGCTTTATGACACACGTATCTGATAAAACTATATTAGACCAGCTTCAGGAAATCCCAACCTTTAATGGGTTGCCGGAAGACCAGTTACACTGGTTTGCTAAACATACCAGAATAGTTGAATTACAGGAAGGCGATAATCTCTTTAAAAAAGGAGAACCCGCAGATCATATGTGGGTGATTCTGGAAGGTAAAATTCAACTGCTGCTGGAGCAAAATGGCCAGTGGCTTCCGGCCTTTACCATTAATAAAGGCGATATTACCGGACTTCTCCCCTTCTCTCAGCTAAAAATAGCTGCTGGCACTGCTATAGCCGCCACCCATGCTACCATTCTGGGTTTTCACCGCGACGATTTTCCTGAATTAGAACGCATAAGCCCCGAACTTACCAGACGCCTAGTAGTTGTAATGACTAGCCGTATCCGGGAATTTACCAAATCTCAGGAGCAACGGGCAAAACTCCTTTCGTTAAGCAAACTATCCGCAGGTTTGGCGCATGAACTGAATAACCCGGCTTCCGCAATAGCCCGGACCACAGGCGAATTAGGTAAATGCATGGCTAAATTGCCGGCCTTAGTACAACAGTTAACTAATCACCAGTTAACAGATGCCGAATTTAGAGAAGTGACGGAATTGATCCAGACAAAAGCCCGGCAATTGCTGCCTGTATTATCCAGCTATCAGCAAAGCGAAAAAGAAGAAGAACTGATAAACTGGATGGATGCCAAAGAAATAGAAGAAAGCTGGTGTCTGGCAGAAACGTTTGTCCGTTCGGGAATAGATATAGCTGATCTGGAAACGATTGCTGCACAAACTCCGGCAAAAGCTTTATCTGATATACTAGCCTGGCTGGAAACCACGCTGAATATGGGAAGTCTGGTAAAAGAAATTCAGGAAGCGTCCACCCGGATTTCTGGTATTGTGAATAGTGTAAAAGTCTATACACACATGGACCAGGCCTCCGACAGGCAATGGGTAAACCTGCATACAGGCATTGATACCACCTTAAGCATGCTTAGCTATAAGCTAACAAGCAAACAGATTCAGGTACAAAAAAGGTATGCCGAGGACTTACCTCAAGCCAGAGGAATTATTACCGAACTAAATCAACTCTGGACTAACCTGATTGACAATGCCATTGATGCCATGGATACAGGGGGCATACTGGAAATTTCTACACACAAAGAAGGCAGCTTTGCTCAGGTACAAATAACCGACAATGGCACTGGCATTCCTCCGGAAATTATCTCTAAAATATTCGACCCATTTTTTACGACCAAAGAAATAGGCAAAGGTACTGGCCTCGGCTTAGATATTGTAAACCGTATTGTTCAGAACCATAGTGGAACAATCCAGGTAGAATCTATTCCTGGCCGTACGCAATTCACTATTACCTTTCCTTTGGAGAGTGAGCAGTAAAGTAAGTAATGAAGTACTTTGTATGACCTTTTCCTTAACCCTATGAAACCACCGATTATCCTTGTTATAGACGACGATCCGCAAGTATTACGTGCCATCGAACGCGACTTACGCAGCAAATACCGGAAAGATTACCGTATCTTAAGTGCCTCATCTGGCAATGAAGCTCTGCAAACGGTGCAGGAATTGAAGCTGCGAAACGAAGAAATAGCGTTATTCCTTTCCGATCAGCGGATGCCCGGCCTGCAAGGGGTAGACTTTTTGCAGCAAGCCAAAACGCATTTTCCTGCCGCTAAGCGGGTTTTACTTACGGCCTACTCTGACACCAACGCTGCTATAAAAGCCATAAATGATGTGCAGCTGGATTACTATTTGATGAAACCCTGGGACCCGCCGGAAGAAAAACTGTATCCAATAATAAACGATCTGTTAGACGAGTGGCAAAGCACCTACCGCCCCGATTCGCCAGGCATACGGGTAGTAGGCTATCAATGGTCCCCTCAATCGCACAATATTAAAGACTTTCTGGCAGGTAACCTCATTCCTTTTGCCTGGCTGGATGTAGAAACCAGTGATAAAGCCAGAGAACTGGTCCAATTAAGCGATCTTGAGTTAAAAGACATGCCGGCTATTTTCTTTGAAGATGGCTCTTTTCTGGCCCGCCCGGATATTATTTCAGTTGGCAACAAAATAGGCCTGAAAGCACAAGCCTCAGAAAAATTGTACGATGTAGTCATCATTGGAGCTGGTCCGGCCGGGTTAGCGGCTGCCGTGTATGGAGCTTCCGAAGGATTGAAAACCTTGCTTATCGAACGGCGGGCACCTGGCGGGCAAGCAGGTACCAGTTCCCGCATAGAAAATTACCTGGGTTTTCCCACCGGATTAAGTGGTGCCGAACTCACCAGACGGGCTATTACGCAGGCTACCAGATTTGGAGCAGAATTCCTATCTCCCCAGGAAGTAGCTAACATTACGGTGAAAGATGGCTATAAAATTATACAACTAAGCGACGGCACAGAAATAAATGCCCGCAGCGTAGTAATTACCACCGGTGTAAGCTACCGGCAGCTAGGAGCCACAGGCGAGGAAAACTACACTGGCGCCGGGGTATATTATGGGGCAGCTACTACTGAAGCCTACGCCTGCTCTGATCAGGATGTATATGTAGTGGGTGGCGGAAACTCTGCCGGACAAGCTGCTATGTATCTTTCCAAATATGCCCGCAGTGTACATATTCTGGTCCGCAAGCCAGATTTAAGCTCGACTATGTCGCAGTACCTGATAGATCAGATCAACAGCACAAAAAACATTGTAGTTTGTGGCAAAACGATAATAACCAAAATGCAGGGAGATGGCCGCTTAGAAGAAATTGTGATACAAAATATAGAGAACGGTGCTACAGAACTTGTAAAAACGAATTCTGTTTTTATTTTTATTGGCGCCAAACCATGTACCGAATGGGTGCAACTGGACCTGATCCGCAACGAGAAAGGCTATATTGAAACCGGCCGGGATCTACTCAGGTTTGATTTTTTCAAAAAGAAGTGGAAACTTGATAGAGAGCCTTTTCTGCTGGAATCCAGTATGCCTGGTATTTTTGCAGCAGGCGATGTACGGGCAGGCGCTATGAACCGCATTGCTTCAGCCGTAGGCGAAGGAGCTATGTCTATTAAGTTTGTACACGAATACCTGGCAGAGCCGTAGCATCTATGGAGCTATTAACTGATGAGAAGCAGAAACAAGAACAGGAGTGGCTGGAGCAATTGCAAAGAAACAGCTGGGAACCTGAAGTTATTATTTCCGGTATAATTCTGGCTTTCATCTTTGCTTTCCCGGCGCAGGTATACGAGTTTGCCATCCGTATTATTCAGGATTATGGATTAAAGTACCTGGGAGCCTGGCTGGTACTGATCTATATTTCACAAGTAATCAATGTATTTAAGATCTTCTTTATTCTGCACCTTGGCTTGCGGTTTGCATGGGCCGGGTTGCTGGGGCTAAGTTATGCCTTTCCACGAGGAGTTATCAATGAAAACCTGTTTAAAAACGCCAGGCATTATACCTATTCCCGGCCTTCCGATATGGTGTTGAAGCTGGAAAGGATTTGCAGTATGACGTTTGCTTTTCCGCTTATGCTGGGAATAGTGTTTATCGTTATTTCCTGTTACCTCAGTTTGCTGCTTCTTATCCATAAAGTTTTCAACCTCAACTTTTTTGTCATCTACCTGATTTTTTTAGTATCCGTAATGGCCTTTAGTGCCCTTGCGTTGATTAACAAAAAATCGAAAGTAAGAGCTAAATTTGCCAGAACAATTTTTTCCAGTGTGCAGGCTATTTATCAGAGTAACCTTGGAAAATGGTCTATTATAAGTTATACCTTCTTCATTATCTTCCTGACATTTCCTTTTGTCAGGATAGACATTCGGGACTTTTCCTTGTATTTTCATGAAACCGACCTTAATGAAGATCAGCTGGAATGGCCTAACAAAGCATGGTATTTTGATTCTCATAAAGAAGCAGATAAACGGTTCCCCAGAGTGTTATTGCCTGCTGAAGAAATTTCCGGCAAGTTCACGGTAGTCAGTCTGGCACACTTTGCAGAGGATCAAGAATTTGTCCAAGCCCTGAACACTTATCATCAATACAATCTGGATACACTAGGCTGGAAAAAGATTCAATTACCAACGGATCTGTATAGATTTTATGTAAATGACTCCCTTATCTCCCTCTCCGGCTGGAAAAAAACACGAATGGCAGCATCTAATCAACGGGTGTATCAAAGTATACTGGATCTGTCTACGTTGCCTGCCGGAGCGCATGAGGTAAGAGTAGAAAAAGTGTTAGCCAGGCAATCCATACTGAATTTAACGACCGAGGTAAGATTACGGAAAAACTGGGCAAAGTTCAGCTTTATTAAACGATAGAATTTTTCCGGCTCACCAACTTACATAACAAAAAAGGCAAGCTATCTGCTTGCTTTTTTGTTAATCTATTTCGAATTGAAGCTTGACTAAGTTATGATATAAGCCTTCTTCCACTTGTACCAACTCTTCATGCGTACCAGACTCTCTAATGCGGCCTTCGCTGATTACATAAATATGATCTACTTTGCGGATAGTTGCCAGCCGGTGAGCAATAATAATGGTAGTGCGGCCTTTCATTAAGGTATCCAGTGCCTCCTGTACCAGTTTCTCTGATTCAGCATCCAGGGAGCTGGTAGCCTCGTCCAGAATAAGTATGGCCGGATCTTTTAGTATAGCTCTGGCAATGGCAATGCGTTGCCGCTGGCCACCTGAAAGTTTAACACCCCGTTCACCCACCAATGTCTGCATGCCTTCCGGAAAAGATTGAATAAAGTCCAGGGCATTGGCTTTGCGGGCAGCTTGTAGTATTTCTTCATCTGTAGCATCTGGCTTGCCATAAGCAATATTCTCTTTAATGGAACCGCCAAACAGAATGACTTCCTGGGGTACAATACCAATATTTTGCCGCAGTTGTAAAATATCGAATTGCCGGATATCTTTTCCATCCACAATAATCCCTCCTCGCTCGGTAGTATAATAACGCAACAAGAGCTGCACAATAGTAGATTTACCTGCGCCACTATAGCCAACCAAGGCAATCTTTTGTCCGGCACCTATCTCAAAACTAATATCTTTCAACACATCTATATCCTGGCGGGTCGGGTAGGCAAAGGTTACATTCCGGAAAGCTATATCCCCATAAATTTTCTGAGTCGACCTGTCGGCTACTGGCAGCGGCTTACTTACTTCCACTTCTTCGCGTAGAATCTCCCGGATTCGTTCTGAAGCGCCAATGGCTTTTTGTACTTGAGCATATAAGTCTCCCATCCCTCCTACAGCACCGCCGATAAAGGCCGTGTATAAAATAAAAGTAGTTAATTGCCCTACTGTTAGCACATCTTCTTCCAGTAACGTAGCGCCATACCATAATACGCCTACAATACCTCCAAATATGGCCATAATAATAAATGAATTAAAAGCACCTCTATACCGGGCAGCCTTTAAAGCATTAGCAATTACTTTCTCCAGAGCCGTATCGTAGCGCTTAATTTCATAATATTCATTGGTAAATGCCTTTACCACATGAATAGATTGCATGGTTTCTTCCACTACCACATTGGCATTAGCCAGTTCGTCTTGCGCCTTGCGGGAAAGCTTCCGGATAAACTTGCCAAACATTACTGCGCCAATAACTAATACCGGAAAAGTAGAAAGCATAAATACTGTTAATTCCGGAAATAAGGTAAAAATGATTGTTATCCCGACAATGAGGGTAATAATCTGCCTGATAATTTCAGCCAGGGTAAAGGAAAGTACATCCTGCAGTTGACTGATATCCGAGGTAAGTCGGCTTACTAATTCGCCTACCCTTCTTTTTTCAAAAAATGGCAATGGTAAGGTAATAATCTTGCTGTATACGGCAATGCGGATATCGCGCATGGAGCGTTCGCTTACTTTGGCAAATAACGTAACCCTGAAAAATGAGAACGTACTTTGCACCACAAATACAGCTACTAAGGCGAGTGCTACCTGTGAAACAGAAAATTCCACTCTGTTTTCAGCCGCATCTATCAGCATCCCGGCAAACCGGGGAAATATAAGAGTTGTTAAGGAGGATAATACCAGGAAAATCAGACCGGCTATAAAGGTGCCTTTGTAGGGTAATACAAATCTAAAAAGTTCGCTCGCCTGTCTTAATGACTCTTTCGTGATTTTGGTTTTGGTGTTCTCTTCCGGCTGTCCATTGCTTCTGTCACCGGATCTTCTTTTTGCCATCTCGTGAATATTATTAACACCGTTAGTCTTATAGTAGACGTATGGTATGGTAGTTTATTTTATTAATATTTTCTGCTCTACGTGAACAGCAATGCTTACTTACTAACTTTTGCCCTTATATTTCGATTGCACAAAAATGGTTTGTGCATTATCTGTCTTCATTAACTTTTGCAACGGTATTTTTTGCTCACGCATATACGCTTTCACTATTTCCCATCCCAGCCAGCGGCCTATGGCTCCGGGTGCTTTGGCACCAATTTCGGCAGTGTAGGGCCTGGGGTCTACATATCTGGTTTTTGTGAAGTAGCTCGTTTCATATAACAATTTTTTCTCTACAAAGTGCCCCCAAATCACATCTCTATTTTCATCCGATTGTGTCATTTGTTCAGCCGTATATTCCAGCAACAGGCTATCGTTCACCTGAGGCAGCATATAGCTGGTAAACTCATACGATTTGCCATAATAAATCATATCGCTAAGCAACGATTTGTCCTGGGGATTTACCTGGTTGTATTGCTGCGACAGCAGCAAAATAACTTTGGGAACAATATATTCAGGTTGAAAAGTGCGGAGAATATAGGTTGGCGCATCTGGGCGGAAAGAGGCTTTATCACCTATAAAATAATCCAGGCCAATTACTATAACACTATCTGTCACCAGTAAATCTCTTCCAAATCCGGTAACAATTGTTTGAACAGCCGGCGTTTTAAATTCGGGATAATAGTGCTTGATATGCTTAAAAGCGGTAACAAACTGATTCTGCAGGTTGCTTAGGTTACCAAATTTTTGCTGGCTTTCCTGATATAATTTCTGCAGTCCTTCGTTCTGAATTAACTGAAAAAGCTTAGTTACTTTGGCTGAATCTGGTGTTCCTTCAGGAAAAGGCAGAAAATACTCGGCAACTAGTTTATTTTCTTGTAAAAAACTTTTTATTTCGCCTGTGGATTTTGCGCTGAAAAGTTTTTGTTCCAGCCGTTCGAAAGTTACATCTATATTTACCTGGGAAACATCTATTTCTTTTTCTGATTGAGTTGTACAAGAGGTAAAAAGTGCAAAAACCAGAAAAAGATAAACCAAATATTTCATTCTATCCGTTAAACTGAAAATACATACCACAATTCGCAAAATTATGAAAAAAATCGCATTACTGTCTTTATTTTGTCTTATTTCCATAGCAGGATTCTCACAAGTAAAATTAGGTCTGCGGGTAGCCCCGAACATCTCTCTCAACAGCGTAAATAGTGAAGGTATATATAATGATCTTGAGAAAGATGGCTCATCGTTACGGTTCAGTGCCGGACCCATAGCTGATTTTTTCTTTGCCGATAACTATGCCTTTACTACTGGTCTCTGGTATACGGTAAAACGGGTTGGCCTTTCTGGAACGGTACCAGCAAATGACGACTCAGGAGCGCAAATTTCAGCGAAGTCTTTATATAATATTCAATATCTGCAGTTGCCAGTAGGCTTAAAGTTGTTTACCAATGAGGTTGCCCCGGACATACGGATCTTTTTTACGCTGGGTGGCACGTTAGATTTAAAACTGGCTGAGAAACAAAAGGACGAAGCCAATAACTTTTTGTACCGGGAAGCACGCAATTCCGACAGAAAAGCATTTAAACCTGTTGACGCTGGCATACTATTCGGAGCTGGTGCAGAATTGGTAATGGGGGCAAATACCGTATTGTTTGGAGGATTGAACTATAATCGGGGCTTAGTAAATAGCTTAGGCAGAGTAGAGTATCCATCCGGAAGCCGCATAGTAGATGATGTGAGGCTGACAAACAGTTATTTTTCTTTAGAAGTAGGCCTTAAATTTTAAGGAAAGCCTATAATTAAAAAAGGCAGGTTTATGAACCTGCCTTTTTTAATTTGGAAGCAAAGGCTTATATAACTTCTGCTGGTAAAATTTCTATATCTTCGCCCATTTGGTTCTTGAAATGAAACTCTGTGATACCTAAAGAAGTATCTTTCACTACCTTCACCCACCGTTTATACTTCATAAACCATTTCATTCTTCTGGAAGGGAATCCCTGAACAAAATAGGCATATAAATAAGGATGCAGTACAATGCTAATGTCTCTTTCGTTCTGCTTACTCAGCATATAATCCAGGTTAGACTCTATTAAGTCGGCTACCAGAATGCTGGCTGTAATTTTACCAGTGCCGCCGCAGGTTGGGCAAACTTCTCCGGTGGTAATATTTACTTCCGGCCTCACCCGCTGACGGGTAATTTGCATCAGGCCAAACTTGGTTAGCGGGAGTACCGTAAACTTGGACCGGTCGTTTTTCATCTCATCCTTCATTTTCTCATAAATCAGGCGCTTATTTTCCGCCTTTTTCATGTCAATGAAGTCCACGACTATAATGCCGCCCATATCGCGTACGCGTAGCTGCCTGGCTATTTCTTTGGCGGCTTCCATATTTACGTTGAAAGCAGTAGTTTCCTGGTCGCTTTCTACATTGGATTTATTGCCGCTGTTTACATCTATTACGTGCAGAGCCTCGGTATGCTCAATAATTACGTATCCGCCGCCTGGTAAGCTTACAGATCTGCCAAAAACAGATTTTAACTGCTTTTCTATACCAAAGTTTTCGAATATTTTGGTTTTGCCGTTATATAGCTTCAGTATTCTTTCTTTATCAGGAGCAATGGTGCGGATGTACGACCTTATTTCATCATACATTTCTTTGTCGTCCACAGAAATACTGTCGAAGCTTTCATTCAGCATATCCCGTAGAATAGAGGAAGCACGGCCCATTTCGCCGATTATTTTTTCACGGGGCTTGGCACTCCGTAAAGTTTTAAAGCCTTGCTCCCATTTTTCCAGCAAATTGGTTAGGTCCCGGTCGAGTTCGGCTACATCTTTGCCCTCTGCTACGGTTCGGACGATAATGCCGAAATTTTGTGGTTTAATGGAATTAAGTAGCCGCGCCAGACGCTGCCGCTCTTCTTTATCGGTAATTTTTTTAGATATGTTTACTGAACTGGAAAAAGGAACCAGAACAATATACCGGCCGGCAATGGAAATTTCACACGACAACCGGGGGCCTTTGGTAGATATAGGTTCTTTTACAACCTGTACTAAGATCGGGCTATTTTTACTCAATACCTGAGAGATCTTACCCAGCTTATCAATTTCAGGCTCTAGTGGAAAACCATTCAGTTTGTGGGTGGTAATACGTTTGGCTAAAACGTCTTTCGTATACTTGTTCAGCGAGTTAATATTTGGTCCCAGGTCCAGGTAATGCAGAAAGGCATCTTTTTCATAGCCTATGTCAATAAATGCAGCATTTAACCCCGGAACAAGTTTCCGGACGGTACCTAAATATATATCCCCTACTGTAAAGTTATTCTCACTTTGTTCTACATGGTATTCAACAAGCCTTTTATCTTGCAATAAGGCTATTCTCTCACCTTTTTGAGTAGAATTGATTACTAATTCGTTACTCAAGATTTCTCAACGGTTATAAATGATAAATAGACACACTAAATCAGTGCTAACAAGTTGCTGTTGTTAGGAATGGAGGGAATTAAAACAAAAAATACTTCCTGACCGAATATCAGGAAGTAAACTCAGGTTATTTCTTCTTGTGTCTATTTTTTCTTAACCGTTTCTTTCTTTTGTGGGTAGCAATTTTATGTCTTTTTCTTTTTTTACCGCAAGGCATACGAGTAATGTTTTAATGTGAAATACTACTTTAACTTCTTTAAATATTCGTCAACCGTGGCTTGTACAGCCGGGTCAGTGTTTGTCTTTTTTACTTCCTGTAGCAACGCTTTAGCTTCTGATCCATGTCCGGATTCAGCATAGCTGATGCCAAGATAAAACTTAGCCTGGTCATTTTCCGGATGAGCTTTTAGTACCTGTTCAAACCGCTCAATGGCTTTATCGTACTGACCAGATTGCATAGATAGCAAACCCATATTAAAGGTTGCCCGTTCATGCGCCGGATCTTGCTGAAGAACCTCCCGCAGTAAGGCAATGCCCTGCATGGGGTTAGAAGAAGCAACATAGGTCATAGCCATATTGGCTTTTACATCCAGTTGATTGGGGTCTTTTTCCAAAACTTTCTGGTAAAAAGCCCTTGCTTTTTCTCCCATCTGGTTAGCCTTCTGGGGGTCTGTAGCAAAGCCGAAAGCATCATAATAACTATCTCCTGCGTTCGTCCAGCTTTCAAGGCCAGGATTTAATTCAGCTATGGCTTCCCGGTAGTGGGCTGCACTATCAAATAAGGAAGCACTTTTAAATACGCCTGCCAAAGAGTCTGCAAAAATAGTCTTTTTTTGATTATCTGCACTATTTACATAGGCTTTTCTCAGATCATTAATTGCAGCAATTTGCGCGGCATCCAGGTTATTGGTATGCGTACTGGCACCCATATCAACTGTATTGGCAGCAGTTGCTTCTGCTGCCAATACAGTTGACTTGTCGCTTACGATAACTTTTGGCAAGCTGTACATGCCAACAATAAGCCCCAGGGCAAGTACAATAATTGTTAGTTGCTGTTTATGCATTAATGTTTGGTAATCTAAACCACTTAGGTACTACAGATCGTTTAGATTAATTAGCTTACTACTTTCAGTTTTTCACTGGATTTAATCTTTTCAACAAAAACCTTTGCAGGTTTAAAGCTGGGTACATAATGCTCATCAATCACCATAGCTGTGTTTTTTGAGATATTACGGGCAATTTTCTTGGCTCTCTTTTTGTTTACAAAGCTGCCAAATCCGCGGACGTAAATATTTTCGCCTTTGGCCATTGAGCTTTTTACTACATTGAAAAAAGCTTCGATGGTATGCTGCACGTCGGCTTTGTCAATACCAGTCTTTTCTGCTATCTCTGCAATTACTTCTGCTTTTGTCACTTTACTGAAATTTAAAAAGTTTCTATTATTTGATAAATTATCTACTTATTATTTTTTAGGACTACAAAGGTAGGCCCCTTTTTCTAAATAAAAAATAGTTGCCCTAAAATATAATCCAATAATCTCTAGGCATATAGGACAAAATTTGTAATTTTTTTGTTCATTTTTTACAGGCCTTATGGGTAAAAACGCATCAGTTTGTTCTGGTATACCTCCAATTAATTGAACGTTTTTACTTTCCTGTATAATCCCTGGATTATTTTTATTTTAACTTATTGCACAACGAATTGGATAAAAAAATAGTTGCCCACCGATTAATTAATTGGTACAACCACCATAAACGCGACCTGCCCTGGCGCCATACCACAAACCCTTACCTGATCTGGTTGTCCGAAGTAATTTTACAGCAGACCCGTGTAAAACAAGGCATGCCTTATTACCTGGCTTTCACCGAAAAATACCCAACCGTAGACGACTTAGCCTTGGCAGACGAACGGGAGGTTTTACGGCTATGGCAGGGTTTAGGTTATTATGCCCGTGCCCGGAACATGCATGCCACTGCCAAACTGGTACATCAACAATACGGCGGAACTTTCCCGGATTCCTATGCAGGTTTGCTTCAGTTAAAAGGGATTGGGCCATACACGGCTGCAGCCATTGCTTCTTTTGCTTTCCGGGAGCCAGTGGCTGTATTGGACGGAAATGTGTACCGGGTGCTTTCCCGTATTTTTGGTATTGACACAGATATTGCCAGCCATGCCGGAAAGAAGATATTTACTACGTTAGCAAACGAATTAATTTCTCTGGAGCATCCGGATATATATAATCAGGCAATTATGGAGTTTGGGGCCATGCTCTGTACACCTGCCAAACCACAATGTATGTTTTGCCCGTTTAATGACGCATGTATTGCTTCCCTCACCGGCAGGCAGGAACAACTTCCGGTAAAGAGCAAAAAACTATCCGTTAAAGAACGTTTTTTTCATTACCTGGTGTTTACCTCAGGCAATGAAATAGCGCTCAAAGAACGGACTCACAAAGATATCTGGAGTGGTTTATACGATTTTTATTTGGTAGAGAAGGATGCATTTGTCGAAACTGACGAACTATTACAAGAGCTTTCACCAGAAATGGCTGGAGCTCTAGTGGTTGAAAAGAAATCTGCTGTGCACATACATGTGCTTAGTCACCAGCGGGTAAAGGCTAAGTTCTGGCAGGTAGCGGTTGCTGCAGAAGCAAAAGAAAAACTGGCTACAGATCTTGGTTTAACGTTTTTTACGCCAACAGAAACAGACGATTTGCCCAAGCCAGTTTTGATAAATAATTATTTGAACGAATATATATTTTAGTTAATTTTATAAAATTCATTATGTTCACACCATATTTCCTGAGGATACGCCTTATGGCTTTTTCAGGAATCTGGCAACACTTGTAAACACAGTTCATTCAAATTAAACAACAGAAGCATTATGGCAGGAGTCAATAAAGTTATATTGGTAGGGCACTTAGGCAAAGATCCGGAAATACGGGTAATCGGTAACGATAGAAAAGTAGCCAAATTCACCCTAGCAACAACTGAAACCTACAAAGACAATAGTGGCCAGCGGGTTGAAAGCACCGAATGGCATAATGTAGAATTCTGGGGTCCGATTGCCGATGTTATTGAAAGGTTTCTAAAAAAAGGCAGCCAGGTATTTGTAGAGGGCCGTATTCGCACCCGGTCATATGATGATAAAGATGGCATAAAACGATATGTAACTGAAATTGTTGGCCAGAATATGACTATGTTGGGTGGAAAGCCTTCCGGTGGTGGCGGTGCCAACGAGAGCCCTGCCGAATACAATGAGTCTACCTTTACACCTACCAAAGCAAACAACAGTTATGGAGCTAAACCTGCCAGCAGGGATACACCTCCTCCATTTGCTCAGGCAGATCCTGGTGAGGATGACTTACCCTTCTAACCTATTGTTTCACTAACCACCATAACTTTGCAAAGCCACCTTGATACTGGAGACCCTCTTTCGGGTTGGGTGCTTCTGACAGCAGTCTTAAGCACCTCCTTTGTTTTATATAGTTCTGTTATTTTTATTCTGCTGATACTTTCGGCACTCATCTCCGGGGCAGAAGCCTTAATTTTTTCATTTACAGAAGAACAACGCACGGGTTTTAAAAACAGCACCGTTCATGCTGAAAAACTGATTGCCCGCCTGCTGGATCACCCAAAAAAGCTGCTGGCAACTGTTCTTATCACAAACTTCTTCACCCATGTAGCTATTACTATTACCGCTGTGTACATGGCCTGGAACTTTTTTGGTTTGGACAGAGCGTATTCAGGCAGTGAAGTAGTACTATTTACTTTTACTGTTGCTTTTGTTATTATTTTCTTTGGCGAAATGCTCCCAAGAGTATATGCCAGCAGTAAAAATCTCTCTTCCTTACGCTTCACGGTTTATATCATTGCTTTTATGCAATACCTGTGGTGGCCGTTGTCGATTCTGCTCATTATGCTAGGAAACATCATTGAAGACAAAGTAGGAAACAAGGGTTATAAATTATCGGTAGAAGAACTTGACCATGCCTTGCAGGCAACTACGGGCACTGAAACCACCGAAGAAGAAAAAGAAATACTGCGAGGCATTGTAAACTTTGGAAATACACTGGCCCGCCAGATCATGCGGTCAAGAATAGATGTTACGGCTTTTCCTTCCAGCCTGAATTTTCATGAGCTCATGGACAAGATCAACAAATCGGGTTATTCGCGTATACCCATTTACCACGATACCATAGATAGAATTGAAGGGGTTTTATATATAAAGGACTTGCTGCCTCATTTGCACCGGAACGAATATTTTAACTGGCGGCAATTTATCCGGCCAGGATTTTTTATTCCGGAGAACAAAAAAATAGATGATCTTTTACAGGACTTTCAGCAGAAACGGGTACACATGGCTATTGTGGTGGATGAATATGGCGGTACAGCCGGACTTATTACACTGGAAGATATTATTGAAGAGATTATGGGGGAAATTAATGATGAGTTTGATGAGGAACATGAACTCTATTCCCAACTAGACGAACATACATTTCTATTTGAGGGAAAAACCTTGCTGCACGACTTCTGTAAAATTATGGAGGTATCAACCCATCTGTTTGACGAAGTTCGCGGTGATAGTGAATCGCTGGGAGGTTTACTGCTGGAGCTCTTTAACGGCCTCCCTAAAACAGGAGATAAAATTACCTATGCGCAGTTTTCATTCCTCATTGTATCTGTGGACAGCAAACGGATTAAACGGGTAAAAATTAGTGTGCATCCGCAGACAGATATACCAGTAGAGAAAGCACAACCTAACAGAAATAAGTAAATCCGGAAGTCAGTAAATTATTTTGGATAAACTACACGTTTACTTACTGTCAACTATAACCATTAGCTTTTCGAAAGGCTAGCACAAATAAGGAATGCCCGATGGAGAGTTTATACAAACCAACTATAACTAATACTTCGCACGAAATATATACAACTTGTAATTATCTTATTCTAAAATGCCTCAAAGTTTCAAGATTTTTCTTTTCGTTGGTTTAGTATCTCTACTTGTTTCTGCCTGCAATGAATCCTATGTGCCCAAGCCCAAGGGATACAACCGCATAGACCTGCCTGAGCGTAGTTATGTGCCTTTGCATGAAAAGCACCCTTATTTTTTTGAATATTCTGCCCATGCCAAAATTCTGAAAGACACTTTCGATATTGCTGAACCCGACTGGATCTACGTCTATTATCCAACCTTGGGGGCAAACGTACAGATTACCTATAAACATGTAGCGAAAGACCCTAAAAAGTTTCAGGAATATGTGAACGATGCCTACAAGCTTACCGCTAAACACCAGATAAAGGCATCAGGAATAGAAGAGACAGTAATCCGCACACCTGCGGGCAAAACGGCTAATTTGTTTGAAATTGAAGGAGATGTGCCTAGTCAGTTTCAGTTTTATATGTCAGATACTACTACCCATTTTTTTCGCGGAGCTTTGTATTTCCGTACCTCTACTCAAAACGACTCTTTAGCCCCAGTAATAGATTATGTAAAAGAAGATATTCTGCATATGATCAACACGCTGGAATGGCGGGAGTAATGGCGGCAACAAATTCCAGTGTACTGGTTGCTGGCTATTCCAATTCCCCTCAATAATTAGCACATTTGCATATAGCCCAATTCCCAGGAGATATTCATGAGCAACTTTTTTAATACAAAAATCGAATTTCTGAAAGGTGTAGGACCACAAAAAGCAGCTTTATTAAACAAGGAACTCAACATATTCACCTACGGCGATCTGATTCAGCATTATCCCTTCCGCCATGAAGACCGCACAAAAATATATACCATTAGTGAGATCAATGAAAGCATGTCTTTTGTGCAGATTAAAGGGCAGATTTACCAGTTCGAAACGTTAGGAGAAGGATTTAAAAGTCGCCTGGTGGCTTATTTTACTGATGGGGATGAAGAAATGGAACTGGTTTGGTTTCAAAATACTACCTGGATTGCTAAAAACCTGAAGAAAAACACCGATTACCTGATATTCGGAAAACCTCAGTTTTTTAATGGTAAAATCAGTATTCCTCATCCGGAAATGGAGTTGTTTGAAACTGATCAACCTGCTACTGGTTTCCTGCAGCCAGTATATAACATTACCGAGAAGCTCCGCAAAAAATTTGTAGATAGTAAAGCTATTTCCAAAATGATCCGGCAGGTACTGGATTTGGCAACCAACCATGTAAAAGAAACCCTGTCTGACGAGCTTATTATTCAGTACCGGCTTATGTCCAAACGAGAGGCACTGGAAAATATCCATTTTCCAGGCAGCTATCAGTTACTGGAACAAGCCAAGTACCGGCTAAAGTTTGAAGAGCTGTTTTATACACAACTAAAACTGATAAAAACCAAGTTTATCCGGAAAACAGCTTACAGAGGGCAAATATTTAAAAACGTACCTACCCTTACCACTTTTTATAATGAGCATTTGTCGTTCGACCTTACGAATGCACAAAAACGGGTGATCAAAGAAATATACCGTGATTTTTGCTCGGGCAAACAAATGAACCGCCTGCTGCAAGGCGATGTAGGCAGTGGTAAAACCATTGTTGCTTTTATCTGCATGCTGATGGCACTGGATAACAGAGCACAGGCTTGCCTGATGGCTCCTACCGAAATCTTGGCAGAGCAACATTATTTTGGGTTGAAAGAATATGCCGATGTGCTAGGCATTACCATTGATAAACTTACCGGTTCCAGTAGCCAGGGCAGCCGCAAAGTAACCCATGAATACCTGCAAAGCGGCGACATAAAAATCATCATTGGTACCCATGCCCTGCTGGAAGACAAAGTACAATTTCATAACCTGGGACTATGCATTATTGATGAGCAGCACCGCTTTGGTGTAGCTCAGCGAGCCAAACTCTGGAGTAAAAATGAAGATGTGTATCCACATATCCTGGTAATGACGGCTACCCCTATTCCTCGTACCCTCGCCATGACCTTGTATGGAGATCTGGATGTATCCGTAATAGATGAACTACCTGCAGGCCGTAAGCCTATTCGTACGGTACACCGCTACGATGCCCACCGGTTGCGGGTGTTTGGCTTTCTGCGTGAACAAATTCAGCAAGGCCGGCAAGTGTATATTGTATATCCATTGATAGAGGAGTCTGAAAAAATGGAACTGAAAGACTTAATGGATGGCTATGAAAGTGTGGCACGGGCATTTCCGGAATACCAGATCAGTATTGTACATGGAAAGATGAAGCCCAAAGATAAAGATTATGAGATGCAGCGTTTTGTACGGAATGAAACCCAGATTATGGTAGCTACTACCGTAATAGAAGTAGGCGTAAACGTACCCAATGCTTCTGTGATGGTGGTGGAAAATGCTGAACGTTTTGGTCTTGCCCAGTTACACCAGTTACGGGGCCGTGTAGGCCGGGGTGCCGACCAGTCGTACTGTATTCTCATGACCGATTACAAAATTACCCGGGAAGGCCGTGCCCGTATAGAAACATTGGTAAATACCAACAACGGTTTCGAAATAGCTGATATGGACTTAAAATTGAGAGGTCCGGGTGATTTATCTGGCACCCAGCAAAGTGGCGTTCTGGATTTACTCATTGCTGACCTGGCAAAAGATGGCCCTATCTTGCAACAAGCCCGCGAAGCCGCACAAGCCGTACTGGAATCCGATGAAGAATTAGCTCTCCCCAAACATTATGTCATCCGGCAGCATATAGAATCATTGAAAAAAGACGAAACGAACTGGAGCCGGATCAGCTAAGCTTTTAGCTCTAACCTAAAACAAGAAGCCTGTATTGAAGGATAATACATTATTTCTTATAGCTATTCCTAGGGTGCAGTAAGTTTTAATTACCTTATTAATTTGACCATGAGTTCCAGAAGAATTAAGTCCTAGCGTAAAGCCATACCGCAATTGCTGTCCAAAACCGAGGAAAGGTACTATCCCTACAAATAACAGAACTAGTATTTTTTTCATCATCTCACAGATAAAAGTTGAACATATACCCATATTCCCTTGCTAAGTATGGAGCCGCAAACTTATAACAAATTATATGCACAACAAACGTTAGTGGTAGACCATAAAGTATAGGGCAGCCTGCAAGAACTTAAAACCAGGGAAGACCACAACTTTATGCGCTAAAACTAAAATGCATTTAGCTAGTTATAGTAAAACACAACTTATTCTACTCAAATACAGTAAGTACGTTCCGTAGTTTAATAAAATTGCTCTCAATACTATATCATGACAGAAAGGCCCTACCATCCTATTGCCAATTATGGAATTATTGGTAATCTGCACACAGTAGCCCTGGTTTCCCTGCAAGGCTCCATTGATTTCATGTGCTTTACCAGATTCGATTCCCCTACGGTGTTTGCCTCTTTGCTGGACAATCAGAAGGGTGGCTTTTTTGAAATTAAGCCTGATCTGGATGAGTTAAATTACAAGCAACTATACCTGCCGGATACTAACGTTTTGCTTACCAGGTTTCTGTCAGAAAAAGGAGTGGCTGAACTAACTGATTTTATGCCGGTAAAGGAAAAAGAAAAAAACTGTGTATTGGTCCGCAGCATTACAGCCACTCGTGGCAAGATGGCATTTACTATGCACTGCAATCCCCGGTTCGATTATGCCCGCGCGGACCATACTATTGAGGGTACCACACATGAAGTAATTTTCACTAGCAAAGGCGAAGATAAAACGGCATTCAGGTTAATTAGTGGAATTCCGCTGGAAATAAGAGGAAAGGATGTAGTTGCCCATTTCACGTTATGTGAAAAAGAGAAAGCAGATTTTGTAATAGAAGCTATTTCTATAGAAAAGAACCGGTCTGTAGAAGAATCCTTAACGTATTATACCAACGAAGGCTTTTATGAGACCGTCAACTACTGGAAACGGTGGATTGGGAAATCTAAATACAAAGGACGCTGGCTGGAGATGGTAAACCGCTCGGCTCTGACATTAAAACTATTAACTTCTTACCAGTTTGGATCTTCGGTGGCAGCTGCCACTTTTGGGTTGCCTTCTGTTATTGGCGGCGAACGTAACTGGGATTACCGGTATACCTGGATCCGGGATGCGGCTTTTACCATGTATGCCTTTCTGCGTCTGGGCTTAATGGACGAAGCCCATGCGTTTATGCACTGGATAGAAAAAGAGCTTACAACCATTACCCGCAAAGATGAACCCTTGCAACTGATGTACGGACTGGATGGACACACCACTATCCATGAAGAAGAACTACTGCATCTGGAAGGATACCGGCAATCGTCTCCGGTACGTATTGGAAATGGCGCATTCAGCCAGCTACAACTCGATATTTATGGCGAATTGATTGATTCCATTTATTTGTTCAATAAATATGGTGGGCCTATTACCTATGAATTCTGGCAGAAAATGGAACCCCAGATAGAATACGTATGCCACAATTGGCAAAATCCTGACCATGGAATATGGGAAGTGCGAGATGAGCAGCGGGAGTTCCTGCAATCCAGAGTAATGTGCTGGGTGGCTTTGGACCGGGCTATCCGCATCGCTGACAGCCGTTCTTTTCCTTCTCCGATAGATAAGTGGCGCAAAATCCGGGATGAAATTTACCGCGATGTTTTTACTAATTTCTGGAGTGAAAAAAAACAGGCGTTTGTGCAGTATAAAGGGTCTGATGTACTGGATGCCGCAGCTTTATTAATGCCGCTCATCCGGTTTATTAGTCCCTTCGAACCTAAATGGCTTTCTACATTGGATGCCATTGAGAAGGAACTTGTTTCCGATTCGCTGGTTTACCGGTATCGTACGGATAAGGGAGCAACCGACGGCCTGGCAGGCGAAGAAGGTACTTTTACCATGTGTTCATTCTGGTATGTGGAATGCTTATCGCGTTCAGGAAAAATTGAAAAAGCACGCCTTTATTTTGAAAAGATGCTGGGCTATGCCAATCATCTGGGTTTGTTTGCCGAACAACTTGGCTTCCGCGGCGAACACCTGGGTAATTTTCCGCAAGCCTTTACTCATTTAGGTCTTATTAGCGCCGCCTTCGAGCTGGATGCCAAACTTACCGGCTGGGAAGCCGATCAACATATTAAAGATCCTTCCATCGGGTGAGGCTTTCCTACTAGTTAATACCTGTTGCCAGGGAATGGTTCAGGTGAGTTGTTTAGCATAAAGTAGCCGCAATTTCTGATATGTTTGCCAAATTCAGGTAAACTTTACACGTACAATTAATTCTCGTTCTGGAAGCCCATAAATTATTATATACTTTATACTATATAAATAGCTAAAAATCAATACTATATAGAGCATCATACTATCTCTGCTTATTAGGTAAGCATCTTTTTTAGTCTGTTTACTTATAAAAACATACATTTTCTTACAGGTGCCTTAACCCTTTCTATTATACTAACTTATATAACCTCGGTTACCCCGTAAATTTGTTAGAACTCTATCTATAGCCAGATAGGTGTGGGCCCTTTCTTTTTAGCTAAAGCAAGTATGTCATTACCTGTTTTTATCTGGCTAGTGTGGATAACTCTGGCAAATGACCCGTAGATTAACTATAACTATATCGGCTTACAAAACAGCTTTCTTCCATGTGAGTGTAAGCATACTACTGCTCCTGTTGCAGCATGTGGGTATGGCAGCTACACCAGATGTCGTGTTAAAAGCCGGATTAATTATCAAAAAATCTGCTACCATAAAGCCAGGTATCTATAAACTACCAGCCACCGGTAAAGACACTCAGGTAATCACCATAGAAGGGAATGATATAGTCATTGATTTTCAGGGGGCTATATTGCAGGGCTCGGTAAAACCGCAGTATCCGGACCAGTTTATAGGTGTTGGGCTCCTGGTAAAAGGGCATAATGTCACCATAAAAAATGTAATTATTAAAGGCTATAAAATAGGCCTGCTCGCCCGAGACTGCGAAGATTTGCATATTACTAAAAGTGATTTCAGCTATAACTACAAACAACGCCTCTACAGCACATTGGACCGGCAAAATGTTTCTGACCGGATGAGTTATTATGCCAATGAACAAGATGAATGGCTTCGCCATGGCGCCGGTATCTACCTCAAAAACTGCCAATTTGCTGAGGTAGATCACTGTACTGTTAGTGGCGGCCAGAATGGGCTGATGCTGACAGGTTGCAACAGTGGCACATTCTGGAATAATACCTTCTCTTATTTGTCAGGTATTGGAATGGGAATTTACCGCAGTAGCCAGAACAAAATTATGCATAACAGGCTAGACTGGTGTGTGCAGGACTACAACCATGGTATTTCTCAGCAGGGACAAGAGTCGGCAGGTTTACTGGTGTATGAGCAGAGTTCAGAGAATATTATTGCCTACAACTCAGCTACGCACTCTGGTAATGGGTTGTTCCTCTGGGCTGGTCAGTATAGTATGGATACCGGGGAAGGTGGCTGTAATGATAATCTCATATACGGCAACGATTTTTCTCATGCACTTGCCAATGGTATCGAAATGACTTTCAGCCGCAATAAAGTAATCAAAAACCGGCTGGCAGAATGTACACAGGGTATCTGGGGTGGCTATAGCTTTGAATCACTTATTTTGGGAAACCGTTTTTCCAGAAATAAAAATGCCATTGCCCTAGAACACGGACAAGAAAACTCGATCTTATACAATTCTTTTGAAGAAGATACTACCGGTATCAGGCTTTGGAGTAACAAAACACAACCTGCCGATTGGACATATGCACAGAAACGGAATACAGAAAGCCGGGAGTACATCATTGGCAATAATATATTTACGCAAACAGCAGTTCCTCTGCAACTGGCGGCTTCTCATCAGTTGTTTATTGAGCAAAATACCTTTTCTGAATTTACTTCCCTACAACTAGATACTTCACTCACAGGCGTTTCTTTTGTACAGAACAACTTGCTCCTTTTTAATCCGGCTATCCTGCTGAAATCTCCGCTGGAAAAACCATGTAAAAATGGAAGTAATTACCTGGCGAATACAACCAGCAAACTCAAAAGTGCTCCTACCCTTTTCTCGGATTCTACGGCCATAGAAATTCTGGAAAATATGCTAAAAGAAGAAGCACCAGATAGTATAGAAGGTGGCCAAAACCCAATAGTGCCAGTAAATCATGCTAAAGGAAGAAAATATATCCTGGTAGATGAGTGGGGACCGTATGACTTTAAGTCGCCGGTACTATGGCCGCGGAAAAGAGGACCAAATGGCACCTGGGAGTTTGAATTACTGGGGCCTGCAGGCAAATGGAAGGTAAAAAAACAAAAAGGCATTCAACTGGCTACTGGTTCTGGCAGCGTACCCGGCTACGTGATAGCCACAAGCCCAGGCGACTCGTTAACAGATATAGAAATTGAGCTGGAATATACAGGGGCTGCTATCATAACTCCATTTGGAGAAAGTATACCTGCCGGAAAACCCTACACAATCTGTTACCGCAATTTTCAAACACCTGTACAATGGACGGTAAAATACTTTACGTACAATAAGCAAACTAACCCGCAAACCGCCTACTCAGCCTTTCAGAAACTACTGGCTACGGGTACTCCCTTCTATACACAAAAATGTAGTACGCTTGCTTTTGATTCCGGAATAAAGATGCCGAAAGATTCTGTAGCTACATTGGCAGAAGGCACCTTTACCATTCCCAAAGGAAATTACCAGATACAGGTAACCAGCAACGATGGCGTGCGCATATGGCTGGATGGAAAGCTGCTAATTGACCATTGGCAGGCCCATGAACCGGGTTATAAAACCGCAAAAGTACCAATGGGAGGAACGCACAAACTAAAAGTAGAACACTATCAAGTAAGCGGATATTCTCCTTTAGTAGTAGGCATAAAGCCAGAAGAAGACATTGCTCTGAAATAGTCGTACGTTAAAGGGCTTACAAATACTCTTTTTTCTGATAAAAAATATCCATGTACTTTGGTTAGATTGCGTTTTATTGAAGAATAACCAATAAACCATGATTGCAAAGGAAATTCAGCGGGATCAGCTGTGGCAAGCCATTCATTCGTATACGATACACCGGCCTTCCCAGCTGATACGCCTGTATTACAAGTGTAAAGATGAATCCTTTGAAAGCCTTCCGCTGGTTTTTGAGCAGAATGAACACCGCTTGCCCCGTCTCTTACTTGACGAAAAGGCCCTCCGCAAAGCCAGAACTTTACCTGAACCTTTTAAACGGGAGTTTGCCAGAACAGCAGCCAAAAGCCATTTTATTTCCTTAGGTCTTGCATGCAGCAAATACTTCGGCCCCCTGTGCCGGCCAGGACGGGCAAACCAAACATACAATCCCTATAATGAACTGCATTTCAAGCTAGACGAAATAAAACCTATTTTCCAGGATATTGACACCCAGTTTTATTACGGAAAATACATCCGTTTTGAAAATTTAGCTAGCTTATATTTCAGCAAAACCCCTGATACTGATTTATTGGTGGTTGCCGAAGAAGAACCGGCATATACACCTGCCACGCATTATCCACTCAATTTTATCCTGTATGGTCCGCCCGGTACTGGCAAAACTTATTATTCTGTAAACTATGCGGTAGCCATTATTGAGGGGAAAACCATGGAGCAACTAGAAGCAGAAGACCGCTCTGAAGTAAGAAAACGGTATGAAACCTATTGTGAAAACGGACAAATTGAGTTTATCACCTTTCATCAGAGCTATGCCTATGAGGAGTTTGTACAAGGCTTGCGCCCAGATGCGAACCGTAATACTGATAACCTTCATTTCAGATTGGCCGATGGCCTTTTCAAGAAAATTGCCGACCGGGCTAAAGCCAACTTTATTGCTTATCAACAGAACAAGGCTCAGCCCAACATGCCGCTGGAACTATTGCTGGACCGCCTCCTGGTAGACCGCATGAACCGGGAAACTGAAGAAATTGAACTTCCTATGATAGATGCCAATCAAGGTCAGTTTAAATCAATGATTATTTATGAAGTTGGTGACACGTATCTAAAATATAAACGCCGCTCTCTACGCGATACGGTAAAAGATGAAGAACGCGTGTTATACATGCATAAGCTTAAAGAGAACTATTACGGGCAGGAAATCCGGGATGCCATTAACAAACAATATTACGAAACAGTAGTAGCTGCCATTAGAAAATTTGAGCAACAGATAAAATCAGCCGGAGACAACAAGCAACTAAAGAGGTATATCCTGATTATTGATGAAATCAACCGGGCAAATATATCCAGAGTTTTCGGTGAATTAATTACTTTACTGGAAGAAGATAAACGTTATGGCCGGGAAAATGGACTTACAGCTACTTTGCCTTCCGGTGAAAGCTTTAGTGTTCCCTCTAATTTATATATTATTGGCACCATGAACACCGCCGATAAATCCATAGCACTGCTCGATATAGCTTTACGCAGACGGTTTGAATTTATTGGTATGTACCCCTGTTATGACCTTATCCCGGAAGTAGCTCCTGTATTGCAAGCAATGAATGAGAAAATCTGGGATAAAAAAGGAGCGGATTTTTTGATTGGCCATTCGTTTTTTATAGGCAAACAGGTAGAGGATTTACCACAGATTTTTAACCGTAAAATTATTCCGCTGCTTCATGAATATTTCAATAACCGTACAGACCAGGTAAAAGAAGTGCTACGGGCTACCGGACTCACAACTGCTGAAGAAAACTACCAGATTGTCGTGAAATAACCTCCTTCCATAACTCCGGCCATTCCCTTTACGTACATAGCTAAATTTTCCATATTAATGACGATTAGCTATGAAAGTGAAAAGTTTAATTCTATTTTTTTGTCTGCTTCCATCCATAGGAGTTTTTGCACAAAGTTCAACCCCGGTAAATATTGGTATAAAAGTAGGGGCCAATTATTCAACCCTTATCCGGCAAGACAGAAACCTATCTGCCGATTACCGCCTGGGATATGTTGGTGGAGTGTTTGCCCGGTTTAATGTAAACAACCTATATATACAGCCTGAAGTAGTACTCTCTTCCAAAAATACCCGTATCCGGACATCTGCCACTTCTGATTATTCAGACCCTTCAAATCCGGTTCGCACAAGTACCACCGTGCAACTTAACAGCGTAGATATCCCATTGTTAGTAGGCGTAAAGGTAATAGAAACCGACCAGTTCAACTTACGGCTGATGGCTGGGCCGCTTGCCTCCCTTGTATTTGATTCCAGAGGGTTGGAAGGCTTGGTTTCTTCAGAAACACCAGTAAAAGACGCTTATAACCGATCTATATGGGGATATCAGGCCGGCATCGGGGCAGATTTAGGTAGTATTACGTTAGATGCCGTATACGAAAGCAGCTTCAATGAAGCCTACGATTTGAGCCGTTACAACCTGGGTAAACCTAAAAACGGATTATTTATGTTTACCGTAGGCTTTAAGTTCTTATAAGTTCTGTCGTATATCCACTCCCATAGTAGCTGGCGCTTCTATGGGAGTGGATATATAACTTTATTGTTGTTTCTCTATGTCAAAAATAGCTTTTAGCTCATTGGCATCATGAGGTTTCATACGGCCGGCAAGTATTAGACGCAATTGCCGCCGGCGCAATGCACTGGCAAACAGGTCTTTTTCTGCCTCTGTTTCTGGTACAGCCTCAGGTACTCGGGCAGGCTTACCGTTTTTATCCATAGCTACAAATGTAAAAAATGCTTTGTTGCTTAAATACCGCACCCCGGCAGGAATATCCTCTCCCCATACTTCTATAGCTACTTCCATAGAGGTGTTAAATGAACGGGTTACATGTGCCTGTAACGTCACTACATTGCCTAGCTTAATGGGTTGAGAGAAAGATACATTATCTACAGAAGCTGTTACAACAATGTGGTTAGAAAACTTTTGTGCGGCAATAGCAGATACAATATCCATCCAGTGCATCATCTTTCCTCCCATTAAGTTATTAAGTGTATTGGTATCATTGGGTAGCACTAGTTCAGTCATCGTGGTTAATGACTCCTTTACAAGTTTTTGGGGAAGTGTCATTCGTACTTACTTTTAACAGCTATTGAGTTGATTATACAATTTATATTTAGTACAACAGGCTTTGCTAAAAAAAAAGCAACCTGTTTTTACAAGTTGCTTCACTAGTCAAAGGTTATACAACGTTATCTTCTTTTTCGTTTAACCGGATTAAAGCCACTTTTTTTGATACCTCCAAACCGGGGTTTTCTGGTTTTGCCCCAAACATTGGTTTTAGGCCGGATTACCGGGTTAATAGTATACTCTAATTTAAACCCTACATTTACATATCCATCGTTCTGCTTCGGATCTCCCCGCTTGTGGCCTTCGGCCCAGGTTTTACCATCAACCGTATTCCATGGCCTTACCCCTACTTCATGTGAGCGGTCGGCCAAGGCGGCTGCAACTGGAGATAAAGTAGAGTTATTAACAAAATTAGTACTTACATCATCAATATAATCAGTAAATGCCCAGCGATAGCCTACTTCTACGCTAAAGTCCAGCCAAGGGCTTACTTTAAACGTAACACCACCACCATAAGGTATTACAGGCTGTATGCGGGCATATTCTACCCCTTCTGTTTTAAGCGGCCGCAGGCTGTACCACTGGCCATCCAGCTCTGCTCTGGGATTGGTATAAATCAGACCTAACCCTGCAAATACGTATGGCCGTATAAACTGGCGCTGGCTATAAAATTTAGTATATTGAAAAATGTCGAATACGGCTGCACCTGAGAGTTCCATGTTGCCAGACCGGAATGAAAGATTTCTGCGGGCATTTTTCCCATCTACATCGCTGCCATATAACCTGAAATAAGCAAGTTCGCCTCGTAGGCTAAACTTTCCTGTAAATCTGTAATTGAAGCCAACACTCGCCATTGGCCTTGCACGTAAGCAGTCGCCGGATTCGCAAAGGTCGCCGAAATAGGTAGAAGTACCACTCCCTACATAGGCCCGCATAATCCCATAGTTACTTTGGCCACGGTAAAATCTGGAATTACGTAATGGCCCCCGTTGTGCCATCAGTGAAACGGGTAGTAATAAGCTCACCAAAACAAGTACACAAATGTATTGGAGTTTATGTGCTATCATATAGTAAGGGTTATTCGGCAACGTACACAAAAATAATAGAATAAGTAAATGAAAGCAATATTTATTTCCAGCCGTGTTTCCCTAATAATGGCACAAAGCTAAACATTTGAAACGATTCTTTACTGATTTTGTTATCATCCAGCTTATTGATACGCAGCATTTGTTGTTTTTCATTGTCGCCCACCGGAATAACCAGTGAACCGCCTACAGCCAATTGATCCACTAATGTTTTGGGCACAGCCGGGGCTCCTGCGGTAACAATTATTTTATCGAATGGCGCATACACCGGCAACCCCAGAGAGCCATCGCCACAATACATCCGGATATTGTACCCCATCTGGGTGAGTAGTTGAGAAGCCCGGGTATATAAATTTCTATTATATTCTACAGTATATAATTTTACACCCAGTTCAGCCAGAATAGCAGCCTGGTAACCTGACCCTGTACCTATCTCCAGCACCTTCTGCCCGGATTTCGGAGCTAGTAATTGAGTCTGAAAGGCTACTGTATATGGCTGGGAAATAGTTTGTCCTTCGCCTATCGGAAAAGCTTTGTCCTGATAGGAATGTTCTAAAAAGGCTTTTTCAAAGAAAAAATGCCTGGGAACTTTTTCAATCGCCCGCAGTACATCCGGATTTTTTATACCTTTATCTACCAGTGTACTTACCAGCAGTTTCCGCATGCCTTTATGCCTGTAAGTATCGTCTAACATGACTGTCTGATTATGAGAAATATGCACCCCAGCTGCCGTGTTGTAGCTTTATAGCCTAAAAATAGCAAACCCTCCAGAAGTGAATCTGAAGGGCAAAAATACAAATTTATTGGTCAGTATGACAGCAATCGGCCAACAAAAAGAATAGAACCTACTCTTTGCTTACTGAACCTGCGCTTGAAACTTCGCTAGTCACCTTTGCCTCTCCCCGGTATCGGACTTTTCCGGCACTGCTAGCCTCTGCTATAAGTTTTTCATTGGCATGTACTTCAGCCAGACCTGAACTGCTTACGTCTACATCTACTTCTCCGGCTACCAGATCAAAAGCCCGTAACCTTGCTGCACTGGATACTTCAGCCTCCAGCACTTCTGTACGTCCTTTTAGTTCAAGTTCAGCCGCTCCATTCAAGTCAGCACTGATTTTGTGGGCAGCAATATCTATGACAGACTTAGCCGCACCAGATACCTGTACATCTACTGTATTGCCGGTATGTTGTTCGTCACCAAAACCCTGGATGTAGGACTCTGAAGCTCCGTGAAAATGAACGCCTGCAAGTGTAGGCATTGTAATATCTACCCGTATGCGGTCACGGTTTACATTCCAGTTAAAAATATCAAATTTATTGTTGTAGAAAACCTCTAGTTCTCCATCTCTTACTCTAGCCCGTATATCCTCAATATCTTCTTTATCGCCACTAATACGAACCAGGTAATTATCTCCTTGGGTAACATGTACCCGGAAAGCACTTCCAATATTAAGACGGTCAAAATCGCGGAGACTGAATTCACGTATGTTGCCATCCCGGCCAGTTTTAATCTCTCCTGCTACCAGATTTTCATTATCCAGGCAGTTGGTACAGATCAAGCCTTCGCCTTTAACATATTTTAGTAGTTTGGTTTTGCTGTTATCGTAATTGTATCCATACATATCCAGGATATTCTGGAGTTTCTCGTCAATAGTAAATAATTGATTATACGGAATGTATAATATCAGTTTTAATGATTGTGCACGAAATTTAGCATCCTGGCTGAAAGTAAAATTTTCATCAAATAATAAAACGGAGTCTTTTTGTGTAACGGTGTATTGTATAGTTTTAGCGTTGTTGATAGCATCTTGACGGTTTCTGCCCCGGGCTTCAAATTTTTGCACTAACCGTGGAACATTGCCTTCATACGGCTCCAGAACAAGGCTGGTATTATCATAGGTTTCGTTTCCTGCTTCTCTTAAATCCAGGTAAAGGATTTTATTTCCAATGGTAAAATCACTGGTTGTTTCATAATATCCTCTGGTGCTGAACTGCCCGGCATACGCTGGTACCGTTACCCCAGTGGTAATGAGGGCTACTATCCAAAGCCCGAACAATGTCCAGCCAAAAGGTGCACTGATGGTGCTTTTTTTAGCTATCAGGCTTGTACCCAGTTGACCAATAGTAAAGGCAGGAATGAAAGCCAGTACAAATAAGGATATTAGCCCAACCACCGGGAAACTATTACGCAGTAACTCCAATGGCAATTCTCCCAGGTTTACAAACTCATAGGTATTAATGAGTCCGAGCCCAACACCCAATACTGTAACCAGGCTAATGATAAATGCTACAGATATAACAATTAGTAAAACTCCTGCACTAACCCGAATCATAGCCAGGATAAACATAGTTAACGGGCCGACCGCTTTGATAATGGCACCAAATACGATAGCCACCAGGCGAAATGGGAATAAAAGTATCTTCAGAAGTGTACTTTCTTCACCATTTTCATTTGCTTCGAAATTTTTTTTTATGTTATGCTCTATGTTCGATAGAGTCACCGGCTCGCCCTGCATCTGCATTTTCTCCGTTATGGTTTTAGCCTCCGGAACAATGGCCCAGAGGATAAAATACAGCAGCAGCCCTGTTCCGAAAAATACGACACTCAGGACAAACATGAGGCGGATAATTGTTTCATCTATGCCAAAATAGGCAGCTATCCCACCGGCTACTCCGCTAATCACTTTCTTATCCGGATTCCGGTATAGTTTTTTCACTGCTTTATCTTCCGGCAAGGTAGCAGAGCCTGGTGTTACAACCCATAATACAATATAGGTGATCAGAGAGACACCAGACAGCGATCCTGGCAGGAAAAACAAGTCGAAGAAAGTACCTACGAACAACAACCTGATCCATAGCGGATCTATGTTGAAATAATTAGCAATACCTGACGCTACCCCTCCGGCTACTTTACGTGTCAGGTCCCGGTATAATCGCTTAGGGCCTGCAGTTGAAGTGGTCTCTGCGCCTGGTCCTGCAGTGTTTTCGCCGCTATTTGTATAGCTACCACTGGTTGCATAGGCTGTATTGGCACTTGCTCTGGCATGGTTTTCTTCCTCCTCAATGGCAGCAAAGTCGGAGATGTTACCCATTTTTACAATGAGCATATCTACATCTTCCAGGGTAATTACCTGCTTGCCTGGATTAAGTTTGGTAAGAAAAATTTCGGCAATTCTGCTTTCTATATCAGCAATAATTTCTTTATTATCTTCATAGGTAGAAAAGTACCGCCCGATCGTGCTCAGATAGTTCCTCAGCTTCTCGTAGCCATCCTCCTCTATATGGAAGATAATGCCGCTTATATTGATACTTATCGTCTTTTTCATGGTGTATCAGTATTTAATATGTATCCGGTATATGTTCATCTGGGCAATCTAACTTCAGTATCCATCTAGTGCTCAGAGACTTTCTTATAAGTAAATTGTTTTTAATGATAAATTCTTCTGTACTTAACCTTCTTGCCGTTTAGGATGAATTTCCGCGACAGTGGTATTTATACTTCCATTACCGGCAGGGTTTCCGCCATTATTTTTCATTATTTGCGTAGTAGAAGTCACCAGTTCGGTCCATGTTAGCTGCAGGCTCGCCAGAAACTCGGCTCCTGCCTGGGTAAGTGTATAGTATTTGCGGGGTGGCCCGGAGGTAGATTCTACCCATTTATATTCTACCAGTCCTGCGTTTTTTAATCTGGTAAGCAGCGGATATAGGGTGCCTTCTACAACCATTATTTTAGCAGCTGTTAATTCTTCCAGCATATCTGAAGCATACACTTCACCTCTTGATATTATATGCAGTATGCAAAACTCTAAAATTCCTTTTCGCATTTGCACCTGTGTGTTCTCTACATTCATATACGTTGATCTTTTGAGTATCTGACAGTCCATTCTATTGATAGCAATCTCTTTTCTGTATGAGTAATTCTATCTGAGGACTGTTAACAGAGGCTATACTCCTTAGTTGCTTCCGCAAGCTTTTACAGCCTTCTTAAATCTATTAGAAATATCTTGTACCTGCTTTTCGTCTGATGTATTTAGGTTAATAGTTATGGAAGAAAGATCTACTAATTGAGTTACTGGATTGTCGTCTGTTTTCAGTTTTATCCTTAATTCATAGGTATTATTGTCATTCTTTGCGTAGTTGATGGATGATACTTCTTTCAGTTCGAACTCATTGCTTTTGCTCATCGAAAATCCATCGCTGTTTGAACTCCTATTTGTGTATTTGCAACTACATCCATCAAACTCAAACTTCTCCTGACCGCCCTGCTTTTTATTAGCTGCACTAAATACATTCAGTTGCTGCTCTAATATTTTGGTTTCTTTAGCAATGCTTGCTTGACTATAACCTGTACTTATACAGCACAAAGACAAAACAGTAGCAAACAGATATGTATGTACATTCTTCATAGTTTCTTAAGTTTATTGAACAATACAAAGGTAGTAAAAGGTACTATGCAAAGCAAGGTACCTTATGAGATTTTTGTTCCCTTTTTTGTAAATGGTTAAAAATGCTATTCCAATGGTGATACGTATGCAAGAGTGGCAGGAAATATTAGTATTGCTGGTGTGATTGTCTACTTGAAAGAATAAGCCATGAACAAATATCTATGGTTGAGGAGCTGTTCATGGGTTTTCAAGTCGGCTTATGAGACGTATAGAATTTACTACATACTTGATCAATTTATTACTTACTTCATTTTAATCCGGAAATATACTTTTGCATGGGGTGTATTTATGGTTATTTTTACAAATTCTGCACAAGTAATCAACTCATGAGATTTACTATTTTATTTTGTCTGCTTACCTGCTTGCTACCAGGTTTTGTTACCGGACAAACCCGTGCACCAAAGTATAGTAATGAGTTTTTATCAATCGGGGTAGGCGCCAGAGCATTAGGGATGTCGCGCACGCAAGTGGCACTGGCTAATGATGTAACAGCTGGATATTGGAACCCGGCTGGCTTGCTGGATATTAAAAATAAATATGAGTTTTCTTTGATGCACTCTGAATATTTTGCTGGTATCGCTAAATACGATTATGCCGCTTTTGCTACGCCAGTAGATTCGCTAAGTCATATAGCCGTTTCGGTCATTCGCTTTGGGGTAGATGATATTCCGGATACCCGGTTTTTATATGACGCCAATGGAGCCATTAATTACGACAATATTACGTTTTTCTCAGCCGCCGATTATGCCTTTATCTTCTCCTATGCCAGACGTCTGCCATTTATTAAAGGTCTGAAAGCAGGAGCCAATTTTAAGGTAATTCACCGGAATGTCGGGAGCTTTGCAAATGCCTGGGGATTCGGGTTGGATGCCGGCGCTCAACTGGAAAGGAAAAACTGGCGGTTTGGTATCATGGCCCGCGATATTACCAGTACTTTCAATGCCTGGTCGCATAATACAACGCTGGTGTATGATACTTATGTTAAAACAGGCAATGAAATACCCCAGAACTCTATAGAAGTAACGTTACCTAAATTGATTGCAGGAGTTGCCAGATCTTTTACCATTAAAGACAAAGTTGGTATTTTAGCCACTGCCGACCTGGATGTTACATTCGATGGTATGCGCAATGTGCTTGTCCGCTCTGGCACTATTTCTATTGATCCACATATTGGTCTGGAAGTCAATTACGAGAAGCTGGTGTTTCTCAGAATGGGAGCTGGCAATGTACAGCGTATTAAAGACTTCGATTCCACTTATCATACCACCCTTCAGCCTGACTTTGGTGTGGGTTTCCGGGTGAATAAATTTACCATTGACTATGCACTCACCGACATTGGCGACCGGGCAGAAGCATTGTATTCGCATGTATTTTCTGTAAAAGCCAGCTTTAAATAAAATGAGTATCCCTTTATGACTCATCTGTTATTCTACCTATATAAGCTTTCTGTTTTATTACTAACTTTTCCTGTGTATGTATGGAGAAATGGATTGGCTATGCTTGGTAATTCGTCTTTTACAAAGAAGAAAAGGTTACTAAAACCACTTCACCAAACTGCCTATCCATTCGTGAAATTCAGCGGACTAATTTCTCTATTAATTCTCTTTACTACGGCTACAGTAGTGGCGCAACGATTTGGTAATGAGTGGATAAATTACAATCAACAATACTATAAAATTCCTATTACCCAGAAAGGTATACACCGCATTACTTATTCAGACCTCTCCAATGCAGGTGTTCCCGTTGACCGGGTAGATCCAAGACGGATACAGGTATATTATCATGGAACAGAGCAGGCCATTTCTATTAATGGCGAAGCAGATGCTATTTTTCATCCAAATGATTTTATTGAGTTTTATGGAGAAGGCAATGATGGTACCCTGGATTCCCTTCTCTATCTGCCTAGTTCGGCGCAACCTCATAAATACTTAAGCCTGTATTCTGATACAGCTTCTTATTTTCTTAGCTGGCGCTTAGACAATGGCTTTGGTAAAAGAATGGAATCTGTATATGAGGCAAATGTCAGCAATATAACTTCTGAAACCTATCACTGGGACGAAAAACTGCTTTTACTATCCGACCAATTCGCTAGTGGACAAACCTACGAAAGAGGCACCGATCTGTATGTGCAAATGAGCCAGTATGACTACGGTGAAGGCTGGACAGGTGAGTTAATCGAGAAATTCCAGAGCAAAGACTATACCTTAACAGGTATTCAAAATATAGCTACAACTGCTGCGAAACCTACCATAGAAGTCTTATTGATTGGCCGAAGTAAATGGAACCACAATTCGGAAATTTTTATTGGAAATTCCTCCGCAAGCCTGCGGTCGTTGGGCAGCGTTCAATTCCAGTATAATAACAAATACCTGTTTACGGCTACAGTTGAGCCTACTGATTTTACTAGCGGACAAGCAGTTATCCGGATTAGAAGTAACGGAACCAATGACAACAACCGGGATGCCGTTTCGGTTTCATATATCCGGCTGATATACCCGCAAACCATAGATGCTGGCAGTAGCCCCCAGAAATACCTGACTTTGGAAAAGAAAGCCACAAACAAATCATTTATTGAAATTGCTAATCCGGCGACAGGTACACTGCTTTATGATATTACTGACAAACACACCGTAAAAAGAATTGGAACAAATACATCAGCCGGGAAATTAACAGCCATTGTACCCAATACGGCCAATGGACGAAAGCTTTTTGCAAATACAAACTTTCTGCCTGTTGGCCGAATAAACAAAGTAGGTTTTAGAAATATAAATGCAGCTAATCATACCTACATTATTATTAGCCATAACAAATTAATGAAACCAGCCGGAGGCTACCCGGATGCTGTAAAAGCTTATGCCAGTTACCGGGCCTCAACAGCTGGTGGCCGGTATGATACTTTGGTAGTGGATGTAAACTTACTCTATAACCAATATAGCTATGGTGAGCCTAGCCCCCTAGCTATCCGCCGCTTCGCTGATTTTTTATTAACCAATGGTAATCCGAAGTTTCTTTTTCTCATTGGCCGGTCACAATACCCATTTGCCCTCTTACCCCTTTCTTCCGGAGATTTTAACCATACACGAAATCCTAATTATCCTACCCGCAATTTTGTACCTACGGCCGGTTATCCTGGTTCCGACATTCATCTAACTGCCGGGCTAACTGGTAATCCGTATGTACCTTCCATTCCTACAGGTCGGATTAATGTTACTACCCCCGAACAGATTATTAATTATTTAAATAAGGTAATTGAACATGAAGCTACTCCGGCAGATGCTTTGTGGAGGAAAAATCTGGTACACCTGAGCGGCGGTAAAAATCTGGCAGAACTTCGGGCATTCCGCTTGTTTGTGGATGATTTTAAGCGGATGGCAGAAGGCACTTATCTGGGAGGCAAAGTAGCTACTTTTTCGAAAAGAAGTGACAATGCCGTGGAGCTCATTAACATCGCTGACCAGGTAAATAAAGGAACTTCACTAATCACCTTCTTTGGGCACTCTTCCATCGGTTTCACCGATATTGAAATTGGGTATGTATCTGACCCGTTGCAAGGCTACCGCAACAAAGGAAAGTATCCGATGATTCTGGTAAACGGTTGTGAAGCAGGAGATATTTTCTATGACTCCAACAATTTAAGCTTTGGGGAAGACTGGATATTAGCCAAAGACAAAGGAGCCGTTTTATTTCTAGCCCACAGTGCCTTAGGCTATGTTACTCCTCTACGCCGGTATACCGAATGGTTTTATAGAACAGCTTTTAGTGATAGTTTGTATGTTGGGAAGCCTATTGGCAATATTCAGAAAGAGGTTATTCGCCGCTTCGTGGGGAGCAATACTACTAATTTTATTGAATTATCTCATGCACAGCAATTTACGTTGCAAGGCGATCCCTCCCTTAGTTTGTTAGGAACAGATAAACCAGATTATTATACAAACGATGATCAATTATTTTTACGTTCGTTCGACAATAGTCCTATTACAGCGGTAAGCGACTCATTCCAGATTGGTATAATTACTTCTAATTTTGGCAGAGTGAGTAATAGCTCTATTCCTGTAACCGTTCGCCGTACGACTAGCGAGGGCATTGTAGAACAACTTGATACAGTATTTTTTCCACCAGTTTTTTATCAGGATACCCTGTTTTATACCATACGTTCGCAGAATTTTAATGCTGGTGGCAACAACAGGTTTGAAGTGATACTAGATGTGGGGAATAGCATAGCTGAATTAAATGAGAATAATAATACTGGCGTACTGGAATACTTTATGCCTTCTGTTGGAGCCATTCCTTTATACCCCAAAGAGTACAGTATTGTAAATCAGCAGCCTGTCACTTTCATTGCGCAAACTACCTTGACCAGTACCGAGAACAGGCAATATGTATTTGAACTGGATACCGTACATACCTTTACTAGTCCCGTTAAAAAAACGGCGACCATTACGGCCGGTACTTTGCCCACCTGGAAAACTGATCTACTAAGCAATAGTGTTCAGCACGATAGTACGGTTTATTACTGGCGCATACGTTTTGCCGACATGCCTGCTGATGCTAATAATTCCTGGGCTGAAAGCTCATTTATTTATATTAACAATAGTCCTGAGGGATGGTCACAGAGCCGCTTTCCACAATTTTCTAAAAGCAAACCTGTACAGGTGAACAGAAATACTAGTACTGAAACATGGGAATTTAAAGAAGTAAATACGTTGCTGGATGTGCGGACAAGTGGCGTAAACTATCCGGATGCTACTTCTACAATAAAACTTTCTCTGAATAATTCAACAGATGTAGTACGCCGCAATTGTATGCCAAATACACTTATTGGTGTTACATTCGATAAAGTAACAACCGTTCCGTATAGCCTGATTCCCGGCCTCCGGTGCGAAACGCCTACCGGAACGGATGCTTTTGTAAGCAATTACATGAGTAACGGGTACCTCAGTGCCGATGGATTGATTACTTATATTGATGCCATACCTGCCGGGGATTATGTACTATTATTCACCTCAGGAAGCATTAATTTCAGCAGCTGGACACCAGCTATGAAAGCAAAGCTAGAAGAAATCGGAGCTGATCCTGCAAAAATAGCCCTCTTACAAACCGGACATCCGTATATTATCCAAGGTAGAAAAGGTGCTACTCCCGGTACAGCATTAGAAGTGTTAGCAGATTATTCACCTGGAGTAGACCCAGCTGTACAAACCATTGCTTTGAAACAGACAATTACCGGACGCGCTGACAACGGTACCATTACCTCTTCCCTGATTGGGCCTGCCAGCGACTGGGGCACTTTATACCGGACTGTGCTAAACAGCGAAGTTAATTCCCATGATGAATGGCAACTGGATGTAGTGGGAATTTCGCTTCAAGGCAACGAAAAAGTACTTTACGCTGCTATACCTTCTGATAACTTTCCTTTGGATTTTGCAGATGCGAAACAGTATCCCTATATGCGGCTTAAGCTCACAGTGAAAGATACAACCAACTTAACGCCACCTCAGCTTAATAAGTGGCAGGTAATCTATTCTGGCGTGCCTGAAGGAGTAATTAACCCTGGCTTGGTTAGCGCTGATATGTATAAGATACCTAACAAGCAAGAAGGAGAAAACTTCAACCTTGACTTTATATTTCAGAATATATCCAATAGAAATTTTGAAGACTCCTTAGACGTACAATATACTTTGTACAATACAGATACCCGTAAAAGAACGGTAACAACTTTTAAAATAGCCAAGCTAGCTGCCGGAGATACTATCCGGTTTAGTGTTCCGGTAAAAACCGGTGGAGCAATGGGTAATAATGTACTGCAGGTTTATGTAAACCCACGCATACAAGCCGAGCAAAACTATGCAAACAATATATTTGAAGTTCCTTTTAAAGTTAACCGCGACAATATTCACCCGGTTTTAGATGTAGCTTTTGATGGTGTACGTATTATGGATGGAGATATTGTTTCACCAAGTCCACTTATTACTATCTCTTTAAAAGATGAAAATAAAGTATTGATCCGGAAAGATACCGTGGGTATGGAGCTTTTATTGAAGAAACCCTGTGAAGGCTGTACATTTGAACGGGTAAACTTTGGGCAGGCTGATCTGCGGTGGACAAGCGCTAGTGCAGAAAGCAATGATTTCAGGATAGAATACAATCCAAAGAATCTCCAGGATGGTGTGTATACGTTGCAAGTACAAGGAAGTGATGTCAGCGGTAACATCTCCGGAGTACAACCGTACAGAATCAGTTTTGAGGTAGTAAACGAGTCAAAAATTACTCATTTTTATCCATATCCTAATCCGTTCTCCAGCAATACCAGATTTGTGTTTACCTTAACAGGTAGTGAAATACCTAATCAGATTAAGATTCAGATAATGACCGTTACAGGAAAGGTGGTCCGGGAAATTACTCAGGATGAATTAGGTCCTATCCGCATAGGTAACAATATAAGTACTTTTGCCTGGGATGGTACCGATGAGTTTGGAGATAAACTCGCTAATGGGGTATACCTGTACAGAGTTACTGTTAAGACCAATGGCCAAACAGTAGAACGCAGACAAACAGCTGCAGATAAAGGATTTAAAAAGGATTTTGGCAAAATTTACATTTTACGCTAATACATATGTGCTATTAGTGAAGTATTTTATAAATCAATTCTTTTAAGATTTGTCCCTCAGTCATTTGACCAGAATCGACTCCCTTGGCCTGCAAATCAGCTATCCGCAGATAATGTATGATGTGAATAATTTTCATTAATGGGTATACCCGCATTGCCTGCTGATATTCTTTCACGAAAAATGGATTAACCCCTAAGGTTTTTGCTAACCCTGCTTCAGATTTATCGCTGCTTTCATGAGATACGAGTAGCTTACAGAAGAAAGTGAACAACGTAGCAATGATTACAATTACTGGATTGCTCTTAGCATTTGCTTCAAAATAGAGTATAATTTGATTGGCTTTTACAATGTCTTTATTGGTAAGTGCTTTTTGGAGCTCAAACATATTGTACTCTTTACTAATCCCTACATACTGCTGTACCAGGTCTGCCGTAATTTCTTTTTTATCTTTGCAGTTAATCAGCAGTTTATCAATCTCATTGCTTAGGCGGCTTAAGTCATTCCCAATATAATCTGCCAACATCTGAGTAGCGGCAGGATGTATAGCAAAACCTTTCTCTTTCAGATATGAGGTAATCCATTCAGGAATTTTATTATCATAGAGCTTCTTCGAATCTATAAAGACTGCACTCTTATCCAATGTTTTCGCCAGAGACTTTCTTCCATCGAGTGTTTTATGCTTATGGTTGAGTACCAGAATAGTTGATGGCAAAGGTTTTTCTACATAAGATTCCAATAACTTTTGTGCTTCTTCTCTCCCTAAATCTACTATGTCTTGAGCCTCCTTTACAATAATCACTTGCTTCTCCGCCATCATTGGAAAGCGACGAGCTTGTGTGAGTAAGGTGCCTACATTTAAATCTTTTCCATAACACACTATCTGATTAAACCCTTTTTCATGATCAGGTAAGGCATGCTTCTCTATAAAATCCGAAATAAGATCAATAAAATAGGTTTCGTCCCCCTGCAAAAAATAAATGGGTGCAAATTTGCCACTTTTCAAAGTGTTCAGTACTTGCTCAGGCTTTTGAGGCATTACAGCAGTTTTAAGTGTATCGGTCAACTGGAATTAGCTTCAAAATTACACCTATCTGAAAACAATTCTTTATTACCTGCAGATTTTTGTTCGATGAATACCCGTAAGTTTTTATCTATGTGTTAGGAAGTAAAAATCTACAGTCTGTTTATTGGTATCTATCCATTCAATTGGCCTTATCAGAAATTATTTCTCATGTACTATTTACTTTTAGTATGTAATCTTTATCAACCTATAATAAGTAAGCAAAATCAGCACTATGAAACTGGATAAAGATTTAAAGGCTCCTCATTTCAGAGCAAAAGATATATACGGTAGGATAATTGACCTCAATGATTATACAGATAAAAAAGTCTTTATAGGCTTTTTCAGACATGCCGGATGTCCTTTTTGTAACATCCGGGTACATTCGTTAACGAAAGTATCTGCTGAGTTGAAGCAAAAAGGATTAGAAATGATTTTTTTCTTTGAATCTAAAGAAAAAGTATTGCTCAACAGTAGTTTTCACAATGAAGTATCGCCAATTCCTCTTATTTCTGATCCGGAAAAGAAACATTATGAAGCATATGGGCTGGAAAACTCAGCATTAAAAAGCACGATAAGCCATATTTCAACTTTTGTGCAAACAGCCTTTAAAGCCAGAACGTTAGGAGTGCCCATGCATTTAATGGCTGATGGTGAATCGATTAATACTATTCCTGCTGAGTTTTTAGTTGACAAAGGTTTATTCGTAAAGGAAGTGCATTATTCCGAAAGTTTGACGGACCGTATGAGTATGGATAAAATTAAAGCATTTGCCGATAATTAAATGGGTTATGCAAGCCTGCTTATAACAGGTAACAGGCTTGCAATTATAACAAATACTTTTACAATACAGTCTTAAAACAAAAAAGCTAATCCCCTGATTAGCTTTTTTGTTTTAAGGCAAAACGAGTTTATGCTGTTTTACTTATTGTGTTATATAACTGTTTCTGAGAAAACTTACGTTTATCTATTTTATAGAGTATATTCCTAGATTGCCCTGTAATGAGTAGCGCTCCCTTAAAAAGGATCAAACATCCTACCACCAAACTGATTAATGCAAATATTGAAGCAAGATAAATAGCTAATATATTGGTAGCAAAGAAATATACAACAAACCAGAAAGCAGTAAGTATCAAAGCAGATACAAAAAGCTGTATAGAGTTCTTCATAATCTTTAATGTTCTGCTCTAATAAAAGGTAACTCGTTATACTAATTTTTGTGTAAAATTTAACAGAAGCAACAAACCTTACATTTATTTCTGTTATACTCTCAAAGTAAGCAAAAACCTGTCCAGTTTTTAGTCAGCTATTAATTCAACTATTTAAACTGTAACATCCTACTTTTTATTGAGGTAGAGTAAACCAACTACCTAAAAAATTTATTCTGACTTTGCTACTGTTCTCTTTTTTCTGATAATAGCATCATCACTCATCGTGTGGTTGGTAATGTATCCTACATGAACTTTAGATTGAGCAATATACTCTACTTTGGACCAGCCTCTGCTAATTTCTTCTAATACTTTTACTCTTGTTTTTTCCTCCAATCTAACTAAGATAGTAGCGGTTACTTTTGGTTCATCTCTTAAAAATCCGATGGGGGCATCTATGGTTCGGTAGGTTTGTGCAAATGCAGTAAAACCAAGACATACAAACGTAAGGAGTAGAAGATATTTCATATATTTTACAACAAAAGAAATGTTTCTGTATCGAAGTTACATAATATAATTTTCTTGGGCTGCATGAATTTGTATATTTTTTATAGTAGATTTATACTTTACCAGCTTAAATAAGGTTACTCAGCCACACCCAGCTATATAAATATACTAAATTTAGCTAAAATCTTACCAGTATTGTTTATTTTCCACTACTGATTTGATTATTGATAAAAGTCTAGAATCAATTTAACTGATTTACTATTATGAAAGCTGGTATGTATATCTTTACAACATTACTCTGCCTGATACTTTATGTTGCAGCCATAGTAGTTATAGCTGTATATTCTGAAATAGCAGCAATTTTATTTGTGATACAGAGTTTGATAGTATATCTAATACATTATATCTTAACCTCACAGAAAAAACATACCTGACAAGAAGTTAGCTTTTTCTGAAATGCACGTGCAGGGTGCAATAGTTTAGTTATTGGTCCGTTCAAGCTTTATCTGGATAATTGATTTAAGTGTTTAATATATTTGATTAGAACGATGAAGGAGTTTATTACCAATATTTGGGAAATAATTATGAAGAACAAAGAGATAATGGCTGGTATCTTTGGGATTCAAATTTTAGTGATCATCATAATTGTGGTAATGCTAGCAATCGATGAAGATGAGCCGGCTATTCGTCAATGAGGCAGCCAACACTTATAGAAAATATGGCTTTTAAAGCAATCGAAAGGTAGGAACGTATATATTTTAATTCAGCTGTATGCTAATTTTCGTTGCTAGATATATTAAGTAAAAATTCTTGATGTAAGCGGAGTATTTGTGGAAGCAACAGTTGTTTATTGTCATTATAAATAATATAATCTGCTTTATTTATTTTTTCCTCTTCTGTTATTTGTTTTGCAATAATTGCTCTGATCTCTACTTCTGAGCGATGCTGGTCACGGGCGACAACCCTCTCTATACGAAGATCTACTGGTGCAAATACGGTGATTATTTTATCCAACGAGAGATAAGAACCTGATTCGAATAACAGAGCGGCTTCTTTTATAAGATAAGGAGACTGATCGTTTTTTTGAACCCAGGCCTGGTAGTCTTTTCCTACTTTCGGATGGACCAGGCTATTTAATAGACTAACTTTCTGGCTATCGTTAAAAACTTGTTTCGCTAAATAACCCCGGTTCAGCTGACCTGCAGATGTATACGATTCCTTACCAAAGTTCTGGATTATCTGAGACTTTAGGTCATCATCTTGAATATACAATAACTTAGCCCGCGAATCAGCATCGTAGATTAGAATACCTAAAATACTGAAAATCCGGCACACCAGACTTTTGCCAGAACCTATTCCACCAGTAATGCCAATCTGTAAAGGATTATTCTTCTTCCTCCACATAATGCAATTTGATTATAGCTTTATTTACCCGGATATCGGAAACAAAGGCAGGCTTTTGCTCCAAAAATATTTTTACGGTAGAGTCTGACTTATTGAATGTTTTAAAATCTGCTACTAACCTAAAATCTTCTGGACGCACTTTATTTGCTTCGTCCTTTCTCAACCAGTAGCTTACTTCTAAGGTATAATCTCCCAATACGATGCTGTCTTTTTTCGGAAAATCAAGCTTGGCAATAGATATTAACTGAGTTTCCTTTACAAAAGGAGCTACTGCAAAACTTACTTGCGCTATATTCACATCCGATTGGATAAGGGGATTTTGTGCATAATTGATTGTAAGATTTTCATTCACATCTTCATCAATACCTTTACTAGCAATGTTTAATAAAATTGCATCTGGTAATGCCTCTAAAAGTGTAGAAGGTCCTTTGAAATTAACTGTTCTGGGAGTGATAGTAATAGGAGAAATAATTCGATATCCATTAGCTAAATTAAGTGCACTACTATCAATAGTTAAAGCAACTTGTCTGGTAGCTATTCGGTCGAAGTTAAAAAAAATGGTGTCTTCAACAACATAATTCACTTTAATATCCCTTACCTGCTCCGTGATAGGCACCATTAAGGAAGTACCGGTTATATAATTGGTCCGTAAAGGATTATTGATACGATAAGTGATGTTTTGTGAGTTTAGCCGTAATGTTTTCTTTAACAAATTCCAACCATATCCAGAAACATTGAGTCTTACCTTTTGTGGCAAAGGATTGATAGGGACGTATACTGAATCGTCATACTCAAATTGAACAGGATATGTAATTCTGGTAGAATAATCTTTATTTAACGCATTCAAAAACCAAAAAGTGGTAGCTGCCAGCAGGCACATAACTACCACTTTTATATCACTGCTTTTACGAATTATTATGGAATCAACGATCCAGTTAAATATGTTTGAAGTTTTCTTCAAGTAGTACTCCTTTTCTTTCAGTTTAACTTTGCTGAGGCAACTGTACTGGTTTTTTAGCATTGCCTTCGTACTTCTTAGATGCTTCTTGAGAAATAGCCGATTTTTCAAATACCAGCTTAATTCCTTTGTCTACATCTAGGGTAATGGTTTCGGCATCCACCGAATAAACCCTGCCATGCAATCCTCCAATAGTTACCACAAGGTCGCCTTTCTTTAACTCTTCTCTGAATTTCTTTTGTTCTTTTTGCTTCTTTTGCTGTGGCCTGATCATAAAAAAATAAAAAACCAGACCCATAGCAGCAAACAAGATCAAACTTGAATAATCGAAACCTGGCTGGGCAGCTTGTAATAGCACAGATGTTAACATATTTTTTTACTTATATAAAGTGAAAATCAAACCAGTGGTTCGACTAATAAAATAAAAGCATACAGAAAATTATCTATTTGATTTTCTGTAGTAAAATCTATTGTTGTTTCATAGGGCCTTTCATGCTTGCTACCCCGGACTCTACAACCCCTTTCAACATTACCTGGCTAATTTCAGGTTGTGTATTGGCAGTAATGGTTACACTTTTAGATTGCACCCCTGCTTTTCCCTTACTGTTAAATTCTACCTGAATCTCACCTTTCTGACCTGGGGCAATTGGCTCACGAGGCCACTGGGGAACAGTACAACCACACTGAGCCGTAGCATTCTGTATAATCAATGGAGACTTACCTGTATTGGTAAAACTGTACGTATGTTTTACTACATCTCCTTCTTGAATAGTGCCAAAATCCCATGCAGTTTCGTCAAATGTGATTGCAGGTGCATCAGCAGCTGCAATTTGGGTAGCTGCGTTACCTTCGGTCTGGCTAGTAGTTTGTACATTTGCAGTTACTTGAGATTCCGTATTGTCAGCACGTTTGGCTTCAGTATTGCAGCCATATATAGCTGCAGTTGTTACTATTACTAGTAATGCTTGTGCAAAAATCTTTTTCATGAGTATAACCAATTAATCTAAATTATGGATTATTAAATTTAATTACTTTATTTCTTAGCAACAATGACCATTCCAGTTTAGTTGCTTCTCAAATTAAAGATAAAAAATAATTTACTGATTCTCTTACCTTTATAACTTCTGACCAAAGATGTTATTTAATATTTTTTCCTTTGATCTGATCTATCAAATCTTCTACATCGCCTAGCAAACGTTCAGCCTTCACTTTAGCATCGTTTATTACTTTTTGCCCTTCAGATTTGGCAGTATTCACCGGCTCGTGTCTATCTTCCATTAACTCATCAATTAATTCCCGCAATCTATCGCGGTACTTGCCTAGTTGATAGTTAAGTCTATCCCGGGTGCTTTCACCTTTTTCAGGAGCATATAAAATGCCAACAAAAGCTCCGGTAGCAGCACCAGTTAAAAAAACCAATAAGGTGACTGTGATTCTCCTCATTATTATGAATAATTAAATTGTCTATGTATTTTTTCCAAAATTACAATTGTAAAACCATCTTTGAAAGAACTTTTTGCAAAACCCTACTTATTATCAATTAACCCTCTCCCGCTCTTTTTTAACAAACCTTTACCTGTAAGTTCAGCTACTGCAGCATCCAGTATACCATTTACAAATTGCTTGCTTTTGGGTGTACTGTATTCTTTTGATAACTCTATGTATTCATTAATAGTTACTTTCACAGGTATACTCGGAAAATGAAGCATTTCAGCAATAGCCATTTTAATTATAATCCGGTCTAGCATTGCTAACCTCTCTATGTCCCAGTTTTTAGATTTTCCGGAAATAATTTGTTCATACGACTCATCGTTGTCCAGCGTATGTTTATACAAATCTTTCATAAATTCTTTGTCATCTTCCCAATTCGGCGACAACTCTAATAAATGCAACGAATCAGTATTATTTACTTCTAATGCTTTTACTGTTTTCGTAAGCATGCCTTTTAAAATATCTGCATTTTCAGCCCAGCTAATATCTGTTTCTGAAAAAAATGATACAGCTAGTTCATGTTTAAACAAAATACTTTTGAGTATATAAAGTATTATTTTTTTATCTTCTTCAAAATCAGCTGTGTCTAGTTGTTGGTATTGCTGATAGGTAGTATCCGTGCTGATTACCTCTCTATAGATTTTTTTAATAAACTCACGGTCGGCCCCCCACCCTATTCCTCTTCGAACAACTTCTTTTTCTAGGGTAGTATTTTTCCTCAGTAAGTCGGCTACCTTATTTTCCCGGAATTTCAACTCCCGGACAGCTGCAGGCTGCGGTTTAAGTATTCGTTGCATGCGTTCTTCTTCCTGTTGCTGCACATAATCAGATAACTCTACTAGTAAAATAAGCAGCCACAAATAGGTATCGTATATCCTTTCTACTGCTGATACCATTTGTTTACCCAAAAATTGCCGGTCTTTAGTTAATTGCGTATGGTAATAATTTATAGCCTCGGTAGTTGCTTTATTCACTTCTTCGGTAGCATCTTCATCATTTACAGGTTGTTGACGCTGAAAATGTTCTTCAAAAAGAAGCCCTGCCATTTTTTTGTTCCCTTCCAGGCGTTTGTAATCTGGCGCCTGCATAGAGTTCAAATCCGGGGCAAAAGTGCTTTGTATCAGATCAAGAGCTAAATGATAATCAGACTGTTCGGCCTGTTTATAAGCATAAATAGTCTGCATCACCTTAATTCTCAGCAATCTCCTGTTTAGCATATTACAATTTGATAAAGAACGTTCTAAATAATAAATGTTTCCTTTGCTGAACCATGAATGTTCCCCTACTGGTTCCCAAAGATAAGCAAGACCCCAAATTTTGTTTTAGGCTATATTCATATAACAGCCATCTTCAATAAATATTATTTCATTCCCGGTATTCACAAACTTTCGGTAATCGTTAAATGTTTACCTTTGTAGCATTGTCTGGTTGAAGAAATAGATCGCTGTAAAAAGTTTGCAAATGTATGCTTTTATATAGCAACCACAAGTATTTGCCCCATATTAATGGCAAATGACTTCTAATCTGGGCAACCACGTATTTAACTTATATTAATTGCATCGTTTGTGAAGCACCTAGCCTATCTTAATAAGTACCTGCTAAAGTATAAATACCATCTGTTGTTAGGTACCTTGTTTATTATCATTTCAAATATTTTTGCTATAGTCCCTGCACAGGTAGTCAGGTATTCGTTTGATCTGGTAAAAGAAACCATTGACCTGTACTTCTTATACGATAATTATGAAGCCAGGCAGGAACTGGTACAGGTGTTTGCCAAGAGTATTTTATTTTATGGTGTTGTCATTCTATTAATGGCTTTGCTGAAAGGTTTTTTTCTTTTTCTTATGCGGCAGACCATTATTGTTATGTCCCGCTTAATTGAATTTGACCTTAAAAATGAGATTTATACGCATTACCAATCTTTACCTCTTAGCTTTTACAGAAGAAACAACACCGGCGACCTGATGGCACGTATTTCTGAAGATGTAAGCCGGGTACGGATGTATTTAGGACCTGCCATTATGTACGGACTCAATTTGGTGGTGCTTTTTGTACTGGTTATATCGTATATGCTGTCGGTAAATGTAAAGCTGACAGTATATGTACTACTTCCGCTACCATTTCTTTCCATTTCTATTTATTTCGTTAATACCCTAATTAACAAACGTTCTGAAGAAATACAGCGGAGTTTATCCGGGTTGTCTACCTTCGTGCAGGAAGCTTTCTCAGGCATCCGGGTACTAAAATCTTTTGTGCAAGAAAAACGCTTTGCCGAAAAGTTTACTATCGAAAGCAATGAATACAAAGACAGATCGCTGAAGCTAACGTTTGTAAATTCCTTGTTTTTTCCATTAATCATGGCGCTGGTAGGTATAAGCACTATACTTACCATATTTGTTGGCGGCCGCGAAGTAATTGCAGGCACCTTATCTGCTGGCAATATTGCTGAATTTATTATGTATGTGTACCTGCTCACCTGGCCGGTAGCTTCCCTTGGTTGGACCACCAGTATGGTACAACGGGCCGCGGCTTCGCAGGAACGGATCAATGAATTTTTAAATACCAAAACCGATATTATTTCTGAAAAGAATATTGACCGCCCAATAAAAGGAGCCATCCAGTTTGAGAATGTAAGGTTTGTATATCCCGACTCGGGCATTGTTGGCTTACAAAACGTTTCTTTTGAGGTAAATAGTGGCGAAGCCATTGCCATCCTTGGTACAACAGGTTCAGGCAAAAGTACGGTAGCTAACTTACTTTGCCGAATGTATGATGTGACCTCCGGTGAAATTACAATAGACGGGCAGGAAATTAAAGATTATCAGATTTCCAGTCTCCGCCGCCAGATTGGCTATGTTCCGCAAGATGTATTTTTGTTTTCTGACAGCATCCGTAACAATATTATTTTTGGATTGGAGCCTAACTTTCCTGAAGAACGCATTATACAGGCAGCGAAAGATGCCGATCTGTATGAAAATGTGATGCGTTTTCCGGATGGTTTCCAGACGAAACTAGGCGAACGGGGAATTACTCTTTCTGGTGGCCAGAAACAACGCGTATCTATTGCCAGAGCCATTGTACGTGATCCGCGTATCCTTATTATGGACGACTCTCTTTCTGCGGTTGATACAAAGACAGAAAATGCCATTCTCAACAGCTTAAAGAGGATCATGGTAGACCGTACAACTATCATTATTTCACACCGGGTATCGTCTGCTAAACTGGCAGACCGGATTATTGTACTGGATGATGGAAAAATAGTAGAACAAGGCACTCACGAAACATTGCTGGAACACAATGGAGTTTATAAAGAACTCTATGAAAAGCAACTTCAGACAGAAGAAGTATAGCTTCCTTTTTTATTTTTTAGAATTGTAACCAACCAGAGCTTGTAATATTGGCTGAAAAAATTACAAGAGTACTTAGTTTTCTTAAAACATTTCGAATGCTAGAAAGCAGCCTGATATATTTACTAATAAAATATAATTAGTAATTGATCCTCTTAACTATTTTTCTGCATGCCAAAAGAAAACGCTGTATCCATTCAGATTCCTGCTGCCGAACTGAAAAAAATGCTGGATGCATTTAAGATAATTGAAAGTGTTTTACGTCCTTATCTGATAGCTCTTACGCCAGAGGAGAGAAAGCAACTACCTAAAATGAGCGATAAAACTGTGCCATTTGTAGAAAAAACACTGGATTATGCAAAGTCTAATCCTCAGTTTGCTCCATCGTATATGAGCATACCAGAACTAAAAATAGATATAGATGCGGTATATACACTTACTCAATTAGCTCGACCGATTGATCAGCTAAGGGAAGGATTAGGAGATACAATGATGCTGGCAGGCAGTGAAGCTTACATAGCTGCTCTGGCATACTATAACTCTGTAAAACAAGCAGCTAAGATGAATGTACCAGGTGCCAGAGCTATTTATGATGATTTAAGCAAACGTTTCCCCGGCAGGCCAAAATTAGATACCAGCAAAGCAGCCATACAATCGTAATTCAATACTGCTATTATTGGCTTTTGCTTATGATATGTCTGGCTGCTAATTGTGAGTAAAAGTCAATAAAATATATCAATACTTCTGACAATGGTACATTTAGCTGCTGTGCGAGCAGGTGAATTATACCATTACTTATTCCATCTCTGCTTTTAATTAGGATAGTGATCTTACTAGACCTACTACTTTCCATTGCTCCTGCTTTTCCAGTCTTGCATAATTTCATCCATTACCCTGGCGGTACGAGCCGCTGAACTTCCAGTACTCGGACACTTACCTTTTCCCTGTAGTTCTTCTACAATAGTTTGAATTAGCGGTTGCTGTACATGTTGAGGCATCGTAAACGAAAGTACCTGAGCTCCATTCTCAGTTTCTACAGTTACAGGAGTGCTTAAATCAAAGAAAGAAAATGAAATTTTGCCTTTGCTTCCTATGATTTCTGCTTTATCTAGCTGCTCTTTTGGCGGAACAGAGAAACACCAGAGCCCCGTCCCTACTATACCATTGCTAAATGCCAAACTTGCACAAACAATGTCTTCTGCCGGATACAATCCTGCCTGATTCGCTACATGACCTTTGGCCGAACTAATGGGGCCAAAAAAATGATCCAATAAATCCAGTTGATGTGAACCCAAATCATAAAAAAGCCCACCTCCAGAAATAGCCGGATTTACACGCCATGGCAGATCTGTACCTGTGGATGCCAACGGAGGAAGGTACAACTGCATATGCACGAATCTCAAATCTCCAATCACCTGATTATCCAGCAGTTCTTTTATTTTTACAAAATTGGGTAAACACCTGCGATAGTATGCCACAAACAAAGGCACTTCCAGAGAAGCACAGGCACGTATCATTTGTTTACACTCCTGATAGTTCAGGGCCATTGGTTTTTCTACATATACAGGCTTTCCTGCTTCTGCAGCCATTATGGTGTATTCCCTATGCGAACTTGGCGGCGTAGCTATGTACACTGCATTTACATCTGGGTCGTCCATGAGGCTGGCTGCATCGTCATACCATTTAGGTACACCATGCCGCATCGCATAATCCCGTGCTTTTTCGCCATTTCGTCGCATGACAGCTACCAATTTTGATCCCTCAATTTTAGTAAAAGCAGGTCCGCTTTTAACTTCCGTTACATCTCCACAACCAATTATTCCCCATTGTATCTGCTTGTTCATATGCTTGTTTGAAATTATTTGTTTAGGTAATGAATTGATAGTTTATTTGCACGTTTAATGGCTGCTTTTTTGGCATACTTTTCGGAGTTTATTAAAACGCAGATAAAATGCAACAATTCTTTACAGCTGTATTTTAAATTTCTTTCTTAAAGAAAGCAAGTCGCAACCTTAAAATATATTTAATATAGCGATCACCCGTAGTTTTATATTTCTTCCGGAACAAAATATACATTAATCATCCTTATGAAGATTGGAATTATTAGAGAAGGAAAAGTACCACCAGATAAAAGAGTAGCCCTATTACCGTATCAATGTATAGAGGTACTCGAACGTTTTCCCCAGCTTCAGTTGTATATACAACCAAGTTCCGTCAGGTGTGTACCCGATGATGCCTATCGGGCAGCAGGCATACCTGTAACAGAAGATCTCTCTCATTGCGATATATTATTTGGTATAAAAGAAGTACCTACTAGCCAGTTGATTGAAAACAAAACTTACTTTTTCTTTTCTCATACCGTAAAAAAACAAAAGTATAACCGCCATTTACTCCAAACCATTTTAAAGAAAAACATCACCTTAATTGATTATGAATGCCTGACAAATAATGCACAAGATAGGCAGCGGATTATTGCTTTTGGCAGATATGCAGGGATTGTAGGAGCATATAATGCCTTCTGGACCTATGGCAAAAAATATAATGCATATACACTGAAAAGAGCTTACGCTTGTTCCAATATGGAGGAAATGAAAAAGGAATATGCAAAAATACAGCTACCCTCCATAAAAATTGCTGTAACTGGGAGCGGCCGGGTTGGCAAGGGAGTGCAAGAAGTACTGGAAGAACTTCAGATCACTGAAGTTTCCCCGCAAAATTTTATTGAAGAGACTTACCATTATCCGGTTTATACTGTACTTCAGTCCAAAGATTATCATCAGCACAAAGACGGATTAGCCTGGAATAGTCAGGATTTTCATCAGCATCCTTACAATTATGTTTCCTTGTTCTATCCGTTTGCCCGGCAAGCAGATATACTAATTACATCTGCATTCTGGCATCCGCAGGCACCCAGGTTATTTACTAAGCAGGAAATGAAACAAAATGATTTCCATATCCGGGTTGTATCGGATATTTCTTGTGATGTTGATGGGTCAGTACCCTGTACAGTCAAAACGACAACAATACCCGATCCGGTGTATGATTTTGATCCTTTCACCGAACAGATAGTAGCTCCCTTTTCAGGAGCAAATATAATTTCTGTGGTAGCCATTGATAACTTGCCTTGTGAATTGCCGTATGATGCCTCTGCCTATTTTGGACAACAATTAATAGACCGTGTTCTCCCCTTAATGCTATCTTCAGACAACGAAAAAGTAATTGAACGGGCAACTATTACTAATAGCGGCAAACTTATGCCTGCCTATCAATATTTAGAAAGCTTTGTAAATGAACGTTCTGAAGATAATGCTCGTTAACACACACCACTATCTATTTAGATATACCTAATAAATATTTTTGGCAGAATATAGAAAAAGTACATTATCAATTGCCTATTCAATTAATGCTTACTGGTACCTCTGATTGTTTCCTGTTTGCCTTTATGAACAATAAAATTCTGCTTTATTTACTGATAGCCTTTTTTCCCATCAAGGAAGGTATAGCCCAGGCGGAAGAAAATAACAATTCGAGTTTGAACAATGAGTTCGAAAGAAAACATGTGTTGAAAACCAACATATTAAGTCTACTTACCACATCTGCATCTTTGAGTTATGAACACACCTTCATTAATTTGACCTCTTTACAGGCTGGCATATACTATGGGCGAAGCACCTTATTAGATGGTATAGAACGCCTGAGTATTACAGCTGAATATAGAATGTATCTATCTAAAGAAAAAAGTTTATTGGTGGGCACCTACCTCGCACCCTACCTGAAATACCAGCATATAGTAGACCGGGAAGAAGATAAAAATGAGAAAACCACGGCAGTAGCCCGTATTTCAACTATAGGTGTGGGCTTGTTACTAGGACGGCAGTGGATAGCAAGAAAAGGATTTACTGTAGATATGTACGCAGGGGCAGGTTTCAACCCACAAGTCAAATTAAAATCCCTCTCACAACTAGATAAAAATCATCCTTATTACTTTTCTGAGCGCCGCTGGCAAGCAGATATCCGTTTAGGGATGGTTATCGGGTATGCTTTTTAATAATTAGCCCTACTTATTTTTCATTTGATAAGGTTTACTTAAGTTAGCCAACGCCTATACTGAAACCTTATTATCCTTAGTTTAATTGTATTTGCACTCTATCAGAATAACAATTAAACTCCGTAGCATACAGTTATCTGCTTTTACGTAAACCACTTAATGAAATCTTTAACATAGAGTATTTTAGGCATGACTGTCTACATAAACAAGTAACAAACAAAAAGCCCCATTGTAAAATGGGGCTTTTTGTTAATAACATACTTACGGTTACTTCACTATTAATTTTTGTTGATATGAACCTTGAGAAGTAGCTACTCTAACTATATACATACCAGGTGCCAGGCCATTTCTTGGTTGAATAGTAACTATATTACCATCTGAAATGGCTCGCTGTGTAATAACTTCTGCACCAGTCATAGTAAATACACTTACAACAACCTCACCTGTATATCCCATTTGAATGAATATATGTTTTCCATCAGAAGGATTCGGGTAAATGTCAATTGCAGCCTGAGTGGTTTTGGTTATTTCAGCAGACACAATTTTTGAAGTTGTTTTAGAGTCATCTTTATCTACCATCAACAATCTATAATAATTTGTACCTGATAATGGCTTTCTATCAACATAGGTATACGTCTGAACAGATTTGGACTCTCCTGCTGCCTTTAGTGTCGTTAGAGAAACAAAATTCACTCCGTCTGCACTGCGCTGCAATATAAAATGACTGCTGTTATGCTCTGTAGATGTAAACCAATTCACATTTACTACCTCTTTGCTAGCTACAGCTTTTAAGTCTACAAGCTCAACCGGTAACGGGTTAAAGTCATTTAAAGACCCCCAGGTGAACGGGCTAAAACTACTTATATTATCTGAAGTCAAATAACCATAATAAAAGGAGAAGCCAGGTTGCATTGTTGCCCCTGAACCGGGGCCTTCCGAATCCCATTTGCCACCTTGATAATGCGCTACCCTTAACTGATTCCATTGGCTAGGGTCTGAAGAAACATCACTAAATGCATCCCAAAATAAGGTTACTTTAGCGTTACTACTGCCAGATACCCGATCCATCATCCAATACTCCACCAGACTGATACGAACCAAATTAGTACCTTGCTTAGAGAATGGATAAGGTGTTGTTGGATTTTGTCTCATATATTCGGCTCTAAACCTAGTTGTACTACTTGAAGAAGGCTGTATTCCAATTTCTGCCAAACGGCCATTTTTTCCTGTAGGAAAAGTAAAATGATTCGTACTGTTAACAATCTTCGTAACAGGTCCGTTAATATAGCTTGCGTCTGAACCACCAGATACATAAGCGCTCGAACCACTAACTCCTGAGCTTTCATTCAGGATTAAAACATTAGCGGTAGTTGTAGTAATAATACCATTCGTTAATAAAAGAGCATTAGAACCACCAACTAAGGTAAGATCTGTACCTAGGGTAGCCTGGCCACTAGAAGTTCTATTCATTGTAAGCCTGGATAATGTTCTATTACCACTTGTAAAACGGAGAGAGCCACCCAAATTACCTGTACCATTTATTACTAACCTCGAGGCACTGCTTCCTGTAAGTGTACCAGTACTAGTAGATAGAGTTCCTTTTAACGTCAATGTATGATTCCTTATAGCTAATGAATTAGAGTTAACAATATCTAATAAACTATTGATAGATACATCTGTTGCCAGTTCTACTCCCGGACGTGCAGCGTTTGTTTGATTAACAATAACACTTGGTAAATCTAGTGCAAAAGTACCTGCAATTTTTTGCACTGTGGCATAGGGACTAGTAAATGTAAGGGTTGCCTTACTTGGATCAGATGTAGTTATATCTCCATCATTCAGCGTTAAATCTCCGCAAATATTTAAGTTAACTGTACTAGTATTATTGTTATTTATTTTTAGTGTTGCCCCTGGATGCACGGTTACATTTCTAGCAAAAGCATCAATCCCATTATTCTTTCCATTAATGATCGGGTAATTAATTAAATTTCCTGGAATAACCACATCATCCCCGCAGGTAGGAACATTAGGATAACAAGCTCCCCAGTTTACAGAATTGAACCAATCAGTAGTATACCCTCTCCATTTATACTGAGTAAGTGGTTGAAAATAAGCAGAACCTCCTGCCCCGGCACACTCAAAGAACTCGATATCATCAATAGCTACGTCATTACCACTGGCAGTAGCAGCAATATTTACAATAGAGATTTCATGAGCAAAAGTCGTGGTAAGATCGGTTGGGTTGTTAGGATTAACACCTGTCCTCATTTGAATAGAATATTTTTGCCACACACAATTCCCAGTGTAATTGCCTGTGATATCATCCCCTACCCGATAGCAGTTTACGTATAAACCAAATAATAAACTACTTCCTGTACCTGCTAAACTTGCAGCATAAAAAGTAAGTACATAATCTGTTGAAGGTTTTAAATTTAAAGTTTGTGTCCATAGTTTTTGCGAGGTATTAGCAGCATTAGCAATTAACATATTTCCGCCTGATACTGGAGAACGGGAGGCAACTGTATTCATATTGCAAAATCCAGTATGAAAGGCTCTGGGATTATCTCCAATAGCATATGTCCCTTCAGGATACATTTCACTTTGAACACTAGGATTGTCATAAACGCGTGTGTATTCTGAAGCAAATCCAGTAGTATTAGTATTATTAAAATTTCCATTTATTGCCAAATTAAGACCTGTATCGCAGTTAACATAAACGGTTACCTCATTACTTACAACCCAGGTATCTACCCCTCCGCAAGAAACTCTCATTTGACATACTACATAGTAGGTACCTGGTGTTCCAGAAGGCTGCAAGTTGTCCAGGCCTTTAAAATCCATACCTTTTGGCAGATAAGTATTGGTTGTATTTGGCAGATCATATATTACTCCTGTAGCAGATGTAGTTCTATATCCCCACTTATAGGCAGACGCACTAGAAGCAGTTAGTGTAGAACCTGAGGTAGTTTTTATCATAGATTGCACGTTGCCAGGAGTGATAAAATACATACTTACTCCATTAGTTGCACCCACAGAAATATTTAAATTGCTACTAATTACTCTATATCGGTAACCTGATCCTGTAGCATACAAAGGAATAGTGACAGGTATACTACCGGTAGCAGAAGTTGAGGTGATTTTACCTAGGATATCTACATTATTGTTTGGGTCAAAATTTCCTGAAGAGTTTGAAAGCTGTACTCTAAACTCATTTCCTTCATTAAAGCTTGCACTCGGTGGCGTTGCTGCCCCGGGAATAGAATTTACCGAATAGTTAACGTTAAATACGTAACCTGCCGTGTAACAAACAGATGCTGTAGTAATCGTCGCCAGTGGGTTTATCTGTAAATTACGCAAATTAATAGTACCTGAACCAGCGTCCATCACGAATTTTAGCTGTTCCATTACCTGGCCGGGATCTTGTATAGCTAAATTACTTGCTAAACGGCTCGTGCCATGCCATAGTTCGCATCTTCCCGTAGCTAGACTGTATTCTGTCCCATTCTGCCCCGTATATAGGATTGTACTACCCGAGTTATTTATAACCCAGGTAAAGACCTGCCCTAAGTTTAAATTATCAGCACTTGTATAAGCCGTACCATCAGGACTAGTTACTGAAATTCTGTTATTTGCAGTAGTCAGATTAAATTGTAAACGGGCAGTTGCTGTAGGTTTGCCGGCATCATCACCCAAGTTTTTCCCTATCATCAAAGTACCGGCTGCACTAGTATTTGCTATAGTTGAAGTGACGCCTAACTGAAAACGGATAACCGCAGTATTTGGTAAAGGATTCAAAATTTTGTTCCTAAAGGCATATATACTACCTGCTCCATTACGGATAAAGGCAAGATCAGTAGTGGCACTTGCGACAGCATTTCCTATATCATTAGAAGCTGCATATCTATCAAATTTATTTACCAAGGCAGTTCCTAAGGTACTATTATTAAATGCACGTACAGTCGTCGAAAGAGGGATGATAGCTGGAAAAGCAGTTGAGTTATTTATAAATTTTCCATTTGATTCAATTGTAGCATTTGTTATTGCAATATCAGTTCCTGTAGCTGTAAGCGTACCGCTTGCAATAGTAGCATTATTAATTTCGGCATAAGTACTGATCGTAAATGCGGAACCTGAACCAGTACGGTTTAAGGTAAAATTTTGCAAACTTCTCGAAGAACCGCTTGATTGACTGAAACGGATAGTTCCGCTAACAGATTTATTATCGCCTTTAATGATCAGTGAAGAAGTAGGCGAACCAATAAACACTGCATTGTTGGCTTGACTACAGTTATAACCTCCATTCAATGTAAGTACTCGACCATTTAGACTAGTGCCCGTATTTGCGGAATTGGTAGTCATACTAAAAACTCCGTTTACTACCACATCTGCGTTTAATGTTACGACAAGTCCTACAAAACCATCTATCCCGACTGTTAAATTATTCAAAGCTGTAGCAGAAGTAGGCAACTCCGGACCTGTAGTAACAGTTTGTGTATAAGTTACATTAACTAAATTATTAAAAGTGGGAGTCCCTGTTAGACTACCTTGCGTACGGATGATATTAGTTATGGCAGCACTATTTTCTCCCATAATTATGTTAGCACCATTAGTAATTGAGCCACTCACCAATCGTAAGGTGCCTGCATGGTAAATAGTTACTGGGCTTGCCGGTAAATTGATGCTAGCATTAGACCCAGTTTTATTAACATCAAAATTCAATAGCCCATTATTTATTGTAGGTAATGTTAGTACTGGTGTATTATTACCACCAATACTTAAGTTAGAAGTAGTTCCCCCTGTTATTGTTCCTGTACCTATAGTAGTACGCCCGTTCAATGTGAGTGTATTACTTCCAATACTTAGACTGCCTGCTGTAAAAGTGGCCAAGTCGGAAACTGTTACACTTTGAGAAAGCGAAACCATTGGTGTAGCTGCCGTATTATTGATTGTCAGGTTAAGAACACTAGCCGGTAAACCATTTCCAGTTACCTGAGGTAGTGTACCATTGTAGATAAAAGACCCAGAAGTAAGGTTTCTTGAACCATTAACCCGGATGCTTCCCAAACTTGTTCCCGCATTTATTCCATCCGGCGACGCAGTAAATAATGTACCAGTTGAAGTTAAAGTAAAACTTCCTGTGCCATTTACAGCAGTCAAGCCTGCATCAAGAATTCCGGAAATAACTGAAGTTCCGCTTACAGTGGCATTAAATCCACCCAATGAGAGTGTTGGTCCAGAATTTATTAATAAGGTATTACACACAGTAATATTTCCCAGAAGAGTTTTAATGCCACCTCCGGAAAAAGTCAAGTTATTGTAATTGATTCCCCCAGAAACTAACTGATTCCCTGTACTATTATAATTGATTGTGCTGTTACATAATGAAGAAGTAGTAATAGCTGCAATTGTATTAACGGCCCCTCCCAGATTCAATATATGTGCCTGATTACCTGAGCTCATATCTACCGTCCCCAATCCCGTTAAGCTACCGGTTATGGTTAGTGTTCTTGCTATCGTATTATCATAGCTTAGCGTACCATTAACTGTTACCGGCCCATTCATGAATATATCCCTTCGAAGGGTTACCATACCTGGTACAGAAACTGTTGTATTGGTACCAAAAGTTAACGTACCACCGCTACCTTGAATTACTTGATTGGATAAGCCACCAAAAGTTACGGTATTTGCTGAGCCTGGAGAAAAATTAACTATCCCAGAGTTTACTGTTAAGTTTCCTTTTATATTGATACCTCCAGTCAGCTGTATATTCATCGTACTGACATTAGTAACGGTGAAATTATCTGCAGTAAATCCATTGGAACCTATAGATGTTTGGGTATAGCCTGGCGCATTTATCTCGAAATCAGCATAGGTTCTTCCTGAAAGAGTAGGCTCTGAGCTTGTCTGCCGGTAACTGAATAGGCTACCAGTATTGAATTTAACTTTTGAATTTGGAAGAGGTTTACCAAAGGGATTTGCCCCATTCAATGATACAAATGTTGAACCACTTGCAAACACTACTGCTTCATTTGCACCAGTAGTAGTAAATGGATTCCCTACATTATTTTGTGTGAATACAGAACCAGTGTTAAATATTATTGCTCCTATGTCTGTCGCATCTAAGGTGTGAGTAGCCGCATTAGATGTACCACTAAGAATTACATCCCCGCTGATAGAAGCAGTTGCAAGGGCTGAAAGCCTGATATTTAGTGCATTATTTGTATTAATTTCCAGCGTTGAGCCTGCTTCCACAATTAAATCATCACCTATTACATTGCCACCAACAGTCAGTGTATTGCCGGCTGCACCTGCCTGTAGGATAACATAGGTGTTATTTCTAACTATTATCTGACCTATCGTTTCACTAGGTACGCTGGTTAAGGTAACCGTCCCACCATTTTCTATTATTAAAATATCATTTGCAGCAGGCGTATTTCTATTTGGATTCCAACGGTTTCCAGTTGTCCAGGGATTATTTCCCCCCTGCCAGCGGTAGGTAGACTGCCCGAATCCTACAGAGGATAGCAACAAGAGCATCCCAATACACATAGCCACAAAAATGTACTTCTGTATAGTTGGTTGCGTATGTATTAGATTTTGGTAAATCTTGATCATAGAATAGTATCTAAAATTAGTATCATTGATAGAATAATGTAAAAATGTGGTTAGTACTTACTTCAATAGATAACTCTTACTTTGAGAATTACTTATTCAGGTATAAGCTTGTATGTATCTTTTTTCTTTAGAAAAATTCTGTTTTTAGTTACTGAATTAGTTTAAATGGGCTATCATAATCGTTCGTGTGTTGACTATAAGCCTACTATTATTCTATTCAAAGAAACTTAAACGACTACAAACCTATATTATGAGGAAAGCTGATTACCTTACGTGCGTGGGGTCCTATAAACTTTAGCTATACCTGACAAACTGTTCCTTGTGCAATACTTGAAGAATGTATCATCTTGTTAATCAACATGTGACCCATGTAAAATCAATGTAAGGCATAGCCCTTGCTTTTAATAGATAATTTTTAAGGAAGTAGATAGAAACGGATGTGTACTAGCCTTTCTAATAGAATAGGTATCCGAAGGAACTTCATCTAATCTGTTGTATCTTAACAGCCTATAATTGTTGCAAGCTATGGAGATGATATAGATTGCTCACCTAAATATATAGGACTATGAATTGGTCATATGCTCCATATGCTATAGACTATCTTTACTATTTATAAAGCTAGTTTCGAAGCGTATTAACTTATCAGAAATTAACTATTGTGTGATAGATTTATTAGTATGGGCTACTAATAAAGTTAATTCAATCTGTCAAATTATAGGTAGACCTTGGCTTTTCACACAACTAGTTGGGAGAGCATTGACAAACTTTGAGGGGAAAAGTAATGTGTATTTCTGTATAATAATTTTGTTTTAAACTATCCCTTGAAAGAATAGTTAAACCCTTTCTCATTAAAGCAAAAAGGCTGCCTTACCGGCAGCCTTTTGATGTGTTATTTTTTAGCAGATTCGTAATTTTTACTTACTTCTTCCCAGTTGATCACATTCCAGAAAGCATTAATATAATCTGGACGTTTATTCTGGTATTTTAAATAATAGGCATGTTCCCACACATCCAGTCCTAACAAAGGCTTGCCTTGCTTTTCAGCTACATCCATCAATGGATTGTCCTGATTGGGAGTAGATGTTACTGCAAGGTCTCCGTTATTATCTACAATAAGCCATGCCCAGCCAGAGCCAAACCTGGTAGTTGCCGCTTTAGCAAATTCTTCTTTGAAGGCCTCATAGGAACCAAATTTTTTACTGATAGCATCGGCTAACGCACCGGATGGTTTGCCGCCTTCATTTTTTTTCAACGTTTTCCAGAAGAAAGTATGATTGTAATGCCCACCTCCGTTATTGCGCACAGCAACAGGATGTTCACTCACATTCTTTAACAGTTCTTCGATAGACTTACCATCCATTTCTGTACCGTTGATTGCATTATTCAGGTTGGTTACATAGGCCTGGTGATGTTTCCCATGATGGATTTCCATGGTTTGTTTGTCAATGAAAGGCTCCAGGGCATCAGGAGCGTACGGAAGGGGTGCTAATTCAAAAGCCATAATCTTGATTTGTTTTAGGTTTAGTTGTATGTTAAAAACAACGGCACAAAAATAGATTAGTTCCGTAAATTTCGAAAAAACTGCTGCAATAATGCTTCACTTTCTTGAGCCATTATGCCCGAGGTTATTTTTGTTTTAGGATGAAGAATTTTAGAAGGCACTAAGGAAAAGCCCCGCTTAGCATCTTTTGCACCAAATACCACTCTATCCAACTGAGCCCAAGCCAAGGCACCAGCACACATCAGGCAAGGTTCTAAAGTTACATACAGTGTACATTGCGTCAGGTATTTCGCATGCAAATGATTTGCCGCTGCCGTTATGGCCAGCATTTCTGCATGAGCCGTTACATCATGCAACTTTTCCGTCTGGTTATATGCTCTGGCAATAATTTTATTCCGGCATACCACCACGGCACCTACTGGTATCTCTTTGTCCTGATAGGCCAACAGGGCTTGCTTGTATGCTTCCTGCATGAATTTAAGGTCAATATCCAAATCAAATTTGTAGTTAGCGCCGGGAATTGCAAAAATACTGTATTGTGAAATCTAAATGCCTAAATTGGTGTTTGAAATAGTAAATAGTTAAATTAGTCGAAATATTTACAATAGCTAAGATTATGCATAATGGGGTAAAACATATTTTGAAGGATTTTGATCTGAGAAACACATCCTGCCGGGAAGAGATACTGGATCTTTTTTTGCAAAGAAAGTTTGCCTTATCACACGCAGATATTGAATCTAATGTACATGAAGGCTTTGACCGGGTCACTGTGTATCGAACCCTCAAAACATTTCTGGATAAAGGTATTATTCATAAGGTGTTGGATGATGAAGGCGTTACTAAATACGCGCTTTGCAAAGAAAAATGTTCGCATGACGAACATCACCATGAACATGTCCACTTTAAATGTGTACAATGCGGCTTAACAAACTGCATGGAAAATATAGAAATTCCATCGATTGCCTTACCCAAAGGCTATAATCTGATAGAAACCAACTTGCTTATGCAAGGGGTTTGCCAGGTTTGTAATGATAAAAGAAGGTAGATAGTAACATATACAACATATACAACAAACTGTTACGCTACTTAGGCTTTCGCATCACCATTTTACACCCAGCGTCCACTCTACAAAATCGGCAGTGCCATAATGAGACTTTAAGCAGATGGCGGCGAAAAGCCGTTGATTGATTGCGTATTTCAACCCATACCGCTGGTAAACCCGGGTATCTACTTCCTGATACGGTTTATATATATATACCCCCAGCTGGACCAGCATCGAAACACGGCTTATAAATAATTCATGTCCCAGGGTAATACCTACGCGCTTAAAATCAGGCATTTGCAGCGAGTCTACATCCGGGTCCGATTCTATTAACTGTCTCAGGGCTGTATTGTAAAACCCATCCATTCCTATATTCAAGGCACTTTTTCTGTTGATCCGCCGGTTTACATATAAAGCTAACACACCACCGGGGTATTTTTTCCCTCCTGGCAAGCCTATTTCTTTTATAGTAAAGGCACCAGAAACATTTACTTCCATATTCCGGTAGGAAGATTTTTCCAGACTATCTCTTTTTACTGATTGTACCTCAGCTACTGCCGGATTATAGAGTAACCCTACCTTAATTGCAGGAATATTGATGCCGGAATTAGGAACTTTGAAGGCTCCGTTAGAAAAATGCGTTAAAGTAATACCGCTTCTTACTTGCCAATGGCTAGCTATCCGGTAGTTGTGCGCAATCTCTCCCCGTAGATTATACATAACCCGGCTACTAAGGGCTGTATTCTGAAAATTTTTATCAGCATCGTATGGGTTGGTGAGTAACACCGCACCAGTGCCAATTTTTAAACGCAAAGCAGATTTTTTACTTTGCACGATTGCTTTATCCAGTGAAACTATTCCATACACTGCTTTTCCCAGTACTGGGTTCCGGAAATCAAACAGGCCAACCGCATATCCAACTTCCGGGTACCGGTATACTTTATGCCATTCTTTGGTGCCAGTGGTTATCTGGTTGTATGTAAATTCAACGCCATAAGGATGAGCTTTTACTAAATGTCCTACAGATGGCGCATGTTTCAGCACAAACCCATACATTCCATGCATACCTACAGAATAGGTGTTTTTGTAAATGGTTTGAGCAAAAACACCTGAGCAACTCAGAAAAATAACCAGTATGGTATAAATAAAGATGGATACCCTGATCCGGAAACTCATTATGATGGGTGTAGAAAACAGGCTAATTCATTAGTTGAGAGTAAAATTAACTAAAAAATATTACTGAAAAAATTTAACTCTTCGTACTAGTAGCTGTTCGTACGCCTTTACACGAAATCTATACATTGCGCCTTACTCACTCATTTGTATATAGTGGAGGTACTGCGTTTTACTTTTGCTGCCAAAGGATTCTTCTAACGTATGTTGCTACGGTATTATCTCTGTCAGATGCTAGAATAGATCGAAAAGGAATTATATCCTATAGAGAATATAATTAAGGAAGCAAGCTCTTAAATGTGGCGTACTGGGTAGGGGCTGTGGTAGCTGTACCACAATTTTCTTCCTCTGCTTTCTGCCTGATTGCTTCTATCCGGTTGTCCGGGTTGGGATGGGTGCTGATAAACTCTGGAACACGGCCTGCAGTGCCTTCTTGCTGCATTTTCTCAAAAAAACCAGCTGCCCCCGCTGCCTCGTAGTCTGTTGGGCACAAATAAATAACTGAATAATCATCTGCTTCCCTTTCGGCGGCGCGGCTATAACTTAGATTTGCCAGACCTTTAGCTATTTCGGTTACTGCTCCCTGGTTGCTACCTACCACAATATCAATGAGTAATTGCCAGCCATAGGCTTTGGTTAAGTTATCTGTGGTGTGGCGTTTATCTGCATGGGCTATTTCATGGCCCATAACGCCAGCCAATTGATCTTCGGTATCCAGATATTTTATTAAGCCTGTATAGACATAGATATACCCGCCAGGGGTGCAAAAAGCATTTAAGACTTCATCGTTTTGCACAATTTTAACTTTCCAGGGAAACTCATCCCGGTAGGTTACATTTCCTGAATTGAGAATTTTAGATGTTATATTCCGTAAGTATTGATATGCCTGTTCATTTCTGCCATTTCTGCCGGTTTCCGGCAATAGAGGAAATTGCTGAGGGTCTGATTCTATCTCTGTACTTACTTGCTGACCAAGGGCAATATCATCTTGAATACTGAATACATTAAAACTACCATCCTGGTCGCAGGCAGGCACTAGGAAAATTAGCAGAAGTAATACACAGTAAGTGAAAGTATATGAATGATACAAGGATGGTTTCATTGGTATACGAATGGAATAACAGATTTTATGTTTAACAGTAAATATAGCAATTGAGGTGTTTTACGTACAACCTAGTTTAGTAGTTTGAGCACTTTTTACATAAGTGAACCTATAATTATATTCTAGTATTCATTCTTTTAGTTGAATCAGAAACTCCTCCCCTTCGCTTTCAAGTCGTCAAAAAATTTTGTTAGTATAAATATTATTATGTTAATAAAAATATTTATACTTTTTATTCCTTTTACGACAGAAGATGGATTACAAAAAAAGAGTTGCTTTAAAAAGCAACTCTTCAAGTATACATATAGCTTATTTAATAAAGTTTAATAAGATATCTCTTTCTGAGAAACAGGTTGTAGCGTGGGATATGGCTTATCTTTTTGTTTCTTATTCTTTCTCCCCCACCAGATGTAGAACCCAGTAACCGGAAGAGAGGCAGCAATCAGACTAGCAAAAAACGCAAGTATTTTACCGGGCAATCCCATAATGGCTCCTACATGTATATCATAATTCATGCGCATCAGCTTATCTGCAGCACTCGCCTCATGAAACCTTCCCCACTGATGGCTTACGGAAAGTTCTTCTAAGGTAAACTGGTCAAAAAAACGGTAATCTATCCGCCAATACGTACTGGCATCATCATTGATAGCTGCCAGAATGGATGAATTATGATGCTCCGGAAAATGAACTTCAATAGACTGGGCACCTGCATGTTCGGCCTTCATTTTATGCCATATTTTGTCTACCACCGGAGCATCGCTAGCCACAGCAACCGCCGTAGTATTAGATAAGGGTTCACTGTATAGCTGGTAATCTTTTCCTCCGGAAGTAGCCCAATATGTGGCATTGGCAAACCACTGGAACCCCCAGACTAAGCCGGTAAGGGCCATAATAAGAACTACCCAGGTAGCATAAAAGCCTAATACATTATGCAGATCGTAGTTTTTTCTGCGCCAGCGGGCACTCCATTTAATAGTAAAGCGTTGCTTGGCAGCTCCTTTATTTTTTGGCCACCAAAGTATGAGCCCTGATATGAGCATTCCCACAAAAACAAGGGTAGCAGTGGCTACAACCGGCTGGCCAATGGCAGGTGGCAACCACAGATAAAAGTGCCCCATCAACACAATCCGGAAAAAATCTTTATCCATATCTTTCACCTTAAGTACTTCTCCTGTGTAGGGATTAAGGTACACCAGGTAATAATATTCCGGATCGAAACTGTAAAAAGATACAACCGCCGCCTTATCTCCACTTTCATAAAGAACGCTATGTATTTTTTTATCCGGTAGTTCCTGCTGCGCAATTTCTTGGAGCTGGGAAGGAAGTAGGAAGGAAATGTTTTGCCTGTCTACAAAGCGGAAAGGCTGAGTAAGATCACTAATTTCCACTTGAAATGCATATAAGCAACCGGTAATACTGATAATAAAAACCAGAAGTCCGGAGGTGAGCCCAAGCCAAAGGTGGAGTTTGCCTACAATCTTTTTAATGTGCATAGCTAAAATTTATATCCCAGGGTTAAACGGAAATTTCTTGGTGCTTCTGTTTGCCAGTAATAATAGCTTCCATAAGGAGATCCGGAAAACAGATACTCATTGAGAATATTATTTACATTCAAGGCAATGTTAAATTTATCGTTTTGCCACGAGATTGCTCCATCCATCCGGAAATAATCTGGCAAAGAACTTTCAGACCCATCAAAAATAAACCAGGATGACCGTTCCAGCTGCCATTGGTAGCCGAGGGAAACCCCGATGCCCTTGAAGGTTCCATGGCCCAGGCGGTAAGAAAGCCAGCTATTGGTTATATGCTTAGTGGCCCCTGGTACGGCATTTCCAATATTTTCAGGATTAGTGTCTTCTGTTACTTTTGAATCAGTATAAGCATAGTTTAAAGTAAGGTTGAGGCCTCTTACAATTTCTCCACGCACATCAACTTCTACGCCTTGTGTTTGCGTCTGACCTAGTTGTGTAGAAAAATTAATATGCTCTGGATCAGTGGTTAATACATTGTTTTTGATAATCCGGTAAAAAGATAAAGTAGAATTCCAGCGTCCACCCAGCCAGTCTTTTTTCAAGCCTGCTTCTAAATTATTGCCGGTAATCGGGTCAAACGCTTTTCCGGAAAAATCGGCACCTGCCTGTGGTACAAACGCCTGGTCGTATAAAGCATACACCGTTGTTTGTTTATTAATAGATCCGCTAATACCAACTCTTGGAGTGAACACGGTTTCATCTGTTCCACTACCATACTGGCTATCTTTTGCAGAAGTAAGCCTGCCAGCCAGGGTAAGCCGTATTCTGTCACCCCAGAAACGAAATTCATCTTGCAGGTATAACCCAGAATAGGATTGGCTTAAAATGTTTGCCCCTGCCCGCTGGCGCAGACTTCTGCTGCGGTCGAACTGTGGAAGGGAGTCCATTGGTACACTGTAAACCGGATTATAAATATTAAATCTTTCATATCCGTTCAGTGAGAACGACTGGTTCCAGTCAGCTATGTAGCGTTTATTTCCCAGGTCCAGGCCGCCCAATATCCGGTGGTTTATAGGACCTGTTTTTACTTCACCGTTCACAAAAATCTGCCCGAATTTACCTTCATTAAAGGCATCCCAGCTGCTTACACTGCGGTACAAATCACCATTTGTTCTTACCGAATCTATCCATAAAGAGCTTCCTATCTGATTATAATTAAAATAAGCCAGTTGTCCGGTCACCTTCCAGGTATCACTAAGTTTATGCTCTAGAATCAGGAAAGAACTGTGGTCGTTCATCACGGAAGGATCTAAGTTGGGTTCGGCAATAGTGGCGTTACGCGGAAGATCACCATAGCCATTGGCCGAAAATACATACGCTGACCCAATAGCTGACATCTGCGCATACTGATAGGTATATTCAGCCGTAAGAGAGGTTCGTTCGTTAAGCTGATATTTTATCACTGGGGCAATTGTGTAACGGTTTGTGTATTCAAAATCACGGTGAGAGCCCCGCAATTGTCCCATCAGATTTAGCCGGTATAAAAGCTTGCCATCTTTACTTAGTTTGCCATCCAGGTCGGTAGTAGCCCGGTAAGTATCAAAACTACCCACGGTTAAGGTAGCGGCCCCTCTGGTAAGGCCGGTAGGTTTTTTAGTTACAACATTATAAAAACCACTAGGCTCGCCATTGGCCATCATAAAACCTGCCGGGCCTTTTACAAACTCAATCCGCTCTACCATCGACATATCTTCTGCCAGAGGTCCCCAGCTGGACTGTACATTCATTCCGTTTCTGAAAGGAGCTATCCGCGACCCGCGCATATTCAACCGGGCATAGTTATCCCAGTGTTCTAGTTTAGTTACCCCACTTACATTTCTGGAAACACCTTCCAACATATCGAATATCTGCTGGTCGGCGAGTACCTGTCCGGTAATTACCTGAATATTTTGGGGTGTTTCCAGGATAGGTGTTTGCAAGCGGAGGCTTGGAGAGGGAGAATTGGCAATATAGGTATTAGCGGCTCCGCTAACAACAATTTCACTCAGTTGCTGTGTACTCTCATTTAATTGCAATTCCAGCCGGGTGGTTTTTCCCCGCACGACTGTTACATTTTGTTTGGAAGCTGAATATCCTACCCCGCTGGCTACTAACGTATAGGTGCCCTCGGCAACATTCCGTATTTCAAATCTCCCTTGTTCATCGGTAGAATTTCCAAATGTGGTTCCTTGTAAGCCAACGTTAATGCCCTCTAACGGCTGGTTTTCAGTATTCTGTATGGAGCCAGAAATTGTGCCCTGGCCAGATTGTGCTATTGTATAATAAGTGATGGTTTGAAAAAGAATCAGTGCAAATAGCCTTAAGATTTTAGGTTTATTTAGATGTGCTTTCATTATAGTTATTTAGATTAATTCTAAAGAAGCACAAATATTAAAATAATTGCTTGGTGGCACAAGTATTATTTAGAATATTTCTAAATAATTTTTATTGTAGTCTATCTCAGTCGGGTAAAAATGAAGTTAATACATAGAAAAGATGCGTTACACCTGTAGAGGGAAACTATGTAATAGAATGTGTAGAATACGCATCCAGCCTATTAAGCGATAAAAATAAATGAAAGTATATCTCCTGGTTAGTTAAGTAAACATGGAGGCAACTAATTACTTAAGATCCTAGCCACCCTTTTGCTTTTGCTTCCTCATACCCTTTGGCGCGTAGGATAGAGGCCGGATTATCTAACTTTCCATAACCCCACTCCTGATAACTGCTCCGGTCTCCATTATAATCAGTGTGAGAGTACTCCCTAACAATATCCAGTACGCCTAAGTCATAGGCTAATTTCCATGTTTGGGCTTTGGTCAAATACATTAGAGGCGTATGAATTCTAATATCTTTTTCCAGGGCTAAGGTCATGGTGGTTTGCAAAGAATCTACAAAAACGCGGCGGCAATCCGGATACCCGGAATAGTCAGTCTGGCACATCCCTCCTACCAGGTCTGCTATGCCTTTGGTATAAGCATAACTCGCCGCTAAAGTTAAAAATACAGCATTTCGGCCGGGAACAAACGAAGCAGGCAAATGGCTATTCATTTCATGAGCTGCCGATACATCTTTATCATGTTCCGTTAAAGCAGAGCCTTGCAGCATCCCACTTATATCCATAATATGGAAGGGCACTTGCGCCATACTGGCAATGAGCTGGGCTTGCTGTAACTCTACTTCATGTTTTTGTCCATACCGGAAGCCTAATGCTGCTACTTGGGAAAATTGTTTTTTTGCCCAATACAAACACGTGGTAGAATCTTGTCCTCCAGAAAATAATACTAAAGCAGATGTGCTCATACGACGAATATTTTGACAAAGTAAAAGTAAGGATTCACCCAAATGTTTAATCGAACCTTGTAATAATAAATACCGCCTCTATGGTAAAGCAACCCACTCAAGTATAGCCGGCCCCCAGTAAAACTTAGTAAAGAAGTACGTCCCAATCAGTAAAAAGGTAGTCATGAACAAGAGCAGAAAGGCAGAGAAGAAGTTAAGGAAAGGAGAAGCTTTGTATTGTTTTGCCCGGATAAATACCTCCACTACTAACAAATTAGGAATATAAAAGAAAAAAGCCATTACCCTGTCAAAAGGCCCGGTAAATTGTGGAGTATGCCCCATATTATGCGTTAAAAAATACCAGAATCCGTAATCCATCCGGTAGAGCCAGGAACCAATAGCTAAGGCATAAAGCCGCAATGCCCATGCCCGGTGTTTTTCCATACGTCCGGCAGCCGCATGCCGGTAGGTTTCAACAGCGGATACGAGCATAAGTAGGCCATAGAGCGAAAATCCAATATCCATTACGGTGCCACCAATGGTCCCTTTAGCCACAATAAACACCAAGCCCCCGGCGGCAGTTAGCAGCGATGCCACCACATACATACGGCCAATCCACCGGTGAATGGCAGGAAAGCGGTTTCGTAGGCTGCCTATCAATTGAATGCTACCTAGTAGTAAGATTATACCCCCAGCAGCAAAATGCAAACCAATACCTGTGGTAGCTGTGCCAGAGCCGGGAGCATATAAGCCAGGTAAAACAGTATTCCACTTATCCAGATTCTCGCCATACAGGGCAGCTGCATAAAAAGCAAGAATATACAGGCCAAACAAGCCTGCACTGATCCAGACGGTGCTGACTAATATAATTCCTGACAAATGAATAGCAGCAGCACTCCACTTCTTCAATGGCTGTTTGGTAGCCGGGAAATTACGCTGCTCAAGCGTTAATTTTGACATAGTTTAGCTAATAATAGATGGGCAACCAGACCTGTATATTGACTAAGGCAAAGCCGGTGTTCTGAAGAAAAGACCAATATAAGCCTTGTTTTGTCGGATGTCATATTTCTATAGATTCTTCCACAAGCGTATTGCCCAACAGGAACTATATTGCTTCCTGCTTTACCTCAACACTTCAATATATAGGTTTAGTATCTTATTTTTTACCATACCGGTTGTATAAAAACCGGCCTATTGTATGCTCAACACTAACGTAATGTATAATCTGCCGTCGTTTGCTTCCTATGTAGCGAGTATACACCTGGCAGACATTAGTACCAACTTTACAAAAGTACTAAAAGAAAAACAGCTTTATTTATCAGAAACAGATAAATTGCTACCCGAGGATATTTTTAATAAGAGGTGTCTGATTAATCTGCAAAAACTCCTGAAGGGGTTAGCAACTCCAAAACCTTCCAAAGCCCTGGAAGAATATTTTTACCTGTGGTACCCCCACCTGCCAGATAATTGCTGCAACTATTTACTTATTACCGATACAATTTTATCATTTTTTCATATCCATCAGCAACTGCTGCTGCAATATCTTCCATACTATACATCTGATGTTAGCCAGGCAGTAAACATAGCCGGTGACATCGGGAAACTATTCGCCAACGTTGAGCGGAAAGTTTTACACACGCACCTGCAACAGCAGCAAGATGTGCTGGTGAAGAGTCAGCACCTGCTTAGCGAAGCCCAGGAGATAGCACAGGTAGGGAGCTGGGAGTGGGATTTGGCAAGCGATCAAATCCTGTTTTCTGAGCAGATGCTTCATATTTTCGGGCTTAAACCGGATCAATCAATCCTGACTCCACAACTGTACTTGCAACTACTTCACCCTGGGGATGTACAAAAAGCCTTTGAGATTTTTCACGAATGTATCAACACCGGACAATCCTTTGCTTTCGAACACCGGATCATCGATGCTGAAAAACAAAGCCGGTGGGTTCTCTGCAAAGGGAAAATCATACGAAATACAAAAGGCCATGTAGAACGCCTGGTTGGGGCTTCAGTGGATATATCGGAACAAAAACAAGCCCAGAAACAATTGCTGGAAACAAACCAGGAATTAGCCCACACCGCACAGTTGCTACGGGATTTAAATAATAAACTTGAGCAGCGGGTTGCTGAGCGCTCAGCCGAATTACTTGTTGCAATTGAAAAAATCAGGCAGTTGCTTAAACGCGAGCAAATCGCCCATCTGGAAACAGACCTTCACCGCAAACAGGTGGAAAACCTTTTTATGCAAGCACCAGTTGCCCTCGGTATATTTAATGGGCCTCATCATATTATCGTACTAGCTAATCAGGCATTATGCAATATTTGGGGCCGCAGCCAGGATGAGGTAGTTGGTAAGCCCTTATTTGAAGCCCTACCTGAGTTAAAAGGGCAAGTTTATGAGAATTTGCTGGAAACCGTATTTACCTCTGGCGAACTGTATGTGGGGAATGAAGTGCCGGGTTCAATTACCAGGAACGGTAAACGGGTAGATGGTTTCCTGAACTTTGTGTACCAGCCGGTAAAAAATGCAGAGGGAGAAATTACTAGCATCATCACGGTAGCCAATGAAGTAACCGAGCAAGTAATTTACCGGAAAAAGACAGAAGAAAGTGAATCACGGGTTTTACGTATTCTGGACAGTATGCCTGAAATAGCCTGGACGGCCAACACAGACGGGAAAAACACGTTTCTGAACAAAAAATGGTTTGAATTTACCGGCTATTATTCAACCAAACTTTTTCATGAACTATCTCCCATTATTGTACATGAAGCAGACACTGACCGTGCAAAAAAACTATGGGAACACTCAGTAGCTACGGGCGAAGCTTTTCAGGCAGAATATCGCCTGAAGCGGCGAGACGGAGAATACCGCTGGGTATTGGTACGGGCACTGGCACTTAGAAATGAAGCCGGTGCTATTACCGAATGGGTAGGCACCGCTACGGATATACACGAACAGAAGCAGATACAGGATTTTCTATATACGGTGCTGGAAGCTATTCCACATCTGGCCTGGACCTCACTTCCCAACGAATCTTCGGTAAACTATTATAACAAGCGGTGGTATCAGTATACGGCTTTAACGCCGGAAGAAAGTATAGGGGGAGGCTGGAAAAACATAGTACATCCTGATGATTTTGCCCTTACCGTAGAGCGTATTACGGCGGGACGCAAAGCCGGCCAACCCTGGGAAGTAGAGAACCGATACCGGAGAGCAGCCGATGGTATGTACCGCTGGCACCTGAGCCGGGCTGTACCCATTAAAGATGCTAGCGGAAATATTTCGTTGTGGGTAGGTACAGCCACCGACATACACGATCAGAAAAATACACAATATGCCCTGGAGCATACCTTGGATGAACTCAATGAAAAGAATTTTGAACTGGATCAGTTTGTGTATAAAACTTCGCACGATCTGCGGGCTCCCCTTTCTACTATTTTGGGCTTAGTTACCATCCTAAAGCAGGAAAAAGAAGAGTGTGTAAAGAATCAATATATAGATTTGATTGAAAGCAGGGTAAACAAACTCGATAAGTTTATTAAATCCATGCTTGATTATTCCCGCAATACCCGCACTGGGGTTAGCTGTGAGCAAGTAGATTTAGAAGCTTTAGCCAAAGAATGTGTGCACGAACTGGAATACATGAAACATTTCAGCCGGGTACAGATCATCTTAGATATCAGGCAAAAACAGTTATATACAGATCTCTTCCGGCTAAAAATCATTTTTTCGAATCTGATCTCCAATGCTATTAAATATCAGGATTTTGCAAAGGAACAAAGCAGGCTTACGATAGAGATCAGCACTTCGGCACAATCCTGCATCATACGCTTTACTGATAATGGCATTGGCATTGAACAAGCCTATCAGGACAGAATATTTAATATGTTTTTCAGAGCCTCTGAAAATTCAGAAGGTTCCGGACTGGGATTGTATATTATAAAACAAGGGTTGGCAGCGTTGAATGGAACAATCTCATTCAGTAGCGAAATAGGTGTAGGGACTGAGTTTGTGATAACCTTACCATTGGTAAACCCAGTGTAAGCAAACAGGTAACTGTTGGCAGTAGCTATTGTCAATCAGGAAACGTGCGTAGCCAGGCGTTTAATATACACCTTGAACGTAGAGCCTGCACCTACCTGGCTCTCAACCTCAATTTTTCCGCCGGCATTGTCGAGTATTTTTTTCACAATATAAAGGCCTAAACCACTTCCCTCTACATGTGTATGTAAGCGTTGGAACATGCCAAATAGTTTGGAATTATTTTTTAGGCTTATTCCCAATCCATTATCCTGGAAGCTGAGCAAAGAATAATTTTCCTCCGGGGTGCAGCTGATTTTTATGGCAAGCTTTCTTTCCTGAGCTCTGTATTTTAGGGCATTACTCAGCAGGTTATAGAAAATACTTTTTACGTTTTTTCTGGAGAACATAATCTCTTCACATGCTTCCACATCAAGTACTATCTCTGCGTTTGCCTCTTCAATCTGCTCTTTCAGATTCAGATATACATCCTGATATACTTCCGTCAGATTCACCGGTTCTTTCTCATGAGTTATTTCCCGCTGAAGCTTCACAATATCTGAAAGATCATGAATAGTAGCTCTGAAACGGGTAACAGAGGAGTGAATCATTCTTATTAGCTCTGAAACGGCATGGTCTTTTACTCCTTTTTTTTCCAGATTTTTCTCCAGCACACGAATCAGCCCATCAATGTTAGCAATAGGAGCTTTTAAATCATGTGACGCTGTATAAATGAAATTATCCAGATCTGCATTTACTTGCCGCAGCGACTCATTAGCTGAGGCTAACTCCTCATTGTTGGCCAGAACCTCCTCATTTGCGGCAGATAATTCCTCGTTACTGGCGGCCAGTTGTTCGTTTAGCTTTTGCAACTCTTGCTGGGCTAGCCGTAAATCGTGTATATCGGTGGTAGTGCCTACCCAGAAAGTGATATCTCCCTTTTCATCTGTCAGGGGTAAAGCCCGGCTTAGCATCCAGCGGTACATACCATCCTGCCCTCTTCTGATGCGGTGCTCCACCTCAAAAGGAACTCCCTGCTGCAGGCTGGCAGACCATATACCTAACGTAGCTTGCAGATCGTCTGTATGCAGAAACGCCTTCAGGCTAAATCCGGCCCTATCTTGCGAATAGCTGTTAGTATAGGCATACCATTGCTGGTTTAAATAGGTATTTTCTCCTTTTCCATTAGCCGTCCAGGCGATTTGTGGCAGACTTTCCAGAATCAGTTCTACTTTCCGGGCACTTTCCTCTATGGCTTTTTTAGATAATATCTGATGGCTTACATCAGAGAGTAATACGGTTTTGTATGTCAGTGCATGGCCTCTTTTGAGCGAAGCCAGAGTAATTTCCACGTATTGCGAGGCATCATTGCTTTCTTTTTCAAGAACCAGCTTACTGGTGGCAGCCTCTGCATTGGTTACAAAGCTTTTTATTTGCTGTTTGTTTTTTTCCGGAAATAGTTCTTCCAGCCGTAAGCCTAACACTTCTCGTTCTGTTTTAGCGATCAACTGAGCAGCATAGGGGTTAAATGCCTGAATAGTGCCACTTTCATTGAGCAGAATAATGCCAACAGGCGCTTCTTCAAAAACTTTATCAATGTATTGTTGCTTTAAGCGGTCGAAACTTTGTGGCACTGGAAATGTGAGGGAACCAACCAAGGATTTCATTTTTTTATAACTCCGGCGTTGTTCTGTTCTGGCCATCTGATTCTCAAGTACCAAAGCCATTCCTTGCCTGCCTTCATTAGAAATACTATGAATGGTAGAGCCGCTAATGGGAGTAAACTGCAAGGCTTGTTTAATTTTCCGGTGGTTCACCGGATCGCTAATCAGCAGGATTGAAACAGCATTGTCTTTACTATAAATAACCTGCGCCAGTTGAATAGGGTTGCTGACCCTTTCTCCAATAATGACTATTCCGGCCTTATCTAGCAGAAAGCTGGGTGAAGATAACTCCTGCTCAGACACTTGCCTGATACTAGTTGCTCCTCCCCCAGGCTGAATATAGTGTAACGTTTCGTCCAGTAAACCGCTGTATAGTATTTCCATGCAAGCCGAACTAGCGTTAATCGTTTAACAGAGGTTGTTCCAGAACAGCTCTTCCAACCCAGGTATATAATAAATCAGTTGTAGGCGACATCACATGGGCAGCCCGGGCATCGCGTAGCAACACATCAAACCTGGAGTTTTCCCGGTAACCGATCCCTCCGGCAAGCGTCATGGCTTCATTTACTACGTCTACGGCACAGTGGGCCACTTCTGCTTTAGCGGAAAGAATGGCTAACAGTGCCGTTTCTTCGCCTTTATCCCCTTCGGCTGCTGCATGGTAGACAAGTTGCCGGGTACGTTCTAACTTTGCCCAAATCATCCCCAGGCGGTGCTGCAACAAAGGGATCTGATTTAAAGAAAGGCCATTATGCGAATAGCTTCGCTGCATCAGATGTTTTTTTGCTTCATCAAACGCAGCTTGTGCAATACCTAAATACGTACCAGCCATAGAGGTTAAGAAATAAGGAGCTACTACATGGAAGATATACCACAATTGGTCGCCCATCTCCCCCAGAAGATAAGAGGTAGAAACAGCTATATTATTTAGGGTAACACTCCGGGAAGAGTTCCCACGCATGCCAATACCTTCCCAGGCAGGGCCCCACTCTAAGCCCTGTGCGTTTTTTTCCAGCACCACACATGAAAACTGATGCATAGCTGCATCCGGATCTACACCGGCCGTTGTTACAACATACGAATCGGCATACCCTCCGCTAGTGACAAAGGTTTTCTTCCCTTTTACTAAAAAACGGTCTTCGGAAACAGGCAAAAGTTGAGTCTGCGGATAATAAAAGTGTGCCCCGGTTCCCGGTTCACTCAACGCTAAGGTAGTAATATGTTCACCAGCCGCAATAGGTTCCAGAAACTGTTTTTGCTGAGCTTTCGTAGGTTTGGCAGCAATAACCGCTGAGCCTACGCAGTGCATGCCAAAGCACAAAGCCGTAGAGGCCGATACCTGGCCAATAATCTCACAGGCTTTAGCTAATCCACTCAGCCCATGGCCTAATCCGCCAAACTGTGCAGGCACTACTAACCCCGCGAGCCCTTCCTGCTGCAGGTTTTGTATACTATGTTGTGGCCATTTTGCTTGTTTATCTACTTCAGCTGCTTCCCCACGGATGGTATCTTCGGTAACATGCTTAATCTTTATGAGGCTTTCTTCTAAACGCATAGGTTCTTTAACGGAACAACTTTAGTTTTGATAAGTAAAGTTTCACTCTTCGCTTGTATCTATCTCAAACAAATATAAACACCTTTTTTAATAGACTCTATGTAGTATACCAGGTAACTACAGCAATGCAATACATATCGTTATTCGCCTCTTCTTCACACAGGCAGGTAAGTGAATTTGTTGAAAAGATATTTTATGATTTGTTGAATCTTATCATCAATGAATATACTGTTAATAAAAGCATTGTTTTACCTTTTCATTTATACATATTTACTGCCTGCACGTTAAAGTAATGCCTGGAGCGTAGCGTAACAAGAGTCCCGGGTAGAATTATGTATGAATTCTGACAAACAACCTATCAGCCACGGTAATATTGAATTTACCAAACAAGAAATGGTGAATTGGTACGACCCGCGCCAGCTTTTCCACACCGCTATCAGGGTATTGCTCTCCTCTGTTTTTAGCACCTATGCAGATAAGCGGGAATCGTTTGCGAATACAGGTGAAGAAATGGCTTATACCCTGGGAAACAAAGAAGACGTATGGCTCGACTACATAGCAGACCTGGGAGATGGCTGGAATCCAACCTATACTACCGCTTACCTGCTTGCCCAGGAAAAACTGGTCATTGATCAGACCATTCTCCCAAGAGGCGACGCACTCGTCATGGGAGGCGATCAGGTATATCCTACTTCCAGCCGGGAAGAGTACCACAACCGTATGTGGGGGCCATATGAATGTGCATTTCTGCGCGACAGATGTACAGGTGCACATCCACAATTGTATGCCATTCCCGGCAACCACGACTGGTATGATGGATTAAATAACTTTTTGAAGTTTTTTTGCCAGCAACGCCGAATGGGGGGCTGGCAAACTAAACAACACCGGAGTTATTTTGCTTTGAAGCTTACCCCTACTTGCTGGCTTTGGGGAATAGACATTCAGCTAAACTCAGATATTGATAAACCTCAACTGAATTATTTTAAATCCATTGCCATCAAGCAGATGAAAGAGGGAGACCATGTTATTCTCTGTACAGCAGAACCTGCCTGGGTAAATTCCGATAAAAAAGCCTCCAAAGAACGATATGAAAAGTTAGCCTATTTCCGCAGATCAAACATTGATAAAATAGAGTATACCGAACTGGTTGAAGGACAGGAAACAGCAAAAACCAGAAACTTGCATCTGGTGCTGATTTTATCTGGCGATTTGCACCACTATGCCAGATATATTCATTTAGTTGAAGGCCAACCAGAAACCTACCACATTACCGCTGGCGGTGGGGGTACCTTTTTACATGCTACTCATAACTTACCCGATGCCATTACCTGGCACAATAAACACAGCCGTAAAAATGAGCAATTTGTATTGGCCAAAAGTTTTCCTGATAAAACAACGTCAAAGGCGTTAGTCTGGCTCAATCTCTTATTTCCACTGAAAAACTTGTATTTCAGTTTTTTTCTGGGTTTTGTGTATATGTTTTTAGGTTGGGTTCTGCAAAGCTCCAGTATTTTGTACGGAAACAATTTCATTATTAGCCAGAGTTTATTTAAAAACCTGGCTACAACCACAGATCTTTCGCGGATGGTAGTTCTGTTCCTGAATGTACTCTGGTTTAATCCGGCAGCTCTGCTGGTAATTGCCTTGCTGGTTGGTGGATTTACCCGCTTTGCCGACACCCATTCTGCTTATAACAAGGTGCCGGTAATTTTGCTGGGATTTTTTCATGGATTGCTTCACGTATTACTGGCCTTTGTCGTGATATGGCTATACAGCAACTTAAATGATTTTCTCCATACCGCCATTCTTCTGCCCAACTTACTGAATCTACTTCCGTTTTTGGGCGGTGTCGTGCTGATGTATGGCATTGGAGGAATCATGGGGGGATTTCTTACGGGTTTTTACCTGATTGTGGCAAACTTACTGCTGAAAGTACACGACAATGAAGCCTTCTCAGCATTTCATCATCAGGATTATAAAAATTTCCTGCGTATTCGTGTGTCTTCTGACACAATTACTATTTATCCTATTGGTGTTAAGCATGTACCCAAACAATGGAAAGAGGGAACAACTATAACCTCCCCATCTTTATTTGAACCGGCAAACACCGGAAAAGACCCATTGTATGAACTAATTGAAGAACCTATTACCATCAAACTTATTAAACAAGGTAAATCAACTATTACCCCGGTGGTTAAAACATAAGTATAGATGTAGTAAAATCAAAACACCTCACTGGTTCAAAAAGCCAATGAGGTGTTTGCAGGTAGTGAATTATATTCTGGTACTGGAGTATATTGTTAGAACCGAACACCAAAACTAAGGGCATTTAACTCAGGTCCGCGGCCATCGACAAATAAGGAATTGAGGTCGTATTTCACAAACAAATTAATATCTCCAATGCCTACCTGCCCTACTAAGCCATATCTTAGGTTATTGAGGTAGAAATTATCCCGTTCGTGCTCTTTGCGCTTCCCATTATCAAAGTACATAATTTTGGAATAACTATGTATCCGGTAGCCAACATAGCCACCCACGCCAATCCGGAACTTCGCATTGTCCCGGGGTCCAAAGTTGAGCATAGGCATTACCGGTAAACTTACATACCAAACAGTCAGCTTACTTTTTCTCAGATCCCGGGAAGCATCGGCAAATTCCACCGCTTCAGGGCCTCTTTGTATTTGTACATCCTGGTTGAACATGAAGTTATTGGCAGAAAACTCCAGTCCATATTTTAGGTACAGCGGGCTTTTGCGGCCTCCAATGCGAGTGCGGAACTCATTGCCCACTGCAATATAGCGTGACCCAAGTGGCCGTAGTCCGTATGCAGCATTGTTTTCGTCGGGAAAACGGTCTTTCTCCAGGTAGTTGTTCAGGCCCAGGTCAAATACAAATTCATTGTCTGTACGCCTGGAAGATTTATTACTGCGGCGTTCCCACTTATCTTTATTGCGTTCAGAATATTCCCTGGGTTTGCTGCGGGTACGGATAGTAACCGTTGTGGAATCATTTTCCGTAATAGTTACTTCATCGGTTTCTCCGCCTACTCTTACCCGGAAAGTTACCTCTGTTTCATTGTCTTTATCTTTTACCGTCACATGGCCATCTTTGATATCTACCTGGTTGCCATCTACCACAAAGCTGGTATCTTTCCTGCCTGCTCCAGTCTGTGTGGCTTCCGATACGGCTATTACCTGGCGAAGCAATGAATTAAAGTCATAATTTTTCAACTTGCTCAGTTCTTCTTTGTCTTCAGAATAAATGACAATCCGGGTATTCTTACCAAAAAGAATAACAATGGAGTCGTTTTCGGGAATGTGTACCGGATTGGATTTACTAAAACTTGCGCTGCTCATTCCCAGAACCAGGGCTATCAGTAGGTATATGCGTTTCATGTGAGTATAATTTATTTTCAAGGCTACATGGAATGGCTGGTGTTATGTATCAGGCCTGAATACGCTTCATTTCTGGCCATTTCATGTCTGTTAATCAATTGAATGGTTTATAAAAAATTATCTGCTGATACTTTCAATGTTTTGCGCATGAACAGTTGAAACTTCACGTATTTATGGGTTATTGTTTTTCGTTGGATTGATTGTTGGAGGCCTTATCTTTTACATAAGCAACAATGGTTTCAGGCCGTATACCTAGCTCATCAAAATCCCCTTTCTTTATTTTTTTCAAGGTGCTGAAGAATTTTCCGGCTCTGCTTTTTTTCTGAACTTCTCCGGTTTCTTCTGTCAGCATTTCCTCTTCATATTCTTCCGGTTCTTCTTCCAGATTTACTGTTACTACAAGGGTGGTACTTTCTTTTTCCACCAAAGAAGATGGCGTAACTAGGGATGGTTGTTTCTCCTTTTCTAGCTGGGCTACCGTGTTTTCTAAAGATGTAATAGCTGGGTTAAGGGTTTTCTTTGGTTCAGCTTCTTTTATTACCGGCTGAGTAAGTTTATTTTTCTCAGGTATATTTCTCTCCGCTGGACGGGTAGCTATCTTCTTGCGATCGCCTTCATTCTTCCCGACAGCTGCTTTTTCAGGGTTTTGTATTTTAGCTGCCTCTTCCTGCATTGCTATGTGCCCTTCTGTTTCCTTATTTTCTGGCAGCAGATTCGCTTGGTCTTTCGCAGCAGGCGTATCTGGTGTTGTAGCTCTTGTCTTCTGTTGCCCATCTTTCACTTGTTCAGTGGTAGCAAGTCCGGTAGGATTTCGTGTGCCGGCTGTTTGCTGGTGCAGTAGCCATACACTAACTACGAGCAAGGCAATAGCTGCTGCAGCCGCATACGGAAACCAGAATATGGCTTTATTTTTTTTTCTGGGCTTTTGAGATAGTCCTTTTTCCAGGGCTTGCCAGGCATTTTCCGAAGGAGAGCCTTCCAGGTTGCCTAGTTTCTGGGCGAAGAGATTATCTATTGGATGTTCTTTATTATTCTTGTATCTCATAGTCGTATATTTTTTCACAGCCTTTGTAATCTACCCATCCGGCTGCGGGTTAGTTAATCTCGTATATTATCTGGCAGCTACCCCAGCTTTTGGCAATTTATAGCCGGTCTTTTCGTCTGCCGTTTTTTTTTCTATTTCCTGCAAATACTGCTGCAACAAGGCCCTTGCCCGGCTTAATTGCGACTTGGAAGTATTTTCGCTGATCTGCAGCATTTCTGCAATTTCTTTGTGCGAATAGCCTTCTATGGCATATAAGTTAAACACGGTTTTGTATCCATGCGGTAATTGTTGCACTAGTTTCAACAGATCTTCTGCCTCCAGGCCGGTATAGGCTTCTGTATTGATTTCTTTGTGATATTCTGCCTTTTCAATTTCTACTTCCAGGTAGATGCTTTTGTTTTTACGGATATAGCCCAGGGCTTCGTTTACCATTACCCGTCTAAGCCATCCCTCAAAGCTGCCTTCGTGCTTATACTGCCCAATTTTATCGAACACCCGCATAAAGCCACTGATCAATATATCTTCTGCTTCAAATTGACTATTGACATAGCGCATACAGATCCCCATCATTTTTCTGGAATATTTGTTATAAATCTCCCGCTGAGCAATAGCATCTCCTTTCTGGCAAGCCCGGATCAGTTTTTCTTCAGTATCGGATTTATATATGTAAAAATTCCAGTTCATTGATTATCGTTTTCAAAAAGGTAGATGCAAGTCTGTGAACACACGTTGCACGAAGTTGAAAAAAATTTACAAGTTTTTGCAATTCTCTGCTTTCTTACTGAAACACAAAGAAGTATAAACCAAAAAACCTGTTAGATAAGATTAAATCTAACAGGTTTTTTGGTTTATCAGCCGTAGTAAAAAACGTTTATAAGATTTTTGCCTCTATTTGGTACGGTACTTTATCGTTAAAAATCAGTTTTTGAAACCCTTTTATCTGGTAAGCTGAAATCTGCGGTTGCCCACTCGCATTGGTAATGCATTGTAAGCTGATCATTTTTTCGGATTCAAACAGGTAATTTTCCTGGCTGATACGTGCTTCAAGGGTTTTTATCTGCTGATTTTTCTCATCAAACGTCACTTTCAGGTAATCAATATCCGGATTTTCTCCTTCCCGGGGCCTGAATATGCGGATATTTTTGTCCTGTTCTTCTATATCAAAGCTTGCTTGCAAAGCCGGTTTACTGATATCTGCCTGAATAAAGAGTTCCAGCTCCCGTTGCCAGTCTATATTCTGTAAGGTTTGCTGTTCCTGCTTTTCACCAATAAGCACCTTTTTCTCTACAGCTGGGTTGAGGGAATCTAGTAAGGCTGTTTGATTACTGATAAAACCAGCGACATTCACAAACTTTGAGGTACCTGAAGTATCCCGTACTGGCTCATCAATACAGCTAGACAAGAAGAAAAGGCTGATACACCCTATCAGCAAGCTCCCTGTTTTAGCAATGCACAAGTGGCTAGCCTTAAGTAGCTCAAACCAATTCTTCCGTACACGGTCATTTAAAAACATATATTCCTGATTATCTGGCATCTACTAACACATCGCCGGACATTTCTTTGGGTATGGATATGCCCATGAGCGTAAGGATGGTGGGTGCCAGGTCGCCTAATTTTCCGTCTCTGATGGTTCCTTTGTAGTCCTTATCTACCAGGATGCAAGGTACTAAATTAGTCGTATGTGCGGTGTTTGGCGTGCCATCTTCGTTAATCATCATATCAGAGTTGCCATGGTCGGCTATGATGATGGAGGTGTAGCCATTTTCCAGGGCTGTTTGCACAACAGCCGAAGCGCAGGTGTCTACTGTTTCGCAGGCTTTTACAGCTGCTTCAAAAACGCCAGTATGTCCCACCATATCCGGGTTGGCAAAATTCAGGCATACAAAATCTACCTCTTTCTTTTGCAGTTCCGGAATAATGGCATCTTTAATCTCATAGGCGCTCATCTCTGGCTTTAAATCGTAGGTAGCTACTTTGGGAGAAGGGCACAACAGGCGTTTCTCTCCTTCAAAGGCTTCTTCGCGGCCACCTGAGAAAAAGAAGGTTACATGCGGATATTTTTCTGTTTCGGCAATCCGGATCTGTTTTTTTCCTGCTTTGGCCAGTACTTCACCCAGCGTGTTAGTTAAATTATCTTTATCGAAAATGATATGCACGTTCTGGAAAGTATCATCGTAATTGGTCATGGTTACGTAATACAGGTTCAACTTGTGCATATCCTGTTCTGGAAAATCCTTCTGGGTAAGCACCTCAGTAATTTCCCGGCCGCGGTCGGTACGGAAGTTAAAACAAAGCACCACATCGCCTTCTGCAATGGTAGCCAACGGTTGATTATTCGTATCGGTACAGATGATGGGCTTAATGAACTCATCCGTTACGCCGGCTTCGTAGGCTTTTTTCAGCGCAGCAATTCCATCCTGGGTTAATTCTCCCTGGCCTTTTACCATAGCATCGTAGGCTAACTTTACCCGTTCCCAGCGTTTATCGCGGTCCATAGCATAGTAGCGGCCAGTAATAGACGCTAATTTACCACCAGTTTTAGTTAAATGGGCTTGCAGGTCTTGTAAGTAAGCTACACCTCCTTTGGGGTCTGTATCGCGGCCATCGGTAAAGGCATGTACAAAAACATCTTTCAATCCCTTATCGCTGGCAATAGAGCAGAGCGCCTTCAGGTGATTAATGTGCGAATGAACGCCTCCATCTGACACCAGGCCAATAAAATGCACTTTCTTACTGTTCTTTTTGGCATGGTCCAGCGCTTCTAGCAGCACTGGTTCTTTATCCAGGGTATGTTCCTCGGCAGCTTTATTAATTTTTACCAGATCCTGGTACACTATACGGCCGGCGCCTATATTCATATGCCCTACTTCCGAATTTCCCATTTGTCCTTCTGGCAAGCCTACCGCTAGTGCCGAAGCTTGTAACTTGCTATGTGGATACTTGCCATACAAGCTATCTATAAATGGGGTGTTTGCCTGATCGACAGCAGACACTTTTGGGTTGGTGGCAATTCCCCATCCATCCAAAATCATTAAAATAACTTTCCTGTTCATGTATATAAAAATTAGGTATAAAAGCTAACTATTCTTGTAAATCCTGTATATTCGAAGCTTTACGGTGGCTGACAGGCAAACAGCCATCTATTTATTACGTAAAGCTCCGCAAATATAGTATAGGAAAACACCGGATAACAGCTATGTTCGTAAGATTATTTTGGCTGTTGGTCTAAAACCAGGGTATTAAATTATTACAATTTCTTACTCACCGGGAGGTTTGGTTGAGTTAATGCCCGGGCAAAATTTATACTTAAAATTTTCTTTGGCATAGTTTTAGTAAATAATCTACCTGATTTTGATTTTTATTTATGATCAGACAACAAATGAAATATTTTTTACTTAGCCTGTTTTTTATCGGATTCATTTTCAGTTCATTTTCAGTAAAAGCCCAGAATGATGTGATGGGAGGAGCTAAAACTGCTTTGAAAGCCGGTAATTCCAGAGAACTGGCTAAATACTTTAACAGCAATATTGAGCTGATTATTGAAGCAGAAAATGTAGACTACGATAAAGTTAGCAAAACACAGGCAGAACTCATACTTAAAAATTTCTTCCAGAAATACCCAGCCAAAGATTTTAATTTTGGTCATCAGGGATCTTCGGAAGGTGGCCTGCAATACAGCACTGGTACGTATGTATCCGGAAACGGCTCATTTCTCGTGTATATTGTCCTTAAACAATTTGATGGCAGATATATGATAGACCGGATAGACTTCCGGAACCAGTAACTAAAGTTTCTAAAAAAAGGTATGAAGGCTATGCACTATTGCATAGCCTTTTTACTTTTGTGCCGTGAAACCAGATTACCTGACTCCGGAAGCAATCCGGCAATTTATTACCCTGGCGCTACAGGAAGATGTAGGCGATGGGGATCACTCATCGCTGGCGGCTGTACCGGCCAATGCCAGCAACCGTGCCCGGCTACTTATTAAAGATACTGGCGTACTAGCCGGTATGGAACTGGCACAAGCCATATTTGCACAAGTAGACGCCAGTTTGCAAGTGCAGGTATTGCTACGTGATGGCAGCCCGGTGAAACCCGGTGATATTGGCCTTACGGTATCCGGCAATGCCCAGTCTATTCTGAAAGCAGAACGGCTGGTGCTTAATTGTATGCAACGCATGAGCGGAATTGCTACGTATACTAACCGCCTGGTAAAACTCATAGAAGGCACCGGGGCCAGCCTGCTGGATACGCGTAAAACCACTCCCCTGTTCCGTATGATAGAGAAATGGGCTGTGGTCATAGGCGGTGGCCTTAATCACCGCTATGGCTTGTTTGATATGATTATTCTCAAAGACAACCATGTAGATTATGCCGGAGGAATCAGGCAGGCGATTGAAGCAACCAACCGGTATTTAACCTCTACTAACAAAGACCTGAAAATTGTAATTGAAACCCGCAACTTGCAGGAGGTGGAGGAAGTACTGGCTACAGGGAATGTATTCCGCATTATGCTGGATAATATGTCACCTGCTTTAATGAAACAAGCCGTTCAGCTGATTAATGGCCGCTATCCAACTGAAGCCTCCGGAGGTATTACCCTGGAAACGATCCGGGAGGTAGCTGAAAGTGGGGTAGATTTTATCTCAGTAGGTGCGCTAACGCATTCTATCAAAAGCCTGGATATTAGTTTGAAAGCCTATTAATGTGCTTATCAGCTAATGGGTTGCTGTGTTGATGGACATACGCCTCTTTATCCTTTTTGGTAATCTTTATAATCTTTAGTTTTCTAATATTTATTAAGACTAGAGACTTATTCCTACATTTGCGGTCGCATTCGAAAAATACTTGTTTTAACCAATGATTGTCAAGACACGCAAATATCAGCTGGACAACAGCACGTATATTAAATTAGCCATGAAGCACCTGCTTCGCACCCAATGGTACTGGATTTTTGTGCCAATCGGTATTATTATTATTAATGTTATTTTAAATCTGACTGTTTATCCGAATATCTGGATTTATTTTTTAGCGCCGGTTGTGGTCATTGGCTACCTGTTGTTCTGGTTGATTCAGTTTACCGGCGTTACCCAGGTAGAACAGAATAAAGTACTGTTTCAGAAATTATTATATGAAATAGATGGCCGGCAGATACTCATTAAACTCAATCAGCGGGAAGGGATGCAAATGAAGTGGGACATGATAAAAAAAGCCTATAAAGAGAAAGACCATTTTCTGCTGGTAGTTTCCAGAGCCCAGTTTATCCATCTGCCTTTCTCAATATTTAACTCCGAAAATGATGTAAAATTCACTGAATCCCTGCTGAAGCGTAAAAATCTGATTCCTTAGGTAGTGAAAGCTGAAAATACTATGAAAGACAAGTGAATAGACTTGTCTTTTTTTATTATGTCAGGTGTGATGTGTTTTACCAAGTACTAAGCCAATGCTACACATAGTAATTCCATTTTGGTATGGCCTTATGTTGAGGAAGGGCTAGTTGGCAGCCGAAGCTGGCGTTACTTGCCGATCTTCGTATTTTTATTTGATGTTTTCTAACAGTTTTTCCCCCTCTGTTTTACTTCTTTGCTTTTCCATCAACCGGTAGGCCTCCTGCAAATTCTGTGGCACAACACCAATCCCATTGCACCCACAAGTGAAAAAGCTAAAGGTATTGTTCGCTAAGCATTCAATTGCCAGCCAATGAATGTTTTACCTTTTTACTCTGCTTTCAAAACTTTGACAGGGTCAATTTGCCCCGCCCGAATGGTTTGGGATAGGACAGTCAATAGCCCGACTAGGGCAACCAAACCAAAGCCTATGCTTATATTGATAAGACCCAAATCAAGATGACTACCCATTTCACTTCTTAACAAATCGCCGCAAAACAAACCCGCTGGAATACCGATAAGTCCGGCAATTAGGAGAAGCATGCCAAAATTTCTGGTAACTGTCCACACCAATATTATTTTGTTTGCTCCTAATACTTTTCGTATACCCAGTTCTTTCGTGCGTGTTTCTACGGAGTAACTGGCTATGCCTAAAATGCCCAAACCAGCGATTATCATGACAATCAGGGCAACTCCTCCAAAAATTTCCATTTCTCCACTGATTTCTCCTGAGTAACGATACTCTTTTAAGTTATAAAGATTTGCTGTTTTCTCAGGAAAATGGTCTTCCCATACCGATTGAATGGCCTTGGTCGCTTCCATTTCTGTATTTGGCTTTATTTTTATGGTCAAGGTGGTTATTTCATTGGGCAAATACCGATAGATTAAAGGGAGTTGTTGGCCAATAATCTCATTGGGTATGATACCAATGACTTGTACAGAGGCAGAGTCCAATAATAGATTTTGCCCCACTAGGCTCTCCGATTTAGATTCCAACAATTTTGCGGCAGCTTCATTCACCAACACATATTGCTCCGTACTCTGGGGCATAGTTGAAGGAAAGTTTTGCCCAGCTAGTAAGCTGATACCTTCTGTTTCAATTGTTTTTGGGTCAATGCTTACGTACTTTATTTCCAGAATTTTATCGTTTACTGTTACAGAATCTTTGCCCATTTTAATCGGTTCATAATACCAGTTAGTCGCCAATGTCGTTTCGACCTGATTTAACTGATTTATTTCGTTTTGCAGGTTTTCATATTTTTCACCTTTTAAATCCAGTGTCAGCACATTGGATGGAACGGTTGAGCGAATAATCGCATTGTTTTTTCTATCATAATCGGCTACTATGACAACCAATATCATAAATAGGATGGTCACTGAAAATTGTACAACAATCAACGCTTTGTAAATAGCCACACCCCGGAACAGCTTTATATGCTGAATTTTACGCAAAACCTGTATGGGCTGAAACGCTGACAATAGCCATGAGGGAAATGCCCCTGCGACTAAGCCTGTGACAACTGCGTAGGTTATCAAGCCTACTATTAAGGTTATATCCCAGGAGAATGTCACATCATCCATATCGGGTATATAGTGGGCTAAAATTTGAACACATGGCACGGTAAACAACAAAGCAACTAGGGCAATTATGGTCGATTCTAGTAAAAATTGACCAATAATTTGTTCTCTTCTTGCCCCTATCGTTTTGCGGATACCTACTTCCTGCGCACGGGAGAAAGCACGCGCCAATGCCAGACTGATATAATTGAAAGCAGCTAAAAGAGTTAAAGATAGAATTATGAATAGCTGCGTTTTTACGTCTTCCCAACTAACGCCCGCATTGGGGTTATTTTTAATAGCAATTTTTCCAGGGGTAATCTCTTCTATGGGTTGTGCCAAAAATTGAAGATGGCTCTTATCCAATTTCCGGTTATAGTTCTGGAGCGTTGCATTAAGTTGCTCTAAATTACCTTCTGATTTTAAACGGGCATAAATTGCCCAACGTTTAAAGTCTCCCCAATCTTGTGAAATACTACTGATTGCTCCTTTTTTTTCAAGCATTTGGGCAGAATTAATAGATAACATGGCCTCAATGGGCAGATGTGTTTCTAAAGGCGGGTCCTGAATAATTCCTTCAACGGTATACGAACCTAAGTTTTCAAATTGAACCGTATGTCCTAAGACATTGGTGCTGCCAAATATCTTTGCTGCTGTTTTCTCTGTTAAAAAAAGGGTGGTGGGATTATTGATAAGGCTTTGTGCATTACCTGACAGCAATTTAAAGCCAAACACATCGAAAAAAGAAGGCTCTGAAAATTTTATGTCAATAGGTACATCCCCTTTGTCGGTTTGCAGGTTATGTTTTCCTGCCAAACGTACTTTTACCGTTTTTTCAACAAAAGAGACGCTTTCCAGTTGAGTCGCCAACGGCAATGGAGTTGTTGCCCATTTGGTTTGTTCCCCCTCCTTTGTTTCCTGCGTGAGTATCCGCACGAGTTGATTTAATTCCGGATGAAAATGGTCTGTATCAAAAGTGGCTTTTAGGCCTGTAAAAAGAATAACACCCACCGCCATACTCAGTGACAAGCTCAGTATATTGACTAATGAAAAAAGTTTGTTTTTCCAGAGTATCCGGATAGCGATTTTCAGATTGTTCTTTATCATGACTTAACGTGTGGATTTTTAATAAAAAATAGGCCAACTACTGAAGGGGTGATCCCTCTCAATTCTATTGGCAACGTTAGCGCCAAAATACAACTAATTAATTGTCAATTTATTATGCAACTGTTTATTAAAACCTGTTCGATTTTGCTACACTTGTTGTGTCAATCTGATACAGTCTAGTACAAAATAGTTAATACCCAAATTAGACTGCGGTATTTAATTTATCTCAGTGAGTGTTTGCCGTGGAGAAGCTTATGGCTAAGATTGTCAAACGTTTCTTTATTGTATGGGAACATTTGTCGGGTTACATGGAAGGGCATTATTACTAATGGCGTAACATGAGCAGCCGTCAAACCGCGGCCTCATGCGCGAGCCTTAAGTGTTGGCGGCCCGGTTGCCAGCTGAACAGTGTATATGCTCTTTTTTTAATTTCTTATTCACTTTGTTACCTCTTACCAATCATTTAAATGTATTTGTAGAAAGTTGTCAGATGTCATCAATGTATCCAACTTTATCTTACCATTGATATACATTTTGAATCTGTTGGCTTGTAAATCTACATCCACAAATTCAACTTGGTAAGCATACATACTAATGCTAGCAATCTTCTTATCGGGTAACCATTCTTTTTTCTTATATACTTTTATTTTTTCTATCGTTTCTACGTTAGGAAATCCACGGGTTTGTCGGGTGAAATAATATTCTGAATTGATGTTGGTTGTCGATACGGGTGAATTATCAGTGAATATTATGGAGATTATAACCCCTAGCAAACAAATCAATAATACAGCAATTATAAATCCTGATACAATTTGCCAAATTACTCAAATTGTAATCCAATCAATATTCATTTTTCAATAGAATATAATGGAGCATGACTAACTGACGCCGAGCCTTACTGCTCTAGGTCTGCGTGTGGGCAGGCCGGTGGAAAGCTTAGTTGATGTAAGCATGCGTTTCCTAATCATATCCGTTATAAATCACTTCTCCAAATGTCTTTGATTTCCAATAAACAATCTGTTGTAGTTCATTCTGGGATAATTCCTCTAAATCTTTTTTATCAAATTGAGCAGTAAGAACTTGTGGCGTTAAATATATGAAGCCTGCCTCTTCAAAAGCTTGGCTTATTTCTTTAGGCAATGAAACAAACTCTAAATTCATCCAACTGCTCTCTGGATTAATTCCTGCAAAATAAGGATAATGACTATTAACAACTACATCAATCTTTTCATTTGACCTGCAATGCTTATAAGACATCCTGTAGTAATTTGATGTTTGATCAGGATTCAATATCTTTTCTAATCTATAATCTGTTGAGTAAGTACAGTTATAGGCACAATCTTTCAAGCTTTTTCTATCAAGCTTTGGTATTGTATCATGGGCATGATTATAAAATCCGGTTATCCCTTTCTTCAATTTCATCTTCTTTAACGCATGCTAATGGATCAAAACTTCCCGTCGGCGTGCCCTTGTGTTGAGGTTATGCATTGGCATGGGCCGCTGATCGGGTGAAGTTGGCGTTAGTAGTTGTTTTTGATTATCTTTTTTCTCTCTTTCCTACTCATCTGGGATAATTGCTCGTTATAGTAGGCTTCCAAATCTGCATAAAACTGTTTCTTCCAATCTTTGCCATTAATATCAATCAAGTGGCATTCCATCTGCTGATTAAAATATTCCATAGCTTCCCATACCTTTCCTCCACAGCAATCACCTCCCATACTGATATATCGTAATCTGTATTTTGAAGCAAAGCCATTAAAAATCTCTGTTACTTTTCCACTATTGTAATAATCAGTTAATAGGATCAATGTATCTGTTTGAATATATTTTACAGCAATGTCTCTCACTCTTTGGTAAACTACTCTTGTCTCCTGCTCATTTGTAATATTGGATTGTAAGAGAAAAAAACAAGTGAGTACAGAAGTTAAGGGGAAATATCGTTTTTCTACTGTATCTAATATAGGGTTAGAAGGTAAGTCATTAAATTCCTTAGATATAATTTGAAGATGAACGCCTCTATGGACATCTTCACAAACAGACTGAGCCTGTAGTAAATAGCTTATCAGGGTCAATGAAGCTGTCAATAAAGTCTTTTTCATCATTTTCAATAACTACTAACATTTGCGTATAGGCTACTATAGCAGATATATTCCCAATATACGAAATACCCGCTAGTGATAATGGCATTCGTAAGGTTTCCCGGCTTCTTCAATCTGGCTCAGCAAATCCATTCCGTGCAGCTCAAACACCAGAAACGGATTTTTATCTATTTCATTAGCAAACAGGTAAATAACAGCAGCAATATGTTTGTAGGGCACGGCATAATCCGGGCACGAACAGGTGGCCTCCATATCCCGCCAGCTTCCGGGAAATACATATATCCGCTGTCTGGCCAATGCATCTTTCAGTTCAGAAGGCAATTCCCGGGACAGCAGTTTGGCCAGAAAAGCAGGGTTGCCTATAATGGTTTCCAGGATTGTTTTCTTCTCAGCGGCGGAAAAGGGCATTACCGTAATTTTTACTTTGTAGGGGGTTCGCTGGGAGCCCTGCACCTTTCCGGTAATAGTGGGTTTTTCAAACAACATGCTTTTTACCGAACCATTCCGGGCATAGGTTCTGCCGCGGGGAAGGCGGTTACTGAAATCAATATGCGTAAAAGCATTAAGCCACTGTTTTCCCCACCAGGTGTTTCCAAACTGGACAGTTATACTACTGACTTTTAGTGATAAATTACTTTCTACCCATACCCCAAATTGATTAAATACCTCCTTAATTCAAAGTTTCCATAGAAATTCCGTTAATCATATGCCGCCTGACAACCATTTTCTCTGTAGCTTAACTAATTCCGTTTTTAGTTGTTATCTAGAGTGAATAAATAAGGTGTATCTTATAAACATTCAACGCACCAACACTTATGTATGATGTATTAATAGCCGGGGGAGGCCTGGCCGGCCTGGTAAATGCCATTCAGTTGGCCAGGGCAGGCTTGCAGGTGGTACTAGTCGAGAAAAAACAGTATCCTTTTCATAAGGTATGTGGAGAATATATATCCAATGAAGTTTTGCCTTTTCTGCATTCAATGGGGATTTATCCGCAAAACCTGGATGCTTCTACGATTACACACTTGCAGGTAAGCTCCCCTTCCGGCAAGCGGGCACTGCTTGCTGAACTAGATCTGGGAGGGTTTGGTCTTAGCCGCTACGTACTGGATGAATTCATGTACAGAAAAGCAAAAGAGAAAGGGGCTACTTTTTTACTTGGCAAAAGTGTAGAACAAGTAAGCTTTAGGGATGATTACTTTGAGGTGGAATTAGCGGATGGGCAGGTATTGAAAAGCAAACTGGTCATTGGTGCTTTCGGCAAACGTTCGCGGCTGGATAAGCAACTGAACAGGCCTTTTATTAATGAACGGTCGCCCTACATTGGCATTAAATATCATATTCAAACCACCTTTCCTCCACACCTGATTGCCCTACATAATTTTAAAGATGGGTATTGCGGGGTGTGTGCTATAGAGAATAATACGTATAATTTGTGCTACCTGACTACCAGGGCCAACCTGAAGCAGTATGGTACTATTGAAAACATGGAAAGTCAGACCTTGTATAAGAATCCGTATATGCAGCAAATAAAACAAAATGCCGTGTTCCTATACGATAAACCGGAAGTGATTAATGAAATTTCCTTTGCCCCGAAACAAGCCGTAGAAAACCATATTTTAATGTCTGGCGATGCCGCTGGGCTGATTACTCCTTTGTGTGGCAATGGCATGGCTATGGCTATCCACTCTGCTAAAATTCTTTCTGAACAAATAATCCTGTATTTTACTGGGCATCAAAACCGGAATCAGCTGGAATATGCCTATGCCAGGCAATGGCAGCAGGTATTTGCCAGAAGGTTATGGGCCGGCCGGCAGATACAGCACTTGTTTGGCAGCGAATGGCTTTCCAGTATGGCTGTTATGCTGCTGCAATCATTTACGCCGGCAACCAGATTTCTGATGAAACAAACACATGGGAAGGTGTTTTAATGCTGGCTTACCATAGGTGAAGTACACAGCAGCGATGGGTAGTGGAATGATGAACCATAGAACAAAAAAAAGTAAGTTCGGCGAAGCCAACGATGAACTTCCCTAATAGCAGCACTTACACGAGCAGGTATAGGTATTTTTTCATAGGAACCCGGCTTCTCATTATAAGCAAAATGCACGTCACTAGCTGTGACGTGCAGTATACTGGGAAACAATCCGTTGGTTTACTTCCTGAAGAATATAGCTTACGAGCTACACGATAGCATTGAACAACCTGCTTTTTGACTTGCCCAGGATGGCTTTTTAGCAAAAAACTCATCAAACTTCGCTGAATAGGGTTCTTTCATGGCTGCCTGAAGCTTTAAAAACAAGGCATCATCTCCATTTTCCAGCGCTTGAATGGCCTGATGAAGCAGGTAGTTACGCAAAACAAACCGGGGATTATTTTCCTGCATGCGTTGCAGAGAAGCTTCCCGGCTACACGTATTAGTGTTGATTCTGGCTACATACGATTGAACTACCTGGTACAGGGTATCTGCTTCCTCGGGTTTAAGCTGTTTATAATAACTTTCTTTAAAATGCTCCACTGCTACCTCTTTACTTTCTATGGTAAGCGGAAGTTGCATTAGCAGCTGGTAAAAAATAGTCATATCTGGTTTGATGGCAGAAAGCATTTCTATCAGTTGGTTGATCAGGTCCAGATCTTCAGCTCTTAGCTTGTCAAGGCCTAGCTTATTCCCCATCATCACATAATAGGTATGCCAATATAACTCTTCGTACTTTTCCAGTTCAGCTATTAGTTGCTTGGTATCGCCTACTAACGGAGCTAAGGCACTCGCCAGGCAACCCAGGTTCCAGTAAGCAACATAGGTTTGTTTGCCGAAAGCATATCTTCTCCCTGGCAGATCGGTAGTATTCGGTGTAAAGGTTGGATCATACTCATCCAGAAAAGAATAGGGACCATAATCAATGGTCAAGCCCAGGATAGACATGTTATCTGTATTCATTACGCCATGCACAAAACCCACCCGCAACCACTCTACTACCATATGTACCGTACGTTCCAGTACTTCGCTAAACCATTCAATAAGCTTATTCTCTCCTTGAATATGCGGATAAAACCTGTTGATCGTCCAGTCAGTCAGCTTACGCAGGTTATCTAGTTCTTCTCTGGCAGCAAGTATCTCAAAATTGCCGAAACGCAAAAAACTGGGCGCTACCCGCATTACAATAGCACCAGGCTCATACGCCGCATTTCCGTTGTAGAACATATCCCGTAGCACCTGGTCGCCGGTAGAGACCAGGCTTAAGGCTCTGGTGGTAGGTACCCGCAGGTAATGCATGGCTTCACTCATCAGGTATTCCCGCAGCGAAGAACGTAACACAGCCCGGCCATCGGCCCGGCGGGAATAAGGGGTTTGTCCGGCTCCTTTTAATTGCAATTCCCAGGTTTTTCCGTTTGTTGCTTCCCATTCGCCCAGAGTAATTGCCCGGCCATCGCCCAGCTGCCCGGCCCACTGCCCGAACTGATGTCCGGCATAACAGGCTGCATAAGGATACATAGAAGGGGTAACAAGGTTGCCTGCCAGGATGTGTACCTCTTCCGGATTTTCCGGTTTTTGGATGCCCAGTTCCCTGGCCAGATCATCAGACCAGGCAAGCTGTTTCGGATCGGCTACCGGCGTAGGAATAGCTTTGCTATATAATACTCCTGGGGTCTGCCGTGGACGTACGTTTCCGCTTTCATCGCCTGGAAACGTGTGTACAAACTCTTTCTTGTATTCTTTTAAACTTAGTTTTTGCATCTCTCTTTATCTGCACATATAGATAGCTGTGCTATAGCTGATAATACAATTACCATAGGTAAGGTTCCTTTTGATAGAACTTGAATGGTATTGAGTTATGGATGGTTTCACTCCTCTATACAACCTGCCCTGCCAGTAGTCAGGATCAAACAAGTTTAGAGAAGTAACATCAAAAAATACTTACTTATGAGTATTGCAAAAGGTTAAAATTCTTTTTATACTTGACTATCAACCAGCTACCGTTTCCGAAGATAGAAATATCTCTTATGCCAGATTAAGTTCATACTCTGTTTTTGATACAATTTCTTCCGACTCTTTTGCCTGAATTTACCGGTGTCTTGCGCTGACCTTTTAGCTTTTTTGAAATAAACCCAATGTAGGCATACACGGATAGTTTATACTAAACTCACTTGCTGCCTTCTTTTGCTAGCAGTTGGTGGTATGTACATATGGAAACAGGTGCTAACAAGCGTGGATTCCATTGAAAAATAAACGTAAAATAGTTTACCAGGGAACAAACGGATGCTGTTCATTGCTTAAAACCTACTCTATAAATAGGCTTATCAACTTTTCTTACCGGCCACCTTTATTCACAAATGTATGGATACATACAAACATTTTACCTCCGACTTACAGGAAGTTATTGATTCGGAACTCGACTACATAACCACCCGGCGCAAGCTTTACGGCCTTCCAGATGACAAGCAAGAGGCAAAGAAGGATCTGTGGGGTATGTGTATTTCCGGAGGCGGTATCCGCTCAGCTACGCTGGGGCTGGGCATGATGCAAAGTTTTATCAAAAACAACTGGATGAAGAAGTTCGATTACCTGAGCACTGTCTCAGGTGGCGGCTATATTGGCAGTTGCTTATCGTCTTTACTCACCGGCGACAAAAAGGCTTTCACACACCAGGGAAAAACCATGGATGTAACTCCGGAGAACTCACCTTTTGTGCGGTTAGGCGAAGAAGAGAGCGACTATAAATATGCCGATGAAACCAGGCTAACGGTTATGCACCAGATGCACCACTTGCGCACCCATGGCGAATACCTGACCCCTCAAAAAAACTACGGAAGCCGGGATGTAAAACGGGCCGTAGGCAGTGTGGTTTCCGGAATCTTCCATAACTTTCTTCTGTATTTTTTCTTTCTGCTAACCTTTGTTGCTTTCAACTACAGTGTGCTGTATGTGATCTCAAATGGTACTTTTTTCCAGGAAATCCGGTATAGCAAACCTGTAAAGCTGGCAGACGATTCTACCCTGGAATATGTACTGGCTGTGTTTGGCAACTGGCTGACGGAAGGTATCTCTAGGCACCTCCAACTTATCGGACAAGGCTTAAAGGCACATCCGCTGGTAGGCATTGCTTTTTGTCTGGCAGGTGTGCTAACAGGCATCTTCTACATTTACCGGATTGCTGCCGCTGTAAACAAAATCAAACAATACCAGAATAAATCTTTTGATAAGGATTTAGATAGCAGCAAGATAGATCCATTAAAAATTAAATCTGGCTATAATCCTGAAGCTCATTTTGAAACAGAGTTTACCACCAGTTTATCCAGGCTAGCTATTTTAGGCACTCCCCTGGTAGCAATCCTGATAGGTTTCTATATCCGCGAATTTAGCAGCAACTACTGGATTATATTTTCTTTACCGTTCTGCTTTTCCATTGGTTTAAGCCTGGCTGTATACCTGATTATTCCATTTATGCGGCAAGGTAAAACAGGACGTTACCAACGCTTATTCCGCTCCTTACAGGGAAATATACAGGGCAGTGCGTTATATAGCCTGGGTATTGCTGTGCTTATGCCTTTCGTTGTACTGGTTGCTTTCTCTGCCGGCCCTTCCGTTAACTTTCTGTTTTCCATTATATCCTTACTATTCGGCTATTTTGTTTTCAAGCTGAAGGTAGGCGGAGGCGACTCAAAGGTATATGCCAGCCTGATGAAAAAACTAAGGATTCCGCTGCTCAACCTGTCGGTTTTACTGTTTTTAGGTATTAGCATGGCTGCCCTGGCCGGGTACCTGACAGAGTTGAATTCGTTGCCTGTTGCGGCCGCCATCTGCCTGGGTGCGGCTTTCGCCTTTGCCGCCTTTGGCTATTTTGTAGATGCCAACAAAGTATCGCCGCATTATTTCTACCGCGACCGCCTTTCAGAAGCTTACTTAAAAACGGATGCCAGGGTAAAACGCACTAAAGCTAATTCAGCTCAGGGCCTACCCCTGACCAATATCCGCAATGACGAGGATTTAAAACTGAAAGATTTAGGAAAAGACAATAACCGGGGTCCTTACCACCTGATTGTAGCTGCCCTGAACCTACAAGGGTCGGATGAACTGGTCCGCAGGGATTTAAAGTCGGAACATTTTATCTTTTCAAGCAAATATATAGGGTCGCAAAGTACCGGCTATGTAAAAACTGAAGCTTACCGGGGCGGAAATACGAAGCTTGCCAGAGCCATGACTATATCTGCCGCAGCAGTTGGCTCTGCCGCCGGTTCGGCCAATGCATTTTGCCATTCATTTTTATGTACCCTATTCAATCTCCGTCTGGGCTACTGGATTGAAAACCCCTGGTCTTACCGGGAAAGCATACCTTCTTACCGCAAACGGTATTTCTGGCCCGGCTATTTATTCAGCGAATTAATGGGTACCTGTACAGCCAGAGAATCGCTGGTAAATGTGTCGGACGGCGGGCATACCGGCGATAACCTGGGCTTAGTTCCCTTGCTCCAGCGAAGATGCAAAACCATTGTAATATGCGACTTTGAACAAGATTATAATTATGATTTTCAGTCGTTTACCAATGCAGTGAGGATGGCCTATATTGAAGAAAATATTTCGATTGATATAAATTTAAAACCCCTTATTCCTTCCCCTTCTACGAGTGGCGGCATAGGAATCAGTAAGAAAAGTGTAGCCATTGGCAAAATAAAGTATCCGGATGGAACAGAAGGCAAACTGATCTATATAAAATCTTCCTTAAGCGGCGACCTCCCGGTTCATGTATTTAACTATCATAAGTCATTTCCAGACTTTCCTCAACAATCTACTGGCGACCAGTATTTCGACGATACCCAGTTTGAAGCTTACCGTAGCCTGGGCGAACACCTGGCTAGCCAGGCTATTTTACAGATGAAAAAAGAAGAAACGGATAAAGAAAAGAGCAAAGCCGAACCTCCTTTTGAAGGTATAAAGTTAAAATCATCCGACGGACAAATTCATTTAGCCGGTAGTTCAGATATACGGGAATAAACGGCAAATTGTCGGAATGATTGATTTAAGCTAGTGAATGCACATCTACGCAAACTTACTTACCCATGGCAGATACTAAACCGGCAGGTATGATGAATGAGTTGGTAAAACATGCTTTTACTACCGCCATCGGTGTAGTGGTAACTTTTTACGTTACCTCCGCCATCAAAGAAGATGATTTTAAGCAGGATGAAATAGAAAAAGGAAAGCAAATTATGGAGTCGCTGGAAAAAACCAATATGTTGCTCAGCAATTATATTTCCCGCTACGATAGTTTACATGAACGCTACATTCAGCTCAGAGAAACCAAAAGCACTTCTCCCGAAGATACCCGCAAAACGTACCGGGCCGCCAATACCGGTACCCACGACACAAGCCCTGAATCTCAGCCTATGCCAACGTCCACGCTGATCCATAACAGTGACTGGATCACACCAGATGGCACCATACTTTGGCAGTTTTCTAAGGATAAAGTGTCTATGAAAGGCATCGGAAATTTTGAGGGATTTATGGAAGCATCAGGCAAGTATGAAGTGTCCGGAGATAACCTGACTGGTACGGCTACTTACTCAAAACTGCTGTACTTGCCCTCCAACGAACATGTAAAATTTGACTTCAAGCTGGATGGAGAAGGGAACGTACTGTATGGAAATATCATTGATAATCTGGGAAATGTTACGGTAGCCACCTTGTATAAAAAAAGATAATACCCCAGTTTCTTACTTTTTAATCGTTTGTCAGGCATTATTCCTCCCTAAGCCATATCTCTGGCCGCCAAGACTGAGTACACAAATTTTACCGCAGAAGCAACAAATTTTGAAAAAGGATAGGCTGAGTAAAAATAATAAACCATCTGCATTTTATACTATCCCGAAAGCCTCGTCAAAAGGCTTGCGGGATGTGATGTTTCTGAGCTATAAAAAATAATAAATTCTTACTTCCTCCTTGCTATCACTTTTATTGTGCTACTGGCTATCCCTTACATTTTTAGTATCTTACCCGGCAACTTATTATCCTATACTTACAGCTTCTAGTAGTTGAATCCAGGCAAAAGGGCGAAGTCTCTACAGACAAATTCATCAACTCAATGGAAACATCGTGCAGAAATATAGGTATAACACGTAACCAAGCAATTCTTCTATTTTCTAAATTTCGCATTTGCAATTTATGCTTCAGCCAGCACAACCCATTGGTATATTCGACAGCGGTATTGGAGGGCTTACCGTTGCCCATGCCGTTTCACAAGCCTTGCCGCACGAACACATGATTTACTTTGGAGATACGGCCCATTTGCCTTATGGCGATAAATCTACAGCAGCCATACAAGCCTATGCGGTAAAAATCTGTGACCTGTTGTTAAAGCAACAGTGCAAATTAATTCTGATTGCCTGTAACTCTGCTTCTGCGGCTGCTTTTGATCTAGTAACTGCGTATGTAGGCAGCAAAGCCAAAGCCATGAATGTAATTGATCCGGTAGTGGAATATGTGGGGCAGCGTTTTGAGGGCCAGACTATCGGGCTAATTGGCACCAAGCAAACGGTAAACTCGAATGTATACACAAAAAAAATAGACGATCTGCAAAAATCTATTACCCTGCATTCATTAGCTACTCCCCTGCTGGCACCCATGGTGGAAGAAGGCTTTTTTAATAATACTATTTCCGAAAGTGTGATCACAGCCTATCTGTCTGACCCGCATTTGCACCGGATTAAAGCCTTGATATTGGGATGTACGCACTATCCACTAATAAAAAAAGAAATTGCCAGTTATTACCAGAATGAAGTAGAAATTATTGATTCATCAGAAATAGTAGCCGCTTCTGTAAAGAAACAGTTGGCCCAATCCGGATTATTGAACAACGCAGAAAGGCCGTACAAGAAGTTCTTTGTCTCTGACTACACCCGTTCTTTTGAAGCCTCTACCAAAATATTTTTTGGCAAACAAGTAAGACTAGAGCAGTATCCATTGTGGGAGTAGTTTTCTACTATTTTGAGTACCTTCTGATTGCTCATAAATATATTCAAATTATTGCCTGAGGATAATACGTATTAAGTATTTCTACAAGCATATCAACTGGTGATGTGCTTACATTTCTTGTCACTGTTTTGTAAAATTCAACAAGTGCATTTGTTGGTTTTCTATTGCTGAATTGAGGATACACTTGTTAGCTTCTCTACTTTCTCTTCAATAGATTAGGAAACAAAATTTAATTAATCAGATGCATGATTTTTGGTGAACCTAACAAATCGCCTAACTACGGAATGCTGATTACCTCTTTGAATGGAGCAATCTTTTTTATATTTCAGGTGTATAGCCACAGGAAAAATAGAAATATTGTCTAATACAATTATTGCAACAGCGCATGTAAATCCAATAATTTAAATCCTGTCTCAATCTTACATCTATACCTTTCCTCAGAATAGCTTTCTAGAATCTAGTAAATCACTTTCTGTTAAATTGTTCTACGAAATCACTTCAAGTAACCCGAGTTTATGCGTATTCAATTCACTCTTTTAACTATTCTCTTCAATTTGCTCCAGCTTACTGCCTGGAGCCAGGTTTATAAAATAAGTCTTGCTAAACAAACAGTAGAGCTACCTGGCAGACATTTTTATGTATCCGATATTATTGATGCCCGTATATCGAAAAACAACATTGGATGGGTACAGAGAGGCCCTGTCAATAGCAGAAGAGAAGCGAATCTGGAAAAAGGTTTTACGCCAGAACTGACAGATTTTTTTAACAGAAATTTACCTGCTCAATCTAATTTACCAGGCGTTATTGTAAAAATTCTAAAGTTTCAGGTTTCCGAACATACCACTGCATTTTCTGAATTTGCTAAGGCTGAAGTGGCTATGGATTTTATTTACCAGAAGGATAATCAGTTTTATCATTTGTTCCGGGGAATTGGTGTCGAAAAAAGGTATGGCCTGGATGTAACTGCCGGACATGATGATAATATAAAAACAGCTATTGAACAGTGTCTGAAACAGTTTTCCAGAGAGAGTATTGAGCAGCATTTAGCAAAAGCCAATCCGGCTACCTGGGCTGATGTTTCCAAAGATTTTCTGGCCACCTTGGAAGCCCACGATTACCCAATTCTGACAGATTCTGTTATGAAGAAGGGAATCTATGAGAGCTTTCTGGATTTCAGAAATAATAAAGCACTGCCAGCACACAATTTGGTTATTGAAAAAGTGAACAGAACTTCCAAACAGTTACAGAATATTTATGAAGTAAAACCTTATCTGCTGGAAGCCGATGGAAGCAAAAAGCCGCTTAAGCATATATGGGGGTTTTCTGATGGAGCAAATCTTTATATCCATCACAACAAAGATTATTTTCTGATTGACAGAGATGGAAATACATTTTCGTTCTATGGCTATGGTCCGGTACAGACCAATACTGCAGCCGTAGTAGCTGGTGGAGTAGCCGGCGGTATGATCGGAGGTGCCATTGCAGGTGCTGCTACACAAAAAGCCACACAAGCCGAATATATTCTGGACATGATGACCGGCCATATACTATCTGTAGAGAATGCACAGGTAGCCATTACACCTACCCCTGTAGCAGAGTATCCGGCTAAAATAAACATATATTGGTGGGATGGTGCTGCCAGTGCTGGGGCATTGGATATATATGTAAATGATAGTCTGGTACATACTATTCAGCCAAAATCGCAGGTTGTTCTGGAATGGGAAAACATGCGTACAGAAATGAAGATTTGTGTAAAAAATCAGCAGGAAGCCTGTTTTACTTTCATTCCTAACTTTAATAAAATTAATTACCTAGCGTGTAGCGTAGTAACGAAAGGAGGAGCCAATCAGCCGGAAATCAAACCCGTTATCGCAAAAGAAGGTGAATTCTACGTTAAAAAAATCTCATATCTGCAGGATAAAGAGAAGAAATAAATTCTTTAAACTAAAAGCAGTGTCTTATAAAAGAAGTATTTGTTACTTTAGAAGTATAGTTGTAGCAAGTCGCAATCTGACACAAATCACTCTCTGATTAAATAACATGTAAACAGATAATATAAAATCTACCGGAAGCAAAGCTCAGAAAGTTTGCTTCCGGTAGATTTTATAGTTTAAAGCAATAAGGTATTTGAACTATTATAGCAAAGGTTGTATTTAAAAAGCTACTCCAGCACTTCCATAGAACTTAGCTCCGGGCTGCCGCCAGAGTTGCCAATGCCAGCCGCAATGTAAACTTTATTATTATACACTACGGCCTGCGTTCCATGGCGGCCAGTCTGTAAGGCGGGCAATGTTTGCCAGGTGTTGGTTTTCAGGTCAAATGCTTCTGTCTGGTTGTGGGCCAGTTTCTGCGGACTTTCTCCCCCAATAATTAATACCTGGTTGCCTACCGTAACAGCTGTACACCCAGCCCGTTGCGTAGGAATATTCTGTGCAGTCGGTAAGGTTTTCCAGGTGTTTTGTTTAAAATCGTATATATCTACTTCCGGCACCGTGATATCCAGTACCCGTTTAATTTTCTGGGTAGATTTTCTGCCACCTGCCACCACTAGCTGATCGCCTACCACTGCTGCCTGAAAATGATCTCTGGCATGGGGAATATCAGCAAGCTTTGTCCACTTTCCGGTTTTAGGATCAAACGCATCTACCCAGGTTACGTGTCCGTCCCAGTGGCCGTCGGTTATGCCAGATATTAAGTAAATTTTATCTTTATATAAAGTAACTCCGGCAGCCCCTCTGCGACGGTCCTGCGGAATTTCGGCTCCTTTGCGCCACTCGTCTTTTTTCGGATTGTAGATGTAGATATTTGGAATGGGTGTTTCATGCGGATAATCACCAGTGAAGGCTCCTAGTACATAGATTTCTCCTTTGTATTCTACTGCCTGAAAATGGTGCATTTCCATAGGAACCTGGGCCACCTGCTTCCATTGGTTGGTTTTGGGTGTATATACATCTACCGTTTGCTTTTTGCGTCCGCCGAATAGATAGAACTGGTCTCCCACCCTGGCAAAGGCATTTTCTCCACGGGGCATGGGTTCCTGCTGAGGAGTTACTGGCTTCCATCCGGTAAATAAAGTTTTATAGGCAAAACTGTAGAATAGGCAGGACAGCAAGACTACCAGAACTGGTATGAGCAGCGTTTTTTTCATACTAAAAATCTAAAAGGTATTTAGGTAATACGATAGCCATGTCATTCCTCTATACCTGACTTGTACATAGTGGAATGAAAGCTATCAAATGTAAACTATTTTTTTTAGAAAGACAGCAGCTATCATTCCATCTAGGCATCTACCGAATCATACACAATAACTTTTTTCCACAAGTTAGAGCAGTCTTCTACAAATTTCAGGTGCACCGGATGGTTCTGGTAAGTGTCCTGGTCTTTGCGGTTGTCGAATACCAGCAATAAAGATAATTGGTAAGAAGTATCAATTACCTCCCGGTTGGTATCTGCCGGCACACCAATGTGCGACATTTTAATGGTTTCTATTTTTTTCAGGGTTTGCAGGCCTTTTAACAAACGGGCTTTGTCTCCTTTGCTGTCGGCATTTTTCAGCCAGAAATATACGTGGTGTACAAACATAGTAGTAGGTTTTTGTGCGGAAGACTCAAAAGGAAGCAGGCTTACCATTCCGGCTCCAGCCAATGTTAAGGATGATTGTTTGATGAATTTTCTGCGGTTAATTTCTGTCATGAATGAAAGACATTTAAATAAATGATGAAGCGTAAGCTAAGGTTATCTTCTGTTCAACAAAGCTAAGAAAGCTTTCGAAATGGCTTCTTGTAAAAATTCATTATTTCTCGGTATTTTGTGGGTACATGAAGCGTTTTAACCAGTACGAGCCATTCAATATTTCCCATTTCGAGCTAAACGAATGGCCCTATCCTCTGCATAACCACAACCATTTTGAAGTCATTTTTATTCACCAGGGCAGCGGATGGCACAATATCAACGAGCATCAGTTCAGCTATCAGGCTGGAGATGTATTCCTGCTGGGGCCGCAGGATTCTCATACATTTACCATTGCTGCCGCTACGCAGTTTACCTATATCCGCTTCACTGAATTTTTTTTCCAGAATACCTCCAGCGGACATACTGGTAAAAACTTGAAGCAAACGATAGAATATTTATTTCATACGCCCTATCAGTCGTTGGGCAGCCTGATTAAAGAGAGCACGGAAAAAAAGAAGGTAGAAAACCTGATCACGGTCTTGCTGGAGGAATATGCCGAACGCAAAAAAGCCTTTGCTGAAAGTGTTATTGAAAATATTATCCGGTCTATTTTAGGTATTCTGGCCAGAAATATATCCGCACAAGCCTTTTTTAATCAGCTGGAAAGCCTTAAGCGTTCACAGGCCCTGGAAGATATTCTGGTATATGTCCGGCAGCATATATATTATCCCGATAAACTGCGCATGGAAAATCTGGCCGAACATATGGGCTATTCGCCTAATTATTTAAGCATCTTCTTTAAACGGCAGACGGGAGAATCGTTGCAACAATACATTCTGCGCTACAAACTCAAATTAGTAGAAACCCGCTTACGGTATAGTGAATGGAGTATTTCCCAGATTGCCTACGAATTAGGTTTTACTGATGAGAGCCATTTAAGTAAACTATTCAAAAAATACTATCAGCTATCCCCAGGCGAATTCCGTAAATCTGTTGAGCAGAAAATTACTTAATACAAAAGGCCAGACATACTGCCTGGCCTTTTGCTTCTACGTACAATTTATTATTTAGCTGCCACCGTAAACGTAGCCTGCATCACATACGCATGACCTGGATAGGTACATACAATGGTGTAGTCACCGGGTTTAGTTGGCGCAGTAAAATAAATGGTTTCTTCTGAACCTGGCTGTAACAATTTAGTATGGTACAATATTTTTTCAGTGTTCGGAATGTAGCTCATTTTAGTGCCTTCGATACCTAATTTAATCGCCAAATTTCCAACTTCTACAGCATCTCCCGGAGTGGTAATTACCAGATTATGTGTCATATCATCAGTGTTATTGAAGGTAAGCTTAATTTTAGCTCCTGGACTAACAGTTACTTTGTCTACATCGAACTTTAAACCTGGTTTGGTACCTACGGTAATTGTCTGGTCAGGTGCTTTCCAGGAAGCTGGCATAGTGAGTTGCCGCTTAGCTGCGCCTTTGGCAGAAGTAGTAGCAGCATTACCTCCACTTTTGCTAGAAGTTTTTTCCATAGTAGCTCCGGTAGCACCGCCTTTTTTCTGAGTAGAAGCAGACATATTGCCGTGCATGGAATGATCAGCTTGTGTATTAATTTGCGCCAATGGCAACTTCTCCCCGTCGGGAATACGGTTTAAGGTATAGTAAGCCGTTTCATGCAACAAAGGCTGGTTATCTGCAGAACGTACGTCAGATGCCATTAACTGGTGAATAAAGCCTTCCCGCAATCCATCTACCACTACTCTGGCCTTCATGCCATCCTCCGATACTTTTACACCCATAATTTTGCATGTCTGATCTTTGTAAACCGGGCTTCCATATACTGGATGATATTTGTACGTAAAGCTGGTTACACTATAGGCTGCCGGATTTTCAGCTGATTTTTTGTCTACTGGCATCGTAAACTCAATTTCAAATCCATCTGGCTGAGCCCGTACAGTTTTCATTTCAAAAGGCGTTTTACCTGTCCATACCAGGCGTTGTAAACCATAGGGTTGATCTCCGGTAGAACCCCAGCCACGGTTAGACTGGCCTACAAACATAGATCCATCGCTGCCCCAGGTAATCCGCATAACTCCAGATACAAATCCTTCACGGAATGGAAATACGGCTCCCTGGTAAACGCCTTTTACTTTCTCTAAAAATACCCGGTTAATCTTGCTGTGTCCCTGGTCGCCAACAAACAATTGATCTTCGAACGGGCCAAAGGAGCCTTTGGTGTTGTTCAGTAGAATATCTGAGGTAGAAATGCCTACTAAGGTATGTGGGAACCACACAGCCGGTGTTTTAATAGCCGGAAAATCCTTCTCCATTTCATATAACGATTTAATCGTAGTAGATTCCACATCTTCAGGCTTTTTACCAAACGGCACTTTTGGATATTCTACTTTTGCTTCTACTTCTTCAGCTGTTAGTTTCACTGGTGATTCTGGCAGATTAGCCCATTTCAAACCGGCAATATGTCCAACAAAATCTCCTTTTTCTACGTGTGTAATCCCGCCGGAACCCATCCAGTCGCCTTGATTTTCAGCATAGAATAAATCGCCCTCTTTGTTAAGCCCTATTCCATTAGGCGAACGCATACCAGTAGCAAAGGGAGTCATTTTACCATCTGGGGTAATTTGCATCGTCCATCCGCGCCATGGCACCCGGCTTTCGCCTTTCCACCATTCTACATCGCCAAAAGCTACGTTACCAGTTACCGTCATGGTGCCATCCGGGTGAATAACCGGGCCATAGGAGTATTCATGGTAATGGCCGGATAATGGCCAGGCATAAATGGTCTCGTATTTGTCGGCAACGCCATCTTTATTGGTATCCGTTAGTTTTGTTAGTTCGCCGCGTTGAGACATGTATAAGGACCCATCTTTATAAGCCAATCCTAAAATTTCGTGCAAACCGTGGGCAAAGCGCTTATAATAGGGATTAGCTCCATACGGATTTTGAATTAACCATACCTCGCCTCTGCGGGTAGAAGCAGCCAGGGTACCATTGGGCAGCAAGGCCATACCACCTACTTCTAATGCCACACCTTCCGGCATAGGCAACGTAACCATCCTGTAGAAATCTTCCTCGGTAGCTGGGCCGGACTTTTTCTGCTCACCAGAATCTTGTGCACTGCTTGGAAGCGAAGTGAAAACCGATAGCAGGCAGCACAGAAACACTGCTAAACGGTTCTTTGTATAAAAATTGATTGTCATGCGTTTGAAAGTTTTGTGTCGAGGTTTTACTAGCAATGTGTACTTTTCCACATTAGCCATAAACCCAAACTAAGTTTTTACCAGATTAATGAATATTTTACACCAGTACTCTTACCTTCGATAGGTACTACCAACTCTTTGCGATTGCCTGCATTCCGAATTTCTGGTTTAGCACCGCCAGTATCTCCCACTTTCACATAAAAAGCTTTTCCATCTACTGTATAGGTACCATCTTGCAGGGAAGTAATTTCAGTACCCTCGGCTATGCGGCAATATAAAGTACCTTGCTTCTGTCCGTTAATTTTAATCTCTCTGGTTAATACTTTCCCTTCTTCTTCAGGAAAGGTGCGATCGGTAACTTCGGTACCATTTACCAGATACTTAAATACTGGGCGGCCAGTAGCATCTATATCATAGCCTTTCGGGCGGAAGGTATTTGCTTCGAAAGTGGCAGGCCAGGTAGCATTTTTGTCGGCGAGATAAGCTACCGTAGGTGCATCAGATAACCTTACTACACTTCCGGAAGCTCTGGCACTGCCATCTCCACGGTCGTGCCACATGGGTGTTGCATCTAGAAAACCACCTTTCCATACTTGCACCAGAGCACCAGTACCCAAATCCATGGTATAATGTACACCAGAAGGTTCTCCTACCGAGATGGCATGTGTAATTCGCTTGGCTTTTGCGCTTGGTTCTTTCTGAAAATCTACAAAACTGCGGTGCATTAGTGGCTCGTTTCCAGGTTTCAGATAAATCTGCGGACGAGCTCCCCGGCGGTTAGTATTGGCTTGGGCAGCATTATCTACATTGACACTTCTGTATTTTATGTTGCGGAAAGCTACCGGACCATGGTCTCCCTGGATAACAATTGGGCCAGTTGCTTTTTCGCCCGGAAAGGCAGGACCTCTAGTGGGTCCGGTCAGCTCTACATTTTCATGAATGAGCACTCCATTGTGTATTACTTTTACAAAACGGGCATTCTGGATTTTATTTCCGCTAGCGTCAAACCGGGGAGCCTGGAACACAATATTGAAATGCTGCCACAACCCTGGGGCACGGCTTACATTCATTCTTGGGGCATAGCCTTCAAAGCCTTTCTGGCCTTCGGGCTTGCTGTCGTCCCAGCGTTCATAAATGCCTCCACAATCGCCGGCTCTGGGATTTTGCACGCCCCAGCTATCCAGTAATTGTAGTTCATAGCGGCCCTGTAAATATATACCGGAATTAGAACCTTTAGCCATCATAAATTCTAAATCAAGTTCTACATCGCCATGTTCAAAGTTAGAAACCAGGTTATCTTTTTCTTTATCTGTTGGCTGGTTAACTAAAACTCCTTTTCCTGAAGAAATTTTAGTAGCTTTTGCATTGCCCGAACGGTCGTATACTACATCTGCGGCAACAGCCCAGTTTTTTGCCGCCGGCTTAAAGGCACTCATGTCATTGAGGGGTACTTGGGTAAATTCGGCAGCATTGTTTTGTGCCTTAGCAAACAGGGGCGTAAGCAGGCATGCCCATAAGAGCAACGGCCAATACTTAGTACCCTTCATTCGTACATACATGGTCATAGATTTTGGTAATAGGAAATAAATTAGATTTAACAAAGATGCAACTTGGCATTTCGGGGCATAAAGTTATAAAATAATGATAGTTTCCGTAATAGAATGCGAATAATTTTAGAATTAAAATTGAACCCAGAACGGAACGTGATCAGTATAAGTAGGTTAATTTATGCATACCACTCACCCCAATGCAAGCCGAATACCTACTCAGACAGTAGTACATTTTATAATTACGCTTTTTTTTGTAATCTTGGCAACATGATAACATTTTATAAGCAGTAACTGTTTACCATTTTTAAAATTTTGCTATCAAAAGGCAACTCTATAACTCAATCTTTCTCTCTGCTTTATGGCAACAACTAACCAGACCCAAGTATTATATCCGCTTATTTTTCACCCCATTTTTAAGGAACGAATCTGGGGCGGCAACAAGTTAAAAACTGTACTAAACAAAGAATGTCCTTTTGATCAATGCGGGGAAAGCTGGGAAATTTCCGCTGTACCAGGCGATGTATCGGTAGTAAAAGAAGGCAAGCTGCAAGGTAAAGCACTTGATGAACTCATCCGGACATACAAAGGCGAATTGGTAGGAGAGAAAGTATATAACAAGTTTGGCGAAACCTTCCCCTTGCTTATCAAATTTCTCGATGCGCAGGAAGACCTCTCTATCCAATTGCACCCCAATGACGAACTGGCACAAAAACGGCATAATTCCTTTGGAAAAACAGAAATGTGGTATGTGATGCAGGCCGATAAAGGGTCCAGCGTCCGAAGTGGATTTAACCGGAAAATTGATCAGCAAACCTATCTGGAGCATTTAGATACTAAAAAACTCGACGACATCTTGAATATTATACCAGTACAGGCCGATGATGTCATCTTTCTTCCGGCCGGACGGGTACATAGTATTGGCAAAGGGCTGGTAATTGCCGAAATTCAGCAGACATCGGATGTTACTTACCGCATCTATGACTTCGACCGGGCAGACAACCAGGGTAAAAAACGCCAGCTGCATACCGAAGAAGCACTCGGTGCCATTGATTATGAGCATTATCCGGAATATAAAACTTCCTACAAAAAAGTAAGTAATGAGATTACCCAATTGGTTTCCAGTGCATATTTTACAACTAACCGGCTACAGTTTACCCAGCCTATTCAGCGGAACTACCAGCAGACAGATTCATTTGTGGTTTATATTTGCCTGGAGGGAAGTTTTACTATTGACTATGCGCAGGGTTCAGTTTCTGTAAAAAAGGGAGATTCCGTATTACTGCCAGCCTCTTTAAAAGCAGTTACTTTACGGCCAGATGGGGAGAGCAAGCTAGTGGAAACCTATGTACCCTGATTTCTTTTTTATAAATAAACATATCTTTTTAAAGCAGTAAAGGTTGATCCCAAAATCAACCTTTACTGCTTTATACCTTAAGACATTAATAAAAAAACTCAAACTGTTTACTCTCCATACAAGTGATAACTGAGTCTTTTAGTAGGAATGCGATTGCAACTTAATTTATCACTTGTTTCCTGCTTTTCGCGGCTTCTTTGTTTTGGTGTTTATATCCAGAAAAATATTACGTAAAGTCAACTTACTGCCGGGTTACCAAGCTACTTTTTCTTTCATCAAGTGAATATTATTTCTAACGGATACTCATTATGAAAACAATTCTAAAGAAAGCTTTCTTCTCCCTATTTTTTGCCTTCACTTTACAACAGAGTTTTGCCCAGACCTTCCTGCCAGCCATAGACCGGTTTTCTTCTAAAAAAGAAGGATATCTGGTAACGGCTAAAGGCGATACCACTAAATTTTTGCTTGATGACTTGGACCGTAAAAAAGGCCTGATTGTGAATGTGACTGGCAAAGATATGAATGGGAAAAAGTTTGAATATAAAGCGGAAGATATACAATTCCTGGCTTTAGCACCTGCCGACTTTTCCAAGCTTTCTGCCTATAGTGAGGGCAGCGGCTCCATATTGAGAGCAAGTAAAACAGATTTCAAATCTATTAACCGCGACCTGGTGTTTTTTTATCAGGAATACCTGGAAGACAAAAAGAGAACTGTTTTAGTGCAATTACTGAATCCTGGTTTTGACAATACCTTACGCGTATATAATGACCCGTATGCAATGGAAACCTCTGGTGTGGCCGTAGCCGGTGTACAAATGACTGGTGGTATGGATAAATCTTATTATGTTAACTACAAAGGCAAAACTTTCAGAATGTATAAAAAAGATTACGATAAAAAATTCAAAGAATTCTTTGGAGACTGCCCCGAGTTAAAAGCAAAATATAAAAACGAAGCATGGCGTGATTTCGCTGAACATGTGTTCTTCTATGAACAAAGCTGTGCCAGTGCACTTTCTACTAAATAACTAATACTTACTTCATCAACACTACTTAGCCGCCGGATAGTAACTATATCCGGCGGTTCTTTTTATTTATAGTTTATTCAACATATGGAGCAGCCATTCTTTATACCCCGGAAAAGGCAATTCTAATTCATATAATAATTCCCGCCTTTCTACGGTTGTCTCCTCATTCGTAACCGGATTTAGGCCTTTTTTGTATACAGTTTGCCAGTAAAATCCCATGCCTCTCTTTTGCCAGGCAGGTAGGGTATTGTAATTTATATTCATCTGAAATAACAGTTCGTTTTTCTCTGCAACAGAGAGTTTTTGTAAACGGTTAGTTGCTTCGGCCACTGATTTACCTTGTTCCCGCAGTTTCCAGTAGCAGTAAGCATTTAGCGAATTACGGTGGGCATCTTCTGCCCGCCACAGAAAATAATCGGTTACCAGATCAAGCGTGGGTAATATGCACAACCGGCAGTCAAATACGCCAATATGCTGCAAAGCATGTGTAAAGGCTGCACTTGCTTCTCCGGCCAGTACAGAAAGCAATTTCCGGTATTTACGGTTAAACGATTGGTCATTAGGGTGAAAAAGCAAGGAGATTTCATCACTCTGTGTGTAGCCATACTCTATAGTGAATCCGCTATTCATCAGATGCTTCATTGTACTAATCATGGCATCCCGGAACTCCATGGAAAAAGGTTTTTCCAGATCCAGGATTTCTTTGCTCAGTTTAGTAAAACCTCGGCCATCCAGGCGGGCTATCATGTATAGATCTGGCGGCACAAACTGATCGGCAGCCGTTTCGTAGAGGCGCATTTTTGCATCAAAATCATTGAACTTCATGTTGCCAAGGTTTAGTTATAAATTCATTGGATGAGGTTAGTTGCACATAATATAATTCATGATAGCCCTCTTCCCAGGAAGGAAGTTGCAAAGCCCGGTATTTAGCCAGTACGCCTTTTTCACTGACCAGTTGCCGGCCGCTTCTACTGGCATTCCTAGCCAGGCAACCTTGCAGGTTTGCTTCGAAATAGTATCCGGTGATAGTATAGCGGTGCTGAATGGCTTGGTCTATGTATTTCTTACGGTCTTGCAGGGTTACGTTGGTATTGTCTACCACCAGAGGCATGGATGTCTGAAAGCAATATTCGAGAAGGCGCTTCTCGCGGTTACGGGTACGCAGCATATCCAGGTTTACCCGCAGATGCGTATGGAAAAAGTGCTGTGTATAATAGGTGCTTTTGCCACTGCCAGGAATACCAATAAATAAAATTAGCTGCATAAGGAATTTATTCTTAAATGTGAATAGATTTTACCGCAACTCGGGGTGTTTTCAGCAAAATAGTTGTATTTTTTGAGCCAGGAGTTATTTTCTTAAACAGCTTTCTCAATATTATCAATTTTACATACGCTATGACTGAGATCGTTACTTCCAAACCAAAAGTAAAGTGGAAAAAAGCGGGAAATTTTTTAGCAAAACAAGCCCTAATTATGTTTGCGCAATTGATTCCGGTTGCCGTTGGGGTATACCTGGGTATTGTTGCCAGTGATTGGAATGCAGAACAAAAACAAAGAGCTGCACAAAAAGAGTTTCTGAACAATTTACACCTGGAGCTTTTATCCAACAAAATGAAAGTAGAAAAAGCTGTTGCCTATCATGCTGCTGCAGTTGCAAATGCAGAAAATTTACAAAAATCGTTGAACCAGGAAACATTGAACAAAGGTTTCTGGGCAGCCGGTGGATGGGGATTGCTTCAAAACTGGCAAGGTGTGCAAGTTCCTACCTTGGAAAGCTCGGTATACCAAACGGGTATTATTGGGAATACACTTTCAGGTTTAGATTTTAAGACCATTAATACCATTGCACAAGTATATAATTATCAAGCAGATTACAAGCCTTTATCAGAAAAATTGTTTACTGATAAGATTGTGAATTTAGAGGGTGACGAATCGGCAAGCTATGTTTTGGGAAATTTTGGATGGTTGAAAAGTTTTGTTGAAATCGAAAAAGAACTTTTGTATCAATATGACATAAGTTTAAAACACTTAAAAGGTAAAGCAGCAACTTTATAACTTTCTTTCTCTGAACATTTCATGCTGACATCCGAAATTATTCAGCACAGCCTGCTATTAGTTACTTCTTTTGAAAAAGCAACTGGTAAACAATTGATCCCTTTATCAGCTAACTCAACTGAAACAGCGGAAACCTTATATGCAGCGCCTTTTGTACTGGTTTCTCATGGAACAGAAGCTGACCCTGTTTTTAACTACGCCAACCTGACAGCTCAACAGCTCTGGGAACTGGATTGGAAAAACTTTATTAAAATGCCTTCGCGCTTATCTGCCGAAAAAATATCGCAGGCAGAACGGCAAGCCATGCTGGAAGAAGCCCGGAAAAACGGATATATTTCCAATTATCAAGGTGTACGGATTTCCAGTACAGGCAGGCGGTTTATCATTAAAAATGCCATCTTATGGAATATATACGATGAGCAGGATATCTACTGCGGACAAGCAGCCACTTTTGCCCAATGGGAATTTCTATAAGCTTCTCGCTACCACGTATAGTTTATCGGCTGCCAGTAACAGACTTTTCATATTCAATAACCACAGGTGGATGCGATGGGCGGTAACGGATATCCAGATAACTGGCATTAATATAGGTAGTTCCCTCCTGCTCTATTTGCCCATATTGCTCGTGAATATGGCCGAATATATGGTACTTTGGCCGGATATACGTAATCTTCTTTCTCAAGTCTTCGTCACCTACTGCTATTTCTCTCACCGTCATATCCAGGATACCGGCTGGGGGGCCATGGGTTACTACTATATCCGTATCTTCTGAAATGAGTTTCCAGTGTTTGCGGATATCATCTCCGGGGTAGCGGTTAAAAGCCCAGTTGTGATAAAATGGCGTAACTGGTGATCCCCAAATTTTTATTCCTTCTACTTCTACCATCGAATCGTTCAGGTAGATACAATTCTTCGGTACCATCAATTCAAACAATTCCGGCTCTTTTTCGAGGTAAAAATCGTGGTTGCCTCCGATAAATAGTTTATAGGGATGTGGTAATTGGCTATACCACGTTAAAAAGTCTTCTATTTCTTCCGCCTTGCCAAGGGTACTTATATCTCCGGCATGAATCAGTATGTCTCCTTGCGGTAATTGCAGCGAATGGTGCTGCCCATGTGTATCAGAAATGCAGATTATCCTCATAATGTATTTGGCCATGGTCCAGAGTCAATGGTCCACAGAAATAGGTCTTTTGTCAGTCAACAGTCATTACTCATTCGTGTCGTACCATTGTTTTCGTAGGTCTACCAACAAGGCGTTTACGGCAGCATACGCTGGTTGGTTGGGTAAAAGAGAGTGTTTATATAGCTCTTCCATCTGTCTGGTTTTTTCTTCAGCCATATGTACCAGTTCTTCATAAGAGAATTCTCCCCGCCTGATCTGTAATAAGAATTCCCGGTTTGGCCGCCTGACCAGTACCTGATGTTGCGTAGCTATTTCGGTAGCCATTTCTAGCAGCCGGATGGTGTGCATCATATTTTTAGCATCGTAATTTTTACCATGTTGCAAAGTATTGGCATACCGTTCTTCGTTGCGTTTGTCTACCCATTCCCAATATTCTTTGTAATCTTTACAATAGGTAGAATAGCCATCTTTGTTGAAATACAGGTATGTTGCCGGAACCATTCCTTTCGGTACACTGCTTACGGCCACATCGTTGGATGCTTCTTTCCGGTATATACCTTTAAATCCTAGCTTATCCTGCCCGTCAGTCAGTTTAGCCTGCAGGTCAATATATATAGCATAGACATTCCGCATGTGCGGCACATTTACTAATCCGCAATATTCCTGCGGTACCCCTTCCCTTTCCAGCCACTCTTTAGCTGCTACTGCCTCTGACCCTGAGGTGATATAACAAAAATCCAATACATCTTTCCGCTTCTGCTCTACCGGATTCAGGATTTTTTTGTTCAATCCTCTGGCTTTCTGTATCTGGCTGATGGCATATCCGGCAAAGGTATCTTTGCAGAGTTTAGACAGAAACATTTCCGGTTTAATTAAATTGAAAAGCGAATGTTTGTACAGAATGCAATCTTCCGGTGCGTTGAGCATTTCCAGAATATTCGGGTTGTTCCGGTTAAGCAGTTCAATAAACCGTTTCAACTCATAGTACACTACATCATTCGATTCGTTATTAATCTGTTCAATATACCGTAAGCTATAATATTCTTCTTTAGGAAGCACAAATACTCCTTTAATATCAGTGTCAGAAGTGGGTAAATCTGTGCCATAGGCTCTACTCCCAGAAATACATTCAAACAATAGCCAGTTTTGTTGTTTTAGTTCTTCTATGGTCATAGGGTTGATGGGCTAATGTACTGATATGCTCATGGGCCGATGATTTAGTAAGACCACTTTAAGAAACAGAATATCTGCAATTTAGCATTTGGCTAATAGAAACTGTTAAGTCCTTTGAAAGAACCTAACAGTTTCTATTAGATAGGTCTACCTTGTAACAGTTAAGATTCCTCAGTATATGCTATACTAACCAATCAGCATATAACCACATCAGCAACTTACTCTGCTTTCGGAAACCGGTCAGCCATTTGCCTTTCTACCATCCAGCCCGGATATACCTTTGGCGGTTTACTTACTTCATCGAGTTCTTTCAGGTCTGCATCCGTAAGCTGAAAGGTAGTGGAATGAATGTTTGATTTTAATTGCTCAGGGGTTTTAGCCCCAATAATGGTACTGGTTACGCCTTTTTGCTGCCGTACCCAGGCTAAAGCTACTTCCGCTGCAGATACGCTGTACCCCTCTCCAATCCTGTTCAATACATCAATTATATCATAGGCTTTTTCTTTATCTATAACCGGGAAGTCAAAGGTATCTCTGCGGGAACCTCCGCCAGTATTGCTTTTCTCTCGGCTGAACTTCCCTGATAGAAATCCCCCGGCTAGCGGACTCCAGGGCATAAAACCCAGATTCTGATCTACAGCCAAAGGAATTAGGTCATGCTCTGCATCCCGGTTAGCAGCCGCATAAAAATACTGCATGGCGACAAATGAATGCCAGCCCTGCTTATTGGCTATGCCTATGGCTTTCATCACCATCCAGGCAGGCCAGTTGCATACCCCTACATACCGTACTTTCCCACTTTGCACCAGGTCGTGCAGGGTATGTACAATTTGCTCTACGGAGGTGGCATAATCTACCCCATGTACATACAACAGGTCAATATGATCCATTTGAAGCCGCTGCAAGCTTTCTTCCACCGACTGCATCACATGGTATCTGGAAAGCCCTAGCTGGTTCACTCCTTCTGCCATGCGGCCCCGTACTTTGGTGGCAATAAACAGATTATTCCGGGAAATACCTGTTTGTTTCAGGCTTTCACCCAGCAGCTGTTCTGATAAGCCAAAAGAATATACATTGGCTGTATCAATAAAATTAATGCCGGCCTCTACCGAGGCTTTTACCAATTGGTTTACTTCGTCCTGGGTTTGCCGGCCTATAGCTTCCCAGTAGCCTTTGCCTCCAAAGGTCATAGCTCCCAGGCAAAGTTCTGACACCAGTACACCAGTATCAGCTAATACATTGTATTTCATAGGGTTTTAGGGTTTATAAAATGGTTAGAAAATTAATTACACCTATAAATGGGCAAGTTCATCAAGTCAATTATGCTAGCCGGGCAACGTTCCTTCGCTAGAAACTATGCCCATAATCCGGGTTTTTATATGTTTCCTGTGTTAATAGACGTATATTTGGTTTTTCTATTGTATTCAACCAACAGCCTCCGCACAAAACGTATATGAAATTAGTCTTACGCAGATTCGACCTGCCTTTACGGCATACCTTCACTATTTCGTATGACTCCAGAGATATTCAGGAAACCCTGATTGTAGAATTGCAGGAGGGTGGCATCAGCGGGTATGGAGAAGCTACGGCAAATCCCTATTATGGCGTTACCGTGGAAGGCCTGATAGAAGTGCTGGAAAAGCTACGTCCGGCTATTGAAAATTACACCCTGGAAAGTCCGGAAAACTTCTGGGATTATATGCAGCCTCATTTAAAGGATCATTCTTTTGCCCAATGTGCCCTGGATATGGCAGCGCATGATTTATACGGAAAAAAACTAGCGAAACCCTTGTATCAGCTTTGGGGCCTAACTACTGAAAAAACACCGCTAACTAATTATACCATTGGTATTGATTCTATTGAAAAGATGGTATCAAAAATGAAAGAAATGCCCTGGCCCCTGTATAAAATTAAGTTAGGTACGAAAGACGATGTAGCTATTATCCAGGAGCTTCGCAAACATACCCATGCTACCTTCCGGGTAGATGCCAATTGTGCCTGGGAGGTGGAAGAAACCCTCCGGAATGCAGCTATATTTGCTAAATTAGATGTGGAATTTATTGAGCAGCCACTAAAAGCGGATAACCTGGCCGGCATGAAAGAAGTATTCAGCCAATCGGTGTTGCCACTGGTGGCCGATGAAAGCTGTATCGAGGAAAAGGATGTAGCTAAATGTTATGGACATTTTCATGGCATTAATATCAAACTGGTAAAATGTGGGGGCCTTACCCCTGCCCGCCGCATGATTGCCGAAGCAAAAAAACTGGGCATGAAGGTAATGGTTGGCTGCATGACGGAATCCAGTGTAGGTATTTCAGCTATTGCCCAGCTGCTGCCGATGTTAGATTATGTAGATATGGATGGCGCTTTGCTGTTGAAAGAAGATATTGCCAGAGGCGTAACCATTCATGATGGCAAAGTAAGGTACCCGGCAACCAATGGCACTGGCGTGGAACTGCTGAAGTAAATTCAAACAAACAATGAAATACACTGTAGCTTGGCTTCTAGAGCAATATCAAAAAGACAGTAAAATTAAGTATGTCTTTTTCTGGGGGCATCAGCCTACAAAAGACGGCAGTATCAGTGAAAGTTGCTTTAGCCAATGGTGGCCATCTCCATTTACGGTAGATGGGATAGCATACAAAACTGCCGAACACTGGATGATGGCGCAAAAAGCCCGGTTATTCGAAGATCAGCATCAGTTGAACCTTATTCTTACTTGTTCTTCTCCGGCTGAAGCCAAAAAACTAGGCAGACAAATAGCTAACTTTGATACTAATTTATGGGATCAGCATAAATATGCATTTGTTGTGGAAGGGAACTATCACAAATTCTCCCAGAACGCAAATTTACGCACGTTTCTTCTCCATACAGGCGAAAGAGTGTTGGTGGAGGCTAGTCCGGTGGATAGTATTTGGGGAATTGGTATGGCAAAAAATGATGAAGCTATTTATGATCCTACGAAGTGGAAAGGAGAAAACTTGTTAGGCTTTGCTTTAATGGAAGTACGTGACCAACTTAAGGCTTTCCAAACAATATCCTACAGTTAGTAGTAAGGATGACGCTACTGATTATTGAGTTATAAAACATAGTTTCTTTTAGTTACTACCCATTTACTTATCACTTGAACGAGGTTGTACACATAGACCATTTACCAGGAAGAACACTGACTGTAGAAGGGAAAGAGCACCTCTATTTCAGTGGTACCTCATACCTGGGAATGGCCAGAAATGAAGCTTTTCAAAAGCATCTACTGGAAGGAATACGGTTATATGGCTCTAATTATTCCAGTTCCCGCATCTCCAATCTAAAACTCCAGATTTTTGAAGAATCCGAAGCGTATCTGGCTCAGTTTACCGGAGCAGAAACTGCCCTTACCATGTCCTCCGGCTTTCTTACCGGGCAAATGGTAGTTCGGCTTCTGGAAAATAAAGGCCGATTTCTGTATGCTCCACGTACGCACCCGGCCCTCTGGCGCACTCAGGCAGATTTTTATGATGGTTCTTTCAATACCTGGGTGGCTACACTCCCGGAAACAATTGGCACTTTTCCAGAAAACGACCTGATTCTAATCACCAATTCTCTGGACCCACTCCTGGCACAGCCGTATGATTTCAGCTGGGTTGCCCATTTGCCTGCTTCTAAAAGCATTACCCTTGTCGTAGATGATTCCCATGGTTTTGGTGTACTAGGAAAAGAAGGAGCAGGTATTTTTTCAAAATTACAGCCGTATACTAATATTCGCCTGCTAGTACTTTCTTCTCTGGGTAAAGCCTTTGGTATTCCGGGCGGTGTAATTCTGGGTGAGAAAGAAACAATTGACCAATTTAAAGCAAATCCATTTTTTGGGGGAAGTTCGCCGGTTATTCCAGCGTATTTATATGCCTTTTTGCAATCTAAAGCAATCTACCAGCAAGAACGGGAGAGACTGTTTCAGAACATCCAGTTATTTACCAGCCACATTGCAGGCTTGTCCATCTTTGACTACTTTTCCCGGTATCCGGTTTACTACACCCGGCAACACCAACTGTGCACTTATTTAAAAGATAATGGAGTACTCATTTCCAGCTTTCCCTATCCCTCTCCCCAAGATGACTTAATCACCAGGGTTATTATCAGCAGCCTGCATACGGAAGAAGATATTCATACATTAGCTAAGTTAATAGAGGAGTTTAGTAGCTGAGTTTATACACACTATTTGCTTTTTAGCTACCTATTCTACTATGTACGATTCTTGCAGAAACCTCTCATTTTTTTCTTCTCATCTTCCAACGTTTTTTGCTAAATCTCAAAAATCGCTATATGCTATAAGTCTGGCATACAAATTTGTATGTTAGAATTTTTTCGCAAGTCGGTTTACCTGGTAAATGCATGAGAGTTATCCATAAAAGGCACATCTATAAAACGGGTATTTCAAGCCGACACTGTTACTATGCGCTGGGATGCTACATTAAGGTGTAAAAAAATTTATTTATAACTTATGAGATCCTTACTGTTATCGCTTATTGCATTTCCTTTACTGTTTTCTTGTAATAATGTAGATGTATCACCCAAAGAAAAAACAACGGTTGAAACCCAAAAACCTACCACAAACACAGCACAAAGCCCATTGGTAGGTAATTATGTTAAGCTTGCTGATGATGACAGTTCACAGCCTATGCCTAGCGTATCGCAATTGGTATTTATTGATGATAAACATCAGTTGATTTTACGTGATCAAGTAGTTGATTTACTCTACACCGGTAATCCTACATATATCTCTACGCAACAAGACTTTCCTTATACGCCAGGCGGCATAGCCAGAGTAGAAATAGGTGGGTTAGCAGATCAAACAACTTACCGGATTAACATTAGTTACTGGGCTAAGGATGCGAAAAATGGTACGTATACTATGGGCGCTACCTACAGAAAAAATTAGACATATAGTATTAAACAAAAGTGCCTGTACTGTAACAGTACAGGCACTTTTGTTTTTGTATAAAGGTATACAAGCTTTATTTATTTACTTAGGCTTTCACAAATTTAATGTACCCTATTTAAGCAGTATAGGCGACTTAAGGCATTACTACCTATACTATTGGGCACTTTATCAATTGTTGCGCCATTTTCCTGCATTCGATTGAGTAAAGTCTATATTCTACTATCCTTGCTTATAAGGAAGAAATACTTCAAAGGCGCTTCCCTGGTTTGGCTGGCTTTCCACTTTGATTCTGCCGTTATGTCCCTGTAAAATAGTTTTTACATAACTCAGCCCCAATCCAAAACCCTTCACGTTATGCACATTGCCGGTAGGGACCCGGTAAAAACGGTCGAATATACGGCTGATGGCATCTTTGGTCATTCCAATCCCTTTGTCGGCAATCCGGATGCTGATCCCCTCTGGCTGACTCCAGGTGTGAATACTAATTTGTGGAGCTTGCGGAGAGTATTTATTGGCATTGTCAAGCAGGTTATGAATAATATTGGTAATATGTACTTCGTCTGCTTCAATTACGGATTGTTCGGCTTCCAGATGTAAATCTACGGTTCCTTCCCGTTTTTCGATTTGTACACCAATGTTTTGCAGCACATGGTCAATTACTTCATGCATATCTACCTGCGTTAGTTTTAACTTCACTTCTCCTCTATCTAACATGGCCGCTTGCAATACTTTTTCGACCTGTTGCCCCAGGCGTTTGTTTTCATCCCGGATAATATGCAGGTACCTGTTCATTTGGATAGGATTTTTATTTACTGCTTCGTCCTGCAATACTTCACAAGCGAGGGATATCGTAGAAATGGGTGTTTTAAACTCATGCGTCATGTTGTTAATGAAGTCATTCTTTACATCCGAAAGCTTCTTCTGCTTAAGGATGGTAGCAATAGCAAAATAGAAACAGCATAAAATCACGAGAATGAGTACACCCGAACTGGTAAATACTGTCCACATTTTACCCATAATAAACTCTTGCTGCGTAGGAAAATACACAAACAACATATCGTTATGGCTGAATACATCGGTTGGAAACAACGTAGTTTTATATACATTATCAGGCATTTGCATCGTAACCGTATGAGAAGAAGCCATCACTACTTTATGTTTTTGTCCGGATATTACCCCATACTGGTAAGGGATTTCTATTTGCCGGTTGCGGATTTCTATGCTTAGCAGCGAATCCAGGGTTTGCTTATTTACCCGTTCGGTAATAGGGAGTTCTTTTTGTACCAACTCCCGGAAAACCTCACCAACCATTTCAGATTTGTGTTGTACCTTTTCAAAGTTCTTCTTTAAGTCGTCTTTTATGCGTACAGCTGAATCGGCCGGAGCAACTGCTGCCTGCACAGGCTTGGGAGTAGCTTTCTTAACGTTAGGCTTCTCCCGTCGTCTTTTGCCAATCATCAAATCAGTGCCTGGTACCCGTTCCCAGGTAAATGCCTGCAGTAAAGAATCACGGTTGAGCCTGCTCTGCATAAGTTCTGCCGGAAAAGAAAGCGTAAGATTGGGTAAATCTGTGCGGTTTGGCCAGGATAGAATATCTCTTGGATCATCAGAAAAGGAATAGATATAGCTGTTGGTAGCCTGCTCTTGGGTGGGCACATCTTCCGGCTGAACCTGGCTGTTTTTTTTCCCATCCTTTTTTGGCAAGGGTGTGTTTTTTTTGCTTCTACCCGGAACATTCTCATCTTTAAGGGCAGGTGGCAATCCCATCTGTTCCCAAGGAAGATCCTGTAATAACTCCTGCATATGAATATCCATCAGCACATTTATATCAGGGAAGGATACATGCGTATTGTGCTGCGACCATTCATCCAGAGGCAGATAAATGGAATCATAGAGAGAAAGCTTATCCATGGTTATGGGTTGCCAGGCTTGTAGCATGTGTGAAGGAAACGTAAAAGCCCCCTCTTCTAAGAAATTAATTGTGTCTGCCATTAGTCCATCTTCATTCCAGCTGAAGAAAAAACTACCTGGACCTAACTGATTTTCCACCTTCAATTTGTTGTTGGGGACAAAGGCGATAACTGTTTTTTTGTCTGTAGCCTCCTGTGTAGTTTTGGGCGCAGGCTTGGGTTTCTTTGTAACCGCAGGCTTGGCAACTTCGGCAGGTGTTTGCGGATGGTGTGACGTCTGAATAGCCGGATGAGGGCTTTCCAGATCTTTTAGCTTCCGGGTTACGGTTTGTATAGCTTCTTGTCTTTCTAATTTCACTACTACCGCCTGCAAGGCATCTTGTACCTGCTGAGTAAACTGTTCATTTTTTACCGCAATGGCGTGGTTAATCCAGAATAATTGAAAAGCTACAACGCCTAACAGTGCAATGGCCATAGAGGCTATAATTAATTGTATCTGCCGCTTCTTCATACACGTTAAATTCTCTGATGCAACAACTTATACAAAAATACGGGGTATTATGAGTTTTAGTAAATCTTTAACACATTTTAACATTCTTTAACTGTTCTTTAACACCCCTGTATTCACTTGTTGTGTATTTTTGTAGCATCAGTCAGTGTCTCCGGTATTTTTATTTTAGCTTATGAAACCTTCTGCCTATCCATTTATTCCAGTTTTAGGAATGTTTTGTCTTTGTTTTTTCCTCGCAGTTCCCGCATCTGCTCAGAATGAGAATAAAACAGATAAAGAGAAAAACAAGAAAGACGGTACGATTCATCTGCGTATAGAAAAATCTGAGAATGGAGAAAAAAAGGTATATGAACGGACCTACAAAGAAAATGAAATGGATGGGCATTCTTTTCCGGATGGTTTTATGTTCCAGAATGGCGATTCAGTAAGTAACTTTAGCTTCTTCGGCGATAAACTCTTTGACTCGATACGGGTAATGAATCCTAGCGGAAAAATGTTTTTTGATTCGCTGCAAAATGATAGTTCAGACAGATCATTCTTCTTCAACTTTGATATGGATAGCCTTATGAACCATTCAGGAAATATGTTTTATCAGTTTGACCATTCGCTGATGCCAGCTATGGATAGTTTGCTTAGAAAAACCCTGGATGCCAACAGCTTCTTGTTTGAGAACCTGGGAGAAAATTTTCAGTTCCGGATGGATACAGCCTTCAATAAAGGATTTGATTTTAGCTGGGATGATAAAAATTTTCCTTTTGGAGGGGGCAACATGGATTTGCTGTTAGACAAAGAGCATTATGAAATAGAGGAGATAGAAAAAGATGGAAAAACGATGCTGCGGATTGTTCCTAAAAAATCTACTATAACTCCAGATAAAAAATCTGAAAATTTCTCTGGTGACATGCAACCTTCCGGCACTGGTTTGAATCTAATAGCCAAAGGGAACAAAGGAACAGTTAGCCTCTACTACCATGTGCCAGCTGATGGCCTCACTACCATCACTGTAACGAATGAAAAAGGTAAACGGGTATACCGGGAGAAGATCAAAAACAAAGCAGGAAAAATAGTGATGGATATTAATTTGAGCAGACAAGCTCCCGGCGACTACACAGTACACGTGCTGCATAACGGAAAAAGCGTTAGCAAGACGGTTACAATTCGATAAAAAATTCAATAAGAGGTAGCAATAGGCAAAAGTAAAAAAATATAGTACTATGTTATACAAGGTATTGTTTAATGTACTATATTTGGTATACAATAGTAGCATTACCCATAATAGTCAAACTTTACCGATATGAAAACGCTGCAATATTACATGTATGGTATCCTGTTCTGTGTACTGAGCATGGGTATGGGCTTTCCAGATATCATTTTGGAGAAGGATTTGCCAAAAGTGGCTAAACATAAAGAAGTTAAAAAAGCTGTTTCTACAGCCAAAAACACTTCTACACGTGAAGCAGTTTATTGTACCAAAGCCGCCAAACCTGCCAACAGGCACGCCCAGCAAAAACCTAGTACTAGTGTAAGCTGTGCTGAATTAGCGGTTGATTCGCTCCGGGATATTTATCTTAAACTTTTTGATAAAAAAGGAAATCTGTTACTGATTGAAAATATCAAGGTAGAAGAATTTTTGAGTAAGCATTACGCTTCCCAGCATTTACCGGTGGGGAGTAAGTTTGTGATGTTTCATGGAAATACAGCTTATTACTATATAGAAACCTCCATTTAAGAGAAGATACACCAAAAATGACTACCCACTCAGATAGGCAGTAACAACTTTTTTTGAACTTTTTTCTTTCAAAGACATTATATAAGTACTCAATTGGTTTAAGGTTGCACCAAAAAGGAAGTATACATCTGTATATACTTCCTTTTTTATTATCTATACTCCTACCTGATACAGGCAACCAATAATCAAAAGGATTTTTAGTTTTTTACGAACCTGTTGCTACTTGCAAAGGTTTTGTAAGTATACTCGCAACAGATTTTGTAAGTTAGCAACCTAAAATAAACGTATATAAATTCATTCCTATATGATCACCGACACCAGCCATTCTCTTTTTGAAAAAGCTAAATCCTATATCCCTGGAGGCGTAAACTCGCCTGTGCGGGCTTTTAAAGCTGTAGGAGGCAATCCGCTATTTATCAAATCTGCGAAAGGCCCTTACTTATACGACGAAGATGGCAACCGCTACTTGGAACTGATTAACTCCTGGGGGCCCATGATTTTGGGTCATGCTCATGAGCTGATTGAAAAAGCCGTAAAAGATGCAGTAAGTAGCTCACTTTCTTTTGGTGCTCCTACACGCAAAGAAGTAGAAATGGCGGAGCTGATTACCCACATGGTGCCTTCTATTGAAAAAGTACGTATGGTAAATTCTGGTACTGAAGCTACTATGTCGGCCATACGTTTAGCCAGAGGGTATACAGGCCGGGCGAAAATTATCAAATTTGAGGGGTGTTATCATGGACATGGAGATTCGTTTCTGATTGCCGCTGGCAGTGGAGCTGTTACAACAGGTGTACCGGATAGTGCTGGTGTAACTAAAGGTACAGCCAATGACACCCTCACAGCCCCATTCAACGATTTGCAGGCGGTACAAACATTAGCCGATGCCAATAAAGGAAATATTGCCGCTATTATTGTAGAACCAGTAGCAGGAAATATGGGACTAGTACTTCCTCAACCAGGATTTTTGGAAGGTCTCCGGCAGCTATGCACCAAAGAAGGAATTGTTTTAGTATTCGATGAAGTAATGACTGGTTTCCGGCTGGCGAAAGGAGGAGTTCAGGAACGGCTAGGGGTATTGCCGGATATTACAACACTCGGAAAAATTATTGGAGGTGGTATGCCTGTAGGTGCATATGGTGGAAAAAAAGAAATCATGGATTTTGTATCACCGGTAGGCCCGGTATATCAGGCTGGTACCTTGTCAGGCAACCCCATAGCTATGTCTGCCGGTCTGGCTATGCTGCATTACCTCAATACCCATCCGGAAGTATATACTCAGTTAGAAAACATAGGCAACAAACTTGTCAGTGGGTTTACTGAAAACCTAAAGAAGCTAGGATTGTCTTATACCATTAATCATATTGGCTCCATGTTCAGCATTTTCTTCACAGACAAGCCAGTAGTTGACTTTGATTCAGCCAAAACATCTGATACCGTTCTGTTTGGAAAATACTTCCAGGCTATGTTAAATAAAGGCATATACCTGGCTCCTTCTCAATATGAAAGCTTATTTTTATCTACTGCACTTACCGATGAGCACATTCAAACTATACTACAGGCAAACTATGAATCTTTAGAAGAAATTCTGGTGAAAGCCTAAAATTTAGCGTGCCTATATTGCATTAATTAATTTAACGCAGATAATTTATTGTCTGCGTTTTGTGTTGTTAAAACTAGGTAATGGTTAGTAAATAAGGCCCGCAATAATAATCGCAATGGTAGTTATTAAAGACACACATATAGTATAGGGAATGAATAACAGAAATCCTTTGAATACAGTTTTGGTCCATGACTGCCGGTAAACGTTTCTGGCAGCGACAACACCATACACTAAAATGCCTAGGAAAGCGATAGTTCCTATCCAGTCATTACTCCAGATTTTTTCTACACCCATCATCAGCAGCAGTACCAAAAAAGCAAACGCATGAATGTGCAGCGAAAAGGTTAGATGCTCCACATAATACCGTTTGCGACGTAGGTAGAACAGCTTTAACAGCAGCGCAAAAATAGGTAGCATAAAAAACATTAAAAGAGAAGCCTTATTTAACAGATATTCCCTGAAGTAGGCTCCTATAGACTGGGAATCAGCCCGAGCAAATTTAATTACCTGATGAGCCATATACCGGTTGATAGCTGTTTGCTTCCACCCTAATGAGTCCACTACTTGTGGATCCGTTGTACGTTTGTCTTTCAAAAAATCTATAGAAAAAGACTTCCCAAATATATCTATCTCCTCTCTGTTATCTCGCCTTAACGAATCAGGATTTGTAGTGATGTTTACACCTGTAGGCAAGTCATCCACATCCACATCAGTTGCAGGGGAAGTTTGCTCCTTTGAATTTGCGGAAGCAGTATCTGTAGTTTGTTTATAAGCCAGGGTTAAAGCAAAAAAATAAAAAAAACTGATAACAAAATACAGCCGCAACGGGTGAATATAACTTGCCCGCCTCCCGGCTATAAACTCATTGGTTAAGTAACCTGGCTTCCACAGAAATGGCTTCACAGACTTGGCAAGTTTGGAATCGTACCCAATCAGGTTACTGAAAAATTCAGACACTAACGTAGAAAAAGGAACGAGTTTATCAGAATTATCCTGTCCGCAGTGGGGGCAGAAATTATAATTGTCAAGTAAGGGATATTGGCAATTCTGGCAGTTGGATTTCTTTCGGTAAAAAGTGCGCATGGAAGGCTAAGGAAATACCTTAATATTAGCAAGAATTACGTAAGCCAACAAAATACCAGCCATCTACCTTTGTAACGCCTCTCAAGAAAACAAGATACACATTTCAGTAAACAACCTTAGACAAGTAATATTTCAGGCATATTCATGCAAAGCAGGTCTGGCTATGTAAGTACCTTGAAAAAGGTAAAAATCAATACTGTTGACAAAATACATAAGAATCGTGAAAAAAAATATATTCTGGATAAGCCTCATTTTTATTAGTTTCGGCACTTGCCCTTCTCTTTTTGCCCAGCAAAGTGCCGCACCCAGTAAGAGTGACATAGAATACGATGCAGTGTATGACGACCCATACGACATTAACAAACTATGGCTGCACTTCTATCCGATGTATGCCGATGGGTTTGTAACAAACTTCAATGTAGGATATGGCGGCCAGGCCAATTATTACCTGAAAGATAAGTTTGATTTCCGCCTGCATATGCGGAAAACATACACCAGAGGAACCGACTTTTCGAGGACTAATGGTGAAAAAAGCAGCACTGTAGATAATCCTTTAGAGATTTATAAACATTTTGAAGGGGGTGCTACCTATCACTTCAAAGACAATGGAGATGCAGGCGAATCAAAAATTGTGGTATATACCAAACGGTTTTCAGCCAACAAGTGGGCTTCTACTGTTCCTGAACATATTGCGGTTCCATCTAAAGTTCGTAAAATTACTGGTATCCGATTGGGAGGTATGTACTGGGGTAGTTCTACTAATCTGAATGAGGCACTTATCAAACAGAACAAGTTTCTGGTATCTGCCGCTGGCGATACATTAAGCAAGACAGAGAAAATATATGGCAACGTAAGCTCGGCTGCCATATATGTGGGTGGTTCCATGAGCCGGATCAGAAATGTAGTAGTGAAGCCTAAAAAATATGATCTGGCTATGAACGATTTAATGGTTACGATGTATGGGGATATTATTGTGGCACCAATGGTACAGGTAGATAATATTGTAAAAAACAAAACTTTGTATACTACCGATCATATTAAAACCCGGATGCTGGGGTTCAGAGCGGGGGTAGAAGGAATGTTTAACCGGGATTTTGCCTGGACATATGGCGCAGAATTTGGCTACAAGCCATCTATCCAGAGCCGGGGTTTTTATGCTACCGTAAAAGTAGGGTTTTCGTTTGCATCCCGCTTACAACAGCAACGGCAGTCATACCAGATGGAAAAGAAAGAATAATAAGCTGATCATACTTACCTTTAACAGTCGCTCACAGCTATTCGAATCTGTGAGCGACTTTTTTTATCTCAGCAGGGAAACCGTACCTTTGAACGTGCGGCTCCGGTAATGAATGAGATAGTAATATATGCCCGTAGGAAAATCCATTCCGGTCCAGCTAAATTCGCGGCTTTCTCCTATAAAAACTTGTTTACCCCACCGGTTATAAATTTCAATGCTCTCAAACCCATCCCGGCAGTTATCAGCTGGTAAGTTAGGAATGAAAAAAGTGTCATTCTTTCCATCGCCATTAGGTGTAAATACATTGGGAGGCTCAAATCCCTCAAAAGTCATTTCGGCATCAGTAATTTCCAGCTCCACGGTTATAGTATCGGCCCGGTTGCGGGCACAACTGTTATCAATAACAATAAAATCAATAATGTACGTACTTTGGTCAGCCAGAATATTCTGGCAGACTGGTTGCCAGGAGAAAGGCTCGGTAATCTGGCCGATGCCTGTAGAATTATTTTTAAACTTCATCCCTACCTGTTCCAGGCTGAATCCTCTTCCGACGGCACGTAGCACAATGGCATCATTATCAGGATCAGTGGCGAGTACATCAAATTTAATTTCTTCATTGGTCAGTAGTTTTGCTTTATTACCCGGTAATGTAGTAACAACAGCTGGCTGATTGGTAACTCTGGATTTGTAGGTAAGATTTACGGTAACTGTATCTACTTTTTGCTCACCCGGACAACGGCTGTCTTTTACAATAAAGTCGATCGTATAGAGTTTATCTGCTTCTGTTTTTTCACAATCTGGCGCCCAGACAAAAGGGGAGGCAACCATGCCAACCGCTGTGCCATTGGTAAAAGCCATACCGGCAGCGGCCATATCAAATCCGCGGCCAATACCAGTTAAGCTAATCTGCTCATTATCTGCATCAGTACCGGTTACCATAAACTGAATAGACTCTCCGGCAATAACTGTAGCAGCATTGCCTGGTAAGTCCGTAATGCTTATGGGAGCTTTATTGGGTTTCTGCTCAAAATCAATTGCCACTTGCAGGGTGTCACGTTTGGGAACCGGGCAACCGTTATCACTGGCAATAATCTGAAACAGATAAGGTTCGCCAGGTTTATTATAGGCGCAATCCTCAAAACATACTTTCGCCCGCAAGGTGTCACCTGGCCCATTCAGTGTACCTTGGGTAGGAGACAAAGTAGCCATATTGGCGGAAAAGTTCAGCGGACGCAGAGACAAGTTAATTTGCTCCTTGGCATTAGAATCAGCAATGGCTATATTAAAGCACCGCTCGGCATCAACAGATATTTTCATTACCTGGCCTGCACGATAGACTTTGTTGGTGGCTGGCTCCCGCATCTGTAATTTGGGCGGCATATTTTTGGGGCAGTCAATTACCATCAGCTGAAAGTCGCGCCGTACCTCGCCTATCTTTTTGCCGTCCCGGTATTCTTCACATAATACCGAAAAAACAAATAGCCCGGTACGGGAGGAAGTAAACGTAAGCTGTCCGGTGGAAGGATTTACCCGTAAGGGAGCTTTGCCAGAAATAACATTTGCCAGGTTGAATCCTTGTGCCCACCGCACTTCCGGATAAGGAGCTGTATAAAACCTGCCGGTATTATAGGGATTCCTGTTCCAGGTGGGCTGAGAAGAACTATGGCCATTATAAGGGGTTACCAGTTTATAAACCAGTTGATCCCCATCCGGGTCGGTTGCGCCAAAGTCAAATACAAAGGGCTCATTTACACACGCATAATCGCCTTTAGGCACAATAAAGGAAGGAGAACTATTGTAAAGCCGGATATTATTCAGCACAACTGGAGGAAATTCCATATAGAAAGCCATACCGGCATCTTGCGGATTAATAATATTAGAAATAGTATTATTCCGGCAGCATCTTTCCCATACGACATAATAGCCTTCAGGGTCTGTATACACATTCTGCGACAGGGTGATGGGGGCCGAATACCGGATCAGGCGGGTTTGTAGACGGGCTGAAGTACATTCAGGGTTGGTATAGTTTACCTGCCCATACGACACACGAGGCAACACTACTACCTGCATTTGCTGATTATTTCTTTTGCTATAAATGACTGCATACACACTTGCATCTTCCGCGCCTTTATCTCCATTAATATCGTCGAAATATAAATTCAGGGTGAGGGTATATTGGTTGCCCCTTCCGGCAGAGGTAAGCTCAAAATCTCCTCCTACTATATGGGTGGCAAAGGCGGAACAGAGCGTTAAGTAAAAAAGTATACAACAGATGTATAGGTGTTTCATGGGATAGCAATCGAATTAAGATAACAGGTAATGGGTAAGGTAACGCTGGTACCAGACCTGGCACTGCTTTATTTAACTTTGAGAGTAAAGTAACTTTAGCGCGTCTGATTGCAATAGTTTTTAGCTAAATTACTTAAATATTTTTTTATTACAAACCTCACTTTCGATTGGATTATTTCCACAAAAGCAGGCTCCTTTTTATTTGCAGGTTGTACAGATGAGATAAAAGGCTTATCCGGCAAAAGTATTGATAGGCTAGCCGCTATTTGGTATATTTGCAGGCCTCATGAGAAAGAACAACAAAGAAAAATTCCCTTTACTAGAAAAAATACCCATCACCGGAATTGCTGCTGAAGGCAAATGCATTGCCCGTACCCTAGACATGGTCATATTTGTGGAAGGCGTGGCTGCTCCTGGTGATATTGCAGATCTGAGAATAACCCGTAAGAAAAAGAATTTTATAGAGGCGGTTCCAGTTCGTTTTCATCAGTATTCCTCTCAACGGGTAGAAGCTTTCTGTGAGCATTTTGGCGTATGTGGTGGTTGCAAATGGCAGCATATTCCCTACCAGGGCCAACTTGCCTATAAGCAGCAACAGGTAATTGATAACCTGGAGAGAATAGCCAAAGTACCTTTACCAGAAATACAGCCTATCCTGCCTTCTGCCCAAACCCAGTACTACCGCAATAAATTAGAATTTACCTTTTCGCCTAACCGCTGGCTCACCAATGAAGACATACAATCTGACAAACAGTTTGACAGACGTACCCTGGGATTTCATATACCCAAACGTTTCGATAAGATACTGGACATTGCTCATTGTTATTTGCAGCCTGAGCCTTCTAATCCGATCCGCCTGGCAGTAAAAGACTATGCCCGGAAACATAATCTGTCCTTCTTTGATAATGTCAAAAATGAAGGTTTTCTGAGAAATCTCATTATCCGCACCTCTGGTACCGGAGAGATTATGGTCATTCTGCAAGTATATCATGATGATCAGCCGGTTATCAGAGAGTTACTTAGCTACTTACTTAGCCAGTTTCCGGAAATTACCTCATTGCAGTATGTAATTAACCCAAAAGGAAACGATACTTTTCATGATTTGGAGGTACATCTGTTTGCTGGGAAGCCTTTTATTATGGAGCAGATGGAGAATTTGCAGTTCCGGGTAGGGCCAAAATCCTTCTACCAGACGAATTCTTTACAAGCCTACGAACTATACAAAATCACCAGAGACTATGCCAGTTTGCAAGGACACGAGATTGTGTACGACTTGTATACCGGCACAGGCACCATTGCTAATTTTGTGGCCCATCAGGCAAAAAAGGTAGTTGGATTGGAATATGTAGCCATGTCTATTGAAGATGCAAAAGTAAACTCCCAGATCAACCAGATTACAAATACTGCTTTTCTGGCCGGAGATATGAAACATTTACTTACCGAAGAGTTATTTTCACAGCATGGCAAGCCTGATGTTGTCATTACTGATCCGCCAAGGGCTGGTATGGACCCGCAAGTAATTGACATGTTGCTGCTGGCGGCTCCGGAAAAGATTGTTTATGTAAGTTGCAATCCGGCTACCCAGGCCAGAGATATTGCCTTGCTGGATGCAAAATATGCTGTAAAAGCCGTGCAGCCCGTAGATATGTTTCCGCATACCTATCATGTAGAAAATATAGCTCTGTTGGTGAAAAAGTAAGCCGATGTAGTATATAACTAAGCTGTGTAGTAATGGCTAAGTGGCCATGGTAAAACTTATCCCTGTCTTTTGTTCAAATGCTGTTCCATCCAATGGACGGCATAGCTATTCAGCCGGGTGGCATTGAACAAATAACTGGTGGCATTACCTACTTTGTGGGGAGTAATCTGATTTTCTAACAGGTATTGATTCATCAGGTCGAGAAAATAGTCGCCTTTGTACCCATCTACTACACCTTCTGAAGTGTCGAATTCTTCTATCCCTACCCATTCGGTGAGCCCATTGCTGCCAAGCATAGGCATAGAATACCTTACTATTTTTTTAGCCGGAATAGCAGCTCTGTCTTCTGCATGGTGAAGCAGGGTAACGGTGGTTAGTGGCGCACCAATTAAGGCAACGTATCCCTGTAAGGCAATAAGTTTGGCTAAAGGAGAATGAATACCATATCCATACTTTAAACTATGATCTTTTGTTAAAAAAGCAGCATGCTTCCCTACTGCTGCAAACGATCCATCGGGGTGCATACTTCGCCTGGCACCGGGCCATTTCCGGAACAGTTCAGCCAGTATACTCCAGTCTACTACTGCTCTGGCAGTTTCCGGATCATAGGGGGTACACTCCCGCAAATAAGCCGATTTCATTTCCGGACTCCATCCCTCCATGGTATAGGGGCTATCTTCCCAGCCTATATACATCATCAGCGTTCCTTCCTGGTCTAGCAATTCCAACAAAGCCCGGATAATTATTTCGGGGCCACCTACAAGCCATCCAATACTTTTTACAGAAATATGCAGCATCACCGTCTGGCCAGGGGTGATCCCTAGTTTTGAGAAATAAGCTTTTAGCTGTGATTTAGTAACCGGCCTGTCAGGTTGAATATCCATAGAGTAATTATATATTGCTATCCTGGCTATGCGCCAATATTAGAAAAGCTACCCATTCATGGCAGAAAACCGGAAGGGTGTGGGATGCCAGAACTCTGTGTACATCTATTTGCTTATCTATTCCTCAGAATAGGTAAAATGCACAACCTTTTCGGCCATTCCGCCAGTGGCCTGGTAAAACTCCAGTGCATGTGTATCTTCCGCATGGGCGGCTACAAATATCTCTGGTATATTCTGCTGCTGGCAATATTTTTTTAGGGCCGTAAGCAGTAGCTTTCCTATGCCCCTTCTCTGATATTCTGCTGAAACAGCTACGTCATAAATAAACATTTCTGAGGATGCCGAATAGTACATAGGAAGTTCATACGCCGTTAGGCCGCCAATCACTTGGCTATCTTGAATAGCAGCAAAAGCAACAAAGGTATTATTCCGAAGTAACTGGGACAGGTAATTGGGTTCGGCGTCTGTTTCATCCTCCCTTTCGAATACGTCCCGGAATAACTGAATCAGTTGTTGAGCCAAGGCAACATCTCCTGTGCCGAGGCGTTTTATTTCAATTTCAGTAGTAGGTGTGTTCATTGTAGAGAAAAATAAGGTATATGAATATACATAAAAGAATAGATAGTGTAAACTTGTTGAGCAAACGGCTACTCTCCCCTATCGAATGAAAACGAATGAACGGTTTATATGGGCTGCTTCCTTAATGGATGTAAAACCAACCGACCAATTACTGGAAATTGGCTGCGGAGCAGGGTTATTGGTAGAGCAACTGGCGTTGAAGGCAACGCAGGGACATATTACCGCCATAGACCAGTCGGTTCCTATGATTACAATGGCCTCCAAACGGAATCACGCCTTTATCTCTTCCGGAAAAGTAACTTTAGTAGCAGGAAATTTTGCAGATTACCAGTTTGTAGAAGCTAGTTTCGATAAAATAGTGGCTTTCAATGTATCTGTTTTCTGGAAAGCGCCTGAAAAAGAGCTTTCTTTAATTAAAAAAGCCCTTAAACCAGACGGACAGCTTTTTGTATTTTATCAAACGCCGAAAGGGGCTGACCTGAAAATTGCCGCACTCATCAAGACACACTTACAAAATGCGTCATATCAACTTGTAGACGAACAAATCTATTATGAGGCTAGTAGTGCATCTGCATTCGGCATTATTGCTAGGCCGAAATCCTTATATGAATACTAACATTTATTTACACCATCCAGCCGCTTATACCTACTAGGATTTTACTCTGGCAAAATCTCTATTTTATATCCGGCAGCCGTTACCAGATCCATTACACTTGATTTGTAGTAGTCAATATATTTCCCCTTGGCCCGAAGAATTTTATCGCAATCAGCCAGATCGAAATTAAAAGAACAATCGGGAAAGTAGGCGGTTAATAAATCCACTAACCTTGCCGCTTCCGATAATTTTACCACATTGGTTCTGAAAACTTCTACATCGGTAATGTCTGCTGAAACCTGTGGAAGAACTAAGCTTTCTGTCTGATCAATCATAAAGTGTATGCTCTAAAATATTCAACTTACTGTACCATATTTCATACAAATAACCACACGTGCAGCTACCCTAACAGATTAGCTGCACGTGTGCAATCTATTCAATAATTGAGTTGTTAATCCCGCAACCAGAAAGCTGGCGGCTCTATGCCTAATGACCGTAGGTAAACATACCCCTGGCCGCGGTGATGAATTTCATTGTCTATAAAGTAAAATATATGAGAGATAATGGTTCCTTCATAGATTCCAAAGATTACTTCTTCTTGCTGAAAGCGGTTTGCCGGAATCTGTGGCCATAAAGCATCTATTTGCTGTGTTACCTCATCCCACAACTGAAGCACTTCCGCTTTTGTGGTTGGTGCAGGGGCATCTTTATATTCTTCCCATTGAGCAGTAACTAATCCTTTAATGCCTGGGCTAGCCATCTGGATCATTTCCATTGCCAAGGCAGCGAAGGGACGCATTCCTCCGATAGAATAGGTAAAAAAAGCTTCTTCCGGAAATGCTTCAATTACCCGGCGGGTTAACCGGCGGTGGCCTTGCCAGTGATTTAGCAACTCTTCGCGGGTAATTACCTGGGTAGACAAATCGGTTTCGTTTAATTGCATGCTGTTGCTTGACATAAGTAAAAAGTTTTGGTTGTTGAATTTGTTTTACTTTACAAAGAAACAACCACCAGGTGACAGCCTTATGTCAGTAGGGTATGGAAAATTTCATTCTTTTTTAACTACCTATATACATCAGATACTTAAGTGAATTTAATAAATAAACCATGATACCATACCAATCACTTAATATACTAAAAATCAGTAATTTATATAGCAATTAGTATAATTTGAGGCAGGTTATTTTTGTTTAGACAGATGCTTATTATGTAGTACTAAGCCGTCTATAAACCTGGCTATTGCATTCGGATTTACCTCAGGTTTAATTTTAATATATTCATGGTTGCTGTCTTTATCTGAAAGCCATTGATTACTGCCATCTTTGCTTACATAACAATACCCGTTGGTTACCCTGTCAAAATAGGTAGAGGCTTTTTCTGTTAACAGAAGTACGGCTATCTGATCCCAGCTGGGCCTGCCAGCAAAACCATTATATAATTCATACGCCCGGTATACTGGATTGTTAGTAGGGAGTGACTTTTTCAGGTATTGTCCTCCGGTAATTACCTCTTTTCCTACTTCCCATCCGCAAAAAATCACCTGCTTATCCCAGGCTTTCAAACAATACACCGTAGAAAGTGGATCGGGCCGGTAAAAATTAGCTTCTTTCCCTTCAGGAAACATCCCGCCCATACAAATCCATCTGGCTACTTTTTTAGAAGCAAGTGCTTTTCCATCAAGAGGCGAATAGGTATCCGCACCAGATTGGAGCAACTGTTGAAAGCTGGTTAAGTGCCCGATTGTGATAATAACTACCGAAGAGTCGGGGCTGTTGCTTAATATTTTTCTGTATAAAGCAGTGGATTCCTGTGCATTTTCTAAAGATCGTAAGCGGTGCGGAAATTCTTCGCTGATCTGCCTGGTATATTTTGAATGGTTTTTAAGTTCCTTCTGTGACTTCAGAAACCCTACCGGTAGGTTAGGTCTTCCAAAATAGGTGTTAACGGCATCTACACAGAGTGGCGCATATGGGTCGTCGCTAGTCACAATTACTCCTGCAAAATCTACCTTCTTTTCATCGGCAAGGGTATGTAGCATAGCTAAGGCTGCCACATCGTCTACATCAGAATCTATGTCGGCATCCAAAATAACCCGGAATTGTGCAGAAAGTATAGGCACAGAAAACAGTAGTAAGCAAAAGCAGATCAACATTACCTTCATGAATGATGCATGGTGATTTGATTAATTAAAATTTGAGTAACTCTTTTGGACTAGGCTATTTCCTAACAGATTTTCCAGGTTGGTGCATCATCAACTGGTTAATAATGTCTGTAACCTGTGCTACGGGCATTTTCTCCACCAGATAAAAGTGTCCTTTTTTACTGGCGTCCCAGCGGTTATTGCCGCTTGTCAATGTAACCATCCGGCCCGGTTTGAGTGTATAATAAGGCTCCACTCCTTTTATAGCCACCAGTACCGCCGTTTGGTCCCAGCTCATACGTCCATCTTTGTCTTCCTGAGCCTTAGGAATACTAATGCGGAATACATCTTTAACCGGACTATTCTGAATACTAGTGTTTTGAATCAAAGGCAAGCCTGTTTTCACTTTCTGGCCAATTTCAAACCCGGAAAAGATAATTTCGGTAGGCCAGTTTGCAAAAGCGTTTACAGAAGCCGTAGAATCTCTGTGTACATTGTATTCCCTTCCTTCCGGAAACTTTCCAGCCATGCTTACAAGTCTGTTCACTTTTTTGCTTACCAGTTCTTTACCGGTAAGGTTGGAGTATTTATCGGGCTTAGACTCCAGTAAGTTTGCCAGATTCGTTATAAAACCAACGGTTACAATGGTTACACTTTTGTCCGGTTGTTTGGCTAGTATCTGCCTGTATACCTCAACGGACTCTGGTACACTGGCATTAGAGGTAATCTTATGCGGATATTTTGCAATTACGGTATCTGACCAGCCTTGTGTGTCACGGTCGGTAACGGCATTGCCTTTCGGTACGCCAATGGGTATATCTGGCCTGCCAAAATAGGTATTGAATACGCTTAGCACAGGAGCTACTCCAGCATATTTACTACTGGCTATGGTAGCTAATATAGTAGCTTGTCCGCTGTCAGCCAGGGCATGCAGCATAGCAATGGCGCCTACATCATCGTAGTCAGGCCCTATATCGGTATCAAAAATAATATTGACTGGTGCTGACTTTTTTTGAGCATAGCTACCTGACAAGGTAAACATTAGAAGAGCAGAAATAAGCAAAAAAGGTAAATTTTTCATTTATGGTATGGTTCATTATTCACTAATTAACGGGCGGCAATAATAAAGCTCAGGCCTATCAGGTAACAGAGGATCATACTGCCCAGAATTACACCTGTACCTTTAGGTGCCTGGGCAAATTCTTTCCAGATAAATATACCCCAGATGGCTGCAATAACGGTAGCTCCCTGGCCTAAGCCATACGAAATAGCAGGACCTGCGGCTCCGGAGGCAATAATATTGAACGACATGCCAATGCACCAGATGATGCCTCCCAATACACCCATTAAATGGTTGCGTATATGCCCTTCAAAGTAATTTCTATAACTAACCGGCGGGCCATTGAAGGGGCGCTTCATCAGTAAGGTATTAAAAAGTAAATTACTTACTACTATTCCTACAGCAAAAAAGAATACAGCGGTATAGGGACTCAACTTTCCTGTCTCCGGAATTTTAAAATTTGTATACATAGAAGCCGCTACATATTTATAAAAATAGCCCATTAATATTCCGGCCGTTACCGATAACAGGAGTCCTTTAGTAGAAATGCCTTGACTGGAAGAAGCTGCCCGGCGGTAGGCAAACGCATTCAATAGAATGGCTGCGACAACCAAGGCTACTCCGGTAAACAACAACCCCGAATTTCCGACCGGATTATCGGCATAGTTCACCAGCACACCCAGTACCAGGGCAAGACCAATGCCCACCGGAAAAGCTACCGACATCCCTGCAATGGAAATAGCTGCGCCTAATAATATGTTTGCTGCATTAAATATAATGCCTCCCAGCAAAGCTGAACCGATATTATTTATTGAAGCCTGGCTAATATCCTCTATAAATCCTCTCCCCTCTTCTCCACTACTTCCCAGAGTGAAGGCAAACATCGTAGCCGTTAAAAGAATACCTATGACATAATCCCAATAGAAAAGCTCGAACCGCCAATTGGAAGCGGCCAGTTTCTGTGTATTGGCCCATGATCCCCAGCAAAGCATCGTTACAAAACAGAAAATAACTGCGTTAGCATACGTATCAATAATAAACATAGATAGAGGGAAAGGTTAAAAATTCTTGTTTAAATAGCTACCTGCCAGGCTTTACAAATTGGATGGCTATTCAGTTATACCTGCTTCAATTCCTGCAAATAAGGAGCAGAAGCCTGGGCACCCAACCGAGTTACAGAAATAGCCGCCGCCCGGCAGGCAAAATTTACAGCATCTTCTAAAGACTGGCCCTGGGCAATAGCCACTACTAACGCTCCATTAAAAATATCGCCGGCAGCGGTTGTATCTATAGCTTGTACTTTGGGTGCGGCTATGAGTTTATTGCAGGAATCTGTCAGTACGAAAGCCCCTCTGGGACCAAGCGTGATTACTACTTGCTTTACACCTTTTTCCCGCAAAGCAGTGGCCGCTTTGGCAGCCGTCTCTTCTTCTGTTACCCGGATACCAGTTAGTATTTCGGCCTCCGTTTCGTTGGGTGTAATAAGATACAGGTGCTTAAATAGTTCTTCTGGCAATGCCTGGGCAGGAGCCGGGTTTAGCACTACTTTTTTTCCCAATTCTCCAAGCTTCTTTATGGCATAATGTACGGTTGAAAGGGGTATTTCCAGTTGCAGCAAGACTATATCCACTGTCTCCATCTCCCGCATTGCCTCGTCTATATCTTCTTGTTTCAGCTGTGCATTCGCCCCTGGCGCTACGGCTATTATATTTTCACCAGCTTCATCTACCATAATAAGCGCCACTCCGGATGGATGATCTGGGTCGGTGTGTATATACCTGGTGTGGATGCCTTCTTTAGTAAATTGTTCGATGGCTTGTTTGCCAAACACATCGTTGCCGGTGCGGGCTACAAAAAACACCTCACCTCCCAAACGGGCGGCCGCCACTGCCTGATTAGCCCCCTTACCTCCGGGAAACAGATGAAATTCTCCACCAAGGATGGTTTCGCCCGGAGAAGGAAGCTTTTGGGCTTTAATAACCATGTCCGTATTGGAACTGCCGATTACCATAATTTTTCCTGGCATGCGATCATTAAGTTAGAAATGAAAATTTATATTTTTGTATTGAATAATCCAATCGTATAGTAGCTCTGTAGTACATCTATTTTTTTCCGGGGCGAACACAGAAGTTTAGGGAATGGAGTTTTTACCCAAACTTATAAAAGTTACTTTCGTAAATTATCAATCACATCAACCACCAAACAGCATGAATAAAAATAATAATGGAAACCATAACGGTAAAAAAAGCAATGGAAAAGCCGTTACCGGAGCCCCATCTAACACACTTACTACACGTCAGGGGCACCCGGTGTACGACAACCAGAATATCCGGACGGTGGGTAACCGTGGCCCAGCTACCATGGAGAATTATCCGTTCATTGAAAAGATTTCACATTTTGACCGTGAACGTATTCCGGAACGAGTCGTTCATGCCAGAGGAGCAGGTGCCCATGGTGTTTTTGAAGCGTATGGCAAAGTAGGTGACCAGCCAATAGCCAAGTATACCAGAGCCAAACTATTCCAGGAAAAAGGAAAACAAACACCTGTATTTGTACGCTTTTCTACGGTTGGCCATCCTTCCGGTTCACCTGAAACCCTCCGCGACCCACGTGGTTTTGCAGTAAAATTTTATACCGAAGACGGCAACTGGGATTTGGTAGGTAATAACCTGAAAATATTCTTTATCCGGGATGCGATGAAGTTCCCAGATTTAATTCACTCACAAAAACCAGATCCGGTAACCAATATCCAGAGTGGCGAACGTATTTTCGATTTCATTGCTAATACGCCGGAATCCACTCATATGGCTACTTTTTTATTCTCTCCCTGGGGTATTCCGGCTAACTACCGTCAAATGCAAGGCTCAGGCGTAAATACCTATAAATGGGTGAATAAAGATGGCGAAGCAGTGCTGGTAAAATATCATTGGGAACCCATGAAGCAAGGAATACGCAACCTGACTCAGAAAGAAGCGGAAGAAATACAAGGAAAAAACTTCAACCATGCTACCCAGGATTTGTATGAAGCCATTGAAAAGGGCGACTATCCGGAATGGGAACTTTGCGTGCAGATTTTGAGTGACGACGATCACCCGGAACTAGACTTTGATCCGCTGGATGATACAAAACTTTGGCCAAAAGAGCAGTTTCCCTGGTTGCCAGTAGGCAAAATGACGCTGAACCGTAACCCGGTTGACTATTTCAATGAAGTGGAATTATCTGCTTTTGGAACAGGTGTATTAGTGGACGGGCTTGATTTCTCCGATGATAAAATGCTGCAAGGCCGTACATTCTCTTACTCCGATACCCAGCGTTACCGGATTGGTGCCAACTACCTGCAATTGCCTATTAATGCTCCAAAAATACCAGTAGCCACTAATCAGCGAGGTGGCCAGATGGCGTACAGAACAGATTTTGCTGAAGGTCAGAATATACATATTAACTATGAACCTTCTTTCCTGGGAGGATTAAAAGAAGCACCCAAGGCAGGTAAAGATTATACTCCCCGGTACGATGCGAATTTAGTACGCCAGAAAATTGACCGCACCAATGACTTTAAGCAAGCTGGCGAAACGTACAGAAATTTTGAAGAATGGGAACGTGAAGACCTGATTTCAAACTTATCTAATACATTAGCCGCCTGCGATAAACGCATTCAGGATAAAATGGTTGAGCACTTTACACTTGCCGATAAAGATTACGGGCGCAGAGTAGCTGAAGGAATTAAACAGGCAATGGAAAAGATGATGCAAATGAAAGAAAAAACAGCAGGAACCGATGGCCCACTGGGCAATACCTCTTCCAAAGAAGGTGTGGAACAAGCCAAAAAAGTATCGCATCCGGCTAAGCCTTATTAAATGCATACCACAAAGTAAAAAAGCTAAAAGAACAGCCCGTCGAAGGCTGTTCTTTTTTATTTCTGTGCTTTGACAGGGTTAGTAATAGTAACCTAACCCAGCCATAACCTCACTTATCGGATCGGAAGGTAAACTGCTGCCAGATAAGTTTAGCCGGGCGTTTGCTTCTTTACAACAACAAACTGGCTACTTCTTGCCAGTTATTTACCCTAGGCGTCCATTTTTCATGCACATTATGGGGTGAGGTGAATAAAATGCCCTGCCCGGAAAATCTGGCAAAATGCTTTACATGATCGTCTATCAGATAATCGGCCTGAATGATGCTTTTATCGCCGCAGAAAACAATATGTGTCCAGGGAATAAACGGGAAGTGTATTTTCAACCATTCATATTTGTGTACAAACGAAGTAGGAAACTCCATAGCTGCCGTCGTAATAAATATCTCGTACTTCTTAGCTAATGCTTGTATTACTTCCTGGCTGCCTTCTATTACAGCCATGTCTTTAAAAAAGCCGTCCGTATGCAAGTATTGAACAATATGTTCCCGGTGCTCTGGGGTAACTGCTTCTCTAAAGTATTTTCCATGTAATTCGCTGGGTAAAATCCGTGTGGCAAAATCTCTTTCATACCATTCTGAAAACCGAAGATTTGCATCGGCTATTACCTCATCCATATCTATAGCAATTCTTTTCATAAGCTACGAGTCTTGGTATCTGTTTTAGGTATCAATAACATTGATATCCAGAAAGCTTTCCCAGTTTGCTTCCTTCTGCAAGTTTACTGGTACTAACAGATACTATAAAGTTTTCGGCTACTTATTTTATCAGACTTGGCTATATTTTTCTGCCAATTGTATGGAATTCTATTCTGTAAAAAGCTTGTGTAAAGACTTTTTATGTGTTTACTATCAGTTACAATAGTTACCGATTTACAGGTTTTATAAGCTCTTCTATAAAACTCTCCGGAACTCTGGGGGTGGCCCCACGTTGGGTGGCTACATAAGCCCCGGCTGCGCAAGCATATGGCAAGGCTTCTGCCGGCGTTTTTCCCTGCAAATATTGATGTAGAAAAGCAGCCAGAAAAGCATCGCCGCTACCAATGGTATCTTTAACCGTAACTTTAAATCCCGGATGTTCACTATAGCCGTCTTTCGTTAAACAAGAGGCACCATTTTCGCCTCTGGTGACCAATATCAGCGGTATATTTAATAGCTTCCTGATGTACTCCATATTTGCCTTTTCATCAGCGGATATTCCATACCAACCGGCTATTTCTGCTAATTCATGGTGGTTCATTTTTATGATGTCTGCAAAAGGAAGTAGCTCTTTTATCCCTTCAGCACTATAATGCGGAGAACGCAGGTTAACGTCGAAAACTTTTAGGCTTGCCTTGGGTAGGTATTTCAACAGCGTTTGGCGGGTAGTAGGATTGCGTGAAGCCAGGCTCCCATAAATAAATACATTACTTTCTTCTATAACCTGCGCTAAGGCATCCTCATAGCGGATATAATCCCAGGCTACTGGGTCCACAATAGTGTAGATTACATGCGTGCTTTCGCTTACATCTGCCTCAACTATACCAGTTTGGTATGTGTCGTCTTGCTGTATGTAAGCAGTAGAGACACCTTTTTCCTGTAAAAATGCCAGAAGTTTAGTTCCAGCGGCATCTTTGCCAACCCGGCTAACCACTACAGGAGAATGACCATAGTAGTTCAGGTGGATAGCTACATTCATAGGGGCACCACCGGGTACAGCTCCATCCGGAAGTACATCAAACAAAGTTTCGCCAAAACAGATGATGGTAGGTTGCATGGTATGAGTAATTAGTGTTCTACTGTTGACCTTTGCCTATTAAAATTATTCAGTATAGGCAATGCTTTTGATTGGAAAATCTCTTGCACGCTTATATTCCAATAGCATAAGATAAGCAAATTCAGCCTTGTATAGCTATATATCTGGCAAAACCATTTTTGCTACCAACAAATAGCATATCTGCACAAGCCACAGTATTTTGGGCAGTAAAAGGCTAAACTGTTCATTTGCAAAGGTTAGCAACGTAATATTTAAGCACGATGTAAGGGTTACTTTTCGCAAAAACATCGAATGAATGCTAACTTACTTAAACAATATTAATAAAATTAAAATTATTATAACTTTAATACTAAATCAATCTTCTTACAAGAATTTATAGTAAACACCCGTGTAAAAGTACTTAGCTGAATAAAGAATCATTTTTATAGTAAGATTGAGCAGATTGTACACGAGAATATTATTTATATAATTCTATTTTATCTAAAAATCGTATAAAATTTTACGTAAGTCTGCCACCTAAATATGGCTATTTTACGTATAGAGCTATACAAACTGATTAACTTCAGAAACTTGTAATAAAACCAACAAACTAAAAAATTAACCCATACAAAATTACTTTAACTTCGGATATGAAACGATTAGATTTAAATGAATCCGCCATAACTCCTATTTATACAAAGCCCACACTTGAGCTTACGATAGACAGTTATAATACACAGGTTCAGCCTTTAACAGATTTAATGGTAGAAATCATTACTTTTCAGCTGAATGAACTTGCTTTATTCTCTAACCTGGAAATCCATAAGAATTCATTAAATTAACTAAATGCTGTTTTAATTGGCTATTAGGCAGCCTAACCACTGCTTAAACATAAAAAGCGTATACCTGTGTATACGCTTTTTATGTTTAAAATTTATTTTTTTCTCCGTTAACTTCTGGACCCAAAATTGCTACTTATTCTACTATTATGGATTTGATTTCATAATGCAAAAGTGTATATTTATAAAGGCCTTTATCCGTGATAGAGGCTTTTTTTATGGATTCTACCTTCTGCTTAATCATTGCTCTCCCCCCCTTTCAATCGTGCTTTCGAGTAAGTATACTAATTGCTAGCTAAAGCCCCAGGTAGGAAATAAACTAACTCATACCAATTCGCTTGAAGAAATCCACTAACAGTTATTGATTCGCCTAAGTCTATATAGCTTGCTGATGTGTACCCCACTTCTATGAGAGCCATTTTATTTTAACTTCTGGCTATGATCATTAGGAAAATCCTCACCACTCCATATTTTTTGAGCACTCCATTTAACCGGGGCATCTGCCCAGAAAGGATCTGTAGCAGGTAAGCCCAGAGGCAAGAAAATAGCCGTACATAAATATAGGCTACCTTGGTTATTATATGAATCAGCAATATCCGGCTGTTCGCCATATAGGCCAATGGTGAGCCAACCGTTCCTATAAGTAGTAGGGCTCCCAAGTGTTTTTTTAATAACAGCTGTCAGCGCGCACCGCACTTGTGCTGGGGACAATTGAGCTGGCAAGGCTTTACGCCAGGCCATATCAGCCAAGTGGTGAAAAGCGGCACCGCGGTAAACCAGAGACCGGCCGATAGCCGGAAAACTGCCGTCAGAATGGATTACCCGTTCCTGAATTACTGCATAACGTTCATTACGTTTCCTGATATTAGCAGCCATTTGATTATAGCTATTGGTCTTTGTGGCAATTGTTTCGGTTATGGCTGCCAGAAAAGGATGAATAACATAGCTATTGTAGTAGTCAAAAGCAAAACTCTCCCCATCTGAGTACATCCCATCTCCTACATACCACTGTTCATGTTGTTGCAAGGCATAGTCTACCCGCATTGGGTCCCACTCGTAGCCATACTTGCAGAAGAAAGCCTCTGTCATGGCAGAAAACAGCAGCCAATTAGAAAACGCCGGCTTGAATTTCCGCGTAGCTTTTAAAGAAGCTACCAATCGGTGCTTGTCAGGTTCACTCAGGTTTTCCCACAACCAGGGTGCCCGGATGAATGCATACGCCAGAAAAGACGCATCTACCAGCTGCTGGCCGGCAATGTCAAAACGCATGTAATCCTTAGCTGTAGAATCCAGGGCATGGGTTAGCCCCTGAAGTACCCACTGCCTGTACTGATTCCGTAGGGCTACTTCCTGAGCATTGCCACCTTCCAGTTGCAGCCAGGGAGCAATGCCACTCAACACGCGGCCAATCACTTCCAGGTATTGCACTTGGATGCGCTGCTCTCTGTTGTCAATCCTTTTAGAAGTAATCTGCGGCATTACTATCCGCAAACTATCCTGCGCCAGACTATATAAAACAGGCCTAACCATTTTGTCCATTTCCTGCAACCACATTTCCCGGTCTTTCAGTTCTTGCTTATTGGCAGAGGTTCTTTTCCGTTGAGCATAGGTTTGCGTAAATGAAAAAGCCATGAGCAGGGAGAATAGCAGGAGCGGACGGAGCAAAGTAGCCATAAAGAATCAGGAAGGTGTATACGCTGTTAAACTTGTCAAAATAAAGCAATAAAGATAAACTAGCAACTATTCTCCCGAATAGGTAACCCTCTGGGTAAAAATAGCCTTCTTTTATTCCCCTTTGTACCGATTATAAATGTATAAGTGGATAAAAATCAAGCGTTTTAGCAACATAAAAAATGGCATTTTCGAAATACATTTTGCGGTAAATTTCTATTTCTTTCTTAGTAAACCTTCATTTAATTATATTTTGTCTCATAACTATCCTATAACTTAATTCACTAAATCAGGGTATACATACCTTATTTAATTTGGTGAGGTAGATAAATAACGAACTATGAGATTATTGGAGATAGTAACCGAATTAGCTTTATGCAAAAAACGATTAAAGCAACGGACAGAGGAAGTAGGGAAACTAGACAGTAATTCTTTGAAACATGATATTTTGTTGATGGAAATAGAAATACTGCGGATGTTGATTGATAATTTACAAGGGATGTTAAACAAACATATGCAGCTGAAAATAAACCGGAAAACCCGCAAAGCTGTTTTTGCAATTAAGCCTACGATTAATTAGGCAAGTAGCTGGCAAGGTTAGCCAGCAGTAAACAAATTGACAAGGAGTATATCCAGGTAACTTATGTGATCTGCTGAAAAACCGTTCCGGACATATAACTCAACAGCATATTCAATAGAAAATTATTAAATAGGCTGAATGAGTGGTTTTACTACTTATTTGTCTGTAAGTGACTTCACCTATCTGGAAGGTTTGGAGTACGCGTATCCGTCCAACAAATTAGTTAAGTGAAATACCTACTTTTAGCCACAAATACCAGCATTCCTTTCAGGCATAGTAGCCTGTGAAGGCTATCGGCTATGATACCTCACATCAATTATAGCAAATTGGCTACCTGTTGAGGCAGTAAAATACCAGGCAGAAAACTGATACATTTAGGGTGATATATTTTATCCCATCGCTTTGAAATAATAGGATATTATTGTAATTTAAAACAATCAGCTCCATCCAGCTAAATAAAATCAAAGTAAGAAAAATCTGCTTTTTAGAGGTCGGCTCACCAAATGAGTAGCCCTCTGTAAAACAGTATCTTCTTAGTTCATACAGCAGGTAACACAAGTAAACGTGTAAAATTTCTTTACTTATTTGTATACATATTCAGTACAAATGGTTAGATATTCTCTTACTCAGTGGGCAGCACTATACTATAACTCATACACTTTTGAGACTTTTCGAGAGATAACACTAGCTATTTTTTTACAGATATCTTATTTATACAGGTATCTTGTTTATATTAATCACTGGTTACTCATCTACATGCCGGGGCATACTTTAGTTAATGAATAGGAACTGCCGCTTGTTGAAAATGCCCGTTGTCAAAACCCTAGCCGATGTAGTTGAAGTATGCCTGTATGGGTTGATTTAACCACATACGTTAGCTGGTATTATGCCCTAATTTCTGTAGATGCTGTCATGAACACAGAATTTATGCGACTGTAGTATTTGGGTTAGCCATCATTCATAAACCACTTTAATATCTATTATATGTTAGTACGATTACCTTCTTCTCCCTTTTTGGAAAGCAAAGTTCCCGACTTTTCAAAAGCCTTCAACTACGGTACATCTTTCATTGTAACCCGCCCATGGAATGAGTCAAAGCAAGTACCACTGAATTCAAAAACAGACCAATGCAAATTACCGTCCGGGACTTTGTATGGATTGCTGTTGTTACTACTATGGATACTACAAGCCCCTACTACTCTATATGCCCAGGGGTGTAACCCTTTGAGTACACTTCCCTGTGCAGACTTACAAGTAAGCTTACCTTTCTCCCTTGATTTTACTGGGAGTGAAGGCAAACTTGCCAATACAGGCTTTACAATGGTAGATCCCCCATCATCCATTGCTCCTTCCACCAGTAACCCAGTTCCTGGATTCGATCCTGGCAAGCTCTCCTTTGAAGCAGGTAAGCTCAAAATAGTTACCTATAGTGGAATTGCCAGTTCAACTAATAATAACCAGATGAACACATTGGGTGTAAAGTTCAGCACTACTCAAAGCTTTACTATGCAAACCACCGTAGTTAATCCATTTACAGGTACTGCCTATCAGCAAGCAGGTATATGGGTTGGGTTACATGATAAGACGTTTGTTAAGCTGGTAGTAATTAATGGAAAAGTAGAAATGCGAAAGGAGTTGAATGATGTAAGCAGTGGCCTCAGTGACACATCGAATCCCGATCAGCGAATTACAGCGGCAATCAGTGGGTTAAGCAGTTCCTCTGTCCGCTTACGCCTGGTGGTTAACACGGTAAGCAATACTGCAGAAGGCTTTTATTCATTAGACGGCATAACCTATGTGAATGTGGGAGCGGCTTATCCTACAAAGACAATTAGCCTTTCTGGAACGGGACTAACTGGTAGCACAGCCTATGGAGGTATACTGTCTACGCACCGCAATGGAACTTCCGCGGTTAGCTACAGCTTTGATAATTTTTCTATCTCCTCTCCTGTATCCACCACCAATACAGCACCTGTATTCAGCAGCAGTGCTTATAGTTTTTTAATTGCTGAGACAGCAGGTATTGGCACGCAAGTAGGCATAGTAACAGCCACCGATGCCCAGGGCCATTCGATCAGGTATGCCATTACCGGAGGTAACACAGCAGGTAAATTTGCAATAAATCCGACAACAGGAATACTCACATTAGCTGCCCAGCTAAGCTATGCACAAGCCTCTAAATATACTTTAACGGTAAGTGCTACAGATAATGGTTCGCCAGTGCTGTCATCTTCCAGCCAGGTAACGGTTAATGTAACGCAGACATCTGCCGTTTCCAATGCAAAACTATTCGTAGAAAATCTGGATAAGTTTCCAGACAATACCCGCGTAACCTTTTCATTAATCCGTGAACCCTGGCGTCGCAGCACCAGTACGCCGTACAATGCCAATCATGATACAGTTACTCTTCGGCTGCACAACAAAGGCTTTGGCTCTTTACGAATAGATAACCTAATACTATCCAGGCCAACCTCTTATAAAATTCTACGCCTGACTACCCCAACAGGCATCTTTGTTATAGACCCAGCCAAACCATTGCCACTGCCCTATACACTAGCTTCGGGTAAATCCATAGATGTCATGATAAGCTTTGTGAATGATGCAAGCCTTTCTGTGACAAGAATACGCATCCTTCAGGATAAGCTCTCTATCGTTTCAAATGATGATGCAAGTCCTGTAAAAGAAATTACGTTATTTGGCCTCTTGCAGAATAAAGGAGAAGGTGGCAACGAACCCTATGCGCAGGAAATAATAGATGCTTTTGGCTTCAAAACTAAAACAGGTTTTACTGCCAAAAATTCTACACATACGGCTCCTTTGGCTAATTCTGACGAGATTTACAGCTCTTATTTTCTAAAAGCAGACAACACTAAGCCCATAACGGTTACCCAGCTGGGAGCTTATCATGGCTGCTGTGCACAGACGGAAAGTATCCGGTGGGAAGCTAAAGATGGCTTTACAGGATCAGGCTATATTCTCACCCATACAGCCATAGATGCCCAATCCCTGCTTCCCAGAATGAATAATTCTACCCGCTTGCCAGGTACCGCCACCTTTAACCCTACGGTACCTTTCTCTCTCAGAATCGGAGGTGATTGTACAGATCCGGCCAGAAATAGCTATAAAGGAACAGTAACGGTGAATGGCGTAGTTTATCCAATGCGGGGAGCACGCATATGGAAAGCCCGGGATGCCAACAGCAATATCATTCCCAATGCGTACTTTATCTCGCATGATTATTTAAGTACAACTGCTAACCTGGACTATAATGATAATCTCTACTATATAAGCAATATCAAACCAGAAGTAGGTTCAGATTTCTCCTCAGAGCTGGCGGCTAAACCCTCTGCCCTCAACTTTGATCAGCGGAATGTAGGCTCAACTACTACCTTGCCCATTACGTTGCAGAGCCTGGGTAGTGTAGCAAATGCAGACCCAAGCATCACTATTGCTTCCGTTCAGGTAGTAGGACAACATGCTGGTGAATTTAGTGCGGTAAAACCCTCAACGGTTACCTTGTCTCCGGGAGCTACCACCTTATGCAATGTAAGCTTTACCCCTTCCAGTATAGGTATCAAAAATGCCACGCTGCTTGTTTATTATAACAATGCCCTATCTCCTTTGCGTATTTCCCTGTATGGCATAGGCAGAAATACAACTACAACTGTAAATGTGGTCAAGCGGATTAAGGGTGCCGCTACGTCTACAAACAGTGTAAACATCAATGGAAAAGTATTTGAATCCGATGTGAATTACCGCAAACCAACCACTTCTGTAAAACTCGATAATACGGCTGATGTAACCAGTGCAATCCAAGCAACTGAGGATGATGCCTTGTACAGATCGTATTTATCTTCTCTAAGCGACCTGCAGGAAATGCGGTATGAAATACCCCTTGCATCGGGCACTTACTTTGTGAGGCTGCATTTTGCAGAAAACTTTTTTACGGGTGCCGGCTCAAGGGTGTTCAGTGTTCGGATGGAAAATCAGTTAAGGGTAGCCAACCTGGATATTTACGAAGAAGCAGGGTTTAAAACGGCGCTGGTTAAAGACTTCACGGTTTCTACTACCGATGGGTTGCTCAATATTAATTTTACGCCTACGGTAAACCGCTTGGCCCTGGCTGGGGTAGAAATATTTAAGGCTACTTCTACGTCTGCCCATATAGCAACCATGGAAAGTGAGCAACCTCAGGAGACTAAGTTCCAGATGTACGTATATCCTAATCCAACAAGTGGTAAGCTGCTAATAAGCGTAGAGAATATACGGGCTAGTCAGGTTAAAACTGCTACTATCACTAATGCAATGGGAATGGTACAAGCAGATTTGCAGCCTACTGTGGTGGATGAGCAGCATTTAGAACTAGACCTTGGTTTGCTAAAGGCAGGCACCTACTTGCTGAAGGTACAATCGGAAGACAGTTATCAGATTCTTCGGGTGGTTAAATATTAATTAGTATAAAGCAATCCAACTTCAAACTACTTGATGTTGGATTGCTTCTCTACATAACAGGAAGATAAAACTGCCTGGCAGAATCGACTAGTACAGATCATTACATCATTAATTTGAAGGTCTTGACCCAATAAAGCCTCGCCAACAACAGAAAATGAATATTTTCTTCTAATGGAATTTACAAATAATTACCATTAACCAGTTTTTTATCTTAAGATGGCCAGGCCAAGAGCAATTCTTTGTTTTGAAATTAAGCAGGAAAGTCAATCACTGTAATGGTTTTGCTATGATCTCCCTTCTTAGCACAGGTTTTGTTCAAAATAATTATTGCAATTTGCATCCTTCGTCAAAGTTACTTCTGTACAAAACAATCACTAAGCGTAAAAGCCCTAATGAATGCTGTACCTACATACCGGCGTCGTACAAAGCCTATTGCTGTTAATGCCTACATCCCGGCAGTGGTAATGATTTTAGCAGGAGTTGTTCTCCTGACAAAATTTGTATTTGCAGGGCTTTTATTTATAGTAATTGCCCTGTTTGCCCTTACTCTTACCGAAGGCCTGGAGATAGACTTTACCAACCAACGGATTAGGATTTTCTCTGGATTCTTTGGTCTACGATTTGGAACATGGGAACCTTTACCCGTTATGGAAAGAATTACGCTTGTAGAAGTGATCCAGAAACATTCGTTGATGAGCCGGACTAACCTCACAACAGAAATTCCTGTTTCGTACGCACAAGTTCGATTATACTCGCAAGGGTCTACGGAGTATTACGTGGCTTCGTATGGTAAATTAGCTTCCAGTCGAGCCGATGCACACATATTATCTAAGCACTTTGGCTTAAGATACGAAGATTACACCGTTGCTCACAAGCAATAGGCTGTGGCTTTGCATCCATCTAATTGGTACTACAGAAACACAAATAAATAAGCTAAAAGGCTACAGCGGATTTCAGGCAGCTTGAGGTGTACATTTATGTGTATCCTCTATATACTAGTCTCATGCCTGAATAAAAGAATAAATACACCTTGTGCATGTATTCGTCCGGTGAGCCTGTTCTTCAGGCAGTCCGGTAAACCCTTCAAAACAACCCTTCTGATATTGGGGAGATACTGGTAAAGTATCTACCTTTACAACAGCTATATATTTAACTGCTACTCTTACCCTACATGCCATTGCTTACTATTTGCCAACCCTTTGCTGACTTAACTCCTGCACAACTTTACGATACTCTGCGCCTGCGAAGCGAGGTTTTTGTGGTCGAACAGAATTGTATTTTTCTTGATATGGACAATAAAGACGGGCAGTGTCACCACTTGCTGCTCTATGACGATAATGTACTGATTGCCTGTGCCCGCCTAGTGCCACCAGGAGTCTCATATAAAGAAATGTCTATCGGCAGAATTGTTACCAGTCTTTTGGTAAGGGGAAAGGGATTTGGCAAGACAATAGTTGCCCAGGCCATTGAATATTGCTACCAGCTATATGGCAAAGGTCCTATTAAAATTGGCGCACAATTGTATGCCAAGGGCTTTTATGAACAATTCGGATTTCAGCAAGCCGGCGAGGTATATGATGAAGATGGTATTGATCATATACCTATGATAAAAGCCTGAGCTATCCGGTTTTGGCAGATGATCTACATGTTGCTTTAGTTAATAAACAGCAGAAAATACCATAACTTATGGGTCATAAACTACTCTGCCGTTTTCGTGATATCTTCTTGAAGGTGCCACACTTGCCCAAAAGCATTTTCATTTATTGGCAAAGGCTTTGAAATTACTAAGAGAGCCCGAATAGACAAGCCGTACAATAGCCTGATGGATACATGAGATGGTCTCTACACAAGCAAATGCCCTACGCTGCTCAGCAGTAAACTAAGAAAGGTACAGAGAACATGGCCTGAAATGACATGCAAAAGATGTAAAGGCTGTTTATTCTTTAATTTTTGTATTACGTGCATTATCCAGCTGATCATTCAAATTCAGAGCTGAACTGATCAGGCCTAAATGGGTAAAGGCCTGCGGAAAATTACCCAAATGCTCCCCTTGCATACCCAGTTGTTCGGCATACAGCCCTACGTGATTGGCATACCCTAACATCTTTTCAAAAAATAATCGGGCTTTATCCAGTTGGCCTGCCCGGGATAAGCATTCTACATACCAGAATGTGCACATAGAGAAGGTACCTTCCCCACCGGTTAAGCCATCTATTCCTTGTTCGGTCCGGTAGCGGTACACCAGAGAGTCGGAAACAAGCCGTTGTTCAATAACCTGTAAAGTAGAGAGCCATTTTGGATCTTTGGGGCTAATAAACCGGAGAAGAGGCATTAGGAGTGTAGCGGCGTCTACGGTAGTTGCCCCTTTGTATTGCATAAAGGCTTGCAGGCTTTCGTTCCAGTAGTCTGTGTGAATAGAATGAAAAATTTTATCCCTCTCTGTTTGCCAATGCTCCGGTAAAGGATAAGAATGATTCATGCCAATTTTGATACCCCGGTCTATGGCTACCCAGCAGAGCAGACGCGAGTAGAGAAATTCTTTTTTTCCACCCCTGACTTCCCAGATGCCTTCATCCTCTAAGTGCCAGTTTTGGCATACCCAATCTACCTGCTGAGATAACTCGCGCCAGAAATCATAGGAAATAGGCTCTACATATTTGTCATACAAGTACACGGAATCGAGTAGTTCTCCGTAAATATCTAGTTGTATTTGGGTATACGCCTCGTTACCAATCCGGACTGGTTGAGAGTTTTTATAGCCTTCCAGATGCGTTAATTCCTGCTCTTCCAACGGCTCCTGGCCAGCAATGGTATACATTAAATTCAGGTGGCCGGCACTGCCAATATCTTTACACTGCTTTTCGACCCAGCACATAAATTCCCGGGCTTCTTTGGTATAGCCAAGCCGGATAAAGGCATAAATAGTAAAAGACGCATCCCGTATCCAGGTGTAGCGGTAGTCCCAGTTACGTACGCCGCCTATTTCTTCCGGCAATCCAAAGGTAGGAGCCGCCACCATAGATCCATATTTGTGGGAGGTCATCAGTTTTAATACAAGGGCAGAACGGTTTATGATTTCCATCCAGCGGCCCTGGTATGTAGATTGTGCTACCCAGTCTTTCCAGTAGTTAATATTTTCATACAAACTTTTGGTAACAAAGGCTTCCAGATGGGTGGTTGTGGGATATTCCGGAAGTATCTGTTCCAGCAGGAAATCGGCTGTCTGGCCAGTATCCAGGGTAAATTGAGCGTATCCGTCTGTATCTTGTAGTTGAATAGGTACTGTACTTTTGAGTCGGATACGGATAGGTGCAGGGTCTGTACTGGTAAAGATTATTTCATACGCACTAACTTGCTCAGTGATATGCGCTGAACGGGCATAGTTAAAGCGTGGACAACAATTCATCTGAAAAGTTAATTTTCCACGTACTGTAGTTATGCGTCTGATTAATTCTTTACAGGGATAAAGCTCTTCAACAGGCATAAAATCGGTTAACTCTCCCACGCCATCCCGGGCCAGGAAACGGGTTAAGAGCACATTGGTATCCGGTAAATACAGTTGCTTCAGCTTAACATCTTCCTGCAAAGGATGTATCTGGAAATACCCTCCTTTGTGTTTGTCCAGTAAGGCGGCAAATATAGTAGGCGAGTCAAAATTGGGGAGACACAAAAAGTCTATAGAACCATTGAGGCCAACCAGTGCCACGGTATTGAGATCGCCTATGATGCCATAATTCTCTATTGGTTGATAGGCTGTGTTCGTGGATGTTTCTAGTTGTTTTCCGTCTGGCTGGGTAGGCTGCATAGCTGATTTATCTTCTTTAATCTAGTAAGCAAATACGGATTAGGTTGAGAAGAGTTTAAAGCCATGCCTTTTGAAGACGAATGCTTTCTAGATGAACTATATCCGGAAATGATGTTCAGCTTGATTTGTTCACTCTTATAGAACTTGCAAACGACAACAGCGGGAGCATGCTCCCGCTGTTGATATATCCTTTTAATATAATAGCTGAAGCCAGAGGAGATTACTGGAACAGCCATTGGCATTGGTAACTAGTGCCTTGGGTCATCAAATTTTCCATTGCCCTAGGGTATATTGAACAATTATAATGGCAGGTTCTTTAAATAAGCTATACTCTGCGGCACTTGCTGGGATACACTGGGACTTTCGTCTTCTATATAATAATGTTCAACCCCCGCTTTTTGAGCAGCTTTTAATATTGCAGGCAAATCCAACTGGCCGGTTCCTAAAGCTACATCGTTCTCGACAGGTGTTTGCCCGGAAAAATCGCCGGTTACGCCTTTTCGCAAGTCTTTCAGGTGCATCAACTTAAACCGTTTGCCATACTTGTTAAGCAATTGAGCCGGATCTTGTCCGGGATGGAACACCCACAAAATATCCATTTCAAAACTGACATACTTCGGGTCTGTCTGCTCTGCCATATAGTCGAAGAACGTGCCTTTGCCATAGGGTTGAAATTCATATCCATGGTTGTGGTAACAGAAAGTTAAGCCATGTTCCTCTTTCAATATTTTTCCTGCCCGGTTAAAGTCGTCGACTGCTTTTTTGGCTACTTCCAGGGTGAATGGAGCTTTATGCGGAATCCAGGCTACCCGTACATATGTAGCGCCTAATGTTTTAGCATTTTTAGCCACTTCTGCCGTTTTATTTACCATCTCATCATAGCTTACCCCAAAAGAAGAGCATTTCATTTTCCGTTCGTCTAACAACTGACGGAGTTCCTGGGCTGTTTTTCCAAATAAATTAGAAAATTCCATATCGGTAATGCCCAAGGTTTTAATGGTATCCAGGGTTTTCGCTACATCTTTCTGAAAACTGTGCCGGTAAGTATACGATACCATGCCAATTTCAGCGGAGAAGGCCTTCTTGCCTTTTTGAGCTACCGATGGCAAAATGGCGGTGCTCAGAAAAATGAATAAAAGTGCAACGGTTTTTAACATGAGGAATAGGTGAAAGTAAAAAGTATCTACTAGAAAACAGATGTACTCAACTATGTTGGTATTGAGGTTATAAATTTAGTGTAAAAAATCCAATTTTACTGGCATTCTCTTATCGTCTTTCCCCGTGCCTGGCGAATGCCAGCTGAATACGTGGCAGGTAGCGTTCGTTTTGTTTACCTTTTGTATACCACCCTTAGGCTGTCTGATAACCTTTTGATATCCCCTAAACTCAGGATCAGTGTTAGTTCCGCTATACTTTTGTGACAACACGCATCAACAACTATTCTTACAAAAAATGTTTATGTTTTCATTTGCTACATTTGGTATTTGCCTGGCCATCACCATTATACTTTTAATTGTATTGGCAGTACTTATAGGTCCATTCTTTCTATTACTTTTTGTTACGCCACCCCTCTTATTAGCGGCTCGCATCACTGGCGACAGAACCAATTTTTTTGCGCCCAATGGCGGGGGTAAACCAAAGCCCCTGACAAACTTGTTAACGGTGTTCTTTTGTATACTCATTGTACTGTTACTAACAGGTGGATTATATACTATTTATCCACATATACACCGGGCAGCATCCTTTTTGATGGCTACTGGCCAAACTATCCGGAGGAGCCTTAACCCACTGCCAGTTCAGCAGTTAATTATTATTAATAACATACTTTGGGTAGGGTTATGTTCTTTTATGGGAATACTGTTAAGTAGCCTATTGCGATTTTGGCAACAAGTAAAACAAATGAGTAAAGACCAGCTCTTTTCCGGGTATGTCTGGCCGGTGGTCATGCATATACTATCTCTTCTTTTTCTATGGGTTACCCGCCAATACCTGATGCATTATTCAGCCAACAACGCTTCTTTGGGTTTTGGCATTATCGCCATAGGCTTGCTTTATGGTAAGTTTTTATTTGATTCACAAACGCAACGGAGCAACGCATACAAGAATATCAAACAAACAGATAACGTAGCTTTTGGCAAGAAAAGCCACCTGATGAGAATTCTAGTGTTGCTGCATGCCTTCCTGTTCGCCTATTTTCTGGTACGTATTCTTTTATCTTTATAAGGCAAACACATGTTCATTCTACAAAAGTATAGCGGTGCTCCTGTTTTAGGTACATAACATTGGGAAAACTCTCCTTCAATGTTACCAGGTGAACAGAGCTTTTATTGTTTAGCTGGCATACTCATCCGGGCAATATGAATGAGACAGGGATAGATTCTCTCCCATGTTAATTTTTCCCAAGTTTTAGCCATTTATACAAACCGGCAGATTGTTTACACTAACGAAGGCCAATAGCTTGGTTAGCCGGCAGGCTTAACAAAAATTCCCGTACAGCTTTTAATTCCACCTCAGAAAATTCTCTCGTGCGGGGCCAAGGCATTTTGGTGCTGTCAATCTGATGGCCATCTGGGGTAACACCTGTGCGCAGGGTTTGCATAAACTCTGCTTCCGTCCATTTACCTACTCTGCCGGTAGAAGTGATATTGGGCACTTGCGGAGCACCTGGTGCTAACGGCGGTCCTCCCTGAAAATTATCCCGGTGGCAAGCCGCACAATTGGTTGTCAGGTACGCCCCATATTCTGCCGATACTTCTGCTTTTTGCTCAGTAATGGGTATAAGTTCATGATCAATATGCTCAGCAGGCAATAACTCCAGTTTGTTAAAAGCAATGAATGTTTTTAATACCGGACCCAGCGTTGGTTTTTTCTCCAGTTCGTTGTCTTGGGGAGGGCGGCTTTTGCAATAAGCAATAATAGCTGCCAGATCCGTATCAGCCAGTTTGGTAGTTTCATTTGCCGGCATAATTATCAGCGTTTTACCTTCCCGGGTTACGCCATGTTTCAATACGCGCAGCCAATCCTGGTCGCTGTAGTCTGCCGGAAGCCCGCCTTTGCCTTTGGTCAGGTTCTGGGCAGCTACGGTACCAAGCAGGGTTTCGTTCGCCATATAGCGGCCTTTCAGGTCTGTTCCATGGCAATCTTTGCAGCCATGTACCACAAACAGGTGGCTACCCCGTGCAATAGAAGCTGAATCGGTGGGAATGGCAACAGGCAGTATTGCGGTGGGATATACTTTATGTAAGCGTTTTTCTATATTCCAGTAAATATATCCGTATAGAGCCAGGCCGATCAGCAGAATGCTTACGAAAGCATAGCCCATCCATTTGCCGATTTTTTTTATTGTTTTCATTTGTAGTTGAGATAAGTAGAATGAGATAAGTTAACCCTTTGCATTTTCTAAGCTGCTTTTAATCGTGTATCTACTTAGCTGTGCAAGGGCAAAGTAGCCAGCAAGTGCAATCAGGAAAACAAAAACGATCAGCTCGGCAAAGTCCCAGAAGGTATCGTGCCGAACCCGAAAAATAACCGGTATATAGTAGGTGAAGCCAAGTCCAAGCTGGAAACTGCAAAGGGCCACAATCGACCATAAGGTCCACCTTTTGTGAACCAACGAAAGGGATGACCAGCCAAACAAGATTGCATACCCAACTATTTCAGTAGTCGCAAAGGTGTCGTAGGCGGGGTATTGGTATACCTGGGAGCGGTAAAATTGATACGCCATAGAAACAGCATAAGCCATAATGAGTATCCAGAATATTTTCAAATTGCTTTTCATGATAATATGTAGTTGAGGCGGTTGTAGAAACTAAAGGGAAACGTATCTTTCTCCTTAATTAAAAAATACTTCCAACGCTTTGTCTTCGCCTTTCCATTGGGCAATTTTGGCTAAAGAATTAATTAATGGTTCCTGGATAAAACCTGGTAATTTAGGAAGGTACGTTTCGCTGTATCCGAGCAATAGTGGTAAATGCCAAGGATTTTTAGGAAGAAAACCTTTCCCCCATTGTCCGGTATTGTGCAAGCCATATCCAACCCTGACAGATTTTTCCAGTCCTTTGGCAGGTGTAGCCTTTACCAGAATAGTAACAGTCGTATTTGTAGCATTGTGAAAGTAGTGCATAGACTTTCTGGGAGCAGTTGCTCCTTCCCCAGCTTTCAGCACAATGGTTTTTCCATTCATCCCAACCGTGAGCTCGCCGGTAAGTACTGTAAACTGTTCATCGAATGATTTATGGTAATGCCAGCTATTGCCACCTTTTGGCTCTACCTCTACCTGTATGAGTTCATAGGCACCTCCGGTATCGCGTCCGGTTTCCAGAAAGGTAGATTCATAGTTGCCTTCATTATTCCGTATGGTACGATCCTGTCGGTTGCCCACAGTCAGGTCCAGGTCAGGCAGAAAACGGGCAAACCCTACAATGGCCATAAACGAACACAGCAGGAGTAAAATAGGTAAGCCCAGAATGGAGCAGGCTATTTTTACAAAAAATCCTAATTCCCATTGCCAGACCATATAAAGGCCTGATAAACAAAGTAACAAGAAGAAAAAAGCCAGCCAATGTTTTGCATGAATAGCACCAGTAGGGGTTGTTTTTTTAAGTGTTGCGGTAGTCATAATGTCTGTTGATTTTATGCTACAAATGTTTAACTTTATTACCCAGATCTGTTTATTCAAAACGGATAAAGATTTACGAGATATGGATAAGATAGCTCTTCCGGAATGGGCCAAGCGGTTCGGAAGTTTTGAGGCGAAGGTATTGAACAGCAATGAGCGGTATACAGCCATCCACACCCAATTTAAAGAACCTGGCCTGGCATCGGGAGAATCAGTGATTGTCCAAATGCCTGGCATGGTGTTAGGGAATATGCTGTTCAACTTGCAGGAGCCTTTAAACATGACGCACCCAAGCAATGGCGAAGGGGCGGAGTCCGTGTTTGTTCTGGAAGGCAGAGCCACTTCCCATTTTAGCCATATTTCTAAACCTGTACTTGCAGAAAACAACCGCCATACTTTTCAGTATAGTCCTGAATTTACGGCCGGGCATACCATTGAGAAGGGAAGATTTAATGTAGTACATATTGGGTTTGATATGGATTTTTTCAAATCCATTATGCAATCGGCAGAAGACAAACAGATAGATATTATCTGTAATAGTATAGAACGGAAACAGACATTTATTCCTTCCCATGAACATCTATTGATGCAACCCAGAATGCTTGAGATCCTCCGTGCAATTAAAACCAGTCAGTTTAATGGCCTAACCCGCATGCTGTATCTGGAGGCCAAAGCCCTGGAACTGTTCTCCCTTCAGCTTGATCAGTTTTCTTCGTGGAGTGCTGGCGGCAAAAATGACATCAGCAGGGCAGATAAAGAAAAGCTCAGCGAGGTATATGCATTTATTGAAGCTAACTACTTGCTGCCTTTATCTCTGGCTAAGCTATCGGCAGGCTATGGGTTAAATGAATTTAAACTAAAGAAAGGATACAAAGCCTTATTCCATATGACTGTTTTCGGGCATATTCATAACTTGCGTATGCGGAAGGCAAAACAATTACTGGAAGAAGGGAGCTTAAACATTTCCCAGGTTTCTGATTGTATCGGCTATAGCAACATACCTGCCTTTTCGGCTGCATTCAAAAAACACTTTGGTTACCCACCCAGTAGGTATACCGGAGCTGCCTTACTTGCTCACTAAAAACCTGCCTGATTTGTGGATATATTCCCCGATGATTCCTTGATCTAAAGTAGTCTCCGAACAGGATAGAAACAGTAATTTTTATTCGTATTCCTTATTCATACTCCCACTTGTGTATCCAGGGATCGTGGGTTTGCTGCTGAAATTGTTTGAGCTTTTGCAACAACTGATTAAATATTGCTTTGTATTGAGCATTGTCTGCCAAATTATGGATTTCATCTGGGTCTTTTTCTATATCATAGAGTTCAAATTGAGGCCGATGCAAAAATGCCTCAATACGTCGTTTACCAAATTTGGCCGAACCTGCTTGTAAGCTGCCTTGCCAGGTAAACGACTTCACTAAATCAAGGGCCAGGGGAAAAGGAAGCTGATGAGCAATATTATAAATCAACTTATATTGCCTTGTACGCACAGCCCGCATCGGATAATACATAGTTATTTCATGCAAGGAATGCGAAGCATATACCTCGTCCCATCCACTGACATGCTCTTCCTCCAGAAGTTTCCGGAAGGAACGGCCATGAAAAGTTGGGTTGGCCGGTATGGCTCCTGCCAGATCCAGAATAGTTGGTGTAATATCTGCCCAGGATACCATCCCATTCTGAACTATTCCTTTTCTTTTTGAGCCAGGGTTCCGAATGATGCAGGGCAGTTTAATACCTGCTTCATAAAGCGTTGTTTTTGCTCCCGGGAACGCTACCCCATTGTCGGATAAGTAAATAATAATGGTATTTTCATACTTGCCCGCTGCCTTCAAATAGGTTATCAATTTCCCAACGCCTTGGTCTACTCGGGAAACAGCCTGGTAATATTGTGCCAGTTCAGCCCGGCTTTCTTTAGTATCTGGCAGAAATGGAGGGACAAGCACCTGGCCTGGCTGATAGGTAACCTGTTTTACACCAGGATAACCTTCCTGACGGTTACCAAATGAGTTGGGTTCGCCAGCTGTACCGAAATCGGGTTCACCATTAGGGAATACTTTATTAGACCGGTGTGGGTCATCGGTAGCAAAATACAAGAAAAATGGCTTAGTAGTAGAAGTAATGAAGTCTTTGCTGAGTTCGGCCATTTGAACAGCATTACGTCCTAAGCTAGTAGGATCATTGGCCTTTCCGCCAGATAATACGTTTTGAAAGGCATATACTTCTTCTGGGGCTACATGAAACTTACCTATTCTGGCTGTTTGATAACCTGCCTTGGCTAACAACACAGGTAAACTCTGCACATGTGCAAATGAATTAAAATGATGATAACTGTGCTCAAGCCCATACATGCCATTTGCATGATTATGCAAACCTGATAGAATTACCGTACGGCTAGGACTACAACTGGCAGACGTACAAAAAGCATTGGTAAAGCGTACTCCCTCAGCAGCCAGCTGATCCAAATTAGGGGTTTGAATTACCGGATTTCCATAACACCCCAGGGCATCTGTTCCATGATCATCGGCAATCAGTAAGATAATATTAGGTTTTGCGGTATTCCCTTGTGACCATGCACTCACCATATGCAACCACATAAATAACAGCGTAAAATAGCAGCGCTTATATATCATAAAGTTCAAAAAGCTAAGAAGTTGATTTGTAAATAACCCACTCAAGCTAATTTATACATAGAAATTGGTGAGACGATATTCTCTGCTAAATATAATTTTTAAAAATAGTTTGCATTGTATTTTCTAATATATAATTTTGTCTATAGATTTTATAGAGATTAAAATACAAGCACATGATACAGCAATCTTTACTCTGTTATACTTAGCTAAATAGGCTATCTATAGTGTCAATCTTTTACTTATAAGGCTTTACACACTAAATAAGAGAAGCATTGCTACAATGAAAGGTAATTTTTAACAAAGCGTAAAATCTAGTCTAACATTCATTTACTATTTATTAGCTGCAATGCCTATCATAAAAGGCAGGGGGAACCCTTATTGAAAAATTTAAAATATACATACCATACTAAACTAACATTTGTCGCAATGAAAAAAATAGTACAAGTTATCTTACCCATCTTATTGTTGGCTAACGTTGCACTTGCCCAAGGGGTAGTGGTGGGAAAAATTAAAGACAGGGAAGGTTTACCTGTAGTTGCTGCAACGGTTGTAATAAAAGGAACTAACACGTATACAGTTGCCGATGCTGAGGGTCAGTTCAAGATTACTGCACAAAAACAAGCCCCTTTTACATTAGCTATTAGCTCTGTCGGGTTTAAACCTCAGGAAGTCAGGCTTACGGAACTACCAAATTCACCCTTGACAATAACCCTTATCGATGATAATTTACTGAATGAGGTGGTAGTTACCGCCAGAAGACGTAGTGAAACGGTGCAGGAAGTTCCCATTCCTATTTCAGTAGTAGGAGGCACTACCGTAGAAGAAGCAGGCGCTTTTAATGTAAACCGGATAAAAGAACTCGTTCCAACCGTGCAACTTTATTCCTCTAATCCGCGCAACACCACACTTAATATCCGCGGCTTAGGTTCTACCTTCGGGCTAACAAATGATGGCATCGACCCTGGTGTAGGCTTTTATGTAGATGGAGTATACTATGCCCGTCCTGCGGCTACTACTCTGGACTTTATTGACATAGAGCAGATAGAGGTCCTGCGTGGTCCGCAAGGAACTCTTTTCGGTAAGAATACAACAGCTGGCGCCTTTAACGTTACTACCCGTGCTCCTAGCTTTACGCCAGGTGCAAATTTTGAAGTAAGTTATGGCAATTATGGCTACATACAGGCAAAAAGTTCAGTTACAGGTCCGTTAGGAAAGAAGTTTGCCGGGCGGTTATCTTTCTCTGGTACACAGCGGGACGGCGTTCTTGAAAATGTAATTACCCAAAAATCGGTGAACGATCTCAATAATTTGGGTTTGCGGGGGCAATTGCTGTTCGTGCCAACAGACAATATTAAGATTACACTCGCAGCAGACGCTTCACGCCAGCGGCCAGATGGGTATGCACAAGTGGTAGCTGGCGTTGCTCCTACCCTACGCCCAGCTTACCGCCAGTTCGAGCAAATCATTGCCGATCTTAACTACGATTTGCCAAGCAGAAATCCTTTTGACCGCAAAATTGATCATGATACACCCTGGAGATCGGGAAATGAATTAGGGGGTGTATCACTCAATATTGACGCCAACATTGGGCCAGGAACATTAACCTCTACTACGGCCTGGCGGTATTGGAACTGGGACCCATCCAACGACCGGGACTTCACAGGATTACCAGTGCTCACCTTATCCCAGGCAACCTCAAAACATGCACAATGGACACAAGAGGTACGTTACGCCGGAGATATTTCCTCCCGCTTGAGTGGGGTCATCGGCCTTTTTGCCATCGGTCAGGACTTACAGACAGATCCGGTTCATACAGAGGAATCTGGTGCAGCTCAATGGCGGTTTTCCCAGAGTTCCACTAGCCCCCTCTGGCAAACACCAGGCCTGTTTGATGGCTATGGCATTCGAACCACCTCCAGACTTCAGACTTTCGGTGCAGCTGTATTCGGGCAGGTAGATTGGGCGATTACAGAACGGTTGCATGTATTACCCGGGCTCCGGTTCAATTACGACCAGAAAAAAGTAGATTTTAACCGGCAGACCTATGGTGGTTTGCAAACAGAAGATCCTGCGTTGATTGCCCTGAAAAGAGCCGTGTATACAGATCAGGCCTTTAATGCAGAGGTAGATGAATCTAACTTGTCGGGCCAGTTAACGCTGGCTTATAAAGCCTCAACTAGCATGAATGCATTTGCTACCTATTCCAACAGCTATAAGCCTGTTGGGGTAAATTTAGGTGGTTTACCTACCGCAAATGGTGAAATTCTACTTGATCTGGCCAGAATCAAACCAGAATATGTAAGTCATTTTGAGGTAGGAATTAAAACCAATCCGACTCCACAATCTACCCTAAATATTGTGCTCCACAACACGGATATTAAGGATTACCAGACCAATGTACAGACAGCAGAAGTAGGCGTAAACCGGGGTTATCTGGCTAATGCTGAGCGGGTACGTGTATTGGGTATTGAACTAGATGGAAACATCCGGCTGAACAATCATCTATCTTTCAATGGGGCAGTTGCCTACACAGATGGCAAATATGTTTCCTTCAAAAATGCACCAGTTCCGCTGGAAGAGACAGGTGGAGAAGCAGCCTTCAAAGATATATCTGGTGGTGCTTTACCAGGCATATCTAAATGGGCTGGCTCATTAGGTGGTGAATTGGTCTCTAATCCAGGCAATTTCTTTGGCCAGCATGGGAAGTTCTTTCTTGCCGTGGACAGTTATTCACGTTCTTCCTTTTCTTCAAGCCCATCGCCTTCAAAATACCTGAATATTGGCGGATATGCATTGGTAAATGCCAGACTTGGATTTAGAGCGACTGACGGATTATCTATTTTCCTATGGTCACGTAACCTACTGGACAGAGATTATTTTGAGCAATTATTACCGGCAGCCGGTAATGCCGGTCACTACGCAGGTGTACTGGGCGATCCGAGGACTTTCGGTGTCACCTTACGTTATTCGTTTTAAAATTAACAAACCTTCTTAGGTAACTTAAAGAAGATACGTGGGACTCATCTACCATTTATCTTCTTTTGCATTTTATTGATTGTTGATTGCAGCATAGTATCTCTTTTGTCAAAAACATCTTGTCACCCCATGCAATTGGGCTTGGATTTGTAAGATCCCTATACAATACCCACAATTTTTAAACATAGCTTTGAATAAAGCATAGTAACACTTCTTTTCTGATACGTATATGTTTGTCGGGCACTATGTAATGATAAGGCTGTATGGAATACTAAGCTGCTCTTTATTCTATTTCAGTCTTTACTCTCAGGCAACCGATACATGGAAAGAAGAACTTAACACACACCTGGATATACGCCCCAGAGCAGAATTCAGGAATAATTTTATGTTAGCTGCCTCTGACAGCACCATGCCAGAAATATTTGCCAGCCAGCGCAACAGAGTACATCTTACGTATCAGCGTAGAAAATTAAAATTTCTTGCCTCAGCACAGGAGATCCATTTGTGGGGAAAACAAGGCAAACTGTCTAAAACTGGGAGCATTAATTTTTATGAACTTTATCTTGAACCTTCCCTAACCAAAAATCTATCGTTTAGGATAGGCAGGCAAGGAATATCATTAGACAATGGCCGGTTATTTTCGGATGCTCCCTGGTCGCAGCAAGGCCGTGCGCATGAAGGAATACGGCTGCTATATGCTAGTTCTAGGCTGGCTGCCGATTTGATTGCTGCTTTTACCAGGAACTACGCAACCCATTTTGATGCAGCATACTCGCCAGTAACTGCCCATACTTATACACTGCTTTTGGTACAGCATGTAAAGTATGCATTGAGCAAACAATTTAGTTTTACACTTATTAATTCTGCTGAAGCATTCAAGCGGATTGATAAAACATCCGGACATTATTTGAGAGTTACTAATGGCGGAAGAGTGGAGTATTTGTTTAATAAACTGTATTTAACTCTTAATGGCTATTCTCAATATGGAGAGAATGCCACCAGAAAAAAATCAGTGCCTATTATCTGCAACCAGAAACAAGTTATACCATCAATAAAATCAAGTTGCGGCTAGGTGCAGAAATTTCAAGTGGAGAAAATATAGCTTTTGCCCATACTAACTCCCATTCTTTTATTCCTTTGTATGGTGTGGCTTGGAAATTTATGGGAAATATGAATTTTTTTACCAGGTTCCCTGCCGATGTAAATAATAGTGGGCTTATAAATCCTTATTTGTTTATAATTTTTACACTAACTAACAAAATATTTTTGCGGGCTGATGGAAATTTATTTTATATGCAGTACCCACTTATTTATCCAGACAAATCTACCGCTAATAGGTATTTAGGGTTTGAAAACGATTTGTCGTACAACTACAAGATTTCACCTGCTATTGATATGCAAGGCGGTTTTTCTTACCTGCTTCCAACAGCAAGCATGGAATTGCTCAACAAAGTGAAAGATGCTCAACGAATTCCTGTGTGGAGTTATCTTATGATATCCTTCAAACCTCGGGTATTTTCCTGGACCAGAACCCATTCTATGTTTCGGAATAATCTTTAGCGGTCGTAATAGGTAAAAATGATTCAATATATGCCAAACAGCGGTTTATTCTACTTTAACCTTGTAAAGATGAAAGGTAATCTTACATGCTGTATCCCATAAACGGTAATAAAATAAAAAATTTATTTGCTTTTGAAACTAAATTTGTTCTATTTGCCTATATAATTAGTAGACTAACCAAAAAGTCAAATGAATTACACAAGAACATATAAGCCGGTTATGGTTTCAGCCCCGAGTAGTGCTGATTTCATTCATTGCCTTTATGCTTCTTCTGGTTGCTGTTGTTGCCTCTAACAACTGTACCTTACTTTTCCCATCTTAGGTTAGTTTTGGAACAGTAATTTGCTCAAAAGACACTATTCCTTGTCTTTAAAAATCATTTCTCTTGTTGCGTGCCTTTTTATAAAGTAATTCCTGTTTTTGAGTCTATCTCAGGGATACTTTAGTAAAATAAATGCTGTTACTATCCGGCTTTAGCTATGCTTGGTAAACACAGCTCTGTATTCAAACTATATGGCTTCACAAATAAACATTTTGTTTGATAAACCAACTATAGCAATGCTCCAACAGGGCAACTATTATCCCTGGTATGACCGATGTTGTTGCTTACCCAGGTTTTCATTTATTGTTATGTTATTATTTCACATTTAACTTATCTATTACTGATCATGAATATTCAATCAACATATTTTCCTTCTAAGAACGAAACAAACTCATTTACTGCTCCTGCGCTGTTCCATGTTGAACCTGGCCAACCACTTAGTAAAGGAGATCAAGCACCTGCTTTTTCTTTGCCGGCTAATTTTGGAAAGTGGACTGGCTCTCTGGCAGAACTAGCCTCAGTTACTAAGATTACATCCAATGAATTAGTGAGCAGCCGCCCACTTGTTATCAGTTTTTACTCCCCTCAGTGGAATGACTATGGACATCAGCACATACAAGCCTTAGTTCAGTTGTACACTGGAGTAAAAGCCCTGGGTGGAGAAATGCTAGTACTTACACCTGAGCCTCTGGCACAGATTTACCGACTGGCTAATCACTACCAGATTCCATTTAGTATTGCCCACGATGCTGACAACCTGATTGCTTACCTGTTCGGCGTTTACGACACGCAAAATCCGGTATGGCACCGGATAGCCGGTATTACAGCCGATGTACCTGCGCCTGCTACCTTTGTAATTGCCGGTAATGGACAGATTACGGCTGCCTTTATAGATTCCGACTTTCAAGATGCTTTACCTGCCAGGCCAGTGCTTTCAGCGGTATATGCTACCAGGGACAAGCGAATAAAAAAAGTAGCTTAAGCAGCGCACGAACGTTTTATCTCGTATACTAAGCAGATTGCAGGAAGCCTCTTAAACGGGGCTTTTTGCCTTTTATAGTCTTCTATAGAAATCAGATAAAACGGCTATAGTTTACCGTTGAAACAATGGGATAGGCCGGGTAAAAAGTGATTCTACTTTTATTCCGATTGTGCAGAAAACAGAATAATTTACTCTTTCTGCTTATCATCATTCGTGAAAAATGAATACCTTATTTAAAATTCAAGGTTATGCCACGTATCAACCCGGTGAATCCCCAGCAAGCGCCACCTGCAATACAAGCGGCTTTTGAGAAACATATTACAGATTATCAGGCACGTATCACAAACATGAAAGCTACCTTAGGTCATTCTTTGCTTGCCTTTGAAGTATATATGCAGTGGTACCCGCTTTATGAGCAAGTAAAGCAACTTCTTGGGGAGCGACTTGCCTACTTATATGCCCATGCCATTTCATCGGGCTCCAACTGCCCCTTGTGTACCACCTTTTTCCGCCGGATTATTATTGAGCACGGTGAAGATCCGGATAAACTTTCGATCACGCCAGAGGAACAGCATGTATTGAACTTAGGGAGTGAAATGGCACGTAACCAGGGACAAATACCTGATACTATTTATGAGCATGTTGCTCCACGTTATACTGAACAGGAAATGGTTATACTCCTTGCTTTTGCAGGCCAGATGATTGCTACAAATGTATTCAGTAATGCCATACAAACAGAAATAGACCCTTATTTAATACCGTATACAGTCTCCACTACGCGCAAACCAGATCATCCATAACTATTTTATTGCCACCTAACTCTTGACTTTTATGTCTGCTTACTTAAAGGATAAAGTTGCTTTTATTACCGGTGCGGCTCATGGACAAGGCCGTGCTACGGCTTTGGCACTTGCCGCAGAGGGTGTACATATTGCTGCCTTTGATATTGCCAGGCCTCTCTCCTACCCTGGCTATACCATGGGCTCGCCAGATGATCTGGACAGTTTACAAGAAGCCTGCGAAAAATTAGGAGTAAGTTGTCTTACATTTAGAGGGGATGTCCGCTTGGATGCAGATGTTACAGGGGCCGTAGCAAAAACGGAAGAAAAATTTAAGCACATAGATATTTTATTTAATAACGCTGGTATTTGTGCGTATGGACTGGCAGATGAACTAACGGAAGATGCCTGGGATGCCATGCTTGCTATTAATCTGAAGGGTGCCTGGCTGGTAGCCAGAAGAATAATTCCCTTAATGAAAGCCCAATCTTCAGGCGTAATTATTAATAATTCCTCTATTGCCGGCTTGAGAGGAATGAACCGGCTAAGTCATTATGCGGCTTCTAAATGGGGATTAGTTGGCCTTACCAAATCATGGGCCATTGAACTGGCTCCCTATGCTATCCGGGTCAATTCCATACACCCTACCGGCGTAGATACCCCCATGAATGATGGATTAGCTTTTCTGGAAGGCAGCACGCCACAAGAAATAGCAGAACGTTCGGCAGGCAACTTACTGGATGTTCCCTGGATTACTACCGATGATGTAGCCAGGGCAGTGCTCTATCTAGTTTCCGAATCTGGCAGATATATCACTGGTTCGCAACTGGTGCTAGATGCCGGATTGCTGACCAGGTAAAATGACTATTTCTTTTAAATTTGATAGTTTATGCAGTCTGCCTTATATCAGTAGGTAACTTTGCAATACTTAATATACTGTTAGATTGAATATAATCGCTGCAATTGCCACAGTGACAATAGCTAAAATGGATTCTGGCATTGCTTTGTATTTTCTCTGTGAGTGATGCTTAACAGAATAAAGGGAAAATATGGCAGAAAAGTAAAGAAAGTAGTCATAACAAGGCTTAAGTTCCCATAAGTAAAGCTCGTTTATAAAGTGGGCTATGCCTGCAAGTGCCAAAGTATTGATAATAGAAGTAGTTACGCGGGTTAAATAATATTTGTGTGCTACAATTTATCTACCCCAAACAAAAAGTGAGAAAAATATACCATTAAATAAAAAGCCCCCAGAAATGAATCTAAGGGCTTTTGTAGCGAGGGGGGGAATTGAACCCCCGACCTCAGGGTTATGAATCCTGCGCTCTAACCACCTGAGCTACCTCGCCAATTGTGACGCAAAGGTAGGGATATTATTTTTTTTTAAACAAATAATTTTAAAATATTTGCAGGAGTTGTTTTGCTGTAGAAAAACTCATACATTACCTTTTACAAACACTTCTCTGACCGATGGGCAAACACAAATACACGACAGAATTTGAAATCAGAGCCAATAATAAAATGCTGTTTAATTACCTGGTTACCCCAGCAGGCCTTGCCCAGTGGTTTGCAGACCAGGTAACTATTGACGATTACAAGATATTTAACTTTGTCTGGGATAACCGGCCACACTATGCCCGGATGACCGCTCAACGTTTGAACCGCTATGTAAAATTTGAATTTATTCCTGAAGACAGTCAAGCTACTTACGAGCCTTCGTATATAGAATTTAAGCTGGATATGAACGATCTTACGCAATCTTCGTTTCTTAAAATAACCGATTTTTCCGATACCGAAAACGAAGAAGACTTACGTGAGCTATGGACACATCTGGTATCGAATTTGAGGGAAATCGTGGGCGGGTAAGTCTAGCATACATGAAAAAAATTGATAAATTAATATTAAAATCTTTTTTAGGTCCATTCTTTTTAACATTCGTGGTAGTAGTGTTCATACTACTTACCCAAACCCTTATAAAATATTTTGATGAATTTGTAGGTAAAGACCTGGGGTTTGCTGTGTTTTCAGAGCTAATTTTTTACTTTAGCCTTACTACTACCCCGGTAGCCTTACCCCTGGCTATGCTGCTCTCCACATTGATTTGTTTTGGTAACCTGGGTGAGCATTATGAACTGACGGCCATTAAAAGTTCTGGTATTTCTCTGATCCGTGTACTTTTTCCTATTTTCATTTTTGCTATTCTGCTTACTTTCATCGCCTTCTGGTTCAATAATACGATTGTACCGCATTCTAATCTTAATGCATATAGCCTGCTTTGGGATATACGGCAAAAAAAACCATCCCTGGATATAAAAGAGGGTGTATTTTACAATGGCCTCACCGGATTTAGCATTAAAGCAAACAAAAAAATACTTGGAAAAGACGGAAAAGAAACACTGCTGGATGTAATGCTTTATAACCATCAGGATGGCAACGGCAACAACCAGGTAATTCTGGCCGACTCCGCAAAAATGTATACAACTTTTAATGAACGCTATCTGGTGTTGGAATTATTTAGTGGCAACAGTTATGCAGTATTAGAGCCGGACGCACGGAAATCCCAAAAAGATGAATTCCAGCGGGACGCCTTCAAACAAAGTAAATGGATTATCAGTCTGGCATCTTTTGACTTAACCCGGACTAAAAAGGAGTTATTTTCCAGTAGCAAATACATGATGAATGTAGGGCAGCTTCAACATGTGGCAGATTCTGTATATAATGACTATGCCGTGCTACGCAAGAATGCTCCTAGTTCAGCCTCGCAGTATTATTACAACCACTTTAAACCGCTTTCCGCCAAGGTTGATTCTATTCAAGGAAAGTGGATAGATTCTTTAAGCAGCCTCAAGTTAGAGCAGTATGCTGTACAGGATATATTGACTTCGGCCACCAGCCAGGCCAGAAACATGAAAAGCTTTACGCAGAGCCATGTACAACAGATTGATTACACCCTAAAAGAAAGCCGTACGTTCACGGTTGAAAAATATAAAAAATATACCCAGTCGGTTGCCTGCCTGATTATGTTCCTGATTGGTGCACCTTTAGGAGCTATTATTAAAAAAGGCGGATTGGGGGTTCCTGTACTGGTATCTATTACCTTCTTTATTATCTTCTATGTTTTTTCGCTGCTAGGCGAGAAATGGGCCAGAGAAGGAATAGTGGCTATCCCGCCAGGCGTATGGACGGCCAACTTTGTTTTACTACTCTGTGGCTTGTTTTTCCTTCGGCAGGCCAGAAATGACTCCCGGCTATTTGAAGCAGATATGTATAAGGTAGCGTTCAGCCGCTTACTGGAAAAATGGAAAAAAGTTTTTCCTTCCAAACAACGGAAAATAGCAAAGTTGCCCCAATAATCATCTGATCTGATTATTTCTTTATTGGTATGTGCTCACCTCCCACCAGAAGTCAACTTCTGTTATTTGCTGCGTTGACAAGGGTTAAATAAAACCGTTTACCAGGTAAGCACTCAAAACACTGAGATGAGAAAAGCTATAGAATTGAAATAAAATATAGGGAAACTTAAGGTTTATTTGGTTTTGAGAGAACAAGACCCTAAATTTGCGGTTTGTAAAAAGAAGAATTAATATAAAGATTTTCAATCCATCATACGATGTATCTGACTAAAGAAAAGAAACAAGAGTTATTCCAAACACACGGAACTGCTAAGAAGAAAACTGATACCGGATCTGCTGAATCCCAGATAGCTTTATTTACTTACCGAATCAATCATTTGACTGATCATTTAAAAACCCATAAGCAAGATTTCTCGTCCCGCTTAGGCTTGCTGAAGCTGGTAGGTAAAAGAAGAAGATTGCTTGATTATTTGGTAAGCAACGATATTGAAAGATATAGAGCTATTGTGGCTGAATTACAACTGAGAAAATAAAGCGCAGACAAGACAAGGGGAATCTTTCTAATAGGGTTCCCTCTTTTGTTGCTTAAAAGAAATAGTAATTTTACTAGTCAAAATATTGACTTTCCATTCCCCTATTGCGTACCTCTCTAGAATAAATACGCATAGATAATTTAAATGTGCAGGTTTGAATGTGTAGCCATGAATTTAAAATTGTATCATACTTTAGAGGCTAGCGTTGCATAAGCATTTGTACACACAAGTGCCTACCGGTCTATCACATTTTATACGCCTCCTTTGTACAGTTTAAATTACCACATCCCTACATTTTCAATTCCGCAAACTTCCTTTTTTTGTAGTGTTAAAGTTTAGATAGATATGTTACCAAATGTAATCACCAAGACCATTGAATTATCAGATGGACGAAAAATAACCATTGAAACAGGCAAACTGGCAAAACAAGCTGATGGATCTGTAGTCGTACGTATGGGCGATACCATGCTGTTAGCCACTGTTGTTGCTACAGCAGAAGCCCGCGAAGGTGTAGATTTTATGCCTTTGTCTGTAGATTATCAGGAAAAATTTGCGGCAGCAGGTAAAATTCCCGGTGGCTTTTTACGCCGCGAAGGCAAACTTTCCGACCATGAAGTATTGGTAAGCCGGCTGGTAGACAGGGCTATGCGTCCCTTGTTTCCAGACGATTTCCATGCTGATACCCAGATAAATATATTTCTTATCTCTGCCGATAGGAATGTGCCGCCAGATGCCCTTGCTGCATTAGCCGCCTCTTCTGCCATAGCTGTTTCTGATATACCCTTTAATGGACCTATCTCTGAAGTAAGAGTAGCTAAAATAGATGGCCAGTATGTAATCAACCCGCCTACTTCCCAATTAGACAAAGCAAGCCTCGATCTGATTGTAGGGGCTTCCTATCAGGATATACTGATGGTAGAAGGTGAAATGAATGAAGTATCAGAAGAAGAAGTGCTGGAAGCCTTGAAAGTAGCCCATGAAGCAATCAAGGTTCACTGCCTGGTTCAAAAAGAATTAACGGAGGCAGTAGGCAAAACCCAGAAACGAGAATACTCTCATGAAACCAATGATCTGGAATTAAAGGCAAAACTGCACGAATTGCTGTACGAAAAAGCGTATAATGCGGCTAAACAACTGATTGTTAGTAAACACCAGCGTAGCGATGCTTTTAAAGCCATAAAGCAGGAATATTTAGACGCCCTGCCAGAAGATCATACCATAGACCTGGATCTGGTAGACAAATACTACCACGATATTCAGAAAGAAGCCGCCAGAAACCTGGTGCTCAACGAAAGAGTCCGCCTGGATGGCCGTAAACCTGATCAAATCCGCCCTATCTGGAGTGAAATTGATTACTTACCCTCTGCTCATGGTTCGGCCATCTTCACCCGTGGAGAAACACAGTCACTTACTACCGTTACGCTAGGCACCAAGCTGGATGAGCAAATGATAGACAGTGCCATGTTATCAGGTACGAGCAAATTTATGTTGCATTACAACTTCCCTGGTTTTTCTACCGGAGAAGTAAAACCTAACCGCGGTCCTGGCCGCCGGGAAGTAGGACATGGCAACCTGGCTCACCGGGCATTAAAGAAAGTGCTGCCGCCTGAAGATGAGAATCCGTATACCATCCGGGTAGTATCCGATATTCTGGAATCCAACGGCTCTTCTTCCATGGCAACTGTATGTGCTGGCACACTGGCCCTGATGGATGCAGGCATTAAAATTAAGGCCCCTGTATCGGGTATAGCCATGGGTATGATTTCTGATAGTAAAACAGGCAACTATGCAGTGCTCTCTGATATCCTAGGAGATGAAGATCATCTGGGAGACATGGATTTTAAAGTAACCGGTACAGTTAATGGCATTACTGCCTGCCAGATGGATATGAAGGTAGAAGGTTTATCCTATGAAGTACTGGCACAAGCATTAGCACAAGCCAAACAAGGCCGGTTGCATATTCTGCAGGAAATGAACAAGACCCTGGCAGAGCCTAAGGCAGACCTTAAACCAAACGCACCCCGCTCTGTTACCATCCGCATCGAACGCGACCAGATTGGCGCAGTTATCGGGCCAGGTGGCAAAGTAGTACAAGACATTCAGAAAGAATCCGGGGCTACGATTGTGATAGAGGAAAAAGACAATGCAGGCTTTGTTAATATTTTTGCTGTAGACAAAGATGCTATGGAAAAAGCCCTCAGACGTGTGAAAGGTATTGTAGCTATTCCTACCGTAGGCGATACCTACGAAGGCAAGGTTAAAACCATTATGCCTTTCGGAGCATTCGTAGAATTTATGCCGGGCAAAGACGGATTGCTTCACATTTCAGAGATTAAGTGGGAACGGCTGGAAACAATGGACGGCGTACTGGAAGTAGGCGAAGAGATACGGGTAAAGTTAGTAGACATCGATAAGAAGACCGGCAAATACCGTTTATCCCGGAAAGTTTTATTACCTAAACCGGACGGAAAACCTGCAAATTCCTGATTTTTTTTACATAAAGTTCTTGGTTACCCATTTTTGTTACTGCAAACTATTAAGTAGCTTTACACAAGTAGCAAACTGTAATCAGGAACTTTGTGCATTATGTTGCCTTTCCAACGCAGATGAATTCCAATATAAATAATTAACTGAATGAGACAGCTTAAAATCAGTAAGCAGATTACCAACCGCGAGAGTCAGTCGTTAGACAAGTATTTGCAGGAAATTGGTAAGGTCGACTTGTTAACACCCGACGAAGAGGTGGAATTAGCAAAACGGATTAGAGAAGGCGATCAACTGGCTCTGGAGAAGTTAACCAAAGCTAATCTTCGCTTTGTAGTGTCTGTTGCCAAGCAGTACCAGAATCAGGGCTTATCACTGGGTGATTTGATTAATGAAGGGAATCTAGGCTTAATTAAAGCTGCCCAGCGTTTTGATGAAACCAGAGGTTTTAAGTTTATTTCATATGCTGTTTGGTGGATACGCCAATCCATTCTGCAGGCATTGGCTGAGCAATCACGTATTGTGCGCCTTCCCTTGAACAGAGTAGGCTCCCTGAACAAAATTTCTAAAACATTTTCTGAACTGGAACAAAAATACGAAAGAGAACCCTCACCGGATGAATTAGCCGAAGTATTGGAAGTAACTACTTCTGAAGTAGTAGATACGCTGAAAATCTCTGGCAGACACGTATCCATGGATGCGCCGTTTGTACAAGGGGAAGAAAACAGCTTACTGGATGTATTAGAAAACGACAGTGAAGATACGCCTGATTCTGAGTTAATTAACGACTCACTCCGCAGGGAAGTGCAACGGGCGCTGGCCACTCTTACCATGAGGGAAGCTGAAGTGATTACCTTTTATTTTGGACTTAACGGCGAACATGCCATGACTCTGGAAGAAATCGGTGAGAAATTCAACCTGACTCGGGAACGGGTGCGGCAGATTAAAGAAAAAGCCATCAGAAGATTAAGACATACCTCTAGAAGTAAAGCATTAAAACCTTATCTTGGATAAAAACTCTACAAATACATTTATAAAGCCTTCTTAGGGAGGCTTTTTTTATTATAAGAATGCTGTTAACTTGGGTGACCATTGCAAAAAACTATTTTTATGCCATGATCCGAAGAAACACCAGTGAACGGCAGCTAAAAACCTGGGGGCCAACGTTTGTTTAGCAAACAAGCAATATAGTCATCTGACAGTGTAGTTGCTCCATAGAACAGCCAGTTGGCCGGTTAACAAAGGAATGGATATTTGGCAGGTGATTGATAGATAAAGCCCATGTATTGGCAGTAATGATAGAGTGCTTTACAAAATTTTGCTGAATAATACCAAGTATACAAACGAATTAATTAAATGTAACCACTAAAACCGATATAATCTTTTTACATTTATTACATTATCAAAAGAAAAATCTACTGTAGCTATTTAGAGAATTATTGAGATAGAAAAGATACAAACCCGGCTGCCCGGACGAAGGATTTCTAGAGTAGATTTTGTTTTATTGTTTGCACCAATGCGTATATACTGCTGTTTTTTAGTTATATTCTTTTTGCTTTGCTTTCAGGCACACGCACAAGAAGGTAAAAAATTTAAAAAACCTCTCAAAATTAAAGCTCCTGCCGAGCAACCTACCGAACAGCCTGCTCCTCCTCAGGAACCAGAGCCAGAACCGCCTCAGGAGGAAGAAGAATCTGAAATGGATGAAGGACCAGCCTTCGCCCCTGTAAAAGCTCCTTCCATGGTAAGTGAAGATACTACCACCCTTGACGAAGGTGAACTAAGTGTAGTAGAAGTAACAGAAGAAGTAAAAGTAGACTCAGTATGGGTTAAAATTGCTGAATACTATGCCATATGGGACTCCCGGTATGTAAACCCCTACAAAATAGACCCAACAAAGTTTTCCGATACGGTAGTTATTCATCTATACGACGAAGCTAAAGGCCAGATGTGGGCTGCTCCACTAGCCACTACACACGTAACCTCTAATTTCGGATTCCGGGGATACCGCTGGCATTATGGCACAGATCTGGAACTAGATACCGGCGATACGGTAAGAGCAGCATTTGATGGCATGGTCCGTATTGTGCGCTATGACCAGAGAGGCTGGGGTAAGTATGTGGTGGTGCGTCATTATAATGGCCTGGAAACATTATACGGCCACTTGAGCCGGCAAGATGTAGAAACCGGCCAACTAGTGAAAGCTGGCGATGTACTTGGGCTTGGTGGAAGCACAGGCCGTAGTTCCGGCCCACATTTACACATGGAAATACGTTACCAGGGAAATGCAATTAATCCGACTACCATTTACGATTTTACCAGCAACACACTCGTACAACCAGTATTTACATTAACCCCTCAGCATTTTGCTTACTATGGTTCTGCCAAAACAGCTGTTGTACGTAAAACGATGTACCACACGGTACGTTCCGGAGACAACCTGGGGAAAATCGCCCGCAGATATGGCGTGAGTGTATCCTACCTATGTAAAATTAACCGGATTACGACCAAAACCATATTACGGACAGGACGCAGACTGCGGGTAAAATAATAGTTAAAAACACCTTAACACCTCAAGAAATACCTATGTCTATTGAATCTGACAATGACCTGATAGGGCTGAAACTAGCCAGTGAAGCGGTGGCTAATACTTTAAGGCTGATGCAGGAGTATGCACACCCTGGTATGACCACTAAAGAACTGGATGAGTATGGCGGCCAACTGCTAAAACAATATGGTGCCAAATCGGCTCCCCGGGAAACATACGGCTTTCCTGGGTGGACGTGTATAAGCCTGAATAATGAAGTAGCGCATGGCATACCCGCAACAAACAAAATTCTACACGAAGGAGATCTGGTCAATATCGATGTGTCTGCCGAACTGAATGGATACTGGGCAGATAACGGTAGTTCTTTTGTGTTGGGTACAGATATACATACCCATGCACCTTTAGTAGCTGCTTCCCGCAACATCCTACACAAAGCCATAAGTCAGATTAAAGGCGGAGTCAAAATTGCAGACATTGGCCGGTTAATTGAAACAGAAGCCAGAAAAGCAGGCTACAGAGTCATTAAAAACCTGGTTGGCCATGGCATTGGCAGAAGTCTACACGAAGAACCCCATGAAATTCCCTGCTACTACGATCCTTTTAATAAAAAACGGTTCAAAAAAAATTCTGTAGTGGCTATAGAAACTTTTATCTCGACCAAAGCAGTGTATGCGCACGAAAAAGGAGATGGATGGACATTTGTAACCAAGGATGGCAGTTTTGTAGCTCAGCATGAACACACGATTGTTATTACCGATCATACGCCCATTATCCTGACAGCTGCAAATGGCATTTAATCCATCGCTTTCTGTAAAAATTATAAATTAATTAGTTTTGCAACCACCGTAATACTTTATGAAATTAGATATATTAGCTATAGCCGCCCATCCCGACGATGTAGAGCTTTCTTGTGCAGGCACCTTGCTGTTGCATAAATCAATGGGACATAAAGTAGGCGTTATAGACCTGACACGTGGCGAACTGGGTACCAGAGGTACACCTGAAACCCGTAAAGAAGAAGCAGCCGCCGCCAGTAAAATTCTCAACCTGGATGTGCGGGAAAACATGAACTTTTCCGATGGTTTCTTCTTGAACGACCGCTTTCACCAGGTAGCGCTGATAGAAGCCATCCGTGCTTACCAGCCAGAAGTAGTACTGCTCAATGCCATTGAAGACCGCCACCCAGACCATGGCAAAGGCGCTCAATTAGGCATAGATGCCTGCTTTCTATCTGGCCTCTCCAAAATTATTACCTACCGCGAAAATCAGCTACAGGAAGCCTGGCGGCCCAAAGCAGTTTACCATTTCATACAAGACCGTTACATTCGCCCTGATTTTGTAGTAGATATCACGCCTTTCTGGGAAAAGAAAGCAGAAGCGATTAAAGCCTATAAAACGCAGTTTTACAATCCAGATGAAGAAGGACCAGTAACCTATATCTCTACTTCCGATTTCTTCGATTTTTTATCTTCCAGAGCACAAGAATGGGGGCATTCTATTGGCGTAAAATATGGAGAAGGTTTTACTAAAACCCGTCAACTGGCTGTCAAAAACTTATTCCATCTAGTATAAAAACACAGTTAACACTGTTCATACAAGTTATTGGAAAGTATACTTGAAATTAAGATCTGTTAGTTGCTTCTATCTATATTCTCCTTTTTACCTATTCAATAAAAAATCAAACCAATCCTATTACTTATGTTTACGAAACTCAAAAAAAGCACCACTCATTTAATTCTATTTCTGGCTCTTGCTACGCTACATGTGCATTGTACAAAAAAACAAGTAGCCACCGCTGCCAATACGAATTCAACCAATACAACCAGTACCAGCACAACTGCTTCAAGTGAAGGCACTATAGATGCCACAGACTTACAGAAGTATATCGGACGGTATGATATTGAATCTGATGAGATAAGCTGGGCAGAAGTTACAGTTGAAAACAATAAACTATATGGGAAATCAAACGAACAGCCCAAAACTGAACTGATCAATGAATCGGGAGATAAATTCCGGGTACAAGGGCTAGATGCTACAGTTACCTTCACCCGCGATGGCCAGCAGCAAATAACAGGCCTTGTAATCTCTTATCAGGGATACGAATTTAAAGGTGAAAAAGTGAAATAAGTGTGTTTAGCTAGCTAACTAACAGCTGCTGTAAATCAATTATTATATTTCACACAAAAGGCCTGCTGAGTTCAGCAGGCCTTTTGTGTGAAATATAATAATGGTTAAAATGGATTCGTAGCCCAAACACTCACTTCCGGAATAAATCCCCGGTTATCCATTTCCAGCGCAGCCTTTATCACGTGGGCAATTTCTGTTGCCCGCAATTTCTTTGTCTCCTCTGCCCGTTCCTTCCTCTCCGGATTACCAAAAGCCGTAGTTACTTCACTAGGATTGACCAGCATAACCCGGATATTAAATGGACGTAATTCGTCCCGCCAGCACTCGGTCATGCCGCGCAGGGCAAACTTGGATGAGGCATAGATAGAACCATTCTTAAAACCCCGTACACCTGCTGAAGAAGCTATGTTGATGATATTACCGGATGATTGTTGTTTAAAAAGTTTCACGGCTTGCTGGGTCAGCATCGCCAACCCGAACACATTAACAGCATATACTTTATGAAATTGTTCCAGGCGTAGTTCCTCCAGGGAAGCAAACTCTCCTATACCAGCATTATTAATTAATACATCCAGGCCTCCTAGTTGCTCATGCACAGCCTGCATCATTTTTTCAATGCCTTCAGGCTTACCTATGTCTGCAGTTACCGGGATAGCTCCTATCTCCTGAGATGCCTGTTGTAGGCGTTGTTCGTTGCGTCCGGTAATCAGTACTTTGGCACCGGCTTGTATGAGTACCCTGGCTGTTTCTTTTCCTATTCCCAGGCTTCCGCCGGTAAGTAAAATTTTGGCGTTTTTTAATTGCATACTATTGGGGTTTGTTTGAAATGTGTAACTGTAACGGAAATTTTTTTTCTATAGTGCTTATAAACAACAGTCCACAGCTATTTACTGGATAGCTGTGGACTATAAGTTGCGGAAGAAAGCCCTTTTAACTTAGTTTATCTCTAACTTTATCTACTACCGTTTTAATTCCGGCAGCCGCCTCCCCTACTATTCCGCCTGTCATCTGTTCTGTTTGCGCATGACCTTTAGGATCTGGTGCACCTAGTTTAGGCTCCTGTCCGTGTGGTGCAGCTTTTACAAAACTAAAGTTACTTTTTCCATCTATAGAAGTACCCATTGCCCATCTGCCGGTATCAGATAAGCCTTTATCAGTGGGATCAATATTAGTGGAGATAAAAGAGTAAGCAAATTCACTATTCTCTTTGCTTTGCGGGAAACTATTAGGTATCGGATGAACATTCTTCAGTCCTCCCAATTCTTCTAATACCGCCAGCCACTGATTTTGGTGCATAGTATCGCGGGCAATTAGAAATGAGAGCATGTCTTTCATACCAGCATCATCCGTAGATTCGTACAAACGAGTAGCCAATACACGGCCAGTAGATTCAGCCATCACGTTGGCATACATGTCTGCTGCAATATTTCCGCTACCTACTACCCACGATCCATTAAAAGGAACCCCATTGCTATCTACTGCCATGGCGGCTAATCCAGATGATAGAAAATGCCGGGGGTCCATACCACCCATTACTGCACCCAGAAGAGGGTTTTCTCCTACCAACTTGTCTTTTAAATCGTTGGTAGCGCCTTCTAGATTCAAAGCCACTGCAGTAGCCAGCATTTCAATATGGGCTATCTCTTCGGTACCTGTATCCAGTAACATATCGCGGTATTTTTCAGGACCTCGGGAACCCCAGGCTTGAAACAGATATTGCAGGCATACTCTAATCTCTCCCTCAATACCGCCAATGGCTTGCTGAAGCATGCGGGCAAATTGTGGATTGGGTTTGTCTACACGTACTTTGTACTGCAGTTTCTTATCATGATAAAACATAAGCTATTATTTTTTGGTGGTTAATGATATATATAAACCATACGCTTATATTTTTATTTTGTTTAAATCAAATCGAATTAGTCATTTAAATAATCTAACAAAATTATTTAAACATACGAATGTTACTTATAAGATAATGACTAAATACTTTATCTATTAAATATTATTGCAAGGCAAGAAAACGATCCATAGGTTTACGATAGAATTTCTCAAAATCCATTGTTAGTAATTTTAAGTATTTTTGATCTAACTTTGGGTGCATTTTGCAAGGTTGCATGTTCAAACACATATAAATGCCTGTTACAAGTGTTCATTGAATAATGGCATTTTACGGAAAATCCCTATACAGAAACCTGATAATTACGATACAATTTGATTCATGTTATACTATGCTCCTAACAAACGTGTAGGCAGGTATATCTATAACATGGTTTACTTAGAAAACTTTTCATGAAAATAGGTTTTGTGGTACACTTTTTTGATTTCAGAAATGATGTTAGAAAGGTAGTAGAACAAGTTAATAAACAACATCAAGTAATTCTTTTTGCCAGAAAAGAGGATGTAGCTAACATTCAGAAACATAGCAGCAATCAGATAGAAGTGCGGATCGTAGATGAATTTATCCCTACTCCACGCAACATCGTACTTCAGAATATGTTCCGTTTCTTTGGCAAACTTCCCAAGAGCATCCAGAACTATTACTTAATGGAAGTATTTAAAATTTCCCTGAATCCACCTACCGAACAAAAAAAGGCTAAGTCTCTGCTGGATTTAGCCATGAAACTTCCTAAAACAATAAGCTATGATTATTATTTAAATAAGCTGCAATATAAAAAAGCTACTTATATAGATGACATAGACCAGTTTATCTGCTTTACCGATATCAGTGACAGCTATTTTCTGGCGAGATTAATCCGGGAAAAAAGAAATGTAAAGATATACGTATACAGTTGGGACCATCCATGTAAACAAATGAAATACTCCCGCCAGGTGAAATATATGGTGTGGAATGAAGGGATCAAACAAGATTTAATCGAATTGCAAAATGTATCTCCCAAGCAGATTACTGTTTCTGGTGCCTCTCAGTTTGCATATGTTCAACAATTTTTGACTACATACCTGCATCAGGCAAATAACGTATTTCCTTTTCGTTACATATATTTCGGCTGTGCCATAGGCGCTCCAGAAATTGTAAAAGAAGAAATCAAAGTAATTAAGCTCATTAGTGAAGTTATGCAGCAGGTAGTACCCGATATACGTCTGGTTGTTAGGCCTTATCCGGTAATGAAAGACTGGCAAATCTATGAGCCGTTAAAAGCTATGCCCAATATTATATTAGATGATGAGTTCAGGGCTAAAGATCTGTCGGTTGGTGAAGCTTTTATTATGGATAAATTTTCGAAAATACATTTTGCAGAAGCATTTATTCATTTAGGTACTACGCTTGGCTTTGAAGCTTGCTTTTTAGATACGCCTTCCGTTATAATTGACTTTCAATGGTTTCAAGAAAAGAAAAGCCTCCTGAGCATTTACAACTTTGTGCACCAATACCAGAATGAAAAATATTTATTACTATCAGACTACCCCAATGTGGTGCATTCTCAAGAAGAACTTACCAGTTTGATACAAAATCTAGTGATCAACAAAGCCCGTTACCTGAAATATAATTATGCTGTACGGGCCACGACAGCGTTAAAAGATTTTAAGCAATTTGCTGATGCCATACTTCATACCTAACAGCACGATGGCTACCATTAATTTATTTCTATATAGTTTATTTTTTTATGTATTTAACAGGTTCATTACCTATATTCCTTCTTACCACATACGTAGGATTTTTATAAAAAATTTAGTAGCCCACTTAGGTAAAAACAATAGTATTTTAATGGGGGTAGAACTCCGCAAACCCGCCAATATTCATATAGGTGACCATGTAATCATAAACCGTAATGTGCTTTTAGACGGACGGGGGGGGAAACTAGTCATCGGCAACAATGTAGACATTGGCCAGGAGACCAACATCTGGACACTAGAGCACGATGTCCATGATGACTTTCATAGCGATAAAGGAGCCTATGTAATTATTGAAGAGTATGTGTGGATTGCTTCCAGATGTACCATTCTGCCAGGCGTAACTATTGGGCGTGGCGCAGTAGTAGCCACGAATGCAGTAGTAACCAAAAATGTACCTCCTATGGCGATTGTTGCCGGAGTGCCTGCCAAAATCATAGGAGAGCGAAAAAGTAATTTGATGTATACTTTAAAAAACAGACCTTGGTTTCAGTGACGAAAATACTCGTTCTTCCGGACGCCGGACCTCAAAATCCTTTTCAATACCAGATGATTGACTTGCTGAAAAAAAATGGCTATCAGGTAATAAAGGCTCCCAGGAGAAGGTTTTTTGCTACCTTGAGTGCCTTTGATAAATATCAACCTGATATCGTTTATTTTGACTGGATACAGAGTTTCATTCTGGGTAAAACTCTAGTATTGACTCTGGTAAAATGTGTATGTTTTTTTCTAGAACTTCAGTATATAAGCAGGATTAAGAAAAAACCCATTCTTCATACCCTGCACAATATGCATAACCATGCAAAAAGATGGCTATGGATAGAACGGCAAATTTATACGTACTTCTTAAAAAAGTGCTACCGTATACGTGTCTACTCACAGACTACAAAAGATAAGGTAGTGAACATCTTTAAAGTAAATCCTGATAAAATTCATATCATAGAAGATGTTCCTTTCCACTTATATTATCCCAATACAGTTACCCGTGAAGAAAGCCGGAAATTTTTGAATATCCCCGCTCAGCAGTATGTATACTTGTTTCAAGGGATGATAAAACCTTATAAAGGCATAGATGATTTACTTTCAGCCTTTAAGCAGATGTATTCAAAGGATGACATGCTTATTATTGCAGGTCCTACAGATAACCCAGAATATGTATCGCAATTACAAACAATGGCAAAAGACTTGTCTGCACACATACGCTTTGTGAATGAATTCATACCTATACAGCACATTCAGTATTATTTTAATGCTGCCAATGTGGTAGTGCTTCCATTCAAAAATATTGAACATTCTAGCTCCATAGACCTAGCTATGTCTTTTGCTAAGCCAATTATTACCCTTCGAACAGAATTTCTGGCGGCACTGCTTCCACATCAGTTTGGTCTTCTTTTTACAACAATTGATGATCTGAAAGAGAAAATGATAACTGTAAAAACCATAGATGAACAATTTGTTGGGCGAAGAAATTTTTTAATTGCCGATAACTCTAACTATAAAGAATTTTTGTCATTTTTTGATCTTAATGGTCAGTTGAAGAAGCAAAATAAATATATACTGAAGTAGAACGATGATTTGTGTAAAGCTTGGTAGAAACTTTCCATTATTTTAAGAACTTTACACCTGCAAAAGATTATGAAAGTTCTGACAGTATTTGGTACCCGCCCTGAAGCCATTAAAATGGCTGTTCTAGTGAAGAAACTGAGCAATGACCCTTATTTTGAACACAAATTGTGTGTAACCGGCCAACACCGCCAAATGCTTGATCAGGTATTGGAGTTATTTGGCCTGCAACCCGATTTTGACTTGAACATTATGCAGCCCAAACAAGATCTGTCAGACATTACAAGTAATATCCTGCTTGCTATCCGGAATGTATTTAAACAGTTCAGGCCAGAGGTAGTGTTGGTACACGGCGATACTACAACCTGCTTTGCTGCTGCGCTTGCAGGTTTCTATGCCCAGATAAAAATAGGTCATGTGGAAGCAGGTTTACGTACAGGTAATTTGCAATCACCTTACCCGGAAGAAGCCAACCGGACTTTGGTAAGCAGGCTGGCAAATTATCATTTTGCTCCTACAACAAAGAATATTGAAAATTTGTTAAGGGAGGGGATTTCACCCGAAAGTATTATCCAGACTGGCAATACAGTTATTGATGCGCTACAGCAAATTTCCACTACCATTCATTCCCTTTCCGGCTCACTAAAAGATAGCCCAGTAGCAAAATTAATTGAGAATAAAGAGAAAATTCTTCTGGTTACCGGACATAGACGCGAAAATTTTGGACAAGGGTTTATTGAGATCTGCAGAGCCCTACGAACAATCTCTGAGAAATATCCCCGGCTGCATATTGTTTATCCTGTACATTTGAATCCTAATGTGCTGGAGCCTGTGCATAGCATCATAGGAAATATTGCAGCTATTCATTTGCTGGAACCCTTATCGTATACCGATTTTGTTTTCCTGATGAAAAACAGCTACCTGGTATTAACTGATTCGGGGGGAGTGCAAGAAGAGGCTCCAGGCCTGGGGAAACCCGTACTGGTAATGCGGGACACAACCGAACGTCCGGAAGCAGTAGAGGCCGGTACGGTGAAGCTAGTAGGAGCAAATGAACATAATATTGTTCAGGGTATTTCCGAGTTGCTAAACAATGAAAGTTTATATAGGCAGATGTCAACAGCAAGAAATCCGTATGGAGACGGCCTGGCCAGTGACCGGATTGTTACATTTCTAAAAAATCTCTCCTACTAATTAATTTTATCTTTTCCTTGATGAGCAAACCTGCACTTTTATATATTTCTATTAATGACGGCTCAGATACAAGAATAAACAAAGAAATTCAGACATTAGCTGCCCACTTTTCTATATACTACATTGGAATAGGAAAAAGTGAAGAAAAAGCATTTGTACAACGTTATTGTAAAAGTTTTCAAACAGTAAAAGGGCATCACAAAAGTTTACTAGCCTTACTTAAGTTTTATCTGCTTTTTTTAAAATTATACTTTACCAGGCCCTTTCAAGCAATTCATGTAATCAATGAACAACTATTACTGATTTTTTATCCGTTTCTATACGTGAGTAGAAAAAAAGTAGTGTTAGATATTTTCGATTCTATTTTCCTCCGGTCAGGCAAACAAATGGAGCTGCTCAAAAAAATCACCTACCATTTACCCGTTGTTATTCTGGTTACGGATGATAATCGCAAAACCTTAATGCCTATTCAGTTTGGGAATAAAATAAAAGTGCTGGAAAACTATCCTTATAAATATGCAGGTGTAGCTGCTAAAATACCGGATCCTGGTAAACTGGTTATTTTTTACAACGGCTCTATGAGTAAGGCCAGAGGAACGGAAATACTACAACAGTTACTACGCCTTTCTCCGGATATTTCCATAAAAATGGCAGGATGGATTTATGATGAACCTACAAAAGAATTGTCCTTGCACCCGCAAGTAACATATCTGGGAGTAATTACCCAACAGGAATCCATGCAAGTGGCCAGTACCTGCGATTATATACTTTCTTTGTACGAACCTAAAAATGAGAATAATATTAATGCAAGTCCTAATAAAATATATGATGCCATTCAGGCCCGTACGCCGGTGATTATTAATGCAGAAGTTAAAATTGCCGGTTTTGTAAAAAAGCAAGGGATTGGCTATGTTACAGATTCTTTTTACAACCTTAATTATCAACAGCTGCTACAAGACCTATGTAGGCTCAAGGGTACATTTGTCTTTAGCCCAGATCTACAGCATACCTATACCTGGGAAGCAATTGAACACAAATTAGTAGAGGCACATAGACAATGAAGATATTATTATGTACCAATGCTTTTGAAAATATTACCAATGGACCGGCAAAATTTGCCAATCTGGTATTGCAAATCAATGACCGCTATCCTCAACACCAGATCCGGATTTTAACAGAGGATGTTTCCGAAAGCAGACTAACTTCCCTAAAATATGTATATAAAGTAACGCTGAACTATCCTGGGTTTCTACGACTATTTGGTCAGTTTCTCCGTATGTTTATCTACTATAACAAAGCTAAGCAGATACAAAAAGAATATGACTACGATGTATTAGTGTATATTAATTCATTTAATGGATTATGGGCTTCCTTGGTATCAGACAAACCTACCATAGGAATGATTAACGATGATAATAACTTACGTACTAATTTCAAAAATTTTACTAACCAAAGGTGGGCAAAGAAGATAATATTTAAATATTTAGAGAAACTTTCTGCAAAGCATCACAAAGGCATTATTTCAAATTCAGATTATCTAACTCAGCAAATACTTAAAGCCTATTCACTACCATCTACCAGAGTGACCCGGCTTTATAAATCTATAGATCTAGATAATACCACTTTCCAACCTCATAGAGAATTTAAACAACCTATACGAGTTTTATTTATAAAAGCAGATTACATTAGAGGCGGCCTTACAGTATTGGCTGCTGCGCTGCAAAGCCTGCAACCCTTAACTTTTGAATTAACGATTATAGGTCCAAGCCAAGGGTTTGGCAACCATATCTCTTCTATCTTTAAAGACACCACAAATACCACTGTTCACTTCTTAGGTGAACAACCACAAGCAACTGTATTTACGCTCCTGACAACACAAGATATCTTTTGTGTTCCTTCTTTACAAGAAGCTTTGGGAGTTGCCAATATCGAAGCATTGGCTTATGGAATTCCAGTTGTAAGTACAAAGGCAGGAGGTATACCAGAAGTATTAGATAATGGCAACAATGGATGGATGGCAGTCCCCGGTAATCCACTAGATCTGGCCTCTGCTTTACAAGCCTGTATACAGAACACTGAACAACGATTACAAAAATCGATAAATGGCCGCAGGTACATTGAAAGGTTCTCGGCTCCATACATGTTTAAAGAATTTCTTCGTATTTTAGAAGAATGCAAGTAAGCATCGCAGAACAAACTCAACCGGCTTCATCCGTTGCCGCGCAAACTACACCCACTAAGCGCGACTATCATCGTATACTTTTCTTTATGAATGTAGTATTAGTTGTGGTAGGTTATGGCCTTGCGCATCCAACAGGGTTTGCTTCAGTTGGGCCAATGAAAATACTCCGAATTCTAGTTTTAGGTTTTTCATTATTCTACCTTTTTAATTCTAAAAAGCATTATCAGTATATCTTCAAAGGAAGTTCATCCTGGATTCTATGGGTATTTATTACACTGAATATTTATGTTCTGCCTTTTAGCGCAAACATTTTTATAAGTTTTGAGAAATTTATCAATCTTGTTCCATATTTTATTTATATAAATTATTTTGTTATCTATCTCTTCCGAGCTTACGATAAGGAATATGTTATTACCTTTATTTTAAGGTGTCTCAATATAACCTATTTGATCCCAGTAGCTTCATTTATTTTGTTTGGTGGCGGCTTTGCACAAGACGATATTTATGGAGAAGTAGTAGGTGGCTTCGTCTCTAATCACTATGGGTGGGGTTGTGCCATATTCTTGGCCTCCAGCTTAGATTTACTGAGAAATAGAGTTATTGTCTCTAAAAACAAGAAAATTCTCCTCATTTTTTTATGCCTGATTGCAACCTATATATTAGCCATTAGTGGCTCTCGAAGTGGATATTTAACTTTTGCCCTCTGCTTTCTGATTTTTGTGCTTAAAAACAGTAATACTAGTTTTTATATAAAAATATTTAGCACCATTGCTGCAACGTACTTTGTGTTTCATCTCTACACAGACAATGATTCAGCTTTAAATAAAAGATTAGCAAAAACAGAAACGCAATTGGAAAAAGGAGATGCCAGAAGTGCAATTTATGAATTAGGATTTAATACAATGGCAAATCACCCCGAAAACATTCTCACCGGTTTTGGTTTTTATACATTTAGAGAAGCCATGTTTGAATTGAATTCCAATGTTGATCCAAAAGTGCTTAGAATCAACCTTCATAATTCTTATTTAGAATTGTTTTTTGGTAGCGGTTTGTTCGTTTTTACGTTTTTTTTATTATTTTTTGTAGGGAAAAGTTTATGGAATTTTGCTGTTTATCACTCGTCGCGTTATACCTTTCTTCCACCTATCCTGCTAATTCCTTTTTTTGAGAACAATTTTAATCCAGGACAATTTTTATTCTTTCCCTGGTTTGCCATCATGTTCTATTATATTCATTACAATGAGCGGCAAATAAAAATTGAAGAGGTTATCACACCAATGCCCCCAGTTAGAAAACACCAGTTCTTATAGCCAGCTTCCTTTAGCGGGAGTTAAATCTTTTTATTAACCTCCCTTTCAATCTATTTTCTGTCTACGTCCAGTAAGCTACTATTTACCTGGCTTTGTTGAATTACTTCATAAACAGCTTGTTGTATGCCTGTACGTGTATTGAGCTGGCCTAACTTTGGATTATTTCTGGTAGGATATACGCGGTTAGACAGAAATACATAAAGCAGGTCATTGGCAGGGTCAACCCAGGTGAAGGTACCGGTAAATCCTGAATGGCCGAAACTTTCTTTACTGGCACTATAGGCTGCACTCCCACTCCGTGATGGAATAATATCCGGCTTATCAAACCCGATGGCCCGCCGGTTGCCACTCTCACAAAACTGGCATTGAGTAAACTCACTAAGGGTAGCTGCATTGATAAATTGCCTTCCTCCATACATCCCCTTCTGCAAATACATCTGCATGAGTTTAGCTAGATCGTTGGCTGTACCAAACAATCCGGCATGGCCAGATAAGCCGTTTAACATGGCTGCTCCTTCGTCATGTACACGGCCATGAATCTGATTTTTCCGGAATAAAGAATCATATTCGGTGGGCACAATCCTGGAAAGAGGAAAATGTTTGTATGGATTATAGGTTAGGGTATATGCTCCCAGTGGTTGATAAAAAGTCGTTTTCAGGTAACTTTCAAAATCCTGTCCGGTTTGCTTTTTTACCAGTTGTGGATACAGATAATAGGATAAATCGGAATACACATAGCCTGGTTTTTCGTTCAATGGGGAATTCTTAATGGCTTTGTATAGCTTTTTATGATAATTGCGGTTCAGGTATAAGTTATCAGCAACTTTGTAAGGAAAACGTCTGCTGGAATCTGCTTTGAAGGTAAACCACTTAAACTTCCCGTTTTTCTTAATAGTACTCTGCCAGAAGGGAATCCAGGCTTTCAGGCGGGCCTGGTGTGTGAGTATTTGCCGGAAAGAAAGATCTGCTTTGTTGGAATTTTTGTATGCCGGCAAATAGGTTCCAAGCGTAGCATCTACATTAAATTTCCCTTCATCCTGCAATTTCATGAGGGCAGGCAATGAAGCACTGATTTTAGTTATAGAAGCCAGGTCGTATACATCAGTAGGGCTTACAGGCGTAGTATTGTCGTACGTATGATAGCCATACGTTTTATGGAAAATCACCTTTCCTTCTTTTGCGATCAGTACCTGACACCCTGGAACGGCCTTTTCATTTAGCGCCTGCATAGCCAGTGAGTCTATCTTACGGGTTAGCAGGGCGCCATCTATACCAACTTCCTCTGGCATGGTATACTTTAGCCGCCTCAAATCATCAGACTGCATACCCATAAACAAAGGAAAGTCGGGTTTAACAGATACCGGAAGTTTACCAGTAGCAGTAATGGCTCCAAAAATCAACTGGGCAGCCAGCTCCTGGGCATGGATACTTTCCTGATAAGCCATCACCAGTCCGGGATATTTTTGTATATTGGTTAATTTGGAGAGGGTATACACATTGCCAAACAGGCTAATCACCGCTTTTTTAGAAAGGGCTAATTGCTTTACGGCATTGATCATAGAAGGAGTAATACCAAAGTTGCGGGGCGGACGAATAGAGGGCACGTGTACGCCAACAATTACCAGATTGTAGGCCTTTAACTTTTCTTGTAAAGCCGGCAAAGCGTTCTCCTGGCTGTTGAGGGGCAAAGTAAAATGATCTACGTTGGTGTATTTTGCCAGCATTTGCTGGTAAGGGGTAACGGCCTCTACACCTATCGAAACAGAAGCTATTTTTAAGGTGTCCAACCGGAGTAGCGGAAGAATACTTCCTTCGTTCTTCAAGACGGTAAGCGAAGCTTCTGTTAGCTTGCGGTTAATTAATTGGGCTTCCGGCCGGTTCAGGTCTTCTACCAGATTAGCCATTTCAATGGGTGTATAGGTATGTAAACCTGCCCAATATTTCGCAAACAGAATTTTACGGCAGCGGATATCTATTTCCTGCTGGGTAATCTGTTTATTTTTGATTGCCTTTTTAATTTCTTCTATTGCTTTGGGTACACTCTCTGTGAATTCCAACACATCATTACCGGCCAGTACAGCCTTTACATCGGCTACTCCCGGGGAGTAATAACTGGTAACCCCTTTCATATTCATGGCATCCGTAAAGATCAAGCCTTTAAAACCTAATTCATTCTTCAGCAGGTCCGTAATAATGGGTTTGGACAATGTAGAAGGAAGATTTTTAGCAGTATCCAGCTGAGGGATACTTAGATGCGCCACCATTACCCCACCTATTCCTTCATTAATAAGTGTTTGGAAAGGGTACAATTCCAGAGAATCCAGCCGCTGTCTGTCATGTTTGATGACTGGAAGGGAGTAATGCGAATCGGCATCGGTATCGCCGTGTCCCGGAAAATGTTTGGCTGTAGCTATAATTCCGTTATCCTGCATGCCTTTCATATAAGCATAACCTTTTTCAGCTACTTTATATTTATCCTCCCCGAAGGAACGGAAGCTAATGACCGGGTTATTCGGATTGTTGTTCACATCTACTACCGGAGCAAAATTTACATGCATCCCAATCCGCTTAAATTGCCTTGCCACTTCTGACCCCATCTGGTAAATTAGCTGATTATCCTGTATGGCGCCTAAAGTCATCTGGTAAGGAAAACGGATAGTGCTATCCAGCCGCATGCCCAGCCCCCATTCGGCGTCCATAGCTACCATTAATGGCACCTTAGATATCGCCTGGTAATTGTTTGTTAAATTGGCTTGCCGAACTGGCCCTCCCTGAAAAAAGATCAACCCACCAATTTTGTATTGCTGAATCAGCTTGCTAATGGTATCTGCATGCCCTGGACCTCGGTTTGAATAGGCGGCCACCATCAGCAACTGGCCTATCCGCTCATCTGGGGTGAGTTTATTCATCACTGAATCTACCCACTGCTGGCCGCTAGGCAAAAAGGGAGGTTCTGCATGGGGATTAGCTCGCTGTTGCTGAGCAAAGGCTGCCATGGTTAAGCAGGTGAAAACAAGTAGAAAGAAAAACTTATATATCCGGGAAGCAAACCAAACAGGTAAATAGGTGGACATTCTGGTAAGTAGGTTAAATGCTTTAAAAAAAGATTGACAGACAAAACATGCCGGGCAAGCTTCTGTAGAAAAATAAAATTAATGAAAAAACAGATATGCTAATGAAATAGCTGCAATAACACCGGCTAAATCAGCTAACAATCCACAAGTAGCGGCATTACGCGTTTTGCGTATCCCTACTGATCCAAAGTAAACAGCTAATACATAAAAAGTAGTTTCAGTAGCACCATTCAAAATAGAGGCGGTTCTTCCGGCAAAAGAATCGGCACCATATGTTTTCAGGATGTCAACCATCATGCCCCGGGCGCCTCCGCCGCTCAAGGGCATCATTAAGGCTACTGGCAAGGCAGGAACAAAATCGGTGTTAAAGCCTAAGAAACCAAAAAATGCTCCTAATCCATTTACTAAAATATCCAGTGCTCCGGAAGCTCTAAACACGCCAATAGCTACCAGAATAGCCACCAGATAGGGAATAATAGTAATGGCTACATTGAACCCTTCTTTAGCCCCCTCAATGAATGCCTCGTACACGTTAATTTTTTTCAGAAAAGCAGAAGTGATGAATGAAACAATAACAGAGAACAACAAGACATTACTGGCTACGGTAGAAATAAGGCTGATCTGCTCCTGGGTAATGGTAGAAAAATAATAGATAAGCCCACCCAATGCTAAAATAATAGTACCCAGATATGCAAAAATTACTTTATCAAGCAAGTTTATTTTCTGGGAGATGGCAACTACAATAATCCCTGTAAGTGTGGAAAAAAAAGTAGCCAGCAGGATTGGTAAAAATACATCGGATGGGTCGGCTGCCCCTTGCTGGGCACGGTAGGTCATGATAGTTATCGGAATTAAGGTAAGACCAGAGGTGTTCAGCACCAGAAACATGATCTGCGGATTAGAAGCGGTGTCTTTTACCGGATTCAGTTCTTGCATGCCTTGCATAGCTTTGAGTCCTAGTGGCGTAGCAGCATTATCCAGGCCCAGCATATTAGCCGCAAAATTCATGAGGATAGCTCCCATTACCGGATGGTTTTTGGGTATTTGTGGAAAAAGCCTGCTAAAAAAAGGGTTTACCAGGTGGGTCAGAAAACCAATAGCTCCTCCCTTCTCTCCCACCCTCATCAGGCCTAGCCACAGCGTCATAACGCCTGTAAGGCCCAGGGATATTTCAAATGCCAGCTTGGAGTTATCGAACGTAATACCCACTATGCGCTGGAATATTTCGGTATCATTAAAAAAAAGAAGCCTGACTACAGCAATAACAAAGGCAATTAGAAAAAAGAATATCCAGATATAATTAAGAACCATAAAAGTAGATGTGCTGATTGAAACCGGGCTACCTTCGCTGTTACGCTGGCAGGCACTGATGAAAAGCTTGTAAAAGCTTTCAAATAAAGAAATATCTGGAAAACAATAAAAACAATCTAGTATATATTATTACACTTCGCCGGCGCATTTATCATTCACTCATTTTCAAAACGGATGGGCCAGGTACTTATAAAGTATCGTTAGGGCTGTCTGCATCTGTAGTTTGCACTGCCTGGGCAGAAGCAATAGAACAATCTACCCGTGAAGCCCGTAATTGCCTATCTATCAGAAAACGTTCTTCTTGCCCGGCATCCAGGCGGCCGTGTTCATAAATATAACTTCCTACCTGGCTGTTGTTTTCGTCATAAAACGCAAACTTGATAGATACATTATCATAGGCGGTATCTTGTGAAGTATTCGACAAAACGATCAGAACTTTAATATTCTCCCGTACACTGTCCTGTTCTGAATCTGAGATTTCGCAATATAAGGTAATAGAAGGTACATTCACCCCTGGTTCACGCCTGATAATATCTTCCGGAGCAATAACTTCTGTTTCTCGTTCCGCTTCCCTTTGAGTAGCTTCTTCCTCCCTGTTTTCGGCGTTTTTATTTCCTGAGGCTTCCTCTTTGGCAGGTGTATTCTGCCTGGCTGGTCTAGCATTGCCTGACTCTCCTCCTGTGTCTTTCTGGCTAATATACCATACACCTGCTGCTAGCACAATGGCCAGCAACATACCCATCAGCCATGACTTGCTTGATTGCTTTTTAGCCTCAAAAGGCGCCTTTTCCTGTGCGGGCGGTTGTTGGTAAGTGGTTTTTGAAGTAGCACTTCCTGCTGGGTCAGGCGTCATAGGTGCCGGCCGGACGTTTGTTTGAGTTTGGCTTGCCGGAGAAAAGCTACTTCCCTGGAGGGCAAGCCTAAACTCCTGGCAATCCTGGAATCGGTCGTCTGGATTTTTTGCGGTGGCTTTATCTATAATCGCTTGTATGCGGTTGGAGATATTGGGGTAATAGGTTTTTGCCGGAGGAAGCGGCTCATTCACTATTTTATTATACACAGCAAATTCTGTCGCCTCTGGGTCATCATATGGGCTTCGGCCAGTCAGCATCTGAAAGAAGGTAACTCCCAGAGAATAAACGTCACTGCGTTTGTCAACCTTTTCGCCTTTTACCTGCTCTGGGCTCATGTATAGTACTGTACCCATCTTTACACCAGTCTGGGTAAGGGTTTGTAATTTCTGGCTTAGGAGTTTAGCAATACCAAAATCCAGTATTTTTATCTTTTCCCTGGCCGTAATCATAATATTGGCCGGTTTCACATCCCGGTGTACCACGCCTTGCTCGTGCGCATAAGCAAATCCTTCTAAGACTTGTGCAAACAAAGGAATGGCCCGTATTTCAGGAATAGGGCCAGAAACCGTCTGGATGTATTCTTCCAGGGTTTTGCCTTCTACATACTCCATGATCAGGTAAAGGGCTTCTTCTTCCTCCAGATAATCGAACAGAATTACAATGTTGGGATGATGTAACTGAGAAAGTGTAGCTGCTTCATTCTTAAACCGGGCCCGGATACCAGGATTCTTTACTAAGGTAGGATTCAGGGCTTTGATGGCTACCTTCCGGTTTAGCTGGGTATGTACAGCCAGATACACACTGCCCATTCCTCCTTCGCCCAACAGCGATTCTATTTTATAATTTAGGATTTGCTTGCCAATCATCTACTTTTTTTCTGCGAAAGGAATTACCAGTGTTTCTCCTCTGGCCGCCCGGTCTGCGGTTTTTCCATTAGCCGCCATAATCAATTCTTTGTTTACGCCGTATTTTTTACTTACCACATCCAACACATCGCCTGGCCCTACTGTATGTGTGGCTTTTACTTTTACGCGGAGTTTGGTAGCATCTGCCTTTATATCCGTATCTTTTACGGAGGGATTCCAGGATTGCAATGTTTTGTTAGTCACATTATACCTTCTGGCTACGGCGCTGAAGGTTTCTCCGGTACGCACCGTATGGGTTATAAAGGTTTCTCCGGTAGATCCAGAAGAAGTTTTTTCAGCTGTTGCCGGAGAAGTATTCTTACCTGTGGCAGGTTTAGCAGATTCTGTTTTTTTAGAAGTTACTGGCGCGGTAGTCTGGCTGACTGGTTTTGGCTCTGCAACTTGTGTTTCTTCTCTGGCCGCATTGTCAGCCGGGTCAGCACTTTCTTCATCAGAGGAGGCCGCTTGTTCCAGTTTCAGCTCGGAAGTAGAAATAGTTTGGTCTGACAGCTGGTCCATGCCAATAAAAAATAGGATGGCTACTATTCCTATCATCAAACAAAGGATGATAAAAGCCGGGTCTATCTTCTGGTTTTTAGCCGCACTGGCGGCCTGAGTTCTGGTGCTTTTCTTTTTAGTTGTAGTGGTTTTGGTAGATGCCATATCTTCTGCAATAGTTGGGGTGGTACGGCTGTTGAACTGGATCAACTGCACAGTAATATTATCGTATCCGCCGGCTTCATTGGCCATTTCTACGAGCCGCAATGCTTTATGCTGAACAGAAATAGGTTCATTCAATACACGTTCCATACTTTTATCATCAATCATTCCATTCAGTCCGTCGGTACAGAGAAGAAGGATATCATTTGATGCCGGAAGCAGCGGTTTTTCGCTGACAGCTACTTCCAGGTGGGGCATGGTACCTAAGGCTTGCGTAATTTCATTCTTTCTTGGATGGCTTTCGGCCTCTTGTTCGGTAATCATGCCGGCGTCTATCATTTGCTGTACCACCGAATGGTCTTTGGTTAGGCGGGTAAGCTGCTGGCCAGTCTGCAAATAGATGCGGCTATCCCCGGCATGTGCATAATAAACGGCTCCTTCCCTTACCAGCACTACCACACAGGTAGTACCCATGCCACGCAGATGCGGATTCTGGCTGGCGTAGGTCAGTATCTGCTGATTAGCATAGAGAATAGATTGACGCAAGGCTTCCTGTACCTGATCGTAGCGGCCATGTTCAAAAAATTTATGAATGCTTTCTACGGCCAACTGTGAAGCCGTGGCCCCTCCTACATGTCCGCCCATGCCATCGCATACTACAAACAAATACCCATTTACGGTTTCAAAATAGCCCAGGTAATCTTCATTGGCCTGCCTGACTCTTCCTATATCTGTATGATTTCCGAATTGAAATTCTTTACTATCTTTTCCAGCTGACATTATAGTAACAAATGAGTAATGAATAATGATGAATTAGCTCTATAAGCTCAGTGCCTCCCCTTGCATCAATCGTGGTTTTTACTAATAAAGCTACAATAAAATGGCAGTATTTCGCCTACTATTTTCTTTTTATATCTGCCAGATTCAGGCAACATCCGTTTTCTATACCACAAACTTTGCCTGAGCAGTACCCATGCGGATAGTGTCTCCTGGCTTTAGTAAGTGTTTGCCCTGAATTCTGGTTGTATGAATGAAGGTGCCATTGGTGCTGCCTAAGTCGGTTATATAAAACTGGCCACCTTCCTGGGTAATGGTGGCATGTTTGCCGGAAACGGTAGCCTCCGGAATAACAATATCATTTCCTGCAGCCCTGCCTATGCTAAGCAGTGGACGGTCTAGAGCAAAATTTTGGGCAAAAGTACCGGCTGTAACTTGTATAGCCGGGGTAGCTATTCCTCCGGCTACCATTGTTCTTTTTAAATCTTTCGGAGGAGCCTGGTTGATGGGCTTACTTACTGGTTTTACCTCAGGTTGGGCCTGCCTTTCCTTTATTTCTGCTTCACGAAATCTGGCTTCTTGCTCTGGTATTTTACTTGATTCATCCGCTACTTTTTTCTGCCTGGCCTGGTAAACCAGCCAGCCCATACCTCCGGCCAGTACTAATATTATTGGAACGACATACACTCCATACCCGGATAAAAAGCCTTTCTCTGCTTCTGGAGCTTTATAGGTAGCCGCCTGCCGTTGACCCTTATACCGCACCTCGTATTGAAACATACGTCCGTTTTTTGGATTGGAAGTGGTAAAAGCCAACACATAATCGCCTGAAGAGGCGGGTTTGGTAGGTGGCAGGCTAATGAAGTCACGGGATGCCGTACGGATTTCGCTTAAAGTTTTGGCCAGGGTAGTTTCGCCATTGGTACGGTCGCTGAGGCGTACAAAGTTATCCGGCGCATAACGGTTGCCGGTTTTGTAGGTAATGGTGTATACAGGAATTTTTAATCGTTGCGACTTTTCAATGCAATCGTCCGCCTTAATGGGTGAACGGCTGTTATTAATGGCGGCTGAAAGTACAATCAACTGTTTGTTTTGGGGCAGATTCTGTTTTTCCGCCATGTAGTCCAGTGCTTCATAAATAGCTTTGTATACATCGGCTGCATAGGTAGTATCGCGGCTGGTGGTAACTTTGCTTGTAATTTCATTTTTCAGCGTGGTAATATCCGAAGTGAATTCCGCACTGAGCATATTCAGCGCTTTGTTACTTTTATTTGCTTTGCCGAAATAGGCTACATTTACTTTGTCTCCAGTCCGTAATCCGCTTAAAGCCTCAATCGTGGCTTGTTTAAAATTATTTAATGCCGTACCATACGTAAATCCGGAAGCTTCCATCAATAGAAAGATTGCTTTATTTTTACCGGTATCTGAGGCCGAATCTGGTGCCTGGCTGAAATCGAAATTCAGCTCTTTGCCCTCTTCTACTACTTTAAACTCAGAAGATTTTGGCGAAGTGCCGGCAGGAACCTGTACCGTAGAACGGATAACCGGAAAAGCGGAAGCATCGGTGCTTTTAATGGTGAAGCTCTGGCTTTGTGCTTGAAAACCAACGAAGCTCAGCAAAAACCAGAAAAGAAGGATAATCCTCATAAACAACTCAGTTAATTAGTATTTACACCCGAACAACATGCAGTAAATCGCTTCTGTCCTTTTTATCCGACAGTTCTGAATTTAAATACGGTACTACCAATTTTTATGGTATCACCATCTTTCAGGTTGCCTTCTTCTTCAAACGTATCATTAATAAACGTACCGTTGGTAGATAATTCATCTTTAAACTTAAAGGCCCCCATACGGTTGAGAATTGTTAAGTGTTTACTGGAAACAGCCCCATCATTAGTTACTACAATATCGCAACCTAGATCAGAACCGATGGTATTACGGCCTTCATATACCCGAAAATCAGCTCCATTTGAATCAATAGTAAATGAAACAAGCCAGCCAACTAATTTGCGTCCTGTTTGTGGAGGAGCCGGTTTATGCTGTGGTGTGGGGCTGCTTACCGGCGAATTGCCAGTAAAAATCTGGGTTTTGGCCAGATTACTTGTGTTCCCAGGCTGTGTATTGCCTAACTCTTCGTTGGGTGTTTGCATAATTTTGGTTTTATCTAAGCCTTCCTCTACCACCGGATTAACTACTCTGGTTTTATCCAGAGCAGCAGGCTCCGGACGGTGAGCCGTTGTTTTGGGGCAATATGGGCACTCTGCCAGCGAACTCTGGTAGTAATGTCCGTTCTTACATAAAGTAAATTCACTCATAGCTTTCGTAAGTCTTTAATATCTGGTCTTCAGTCTTTAATAGTAACTTTATAGTTGTGTAGGGCGAGAAAAACATCCTTATTCACTTCTCCAATCAACACATCAACTTATAAGCATATTATTTTCCTTCCAAGTTACGGACAGAATCTTCTACTTTTTCACGCAATCCGTCTTTATAACGTTGCAGATTTGCTGCTATTACTTCATCGGTAGTACCAATAATTTGTGCTGCCAGGATGCCAGCGTTTTTAGCTCCATCCAGCGCAACGGTAGCTACTGGCACACCGCCAGGCATTTGCAGAATAGATAAGACAGAATCCCATCCATCTATGGAGTTGGAAGATTTAACTGGTACGCCAATAACTGGCAATGTTGTTAGAGAGGCTACCATACCCGGCAAGTGAGCGGCTCCCCCGGCACCGGCAATAATCACTTTCAACCCCCGGCTTCTGGCCGATTCAGCGTACTGAACCATGCGGTGTGGCGTGCGGTGTGCCGATACAATGGTGAGCTCGTAGGTTACGCCCAGTTCTTTTAATACATCAGCAGCCGCAGACATTACCCGCATATCTGACTCACTGCCCATAATTATTCCGATCATAGTTGTGTAGGTCTTTCAACAGACAAGGTTAATAAAAACTTTTGTAATTTCGCTTCTATATATAGGGTTTGTGCCTATTCTGGAAAAGATTCTACTACTGAATAAATAATGCAGACTCGTATCATCGCTTAAACTCAAAAATAGAATGAAATATTTGATAGTCGGCTTAGGAAACATTGGGCCAGAATATGAACTAACCCGCCATAACATTGGCTTCCTTACCGTAGACCAGCTAACTGACAAAAACGGGACAGATTTTGTCAGCAACCGCCTGGCCTATACTGCTGATTTCCGATATAAAGGCAAAAGCATTTATGTGCTAAAGCCTACTACGTTTATGAACCTGAGTGGCAAAGCTGTAAACTATTGGATGAAGGAGCTGAAAATTCCAATTGAGAATGTATTGATCATTACTGATGATATAGCCCTGCCTTATGGAAAGCTGAGGCTGCGCCCCAAAGGCTCGCATGGTGGGCATAATGGATTGCGGAATATCGAAGAAACGTTAGGAACACAAGAATATGCCAGGTTGCGGTTTGGTGTGGGCGGAGATTTTCCCAAAGGAAAACAAATAGAGTATGTATTGGGGAATTTCGATAAAAATGAATTTGCTGAACTTCCGCTGCATATTGACAAAGCCTGTGACATTGCTTTGTCCTTTTGCTCGGCTGGTATTCAGAATACGATGAATCAGTTTAATAACTAAGTGATGTGCAGGTGCTAAGCAGGAGACTAGCTTTTAAAGATTATTATTTTTCCTATCGAATAACAGGTAATCCAGGCTCCATTTGCCAGGGCCGGCAAAGAAAAAAACAAGAAAAAGCAGCATATACATAAAAGACACTTCAGCATCACTCCAGAATTTGCCATTGTTGGCAATAAAGGTAGCCACAAACATGGTAGTTGCCAGCATAAGGGATGCAAGCCTGGTGAATAAACCTAAGGCTAGAAATAGTCCACCAAAAAATTCGGTGCCTTTTGCCAGATAAGCCAGAAAATACGGAGCTGGAAACTTAATTACATTTTCAAAAAAATCGAATTGCCCTTGCATTTCACTACTGCTAAAAAGCACTTTCCCGTATTTCATGATCAGCATACCAGTAAATATCCGGACAAGTACCAGCCCATTGAGCCAAAAAGGAGCAGAAGTAAAAAATTGCCTGAACATAGAATAGCTGCCTAGGTAAGAGAAACGATGTTTAAATTTAACTAAATAAGCTTAGCAACTGAACAAAATAATTCAATAAATACTCAATTTTAAGTATTTACATGGGCCGGATTATCGCGTATATTCGCTTTATGATTTAGCTCTTATGCCCTCTCTTATACGACTGATTATTGCCGATGACCATCAGATGTTCCTGGATGGCATATGTGAACTGACAGCTAATCTGCCTGATGTGGAGGTAGTGGCGACGGCTGCCAACGGCGAACAAGTAATCCATCTGCTGGAACGCATGCCCTGCGACATGGTTATTCTCGATATTCAGATGCCAGTACAAGATGGCCTGACTACTACCCGGCAAATAAAAAAACGGTTTCCACATGTAAAAGTGCTTATCCTGACGATGAATAACGAACTCTCCTTAATTAAACATATGCTGGAGGCCGGGGCGTTAGGGTATATTTTGAAGACCAATGGCCGGGAAGAACTAGCCAGAGCCATCCGGCGGGTGGCCAGTGGACTCAATTATTTCAGCGATGCAGTAGCTCAGGAACTTGCCCGGCAATACTTAACTTCCGAAGGAGCCAAAACCAGAGAAAACGGCAATACAGCCGCGGAAGCTCATCTCTCCGACAGAGAAAAAGAAATAATAGCCCTGGTCGCCCGTGAATATTCGTCGGTAGAAATTGCTGATATATTATTTATTGCCCCAACTACTGTGGATACTCACCGGAGAAATGCCATGAACAAGCTGGGTGTAAAGAATCTGGCCGGCCTGGTGAAATATGCACTAAAATCTGGTCTGATCAATTGACCTTCCTGCACCTGGATTAGAACCTGCCTCATCCTCATCAGTATAGTTCTGTGCCGGTATCTGCACGATAAATGTAGTTCCTTGCCTCTCCCCATTACTTTCTACCTGTATAGTGCCGGCATGGAGCTGTACAATCTGATGTACAATAGATAGTCCAAGTCCGGTAGAGTTCTCTCCGCCAGTAGGCCTTGCCGACAAGCGCTGAAATGGCCGGAATAGTTTCTGAAGCTCATCGGGTCTGAATCCTGGGCCCTCGTCCTGCACAATCAGTTTAATCCTGTCATTTGCAGCCTGTACATACACCCATATATTTTTATGTGGTGGTGTAAATTTGATAGCATTACTTATCAGGTTTTCTATCAGATCATTCATCAGATCCAGGTCTACCTCAGCATAACAGCCCTGTTCTCCTTCAAAATAAAGCTGCTGATTTTTATGCAAAGCCAGAGGTATATTCCGGTCTACAACTACCCGTACCAGCAAAGCCATATCAATTACGTCTTTTTGCAAGCTTATAAAGGTACTGCCCAGGCGGTTGCGTTTCAACAAGTTGGAAATCAGGTGAAACATATTCTGCGATGTTTCCCGGATGGTGTTTACCAGCCTGTCTACTTTTGCCGGATCATGTAAAGATTCTTTCACCAGATCGGTATACATCAGAATGCCCCCTAATGGATTTTTCAGATCATGTACTGTAATATTGGTTAACTCTGTTTTCAGGCGGTTGGCTTCTTCGGCTATCTGCCTTTGTTGCTCGGCTTCCTGCTTTTGCCGGTTAGTTTCCTGTAGTGACTGCTCCAGCTGCAGGCTTCGCAGCCGCAATTCTTCCGTACGTTGTTTTACCAGATTTTCCAGCTTTCTGTTTTGTATTTTAATAGTCCGGATGCGAATACCATATACCAGAAATATAAGCGACAAAGCTAGTAGCCCAAGTATAGCTCTGAACCATCGCTGCTGCCATAAGGGCGGCTCTATATAAACGTTGATGGCTGTCCCCTGCTCATTCCATATGCCATCACTATTGGCTGCTTTTACAAAGAATGTATATTTGCCACCTTCCAGATTGGTATAACTTACATACCGCCGGGTGCCACTATATACCGTATCTTCATCAACGCCAGACAAATAGTAGGCATATTGGTTTTGTGCTGTTTCTTCGAAGCTGAGAGCTGCAAATTCAAAAGAAATATTATTTTCGGTGTACTGAAGCTCTATGGTAGGTTGCGCCAGCAGGTGCGGACGTGAAGTATTGGCTATTTTTACATCTGTAATCACTATGGGCGGCACAAAACTATTGTCACGTATGCTATCCGGATGAAAAACATTCAATCCTTTAAACGTACCAAAATACAATTGCCCTGTAGCTCCCTGATGGTACCCTCCCACACTGTATTCATTGCCTAGCAAGCCGTCGCCCTCATCATAGATGGTAAACTTTTGTTGAATGGTATTATATCTGGCTAAGCCCTTATTTGTACTAATCCAGATAGTGTTATTCTCATCTCCAACAATGCCATAAATCCCATTATCGGGCAAACCATCTTTCTGGCTGATAGTTGTAAACGTTCCTTTCTGCAGATCAAAGCGATTCAGGCCACCTTCCGAGGTTCCAATCCAGAAGATGCCCTGCTGATCTTCATACACACAGCGGATATAGTTACTGCTTAGCGTTTCGGGCTTTCCAGGAGTGTGAGTATATCTTTGGAAAGTTTGTGTGGCTTTATCAAATCGGTTCAGCCCATCTTTGGTACCAATCCAGATATTCCCCCGTCGATCTTTGTAAAGGCACCGGATGGCATTGCTACTAATACTGCCGCTATCATCCGGATGGTGCTGAAAATGCTGAAAATGCCCTGTTTTTGGATCAAGCTTATCTAGTCCTCCTTCATACGTACCCACCCAGATATAGCCTTCGTCTGCCAACAGGGCCAGTATCCGGTTATCAGCCAGACTTAAGCTGTCCGTTGAATTATGAACATACCTGGTTATTTGGTTTGTTTTGGAATCTATTCTATTGAGTCCATCTTCGTACGTCCCAACCCATATATTCTGCTCCGGATCTTTACAGAGAGAAATCACCGCTAAACCGGAAATAGTGTTATTATTGGTTGGATCTGGCATATGATGCCGGGCTTTGCCAGTTAACAAATTCAAGTGATCTAATCCGCTGCCATTGGTACCCACCCACACCTGGCTATCTGTATCTTCCAGAATAGCCCGTATAGCGTTGTCACTTAAGCCATCTGGTTGTCCTGGATCAAACGCATAGGTTCTGAAACTGGAGCCTAAAGGGTTGAACTGATTTACTCCTTGTCCGTTGGTGCCTACCCATATTAACCCCGACTTGTCTTGAAATAAGGTATAGATGGTACTGCTGCCGAGTTTGTCTGGCAAATAGGGATGATAGGCATATTGTACAGCTTTGCCTGTACGGGGATTAAATTTATTTAACCCTCCGCCCCAGGTACCTACCCACAGGTTGCCCTCCTGGTCGCCAATGATAGCTGTAAGGTTATTATGCGATAGGCTCTGTGGATTGGCAGGATTATTTTTATATACCTGAAATTGAGCTGTTTGCTTATCAAACCGTAATAAGCCATCGCCATCGGTTGCCAGCCACAAAAATCCTGCATCATCTGCACAGATTCCCCATACAGGTGCCATCTTTTTCTTACCAGATGTGTCTATATGATATGCCTGAAATGTTTTATTCTCTGGATCAAATTTATTTAAGCCTCCTCTCTCCGTGCCAATCCATAGCATCCCTGCCTCATCGGCATACATGGCCTGTATATAATCGTCAGAAAGGCTGTTGGTATCTCCTTTTTTATGCCGGAAACTGGTAAACGTGCCACTATCCGGATTGAATAAATTAAGTCCGCCTCCATAGGTACCTACCCAAAAATTATTTTGTTTATCAATAGTAATGGCATATACGTCACTGTGGCTCAAACTGTCGGGTTGGGTAGCATCGTGTTTATATTGCTTGTATTTCCCGCTCACCGGATCGAATTTGATCAAGCCATGATTATCGATTCCTAGCCAGATATTGCCTTGCGCATCCTGATGTATTACCCGGATAATATTGTTAGGTAATGCAGTTGAGTCGGTGTGGCTTCTGCTGAAAACTTTAAAGCCATAGCCATCAAACCGGTTTAATCCATTTGGCGTGCCAAACCAAAGGTAACCCTTATTGTCCTGGGTAATACTCGTAACTGAACCATGGGAAAGACCTTGCTTTGTGGAAATCCGTTCAATGCGGATTGATTGAGCATTTAGTAGAGAAGCAGAAAAAAAAATAGCAGTTAAAAGATGAACAATACACCTCATAAACAGTGCGATAAAAACCAAATATACTTATTTTATAGCCATCGTAAAAGGTATTTTTATATTTTGCATGTTACTTAATTTCATCATTTACAGTAGAGCTACTACAAAACAGTATAGTGTATTTTCTTCGTCAGAATCAATCATTAGTTAAAAACAAACTTCTGAGCAGTATAGTATATAAAAAAGTAGCATGCTGAATAGCCTTTGTCTGATAAAATCGTATAACTCCCTTATGCTTAACTGGTAGCTTCTCTACATGAGGGATAATCCCTTTTTGTGTGAGCTCACTGTGTGCTATAGCCTACTTTTTACTGAACGTATGAAACAAAGAGAAATTACTGACAGCCAAACTACTAAATGGATATGTGTACAAGCGTTAGCTGGTATTGAGGGGAAAACCGCCAAAAAAGCAGAAAACCTATTGGAAGGCAATGGAAATAAAATCCCTGTGGTTTGTACTCCCAGCGGAGGCGAACAATCTGTGCGCTTACTGCTAAATGCCGACTGGTACGAACGATTGCCGGATGAAAAATTGATTCAGGCCATAGAGCAAGCCAGCAAAGAAGATAAGCGGGAGTTCTAACCAGTTGGTTATTTATTGTTTCAACATTTGTTTCCGGTAATCGTTGATTGCCTGCCGTAATACAGCTACATAGGTTTCTTTATCTAAGGCACTATTAGCTGGTATCCGGTCGGTTTCATCAACTACCTGTAGGTATTCTATAAAGTCTTCCAGGCCTTTAATTTTGATAAATTCTATGGAGGCCCGGTATACCAGACCTTTTTGGTAGTCAAGTTCTTCCTGATCCATTAGTTATTTTTTCTAACCTAAGAGCTAATACGAAAACTTTTAAGATTGTTTTGGCTATTTTACTCTGTAAAATACAGAAGCCTGATACAAAAGTTAACTTGTGTACCAGGCTTTGTTGAATAGATAGCTATGCTTTACATCAGGAAACTCCTTTGAAAGCATCCTGCTCTATAAACGGCTGATTTTTTAAGCGTTTGTTGGTTGCCTTAAAAATAGCATTGGCTACAGCAGCTCCTGTTGGAGGAAGAGCTGGCTCACCCAACCCAGTTGGATCTATGCCATTATCCACAAAGTGGACTTCTACTTCCGGAATTTCGTTGATGCGGATAAGCCGGTAACTGTTGTAATTGGTTTGCTCTGGTGCACCCTCCTTAAAAGTCAGATTACCATACATGGCATGGCCTAAACCATCTACAACACCTCCTATTACCTGCTGACGGGCGCCGCTTAGATTTACTACTACTCCACAATCGGCAGCTGCATATATCTTTTTCAAGACTGGTTTGCCATTTTGCATCGCTACTTCTCCAACCTGAGCTACATAAGACAGGTGAGAGAAATACACACTAAATCCTTGGGCTACGTCTTTCTTTTTACCCCAGCCAGACTTCTCGGCTGCCAGTTGAATGACAGCTTTCATACGATCTATATCGTATTTGATTTCGCCGACAGGTGCTTTCTTGGCTTTATCTAGTAAGTCCAAACGGAACTGCACCGGATCTTTGCCTGCGGTAATGGCTACTTCATCCAGAAACGATTGTTCGGCAAAAGCAAGGAAATTGGTAATAGGTGCCCGCCAAGCTCCAGTAGTAATCGGAGACTTATGCTCTACAGAATCTATCAACAGATTATCTACCGCACCAGAAGGGAAATTATGTTCACGGGTAGAATTACCTGCGTTGATCCCTACGCCCCGGAGCTTATAGCCGATCATGTTGCCTTGTGCATCCAGGGCTGCCTCAAAGCGGTAACGTACAGCCGGACGGTAGCTTCCGCCAGTCATGTCGTCTTCCCTGGTCCAGATTAGTTTTACTGGGGCTTTTACTAACCTCGAAACTTCTACAGCTTCAATGGCAAAATCAGCTTTCAGACGGCGGCCAAACCCCCCTCCCATCCGTGTCATTTCTACCGTTACTTTCTCAGGGTCTATTCCCAGTAGCTTAGCGGTTTCATTTCTGGCCAGGTCTGGTGTTTGAGTAGGCCCAACCAATTCTACGCCATCTGGCCGCACATGAGCAAAGAAGTTCATGGGTTCTAGCGGGCTGTGGGGCAGAAAGGGGCATTGGTATTCACTCTTTATTACTTTCGCTGCATTCTTAAAAGCGGCTTCCACATCTCCATCTTTCCGGCGTTCGGTGGCTTCCCCGTTGTTCATCAGCTCCGTAAATAAACGGTCGTGGTCGGAAGTACTTTCCAGATCCCCTTCTTTTTCGTATTCTACTTTTAAGGCTTTGCGGGCTTTCATAACCTGCCAGGTAGATTTACCTACCACAGCTACATTGTTGTTGAAGGTTACCACATCTACAATTCCGGGCATGGCTTTAGCAGCTGTAACATCGGCTGATTTAATTTTCATGCCGAATGCAGAGGGCCTTTGTATCATGGCATACAACATGCCTTCCCGGTGAAAATCTATTCCGAACAGCGGCTTTCCGGTGAACAGGTTTTTGTTTTCTACATTTTTTACTGACGTTCCAATGAGCTTAAAGTCCTTGATGTCTTTCAATTTTACATCAGTTGGTGCAGTAAGCTTGGCAGCATCAGCAGCTAATTCGCCATAACTTAATTTTTTATTGCTAGCCTTATGAATCACCATCCCTTTTTCCGTAGATAGTTCACCGGCCGGTACATTAAGCCGTTTAGCCGCTGCTTCCATCAGCATCTGACGGGCAGTAGCACCTGCTTGCCTTAGCCGCTTCCAGGAGTGCGGAATAGCCCCACTGCCTCCGGTTACCTGGCGTTCAAATTTATTTTTATCCAGAGGAGCCTGTACTGTTTTTACTTTCGTCCAGTCTACATCCAGTTCTTCGGCTACAATCATGGGAAAGGCTGTTTTAATGCCTTGTCCCACTTCCGGATTGGGAGAAAAGATAGTAACTATTCCATCTGCCGCAATAGACAAATAACTGTTAAACTCTGTGCCTGCTGCGAGGGCAGTATTATTTACAACGGAAGCAGTAGCTGCTCCAGAATTGGTCCAGTTGAAACCTAGCAAAAGGCCACCACCTGCTGTAGCAGCCAGCTTCATAAAATTACGTCTGCTTGTATGTAGTTGAGTGGACATGGCTATTTGGTTTTAGTGGAGGCTACTTGTACAGCTTGGCGGATGCGGTGGTAGGTTCCGCAACGGCAGATATTGCCGGTCATGGCAGCATCTATTTCTTCAGAAGAAGGCTTTGGCTTTTTCTTTAACAGGGCGGCAGCCGTCATGATCTGGCCGGCCTGGCAATAGCCGCACTGCGCTACGTCTACTTCGTCCCAGGCTACTTGTACTGGGTGGTCGCCTTTTTCAGAAAGCCCTTCAATGGTGGTAACTTTGGATGTACCCACTGCGGAAACCGGCAGTACACATGAACGGACAGCTTCACCATTTACATGCACGGTGCAGGCACCACACTGTGCAATTCCACAGCCATATTTGGTGCCTACCAGGCCCAGGTGGTCGCGTAGCACCCAAAGCAGTGGAGTATCCGGCTCCACATCGGCCTGATAACTCTTACTATTGATTTGTAACTTATATTTAGCCATTGGTTATAAGTAGTTATTTTAATAGGACAAGTTAAAAAAAATATTGCAATTTTATTAGAAGACTAGCGTAAAATATCCAAAATAGCCCTTTTACATTCCTATAAATTTAGTATAAGGTAAATTTCACGTCTGCTTTTCCAATAGCATACCGTTTTAACGACTTTATGTACTTTACTTTTTTACACCTGGTTGTGCCACCTGGTAATTAGATTTTGCTTTGGCATCAGCTACCATTTTGCGTACATCAGCAAGTAGTTGTTTAGCATCGTATACTATTCCATCTTTTATGGTGTACTTTACCCCTCCTACTCTGGTAACTTCGTTCTGTTCGTTGAGTTTAATAGCTCCGGTGCCATAGAGTACTTTCAGGTTTTGCAAAGGATTTTCTTCTACAATTACAAAGTCAGCCAATTTACCTACTTCTACAGATCCTATTTCGTTAGCTAGCCCTAATGCTTCCGCACTTTTCAGCGTGGCAGCCCGGATCACTTCTAGGGGATGAAACCCTGCTTCGCGGAGTAATTCCAGCTCCCGGATGTAGGCAAACCCATAAAGTTGAAAAATATACCCTGAATCTGAACCTGTTGTTACACGGCCTCCCCGGTTTTTATATTCATTGACAAAGGTCATCCACAGGCGGTAATTTTCCTTCCAGGCTACTTCCTGCTCGGTGCCCCAGTAATGCCAATGGGAACCATGCGAAACCCGGCTAGGTTGGTAAAATTCCCATAAAGAAGGCAGCGTATATTCGTCGTGCCACTCTGCCCGCCGGGCGAGCATCAGCTCCCGGTTAGCTTCGTAGATGTTAAACGTAGGATCGATGGTGAAATCCAGGGCAATGAGTTCATCCATTACTTTATTCCATTTTTCAGAATAGGGTTGGGCTGCCTGTTTCCACAAAATACCTGCTTCCCCGAAGCGGTGTTGTTCATTCTGGTAATTATACTCTACCGGATAGTCCTGGATGGTGCGGTCAGTAAATAGGGCTTCTGGCAATCCATACCAGTGTTCCATAGTGGTAAGTCCCATTTTAGCCGTTTGCAGGACATTCAGCCAGGCTACATCCATTTGTGCATGGTGACAAGCCGACCGTAACCCTTGCAGTTTGGCTTCGCTTAGTGCGGCTGCCATAATATCTGGACGGGTTCCGAAAAACTTAATGCCATCGGCTCCCCGTTTAGCCAGGTTTTTTACCCATTCTTTAGCTGCCTCCGGAGACGTTACGGGGGTTTTAGCATCTTGTCCGAAGTAGGCATATGCTTCTATGCGGGGAGCAGTAATGGTACTCTGGATGCTTTTGTTTTTATGTTCCAAAGTCCAGGTAAGGCCATTGGCGCAGGAGGGGTCGCGGATGGTAGTAATGCCGTGTGCCATCCATAATTTAAATACATATTCAGCGGTAGTGCCCTGTTCTGCCCCTCCACTGTGGCCATGCATATCTATAAATCCTGGCAGCAGATACATTCCTTCTGCATTTAGTTCTTTATCACCAGGATTAGCTGTTGGCCGGCTCTCTGGTTTTATAGGCACACCAGGGTAACCTACTACTTTAATAGTCTTAATCCTGTTTTTCTCTACTACAATATCTACCGGTCCAATAGGCGGTGCCCCTGTGCCATTGATCAGTGTAACTCCGCGGATAATTAGCTGATTAAAGGGGCCTTCTCCCTCAGCTCTAGGTGGAGATTTAGGCACTTCCTTTTCCTGAGCAAACGTAGATAACGTAACTGTGCTGAGAAGTATAAGGAATAGGATGGTTTGTTTCATGAAATCACAGGCAATTATAAATGTATATCAAACGAAAAAATTAATAAGGCAAGAACAGGTATTGAATCATCCACTCTGTAGCACATCTTAAATTAGCACCTTATCCTGGCTTTTTGTATATCCGTACATAATCTACCAGCAGTTTCTGTGGAAAAACTGTTGTATCATCCGGGTTGCCCGGCCAGTTACCGCCAATAGCTAGGTTCAGGAGCATATGAAACTTTGCATTAAACGGATAAATATGAGGTTTGAGGTCTTCTGGTTTAATGGTAAAATAGTGTGTACCATCTATATACCATCGAATGAGGTTTTTATCCCAGATAATAGAATATACGTGAAAATCGTCGGAGAAGTCTCCGGCAGGTAATACATAAGATGTAGTTTTCTGTTGATTATTTGGCCAAGCGGGGCCAAAGTGAACCGTACCATGTAACGTATTGGGCTTATTACCAATTATTTCCATAATATCTATTTCGCCACTTCTGGGCCATCCGCCAAATTCTTCGTCCGTAGGCAGCATCCATATGGCAGGCCATATTCCCTGGCCTTTGGGCACTTTAGCTCTGACTTCAATTTTACCGTATAGCCAGTCAGCTTTCCCTTTGGTATTGAGGCGGGCCGAAGTATACTTTCTGGTTTTGTAGTCCTCTTTAATAGCCTCAATAACCAGGTTGCCATTCTCAAGGTAGGAATTTCTGGTATCTGCTGTGTAATACTGCAATTCATTGTTTCCACCACCGTTATCATTTACTTCGTGTTGCCATTTTGTTAAATCAATCTGGTTACCATCAAATTCATCACTCCAAAGTAACTGGGAATAGGCAGAAGGCGGAGAAGGTTGCTGAGCGGGCGTAATGGGTTTATTATCATCGTTGGATGCTACTTTATCTTTACAGGCAAGGGCTAGGAAAACAAACAGGAATAGGGCGGTGAATTTACTAATCAGGATATAGTTGTCAGCCATGTGTCAGGAGAATTGAAACCAGCCTAAACTTACAAATTACTAGCATAAACTGCACATAATCTACTAAAAAACAAAAGAGACGCGTTTTATCGCGTCTCCATATAATCAGGTTATGTTTATGTATCCATTACTTGGCATAGCTCACCGCACGCATTTCCCGGATTACGGTTACTTTTATCTGACCCGGATACTGCATATCTTTTTCTATTTTCTGTGAGATATCGTACGAAAGCAGATTAGCTCTTTCATCGGTTACATTTTCTGCATCTACCATCACACGCAGTTCGCGGCCGGCTTGTATTGCATAACATTTGGTTACTCCCTGGAACGAAACAGCCAGTTCTTCCAATTCTTTCAACCGTTTGATATACGATTCCATTACCTCGCGGCGGGCACCTGGCCTGGAACCAGAGATAGCATCACAGGTTTGTATAATCGGAGAGATAAGCGAAGTCATTTCTATTTCATCGTGGTGTGCACCTATAGCGTTGCAAACTTCCGGATGTTCTTTGTATTTCTTTGCCAGCTCCATACCCAAAATCGCATGAGGCAGTTCAGGTTCTTCGGGCCAGACTTTCCCAATATCATGAAGCAAGCCTGCTCTTTTAGCTAACTTCACATTTAAGCCTAATTCAGCTGCCATGGTTGCACAAAGTTTGGCTACCTCTCTGGAGTGCTGCAACAGATTTTGACCATACGAAGACCGGAAACGCATGCGGCCTATCAGTTTGATCAGTTCCGGATGTAAGCCATGTATGCCAAGGTCAATAACAGTACGTTCCCCTATCTCGATTATTTCTTCTTCAATATTCTTTTGAGTCTTTGCTACAATTTCCTCAATACGTGCCGGGTGAATGCGGCCATCTTGTACGAGTCTATGTAACGATAATCGGGCAATTTCCCGGCGGACAGGATCAAACCCAGAGATAATAATAGCTTCCGGGGTATCATCTACGATGATTTCTACACCGGTAGCAGCTTCCAGGGCACGTATATTCCGGCCTTCCCTGCCAATAATTTTCCCTTTTACATCGTCGCTTTCAATATTAAAAACCGATACACAGTTTTCTATAGCATTCTCGGTAGCGGTGCGTTGAATGGTTTCAATCACTACTTTTTTGGCTTCTTTGGTAGCTGTCAGACGGGCTTCTTCTACAATGTTTTTGATATAGGAAGAAGCACGGGTTTGAGCTTCATCTTTCAAGGCTTCCACCAACTGGTCGCGGGCTTCATCGGCGGTGAGGTTGGCAATTTTTTCCAGCTTGGCCACTTGTGAGGAACGCAGTTTTTCAGCTTCTTCCCGCTTTTTATTGGTGATATCCAGCTGCTCGGTCAGATTTTCCTTCATACTGTCGAGTTCAGCCTCGCGGCGCTTGTTCTGCTCCAGCATTTTGGCAATATTTTGCTCTTTCTGGATCAGGCTTTGCTCCCGCTGCTTCAGCTTATTTTCATTGGTAATCAGAATTTGTTTTTTCTTGTTGGCTTCTTCTTCAAATTCAGCTTTCAGTTTTAAAAACTTCTCTTTTGCCTCTAAAATGCGGTCTTTCTTTATATTCTCTGCAGTAAGTTCTGCTTCTTTAATAATTAGTTTAGCTCTGTCTTGAGCTTCTACTTCCTCTTTTTTGAATACTTTTCTTAAAAGTACTCTGCCAATCACTATTCCTATTCCTAGTGACAGAAGGGCGGCTATGGATACTACTACTACATCGGGCATATCTTTTTGTAATTGAACGGTAAAAATATAGTTACAAAAAGCAGAGCCTGAAGAAAACTGTATTACCTATCTAAAGTAATCGTAAACGAATGGTAGAAAGAAGTTGAAGTAGAATACATTGCTAATGCTAATAATACCAAGGCAAACCCATGCGATAACCTTAGTCACCTAATGCTAAATTTTACAAAGCAGAGGATAGCAGATGATCCAGGCGATCCATTTTGTCTGTGATCACCGAATTTACACCCAGCTTATCTTCGTCTGCCTGTATTTTTTCAACCATACAATCAATAGCAACCATTGCCAGTAAATCTTGCTTATCATCTATTCCAAATTGTGCTCTGTATTGTCTGAGCTTATCATTAATGGCTTTACCGGCATTTCGTAGCTTTGCCTCTTCACTTGCCGGAGCTTTAATGGGATATTCACGGTCAGCAATTTTTATTTTTATCGAGAGGTTTCCCATTCTAATAAATGTTTATTTACTCAGATGAGCAATGCATCTAGTTAACTCTTGTATATATTCGTCAATTTTTAATTTCAGATCTGTAGTTTCTTCCGAATCTGCAGGTATTGAGTTTACAAGTTTACTAATTTTATAAACATTTTGAAAATTATTTTCATTCTTCGATGTTTCCTGTTTTTTACCAATCGACCGTATTTCTGCCGCCTGATTCTTAACGGTACTTTTCAGCTGTTCATTCTCCGTGGTAAGCCGTTGCACTTCGCCTTTCAGGTGATCTGATAAAGCAATTAACTGTAAAGCTTTACTTTCCAATATCTCAAATTTCGTTATAGCTTCTTCTAGGTTCATGGCTTTGCCTTGTTTGTACTAACTGTAAGTATATAAAAGCGTACTTTTTCTTATTTGCGAATAACAGCACTTAGCTCTTTTTCAAACACTTGCATTAACCGTTGCATCGTTTTATCAATTACTACATCGGTAAGTGTAGCGTTTTCATCCTGCAGAATAAAACTTACCGAATACGATTTTTTCTCTTTTCCTATGTTTTCTCCCTCGTATACATCAAATACATTTACCGATTTAAGCAAGCGGCGTTCACTCGCCATAGCTAGTTGTCTGATGGTCTGGAAACTTATATTTTTATCAATTACCAGAGACAGATCCCTGCGTACTTCCGGGTATTTGGGCACTTCTTTTACTTCCAGATTCCCTGAATATTGTTTTAATAAATAATCCCAGTCAATATCTGCATAAAATACCTGCCCTTTCATATCCATAAATTTACAGATAGATGGTTGCAACAGCCCTATGTTAGCTACCTCCCGGTTGTTTATTTTATAACATAGCCCATACGAGAATATTGCCAGTTCGGTATCTTTACTTTCTATGTTTTTTACATGCATCCGTTGCAACAACTTCTGCACGGTGCTAAGCAGATCATGAAAATTTACAGATTTGCTTTTTTGCTGCCAGCTTTCAGCCTGCTTATCACCTGCTAAGAACAAAGCCAGCCGGTTTTTTTCCACGTATTTACCCTCAGTTTTGTAGTAGGTGGTACCAAATTCAAATAGTTTCAGCTCTTTCTGGCGCCGGTTGCTGTTATAGGCCATCACCTCTAGCCCTGAAAACAGAAGTGTCTGGCGCATCACGCCCAGGTCTTCACTCAGTTTATTTAGTATTTCTACATTTTGCCCGGCAGCTACAAACGCAAACTTCTCGGTATAAATGGCCTTTGTCAGAGAATTGGTAATAATTTCATAATAGCCATTATCCGATAGCAAGGCCGTAATTTTATATTGCAGTTTGTTTTTATCAACTGACGGAAATTCAGCCAGGTAGTCTGCATGTAAACGGTCAGGAATTTCTATATTGTCGTAGCCATATATGCGTAAGATTTCCTCTATCACATCCGCTTCCCGTTGTACATCTACCCGGTAAGGAGGAATACTAAGTTGCAGTGCAGCATCTGTTTCACTAGTAATGTGAATATCCAGATTACTAAGGATGGATTTAATGGTGTCCTTATCTAATACCTTCCCAATAAGCCTGTTAACGTTTTTGTAGAGGAGGTTTACTTCAAAATTTGCTACTGGCTGAGGATAAATGTCTATAATTTCTGAAGTAACTACCCCGCCTGCTAGTTCTCCAATTAGTAAAGCGGCCCGTTTTAATGCATATACGGTAATATTCGGATCAGTACCCCGTTCAAACCGGAAGGAAGCATCCGTTTTTAAGCTATGTTGCTGGCTTGTTTTGCGAATGTACACTGGATTAAAGCAGGCACTTTCCAGAAATATGGCTTTTGTTTCTGTAGTAACGCCTGAGTTAATTCCTCCAAAAACACCAGCTATGCACATAGGTTCTTCTGCATTACAGATCATCAGATCAGTATCGTGCAGCTTTCTTTCTTGTCCGTCTAAGGTTACAAAAGGGGTTCCCGGAGATAGCGTTTTTACTACTACCTTATTGCCGGTAATTTTTGCCGCATCAAATGCATGCAAGGGCTGCCCTAATTCGTGCAGCACAAAATTGGTAACATCCACCACATTGTTAATGGGAGTTAAGCCAATAGACTGCAGCCGTTTTTTTAGCCATTCGGGAGACTCTTGTACTGTAAGATTGCTAATGGTTACACCAGAGTATCTTGGCGCTGCTTCTGTATTTTCTACGATCACTTCAATAGAAGCACTTGTTTGATGCACATGAAAAGCCTCTACCGACGGCAGTTGGTATTCGCGGTGAAGCAAGGCTTTTAAATCACGCACTACGCCTATATGAGAGGCCGCATCAGCCCGGTTGGGAGTTAAGCCGATTTCCAATACATAATCTGGCTCCAGGTTAAAATATTTGGCAGCAGGCGTTCCATTGGGCAGATCGGTATGGAGCACCATTATTCCGGCATGTGAGGTACCTATGCCTATTTCATCTTCCGCACAAATCATCCCTTCTGATACCTCTCCACGAATCTTGGCTTTTTTTATTTTTAATGGTTCCCCTTCGGAAGGATATAACGTAGCACCCACTGTCGCCACCACTACTTTTTGTCCGGCAGCTACATTAGAGGCTCCACAAACAATAGGAACCACCGAGCCATTGCCAATATCTACAGTAGTTAAACTGAGCTTATCAGCTTCCGGATGTTTTTTGCAGGTAAGCACCTCTCCTATCACTATTCCTTGCAGCCCGCCTTTTATCGATTCTACTCCCTCCACATGTTCTACCTCTAGCCCCGACCGGGTTAGCAGATTTGCTATTTCCTGTGCACTTTCGTCTACTTGTATATATTGCTTTAACCAGTTATATGATATCTTCATGAAACAGATGTTAATAAAAGTTGCCAATCAGCAACATTTTTTAAACTCAAAAATAAAAAAGGTTATTGAGTAAGTAGGCGAAGAAAGATATTTATTTTATTAGCACCAAAATTAAAACCTTTGACGTAATCACCTAATCCTGGTAATACGTCAAAGGTTCAATCTCCTGGTAGAGATAAACTTGATCAGTTAAGAATCATCCCGGGGATAATCCTTCTCGCCTGCATTAATCTTTATACCAATATGGTTTTCTTTAGGGGGAACCGGACAGGTATAATTATGATTATAAGCACAGAAAGGATTATAGGCAAAATTAAAATCTATCATCAACTCATTATTTTTATCTAGTTCCAGATCCAAGTAACGGCCCCCGCCATAGGTTTCAAAGCCATTCGTTTCATCAGTAAAGGGCAGAAACAAGCCATCTTCTTCTCCATCTTCTCCCATTTTTAGCAGCAAAAGCACCTTGTGTTCCTGATCTTTAAGTTTAAAAGAGGCGTACCCATACCTAACGAAACTTTCTTCTTCGCCTCCAGTCATCCGTAATTTGAGCTTGGCTGTATCTCTAATCGGCTCTACCGTTGCTTTAATCCGGTAAGCCTGATCTGGAGCAAAGTAAGTGAGTTTGGTAAACTTTTTTTTGTCTTCAAAGGGGGATTCTTCTGAGCTTTGGAAGAATCTATCTTTCTCAGCCCGGAATTTAGTGAGCTTCTCCAGATACGAATCATTAGCCGACGTATCTGCAAAGGTATAGACGAGAATAAAAATAACGGCTATAATGATTCCGAAAAAATAGACAGCATTGGATTTTTTCATACAGGCAAGTTAAGACGAAACTAATAAATGCAGCTTATATTTCTCTTCATCTACTAACGAAGCCTCTACTATTTTCAGTACATCTTCCTTACAAGATACCCTCGTCGGCAAAGCTATAGAATACTCTGTCAGCAAAAATCACATGATCCAGTACAGGAATATCCAGCAGTTTACCTGCTTCCTTCATCTTTTTGGTAAGTTCCTTATCTGCCTGGCTTGGCATCATGTTGCCCGAGGGATGATTATGGACCAAGATAATACTGCTAGCCAGGTTTTCCAGAGCTGTTTTAAATATCAGTTTTGGGTCAGCCACTGTACCGGCTACTCCACCTGCGCTAATCTGTACTTTCTTAATCACAGCATTTGCCCGGTTTAATAGCAATACCCAAAACTCTTCGTGTGGTAAGTCAAGCAGATTAGCCGCCATCATATCGTATACATCTTTAGAAGAAGTAATACGTAATTTTTTAGGCAAATCACTCTCTTTTCGCCTTCTGCCCAGTTCCAGTGCACTCATAATACTGATGGCTTTTGCTTCTCCAATTCCTTTGAACTTTTGCAGATCTTTCACCGAAAGTTTAGCCAGTTCGTTGAGGTTGTTATTTACATCGTTCAGGATTATCTTGGCCAGATCCACAGCACTCATAGATATAGTACCAGAGCCAATTAAAATACCTATCAGTTCAGCATCCGACAAGGCTGATTTGCCTTTCATCAGTAATTTTTCTCGTGGGCGGTCTTCTTCTGCCCAGCTTAATATTTTCAAACTCTGCGTATAATTGTCAGTTTCCATGTGCAAATTGATGCATAACCCAGGAATCGTTTTTCCCATGTAATATTATGCTGACCTTTATACCCTACTTACAGACTTATGTAAACAAAAAAACCTTATGCGTTGAGGCATAAGGCTGAACCGTATCTTCAAGACAGATACTTAAGCGAGCTTATTTACCAGTCTGGCAAGCTTAGATTTCTTGTTAGCGGCATTATTTTTATGAATAATGTTCTTTTTAGCCAGGCGGTCAATCATCGAAGATACTTTCTTGAACAGCTCCTGTGCTTCAGCCTTATCAGTAGTAGTAGTTAACTTTTTGATGAACGTACGGGTAGTTTTTGCCTGATACTTATTTCTCAAACGCTTAGCTTCGTTAGCTCTTATTCTTTTTAATGCAGATTTATGATTTGCCATCTCTTTTGTAAATATAATTCTATGCTTGAAAGTCTTGATTCCTATAAAGGAGTGCAAATGTAAGCTAATTTATAATAATTGCAAAATTACTTTTTAGGTTTTATTTAGCTTGCTCAGCTCATTGTTTATCAGAATGAAGAAAGTATTTTTTACGTTGGGCTTGTTAATATTAGGTAGCCTGTATGAAAGTTTTGCTTGGGGATTTTTAGCTCATCAACGGATTAACCGCCTGGCTGTTTTCTGCTTACCTCCGGAAATGATCACTTTTTATAAATACCATATCCGGTATATTACAGAGAATGCCGTAAACCCGGATAAACGTCGCTATGCTGTGGCTGGTGAAGCCCCCAGGCATTATATCGATCTGGATGTTTACAGCGATGATACACGCTCTACCTTACCGCACAGCTGGAAAGAAGCAGTGGATGTATATTCTGAAGATACTTTAATGGCTTATGGTATTGTGCCCTGGCAGATCAATTTTATGAAATACCAGCTCACAGAAGCTTTCCTGCAAAAAGATGCTAAACGTATATTACGGGTATCAGCCGACCTGGGCCACTATATTGCCGATGCCCATGTGCCATTGCATACGACTGAAAACTACAATGGCCAGCTTACTAACCAGCATGGTATTCATGGATTGTGGGAATCTCGTCTGCCGGAAATATTCTCGGATGATTATGATTACTTTACTGGTACAGCTACCTATATTGACAATCCTCTGGAAGCCGCCTGGCAAGCGGTCATGAGTTCGCATCAAGCCCTGGATTCTGTTTTGCGATTCGAAAAAGAGTTAACGTCGCGTTTTCCCGAAGATAAAAAATATAGCTTTGAGCAGCGGGGAAACATAACAACAAAGGTATATTCTAAAGCCTTTTGTAAAGCCTACCACACCATGCTAGCAGGTCAGGTAGAAAGAAGATTAAAAGCCTCTATCAAGCTGGTAAGTGATTTATGGTATACAAGCTGGGTAGACGCTGGCCAACCAGATTTAAACAGCCTGTTAACCTTTACCTTCTCTAAGGAAGATTTAGAAGAGATAGCCGAAGAGAAACTCCAATGGGAAAAGAGACATATTCTAACCCGTCCGCATGAAGTTGAGTAGAGAGAAAGCTACAAAATCAACTAGTAGTTACTGATACCTCAGCTTGGCTATGGATGTTTGTAAACCTATTTTTCTAAATCTGTACACAGGGTAAATGCTTTATACCCGCATTCTGTAAGATGAAAAAATAGTTGAAAAAACTTTAGAATGTACAATCTTTTTTTTCGTTTCGGTAACCATTCTGATAATCAACATACTATGAAACATTCCTTTCGATAGGCATTGAAATCAAAAAGCCTTTGTTTAAAACAAAGGCTTTCTTCATAAAAAAACATTAATAATTTTTTCAGAAAATACATGCTTGGAACGAATATTGCAGTATTTTTTTCAGTTGTGTAGGTGACTACATAATGCAAAAAGTGTATATTTATAAAGGCCTCTACCTCTGGTGGAGGTTTTTATTTTGTATATGTGGCGTAAATATACAAACGAGAATCTGTTTGCAAAAATAGGCTAATCATCATCCAGATAAAATCCAAATCCTTGATTTTCCTTACTCAAGCTTTTACCCTTTAAAGTTAAGTATGCTGCTTTTTCCTACCCACAAACTACTGACGCTAGGTAGCAGCTCATCTACTCAGACTTTTTTTCTACAATAACCACAAATATCCTACACAAGCACAATAATTCCTGATAAATTCAGTTAAACTCATTTATTACGGATTAACAACTGCTAAACAGATGCTTTCAAACATAATAAATGTGCTTGATTAGGGAGTTTTTTTATTAGCTAACAGCCGGATACTATTCAAACTTAAAAGTCAGTCTTGCCAATATCCTAAACCTGTTTTTTATAAGCTATCTAGTAAACTTGATTTAATCGCAATTATTGTATAGAGCCCTATTTATTTTTTTTAACAGTATACCGGAAACTGGTACATTATATCTATCATACTCTATAAAAATACTCCTTTTATTAGCACTGCAAGCGACACAACTTATTGCGACCAGCTGTTAGGCTGACGGTCCCATCTGTGCTCTTTCAACTTTTTTAGTAAATCTTCAGGCAAACCTTTGCCATCACTTGTACTCACATTAGACTTAACATGATTCAATTTTCGCATGCCTGGTATAGTGGTATGTACATGTTGATTACTAAGAATAAACCGGAGAGCCATTTCTGGCATAGTCATTCCACTGGGGACCAATGGTTTTAACTGGTCTGCATGTTCCACACTGGACTGCAGGTTTTCCGGAACAAAATAGGTACTTCGCCAGTCGTCTTTGGGAAATGTGGTATCTTTTGTCAGATTTCCGGTAAGTGTGCCTTCATCGAAAGGAACACGGGCTATAATGCCAATGTCGAGTTTCTGGCATAGCGGAAAAAGTTCATCCTCAGGAGCCTGGTCAAATATATTATAAATCACTTGCACAGCATCTATAAGGCCGGTTTTCAGGCTTTCGAGGCAATTTTCCGGTTCCCAGCGGTTTACACTGATTCCCATTGCTTGTATCTTTCCTTCTTTTTTCAAATCTTCTACAGTCCGTTGCCAGCGTTCATCGGTGGCCCAGCTATCTTCCCACACATGGAACTGCTGCAAGGCAATGGTTTCTACATTTAAGTTTTTCAGGCTTTTTTCGGTATACTCCCGGATATGGTCGGGGGGGAAACATTCATCCAGGGTGAAGCCTTTTCTAGAAGGCCATGTAAAATTTTTCGGTGGAATTTTTGTTGCCAGGTACAATGTTTTTTCCGGATGCCGTTTCAGTAACTTTCCCAGAATTTGTTCGCTCCTGCCGCTGCCATAGCCCCAGGCTGTATCAAAAAAATTACAGCCCATTTCTACGGCTACATCTAAGGATCTTTCGGACTCTTGGTCATCCGAGCCTGTCCAGCCAGCCAGCCCCCACATGCCATAGCCAATTTCACTGACATGCCAGCCTGTTCTTCCAAATCTTCTGTATTGCATAGGTGTTTGTTAGGTTAAGAGTATACTATATGTTGAAATAAAATTTTCCGCCATGCTTAGACGGGCCACAATATACTCAATCGAAGGAAAAATTGATAATTTATTATTTTATCTCTATATTGACTATCAGCAACCCATATATTATGACCTGTCTGTTTGTTATTACCCAGGTTTATACCTCTACTCCCAAGGTTGGAGGCTCCGGATTGGATCTTCTCATTAGTATTGTCTGCTTGAGTTTACTGGCAGGGTTAGTGTATCTGTTTAAGTTCTTACTGGAGAAATACAGAATTGCCCGCAACAACACTATCTGGCAGAATGAAGCTGGAGATATAATAAATAAGTCTGAACAGTAGCACAATAAAAAAGGATTACACCGCCGTGTAATCCTTTTGTGTGGCCCTCGCCTGCATTTACTGGATGGAATACATAATGGTCACTGTCTTGGTATCGCCGTCGTCGGTATTATTGGGTAATTTACCTGGATCTAGTTCCAGCACTTCGCTGCCAGTTAGTTCTTTTACCGGCTTTTCCCACTTCATAGCTACTTTTGCATCAGCAGCGCTTTTACCTTTCAACATTTCGACAATCACTTTATCGTCCTCATGTATGTAATAGGTGTGCGTGTATAAATTATCAATATTCTTATTTGCCGGAATCATCGCCGATTGATAGAGCACTCGGTCTGCTGAGCTGATTCGCCACATAATATCACCGGTATCGGCTTTTTTGAGGCGGATATTTGAAATGCCCAACGTTACAAAGCGCAGCTTTTTATTATCGAGCTCAAACCGGATGGCTGAGTTACTAGTGCCTACTTCAACCGGCGGCGTACCCTCCTTTACTACCAATGTTTTCACAGCAAACGCTACTGGCGCTTTCTCCTGACGGTTCAGGTCTGTATAAGGCATAAACAAATCTATAGAGCTGACAGGCTTTGAAATCTGGAAAGAAACGCCTTTTTTATTGCCTGCATCAGCAGCTTTTTCCACATTCTTATTTATCAAGGTCATGTTTTTCAGCAGATCAGCGCCACGGGTTTCTTTAGCTGATGCTTCAGCCAGCTGAATAATAAGACTATTGGGAAGCATATCTGTGTAAAGCTTTGGTAACTGGTAGGGAATATGGACAACAAGCCCCCTGGAGTTATTATATACAGTATCCACGGCTTTTACCACAGCCGCTATCTTGGCATCCTGCACCACACTTACCGGCAAATTCTGTTTTATCTGCTTCTGCGTAATAAGTCCCTCACTGTTATGCAATTTTACTTGCAACGCAAACTCACTGGGATTTTCCTGCCGGATTTCCGGATGATGCAGCAACAGGTTAAAAGATGGATAGAAAACCGAAACTTTTCCGGGAGTATTATAGGGCAATATAACTGCACCGGCTGAATCGATTTCGGCCTTGCCGGATACAACTAGGCCACCATTCAGGAAATTAGCTGAACCAGTAGCCGTAGTATAAACAGGTACGGCAGCTACAGCTGGCGTATTGGGAGCAGCCTGGGCATTATAGGCAAATGTAAGCATTGCACCAGCAACCCCTTCGTGTGTGGCATGTGGATTAACGGCAAAATCGGTGATGCGCACTGCCGGTACTTTGGTACGGCTTATGTCAGCTACTATCTGCAGTGCTTCATTTTTTAACGTAAGCGTTTTTTGCTTAGGGTCCAGAGTCCACTCTCCTTCCAGAGCAGTTTTATTGTCGAAATTAGTTATGACCTGGCCTCCGGCGGCACGCAAAGCCCGTACCTTCTTAGTAGCTACCAATCCTTTACTAGTACTTTTTTGCACTTTCAACCGGAGGGCATCCCCTTCTACATACAAAAATGAAAAGGGAGTATTTAATACTACATTTCCACTGGCATTTATATCTTTTTTCGCCTTATTGCTACCTGGTGCAACAGCAAAATCCTGTTCCAGGCTTTGGGCTTCGTATTTTTTGCCTGCCTTATCAGTTATCGTAATCTGCTTGGGAGTAATGCTGATAAAAGAAGCGGCTGGTTTGGTTAACGTAATATCCTGGTTATAAACTCTGTCGAAAGGATTGCCTTTGCCGGGAATAGCCCCAATATATAATTTTATAGGCGTAGTACCTTCCGGTAAATCCAGGTGATAATAGGGTATAAATAATTCAATGCCAGTATTGCGGCGGCCTTGTGCTTTATTCTGTGGGTCATAGGCATGTTCTTCCGATACATGCATGGCTACGGTGTTACTGGCTTTGTTATACTGTTTGTAGTTTAGGCCGTTATAAAATGTTTCGTTGGTGCCTTTGTTTACCAGGCTTGCATAAAAAGTGAACAGGTTTTTGCCTTCTCCGTTTTTCATACCGGTGTACTCGGCAGCTGAAAAATTATACTCGCAGCTGAAAAACAAAGATATTCCCTGGATTCCCTCTTTCTGTGCTTTGTCGTTTACCGTTATTTTATAGATATCCAGTTTTGGTTTAGTTGCTGTTGCCCCCTGCCCGAAAGCAGTATGAATGAACAAAAAAACCAGTAAAAACAAATTAATATATCGCATAAATAAATCAAAAAATAAAGATATAATTGAGGTAATGTAAGTCTGAGTAAAGTCTATGCAGACTGGCTAAATTCAATATTGGTTTGTAAGTGAACGATTGCTTACCATTCAGATTGCCTCTGCTGTTCAACATTTTCCACAAAAATAGACAAAAGAAAGGATTTGGTTTTATCCTTGCTCAAACAACCCGGCTCTTTAGTAGCAGGCAACAAAGATTTTTTTATGAGTCCTGCATCGTTCTTTAAGAATAAATGTACATATTAGCTATTTGACCATGCCAGTTATTTATTCCAGTTGGCTCAGAATAATGAACAAATTAATACATTTTAAATTGCCTGCATAAACCTAAACCGATGCGCATAGCCTTTGACCTAGATAATACCTTAATTCCCTGCGGTGGCGAATTTCCCACTGTAAGGCGGTTTCCTAAACCTTTAATGGATCTCTGCGGATGGGAGCCACTCCGCGAAGGCACTATCGAACTGATGAAGTATCTGAAAAGCCAGAACAATGAGATCTGGATCTATACTACATCTTTACGCAATCCTTCTTCAATTAAATGGCTATTTCTGCTTTATGGCATCCGAATAGACGGTGTTGTAAATCAGCAGATTCATAACAAAAAGGTACGCAATGAACATATTTACTGCTCCAAATATCCGCCTGCTTTCGGAATTGATATGCTGGTAGACGATCAGGAAGGCGTACAGGTTGAAGCAGCCAAATATAATTTCAACATGATCTGGATAAAACCTGAAGATACCAACTGGGTAGACAAAGTAAAACAAATGTGTAGTGGCTATTCTATAAAATACACCTAACCAAACGGCATTCCCCATGAACCATTTAAGTAACAGTTCTTCACTCAATCAGTTGAAAGTTGAAGTGGTAGTAGACGCAAAAGCAATTTTAGGTGAAGGAGCCATCTGGGACAGCCGCAGCAAACTACTCTACTGGGTAGATATTATGCAAGGCTTCGTGCATAGTTACAATCCTGCTAATGGACAAACCCATACAAGTGATGTAGGGCAATACGTAGGCACCGTAGTTCCCAGGCATAGCGGTGAATTACTGCTTGCTGTAAAGAATGGATTTTCCAGCCTAAATCCTGCTACCGGAAAACTAACGCCTATTAGCAATCCGGAAGCACACCTGCCCGGCAACCGTTTCAACGATGGTAAATGTGACCCAGCCGGACGGTTCTGGGCCGGAACCATGTCTTTAAAACAATCAACGGGTGCTGGCAGCCTTTACTGCCTCCACACCGACCTTAGGGTGGAAAAAGTGATAGAGCAGGTAACCATCTCTAATGGCTTGGTCTGGAGTTCTGACCATAAAACCTTTTACTATATAGATACGCCTACTCTAGAAATAGCGGCCTATGACTATGATCTGCAAACCGGAAAGATCAGTAACCGCAGAGTAGCTATTACTGTCCCAAAGGAAGAAGGCTCGCCGGATGGAATGACTATAGATGCCGAAAATATGCTCTGGATAGCCCATTATGGTGGCGCACAAGTAGCACGGTGGAATCCGTATACTGGCAAAAAAATGCAATCTGTTACGTTGCCGGTTAGCCAGCCTACCTCCTGTGCTTTTGGAGGCGAAAAGTTGAATGACTTATATATCACTACCTGCCGGGAGAATATGAAGGAGGAGCAACTACAGAAAGAACCACTAGCCGGAGCTTTATTTAGAGTATCCGCAATGCCAGTGCAGGGTGTACTTGCTTATGAATTTAAAGGCTAGTAAAATTTACAGGTAAGCTACAGATAAACCACCCCTTCTTTAGCAATGAGTTAGCACTTCTGGTAACTCTGTATTCAATAAATCAAAAATGGACAAATAAAATCTTATGGCGAAAAGTGTTGTTTTGCGTTACATTTATAATTATATTTAGAAATTATACTATTAAACAAAGTTATTATAGTAATTAGAGAAGTTTTATTAATACAAGAAGTTGTCTTTATTGTTTCAAAGCTATTTTAATAAACAATCAGCTGTTCAGAACCGGAAGATAGCTACTAAACTATATTGCTTATGAGAACTGGTGTGCCAGTCATAGCCATATTCGACATTGGCAAGACAAACAAAAAGTTTTTGCTATTTGACAGAGAATACAATGTCGTATATGAAACAAGCACTGTCCTTGATATATCCTTGGATGAAGACGGCGAACCTTGTGAAAATTTGCCTGCCTTAACCTCCTGGATGAAGCAAACCCTCGACGATGCGCTGTTTGATCAACGCTTTCATATAAGAGCCTTAAATTTTTCAGCCTATGGAGCCAGTTTTGTACATTTAGATAAACGGGGCTATCCGGTAACAGATCTGTATTCTTATCTTAAAAAGTATCCGGAATCATTGTTGCATACCTTCTACGAAAAATATGGTACTAAAGAAACCATTGCTACCGAAACAGCCTCTCCTCCATTGGGCATGTTAAACGCGGGCTTGCAACTTTACTGGCTGAAATACCACAAACCTGGCATTTTTAAAAAAATAAAACATTCGTTACACTTACCTCAATACTGCAGTTACCTGTTTACCAACAAAGCCTTTACAGAGATGACCAGTCTGGGATGCCACTCCACTTTGTGGAATTTCTACAAAAAGGACTATCACAGCTGGGCCAGGCAGGAAGATCTGGTAAAGTTATTTCCCTCTATCAGCTCTACCTATACCAGAATGGATATTCCATTAGGAAAGTATAAGTTCTGTGCCGGCATAGGCATACATGATGATTCTGCCGCTTTACTACCCTATTCCATTACTGTGGGTGAGCCTTTTATGCTCTTATCTACCGGTACCTGGAATGTCACCTTCAATCCGTATAACGACGATCCGTTAACCAGTGCAGAATTGAGCAAAGACTGTCTGGCCTATATGAGTGCCAACGGCAGGCCCGTTAAAGCTTCCAGGCTTTTTCTGGGATATGAGTATGCGTACTTTGAGAAAAAAATGGCTACTTATTTTAACAAAAATAAACATTACCACCAAACAGTAAAATTTGACAAAAACCTCGTTCAGCAACTTATTTTCCAGAACAACAGCCGGAAAAAGTTTTTTCCTCAGCCTATGGAGGCCACGAATTCATCTTCTTTCAGGAAACATAGGGCAGTGGATTTGTCTTTGTTCAGTAGCTATGAAGAGGCCTATCATCAGCTTAATATAGATCTGGTTGTACTACAAGCAATGTCTTTAGAGGCTATTATGGGTAGTATCCCCATAAAAAAGATATACATCACTGGAGGCTTTTGTGAGAATGAAATTTTTATTCAACTTCTGGCAAGCCGCTTTCCGGAAATAGAAGTATACACCGCTTCTATGTCGGAAGCCAGTGCATTAGGAGCAGCCCTGCTCCTACACGACTGTTGGAATAACCTTAAACCAATTCAAACTTTATTTAAATTTACACACTTTGCTCCTCAGAAAGACATTGCTATCCTTCAATATGAAATCTTATAAGGAATACCCTCCGCATGTACAATTTGTCCTGGATCTATAAAACAAAAACTAAATAAGTAGTTTGATCAGATTGATGAATTCGGAAATGAGCTAGTTCCGTCAAATAAGTTAAAAAGTACACGAAATCTCTGGGGAATGCTTGCCGAAGAGTATACAGCAGGCGCCGAGTTTATGATGGGTCTTTTGTTTACTATCCACGGAGTACGCGCAGCCGGTTTATTTTCAGGATTACTTCCGGGCAATAGAGCATCTGTAGCAAGCTGGGTTTCATGGGTGCATCTGATGCTGTAAAACTTCAGCTGACACTTTACTACTAGTTAGAAAATCTGTGGAGAAATTAGTGATAATGTTTAATTTCGTTAATGGCTAACTGTTCTGCTTTCCGGTCGGTTCAATGCTCGCTGCTTCAGCTACAGCCGTTGCTTATAGTCGGGATATAAAAATCAGCGCAGCAACAGTTGCCCTTAAGGGGTAAGAAAGTTCGCTAAGTAAATAATGATAAGATAGAGCGCATAATTTATATTAAGTTAGTATTTACATAATTTATTTTTTAAGTATTATTGCAAATAAATCAAGATCGGGGTGTAGCGCAGCCTGGTAGCGTACTTGCATGGGGTGCAAGGGGTCGTGGGTTCAAATCCCGCCACCCCGACTTTTAATCAATCAAAGGGTATCAAAACCGCTTAAATCGTATGATTTAGGCGGTTTTTGCATTTTTACGCATTTGCTTTGATTCGACTTTTTTGCTATATTGTTTCAGTTGTGTTTCAATAACCACATCATGTTTCAATGAGAAAACCGAGCTCCTATACATTAAAGTTAAAAAAATGGAAGGGTTTGGATACTGCTGTCTAAAGAGTTTGTTTGAGGTATTAGAAGCCAATGGCTGTGAGGATTTGCTTCACCAGGAATGATCGGCAGCTGATCTTACTTAGTTCACTTATATGTATTTATGTGGTGAAGCATTCTGAGTAAAAGCTCTTTTATGGAGGTTTTAGTGGCACCCTCTACATTATAATATTTGTTATTCAGGCGATGGGCATAAATAGTATCTGTTTTTTTACTGCTGATGTTCTCCTGTACAAACCGGAACATATCCCACTGACTTTTAGCTGTAATTAGCCCTAGTTCATGCATAACCTTCAGCACATAAGCTACCTGTGAAACAGATAGCCGGGTAGAAATTTTATGCACCTTAGTTTTCTCTTCTACGTCAGGTAATTGATTTTTTGGAGATATTTTTTCAAGAAATAAATTTCTTCTTTTAGCCAGTTGAGCACTTGCTCTTTAATAGAAATCAATCCCTTCTGATAGCCTACATGCGTTTTAACTAAACGTTGCCTATACATTTTCTGGAAATAATAGAGTAGCGCTAGTTTGTCTTCACTGCTTGGTTGGCTAGCCATCTCATTCTCTATTCTGGCAGTAACATAAGTAAAAAGTCAACAGAATTCACATTCAACCGGTATAAAGTGGCTACCACTAAATCATGGCTTAGCTTGGTATCAGCGGTCACCAGCGTATATAATTCGTTCAGAAGATTGCGATTGCTATGATACAAATGCGCCACATACGTAAAACGCTCCTGCAGGTTAATTTGGGTCAACTTCACAAGCATTTTCTTGATTAGCTTCACTAATTTTTCATCTACTGATCGCTTGCCTTGTATTCTCCGGGTACAATTTTATAAAAGGATTTTAACCCAGATTCTGGTAGCGCAAAACCCATCAAATAAGTTATTTGTGGTACTGTTCCTCTGAAACTTTCTCCATCCAATCGACGACTTTTCCATTGAGATTTTCCTGAATGGCAATATGGGTCATCCCGGTTGTTGCGGTAGCCCCATGCCAGTGTTTTTCTCCCGGAGAAAACCATACTACATCACCCGGATGAATCTCTTCAACAGGGCCTCCTTCCCGTTGTGCCCACCCACAACCGGCTGTTACAATCAGGGTTTGGCCTAAGGGATGCGTGTGCCAGGCAGTTCTGGCACCGGGTTCAAATGTAACACTGGCGGCTGCTGCCCGTCTGTATTCATTGGCCGCAAACAAGGGATCTATCCGTACGGCACCGGTGAACCAGTCTTGTGGTCCTTTGCCTGAAGGCTGTGAACCAACTCTTGTTATTTCCATAGAATATGGTTATTACTTTTGGCAATTTCAATTTTACAATTTGCTCTTACATTATTTTCCTGTTGGCACAGGCATGAGAAAGGAGTTCTGCCAGGCATAATTTACCTTTCCCGTTGTTAAAAACTGTTTCTATCCTGTCTCAGGAATTGCCCTCTTCGAGCCGTACGCCTGTAATCTGTTCACACAGGGCAAGGAATTTCTCTTGTATAGAAATATCCTTAGCTGCTGACAGATAATGCTCCTGTCTCTTATGGTGGAAATAGTGACCACTAACTCTGGCCTCAGGATCATTGCTTACCGCCAGCCATACCTGTGTCTCAAAACCTTTCTCCAGATTGTCAGGGGCTCCGGCCCCACCCATTCTGGTGGGTACCCAGCCAGGGTTCACGGCATTGGCATATACATCTGCCCATTTACGTGCCACAGCCATAGTCAGAATTACATCATGAAGTTTGGTATCAGAATAGCTTATATGGCTGCTTCCCTTTCGTGTGCCGACTGGTAAATTATCCAAATTAGGATTACCCTGGCGATGCATACCTGAACTTAGGTAGATGAGCCGTTTCGGCCTGTGCATTAAACAGGTTAGTATATAAGGTGCCAGACTATTGACAGTAAACACTAAGGGCAAACCTTCTGCACCTACACTATTTCTGGCTACCTGATACACACCGGCATTGTGAATGACTGCATCGAAAATACCCAAAGCATTGGCTTTGGAGGCCAATACTTTGGTTTCCTCCATACTGGATAGGTCAGCTATGAGTACATTGGCTGCACCAGGTACGTTCTCTAACGCCTGTTTTCCCCGCGCTGCATTGCGGGCATGAAGCACTACCTGATGTCCCTGCTGAATGAATGCCTTTGCTGCCAGTTGCCCAAGACCATCCGCCGAACCGGTAATAAATACGCTTGCCATACATGACTATTTTAACAGATCACTTATAAAAAGTATGTTGTTTCTACTGCTTCACTCCGTACTCTGCTGACTTACTTCTTTCGTATTCATTGCTCTCTATTTTTTCAGCGAAGCCATATCAATCACAAAGCGGTATTTGACACCCCCCTTCAACAGACGGTCATAAGCTTCATTGATTTGCCCGATATTAATCATCTCAATATCTGAAACAATGTTGTGTTTGCCACAGAAATCAAGCATTTCCTGTGTTTCGGCGATGCCGCCAATCATAGAGCCGGCAAAGCTTCTCCTGGAAGGGATAAGACTGAATGCAGCCACCGGCAGCGGATGTTCCGGAGCTCCAACCAAAGCCAGTGAACCATCCACGCGTAACAAGTTTAAATAAGCATTAATATCGTGCTGTGCGGACACGGCATCCAACACAAAATGTAGCTTGCCTGCATAGCGTTGCATTTGCTGTTCATCTTTTGACAGCGCTACATCATCTGCACCAAGACGTTTGGCATCTTCCACCTTGGAAGGGGATGTAGTAAATACAATTACCTCCGCTCCCATGGCTTTTGCTAATTTAACGCCCATATGCCCCAAACCACCCAAACCAACCACACCCACTTTTTTGCCCGGACCTACTTTCCAGTGTTTCAGCGGTGAATATGTAGTGATACCTGCACACAATAATGGAGCGGTAGCTGCCAGGTCGAGATTCTCGGGTACCCGCAAAACAAAAGCTTCATCCACCACGATGCTTTCTGAATAGCCGCCATAAGTTTGGGTGCTCAGGTATTTATCAGGAGAATTATAGGTTTGGATATTTCCTTTTTCACAATATTGTTCCAGATCATCTTTGCAATACTGGCATTCACGGCAGGAATCTACCAGGCAGCCTACCGCCGCCAGATCACCTGCTTTAAATTTTGAGACGTGACTTCCTACGCTGACAACTCTTCCCACAATTTCATGGCCTGGCACACAAGGGTAAATGGTTCCGTGCCATTCGTTTCTTACTGTATGCAGGTCGGAGTGGCAAACCCCACAATACAATATTTCAATTTCCACGTCATGTGGTGTCGGATTTCTTCGCTTAATAGATAATTGGTGCAAAGGAGCTTCTGCTGCCTCTGTACCAAATGCTTTTGCCTCTTTCGCTTTGATCGCACTTGTTTTTTCTGCTGTTGGGCTTTCTGTTTCCATAGTCATAAGTTTTTAATTTCTAGGTTAAATTTCTACTGGTTTGCACCAACCACTTCATGGCTTTTTTCTTTTGGTGCTGCTTTTTTTAAATACCGGGTAAAGAAGGAGGTTAACTTATCTAATGGGATTACGTCCATTCTGTCGTATAAATCAACGTGACTGGCATTAGGAACGATATACAGCTCTTTTGGTTGGGCGCCTTGCTTGTATGCATCTTCACTGAAGTAGCGGGAATGTTCCTGATGAGACATGCTGCAAAGGTTTTTCTACCCATGCAGCTGAGGGTAAAGAAAATCAAACTAATCAATAAGGGTTTCAAATTTTTTCATAAAAACTAAACCCTTCAAGAAGAAAGTGCAAACAAATAGAAGAAGGCAGCTTTTTAAAGAATGGATCTAAAACTTTTGATTCATAGAATGGGGTGCACTTATTTACCGTGAAATATTTTTTAAAAGACTGGGTTACTCTTTTCAATTTCTTCCATAAAAGCCAAAATCAGATTCATACTGGTTTAAAGGTTTAGGTTAAAAGTATACTGAAATTAGCGTTGTTTTTTTCCTGTATTTTTGCAACACTCATTTCCAAGTGAAAACAATAAACAGAAAATATGTATAAGGGAGCCCGTAAGCTCCCTTAATTTTTTTGTGATGCATGTAGTCAGGTGATAACTTCATTCAGTAGCCCCTAATGTAAAAACTAAAGTTCTACATAACAGAATAAGCAGCTGTTTCATGCATGCCCTTGTCTATAAAAGCAACAGATAGCGTAATTATACTCCAACAAACTTCAGTACACATCTATAGATGATAAGCTCGTACATGCATAAGCTGTTAGTGGCTAAATAAGCTTGGAATGACACCTGCAAGGCTGAGTTTTTATTCTCCCTGGCCTAAGGAAAAGCCCCTTTCTCCGTTAAATGTATAAAGGTTTTCTGTTTTAATAATTTCAAAACCGGCGGCGGCAATGGCTTTTTGCAGCGAAAGCAGCTTCGGAAATTCTATTGAAGCATAGCTCGGCTCTTCTTTTTCTGTGAGGGTTTCTGCTGCTACAAACCGGCATCTCCAGTGATCCGTACAGAAGGTTTCTTCGTGCCCCTGCGGATACACTTTTACGCCCCGGTTGGTAATCATCTTTAACTTCAGCCCCTCTGGTGTTAGTGCCGAAAGCCTGGTGCCTAACTCCTCAGGAGAAATCTGGTCATGGCAAATAAAAATATCTGATCCCACCAGTTGTTTGTGGCTCACAGGTCTTTTATACCTAGGGATTACAAAAGATCTGGCGGTGGCACTGCCGGAATTACTTCTTGGAAGAAGTGTTGGATATTTATTCAGATTCTCTATCACTGCATCTGCAAACTGCTGTGTGCCTACGTTGAGCTTACTTATACCTGGCCGGTAAATATCCGCTGTATGGATACCATTTTCAAGGGTGGCAAGCCAGGCATTTTGAATAGTACTGGCTACTTCCCGTTGCCCGATATGCATAAGCATCATAATGGCACCTTGCAATAAGCCGGATGGGTTGGCTATGTTTTTACCGGCAATATCGGGAGCAGATCCATGAATGGCCTCAAACATGGTGCAATGGTCGCCAATATTTGCTGAGCCGGCAAAACCCACAGAACCGGCAATTTGTGCCACAATATCCGAAATAATATCTCCATACAGGTTCAAAGTAACTACTACATCATACTTCTCTGGTTTATCAGCCAGCAGGGCTGCCCCGATATCTATGATCTGATGCTCTTTTGCTATTTCCGGATAGTGCGCACCTATTTCCTGGAACACCTGATAAAACAACCCATCGGTAAGTTTCATGATGTTGTTTTTTGTCAGGCAGGTTACCTTTTTCCTGCCATAGGCTCTGGCATATTCAAAAGCATAGCGGATTATCTTCTCGCACCCCGGGCGGGTAATTAGTTTGAGGCATTGCACGACATCTGCTGACTGCTGATGCTCAATACCGGCATATACATCTTCTTCATTCTCCCGGATAATTACCACGTCTAATTTAGGATGCTTCGTAGCAACAAATGGATGTAATGACAAACAGGGCCGTACATTGGCAAATAGTCCTAACGTCTTCCGGATGGTAACATTCAGGCTTTTGTAGCCAGTTCCCAGCGGGGTGGTTATAGGGGCTTTCAGGAAAACTTTTGTTTTTCTCAGGGAACTCCATGCCTTTTGGTCAATTCCGGAGGTATTGCCTTGCAAGTATACTTTTTCTCCGATTTCAATCACTTCCGGAGAAATAGCCGCTCCGGCAGCATCTAGTATGCGGAGGGTAGCCTCCATAATTTCAGGTCCTATGCCATCTCCATAGGCAACTGTGATGGGTGTTTTTTGCAGCATATGTATTTGATCAGGTTAAATTTTACTGTTACTCAGGGTTTGTTAATTCGAATCTGTCCGGCTAAGGATGGCCTGTGTGTCGCAGAAAATGCGTTATTAAGCAGGTAAGTATTCAACATGTAGCCATAAACAAGCTTACCGGCATCCTTTATTTCCTTTGCGAGTTGCCTTCTTAGCAGGGGCTGTTTTATTTCTCTGAATGGCCTCCAATTACGCCTAATCCATGTAGCTGGGCTAGGCTAACCTGCTCTATATGTTGCTCAAGCCGGTTGAGCCCTTTAAAAGAAATAATTTCTGTGACTTGCTTTTGTTCATTTAGATGCATTTCAACAAAAAAATCGTTCACCGCATACAAGTGAAGCTCATTTGCATGGGTTGTATAACTCAACAGAAAGGTTGCCTTCTCGGTGAGATACTGTTTTTTTTGTTGCAGGGAAAGCAGCAGGAATTGAAAATAAGTGATCATACTCGTTCGTGGGTTAGATTAGAAAGGTAGATAAGCCAGTAGTTGAGATAGCTGAGAAGAAAGACGTCCTGAGACATCTGTTTGAATGATAAACCAGTACAGCACCATGCCGATAGATATATTAAAGGGGAAGGCAACGCCCAGAGCCATGGGAATATACAGTCCAGGATCGGCTTTAGGTGCAGCCATGCGCATAGCGGCAGGCACAGCAATATACGAAGCCCCGGCAGCCAGGATGGCAAACATAAAGCGGGTACCAGGGTCACTGGTTACCATAATGCTGGTAAGTGCTACCAGACAGCCGTTGCAGGCAGCAACCAGCATACCAAACAAGGGCAGATACCAGCCATATTTCCGGAATGAGGAGAAGCGCCTGGCTGTAACCATGCCCATTTCCAGGAGGAAAATAGCCAGAAATCCTTTGAATATATCAGTAGTGAATGGTTTGATTCCTTCTGCTTGTTTGGCATCTGCCAGATACCCGATCAGCAGGCTTCCCAGGATCAGAACCACGCTTCCGTTTGTAAAAGAATGGCCCAGAACTTTGCTTATGTTTACCTCCCCAGTTTCCGGCTTATCATATTTATTTATCAGAAAAACGGCGATGATAATGGCAGGTGATTCCATAAATGCCATAACTGCCACCATATATCCGCTAAAGGTATGCTGATACGTTTCCAGAAAAGAGGCAGCTGCTACAAAGGTTACCGCACTCACCGATCCGTAGGCAGCGGCAATAGCTCCTGCATCGGCCACTCCCAGCCGCCTTCTGAGTAGATAAAATGTGTACAAGGGCACCAGGAAGGCAATTACTAACCCGAACAGAATAGCATACAAAATTTCCAGAGTAAATGTACTGTGTGCCAGTTCCTGCCCTCCTTTAAAGCCGATAGAAAGCAGCAGGTAGAGGGAGATAAATTTAATGCTGGCTGCCGGAATTTCCAGGTCGCTTTTTAAGGTAGCAGCCAGAATTCCCAAACCAAAAAACAGAAGGGTAGGATTTGTTAAATTACTGACAAATAAACCTAAGTCCATGTGTTGAGCTATACTTGAGAAAGAGTGAATGTAAATGGGAATGGATTGGTAGCCTGCTACCTATTATTGGCTAATGTGGTTATGCCTATCATGCTTGGAATGGCTTTTAACTACATGCCAATAGTCCCATCGATCTTTTAAGGGCTGTACAAGGGTGGATTTGGTTGCCGGGGTTAGTATCATCTGAGTCATAGTTTTTTTCTCAAAACTATAGAACCTTATTCATATATTTTTATTTATATTTGTTATGATATACATAAACAAATATTTATGCATTATACCCTTCATCAGTTAAAGATATTTACGGTTGTAGCCAAGTATAGTAGCATTACCCGTGCCTCCGAACAGCTGCACATGACGCAACCAGCGGTATCTATTCAGCTAAAGAACTTGCAGGATCAATTTGATATTCCTCTCACAGAGACAATAGGCAGGAAGTTATATATTACTGAATTTGGGAGAGAACTGGTGACCATTGCTAGTTCCATACTTGCCAGCACCGATCAGATCAGCCAGCAAATGCTGGCAAGAAAAGGGCTGCTGACAGGCAAGATCAAATTTTCAATCGTGTCTACCGGGAAGTACATTATGCCCTATTACCTAGCTCCCTTCTACAAGAAATACCCCACTGTGGAACTGGAAATGGACGTTACTAACCGCAGAGAAGTACTGAATGCCATGCAGGAGAATAAAACTGATTTTGCCCTGGTATCTATCCTGCCCGACCACCTGGAGGTAGAAGAGGAATTACTTATGCCCAATGCACTCTGGCTGGTAGCCGGAAGGGAATTCGTAGGTAAGCCAACGGAGAAGGCCGGCGACATATCCCTGTTGAAAGACATCCCTATTTTGTACAGGGAGAATGGATCTGCCACCAGAATTGTGATGGAAGAATACATGAGCAAAGTATCTGTCCGCCCATCTATAAAACTGGAACTCAGCTCTACGGAAGCCATCAAACAGGCAGTTATTGCCGGATTAGGAGCTTCTGTCTTATCGATCTACAGTTTACGTACAGAACTGCAAACAGGAGATGTAAAACTGCTGCCCCTAAAAGGGTTTCCACTCTATGCCCACTGGCGGTTAATATGGTTAAAAGGAAAGAAATTTTCACCAGCCAGCCAGGCCTTTCTGGCTTCTATCCGAGAGAACAAAGTGTCGGTGTGGGATGCGCACTTTGCCTGGGCTAAGCAGTACCTTAATCAAGTTAGTTAAGGCTGATGGTACTTACCTGTAAAAAACTGATGATGAACTGATGTTAGTATCAGCCGGATAAAATCTGCCAACTAATGTGTAATGAAAAATTTCCTTAAGAACAAAACACCCGTTTCAAAAGGGAAAAATAACACTACGTTAATTCAATAAAGTGTTTGCTTACTAACAACCAGGTTCAAGTAAAGGTATCCTGATAAGATTATCTTCCAGATTACCCTAGCTGTCCCGAAAAGAAAAGAAAGGAGACTAAAGTTATCATCAACAAAGACCATTTCAGCAAGGATTTTTTGGTAGGTCTGGGCTTGGCCCATAGCAATTGAATTCCCAGGGGTAGCAGTGCCAGACAGAGTCCGCAAATTGCCAATAGTGAAACCCATGAACTGCCTTTAAGCACACCCATCATCAAGGCAGCCATTGAAGCTAACGCAATGGAGGAAAACCATCCAAATATACCTGACAGGTAAGCCCCAATGGCTAATACTATCCAGCCAAAGAAAATGCAGGCAGAGAGGGCTGACACAATATGGAAAGCTCCATAAGAACTAGCTACTAATTTAGTAGCCGCCTCCAGGTGTAAATTATCTACCAGTTGAAAAGCCATGTGATCAATGCCTGCATGAAATGTACGGGCAAATAACCCAAGTATAACCATAGTACCTCCCCATAAGCCCCAAGCAGGTTTAACTTTACCTATTAAGTGAGTTAATGTGAGAATAGCCGGCCACAAAAACAGATTACCTGCCAGAAAAAGGCTATAGGAGGTTTGCATCAGGATAGGATATTGATCAAAAGCCTGTAGCTGTTGAGGAAAAAAGAAGTGGAACCGAAAGCGAAGCAAAGCACCGGCTAGCAACAGCAAGGGTGAAATGAGTAGCGAGACTGCTCCTACCCAACGGCCGGGAAACCAGAACTCTTCGCTTGCTACTACTTTTTGCAAATTCTTCTTAGGGAAATACTTTGAAGAAAGTGTGGTGATGAGCCCTTCCATATTTTTTGCAAGTAGTTGAAGACAGTAACTTTTATTGGAATAAGCAAGAATAACAACGCTTTATCAGAACCTAAAACACATAGGACGAAAAGCCCAAAAAATGTGACAGATGCAGCCTCCCCTTTAGAATTCTGGAAGTATTTATTGGTGAGTAAGTTAAATTGACTCCCTCCTTGCGGTAACCAAACTTAATTTTCTATTGTGTGGGTATTTAAGACAGGGGCACACTATACATACTAGATAAGCAAGAACCCTTTGGCAAATTCTCAAACAGGAAACTAAGGGCTTTATTTATCGAAATAAGATAAGGCAACCTTGTGAGTATCTCCTGCGTCTCTTCTCCATCGTTACTCGCTGAGTAAAAAAGAACCACTACTGAATTTATGCCTGTGAAAGGGAGATATATAGCTAATTATTTATGAATGAAATTCCAAATTTATACATGGGCACCTCAGGGTGGAGTTACCGATGGCAAGGCATATTTTACCCACTTGACTTAAAATCCGCAGACTATTTAGCCTACTATGCCACCCATTTTAATGCGACGGAGATTAATAGTAGTTTTTACCACTTTACCATGGCTAAAACCATCGAAAAGTGGCTAAGCCTAACGCCTGTCTCTTTCAGATTTGCCGCCAAATTACATCAGCAGATTACCCATAAAAGTAAATTTGTGGATATTGCCCAACCGCTCGACAAGTTTATGTCCAGCTATGAGTTAATGGGTAACCGGCTAGGGCCTATTCTCATTCAACTTGCCGCCAGCTTTCACTTTGACAAGCAGGTGGCAGAAGACTTTTTTATCGTATTGCGCGAAAAATATCCTACTACAACCTTTGCTTTAGAGGTCCGGCATAGATCATGGTTTGTGGAAGAGGCCTCTGAATTGATGCGGCAGTATCAGATCAGTTTTGTTATTTCCAGTGCAGGCAAGCGGTTTCCCGGACTTGAAATTGCTACCACAGAAACGGTTTACTTTCGTTTGCACGGCGAGGAAAAGTTATATTCTTCTGCTTATTCAGATGAAAAATTAGAGAAATATGCCTTTATGATTAAGGATTGGCTGCTGGATGGAAAACAAATATGGGTATTTTTTAATAACACGATCCTTGGACATGCCATTACCGATTGCAAAAAATTATATAGGCTGATCGAAAGACTCTGAATGGCTTATGGATAGTAGTCTGGTATTTTTTTCATACAGCCCCAGCCTATAGATATATACCTTGAGTGTATCAAACCTTGGCAGAAATAAGAAAAGGGCAGATTAATACCTTAATCTGCCCTTTTGAGTGTCCGGCTTAGCAATATAACGAAGCCTGTTGATTTCAATAAAAAATGTATAGTAAGGTACCAGCCTTACAACATCACTGGCATACCAGTCCGAACCGATTCATCACAGGCAAAAGCAATACGTAGGCTATTCAGGGCATCCTCTAAGTGGTCTGTCAGATCCAGGTCTTTCCGGATGGCTTCCAGGAAGTAGCGTTGCTCCCGGTTGCAGAGTTCCTGATGATCCGGCTCATCTTGCATATCTATCCAGGCATCAGACCGGGTAAACTGATTTTGAGTATTCAGGTCAGCATAGTGAATCCGCAGAGATTCAGTTTTGGTGTGAGAGTCTACATTATCAGATTTGCCTGTTCCTGCTGCTTCTTTAGCCACAATAGATACGCAACCCTTGGGTCCGATCACGTCCTTCACAAAAAAGGCTGTCTCACTCATCATGGGACCCCACCCTGCTTCATACCAGCCGACCGAGCCATCTTCAAAGCGGATCTGTAACTGGCCGTAATTATAATTGCCTATTGGAATATCTTCGGTGAGACGGGCCCCAATGGCATTGACCTGAATAGGTTTGGAGCGGGTCATTTGACACATCACATCAATGTAATGTACGCCACAATCTACAATCGGGCTGAGGCTTTTCATCAGGTTGCGGTGCACATTCCACATCTGTCCGTGGCTCTGCTGATTAAGGTTCATGCGCATCACCAGGGGCTTGCCTAGTTCCTGAGCAACTTCCACAAACTTTGCCCAGGAAGGATGATGACGCAGAATATAGCCCACCACTACTTTCTTATTCGCTTTTTTGGCGGCTGCAATCACACGTTGGGCCCCTTCTACCGTATCAGCTACAGGTTTTTCAATAAAGACATGACACCCCTGCTCCAGCGCCTGAACAGCAAAAGCTTCATGTGTATCAGGATACGTGGAGATACAAACAGCATCAGGCCTGGTGCTGTTTAGCGCAGCAGTAAAATCATCAAACAAGGGATAACCACCACCTAATTTTTGATTGAGAACGGTTTTGCTGTTTCCGGTGGATACGATCCCGCAGATCTCAAATCCGTCAAGTATGCTGTAGGCCACTGCATGGGAGGAGCCCATATTGCCGCAGCCTACAACCAAGACCCGTAAGGGTTGAGGAGAATTTACCATAGTGTTTTTACAATGAAATAATAGATGGCAGCAAATATAGCCTTTTATGCGCAAAAATTGTTTTTGAAACAACTTACTTCTCTTTAAGCGCCAGATGGTATCAGTATTAGGTATGGGCATAATACCCCTCTCATAAACTCAAACTGCTTCCTGATTTTTGGTTGAAAGCTTTGTATTCACCACTTTACAGCGTCGTGTAAAACATGGTTCAAAATTGCCTTACTGTAAATGGGTTTATTAAGACGTAAAGGTAGACTGACGATGGAAAAAAGAATTAGTACGGCTCCTTCAAACATCCCTTCTTAAAAGTGCTGGTAACATTTTTTAAGACAAAAAGTAAGACTGCTAAAGAATATATGCTACTGCTAAAAAAGCCCTAGTTATATAACTCACCAGGAATGAAAATATGTTACTTTCTTCGTTTTTTTATATGGGATTCAAGTCCTGTTTCCAGCTTACACCTTTGATCTATTTTCTTTGTTATGATGCCATATAGGACAGATGTCAGAGCAGTTTTTCTACTTTCATTTCTCCGAGTATAATCAGGCTTGCAAAAGCCGTCCATACAATAACCGGAAGGGTTAATAAAGCGGCTGTTTTTGAGATAGGATAGAGAACAGACACTACTATGGCTGCAAAAACAATAACCACTATATTTCCGGCAAGCCCAAACCACAACGCTGAAATACCAGTTAGTTTTGCCAATCCTAAGGTATAGTAGGCATAACTGGCACACAAAAGGGCAAGGGCAAACAGCCACCATTGGTATTGAGCTTGGGATGTTTGCAGCAGGTTATATCTGGCAATACCCATCAATGTGAAAAGGATAAACCAGACCACAGGGATTACAAATCCTGGCGGTTCAAACCATAACCTGGGTTTATTTCCGCTTTCAAATTCCAGACCTATAAAAGGGGCTGGTATGTTTACAATTACCAATATCCCGTAAAAGATGCATATGCTTACAACAACTGTCCAGTTCATTCTTCTTGAGTGTATAATGAGGGTTGTATAGATGAACATGCTTTACTCACCGAGTGCCCGTTGCCAGCGTAAGTTGGCCAGTAACAGTTCGTAAGTCTCTGAAATCAGGTTTTTTTCTGCTTCTGTCAGGGATGCTTCTATGTCTAACAAGTCGTTATAAAGCAGGCTGCCTAGTTCGTATTTTTTCAAGTTTACCTCATAAATGGATGTTGCCAAGCTATAGTTCTGCCGGGCATAGTCCAGATTCAGGCGGGCATTCATTAGTTCTGTACGAGCGGTTTGCAGCTCGCTGGTAACTTCTCTTTTCTGCCGTATCATTGCATTTTCACTTACCTTTCGCTGCAAACGGTACTGCTGCTTTTCCAGCCTGGTAGCATTTCCATCGAATAAGGGAAGTGCCACTTGTACACCTACATAATTAAATGGTGTCCATGCATTTTTGCCCAGCACATCAAGCTTATTATTCTGGTACTGTGTAGCATAAGTAGCATATGCTGAAAGGGTAGGCAGAACATTACTGGCTGCCTTTTTGAATTGTAGGGCGGTAACTTCTCCTTCCAGGGAAAGCTGCCTGATCTCCGAGCGGTTGTTGGCCAGCAGGCTCAACTCTTCAGGCAATGCTGCTGAAACTTCGCTACTATACAAACTATCTGTCAGTTCAAGCGCCTGGCCAGGGTCCAGATACAGCGTATTGTTCAGATGTTGCATACTTAGCTGTAAATTTTGCCTGCTTTTTTTCAGGTTCAGGTCTGCATTCTGATAGTCAAGTTTAACTTTATTCAACTCATTTTCGCCAATGGTACCTAGGCCAAGCTTTGCTGTAGTAACTTCTATATTTTTCCGGAGGCGGTCCACCATCTTTTCGGCAATTTGCATTTGCTGTGTTCTGAGTAAAACGGTATAATAGGCTTCTGAAATTTCTATTTTACTTTCAGAGACTACCTGCTTCAAAACTTCTTGTTCTATTTCTACCCTTTTTTTACTGATCTTTATCTCTTGTGAGACACCAGCCTTGAACAGGTTCTGCGTGGCATTTACTGACAACACACTGTTATAGGTAGTACCGAAACGGATTAACTGAGGGCTGCTGCCTGCTCCGAAAAAACCTTCGGGCAGTACCGTAGAAGCCAGCCTGGTATTATAGCGCAAGTCAGCAGATGCGTCTACAGCAGGTAAATACTGGCTCCGGTTTCTGGCTATACTGTTCTCAGCAATAGAGATATTAAGCTGCTGGTTTTGTAAATCGGGCCTGTTTGTTAAACCCAGTTCGATGGCTTGCGGCAAGCTAAGCCGGAGAACAGGCACAGTGTCTTGTCCAAAGGAAAGCAGGGGCAAGGTAAGCAGGATGCAACATATTAAGTTCCTTCTCTTATCCATACTGTCTGTAGGTTAAATTCTGAATATCTGCACTGGTTCAAGTCTGGTAATTTTGCGCATAGCCAGCAAACTGCCCAGAATAGAAATAAACAAAGTAACACCGATCAGGAAAGCAATCAGGCCGGCTGTCAGTTGAATATCCAGGGCCGTTTTGGTTGCCTGTACAAACAATACCAGCAGGACAAAAGCCACCACAAAACCCACCGCTGAATAGATACAGGCTTGCAGCAAAATTAATTTTCTGATCATGCCATTGTTACCGCCAATTGCTTTTACCGTGCCATAGTCCCGGATACGGTCGTTTACTGCCGAATACATGGTTAAACCAACAATAGCAAAGCCGGTGATAATGGCAAAAACAACCAGTAAGCCAAAAGAAGCAACTATGCCGCTGGTTCTGGCCGTGTAGCTCAGGGTTTCTTCCGTAAACGCCCCTCCTTCCCAGGCTTTAATACCCGGAATTTCTGCATTAATGGTGCGTACGACCTGCCCTACCTCCATCGAGTTTTCCCACTCTACCAGAAAAGCCGATGCCTGGCTGCTAGCTATGCTGCTTAGCATTCTGGCCCGCTCAATGGTCGTGAATCCATAGGCTACACCAAGCCCTCTGGCACCTCTTGTCTGCCCAACGAGCACCACCCGCCTGCCATTCAGCTCAAAATGATCACCAATAGTAATATTGTTTAACGTAGGTCCGTCATACTCATCGGTGATCAGGGCGCCTTCCTGCAGGAGATCCAGCGTATTGCCTGTTGCCAGTTTCCAGGGACCGCCAGCAAAGGTAGGGGCTGTGGTGCCGATAAGGGTGAGAGCTGCTTTGGTACCATTGCTGAACTTGGCAGTAGCTCCCGATACAACAATTGGATTTACTCTTTTCACGCCGCTCACACTCATCAGCTCACGGGCAATGCGCATATCCAGTGCCGGTAAATCGTTTACCTGCTGGCTTTTTTCACTTACCACCCAGATGTACTGTGTATTATTGCTGGCAAGGGAAACAATGCCTTCCAGCAAGCTGAAACAAATGCCGAGTTGTTGCCCGATCAGAAACACAGATAAAACAATCCCGAACAGAATGCCAAACATCTTGGCTTTGTCATACCACAAGAACCGGAATGCATCTTCTAACATAGAGGTACCATTTTCATTAATAGGATTAGAATACAATCAAACAATCTACCCGGCTGCCAATCAGGGGCATTTTACCTGAATGTAGCCGGATATGTACTTCCCGTACCCGCCTGTCTTCCAGCTCTGTGGACTGGTCTTTAAAAAGAGATTTCTGTTTGAAGTAGTCGGCCGTAAAACTTATGGTTCCAGTAGCCAGGGTATCGCCTGTGGTTTGGGAAAACAGGTAGGCTTTCTGCCCCTTTTGTACCCGCTCCGCATACAATTCATCTACTTCCGTTTTCGCAACCAGCGGACCATCCGCAGCAAATTCGGCAACCTGCGTTGCACCGGTAACATAGTCTCCAGCCTGGACGGCTACTTTCAGAATTTTTCCGGATACAGGGGCAGTTACTTGTTTGCGGGCAATCAGAGTACGGTAATACGTAATATCCGACTGTAATTCATTAAGCCGGCTACTGGCTTCTTCTACTCTAGCCTTTGCTGCTTCTGCCTCTTTTGTTAACCTGTCCGTTTCTGCTTTACTTTCATCGAGGGCTTGCCTGGTTTGTGCTTTAGCTTCAAACAATTTCTGGTTGCGCAGGTAAGTTGTCAGGGCCTGCTGCAAACTTACGTGCAGGGCTTCCAGGGTTGCTTTACTAGATAGAATAGTTGCCTGTTGTGTAGCTAATTTGCTTGTTGCCTGCGCCAGTTGTGCCTGTTCCAGGGCTATGTCTATGCTGAGCAGCACCTGTCCTTTGTATACCAGCTGGTTCTCCTCCATGGCTACCTGAAGTATTTTTCCCTCGGTACCGGCAGTTATGCTGAGAATGCCCTCCTGGGGTTCTATACGCCCTACCCCCAGCACGCGGTTTCTGGTAGTGGCTACCGTGAGCGAGTCTGCTGTTGCGTATGCCTGCTTATTGGATGCATCCGAATGGTTACAAGCCCACATGCTAGCCAGCAGCCAGCTACTGAGTAGCATCCTGTAAGAGATGGTATAGATAGCGTTCATAGCTAAAGAAATATATGTGTATTGCCTATTATGTTGTATGCCTGCACGGGCTAGGTTTATCCATTCAGGTAGGGATCACCGGCCAAAATCCATAGATTGCTTGTTGAGTGGTATTACCTTCCCATTATTGACTTCTACGGCTCGGTCGGCGTACTTCTGCAGCCGGGGATCGTGGGTTACTACCGCTACGGCCTTTCCATCTATTGCCAGCAAACGCAACTCTTCCATCACGATCGCCAGCGAATCTTTGTCCAGGGAAGCTGTAGGTTCATCACAAAGCACAATCTTCGGATTTGTTACCAGTGCCCTGGCAATGGCAATGCGTTGCTGTTCACCACCGGAAAGCGTTCTGGGCAAATTTTTCCGCCGATGCGTCATCTTCACTTTTTCCAGGGCTTCCCTGGTTTTACGGCTGATTTCATTGCTGGATAGCTTCTGCATTTTTAAAGGAAAAGCTACATTCTGCTCAGCCGTGAGTGGTGAAAGCAAATTAAATTGTTGAAACACGAACCCAATGGTATTGAGCCGGAGCGCAGCCATAGCATTTGCCGAAAGTGTATTTACTTCCCTCCCATCTACCAGTAAGCGCCCTTCCGTTGGGTTGATCAGGCATCCCAGGAGAGAGAGTAACGTAGTTTTACCTGAACCGGAAGGACCAATAATCAACAAAAGCTCCCCCAGATTAAGTGCCAAAGAAGTTTTATCGAGCGCAGTAACCATCTGATCGCCGGTCCGGTATATCTTATTGGCTTCACTTAGCTCTACAATACTCATATTACTACTTGGTAGTTTATATTACAAATATATTACTAAATAGTAATAATATGCAACTTTTTAGAAATAATTTTTTATATTTGTTACTAAAAAGTACTATCATTTTTTAATTGTGCGCAACAAGAAAAATACACACCCGGTAATTACATTGGTAAAAGCCTGGGAAACATTCGAGGAGAATCATCCGGATGGCAGTATAGAAGATTTTTGCAGGCATTACCTCACTCAGCAAGACATGGAGCAGATGCGGGAAGATTTCCAGAAAACTCAAATGCAAAGACCTCCCATGCGTGCCTCGGATGGCTTGTCGGCTACCTTAGGCAGAATGAATAAGTATATGCATTTTTATTCCCGCAAAATCATGCAGAACCTGCCGGTAGATAATTTTGAAGACTGGGCGTATCTGGCAACCCTGCATTTTCATGGCGGTATGCGCAAAAGTGATTTAATCAACCAGAATATCTCTGAATTCACATCCGGCACCAATGTAATTAACCGGCTGCTGAAACAAGAGCTTATTGAAGAATTCACTGACCCTTCGGATGCCCGTTCTAAAAGGGTACAGATTACAGGTAAAGGTGTAGACTGGATCATCACTTCTCTGCCTGCCATGAAAAAAGCGAGTGACTTGCTATGGGATGGGGTGCTGAGTGAAGAAGAACAAGAAGTAGCCTATCATATCCTGTTGAAAGCCGACCGGTATCATTCTGGCTATTTTACAGAACTCAGAAATTTAAAGGTAGAAGAAATTATAGAAAGGCTTAAATCCAGATGAATGCATAGGTAGAATAACTCCTTCTTTGTAAAAACTCACCCATATGGACAAGAGGAAAAGAACACACGTAATATCTCCCTGTGCATTTTTCCCTCTTGTCTATATGGGTGGTATGAACCTATGGAGATTTGTCAACCTATGGCAGGAGAAGCCCTGAACGGAAAGGTCATTAAATGTGCCTTATGGATTATTCTTTGTACTACTCCGTTCACAGCCTCCCAAATTTTTTGGAATGAATGGCTTGAATATACAGGCCGGTAGCTCTACTGACTCTTGAGAACCTTTGCCGGATTACTTCTCGCTGCCTTCATCGTCTGCCAGCCGATCATACCAAATGAGATCAGCAATACCGCCAGTAAGCCAGCAAACAACTCGGTGAATTGCACGGGTGTATGGTAGGGAAAACGGGTGAGCACCACTTCTTTGAAGAACAGATACGTGAGAGGCAGAGCAATAAGGGCAGATATCAACAGCAGCCATAGAAACCCGCGGCTCAGTAACAAGAGTAGGTTGCCGGTAGTGGCACCCAACACCTTCCGGATGCTGATCTCTTTTAGTCTTGTCTCGGTGGTGAATACCACCATGGCGAATAATCCCATCGATGCGATAGAAATGGCCAGGAACGAAAGGAAGCCAATGATCTTGATCATGGAGGACAACTCGCTGTAGGCATCTTCTATTTCCTGGGTATAAAATTTAGCCTGAAAGGGATGTACACGATCAATTTTCTTCCATACCGACTCGATCTTAGCCATGGTCGCCAGTATATCCGTACTTTGTATTTTGGCATTGATAATCCCCCGGTCTTCAGGTGTCCAGAACAGGAAGGCTACCGGCTCGATCAGGTTGTCGACCTTGCCATAATGAAAGTCTTTGATCACGCCAACAATTCTCATTTTGCGGCCAGTTACCTGGATATTACTGAAGGTAACCTCCTCCCCGATTGCTTTCCCGGGGTCGCCCGCAGCTATGTTGAACCGCTTTAATACTTGCTCGTTCACAATTACTTCCCTGGCGGCTTTGGCTGTGATGGGCCGTTCAATAAAATTTCTCCCGGCAATAAGCTTATATTCATGCAAAGGCAAATAGTTTTCATCCACGTGGTTGGTTAAGACCAGCGCAGAGTCACGCGAATCTTTGTAGGTCATATAGCCGCCCCAGGCATTCCCGACGCTGGTGATGATTAACGAGCGGGACAGTCCGGTAACTTCCGGCATCTCGCTTAGTTCTTTGAGAAATGCATCCGGTTTATTGCCCTGCATATGAATATTGAGGATATTTTCTGTGTTGAACCCCAGATCGAAAGCCAGAATATTTTTATACTGCACATAGCCGATGGCAGTTGTTGTGACAAATATCAGGGTGAACGTGTATTGCATCACCACCAACGCACGCCTGAGTGTTGTGTGTTTGAACACTTTTAGCGCCGATACATTCCCGAGCGCCTGAATTGCGCTTACTTTCGAAAAGAATAGCGCAGGCAATAAGCCGGCAAGGACACCTACCGTAACCGAAAAAACAATAAAGGCGGTAATCATACCCGGCGTGAGCTCCAGCTTTACCGTGCGCTGCATCTCTGGAGCCAGGTTTATCAACTGCGGCCGCAATAGCAGAAATAGGCAGCAGGAAAGAACAAGAGCTGCCAGGGAAATCATAACCGCCTCTGCCAGGAACTGTTGCCGGATGTGGCCTTTGCCGGCACCAATAGCTTTGCGAATACCCACTTCCTTGAAGCGGCGCATGGCACGGGCTATCGAAAGGTTCGTATAGTTGAAACAGGCAGACAATATCACCACCAGTGCAAGCCCGCCTAGAATCCAGAGCACAACCGGAGGCATATGCACCCGCACTGAGCCACGCATATCCCCGAGATTTTCTCCAACTACAATCTGATATAAAGGCAGAAGCTCGAGTTGGATTTTCGTGTTTTCTCCGGTTAGATTTTCCTCCTGTGCAATGGCATCAAGCTGCGACTGAATGGAAGTTTTATTGGCAACTGGAGGCAGCAGCAGGTACACGTAGTTAGAGCCCATGTTTGTCCATTTTTCAAAATTCTTGTCGTGCTTGTTGAGCTGCTGAGCCGTTGAGAGCGATACCAGGGCTTCAAAGTTGATGTGCGAAAAGAAAGGAACGTCCTTCATGACACCGGTCACCTGGTAGGCGAGTGTATCCAACTGGATTGCCTTGCCCAGCGCCCTTTCGTTACCAAAAAGCTTTTTCGCTGCTGTCTCTGTAAGAACAATTGAGTAAGGATCTCTCAGCGCATTCTCAGGATTACCTTCGAGCATGGGAAAAGTAAAAATTCTAAACAGAGACGGCTCCGCCCAGTATCCCTTCAGGGGAAGCAGATTGTCGCCAACCCTGGCATCCTGCGAAAAGTCGCGCACAATGGCCACTTCTTCAACGCCGGTTACTTTCTCCCGGATCAGCTTTCCTGTTTTTATGGAGGCAGAAGCAAACTTGCTGCTTTGTTCGCGGTTGGAAGTCAGAACGCTAGTAATGCGGTAAATCCTTTCTCCCTTTTGGTGGAACCGGTCGTAGGACCGCAGGTCGAGCACGAAGGCGATCAACAGTAACCCGACGGACATACTGATAGCCAGGCCAACGATGTTGATGAAGGAGAACAGCTTATTACGCATTAGGTTGCGTGCCGATGTTTTAACGTAGCTTCCAATCATGATAGGGTTAATTAAAAAGTTGGCAAATGTTGGTTTTCGCACCGTATAACTTCTGAAGAATTTGAAGGCATCTATCATATAAATCAACTTCGCCCGACGAGGCCCAACGGATTGTACATTGCGCTCGAAGTATTCGTTGAGGTCTCCGATCAAATCCTCGGCGAGGCCTGGCTTACAATACCACGCTATAAATCGCTGTGCCCAATGAGGTGGTTTTGGTGTAGGCGGTGTGTTCATATGGAGCCTTCAAGATTAAAACCAGGAATAATGCGCCAGTATCCTTCCCGTACTTGTTTAGCATTCATTAAAGAAGCTTTTCCGGCATGCGTCACTATGTAAAATCGCTTGCGTTTGCCACCCCTGGTGCTGGTAGCTTCTCCTAAGTGGCTTTTCACCAGGCCTTTTTCTTCCAGCCGGTTCAGCACGGCATGTACTACACCTAGTTTAGCCACGCGGCCTGTATGTTTTTCCAGTTCGTCACAGATAGCTACACTATAGGCATCATTCACCAGAGCGGCGATAGTCAGTAATACGAGTTCTTCAAACTCTCCCAGGTTGGTTCCCTTCATAGATTGAATGATTAAGTATCTAAATGTATGTAAAATTATTCTATTAATTCAGTATTTGTATGTAAAATATTTTTCCTACCTTGTTTTACTAAATTCAGAAATACACTGCCAAGCTATAATGATGTGAGCGGCAGTGATGGTAAGGCCTACTTAGCAAAAGCTGATGTTGACAGTGCATGAGTTTTTTAGAGAATCAGACGAAAGGACACTGACCGAAAAATGGGAAATAAACAAAGGAATTATCTACAAAAATCTATAAAGTAATTGCTGAAAGATAGCTCCCTCCTTCCTGCTTTTCCTCATGTCAAAGCCACCACGTTAAGTACTGCTACACCCTTTTGTATGCTTCTTCTTCTAGCAAAAAAGAAAACAGCCAATTATAGCATATAGCCGGAAAAGGAACAGGTAGTTTAGTTACCCTTTAAGTACTCCATTGTACAGGTAGCTGCACACACGTGGAGAATAGGCGTAACTTTTCAACGTCACTATCGTATACCTGTCACATAAATATATGTTGAACTAAACGAGTAGAAGGATGTTACGGAATATATTTAAAATTTTCATGTTTAGAAAGCTGATGAATCTGTTTTTTAGACGCACTTATCATAGATACTAACTTATGTTTAACCAGATAAAGAAAGCCCGGCAATAGCTGGGCTTTCCTATTTTTACCTTTTCTTCAGCCTAATTAGGTTAAAGAAATACTGCTTTTAACCACTGGGATATATACTTTATTGTCAATGGGGATAGTATTCCTATCGCCCGCAACAACCGTGTTCAATACCTGGAAGAAAATATTGCATCGGAAAATCTACAACTCATCGAGGCAATCATGCCAGCCGGTATTCTTTCACAAACCCGTTACCCCGAAAGGTTCTTGAACGCCTTAAATCAACAAATAATCATTTCCCTTCGATCGGTGCTTACTTACAGGTTTTATTCTTCTTCATTTTTGTATGAAAAAATTAGGGAGTCTGGCAACGGGGATGCTATTTCCCAAGTTGAAAATATAGCTAGCTATCGGGAGTGAAAGCAGCGAGGTAGCTTGCAGATACCTATACGATGTTCCTTCTTTATCAAATTTCCGGTCAGCTACTCAACTATGCGTCCAACAGGCCGTATGGATCTGGTAGAGGTAAATGAGTATTACCAACCGAATCAGGACCGGTGCTGCCAAAATAAAAGTCCTCCATAAAGAAGCATAGGAATAAGAAATAGGATTTAACTCCATCAACCCTTACTTTAGTAGCTCAACACTACTTATCGCATCAACTTTTTGTAAGTAAATGATAAAAATAGTTTGGTTCCTATTCTTATTTGTATTGCTGCTGGGAACACTTGTCAGCTTTGGCCAACCAACAACGCTTAGCAGTAAAGTCACACCCAGGATGCGTGTCATCATAGATAATGACTTTAGCGGTGACCCGGATGGTTTATTCCAATTAGCTCATCTGCTCTTATCTCCTTCTGTAGAGATAAGAGCGATTATTGGTTCCCACCTGAAAGTGGGCGATGGGTTTGACAACTCAACCACCCAAGCCCAGAATGCGGCCAAGAACGCCAGGGAACTGTTGCAAATCATGGAATGGAAAAGCAGCATCCCTGTCATAGCCGGTTCGGATTTAGCTATGCCCAACGATAGTACGCCGGTAAAAAGTGAGGCTGTGGATTTTATCATCAAAGAAGCTTTACGGACTGATACCAAATTACCTTTGTTTGTGCTTTGTGGAGCTGATCTTACAGAAATTGCTTCAGCTGTTTTAACTAACCCCCAGATTGCAAATAAACTTACCTTAGTTTGGATTGGCGGGCCTGAGTATAGTGATCTGGCTGTTCCGCCCCCCAACTATTCCAGTCCTGAATATAACCTGAATATAGATATTGCCGCTGCCAGGGTAATCTTTAACAAGTCTACCCTTATGCTTTGGCAAGTACCCAGGAATGCGTACCGGCAAGCTTTGTTACCTTATTCACAGCTACTATTAAAGGTGAAGCCGCAGGGAAAAGTGGGGAATTACTTATGTGAAGTGATTGAAACTTTAATGAGCAGAATAGGAAAGTATGGATTAAATATTGGCGAAACCTATGTTATGGGCGATAGCCCCCTGGTATTACTTACTGCCCTGCAATCCTCTTTTGAAGCAGATCCTTCATCAAGTGGGTATATAACTAAGATGGCTCCCAGGATCAATAATGCGGGTGAGTACACCTTTAGCCATGATGGACGCCCTATTCGTGTATATGCACACCTGGACATAAATTTAATGTTTGCTGATTTTTTTGCCAAGCTCGAATTATATACCCAGCAAAGCCGCCCTAAAACCAAATAAAAAATGAGTTGATCGTTTATTAACCTGACGTAAAATTTCATTATCAGTAGAGTAGTAATCCAAAGGCCTTTTCAATGGTTGAATATCAGTTCTTAAATGATGGAATTACGCAAATACTTCTTTGTTTGGAGAGTTTAATAGTTATTTTGTTAAAAGTAGTATAACTTAACTTTTCTGTTAACATGCAGCTATTCGTGTATGAACACTTCTTTTATGAACCCACTTAAGCAGCTCATTGTCCTGCTGCTTCTGTTTATTTCTTGGGAAAATGCCTTCGGACAAACTCAGCAGGTATCCGGCGTTAATATCCGGGTGGATCTGAACAAAGCTAAAGGCAAGATGGAACCTGTCTGGGCATGGTTTGGCTACGATGAGCCTAATTATACCTACATGAAAGATGGCAAAAAACTTTTGTCAGAGCTAGCTGCCTTAAGTCCTGTACCGGTCTATGTCCGGGTGCATAATCTATTGACCACAGGAGATGGCACACCTGCATTGAAGTGGGGCTCAACCAATGCCTATAGGGAAGACAAGAAAGGCCGGCCTATTTACAACTGGTCCATTATCGATAGCATCTTTGATACCTATGTGGAGCGGGGCATGAAACCAATTGCCCAGATTGGCTTTATGCCAGAAGCGCTCTCTGTAAAGCCACAGCCTTACCGCCATTACTGGCAACCCGGAAAGCCTTACAAAGAAATATACACCGGATGGGCGTATCCGCCTAAAGATTATAATAAATGGGCAGAGTTGGTTTATCAATGGGTAAAACATTGTGTAGCCCGCTATGGAGAAAAAGAAGTGGAAAGCTGGCTATGGGAACTGTGGAATGAACCCAATATTGACTACTGGCAGGGAACCGAAGAAGAATACCACAAACTCTATGACTACACAGCTGATGCCGTCAAAAGAGCGCTTCCGGGTGCGAAAATGGGAGGCCCGGATTCTACTGGTCCCAGGTGGGATAAAGCCGCAAGCTTTCTTCGCAACTTTCTTGAACATTGCTTGCGGGGAAAAAACTATGCCACCGGCAAGGTAGGGGCTCCGCTTGATTTTATTGCTTTTCATGCCAAAGGAGATCCCAAAGTAGTAGATAGCCATGTACGGATGAATATAGGAGCCCAACTAAAAGACATTTCCAAAGGTTTTGAGATCGTGGCTTCCTTTCCAGAGTTAAAACAATTGCCTATTGTAATTGGGGAATCAGACCCTGAAGGATGTGCCGCCTGTGGCATGCAAACCAATCCTGAAAATGCTTACCGCAATGGCACTATGTATTCCTCCTATACGGCTGCGTCTTTTGCCCGTAAATATGCACTTGCTGACCATTATGGTGTAAACTTTAAAGGGGCCGTCTCCTGGTCATTCGAGTTCGAAAATCAGCCCTGGTTTTATGGGTTCCGTGACCTAGCTACCAACGGAGTGGACAAACCGGTGCTGAATGTATTTCGCATGTTTGGCATGATGCAAGGCCACCGGGTAGAAGTTACGAGTGATGGCGCTTATTCTTTAGCACAGGCACGGGATTCCAGTATCCGGGGCAGCAGGCCCGATATTGGCGCATTAGCTAGTAAAGATACCTCAACGGCTGCCGTCATGCTCTGGAATTACCACGATGATGATGTGGTTACACCTGCTCAAGTAGTAGAAGTACAGATAAACGGCTTCACAAAAGAACAGGTACTGGTTACCCATTACCGGATTGATGGGCAACATAGTAATGCGTATGAAAGGTGGAAGAAAATGGGTTCACCCCAGCAACCAACCGCTGAGCAGATTAACGAACTAGAACAATCCGGGCAGTTACACATGCTAAGCTCTCCGGCATGGATGAAAACCAAAGAAGGAGTGCTGTTAATTTCCATGCCCCTTCCGGCGCAGGCCGTTTCCTTGCTTAAAATTGACTGGTAATTGACTGATTTGCACTTTAAGCCAAGTAATAGAAAAGGGCAGTTAGCTGCGATTCTTTATGGCCTTTTGCAGACAGATTGTGCTTAACTTATCGTCCTCCTTTTTGAAGGAAGTCCAGGCTGCACTTACCAGTTATGGAAGACTTGGTAACAAAAGATATGGGTTTAGCTAGTACATGCTGGGTAAGTATATATCCCAGTTAGCGAAGCAGCCCTGGAAGCTTATTATTCATCCAATGGGAGTTTATTATTTGAAGGAACTGGCAGGTTCCAATGATACCGAAGGGCTAATATGCGTAAGGTAAAAGATACCGTTAAAGCAATAATGGCCACCCAATCGCCTGATATCCATTTGAGATAATTTCCCAGCACAACCAATAAAGCCCCCATAAGTGCCGCTGATGCATAAATCTCTTTTTCCAGAATAACCGGAACCCGGTTAAGCAACACATCGCGTATTACTCCCCCACCTACGGCTGTAGTAATACCCAAAAGGACAGCTACCTCCCCATTGTGACCAAATAAAAGTGCTTTTTGCGCACCGGTTACAGCAAACAAGGCCAAGCCAACAGAATCGAAGAATAGCACCGGGCGGTTAAGCCGCTCTACCATGGAAAATAAACCGACTGTCAACAAGGTAGCGATGATGGCTACCACCAGATAGGGCCAGTTGGTTAATCCGGCAGGTGGAATAGCACCAATGCAAAGATCACGGATAATGCCACCGCCACAGGCCACGATAAAGGCAATCGCACAGATCCCAAACAGGTCAAGGTTGCGTTTTCTTGCTGCGGTTGCCCCGCTTATAGCAAAGGCAAACGTACCTGCCAGATCAAGAAAATAATAGACGGACTGTAGTTTTTCCATGCTAATTACCCAATACCGTTTAATCGAACCAGGCTGCGGCGGCTGTCAGCATAGTCTGCAAGCCAGGTATTAATGTTGGATGTAATACCGGCGCAAATTTAGGTGAATGATTCCTAGGTAATATAGTTAGTTGATTATTATTTTTAGCTTCTAACTAGAGGGGTGACTATATCGTAAGAATACAGGCTACCATTCTACTCATGCAGTTTTTATTTGCATCTTTGCAGGGGAGTGATCATCTATTTTTCATTGCATCCTATGTACGAATTATTCTTCGAACACTTTACTAAAAAAGTGGCCCTTACCAAAGAAGAAGAGCAGCAGATACAAACGTACTTAACGCCAAAAAAACTTCGTAAAAAACAGTACTTGCTGCAGGAAGGAGATGTTTGCAAAGCCATCGCCTTCGTAGAAAAAGGCGTGCTCAGGCAATACTCTGTCGATGAGGCAGGCAATGAACATATTCTACAATTTGCCCTGGAAGGCTGGCTCATCTCTGATCTGTATAGTTTTCTTACCGGTGAACCGGCCTCCTACCATATCGATGCCCTGGAAGATTCCGAGCTCGTGCTCATCAGCCAAACCGCACATGAGCAACTGTTGACAAACGTACCTAAGTACGAAACCTTTACAAGGCTTACTATAACAGGTGCCTATATAGCCATGCAACGAAGACTAACCTCTATTATCAGCTTACCCGTGGAAGAACGCTATATGGGTCTTACCAGCCTCTATCCGGATATCGTTCAGCGAGTGCCTCAACATATGATTGCTTCCTATATGGGACTTACGCCCGAAACATTGAGCCGTATCCGGAGAAGATTGTCGTCTCAATAATATTCTCTTTCCTCCCTTCTTTCCCTCCGCTTTGTCACTGCCGTTTCATTGATTTAAATCAATGCTTTTTCTTGCGTTCAGTCAATGCAGAAGGGCATGGCCTCGCCGTATCTTTGCTATATAAAATTGTAGACTAAAAAAGATACCTCATGAAAACGAAACAAACCATCGCCATCATAGTGAGGTACGCATCAAAGCAGATGGAGAGTTTGTTCAAAATAAGTAAACAACCTAAACCTTTTAACCGATGAAGAAGATACTCACTGTAACGCCTGCGTCTCAGGCAACCGATCTGGCCTTGTTGATCGCCAGACTCGGCATAGGCACCTTGATGCTCACACATGGCATTCCCAAACTGGGCATGCTTCTATCAGCCGATCCACTACCCTTTCCTTCTGTAATGGGCATGAGCGCATCACTTTCCTTAAGCCTTGCTGTCTTTGCAGAAGTGATTTGCTCGCTGTTTCTATTAGCCGGTTTGGCTACCAGATTATCCGCTATTCCACTGCTTTTTACTATGGCCGTAGCCTTTTTATTTATTCATGCTGCAGACCCATTTGGTGTAAAAGAACCTGCGTTGCTTTACTTGCTGGGCTACCTCGTATTGTTGCTTGCAGGAGGAGGCAAATATTCCTTGGATTACTTGTTGCAAACAACCACTAGAAAATAAGCAGGTACGAAAGAATAACAAGCAACTGCCGTATCAATTATTGCATAAAATAACTCAAACACAAAAAACATTTAGCTATGACGACAGACTATAAAATACCTTCCCAAATAAAGATTGGCCATGTTCACTTAAAGGTAGCCGACTTAAAACGCTCGCTTGCCTTTTATGTGGACCTGTTAGGCTTTGAACTGATGATGTACTATGGAGATCAGGCAGCCTTTATTTCCGCCGGTGGCTATCATCATCATATCGGGTTAAACACCTGGCATAGTAAAGGTGCGCCTCCTGCCAGCCGCGAAGGAGTAGGCTTGTATCATACAGCTATTCTGTATCCCACCCGGAAAGATTTGGCAACCATCTATAAAAGACTCCGCGATGCCCACTATCCCAACATAGGAGCCTCCGATCATGGGGTTTCGCAGGCTTTGTATCTGAGAGACCCGGACAACAATGGCGTAGAATTATACTGGGATAAACCCAGAGAACTGTGGCCAACAAATCCGGATGGGTCACTTACCATGTATACACAGCCACTCAACCTGGAAGAACTACTCAAAGAAGCGCAGGAGTAATGGCCTGCAAACAAGCGAATGCTAGGTATCCTTTCAGATATCTGGGCATTCGCTTGTTTTACAGTGGCATACTCAGGAACGGTTGCCTAAGCCAGGCGTTTAAATACAAAACCTAAAGCAACCATTGCTTTTTCAAACGTAAACCTATTTGCAAAATCAGGAACAGATATCATCTTACGGGCAGTATTAGACCTGAATCTCGCATTTGAAAGTCGACATTGTTTAAGACAGGAAGAATGTGACTGATGGCCTTTAAATATAAATAAGCTCTTATGCTCCTACAAAATGTACCAATACTCTGATTTCCAGATTAAAAAACCATTATATAGGTGCTTCTTAAGAAACACAAGTAACTTTCTTAGACATAAAGCCCTGTGCTATTGCGGGAGATAGAACGCTTTAAGAATTATGCTGCCTTTTCTGTTTATAAACCTGTAGAAATATTATAAGAGGGGTTTACAACATTTTTGACTAGGGATATACGTTAGCCTTTTACATAAGTCTTAATAAATATTCAGCATCTTTTTCTGTAACGATGCAAATGGATATATTGACATAAGCGGTGGGGTGTTGTTGTAAATGGGCCTTCTGCCAGTGGAAACGGAACTATATACTATGATAAAACCTTTAACATTTCCGGTGGTCTGCTGATAGTGGTAAATAGTTCAGGCATGGGCCAGGCTACTAGCCAATCTTCTACTTAGGATTCGCTGAAGGTGACTTTTAGTTCAGCTAAACAGGTCAACCAATTGATCCACTTACAGGGTGACAATGGAAATGCTATTGTAACCTTCAATCCTGCTAAAAGCTATCAATCTCTGGTTGTCTCTTCGTCTTCACTTGTTGGGGGTAACTCCTGTTCTGTTTACCTTGACAGTAGTTCTACTGGTAATATCAAAGATGGTTTATATGAAGGAGGCACCTATATACCTGGTACACAAAGCGCAAGTTTTACTTTTCCTGGCTCAGATACGAGTATAAACGGCAGGTAAAGCATTACGAAATAAAATGCACATAGATTTGTAATACCCTACAACCCTATGCGTATTATTACTTTGTAAGTAACCCTAACTCTTCTCTTCCAAAAGCTTATTTTTCTCCTTAAGCCTTTAATCACAGTTTTAATACCTAGTGCAGGAACTATAGCCTGCTTCTGTTTTATTCATCGGTTGATCTAGACAAAAACTTACTTGGCTAGGAATAACAGAACTTTTAGAGGAAAGTATTTCTTTTGCAGTAGACTCATTCACAAGAGATATAAGCGCAGGATTGGCCTCCATACGCAGGTGCATATACTACGTTATTTGTCATGAAAACTAGACCAATTAAACTAAAAACTTTTTTATGCGTCATTTATGTCCGGCCAGAAGTATATGTTTTTTAAAGTTGCTGCTTAGTTGTCTATTGTTTTCTATAACAGCCAATTGTCAGGAGCAGCAAGCTGTAGTAGAGAAAACCTCTGTACGCGTTTCATTTGGGTACCGTTCTGCACAAACTGTTTCTTACCAGGTACGTTTCAAGGGTACTTCTCCCGGACTGAAAGTAGCCATCCCAGTAGGAAGTAAGCTGGAGGCTAACGATCAGATTGGGGCTGTTTCGTTGTTTTCTGTCGGAGCCGGAGATGTAGATGAACTCACCACAGAAATTACCTGGCCAAAGCCGGCTGCTCCTTTACGTACACTTGCCTCCCATCAATATTCCTACTCACCAGACAAAGATGCTATGTGGGGTTATCTGCTATCTAACGGTTTACCCGGGCAGGTGGCCAGGTTAAAAGACGATCCCTGGAATAAACCTGATGCCCCGCTGCTCACCATTCTATTATCTGAAGATGGAACCAGAGGCTTTACCATTGGAGTAGAACAATTGCTGCGTCATAAGGCCATGTGGCTACCCGAGCATGATGCGTTTGTTACCCTCACCAGCAATCCGCTAAATTTTAAGCAGCACCTGGCTTCCTTAAAAGGCATCCGGACCTTGAACAAGGTAAAACAAGAGCCGGATGCCTCACTTGGCCAGTTCAAGCAATTATGGGAAGATTTTGGCAATCCGCTGGAGTGGAACAAACCCTGGGAAACCACCTGGATGGGTAGCAAAGGACATTTAGTAGTAACTGCTCCGGCACATGGCTCCTTGTACAAGTTTACTGTAGACCGGTGGGCAAATGTACGGCCGGATTTTGCTTCTCCCCATAAGTTTGCTCAAAGCTTTGTCTGGCAGGGCAGTCAATGGAAAAGCCAGCGGATTGTAAATGGGCTTCCAGTAGTTAATACTACCTTCGAAAACAAGGGGCAGCAGTGCCAGATAGAGCAATTTGCCGCGCAGCTTACTTCTGGTAAACCTGCACAGCGCGGAGAAATAGCCGGCGTAATGCTAACTAAACTGACGCTGTCCGGTAAGTCAGGGCCTGTAAATATAGGCTTCAGCCTGACTGGTGAGAAAAAAAACACATCGCTGCAAGTGAAACGCATGGGTACGCAATGGGCGATTGCAGAAACCGGCTCTGGCAACATATGGCTAATGGTGGAAACCGGACCTGATGTATCGCTAGAAGTCACAGCTACCACTCCTGGAGAAAACAATACAACAGTTACTTTTTCTTGTGTAGGTGTGCTACCGGCAGGCCAAACCCATGAAATCGTACTCAAGCTTCCTTCGCCTGCGGTACCTGCAACCGATATGGAAAGGCTAGCCCAATTGAACTTTGACACGGCCAGGCAAGCAACTATCGCTTACTGGGAAAACTGGCTTAGCCAGGGAGCACACTTTCAGGTACCTGAACAGGCTGTAAATAATCTTTTCCGGGCAAATTTGTGGCATGCCCTTATTCTTCCCCGCCACCGCACCGGAGAACAGGGAGAGGAAAGAATAGATTTACCCTATGCCAATACAGCCTACGGACAAGTAAATGCCGACTGGCCCATTAATCAGGGAGTGTATGTAGATTATATGATTTATGGTTTGCGGGGACATTGGCAAGTGGCCGAAGAAGAGTTTATGGCCATGTTCCAGAGTCAGCAGCAGCCTGATGGACGGATAGCAGGTTATGCCAACTGGGGCGTGTATTCTCCAGGGCATTTATATGCCATTGCACAAAACTACCTGCTCTCACAGGATAAAACTTTCTTTCAACGCCTGCTGCCTCAATCTATTAAAACCCTCGACTGGTGCCTTTCCCAGGTAGCCAAAGCCAGCATAGGCAAAGATGCTACCGGGCTCATCCGTGCCCCGCTCAACGACCTCACCCATGAAGAACGGGAGTGGGGATTTACCCAAGCCTATTATGTAGCTGGGTTGGAGTTGTTTAGCCGGGCTCTTTCCAGGTATGGACACGCCAGAGCCGAAGAAGTGAAGCTAATAGCTGAAAAGATGAAAGAGGATGTAGAACGCACTTTTGCAAAAAGCAGTGTACAAGCACCAGTGATACAACTGGCCGATGGCACCTGGAACCACTTTGTACCCTCCGATGCCATGACTTCCCGTAGGTTATTGGATGAATGGTATCCGACCGATGTGGATTGCGGGCCCTTACATTTGTCGCGGCTGGCGGCTATTGATCCCAAAGGCTGGCTTACAACGGCCATGCTGCACGACCATGAAGACAATTTGTTTCTAAAAAATCAGGGTGCGGCCAATGAGCCAATTTATGTACAGCAAGCTTCTGCTTATTTGCTGCGGGACGAACCGGAAGCAGCAATCCGTTCATTTTATAGCCTGATGGCTTGTGGGTTTTCACATCATCAACTCTCTCCACTTGAACACCGGTGGGCATGGGGCCAGTATTATGGGCCACCTAGTTCCGATGGCGCCTGGTTTGAATTATACAGAAAAATGCTGATCCATGAGTGGGACCATAACACACTGATTGTAGGGCAGGCTATACCCAGACCCTGGTTAGAAAACGGCAAGCGGATAGAGGTAAAGCAGGCGCCTACCTATTTTGGAACGCTTTCTTTTAGTATGGACAGCAATACCTCTGGTAACCAAATAAGCGCTACGGTAGATCTTTCCGGCAATGAAAAACCAGAAGTAATACTCGTGCGTTTCCGCCATCCACAAAAGAAAAAGATACGCTCAGTATCCGTAAACGGACAGCCCTGGAAAGATTTCGATAGAATTAAAGAATGGGTTCGCCTTCCTAAACTAGATTCAGAGAAGCAGGTAATTATTGTAACATACTAGCAGTATGGCTCAGAGGCCAATGCTTGCAGTTGCTCTTGTGTCTGGTAAATAAAGCAAAAGGGCAGATTGCTAATGTGTATACGCTCTTTCAGCAGTTTGCCTCTGCCAAATAAAATGTATACCTATGAAAGTAAAGAAACTATTACTAGCCATTTTATTGTGCACCATCTTTCATTAGCTGAAATAGCTTTGAACATAGCTGAGAAAATCAGCGTGAGCTAAAGCGTTAGCAAACTTTGCTACCTTTCTCCGGGGTATTTTAGTATTCCATTTTGGATGGAAAGTAAATAAGGAACGTCGAACCTTGGCCTTCCCTGCTTTCCACTTCAATTTTTCCTCCGCTGTTCTCTACTACCCGCTTGACAATATATAGGCCTATACCTGTACCTTCTACATGGGTATGGAAGCGTTTAAACATTTTGAATAGCTTATCCTTGCTTCTTTCCGGGATACCTAAGCCATTATCATCTACGGATAAAACGGTATATTCACCTCTCTGATAGGTATGCACTTTTATTTGGGGCAGCCTTTCTGCAGAATGATATTTGATCGCATTTGACAAAAGATTATAGAAAATGCTTTTCATATTTTTCTTGCTAAACGGCACTTGAGCTACATCAAATTGTGTGATGATCTGCGCTTGCGAGAGCTTTGCTAAGGAGGCTACATCCTCATAGACTTCCTCAAACATGGTTTGAAAAGAAATCTGTTCTACTTGAGCATCCAGGTCTTTTTGTACCCTGGCAATATCAGTTAAATCATCGATGGTTTTTCGGAGCTTGATAACACTTTTAGACACGTACTCAAGTTGCGTTTGCTCATTTGCCTGCAAGCGGTCCGCTAAGCTTTTTGCTAGCAGCATGATGAGCCCCTCTATATTAGCAATCGGGGCACGCAGGTCATGAGAGGCGGTATAAATAAAATTGTCTAGATCCGTATTGGTGCGGATCAATTGCTTGTTTTTTTCTATTAACTCTGCTGTTCTTAATGCTACACGTTCTTCTAGCTCATCATTGGCTTCCTTAAGTAATTCTTCAGTGCGCAGCAGTTCTTCATTGGTTTCATGTAACTTAACGTTTACCTCTTTGAGTTCTTGTTCGGCTAGTTTTCGTGCCGTATTATCTCTGGCCACTCCAATAATCTGAATAGGCAAACCATCGGCTGACCGTTTAAATACATTATATCTGTCCATAATCCAGCGATAATTGCCTTGATGGTCTTTTATTCTGTATTCCAAGTCCCTGGCCTTACTGCCGGTATAGGTCTTGTAGGATTCTAAAAATGTAAGGATCAAGGGCAGGTCCTCTGGGTGAATCACTTCTACTAATCCCTGCACGCCTTTCTCTACCAAGGCCTTTAACTCTTGCTGGTTGTAGCCGAGGATTTCATAGATTTCTTTAGATGAATAAATATTTACTCCTTTGGTTAGATCATAGACGGTAATTACATCCGGAGAGGTATCCGCAAGGCTTTGAATAAAGTGTTGATCCTCTTGTATCTTTAACTCCCATTCCTTTCGTTGGGTTATGTCCCGGGTTATACTTAAGGCACCTATCACTTCTTTCTTCTCGTTATGCAGAGGCACAAAATGCGCCTCATACCACCCTTTTCCTACTTTGTAAGGCCTGTCTGTCAGGTGAACAGATTCCCCTTCAAACACTTTTTTAGCTATTAACGCTTCTTCTGAACCTACATAGGAGGGAAAAAAATCATAGAAGCTTTTGCCTAAGATTTCCTCTTTTCGAACCTGAATCATTCTTTCCATAGCAGGATTCCATTCGGTTACTTTCCAATCGAGGTCATAAGCAGAAATGCCATCTATGCAATGATTGATAAGAGATTGGCTAAACTCTTTTTGTTGCAGGAGCCTTTCTTGCCCAATTTCTCCAAAGGCTTCAATGAGCTTTAAAAAATAAAAGCTATAGAATTCTACTAATTCGATGAGAATCTGCTCACGCAGTTCTATGTGGGAGGAGTAGTCTTTGAGTAGTTTGATAAAAACAAATTTACTGATATTGATAGAGGTAACGATATAGGAGACTCCTTGCATATCTCTTGATAGGTAGGATAACTCATTGTTTTTCCATAACCGGATACGCTCAAGTATATGCTGTTTCCCTTTACCCACCTGAAGGCATTGCAAAAGATCGAAAAACTCTTTTTTAAGAAAGGCCAGTTGATCTTCCTCACCTGAAAGGTTTTGTGAACCTACCAGGGTATGATTCAATATAGCGGCTCTTTGCAAGTAGAGTTGACAAAAAGCGGAAAGCTTTTCATGCAACAGGAAAGAGGCGTAAGAAGGTATGTGTTGGAAAGAATCTTTCATACTATAATTAAACGCGTAAGTAGGGTTTACGTGTGGGTAAATTAACAATTTTAGCCTAACAATGTTCAATAGAAATTGCCTTAAAAAATCTTTGGGTATAGCAAATCCTGTAATTGACTAGTGATAAACGATTATACGGGTTAGTTGATATGTATCAGGAAATAATGTGATAAGGCTCATACGCTTGTTTTTCAGCTTTTACTAGGTTTGCAAAATAGGTTGCTTTGATGGAAAAAAGGTAAGAAATATAAAATATACTTCCATCACCCCAGTTCATTTTAGTACCTCGCCAAAAATTGAGTTATCACTAGCCATACAGTTTCAAGTCATAAAAACCAACTAACCCGAGCAGCAGCATGATAATAATTAAAGAAAATGCAGTTCGCCTTCCCTTAGGAATGATCCTATCCTTACTTGCCCTGAATGCATTGGCCGGAGGCTACTACGGAATGGCCGGGGCAGAAAATGTACCCCTGGAATGGCTGGAAGGCAGTCCGTTCAAGAGTTATTTTCTCCCAAGTTTGTTTCTCTTTGTAGTGATTGGTGGCTCCTGTATCCTAGCAGCCATTTTGGTTTTCAACCATCATCGCTACGCCCGAAATGCAGCATTTATCTGCGGCATACTAGTACTCCTTTGGATTATAACACAAGTATCCATTATCGGCTATGTCTCCTGGATGCAACCAACTACTACAATGGTTGGAATGATTATTCTTTTCTTAACCTATTTGCTTCCTAAAACCAGGAACTGATGTTTAGGTATTTTTTTGGTTACCTATGATCTTGCTTTTGCCAATGCAATGGTGCGGGAATACCTGTTAACTAAATACTATATATAGTAAGCAAAGAAATATGGGATTTATTATTTCACTCCTATATTTTTATCTCCATAGGTGGGGTACTTTTCATTTTCCATGTACAACTTATACAAACTATCCATGACACAGCCCAATCATGAACCTAAAGAAGTAAAAAGCTTTTTTCATTTTAGCTTTTATATAGCCCTACTTATTACCCTGCTAACGATAGTAACCTTTGTGATTGCTATACTCACACCCCCTTTGTCTGGTCCATTTTGCCAAGAGGGATGTTATCAGTATCCCTAGTTAAACATTGCCTCCAGGTTCCCAAGAGATTATTACTGGATGTATCCTGCATGTATATTAATGCTGGCATATATCGCCCTTATCAGTTGTGTGTTTTATTACGCATCAAGGGAAAAAAAGTATTTGGGTTAATCGCCTTGAGTTTTTCTGCGATGGCATCTTTTACTTTACTTTTAGATTATTTTCTTCAAGGCTCTGTTATTCAGCCAAGCCTACTCCGATGGCATATCCTTATTATCCCAATATAATCCGCATGGTATCTTTGTTGCCCTGGAAGAGCTGGGATATTTGTTGATGAGCGTATCTTTTGCCTGTATAGCTCCGGTATTTGATAAAAATAGTTTGTTGGAAAAATCAATTCGTTGGATGTTTATAATTGGGGTTTTATTTACTATAGTTGCTTTAGCTATTATTTCATTCATATATGGTATTAATAGAGAATATAGATTTGAGGTAGCTGTCATTACAATTGACTATGTAGTGTTACTTATCAATGGAATCTTATTAGCTACGTTATTTAGGAAGTATAGAAAAGCAGAATAATATAATATTCTTGCCTGATTACCAAGCACATTATCCAAAATTATAACAATAGCTTTTAATCATTTATCTATTATTCTATACTTTTCTAACTAGCTACACAGGATTGTAAGATAAAAAATTTACGTATCCATCGGGTGATGTAGCCTTGATTTAGGTCTGGTGGCCGGAGTAATTTAGCAGAAAACTGTTAAAGATAATGACCCCACAAATTAAACCTGACAAGAGATATTTCCTTTGGTGGAAGGCTGACTTAAAAGTGGCCTGCCACAAAAACAATTCTGCACCATCCACCAGTTACCGTCCATATCGTAGCGTATTGGGTAGGCAGTTACCGGACAACTCAACCTCACAAAGCTACTGCAAATGAAGCAGTAGCTACGACAAGTAAGCCTCGCAAAGAAGTAATAGCCACAGACAGCACTTCAGGTTTTATCCGTCTTGCTTGTCCACCTCCAGTACCTACACCTGCTACTATTCAATTCTCTACCGGTAGTATGGAAGCAGTGCTGCCTACAAGAGCAGTTATCCGTTTTCCACCATCATTCCGGCAGGCTATCTCAAAGAACTACCCAACGTATGTTCGCATTGACGGCTTCTCAACGATTTTTTCTCTACCAAAGAACCGGTGGATATGTGTAAAAGATTTGATGCCTGGAGTGGCAATGTCTCCACTGGCATGAGTAAAGAGGTTCTCTCCGGCTATGTGTATATTTTTGTAGGCAAGAGCCGAGATAAGATCAAGCTCCTGATATGGAGAAAGATTGGTTTGTTCTGTACTACAAACGATTAGAGTCAGATACCTTTCAACTGTCCAAGCTGCCAGATGGTGGTTGCACTGTGTTTGCTCACAGAAGGCGTAGAAGTATGAAATTACCCATCGCCACAGAAGGCATGTGTGAGTGCAAGAAAAATACATAAGTATAAAAAAAGCAAGAGGGATAAATAACCCATCCAGATTGAGGGGTGAATCAATCACTATTCACATCTGTCAATAAATAGGCTTTTTTAAGGACGTTTTTATAAGTATGCATTTTTTCGGATAAAGTCCAATTTCCATTTTCGATTATTTTAGGGGAGTTCAATTTTCTAGTACTATTATTTCTATTGCCTTAACCAACAAGCTATCGTATGATTATTTGGTAGAATTATTTAGAATTAATCTAAATAAAATTTGTATGATACCGATTATCTTATAATCTTTGAATTGTTTATAAACATTCCAAATAGCTCCATGGTATCCTCTATTTCTACTCCTACAATCTTACGTGTATTCCTGCTATATTTTCTATTCAGCTTACCTGCCTTTGCACAAAACTCCAATGGTATTATTCAAGGCAGAATCACATCTGGCGAAGGTCAACCGGCCGCTTATGTAAGTGTTATAGTAAAAGGAACAAACCTAGGTACAAGCACAAACGATACAGGAAATTTTGTTCTCCGGAATGTTCCGGTAGGTACACAAACCCTAGTTATTTCTTCTATTGGTTTTCAACCACAAGAGCAACGTGTAGAAGTAATGGCAGGCCAAACAACAGATATTTCAGTTATCGTAGATGAAGGCGTACAGAACTTAAAAGAAGTAGAAGTATTGGGTCAGAAACGCCGAACTTCTACCATTACTAAAAATGATATAGAACTCATCAATATACCCATGTCGGTGCAGGTAATCGGGCAAGATATTCTGCAGCAGCAGCAGGTTATTGATATGAAAGATGTTGTAAAAAATGTAAGTGGCATCAACCAGACAGGTTCTTACAATGGAGGCTATCAATATTTCAACTCCAGAGGTTTTGATATGAATAACTGGACCAACTTCCGCCGTAATGGTACGTTGCTGTGGAATATGGGAAACCATTTCGCTGATTTTTATGAGAATATTGAGTTTCTCAAAGGGCCGGCAGCCATCTTATATGGGGATGTAGCGCCCGGGGGTATTATCAACTTTGTTACTAAAAAACCGCTTACCTATGACTACCGGCGTTTGGAGCTTAAAGTAGGGCAATACGGATTATTCCGGCCCACTTTCGATATAAGTGGCCCATTGAATGAAAAACGTACGGTGCTTTATCGTCTGAATGCTACGTATGAAAAATCCCGCAGTTTCCGCAACGTAGTGGAAAATGAAACGTTTATGCTGGCACCTTCTCTTACCTGGATGATCACGCCACGTACGCAGTGGACAGTGGAAGGAACATACAAGAATGACAACCGGGTAGGTGATCCGGGGATTGTTTCACCTGATAACACGTTTGCCGGACTGAGCAAAATTTCTGAAAAAACATTCCTGGGCGAGCGGGAAGCCACCTATACGTACATCAATAGCAGTGCCTATTCCACCTTAAAACATCAGCTTACCGACAGCTGGAGCCTGCAGAATGTAACTAGTTACAATACTACCGAACGTACGCCACTTAATGTCTATATCAACAACGATGCTGACCAAGCAGGCAATATTACCCGTTACCAGTATTTCTTTAAACAACGTTTCGATACCTGGACCACGGCTTTTGATTTGATAGGGGAGGTTAAGACAGGTTTTGCCCGCCACAAACTACTGATTGGAGGGGATTATGTAAATGACCGGATTCGAATGGGAGGCTTTTTACAGGAAAATATTGAAGGTAGCCTGAATTTGTTTAACCCTCAATTAGGAGCAGCTCCGCTTATGTACTTACCACAGGTCTGGGAAAACTCTGCCGGGTATACCAACCGCTTAGGTTTCTATCTGCAGGATCAGATCAGTATGTTCGACGAGAAACTTCAGCTCTTGTTAGGCATTCGTTATAACCAATATGTCAGCGGTACTGCCTACAATAACAAAGCAGATGAACCAGCTGATGCCGACCAGGTAATAGAACGGCCACTTATTCCCCGTTTCGGATTAGTGTATAAACCTCAACCCTGGCTTTCAGTATATGGTTCATATGCCCAAAGTTACGAAGTGAATGGCTTCGATTGGATAGATGCCAGCAAGCAGGTGCCCCCTACCTATGGTAAACAACTGGAGTTTGGTGTAAAAGGAGATTTTTTCGACAGAAAATTAGGCCTTACTTTGGCAGCATTCAATATTGCGAAAGAAGATGTATATAATTGGGCATACGCCAATTCAGCGCCTGATTTTGAATACGTGTCCTTTCTGCCTGGAGAAGGTTCCTATTTTACTTACCTGGCAAATAAACACCAGAGCCGGGGCCTGGAGCTAGATATAAACGGAAAACTAACAGATAACCTGCGGATACTGGCTTCCGGCTCCGTGATTGTAGCGCAAATTGTAGACGATGTAGCCTATCAGAAAGGCAACTGGCTTATGAACCAGCCACGGCAAATGTTTAATGTGTGGGGCAACTATCAATTCACTTCTTTGCTGAAAGGATTGGATCTGGGGTATGGGATTTATTACAAAGGCTATTTTTATGGGGACAATGAAAACACACCGGAAAATAAAGTACCAGCCAACTATACCATGGATGCAGCTATCGGCTATAGCTACCGCCAGGCCAGAATACAGCTAAACGTAACCAACCTGACTAATCGGATCAATTATCTGGGAGGGTATGGGGTATGGGAGCCGCAGTGGACCAGACGTGCCCTGTTAAGTGTAAGCTATAAGTTTTAAAACTCTTCTGGCTTGTTTCATATGTCGGCTGCCCGTAAAATATATGCCCTGCACCAATGGTTAGGCTTAGTGGCCGGGATGTTTATTCTGGTATTCTTTCTGACCGGATCAATTATTGTTTTCCGGGACGAACTCAATAAATGGGAAAATCCGCACCTGTTCAGCGTTAAAGTTAAAGGAGAATGGTTGCCGTATGATGAACTGTACCGCAAAGTACAAGCACAAGTGCCGGAGGTATATCTGTATTCCTTTCGCTATTTGCCTGCATCACCTGAAGAAACCATTGAAATGCGGGTATATAGCCAGGATACCTATCCGCTGCTGTATGTCAACCCGTATACCGCTGACGTGTTGGGTATAGAAAATAACTCCTGGTACGACTTTTTTATCACGTTGCATTACACTTTTTATCTGAAAACAACTGGTGAGCTACTGGCCGCACTATTTGCTATGGCTTTACTAGGATCGGTAATAACTGGCATCTATGTATACCGTAAGTCAGTGGTAAAAGTAGTATTGTTCCGGGTGGGTATTCACTGGAAAAACTGGCGTACAGTCTCTTCAGGTTTGCACCGGATAGTAGGTGTGTGGGCACTGCTGTTCAACTTGGTACTGGCTACAAGCGGATTTTATATGATGTGGTATGCGCTTGATCCCGGTTACCATACCCAGACAGCAAAAACTACTCAAATACAACCACCACCGGCTATTCATGCGAATATAGATAGTTTAATGAAGCAGACACAACAGCTCATTCCCGGAGTACAACTAACCTATGTCGATTTTCCGCGTAATTCTGGCGATTCTATAACTATACATGGGCATTTGCCGGGCGGCTGGCTTTTGGGAAAAATGACGAGTTATGCTAAATTCGATCCGCATACTGGGCAGGTGGGTAGCGTGTTTAAAGAAACAGAGTTAAGTATCGGCGAAAAAATAGAATATGCCTTATATACCCTTCATTATGGACAATATGGTGGCAAAGCCATTAAGGTCGTCTATGCTTTCTTCGGACTAGCAGGAGCGCTGCTAACTATTACCGGTTTCTTATTGTGGTGGCGACGGAAAGCATTTGTAAATAAAAAAAAGAAAGGAACCTCCCTGCCAATGCCCAGGTATACCCCGAAGGCACAGTATTAATAATCTAAATTGTGTGGTATAAAATCTATACAATTATCAGGCAGAAGAAGCCTCAAAGCAGAAATTCATATCCATTTTTAGCCCATCTGTAAAAATAACTCAGGTAAAGCCGACAATAGGGGTTTGTTTAACAGGTTAAGGCAACAACAAAGAAGATATATTGAAACCGATATCCGTGTGACTGAAAACCTGTTTCCCAGAAAGATTCATGTTGTCACAGCCAATGGTTTTCTACTCAGACTGATCGGCTTACTGAGTGCCCATCATTTCTGCTTTTATTTATACTAATTCTGCCACCCAACTTGGATTATTAAAAGTAAGAAGGTAAAAGCAAATAGTAGGCTTACTGGCTAGCAGAGTGCTTTGCCATACTATGTGCAAGGGACAAAATTGCATCTATACCTTATTACCCGCATCAATAGCTGGAAGAACGCGATTGTTTTCACTATAAATTAAAGAAGTTTTTGTCAACCTGTTTGGAAGAAAACCCGGCAAAAATTTCTAAAAATTAATTACTTCGGAAAAGGCTTTCTTAGGCCGGTTATTCTCATCAAACAACAAGGGATAATCTTTCCGGCCCCGAACCGGGAAATTATCCAGCCATGAATATTTATCTGATAAATTCCAGAAAGTGATGCCAGTAAGGGTCTTGCGGTGTTTGCGAAACACGTCAAAGAGCATCTTATAATGTGCTGCCTGCTTATCGTTCATTTCGGGCGTAAACTCACTTTTGTCCGTCGCTCTTTTCTCCCGTCGTTCATGCTCCTTAGGATATACCGACACATCTAACTCTGTCACCTGCACCTTCAATCCCAGGCTGGCAAACTTACTGATAGATTCTTCCAGCTCTTTAGCTGTAGGCTCGTACAAGGACCAATGCCCCTGTAATCCCACCCCATGTATGGGAATGCCTTTATCTTTCAATTTCTTTACCAGTTGATAGATTTTTTCCCGTTTAGCTGCATTTTCCGTGTTATAGTCGTTGTAAAACAATTGGGCATCCGGGTCTGCCTGGTGGGCAAACTGAAACGCTTTCTCAATGTAATCTTCCCCAATGATCTGATAGAATTTTGATGGACGATACAGGGCTGTTCCCGTATCTGGAACCGCTTCATTGACCACATCCCAGGCATAAATTTTTCCTTTATATCTGCGTACCACTTCACTGATGTGTTTTTGCAACCGGTCCAAAAGCACTTCCCGGCTTACTTGTTTTCCAGTTGCATCTATAAAAAACCAGCTAGGCGTCTGCGTGTGCCAGCAGAGGGTATGACCGCGCACTTTCAATCCATTGTTCTGGGCAAAATCCACAATTAAATCGGCATCTTTCCAGAAATAGGTGTCTTCCTGCGGGTGGATCGGCCCCATCTTCATAGCATTTTCCGGCGTTATACTATTGAAATGCGTTTTAATCAATCTTGCATCTTCTTCCTGCTGTAGCATCCGCGGATTAACGGCCACGCCAATCGGAAAGTAGGTTTGATAATAATCTTTGAGTCCTTTTTGTGCTTGAGCAAAGCTTGCATAAGAAGATACCAGTAGCAGAAAAGCCAGAAGAATGAACTTGTTTTTCATGAATGTAACCGAAAATAGATGCATAGACCCTTAAATAGCTGAACTTGTTATAGTATTTTGATAAGCTGTGATTTGCTGCCTTCCTTTTTATGTGAAGTAATTGCTCATCTTTTATCAACCCCATCAACTAGAAAAAGAATGTAGTCAAAGTTAATGGGAGTAATCAGGCAATTACAGTCTAGGGTTTTTGATGACCATTCATAGATTGCCTTTACCCATCACTTGCCTATAGCCTGCGGCTAACGGGCAAATTTATAGTTTTCTAACCTTTATATTTTTTAGCCACACTTTCTGCCCATGATGCTGAAACATTATATGTCCATTGGTTGATTTGGCAAAGGTAGGGTTTGTGTTGAACTTACTGTTGCTAATTAACTGGTTGAGGGCATCAGATCCTATGGTGTACTCCACCACTTTTGCTCCATTCAACCAGTGCTCCACATGGCCTTTGCTGACAACTAATCTGGCCTCGTTATATTCACCTACCGGGTTGAGCTTTTTATTTTGGGGAGCAATCAGATCATATAAAGAGCCAGCCGAGCGTTTTGGTTCTTTATCATCAAAATTAATATCATCCAGGATCTGCATTTCGAAATTATGCAGCCAGTTAGCACTATTGCCATTCCCTGACTGCATGTCGGCTACTTCCTGTACATGAAAAAACACCCCGCTATTGCCTGCTTTTGATACTTTCCACTCAAAGACAAGTTCAAAATCTTTGTAGCTATCTTTGGTCACCAGGTCAATATTAGGTACGCCTGTCTGGGTAACAAGGGCCCCTTCTTCCACTTTCCAGGCTTGCGTGGGAAAGCGATCCATTTTATAGCCTCTTAACTGCTCAGTGGATTTTCCATCAAATAAGGTTATCCAATTTCCTGACTTCTGCGCCTGCAACTGCCCACTGCAGAGGCCTAGCAATAGTACCATTAAATATAATCCCATTCTTTTCATACTATTATGCATTCAGGAAATGATAATCGATTAATAAAACAATTTACTCCCAATCTAGCAATTATTTTCCAGAAGCTCCACAAAGTGTTTCTCAGTAGTCATGGCTTGCGGCTGTATTGTTCCTGCTCCACAAAATAATACCTTATACTCGACCTTGTAGCGTCCTAAATCAGCTAGCAGGTACAGAAGTATTTGTCAGGCCACTACGCTGGTGGAGTGGAATCAGAAAAGAATGTGGGTCTACTATTATTGGAAAAGGGGGGCAGTTAAATTAACTAACAGAAATTATGCGTGTTGAAGTGGTGACTAGTGAATTTCCAATGCTAGTATGTTGTTGCATCTTGCTCATGTCAATTGGGCTTTCTGCTTAATGATTTTTCGTACCAATTCTATGGGCAAGGGTTTGTTGTGAGGAAAGTGTAAGCTGTCTTTCGTTCCTTTTGCTCGGTAAGCAGACAGTTCTTCTTCTAGTTCCCAAAGGCCGTAGACAGGATAAAATCCAATATGCTTTGTATAGGCAGCAAAATACAAATAGTGCATCCCCACTTTGTAGGCTGGTATCTTGTAGCGAATACTTTCTACACAGTTTGGATAAAGTTCAAAGAAAAGCTCTCTCAGGCTTTTAAGCCTGGATTGAATTGGAGGCTCAAACTGTAAGATATATTTATCGACTTCAGTCATAAGGTCGCTTTTTGTACATAGATCAAAGCTTATGAAAAGTTTACCGCGCATTTGCTTATTAACAGCACATTGGTAAGAAGCTTTTTATATTCTCCCCCGGCAAAGTAACCGTTCATACATTGTACAATAGGCAATATGCCATTGGCCACATACATATGTGATACATAATAGGTAAGCTCACCTAACAACTTCACTGACCAAGATTATAGGGATAATATTCGTGTAATTTGCGAAATCGGCTCTGATGGCCTCTCTATGGGGGCCAATAGCTGCCTGATAATCGCTTAAACTTTTTACATAAAATGTACCAATTGCTACATATGGCAGCGGTTGGTTAGGCATACCGTTTGAAAGTCCTTTTTCGATGGTGTATTTTACTAAATTTGACCCTAAAAACCCGGCTACCATCGGCATGTGCTTGCTTGCATAATACGCCATATCAAAGCTTTTGCCTTCGGCAAAAGGGTACATGATGGATACTTTAATTAATCCTTGTTCGACTACAGCCGAACTTTGCTTTTTAGCTTTTGAGGATTGTTTTTCTTGACCGAAGGCGGTAAAACTTACTGCCAAAAGCAAATACATTACAAGAAATTTAGATTTCATAATTATTTATTATTACTTGAAAATGGGTGATACAAACAACTAAAAACCGGGGCCATACAATTCTGCAGGCTAATCCCATTTCTGTCAAACTTTAAATTAGCCTTTTGGTCATCTTTCATCATTAACCTGTTAAAACTACTTTATCTACGTCCGGTTCAAGAAAATCAAGAAACATGTGATGGCTCAGGTCATAGTGCGTTTTAGTGACGTAAAATTTGTAACTTCCGATGATTGTGAATCCTGCTTTCAGATAAAAATTAATGGCTCTATGATTACCAATCCATGTATACAACCAAATACCCGATTGCTTATTCTTTCTTGCTAGATCAAAATTAAAATTTAAAAGCGCAAGCCCTACTTTCAACCCGTAGTATTCTTTAAGGAGGTAAATCCGGTCCAGCTTAGCTACATTTTCTGCAACAATATCAGGATGTTTTGCATCCAAGATAATTTTAGAAAACCCAACCGGCTTATCTTGGTAGGTAACAATATGATAAATAGTATTTATATCATTAAGTTCTTCCTTAATCGTATCACGGTTATACTTTCTTTCAAGAAAAGCCTGCATGTCTTCTGCTGAACAGCTGCCTCTGTGAGACTCTGCTACGGCTATTTTACCGATGCTAGCAATGGAATGGCAATCTCTTTGTGTTGCCTTTATAATGGATATCATTGACTGTGCGTATAAGTAAGCTAACTGTTACAGCCTGGGTTGGATAAATATGTTTAACTAAAACCTGACTTGGAGATGAGTAAGATAGTCCAAGCTCCGGGTGTTTCGGGCTAGCTGTTCTTTTTTACCGGCTCATAGTAAAGCGTAATGGCACCACAACCAAAAGTTTTCGTCTTTATCAGTGTAAGATCAATTTTATCAGTGATGTTTTTGAACAATGGTAAACCCTTTCCGGCTATATGCGGGTGCACACAGAGTTGGTATTGATCAATTAAATTCAGCTTGGTTAAGCCCACAATCAAACTGGGGCTGCCAACTAATATGTCTTTGCCTGCTGCTTGCTTTAAGGCGGCTACTTCTTCTTTGAGGTCTCCTTTGGCTAGCCTGGTGTTTTTCCACGCTACCGTTTTGAGGCTATGGGAAAAAACAAGTTTAGAAATATCGTCTACGGTGATGGCAAACTCATCGGTTGCTTTATTACCGGTGGGATTTTTTACGACCGTGGGCCAATACTCCATGAGCTGGTAAGTTATCCTACCCCAGATAATGGTGTCGGCACTTTTTAAAAGTTCTGTATAATGTTGATGTAGTTCATCATCTGCCATGACCAACGTATGGTCACAAAACCCGTCTATGGTCATATTGATGCCTGCAATTACTTTCCTCATAGCTTTTTATCTATAATCAATGAATGTGTTATCTGTTTTCCACATGCTTTTTAAAGTTGGCAAGTATGTTGTCTACAAAAGCTCTTTGCTCCTTAAAAGAAATAGAGCTGTCCGGCTCAAAGGTCTCCCTTACCTTGGTTGAGTTCCCATCTGAGGTGAAAAGGATTTTGGATTTTCTCCCCTCCTTAGTGGTATATTCTATCCGCTCATGTAGCAGGATCTTATCGTATTGGCCGGCATGGTCGAACCCTTCACTGCCATCTTTTGCTTCCATGCGTAGCAAAAATGTACCTTGTTCCGTCAAATTAATTTCTGCTACTGGGCAGTGCCAATGACTGAAAGGCCTATTCCAATGCATTACCTCTTGTGGTGTTGTCCAGGCGCTCCACACGTTCGCCAGGGCAGCATTTATGGTAATTTGGACGGTAATGGGGTTTGTATCTTTCATGGAAAGGGTGGTTTGTAGAACTTGCGTTTTGTCGCCTTACTCGGGTCATTTTATTCCTACAAAGGTAAGCTATCCGTTATTTGTATCCCGGCCTCGATTGCGTCAAGAAAAGGGTGTTTTGCGACAAATGTTGGCCACTTTGACCAAGTCACTTGTTGGAGGTGGAAATCTTTTTGCAAAGGCTTTTAGCTAGGCTAGCACGGGGGGTGAACGGGCAATACCTGTAAAGATACATTTCACTCTAGTTGGATTCAACACGGTTATTCTATACAAAGATCAGGCACCTGCATTGATCGATTCTGTAGGTAAGCAGGATATTACCAAAGGGATTCTATGGTCACTAGAAAAGGGGAGTTAGGTTAACACCTCAGTGCTTACCCAACTGACCATGGCAAAATGGGCAAGAGGAGAAACGAGTAGTACTCAGAAATATACCAGATGATGGAAGGCATTGAAAGAATCAAAGGAAGTATTGATTCATTAGGGCTACAATGAGGTTATATTTATCTTTCAATAGCTCTATACCTATTTTTATTTCATTCAGCCGGGCTATCTACATAAAAATTAAGCAGGCAGATAAACATGGAAAGCACTACCATAGCCAACAGCACTTTCTACTTCAATTTTTCCCTCTAATGCTTCCACTTGTTCTTTTACAATAAATAATCCCATGCCTTTTCCTTCAGTATGCGTGTGCATTCTCTGATATAGCTTAAATAGCTTTTTAGTGTTTTTATGGGTGAGATCCAAGCCTATGCCATTATCTTTGACGGTTAAACAAACTGAGCCATTGACTTTGCTAGTGCTTATCAGAATTTCAGGAAGGCGCTTTGGTGATCTATATTTGATCGCATTGGAGAGAAGATTGTAAAGGATACTTGTAAGATAACTCTTTACAGTTACTAGATTACTGACTTGCGAATAATCAGTCTGAATATTTGCATGAGATTCTTCTATCAGGTCATGTAAACTTTCAATGGTAAGGTTGGTAATCTCTTCTAAGTGAACATTCTCTTTACGGATATCTGAAAGATCATGCATTAACAGAATGTCATTCAAATCACTTACTACCATGTCTAAATTAATTGTTGCCTGGTTAAGATAGTCGAGAATGGCTAAGTTGTTTTTATCCTGCAAGTTTTCCCTATCAAAAATGGAAACCAAACCCATGATTCTGGCAATAGGAGCACGTAAATTATGAGAAATTACATAAGCAAAGTCCTCCAGATGCTGGTTTTTTTTAACTAAGTTCTCTATGGCCATGTGTAGTTGAGCAGTACGTTGTTCTACCTTTTGTTCCAAAGAGCTATTTAATAGTTTGATTTCTTCATTTCGCTCGGCAAGCTCTTTTTGTTGTGAGATAAGTTGGAGATTAACTTTGTGTTTTTGCCGGTTATTGCGATACAAAATAAGCGCTAAAGCGACAATACAGATTAAAATACTAGAAATAGCAACTAGAATGATATATTTCTGTTGAGCGTCTGCTTGAATAATTTCATTGTTTTTCTTTAATAGTTCTATTTCTGCCCGCTTTTTATCCCATTCATAGTTGGCCATCACTCCCTCTAATTCGGCGTTATATTTTCGCTGATCAAGCGAATCTTTTAGTTTATACTCTAAGGCTTGGTATTGAAAAGCTTTATCCAATTGGTTCGTTTGAAGATAAAAACCGGATGCAGTTTTGTATAGCAGATGAAGAAAATCTGGCTCTTTTACAGCATCGGTTAGGTACATGGCACTATCAAGATACATTTTTGCCTTTAGATAGTCCTTTTTCTGCAAATACACATTGGCTACACTAACAAACCCATTGCCTACGCTGCCCCACATTTTAAACTTCTTGCTAAAGGTTATATCAAGCCGATAATAGGCCAAGGCTTTCTGATAAACTTGTTGTAACTCATAAATGTGACCTAGGTTACCAGCCGTTAGCCCAATCCAGGCACTATCTTTCGCTTGGATGGCCATTTGGTGAGAAAGCGTCTGATAGTGTATAGCCTGGTCAAATTCTTGCTTGGCGCGGTAAGTTAATGCAACGGTGTTTATGGTACTAATTAGTAAGCGACTATTTAAGGAATCGCGCCCTAGTTGATAGGCCTGCAATAAGTAACGTCTTGAGGTATTATATTTATGCGTATAGTAACATAAATTACCCAAGTCATAAAGCGTCTCGGCTTCCAATTTCTGGTGCCCCTGTTGATGGTATATTTCAAAAGCTTTTAAATAATGATCTAGCGCTAAGTCATGCCGGTTCATGGCCTGATAGATATTGCCCATGAGCTTTAAACTATTTGCCTCTTCAACAGCCAGCCTATTGGTCAGGGCAAGCTGGTAGGCTTGCTGTGCCGTTTGTATGGCTTGTACGCGGTTCTGATGCAAATTATATACAATTGCTTTACAACGGTATGCACTAACCAAGGCTCCACGAAAAGGCAGTTGTTGACAGATTGCCAAAACCTCGTCTGTTATTTTCAAGGCAGGTGTATATTCCATTTCTACTACGGTTTGCTCAAGTTTAGAAAAAACAGCAGGATACGCAGAAGAAGTGGAGTTACGTAAAGCTAACAGAAGGCTATCGGTTCGATGGTATTGCGCTAATGAAGGCTGGAAAGAAAATATAAAAAACACTACAAGAACGAAACGCCACATTCCTTATTTAGTTTAACGCTCAGGAAATTAAGTATTTACAAAATTAGTGATTTAAACGCGCAGCTCTATGTTAATTCTCCTAATTTTTTATTTCATACTAGTGTAAATAAAGTTAAACTGCAATTTTGCCCCAATTCTCAAAGCAAGGGTTTGAACTGAAAAATTATCTGGTGTAACCTATGAAAATTTAGGTGAATAAATGATAAGTATGGGGACAAAATTAAGTATAAACATGTTATAGTTCCCATATGGGAAAGA
>NZ_JAUKPO010000060.1 GCF_030503435.1 Rhodocytophaga aerolata
AGTGGCCATACCCACTTGACCATTCTCGGTCAATAGTGGATGCTGCTTTTGTCGAAGCCAACGCATCGACAGATAGTATGAAGCGAAAAGCCATACTAGAATGGCAACTAGACAAGGGGGAAGCTAAACAAATCACGGCTGCTGATCTTTTCGGGCAAGCTTCTTCTTTCACTGCCTTGGAAAAGAGGGCTAAACCTAAAAGCTGTCCAAGAAATAACCGTACTCATATCAGTATGAGCGATGTTGATGCCAAGCTCACTCAAAAGGCAGGTAAAGTTTCCCGGCTGTATTACCTATCTACAATGGCAGTAGATAGCTACCATCATGTCATTACCCATCTACAGGCAGACCTGGCAGACGAAAAAGATTCCCGCCATTTGATGGCAATCGTTGACAAGCTATCAATTAAGCTTAAGCTGTATGGATTACCTTTTCAATACTTATTAGCCGATGCAGGCTTTAGTTCCGGGGAAAACTATGCTTCATTGGAGGCACGTCAAATCAAAGGCTTCATTCCTCTGCATGGCAGTTACCATCCCTTAAGGGAAGGATTTAGCTATGATATCACAGAAAATGCCTATTATGCCGTAACAAAAAGTTGCTTTACTACCATGGCATCAAAATGAACAAAGGCTTTGCTAACCATTACTATCATGCTCGGGTGAAGGATTGTAAAGCGTGTCCTTTCAAAAAGGACTGCTGTGGTAATAAAAGGCGACAAAGCTTAATGTTTAGTGTCTACCGCCGCTATCATTGGACCTGATGCTCCGCATCATCGGTCCATTACGAATGCAGGAACGGGTAGATAGCCAAGAAGGCAAGAGAATGAAAGGGCAAAGAATGGCTACGGTAGAACCTGTATTTGGGAGTTTACTCAACTATTATGGTATGAAGAGAGCCAATGCCAAAGGAAAACAAGCCGCTCATAAGTTTATGCTGAACCTGCTACGAGTGTGCATCGGCTTCGGTCTGCTACCGCTTACAACCTGCAGAAACTGCTCTCTTGCGCTAGTCATCCTAGATTCAATGTTCAAATCCTTACTCAAAAGCAAATTCATATCCTTTATTGTGTGCTCCGCTACGTTGTGCAATAGCCAGGGGGAGTTATTTTAACTCTATAGAACTAATAGGTTAATAAAAAAACAGTAAGGGAGGCCCTTACTGTTTTTTTATCTTTTTGTATTTCTTTACAATTTCCCGGATATGTTTGGCCATTCCTGCACTTTCCTTGTTTTCACCGGTCTCAATATATCTAGCCACAGGAGAGCTACATTTGATGCAATCCCCTTTTAGAATAATATCTTCTAAATCATTTAAGAAGAAGCGGTAGTTAGTAATAGTAGTTAAAGATGGATTACAGTTTCGGCAGAAACAATTTTCTATGTATTTATTCAAAAAATGAATATTTTCACCCATGATTAATTCCACATCCTCAAGCGTAATTTCTATCTCTTTCCTGCTCATACTATTATTAGAATAATTTTCCACTCAGGTAGTTTCTCCCTGGCGGTGAAAAGCTAGACTGCTTGGCAGAACTATGGAGTTGTAAAGGACCTTTACTTTTTTAACTCTTTGGCCACATGCTTGACATACTCTACCGAAACTTCTGCTATTTGGGCAATCTTTTCTATACTTAAGGTCTTATCCTTGAGCATCTTGATTATCATGCCTTTTTCTCTCTCCTTTTGTCCTTCTTGATAAAGATAATCTTCTGTAATATTATAGGTAAGTCCCATGTCTGTAATCTGTTTTTGTGTTTCTTTAGTTAAATTACGCAATCTGGCTAAAATTGACAATTGCCTGATATATTTTCGTAACACAATTTCCTCTCCACTAATTTCTTTGAGCTTGCCCAATATAGCTTGCAATACTTCTACCGGCTTTTTATTCCCAAAATCACTCAAGATGGCAAGTATGATTTCTTCCGGCACTTGAGAGGCCAACAGATGTTGATAGGAGTAATCGCGAAGACTTTTTAAAGTAAACCCTTCGAATATTTCATCAGGGGCCAACTGCGTCTGCATTTTAGAGGCTTTCTGCCCTAAGTAAATAACAAACTGTTTAATTGATAGGCCATATTTCTTTCTCAGGATACCATAATACTCTTGCATGCGATAGATCATGCCTTCCTCATCTACACTCTGAAACTCTAAATGTAAAATAAATCTTTCATTAGTATCAGTTTCTACAATGCGAATGAAGTCAGGTTCTTTCTCAATAGTGGTTTGTAGCTTGTCCTTTAATTCTTCACTTCTCTTAATTCGGATGTTGAGGTATTTCTCTGTGAGGGGCAAAAATACTGAAGCGATGTTTTCTTTGAGTATTTTATCGTAATCGTTAGCCAAGGTATCAGTCAGTTTGTAGAGCCAAGATACTACTTTTCATGATTATTATAGATACCGCTACTCCATAAAGCATGCTTAGTAAATTCTTTTCACAAATGATATAAAAAAAGAATTGAGTTAAAAAATTTCCCCTTTTTAATTTACTGTTAACATACACCTCTCTCGGCATCACACCCTACTTTTCTTCCATACTACTCTCTTAAAAACAGCAGGTTTGACACAATTGATGCTAGGGCATAGACCAAAAGATTAACGCTTTACATTCTTAATGAGGAGTTGAATTAACTGCCCTTTCAAGCTTCCAGATCAGAGTCAGCTTTCATGTACCCTTGAGCAGCCCTGTGTAGAATGAAAATCTGAGCAAATTCCCTTAAAAAGCAAAAGCCGACCCTTGTGCAGAGTCGGCTTCCTAGGCAATGAACTATCTACACGTTATTTCTTTACCGCTATTTTGCTTGCCGAAGCTTTGGGTTTAGCAATCTTTGCTACCTCTTTCTTGGCAGGAGCTGTTTGCTTACTAGCACTCGGTGCTTGTTTGCCTACAGTTGCCTGCTTGTGGACAGAAGCTGTTTGCTTTGTAACAGGAGTAGTTACTGGCTTAGCTTTAGCCGTTGCAACCGTCTTCTTTACAGCAGACGCTGGCTTGCTAGTAGGTGTGGTTGCTTGTTTAGCCACAGCAGGCTTTGGAGCCGTAGCCTTACTTACAGTAACCTTTTTTGTAGGGGTAGAAGCAAGCTGAGCAGTCACAGCTTTCTTAACTGTGGTAGCTACTTTAGGAGCAGTAGTTTTCTTACTAGCCACGGCCTGCTTTGGTGACGGAGATACTTTTTTACTTGTTGTCTTTACAGTTGTCATGGGTTTACTATTAGCTCTCTGTTGGAGAGTGGATGATGTATGAGGCAAGCTAAAAAATGTAAGTAATTGACAATGTGTAATCTGCGATAAAAAATTACATGTTTTTATTTTCTTTTCGACCTTCCAAGTGACTCATTGCTAATTACTTATTAGCCTATGCTTAAACCTCATTACACGATTTGAGTGTCAATATGCTTAAATTTGCGTAAGTATTATAGCTAGTACAAGGGGAAAGCATAAGGCTGAAAAAGAAAGGGTTTGACATAGAGAGGATAGGATAGAGAGAAGACCTTACATAAAATGGAGATGTTGAGGATAAAATGTTTCCTGTTTCTAGGCCCCTACGGAGGTATTAGATCATATTGACAGGGTTGCGCACTAGTTAAATGTGAATTAAAACTACCTATAAGGATGATTACGGCATTTCCCCCTTTTAGGTAACGCATCAACAGCAAGAGTAAAACTACAAGCTTTTAATGCTTCAATGCCATAAATAATCATTGCCCCTTTTCCCCTGTTCTTTTCTTATAGCTATTGGAATATCAAAGGTGAATTATTCAAGGAGAAGACCTACACTTAGCCTGACAGGAATAATATCTGAGATCTACCTATCAGGGGACTTGCACACTTTGGAGAATAATAGTATCTTTCTTAAAGTAAGTATCCTGTCTTGAGGGGTTCACACACCACATAAGCTCCATCCTTAGCACTCCAGCACAGAGCTACACGAAGAGCTACCGGTTTGCAGGTAGGTTTGGGTTATTAGGTGAAATACAAGAAAAGATCCAAGAATGAGAATGCTATTTAATTTTTATAAGGATGTACATCGATTCAATTTTCCATTCTCCACACTTTTGGGATTCTTGGGAATATTTATTGGAGAAAATTCTGTAGATGGCTTTTTTTCTTATTTTTTCTTAACACTGCTGACCGGAGGTTTTGTGCTTTCCTTATTTTTCTACCATTTACTATATGCTAACCAGTATTACTTCTATTATAATCGTGGATTATCCAAACTAAAGTTGATATTAATTTCATTTGGTGTGAATCTATTTTTATTCTTTATTTATAAATGCCTGAGTTTATTTTAGAAGCCGATAGTATTATCTATACGATTGGTACAAAAAGCCTGTTAAACGATATTTATCTCAAATGTCAAACAGGTGAGGTAGTCGGCTTATTGGGCAGCAATGGAAGTGGTAAATCCACTTTGTTAAAAATTATTTTTGGTTCATTGCCTACTGATCATAAACATATACGCATCAATGGCCAGGTTTATAATCAACCTTTTACACATGACTTGATTGGATACTTATCTCAAGATTCTTTTCTGCCTTCCAATCTTTCCTTAACAACCATAATAGATATATTTATTCCTTCAACAGAGAAAAGAAGTCGTGTGAGAGATCATCAAAGAATCAAGCTTCATTTGAAAAAGAGGGTAACTCAGTTATCAGGGGGTGAATTACGGTATTTTGAACTTTTATTGCTGCTTAACTTAAATACTCCCTTTGTGTTACTGGATGAGCCCTTTTCAGGAATAGAGCCAATTTTTAAAGAACAGATTAAGCAGTTAGTCAAGGAGTACAGCAGAGAAAAAGGAATAATAATCACAGACCATGATTACAGGCAAATCATTGAGGTAAGTGACCGGACTATTCTTTTAATCAATGGGGCTTGTAAGCCTATTAAAAATGTAAGTGAATTAGAAGACTATAATTATATCCCTTCAGGAAAAAGGTAAAAGGTGAGCTTTTTCTATAGGTTGACAAAAACCTCTTTTGAATTGTAGCAGAAAGAGAAGATCAAAGGGCAGAAAAATGGCTGACTTAGAAGTTACAAGCTGTATTCTTCCCCATTCTTACTTTGGTTGAGTTTCAGCAAAGGGGCGTGGGTGTTGCACAAGGCAAAAGAAGATAAAATAGAGGACAAGTAGTTGCTGAATAGGAAGGCTTTGAATCTTATTTTTTGGTTGATGTATAGGAGTGAGCAGTTTTTGTAAGTTGTAGGCACAAGCCGTCATGAGCATCATTTTGTGAGCCGCTTGTTTACCTTTGGTATTTGCTCTTTTCATGCCATAATAGTTGAGTAAACTACCAAAAACAGGTTCTACGGTAGCCATCCTTCTTCTTTTCATGCTTTTACCTTCTTTACTTTCTATGCGCTCTTTCATACGCTGATGATAGTGGCGGTAGGCACTGAAAGTGAGGCTTTGCCTCCTTTTATTGCCACAACATGCTTTTTTAAAAGGACATATACTACAATCTTTTACTCTGGCATGATAGTAATGAGTAGCAAAGCCTTTTTCCATTCTTATCCCGTGATTATACAAGAATTTCCCATTGCGGCATACATATACATCTCTTTCAGGATCGTAATTAAAGCCTTCCCTTAAGGGATGATAACTACCCGGTAAAGAAATAAAGCCTTCAATATTAGCTGCTTCTAAATACGCATAGTTCTCTCCTGAACCAAATCCTCTATCAGCCAATAAGATTTTAATTGGCAGATCATATTGTTTAAGTTTTGCTGATAGCTTTTCTGCTATTTCCATCAAATGTTTTGAATCACGTTCATCGATGAATCATGACTGATTCATTCAGTCTGCCTGTATATGTGTGATTACATGATGATAATTATCTACAGCTATGGTAGATAAATAATATAAGCGTGTAGGTTTACCAGGCTTATGATTGATGCGTGCATCCGCATCTGTTAGGCTTTGATGGGTCGCATTGTTTCTTCCCTTCTTTACCGGCTTTACTGTTCTTTCTAAGGCAGTAAAAGAGAATTTTATCCCTGCAAGATCAGCAGGATCGATCTGTTTAGCCTCCCCCTTGTCTAGTTGCCAGGCTAGTATAGCTTTCCGTTTAAAAGTATCCAGTGAAGCATTGGCCTCGACAAAAGCAGCATCCACTATTGACCGAGAATGGTCAAGTGGGTATGGCCACTGACCATTCCTTTCTCAATACATTGTGAAAGGATAGTCTGAAAACATGCTTCAAACACTGAAGTTGGTAGTCGCTTGCGTGTACGAGATAGAGTGCTATGGAAAGGTAGTCTTTCTCCGAGATTTTAATCTAAGAAGTGAAGAATATCTAGCCGCAGCTGACTCTTTTTGATAAGGGCCCGCTCGGAACACAGGTTTTCAAAATGTGCTACTAACTGCAGCTTGAAAAATACCACTGGATCTACTGACTTCTGCCCACACTTGCCATAAAAAGGAGCTACTGCCTGATAGAGGAAGTCTAACTTGAGCAACTGCTTGATTTGGCGATAGAAGTTGTTCTTAGGAACATAGGTTTCCACTATCAGTGAAGGGCAAGTTTTATTGAACTCTTTTCTTTTGCCTACCATTCCTGAATTTACCAATCAGAAGTCAAAACCAAAAGTAAGAGTTGTGCAACACCCAGGGGCTATTCTTTTAACTTTTCCCTTGTGATAACTGAACGATTGTTAGCTAAACTGATAAAGCATATACCTACTTTTGAATTTCTGTCTGAACATTAGGCTGCCTTGCAATTGACTAATCCTATAAAAACAGCTACCATCTACTTTTTTGATAACAATTAGGGCAGTAAGAGAGTATAACAAACTATTCTACTCATACTTATTACTAAATTACCTGTATATGCATACTCCTACATTATCACAAGGGGCCAGATTAACGGCTGTTAAATTAAAGGATCGCTCAGGAGAAGAAATAGGAAAAGTGATCGAATGGCTCATGGATGTAGAGCAAGGAAAGGTCATCTATGTGGTTGCCAAGTTTAACGATGCTGACACTTATTATGCGATTCCTTGGGCTTTGATGAAAGCAGATCTGCAAAAAGGGGGCTATTTTGTAGATCAAGACCAAGTCAAAGAGCACAACCTGCAAATTGACCACGATTCAGTAAGTGACCTAGTGCTTGACAAAGAATTCCTTAACCGGATTTATGACAGCTATCAACTTGCCAAGTACTGGGAGCAAAACCAGACAATGCCCGCTAATCCATCTTCTGCAATCAATCTTGATTCTGCGGGAAGCCAAGCAGATACTAATTCAACGAATACGCAGGAAAGTGAAGGAAAAGGATATGGAGGCTGATCAAGAAGAGTTTGAACATGGACGTAAAATCTAAGCATTACCCTGTCGAAGCAACACAGTACTAGAGTAAGCTTCAACTTTTGGTGATGGGTAAACGGTAGTTTGCCAAAAAAGTGGATAGTAAGGAAAGTACTAATGTTCTGATCATTAGAGCTATACTTACTCTAATAGGGACTATTCACCTACTTAAAAATCAGGGCACAGGTCTTTAGAATCGGTCCTAGATCGGATTTCTTTTAGTTGCCAGTATAGTATACTAACCAGCCTAACCATTCAGCTTAGCAGTAATCCAGCTTTTCTTTCCATTGCATAATAAGCTCAAAGGAATTGTTTGACTTTACATAATCCATAAACCCATAGGTGAGCCCTTTGATGCCAATCAGTTCTTGTAAAGCTTGCTTTTCCACTTCTGTTGGATTAGCTGGCAAGAAGAGTACCATTTCTTCCACTTCATAGAGTTTATCAAAAGTAGCTATGTCCTTGATACCATAAGTGGCGCAGAAGCTAAGCAGGAGCGGGCTCATGAAAACAGATTGTCATTGGTGATACTGTACTAAACTCCTAGTGCCTTTTTTTGTTATAGGAAATAAATAAAGTTTACACTACCTACTCTAAATACACCAATAATCCATTGTTCAATCAAATGGTACCAAAACTCATGTTTAAATTAACATCCCCCTTTCGAGTAACTCATTAAAACAGAGCTAGAGGGTAAACATGCCCATTTAATAAATCATTGCTTTAAATGAACCATCCTTTGCCCCTGTACTTTCGTATGGATATTCAAATACTAAAGGCAAACTTTTTTCAACCGATATTAGGAGAAGACCCTTTGATATTTTTGGCAGGATATGTTGCTCCATGCTTCTGCTACCTTATTCCATTTTCAGATGGTCTGCCGGGTTGGCTCTGACAGTTTTGCATACCTGTACACCTACCGTTAGTAAAGTCAGTATCAGTATCAGTACAACGCCAAACAGTAAGGTACCCACTCCTATGTCCACCCGGTACGCATGGCTTTGCAGCCACAGGTTGCTGATGTAATATCCGGCAGCGGTGCCAATCACTATAGAAATCAAAATCAATTGCAAAAAGTTTTTGGATAATAACAGGGCCAGAGAAGTAGCTCCTGCTCCCAGCACTTTGCGGATACTCAGCTCTTTTAACCGTGACTGCGTGCTGTAAATGGCGATACCCAGGAGCCCAAAGCAGGCAATACATACCGACAGCAAACCTGCAAATCCCACCACTTTCATCATAATACTAAATCCTCCATGAGCCGCTGCCAGGGCATCGTCATAAAATTTATATTTAAATGGATGCAGCGCATCCAGATTTTGCCAGCTTATTTCTAGGTCCTTGAGTGTGGATCTTACCTCTTTATCAGACAAGTGAATATTAGCGTAGCGCAGCTCATTGGCCAGATTCCGCAGTGCACCTGGTTGGATAGGCTCACCGGGCCTTCTGATCACAAAATCTTTTACTACCCCTATTATTTGTAGCGGCTTCTCTCCAACACTTATATACTGCCCTACGGCCGACGCTGCACTGCCCAGTTCTAGTTTTTGTACGGCCCTTTCATTGATAATGATAAACTTTTCGTGTTGCAGGGAATCTACACCGGAAAAATTGCGTCCGGCAAGTAACTTCATTTCCATAGCCGGAATGTAATTGGCATCTACCGCTACATAGTCCAGCCAGGTAGCTTCTTCAACCCCCAATCTTTTTACCTCTACGCCCATATTCCAGCCTTGCCCCGGCAAATAAGAAGCGGCTGATATAGCTCTGATATTTCCCTGATGCGCTACCCTCTGGCTAAATAGATTGTATGATTTCCCCTGCAACTCCACATTCAAGACATTTTTGGTCTTGAACCCTAAATCAGCTTCCATGGTGTATTCAAACTGCCGGTAAGCGACTATAGTAAAAATGATACAAATCAGCGACAGGGAAAACTGAACTACCAGCAAAGCCCGCTGCAATCTGAACCTGGAGAAGGTAGACAAAGTAGCCAGGTTTTTGAGCACATGTACCGTCTGAAACCTGGATAATACCAATGAAGGAAACAAACCGGCTACCATTCCCACTAGTATTGTAAAGACCGCAAAAACCCCATAGACTAATAGATTTGCATCCAGGTTGAATAACTTTTGCACGTAGGGGTCCAGGCTGTAAAAAGCAGGTTTGATAAATTGCAGCAGGGTAAGGGCAAAACCAAGAGCAATCAAAGCCATTAGCACGGATTCTGTCAGGAATTGCCAGATAATCTGTGAACGGCCTGCCCCGGCTACTTTCCGGATGCCTACTTCTTTTGCCCGGCTCAACGAACGGGCCACACACAAACTGTTGTAGTTGAAACAAGCAGACACCATTACAATGAAAGCCAACAGGGCAAATAGATACAAGATGCCCCGCCGAAGTACCACACCAGGCTCATTAGCTAATATTTCATGAGTGAGGTTAATGCCTTGTAAGGCTTGTGTATGAAATTTAATATGTGGAAATACGTCTTTTTGAGAGAGTTCCTTACGGCTGATTTCATCTAGTATATTTTGCAAGGAGGATACCGGCTGCTTCTCTTTCAATAAAACGTATACATAATAATTACTTAGATTCAGCCAGGCAGAAAATGATTGATCGTTGTTTGCTTTGGCCAAACTAGTAAGCGTATTTATAGAAGCCAGCACATCGTATTTGAGGTGGGATTTGTTACCGCTATTTTTCAGCACGCCGCTAATTATAAAATCGCCTGCTTTTTTGCCGTCGTATTCTTCCAGAGTAAGTATTTTTCCTACCGGATTTTGGTTCCGGAAAAAGGTATGGGCCAGTTTCTCACTGATCACAATAGAAAAGGGGTCTTTCAATACATGATTTCTGTTTCCTTCTGCTAACTCTATACTGAACACATCCAGAAACTCAGGACCGGCATAGAAGCCGGAAAGGTCCATATCTTTACCATTATGTAAAGCCCTATAATCCAGATTACGGAAAAGTGCCACTTTCTCCCCTCCGGGATACTCCGACCGTAAGCGTTCGGCCAGGGGAGCCGGTGCAGCGGCCAGTTTCCCGGTACTATTATCAGCCCAGGTTTGCTGAGAGGTAATGCGGTACACCCGGTCTTTATTCGGGTTATAGCTGTCATAGCTCAGCTGATCCACTACCATGAGAATAATCAACAGGCAGACGGATATTCCCAGAGATAAACCCAGAATGTTGATAAAGGAAAAAAGTTTATGCCTGAGAATATTCCGGTAGGCAATGGTCAGGTAATTGCGTAACATAGGTTTAGTAGGGAATAATGGGAATGAACATACAAGGCTTACTATTCTCTTCTTTCTGGTTTCTAGAATGATGCCAGTAGCTACTTATTCTGTCAGTCAGATGATTATAAAATTAACTTTTCTTTCTTTCCCTCCAAATGTATCAACTTGAAACAGCTGACCGTTTCAAGTTGATACAATGCTTTTTTATTCAACTATATATTTAAAGAAAGGGGCAGTTAATTTAATTCCTCTTTTCTTAAAACTTCAGATATGGGTAAGAGGGGAAAAGTATATTCTTCAAAGCTTTCAGCAGAAATTTTCTTTCCCCTTTTGCTTTACTGCAAATTTCTACTTCGGGCTAACGCACTTTTCATCTTCTTCAGTGTTCATAAAACAGAGGCCTGACAAACACTGGCGTTTCTCTAATTGTTTAAATCTATGAACGCTTTGCCTCCTGTTCAATATCTGAAATTTTAGCCCCTATCTCCTGTGGAAACCATAAGGGATTTTTGATGCCATCCGCATTTTTGCACCTGGCTCCTAAATGAAACAGCCTCATAAGCACTGTGAAGCAAGGCACTAAGTCCAGTTCTAATGGAGATATGGGCAGCAGTTGGTTGTAGCCTTCTAAAAAGGAAGAAATATTTTCTTGGTTAGCTCTTTCGTAAAAGCAGAAGCTGCCTAGATCATACAGCAGAAAGCCATAGCCGCTAAAATCAAAGTCATACATAGTCACCTGATTAGTGGAGGGGTCTAGGAATATATTTTCGTAATGTGGATCGCCATGACAAATCCCCATTTTCAGTTTTTTAACTACGGTAGGTGTCAATTTCCTGTTGAGTATCTTATGAATGCCGTCAAGTTTGTCATGAGCTTCTAGATAAGCAGGCAATACCGTTTGAATAGCCTGCAGCGTGCCATCCAAAATACTATTTAGCTGATAATCTCTTTGCAAATGTTGAATATGCTTATTAGCGGTGATTAGGTGCATTTGCGCCATAAACCTGCCGAACACCAAAGCTTGTGAAGGGTTAAGGAATGATAATTTTTCTCCCTGAGCATAAGAGAACAGCACCGCATAGCGTTCTCCTTCCGGACTGCTTATTTTCTGGATAAATCGCTCCTTCAGGTCAGCAATCGGATACGATACAGATAGGCCTTGTGCCTTTAACCATACGAGTAGTTGTAGTTCAGCTTCCACCTGCTCAAATGTTTTCCATCCGGCTCTATAAATCCTTAAGATACACTTTGAGCTAGTGCCTTGGATGAGATAAGTATCGTGCATACCTTGATACAAAAACACTACCTTTGAATCCATTGGAAGCAAATACAAAGGGAGTAAGACCTCTTGCAGGGCTTGCGAGGAGATCAACGAATAGGTTACTGGGAAGACCAAAGCCTGGCTCATACGCATAATTGGGTAAATAACTGTTCTAAGTTATCAATTCTTCGGCTTGTGCTCAGTCTTTAGAATAGATCAATTTACTAAGCTTACCATAGTAGTACAATAGAAATGATAGTTAGGGTAAGTGTGTAACTCTTATAGCATTTTAAAGTGAGTGGAATTATTTATTTAGCCTCATGAGATCTTCTGTGACCGATGGTCTAACAAAGTGGTAAATCTAGTGTAAGATTTAGAGGATCATGTAGGCAATATTCCCGGTTTCAAGAAAGGGGCGAAAGTTGTAACTAGATAAGAATTCCACAGCGTCTTAAAATAGCTAACCCCAAATTAGCTAACCTCTTCTTATCTCGATCATAGAATTACCCCTATTATCTTTTTAAACTTGATAAGGGGCAAAATTTTATTAATTTGCTAACAGGATAAATTAAAAGCAAATCAATCCAGCTATTGAAAGAAGAGGAAAAAGCGTTAATCAGCCGTATCAAAGCAGGGGAAGAGCAAGCTTTTGAGTATATATTTTATGCTTATTATCCTACCCTCTGCCATTATGCTCAGAAGCTGTTAGGGGATATAGATCAAGCAAGGGAACTCGCTCAGGATATCTTTGTCAAACTTTATGAAAAGCGGCAGCAACTCATTATTACTACTTCTATCAAATCTTACCTTTTCAAAGCTGTCCATAATAGTTGCCTCAATTACCTTAAGCAACTACACCTACATAACCGCCATCACGCATACTTAGCTTATCCTATGGCAGAATCAACTGATATGGATGCCATGCTTGAGGCCGAACTGGAAGAAAGATTAGCACGGGCTATATCAAAGCTTCCAGGCCAATGCCAAAAGATTTTTACTATGAACCGTTTTGAAGGAAAAACAAACAAAGAAATTGCTCATGAACTAGACATCTCTATCCGCACGGTAGAAACTCAGATTAGCAAAGCCCTCCATATTTTACGCACAGAGCTAGCTGATTTGTTAACCATCCTTTTACCCCTTTCTTTCCTGTTTATATAAAATTTTTCATTTCCGCGTACGTGTATTAGCCGGGTTATTTGTCATAGCTACAAACACACCTATGGACAATCATTCCAATAGAGATATACCTCAGGAGTTGCTTAGTAGATTTCTTTCCGGAGATGCCTTACCAGAGGAACGTGAGCAGGTGCAGGCATGGATAGAGGCTAATGAGCAAAACAGCGCACTTTTTGAGCAATTCGCTCTGCTTTGGCAGAAAAGTGCAAAGCTCAAAGAGGCAAGCTTCATTGATACCACCAAGGACTGGCAAGGAGTAAAAGCAAGAATCAAGGCTGAGAAAGCAAAACAAGTGATCCACTCCAAAGCAAAAGAAAAACCTTTACGCTACCAGGTAATCAAAATTGCAGCCATTCTTATTCTAACCATCTGTTTGGGATGGTTGACCTATAGCCTCTCTGAGAAAGTTTTTGCAGAAAAACAGCTTGTAACCTCGACGCAGAGTCACCCCTTAAAACTCACTTTGCCTGATGGCACAAAGGTATTGCTCAACAAACATTCTTCGATTAGCTATCCTGAAGATTTTGCCGGGCATATAAGAGAAGTTAAGCTTACGGGTGAAGCGTTCTTTGAAGTAGTAAAAAAACCTCAAAAGCCCTTTTTAATTACAACGGGTAATACCCTAACAGAAGTACTAGGAACTTCCTTTAATGTATATGAGCATGGGCAAAAGGTAGTGGTGAGTGTTGTAAGTGGCAGTGTATCTTTTTATGAATCGGTGCATCAAAAGAAATTAACCCTGGTAGCTGGCCAACAAGCAGACTATCTCAACGGCACGCTACATAAAGCAACCATTCAAAATCCAAATTTTCTTTCCTGGAGAACAGGCGTGTTAACCTTCCAGGATACGCCTTTATCAGTGGTAGTGGATGATATAAACAAGCATTATAATGAACACCTGGTATTGGAAACAACTAAGCTGGCAACCTGCACCCTTACTTCCACCTTTGAAGGGCAAACGTTCGGCCAAGTAGTAGAGGAACTGCAATTAGTGCTACCTATTTCTATTCTTAAAGAAGGTAACAAAACCATTATATCAGGAGAAGGCTGCTCTTCCTCCAAATAAACTTTTTAGATAATCATTGAATGACAAACCTATGCAATGCAAGTTTAAGTTAACCTTACTTCTTTTTTTTGTCTCTTTTTCTATGGTAAACGCACAAGGCTCTATTCTATACAAACACGTATCCTTGGATAGAAGCTTTGATAGCCTAGAGGAGTTACTCACTGAATTGAGCAGAAAGGGAGAATTTACTTTTGCCTATAGCAACGACATTCCGCTAAGCAGGAAGGTTGCCTTAAAAAGCACTTACCAAACAGTAAAAGCGTATCTGGACGAACTATTTCTCAATGAGCCAATAGAGTATATCCTGCGTGAGAAGGAGAATAAAATTATACTGGCCAGAAAAAAAGACCATCCAGCTGTTTTCAACCCTATTAACTGGATAACCATTAGCGGATATGTAAAAGATGCCTCTTCCGGAGAAGCACTTATTGGAGCCACTATTTATGAGCCTCACTCCCGGAAAGGGGTGGTGACCAATACCTATGGCTTCTTCAGTCTGACCCTTGCACCCCGCCAGCTACAGCTTTCTGTCTCTTATGTAGGCTATGAGCCTTCCACTTTTACTATCTCACTCACCAGGGATACTGTACTGAATATTACTCTTTCACAAGCCACTCAGACTTTATCAGAAATAATTGTGAGCGGGGAAACACTTACGGATGAAGCAAGGCTCAGACAAAGCCAAGAGGCGCCGCTAGGGCAAATCAGTATTCCAATTGAGCGATTAAAGAAAATACCGGTCGTGTTTGGAGAGCCAGATCTTCTCAAAGCTTTCTCTATGTTACCAGGCGTAAGTATAGGCTTGGAAGGGAGCTCAGGCCTTTTAGTCCGGGGAGGCTCATCTGACCAGAACTTGATTTTACTCGATGAAGCCCCTGTTTACAACCTTTCCCATCTGTTTGGACTTATTTCAGTCATCAATCCGGATGCTGTTAAGAAAGCGGATTTGTTTAAAGGTGGTTTTCCGGCAAGGTTTGGTGGTAGGCTTTCCTCTATTGTAGATATTACGATGAAAGAAGGAAACAATCAGACAAAAACAGGTGAATGGAGCATAGGCCTGTTGAGCTCTAGATTTCTTATGGAGGGACCTTTGTCTACAAAATTAAAGAACCGTACATCCTATCTTTTTTCAGCCCGAACGTTTTATCTGGGCCTTTTTACCCTACCCAGTTATATTGCTTATAAAGCAGGACGTGGAGATAGGTTTGTCACGTACTTGATGTACGATACGAACATGAAAATTAACCATAAATTTAGTGACGGCAGTCATCTGTTTGTCAGCTTTTATCAGGGCACTGACTTCTACCGGGCAGGTGAAGGAGATGCTAAACAACGATCTGACTTTGGCCTGAGCTGGGGAAACACCACGGCAACGACCCGTTATGTGCGCCCACTTTCGGCTAAAGTTTTCTTCCGCTCCGTGCTGACCTACTCCAAGTACCGCTATGGAATAGATATTGAAAGTTTTAAATCTGAAGATCAAAAGTTTGTAAAAGATAATTTCCTCTCTTCCAGGCCAACTGTCCGGGATTGGACACTGAAAACAGTTATGGACTACTTTCCTTCGGGCAATCACCAGGTAAAGTTGGGTATAGAAGCGACCGCTCACCGCTATCAGCCTTCTTCCATTCGCACTAGTTATGGGCTGGATGAAGAAAAGCTGACTAGCATTAATGCACCCGTTATAGCAAATGAAACGGCTATTTTTGCAGAAGATGAGACAACCATTTTACCTTGGCTGAAAACCAATGTAGGCTTACGAAGTGTAGTGTTTGGGGTAGAAAATAAGAAGTATTTCTCGCTTGAGCCCCGGATTACGGCTAATATCCTTTTACCTGACAATTTTGCTATCAAAGGAGCCTATAGCCAGATGCGTCAGTTTATCCATTTGCTTGTCAACAATGGATTAGGTTTGCCCAATGATATATGGGTACCGGCTACGAGCCAGGTACCCCCACAATATGCCAGGCAGATCGCCCTGGGCATTTCTAAAGCACTGCCTATTGAGCATCTGGAACTAAGCCTGGAAGCCTATCACAAATCCATGACTAACCTGATTGATTATAAAGAAGGAGCCAACTATTTAACCAATTTCAACCAGAGCTGGCAGCAATCTATCGCCAAAAAAGGCATAGGAGAAGCCTATGGAATGGAGCTATTCATCCATAAAACGCAAGGCAGGTTTAACGGATGGGCAGCCTATACACTTGCCTACAACAGGCGCAGGTTTACTGAACTGAATGAAGGAAAATGGTTTTGGGCAAATTTTGACAGAAGGCACACAATTTCTCTGACCGGTTCCTATAGGCTTACACCTAAAATAAATGTATCAGCAAATTGGATTTTGCAAACAGGCTCCCCTGTAACCGTACCGGTAGCAGTTAGAAGTGATTATGAGCGGGGTTTTCCGGTGTTTATTTACCAGGATCGGAATAATTTCCGGATGCCAGCTTATCACCGGCTGGATTTATCTTTCAGCTTTGCCCATACTACCCGGAAAGGTAAGCAAGCGAGCTGGTCAGTAGGAGTGTATAATGCCTATAACCGGGCTAATCCTTTTTATGTGGATATAACTAAACGCATTATACCACAGGATCCTCAACGCTTTGGCTCGAAAATCATAGGTACCAAGAACAGTTTGCAAGTAGGTTCCTTCTTGCCAGTGCTTCCCTTTGTTAGTTATACAAAAAAAATCAAATAAGATGAATAAAGTAATTCGTACGATGTTGGTATTACTGCTTATGCTGATGGGAGCATGTAAAAAAGACTTAGGGGTAGAGCTTCCGTATGAAGGGGAGCGGTTGATTATTTATGGCTTAATTTCAGCAGATAGCGTGGTGTCAGTGAAAATAGATAAAACCGCCTCTCCAACGGGAACCTTTATGTATGGGGAAGGGATAAATGATGCCACGGTAGCGTTTTTTGAAGAAGGGGTGTTTATGGAAAATTTACACCCCCTTGGGAAAGGTATATATCGTTCACCCAGTGGACGTAAACCTCAGGTTGGTAAAGGGTATTCTTTAAGAGTAGAAGCTTTGGGATTTCCAACTGCTGAAACCTCTAATGAAGTTATTCCAAGACAAGTTAGCATAAGCAGCTACATATTTCAGGATACAGTCTCCTCTCTCTTTGTTGGAGAAACCGCCCGAAAGCTTGCCTTTACTTTCGCAGATGAAGAAAAGGAATTGGACTTATATTATGCAAAAATAGAAGGCCAGTATCAAGGCAAGTATGTTGCGTTAAATACGTTCAGACCTGACCGGCCCCTGGAAGCATCCGAAGATATCTGTAGCTTCAAAAGTGAAGACAACCAGTATGTGCTTTCGGATATATGTTTCAATGGGCAATCTTTCACATTTGATATCGGTGTAGCCATGGCTGGAGCGCTTCAGGATAGTACGGATACAGCTAAACGACTGGGTCAAAATGTAGCATGTGACAAGATTTTCCTGCACTTTAGAAAAATCAGTCCTGTATACAGAAATTACCTCTACCGGGCCGGATGGGAGGACGAAGGATTCCTTAAAGCTTTTACTACGCCTATTCGTGAATACACAAATGTGAAAGGTGGGTATGGGCTATGGGCTGCCTATAGTGAGGAAGTGGTAGATATATTGCATTAAGCGAATTCTATATATGGCATCTCTTATTTTAAAAGCAATGTATGCCAAATAAGAAAGTGTAGGTGGATAAATAGGATATTAAGACTAATCGACTCTTAAACTTGCATCATTAATAATCAAGTAAAATAATAGGGGCCAATGCTGAAACTTTATCTATGGGCAAGAGGGGGAAAAGATAATTTTCCCCCTCTTGCCCATTTTTATTGTAACAACTGGAATACTAAGGGGGTAATGAAATGAACCATCTTCTCATTGTCAGGCTTAAAACTTAGTAACTAGCTAGCCTTTGATCTTAGTAGTTAATCTTTCTGCTTAGTCCAGTCAGGGGTATAGAGCTCATGAAAGGCTTCCTTCTTGGCATGCTGTGCGATAAATGTTTCTTTGTCTGCTTGGCTTTCAAAAGTGAGAATAAATTTGGGACCTGTACTATAGAAATACAGTTTGCCTTTGCTCGAATCCATGCCTTTTCGGTAGCTGATACCGGTTTTGTCTAGAAGCTCTTGTGCTTGTGAGAGTTGGATGTCTTTTTTAAACACAGCCACTAGCTCTATTTTCTCATGCTGTTTCATCCTATGATCTGTTTTTAGCTTTGTGTGTCTGGCAATATCTACCCTGGCTTCCAGGTGATAGGTAATACTATTTTGAGTAGGAGTTAGTTCAGCTTCTCTGCTCATCTGGCCAAAGCAAGTAGGGCAGGTGCAAACAAGGAACAAAACAACTATGCCTTTCATATAAATAGATGAGCTAGCTAAGGGCAAAGTGAGTGTCTAAGTAAGGAATCTGTTTACTTTACACGTGACAATTCATTGTAAAGCATAATTGAGTTGATAAATCGCTTTTCCATGTTCGATTCCATCCTACATAATAGGCCATCCAGCAACAAACATACATGTTACTTGAAAGGGGGCTGGGTGTTGCACAACTAAGCGGAGCACAAAATAAAGTATAATGGCCTGCTTTTGAGTAAGGATTTGTACATTGGCTTTAGGACGATCAGTGCAAGAGAGTAGTTTCTGCAGGTTGTAAGCAGTGGCTGCCATGAGCATCATTTTGTGAGCGGCTCCTTTACCTTTTGCATTGCTTCTTTTCATGCCGTAGTAGTTAAGCAGACTGCCAAAAACAGGTTCTACCGTAGCCATCCTTCGACTTTTCATGCTTTTGCCTTCTTTGCTATCTACTCTCTCCTGCATGCGTTGATGATAGTGGCGGTAAACACTAAAAGTTAGACTTTGCCGCCTTTTATTGCCACAGCATGCTTTTTTGAAGGGGCACTCTTTACAATCCTTCACCCTGGCATGGTAGTAATGGTTGCCAACTGTATAAAGTCAGCTAATAGTGGACAGAAGGGGGCAGAAGCGTAAGAGACTTTTT
>NZ_JAUKPO010000061.1 GCF_030503435.1 Rhodocytophaga aerolata
CTGCTGTTCTTACGCAGAATTATTAAACTTAATAAACTTTAAACAGCTTCATAGTATTTATTTTGTGGATACTATGGTCGGCTTTATTGGAGGGGACGGATTTATTGCGAAAACACTAGATGGTGGCACTACTTGGACGAGAGTCGAACCAACCAATTCGTTTCCTTATGTAAATGATATTTTTTTCCAAGATGCCAATATTGGCTATGTTACATCAGGTTTTAATGGTGGTGCTGTTTACAAAACAACTAATGGAGGACAAACCTGGGAAACAGTTTATTGGAGTGATACCCCTTTTGGGATTCACTTTAATGGAAACACAGGTTGTATAGTGGGTGAAATACAGGCTGGTTCAACGACCAATTTCGGCAGGACACTATCCATTACTAAAGATGGAGGAGGTTCTTGGACAGCTATCTCTAATGCAGGCTATGATTCCTACAGTAATGTTTCGTTTATAAGTGACAAAATAGGTTTTCTAAGTCACTGGCCAAATGCTTATACTGGCAACAATAATTATTTTAAAACTACAGATGGAGGAGAGAACTGGCTTGAGCATCAGACCAATATAGAAGGAAGTTATAATTATATTAAATTTTTCGATGAGAAAAACGGAGTAATGGTAGGTGATGCCGTTTTGCGAACAGAAGATGGAGGAAAATCCTGGACAAAATATACGCATGAAATAGGTCATTATGGGCTGATCAGAGAACTTGACTTTGTTGATGAAAATTTGTGGTTCTTATGTACCTATACCGATGGGCTTATTTATAGAACGACAGATGGTGGAAAAACCTTTGTGAACATCAGCAAGATTGAGAATACATTAATAAGTTTGAACTTTATCAATTCACAGATAGGTTTTGCAGGAAGCTTATTTGGAAAAATTTACAAAACAACTGATGGCGGCTTAACCTGGAAAATAGTATTCGATGATTATGCTATCAACACTTATACTGGTATATTTTCTTTTGATTTTGTTAACGAAATAGTAGGTTATGCCTCTGGGAATAAAGGAGCAATATACAAAACAGAAGATGGAGGAAACAGTTGGCAGTATTTACAAGGAGAATTTGTAGGCTTTTCCCAACGGGATCTTGTAGACTTTCGCAAGATTGACTTTTATGATGAAAATATAGGCTATGTTGCTTCTTATAATCCTGGTCTATCACGACTCTATAAAACAAATGATGGAGGAAAAACATGGTTTGATGTACAAACATATGACAATGAATCTTTTTGGGCTGTTCATTTTTTTGATGCAAATAAAGCATTAATAGCAGGAGGTGATGGCTTGATTCTTAAATTAGAATCTAATACGCTTCCTTGTAAACCTAACCTATCGACTAAACCCATTTTAGATGTTTGCGTCAATAAAGATTATCAGTATAGCGTTACGAACCATAATAACCTCTCATATAAGTGGAATATCTCTGGTGGTAGCATAACTAGTGTAGATCGGAATAGGGCAATTGTACAATGGAACCAGGTAGGCAATCAACGTCTTTATGTTACTATGATAAATGATTGCGGAGCAGGAGAAGCATTAAATTTTGATGTGATGGTAAATGATTTGCCTATAAAGCCAACTATAAATCTTGAAAATGACTCTACGCTAGTTTCCAGTAGTTTAACAGGTAATCAATGGCTATTAGATGGACAAGCTATTGCTGGTGAAACAAAACAAGTACTCACTATCAAGCAAACCGGTATTTATTCGCTTCGTGTGAATAATTCCTGTGGAGGCTCACTATCAGATACCTTGAAGATTGAAGTTATAACAGGTTTTAATAAAGAAATAGATGATAAAATTAAAATATTTCCTAATCCAGCTGATGACCAAGTAAATATTCAACTAGAAGGCAATAACGCAGGCGTTTCAATAGAGATGCTGAACACGATGGGCACAAGTTTATATAAAACAACTTTTTATTCTGGTTCGAATTTTCATTCTATACCAACAAATAGTATAACTCCTGGCTTGTATCTTATTAAAATAAGCACTTTACAAAAAACGTATGTTAGAAAAGTGCTTATTAAATAAAAATGAGATACAATGATCCCCATCTCAAAGATTACGATAGATTAAAGTTGAGTTTCTATATACAGAACAATGATTGAGTTAGCTTTTAATTTTTAAAACAGGGCTTCCATGTTACAGGGTTACCGTATTTAAAAATTAACGAACATGTACTTTTAGTAGTAGCACTTTTAAAACAATTCGCTGTTGAATTAATTAAAATTATTTTTAAATTATATTACTATTATGATTTTTTAAAAAATAGCTGGAGAGTGCAGATCAAAGTATTTGATCTCTATTTTTCGGATGGATTAATATATTATCGTTTCATTAAAGGGGTAGATAAATTAACTACTCTAAAAACACATATTAATAACCTCTTACTCTCATTTCATTGAGATAAGAAAGCTAAATGATAAGTTACCTAACTTTTCCTCTATATAAACAGTATCATACTTATATAGCCAAACATGGTTATTAACTTCAATAAGGAATAAGTATGGAATATATCAAATTAGGAAACACCGGCATGAGGGTGTCCAGAATCTGTTTAGGCACTATGACCTATGGCAAACCCACCGAACGTTGGCCCTGGGCATTGAATGAGGAGCAAAGCCGACCGTTTATTCAAAAAGCCATTGAAGTAGGGATTAATTTTTTTGATACAGCCGATGTGTATTCTGCAGGCGAAAGTGAAGAAGTGGTGGGCAGGGCATTAAAAGATTTCGCTAAACGGGACGAGGTAGTCTTGGCCACCAAGGTATTCAATCCGATGGGGCCCGGGCCGAATGATAAAGGCCTTTCCCGTAAGCATATTATGAGTGCCATTGATGCCAGTCTTAAACGACTGGGAACGGATTATGTAGACTTGTATCAAATTCACCGCTGGGACTATGATACGCCTATTGAAGAAACTATGGAAGCCTTACACGATGTGGTAAAAGCAGGCAAAGCCCGCTATATAGGAGCTTCTTCTATGTACAGTTGGCAATTTGCTAAGGCATTGTATACAGCTGATTTACATGGATGGACCAGGTTTGTCTCTATGCAACCACACTATAACCTGATCTACCGGGAAGAAGAACGGGAAATGATTCCATTATGTGCGGATCAGAAAATTGCCCTTATTCCCTGGTCTCCTCTCGCCCGTGGCTTACTGACCGGCAAGCGAAGCAAAGAAAGAAATGAAACTGAGCGAGCAAAAACAGATAACTTTGGTAAATCTTTGTATGGAAGTGCAGCTGATTTTGAAATTGTTAACCGGGTTGGAGAAATAGCCCAGCAAATAGGTGTGTCAAGTGCACAAGTAGCTTTAGCCTGGATGTTGAGTAAACCTGCTATCACGGCCCCCATTATTGGGGCAAGCAAACCAGGGCACTTAGAAGAGGCCGTTGAGGCACTAGCTGTCAAATTATCCGATGAGCTACTACATAAATTAGAGGAACTCTATCAACCTCACCCGGTACTTGGTTTTCACTAAAACAGCTCGTTGAGTATTGCTTCTGACAATAAATGCTAGAACGATATATAAGCTGACCGTAACATTTTAAGCAAGATTTTACTACCTACCCTTGGATTGAATGAGGGCAAATCTGTCTTTTCATTGATATGTGGGTAGCTGAAAAGTTTTAGCTAATTTTCTCCCTAACTTTGACTATCCTACCCACCAGGCTTTGGTAGCCTTAAAGCAGATAATCCGTGTATCATGAGAAAAAACATAAAAGATTGGTCAGAAATAAAGTTAGTAGTAACCGATATAGATGGCACCCTGGTCAATTCTGCTTATCAGTTAAGTGATGACTTCTATGCTATTTTTGACAAATTAAGAGCAAGAGGGCTCCTGTTTGCAGTAGCTAGTGGCAGGCAATATTTTAATCTGGTCAACCGCTTTGAATCCATAAAAGAGGAGTTGATTTTTATTGCTGAAAATGGAAGCTATGTAGTTGACCAAGGAGAGGAGATCTTGGTACAAGCAATAGAGCATGCGATCGTAAAAGATTTGATTATAGAAGCCAGAACTATTGCTGATACCTATCTTGTGCTATGTGGAAAGAAAAAAGCATATGTGGAAAGTACTCATGCTTATTTTATTTCGAAGGTAAACCTTTATTATGATAAGGTTGAATTTGTAGAAGATCTCTTGCAGGTAGAAGATGATCAATTTCTTAAAATAGCCATTTGTGACTTAGCCGGAGCGGAAGCAAATAGTTACAGGCATTTTCAGCAGAAGAGTGACATCTTGCAAGTAAAGCTATCAGGCAAGATATGGGTAGACCTATCCCACAAACTGGTTGATAAAGGCAGGGCTATTGCCCTGCTACAAAATAAGTACAGCATCTCGATAGAGGAAACCATGGCATTTGGCGATTATTTAAATGATTTGGAGATGATGCAACGGGCATATTTTAGCTATGCGATGGAAAATGCGCATCCGGACATAAAAAAGGCAGCCCGTATTAGAGCAAAAAGTAATGATGAAAACGGAGTATTAGAAGTTTTGCAGCAGGTACTGATGAGAATGAATTGATTTTGGCTCATAAATGGGACTTAGTCAAGCACTCAACAATAGCCATTTGTCTTGCATTCCCAAGGTGAGTTAAATTAAATTCCCCTTTGCTGAAAATAAAAAAAAGATCAGAGGGGAAAAATAATAGAGTACCGATCACTCTCTAGTATACCATTTTTTTCCTTTAGTCATCTTTTATAAGGCAAAGTAAAGCAAGCTTCCTGTCAACTTATTTGGGCAGAAGACCATGGAGTAACAACTTTTTTTGTTGACTTATATTTTACTGCTTGGCCATCACTTCTAGTAGCCGTTTGGCTGCTCTCACATCGTAATCCTCATCCCCCGGGTTAGCTTTCAGTAAGGATCTGGCTGCCTTGAGTGCAGGAAGCGCATCTTTGCCCATGGTCTCCAGCACAGTTAAAGCCTGTAACCGTGCCATCCGGTTACCCGTCTGCAGGGTTTCTGCGAGTACTGCTGCCGCTTTTTCTTTTTCACCTAAGCCATACAGGGCTTCTGCTGCGACTATACGCACGGCTACCTCCGGATCTTGCAACAACCGGTTGAGTTCACTTTTTGCCGGCATGGCTTTTTCCTTCAGGATGGTGCAGCCGGTAACTGCCCAGTACCTGACCACCGCATTTTGATCCTGCAGCCTTTTAGTCAGTTCAGCCATATGGGTTAGCTCACCTTCTGAAGCCATTTCTGCTGTTTCCATTACTTTTTCAAGTGGATACTCACCACTTCTGGCATAGGTGTATAAAGGCATTTTTTGGGTAATGTCGGCCATCATAGCCTCCGGAATAAATCCTACATCTTTCATATCCAACTGCCACCTGCGGTTAGCTGCTCGCATGCGTTTTAATACCTTTTGGTATGGGGATTGTCCGGCCAGGTTAAAGATGTTATGCGGATCTGCTTCTGTATCGTACAGTTCTTCTACCGGCTTTGGTTGCCAGAATCTGGACTGCACTTCGTTCAAGGTGCCGGCTTTGTAGGCATCTTCCCAGGATTGCATGGAAGGAGCTTTCCATAGGTATTCCAGGTACTGCCCATATATTTTGTGTGGCATATAGTTGCGTATATACCTGTATCTCTTATCCCGTACAGACCGGACCATATCCAGGCGTTCGTCCATACGTCCTCTGAAAGCAAAGGCATACTGGGACGGGGGGGCTTGTGCTTTCCCTAAAAAGGCTTTCCCTTGCATATGATGCGGAATAGGCACTCCGGCCAGGCTTAAGATGGTAGGAGCGAAATCTACAAAAGAAACGATTCTATCTGTCCTAGAACCACTGTGGCCTGGCGCCAGATGGGCATATTTTTTTGGAAAGCGGATAATCAACGGAATGTGCAGCCCGGATTCATACATAAAGCGTTTGCTTCTGCCCAAAACACCTCCATGGTCGCTATAATAAAATACAATGGTACTTTCGGCTAACCCGGCTTCTTCCAGCTCTTTGAGTACTTTGCCTACAAAGGCATCCATGGCTTGTATTTTGTCATAATACTGTGCCCAGTCATGTTTCATTTGGGGAGTAGCCGGATGGTAGGGCGGAATAGGCACTTTTTCCGGATCGTGGTGTAAGCTATCTGCCGGTATAAACTTGTGCAGGGAGCTTTCATGTGAAATAGTAGTATTAAATACGGCAAAAAAAGGCTGATCAGGTTTTCTGTTTAAATAGGTAGCTTTCGCACTCGACTCATCCCAAGCTTCCTCTTGGTCTATGGTATTGTAATCTTTCTTGGCATTATTGGAGGTATAATAACCGGCTTCCCTTAAATACAAGGGAAAGAACCTGACAAAATCAGGAACCGGGTAGCTACTGCGCATATGCTGAGTACCTACAGCAGGCGGATACATACCGGTGATGAGAGTAGACCGAGCAGGAGCACAAACGGGAGCCGAAGCAAAAGCATGGGTATAGCGCACCGCTTCCCTGGCAAATTTGTCCAGATGCGGTGTGGTGGCAAAGCTATCTCCATAAGCACCCAGTAAAGGGCTGTTGTCTTCACTGACAATCCATAAGATATTGGGGCGGTCTTCCTGCTGTGCTTTGCCTGACAAGCAAGACAGGAGAGTAAGCATAAATAAACAGTAATACTTGGCAAAATACATGAGGTAAAATCAGTTAGGGTAAGTAATGCACTCAAGGCAAGATCAACAAAAAAGTAAGCTAGTCCTACAAAACATTCTATAAATGCAAGAGAATGGCAGCGCAAAGTCGCAAAGAGAGCTAGTGATCATTGTAAAATCCTGCCTTTATCATGATCCCTGCTGCCTTCCTCAGTATGGTTTTTTTCTGTAAACAGTGGGGCGACCGGATGCTTTTCTGTTTGAAAACTTTGATGAGGTGGGTAAAAAACAAAGCAGTAGAGATAAATAATTACAACCATTTCAGGCCACATGATAGCCTTCAGGGGCTAAGTATAGTCTAATATGGCCTTAGGAGAAAAGAGGTGTTAACAGTGGATCGCAAACCACTCTGTTTTTTGTATAGCAGTAAGAAAGAAAACGGGGGAATAGATCCCAAGAATGATAGATGGATGAGTTTCAAGAAAAGAGGAGTTAGAGTACCCCCATCCCCAAAACACACTCAAGATTTATTTTTCCTGTCTTTGTGTGGGTTGATTGCTATTCCAGATATCATGAGTAGTTTTCCAGGACCCATCCGGTTGGCGTTTGAGAATGTTGAGATATTTGGCTGTAGATTTCAAGGCTTCTCCCCCCTGTTTGGGGGTCAACACCACTTGGGCAAAACCCCTGCCATAGGCCAGATCTCCGGCTACTTCCACTTGCTCATACTCACTCTTGAGTGCAGGTGTATAACTGTCGAACAAAGCCTGATAGTAAGCCGCTACCGCTGCCTTCCCTTTCTGTGCTGGTTGATCGGGAGCCATCAGAATAGCATCTTCTGTAAAATGGGCAGCAATACCGGCGGCATTCCCCTTCCTAAAGGCTTCTGCTCTGGCTTCACTTACAGCTTTGATGGCCTCCACATCTGCTTCCAAAGAGCCAGCCTCTTTCTGGCAACTTACAAAAATCATCCAAGCGCAAACTACTAGAGTAGCGAAGAGTAATTGAAGCAGGGACTGATTGAAGGCTTTACTTTTATTCATATACGAGAAACTAAAGTTATAGGGCTACCTACAATGAGAATTAGGACTGAAAGGTACAAATTTGCTTGGTATTTTGCAGCTTTTCATTCTCCGCCTGCACATCCTTCTCAATGTGCTATATCGTCTCCCTTTCCTGAAACAGGATTAGCTCACCTAATAGATTAAATTCATCACTCTAATTTTTCTTTATTAAAAGTTCATTTTTCAAATCTCAGTTATGCACAGATTTGTTCTTGTAAATATCTTACTTTTGCTATATTGATTGCAGTTAGTGACAAAAACATGGCGAAAGAAGTGATTGTACTGATTGATGATGAGGATAAATTACGGCAACTGCTTGCCCGTATTCTTGAGCTGGAAGGGTACAAGGTGCACCAGGCTCCTAATGCACATAAAGGATTAGAATTGCTGGAGCAACACCAGAATACACACCTTGTTATTTCAGATGTGAAACTTCCCGATGACAATGGCATTCACCTGCTTGAAAAGATCAAAGCGAAGTATCCGCTGGTAGAAGTGGTGGTGATTACTGCCTATGGTACCATTGGAGATGGGGTAAAAGCCATGAAGCTGGGGGCCTTTGACTACATCACCAAGGGAGACCAGGATGAGCAGATGCTGGTAACTGTGGAACGGGCAGTGGAAAAAGCCAAAATGCAGCGTCGGATACTGGAGCTAGGCAAATCAGTAGAGGCTAAATATAGTTTTGATAGCATTCTGGGTACCTCACCAGCCATCAAAGAAGCCATTCATCTGGCAAAAAAAGTAGCGCCTGCTGACTCAACCGTGCTCCTGGAAGGCGAAACAGGGGTGGGCAAAGAGTTATTTGCCCAGGCCATTCATAATGCCAGCCTGCGGAAGAATAAATCATTTGTAGCTATTAACTGCAGTGCTTTTCCCAAAGATTTACTCGAATCTCAGATGTTCGGGCATAAGAAAGGCGCTTTTACTGGCGCTAGTTTCGATAAAAAAGGCTTTTTTGAAGAAGCACATCACGGCACCCTGTTTCTGGACGAAATTGGAGAAATGAATCTGGAACTGCAGGCAAAGCTGCTCCGCGTACTGGAAACCGGCTCATTTATCAAGCTGGGAGAAACCAAGCCAACGCAGGCAGATGTACGTATTATTGCCGCCACCAACCGGGATCTACTCAAAGAAAGCCAGCAGGAACACTTCCGCCTCGATTTATTTTACCGCCTAGCTGCATTCCGCATCCAGATACCTTCACTTAGGGAGCGTGCCATGGATATTACTCCTCTGGCCACCTATTTTATGCAGCTCTATGCGGCAAAAAGTAACAAGCGGATACACCAGATGGAAGATTCTTTCCTGCAAAAGCTGCAGATCTATCCCTGGAAAGGAAACATCCGGGAGTTGAAAAATATCATAGAACGGGCCGTAATCCTTGCTGATACTGATACACTGACAGCCGATTTGTTACCAGCAGAAGTACGTATTTTTACCCCCTCCATGGATATTATACCTCATGAATCGGCTTCTTTAGAGCAGATTGAAAAAGAGCACATCCGGAAGATATTAACGCTCACCCATGGAAACAAAACGGAAGCTGCCCGCCAGCTAGGAATTGGCCTAACTACCCTTTACCGCAAAATTGCAGAGTATAACCTTGAATAAACCCTGTATATAAGATAATTGACCGCAGACGTAGTGTTTACCTGATATTTTTTCTTATTAATTATCTGACATAACCAGTTGATTTCAAGTATATGTCCCTTGAAATTAACTTTTAGTTCCTCTCTCCGCATTTTATTCAACTGAGCCGTCCACCCTTCCATTTTGGAAATTATTTTCAAAATGAAAAGGTGTATGACAAAGCTTATATGAGTTACTTGTGCCATCATATATTTTAATCTACTTACAATCAGAATTTTACACATAAAATAAAACGATCAGCTTCGTTTGGTACTACAGTTGAAATCATACTGGCATGCTAAAATTATGTATACCAATGAATGAACATCTGATCTTTGAAGCCATTGTGTTGCCTTTGTTACTGCTTTTGCTACGATGGCTTACTATTAATTTGCTTAATGAGCTGATTTTTAAATCTAATAAAAAGATAATAAGCCCCACACAAGACCGTGGGTACTGCAACTGTATCCAGGAGGTCTTTCAATAGAGTTATACTCATTCTATCTACTAATTAATCCCTATTCCTTATGCTAGTCACCTGTATAATGTTTATAACAGCTTTCGTTTGTTTTTGGCTGTTTTATCAATCCATTAACTTTTTTGATTCCCTATAATTATGATCATACTACTCCTTTTATCTATCGCCGTTTTTGGCTACCTGTTTTATGTGCTTATCAAGCCGGAAAAATTTTAATATCTCAACCTGTTATACACTATGTTTCAAGAAATTTTAGGAATCATTGCCATTTTCCTGCTCGCTGTGGTACTTGCCATTCCTTTAGGCAAGTACATCGTAAAAGTGTTTAAAAACGAAAAAACCTGGTCGGATTTTATTGCTCCCCTGGAAGGGTTCATCTTCCGGATTTCCACCATTGATCCTACAGAGCCTATGGACTGGAAGCAAAACATGAAAGCAATGCTGGTATTGAATGGGGTGTTTTTTGTGTGGGCTATGCTGCTGCTGTTGACGCAAGGCATACATCCGTTCTGGAACCCGGATAATATTGCGGCTATGGAGCCTACGCAGGCCTTTAATACAGCTGTCAGCTTTACCACAAACACCAATCTGCAGCACTATTCCGGTGAAGCCAGCGCTTCCTACCTGACTCAGTTGCTGGTGTTCTGTTTCCTGCAGTTTGTGAGTGCCGGAACTGGTATTGCTGCGCTGGCTTTATTGTTTCAGGGTTTACTCTTGAAACAATCAACCACCCTGGGCAACTTTTACAATCTGTTCTTAAAAAGCTGTACCCGCATTCTGCTCCCTATTTCAGTAGTCATCGCCATTATTCTCCTTACCAATGGGATGCCGGCTACCTTTAAAGGAGCAGAGCAGGTAATTACCCTGCAAGGCGATACAGTAAGTATTGCCCGTGGGCCAGTGGCTCCGATGGTGACCATTAAGCAACTAGGAACCAATGGCGGCGGCTATTTCGGATCTAACTCTACGCACCCCTTCGAGAATCCTAATTACCTGACCAATATGGTGGAAAACTTTGCCATTATCCTTATTCCCATTGCGCTGGTGTTTGCTTTTGGATTTTATATCCACAGGCCCAGGTTAGGCTATGCTTTTTTTTGTGTCATGACTTTACTCTTCCTCTTATTTGTAGGTATTTCTGTCTCTCAGGAAATGGGGGGTAACCCGATGCTGGCAAAGATGGGGATTGATATAACAGCTGGCAATATGGAAGGAAAAGAAGTGCGGTTCGGAACAGCGGCCAGTTCGATGTGGGGTGTATCCACTACCTCTACTTCTAATGGTTCTGTAAACTCGATGCACGATAGCCATATGCCACTTTCGGGGGGGGTATTTATCCTGGATATGATGATCAATGCCATTTATGGCGGAGTAGGTGTCGGGCTGATTAACTTCTTTGTTTTTGTGGTCATTGGTGTGTTCATCTCCGGACTCATGGTTGGCCGCACACCTGAACTGCTGGGAAAGAAGATTGAAGCCAAGGAAATTAAAATAGCAGCCTTAATCGCTATTCTGCATCCGATGCTCATTTTAGTGGGTACAGCACTTTCTTCTCATTTGGCAGCCGGCAATGGAGGAGAAGTAGGTTATGGCGGCTCTGCTCAGTGGCTCAACAATCCATCCTTTCACGGGTTTTCAGAAATGTTATATGAATTTACTTCTTCTTCAGCCAACAATGGTTCTGGCTTTGAAGGCCTAGGAGACAATACCCCATTCTGGAATATTGCCTGCGGGGTAGTGATGCTGATGGGGCGTTTTCTGCCCATTATTGGGCCACTGGCCATTATCGGTTCACTAGCCGCTAAAAAATCGGTGCCTCAGTCTGCTGGAACCCTGCAACTGGACAGCTATGCTTTTTCTGCTGTACTCCTCTCGGTGATTATCATTATTGCTGCTCTGTCTTTCTTTCCGGCCCTGGCCTTGGGTCCATTGGCCGAATACTTCATGATTTAATTTAAATTATCTAATCTCAACTTTCATCATTCAAAATAAAATGTAATGGCTAAGTCAACACAAACCGGACTGTTTGAAAAGGCACTGGTAAAGCAGGCAATCAAACAATCTTTTATAAAGCTGAACCCTATGGTCATGATCAAAAACCCGGTCATGTTCACGGTAGAAATTGGTACGCTGGTGATGTTTCTGGTAACAGGTTACATTCTGTTTTCCGGCGATACTGCGCAAGGTAGCTTTACATACAATCTGGTAGTTTTTCTCCTATTACTGATCACCTTGTTATTTGCCAACTTTGCCGAAGCGATTGCCGAAGCGAGAGGCAAAGCGCAGGCAGAATCCTTGCGTAAAACTCGCGAAGAAACGCCTGCCAGACAAGTGAGTTTGTCTGGTGAAATAAAAACTGTCTCTTCTTCGCAGTTAAAAAAAGGCGATATGTTCATCGTGGAAGCCGGCGAAATCATTCCAACCGATGGCGAAATCATTGAAGGGCTAGCCTCCATTGATGAATCGGCCATTACCGGTGAGTCGGCTCCGGTAATCAGGGAAGCAGGTGGTGACCATTCCAGTGTAACAGGAGGTACAAAAGTATTATCCGATAAAATCAAGGTCATGGTAACCACTCATCCCGGTGAATCATTCCTGGATAAAATGATTGCCTTGGTAGAAGGTGCCAGCCGCCAGAAAACGCCCAATGAAGTGGCTTTAACGATTCTGCTTGCTGGGTTCTCGCTCGTCTTTCTGCTGGTTACCGTTACCTTGAAACCTTTCGCCGATTATGCCCAGACACCCATTACCATAGCCGCACTGATTTCTCTATTTGTCTGCCTGATACCTACTACAATTGGCGGCTTGCTGTCGGCAATTGGTATTGCCGGTATGGACCGGGCGCTGCGGGCCAATGTAATTGCCAAATCCGGGAAAGCTGTAGAAACGGCTGGAGACATTGATGTATTGCTGCTCGATAAAACCGGCACCATTACTATTGGTAACCGGAAAGCGACTCACTTTTTTCCTACGGATGGCGTAGATAGCACCGGATTTGCCCGCAAAGCCCTTGTTAGCTCGCTGGCTGATGAAACGCCGGAAGGTAAATCGATTGTAGAACTGGCTCGCAGCCAGAAAGTAGAAGTCCGCCAGGTAGACGCTTCCAGGTGGCGGATGATTAAGTTTACAGCCGAAACCCGTACCAGTGGCATTGACCTGCCAGACGGAACCCGCCTGCGGAAAGGCTCAGTAGATGCCATCCGCAAACTGGTGGAATGTGCCGGAAACCAGGTTTCTGACCGGACACTTACCAAAGTAGAGGAAATTGCATCCAATGGAGGTACACCTCTGGTATTGAGTGAAAATGAAAAAGTACTGGGGGTAATTCAACTGGAGGACATCATTAAAACCGGGATTACTGAGCGATTTGAACGTCTGCGCAGAATGGGCGTAAAAACGGTAATGGTGACCGGCGATAACCCACTGACAGCTAAATATATTGCCGAAAAAGCAGGCGTAGATGATTTTATTGCTCAGGCTACACCGGAAGATAAACTGCAATACATCCGTAAGGAACAGGGGGAAGGCAAACTGGTGGCCATGATGGGAGACGGAACAAATGATGCGCCTGCCCTGGCACAAGCCGATGTGGGCGTGGCCATGAACTCTGGAACACAGGCCGCCAAAGAAGCCGGCAACATGGTAGACTTAGACAACGACCCGACTAAGCTGATTGAAGTCGTAGAAATCGGCAAACAGCTGCTCATCACCAGAGGAACGCTCACTACCTTTTCTATTGCTAACGATGTGGCTAAGTTCTTTGCCATTATTCCGGCTTTGTTCATTGCCTCTATTCCTGGGTTGCAAAGCCTGAACATCATGCGTCTGGAAAGCCCGGAATCAGCTATCCTGTCGGCTGTAATTTTCAATGCCATTATCATTCCGCTATTAATTCCCCTGGCCTTGCGTGGGGTAGCCTACAAACCCATCGGTGCCGGTGCTTTACTAACGCGCAACCTGCTGATCTATGGTTTGGGTGGTGTGATCGTGCCTTTTATTGGTATCAAAATCATTGATTTAATCGTGGGTCTATTCGTTTAATAATAGTATTATCAAGATAAATAAAGCTTATGAAATTGCTTAAACAATCTCTTGTCCTCACTCTCTGCTGTATTGCCGTATTCGGCTTTGTGTATCCCCTGCTGATATGGGGAGTGGCCCAGGTGGCAGGTCCTAATAATGGAAAAGGAGAAGTAGTAGAATACAATGGCAGGGTAGTCGGATTCAAGCTTATCGGACAATCTTTTACCGAGGATAAATATTTCAACAGCCGCCCTTCAGCCGTGGGCTACAATGCGGCCAGTACGGGCGGCTCCAACAAAGGCCCGACGAATCCGGATTACCTCTCTGAGGTACAAGCCCGTATAGATACCTTTCTGGCGCATAACCCAGGGGTAGCGAAAAGTCAGATTCCGGTAGATATAGTAACCGCTTCCGGTGGCGGCCTCGATCCGCATATTTCTCCGCAGGCCGCTTACCTGCAGGTGAAGAGAATAGCCAAAGTCAGAAATCTAGCAGAAAATGAAGTAAAAGCCCTGGTGGATGAGCATATAGATGGCCCATTATTAGGGTTGATGGGTACCTCTAAAGTGAATGTACTGAAGTTGAATATAGCTTTAGAGAAACTGGCCAAAAAATAAGCGCTCTTTTAAGAATTTACTAAAACCATTCCTATGAAAAATATTTGTTTACTTACTGTCTTTTACAGTGTATTTCTGTTTTCAGCGAAAGCGCAGGCACAGGGAAAAGACAGTTTACTTACCCAAACAGAAGAGATTGCAACCCCTAAAGTGACCGTAGGCGGCTATGTAGATACGTATTTCGGCTATGATCTCAGCCGGCCTGCCTCCAAAGACCGGCCCTATTTTGTATCGTCTGCCCGCCACAATGAGTTTACCATTAACCTGGCTTTTGTAGATGTAAAATACAATGGCGAACGGGTACGCGGTGCGTTTAAACCTGCTATTGGCACCTATATGGCTGCCAACTATGCGGCAGAACCGGCTATGTTCCGCAATATCCTGGAAGCCAATGTGGGGATCAAACTGTTCAAAACCAAAGATATCTGGCTGGATGCCGGGGTGTTTGTTTCTCCGTTTACCAATGAAAGCCCTGTTTCAATGGACCAGCTGGCTTATACCCGTTCGTATGCGCCGGAATATGTACCCTATTATATTTCCGGGTTAAAGCTGACCACGCCACTAAGCGAAAAGCTTACCGCTTATGTTTACCTGCTCAACGGCTGGCAGAACATTGTGGAGAACAATCAGGGTAAATCCGGAGCTCTGCAACTGGAATACAAACCGGTTGAGAAAGTGCTGCTCAATTGGAACCTGTATGTAGGCGATGAACGGACACCATCTGCTCCAATCAACCGTACCCGTGTGTTTACCGATGTATTTGCTGTATTTAATCCGAATGGAAAATTTTCAGGCACCACCAGTTTGTATGTCGGCGCGCAGCAGCGGGCAGATACTTTAACAGGTAATGGCAACGGGGAGGAAGATAGTAAGATGGTTTACTGGCATAATGCCAACATCATTGGCCGGTACAAGATTACGCCCAGCTTTTCGCTTACCGGCCGCCTGGAGTACTTCAATGATCCTAATAGTGTGCAGATCACCCCAGTTACCGGTGTCAATGGTTTCAGTACCTTCAGCAGTTCGCTGGGCATTAACTGGAAAGTAGCAGAGAAAGCATTACTAAGGCTTGAAAGCCGCAGTTTTCTTTCCCAAAAAGAAGTATATGTTAATAAAGACGGTACGCCTTCCAACTATGGACAATTGCTCATTGGAAGTATGGCGATATCATTCTGATGCATACCACATCCTGCTAAAACCAGTATGATAGAAATACCCATTAATGATTTTCTTATTGATTATTGACAGCTGACCCATGATTCATCCATATGCCTGATATTTCGCAGACAGAAAGTGCAGACAAGTTTCTGCAGCTCATACAGAAATCAAAAAGCGGCAGGTTTAAAATCTACATTGGCATGAGTGCTGGTGTAGGAAAAACCTACCGCATGCTGCAGGAAGCGCACACCTTGCTAAGAAATGGGATTAATGTGCAGGTAGGCTATATAGAAACTCATGGACGCGCAGAAACGGCTACTTTACTTGAAGGCTTACCGCTCATTCCCAGAAAAAAGATTTTCTACAAAGGCAAAGAGCTGGAAGAAATGGATTTGCAGACTATTCTCAATCTACATCCGGAAGTTGTCCTAGTGGATGAATTAGCCCATACCAATATTCCAGGTTCTATACATGAAAAACGCTGGCAGGATGTACTGGATATCCTCTCAGCCGGAGTCAGTGTGATCAGTGCCGTTAATATTCAGCACATCGAAAGTTTGAATGAAGAAGTAGAAAAAATCACCGGCATTGAGGTGCAGGAACGAATCCCGGACCATGTGCTGCGCACAGCCGATGAAATTGTGAATATAGATCTAACCGCTGATGAGCTTATTACACGCCTGAAAGAAGGGAAAATCTATGAAAAGACGAAAATCGAGCTTGCCCTGAAAAATTTCTTTCAGGGAGATAAAATCCTGCAACTGCGGGAACTAGCACTCTGGGAGGTGGCCCAGCAGGTGGAGCGGAAAATTGAAAAGGAAGTGCTCAACCCAGACCGCCTGAAAGCAGAACGCTTGCTTGCCTGCATTTCTACCAATGAGAAGGGAGCCCGTAAAATTATCCGCCGCACAGCCCGGATGGCAGGTTTTTATAATGCCAAATGGTTTGTGGTGTATGTACAAACTCCCGGAGAAGATGTAAATAATATCAGTCTCTCGGCTCAGCGGCATTTGATCAACAACTTTAAGATGGCTACCGAACTAGGAGCTGAAGTGGTAACCCTTAAGCATACATCGGTGGCAACGGCGATTGTTACATTTGCCCTCGAAAAAGAGATTTCACTGATTGTTTTGGGAAAACCTCATTTTGGGTGGTGGAACTTTGTTTTCCGCTCTACCCTGCTGCGTCATATGCTCATCCAGACAGAACCCACCCCCATTGACCTTATTATTGTATCCTGACTATGAGTATTAAACTAAAATTACTTGCTGCTTTTGGGTTTTTGTTCTGCGTAATCATGCTGCTGGGCGGCCTGGGAGCCTATTACCTAAGGGAACTGGCCAGAGATTCTAAAGCCATCATCAAAGACAACTACGAGTCAGTAGAATATGCTAGTAACATGATGAAGCTACTGGATGAGCTTCAGTCCCTGCAGGTATATTATTTTTTCAATCCGGAAAATTCCCTCGATACAGTAAAGTACCAGAGCCTGGTCAACAGATTCAATAAACTGCTGCTGGCAGAAAGGCAGAATATTACCGAGATCGGAGAAGCCGGGCTGGCAGCTTCCTTAGCGGAAGATTTTAAAGATTATTTAACCATTTTTGAAAAAGGCACCGGCAGCCTTCCTGACAAAAACAGCTACTATTTTAACCATGTATTGCCTGCTTATGAGCCGGTAAAAACCCAGGTTGCCCAGGTGGCAGAGATGAACATGCAGGCTATTCTGCGCAAAAACCAGACCGCCCAGCAGACAGCAGACCGGGTGGTGGCCTACATGGGATTACTTGGAACAGCTTCCATGATTGCTGCTCTTGGTTTTTTGATACTGCTGCCGGGTTATATAGCTAATCCACTCAAACAGTTGACCTTCAGTATTGAAGAGATTGCTAACCGGAATTATGATAAACGGCTCGAATTCGACTCCAATGATGAATATGGCAACCTAGCCACCGCCTTTAATACGATGGCAGCCAGGCTACATGAATATGAGCGCAGCAATGTTTCCAAGCTATTGTTTGAGAAAAAACGTATCGAAACCATTATCCAACATATGCAGGATGCCATTATTGGTCTGGATGAGAACAAATACATTTTGTTTGCCAACCCAACAGCATTAGCAATCATAGGCATGCAAGAAGTGGAACTGGTAGGCAATTATGCCCCGGACGTAGCCTCAGTAAATGATCTTGTGCGCAACCTGATTAAGGAACTGATGATTGGCAGGGACAGCTGGGAAGAGGCAGAACGCAGGCCCCTGAAAATTTTTGCCAACGGCAAAGAGTCTTTCTTCTCTAAAGAAATTGTAGATGTGAGCTCCAGTAAAACACCCAATGGAAAACCCAGGCTCATCGGGCACCTGATCGTGCTGAAAAATATCACCAGGTTCCAGGAACTGGATGCAGCCAAAACGAATTTTATTGCTACCATTTCCCATGAGTTGAAAACACCTATTTCTTCCATCAAGATGAGTGCAAAGCTATTGGAAGATTCTAGAATTGGCAAAGTGAATGAGGAACAGCAAAAACTCATCGCCCATATCCGGGAAGACTCCCAGCGCCTGCTCAAAATCACCGGTGAACTCATGGACTTAGCCCAGGTAGAAACCGGCAACATCCAGTTGCACATCCGGGAAACCGACCCCAAAGAAATTGTAGACTATGCCTGCCATGCGGTAGCGTTTGTTGCCGGGCAGAAGCAGATTGAAATGAAGCTGCATATTCCGCCATCTATTGCGGCTGTGCAGGCAGACAGAGAAAAGACGGTTTGGGTGATGATTAACCTTTTGTCCAATGCGATCCGCTATTCTCCGCAGGAAGGAAAAATAGAGGTAACTGTGCTTAAGCAAAAAGATTGTATCGAGTTTTCGGTGAAAGACTTTGGAAAGGGCATTGAAGAAAAATATGTGGAACGCATATTTGATAAGTTTTTTCAGGTTCCTGAAAGCAATGAGAATTTTACAGGTACCGGGTTAGGCCTTGCCATTTCAAAGGAATTTATTGGAGCACAAGGCGGCCGCATCTGGGTAGAGAGCACCGTGGGCACAGGTAGCACATTTAAGTTTCTTTTGCCCATTGTAAAGAATATAAAAAGCTTTATTCCGTAGGATGATCCAAAAGCAATCACCACGGATAATAGCAAAAGTTTATTTCCATTTGTTTTTCAGCTATATTTTTCAGCGAAATTGATCACAGGTAGAATTACAGAGAAGTTAAGCGTATTCAGCAACCATTCTAGCCTGAGAGGGTCTAAAAAAGCATACTTGAAAAGAATGGATAGAAAATAGAAGTATCAGAAAAGTTAACAAAGGAACCACTTTTACTATTTACTTCAAAGAGTATTAACTTAGTGGAGTACCCGCTTTACAATGGAGAGTTGAAATAGAGCAGATGTAAAATCCTATTTGTTTAGTTACTCGAAAGGGGAGGTTATTTTAACTCCTCCTGGTTTCAAAACCAAGCTGGATCTCTA
>NZ_JAUKPO010000062.1 GCF_030503435.1 Rhodocytophaga aerolata
AGTTTTTTGGACCAGTTTTCCCAGAATCACTGGACCAGCATCGCCAGAATACGCAGATTGCTAAAAATAGTACCTTGTGTTGTCTGCTCTACTGGTAATGTTGTTAATCTGGGATAAGGACGGGAAGCTGGGTCTTCTTTTTGTTCACAACTACCAAGCATGGATGTGATGAAAGTCAATACATATAAGCTTATCATTCTGCCTAGATTCTGTGTAGAAAATAATTTCAAAAGGAAAATTACGGTTATATTCATAGAATAGAGATGAAAGAAAATTGACCGATATAGATAGTATTTTTTAGGAAGCAGGGACACTCAAAAACCTATCCCTGTTTGCAGAGATAGTATTTGAAAGGTAGTGTTGATCTTTTCTGCAGATTTTGCTACAGTCGCCGTTGCTCCATAAGCCCCTCTAAGTTCAATAAATCCCCATAGTTTTTTTGACAAGGAGAATTCCAGACCGGTTCCAATGGTTCCGTAAAAGAAAGATGGGTTAAAAGAGGCAGGTTTGTTTTCAAAGGTATAGACTGTTTTAGTATTGGTCCACTCTTGTTCACTGATATGCCTGCTAGACTGTGATAAAATAAAGTCGAAGGTACCACCAGCCTGGACAAAAGGTTTTATCCTACCTCTTGGAAAGGTATAGCGCAGTAACACCGGAATTCTCAGATAAGAGAGCGTATAGGCAAGTTCTTCTCTATAATTTACCACGGCATTAGGCATAGTCCATACATAGTTGCTAGAGTAATGCGCTTTGGTATACTGGCCTTCCGCATATAAACTTATCTTAGTAGTGATCCATGGAAAATTTGTTTTAATAAACACGCCTCCAGAAGGTTGGAGGCTATAGCCGAATTGTGCGTGATTGATATATTCTACTAATCCTCTGCCCTCTGTCGATGAATGCATTTTACTTACTTGTAGACCACCTACGGCCCCTGCACTGATCACAATAAATTTACGTTTGGTTCTAAGTGAACCCTTCTCTTGTCCGCAATGATTGTAGGCATCTACTATTTTCATCAGAGAAAGATAATCCAGTTTAGCGTGATCTATCTTTTTCTGAATCTGAGAGCAATCGGACATATACCACTGCAAAGTACCTATGTAATTCTTACGGATCTGGATGTAAGGCAGCCCATTCCGGTATACTTTGATATCTGTCTGATAGAGCGCTTGTAGCGGTTTAGCATCTTTTTCTATATATAGACTCCCATCGTTTTTAAAACGATACAGAGAGATTTTGCCTTTGACAAGCAATTCTACAAATGCTTTTTGTGTGCTTGTGCTGTCAACAGGAATTGTTTTGGCCTCATACATTTTGTCACCTGTAAGTCCATAAGCGTTAATGGTAGTAGGATCATATTTTGTTACTTCACCGGACAGTGTGGATTTAAAACCCACTTGTCTGGCATTTTTCGTTTCTGTACGGTTATCTACAAATCCACGAAGCGTATCACCATTGTGGGTGACAATATATCCGTCACGAAAATCAGATTGGCCGTATAAGGGAGAGAGCAAAAGGATTGAAATGAGTAAGAAACTAAGTAAAGATTTAAGCATAAAGCAATGAGGAATATGATTGAAATATGGTTTTGGATTTATATGCTGTTCTAATTTGTGGTTTATCAATTACTATTGATTGTTATTTAAGTGGAATCTGATTTTTGTATTTCTTGCTTGTTTTATTTTATTCCAATGTGGCTATAAAGTACATTTTGGTTAGAAGCCTGGGACATCTAGGGCCTACGTGCCCCGCTTTAGCATCTACCATTCTATACAATGAGCTAGCCTTCTATAAAAGCTGTTATAAAGTTTTAAGCAGTCTATTTTTTCTAGATGGTTAGGTTTATTGAAAGGAGTATAATTTTAAATTTATATACTCACCTTCCAAAGGACATAGTTCTCCTTCATCGAGTCAGATAAAATCTATATTCAATTACCCCTGATGTTAATAATTTCAATCCGAACCTCTGTTCGATTGTGTACTTGTTGGTGGGTCAAGTATATGAAACAGAAAATACTGTTTAGGAGAGAGAAGTTGAAAATATAAAGCTACATTGAGTACTTCATTTTTGATCAGCTTCGAGGTTTGTATGGTCTACCAAAAATAGAATATTTTATATTCTCTAACAATACCTAAAATCAGCTATTTTATAGATTTAACATCATTACGGTACATGGATATTTCGTTTACCATTAATTTTTATCATTATATGTTTATCTATCTTACCATTGATACTATTTGAACCTACTACTTTTGACTAGACAGTAAGTTAACCATTATCATTAGTTATATAGAACTTAATTTGAAGTTACCAGAAAGGGGTAATTAAATTAACTTCCCCATCTAGTAACTCATCTGCTTTTCAGCCTAGAAATTTACCAATCTCAGTACCTACATAGGGTCTACTATATCTACTCCCGATACTCCAGGAATGAAAAAATTAACTACTGGCCTTTGCCTTGCCCAATGGTAAATGGAGAAAACAAATAATAGAAAAGTTTTCAAAGAGGGCTCATAAGAAGGTATTATCAGTTTATTCCATTGGAAGAATATGGAGGGCTGAAAGTGAAAAGCAGCCATTATAGTGATTTGTTTGCTCAAATAAGCTGAAACATGAAAATAGTGAATTTATGCACCAGGTAATATATGGCAGTAATAGGTAAAAGGATAAAAATAGCGGATGGGTAAATTTGTTTAAAGTTAAATTTAACAAGATACGTTGCTAATTATGAAATTATGTGTACTCCTATTCTTTATAGCAATAATAGGATTTATTATTCTTTTTAGCTCTTGCGCTTCAGCAGGCAGAATCTATAAACAGGAAGTGAAGCTGAGAGATGAAAAGGGTATGGAGGCTATTATATACAAGATAGACCAAGGATCATAATGTATATTGACCATTTGTAACCACTAGGTGCGAAAATTGGCATTAACAGAAAAAACGTGGCAATCCGTTAATAGAAAGGATTTCTATTACTTGTATAGCTATTCTCAGAGTGGTTCGTCCTGTTTCTGCTCATTTCTCAAAAGGACAAGAAATTAATGATGATCTAGGAGGAGATATCACGCTTGATGGTAAATACTTACCTTTTGGCAGAAGTGTAGATATTTACTGAGTATGGGCAGGATTCTTTAAGAAGTTAAGACTGCAATATGGGACACTCTTAAGAGCCTCTGGAATTAAAACTATAGAAGTTAATTTAATTTCCCCTGGGTGATGCACAACGTAGCGGAGTACAAAATAAAGGGTATTGGCCTGCTTTAGGGTAAGGATTTGATACAGATATGCTACTAATACAATAAACAAAGTATCAAAACACATTCCCAAATTTTATGAAACCTATAGGTATTATCTTTTTATTGATAGGCGCTATCCTCTTTACTATAGCTGGTTTTACCTTTTACAATCAACAGCAATTTCTTGACAAAGCCCATGTTGCCAGCGGCAGGGTAATAGAAGTGAGAAAAGACAGAAGTTCGAAAGGGGGCCGCACTTTCTATCCCATCGTAGAATTTATTGACCAGCAGGGGAAGAGTATCCGGTTTAATTCCAGTTTCAGTTCCAGCCCTCCGGCATACGAAGTAGGTGAGCTAGTAGAAGTATATTATGACTATAACAACCCTTACCAAGCGGAAATTAAAGGCTTTTTTCCACAATGGCTGGCGGTCCTTATTTCAAGCACTATGGGTTTGATATTTAGTACCATTGGCATTGTTATTCTCTCCATATCTGGCCGGGTGAAGAAAAAAACAAAGGTGGCTGCTGAACAATGGCCGCAGAATTGAAACTCAATTTCAGTCAGTAGCTACTAACACCATGGTAGGGGTACATGGCCGGTCGCCTTTTGTAGTATATTCGCAGATGCAAGTAATGGCTCAATGGCACCTGTATACCGTTGGCTTGTGCTCAGCTAATGCGTTGGTATGCCATGGTTATCATTTGCAGGGTGCCAAAGCACTGGTTTTATCTTTTCAGGGTATAGCCTATAGCTGCTCACTGAGCAGCAATTGATCGAGGAGGTAAACAAAGAAGTTGAAAGAGGGACCCAATTGAATAAGTAATTCATTGAGTAATTATAAATGAGTAATTATAAATGAGTAATACCAACTACCCCTTTGGGGTAACTAGTTATCATAACGATAGAACATAAGATAAACAACTTTCTCTTACTAATACCTGTCCGAAAAACAGGGGCTTGACACACGCGAAACATATAACTGTGATAATGTTTACTCCTTTTTCTAGGCATTATACATGTATGATATTGTGCGAGATAGAAAATTTAATTAATCTATAAATAACGTAATTAGAGTTATAATCCAAAGTATACCTATAAGCCGTTGATATAAAATAAGGTAATGAAATCCCTAGAGTACATCAACAAAAGCTACGAATACAAAGCCTACCTGAATACCTTGGACAAGCTGAGAATGATCTGAGCATCAATGTACTAGAGTTAAGGAAACTAGCCAGATATCAGATGAAATTCGATGAACTATAGCAACAAAAGTCTTTTGATATGCTCACTAATATTAGGTAATACATGTGTGAACTCTTTTGGCTATCCCTCTTTATGAATAAAATTTACCTTGTTATTATTTGCCTATTAACAATTAGTTGCCAAAAAGATAAGGAAGATATCTTACCTAAGTTAATAGGTAAAATCAAAAGGTTTACTTATCCGGCTAATTCAAATAGTGAGGAGACTTTTTTATATAATTCTAATCTCCTTCTCTCTGATTTTAAATACATTGAACAACCTTTACATTACCTCAGATCCTGTTTCTACAAAGCAGGAAGGCTTACAGAGATTCAATTTTATGAGGCGAGAAGAAATGATCAGGAGGCCAAAGTACTATTTCTAAGCAAGCTTTATTACTTTAACGGAGATGATGTTCTTGATTCATTGCATTATGTAAATGTATTTGATGGCAGGAAAGTGCTTACTAGCAGGATCTTCTACAAAGTAAACTTCAATAAACAAATAGTCAAATCTACACTCATTAACGATAACTATGTAGCTGGTGTCATCCACGATACTATCTATTCTGAATATGGCTATAATAGTAAGGGTAATATAGTTTCTGAACTATCCAGATCTAATTCAGAATTAGGCGGGCGCAAAGGATATTCCAGAGTTGAATACACCTACGATGATAACCCTAACCCGCAGCAGTATTTAAGTCTGATCTTTTCTGAACCTACCAATCCGAGCTATCAAGCAACTAACAATATCACGAAAATAGTTAGGTACAATCAGGAAGGTGAAATTACTAATGAGAGCCACTATGAATATGAATACGGTGCAGACAGAAAACCCATCAAAGAAATGTGGCATTCAATTCTATGAGAGGGTATACCTGTATACGAAACTAGGGAAAGAATAATTGAATATTATTAACCCCATTATTCTCTTCTAATTTCAAGTATTCGGCATATTAGCATTGATAGAGTTAGCCAGGTATCAGATGAAATCCGAGGATCTGCAGCAAGAGTCTTTTGATATACTAACAAATCTAAAATATAATCTTTTTATAATCAATTTCTATTCAACCAACCTACCATTTATGCGAAAACTCTACATAAGCCAAACAGCATTATGGTTATGCTGTTTTATTACACTTTTCTCCTGTAAAAACGACGATATCGATTACAGCCTAAATGACAAACCCCGGTGGCAACTAGTACCCGGACAAACAGGATTGCGCCGGAATGAGGTATTGGATTTAATGGTAGATGCCTCTGGTAATATATGGGCAGGTTATGGGTTAGGCATAGGTAAGTATGATGGACAGTCCTGGAAGTTCTATCGTCCCTTTGACTATGATGTAGAAAGTCCGATAGGCAACAATTATACGCATGGCCTGGGACAAGATAAAGCCGGCAATATCTGGGCTAGTATTCACAATAATCATATGACTTCCGCTTGCCGGTTTGATGGTACCAATTGGACTAAATATGAAGTATATAGTGCAATGCTACCATCTATCAACCAACTAGATAACGGGCAAATATGGTTTGGGGCCGGATCCTGTGTTTATGACAATGGCACCTTTAGTAAAGAATTCAATACGCCAGCAGCTTACTCTTCTATAAAAGATACAAAAGGTCTTCTTTGGTTTGGAGGATATGATGGCCAAATTACTACCTATGATGGCACTTCTTTTTCTACCACAACTATACCCAAAGTACCGTATTCCTACCAGTATACTTGTGATATACTTAACCTCTCACTCTCACCACGTGGCGAAATATATGCTGCTTTAGGGGCAGGAGGAGCCTGGAAATACAATGGCATTACCTGGATACCTGTGTACGTCCCAGAAATCACGCCTAGTTCAACATCGGTTCCTTCTATAAGTTGTGTAATTGAGGATAGCAAAGGCACAATATGGGTAGGAACCAGCCATGATCACTTATATGAAATAAACAATGGTAAGATCACCCGTCATATTTTGGGAGATGGTAGGGGCTATTTAATAACAAGCATTGTAGAAGGCAAAAATGGCAAGCTTTATCTAGGCGCTATTGGCGGCGTTTTTGATTATGATTATAATAGAAAATAATCTCACTTATTCTTTTGCTGACATAATATAATACCTTCAGTAACAGACCGTGCCCGTTTTAATAAGTAAACACAAAGGGGAAGTTAATATTACTCTCTATACTTACTTCTTAGCCTTTCCAAAGCTGTAAAAAAACCTCTTAATTTATTTAGCTGCGAAAGGTAGGTTAATCTTCTATATAAAAAGGAAATGAACTTTGTTTCGTTTATTTCGTTTATTATATTTGAGGAATCTGAAAAATATGGAAACTCTCATAAGAAGACCAACATCGCAAGACCGAAAAGTAGCTGAAAAATCATTAGTTACCTTGAATAAAACTGCAGCGGCTATTTCAAAGGGAAAATCTAATGTAGTTAAAATCAAAATCCAGGAGAGTGATGAATTTATTACTGTACCTAGAAAAGCCCTAGACTTACTGTTTAGTATCCTGTCTAATATGGCAGAAGGGAAGTCAATTTCGCTGATTCCATCAGACTCAGAAGTAAGTACTCAACAAGCAGCTGATATATTAAATGTTTCACGGCCCCATATTGTCAAACTGTTAGAAGAAGGTAAAATCCCTTTCAAAAAAGTAGGAAGTCATCGAAGAATACTGTTACAAGATTTGATACAGTATGAGGCAGCTATTGGGGAGCAGCGTGCAAAAAGTTTTGAATTTCTTGCTAAGCAAGCACAAGAATTAAACCTTGGGTATGAATGATCTATTCATCTAGGTTTACAGCAGTTCTTGATGCTTGTGTACTTTATCCAATGCCTATTCGCGATTTATTGTTACATCTGGCTAATCTGGATCTTTACAAGCCTAAATGGACTAATGAGATTCAAAATGAGTGGAAAAGAAACTTGCTTATAAACAGGCCTGATCTCAAAGATCAACAATTACGCAGAACCATAGAGGAAATGAATAAGGCATTTCCGGATGCGAATACAGATAATTACCAAAGTCTTATTTCATCTTTCCAATTACCTAACGCTAACGATCGTCATGTGCTGGCAACTGCCGTTCGATGTAAGGCTGATGTAATCGTAACTTCTAACCTTAAGGATTTTCCAAATGAGTATTTAACTTTATTTGATGTTGAAGCACAGCACCCGGATCTTTTTATCAGTAATTTGATTGATCTAAACCCGGAGAAAGCACTGAAAGCATTTCAAAATCAGGTGGCCTATTTAAAAAATCCACCTATGACAGAATTACAAGTCTTGGAAAAATTGAAAAACACAGGTCTTCTACAAACAACTAGAAAACTCAAGGCAATGTTATAAAATTAAACATATCAACCATTCCTCCAATTCAGTATTAAAATTTAGCAAGATCAATAGTAACGACAACCGCCCCTTTCTAGAAACTCAAGAATCCGAAGGTTAAATATAGGCCTGTAAGCTAGTTCACAAAAAAGCTATCTAAGTATTCCTCTGCCATTTCGATGGAAGTGAACTGCTTGAGCGGCATCTTGCTTTCTTTAGAAAGGGTACTAGTTTGAAACTGTATAAAGCTGCTTTCATAGACTTCAGCTGTCTGTAAGAGACCTTTACTAAGCAGCAATTGTTGGGCTTCCAGATGTAGTTGCTGTACTTCTTTGGGGTGAGTCTTCATGCTGCGCAAATCGGTTAGTAAGGTAAACTTTGCCCGCAGTTGGGTTAAGGCTTTATCTAAATCCTGTACATAAGTGGCAACCTCTTGGGGGCTGCGCCAAAAACCGATAATGGTGATATAGGCTCTGTTCTTGGCTTGATCGATAGAGAGCTGATAGTGTTGATTTGTAGCAGTAACCCGTTTTGCTTTGCTTATAAGAGTTGTCATATATGTTATATATAATTATATGTTAGATATAATAAAGATGGCCAAGATGGAGCAGAAAGTAGTTTCTGATGAGTAGTACCTTTTGCAAGCATTCATATAGCTTACCCATGTAAGGTAACCTGAGATGATAGATCGAGTAGCCTAGAGAAGGATTTAGAAGAGATGGGTACTTGTCATGCTTAGAGGCCCATGTAGAATGAAGTAATTGACAGGTATGGAAAAGTAAGGGATGGCAAAGCAGTTTCAAGAAAGGGGAAGATATCTTAACTTACTCATTCATGATATTCATTGTTTTAGTAAATAAAGAATATAAACTTGCAATGAATAATACCTAAAATTAGGTATTGCGTAGGCTTGTAGATCTTCTTACATTGTAATAGAAAGGGTATCAAATAGATAACAAATTTTTATTAGAAAAAAGGAGGTCAACATGCAAGCTTCGCAAATTGCTACTTATGAGCATAGATGGGTAGAAGGATTAAACCGGGGTGATCTTTCATCAGCTGATGATGCTTTTGCAGCTAACTGCGTAATCCATATCAATGGAAGTCCGGAGCCAAATATAGGGCTAGAAGATTTCAAGGAAATGCTGAAGGGCTTACTAATTGCTTTCCCTAATCTGCGATTCACGATTGAAGATCATGTCATTGCAGGAGACAAGTACACTACCCGTTGGACAGCAGAGGCTACTCACACTGGTCCTTTAGGCGATATTGCTCCAACCGGCAAGTCTATTCGAATTAATGGCCTGATACTAGATCGAGTAGTAGATGATAAGGTAATTGAATGATGGGAGCAGTGGGATCAGATGGGTATGCTACAGCAACTTGGGCTTACGTAAGTTTTTGATTTAATATTAGGCACACAATTTTCAGCCAGCTATGTATACTTTTTTTAATGCCCTAGCTAGGGTAGGCCGGTAACGTGAGTGAAGTGGCCTATCGGGTTGATTTCGGTTAGTCTCCCTTACTTTAGTAAGGCCTTCAAAGAGTACTTTAGCCAGTCTCCTTCTGAGTATAGGCTAAAATAAGCAGAGACATAACTGTAGAAAATGTAGGCGCAAACCACAAGCAGCATCCATCCAATATTCTTCCTTCCTGAGTGGCTGCCAGGCATTACCCTGCTTTATCTACTAAGTAAGTACAAGCGATGGGGTCTTGTGCTGAAAATATGGGTAAGCAACTAGCTTTAAACATACACTACTCGCTGCAATAGTAATCACTAATTGCTTTCAGATTTTTACTTAATGAGCTGGCTTCTTAAAAAAGTATTTCTCACCTATAATCCAATACTTGAATCTCTATGGCAAACTATCTGTTTATGTCGGCTCCCGTCACCGGTCACGTGCATCCAGTGCTGCCCATTGCCGGTTTTCTAGTCGAAGCAGGCCACCAGGTGGTCTGGATCACTGGGCGCAAGTACCAGTCAAAAGTAGAACGTACCGGCGCCCGGTTTCACCCCTTGCCCGAAGCGATGGATCCCAAAGAGCAGGAGCCCTATGATTTTTATCCGGCCCTCAGGAAGTTGAAAGGAACCGCTCAGATCAAGTATTACATCAAGCACGTATTTTTGGATAATAGTGGCTTGGAGATGGAAGCAATTAATCAAGTACTTGAATTTTTTCCTGCTGATGTCCTGGTAGGAGATACAGTAACATTAGGATTGTACTACAAAGCCCAATTGGCCGGTATGCCCAGCCTGTGCCATTCGTTGCTGCCTTTGTCTATACCCAGCCGAGATACAGCTCCCTTCGGGCTGGGACTGCTGCCAGGCAAAGGTATGATAGCCTCGTTTCGCAACCGGCTGCTCAACTACCTGATCAACCAGGTGGCCTTTGCCGACGTGAACCGTTACATGAATCAGGTGCGCCAGCAGCACGGATTAGCACCTTACCGGTTGCCTTTCTTCCGGTCTATGTTTGATTTGCCAACCATTACTTGTCATCTAGCCCCTACCAGCTTTGAATACCATAGGAGTGACCTGCCGGGAAGTATCCACTTTGTGGGCCCGGTCTTTCCACCGGCTGAAGCTGACCTGGTGCTCCCCCACTGGTGGGATGAGCTGCAAACCAACCGGCCTGTTGTGCTCATCAACCAAGGCACAATGGCTACCGATACAGCTGATCTGATTGAGCCGGCCATAGAAGCCCTACAAGACGAAGATGTCTTAGTGATTGCCCTGCCGGTAAAGCCGGGTAAACTCTCTAATCTACCCTCTAATGTTCGCACGGCTAGTTACATTCCCTTCGCCAAACTGCTGCCTCACGTTGATCTGATGGTTACCAACGGCGGCTACGGAGGAACCCAGTTTGCCTTGTCTCACGGCATTCCCTTAGTTGTGGCAGGAGGAAAGGAAGACAAAATGGAAGTAGCCGCCCGGGTAGAGTGGAGCGGAGCCGGTATCAATCTGCGCAAGCATCAGCCGGCACCCGATACGATTCGTTTGGCAGTCCGGAGAGTGCTCAACGATCCCTCCTACCGCCAGCAGGCCCGACGTTTGCAGCAAGACATGGCTCGCTACCATGCCCCCAGCCAGATAGCCCAACTGCTTGAGCAACTATCAAAAGCCGTTCCTGCTTATAGGAGTGCATCAAAAAGTGAAGGTAATTGATTATGTACTTCCCCATCAGGAAGGAGACTAGATTAAGCAACTAATGATAGTTGTTGCCACTTTTGTTCATATTCTTCCAGACCCATATAGGCTAAAGAAAATGACTTTTTCTGTTATACCACACTTTGAACCTGATACTTTGACTGGAGGGTAAGTTAAGTACCATTAGATAAGCTAAATCTGAAGATCGGAGTTACCAGAAAGGGGCCAAATTTGTTACCTCATATATGGTAGGCATAATGAGCATCCCTCAATTATTAGTTTTTAGGGTTAACTCCTACTCATTCTCTATAAGACTATTGTTGCACAAACGATTCTATACCTGCGCGAACGCTTGAAATTTCCCACAAATAATAAAGAATTTATTGGATTATTCTTCTAAAATGATTCTCAATACATGTAAAAGCATATCTTTAAAATCGTATTTCTATATCTAGTATATACCCAACTAAACAACCCCTAAAACTATGAGCAAAATTCAAGTAAAAGACGGCACAGAGATTTACTACAAAGATTGGGGAAGCGGACAACCGATCGTTTTCCATCACGGCTGGCCCCTATCTAGCGATGACTGGGATGCACAACTGATGTTCTTCCTGCAACAGGGCTTCAGAGTCATCGCACATGACCGGAGAGGCCATGGCAGATCTAGCCAAACCCCTCATGGCCATGATATGGACACCTATGCAGCCGATGTGGCAGAGCTTACCCAAGCCTTAGATTTAACAAATGCCATCCACATTGGTCATTCCACCGGCGGAGGTGAAGTGATTCGCTATGTAGCCAAGCATGGACAAGGCCGGGTAGCCAAAGCAGTCCTGATCAGTGCGGTAACTCCTCTCATGCTGCAAACCCAAGCCAATCCGGATGGTATTCCCCTGTCTGTATTCGACGAAATCAGGGAAGGCACAGCTACCAAGCGGCCACAATATTTTCAAGACTTTACCTTGCCCTTTTATGGTTATAACCGGGAGGGAGCAAAGGTATCCCAAGGAATACGCGATAATTGGTGGAGACAAGGCATGATGGGAGCTATAAAAGCGCACTACGATTGTATCAAGGTTTTTTCAGAAACAGATTTTACGCAAGATCTTAAAAGTGTAGAGCTACCTGTACTGGTGATGCATGGAGAAGATGACCAAATCGTTCCTTTTGAGCTTACGGCTGTAAAGGCTGTTAAGCTGTTAAAAAATGGCAAACTTATTTCTTATCCGGGCTTTCCGCATGGCATGCCCACTACTGAAGCGGCAACCATAAATGCTGATATTTTAGCTTTTATTAAATCTTAAAGAATACATAAGCATCAATCCAATGACGATTAAAAGCTGTCAAAAAGTAATGACAGCTTTTTTAATGAGTTAATTTAACTACCCCATTTTGTTGACTTACTTACTAGATTTATTCTTCTGGGCCTCTATGCCAAAGATAGCAAACTAGACAGTTATCCAAGTTCTCTGTGTCAGACACTTTTGACAAACCGGATTAACTCCCGGACTTGGTTTAAGAATTGAGCATCCTCCGAAAGCTTGGCAATTTGTAGGGCAGATTGACGGCTTAATTGTTCATGCGCTTTATTATTATCTTTGACTGTTTCTTCTAAGTTCCTTTCTACTCGCTCTAAGGCTGTCTGTAAGGCTGTAATAGCTTTTCCTTGACTAAAGGCCCAACTTTCTTTCTCTTCTAGGTTTAGAGTAGCTTGCAAGTGTTTTATCTGCTCTTCTCCTGCCAGTACCCGCTCCCTTAGTTCGGCTACATCTTCTCTCGGATAATGGATTTGATGAGAGAGCGTGCGCAATTTATAACTCAAATGTTCATAACCCCGCTGTAAAGGGCGAAACAAGGTCAACCCTAAAGCGGCTAAGGCAGCTATATACCCGATGGAGGTGATATGAAAATAGGCTAATAAATATAATCCTACAGCCGTACCAATATGCAGGCCAATGGCTATCCAAAAAAAGCGTTTAGCTAAATTTTGGGCATAGTCTATAGTCTCTTGTTTAACTTCAATGCCTTTTTCTCTAGAAATTCTAGCCTCCTCGACAACCTGCTTAGCAGAAAAATGCGTGTTCCAGGGAATGACTACAACCCCCATCATCCACCAACAGGCGGCAATTCCAATGACCCAATCTAGTAAAGTACCCATGGCAATATTAAGGTACTGTAAACCGGCAAAAGTAAGTAGTACCAAAAAGGTGATAGAAGCAAGGGAAGGAAGAAAACTACGTGAAGACATATGAGCAGTTGAACAATCAGGTTATTTATCCTTAGCAACAGGTAGTCAGCATACACCATAGGTGCTGCTATCAAAAGTAAAGATAAAGCCTTAGTGCTCAAGGGCAAGTAATCAGTCCACTACCCAAATAATAACAAGCAAAAGCAATTGTAATGTTTGACAACTCAACGAGCATTTTATGCCTGTTTTGGAAACAACCCGATAATTCTTACCTGTTAAATGAATAGTTGCTAGAAATTTCCTTTTCCTATGGGTAACAGTAGTTGAATGGAGTGGTCCGATTTCTTAGCATGTCAGCTGAGGAATACTCAAAGAAGTGGATATCGTCGATAACTATTATGCTATAGAATAGTATATACAGCAGATGCAGTAGCTTTTCTTTTAGCGGGAGAAACTTTTCTATTCTAGAAGCTAGATATATATAATGGAAGAAAAATATATACGCTTACATCGTTACTTGGATAGTGTTACGATTGATCCGCAGCAGGCTTTCTTCTTGACAGAGGCAATGATCAGCTATTTCATGCAATGGTTTAAGCTATCCAGAGCAGAAGTACTGGCAGGCACTATTCAATTTTGTAAGCGAAAAGGGATACAGATTCATTTTAAACAATCACCTCCTGCTAACACAAATAGATAGAATACAAATATTATTTTTCCTATTGCTCTCACGCCTATTAGATGTGTTAATTGAAAGGGGAAATTAACTTAACGCCTCTCGTTAGGTTAACTGTCATGAAAAGTTAATCATGAAAAAATTGATGATTCTATTGTTCCATTAGTCGATCTATGTCACGGCTTTGGTGGAGTACTCTCCTGATAATAATATGGCCTGGTGCAATGCTATCATAAAAAATGGTATAGGGATTAACAGGAAAGCTTCTTAAACCCACTTTTAGCTCTGGACGAGTTTTACCCATAGCAGGATTTTGCGACAGCATTTGGCATTGGTTTTCAATCTTGTCGATCATCTTGTCAGCTTGCTTATCACTTGCATTGTCTGAAAGATATACCCAAATTTCTATTAAATCTTCCGCTGCCGCCGGACTTAATTCATATCGCCCCATTATGCTTTCTGCTCAGACCGTTTTGCTTTAAGGGCACGTGCTTTCTCTTTGATAGAAACTGCATCAAAAGGTTGAGCTTGCCCAATGTATCCTTTTTCAATTTCTAATTGCAGTTGAGTTAACTTCTCTTGCTGTTCAAGAGCGCGTAATCCTGCCCGAACTACTTCACTAGCATTATTATAGCGGCCGGAAGTAATCTTGCTATGGATATATTCTTCAAAATGTTTAGTTAAATGAATATTCATGGTTAATACTTTTAATCGTAAAGATAAATAAAAAGAGTATATATGTCAATCTTTGACAGTCAAAGATTGACATATATACTCTTTTCTGTCCATTAGGTTAAGAAATAATCTAAAGAAGATGAGTTTCAGTAAAAGAATAGTTAAAAAATATACCCCTTTCGGGTAACTAATGTCCTTTTAGCAATTTCATTAAAACGCTTGTTTTTTGTAGTCCTTCCTAAAAATTCCTCCACTAAACCCTTGCAATTCCTTTGTTTTTTGGTATCCGTCCCCTGCAGTACATATTGCTTGGAACAAAAGTAGTTACTAAGTTTACCTTTGACCATTTATTGCGTGTAGCATAGATACAAGTAGCTAATTACCCATGGATAGCACCTGTTGACTTTGCTCGCCCAGATAATATATAAAAAATCCCATAAAGCAAAATTAACGAGTGACCTAGCAAACATCAACAGTTAGATAATAATGAACCAAAATGATATTAAACGACTTCCAAGACTAACCGCCATTTTAACCCAACTACAAGCAAAAAGACTTGTGACAGCCTGCGAACTTGCCGTCCATTTTTCGGTTAGTAACCGGACAATTTACCGTGATATTAAAGCCTTGGAACAAGCCGGTGTTCCCATTCTCAAGGAAGAAGGGAAAGGGTATACTTTAATGGAAGGGTACAGAATTCCACCGGTAATGTTTTCCGAAAGTGAAGCCAATGCTTTGATTACAGCCCAACAATGGGTTTTAACAAATAAAGACTCCTCCTTTGTAAAAGAATACACCGCAGCGATCAGTAAAATAAAAGCTGTTTTACGCAGCAACACCAAAGACAAAGCTAATCTGCTCTCTAACCGGATTGTTTTCGGACAAAATGCCGATCATAACACAACCAGTACTTATTTATCGACCCTACAATTGGCATTGACCAATTTTAACCTTGTCAAAATAGAGTATTATTCGCCCGTAAATAACCAAACCACTGAAAGAATTATTGAACCTTTTGCCATTTACACCACGCAAGAAAACTGGTTGCTCATTGCACGTTGCAGACTAAGAAAGGATTATAGAGCATTCCGTTTAGACCGGATTGAACGTTTGTCGGTACTGAGCCAACTATTTGAACCACACAACCTCACTTTTGAGGAGTATTTTGAGACTAGCCTGAAAAAATGTTCACCACCCTTGCCATAGGGTTGTCACAAGTGTAGTTGAAATTTGTTGCTTAACAAATGCTACCATCCATGAAAACCTCTTTAATGCTTTATGTATGTATGCTTTTCTCATTGGCAGCTCAATCCCAAACACCAACAAAAAAGTCTAAATCAATGCACAATCAAATCATTCAACAATTTTACGTAATGGGTATTTCTATCCGAACAACTAATGAAAACGGACAATCGGCCAAAGACATTGAAAGCGTGTGGGGCAAATTTTGGGGCCAAGAAATTCAAAAACACATTCCTAACAAAGTCAATGAGGATATCTACGCCGTTTACACCGCTTATGAAACCGACTACACTGGTCCCTACACGGTCATTATTGGATTACCGGTAAGTTCGTTAGAAACTATTCCCGAAGGTTTTGTTGGCATAACAATCGAAAAGGCAGCCTACCAAAAATTTCTTTCAAAAGGTAAAATGCCAGAAGCAGTTTTTAATACCTGGCTGGACATATGGCAAAATAAAAATCTGAACAGAGCGTATAAAGCTGATTTTACTATCCACGGGAAAAAATATTACGATGGAGAGCAGGCAGAGGTAGAAACTTTTATTTCAGTAAAAGAATAAAAAAGTAGTGAACCTACATGCAGCTACGCCCCAATATTGACTATGCATAAAGCGGACTAAAGAAAGGCAAGAATCCGGTGGAACACATATTGTGCTTCACCGGATTCTTACAGACAAGCAAGCTTCACTTGAATAGTTCCTCCAACACAAACGCTACCACAAACTCCATAAGTCAGTTGCGTAATTACACCTCTCACATTTATTTATTCTGGTAGACCATTATTGGACACATAATAAATAACACCTTTATTAAGAATCCATGCGGCAAAATAGCACCTTAATCAAGGCTACATGACCGAATGGATACCTTTATTGCTGAATTAAGCCATGTGTAGCAAGCTAGTTTTACAAGAAAAATACAAAGAAGAAAGCATTTACTCAAGCATAAATATTAGCAATAATTGTAGTTACGAGAAAGGGGGATATAGATTGACGCCTCTTTGTTGGGCACTCCATATCCCTTCATTGAAC
>NZ_JAUKPO010000063.1 GCF_030503435.1 Rhodocytophaga aerolata
ACCAAGCTGATCCCCTCCCAAGAAATTAGACACATTAGAAGTAAAGACAAAGGGGGAATTATTTTAACCCACTATGTCTGTCTTGAAAACAGGGGCCTGACATTTGGAGATAAGTTTATACCTTTTACTCCCCCCCTTGAGTTATTCTTTCTATCCAAGGTGATAAAGTCCGGCTTAGGGTTCATCTTTGTTCATTTGCTAAAAGAACCCCCTCATACTTACCCTCAATACTTTCTGTTTACATAGGCTGCAAAATTTTTGGGATGAACGCGAAAATAATGATTTGTCCAGAGAAGAATCTTTTTCAATATATAATAGCGGGAGTACAGCCTTTGCTCATACTGCTGAAACTGATTCATCATTCTGGCTTTAGTAGGATTCAGCACAGGCCCGTAATGGATGCTGTCAATCTGATGGTCAAGACTGAAGCGGATGGTTTCTAGGATCATATTTTCATAGGCATGGTAAGTAGAATGCATGCTACGGTCGAAAGCCCCGGAAAGGCAGTATAAATTCTTGCCTATGTATGCAAACGAATGATATCCTGCCAGCTGATCGTTAAGATAGGTCAAAAAATGTATTATTTTATCTGTCTCTCGCCCACTGACCTGCCGGATCATGTTGGTGTAGTTATCCTGAAAGGGCGTGGTGATCAGCGGCTTGAGATGTGCATAGAGATTGATCACTTCATGCTGTGTGGCTGAGGATAGCGCACCGCGTACTACTTCTACTCTTCCTCCCTTGTTAGTGAACTTATGCATCTTCTTGCGGATATTGCTGTAGGCTGCCAGATAATCGTCCAGCCTGTGCTGCCGGGCAAGATCTAGGATGCCATAGTCTGCAAAGGGAAGCTGCACAGAGGCTGTTTTGTCCTCTATGGCGGATACGGCGATGACAAAGCCTGAGAGGAACTTTGTTTGCAGGTAGGCTAAAGCAGCCGTTACAAAGTCAGCGCGCTTGATTTGCGGGCTGACAAATCCCGGGTTGTTGATCATGTCAATGGCAGGTGTGCCCTGCATCCAGAGAAAAACGGGGATAGCAGGAATATTCAGGCCGGCAGCCAGCCAAGGGTTGGAGAACAGACAGTCACCGTAGTGTTTACAGACAGCAATGTAGGCGATGCCGCAGAGGGTTTCATGGCGGAAAGCTCTCAGCAGTCTAATTTCAGAGTAGGGCGTGCGTACATCCATAGACCCATTCAGGATGGTCCACACCAGCGGGTCGAGTCCTAATGACTGTAAATCTGTCTCAAAAACTGCTTGCTCATCGTCAAGCAGGGCTTGGGTAGTCAGAGTGAAGTAAAAAGGTGAAAGCATGGCAGTTACCTGTAAGATACAGCTTGATAGATATATTCTTGGGCAAGGCAATCGATAGCTGAAAATACAAAAAAAGAAAGAAAGGTGTATGCCTGTCAAAGAGATAAATAATTAAGTTATCTCTTTTATCTCTTTGACATTGGCTGAAGGCTTATTATTTGGTAAATGTGGCCTTCTCCTTTAAAAACTGAGAATGGAAACAGAGCGGACTGATAGACATTTTGTTGAGTATCAAAAAAGTGGTTAAGTTAACTTCCCCTTTCTTGAAACTTGAGAATATGAATGTTTCCTTCCATATAGCTGTTCGAAAAACAGGGAGCCTGATAGTCAATATTGGGGCTATGGGCCATATTAATTCAGCCACTCATTTGAAAGATTGGCCATAAGATCTGCAACTGCTTCCTACTTTAGATCAACATTGTTAAGCTTTAACTGCTAGTTATCTTTTATATAAGAGACACTTTCCGGTAACTATAGATTATATGCTTGCATGATCGGTTTTAAGAATCTACGCATTGATTTCATTTTTTCAAGTGAATGTTTTGGCTTTGCAGCATTACGCGTACCGGCATCATTTATTATTAGCTGTATATTCTCCAGAAATAGGTGTATATGGTAGCCGTCTATCAGGGCATGGTGTACCCGTATACTTACCGGAAGTATCACCTGATTGCCTCTCCACTCCAACCTGCCAAAAGTTAGTTTGGGAATGGCATCTTTTGACTTGTCCTCATAGGCATGCTCCATACCATGGAACTTAAACCAGGGTAGTGTAGTGGCATGATATAAGTCAGAGCCATTATAGCCATTGAAGAGCTTATTGTTCTTTTGTACCTCTTTTACCAGTTGAGAGGCCTCCAAGCAAAAAGTAGATAGGTTAGGGTGATGAGGTAAGTGTACAAAAGACAGGGTTTTACTATCTGTCAACACGGTTGTGGATACATCCACTGCCTCATACTTGACTACCTCATTGGCCTCTATTCTTAACAAAAAGTTTTCTGTTCTACGCATAGCTTCTGTGGCAGCATGCAAATAAGATAGAAATATCGATAGCCGTTCCCACTTTGCGTAATGGTACAGGCTAGTCATATTTATTTCTGTATGCACATTAAAGTAAGGTTGAGAAAAGGATTGGAAGAAATTAAAAGTCTCTTCCCGCTGCCATCCCTTTGTTGGGAAAGATGTTTTATTGTATAGCGTTTTCATATGCATGGATTTTTTGTTGCAACCGAGGAAAGTTGATTTCTTTGATCAGCGTGTGCTCTATCCGGATGACCATTTCCTGCTCTAACTCAACTAATAATCTGTTCAGATTGCGCATAGAGGTACCTAAGGTCTCCGAAAGTAGTTGCTTAGAGATCTCCAGCTCATTGAGTCTTGCAAATTCACGCAGAACAATGAGTAGAGAATAGAAAAGTTTATTGGTAGACTGAATAGCTGCTTTATAAGAGGTATTCAGAAGTTTGGAAATCATGGCTTTATGAATCAACAGATTGAAACCGGCATCTTCTGAAAGCATTTGCAGAAATCGTTCAGGGGCTACTTTCCAGAGGGTACAAGGGGTTACGGTCTCTACCGTGCTAAAGTAATGGATGTCCATAATTGCTTCCACATCTCCTAACACATCTCCTCTTTCAAAAACCCCCCAGGTAAATCTCTGGCCCAGTGAGGTAGTATGTACTACTTTCACCAGACCTGATGCAAGTATAAAAACACTATGTGGGGCAGCCTCTTGTTTGAGCAGCTTCTGATGTGGTGAGTGTAACACAGGGCTGATGCTATATTTTTCAAATAGCTGCTTATGGTTAGTTAAATATTGAATGACCGCTGTCCTATATTGAGAGAGTAAGTGGTATGGCATGCACAAAGATCACTATTGTTATTTTTTCATAAAAGGACAATTGTCCGGTAAGCATACGTTAAAAGGCAAAGCTGAGCGAGAATATTAGTGACTTCATCAGATACATTCCTAAGTTTCATCAAAGGGGTAGTTACGGTAACTAACCCCTTTGATGAAACTTATTAAAATAGGATCGAAAGAATAGTGCTTACAACTTCTCAGGTAAAAAATTATTTCCCTTAGGTCCTATTTTTTTGGTCAATAGCAAGGTGAGGATTTTTGTCAACCTATAGCCGGAAAAGACCGTCTCAATTACTATACACAAATTACCAGCGTCTTATAAGTTTTAATGTTTATTTCTTGCAATTCTAAAACCGAGGTCATCTATTTTAAATTTTGTTGGATGGCTTCTTCTTCGGGTGCTTGCCATAACACCCCTATGTTCGTCGCACCAACCACCGCCCCTAAAGATTCGGTATGAGCCGTAAACTTGCGGGTCATATATGTCTGAACACCACTCCCAAACATTACCCAACATATCGTAAAGTCCCCACCTGTTTGGTTCTTTTTGGCCAACAACTTGAGTTGATTCTTGAGAATTGTTTTTATACCATGCAATATGGTCTAATTCACCGTACCGGATTCCACTTGTGCCTGCTCTACATGCATATTCCCACTCGGCTTCTGTAGGTAAACGAAATCCATTTGCTGTTTGGTCAAATAAAACTTCATCCGTATGCTTGCAGAAGGAATAGCAAGAGCTTAAATTATTTAAACAGGATAATACGTTACAAAATATAACGGATTCCTGCCACGTTACCGTTTCTACAGGCCGTCTGTTTCCTTTGAAGGTGCTAGGATTCTCTTTGATCACTTCAAAATAAAGATCCTGTGTCACTGGAAATTTTGTAAGCAAAAATGGTTTTATCTCAACAATCCATTTCTGCTTGGTTCTGTCATCCCGTAACTGAATTGTTCCGTTTGGAATTTCAACCATCAAGTCATTAATAGCTACTTCGGGCTTTATTAGGTTCATTTATCTGATAGTACTTTTATGGCTTCTGATACGGAATCTTGTTAGCAACATAAAGATTTCATATCAGAAGCTGTATTGTATTCTTATCCGAGCTATCTCATGCATTCGTTTTCTAACCACTGTTGAATCTCTGGCTTGAGATTTATAATTGTAAACGGTTTTGTGCCTTGGTAAACTTGGGCTTCTTCATGGCCATTATTCCTAATGTTAAGTTATCCTAATTGCCCATTTTCTCTACTTTTAACCTGTCTTATTTTTTGAGGGGGTCATAGAAAGAAAATCTAAAGGTTAATATTTGTAATCAATCAAACAGCCCGCTTGCTAAGTACTTCATGCCTGAGTCACAAGCAATAGTAACTACTGTACCACTTGGACCTAGTTCTTTGCCAACTTCAATGGCTGCTACCACATTTAACCCCGTAGAAGTTCCGGCAAATATGCCTTCTTCAGCCGCTAAATGCTTACACATCTCCCTGGCATGGGCTTCTTCAACGGTTCGTACTTGATCATAATATTGTTTCTTTAACAGTGGAGGTACAAAGCCTACCCCAATGCCTTCTATTGTATGATTTCCTTTTATACCTTTTGAAAGCAAGGAAGCCGAAGCAGGTTCTAAAGCAATAATTTGCGTAGCAGCATTCGCTTGTTTTAGTTCCATAGAGACCCCGGTAAGCATACCCGCCGTTCCTACTGCTCCACAAAATATATCTATTGGCCTGTTTAGTTGTTGGAGAATTTCTTTACCTACTTTGCGACATCCTTCTAGCGCGTCTGCATTGGTAAACTGCTTTGTCCAATAAGCATCGCCTTGCTGACCGATTTGCTCTGCTCGACGGATCATTCTAGGTATTAAATCTGGTGTTATCTTTCCCCCTTCGCTTGGAATTATTTCTAACTCAGCTCCAAATAGGCGCATGGCTTGCAGTTTTTCTTTCGCAAAAGCATCTGAGGAAACTACGTTGAAATGATACCCTTTCACAGCGCAAACAAAAGCTAAAGCTGTACCAGTACCCCCTGCTGTACACTCTACTACCCTCATGCCTGGTTTTAACTCTCCTCTTTTTTCAGCTTCTTCAATTATTGCTAAGGCCATGCGGTCTTTATAGGAGCCAGTGGGATTAAAGTACTCTAGCTTAATATATATACTTGCACATCCTTCCGGCACCACTTTCCTTAATCGGACAAGAGGTGTATTGCCAACTGCTTGAGTAATGTGATCAGTTGCTGTTGAAGTGTTCATAGTATATTTCTGCTAAACTTTCCAGGAGGTTACCCGTATATTTCTATGATAGATTATTTATCAATACGATACTAAATTATTCCGATGAGTATCCATCAGAGATAAGTAGTTCATTCAAAAAACTACAAATCATCTTTTGGCGCAGTAGGTTGACAACGATGCTCATACGATTCCTACTATTCAGTTCATAAGCTACCTTACTCGGAAGGGCCGTAAAATCAACCACCCCTTCCGAGTAAGGTAGAAAGATACGGATCGGAAATCCACTCTGATTTCATTCTTTGCTTTCAAATGGGCATGCCAGTTTTGGCTTTTTATGAATATTGCACTTTTTAACCGGAAGTATACGTGGATTCGAGGAACAAGAATGTTCTAGAAAACGCTTAACAACGCTATACAACGCTAAAGAAATTTTGAACAGCAGGTTACAGGAAACAGTGCATGGATTAAAATTTTATTAATAGGCAATAGAGAAGTTACCTGATTATTTCACTAATTAAAATTACAGGAGCTATCCTGGTGTAATTTGCGAAATCAGCCCTTATCGCATCTCTTTTGGGGCCAATTGCCGCCTGATATTCCTCAAGGCTTTTTACATAAAATGTTCCAATGGCCATATAAGGTAATGGTTGATTGGGAATGCCGCTGCCAAGGCCTTTTTCAATGGTATATTTTACCAAATTTGAGCCTAGAAACTCTGCCACCATTGGCATGTGCTTAGCCTGGTAATACTCCATATCAAATGTTTTGCCTTCCTCGTATGGGTACATGATGGATACTTTGATTAATGCTTTTTCAGCTACAGCCGAAAGGTGGTCTTTAGATTTACCAGATGGCTTTTCCTGACATAAGGCAGCAAAGGGTATGCTCAGAAGTAGTAACGGCAGGATGAGTCTAATTTTCATATGTTTTCTTTTTTTAGTTGTTGGAATTTGAGCCGGCAAGTTTTTGGTTTAAACATTCATACCACACGTATGAAAAAGACATTTTCTAAATTTCATTTTCAAACCATATTTATAAGCGAAAGAAGTATCCCTAGTTGGAAGATGCTGTATGGCTAGCTGTTTTTGAACGAAAATACATTAGAAATGTAATTTTACTGACCTTTCTCCCAAGCAATCACACATATGATGATGGTATATGGGAGGTTAGTCTATTCTTCCTTTCAATTTCAACCCACTCACTTTTCCTATTTATTACAAGTTGTCCTCCTTTTTGATGGGTAACTTCCGTATCCGTTTGCCTGTTGCCTGGAAGTAAGCGTTTATGACAGCGGGCACGGCTGCCGGTGGCGAGAGTTCACCCACACCATAAGGCCCTTCTTCTGACGCTACAAAATAGACTTCGATCTGTGGACACTCGGCATGGCGCATGATTTTGTTCTGATGGAAATTAGTGCGCTGTACTCTTCCATTCTTTACTTCCACCCCTCCATGCAGCAGTGCTGACAAACCCCAGAGTATACCGCCTTCTATCTGGCTCTTTACCAGATCAGGGTTGATTAATTTCCCGCAATCTACGGCACAGATGATTTTATCTATGGATAAATTACCTTCACTTACCGTTACTTCTGCCACCTGGGCACAATAACTATTGCCGTGCATGTAGGGATAAACAGATAAGCCTTTGCCTTTTCCTTCCTTTTTTGGGGCCCGCAAGTCTGTTTTGCTCACCGCCAGCTCCATTACCTGCCGCAGCCGTTTAGTGCTTATCTTATTTGAATGGCCAATGTCTGTTTCCTTGTCCTCCTCCAGCAATTCTTTTCTGAACTCATAGGGGTCTTTTTTGAGATTATACGCCACTTCATCCAGGAAGCACTCCTGCCCGAAAGCCCAGCCATTGGCCAGTACGGCCCGCCAGGCACAAGATTGCAACAGACTTTCTGCTTCTATGTGTTTAAAATCAAACCGGATGTTGGGAATATTATACCCAATCCAGGGAAGCTCGGGCCGGTATGGAAAAGTAGCTCCCCAGGTGTATGTTCGCATTTCTTTTATATACCAAGTGGCTACCTGTTTTGCCTCGTTTATACCTACCTGGTAGCGCATAAAGGAATAGGGATGCACCATATTCTGGGTAAAATCCTGCTCGCGGGTATAGATCAGCTTTATGGGAATGCCTCCCGCTTCTTTAGATAGGTAGATGGCCTCTATGGCTACATCCGGGTAGTATCTTCTGCCAAAACCACCGCCTGAGGGAAGTAGGTGTATGGTGATATTTTCTTGGGGAATGCCTAACAGTTTATTCACCTCTCCGGCAATATAGGATGGTCCCTGGGTGCCCAGCCATATCTCACAGGCATTGGTTGTATACCGGGCTGTGCAGTTAAGTGTTTCCATAGGGGCATGTAACTGGTATGGGTAAGCATACTCGGCACTGATGATAGAATTAATGTCCGCTACATTAGCAAAGGCATCCGGATTACCCATATAGCCTGTCGGCTGACTTTCCTGTAAGCTTTGCTCTTGCATATGTACTTCCAGGTCTTCTATGGATTGTTTAGCTTTCTGCCCCTCCTCCCATTCTACCATCAGTTGATCGGCTCCTTTTTTAGCAGCCCAGAATGAATCGGCAAGTACAGCTACTCCTTCGCGAATGTGATACGGCATGCCACCACTTATCCCCCCAATCTTGGCTGTAGACAGTACTTTTTTAACCCCTTTTACAGCCATGGTTTTGGAAGCATCATATTTCTTCAGTTTTCCCCTAAACACCGGACACCTGACGATTATAGTATAGAGCATTCCCGGCACTTCTATATCCATTCCGTACTGGTAAGTGCCTTTTACTACATCCGGAATAATCTTGTTAGTGAGCGGCTTGCCAATCAGGCGATAGTTAGCACTAGCTTTAGGGACTATGTTTTGCGGGGCTTTGTACTTACTTGCTTTATCAGCTATATCCCCGTATGTCAGCCGGGCCTCATTTTTTTTATTGATCAATTCTCCCTTATCGGTAGTTATCTGGCTTAATTCAACCTGCCAGTGCTCGGCGGCAGCTTGCATGAGCATGTGACGGGCAGCGGCTCCCATCTGTTGCAGAATTGGCCACATATCTTTTATAGTGGTGCTTCCTCCAGTGCCGTGTCCACCCTTGGATTGGTAAGTTTTCAGGTCTGCATCGGCAAACTCCAGGTTTACTTTCTGCCAGTCCACATCTAGTTCCTCTGCCAGGATCATGGCTAGGCCAGTGGCTACACCTTGCCCCATTTCATGCTTGGTAACCCGGAAATACACCTCGTTCCGGGGACTTATTTTCAAAAAAGCATTTACCGGAACCCCCTCTGAGAGCTCATCCCTTACTCCTTTTGTCTCATTAGTACCACTAGCCGAAAAACCATTAAACTGTAACAACAAACCTCCACCTGCCAGAGCAGAAGCTTTCATAAAATTCCTTCTATTCATCGCTTAATTTGATGTAGATTCAGCAGATTGCGCAGCCTGCAATACGGCCTTGCAGATTCTTAGATACGTGCCGCAACGGCACAGATTGCCATTCATGGCTTGCCTTACCTCTTCTTCTGATGGGCTTGGGTTGGATTTTAATAAGGCTGCCGCCGCCATGATCTGGCCGGCCTGGCAGAAGCCGCACTGGGGCACATTGCAGGCTTGCCAGGATTGCTGCAGGGGATGGGTGCCATCCGCACTTAAGCCTTCAATGGTAGTTATTTCTTTCTGCCCTACTGCCGACAAAGGAATCGTGCAGGAACGTACCGCCTGTCCATTCATATGAACCGTACAGGCTCCGCATTGCCCTAACCCACAACCGTATTTGGTGCCTTTTAATTTTATAAAATCCCGGATTGCCCAGAGCAGCGGCATTTGTGGGTCTGCTTCTATATGGTAGGCTTTGCCATTTACTGTTATAGTCATTGGTAATGATAGTGAGGAAATACATTATTCAGCCGGACTTGTTCCAGTGACCTCACAAAGGAAAGGAGAAGAAAAAAGATTGTATTGTAAATTTTCGGCAGGAGCAGATTTTACAGGCTGAAAAGGAAAATAATAAACTATACATAGACAGCTTATAGAATTGCCTTTTCCAGCCCTTTTCTTAATATAGCATCTGACATACCCCCTTTCTCTGCCTGATAGGCAGTCGGGGTGTTGCCCATAAAAAAGTTAAACTCTTTAATATAATGGCTCTGGTCATAATAGCCCCAATCCAGAAAGTAAGCATTGTCTTTTGCTTGATTTTTGCGGAAGGCTTTATAAACATTTTTGAAACGGATGACTCTGGCAAACTCTTTTGGGGTGAGGCCTACGGTTGTCTTGAATCTGCGTTCCAGGGTACGGTAATCAATGCCCAACGTGTTTTTTAGCTCATCCATGCGGGCCAATCCTTTGCGGGCAGTAATATAGTGTATAGCATATCCGGTAACGGCATCAGTTGCTAAGTGGCTTTTTAATTTTCTAAAAAAATATTCATCTAACCATAGCTTTTGCTCATGCTCTGTTGCGGCAGCAAACAACTTATCTGCCAGGTGGGAGAAAGTAGGATCAGAGAGGTCATTGGTATGAAGTAAATGATTTGAGAGCTGAATGGCAGGGAGATTCAGCAGACAGTGCATGGCCTGAGGCTTTATTTTTATGCCTATTTGGTACAGATACGAAGGAAGCTTTACGCTAACTGATACATTCCGCTGGCCTACAATGTGAGTGTCTTTAATTAGGCAGGCAGTCTGATTAGCTGTAGATTTCCAGCTATAGGCAGTACCCAGATTAAGAATGATTTCTGCATAGCCGTCGGGAATAATAACTTCCTCCCTGCCTATAGGCGTAGCATCTGTTTTCAGAATCCAATAGCAGCCAATATAGGAACGCAAATCCGGATGGGGTGCCAACACTTTATAATACATACCCTTTACTATATACCCTATGAAAATAAAGAAAGCACAACCTATAAAGAAGTTATTCAAGAATGAATACTTTCGGGATGAACGGTTCTATGGCTGTGCCTGAAAGAGAAAGCGTATAATTTATAAACCCACACATATGATTGGAGGGGTGAATTGCATCCTATATGAATTTATACATAGTTAGAAAATTTACTTGATTCGCTCCCTTATTGATACTTTGCATTTGGGCAAGAGGGGCAGACTATCATTCATACAACCAAAGAAAACATTCTTTTCCCTCTTGCCCAAAATTATTAATATTTACTTACCAGAAAGGAGTATAATTTAACCACCTCTACACTGAAACTACAAGCTTTGAAAATTCCAATGAGGCTAGTTTTTCTTCCTGCCAACTTTCTAAAAAATAGTGTCCAGACACACGAAACGACAGGCAATAATTACCAAATACAGATTAAACTTTACAGGTTCACCAACTTAACCATTCTTTGAAATCAGTGGCTTTTTCTCTGCTAATAGGTACCTGTTGTTTACCTGCTTTATCTAAAGTTACAGTAAGCTTTCCATAGGAAGCGGATAGAATCGTATGTATAGAATTTTTAGCTATGAGATACTGTCTGCTGGCCCGGAAGAACTCTGCCGGATTTACTATTTTTTCTAGCTCCTCCAAGGAGTAATCCATAGCATATTCTTTCTGGTCGTGGCAATGAGCCATAACCAGCTTCTGGGTAGCATAAAACCAGCTGATAGTAGAGATCTCAAGGGTATGATACCGGTCTTTGATTCTTATCAGAAAACGGTTCCTGTATACATTCCCTACCATTTGTTTTTTAAGATCATTTACCAGGGCAGCCACATTCATGCTTTGCTCTTCAGACTTTATAAACATGCCCCGGATGGTATCCAGCTTTTTCAGGCTTTGCTCCAGCTCCTCTTCCACAATAGGTTTGAGCAGATAATCTATACTGTTATGCTTAAAGGCTTTGATGGCAAACCCATCGTAGGCGGTAATAAATATAACCGGACATTGTACCTTTACATGCTCAAAAATCTCAAAGCTTTGCCCGTCCATCAATTCAATGTCCATCAAGACCAAGTCGGGTATGGGATTCGATTGCAGCCAGTCGACGGCACTCTTTACGCTATCTGCTTCCCCTGCAATCACTGCCTCCGGTTTTACTTCCCTAAGAATGCTTTTGAGCCTGCGCCTTGCTACAGCCTCGTCTTCTACTATAAAAACTCTCATAGCTTAACTTGTATGGATATGAACAGGGGATGGTTCTATGAGTGGCAGCCTGACAATAAATTCATCTTCAGTCTCCCGGATAAGTATCTGCGGCTGATTCAAAAAATGATATTTAGCTGAAATGTTGGCTAATCCCACTCTGGCAGAGTGAACGGATGCTTTTTTTAGTTGCAAATTATTGCGGATAAGTATCTCCTGCTGATCATTGGATTCAATCCTAATAAGTAACGGACTTGCGCTACTGAGCATATTATGTTTTACTGCATTCTCCAGCAGAATCTGCAAGGTAAGCGGAGGCAATAGGTAATTTTCAAGATCAGCCGGGATAGCTATTTTTAGCTCAAGGCCTTCTTCAAAGCGGGTTTGCAACAGAAAGAAATAAGCTTGTATAAACCCTAGTTCTTCTCCCAGAGAAATCAGGGTTTTTTCATTGCTTAACAGCAGGTATCTATATACAAATGATAGTTGTTTAATAAACTTCTTAGCCCGGATAGTATCTTCATCTACCAGGGAAAGCAGTGTGTTTAAACTATTAAACAAAAAATGAGGTTGTACCTGGTTTTTGAGCAGCTCAAATTGGGTTTGAAGGTTGGCCTTTTCCAAGGCTTCTTTTTCCAGGCTGGTTTTATGCCATTGCGCGAAAAAATACATGGCCTCATACACGCTGGCAATAATGAGTGTAAAAAATAGGGTAGAGCCTGACGCAGAAAGATAGTTATAAATGGTATGCGGTAGGTTCTCGCCAAACAGCAGGTCTTTTTCAATGAAAATATGGGCGGGGCCAATTAAAAAAGAAGCCCCAACCATCGTTAAGCCAATCCATGCAATCCGTTTTTCTGAGCTTTTGAGTCCCGGGTTTTTCTTTCTTACATAGAATACCACTATACGGGTAAATTCAAAACTCAGCAATACATAGATAAAATTAGATAAAACAATCATCCAGAAAGGATAGCCTGACTCAAAGGAAAAGAACAGATTAAAAAACACACACAAACAAGCCGTTAGAATGGCTATGGCTACCATTCGTAGTTTCCAGTCTTGCATCAAAAAAGAATAGGTATTTTTCATTTCTTTTATGTCTCCTCCTGTCAGGCAAGCCTATTTTATTTATTATCTACAATGGTTTCTATGAGTGCCTTCCTGGAGCCGCCTCCATAATTGGTAAAGATAACAATAGTGGTTTTCTTGTCGGGAAAATAAATAAAATTAGCATCTACACCAGGTAACGTACCATTTTTACCATATCCTTTATGAGTGCTTGTGTTCCAGCTTTCAATGCCCAAGCCATACTCACAATCGCCATTGGGACAAGAAGGAAATTTAGTAGTTTGTTTCATTTCTTCCAGCGAAGTAGCTGAGATAATCTTGCCTGTGAATAATTGTTGTGAAAACAGGCAGAGATCAGCAGCACAACTGACAACTCCTCCTGCCGGATCTTTGCGGCTGTCGGCCATATCCCATTGGGTAAGGTCAGTAAGTTTGCCACTTACATAATTGTATCCTCTGGCAACAGTGGGCTGGTCCCTTACTTCCAGGTAGGTATCACTCAGTCCGTAAGGAGTAAATAATAAGTTCGATAAGGCTGTTTCAATGGGCATTTTAGTAATTTTCTCGATAATCTTACCTGCTATCCAATACCCTGCATTTGAATAATAGCTTCCTGTTCCGGGTTCAAATTTGAGCGCTTTTCCATAGACATACGTTTTTAGCTTATCCTCTATGGACATATTAGCCATACCCTCAGGATTATTAATAATCTGCAGCTGATAAGCAGGATCATCATCAGAGGGATGGCCTAAACCACTGGAATGGTTGAGTAAATGCCTCAGGGTTATCTTCTCAGCAGCTGGAATATTTCCTTTGACTTCCGGAAGTAAATCTGAAAGTGTATCATCTAAGTCTAAGAGGTTTTGCTCTCTTAGCTGCATGATTACAGTAGCAATGAACACTTTGGAGATGCTGCCTGTGCGGAAGGGAGTACAAGTGTTCATGTTGACATCATGGGTAAGAGAAGCTTTTCCCGTAACTCCTATCCATAAAGGATCGCCCTCTTTCAGTACAGCCACTATAGCTCCGGGTAAATTATTGCTTAGATAAAAATCACTGAGCATCTGACTATAATACTTATGAGAGGGATGATTGCTATAGTCAATAGCTCCACAAGCAGGCGGTTGTTGAATAGATTTCTTTTCGCAGGAAACACATAATACGAGGACTACGCATAAAGAAAGAATGGTAGCCAGTGGTTTTATCAATGAATACATAAACAGATAGATGTGAAAGAAAATGAATGATAAGAGGTAATAAATAATAAGCGGAAACAGGATTAATTTTTCTGCAGAAGTACACCTGTGTGCAGGAGTTGGTGAGGCAAGAGTGGATTTCCATTATAAACAAAAGGCAATTCGGCCATGAATTCATATCTGGTAAATACAGCCGTAACCGTATTAATCCGGTATCCTACTCCCAGGGCAAGGGAAGGCATGAGCTTATGCATGAAAGGAGAAGCTTTTTCAAATGTGCCTTTGGATGAGTTAGTAAACCTGTGCATGGATGAATGTTGCAGCCCATAGCCTACACCCAGTAGCACTTCCGGATAAAAGTTCCCCACATATCTTCGCCAGCCTACTTGTGTGTTAAGCAAAAAAGCATCATGTAATTGTTTGTGCCTGTAATAAGTCAGGCTAAGGGTTTGAAACCATTGGGTAGGCTTTCCTCTTGAGTAGGAAAATTCGGTGCCTATGCGTATACCGGGGTTGAGTCGGTTAAAAACATTTTTGGTCCTTGGCAGCGTGATCGTTTCTGCCAGTAAAGAAACGGATATAGGCAAAGAATGAGTCTTCTCCTGTGCCTGTAAACTACCACAGGGCAAGAATAAATAGATCAATGCAGCTAATAAGCGTGTGTGATAATTGAGCATTTGTAAAATAATTTATGAGACAAAAGTAAATGGCCTCATAAAGCTCAGCACAAGAATATAGACCAAGATCAAGAAAAGGAGATTGACGTGCAAAAAATGAGGAATGGAGTGTTAGTATGAAAGTTGATTTTTAAAAATTTAAATTAGACTTTCCTGACTGTGCAAGGCATGGGAAGAAAATTCTATGTCAGGCTCCCTGTTTTTCGGACAGAAGCCAAGCAGAAAAATTTACATGGATGAAGATCTGTCATTCTACTTTTGAGTTAACAGAAAGGGGAAGTTAATTTAAATCCCCCTTTATTTTAACTCAAAAGAAAAGCAGTGAACCTTGATCTGTATAAGATTTCTACTTGGCTTCTGTCCCAGAAACTGGGGCCTTACAAAAATAACAAAGACATAAAGTTAGCTTCTGTTAATTTTAATAAATTTCTTAGGTATAGGGTGTGAGCTGGTAAATTTTATAATAATAGTATACAAGCCACTTGGTAAATCTCTAATATCGATCTTGTCGGACTGAGAATTTGCTATCCTAGTATTAAACCTTATGGTTTGTCCAATCGAATTAATAATCATTACAGAATATATTTCAGAACACTGATCTTCACCTGTAATTTGAATGAAGTCGTTTGCAGGATTAGGAAAAATAGCAATAGATTGTTCATTACAAATAGTATCTAAGCTATCTTTTGGTTGAAGATTGTTAAAATAAGCATCAATAAAATTAGGCAACCCAAATCTTATACTACTCTCCTTAAAATCGATACTTTGATAATTCACTTCACAGGAAAATCCTTTCAAATTGGGCTTACTGATTACGATTAAATTATTATATATACTTCCTGCACAGTATATTTTACCATCAGGCCCTATTTGTAAAGCCGGATCAGATAAAACGGGGTAGTAATCTTTATAGGTTTCTGTAATATTGGTTAAAGGATTATCTCTGATAATGCTTTGAGCTGAGGCTATGATCGCTTCTATATCACCAGCTTTCAAATCATATTGTCGAATTACATCTTTATAAGCTTGATTCCTGGGGCTATCTGTGGTGACATACAGCTTAGAATTATCCGGAGAGAAACAAACGCCATATTGATATCTTAAATCACCCAAGTTTACATAATTAGAAATAAGGCCGGTTGAAGGATTAAAATCAAACAAATCAAATGGCCTATCCATCAGAGAGGCAACGGCACAAGCCAGCTTTTTTCCATCAGGGGATAGTTTTAAATAGCCTCGTATTTCATCACTAAAAAAAACACCATTAGGCGTTGGTTTAAATTCATGTGTAGATCCAATAGTTGTAATGTTGGATAAAGTAATGCCTTCTGCCGTAAGTAAATACACATGAAACGCATCGCTATTCCATGCATGGCTAATCAACCAATAATCCTTGCCATTACTATGAGGAGTAGCCGTTAATTTCTCAGTGGCATTGGTTTGTAAAAGTATATTTTTGGAACCCATTACTACATCTCCTCTTCCTTGATCTAAATTCATATCAATGAGAGAGTATCTGATTTCACATTGATAATTGGTGTCAAAGTGATACCCTAGACAATTATCTATTGTTCCGCCTGACTTAGTGATGGAAAAAACATAATACTGTGTTGCTGTGTTGGGAACAGGAACAATTAAAGCAGATTGAGTAACATAGCTAGAGCAATTTTCCTGAAAGTCTCTTCCATTCGGAAATAGGGTATGCTCTCGATTCCATATATTCCTGCCATTAGTATAAAATAATAATTCCCCAGTATTTTTCTCCGATATTACAGCACAGCCTTCTTCACTAACCATCTCACCATTTAGTAGGGCTGAAGGTAAATCATTACTGAAGTCGAGTCCTGCTCTATTTCCAAAATACCAGATATTGGCTTCTTTTTGAGCGAATGAGGTGAAAAATGCAAGAACAAGAAACAAAAGTATAAAGCTTTGTTTCATGAATATATGTAGCTGGTTATAAATGAAAGTATGAAAATGTATAACCATCTCCAACTGATTATATTGATTTAATTAAAATGGCTGTTTGTAGGAATATCTAAAAATGAGTAGTTACAGAAATTCCCTAACTCAAAGGTTCGCTGCTTCTCTTTTGAGTTAAAATAAAGGGGAAGTTAAATTTACCATCTTTATAAGTTAAAATGTGTATGTAATTAATCCCTATAAC
>NZ_JAUKPO010000064.1 GCF_030503435.1 Rhodocytophaga aerolata
CTGTAGCTTTCATCCAATTGGCTTTTATTAGTATCATTTTGGCAAGAATGCCATAGATAATTTTTAAACATGCTCTAAATCCGGATATTACATTGGGCGAAATTATAGGTATACTTTCACACTCTAATAGAAATATAGCCCTGTTATTACTGAAAATGGGTAGTTGAAAGGTATTGTAGTGCTCGAAGATATCAAGGAAATAATGTTTAAAACTGAGCTTTACAAGGTTGTAACTGCTACACAAGTAATGAAATCTCCTCCGGCGTCTATTGATCTTCTTAAAGATATGACTAGTGTGATGCGCAAAATAGATAAAAAGGCGCCTGGAACCTCCCGGTTGTACAACAAGGCCGGTATGTTGGTTTTATTTCAAAGTCAAGTATTTTTATGGCTTACCGTCAACTTCTCGTATAGCTTTCGGAACGTTGAGTATCAGAAGGGGATAACCCTGAATACATTGGCTGGTATATTTTGCTTCTATGTATTTAACTAATGAAGCTAATTCTAGTTGAAAAAGTAGGTGGAAATAGGCGCTACTCCTTTTTTCTGTACGTAAAATAGATATAAAACAAACAGATCAACTGCATTAGTTGATCTGTTTGTTTTGAAATGAATAACTTAATTAATCATTAAAAGCCTGATTTGCCGTAAGCTCTTGTGGTAGAGATATCGGCTTCATTACTTTGTCTGCCCTTCGTAAAGTGATCCCTGTCTCTATCCCAATATGGTTTATAGCCATAATGTGAGTGAACCTGTGAAATAAAATCTCTGGTAGGTTTTTTAGGCCAGTTATTTTCATCAAAGCCTGGCGCATTTTCAAGTACTTCTTTATCAATGTTCGCTACCAGTTTTTCCTTCATTTCATCAACTACAAACGCTTCCCATGGCATAGCAAAAAGCTTGTTACCCATGCCTAGAAAACCTCCAAAAGAAACGACTGCATAGGCGATATTACCAGATAATAAATCAATCATTAAGTCCTTCAGTTCTCCAAGATTCTCCCCTTTATTATTGATTATATTTGTCCCTTTCAGGCTCGATGCGGTTAACACACTACTGTACTCGTTGTCTCCTATAATTTTTCCATCAATATTCATAATCTCCTCCTTCTTTTTAAGTGAAACATCTATTTAAACGGCTTACTTTTTACAAATGCGTTCTATGTATACTATTCTACATAGTATGTATTTATATATACGAGATAATACTTAAAAAGTTATAAATGCTTGGTGGTAGCTTCTGTCAGGTAGTTGGGAATACAGGTAAGTATTAATAATCACAAATTAGTTTATTTATTGCCATAGATCCTTTTTTTTTGTCACTATTTGGCAAGATTTTGTTTGTGCTAAGTTACCTGGGTTACTTTTTTTAAGAGTTTTTATATGAACTTCTATCAATAATCTCTTGTTGTAAAAGAACATACCATATTAGAGAAATACTATTTTTATTAATCCCCAAAAAAAGGGAAGGAATGAGGAGACCGAATGAATTTATACACTACCAAACACAAACTATATTTATTTTTTTCAATATTACTTGCTACTGTAGTTTTAATAACTGCTATTTCCTGGGTTAGCCAACCTTTAGCCCGGGTAGCCAGTTCCCAATACTGGAGTATGGCTTCTTCATCTGATCAAATAAGCTTTTCTGATGAAAATAAGCCAGATCAAGTATATGCGATCACTGCTTATCAGGATTTGCTACAAAGTATCATTTGCGAAGGGCTAGATACCGCACTCGTACCTGCGTATTTTATCACAGATAATGTTAGAAGCTATGCTTACCAGTCCTTTATTGACTTTTATCGTCACAGAGAGTGCAAACCTGCCTGGAATAACTTACAGGGCCCTTTGCCTCAAGCAGATTCGTTGATAGCTGTTTTGCAGGCTGCACCTGAAGAGGGATTATTGTATACGTATTTTTTGGACAAGCTAACCCAGGCTGAACAGGAAGTTATTGAAAGTTTGTCGGGTACCACCTGGCCCGATTCTGTACAACTAGCCAAAATAGCCCATTTCGATTTTTTGCTCACTGGCAGCTATCTGACTTATGCTTCGCATTTATTATCAGGAAAAGTCGATCCCGATCAGTTTGATGTTACCTGGATTGCTCATCCCCGCAAGCGAAACTTAGCCCCCTTGCTTGAACAGGCTATCAGCACGAAAAATATAAAAGCTTCCTTAGAACAAGTGTTGCCTGCTTTTCCCCAATATGCTGCACTTAAACAAGCGTTAGCGCAATATACAGCTATTGCACAAAAGGGTGGCTGGCCTTCATTACCTGAAGACAAGATATTACAACTTGGCGACACTGCCGACATGATAGCTACTCTGAGACAGAGGCTTACTTTAACTAATGATTTACGTACTTCCACAGGTACTACAGATGGCAACATTTTTAATGAGGAGTTAGCAGAAGCAGTAAAAAAATATCAGCACAGGAATGGGTTGAAAGCAGATGGAATAGCCGGTAAAAACACAATTGCTCAGATGAATATTTCAGTAGAAAAGCGTTTGGAGCAAATACAAGTTAATTTGGAACGCCTTCGCTGGATGCCCGATACATTAGGTAAGCAGTATGTACTTGTAAACATTCCGGAATACAAACTACGTGTGGTAGAAGAGAGGCAGCAGGTATTGGAAATGAAGGTGATTGTAGGCCGTGAATACCATTCTACGCCTGTTTTTCGGGATAGTATCGAATATATAGAGTTTAGCCCTACCTGGACGGTGCCCTTGAGTATTGCCCGGAACGAGATTTTACCCATGTTAAAGAAAGATTCCAGTTACCTTGAAAAGGATGGTTTTATTGTATATGAAAACTGGCATTCCGACTCCTCGCAGCTTAACCCTTATCAGATAAAATGGAGGAAAATAAAGCCTGAAAATTTCACCTATCGGTTAGTGCAGCCGCCCGGACCAAGTAATCCATTAGGACAAGTAAAATTCATGTTTCCTAATCCTCTGGCAATTTACCTTCACGATACACCAAGTCAGCGGCTGTTCAATAAGAAAAACAGGGCTTTCAGTCATGGATGTGTCCGGGTAAGCAAACCAGTAGCATTAGCACGTTACTTACTGAAAGACTTAGCGAATTGGGATGAGCAGCGTATAGAGAAAAATATGAATAGGCAAGAACCCAAAGTTGTCTCCTTACCAGAAACTATACCCGTTCAATTTATTTACCAAACTGCCTTTGTAGATGAAGATAACTTGGTAAACTTCCGGAAGGATGTTTATGGACATGACTCTCTTCAGATAACTACTATTCAGTAATTTATAAAGAACTCAAATCTGCAAATTGATTTAAACTCCCGCCATAATTCAACATAAACTGTCATCATTAGCCTACAAAATGAATAGCTAGTTGCTGTTTACCTGTTTTAGAAAAGATCAATGACAAAATGAGCCTGTTTCTTACCTGTCTACTCACTTTGTTAGGTAGGTAGCTAATAAAGAAAGATGAAATCCTTGGTTATTATATTCTTTCTTTGTACCTCACTTACCTGCTTTGGGCAGATGACCAAAGATACAGAGCCTACGGCTCCTGCGTATTTTTTCACGCCCACTCCAGATAGCCTCGACTACAGGCTTGAAGCCAGGGTATATATGGCTGAAAACGCTAAACAAAAAACCTATCACTTCACGCAGACTTGTCAGGCTTTGAAGAGATACAAACAAATGCTTGTTGCCTTAAGAGAATCAGAAGCCAGCCAAGAAAAACTTCTTAGGGCTTGTCAGAAGTGTAGCAAAAAATAACAAAGCTCACTTTAAGCTTCATTGTTGGAATCGTAGTTATATAAAGCGCGGACGGTACAGGGTTGGATTAGCTTTTAGCTCATTTACAAAATCAAATGCATTAACAATATAACTTCTCAGAAGCTCTCCGGGAGCTGATAAGTGGGGATGGGCTTTTAGCGGTGCATAAGAATTTTTCTTTTTATAAAGGAACAAGATGTATTAGGAATAAGTTATATTACCAAAAACGATCAGTATTTTCCTTCCTATAGTTATAATTCCCAACACCCTTTATTTTTTCTCATTTATCTCCCTCATTATTTCTGCAAATACTCTGGCAGATTTTATTCGATCCTGTATATCATACATGGTAGATACAGCAATCAGTTCGTCCACATTTGTTTGATCAAGAAATGCTTTCACTTGACTTTTGACCGTTTGTTTACTTCCTACAAAAGAATACTTCAGCATTTGATGGAGGGCAGGATGTTGTAGCATTTCTTTTAAATCATCACTCATTTCTGTTGGTGGGTACAGTGGATCTCTTTTTCCGGTTAATACACCCACAAACATTCTGATTAAGCTGGTAAACAACCTTTCTGCTTCTTCATCGGTATCTGCAATATAGACATTTACTCCAGCCATTGTATAAGGTTGTTGTAGCACCTGGGAAGGCTGAAATTCAGCCTTATAAATGTTTAAAGCGTCTAATAAGTAGGTAGAGGCAAAGTGGCTGGCAAACGCATAGGGCAATCCCTTTTTTGCTGCTAAATGGGCACTGTCTGTACTTGACCCTAGTATATACAGAGGTACATGTGTGCCTTCCGCAATGGGAGCTCTTACTTTTGAATCTTTGTTTTCCACCGAAAAGTACCGCTCGATTTTAGCCACTTCTTCGGGAAATGAATGCGCTGCCTGCATAAAGTCTGAACGGATGGCTTGCGCTGTTTGCCCGTCTGTACCAGGCGCTCTACCAAGACCCAAATCAATGCGCTTTGGATATAAATGAGCCAAGGTGCCAAACTGTTCGGCTATAATCAAGGGAGAGTGGTTGGGAAGCATGATACCACCCGAACCGACTCTGATGCTATGGGTATTTTCGGCTACGTAGCCTATAAGGAGGGAAGTAGCGCTGCTGCCTATATTATCTGAGTTATGATGTTCGGCAAACCAAATGCGTTTGTAGTTAGATGCTTCCGCTTCTTTGCCTATTGCCAATGAATTATGCAGGGTCTGTTGTATACTGTCCCCTTGCGAAACAATGGCAAGTTCTAAAATAGAATAGGCGATGTGAGGTTTATGCATAAATCCAATACAATAAGTTTTAATTTTTTTCCACTTCTCAGAGTTGCAACAAATTATCGAGACTCTTCTTGCTGCATAAGTATATTTGCAAGAGAGGTTAATTATTTGTCGAAATGATTTTTACTTCAATGTTATTTCTGGTAGCGTTCGAGTAAGGACATACCTGATGTGCGCGTTCAGTTAGCCGCTGTGCTTCTTCAATAGATATATCCGAAATATTTACTGCTAGTTCTACGGCTAATCCAAATGCCCCATTCTGAATGGGTCCAATGGACACTTTTGCAGTCACTGAGGTTGCTCCTGTCTTTACCTTTTCTTGCCGGATGATATGATTCAGAGCACTGTCAAAACAAGCTGCGTAGCCCGCCGCAAAGAGTTGTTCAGGATTGGTGTATTCGTCAGTAGAACCACCCATTGCCTTTGGAGCCCTTACTTGTAAATCTAGTATGCCATTGTCTGATTTTACATGTCCATTTCTGCCGCCTGTCGCCGTTGCTACAGCTGTGTAGATTATTTTCATTGTTGTTTAATTTTAGTAATAATTAAGTAATTATGTTTTGCTCAATTATATTGTGTGCAATATAATAAAGGAAAAAAAAGCCTCTAAACACGCTTTATGTGCATAGCTGCTACCTTTGACCTTACTTTCTGTAATGCAAGATTTTCTTAGTGATGGCCTTCAGTGTTTCAAACTCTTCTACCGTAAGTCCTAAGTGCTTGGATACTAAAGTTGGAATAGGCTCTGCTTTATCTTTTAATTGATTTCCTTTATACGTTAAGCTAATCTCAACCACCCGTTCATCAACAGCACTTCTTTGTCTGTGGACAAGATCTTTGCTTTCCATTCTTTTGAGAAGTGGAGTTAGAGTACCGCTATCCAAAAGGAGTTTATCACCTAACTGATTAACGGATTGATTTTGTTGTTCCCATAAAACTAAAAGCACCAGGTATTGCGGATAGGTAAGATCAAGTTCGACAAGGAATTGATTATACAACTGAGTAATCTCCCTCGATGCAGCGTATAAAGGAAAACAAACTTGATCGTCTAATTTTAATAAATCTGTCATGGCTATTAGTTAAAAAGTTTAGCAAATATACTAAATATATTGTATACAATCAAATTGTTTGCAATATATTTAAATCAATCTTATATAATCATCTATGTTGCTGTATCTAAATGGGAAAAAATATCAGGTGCAGCTATGCTTGAAGAGTTTCTTGTTCTGAATATAAATTGACAAAAGCCTAGCTATTATACTATTTATATTTAATAGTAAATGGCAAAAGTGGGAATAACATTTCTACCTATGAAGTCATAGCAGCCATAGTTTCTTTACCAGCTCAGGTTAAGATTTACTTGAAAAAGGGAGTTAAATTAATCAATAGCCAAAAGTAATTTTAAAATTAGCTTTGAAATTTACATACCTGATGTATATTCATAGCCTATAAATTTAACCCACTGTTAAGCCTTTCGAGAGTGCTGTCAGACTGCCACTTTTGGTACGCCATTAATATAAAAGGAACTTTTGGAGGATGGTACAGACAAAAAGCTCATCCGTCTTCTTACAAAGGAATATGCAATGGCCCCTGCGCTGCACCTGGCTGCCTTACTCATTTGTTTGTGGAGTGTTCCGTTTAGTATTATTCCCGTTTTGTTATTGTACGTCTATTTTGCCTTACCATGGATGGGTGAAAAAAGGGTAAAATAGAAGAACAATCCAATGGAGTATAGGCAAGCATAGACACCTATTTATTTGTAACATTTTAATTAAAACTACCGATCATGAATACAAGTAATTATCAATTGGAACCGGTTACGAATGTAAGCAATACTCAACTGGAACAAGTGTTTTCGGACGATACCTACCAGCTAACCGGTATGGCTGTATCAAAGGATGGCCGTGTGTTTACCTATTATCCTTTATGACCAGGACCACACAAATGGGGCGTGGTTGAAATTGTTGGGACTGATGCATGCCGGCCTTACCCGGATGAACAGTGGAACAGCTGGAAGGAAGGTGACGAGGGAAAGAATAAATGGGTTTGTGTGCAGGCGGTGTATGTCGATGAGGAGAATTATCTATGGGTGGTGGACCCGGCTTGTCCAAATATGGAACAAGTATATGACAATAGTTTTAAGCTGGTAAAATTCAACCTGGCTACCAATATCATTGAAAGAGTATACTACTTTGAGGATGTACTGAGTGATAAAAGCTATTGGCTACTATTCAGGGCCTGGTGAATTTAATACAAATTAGAAAAGAAGACCGGGAGATCGACCATCTTGTTCAATTAATTAGTTCTCATGCTAAAAAGCTCGATGCAAGACTGTATCAATTATTGTACATTACGGAAGTAGATAAAATTGTAGAAGAACCTACCTACAGTTTTTATTTTGAGCAATTAGAGACCCATCTACGACAGGTGATTGAAAAAAACTCTATTAGTAATTCTATGGAATTATACGTGAAGGCTCCTGCTGAACAGATTTCTGGCTATAACGAATTGTTGATAAATGGTGTTTTAACCAATCTGATTTTACATTTATTATCTTTACCTAAAAACAATTCTAATTGTTATATCAAACTTCTTGCTAATTTACACTCACAGGCTTTACATATAAAAATCAAAATAAAAGGATTCATAGCCGACTCAGATGTTCAGGAAAGCATTGATAACAGTGGTGCATCTATGTATACGAATATAATGCGGTATTCCAAACTGGCTCATTTTTTTGCTGCTCAAAAACTGGCGCTTAAACTCAAAGCTATAATAAATATATATTTTATTGAAGGAGATTATCAGCAAATTTCCTTAACCATACCAAAGACACGGTAACCAGAAATGTAAAAAAGCTCCATTGTAACATACTATCGTTTTGGGTTGCCGCAATTTGATGGACACTAAGTTTAACTCAGGCAACCATCTTGTACTTCCACTTTTTTCAAATTGTTCTGAACTCAAATACTCTATTAAAGAATGTCTCCTTTTTGGATTGTACCAACTGTAAATGTGACAAAAATATCCTGCTTAGCCTCTTTGTGACTTTTGTATTGCCGATGATAAACTAATTCCTATTTCAAAGTAGTAAAGAAACTTTTCATCCCAACATTGTCATAACAATTTCCTCTTCGACTCATCCAACAAGTAATGTTACATTTGTCTAATAAATATTGATAGTCATAGATACATTACTGGCTACCTCGATCAGAGTGATGTAACAGACCTAATTAAGGAGGCTGTAACTGTACAGCCATTTGGAGGGTTCTGATGACTAACACTATTTCCAAACGCTGACCCATTAACTAGCCCACCACTTTTCTGGAAAACAAATCTAGTATTACAGCCAGATATAGTCAGCCTTCTATTGTCCACACATAAGTAATATCCCTTACCCACTTTTCATTAGGCTTACTAGCTACAAAATTTCGTTTTAATTTATTTTTTGCCACTGGTATCTGGTGCTTAGAATCTGTAGTACAAATAACGTATGCGTCCGGTAAAACAGCCTTGATTTGTGATGAGCAGCACTCCTAAATTTAGGAGAAAAAACAATGACACGAATCAGAACTGAAAAGGAAATGTTTCCGCTGGTAGCCGAGTGGCTAGCAAGCGGCATCAGCCAAAAAGAGTTTGGCCAAAGACATGGATTTGCGCTACATATTATGCCCTATTGGGTGAGTAGGTACCGGAAGGGGCATGGATCAACTCAACTCACACCTGCTACAAGCACAGGATTTATTCAATTATCCACTCCCCAAGCCACGGTAAGACCTATGAAAGTGGCTTTACCTTCCGGAACAGTCATCCGTTTTTCCTCCCTGATTCCGGTAAGTTACCTACACGAGTTACTCACTTCATGTTCGCGTTAACAGCCTCGCAACGATTCTTTCTTTATGGGCAGGCAGTGGATATGCGTAAAAGTTTTGATGCCTTAAGTGGGATTGTCTCAGGACAGATGAAAAAAGATGTATTGTCAGGCGATGTGTATATTTTTATAGGCAAGAGTAGAGATAAGATCAAACTCATAGTATGGGAAAAGGGGGGCTTTGTTTTATACTACAAGCGCTTGGAAGCAGGCACTTTCCATTTGCCCAGGGTTGGACAATGGAGTTTATCTTACAGCGAGCTGTGTTTGTTGATTGAAGGTGTAGAAGTGGAAGTCAAACACCGGCATAAACGTTATGGAGGCCCTGCTGAAAAAACAGCCACGCCTGCTTGATAACTACAGCAGCAAGATTTATCTTGTAGAGATCAAGCACGATTGCTATGTCTGCTGCTACGCCCATTTTATCTACTACCCAACAACAAGCCTTATTAGAGGAGAATGAGCAATTGCGAGAGGAAATCAAAGAACTCAAACGGCTTATCTTTGGTAGTAAAAGGGAACGTTTTGTGCCACAAGTTGATGCTGCACAACTGAGTCTAGAGTTAACTTCCTCAAGTGGCCAACCTGCTGTAGTGGTCAAGCAGACCGTCAGCTATGAGAGAGCAGTCAAACAAATAGCTAAAAAAGCCATTCGCGGAGGTTTTCCTTCGCATCTGCCTCGAGTAGATGTAATTCTAGAGCCCAAGGAAGATGTAAGTAGCATGCGTAAAATCGGCGAAGAAATCACCGAGGAGTTAGATTTAAAGCCTGCCTCTTTGTTTGTCCGCCGCGGACCTGCCGATCAAATCGTGCATTTCATATCTTAGAGAAAAAAGAAGAAAGCACAATTTTGCAAGCAAAGAAACCGAAAGCAGAACAGGTAATTGGATCGTGCATTAAGTACACCTCCTTTAGGTGATACTGTACCTCAGGTATATCCTCTCTACTTTCCTTTCCAGAATCTGAACAGTACTTAAGGATAGCGTTTAGCCTAATCCTGTATAAACTATGAGATAAGATGATAGAAAGGAAACCGGAATCTGATGTTATAGTATTCACCTTTGACCTTTTCCCATGAGCAAACTTAAACAATCCGTAGGCTTTGATTTATCTAAGGACAGATTAGATGTGTGTTTTTCAATCATTGATACTTCTCAAAAAGTAACTATCAAGGCTACCCATAAATTTGCCAATCAACTATCGGGTTTTCAAGAGCTTGATAAATGGGTTGCTAAACACAGCGATCCGGTCTTACCTCTAGTTTATGTCATGGAAGCTACTGGCGTTTATTATGAGCAGCTAGCCTGGTATCTGTATGGGAGAGCACAAAAAGTAAGTGTGATCCTACCTACTAAGGGGCGGCAGTATGCTCAAAGTTTAGGCCTTAAAAGTAAGAATGATAAGATTGATGCTGTTGGGCTAGCTCGTATGGGGGCTGAGCAAAACCTTCCCCTATGGCAACCTATGAGTAAAGTTTTCTGCCATCTGCGCATCTTAACTCGCGAGCATGAAAGCTTACAGCAGACTAAAAACATACTCAATAATCAATTACATGCCTTATCTCATGCGCAGTTTAAGAGTAAATCCACTCAGAAAAGGCTACTTTCGATGATTAAATTGATAGACAAGCAACTTGAAAGTATTGGGCAAGAAATACATCACATAGTCGAATCAGATGCAGAATTGAAAAGAAAGCTGCAGTATATCACCCAGATCAAAGGAGTAGGGATGCTAAGTGCCGTCACCATAATTGCCGAGACAAACGGTTTTACCTTGTTTGAAAATCAAAAACAGTTAATCAGTTATGCCGGCTATGATGTGATAGAAAAGCAATCCGGAAAACGAATAGGAAAAACCAAAATATCTAAGAAAGGGAATTATCGAATCAGACGTATTCTACATTTACCTGCATTTAATGTGGTCCGATATGAAAGAGGCAGTTTTAAAATTTTCTTTGACAGGTTGATAGATAAAGGAAAAAAGAAGATGCAAGCCTATGTTGCCATACAAAAAAAGCTGTTGGTGGTCATGTATACCCTGTGGAAGAAGGATACACCTTTTAATGCGAATCATGAAATTAAAACTGCTTCCGGTAATAAGGAGCCAAAGCCTCTCTTTCCGGTGGTTTTCAAAGAAAACCAACTCACTCCATCTACATCAAAAGAAGTAGCCCCGACAAGCAGGGCTACACAAGATGAACTTCCCTGCAACAAGTCGCCTGAAGCTCTCTTTCCGGTCAGACAAAGGTATTAAAATATTTATATCCTAAAACTTGTTTTTAAAGACAGTACCTGAGGTCCACATCCGTCCCCGTAATGTAAGCAAAGAAGAAACTTTCCATATCGCTTCTTTACCCACACGCCCCATAGAAAAAGGCATGCCCGGTGTAGATCTGCTCTCCCAACTGATCACCGATAAGTTTGTCTATCATCTGCCTTTCTATCGGCAGGCACAGCGTTATGAGCAGTTAGGTATGAAAATTCCTGCCTCCACTTTGGATGGTTGGTTTGAAGGGGCTTGCTCCTTGCTTGAACCCCTCTATCAAGCCTCACGCTTGCAGATACTCTCAGCTACCTGCAAGGGGACGAGACACCTATCGTAGTCCTAGATAAACAAAAGAAGGGAGACACCCACCAAGGCTACCATTGGGTGTATTATTCACCAGAACAAAGGCTCGTGCTGTTTGATTACCAACCCGGCAGAGGCAAAGATGGCCCGGGTAAACTGCTCAAAGACTACAAGGGTTATCTGCAGACAGATGGCTACGCAGCCTATGATCAATTTGAGGCAAGAGAAGATATCGTTTTAGTGGGATGTATGGCCCATGCCCGCAGATATTTTGAGCATGCTTTAGAAAACGACAAAGTAAGAGCAGAGAAAGTGCTGCTGTGGATGCAAGCACTGTACGCGCTAGAAAGAGAAGCTAGGGAGAAAAACCTCTCTGTAGAGGATCGTTATCTATTGCGCCAACAAAAAGCTCGTCCCATCATGGATCTGCTTGGGGAATGGCTTGTAGAAGAGCATAGCAAAGTACTGCCTAAAAGTGCCATAGGCAAGGCTATCTATTATTTGCTAGCCCGCTACAATAAGATCTATCTGTATGTAGAAGATGGCAGATTAGAAATAGACAACAATCCGGTGGAAAACGCTATTCGGCCCATAGCTTTGGGTAGGAAAAATTATTTATTTGCCGTGCGCCATGCCGGAGCACAACGGGCGGCTATCGTTTACAGTCTGCTGGGCAGCTGTAAACTGCAAGGCATCAATGCCCATGAATACGTACAAGATGTCCTACAAAGATTACCTGACCATCCCATCAACCAACTCAAAGAGTTGTTGCCTCCTTTCTGGAAAAAATCTAATATATCGCCTGTACCGGAAATATGACCTGCTACTTTACCGGACGGATACCAAATAACAATTCTTTTTCTTTTGGCAACTTTAGTGTTTCCTGGTCCCGAAAATGATTTCTCTCCATCCTGGTTTAACTCTTGCTTCTAGCGCTGTAATACCCTTAAATGAAGGCCGACTCAGGAGTAGGTACGGCAGCTGTACACCCAAAAGAAGGAAGATATCCTAGCCAGAAACTAAAGTTTTATCCAATGGAAGAGGAAGCATTCTCTGTCTTGACTCTCAGGTTACAAAATATCAGAGCTTTACTATTGATAAGGACCCTTTTTATGTGCTTGTATCAATTTGCTACAATAAACCAGTATAAATCTTAATTTACATCTAAAGCAAATAGACAAAACATCTATCTAGCTTTAGTATCATTACGTTTTAAATTGCATGGTCTAGTATTTGCCATTATACAATTAAGACTTTGAGCATTGAGAAAGATTAATTGCTAAATTGAATTATAGTTGATTTTTCTTCTGGCGATTTTCATAGTATTAACTCTTCAATATCTTGAAATTACCTTTATGAGCTACTTGCCTGACTGTTCTTATAGATGCTTTACAAGCTGAGTTCAATACAATAACGTGAGTTCGATATAAGAGAGATAGGAAAAACATAGCTTTTCAAGTAGTTTGGGATACCACTCACCTCACTCCCGAAAAGCTATGAAAATCATATGAATCAGTTCCGATTCATTCATTTTTTGTCAAGTTGATGATTTTTGGAAACAGTTTCAAGTCCTACGGGAGAAAAGCTTGTTGGAAACAGGTATAATTAAACGACACAAGGCCTGCAAACTATCAATGTGTGAAGTGATGACAATTGTGATTCTATTTCACTTTTCCCGCTATCGTTGTTTCAAAGATTATTATGAAAAACTAGTTATGAAAGGCTATAAGAAATACTTTCCTTCCCTAGTTAGCTACAATCGCTTCACTGAACTCATGCAGAGTTGTGCCTTTGGCTCTTTTTATGACTAGCCAACGATTAAGTAAAACCCAAGGTATTGCTTTTGTGGATTCTACTAAGCTGGAGGTATGTGAAAACCCACGTATTGCTCAGCACCTGGTCTTTGCCGACATTGCTCAAAGAGGTAAAACTTATGAATCATGAACAATTCATTGGGCTGGTTCTATGGCTTCAAGTTGCATTTAGTGGTCAATCATCTAGGCGAGATTCTCTCTTTTTGTATTACTACCGGCAACACCGATGATAGAAATCCGGCCGTCATCGATCAACTTACCAAAGGTTTATGGGGAAGCTTTATGGAGACAAAGGCTACATAAGTGAACCACTAAGGGTAAAATTGAGAGAAAAAGGCATTGAGCTGGTTACCAAGATTAAAAGCAATATGAAAAACAAATTGCTCCCTCTGTTGGATAAACTTATGCTTAGAAAGAGAGCTTTGATTAAATCAGTCTATGACTTTTTGAAAAACACTTGCCAAATTCATCATACCAGACACCGTAGTAAGAATAATTGGTTTGTTAACTTGGTTTCAGGATTGGTTGCTTACAGTTATCTGCCTAAGAAACCAAGATTAAAATTTGCAACTGCCACAGAATTTAATCGAACATTAGTACTTGTTTAACTTAGCTTTATCGAGTTGACGTTACAATACCAACCTGTTTTCGTGTACAAGAGTATCTATAGATTCAATTTTTCAGCATAAGTTTGCTTGCACTCTTATGTAAGAAATAAGTTCAATACCAATATTGAAATGGGGAATTTTTGAGTAGAAGAATATTTTAATCGTATAAATACACAGTTTTGTCGAAAAACATCCCTTTTAATAGTAATCCAGGTATCAATTTTGTTGCCTAAACAGTACTTTTGCTACGTAAGATTTTGATTATTTGATCTACTTTTTTGGGTAGTAAAAGTGCTGTCGTTACTATTATTTAAATTTCTACCTTATGTGTATAGTTTTGAATTTACTCGTTTATTTTTAGATCTGTTTTACAGAATAGAAGAAATAAGGATTGTTTTTCATTCTTATACTTTCCATACTTGCTAAACTTCTTTTCACAAATAAGTAGCAAAGATCGGTCCTTGCGTCTATTGAGTTTAGTTGTGAAGTTAATCGTATGATAATTTGATATTGTACGCACTTTGCTCATATATTCTCTATTGTTCAATTCAAAACATTGATTACCTATCATTGAAACGCGTGTTTTGAATCTGCCTCCCTGTTAGCCCTTTTGTTAAATGATTGGTACTGATAGCAGTACCTCTATTCAATTCTATTGCTTTATGTTTAGATAAATTTATTTGATGAATATTATAACATATTGATAGTCAGTAATTTAAACTACTAAAATAAAGTAATGATTAATGTTAAATGTTATACCAGCTTCTTCATTCCACTTACTTTCAGAAAAACCTTTGAGTCAAATTTTTAGCTACTATGAAAAAAACTATTACACCAAGTTTTACAAAATTAACAGAGGGATTACTGTTCCATTACATTAAAGTTATACTTCTGGCTTTAAGTATACTTAATGGAACAAAACCACTGGCTTTGGCAAACAGTAACTTTACAAATGCCTATTCTTATTTACCTCTAATAAATGACAAAAGCTGGCAACAATCTACTGCAGATGTCAGTAAGCCAATTGCCTTACTTATTCCCTCAACAGCTTCAACGAATGTGAGCATAAGTGCAAATCTGGAGCTGGAGTTTAATGAGCCCATATATAAAGGTAGCGGGCAGATTATAGTAAAATATGGTAGCAGCTCACAAACAATTGATGTAGGAAGCAACCTGGTATCTATCGTCAATGGAAACAAAGTAATCATCAATCCAGCTGATTTTCCGTACGGAGCAACTATTGGCGTGGTGGTACCTTCCACAGCTTTCAGAGATGGAGCAACCAACTATTTTGATGGTACTACTGAACACAACTGGAGCTTTGCCACCATCAATTCAACTATCTGTTCTCCCTTATCCATACTACCGTGTTCAGCTATTCCAGTGAATCTACCATTGAACCTTAGTTTTGATGGCAACGCTACTGGTCTGAAAAATACGGGATTCACTATGGTGGATGCTCCTTCTGCCCGTATTGCAGCAGATGGAATTCCTACCTATACTACTGTACCAGGGTATGAACCAGGCAAAATCAGCCTGACAGGCGGGCAATTGGTAATTACATCTAATAAAGGCATTCAGTATTCGCAGCCTACAGGCAGCCCCAGTAGTAGCGAAACCAATTCACAAATCAATGCCCTTGGTGTAGGATTTAATGGAAACACACCTGTTACATTACAAACCAAGCTGGTTCGTCTGGATTTTTCTACAAGCAGTGGATCTAACTCTCAGCAGGCAGGTGTATGGTTTGGATTGAATGAAAACAACTATATAAAATCTGCCATTGTACGGGATGGAACAGGAGATAGTGGGATGATCCAGTTATATATTGAGCAAACCAATTCTTCAGGATCGTTAATCATAGGAAACAACGATGGGGTCTATGAATTCCGTTCAGGAAGCATATCAAACCTTTCTACAAAAAATGTAACCCTGAAATTAGTGCTTGATCCAGTGGCCCGTACAGCAAAAGCTATGTATATAGTAGAGGGCTCAGCTGAGATAGCGGTAGGCACCATACAAAATGTACCTGCTAAGTTTTTCGCTGGAGCAGACCATGACAGGAATTCAGTAACCAACAGCATTAGTTATGGCGGCGTATTTGCTACGCATCGCAAGGCAACTACCCCTTTTCCTGCTAGATTTGAAGACTTTACTATTTCTACTGCTACATCTACGGCTAACAATCCACCCGTAGTAGTAACTGCTCCCCAAAATCAGCGTGTAAAAACGGCTACCTCTATTAATTTCTCTGCAGGTAGTTATGCTGATCCGGATGCTGGCGACGGTCTCACATACCGGGCAACATTGGAAAACGGAGCCGCAATACCCAGCTGGCTGCAGTTTAATACGTCTTCGCTGACTTTCAGCGGAACAAGCCCTAATGCAAGTGGAACCTATGCTATTAAAATTACAGCTACTGATACAAAGAATGCCTCTACAAGTGCTTCTTTCTCACTGGTTGTCGAAGCAAGCACAACACTTACCCCTTGTTCACCCATTAGTACACTGCCTTGTCCACAGGTAGTGGTTTCCCTTGCCTCCCCGTTTGTGCTGGAGTTTAA
>NZ_JAUKPO010000065.1 GCF_030503435.1 Rhodocytophaga aerolata
GCCTTATTGCTCAGCAAGTTGGACCTCTCCAGCGCTCGCTTCCCCTTCAGGCAATTTCTTTGGTTATAACCGATTTTTATTCTTTTGCTGTCTCAAACAAATCTGCTTGATTTGGATTAGACATTTTTTTAAAACTTCGTTTCCTATATTCAGTCAATAAAACAATTCTGTCACCTTTATAAAAAACCTGAGGATTTATAAAAAATAGATTACTTGCACTTGCTCTGGCAATCATCTCATTGTCTAATAATTCTGTTAAACCTTTATAGACAGCTTCATTAGAAGTATAGCCAGTAAATTTTTTGCAATCATCTAGCTCAAAAATAATTCTATCATTGAACTCCGTAATACTCATCACATAGGCACAAACCTTTTGTGCTGGCTTAGATAAATTAAAAATTGCTTGCAGTTGAGATTGAAATATTTTGACGAATTCTTCTTTATCAACTTCTTTTTTGGTAGCAATAAATAACGTATCATCTATTTCTCCTGTAACAGTATCTATTAAAGCCTTAGGAGTTTTCTTGGTTATAGCAATATTCCTATTTCTTTTAGGCACCAATAAATTAGGCATAAATGGATTCTCCTTGTTAAAGGGAAAATCTTTTATCTTTTTTTCATTTTTTTCAAACATATATAAAATAATTTTTCGATTTTATGGATATAATTTCGAAAAACAATTCTACTAAATTCGAAACATAATTCCAAATTATTTAATTAAAATCGTAAAATTATTTCGATTTATTTCCTGTAAAATCGAAATAATTTTACAGGAAATGCGTAAAATTTTTCTACGATTTGTAGAAAAATTTTACGCATTATATATTTGATAATCAATTACTTATATATAGTGAATATCTTAATCTATTTTTTATACTACTAAAAAGTGCCTCAAATAAATATGATAGTTAAACTACTCCGAAATCCTGATCGGATTTCAGGTTTTTTAAGCCATGAGCGCCTCTGCAAAGAGGGGGAGGAAGGGATTAACTAAACCCTGCTTGAAACGTATGAACAGATACTTTAATTGGTAAATTGTAATTGAACGTAAGGTAAGGCAAGGATTTATTAGCCCAGCTCTGATCGCTTACCTTAAAAGGTATTCAAGATAGTTTAGTAATCCTTTGTCAGTTAGACAGGGCACGCATTTTGTGTTTGCCCTGTTTTTTTACTTTAGCCAACTAAAAAAGGTTTCGTCCGTTATAATTTGCACCTGATTTTACCTGTAGTAGCGCTAGCAATTAACACAAATGGGGAATAATTTGGAGTGATGGTACTTAGCCATCACGCGCAACCGGATATAAGGGATACAGTAGCATCCTTTATTGAATTAGACAGGGCATGTACGCTTGTATATGCTTTGTTTTTTTATAAGCTACTTATATACAGAATCCCATATAGGCTACTCAAGAAAGTGACCAATAGATGAGTTACTTTAAGGGAATTTAGTTCTAACGAAATTTAGTTTTATACGTAACTACTCCTACTTCGACCAGCTATCGATTAAATATGACAAGTAAGGCAGTGCAGCAAGGTGTGTATTGACATGTGTTACTTTAAAGGATAAGATGTAATTAAAGGATAGTAGTTTATTATCATAGTAGTTTATTATTTTAATCCTTTTTTATAAACAGAGCCAGCCGCAATGCGCAGGCTCTGTTTTTTTATTGGGTCACCAAAGCGATTAATAATAGTTGGGAATCAATTTCTGATCAATTCTTTTAAACAAACCGTATATAGAGGATTAGTAAAATTTTTTGTTCATAAACAAGGCATCTACGCTTGTATGTGCCTTGTTTTGTCTTACTGAGAAAAGTAAGAAGTGAAAAAAGTAATTTCGAGGCTAAGATAGGGAACCAATCGGCTGCAAATACACTTATTATCAGTGTAGGGAGAAGCGATCGAGAAGTACCCCCATTTTTTTATATACTTAAGGAGCGATAAATCCTTTTTTAAACAGCGTTTGTATCTTGTATGAACGCTGTTTTTTTATATACCTACAAAAAGAGCTAGGAGGAGAAAAATAATTATACTCATTTTTTTATCTTCACCTTTGACAGGCTTCCTTTCATTCATTCAATTTCTTGGTTAGCTTTCTGCCTCAAATTTTTCTATTTTATCTTTATAATCAATCTGATCAACTAAGTTCAACTGATTGTGATCGGCCTGTTTTTTCTTTTTAATATAGGTCTTTGCAAAGGTTACTCGATCGCCATTAAATATAACAAGTGGATTAATGAAGTATTTAAAATGGCTATCACTTCTGGCAACAATACCACATTCAATTAAGTTGGCAATTCCAGAAAGAACATCCTTTGGATGTTTATACTTAGTATATTCTAGGCACCTGTTCATCTCAAGAAAAAATTCATCTTGTTTAGGTTTTAAGATACTTATGATATAACCAAATACTCGAATAGCAGCCTTTGATAGCTCCCAAAATGATGTAAACTGACTCAAATACAATTTAGTAAACTTCTCTTCATCAACTTCAATATAACGCATAAAGGCACTATGCCCTTCTACATCACCGGCAGACGATACAATCAGTTGAATTTCATCCTTGTTTTTGGGCCGTATAACCTGAGTTTTCTTAACAATTTTTATATCTTGGATGGCTTTTTCAACAAAAGGATTTTCCCTGAATACCTCGTATTGTTTTACTGATTTATAGGCCATAATGGTAAAAATAATTTACTGCAAAAGTAAATACTATTTACTAAAATAATAATAATATGGTAAATTATTTTTACCATATTACATTAAAATATGGTAACAAATTGTACCAACCTGGTAAAAATAATTTACCAGGTTGGTAAAAATGGTATATTGATAATCAAGTAGTTATATCATTTCGCTTCTTAGGTTCTTATACCTACCTTTCTTGATCTATACATTAGTTGCTTAGTTGAACTATAGAAATCTTGTCGGATTTTAGGTCTTCTTATTTATTGACAGAGCCAACAAAAGGGGCAAGAGGGGGAAAAATAATTAGTATCATTTCTTCTTTCCCTTTGATAGATCAGGCTTTGGTTGAGCGAGCTCTTGTTCAAGATCGTAAGCTTTTTGGGCCCAGTACTCGGCCCTTTGTTTGTAATCTGCCTTAGAGACATAAAACAACACGCTTAGCGCCGTCATCAGCAAGGCCCAAGCAACAATTCCTATCAGGCTTCCCATCATCCATCTTGGCATCAGGATTCCTCTGCTTAATTGGGTATTTACTCTGTGATGAAAAGCCTCTAAGGGCGCTGTATCCACCTGAGCTACTAGGGGTCGCTTCTCTAAGCGATCAATCTGGTCTTTCACCAAAGGAACCACTTGATTGACAACCTTACTGGCTTTCTGCAGGGTCTCAATTTCGCGGGTTAATAATTCGAGTAATACTTGTTGAGAAAGTTTTTCGGTTTTCATCGCTTATTTATAAGGCCGGATTTGTTGTCGGTACTTAATTTTTGTTGAGTTTGAACATTTTTTAAATTCTCTGTAAGCAGACTCGCTAACCGGTTGCCTGATAAGTTGCGGTCTACATCTGAAGCCTTTATTTTTTCCCCTTTTGCCCCTGTAGATGCGGCATCTATTAGCTCAAACTGGACTCCTACCAGCTGACCCTCTTTATTTCGCTTTAAAACTACCCCTAGGCCACGCTCCCTCATTAGTTGACTGTATTGCTCAACATCTTTGGGTGCCTGCTTTAAAACGGCTCTATGTGCCTTTAGAACCTGCTCTTGCATAGGCTTTTTCTCGGCTTGCTTTTGGAGTTGTACTTGTTTGGCTGTTGTTAGTCCCCTGTTTAAAGCAATCTGTTCTGCCAGGCGGCTTGCCCGGTTGGATAAAAAGGAGTCTTTATAGGCTTTTCCCGCTAAATCAATCCGGTTCACATACAGATGTACATGCTGGTGAGCTTTGTCATGATGGCTGTAGGCCACATACTGATGCTCTTCTAGGTTCATGCCCTTAATAAAATCCCGGGTAATGCTTTGCATATCTTGAAGACTAAGCTTTTTTCCATCCTCAATCGTGGGAGAGATCACAAACGCCAAAATGTTTTTCTCACAACGCGTATTCATATCTCCAAAGAGTTTAAACTCTGCTTCTATCTCTTTAGGACTATGCCCACGTATATACTGGCGGTCAATCTCTTGAGCCCCCAATTTAGTTTTGGCATAAACTAGCGCATTCCCAGCATGCCTAATGGTTTTCCCCCGGCCGATCATAGAAGCGTAAAGCGTTGTTTTCGTCCATTAATATATAAATCAAACTCCTGGGAAGTCGCTCGCCGGTAGGCAGCCTCATATTCCCAGCACTCAATAGGTGTACTTGATTCAAATAAGTCTGAATAAAGTAGTTGACTATCGGGATCTCTTAAGTTAAATTCAAAAAAATCAATGATAGGATCTGGTTTGGAAAAATTAACTACTACTTGAGCAGGTGGCTGACGGCTCGCATACAATTTACAGTAGTGATAGATCCCTTCTCGATAACACCATTTAAAGCAAAGAACATGATCCATGATTCATTGAAATTTTTTCAAGTGAGCCTCCATTTCCTCTTTCAACTGAATAATCGCTATAAGTAGCTCTGTAGATTCTGTTCTACTTTTTACCAGATTGGCTATAGCAGCAAAGTTGTTGCGAAATATATGTAGTTGCTTATAGAGATTTAATTCCTCAGTTGTAAAACGCATCTTCATCTCGCGGTTAAAAGCAGCTTGGCGGATATACTCTGATAAGCTTAATCCTACCTTTTCTGCCATTAATGCTACAGCTTTTTTCTCTAAGGGAGTAAACCGTACACGGACTTCTACATCCCGAGTAATTACTTGTTTGGGGCGGGCCATGCTACATTCAATAAATGAAACAAACGTTTAGTTAAAATTATTCTTTGCAAGCTTGCGAGCAAAGCAAGACGGTTTTTGGAGCTGAAAACGATAGTTTTCGTAGCGACAAAAACACGTCTTGTAATAGCTGCGCTTAGAAGATACGTCAAGGTAGGAATATTTTCGCAAAAATGAAAAACAAGGCACTGTTTATTTATCTAGGTACTTTCAAAGAAAAAATAAAAACTAAAGTATGTTCAATTTTTACTAGATTACTACTAATGTCAATCGGGTAGCTACCAAATCAAAGTAAAAAAATGATCGATCCCCTCTCTACAGATCTGGCGCTACAAAATTTATCAGAAGAACGTATACTCAATGGAGAACAGCGGTTATTAATACGGCTAAATCAATTTTCGCAAATCATTCAACAAAAATCAGAACAGGAACTAGACGCAATCAGACTACATGTTTTATTAACGTATAAAGATCATTGTACACAGGCTGATGTAGTCGGGCTATGCCTGCACATGATTCAAGTCATAGATCAGCAGCTAGAAACTCTAAAAGCCAGGTAATGTAAGGCAACTACTAATTAACAGCATACCTCTTTGAATTAGTTGTCCCTTTAGGAATTTTTTATAGAGAAGGTTGGTTACTGCGCTAGAAACTCTAACGTATAAATTCGTACCGTAGCTGATTATGCCTGGCAGCGTATCCAAAGATTTAGCTTCTCAGATGTTGACCTATGAGAGCCATCTACAAGTCGAACAGCGTTTAGCGGTTATGCTCAATAAATTTTCAACCTATATAGAGCGCAAGAATCTAAAGCAATTAGTAGAAATACGCTCACAGATCCAAGAGCAATCTCAAAGGCACTATTTAGATAATGATACGGTAAAACTTTGCTTGCAGATGATCCATATCATAGACAGGCAGCTTAGAAGATTAAGTGGCCATTAATCTGACTTGAGAGAGATAGTTTTTGCTTTTAATTTTCACTAACCATAGCTTTATGGATGACAAAATCAAGTTTTACCAGCAAATGATTGAGTATCAGCAGCAATTAAGAGAAGCCCTTAGAAAAGATCAGTTAGCTACCCTGCATCTGTTAGAGATCATTGATGAGCAGATAACGATCTTAAATGACCTGATTGTAGAACTTAGATCATTAAATACCTAATCGTATGATAAGTTCTCCTCTTACCTAATACAATTTTTGTATCTTTGTTAACCAGCATTAGCATTTAAAAGGTAAAACCTCCTTCTCTACTAGTTTAAATTTCTCCTTACGCAAATCATACCTGTAGTTATATTACATAGAATATGCACAAGCTTTGCTGTGTCCTGTTAATTGATGATGATAGTACCTCTAACTATCTGCATAAGTTCCTTATCTGTGATCTGCAAATCTCCCACCAGGTACATTGTTGCACAAGTGGAAAACAGGCTCTTGCTTTTTTAGAACAATGCGTCCAAAACCACTCATTTCCTGAGCTTATTTTTATAGACCGCAAAATGCCGCTAATGGATGGCTTTGAGTTTTTAAAGATATATATGGAAAGAGAGTATCACAAAAAGTATGTCTCTATTATCACCATGTTAACAGCCTATATCAATTCAGCGGATCTCACCTATCTTAGTCACCTGGGCTTTGTTAAGTACATGCCTAAGCCTTTGACAGAAAAAGAACTGCTGGAAGTAGTTCATGCCCACAACAACAGGCAATCTTGTTAGCAGACACAAGAGCAATGTGTACTATTTATCTGTTTTTTTTCTTTTTTCATCAGATAACCGGTTAATTTAATCGAATAACAGATAGATAAGTAAAAAATCTACATATCTTACTGCTGTAAATCAGAGCGTAATGAAAAGAAAACCCTTAACACTTGAGCAAATAATAAGGCAATTGGAGATTACCTCTATGAGGTTGAAAGCACACATTGATGGACTTAAAAAAGAGGTAGAAGCCTTCGATGAGTTTTTACTAGAACATCGAAAACAAATGCAAGGCTCCGCAGATTCAGGGGGGCAACACCACCCATCTGCTAGCAAGAGCTGACAGGGGCTTAATATATATTTACAGTTGTACCAAGTTTTGCTAAGTAGTTCTCTCTATCCATTGTTGGGCGGTTGGTAAGTCTTTGAAATAGGTGATGGTAAGTGGATTTTTCTCCTTTAGCGTCTGGTGGGCTTTATTCATGGACTGTTGCCCAAAAATACTTTCAGGCACAACAAACGCCACATGTTGTAGCCCATCCTTTAGTACTTGCCCAAACCATTCATTTTTTACAAGCTCACTTACGCCAGGGGCATAAATACCCATTTCCCGTAAATCGATAATACATTTTTTAAGCTTATAATAGCGGATCATGGCATACTCATGCTGAAGGATCTTCACAAAATTATCATAGGGAATAAATCCTTTAAACTTCACCTGAAGACAGGCTAGCGCTTGGTTGTGGATTACCTGGGCATATGTTTCTACTAGATCTTTCATAAGGGTGAAACTAAACGTGCGTGTTAGGGTAAATTAGCGCTATGGTATATGACTAATACAATGAGCCTATATACCTGACAGGTCAGGCAACTAGAAGAGGGTTATTTTCGACCAATAGCTTTAAAAGAGCGGTAAAAGTAGACATATTCTTTAGGTGAATAATTATAAAATTAGCTTTTATAATAACTTTTATAGTGTAGGCCTTCATAACAAAGTTACTTGTGTAGGGATTGCTGATATAAAGTATAAAATACCAATTGATATGAAGAATTTTATACCTTTTATTAGTCTTTTTGTATATATAGTAAGCTTTGGAACAGATGGTTTTTCGCAAACTCTTTCGCATACATTGCCTGATCAATCCGCTAATAGTACAAAAATGCCTCAAACGAGTACTTCAATGCATTTAGCAGCGACTGTCTTTCAGGCGAGTGACGATCCGTTCAGTATAAGGATACATCTTGAAAATTATGGGCAAGGAAAGGTGTCTATCAAATTAAAATCTTCAACTACGCTCTTACATAAGGAAGTTATCGAACACAAGACCTATGCCCGTAGATATAATATGTACAACTTACCTGCCGGTGAGTATCAGATTGAGCTAAAAAATGAAAAGCAGATCTATACCAAAACAGTAAGTATAAAAAATGAGAATGGGATGCGGGTGTTAAGCATTATCTAAAGAGAGCAGCAGGTAAAGGTATTTTTAATTGTCTTAGTTTTTAAACCAACCCTAGTTATGGCTACCCAGCAATTAATTCGTAATAGTAAAGGAGTTGTTTTCTGTACCTTAGAACACCAGCCCCAGAAAGGCATCATTTATGTTAATTGGAAAGGATTTGTAAATGATATAGAACCGTCTAAACAAGCTTGTTTAGCTATAGCTGAGATGATTCGCGCTACTGATTGTAGACATGTAGTCAATGACAACCGTGAGCAGGTGGGTTCCCAGCCTTAAAGAGTGCTGGGATGGAACGAATGGCTCATATTCACTCGACAAATTATTTTACCCAGCTCTCCAGCCAAAATGCCTTAAAGAATATAATTGATGGCATGAAGATTTATCATTTCTCTGGGCATAATGAGGCTATCAAATGGTTAAATGAAAGCAATGAAGAAGTAAAAATCTAACCAAGACACGTATACTAAGCGTTCGTATAGTTTGTCGACTTGCACCTGTTCATTGCTTGCTTCCCCTTCAGTCAATCTCTTTATTGGCTTTCAGTTAGCTTTTTTTGTAGCCCTTCAAAGTCTTTTGCCTCCAGTAGTTTTTTTCTCCCAGGCTTTTTCTTTGATTTAACTACATGGCCAAAAAGCCGTGTCTGATAATCGCCATCTTGCTCAGAACTTGATAAATATACTTTAGCAGAAAAAAGAGCAAATTGTTTGTTGTTTGCCAATGACTTCCAGGCAATTTCTGTATTGACAGCATAAATATTGGTTGATCCGGATTTAAGTACTTCTACAGCCTTTTTTTGTTTAAGGTAGCTTATAGAATTTCCAATTGTATTTCTGTGTACGTTAAGTGACTCTGCAAGGGCAATTTGACTAATTACCAAGGCATTATTCTTATCCATTTTCTCAATAATCCAGAGTAATACCTTAAGAGCTGTAGGATTTTCTTCAATCATTTCTCTAATGAGAGAAATATTATCTTCATAAAATTGAATAAAGTTATCATTTACAATTTTTTCCTCTCCTGTCTGAAAATCTGTTGCTATCTTTTCGTGTTTCATAGGGTATAGGGTTTATGCAAACACGCCTATTTTTTTGTGCAATGTGCACAAATTAAATACAAAATAAAACAATTAAATGTAATAAATTAGCAAACCTGCACAATGCTGGATTGTGCATATATGCACAATCCAGCATTGTGCAGGTTAAAAACATAATACATTGATTAACAGAAGATTAATGTGTTGTTATATCTAAGTCTTATAAGTATACGATTATACCTGCTTTCTACTGATCACTCCCGCTATACACTTTTACTTAAAATCTTACATGGTTATCTTTTTCTCATCTGTTATTTTTTTCATTCCCTATTCCCTTCATTTATATCAGATTAGCCACAAGCTAGCCGGTTTTCAAATTCTTTTTTGACAACTGCCTGATTTATCTGCAGATATGGTGGGCTAACTTTTTAAGAAACAGCAAAATATTAGCTTATTTTCCTTTAGCATTTGTTCCATAAACGCTCACCTGTTGGTTTTTTAGCTTATTTACTGACAAGAATGTTCAATCTGACAACATTTGTTACTTAACTACTTTTTTATTCTGTCAAGTATGGGAAAAACTAAACGGCTCATTGATGAACTCGTGCGGCTAAAGGCCCAGGGCAATACCTTCCAGGAGCTTAATATTCAGATGAAATTAATGTTTAAAGGCATTGACGTGAAAAATATTTCTGAGCAAACGCTAGATGATCCATCTACCATTGCCAAGATCTATGAAGTAGCACAAGCTTTTGGCGTCAAACTCGCCTGTTAACTAAGGGGTGTTAAGCCATATTTACAGGCTAATGATTAAGCATTTGTGATTGCATACCACTCACGTTTCTATATTTTTCACTTAAGAATTATCTACTTATGAATATTAAATCCGTGTATTCTTCCCATCCCGAGGCCCTTCGAGCCGTGGGTGAGATTAAAGAGCAACTGAGTGGTCTTAGGGCCAATTTTATTCTCTACTTTGCTTCCTCCTATTACGATGCGCAGAGCCTGGCTAGTAGCATGCAAGAGGTATTTCCAGAGGCAGTGGTGGTGGGCTGCTCAACAGCTGGAGAGCTTACTTCAGGTAAGATGCTGACCCACTCACTGGTGGCTATGGCCTTTAGCGAAGGGGTAATACAAAGGGTAGAGATAGCTCTTGCTTCTAACTTAGGGAAAGATACAAGGGCCATTAACAAAGCTGTAAGTGGATTAGAAAAGGCATTGGCACATCCCCTACATAGCCTTGATCCGGATCAATACGTAGGGATTCTACTTACTGATGGGTTGAGCGGGCAAGAGGAAAGAGTCAATGATGAGCTTGGCAACTTAACCAATATTACGTTCATTGGTGGATCTGCCGGGGATGATTTGCGGTTTGAGAAAACCTATTTATACGCTCATGGGAAAGTTTACTCAGATGCGGCCCTGCTTATTTTACTTAAACCTAAGGCTAAGTTTCACTTTTTAAAAACGCAGAGTTTTCTTCCCACAGATAAAGTCTTGAAAGTAACTAAGCTTAATGAAGCCAAACGGGAAATCTTAGAATTTAATCATCAGCCGGCCACAGTTGCCTATGCGAAAGCGCTAGGCGTAGCCGAAGAAGAGTTAGATGAGCACCTATTTAAAAATCCGTTGGGATTAATGTTTGATCCACAAACCCCTTTTGTTCGAAGTCCTCGCATGACAGAAAACAAGAGTGTATTGTTCTATTGTGCCATGAAACAGAATATGAGCCTGACGTTGCTTCAATCAACCGATATCATAGCTGACACAACTGCTGCCTTGCAGAAGGCCAAACAAGAGCTAGAAGGCATATCAGCCATTATTAATTTTAATTGCATCCTGCGTACCTTGGATTTGAAAGGGCAAGATAAAACAGAAGCCTATGGCAAATTATTTACTACTATACCTACCGTTGGCTTTAGCACCTACGGAGAAAACTACATAGGTTTTATTAATCAGACAGCTACTATGCTGCTATTAAAAGAGTAAAACGAAAGCTGTTACAGACTTTATATACCTGCCTAAACATGACTATAAAGGTCCATGCTTAGGCAGTTTCTTTATATTAATTATAGACTATATAGCGATACAATATAGAGCGTTAAAATAGGATTTCTACTGTTTTATTTTTATTTAGCTATCCCTGTTTTCTATCAGTCAAAAACCAGCTCCTTTATGCATCCTTTGTCCTTCACTATTCGGGTTGAACAAATCAGTAGAGAGCTGTTTATAGGCTTTATCAAAGAAATGCCTTCGGTTGCTCAAATCAAAGGAAATTCTGCCTTGCAGGTCTACCATCAACTATGTAGCCAGCTAGCTGGCATACTGAAAGAAAAAAAGGATTTGAAACATGTACAAATATACAGAGAGTTTCGGCTAGCTCTGCCTATCGATTTACCGGCTGCCTCTTCTATAAACAACTAAAAGCAAGCCTAGAGGCTAGGTGATCACTCAATGTGTTCTTTTTTCAGAGGTTTCTCCAGGTAAGGAGCAATGCCAAGTCGAGTAATTTTTTCTATATCCTTAGGGTTAACAGAGGTAGTGAGCACTTTTACTACCCCAGGAAATAGCTGATGGTAGTTCCTGGCTTTGTACTCCTCTAAAAATTCCATGCCATTCATCACCGGCATATTGATATCAACAAAGATTAAAGCCGGCCAGGCTTGCCTTTGAGCGCAATCTTGAAGAAAGTCTAGTGCCTTTTGCCCGTTTTCACAGATATATACCTTGCTGGCAACCTTTAGCTCATCAAGTAGGCATTTATGTAAAAAATTTGTTACCGCATCATCATCAATCAACAGAATAGAGTCAAGTTGTTTCATAGAGGTTTACATCAAAGAAATACATGTCATTGAAAGAAAGGAATAAAAGTTACCTTTATGATGGCTAAACAGTCTCTACTAGCAGAGGTTACAAGGTTGTAAGTTAATTGGAAAATAAAACGATCAGAGATAAAAAGAAAAATTGTATAAGTTGCAGCATTAAAAAAAAGAGTGGTTCTGTGTAATAAAATCCTTTAATGGTACAAAAATCGCACCACAATAGCTATCTGCTTTTTAAAAATATCTTCATTAACCAAACGTATCTTCCCCCCCTGCAGAGGCGCCGATGGCTTAAAAAACCTGAAATCCGATCAGGATTTCGATAGATAGGTTAGGGGAGTAATCGTAGCCTTATTCACCACTTCCTTTTTTTTGATACCCCGATAACCTACTATAAATGTTGCAGAGTTGATTTATCAAAGCTTAAACGCTCGTTTGAGTTGTGATAAATTTGGTATATTGCCCTATGAATAGAGGGGTACCTATTCCAATTTTTATTCTTTACCCAACTGATTCTACCCGCTTATTGGTGCTTAAGAGTCAGTATAACCGGCATGCCATGAAATATAATTCTTTGTATCGCTATTTAGTTGACCATGAGAAAGAACATTTAACTACTATTTTATCTTATCTGCATGAGCAGATAAAGCATCATGAACAGTAATTAATAACCCTCACCCATACTCCATATAGATCTGCATGAAAAAGCTTAAAAAGATTCTCTTAGTAGATGATGATCGAGTAAATAACTATCTCAATGAAGCGCTTTTAGAAGAACTAAATATTTCAAATACTATTAGCATAGAAGAAAACGGAGAAAGGGCTTTACAGCACCTTCTGGAGCATTGTGAAGCTACAGAAGGCATTTGCCCACAATTAGTCATCCTAGACCACCGCATGCCGGTCATGGATGGCTTAGAGCTGATGAAAGAGCTAAATGAGCGGGGCTTCATTGCCTCTCAGCAGATTATCTTTATCTTACTTGGTGTGCATTCAACCAAAGAGCATATTTTAGAATTTCAAAAATTAGGCGTGCAGGAGTATACTGAAAAACCGCTGTCTCAACAGGTAGTACTGGATGCCTATCGTAAGTATTTTTCTACGCATACTCTCTAGAGATCATACTGTAATTAGCATACAGCAAAAGAGAAATCAAAAAACATAGTCTACGTCATTATTTAGTCTTGAGCATTTCTTACCCGTAATTCTATGAGTGATTATAGAGAGTATCGATATATTCAACCAGGCGATGAGCAGATTAGCTTTGATTTGCCGCTTACCTTAAGCGAGCTCAAAACCCTGCACAATAGCATAGCCAGGCAATACAATCTGGACTTAAAGAAAGGATTCATTGGACTACCCACGCAAGAAATGCTTGGTAAGCTTGATAAATTAATTATTTACCTGCAAAAACAACACTATCCCAGCCATGACTAATTCAGAGCCGATGCACGCACCTGTCAGCTACATTGCCTATTACCGGCTATCCACCAAAGGACAAGGAAAATCCGGATTGGGACTCCAAGCCCAAAAGGCGGCTGTTGGTGCTTATGTAAGAGACAAGGGAATACTTGCCGAATTTTCTGACATTGAATCCGGTAAAAAAGACGACCGGCCAGAGCTGTTAAAAGCTATTCACCTGGCTAAAGAGAAAGGCGCTAAACTCATTATTGCTAAACTAGACCGGCTATCACGTAATCTTACCTTTATCTCTTCTTTACTAGATAATCATATCTCATTTGTCTGCTGTGATATGCCCGAGGCCAATGAGTTTACCATTCATATTTTTGCTGCCTTAGCCCAGCAGGAACGCAAGATGATTTCCCAACGTACCAAAGCTGCTCTAGAGGCAAAAAAGAAATTAGGAGCAAGGCTAGGAACACCTGCAAACCTGACCTTAGCGCACCGGCTAAAAGGAGCAGCCATGCGATCCCTCCAAGCCAGAGAGAATCTTCCAAATAAACAAGCAACTAAAATTATCGTACGCTGTAAAAAGGAGAATATGACCCTTACGCAAATAGCCTGGGAGCTAAATAGTGATGGGTACAAAACTTCTCAAGGAAAGCGCTTTACTCCCATGACTGTCAAGCGGTTGCTGGATAGATGTAATACACTATAAACTATACTTTAGTGAGAAAGGTTAAACATCTTTTGGTTGTCGATGATGATTCAGCAGCTAGATACCTGGCAGCTGAGGCGATTCAAGAGGCGCATATAGCAGAAAACATTATATTCTGTGAACATGGCCGGCAAGCTTTAGCGTATGTATTAGAAAACTGTTTGCCTACTATAGAGCACCCTAATAGGCAATGTCCCGAGCTGATTCTACTCGATATCAATATGCCGGTGATGAATGGCATGGAATTTTTAGAGGAGCTAGCTAGCCTAGAAGAGTTGAAACACACTCATACATCTGTGATTCTGTTAAGTAGCGCCCAATACCATAAGGAAAAAAGTAGGCTTGATCGCTTCACTATCTTAGGCTACATCGAAAAGCCTGTAACTTCAGAAAAACTAGTAAACTTAGTAAAGCATACCTACTAAATCGCTTCAATGATAAGGCTAGTCTGTATATGGGAAAAGATATGTTGGCTGTGAGTGATATTATTGGAAAAAACCGCAGGAATGTGGAAAGGATCTTGGGAAGGGCTGAGAAACTAAGCACTCTAACAGCAATAGAGCATCTTACGGCTATAAGTGCCTGTTATCAAGCAGGTCGAATAACTATTGTCTATGTTGATAACACGGCTGACTGGATAACCATTGATGGCCGGGAAGATCAGATAATAGAAGAGTTTTTTCGCTTTTTAGGGGTAACAACTACACTAGCTAATTTTAAGTATCAAGGTATAGTCAGGTATTTTAATCTTGCCGGCTTAGCAGAAATAGCCATTTATGGAAACTATGAGGGCTACATAGATCATGTTTGCATTAAAGCCTTCACTAAGTAAATTAGCTAATCAGCGAATTTGTTCATAGAAAAGTTCTCGCTGGTTTGACATCTGCTATTTTTGCAGCTCATATTTAAATTCATCAAAGCGAATTCCCTTTTCACTTTCTGCTTTTTGTAGACGCTCCAGTAGTTCTTTCCCTGATAAGGGTTTGCCATCAGGTCTGTCCAAATGATCGGTTAACGCATTTTCATCTCCCACTGAGCTTTTTAGCTTTAAGCGTTCAGCTAAAGCAAGTAGTAGACATAGATCATGCTCATTGGTTATTTCAAAAGTGATGGTCTTTGTAGTCATTCTTTTCTATCAATGGTGTTCTGTAAAGAAATCTTGCTGTATTTTCTTATCTATAATTCTCTGGACTGGGATGTAGATGTAATATTACACCTATTCCGTGGTTAGTAAAGCCAACTTTAACTCTATACAGGTCTTGCTCATATAGATTACTTCCTAAGATTGAGTTATAGAGCTCAACAGCTTTGATGCCTTGTTTATTCGCTTTTATTCGAAAGGGAATAGAAATAGTAAACGTGCCAATACCCATGCCTAATATAGGCCAGAAAGCCTTGCTGTCATAGCCAAAAAGTTTATAGCCTAACGGATAAATTATGCCAATGATACCAACGGTTGCTAAACTGTTAGCTAAAGAATAATTTGTCTTAGCCGGTTTTAGTAAGCTATAAGCCTGCTCATGTTTTTTCAGGATTGGAGCCACTTCTTTGATATTCAAATAAATATCACCATACCTGTATCCATGATTGGGAAATCCTTTTATGATTTCTATCTTTCTTAAACCAGGCTGAGCATAAAGATTCACTACACTCAGTAAAACAAGAATGATTGAGCGATAGATAAGTGAGCGATAAAGAATTTTCATAGCATAGATAGTTGACTAGTGTGGTAGCCTGCTAGGTAAAAAAACCCGGAAGCTAAGTGCGAGCTTATACGTCATCCGGGCTTGACTTGCGTCGGCGTTGCCTTATTGCTCAGCAAGTTGGACCTCTCCAGCGCTC
>NZ_JAUKPO010000066.1 GCF_030503435.1 Rhodocytophaga aerolata
CACGGCTGACAACCGTTGCAGTCAACGCAATACCAAAGCAGATGCAAACGGTGTGAAGGTGGCCATGTTACATTGGGTGTAATCATAAGATGACAAAAATTTCTGCTATATCATTACAAGATAATGAACAAGACCTCATTCGGGAATTAGTTAAAACGGAAGTCGAAGTGAGTATGACAGCCTTCAACTTCAATCCAGAATTTGAAGCTATTCCAAGTAATTTTGATAAAATAGGCAATTTTGAATTAGATGTTTTGGCTATCGAAAAATCATCTGGTCAAGTGGTGATGTTAGACCATGATCAGCTTAATTTCATTATGGGCAAAGTTGCGGAAAACATTTATAGCTTTGTTCGGGCATTGATAGAGATAGAAAAATTTTTTGAGCGGTGCCAGCAAGATGAAAAATTATATGATGATGAAGTGGCAATGAGAACAGTGGCCAAAAAAGCATCAGAGTTGGCAGGCGGAAGTGCATATGTTAACTACTATTTTATGACTTTTGGAATATAGATAAGAAGAAATCAAAAGACTAATCCCCAACATCGCACAAACGACAACTAGGCCACCTACCACAGTGCTTTAGCTTGAGGCCATAGCTGCGGTTGTGTATGTTCGTTCTGTGCAACTAAAAAGATGGAAAAACTACTACTGATTGGTTTCATCCTCTGTAAAGGTGATCAGATATACTTCATTAATCTCAAACCACTCAAAAGATTTAAAATGCCCGGGGTTGGTAAAATAGATCGTACCAGGCTCGGTATTGAAAGAAATATCGTCTGTAGTGTATCGTCCTCTGGCACTTTTTACAAATAAAAATGAGAAGTAATTTGGCCGGTAATCAATGGACTTAAAAGGCAGACTTGGATGAAGGTATCTTAAATTGTTAATCGTAAAGTCAGCCTTTTTCACAATGCAGGAAACAGGCAAATCCATGGCCTGATAGGTCTGGTGCAGCGATTCGAATACGGTAATTTGGTTTTGCATAAATACGGCTACAAGACTTTTAAATTTCTCCATTAAAGCCTAAACATTAATCATTTGGCCAATATAAATAAACGCCGAGAATTATGTTTAGCTATTTTAATCTAAAGGCCAACCTCAACTGATGATATCTTTCTCAATACTTAAACCTAAATTCATACAGATTACTCCTGCAAAGGAAATAGGCTACCAATGTGAATATGGCATCAATATTATTATTAACAAAAGAGCTGCTTACTTTCACTTTAATGCTTAGAAGTAAGGCAATTATCCACTTGCTTATTTAGGTGATTACAGAAAAGTCAATGAGTTCAAGTTATGCAATCCGACTTCAGGACACAACGAAACGACATTCGGACACTTTTAAGTTAACAGTCTATTCCATCTTTGCACGATAAAATTGGATTAACATGAACGTAACCTTAATTACTGGTGCCACCAGCGGAATAGGCGAGGCGCTTGCCTATCAGTTAGCCGGGAGAAAACATAATTTACTACTCATTGCCCGCAACAAGCAAAAACTCAAAAAGCTATGTGAGGAATTAGCTGCCAAAAACAGTATTGAAGCCCAATATATAGTGGCAGATCTTTCTGAATACAATGCACCGCGCTACATTTTTGAAGAAATTAATAAGAGAAATCTGTCGGTAAATGTACTGGTAAATAATGCTGGCATAGGTTCAAGTGGAGAATTTGTAAAAAATGACTTTCAATCAGATTTGGATATGCTGCAATTAAACAATGCCTCACTGGTTGCTCTTTGCCAGCTTTTTCTTCCGGAAATGGTCAAGCGTAAAAGTGGTACCCTTATCAATGTAGGTTCTCTGGCTTCGTTTTTTCCAAGTCCGTATATGGCTGTTTATGCAGCTTCTAAAGCATTTGTACGTTCGTTTACAGAAGCCCTGACGGAGGAGTGCAAACCGTATGGCATCCACGTTATGTTATTTTGTCCAGGCTTTACCAGTACGAATTTTATGAATACCCCAGCCAATAATAACGAGTGGGGAAAAACCCTAGTCAAAGGTGCCTATACGCAAACATCCGAGCAAGTAGCCGCAGAAATTCCTTGCAGATGAACATCGTAAGAGCATTGATTCCTAATGCTACTATAGCCAAAATCTTTGCCCAACGAAAAAGAAAAGAAATGGGATGGTAATTATTAATTTTATGGCAAATCAATAGTGAAATGAAAAATCAGGAAATATTCACTGTGCATATTCCGTCTGTCGCACAGCTACATCAACTAATGGGGTTGGCTAAACCTAAACACCCACTTCTTAGCTTATTACGATTTGAAGATTTTCCGAAGGCCCAAATTGAGCAGCGTACAAAATTGATATCGGATTTATACCAGATCACTCTTAAAAAAGACTGTCCCTGCAAATTGCAATATGGACAAACTTCCTACGATTTTGATGAAGGTGTCATGTCATTTATTGCTCCTAAGCAGGTGAACATCTTAGAGCCTGGAAATTTTTTACCCACATTCGGTTGGTTGCTGGTCATACACCCAGACTTCTTGAGAACATATCCAGTATATCAAAAAATACAGTCGTACGGTCTTTTTGATTATGCCGTTAGTGAAGCCTTGATAGTATCAGACGAAGAACAACAATCCATTGAAATAATATTTTCACAGATTGAAAAAGAAATGAACCTGCCCATAGACAATTTTAGTCAGGACGTTATTCTTTCGAACATAGATTTGCTGATGACCTATTGCAACCGGTATTATACCCGGCAGTTTATTACCCGCAAACCCCATAGCCACGAACTTTTGGGGAAGGTTGAAAAGATATTGAACGACTATTTTTCAAAAACAAGCACTGAAAATAAACTGCCTACTGTCAGCTATCTTGCCTCCGAGCTTCATTTATCACCTAAGTATTTGAGCGATTCCCTGAAACACCTCACCGGACAAACGGCACAGCAACACATTCACGAAAAACTGATTGAAAAAGCAAAAGAGAAATTATCAACTACTGAGCTTTCGGTAAGTGAAATAGCCTACCAGTTAGGGTTTGAGCAATCGCAGTCATTCAGCAAACTGTTTAAGGCCAAAACCACTTTTACTCCTCTGGAATTCAGGCAGTCTTTCCAATAAAGAAACCAGTTATGGGCAGGCAATGCTTCAAATCCTGTCTTGCCAATTCCTCCAGGTAAGCGGTAAGCTTATTGCCACAATCCGTAAAAAGCATACAACTTCCCTGAATTTGTATTATCTACAAGCCGCATCGCCATACGATCTTTACATCATCACTTAACACGTTACAAAGATGAACAAGACTATTTTAATTACAGGTGCAAGCAGTGGGTTGGGAAAAGAAACTGCCACCCTGTTTCAATCAAAAGGATGGAATGTTATTGCTACGATGCGGAAACCTGAACACGAAACGGACTTAACTACACTAGACAATATATTGGTTGCCAAACTGGATGTTTTAGAGGTAAGCTCTATCGAAAATGCAATACAAGAGGGTATCCGTAAATTTGGGAAAATTGATGTGTTGCTCAACAATGCAGGGTATGGTGCGTATGGTCCGTTGGAGTCTTTTTCCAGAGAAAAAATCATTCGCCAGTTCAACACCAATGTGGTTGGACTTTTAGATGTTACCAAAGCATTGCTACCCCATTTTCGTCAAAATAAAAGCGGTGTTATTATTAATGTTTCTTCCATTGGGGGTAAAATAACCTTTCCCTTAGGCACTTTATATCATGGAACTAAATTTGCCGTGGAAGGCATTTCTGAAGCTTTAAGCTATGAGGTTGAAGGGTTTGGCGGAAAAGTAAAAATTATTGAACCAGGTTCTATTGCTACTGATTTTGTAAGCCGTTCATTGGATTTCAACAACGATGAAACTCTTACCGAATATCAACCATTAGTTGGAAAAGTACTATCGGCGATGCCTGCTTTGTATCAGAATGCTTCACCGGCAAGTGACATTGCCCATGTAATTTATGAAGCGGCTACGGATGGTAGTAAGCAACTCAGGTATATTGCAGGAGAAGATGCAAAAACGATTCTAGCAAACCGTAAGCAATCTGATGATGAATCATTTTTTGAAGGCATGAAAGCACAATTCGGATTTTAATTTTAAAGATAGAGCCATTGCATCAGCAATGGCTCTATAGGTAGGTAATACTCACTATAATTACTAGTAGCCATGAGTGAATTTGTTCAGTTACATAAGATTTCAGATGTTTTCAAATTATTTCGTTTAGACAATAGCACGCAGCATCCGTTGGTGGCTACTGTGGATTTCACGAAAGTGAAGGAACATGTAAGCAATGATACCAAGATTTCCACCGATTTCTACTCAGTCATTTTCAAAAATTACTCGAAAAACAACGTAAAGTACGGCCGTAAAAATATCGACTTTCAGGATGGTAGTCTGATTTGTATGGGTCCTAATCAGGTTATTGTAATGGATAATGATGATGATATTGAAATATCGGGAAACATGATGGGATGGGGCTTATTCTTTCATCCGGATTTAATCAGAGACACTTCGTTAAATCAACAGATGAAGAGCTATAATTTTTTCTCTTACGAGGTAACCGAAGCGCTTCATCTATCGGAAAAAGAGAAACAAGTCTTATATGATTGTGTATCAAAGATAGAGGCTGAACTAAAAGAAAATATAGATGACCATAGCCAGGCTATTATTGTATCTACCATAGAACTGCTTTTAAACTATTGCACCCGCTTTTACGGAAGGCAATTTATCACCAGAAAAAGCTCCAATCACATGGTAGTAGTGCAAGTTGAGAAAATTTTAAAGGAACACTTTACTAACAATATAATAAATGAAAGGAGCTTGCCTACAGTTAAGTATCTGGCAGAACAAGTGCATTTATCACCTAGTTATCTGAGCGACTTACTTAAAAAAGAAACCGGCAAAAATACCCAGGATCATATCCACTATTATCTGATTGAGGAAGCAAAAAACAGCCTGTTGAGTACCAATAAATCGGTGGGAGAAATAGCCTATTCATTAGGTTTTGAGTATCCTCAATATTTTAATAAACTCTTCAAGCAAAAAACCGGAAAAACCCCCATAGAATTTAGAAGTTTAAATTAATACAAAAGTTTACTGCTAACAAGGATTTATGAGCTGGGGCCGATGGAATTTACAGCATTGGAGCTAAAATAACTATGCATTATTTTATTCAGCCTTCGTGTTAAAAATCCCCGCTTGCATTATTCCCTAAGCGTTAGTGGTACAGGGATAAAAAGATAAAATACGCTTCAAAAGGTCATCCACTTTCTCATTTTGGTCACAAAATCCCTTCATCCGGCTGCAAGTACCCAATGGCACCGTTTTTTTTTGTACCCAGAGTTATAACATTCAATTTGCCAACATCTCATAATTGACTACAACAAAAGTAGAACTGGCTACATCTGTTTATGGATAGTTACGGACTTTTGTCCTATACATCAAACAGACAGTAAAATGAAAATAGTAGTCACAGGCTCCTTAGGGCACATCAGCCGGCCGCTTACCCAAGAGCTAATCCAACAAGGCCACACAGTTATTGTTGTCAGCAGTAAGGCTGAAAGAAAACCAGAAATTGAAGCCCTAGGCGCAAAAGCGGCTATCGGCACCATGGAAGATATGGATTTCTTATCTGTAACTTTCCAGGGAGCAGACATTGTATATGCGATGGAAGCGCTCCATGCCGGAAGTTTTCATAATCATGATCTGGACTTTGTTGCGGCTAATACCAAACTGGGCAGTAATTATAAACAAGCCATTGAGCAAGCGGGTGTAAAACGGGTGGTACATCTGAGCAGCATTGGGGCACATATGGCTCATGGCAATGGTATTCTTGCTTTTCATTACCAGGTAGAAAATATTATAAGGCAACTGCCCGATGATGTCTCCATCAAATTTATGCGTCCGGTAGGTTTCTACTACAATATGTTTGCGTTTATACCCGTCATAAAAACACAGGGAGCTATTATCCAGAATTATGGAGGCGATGAAAAAGAACCCTGGGTTTCACCACTGGATATCGCACGTGTGATAGCTGAAGAGATGGAAAGACCTTTTGACGGCAGAGAAATTCGGTACATTGCCAGCGATGAAGTTTCGCCCAATGAAGTAGCAGCCATTTTAGGAGAAGCCATCGGCAAACCAGATTTGAGATGGAAAGTTATTTCCGACGAACAATTCCTAAATGGTTTACTAAATACAGGTATGAATCCAAAAACGTCCAAAGGGCTTATGGAAATGAATGCAGTTAGGCGTGGAGGTGTCTTGTATGAAGATTATTACCGCAATCAACCAGCCTTGGGCCATGTGAAGTTGAAAGATTTTGCAAAAGACTTCGCTAAAGTTTATAATGCGTAACTTACTACTACCTATACTCATCTTTGGTGGGTGCGTAGGTTAACACTCATAACTTCTGCAACAATGACAAATACAAAACTATACAGAATCAAAACCATCAATGAGTTTCATAAGTTGAGAGGTGTGCCAAAGCCGCTGCATCCTTTGGTCAGTGTTGTTGATTATGCATCCATCGAGCACTCTAATAAAAACAATCTGACAAGCTGGGTACTGGACTTTTATTCTATCTCGCTGAAAAGAACAACCAATGCCAAGCTGCGGTACGGACAGCAGGAATATGATTTTGACGAAGGCGTCTTGTTTTTTATGGCACCTGGCCAGGTTTTCAATGTTACCATAAATACCAGCTTACCTTCCAAACATACAGGCTGGTTGCTGCTGATTCATCCGGACTTTCTGTGGAATACTTCTCTTGCAAAGAAAATCAAAGGATATGATTTTTTTGATTATTCGGTAAACGAGGCATTATTCCTATCGGAAAAAGAGGAGGTTACTATAACCAATATTGTAAAAAGTATTGAGCAGGAATACCAGGCCAATATTGATAAGTTCAGCCAAGATGTGATCATTGCTCAACTCGAATTGCTGCTCACCTATGCAGAACGCTACTACCAACGGCAATTTATCACACGGAAAATAAGCAGTCATCAGCTTCTCGATAAGTTAGAAAAATTGCTCCATGACTATTTCAACGATCCGGATTTAGTAAGCAAACGACTGCCTACCGTTCAATATATTGCAGATACCCTAAACGTATCGCCAAGCTATTTAAGTGGTCTGCTAAAAGTGCTGACCGGACAAAGCACCCAGCAACACATTCACGACAAATTGATTGAAAAAGCGAAAGAAAAATTATCGACTACCAGCTTATCAGTAGGTGAAGTAGCCTACCAGTTAGGGTTCGAGCATTCACAATCATTCAGCAAACTTTTCAAGGCCAAAACCAATCTTTCGCCTCTGGAATTCAGGCATTCCTTTAACTAATCTCAAGGTAACTGTACTAATCATTGTTTCGGATACAACAACCTGTGATTTGGCTACAGCCGAAAATTCTTCCATACCGAACTTTGTAGTGTAATCATTTTAAAACATAACATTTAAAAAAATGGACACAAAAAAAGTTTGGTTTGTCACCGGAGCCTCTAAAGGATTAGGTTTGACCTTAGTAAAAAAATTATTGGCCGAAGGCTATCAAGTAGCCGCCACTTCCAGGACGCTTGGAAGCCTCCAAAAAGAAGTAGGTACCTCTGCTAACTTTCTTCCCTTGGAAGTAGAGATAACCGATGAAAAGAGTGTAAATGATGCCATTGCCAAAACCCTAGAAACTTTTGGCTGTATTGACGTAGTCGTGAATAATGCTGGATACGGACAATTAGGTACGCTGGAGGAGTTAAGTGACAACGAATCCCGGGAGAACTTTGACACCAATGTATTTGGTATGCTGAATGTGATCAGAAGTGTAATGCCCCATTTCCGTGGTAAAAAGTCAGGACATATCATTAACATATCTTCCATTGCCGGATTTTTGGGAGCATTTCCAGGCTGGGGCATTTACAATGCTACCAAGTTTGCTGTTGCCGGCCTTACTGAAGCTTTTTCGGCAGAGGCTAAATCTTTGGGTGTGAAAGCCACCATAGTTTACCCAGGCTACTTTAAGACCAACTTCTTATTAAAAGGCTCTCTGCACTTTGCCCAACATCAGATTGCTGATTACAAAGAAGCCAGAGAGTTAGACAGAATGCATTTAGAAGACATTCCGGGTAACCAGCCTGGCGACCCCGAAAAAGCAGCTCTTGCATTTATTCAAGTAGCCGAAAGTGAAAATCCACCACTACATTTCTTTATGGGAAGTGATTCATATGGAATGGCCAAGCAGAAATTGGAGATTCTTCAAAAAGAACTTGAGCTGACGGAGACTCTTAGTTTGTCAACCGATTTTGCCAGATAATTCACTATTTACTGAAAAGACCATCTTACTGAATGAATAATTTACGGCATGGTAGTCTTTTCAATAACATACTCTTCGTGTGGAAACAAGACGGAATTTTATTGGCAAAGCAGGATGGGGAGCAGCAAGTGCATTGTTTGCTCCCACATCAATGACTATATTCAAAGGCTTGTCAAACGAACAAAATCGTATGAATGTATTGCAAGATACTGAAAGTCCCAAAATAGGGAATACTGGAGCAATCGATCGGCTTTACCTTTTAAATGGAGGTTTTGCCATAGCCCCAGACAAATCTATGTATACACCCGGAAAATGGAAAGGAGAGCAAATTACCCTTTGCTGCCATGCTTACCTAATGAAACGCCAGGATGAATGGATTTTGTGGGATACAGGCATAGAAGATGATATCATACATGAACCAGGAGGCAAAATAATCGCCCATAACATACGGGGCATAGTCGTGAGAACGATCCGTTCACAGCTAGCAGATATTGGTATAAGGACAGAAGATATTAGCAAAGTAATTTTATCTCACGCTCATTTCGACCATGTGGGAAATGCAAAGTTGTTTCCTTCTGCAACCTGGCATATTCAGTATCGCGAACATGAAGCGATGTTTGGGCTAGACTATGCAAAATACGGGTATTTACCTTCCCTTTATGAAACTCTGAAAGGGGCAAAAGTTAAGCTGATGAAGGGCGATTATGATTTGTATGGAGATGGAAGCATAAAGGTTATTTCTACACCCGGACATACGCCCGGGCATTGCTCCTTATTAGTTCGATTACCCAAAACAGGACCGGTGATGCTGGCTGGGGATGTGGCACATTTTACTTATAACCTGGAACACCACCAGGTGCCTAGTATGAATAGTGATTACACGGAATCCCTTAACTCCATGAAGCGGGTGGAAGAGATTGTACAAGAAGAAAAAGCCCGGCTTTGGCTTAACCACGATATTTCGCAAATGGCCACTCTTCCACAGGCTCCTTCCTTTTTAGAGTAATGGTATCACAACCCAAAAGCAGTAGTTATGAAAAATGAACCTATACACACATTCAACTCCATCAGCGAGTTTCATAAAATGAGCGGGCTCCCCAAACCGGAACATCCCTTAGTAAGTCTGGTAGATTATGGTCTGGTGGACTATCAAACGCATGAAAAGGAAATCAGCTGGGTACAAAACTTTTATTCCATTGGATTGAAGCGCAATATTGGAGGTAAGTTCCGCTACGGCCAACAGTCCTATGATTTTGATGAAGGCCTGCTATCATTTGTGGCGCCAGGCCAACTGGTACACCTTGCCGTAGTAAAGCCCGAAGTAAAACCTACCGGGTGGCTATTGCTTTTTCATCCCGATTTTTTGTGGAATACCTCGCTTGCAAAAACCATCAAACAATACGATTTTTTCGGCTATGCAGTCAATGAGGCTTTGTTTATGTCAGAAAGGGAGGAGGCTATCATCACAGAACTCATGCAGAACATAGGGCGGGAGTATCATTCCAATATCGATAAATTCAGTCAGAAAATCATCATTGCCCAGATAGAGTTGCTCCTGAGTTATAGTGAACGGTTTTATGGAAGGCAATTTATTACCCGGGAAAAGAGCAGCCATCAACTGCTGGAAAGATTGGAAAAGGTTCTGGAGGATTGTTTTAAACATGATAATTTGATAGAGAAAGGCTTACCTACCGCTCAGTACATTGCAGAGGCTCTGCATGTCTCACCCAACTATTTAGGCAGTTTGCTTAAAGCATTAACCGGGCAAACTACTCAAGGGCACATACACAATAAACTGCTTGAGAAAGCCAAGGAGCGGCTATCCACCACTAGCTTATCTGTCAGTGAAATTGCCTACCAGTTAGGCTTTGAACACCCACAATCGTTCAGCAAACTATTTAAGGCTAAAACCAACCTTTCGCCTTTAGAGTTTAGGCAATCGTTTAATTAATAGTGTTAAGATGGCAAGTCCTATAAAGGATATAAGACAGGTGCTAGGTCTGGCTTTCAAAATGCCGGAATTATCGAGTAAAATCCACTTTCAAAGCATGTTAGTAGGCAGGGCTCATATGTAATAAGATGACCCTGGCATAGTCTATACCGGTATACAACATGATCATGAATCTACAAGTGATAAATTCTTTATTGGATTGGCCAGAAGTTTTCTGTTGCTATTACCAGGGAATTTCGCCCGTTTCCGGATTAGTTTCTTCACTAAAGAATTTACCTGTTGGTCCGTTTTGGTCAATTAACGCATATTTTATGATGCGTTTTCTTGCTTCTTCCACTTCACCTCCCCTGTGGTTAGTAAAATCAGTCTTTGTGTAGCCCGGACAAACTGCATTTACCTTGAAAGCCGTATCACGCAATTGGTAAGCTAACTGAACAGTGTACATATTCATCGCCGATTTTGAGGAAGCATACACGGCATATTTAGCATAGTCATATGCTGGCCAATTGGGGTCGCTTTGAAGCGAAAGAGAGCCCACACTAGTACTTACATTTACAATTCTTGGCTGGGGAGATTTTCGTAATAAGTCCATGAAGGCCTGTGTGACGCTTATAACGCCATAAAAATTAACCTCAAACACTTCTTTGAAATGATCAATACTTGTATGGAGAGCGTTTTGTGGCAAGATTCCACTGATGCCGGCATTGTTTATCAAAATGTCTAACCCTCCTTGTTCCTGTTCAATTATGTGCTTGGCAGATAGAATTGTCTCTGGCTTGGTTACGTCTAATTCTATGGCCTTCAGGTTTTGAAAGCCATTGCCTTCCAATTCTTTTACGATCGCATTCCCTTTTTCAACATCACGGCTACCCAAGTAAACGAACAACCCCTCTTTTGAAAGTTGTTTGGCTGTTTCCAGGCCTATGCCTTTATTGGCTCCGGTAATTAATACGGATTTACTCCCTTTTTTACTATTGCTTTTTTCGTGTTCTTGATTCTTTGATTTCATTTTTGTCTTTTCAGAATGTATGATGCCAAAGTGCATCGGTTAAAAATGAAATCGTTTACCATTTGGTAAAAAGCGGCTTAGCGGATATTTTTTCTTATCCTACTTAAAGATTGTTGGGTAACCCCTAAGTAGGAGGCAATGTAAGAGAGTGGAACACGATTCGTAAGGGAGGGATAGTTTTTGATAAATTCCAAATAACGCGTGGTGGCATCTTGTGAAATGACCGGACCTTTTCTGGATTTTTGGAAAAGACACTTTTGGACCATTTTACTTTGAATAGTGTCCCAACCTACAATCGTATGGGAAAGTTCTTCCCAATCTTGTTTTGAAAATACAATCAGTTTACAAGCAGTACTGGCTTGCAAGTATTCCGAAGAAGGAGTGTTTGCCTCAAAATTGACATAATCTACCACTAAGCTGTTTTCGCTGATAAAGCAGCGGGTGATTTCTTCTCCATTGTTGGTGTAATAACACCCACGCATTACCCCTTCCACAATAAAGCCGACTTGTTTGGGAATTTTTCCGGCTTGTGAAAAATATTCGTCTTTTTGGAGTTCAACTTCTCTCATCTTCGATTCAACCAGGGCTATTTGTTGTTTGTTGAGGGTACCAAACTGCAAAATATAATCTATTAATTCTTTCATAGTGCAAAGTAGGTAAAATGAATGTTGAGGAATTTACCATTTGGTAAAATGTGTCTGTAAGGCGGCCTGTTTTCCTGACATAAAGCAATAAGAAACAAATCCTCAGATTAATACTTAGTGGCTATACTAGTGAGTTGCCTGAATGGGCAGGTAAATTAATTACCCTATTTCTTTACTTCAAACCTTAGGAATGCATTTCACAAAAAATAACAAACCGATAGGTACAAAAATATTAGTAGAAGAGTTGTATCCACTAACCAACAAGTTATAGAAAAAACTCACGAACCAGGTTTGCAAAAAAGTGAAGCTAATACATTTAAATAAATACGTATTTACTCAATGGCATCATCTTTTACATACTGCTTACCTTATTTGAAAAGTATTATAATCCTATTAAACTTTAGTGATAAATTCAAACGGCGAAATAAAGAACGCCAACACATCGCAAAGACATAAAACGTTAGTAGCAACAGCAAAACAATCTTCATGATAGATAACTTAGTAAGAATCATTCGACAAACGATAGAGGTCAGCGAGACAGAATGCGAACTGATTGCCATGCTGTTTACAGAAAAGGTATATAAAAAGGGAAGTTTCTTTCTATCTGAAGGTGATATATGTAAACACGTGGGATTCATTAGCCGTGGTTTGGTGCGATATTATATCAACGATGAGGGAGAAGATAAAACCTATTATTTCTCACAGGAAAATGAGTTTGTTTGCAACTATGAAAGCTTTGTGCCTCAGCAGCCATCTAAACAAAATATACAGGCACTGGAAGATTGCACCATGCAGGTGATCTCGTATAATGACCTGCAAACATTTTATAAGAAACTAAAAAACGGAGATCGCTTCGGCAGGCTGGTTATCGAACAAGTGTTTATTAAGACCTTACAAGAACTAAATTCATTTTATACCGATCCGGCCGATATTCGCTATCAGAAATTTATGGCCCAGCATCCTGATTTGCAACAAAGGATTCCACAATATTACATTGCCTCTTTTGTTGGGGTAAAACCACAGTCGCTAAGCCGTATCCGAAAAAAATATTTGCTGAATAACTAATTTATTAACCTAGGTGCACGAACGCCGGAAAGAAGTATGCGAATTTTGTTGCTATTAAACACAAAGGATATGGCAATAAGAATTTCATACATCATTGTTTTTCTCACGGGGCTGGGAATGCTATTTATCGGCAGTAGATTTTTTATGTCTCCTCAGCTAGCCGAGGTTGCATATGGTATCCGTCCAGAGACAGCTGGGAATTATTCGTTTCACTACATCAAAGGAGTAAGAGATTTGTTTTCAGGCCTACTCGTTTGCACGTTGGTATTGTTAAACCAGCGCAAAGCGTTGGGTGTTGTGCTGCTGACTGCTGCCATCATTCCCTTTGGAGATATGCTGATAGTAATCAGTAAAGAGTACAATTCTCTGGTACAGGCTATGCCGCATATAATGGCACTCATCATTTGCGTTGTTGCTGGGCTTGTTTTATTGCTAGCGAAACCGGTACAAAAAGCAGGTATTGTCTCTAATAGCTTCATCAAGGTGATACAATCTGCAAAGAATGGAAGGGATACCATCATCGAGTTGAATATATTGCCTGGCAACAAAATACCCTGGCACTATCATACGCTGTTTACAGAATCGTTCGAAATAGTTAAGGGCAGATTGGAAATTGGAAAGGGCAAAGAGATTCACCAGGCAAAACAAGGCGATATGTTGACAATAAAGCCTTATGAGAAGCACTATTACAACAATGTTTACCAAGAGGAATGCATTATCAGAACAATCATTAAGCCAGGTAATACCGATTTTGAAAATGCTTTGCTGTTGTTAAAAGGTCTGGAAGCAGACGGACTGGCAACCAAGGCAGGAACACCCAAAAAGCTCACTGACCTTGCCTTGTTTGTTCGCTTAAATAATTCACGCATGATGGGCTTTCAAAAATTTGCGGAGCCATTTTTTGCCTACCTGTCAGACAGAGCTATTAAGAAAGGGTATTTAGATACATTGATGCAGCAGTATCAAAACAGATAACAACTGCCGCTGGCACATAAGGGTTCATGGTCAATTACTACTATGAGCCCTCTATTGCACAAAACGGCCATCTCAGGCAGATAACCCATTCAGAATTAACTCCTGATAGTGTATCGTAGCACTACTACACCATTACCAATGCTGCGTTGCTCCATCAGGTCCATATTTACTCGCAAACCGTCAGGCAAGAAGCGCTTTCCACCACCAACAATAACCGGGAAGATAATTTGCTGAAGCTCATCGACAAGACCTGCTCTTAGTGCTTGTGCAGCCAGTGCTGGGCCGGCAAGGGCTATGTCGTGCGTGGCATCAGCTTTAAGTCTACGGACTATCTCCGGATTCCACTCCTGCTCAAGGCGTGTACGCTTGCTGCGTGGCTCGGAAAGTGTACTAGAGTAAACAATCTTCTCGGCTGCCTGCCATTCATGAGCCCATTCGAGCACGAACCTGGGTTGATTGGGGATGGTGTGAGCAGTCTCCCAATAGAGCATTGTCTCATACATTCCCCTTCCGTAGAGGTAGGTGCCGACCGAAGAGACCAGCTCATTTATGTAGGTGTGCACTTGCTCATCTTGGGGAGCGGCCCAGCCGAAGTTGCCTTCTTTATCCTCTATGTAACCATCCAGCGATGTGAGCATCGAATAGATCAGTCTTACCTTGCTTTTATTCATCATCTATATGTCTTAAAACATGCTTCAAATTGATTATGGCAAATTTAGGTAGTAGATAACACATAATTGAAGGGGTAAAGCGTCGAAATTAGGGGGGATTGCGTCAAGGTAGTCTTTTTATATAAGTCAGCCTTTGTATTTCCTCATCAAAGTTTATATAGTTGGGTCAATTAAAAGGGAGGAATTATTCTAAGCGGTCAGTTAAATTAACTACCCCTTTAGGTAACGCATCAATATAGGTAAGAGAGAAAAGAAACACAGGTAAACCCTGCTAATGCAATTTTTTCTATCTAGTCCTCCAGTTTGTGGGTATGATCCTATAGAGTTTTATCCACATCCAATAGGAGAAGACTACTTACCACTAAGGATAGTTTATTGCCCAATAATTTTCTTCCGGTGTTCTATTCCCCACTCTGTCAGATTGTTAATGATGGTCTTTAGGGTTAGGCCATGTTCTGTAAGCTCATATTGAACAGTTACCGGTTGGGTATCTAAAACGGTTCGCTTAACTAGTTTGTTTATTTCCAGTTCCTTTAATTCTTTGCTCAGCATTTTGTTGGAAATACCCACGACATCATTGAGAATATCAGAAAATCTTCTTTTGTTGTAATAGCAGATAGAGGAGATAATGGATATTTTCCATTTCCCATTCAGCACGTCCATGGAATCCTGGACGGCCCTCATTTCCTTTTTGTGTTCTTTTTGAAATTCTTTTACCTGACACTCCATAAGGTTACTTAGTTACTTAGAGGTTACTGTTACTTTTCGTAACAAAGTTACTAAAATAAATTTAAGTTAGATAGCTTTGCCATGTTAATAGAAAAAAAAGCAGAAAAAATGAGCAAATTAAAAAATAAGGTGGCCATCGTTACCGGTGCTTCCAAAGGAATAGGCGCTTCTATTGCTAAATATTTTGCGGCAGCAGGGGCAAAGGTTGTTGTCAATTGTATGTCGTCAGATAGAATTGGACAACTGATGGCAAAATAGAAGAGACAAATGA
>NZ_JAUKPO010000067.1 GCF_030503435.1 Rhodocytophaga aerolata
TGATTCTCTCTTCCCCAAACTTCTGTACTTTCATATTCTTTAATAGGTGCTAATGAACATACACAAACGCATTTGCTGCCTCTCGGTGAGACATTGCGCTTAAGAGGCAGAGTTGGCGCTTTGTGCGATGTTGGACGTATTCATTTCGTTATTAATTACTTGTTAGTCTATTTTTCCAACATCCCAACCGTCATACAATTCCACCTCAAAGTAAGCTGCTAACTCATTGAAGGCTAAATTCCTCTGATGCAGTTTTTGGGGAGTCAGCTTATCCTTTTTACTCGCTTGTAATTGCCACTTTTGGTCTTTTAAGAGACGAAGATTAACAAGAGTGTAATTTCTGCTCCTAAGTTCTTCGTACACAGATTCCAACTTATGCTTGTCAGCATCTACGAAGAAGAACCCCCATTTAAGGTAATCTTCAGTATTCCAACCATTAGCTTTCATCTTTTCGAACACGGCAATTAAACTATTTAAATCAGAATGCATAGCTATTAACTTTCCGATTACGCCTAACGGCTCACAAACCCTCGCAAACCGGCCTTCTCTGCTTTGGCCTATGCCCAGAATAAGGCGGTTGTTGCAGGGTTAAGTGTTATAGCCTGTTTTTTATCCTTTCATTTATTTCTATCACTTCTTCTTGAAGGGCAGCACTTGCCATCTCATGCTGCAAGACCTGTTGTAAAATAGCTTTTATGGGCCTGTTTCCAATTACATTTACGCCTGTATTCGCAATTCGGCTAACCATGATTAAGCCTAAATTGGAAGGCTGTTTCTCAACGGATTTAAGTAGTTTGTCAGCGTAGTTAGGTAGGCTTTCCAATCCGTGTACGATTGACCATAATACTCCACCTCCATCTTCTTCCGGAAACCTCTCCAATACCCCAAGCATCACATCTATCCCCTTTTCTGGCTGCTGCGTTTCCCACAATTCTGCCAATAAGTCTTCTAGTTTCAGCCAAGTGTTATTAACCGGTTCAAACTTTTGTATATCTTCTAAAACTTGGTCTATCGGTCTTATCATTCCTCTATAAACTATAACGCAACATGAATACTCGCATACGCCTAGCTAATGCTGAGCTTTGTGCGGCTGTGCCAGGGTTGTCGTCCGTATTTAATGTTACATGCATTCTTTTTTAATTTATATCACCCTCAGAAGTGTTAATTTCTATTAGCTAAACTCAGTTGGTTTTTTTTATTTGTCTAAAGTCTCTGTTGACAGCTCTAATAACTTTTTATATGTTTCAAAATTCTCATAACCACACTCCATATCAGTATAGCTTACACTAAAATAATTTTTCTTTTGTTTATCACTTATTTTTACAACGATGCTGGTACTTGGTGTCCAAGTTTGCTTGCCACAAAATGGTTTTAAAGGCTCAATATTAATTAAATTATCATGCAGCCATAATTTTAAAAATTCATTTTTTAAGCTATCACTACTTACTGATATTTTATTCACATAAGACTTAATACTATCTTTGTTATTTAAATATTGATAAACTATCAATTCATTTTCTTGGGGCAAATACTGAATAACCTCCTCATATTCTGGGCCTCCTTCTATAGAATATGCGATAATTATTTGTTTGGGTTTTTCTTTTATAAATTTGAGTCTCTCAATTCTATTGATATAAAACCTATTCAATAATTTAATTTTCTCGCTTTGATTCTCTTCTTTATTTTGAGCTAAGCACAAGTTTGTAATCAATACCAACAGAAGTATAAGCTGCTTCATTTATTTAATAGACCGAAATGGACCAAACATAATCGCATACTGAGGGTTCAAGGTGTAGATTTGTGTGTTAGTACCCCGGTTGTCGAAATTATGTGGTGTTGCCTGTAGTATTTTATTCTTTTAGTGTTCATCTTCGGCATAACTGTTCAGTCTCTCTACTTCGAAATCAGTACTATAAAATTGTTCTTCAGAAACAAGTTTGCTCAATAATTGCCATTTTGCATCTTGGGGTAGATGATTAAGTACAAACTTTTCAGGTTTGGTAAACAAATATCTAAGATTCAGTTCTTGAACATATTTCATTTGATTCTCTTCCATCACAGCATGGCCACTTCCCCAAGTGACATCGAGTAGATACCATTGATTATCTATTTTTACCGCATTCCACGCATGATTAGTGTCTCTTTCTTTTTTTCCTGTATAACTAAATCCTTTCCCATACCCACGGATAACTTCACAGTTTATATCTACATCTTCACATAAAGTAGCAAATAATTCTGCATACCCTTGACAGATGATCTTTCGTTTTTCTAATGCACTAACCACTGTAACATCTGAAAAATTTCTACTTTGATACATCTCTACATCATAAGCAATATGGTGAGCGATCCAATAAAAAAATAGCTCTACCGTCTCTTTTTTATTCTGTGCTCCAGCCTGAAGGTAAGTTGCTAGTGAATAAGTATCTTTTGTATATTTCTCAGGGGTTGCCCTAGCATAAGCAATTAAATTACTATTGGTTAAACTCTGTGAGTAGATGTCCACAGAACTACAAACTAAGAATACAAACAAGATTAGTTTCTTTATCATTTTTAATTATAGGCAATGGAATAAGAACACCCGCATATTTTTGGCTTGCTTAGGTTTGTGCAGTTGTGCCAAAATTGTCGGCTCGTGTTTGATGTTGTGTGCCATAATTCATTTTATCAATTCTCCGTAGTATATCCTTTTCACTGAACAATACAGGTCATTTTCCTTTTTCTTTTTAGACACCCTTAATATAGGATAATCCATTTCTGAATCAACTAAAGCTTCAGGGGATTGTTTTTTGGCTGAAGGCTTGAACTGGATTGTATCTCCTCTTTTATAGATAAAGGTTGTATTATATTCTACTATGCCAATTGTATCACCCATGGCATCGAGCCCAATGAAAAAATTCGGCCATCTTACAAAGCCATGTCGCCCCTTTTGGTCTTGCATGAGCAATTTTAGGTGCAAAGTATCAGAAGTTGACTCCACTTTCCAATTATTCCAGCAAGCTTCCACTCTTTCCTTTTCAGCCAAATCCTTCACACTTTGATAATGGACGCCTCTACAACTTATTGACATCAGTAAAATAATAGATACTAAAAGTTTTGTTTTCATTTAAATGGCACACAACGGATTATGGCTAACCGGCGGCATCGCCTCATGTGTCAGCCCTGTGCGTTTCGGCGGCGTGCTGACCGGCTTAGCTAATGTGTGTGCCCAGTATGGGTACCTGGTATCGAAGATACCATAATATTCCTGAGGGTGCAAGTCCCTTACAGGCAAGCTGGTGAAGCCTGTTAGCAAGTCGCAAGGTGGTTTGTCGTGAGATATGCACTGAAGAAAGCGAGACTGCAAAATCCGGTACTGACGAACAGAAACGGCATAAGAGGCCACTTGAATTGGGTCAGGCAGCACATCATGTCAAAGCCCGTAACCAGTAAAATTCATCTGGTAGATGCCGCAGGAATCGGAAGAAGGAATGTGCTCTTACCTGGGGAGATCTCTTTGTGTCTGGTACACAAAGGAGAAGTCAGCAGCGGTCGTAGTAGTTGGTGGAAACGAGCTGAGCCCAAGATTACGGTATACTCAGAGGACTCACAAAGTCAATCAAGGACCAAACGTTAAGTTGCTGCAAATGCGGTCAGGAGGTTCAAACCTTGAGTTTGCCAGCCTACCCTAAATGCAGCAGAGAAAACTACAAGTAGTAAATAGCAATTAGTAGTAATAAAGATGATTGAGAAAGTAACGAGCCGTAAGAATCTACTCAAAGCCTACCATCAGGTGCTCTCCAATAAAGGGGCAGCAGGCGTAGATGGGATGGGTGTTAAAGCACTAGCTGCATACCTGAAAGAAAACGGGCAGCAGCTAGTGGAATCGGTATGTGCGGGCAGTTATCTGCCTCAACCTATCTTAGGGGTAGAAATACCCAAAGCAAACGGGAAGAAACGCCTCTTAGGCATTCCTACCGTCTGTGAAAGATGGCTCCAACAAGCCGTCCATCAGCTGATAGCTCCCTTGTTCGAGCTTGATTTCAAAGAACACAGCTATGGCTTCCGACCACAGCGTAATGCAGGGCAGGCGGTAAAACAAGCTCACAAGTACATCCACGAAGGCTACAGGGCTATCCTAGATATAGACCTACAAAACTTCTTTGATGAAGTAGACCATTGTCTACTCTTGCAGCTTGTCTACCGTAAAGTTAAATGCCCACTTACCCTACGGCTGATCCGCAAATGGCTCAGGGCACCCATCCTCATCGATGGAAAGCTGACCAAACGCAGAAAAGGCGTTCCGCAAGGTAGCCCACTTTCTCCCTTGCTATCCAATATCTTCTTACATGAATTGGATAAGTTTTTGGACAAGAACAAACTTCGCTACGTGCGCTATGCCGATGATGCAAGCATTTATGCTAAAACGCCTTACCTGGCCCAAAGAGCAGCCAAAAACATAACTCTCTTCGTAGAGGGAAAGCTTGGACTGATCATCAACCGGGAAAAGAGCGGCATCCGTAAACCGGAAGAGTTTGAAATTCTGGGCTACAAACTGATACCTTCTTTCAAGAAGGGGGAAAGGGGCAAATACTTACTGGCAGTGAGCGAGAAAAGCTGGCACAAGTTCAAAGAGAAGCTCAAATCCATCACCAGGAAAACAACACCTAAGTCTTTTGATATGCGCATGCAAGCCTTGAAAGAAGTGCAAAGAGGATGGCTCAATTACTTCCGTTTAGGGAGTATCTATGGCAAACTCCGAGACCTGGATGGCTGGCTACGTAACAGGCTCCGGTATTGTATCTGGCATGATTGGAAGAAACCTGAACGGCGAAGAAAGAACTTCATCCGCTTAGGTGTTTCTCAAGATCAGGCCTATGCCTGGAGCAGGACGAGGATGGGAGGCTGGGCAGTAGCTCAAAGTCCCATACTTAACACCACTATCACCCTGGAACGGCTGAGAAAAAGAGGATACGAAACCATGCTTGATTACTACTTGAAAGTAGCTCCACAATTTAACGAACCGCTGTATAGGTGACCCCTACGTACAGTGGTGTGTGAGGCGCTCCCCGTCAGCTAACCCTGGCGGGGCCGTCTACACGATTGGGCGTTCGTTATTCTTTTTTATTTCTTTTTTGCTTTTATTTATTCTTCGTCCAACAAGTCCAACTGCCAATTCTTGTTCTTTCGTTTCTTTTTCCAATCCCAATATGTAGCGTAAAATTCATCGTGCAGGAAAGCTTGGTCCTCGTCAAAGTCTTTCGGCTTATCCACTATCAATACTTCGGTCCACTTCCCTGTCCCCGGCTCCGGGTCTGTGGTTCCGTCAATCAAATTGAAGAAGTCAAAAAATGCGTTAGCTGTGCTGCTGGCAATCACTTTCCGTAAAGCGGTTTTCAAATCCTCGTTTCCCTTCAGTTCTTTAAGTGCCTCTTTTTCCTCATCAGTCAATCCACCATTAGGCGGATAATCGATTAGTTTTCCTAACCGAGCATTAAAGATATTATTAGCCGTTTTGTTAGCTGATTCTTCAATTCCTCGGTGAACTGAAATCAACAATGTCTTTAAATTTTTTTCGGATAGCTCCATTCGTTTATTTTTTATTCGATGACGCCCAATGTACCACAAACCCTCACACACCGACCTTCTGTGTTTTGGCCTTTTGCTGAGGATAAGGCGGTTGTTGTAGGGTTAGGTGTTAGCACCTGTTATCTCATTTTCCTTTTTTAAATGTTACCTCTTTCCCGCCACACGTCATACGCTGAACATAAGCGAAAACTGAAATAAAATGATATTCCTTGCCCAAAGCCATCGGTAGAATTGACCGAAGTTGCAAATAGTCATTAGAGGATGTGTTGCTCAACGTGACAATTACTTTTTCGCCAAGTTGTATTTGCGCTTCTTGTTCTTTTCTGATTAGAATTTGCTTGGTACTGAGTAATTCATCTTTGGTGTAAATGGTAGAATCCAACCAGCATAAAAGTTTTTCCACTTTTACTGCATATAATGCGCAGTTATTGTTCTTCTTTTTGTTTCCAACCGAACAATCACATAATCCATCAGTAATTTTTGATTGAAAAGTTAGTTCAACTGCGTAATTGTCAATTTGACTCAAGACATACCGAATCTGATTTGGGTTATCTTGAGCCTTCAACATCTGTCCTAATCCCACCACAAATAATATTATTAACAACTTTATTTTCATTTCCTTCAATAGGTGCTAATAGACCAGCCGCTACTCGCAGCCGGTGATACATGAATAAGCTCTGCGCGCAAGCATCCCGGTTGTCCTTTAGATTTGCATAGTTGTAAAATTCCAAGAACTTTATTTAAAGATAACCCTGCTCAAGGCGCATTAGGCGGTTGTCCAGGCTCTAGGCCTATCCTTCGATTGAATCCTTGAGCAGGTTTTTGAAGAAGCTTCAAATAGAAATTAGAGCAAACAGCTATTAGCTCAGGCTCATTATTAAGGACTTGATTGTCTTCAAAAGGTTATCCTGTATTCTTTTTTACCATCTAATGTAAACATTTCTTTGCTTATGCAAAAGTTCATCTATTTCATTGGTATTGATATCTCCAAGCAGACCCTAGATTTTTCTTTAGTGCAAATGGGAAATCAACTATTTCACCTAACCACTGCTAACAACCAAAAAGGCATTGCCTGTTTTATCAAAAAATTAAAGGACTTGCCCCAATTTGAGATCAATCAAGCTTTGTTTTGTATGGAACATACCGGTATTTATAACCATTTCATACTTGAGGCTTTAACTTCTTTACAAGCTAATATTTGCTTACAGGCAGCTATACAAATAAAATATTCCTCCGGGCTGCAAAGAGGAAAAAATGATAAGATCGATGCGAAACGCATTGCTATGTATGCTTATTTAAAAAGGGAAACACTTGCGCTCTGGCAACCCCCACGTCCGGTGATGAAGCAGTTGAAATACTTGGTAGCTTTAAGGAATCGGTTGATTAAAGCTAAAAATCAATTAAAAACTGCGCTTGTCGAAACTACTCATTTCTCAGATAAAACTTCTATGAAAGAACTCGCTTCTTTGTGCAAAGCTTCCTTGCTTGCTTTAGCTAAAGATGAAAAGAAGGCCACTAAAGCCATTGAAGACATTATCAAATCAGATGATAAGCTAAATCACTTATTCAATCTAGTTACATCTGTCAAAGGTGTAGGTCAAATGACAGCTACCCAAATCATCCTCTCCACGAATGAATTTAATGACATCAAAGAAGGTAAAAAGTTTGCTGCTTATGCCGGTGTAGTTCCCTATGAGCATTCTTCTGGCAGCAGTATCAGAGGCAAAAACAGAACATCCAAGATGGCTAACCAGTCGGTAAAAACCTTGCTGCATATGGCAGCCCTTTGTGCGATTGTACACTGCTCAGAATTGAAAGCCTACTATGCGCGAAAGGTAGGGGAAGGTAAAAACAAAATGGCTGTCATTAATGCTGTTAGAAACAAGCTGGTCTTGCGAATATTTGCCTGTGTTAAAAACAATCGCAAGTATAGTGCTGATTACTTTTATCAAGCAACTTCTACTGGATAAACTCTTAGAAAGAATTATTGTCGTTAAAGTGTGGGAATGTGGGTAACTCTTGGAAGGGCTTGAGCAAGGGGAGTTATCCATATTTCCACACTATTTCTACTGCTCTCTTGTCAAGATAAAATAGGATAAAATAAAGCTACAATTACTTGCTTAAACCATAGAAATCGAAGTAGCGGCATGTTAGTTGCCCGTTCTTTTCCTTCTTTTTTCCAGCCTTGGCCTTTCGGTGAGTAGTCCCTGTGTGTGAGCCTACCGGTGCGCAGGGCTTGTTGTCGATTCAATCTCCCATTGACGCAGCAAGCCCCAAAAAGCAGGAAAAGTAAAGTCTTTGGCTCCTTCTTCCTTTCAATCCCCTGCCAAAGACGGCCGGAGAAAAAAACAGCGGCCACCAAGCCAGGCTACACAATAAATACCAATCTTTATTCGTTTTAGAGCCAATCTGCTTTCCTTGAAAGCTTAGTCAGCCTGAGTTTGCCTTCAGCTTGCAAAAGCCGTTTTGCGCTTCGGCCTACTCATCTGACCGACTACGCTGCGCTAGTCGTTTGGCTCTAAATCAATAAAAGCCTTTTCCTTTTTTCTCCGGTTAATGGCAATTAACGCAACATGGCTAACCTGCACCGTGGCCTGCTTTGGCTCTGAGCGTCTGCGGCCTGGTGATAGGCTTAGCTAATGTTGTGTGCAGAATTTTATGATTATATTATTTCACTTTGTTCACAGCTTCCAATTAATCTGCCATTATTGTCGAATTGATAGAAGAAATGATCAACAAACCTAAGCTTTCTATAAGCCATAATCTTTACGACATAGCTATCACCTATCTTTTTTCGCGATGAAACATATATTTTTAACCGACCTGACCTATCTCTAATATTCTTTATGGGAATGCTTGACTCAGGTAGCTTCAATTCTTTGGGCGCGTCAGTGCTTAGAGTAGATATTTCTTTTTTTGTTTTCTCATCCCATTGTGTACAGTTATAGACAATGCCAAAGTGAATACTTGTGTCGGTTTTGGTTGCCAATTCCACCGATTTTAAGTCTGGATATTTTTGAGAGACTAAACTCTCAAAAAAATGATCCACGGCTAACTGTTCATAAGCAGGAGTCGTGTCTGTCAATACTATCACTAAAAGTAATTGTATTAGTGTCATTGTTCTTATATTCAATTATTCCTTTTGCACACAATGTAACAAAGCTTCCCGCATACCAGTCCCTCTGCGGTGTAGCCCTGCGGTGAGCAAGGGCTGGTTGGCGGTCGAAGCTGGTGTTAGGGCCTAGTTATTTCTCTTTATTTTCTGCTTCAATATAAAATTCAAAAACTAATTCTTGATCCTTTGACCGCTGAATGGTCAAACTGGTATAAGGGCCTAATTCTTTATTATAACACTCAATTGTCTCCTGATTATCTTCCATACTACCTACTACTTTGTAGTAACCATAGTAGATGATTCTATCATTAATTTCTCCTGGACAGCAAATGCCATCTGGAACAATATTAGGTTGTCTAGATAGATCCACTCCCAAGGCTTGTAGCAAATGAAAAAGCGGAAAGTCTTGCTTAATCACTTCCTTCTCAAAATAGGCGCAATCACTACAGGAGCAATTTTCACCTATCTTCGGATAGGTGGAATAAAGCTGACTTGTCCTAACTTTATCGACAACAATTCGCTTTTGCCCTATTATAATTTGTTCTTTGTTCACTGCTTATTCTAATTGGCCCTAACGACTCAACAACTCCCGCAAACCGTGCCCTTGTGCTGTGCATTTGTGCTTAGAATGGGCAGGTTGTCGGTTTGAGTTGGGTGTTAGTGCATGTTCTTTTATAATGATTTTAACGTTGCTAATGCTTTTCTACACTTTTCTAACTCTTCAACAAGCTCAGGGTCATTGTTTCTTTCAGCCTCAACAGTGAATGAGCATATGAATAATGTAGCCTTTTCACCTGTGAGCCAATTATGAATGATCATTTTACCGTCTCCCTCATCTGTTTGGCTTATATAATAAGCAGCTGGTTTCTGCCCCAAATTAACAATCTTCGCACCCGGATTATTATTGACTTCTTTTTCAATAGAGCTTTGAATATCAATTATTTCTTGCCCATCCCTCCTCATGGGTGTAACCCTAAAGTTGCCCTTCCAATTATCTTCATCTACAAATAAGTAAGCTCCGCTTTCCTCTTCAATTACACTCCAATTAGCTGGATATTGTAACTGACACCACTTATTATTTGAGATGAAGGTCTTTTCTTGTTTTATACAAGATGTCAAACTAAGTACAGATATGAATAAAGTTATTATTTTCATTTACTTAATATGCACTAACGAACCAAAGGCTGCCGTATACCGGGGCTCGAAGCTGGGGCTATAGAGCGTCGGCTCTGCGGTGAGGCCTAGAGCTGACGGCCCGGTTATCGGCCAGACTGGTGTTATGGGCAGATGTCACTCTCTTTCTTTAAATGGTTCTGCTTCTTTATCGTTTATGGTCACCATTGGATAATCATATTCCCCTTCGACATATACTTGAATGTCGCCATTCTCCCACACATTCAGATGATAGTAGCCATTCAATCCGTCGGGTTGTTGCAATTTCAACGTATCATTTTTCCGCAGGTAATACTCTTCCGCCCACGGCTCAATAATGACGGTTAACTTTTCTTTGTCAGCATTGTCAATCAAGAATACGCTCATCTATTTCTTTATTTGCCCATAATGGACCATACACTGACGCATACCGTGCCGACTTCGGTTAGGCAATGCGGTGGGCAGGGCCGGTTGGCGATTTCAGTGTAGTGTTGCCTGCTGTACTTGTTCTTATTCATCTTGTTTACAAGCTTGCACTTCCTGCATATATCTTTCCTCCCAATCTTTCCCTATCCGTTTGGTTAATCTTTTATCGGCTTGCCTGAAATTAGAATTAATCCGCCATTTACGCCACTTGGTAAGTACACATCCATGCATGTATTTATAGGTGATTCCATATTTTTTTCCTATGATCACTTCACAACTGGTTGATGGCAATCCTCCTGTTACTCCCCCCAATGTTAATATCTTTATCGGCTTTTGATCTGTAGGTAATGAAGTCTCTAAGGAGGTTTGTGCCCATACAGTCCGACTAAATATGAATAACAAGCATACAAGAAATCCCTTCATCCTTTAATGTTTTATATAGCAGGCAATGGCGAGTAGCTAAACGCCGTGCTCGGTCAAGGTGTGGCCCTTGGCTGTGGCCCGGCATGGCCTGCTTAGCCAGCGTTGGATAAAGTCTTTTATGTTTTATTCCTGCCCCTTTCTAAAGGTAAGCTTTCCACTACTAAGGGGCAATAACCGTAAGGGATTTTCAATCTTTTTTCTCTTTTCTTCTCCCTACTTTTGGCGTTGTTGGCTTTGCTTGGCCCAACCCATCTTCTGCTTGCTGCCCCTATAGACCCTGTAAGTAGCCTGTTAGCAAGATTGATTAGGAGATGGAGCCTGCCTTTTTTATCCCAAAGACAATGTGTTGCCATCCTACCCAGGTAAACACCCGGGCAAGGGATAGACAAGTAGTTGAATGAATGTGTATAGTGAGGCATCTATAGAGAGTTTGGCTTAGGAACTGTTCCAGGTAGTGATCGCCTGCCCATATCCATAGCTTATTGTGGCCCCTGTGGAAGGCTTACCTGGAAAGTATTGTCCCTGGTAATGATAAGGCTGTTGGCACGTTTTACAGGCCAAAGCCTGCTCGCCATAGACCTGCTGCCAATGAGATTCAAAGCCGGAGAAATCAGCTCCCTGCCACTCGCTCATGGAAGTAGTAGAGGCCGTAGCTGCAGGAGCTTGTTTACCTACTCTATTGGCATAACAGCCATAGTAACGCACCATCCGGTAACCTTTCCCTGGCACATGTTGCAGCAGCCGGTCCAAGAAAGCAGCATAGGGTAAGCACATGGAGGCTTGCTTAGGTTTTTCACCAGGCAGACTGTTTTTATAATCCTTGTAAGAGAAGCTCACCATCCCTGCTGTGATACGGCTGATACGTGATTCACTCAGGCAAGCCCGTTTGGTGTAGCGCCCTACATAGCCAACGATTTGCTTGCGATCTGACAGCGATGGCTGCACAGACACCACCCAGTCTGTAGCATTGAGTTTCTTAAGATAGCTTAGAAAATACCTTCTGCCTAAAGAGAGTGTGCCTGGAAGGACAAGCTTTTTCTGCTCATACAACTCAAGTAAGCCTTTCTCAAACACCCACCGGAATCTACGCTTTAAATGAGCCGCCCGGCACAGGTAATCTCCCTGTAATTCCACTACCTGCCCCCTGTGGAGATCCTTGCCCCCGGCAGCGACGATCAGATGCAGATGGGGATGATACTTCAGATCACTGCCGGCTGTATGCAAGACGCTGACAATACCAGATTGGATGCCATGTTTATAGCTAAACCAATCCAGTAGGACCTCGCTGGTAGCTCGAAAGAACAAATCATAGATCAACTTTGAGTTAACTTGGGCTAAAGATCGAAGTCCTGCCGGCAGAGTGAATACTACATGATGATGTTTGATGTCGAGTAAGTGAGCGAGTCTTTTTTCTGCCCACCGGTAAGTTTCCACGACTCCACACGTGCCACAAAAGCGGTGCTTACAAGAATGATACAGGTATTTCTTTTCCTGACACGTCTGGCAGGCAAACAGGTGATAGCCTAATTTTCCTGTGCGGCAGTGCAAACTTTTGCTGACAGCATGAAAATGGCAATCTTGCAGATATAATTTGCGGTTTTTATTTTTCAGATACTCTTTCCAATACAGCTGATAAATATCTGCTAAGCGATGTTTCTTTTGATACTTGTAAGGGCTTTGTGGTGAGGGAATCGCAGGTTGATTACACACATTTCTTCAAGAGTAACAACTAAAAATATCAATTTATCTTCAGATTTTGTCCAATGGACATGAACCTACGCATACCATTGCTTCGGTGGGGTATTGTGTGTGGGCAGCATGGTTGTCGGCAGGTTTGATGTTAGCAGTGGTTTCTTTTCATTTGATGTCTCCTAATGGCTTTGAGGAATGGTGGACTGTCAAGACATCAATTTTGTCCTCACTACTTATTTCATAAATTATTCGGTAGTTCCCTTCGATCAATTCTCTTATCGTTTCACTATTTCTTTCTGGCACCATTCTACCGATCCTGGGCATCGTTTTCAATATATTTGTCTTGTTGAAAAGTTTGGATACAATAGTAGATGCATATTTTTCAGAGTAGCCACTACTATATTGTGCTATATTGGTTAAGTCATCTATAGCTTGTTCAGTCCATATTACTTTAACCATTTCTCCAATTTTTTCTTGGCTTCTTCTTCTGTATAAACTTTTCCTTGTTGTACTTGTCGTTGTCCTTCTTCTATTTTGTGCAAAATCATTAATTTTTCAATCAACTCATCTACAGAAAATTCATCAGGCATATTCTGTATAGTTTCTAATATTTGTGTTTTTTTCATCAGTCAGACATCTGTTTTATCCGAATTTACGAAAATTCTTCCATTTTGTCTACTCTTTATCACTGCTAACATATGTATACACACACCTTGACTCTTTGAGTTGTGTGTATTTCTTTTATA
>NZ_JAUKPO010000068.1 GCF_030503435.1 Rhodocytophaga aerolata
CCCCTTTGAATTAACACATCTAATAGACCGTAAGGGCAGTAGGGAAGATATCATTTATTTTCTAGCTATTTGTATTAGCAGGAGGTGATTGTTTAAATTGAATCTGTATCCCTTTTCGCTTACAAAATTGAATAGTGCCTGCTATGACTTCTGCTCTCGATAGCTCAAACCATTGCGTGAAATAGCTGATCATCGCTTCTGTCAAGTAGAAAGCTTGATGGGGATCAATGGTAACCGTATCCAAGTAGCGATGTAAACGTTTATACTTTGCATCCATAGTTACATATTGAGTATCGCATCCTAGTTCTAAATTACTTATTCACCTAAACGATAGAAGAAAGAAGAGTGTTTGTATCCCCTCTCTTGATTCTTTTTTTGACAGCTTATTTTTAGCTAACAGCCAAGCTAGTATTGATTGTCAACCGATATGCGCACAAGGCCTCCTTGCCTTTATGCTTGTAGGCTGTATTTTTTATGAGGCTAATCAAGAATAAAACAGGCGCCTGCTATAGATAAAAAAGCCTTTAGCATTTTCATCTAAAGGCTTGACAATGGATATTCCGGTGATGTTGACCCCCTTTGGCGATACTGACAGGCCCAAAAGGAAGTGGTTCAAAGAACCCGATGGTCTGACAATGTTAATACTTTTTTCTTAAACTTTCACCTTTTAACTCTATCCGATAAGAAGCATGTAGCAGCCGGTCCAGGATGGCATCAGCAATAGTTGCTTCCCCAATCACCTCATACCAGCTGCTGATGGGTAGCTGAGAGGCAATGATGGTAGAGGCACGAGCGTGTCGGTCTTCAATCATCTCCATCAAGTCCAGTCGCTGTCCTGCTTCTAAGTGAGTTAAGCCAAAGTCATCTAATATAAGCAGACGGGTTTTGGATAGCTTCTCAAAGAACTTGATCAAGGTACCATCTACACGGGCCATTTTTGTTTTCAGCAGCAGTTTAGCTACATTAAAATAAGCCACTGAGTGCCCCTGTGCACAGGCCTGATGTCCTAGTGCAGAAGCCAGGAAACTTTTGCCTGATCCGGTAGCACCGCTGATCAGGATGGATTCTCCTTTAGCTAAGTATTCTCCGGTGGCCAGATTACTCAGCAAGGCTTTATCCAAGCCTCGTGTGGTACCCGGCTGCAGCTCTTCAATAGAAGCCTGGTAGCGGAAGAAAGCATTGCGCGTCAAACGGCGGAATTTCCGTTCCCTTCGCTCATTTTCTTCTGCTTGCAATAGTAGTTCGAGCCCTTCACTTAAGGACAGTTCATGGTACTTTCTTGTTTCTAGCAGTGCCTGCCAGCTGCGGCTCATGCCATGGAGTTGTAGTTGACTGAGTTGGGATTGGATTTGCATCATTTTATCAGATTAGTTAGGAGTGGATAAAAATTGGGTATAGTAATCTTTGCCGCGGATATTTGAGTGCTGTGGTAAGGGTTGCTCAATGATCTGCTCCTGGCCGTGCACCATATTGTTCTCCAGTAGATTGCGTATGAAGCGGTAGGTGTAATTGTCGTGTTCAATGGCAATCAGACATGCTTTTCGGAAGCTATCTGCAGGGCTCTTACTTTGTAATCGGAAAAGGCCATCACAGGTGCGGTATAGTTGTTCTGGATAGCGCTTCTGTGCGAACAACAGCTCTAAGAGCCGGTATAACTCTTCTGATTTACCTTGGGCTTTCTTTAGATAGTATTCCGGGCTGCGCTCCAGGTAATGCCTGTGATGAGAACATAGATGTTCTTTGTTAGTAGTATAGGTGCCCATGCGGTAGTCTCTCACATGCAAAGCTATCTGTTCCCCTTTGCTATAGATATGTACCATCGAGCGGGTATAGATCACCTTTACCTGCAGGCCAATGTAGCTGTAGGGTACACTATAGTAATGCTTATCCTGAGTTAGGTAGATATGGTTATTCTGGGCCACTTTCAACTCTCGGTAATGCTTCAACTCAAAACCATAGTCTGGTAGTGGCCCAAGCAGGTGTTTTTCATCGGCCAGGAATCTTTCTTGTCTGCAGTAGGGCTTTTTTTGCATGCGCGTCTGATTGTGCTCGCTGATCTTCTCCTTGATGGCTTTATTAAGGGAGGCAAGATCAAAGAACTGTTGATGGCGCAGTTTAGCATATACCCTGCTGTAGATGAGTTTAACTCCATTCTCCACCAGAGCTTTATCCTGTGGTTTTCGCACTCTGGCTGGAATCACTACCGTGCCGTAGTAATTAGCAAAATCCTCCATGGTGCGGTTAATATCCGGTTCATAGGGGCTGGCTTTTACAATAGCCGCTTTGAGATTATCTGGTACCAGTACTTTGGGAACACCACCTATCTCTTCCAAACAGCACCGGAGGGCGTAGAGAAAGTCTTCTATACTTTGACTGGGCACAGCCATAGCAAAGCTGTAGTCAGAATAGGGCAGGCAAGCAGCAAATACCTGGCAGCAGATCACTTCTCCAGTGTCTTTGTCAATATAGGAGAGCTTCTTTCCGGCAAAATCAATGAAGAGTTTTTCTCCTGCTTTATGGGTAAGGACCATTGTAGGTTTTCTGGCCAGTAGCTGCTGAGATAAATGAAAACAGAATTAGGAGTAGCCGTAGCCTTGAGGATACTCTTTTTTATACTCCTCCCACAGCAACCTTCTGTTGACACCTACCCCTTTAAATTCTTTAGCAAAGTAGTCGAGCTTGTCTTTGAAGTGGTCAAAACGGGTGTCTTTGTAGGCAGGATTACCGGCATGATATTTTGCTTCCAGCAGCGGATCGGCTAAAGAGAGCAACTGCTCGATGCTGAATGGCAGCAGGGCTGTTTTGGCAAGATACGCTTTGACCGTATTCTTGCTCAGACAGAGACTGCGGGCAATGAACTTGATGCCTTTTCCCTGTTGATGTAACAGCAGTAGTTGTTTGATCTGACTCATAGGTTTTGGTTTTCCAGCCATCGGTGCTCTGTTTGGTAACTAATCACCAAAGAACCAAATCCTATAGTCTTTTACGAGCAGAGGGGTCAGTATAGTCCGGAATCTTTCCTGCAAGGGCTGGTAGAGTCCGGAATTAGTAGCTATAGCTGCTCAAAAGTGGGGTCAATATCTGCCGGAATGGCATAATCTGCAGCTTTTTAGCTACTTACTTGCCGGAATCCGGGGCTTCAAAAGGGGTCAGCATGCTCCGGATTCTCCATGACAAGAAGCAAAAAGTGTATAGTAGAAAAAATTAAGGGGGCATCTCTATAATAGAATGTATAAAAGCGAAAGCATCTTTTTATCTGGTGGAGAACCTAGCCTGGAGACTCACTTGCTGGGCAGTAGAGGAGATAAAAAGGGGTTCTTGAAAGTCTATTCCTTCGCTAAACGCATACGCGGCATCCTTTCCTATGGTTAGGAGTTGATTTTTCAGCAAAGCCGGACTATTGCCTAGCAGTTGCTCCAACAAGGCCGGTTGTAGACATGACACCCGGATCTGATAATGATCCCGTTGTCTATTTTCTTCAATATGCAGCTCATAGCGGATGGCCTGGCCAAAGGTTTTACGGGTGATCGTTTCTTGCATACGCTCAAATGTTGCTATTATTTTTACTAAACCTTACTTCCCAAAGTACCTGCGATTGGTAGCTATATATGCCCTAGCGGCATCAAAAGTAAACAGTGAATGTAAATAAAAGTGAGTAAATGCTTATTTTCTTACATTAAAAGTTAAACAGAGGGTAAAGAAGCGACCTGTATCAGGCCCCTTTCCTATACCACTAACTAAAGTAGAGCAAAGGAAAAAATGGATTAATTATTTTGGGAGTAGATGTACTGGTTGCCAAATAGGAATTCTACCAAAATATCCATTTTCATAATAATCCTGTCTGTAGAAACTTAGCCATAAAAAGCAGAATTCTACAGGAAAGGATAGAGAAGATGAGTAATAAACAGGTAACTACGGATCTGGTAAATCAGTATATCTTTCAAGAACAAGTTCTAAAAAAAGAGCAGCAAGCGATCATTGATCGAGAGCAGTTGCTCACCCACAACCTGCTTTTATATGAGATGCTTTCCCAAATAGCTGCTTTCCCAGCCGGTTTACTGAAGCAATTCTACTATGCTATCAAGCAGCAAGAGATAGAAGTTATTTTAGTACTGAGAAAAAGAATTACTTCTCTATCCAGGAGGCTATTGAAAAAGGGCTAGTATGTAATCTTGTATCATTAATGAGGTCCAAATAAGGGGAATACTAGTGTATGGTCTATAATAAAACCTTGAAAAACATGTGTACAGGCAAGTATACACAGAATCAATCTATCTAAAAAGGTTTTTCCTTTCATGCTAGCTTGGTTTCAATACAAGCAATAATATCGTTCATAATTAAATGAACGATTATCACTACAGATAAGGGAGCCAGCAGAAATCAAACCGTTGACTTGTAATAAAAAGTAGCTGCCTGATAGGTCTATATCTGCCATTGATTTATAGGGAATTGATTTATGTCTTGAAAACTTCGGAAAACTTTTATAACAGGCAATGATTACTAAAAGGGTCATAATTTCAGTCAAAGTTTGTGTACTAAACCAGATGATTTTGACCTTATCTTCTTACTTTTTTGTCATTGCCACAGGGCAAAACGCACGTTTTGAGCCAGCCCAGTGCCTTGAGTAACAAAAAAAGTCTGGATTCCCGAGCATGCGAATGCGAAGGGAACCAACGCAGTTAATAATGCTTCCACGCTCAAAGCCAACGCTTAGCCCGCTATTTTTCCGGGCTTACGCACTTCTTTTTCCTTGTTTTCCACTTTTCCGAAGTTTTCAATTATTTCTTACTTAGGCACTAACTCTTTAAGCCGTGGGGCCTTGTGTGTTCTTAATCTGATTACCTTCAGCTGATCCAACATTTTCATTACCCAATACCCGGCATCCACCTCAAACCACTTCACTGAGTTATTAGGCCGTGAAGGATGTTTATGATGGTTATTATGGTAGGCTTCCCCCCAGAATATAAAATCTACCGGTATGAGGTTTTTAGAGGTGTTATTTACCTTAAAATTAACATAGCCTACCACATGGGCTAACCAGTTAACTACTGCTCCCTGAATAGCACCCATTCCAAAATGTAGCGGCAATAACAAGTAGTACCACCAGGATGGAGCAAGTAAATAATATAAAAATACATAGAAGCCGCACCAGGCAATTCTGGAAAGAGGACTATGGGCAATTTTATCAAAAGCCTCCCACTTAGGTAGTCCAATAGTATATTTTTGTTCTACGTTGGTTTTCCCGGTGAAAATATCAAAATAGTTGTTACGGGTTTGCCACATCATGGCAAACACATTGTTTGAGTTGCCCGGGGAGTGAGGGTCCTCTTTGGTATCCGTATGTGCATGGTGCAGACGATGCATAATACCATAGGCATAGGCACTGATGTAAGAGGAGCCCTGGGTTACGTAGCAACCGATGTAAAAGGCTTTTTCCCACCCTTTTGTCATGGTAAACATGGCATGGGCAGCATAGCGGTGGTGAAAAACAGATTGAAAAAAAAGAGAACTGTACCAGTGAATAATTAATAAAAAGATGATAGCCATAAAATATGTAAATAAGATCGTATACCCCTAATGCTTTGTCAATTCATAGTTCACAAGAGGGCATGTACTTTACATGTTTCCGATGGTGATGTGTGAATGCTCGCAGAGAATAAAAGGGATATCTCTTTCTCTGCGCCGTAAACTCTTTGTAATTCGTTGATATGTTCTATTCTCTACCTATGTGTTAATATGCCTGGGCTTACCTGATACTGCCCCTTAGCTTTTGGTGGAGCCAATCAGTTTAATAGCTTCCCCTTTCACAATACAGACCAGCCATACACCAAAACTGCTCCTGGCAGGCAAGAAGGAATCTATATTTTTCCAGATATAGATAAAGGTGTTTTCCATTACCTGCTCCGCCACTGAACTATTGCTTGTCAGATGCAAACTTAGGGTATAGAGGGATTTACTGTATGTATCATAGAGTAGCTCAAACCCTTCTTTGTTTTTATCTTTCAATAAAGAAACTATCTTCTGCTCAGCTAAGCTAATTTGATGCAGGGTATAAGAGTGACTCATTTGCTGTTCTGTTTGAACCCTGTTTCTTTATAATAAATCTATTCCACGCTGCTTTTGGCTTAAAGGTGTCTGCACATATGTTCTTTACATAGAATTAAAAAATAAAAAAACAGGTGCAAAGTTTTCTACAGGCTGCTTAGTGAGATAAAGAAAAGTATATTATTGACTGGTTACTATTTAGGCTAATATACTCCTATATTTCCTATTTTGTTTCGTATAAATACTTATTTCAAACAAATCCGTATTTATACGTAGAGATGGTATTATATTTTTTAGATAATTTGCTTACCAAGCAGTTGTATTAATTAAGGCTCATTGGACAGATATGTCATACGTTCCTGCTTAACATACTTACCCCCTTTTGAATTTTTACTTTTTACTATCTGCCCTAATGTAGAATAACAAATATGTGTCGCCTTTAATTTTACCAATAGCTGAAATGAGACTATGTTCAACTATTTTTTTAGCTAATCCCCTATTTTGGGTACAGGCAGCATGCATACACAATTAATTTCTATTTGAAGGTAAAACAAAATTTTTAATGCTCATTTTATTGTTGCTTTATAGATAGTACCACAAATTTTGACTACTACTGCTTTAACAAATATTGCTTTATGACCGATCACTCTTCTATCCAGTATATTATTGCCTTAGGTGCTTCAGCCGGTGGTATTGAGGCTATCTATACCTTTTTTGATCATACACCCCTGGATCATGCTTCCTATATCATTATCCAGCATCTGTCTCCCGATCATCAAAGCCGGCTAGGCCAGTTACTTGAAAAGCACAGTAAGCTCGACATAGCCCTGGCAGAAGACGGTATGGTAGTGGAAGCCAATAAAATCTATGTAATACCCAATCAGCAGTTCATGACCCTTAATAAGGGAAGGCTTTACCTGACGAGTAAAGCCGGGAAAAAAGGCCCTCACCTGACGATCAATACTTTTTTTCAATCTCTGGCTAAAGACCAGGGCAGTAAAGCGATTGCTATTGTACTTTCAGGCATGGGTAGTGATGGCAGCGATGGCATCCAGGCTATCAAAAAAGCCGGTGGCCTGGTAATAGTGCAGGACCCGGAGACAGCCACCTATGATTCCATGCCGGTGCGAGCCTTAGCTACCGGTGTGGCGGATTGGGTGCTATCCCCCAAAGAGATGCCTGTATATATTCAGTCCTATGTGCATCAGCTGCACGGGCAGATACCTGATCTTCTTGATTCTGCTGCCAGCGGGATAAGCGAAAAAGAAGAAAGCACCATGACAGCTATCTTAACCTTACTTAAAACTAAACTGCCACTTGATTTTACAGACTATAAGCGGACAACCATTTACAGAAGAATCCGCAAAAGAATGGCTCACCACCAGGTAAATGATTCCAAAGCATATCTGAAGTTACTTACCAGCCATCCTCTGGAGATAGAGGCTTTAGCACAAGACTTTTTAATTAGTGTAACTGCTTTTTTCAGAGACCGGGAAGCCTTCGACATTATCGAAAGAGATGTCCTACCTCATATAATGGGATCATCTGCAAGGGAAGAAGTAAAAATTTGGGTAGCCGGCTGTGCAACCGGAGAAGAAGCCTATTCTCTGGCCATTCTGGTGCAGGAATACCTGGAGAAAACACATAGTACAAAGGAGGTGAAAATTTTTGCCACCGATTTAGATAAAAATGCCTTGGGTGTAGCCTCTAGAGGTATCTATCCGGAAAGTATTGCCGGTAGTGTGCTTGGGCAAAGGCTGGAGCGTTTTTTTATTCACCAAAACCAAACTTACCGCGTCAAACCAGAGCTGCGCAAGATGCTCATTTTTGCTCCTCATAACCTGGGTAAAAACCCGCCTTATGCCCGTATGGATCTGATCTCTTGCCGGAACCTGCTCATTTACATGAACAAGCAGTTACAGGAGAAAATATTTTCCATGCTGCATTTTGGCCTTAAAAAGGGAGGATACTTATTTTTAGGAGCCAGTGAAAATCCTACCTTGCTTCACACACATATGGAGGAAATCAGCCGGAAGTGGAAAATTTACAAAAAAAAGGAACATATCCCCCCTTTTCGCCTGGATACGTTTTCTTTACCGCCCTATGAGCCAGGCAAATCTTTACCTCTGCCTTCGGCTAGAGAGGAGGGAACCCTACCAAAACCTTTACTTGGCGAAGCATTGAGTGAAATATTATGGAGTGAGTATGGAACTGCTGGGGTGTGTATCGATGAAAACCTGCAAGTAGTTGATTCCTTTGGAGAACTAACTACCTACCTGTTACCCAAAGTATTCAATTTTAATCTGCTCCAGCTCTTGCCCGAGGCACTTGCCCTGCCTGTGAAAGCAGCTATCCGGCAGGCATTCAAATCCGGGCAAATTATACGAATCCAGGGTATACACCTGGGAACTGGGGAGCAGGAAAAGCAGGTAGAGGTAGTCGTAAAACCATTTACGGACCGGCGGAATGAAAAGCAGTTTTTACTGCTGCTCTTTCATGAGACATTGACTCCTTCAAAGGCTACAGCAAGGGACAGTTATCCGGGAGAGCGATGGTCGGATGTTTCTTTGCCTACCCGTGAATATGTGGAGAGTCTGGAGGCCGAATTGCAGAATAGCAAAGAGCGGCTGCAAGTTGCCCGGGAGAAGTTAGAAGCCAATGAGGAAAATATGCTTTCTTTCAATGAAGAACTTTTGTCTGTCAATGAGGAGATGCAGTCTACTAATGAAGAATTGCAGAGCACCAATGAAGAAATGCAATCAGTCAATGAAGAGTTACAAAATGTAAACAGTGAATATCAGCTGAAAATTAAACAGCTAACCGAATTGAATGATGATTTGAACAATTATTTCCGGAGCAATGCAAATGGGCAGGTATTCGTAGACCGTTCCTTACATTTAAAAAAGTTTTCCCCTTCAGTAGTTGAGTTGATCAATTTACAGCAAAGGGATATCGGAAGGCCCCTGGATGATATTACCACCAACATCAAATTTGAAACCATCACTGAGGACATAAGAAAAGTGATTGCCGAGGGGGGGGTTTTGGTCAAGGAAGTCCAGTCAGCCTCCAAATCCTATCAGATAATGACTATGCCTTATATCCGGCAAAGCGATAGCAAAATAGATGGGGCCATCATTACTTTCTATGATATCACAGAGCTTAAAGGGCTACAAACCGAACTCGAAGAGCGCAATAAGCGCTTACACCGGATCAATGATGATTTAGATACCTTCGTTTATACAGCTTCTCATGACCTATTGAGCCCCATTGCCCATATTCAGGGATTAGTCGAGCTTCTGCACAGAAGAAATGCAAATCTCGATCCGGAGACGCTGGAATTTTACCGCAAGATTGATGAAGCCATTACTAAATTCAGGGCGCTCATCCGGGAGTTAGCAGGAATTGGAAAAATTGAGAGTGAGCAGTTAAAGCAAGGAGAAGATATTTATTTAGAAGAGCTCATAGCTGATATCAAGCTTAGTATCGCCTCGCTCCTGGAGGCCACTCATACCCAAATAGAACTAGCGTTTGATGTACCCACTATTCGCTTCTCAAAAAAGAACCTACGCAGTATACTATACAATCTAATAGCAAATGCCATTAAATACCAATCGCCGGAGCGTGCCCCCTACATAGTGATCCGCACTAAAGCCTCCCCGGATTTTCTGCAATTAAGCGTAGAAGATAATGGGATAGGTATGGAGGAAAGTAAAATCGCTTCCATCTTTACGCTTTATCATCGCTTAAGCGAGCAAGTAGCAGGCCAGGGCATCGGGCTGTATCTAACTAAAAAATTGATTTATGCTGCAGGAGGCCATATTGAAGTGGTAAGCAAAGTTGGGAAAGGGACAACCTTTAAGTTGTATTTTAGGCTGTAACATAGCTGCCATTACTGTCTGAAAACCATATGGGATCAAAATATATGCACACGGGCACCTATATCACCGTCTCAATGTACAAATTGCTTGGTTTACAAAAGGGTAAATATATATACAATCAATATTGGATTGGTTGCTATTTGCGACTCTCAAAAAATACAGGAGATGCCACAGACATTGAACAGTCGGTTGGTAACAGAGTTAAAAAACAAAACACAGAAAGCATTGCCCATGAAACTGTGAAAAAAATTTATTCCTGATTCTTATACCCAAGCTTGAGAACATTTAAAGAGCTATAAGCTCATTTTTAGATGGAATAGAAACACTTTTAATCAATTACTATGCATAATCAGTCAATTCTTCAAAGGCTAAGCACTTTTCAGAAAGAAATAGAAGTGTTTCAAGCAAAAACAGCACCTGTTAAAGATTACTCCGTTAATGAAATACGATTTATCTGTGAGAGATCTATTCTGTTGATGAAAAACTACAGTGGCCAAGGAAGTGAGTTACCCAAAGAAATAGCTCTGGCTAAGCTGCTAAGTGTGTTGGAAACAATAGAAGATTATTATCTAGCGTACAACAAGAGCAACAATAAGGCGACTGTTCCTACTATACACATAACAGAACCCGCTCTGGAAGCCTTAAGCAGCTTTCTAATTAGCATTAGTCAGGTTCCTGTTAAATCAAAAAATATTATTGGATAAAATCTCGTTAGTTAAATTCTGGCAGGGCTTATTGAGGTACTCCCCATTATTAGGACCAAAAATGGGTAAATGTTAATTGAAATTTTGCTTCAGGCACTGCTGGCTAATGAACTTAAATAAACTGAAACGGGCAGTTGCCTTCCAATTCCTTGATGGTACTTTTGATAATTGTATCTTTCAAAGAATGCCTGCAGCCCCTGCTAAAGCTGCCAGCCATCTTCAGGCGGTGTAATGTAAACAGGTGAATCGTTCATGATTCACTTCATATTTGACTGTTCGCCATGATCTTTCGATATATACGTTATCAATAGCCGAATCCCAGATCAAGCTCTGGTTTGAGATTCGCCCTTTGCCATCCATACTAATTAAGATTTCTCTCTCTTTTAGATACGCCACCCACTTATTACAGGTAAACTGACTGCCTTGGTCAGAATTAATTATTTGTGGCTTACCATGACAGCTAAGGGCTGCCTGCAAGGTCTCTACCACCTAATCTGCATCTATATTATTAGAAATATCCCAACCTACCACAAATCGGCTGTAGACATCAATCATAGCTACCAGGTACATGGACCTGAAATAAGATTTCATCTTAGGTCCAAGCCTTTAACCATAGGAATGTAGGTGATGTCAATTTGCCAAACCTGGTTGCTTACATTGATAGACAAATTCTTCAGTAAGTAGGGATAGATATATTCAGCCTTACCTAACTTACTCAAATTAGGCTTAGGAAAATAGCCATGATACCCATTTTTCTTAGCAATCGCCTCACCCGTTTATGGTTCACCTGGTAACCCTCTGCCCGCAGATAATCCTGTAGTTGCAAGACTCCTTCAGTTGGGTAGTTTAGATATCGCTCATCTAGCAGGCGCATAATACGCTGGTTTTCTTCTGTTTCTCCAATCGGCTGATAATATAGTACACTTCGGTTCAGACCCAATAAATCGCACTGCGCCCGGATACTCAGTTCGTTTTCCCTATCAATCATTGCTTTCAGTTGGTTTAGCCCAGTTTCTTCTAGTTTTTTTAGAAACTCATTTTCTAATTCTAAACTGCCAATCTTGGCATATAACTGTTCCGGGTCGATCTGCTCTTCAGATTGGGTGTCGGCAGGTCTTTCAAATACGGAAGCGGCTCTGCTGGAAAATTTTGCTTCCATTTACCAATCCGGACCCGATGCTGATATCGTCTGCTAGTCCGTGGGATAAACTTCAAGTAAATCAAAAATCATCAATATCTTGTAGAACCTCTTAAGCAGTAATACCTACATGAAGGAGTAGTTGAGTAAAAAATACAGGAAAATCTATAGCAAGGTATGATAGTAACAAAAACTCATGAAAATTAGCTAAGTGAACTTTGAATAATTTAACCAGTATTTGTAACTCCTGCCAATATGGCTGATTTTAAAAGAAGGGCATTATGGCTAATTGATGGTTAAGTTACAAGAAAGGCAG
>NZ_JAUKPO010000069.1 GCF_030503435.1 Rhodocytophaga aerolata
AGATACTCAGCTACGAGAAATAATGAAAGAAGGAGTTGTGCCACAGCCACCTCCCAATTCGGGTACATGCTCTATTAAGTAACTTTTTGTTATCTATACCAATAAAATTAGTAGCGCAAACTTATACCCAAAATCAAAGTACCCCTTAATGGGCAGCATTGAGTAAAGGGTACAAATACAAGATGGAACGATTTATTCGAGGTTGTTTAGTAGTTTCAACAAAGGGGAAATTAGTTTAACTACTAAGCCATTGCTCCTTCATTCTTACCTGCTTCTCTGCTTACCTACCTGTCTGCTGCTCCAGCAGGGTTTGAATCTGTTCAGTAGCACTAGGCTTGGGCGCTTTTTGTTGAACAATCCTCCCCTGTTTGTCTATGAGAATGAAATGGGGAATAGCTTTTACTCCATAGGCTTTTCCTACTATGCCCGTTGCATCAAACAATTGTAGCCAGGTAGGCTGATCTTTCAACAAAGCTTTCTGCCAGGCAGTATAGCGGTCCCATAAGGCAATGCTGATGAAGACTACATCACGTTCTTTGTATTGCTCATGTAATCTTGCCAGATGAGGTAATTCCTCTTTACAGGGTCCACACCAGCTCGCCCACAGATCGATATAGAGGATTTTACCTTTGAAGTCAGCTAAGGTGTAAACTTTCCCTTTGGCATCTTTCAAAGAAAAATTAGGTGCCTGATCCCCATTTTTCAACGCCTGTTGCCCCTTTTCTAATTCTTTATGTCTTGTGCGCTGGCAGGCATCTAGATAAGCAAGCAGCTTTTGATCCCCTATGGCTTGCTTGTAAGTTTGAAGCGAATCCATCTTCTGAGAGAATGCCTCTGTAGAAGCATGTTCATTAATGATGTCACGCCATAGATACATGCCTAGTACATAATCCTGCACCTTGTCAGTGTAGTTGCGTAGGGCATACTCATACCTGTAGAGAGCTGGAATACTATCTGGGGAAACCTGGTAGTGATGGTTAGCCCAATACGTATAGCGGGCCATATATTGCAGAAAATTACGGAATCGAGGAGAGATCAGGTTGGCCGCATGGTTTAACTCTTTTTTCCACTCCTGGCCAAGTAGGCGATCTATCATGGCTTGAGGCGCTTTGGAAGTATACCAGGCCTGATCATGGACCAATGCAATCAACTCATAGTGATTTTCTACTTTCAGCAGGTGCTCAAAATCTTTCCCATACGCATCAGAGGAGGTGGATGAAAATAATTGCTTTCGGATAGAGTCAGCTAGCTGCCTGCGCTTGTGGATATAGTCTTCAAAATCTGCTTCTGCAAGGCTAGCAGGTTTACTATACTTTTGGACAAACAAAGGGTCTGAGAGGGCTTTCTCTACAAGAGGAAAATAGCTGTTAACCACTTTGCTCTTTCCTTCTACTTGCACATTTTTAGCATTAAGCATATCGATGATTAGCTGCAAGCTATCTCCGGGAGCAAGCAACAAACGAGGTCCAAGGGTTTTGTTGTTCTGGTAATTTATAGTGGCTAGCACAGACCCGGTGATTTTATCTGTTTGCAGGTAAAAAGAGTCATCCTCTTTCAGGTAAATGGTATCCAGGTAAGCCATCCCTAAAGGGTCTGTCCAGCTAAGCAGATACATCCTGTCTTGGAAAGGGTGGCTATGGATAAATTTACCTGCTAGTACCACTTTTTTCCTCGCTCCTTGTGAATGGGTGAGGAAAGGGAGGAAAAGCAAAAGAAAAAATAAGCGTAAGCTCATATAGTAAATAAAAGAAAAGAGATAAGGAAAATTCTCTACTCAGGTATGCTACCGCTGAACAGGTCTATAACAGCTGAAAGGTCTATACCTAATAAGTGAGCTGCAGCCTGAAAGAAAGATAAAAGAATTATCTGCTCAAATCAAGTGCTTGCTAGCAGGTGACCAAAAAGTGGATTGAAATATAAGATTCTTGGAAAGAATCCATTAACGAAATAGGCATTTAGATGCTTATCAAAGTTAAAGAATACGGGCAGTTCTTGAAACTAGTAAATTTTATTTTACTACCAGCTGAAGGGATAAAAACTCATAAAAATGATACCTTTGAGCCAAATAAGGTATAATGGCTCAAGAGTACGATAAAATCATTAAAGAAAATTTAGAAAAGGTGGTTCTCCAACTCATCCGCAAAACCACCAATATCGAGCCCATCAAAGGAGAAGTTTTATACCCAGAATTGCATTATACAATTGAAAGAGAAGCTGATTTTGTAGAGAAAATCACCACTAAAGACAATCAGACCTTTGTTTTCCACATAGAATTCCAGACAGCTAATGACAAGTCCATTGCTGACCGCATGTTTGTGTATGCCGGCTTGATCTATAAAATTTATCGCCTACCTCTTAGACAGATTGTCTTCTATATCGGAAATGATCCGGTCAATATGCCCAGTAAACTCTCTATGCCTACCTTTGAGTATAACTTCCAGCTCATTGACTTACAAGCTATCTCCTATAGAGAATTTATCACATCTAATATTCCAGAGGAAGTTTTACTGGCCATCCTCTGTAACTTTGGTGAAGTCCAAGCAGAGCTGGTAGTTGAGGAAATATTTATTAAATTACGTACACTTCAGGAAAGCAACTTAAATTTTCAAAGAAGCGTTAGGCAGTTAGACATGCTTTCCTTATTGAGAGATTTACAACCCTTGATTTTAAAACAAGAACAGAAAATGGCACTCACACTAGATATAAAAAAAGATTTACGCTATCAGCAAGGAACTGAGGAAAGAACCCTTGAGATTACTTTAGAAATGATAAAAAAGGGGCTAGATAATGAATTGATCAGTGAAATCACAAAACTATCTATTCAAGATATTGAAACTATCCGAATGAAGTTAAAGTCAGAAGGTAAAAGGAAACAATAACCCTACAATACCACAAAGCACACTCTACAAGGATTCTTATTATAGGCTCATCCTCCATGATGCCCCCTATTTTATCCTGCCAATAAGCTTCACATAAAGTTAGAAATTCCGCCCCTTTATCTTTACTCATTAACAATGGTCTCTCATTTAGCTTTTTCTAAAACTAGTTTCTCATCTCTGTGAAAAGGAGTAAAACTCTATTGAGAGCGCATGGACTAGTATTTATATACTTAATCCAGGGAATAGCTATTTTCCTACTAAATTAGGTAAGTCCATAATAAAGGTGGTTCCCCTTCCTTTCTGGCTTTCTACCCGGATGCTCCCCTGTAGTTTTTCTATGGCTTGTTTGACAATGTATAAACCTAAGCCCGATCCTTGCGCACTAGCGCTGGCTCTGAAAAACATATCAAATATTTTATCTATATACGCTGCATCAATACCTACTCCATTATCTGTGGCTCTAATTAGTGCCCTGGAAGGGCTGATATTGATATGGAAATGAAGAAAGCTTTGACTCGCCCCTGAATTAGAATATTTGATGGCATTCGTGATAATATTTTTTAAAATAACAGTGAGCCTGAATTCATCACTATGGAACCTGCTATCCCCTTCCAACTGAATGGTAAGCGATACCTGTTGCCAGCTATTATAATGTTTTAATTCTTCAAAACATTCCACGATCATTGACTCAAAATCGATAGCTTTAATCTGAAGGGTAGCATTGACCATTTTAGAATGATGCAGAATTGACTGTATATACTCATCTAGTTTACCTACTCTATTTTCGATTAAGGCCAGGTACTGTGCTTTTACCTCCAGATCTGTTTCTAGCTTGATTAAGTTGAGCAGGCCCTGCATGGAAGTAAGGGGCGCTCTCAGGTCATGAGAGACCTTATAGACATAGTTATCTAATTCATGGTTTCTCTTTTCCAGCTCTTGTAGGGTATGCTGTAGGGTTTGTTCTACCTGCTTCCGTGCTGTCACATCGCGCAGAATGGCAAGTAAACCTGTTTGCTGCCCGCTTTCACTGAGTAATACCTGGGTAGTGGCTGCTATATAGAGCTCTTTTCCAGCCTTGGTGCCTCGTTTAATTTTATGAATAATTTCTACACTACAGGATCCGTATTGAGCTAAGCTTTGCATGGCTTTGGGTTCATCTTCCGAATGCAGCCAGATCGACTCATAGGCGTCCCCAAGCGGTCTGCCCATCACTTCCTGGGCTGTTAATCCATATTGCTTTTGGGCGCCCTCATTCCAGAAATTTACCAGGTAAAAAGCATCTAATCCGATCACGGCTTCACTAATATGAGCAAGGATATGCGCATCAAAGCGCAGTTGGGCCTGGGCTTGTTTAGAAAAGGTGAGATCACTTCGGATGGCCACATAGCCTTCCACCTGACCCCCTTGATCGAGCAGGGGGGTAATTATCATATCTATCCAGAAGATAGAGCCATCTTTAGCTTTATTTTGTATCTCTCCTTTCCATACCTTTCCTCGGGAGATGGTCTGCCAAAGCTGTGTCCAGAAAAGGGAAGAATGATAACCGGAACTAATAAAATTGGCATTTTTACCTATCAGTTCCTCGGCTTTATAACCAGAAAAGTGACAAAATCCTTCGCTTGCTTTCTGCACAATTCCTTGAGGATCAGTAATAATATAGGCAGCATATGTATCTAGCACTTGTTTAATCTTTTCGTTTGCCTGGAGGGTTTTCTGTGCTTGCTGCAATTTTTCCCGCATAGAAGCTAGCGCCTCTTTTTCTACTTGTAATTGCTCAGAGCGCTTGGAAGATTTCTGATTCTGCATGAAATAAATCTAAAAAAATAGTCTGCTATTTTCCTTTTCTTGTAAATGAGTGACACCTAAAGAGGTATGCTGTGTAAACTAAAACAAGCTATAATTGTTAGAAAAGGGTAAAAAAAATTCAAACTATAAAATCAACTAGTGTTCTTCCAAGGAAACAAATAAGAGTAAAAAGTATTACCTGGTGTTTGCAAAAGGTATGGATAGAAAAACTATCAGCGCATGGCAAAGAAATATCATGTAAGCCTTACAGCAGAGGAGAGAACTTTATTAGAAGCGATCATTAGCAAACGCAGTGAAAAATCAGCCGTAGTCAAACGGGCTTTTGTACTGCTGGCTGCAGATGTCAATGGAGAAAAGCAGTGGACAGATAGCAGGATCAGTGAAAGTTATGGTTTGAAAACGGCTAGTATCGAGAAAATCAGACAACGTTTTGTAGAAGATGGACTCAAAACAGTTTTACAAGGCAAGCCCCGCAGCCGCTTCAAACCAAAGACGTTTGATGGCAAAGTGGAAGCGCATCTGATCGCTATTCGTTGCAGTAAGCCACCAGAAGGAAATAAGCGATGGACCCTGAGCTTGTTACAGGATCAGATGATCGCTTTAGGCTATGTGGAGTCTATCAGTGATGAGACAATCCGGTTAATGCTAAAAAAAATGAACTTGGACCTTATACCATGTTAATCTTGGGCTCCACCCTGGCAAGAGAAAGGTTGGGTAATCCCTAAAGCCGGAGCAGATTTTGTTTGTGCCATGGAGGAGGTCTTAGATGCCTATGAGCGGCCCTATGATAAAGATTATCCGCTAGTAGGCTTGGATGAAACCCGTAAGCAACTCGTTTCAGAGACAATCAGCAGCTTTACTGATGAACGTGGGGTGCGGCATATTGATTATGAATACAAGCGGGAAGGGATAGCAGATATAAGTGGAGCCAAGCTCAAGCTTGTGGTCCACTATGGTGGTAGAACCCTTAGCTGGTAAAAGAGAAGTATTCATCAAAGAGGATCACAGTGCTCAAAGCTGGGCTGAAGTGGTTACTTTCATTGCTGTGCAGATGTACCCGGATGCTAAAAAGATCACCATTGTGCAGGATAACCTCTCAGCCCATGCCAGACATGCTTTGTATGAATTACATCCGCCCCAACAGGCACGTGAGATCTTGCAGCGCATAGAATTTGTTCATACGCCCAAGCATGGCTCATGGCTGAATGTAGCAGAAATAGAGCTTTCGATTCTCTCCAGACAATGTCTTTCGGAGAGAATACCTGATAAGGAAAGTCTAAAACAGCAAGTGCAGGCATGGCAGGACAACAGAAACAATCGTACGGCTTGTATTGATTGGCAGTTTACTACCAAAGATGCCCGTATCAAATTTAAACGCCTTTACCCTATCTTATAACCTTGGAACAACACTAGTGGGCTTGCAAACACATTCTTGTATTTGAAATAACTAGTGTCAGATAAGAACATAACAGGCTGCAGCTAATGAAGGTTGCATATATAAAATAAAAGTAGGCAAAGAGATTATCTATGCTACAGAGAATGAAGGAGTATTGTTGCTATATAAGCCATATTTGACTAATCATATATGTCTTTTATGTAAAACTTCAAAATCCAACTAGACTTCCTTTAAGGAATTACTCCTCTAAACCAAACCAGCAGGATAGTTGTCTTATTTGCCTTGCAGAATTAGAAGTACGTGGTAGATAAACAAAAAGCCTCTGTAACAGAGGCCTCAGGTATGAGAAATAGCGACTATATCAATCAAAAAATTGTTTGAGCATGGATAATACTTTTGATGCTTCCGGCTGCTCACCTTGGAGAAGTTGCGCAAATATCTTTTTATCTTGAAGCGAAATATGGGTTTTATAGTCTACATCCTTTTTTGAAAGCTTTTTAGTAGCCATATGCCAGGAAGGAAAGGCTTTTTCTTTGATAGGGCCATAGGAAATCATTCGCACCTTTTCATGTCTGGGATCTTGCTTGATCTTATCAAACAAGGCAAGTAGTTGCTTAGCCTCTCCTTCTAAATATTGGATGAACTTATCTTGAGAGTATAAAAGTACACCGGTGGCGTCTACATGAGGATTGTTCTTCTGACAGGCAGCGAGAATTTTTTCAATTTCAAAATCATTACATGTGTTTTTTCTTGAGCTGACGTATACTAATTGAGCAAGCATGTTGTGTAGTATTTAGGGTATCAACCGATGAGTGGTTCATCAGTTTCTTACACATGTATGATTTACTTATCTGTTAGGTAACCCAAAATAAGCGTTGCTGAAGGCTTTAGCGTCTTGCAGAAACAGATTGTATTGTTGTAGAATTCAAAAGCAGGATCATATTTTATAATGTTTCTTTTGCCCTTATCAATTTGTCAGGTTTCCTATTTGGGGACAGGAACAGAAAAGAATAATTTAGTATGTTACCCTAAAAGGCCTGATCATATGAGTTAGTCGAAAGATGTGTTAAAATAACCGCCCTTTTCTAGAAACTTATAATCTATAATTTTTTGAAAGAAGTCAGTATACCCATAAAGGTATAACTCAAGAACTATGGGTGATATTATTGAAAAATATCTATTAACCTTTAACCTCTAGTGGAAACTTAACTCACCCACTAAATAAAAATTATGAGAGCTCAACACAAAGATTTAATTAAGAAAGCATATGCTGCTTTTAATTCCAGGGACATTGCTAGGGTACTTTCCACTTTTCACCCGGACGTACAGTGGCCAAAAGCCTTTGAAGGTGGTTATGTGAGCGGGCACGACGAAATCCGAAAATATTGGACAAGACAGTGGTCACAAATAAATCCCAGGGTGAAACCTACTGAATTTAATGAAAGAGAAAATGGTACCTTGGAAGTGAGCATTCACCAAAGAGTTAAAGACATGCAAGGTAATCTGATATTTGATGGAGCAGTAAAGCACATCTACACGATACAAGACAACTTATTAGTAAGAATGGATATTGAGCTTGCATAGGCAACCCACTTGCAAGCTATGCACTGCCAGTATAATATTTACTATAAAAAGGGGAGTAGTAATCAATAATCATGAATTTATTGAAAGTCGCGCTCCCGATTATTTTGTCCAAATGCTTAGAAAAAATGCTAACCAGTTTCAAGAAAGGGATCTTTTAATTAACTGCTTCCCTTTACTATTCCAGTTTTCATTAAAAAAATAGGTGAGAGTAGAAAATATTTATTTTTCACTCTCACCTATAGACTAAGTTTGTACAAAGGGCAAAAGTAGTTAAAGACGCTATCTAAATAACCGCTGAACACACTTCACCTCTTTTGATTAGTAGCCTATATAAACAAGCGACCAAGCAAATGGTCGCTTCTCTCATTTCTTTGCATGGTAAGCGACTAAGTAGCAAGCCTACCTGGCAAAGGCTTTTTTGAGCTCATCGGCTGCTAGCTTTTGTGCATCTTTAGCTTGTGGCACAATGGAGGCCATACCAAAAAACTCATGGGTGACTCCTTCATATACTTTTGAAGTTACAGCAATGCCTGCCCCTTCCAGGTTTTCTGCATACTGTTGCCCTTCACTGAGCAGCGGATCAATCTGCGCATTGATCACTGTTGCCGGTGGAAGACCTGTCAGGTTTGTTGCTTTCACCAGTGATATGAGTGGGGAGTTGCCTTCTGCCGGCGTGGAGAGGTAGTGTCCAAAAAACCATTCCATCAAGGGTTTGCTTAAGGGTTTGGCTTCTGCATACTCCATATACGAGGGAGAATTCACGTTATAATCAGCGATCGGGTAGACAAGCAACTGGTGCACGGGTATGGCTAGGCCATTGTCCCGGGCCATCATACTTACGGCGGCTGCCAGATTACCTCCAGCACTCTCCCCAGCTAGGGCAACTTTAGCAGGATTTATTTTCAGCGAGGCGGCATTGGCCAGTACCCACTCATAAGCGGCAAAGGAATCATTGTGCGCGGTGGGATATTTGAACTCCGGTCCTTTGCGGTATTCTACTGATACCAGCACAGCGCCACTTTGCTCGGAAAGGGCACGGGCCGAGGCATCATAAGTATCAATGGTAGCAATCACCCATCCACCCCCATGATAATACACAATACCAGGCAAAGGTCCTATGGCATTTTTAGGGGTATAGACCCTGGCATGAATTAATCCTCCCTCTACAGGAATGGTTACCCCTGAAGTGTCTACCCCGGAGGGAGGCATGCCAATGCCATATTCCTGCATTACCCCTTTGACCGCATCGGCTGCCGAGGGAGCCATCCGGGCCTGCTCGGGGGTGAGTGTTTGTAAGGGAACCCCACCGGAAAGTTCCTCTAACTTCTCGATTACCCGCTGCATTTGAGGTTTAATGGTAGGTCCCCATTCGGGTTTTGGCCCTTTGGGGCTAATGCCTACATCCGGCTCCCCTTCATCTTTCTTACAGGCAGAAAAAATGACACTACCGCCTAACAATGCCAGCAGGCTAAGCCTTATAAGCTTTGCTTTTGGGCTTCTTTTACCTAGATGGTTTTCTTGTGGTCTTTCTTGTTTTTCAATTTGTTTCATAATTAAACTTTCCTTGGTTTAAGGTGGGGATATAGTATGACTAGTCCTATTGTATAGGAATTGGTTAGCTAAGTGATGGGATGTAGAGAAGGACAAAACATGGGCTATACCCAACAGGGGTATCTTCGCTTGTAGTATCTATCACAACAATCCATCCGTATTCAAACACTAGGATAGCTAGTGGGCCTATACGATTTGACCAACCGTTTGTTTTATACAAGATGGCTTTTTGTGAAGATTTATTTTAAGCTAGCATCCCTTCTATCCGCTGACGGGTGGAAATAAAGAAAGATTTATCAAAGAAGATACAATATAAAGTAACGGCGCCTTCAATCTCTTGAATAGCTTGCCAGGCTAAGCGCTGACTGTCTTCTATACCATACTGAGGAGTAAATACATGGGCAAAGGCCTGTTTCCAGGCTGAAAAAAATTGTTGGATAATGCTTGTAAAAGCGGCCGGATTACTGGGAACATGCGCCCCGGTTTGCCCCATAATACAGCCTCCCTGCTCCTGAAAATAGGTCTGCTCGATAGCCTGCATCATTTTTTCTAAACGCTCTTTAGGGGTGCCCATGGCTTGAAAGGCTACATCGAATACCTGCTGTTTAAATGAATTGTAGACCGCTTTCAATACCTCTTCCATCAGGACCTCTTTGGAGGCAAAATGATGGTAAATGCTTCCTTTCAATAGACCACAGGCTTGGCCAATATCGGCCATCGAGGTGTTGTAATAGCCTCTCTCCCGAAATAGCTGGTAGGCTTTCCAAATAATCTGCTCTTTTGTTGTGTGCCCTTTGCTCATACATACTGGCAAAATTACCGAAAAAAACGAAAAACCCAGTTTAGTTCATATTTTTAGCTAGTGAGTTTTTAATGTATAAAGATATCCATAAAACTAGCAAACAAATGTTTGGTAAAATTCGTTTGCTAGTTTCATAGATAGGCTTATCCTTTCGCTTAAGCACGTAAAATTACCGCCCTGTTTCCTTATTTGATTTATTTATGAGAAAACGATTACCAACAGAGCAAGAGCTGATCAGCTTGCTACAAGCGAAAGATAAAAAGGGATTTGATTTGCTGTATCAACTATACTCCAAAAGCTTATATGCTATTGCCTTAAAAATTGTCCATTCTCCCCCTCTGGCCGAAGATGTTTTACAGGATAGCTTTCTGAAGATATGGACAAATAGCCACGCCTATGATGCAACCAAAGGTAGTCTATTTACCTGGATACTAAATATTACCCGAAACACAGCTATTGATAAAACCCGCTCCTCGGTATTCAAACAGGTACAACTTTCATCAGTTACTCCCACCTTGCTTTCGGGCATGGATCAACTCAATGCTGCTGAGCAAAAGATTGATTGTATAGGAGTCGAAGTATTTTTGAAAAATCTCTGCCCGCCACAACAACAGGTAATGACCTATGTGTACTGTGCTTCGTTAATAAAGTTTGCACATTTGCTAAAAAGTTTGCACAATTGTTAAAAAGTATGCACAATCTTAGTTATTATCAATAATAATTGCATTGAAATGAATAGGATGGCTTCTAAACTATAATTAGTTATATATTTAATCTTCTATAAATTTAATTTCTTGTTAAAAAATTCGTGAAAAAGTCTTTTTTCACACTACTTAAATATCAAAATGATGTGGTTTGCTAAAAAAGATTGTCTAGTGCTAATAAAGTTTGTCCACTTCTAAAATATCTTAATAAACTCCCAAGCTTTTAAATTAAAAGTTAGAATTCTAAATCAACCAGCCATGAGTAAAAATAATTTACAAATTCTATTATTATTCCTAATAGTTTCTCTGTTAGGAGTTATCATTTATCAACTTTCTAAATTGAATTCAAATCAGAATTTTCAAGTGCTTGAGCAGGATGAAACGGAGTCCGCAGCCACGATAGGTTTCAGACCTGCATTTATGCAAAACCCTGTAGTAGAATCGGTTGTATAAAAATACTTAAAGCTACTGAACATTATTGGTTCCTTGTTTAAGCAATAGATTTTTACAGGTAGTTAGATGATTGTGCCTCTTTTTTAATGTCAATAAAGGGGGAATGATGTGCTTTATTAAAAAGTTTGATCAATCTAAATTACCAGCAACAATAAAATTTTAAACACGAAAAATTTAGTTTGCAACCTTAATAAACTGTTAAAAATTAACATATACAATTAATTGACTATGAAAAAATTGCTTCTTCGTGTATCAGTTCTAGTTCATGCAGTTCTTTTATATAGTTCATGTAATAAGGATGCTACTCCTAACAGTCATACTCCCTATTTTCCATTGCAAATTGGTAATTACTGGCAGTCCAATGAAAAAAATTATATAAAGGTGATTGGAAAAAAAAAGATAGCGGGCAACGAATTCTATGTATTAGCTGCCAGGATTGGAGGCGATAGTAGAGACACGATGTATTATAGAATAGATGATAAGTTAAACCTAATTCAAGCCCACTTTAGAAAACAAACCCCTACTGTGATATTTTTAACAAAAGCTAAATTTAATGCACAAATAGGGGATATGTTTTACACTACTTCTATGGATGACCCAGCAAATGAATTAGTTGAAGTAGTAGAAAAGAGCGAGGATAAAATCAAATTTAAATACTCAAGATCAAATTCCGAGCATACTACTAGTTATTTTGTTGAATACAAAAGAGGGCTAGGAGTTGTAGATAATTTCAAGCAGATACGTGTTAACGGCTCATTATACACCTTTTAACTATTCAAATAAATTAAGCATTTTTAGTGTGGAGTGTTATAAAGAGCTGTTAATATCATTGAAGCTGTTTAAAGTTATTATCTAAAAAGGAAGCACTGGTTAAGAAGTAGTA
>NZ_JAUKPO010000006.1 GCF_030503435.1 Rhodocytophaga aerolata
GGTACTGCCCTCACAAGGTGGGAGAGTAGGTCCCCGCCACCTCATTATCAAGCAAAAGCCTCCCCACAAAGGAGGCTTTTTTGTTTCCTATCCCTCCTCCGCATCTTTCTCGCTTTGCTCATTTCTTCACTGCTCCTGCTCTTCCTCCTCCTATGTTATCTCACCCTTGAAGCGGATTCTTTACAGAATGTATTCAGATGGCAAGCATTCATTTTACAACACTAATTTTGTAAAAAGAATATTTGAATCAGAAATTGTATATAAACTTTAAGCATCATTTACTATTCATGCCAACCCTATATTGGGTAGCATCTATATGGCACTATACTTTAATAAAATACATAAAGTGCCACTATATCTTATCTACTGTTAGTTAGCTCATTAAAAACCTTTATAAAAAAACCTATTTGCATGACTTGATTATATGAATACTGCTATATACTTTTAACCTGTATAGACAAATCTTGCAAAAGTCCATATAATAAAACAGGTAGCCTTCTTGTGACTACCTGTTTTATTTAAAGATATTATTATTTTCTATTTAGTATTCAACCAAGCTTGAGGATTTAGTTTTTCTTGATTTTTCCAGATCTGAAATTGTAGTTCTGACATGCCATCGGCATCCGTGAAGACTTCTCCAATCACCTGATTCGCTTTTACATTTTGCCCTACCTTTACATTCACCTTAGCTAATTTGGCATACACCGTTATATAATCGCCATGCTTTATAGCCACTAATTTATTAACACCTGGTATGTAAGTGACTGTCCATACTTCCCCATCATATACAGCTCTAACAGGTTCTCCCTTGTTTGTTTGAATATACACGCCAGGATTATCAATAGTTATTCCTTTCAAAATAGGATGAGGTTGTTCGCCAAATTTGCTTGATATAAACCCCGATTTTACAGGCCAGTTCAGTTTAGCTTTACTATCTGCAAATGATGCAGATATAGTAGCCTCTTTGGCCGACTCAATAGAGGCAGCGGCTTTGTTGGCCTCTGCTTCTCGTTCTGCTCTTCTTATCTCTTCTGCAATTAAGTCTTTTATTAAACGGTCTATTCCTTCTATGGATTTTTTGGTATCGGCTAATTCTGCTTCAAGTTCTTTCTCGCGGTTACTCAACTGTTTCACCACCTGACTTTGTTTCTCTTTCAAAGCCAGCAGATTATTATTTTCCACCAGTTGTGTTTGCAGCAGCTGGTCTTTTTCAAGTTTTTTATTAGTAAGATCCGTTTGTTGTACGATAAGAATGGTTTTTATTTTTTCTATTTGGCTTACTTGGTTTTTACGTGCCTCTGCATAATGCCGCAGATACTGCAATCGCATGACTAATTCATTAAATGTGGTAGATGAGAAAACAAATACTAATCTGCTATACGTTGTTGTGGCTTTCGAAGCTGCATAGACCATGGCACTATATTCTTTACGTAACTTCACCAGATCGTTCTCCATTGAATAAGTAATCTGGTTAAGTTCTGCCATTTCAGTGTCCAATAGCTTAATCTCTCTGGATATATTGTTAATTAGCTGTGATTGATTTTGTATCTGCTGATTTAAGGCAGTTAATTGACCGATAGTGGCTTTTTTTTCATCAGCTGTTTCACGCAGACTTTTATTGGTTTCCTCCCGTTTCCGTAAGATTTGTTTTTTCTCCTTCTCTAACTGGGCTTTAGATTTTTGTGCAAGAGATACATGGCAAATACATAGTGAAAGAAACAGGCTTAGTACTATACCTTTTATCAAACGCATATACATTGTAGACCGACGGTTTATAGGTAAAGCCTTATTTTCTATCATATTTTTGTGGAATATCGAAAGGAAACTTAAGCTCTTCATCTGTAATCTCAACTTTTTGATGTTGGATGTTCACTGATGTCTGGTCGTTGCCTTTAGTAGCCTGATACTGTAATGAAACTATACTACTGTAAGGAAATAAAAAAGTATTTAAAGGTTTAAAGTCTCCGTAATCAACTGTTAACGAATTATTAGTCGGCTGTTCAATCATCAATAATTTAGTAAGTTTCATGGTGTTTGCACTTATAAAATTATCTATAGTAATAGAGTTTTCACTTTGCCTAAGTAAGAAGTGATCTTTCTCTTTCACTAATTTGGCATTATCGCTTTCTTGGGCTAACGGCAAGTTTCCCACAATGGCAGCTTGAATAATGTCGAAGGTGATATTGAAATTAAACTTTTCGCTTAACGACTTAAAATCATACGCAGTAAACTCATTTTTTAATCTATTTACTACCAGAATTGAATCTTGTGTGATTAATGCACGCACGCCTTCCACGCCTATCTTAGAAACAGATATCCAGATTAAGCTGTCTTTTTTTATTCGGATATTTGCAATGGCATTCAGGTTATTTTCAGAATCTGTATAGGTCACTTTTGATCTGGAACTGAAATATTTGAAATCAATTTCCTGAACACTGAGGTTTTTTATTTTGGTGGTAGAGGTAGGAAGATTTATTTTTTGTCTTTTACAGGAGAAAGTAAAAATAACTAGGAAGAATAAGATATAATATGTGTATTTATTCATAAAGCTTTTTCTGGGCTATTTTTTTGTCAATCAGGTCGCTGCTTTCGCCCAATTGCTTTGCCTTCATCCATTGTTGTAAGGCTAACTCTGTTTCACCCAATTTATATAGTACGTCTCCGTAGTGTTCTAAAACAGTGCCATTTGTGGCTTTGGCTGCTGCTTTTTCAAGATATTTTCTGGCTTGCTGATAATCTTCTAGCATGTACAATATCCAGGCATAGGTGTCCAGGTACGTTGGATTATCCGGATGCTTTTCTAGTAGCTTCCCTGCCATCTGCTTGGCTTTATCCAGTTTTTCTTTTCTTAACGATAAATAGTAGCTATAATTATTAAGTACAGTGGCATTTTCTGGTTCATTTGCCAACACAGCTTCATAAGAAGCATCAGACCGGATGTAATCACCCATGCCGTTGTAGGAATCGCCGAGCAGTACTTCTATATCATTTAAAAGCTGCTTGTTGCTGCCCGATAGTTTTTTGCTTTCTTCCAGCGATAATACAGCTTTTTCGTAATCTTTTTTCATGAGAAACCCATAGCCATTAAAAAACCAGAAAACCCCTTGGTTTGGAAATAACTCTAAAGCTTGTTCAGAATGTGTAAGCAAGCTATCTACCTGGTGAAGTTCATAATCCAGGCGGATAAGCTGATGCCAGGTTTCAAATTCAGAATTATCCAGCTTCAAGGCAGTAAGAAACATATCGCGGGCACGTTGCTTTTCTTTAGAAGATTCAAGCAAATGTCCGTAAATAGCATAGGCTTTAGCCTCATTGGGATGGGTTTTAATGATAAGATCAGCCAGTTTCAGTGCATTTTTTTTAGAACTTTCATCTTTCAGCACTTTTATGTAACTGGCCAATATCTGCACCTTGGTATCAGCCTCTAAATCCGGACTGCTGAATGCAGCTAATAATTCTTGTTCGGCCTTTTCAGTCTGCCCATTGCTCCGGTATATATCAGACAGAATCAGACGTGCCTGGGCCTGCTCACTACCTTCCTGAATAATCCGCTCCAGCAAAGGAATAGCTTCTTTAGACCGGCCGTTAGACATATATATTTCAGCCAGCAGAATGGTATATTTTATTTCGCCGGGAAAAGCTTCTATTAATTTTTTGCTTTCAGCAATAGCTTCGTCTGTTTTATTTAATTTCAGATAAATTTGCTGCTTCTGGCGTACTACATCTTCATTAATGCCAATTGTTTTTTCTATACGGTCGTAGAGTTTTATGGCATCTTCATATTTTTCCTGGAAGAGATAAATATTGGCCAGATTAAAATAACTTTCAGGGTCCTCAGGCAGCTTTTTCATCAAATCCTGATATACTTTTACTGCCTGAGGGTATTTTTTTTCTTTTTCGTATAAGCTTGCCAGCAAGTAATAATAATATTTATTGCTATCATCTAATCTTAACGCCTTCTCTGCAAAAACTACGGCTTGTGTACTATTGCCTGCTTTAGCCTGGGCATCAGCCATAGCATAGTTTGCCCCTCCATTATCCGGATTAGCCTCCAATGCTTTCTGAAATTGATCAATGGCTTTGGCATAATTTTCCAGTACATAGAACTTCATACCTTCGGCAAAATAGTATTCAGCCTGGGTTAGATTCCTTTCCTTTTGTATTTCACTTACTACATTTTCTTTTGCCTTTTTTTTCGACTTCTGTGCCCAAACAGGGCTTGCCTGGAACATAGTCAGAACCAAAAGAGAGGTAGATAGGCATTTTATTAAAACAGGAGTATTCATTGGAATCTAATTTTTAGTCAGAAAGCGTACATCACCCTCGCATGCAGGCAGCACATATAGCCACAAAACGTATGCAGAAAACGGTCGCCGGCTTAGGATATAATTACGTTGTAGTCTCCTACACTTAAATCACTAGGTCTTCCTTCAAATTTAGCAAAATTACCTAACATAGAGTTAGAAATATTGGCATTTATCACCGATGTGTTCTTTTGAATAATGGAGTTCTTAACCACTGAATCTCTGATGGTTGAGCCATCGCCAACAGATACATACGGCCCTACTACCGCATGCTGAATTTGTACGTTTTTACCCAGGTATACCGGAGGAATAATTACAGCATTTTCAACTTTGGCAGAAGCATCTATCAACTGGGTATCTTTTATATACTCCAAATAACGTTGATTGGTATATACGGTAGCATCTTTATTTCCACAATCTAGCCATTCGGTAACTTGGCCTGGGACGAATTTAGTACCTTTGCTCTTCATATTCTCCAGGGCATTGGTTAGCTGGTATTCCCCCTTGTCTTTTATATCATGATCTAGCAGGTACTGAAGTTCATTTTTGAGGTAATTGCCATCTTTTATATAATAGATGCCAATAATAGCAAGGTTAGACACAAAGGTTTCGGGCTTTTCTACAAACTCTGTAATTTCATTTTGCTCATTCAGTTTCACTACTCCAAATGGCCTGGGATCTTCTACTTGCTGCACCCATATAATACCTTCCTTAGATGAATCTAACGTAAAATCTGCTTTAAATAATGTATCGGCAAAGGCTACTACCACATTGCCTTGCAAGGCTTCTTTGGCACATAAAATGGCATGGGCTGTACCTAAAGGCTGATCCTGATAGTGAATAGAACCTTGGGCACCTACCGATTTAGCAATATCCATTAATTGATTTTCTACTTCTTTCCCAAAGTCGCCAATTACAAAGGCTACTTGCTCCACAGGCTGGTTACAAACCTTGGCAATATCTTCTACCAGACGTTGTACAATAGGTTTTCCTGCAATAGGTATTAAGGGTTTGGGAACGGTAAGTGTATGTGGGCGCATCCGTTTGCCCATGCCAGCCATAGGAATAATAATTCTCATATAGATTTTGTGTTTATATAGGTTTGTTTACTAACTAATGTTTCTTCGATGAATAATTTACTGAATTTTTAATGGTATAATAAAAAAATGTCAAATTAATAGCTAAGCAGCTCTTTCTGTAAGCGAATCAATCAGGGAAACTGTATTCACTTATAGCGGATAAAAGCCTTTCGTGTTGCACCTGGTCGAGGCAGTTTTAGAACGAGCCTGGGGGGCCACCATATATGCAAGGCTACGATTTGCCAGTGCTTCCATATCCGCCAGTTCCTCTTGTTGTATCCGTGAGTTCCTCTGCCAGTTGCCATCTTACCTGCTGATAGGGAGCTACAATCATCTGGGCAATCCGCTCGCCGTTTTCTACAATAAAGGGTGTATCGGAAAGATTGATTAATAGTACTTTAATCTCTCCTCTGTAGTCGGCGTCAATGGTACCAGGACTGTTTAATACCGTTAATCCGTGCTTAAAAGCTAGACCACTTCTGGGACGTATCTGCGCTTCATACCCTTCAGGAAGTTCCATGAATAAACCGGTAGGAACCAGCACCCTTTGCAGTGGCTGCAAAGTAAGGGAAGTCTCCAGATTGGCCCTCAAATCCATTCCTGCCGAATGCTCCGTTTGATAGGAGGGTAAAGGATGCTTAGATTGGTTGATGATTTTTACTGAAATGGTTTCCATGAACGTAGGAAAGATAGTTTGTTTTAATCTGGCTGGGAAGATAAAGCTAAAATCCGGAATAGACAAAGCTTCGGCTAGCTACATAATGCTTGCTTTCTTTTTACTGCGGCAACCTGCTTAGGAAGCAGTCTTGGGTCTGATCAACTTTGGCTTTTCTATAACAAAAACCAAGACTACAAAAATCAAGCATAGGAACAAATGAAAAGCCGTGGCCATAATCTGGCTGCTGATAGAAATGTTCATGGCTACGTAAATCAATACACCTGCACTCAAGATATATATAGCCGCTGATTTTAAATCATAAGGAATAGGGTAGTATTTGTTGCCTAATACATAACAGGCCACTGTCATTACAATGCAGGAGAGCAGAAATGTATAAGCACAGCCCATATACCCAATAACCGGGATTAATAAAATATTGCCTGTAATAGAAATGAAAGCACCAATCAACGTAATCCAGGTGCCATAATGGGTACGGTCAGTCAGCTTAAACCAGATAGAGAGATTATAGTACACGCCCAGAAATAAGTTAGCCAGCAGCAGAACCGGCACCACTGCCAGACCCGTCCGGTAAAGCGGACTCCGCAGAAAAAGCTGACCTAATATATCCAGATTTACACTTACCCCCAGCCATATAATGGTACAAACAATAATGAACCACTTCATCACATTGGCAAACAAATGAGGAGAGTTCTTATCTTGGGCTTGTGAGAAGAAGAAAGGCTCAGCGGCATAGCGGAATGCCTGAATGGCCAGACTCATAAAAATGGATAATTTATAACAGTTGCCATAAATGCCTAAGGCATCTTTTGAAGTCAGGTTCCTGTAAAATCCTTCAGGCAATAATTTTTCCAGCATCGTGCGGTCAAACATTTGATTGGTTATTCCTGCCAACCCCATTATTAAAATAGGATAGCCATAGATTAACATAGCTTTTATGTCTTCTTTACGGATGGTAAATGTAAACCTGGCAAACGAAGGATAGAGTAACAGAAAAAAAGCCGCATTAGCAATCAAATTCGCCAGTACAATGTAGCCAACACCTAAGGTTGGGTTATACACATGTAAAATAAATGGTTTCAGAGAAACAAGCCAGTTTCCTTCATAGATGTTCCGGCAGAACCAAAGGAAAAAGAAGTTAAGTGCCACATTAATGGCTATGTTTATCATACGTGCTTTCACAAAGGTAGCGGCTTTCTTTTCCAGGCGAAGCTGGGCAAAAGGAATAGCCACAATGGCATCAATAGCTAAAATTATAGCCAGCCATGAAATAATATAGCCTTGCTCTGGATAACCAAGTGCAGCGGCAATCTCTGATGAAAACAGGATAAAGCTACCAGACAGCAGAGTGCTGCTGATAATAAGAGAGGTAAGGGCTATGTTGTAGTATTTGCGGTCAGTAGTTTTGGAAGCAAAGCGGAAGAAGGCCGTTTCCATTCCATAGGTATAGATCACATTGAAAAATGCTACATACGCATATAACTCTACAATGATAGACATTTCCGACGGACGTGCAAACACAGCCGTATGCAGAGGTACCAGTGCATAATTAAGCAGGCGGCCTAATATACTGCTTACCCCATACAGGGCGGTTTCGCCTGCCAGTTTTTTAAGAACACTCATAAGCTGATGTGCTAATTGAAAGATGTGCTACTTGGTTGTTACCTGAGTAACACCAGTATAAGGTAAAATTAGCCGATAGATTAGTTATATATACTGAAAATTTGTAAAAATTAGCACATCAGCCTATAAGGTAATTAGCATAGAGGTTTCACTTTCTCTGGAATTTTGCGGGGCGTTTTTCTAAAAAAGCTTTGGTGCCTTCTTTAAAATCTTCGGATTTGCAACAGATGCTGAAAGAGTTGGCTTCCGTCTGGTACCCATCTTCTTCTTTATTGTATACCGCATTTACACAACTGATCACCATCTCAATGGCCAGAGGTGCTTTGGAAAGTATTTTCCTTAGAATTTCTTCTGCCAGTTGAAGTAGTTGCGCCTGGGTAGGGACCACATGATTTACCAGGCCGATAGCCTTTGCTTCCTGTGCTGAAATAGTGTCAGCTGTCATCATCAGTTCCAGAGCTTTGCCTTTCCCAACTAACTGAGTAAGCCGCTGGGTTCCACCATACCCTGGTATAAGCCCTAGATTTACTTCTGGCTGGCCAAATTTGGCACTTTCTACAGCTATCCGTATATGGCAGGCCATTGCCAATTCACACCCTCCGCCTAAGGCATATCCATTAATAGCAGCAATTACCGGTTTGGGGCAATTTTCAATCATAGCAAATATCTCTTGCCCACGTTCAGCAAATTTGCGGCTGCTTACTTCCGTTAAGGCGGCAATTTCTGAAATATCAGCTCCGGCAATAAAGGCTTTTTCGCCCTCCCCTGTAAAAATTACGCCTTTTATCTCCCGGCTGTCGTATACCTGCTGCATAACTGTGCCTATTTCTTCCATCGTCTTATGGTTTAAGGCATTCAGTTTGGAAGGACGGTTAATACTTACGGTCAGAATACTGTCTTTTATGAGTAAATTTATATTATCAAATGCTAACATTTGTTTATTTCTTTGATGAAAGGGGCAAAGATACAATAGAAAAATCAAAATGCTGTGGTATCCTACTCAGATTTCGTTACAACTTAACTGGATAATAATCTGATGTTTTTGCCTGATTTATTACACATACCGCTATTTTTGCGTTACTAATTAAAGAATACAGTCTTTAAATTAAACAGCTTAACATATGACTCAGAAAACAAAAATTACGGTGGCTTATGGAGATGGTATCGGTCCGGAAATAATGAATGCTACCCTCCGGATTTTAGACGCAGCCGGTGCCCAGATAGAGAAAGAAGTAATTGAAATAGGCGAAAAATTGTATCTGAAAGGGGTAAAGACAGGGATTGAACCATCTGCCTGGGACTCTTTGCGGAAAACGAAGGTATTTTTGAAAGCACCCATTACCACCCCGCAAGGTGGCGGATATACCAGTTTAAATGTTACTACCCGTAAAATGCTGGGCCTGTATGCCAATGTGCGGCCCTGCCAATCGTACCATCCTTTTGTAGTTACCAAGCACCCCACCATGGATCTAGTGATTATCCGGGAAAATGAAGAAGATCTGTATGCCGGTATAGAGCATCAGCAAACCAATGAGGTAGTGCAATGTTTGAAGCTGATTTCCCGGCCAGGTTGTGAAAAAATTATCCGGTATGCCTTCGAATATGCCAGAGCCTATGGCCGCAACAAGGTAACCTGCCTTACCAAAGACAATATTATGAAGCTAACCGATGGCTTGTTTCATAAAGTATTCGACCAGATTGGCGAAGAATATCCGGATCTGGAAAAAGAGCACTGGATTATTGATATAGGATCTGCCTTGCTGGCCGACGAACCCGAGCGGTTTGGAGTAATTGTGACTCTTAATTTATATGGAGATATTATTTCTGATATTGCTGCCCAGATTGCCGGTTCTGTAGGAATGGGTGGCTCAGCCAATATTGGCGATGCGTGTGCCATGTTTGAAGCTATACATGGTTCTGCCCCAACTATCGCCGGAAAAGGTATTGCCAATCCTTCAGGTTTATTGCACGGAGCTATTATGATGCTGGTACATATCGGGCAAGCCGATGTGGCAGCCAAAATACACAATGCCTGGCTATGTACGGTAGAAGCTGGTATTCACACTGGTGATATCTACAAAGAAAAGGTAAGTAAAAAGAAAGTAGGTACTGAAGAATTTGCCGATGCTATTATCGAACGGCTAGGTGGTACCCCGCACTTATTTAAAACAGTGAGCTACTTGTCTGCGCCGCGCCCTATTTATTCAAGAGAAGAGGCCACTCAAACAAAAGCAAAAAAGGAACTAGTTGGGGTAGATGTATTTCTGGATTGGGACGAAGGTACAGCCAATGATCTGGGCAGAGCAGTAGAGCAGATACGCACTGAAACCCTGAAACTTTCGATGATTTCAAACCGGGGTGCCAGGGTATATCCGGATGGCTTACCCGAAACATTCTGTACGGATCATTGGCGGTGCCGGTATGTAAGTGAAGGTGGTAAACCCATTACACATGATGCCATTATTGAACTGCTTACTAAAATGAGACAGGCAGGATATGATTTTGTGCAAACAGAAAATTTATGCACATTTAATGGAAAACCAGGATATTCGATGGGACAAGGCGAGTAGAGCTGAAACTAAAGAATCAAGAGTAAACAAAAGAGCAGGCAATAGTTTGCTCTTTTTGCATTAATTAAATCCTGGGTAATGTTAAAATTTATAGATGAATGAGTTGTTCTTAAAATGAGAGAACACAGATAGTGTATTGCAAAAAAATACAAATTTTAATCGAATTCTAATTAACCCTATTCAGTTTTCTGCGTAAACTAACCTATAATAACCAGCTAACTCAATACAATTATGAAAAAAAATCAATTTTACCACTCTAAAAAACTTCTCAGCTTTAGTTTTTTAGCCATTGCACTATTCTTAGTTTCCCATATAGCATCTGCGCAAAGTAACAGAGATACTCAGCCCCGGTTTGGTATTAAAGGCGGTGTAAACTTAGCCAATCTGTATATTGACGATGTGAACGATGAAAAAGCTAAATGGGGATTACATGCCGGTATTTGGGCTAAAGCACCCATAGGTGAGTTTTTTGCCATTCAGCCAGAGCTTTTATGGTCTTCTAAAGGAACCAGACTAGCCAGCTACAACAATATTCCTTTCACCCAGGATGGAGAAATCCGTTTTAATCTAAACTATGTAGACTTGCCGGTATTGGCTTCATTAACTCTTGGACCCATAAGCTTACAAGCCGGACCTTATATTTCTTACCTGGTGAACGCTAATGTGAAAAACTTACGTGAAGACATGACTACCGGAACATCCGTAGATTTAGACAGAGGCGATTTTAATTCTGTAGATTATGGCTTATCTGGTGGTATTGCATTAGATATTAAAGGATTCCAGTTAGGTGCCCGCTATAACCATGGCTTAAGAGAGATAGGCAAGAGTGACTTAGCAGGTCAGTTAACTACTAACTCCAAAAATGCAGTAGCACAAGTTTTTGTTGCAATCGGATTCTAAATCAACCGTTATTAAATTGCATTAACTAAAAAAGCCAGGCTTAAACCTGGCTTTTTTAGTTAATGGGTATAGCTATGTCTATGTATTAAGTTAGCAAAACGCATCTACATAAATAGAAACCTAACTTACTGCCTGCATTTTTAACTTTCTGAGATTAGATAATATATCTTTTGTCATGGTTGGAAGACTATATTCAGGTTGCCATGCCCAGTCTGCACGGGCTACACTATCGTCAATGCTGGAAGGCCAGGAGTCAGCAATTTGTTGCCGGTAATCGGGTTTATAGCGGATACTAAATGTCGAGATATGCTTTTTTATTTCAGCGGCAATTTCTTCGGGAGAAAAACTGATTGCTCCCACGTTGTAGCTAGACCGGACAGTCAGTTTAGCTGCTTCTGCTTCCATTAGCTGGATAGTAGCTTTTACGGCATCTGGCATATACATCATAGGCAGATACGTTTTTTCTTTCAAAAAACATTCATAAACTTCCCCTTCCAGGGCTTTATGGTAAATTTCTACGGCATAGTCGGTAGTACCTCCGCCAGGAGGTGTTTTGTAACTGATTAACCCAGGGTACCGCAAGCTACGAACATCTATTCCATACTTCTGAAAGTAGTATTCACACCAGCGTTCGCCTGCCTGCTTGCTGATACCATAAACAGTGTTTGGGTCCATTACTGCATATTGAGGCGTCTGCTGGGAGGGAGTATGTGGGCCAAATACAGCAATAGAGCTAGGCCAGTATACCTTTTTCAACTTCTTTTCCCTGGCAAGTTCCAGTACGTTTAACAAACCTGCCATATTTACATCCCAGGCCAGTTTCGGATTTTTTTCACCAGTAGCAGATAAAATAGCTGCCAGGTGATATATGTGGCTGATTTTATAAGTATCTACCAGCTGGCCTAGCTTCCGGCTATCTAACACATCCAGTTGTTCAAAAGGCCCGGATTCTGCCAGTACAGGTACTCTGCATTGTAAGTCAGAAGCAATTACCTGAGCTGCTCCATACATTTCTCGCAAGGCAAGTGTCAGTTCGGTTCCTAACTGGCCACAGGCGCCAATAATCAATATATTTTCCGTTTCACTGTTCATAAAATAAAGAATATGTGCGAAGCTACTAAGATTAGCTTGCTCAAAAAATTCAAAAGCTTTTAGTTTATATACGTATCTTTGCCCATTATTTGGCTGCTTATTATACCTATTTAACTAAAAGAAACACGGCCTTTTACCTCTATAGTAAAAAGTATGGAACCTGATTTTGAGCTTTATTTATCAGAAAAGAAAATAGACAGCCAGGCATTCCAAAAAGAGGAGCCGGAAAAGTGGCAAGAATTTCTAAAGCTTTTCAGCCAGGTGCATCCGGCAAGTTTTACGGTACAAAAAAAATTTCTGATAAACGATCTGCGGCGGCTTTATCCATTAAAAGTGGTTCCTCCGATAGCTCAGCCAACTATTGAAAAGGTAAAAACTGAAGAACCTAACGTGGAAGAACCTAAAAAAGCCGCCAGGCCGGTAGTACGAAGGGCTGCAATAATAAAAAAGCCTGAAACTGGCAGTGAAGAAACCAGTGAACAAAAGGAGAACCAATAAATAACCCAGCATACCTATTCATCAGCACATTAACCAACCTAATTTATGTACGAAACATTAAAACCAGTTCTGGTAAAGGAGTTAGAAGAAATAAAAAAAGCAGGATTATTCAAGAAAGAACGAGTAATAACGACTCCACAAGATGCCATAATAGAAACTACGGAAGGAAAGCAAGTAATTAATTTCTGTGCGAATAACTACCTGGGTTTATCATCTCACCCTGCCGTAATGGAAGCCGCTAAAGAAGCCATAGATACGCATGGGTATGGCATGTCATCGGTGCGGTTTATTTGTGGCACACAGGATATTCACAAAATCCTAGAAAAAAAACTATCTCAATTCCTGGGTACCGAAGATACCATTTTGTATGCGGCTGCTTTTGATGCCAATGGAGGCGTATTTGAGCCACTGTTCGGGCCGGAAGATGCCATTATTTCAGACGAACTTAACCATGCGTCTATTATAGATGGCGTGCGGCTTTGCAAAGCCCAGCGATTCCGCTATAAACACAACGACATGGCCGACCTGGAAGAGAAACTAAAAGAATCACAGAGTTGCCGCCACCGCATTATTGTAACCGATGGGGTGTTTTCCATGGATGGCACTGTTGCCCAGTTGGACCGCATATGTGATCTTGCCGACCAATACAAAGCGTTGGTAATGACTGATGAAAGCCATTCTACTGGCTTTACAGGTAAAACTGGCCGGGGCGTACCAGAGCTGAAAAATGTAATGGGCCGGGTAGATATTATTACTGGCACTTTAGGTAAGGCCCTGGGCGGTGCATCCGGTGGGTTTACTTCCGGCCGGAAAGAAATTATAGAATTGCTACGTCAACGCTCACGTCCTTATTTGTTTTCCAACACACTGGCCCCTTCTATTGTGGGGGCTTCTATAGCTGTACTGGACATGCTTACCCAAACCACAACCCTGCGGGATAAGCTGGAGTGGAACACCCGGTACTTCCGAGAAAAGATGACTGCTGCCGGGTTCGATATAAAACCGGGCGAGCACCCGATTGTACCCATTATGCTCTACGATGCCGTTCTCTCGCAGCAAATGGCCCAGAAACTTCTGGAAAGAGGTATCTATGTTATTGGATTTTACTATCCGGTGGTAGCTAAAGGCCAGGCGCGAATCCGGGTGCAAATATCTGCAGTACACGAAAAAGACCATTTAGACAAAGCCATTGCCGCATTTACCGAAGTAGGTAGAGAACTACAGGTAATTAAATAGCGTTAACAAAATTTATTCTGCAAACGTATGGGCTAACAGCCAGTAAGCCAGCCGGCTTTTCGAATGCCTGTTGCCTATACCGACTGGCTGCAGGAGAGGTACATTTGTTTTTAATCATTTTTATTGCCAATTTTGATTTTTATTACAATTACGAATCCTTACCTGTAGCCGGTTTTTGCCTGTTTGTTATTTTCTCCATGAAAAGATGCAACATCTGGAAAAATTTAAAGAACTATTAAGTTCACCCAAAAAAATAGCGATTACTACCCACCAGAAACCGGACGCAGATGCTTTAGGCTCTTCTTTGGCACTGGCCTTTTATCTTCAGAAAAAAGGCCATCAGGTACAGGTAATTACTCCAACGGATTATCCGAAGTTTCTGCATTGGATGCATGGGAATGAGCAGGTAATCATTTTTAATGAAGGAAAGGAAAAACTATCCGCACAGATAATGCGGGACGCAGATATCATTTTTTGCCTCGATTTTTCAGTGTTAAACCGCATTAATGAACTGGGAGAGATTGTACGAAATGCCCCCGGATACAAAGTACTCATAGATCATCACCTGGAACCTGAACATTTTGCTGATTTTGAATACTGGGATACTGGCGCGGCAGCTACAGCACAACTTATTTATGAGTTAATTGTAATGCTGGGCGACCGTTCATATATAGATACTGCTATTGGCGAATGTATATATGCCGGTATAATGACCGATACAGCCTCTTTCCGCCATTCCAACACTACTAAACGTGTACATCAGATTAGTGCAGATCTGATAGAAATAGGCGTGGAAACCAACCGCGTACAACGCCTGGTTTACGATACCAATACGGAAGCCCGGTTACGGTTTTTAGGCTGGGCACTATCCGAAAAATTAATTGTTTTGCCCGAATACCGCACAGCGTATTTTGCTATTTCCGAACAGGAGCTTAACCGCTTCCAGTCACAAACAGGCGATACGGAAGGTTTGGTTAATTATGGATTGTCGATAGAAGGTATTGTGCTGGCTGCCCTTATTATGGAGCGGGATAAAACAGTCCGCTTGTCTTTCCGGTCGGTAGGCGATTTTTCTGTTAATGAGTTGTCCCGGAAACACTTTGAGGGAGGTGGCCACAAGAATGCCGCAGGGGGTAAATCTGATTTGAGCCTGCAAGAAACGGTTACCAAGTTTCTATCTTTATTACCCACTTACAAAGATCAGCTACAAACTGTCTAGCAGTTGCGCAATTAATGCCTGTATGCTAGTTCGCTGAAAATTTTTCCTGCCTTGCAACCAATTTTATTCACTGTGGGTCTTTCATAAAGAATGCATGTACAACTGTATTCGCTTACAAAAACACTGGAAGTTCCCAGGTAGATGAACATAGAATTGTTGCTTTTACTCTCATTAGCAGTGTTTTTCTGAAAACTGTAACCACTTTGTTTTTAAATCTGAGTAAATTTGTTTAATTCTTTTTTATACATTACAAAAGCCCATTTTATTCAACCCTAATGAAAAATTTCAGACTGATGATGCTTGGCCTGGTAGCCATATTTGCTTTCCAGGCTTGTACGAAAGACCCTAATAAAGAAAGTGAAGAAAAGTACAATCAAAATTTACAACAAATTCAGCAGTATTTTACAGCAAAAGGCATAAATCCCTGGAATGGTACTACAGGCTGGCAAGAAGCAGGCACTGGCGATAAACGGTATTATTATGTTATCCAGTCGGCTCCTCAAGGTGGAGGTACCAAACCTGCTACCGGCGACCAATTAGTGGTACAATATGTAGGCCGCTTATTAGACGAAACTAAATTCGATAGTTCAGCTTCCGATAAACCTTTACGTTTTGCTTTTAATGATGGTACCATTATCGAAGGTTTTAATCTGGGTATAGGTCAATTGCAGCAAGGGCAAGTAGCAGACTTGTACCTGCCGCATACATTGGCATATGGCAATAGAAATTTGGAAAAAATACCTCCTTATTCTGCTCTGAAATTCCGTGTAACCCTGGAAAAACTAATGACAGAGGAACAAGCCTTAGTTGATTACTATACCACAAAAAAACTGAAAAATGCAGACAGTACTGCCATAACTCCTTTTTCGATAGCTGTAGGTTCAAATAACTTTAATGTATACCGTATTATTACTAAAGTAGGTACAGGTAATATTCCGGACTCTACTGGCAAAGTAACATTAAATTACAGAGGCTTATTTCTGAACGGACTGGAATTTGATAAAAATACTATTTCTCCTTCCACTTCTTTGGACAAAATGAAATTGATCCCTGGCTTTAAACAAGCACTTTTGAAAATGAAAGAAGGTGAAAAAGCGGTAGTATTGATGCCGTCTGGAGCAGCATATGGTGCACAAGGTGCCAGTTCTATTCCTCCGTATGCCCCCCTTGTTTTTGAAATGGAATTGCTTAAAGTTGAAAATCCATAAATTTAACCTAAGTTATTTTTCAGAAAACCATTGCCAGCCAAGCAATGGTTTTTTTATTTGTAGTTTCCGCAATCTTCTTCCTTATGTTTGCTATATAATTTATCTATATTTAATAATCACTCAGGGAATTGAATCCACATGAAACAACTCATTCTGGCCTGTATTATCCTTTTGACAGGGAGTAGTGCTCTTCCGCCTTCAAAACCCATTTCTTTGCACCCGGAGAATCCACATTACTTTCTGTTCCGGGGGAAGCCTACTATTCTTATTACCTCAGGTGAACATTATGGAGCAGTATTAAATCTTGATTTTGATTACATCACTTATTTAAATGCCCTTCAGAAAGATGGGTTGAACTATACGCGTATTTTTACCGGTTCGTATGTAGAAGACCCGGGGGCATTTAATATTTCTAAAAACACCTTGGCTCCGGCAAACGACCGCTATGTGGCTCCCTGGATTCGCAGCAATATGCCTGGCTATGACAATGGCGGCAATAAGTTTGACCTTACTCAATGGGACCAGAGTTATTTTACCAGATTAAAAGATTTTATAACCGAAGCCGGCAAAAGAGGGATTGTGGTGGAAGTAACGCTATTTAGTTCGTTGTATGGCTGGTCGGAAGGATGGAAAAGTAGCCCGTTGAACCCGAAGAATAATATAAACCGTACTGATACCATGGTATTTTATAAAGTACAGACATTAGGCAATGGCAACTTACTTGCCCACCAGGAGAAGATGGTACGAAAAATTGTACAGGAACTGAAAGAATTCGACAACGTGATCTACGAAATCCAGAACGAACCCTGGGCTGATAACCCTAAACAGGTAGCCACAGTAAGCAAACTAGATACTGCCCAGCCCGAATGGCAGACCAAAGTAGAAGCCGCCAGCGATTCTTCGCTAGCCTGGCAAAAATACATGGCCGCAGCTATCAAAGACGAAGAAAAAAACTTCTCAGCCCAGCACCTGATTGCCCAGAATGTAACCAACTTCGCCTATAAACTGCCATCTACTGACCCGAATATTTCTATTATTAATTTTCATTATGCCCGCCCGGAAGCCGTATCCTATAATTATAACCTCAATAAAGTAATCGGCTTTGATGAATCTGGCTTTGCTGGCAATGCAGATAGTACCTACCGAAGGCAAGCCTGGCGGTTCATAATGGCCGGTGGCGGTTTGTTCAATAATCTGGATTATTCGTTTACCGTACAAAAGCCAGATGGCACCGACAAACAGGAAGCACCTGGCGGTGGGAGTGTTGCCTTCCGGAAGAACCTCTATATACTGAAAAAATTTATGGAGAACCTGGATTTTATTCACCTAAAACCAGATACTATGGCAGCCGCACATGTAGGTCAGGGTAGGGTATATGCGTTAAGTAAGCCCGGAAAAGAGTATGCCTTTTACCTGGAGAATTTGCAAACTAGTACACTTGATCTGCAACTGCCAGCCGGAAAGTATACCGTAAACTGGACAGATCCTGCTAGCGGAACCAAACAAAAACCACAGCAGCTGACTCATACAGGAGGACGGCTGTCTGTAAGTATTCCAGGCAATAATGCAGAATACGCCTTGCATATACACGTAAGGCGGTAGTAATGTGTGGCATTCATCTGATTATTGATACAACCGCCCGGCTTACCCAAGAGCCTATCCGGCAAATGGCTACTTCCCTGGATTACCGGGGGCCAGATGCCGTACATATAGAGGAAATAGCCTCAGCGGCACATAAAGTTTTTGTTGCGCAAAACCGCCTGCGGATTACCGATATACGTCCTACAGCCGATCAGTTGTTTCATTCTCCCTGCGGCAGATACGTTCTGGCTTACAATGGAGAAATTTATAACTATCAGCAGCTAAAAGCTTCCTTACGGCGTTCGTATACATTTCAAACCAATACAGATACCGAAGTACTACTTTATTTATTGCTGGAAGAAGGAGAGAAATGCCTTTCCCGCCTGAATGGGATGTTTGCTTTCATCTGGTACGACAGGCAAGAAGAAAAAGTAGTGCTTTGCCGCGACCGTTTTGGCATGAAGCCCTTGTTTTACGCCCAGACAGATTCATATCTAATCGTTTCTTCAGAGATTAAAGGTATTCTCTCATCAGGTCTGATCAAGAAAAAGCTAAATACCAGCCAGATTGCCTATTACCTTCAATATAAATTTGCCCAGCGGCCAGCTACATTCTATGAAAATATTTATGAAATAACTCCTGGTACGTATTACACAACCTCTACAGGGCAACCATTGACAGAAGCAGGTACTATACATTTAGAAAAAAATACACTGCCTATTTCAGAACAAAAAATTGTATATACACTAGAAGAAACATTGGTAGAAGCAGTAAAGCGGCATTTGCCAGTGGAAGTGCCTGTGGGTTTGTTTCTAAGTGGCGGCGTAGATTCTACACTTCTTCTGGCACTGGCGAAAGAGGCAGGTATACCGCATTTGCCTGTTTTCTCCATTGCCAATAACCCAGCCGATAAAGCATTTGGGACTAAGGATTATTATTACGCCCGCCAGGCTGCCAGGCAATATGGAGCAGAATACCACGAACTGACTATACAAAATGATATTCTGGATGACTTTGAGACATTTGTCAGCTATATAGATCAGCCGGTAGGAGATGGAGCCGCCTGGCTTACTTTCCTGCTTTCAAAAGAAGCAAAAGCCCATGTAAAAGTAATTTTAAGCGGCGCAGGCGCAGATGAATTATTTGCCGGGTATAACAGGCACTGGGCTTATTACCAGTATCTGAAGCATTATCATAAGCTGGTAAAAGTATTGCCCGCACTTAAAAAAACGGCTTCTATTATTCCTACCGGCCGTCAACTACCCTTCCGGAAACCATTTAGGTTATTGCAGAAACTAGCAGTACAAGCCAGTGTTTCACCTGAGCAAACCTTTCTTAATTTTACGGCTCATCTGAGTTTAGGCAGCCATTTACCCGGAAAGGCACCTCTTGTAGAAATGGATAATACGGCAGTTGAGCAGTATTTACAAAAAGCACTTATCTACGATCAGACTAACTACCTTTCAGCAGACATACTTACCCTCACCGACCGCATGACGATGCAACATAGCCTGGAAGCACGGTTGCCTTACCTGGATGCAGAAGTAGTAAAGTTAGTTAAGGCATTGCCAGCAACCTTTTTAGTAAAAAATGGAAAGAAATGGCTGTTGAAAGATATACTTACCAGGATAGGGGGAAAAGCCTATGTAACCAGGCCGAAAGAAGGCTTTGGAATGCCCTTTGGTGCATGGCTGCGAACAACTAAAGGCACACCTTTTATTCAGCTGGTGAAAGACAAGGATAATGAACTATATCAAACAGTCTCCTATGAGCTGGTAGAACGGTTATTACAGGCACATCTATCTGGCAAAATGGATTATTCGTCCGAATTATGGACAGTTGTTTTACTAGCAGCCTGGATAAAACACCATTTTTCATAATATGCTTTTGCTTAGCAGATTTTAAGCAAAAAAGCTTCCAGAATGTAAGTTTCCTGGTATGAATACAACGTTTGTATAGTAGTGCTGAGCAGATAAAATACTAAATTTGCTAATTGCTATGGAAAGTAACAAATGAACATACTCTACATTCACCAATACTTTAATACCTATGCAGATGGAGGCTCCTCCAGATCCTATTACCTGGCAAAAGCGCTTGTAGAAAACGGACATAGAGTAGAGGTTATTAGCAGTCATAATCAGAAGAAGTACAAAAAGTCGGAAATAGAGGGTATTACCGTTCATTATCTGCCTGTGTACTATGATAACCGTTTAGGTTTTAGTGGCCGGGTATATGCTTTTCTGAAATTTGTTTTGAAATCGTATCTACTGGCTATAAAAATGAAGCAAGTGGATATTTGTTATGCTACTTCTACACCGCTTACAGTAGGCATTATCGCCTGCCTGCTGAAAAGATTCAGGCATATTCCTTTTTACTTTGAAGTCCGGGATTTGTGGCCGCAAGCCCCAATAGAAATGGGTGTAATCAAGAACAAGTATTTGATAAAAGCACTTTTCGCCCTAGAAAATTATATCTATACCCAGGCGGATAAAATTGTAGCGCTTTCTCCTGGAATTGCACAAGCTGTTGTTACTAAAGTAAAAGATATGGCAAAGGTGCATATGGTTCCGAACATGGCCGATTGCGATTTTTTCGAGTTTGATGAAGAATCTATATGGTATGGCTCACCTGAGAAACGCACCGGTAAATTTACCATTGCTTATTTTGGTGCAGTGGGCCAGGTAAATTACCTGGAAAGCTATCTGGAAGTTGCCAGATTTTTTCAGGAGAAGAATCTGACTAACGTAGAATTTCTTATGATAGGCAAAGGTAGCCAATGGCAATACTTACAGAATAAGGCAAGGCAGCAGGGGGTAACGGCTATGCAATTTGTGCCCCATACCAGCAAATATGAGCTTCGGGAAATACTAAAACGTGTGGATGCAGTATACATTTCTTTTGCTCAGTTACCTGTTCTGGAAACCAATAGCCCTAATAAGTTTTTTGATAGCCTGGCAGCAGGTAAACTATGCATCGTAAATACAACCGGGTGGATACAAACCTGTATAGAGCAGGCAGGCTGTGGTTTTTATGCTGCGCCAGACAATCCTGGGCAAGTTTATCGAAAGCTACTTCCTTATATGGCTAGCAAACAGAAATTGGCAAAAGCAAAAACGGCTGCCAGGTTGCTGGCTGAAAAACAATTTTCCAGAGAAAAACTCAGCTGGTATTTTAGTAGTCTTTTCTCGCCAGTTGCTGGTAGACAGGCTAACCTACAGGAGCCGGTAGTGGTAGGGGAGGAAACAAATTAACAGGCTATAACTTATAGAATGCTAAACATATTCTTACCATAACTTAAGTAACATAACCTGCTTTTTAGAGTTATGTTAGTACTGTATCTATATCTATAAATGCTTGCCTTTCTTAAAAGCAGGATAAGGCATACTAACAGATTAAGTCAATCGTCAATAGTGCAAATGAAGGTGAATGCAGGTTTACGCGTGGTGGCATATAAAATTTTCGTATGCTTCGTTGTTGCTTTCGTAATTTTCTCCAGAAGTCATGTAGTTAATGCGCAGAGTAATTTTTCAGTTAGCGGATATGTAAAAGATGCCGATACAGGCGAAGACCTGGTAGGAGCTACTATATATGCTCCGGCTTTAAGCAAAGGTACCACCACCAATGCATACGGATTTTTTTCCCTTTCCTTGCCAGCCGACAGTGTGCAGCTGGTTATTTCTTATATTGGATATCAGCAAGTTAGCCGACGTCTGCTTTTAAACCGGAATACACAGCTTACCATTGTTCTTTCTCCCGAAAAAAGGGAATTACAGGAAGTAGTTGTGCAGGCCGAATCGCTACAGGACAAGCTCAATCAGACACAGATGAGTGTGGAAAAGCTTAATATTAAGGAGATAAAACTGGTGCCTGCTATATTCGGAGAAGTAGATATAATAAAAGTATTACAGTTGAAGCCTGGCATCCAATCGGGTGGAGAAGGAGCCAGCGGATTGTACGTGCGTGGGGGCGGCCCTGACCAGAACCTTGTTCTGTTAGATGAAGCTACGGTATATAATGCTGCCCACTTGTTTGGTTTCTTCAGTATATTCAATCCGGATGCTGTAAAAGGAGTGGATCTATATAAAGGTGATTTCCCGGCTCAGTATGGGGGACGGTTGTCGTCAGTGGTGGATGTAAAGCTGAAAGATGGCAACGATCAGAAGTTTACCGGTTCCGGAGGTATTGGAGCTATTGCCTCGCGTCTTACTCTGGAAGGGCCATTAGTCAAAAATAAATCATCTTTTGTGCTATCTGGGCGGCGTACGTACTTTGATGCGTTCACTCGGGCACTTAACCGGGCAAACAGAGACAATGAAGACTATAACGAGATACCAGATTATTATTTCTATGATCTGAATGCAAAGGTAAATTATGACCTGGGTGAGAAAGACCGCCTATTTGTGAGTGGTTACCTGGGGAGAGATAAGTTTGGGTTTCAAGGAGATAACTTTAATATCAACTTTAACTGGGGCAATAATGCAGCCACTGTCCGGTGGAACCATATTTTTAGCCCTAAACTATTTGCTAACACTTCTCTTATCTATTCTGATTATAAGTACACGATTGAAAACAAGTTTGACATATTTAGCTTTACACTGGGGTCTACTATCCGCGATCTGGGAGCTAAAACAGACTTTTATTATACAGCCAATGCCAATCATACCATCCGTTTCGGAGGCCAGTATACCCATCATACCTTTGACATCGGACGCCTGCAAGCAGATAGTGAAGATGGAACAATCGCCTTTAACTCCGGGCAAGGGCTCACCGGATCAGAAATAGGGGCGTATGTATCCAGTGAACTAACGGCAGGTCCACTGTGGCGGTTTAACAGTGGGCTTCGGTTTTCCGGGTTTGAGAATAAAGGCAAATGGTTTGGAGGAGTAGAGCCCAGGCTAGCCGCCAGGTATAAACTAAGCGAAAATACTTCTTTAAAAGCAAGTGCCTCCCGCATGTACCAGTATGTACATCTGGTAGCTAATTCCGGTGCTTCCCTGCCCACTGATATTTGGTATCCTTCTGGCCGGCTTGTACAACCACAGCGTTCAGATCAGCTTGCCGCCGGGATCAGTACCTTATTATTCAAAGGCAAGTTATTGCTGACCAATGAGGTGTATTATAAATGGATGAAAAACCAACTGGACTTCCGCGATGGAGCACAGCTATTTGTTAATCCACGGCTGGAAGAAGAATTTGTTTTTGGCCGCGGATGGGGGTATGGCAACGAAATATACCTGGAAAAACGGGAAGGCCGCACGACTGGCTGGGTTGGCTATACACTTTCCTGGACATACCGCAAATTTAATGATATTAATAATGGCAATCCCTTTTTTCCCCGCTACGACCGCAGGCATGATGTTTCAGCCGTGCTGATTCATGAGCTTTCCAGGCGTTTATCAATCACTACTACCTGGGTGTATGGTACTGGTAATGCTATATCGCTGCCTGTAGGCCGTTTTTTAGTGCAAGATATTAATGGCTCTAACTTTACGGTGGTGCCAGAGTATTTGCAGCGGAATAGCTTCCGGATGGCTCCTTACCACCGGCTGGATGTAGGGCTGGTATGGCGGTTTTTTCCAAAATGGGGCGAATCGGATCTTACCTTGAGTGTGTACAATGCATACAACCGGAAAAATCCGTATTTTATTTATTTTGAAGAAGTACGGGACAGGCAAACAGATATTATTACCGGATTTAAGGCTAAACAAGTATCTCTGTTCCCGGTTATTCCTTCTATCACCTATAATTTCAAATTCTAAGCTTCAAACAGTATCGTATTTTTATATGCTTATTCATTCCATACCCACTCATTGCAGAAACTTAATCAATACAGCAGGGTGGCTTGTTTCGTTGGTTTTACTTATGGCGTTGGTTACTGCATGTGATCTGGAAAAAGAAATAGAAGTGCCTTTACCTGATTATGATGAACAACTGGTAGTAGAATGCTACCTGGAAGATGGCCAGCCCTACCGGATGGCTGTTACTGAAAGTGTCAGTTATTTTGAAGGCCCACGGCTGCCTATTGTCAACGATGCCAGTGTAAATATTACCTACGGGGCCGACCGTACTACCCTGAATTATTCAGTAGAAGTAGATACTTTTTACCGGAAAGCCTATAACTATGTTTCTAACAAACCCACCAGAGCTGTGCAGGGAATAGAGTATACGCTGGAGGTAAAAGATCCTAAAGGACGGTCTATTACAGGGACAGCCAGATTTTTGCCGAAAGTACCTATTAAATCAGTGGAGTGGAAATACAATGAAGATGACTTTGCCTTTCTGTTAGTAAAATTTGACGATGATCCCTCTCTTACCAATTATTACCGCTTACAGATACATAGAGACAGCCTCAATAAAAATGCCGATGTAGATTTTAATCTGGACGATTCATTTAACACCAATGGCGAAGTTACCTTAGGCACCGGATACAATTATCAGGCAGGAGATACGGTGTACGTTTCTTTATATCATATAGAAAAAAGCTACTACGACTTTCTGGAAACTGTAGCGGCAGCGGCTAATGCCAATGGAAATCCTTTTGCTCAACCGGCTAAAGTAAAATCTACAGTAAAAGGAGGAATGGGTGTGTTTGCTACCCTTGTCTACGATCGAAAAAAAATAGTACTTGAGTAGGGCGCATTTCTGTAGCCAGGCTACCTGTAGAGGTACCGAAGGAACCTTCTTAAAAGGGCAGATGTATATAAATGGAGTGCATACCCTGGGAAAAGTTTACTAGCCTGGCAGGGTGTACCGCATAACTAATATACAATGGAAGAAAAAATGAAATCGCCGGGAGGCTTTCTCGACAGAGACCTTCTGCTGGTAGATAAAGAAGTAGCTGATTTTTTTGAAGATAATGGAGTTCCGCAAATATATACGCATCCCTACAACGATAGTCATAGTACAGGTTACATCCGGTATATCCTAGAAGGCCGCAAGGTAATACTACTCGATTGTGTAGTAACTGACCGCCGGGATAAAAGTATAAACTAAATAGTTTGCTAAAGAAGCAATTCACAAAAAGGCTCACCAGTTTACCTGATTGGTGAGCCTTTTTGTTCCAAGGAGGTTAGCTTCTGGGGTGGTAATCTTTGATAATTTGTTTCAGATAATCCCGGTCCAGGTGCGTGTATATTTCGGTAGTAGTTATAGACTCGTGGCCTAGCATCTCCTGTACGGCCCGCAGGTCGGCACCACCTTCAATTAAATGCGTAGCAAATGAATGCCTGAAGGTGTGAGGGCTGATACTTTTCTGCAGACCAATCCGCTCGGCCAGTTCTTTAATAATCATAAATACCATTACCCTGGAAAGTTTGCCGCCCCGCCTGTTCAGAAAAACATAGTTCTCAAACTCTTTTTTGACTGGTACATGGCAACGGATCTGCTCTATATAAATGTTGAGGTATTTGAGGGCATCGCGGCCAATAGGCACCAGTCGTTCTTTATTACCTTTGCCAGTTACACGCAGAAAACCAATATCGGTGTATACGTTTGTCAGTTTCAGTTCTACCAGTTCCGATACGCGTAAGCCCGAACTATATAGGGTTTCTATAATGGCCCGGTTGCGTGCACCTTCTGGGGTAGAAAGGTCTATGGCCAACAGTAACTCATCTATCTCCGGTAAACTTAACGTATCTGGCAACTTACGCCCCAGCTTAGGTGATTCTAAGAGATGGGAAGGATCATTCTTAATGATATCTTCCATCAGCAAATACCGGTAAAACGACTTAATACCAGACAATATCCTGGCCTGCGACTGTGCTGACATACCCAGTTCACCAATGTATTGCAGAAAATCCAGTAAATCGCCGGAAGAAACAGCCTCGGGTAACACATTTTTACCAGACAGTTCCAGGTATTGTTGCAGTTTGTCTACATCGTGTATATACGCCTCTATAGAGTTGCCAGCCAGTGACCGTTCCAGTTGCAGGTAGTTCTTAAATTCTTTTATGGCGCTTTTCCAATTCATGCAGAAAGTATACGGGTTAGAGTAGGATTGTTTAGTAAAGATAGAGCTTTCTTCATAGCAGAGTCATGAACAACTAAAAATCAGTTGAAATTAAATGGCTTGAAAAGTAACAACTTAGCTAATTGATAAAGCTTTTTTAAACTCTGTTGTGATAAGAAAGGGCTTTGGTTAACTTTGCCTGCCACTACATAACCAACCATACCGGATGAAATTACTTATTATTAATGGCCCTAATCTGAATCTGCTAGGTGTACGGGAAAAAAGTATATACGGAAGCGAATCATTCGAAAATTATCTGGAAAAGTTGAAAACCAGGTATCCGGATGTAGACTTAGCTTATTTCCAATCCAATATAGAAGGTGAACTTATTAATAAGTTGCATCAGGAAGGCTTTTCAGTAGATGGCATTATTCTGAATGCCGGTGGCTATACACATACTTCTATTGCACTGGCAGATGCCATATCAGCCATTACTTCTCCGGTGATGGAAGTACATATCTCCAATATTTATGCCCGCGAAAGTTTCCGCCATCACAGTTACCTGAGTAGCCGTTGTAAGGGTGTTATTTGTGGGTTAGGAATGGAAGGTTACCGCCTGGCCATAGAATATTTTTTGAACCAGCCGAAATAACGTATTTTTTCTTCACCAATTATTACTCATCATTCTATGGCTATTACCTTTTATCCCGGTCCATCTAAAGTATATCCGCAAGTGGCTCACTACATGCAGGATGCTTATACACAAGGTATATTAAGTGTAAACCATCGGAGTGCTGTGTTTATGGATGTATGCCAGAGAAGTATTGAGCTACTGAAAGAGAAACTGCATATTCCGGCAGATTATTCGGTGATGTACGTATCTTCCGCTACTGAAAGCTGGGAAATTATAGCCCAGTCGCTGGTAGAGAAACATAGTTATCATCTGTACAATGGGGCTTTTGGAGCAAAATGGCGGGAATATTCGGCTAAGCTGCGCTCTAAATCTGAGGGCTACGCGTTTGGCCTAAATGAAGAATTGCAAGCTGATGCCGTATATATTCCTTCAGAGGCAGAGATTCTGTGCTTTACTCAAAACGAAACATCTAATGGGACACAAGTAAACAATACTACGTTAGCTAATTTTTCTAAAGGCTATTCCGATAAATTGATCGCCGTAGATGCTACCTCTTCATTAGGCGGAATTACCCTGGATTTTACGCTGGCAGATATCTGGTTCGCTTCCGTGCAGAAATGCTTAGGATTGCCTGCCGGACTAGGGCTGCTCGTCTGTTCACCCCGGGCCTTAAAACGTGCCCGTCAACTCGGGGAGAATGATCATTACAATAGCCTGCTGTTTATTCAGGAAAACATAGAGAGATACCAGACGCATTATACACCTAATGTGCTCAGCATTTATCTGTTGATGCGTGTAATGGAAAATGTAGATGAAATTGGCATGCTCAGTAATCGGATAAAACAACAAGCAGCAGACTGGTACACCTTTTTTCATGGAAGAGAAGACATGAAGCCACTGGTAGGAAACCCTGGCGTGCGGTCAGATACGGTTATAACCATACAAGCTGATCCGGTACTGATCGGGCAACTAAAGGAAAAAGCGAAACAGGAAGGAATAACCCTGGGAAATGGCTATGGAGCCTGGAAGCAGAACACTTTCCGGATTGCCAACTTCCCGGCTATTACAACCGAAGAAATACACACGCTGCAAGCTTTCCTCAACAGGCAGATAGAGTAAGTAGTAGGTCAGACAGCTATACTTTCCATACTTTTGCCGGGAACACCTTTAACTATTAATCAACCAGTGGATTGCCTATGTTTAGCCTGAAACAAATACTATCGGTTTCTCTTATTCTATTTTCGGTGATAGACATTATTGGCTCCATTCCGATAATAATTGAGCTACGCAAAAAAGCCGGGCGCATTGAGTCCGAAAAAGCGACTATTGCTGCGGGCGTACTTATGTTTGGCTTTCTGTATTTAGGTGAATCTATTTTAAAACTTTTTGGGGTAGATGTAGCGTCGTTTGCCATTGCCGGAGCCATTATCATCTTTCTGATTGGGATGGAAATGACGCTGGGTATTAACATTTTTGTAGAGGATACAAATGCTGGTACTACCTCTATTGTTCCTTTAGCTTTTCCTCTGATTGCCGGAGCCGGCACCATGACCACCATTATTTCCCTCCGGGCAGAATATACCACGCCTAACATACTGGTAGGTATTACCCTAAACCTAGTGTTTGTTTATATTGTGCTGAAGTCCTCGGAATGGATTGAAAGTAAATTGGGAAATGCCGGTGCAAATTTATTACGGAAAGTATTTGGCATTATTCTGATTGCTATTGCCATTAAATTATTTAAAACGAATCTGGGCTTATGATCACAATGTATACCGATGGTGCTTCCAAAGGAAATCCTGGTCCGGGTGGGTATGGAGTTGTACTAAAATACAATCAGCATAGAAAAGAATTAACCGCTGGGTACCGCAAAACGACCAATAACCGGATGGAACTACTAGCTGTAATTGCAGGATTAGAAGCCTTAAAAGGGACCGGGCATCAGGTGGTAATTTATTCTGACTCTAAGTATGTGGTAGATGCGATTGAGAAACGCTGGTTGTGGGGCTGGCAGAAAAAAGGGTTTGCCAAAGTAAAAAACCCGGATCTTTGGCGCAGGTTTTTAAATATATTTAACCAGCATCAGGTGAAGTTTATCTGGGTAAAAGGGCATGCCGGAAATATAGAAAACGAACGTTGCGACCAGCTAGCTGTGCAAAGTGCGGCTGGCCCAAATTTGTTAATAGATAGTGGCTATGAGGCAGGAGCAGATACAACAGAGCTATAAAAATACAGGTGGTGCAACAATCATTTTTACATTCTAAACGTACGTAACGGAGGTATATAATCAACGTTTTCCTCATGTCTAATTCCTACTTTCAGTTTAAGCAATTCCGCATACAGCAGGATAAAACAGCCATGAAAGTTTGTACAGATTCCTGTATTCTGGGAGCTTATGTCCGGGTAGCCCAGGCTAAACAAATACTGGATATTGGCACAGGTACCGGACTGCTGGCTTTAATGGTTGCGCAACGCAGCCAGGCCCAGATAGATGCCGTAGAAATAGACAAGGCTGCTGCTGAACAAGCCACAGAAAATGTAGCGGATAGCCCTTTTGCCGACCGTATCAGAGTTCATAGCAGCAGTATACAAGCGTACAGTGTGCGTTGCCGGAAAAAGTACGATGTAGTAATTTCTAATCCTCCCTTTTTTTCGAACCATCTCAAACGAAAAGAGTTTTCTCAAAATGTAGCCCTGCATAGCGAATCTCTTCAATTATCAGAATTAGCTATTATTACTTCTTATTTGTTAGAGAAAGAAGGCTCCTTCATAGTAATGCTGCCGGTGCACGAAACCAATTTGCTGGAAGCGGCGGCTGAAGAAGTAAATCTTTATCCGTATGAGAAGCTACACATTCTGGAAAAATACAAAGGGCGGCAACTACGCATTATTACCTCTTTTGCCTTTAATCCACAGCCTTGTGTAGAAAGAACGTTGTATATAAAAACCCTTGAAGGCACCTATACACCAGATTTTGTTTCCTTATTGCAACCCTACTATTTGTATATGTAATACAAAGGGCTTACTAGTTTTAAAACCAGTAAGCCCTTTGTGTATTTTCTATCCGGTGAGTTTACTGGCTTAAACTGTAGCGGAGTTGAACACCAAAGTTGGTATTAGACCTTTTGAATGAAGAAGATATTCTGGGATCATTAATATTTCTGTCAAAGTACATTTGCAGGTTAAGTCTTTGGTTAACAGTGTAGGTAATCGCAGGTTTAAATTGTATCCCTAAATTACCTGCTGTTACCGTACTGCCTTCTTCTATGCTGCGTTGTATGGTTCTGCCACTTCTCAAGGTAAAGTCGCACCGGAAGTTCAGGTCATTTTTTAGCACTGTATTTTTTCCATTCACTTTGAAAGGCAGGCGGGTATTATTGCGGGTAAATCCTAACCCAATCACTAAATCTTTATTCTGAATTTCTGTTACCTGGATGTTAGATAACTGCAGCAGTATGTTCCGCTCCTGGTTGTATTCCACACGGGCCGTAATTTTATTTTGTGTACGTACGTTAATTCCAATTAACGGAGCAAACCTTTCTGTAATCGTTACCTGATCAATTACATATACCGGGACATACGTTCCGGAGTCACTTTTCAGGCTGGGTAACTGCTCATTAATTTTGCCATTATTCATACTTACTACTCCTTCTTCATATTCCAGAGAGGAAGTGAAGTTCCGCACCGTATAGTTAGATGTGTAACTATGCGTCAGGTTAACAGAAGAGAAAAAGTTCTTTAACAGTTCCAAACGCGATAAGCCAGCGTAGTCTACCCGCCAGTTAGGCAGCGGAATAGCCGGAAACTGAGATAATTTCATTTTTTTTGGATCTTTGCCAGTGTAGGCCGCAATAAATGCCGGAATTACCACATCCTGCGATTTATCACTATACGAACCTTCCGCCTGGTTCATAGTAGCCAACCGGTTCATAATAGTTTCTCGATATTTAGAAAAATTACTGAATACCGGAGATTCATTTAAGCTATTGTCATTCTGGAAAGCTGTTTTGATAGATAAGATAGAAATGCTATAATTTCCCATCAGTACCGGATTCTGGCTACCATACACAGGATTTCCGAATGCGTCTAGTATAGGTGTCCTGATTCCGGTTAATGTGTCTTCGTCTACTTGTGCTCTGTAGAATTCATTATAATCTATTGTTTTCAGGCGTTTAGCATCCAGCTGTATCTTAAAATCACGGAAAGGTTCTAACGCTGTGCGTATATTCAGGTTTTCTGTAAAGTTCTGGCTGAACTGCTCATTGAGATCCGGGCTTCTGGATAAGAGGCCTTGCTCAGCAAGTGTTTTGCGGACAGATGCATCTTGGCTGCCAAGTATAAAACCATAGCCAGGATAAGTAAATGTACTATCTAAACCAAAGAAACGTGGGTTGCCTAGGAAGCCAGGTAAAACAGTGCTTTCTTCAATGCCATATTGTATATTAATTGTCCGGGCGGTCATTAGCATACGCACCACACTTTTTAAAGCCCGAAGCTCTGGCGGCCTTTTTACTGTATCCTGTACCGCCTGAGTCTGCTGCTTTTGCGGTTGCCCTGGAGGTGTGTTGGGTTTAGCAGGTGGCGGCGTGTTAATGTTTTTCAAAAACTTCACCTTGTTATATAAACGTGTAAGATCAATACGGCCTTGTATTTCCCGCTGGCGGTTGTTCTGAATAGTATTACCAAAGAAGTTTCTTACCAGTGAACTGTCGGCCTGGTATTCTTGTAAGGTTATATCATATGCTGCCTGTGAAGCTGCCTGCCAATTGTACCCGGCACTGTACCGTATATTGGCATTCAAAAAGTCAGTAAGCGGGAATTTATCCAGAGGAATCTGGTAGGTGGCCGTAACCCGCTGGCTGAAGTTCTTCATCCGTCCCAGGCGTTTCAAATTGGCTAGTACAGAATCTCTTTTGGTAAAGCCGGGCCGGAGTTCATCTTCATTTATTTCACCGGTTGGTTCATCAATTACTGAGTTAGCAGTGGCGGAATAATCTAATACAAGACTACGGGTCAGGTTCCATTTTACATCATACAGGCGGTTGAACAGGAAAGACTTTTCGTACATGGGCAGTATACCAATGGTTGTGAGGTCGGCACTGCGTAGCTGAGTCTTAGTAAAACTTCTGTCTAAGTCGCCGCGCACGGTCACACTTTTGGGTGTAAGGCTGAAGTTAAACTCTTGCAACCATTTCAAATACGGTGAACTTAAAAAGGTTAGTTTTTTAAAGGGTTCTATTGGCTTAGCATCACTTGTGTAGTTGTAAGCCAACCCGGTACGGTAGTTCTTCTGCAGATACTGCTCGGTCAGAATATTGGATTGCTGAATGTCACTATAGGCATAGGTAAACGATAAATTCTCAATGTCGTAAAAATGGGTTTTAGCTTCCGGATTGAGTTTTACCTTTTGTACATTCGTAAAGTTTATACTTCTACGCGTAATGTTATCTTCCACCAGTCTGCGGTACGAACTTCTGGTTTGCCCTCTGTCATCCCGTAAATTATCTAAAGCTACATCCAGCCGCATATCCGGATCTAAGGGGTTAAAGCGGGGTTTTACATTCTGCCGTTCATAACTTACAAACATGGGGATTTTCAAGCCGAAAGAAGAAGGAAGCAGTTTATCCAGGTTAACGTTGGAACTAACATCCCATAAGGTTGTATTTTCGCGGGCACGTTCTGAAATCTTTTGCTGGATACTTCCAAAGCCATAGGTCATGTGTTTTATGGAAGCAGTAACAGTAGCAAAATCAGCCAATTTAGCACTTATCCGGCCAGTAGCCGCCCAGCCTGCTTCCTGGTCAAATCCATTCGAGCGTAATTCGTTGGCCCAGATACATACCGTTTTAGGACTTTGGTCTGGTGAAGCAGGATTGCGCACCCCAATCATTAGCGTCTGTACAGCACTTAAGTCGGGGTTACCTATAACCCGGATGGTGTAGCGGCCTATCGTTTCTGCATAAGGAATTACTAAGCTTTTATTCTGCACATTACGGCTAGCTTTTACATTTATCAGGTCTTCAAAAGCGACATCTATCTCATTTTCTGCTGGCCATACCTCGGCCGGGTCAGCATTGCTAGGCTGGCTTATTGTCAGAGGCACTTCTATCTCGTAATAGTTCTCTGAGTAATCTGTTCCTAAGCGCAAGAAAGCGGATATTTCTCCCGACCGTGTATTCTGTTCAGCAGTTTCAGCATGCAAGAACATTTTCAGGCGTTTGTAGTTAATCAGGTCCAGGGTAACATTTTTGAAAGCCGCTCTGGAATCCCGGTCTCTCAGGTCTTCTACACACATTTTTAACGATTGCTCATTGAGCTGGCGGTTATTCAAGGTAGTAATATCCTGATCGCGTGGCATGCCCGGAGGTATTACATATGGGGAGGTAGTAGAAGTGCCAAGGCCATTCTCTTCAATATTCACCGTAGACAAAGTAAACTTGGCATCATACCGTTCAATGGGCTGCTGTATGCCTCTGTCGAACATACTTTCTTCGTACTGCCGCCATTGGTTAGATACTAACTGGTATTGTGCCATACGTAATACGGTAGGCTCGGCAAAGTTTGTTAACACCATCCGCATAAACCGGATGGATTTAAAGCCGTTGATGTTACCTACTTTTTCGTATCCTTCCCGGATAGGTATGCGGAATAAGTACCAGTTTACATCTTCTCCATCCACTTTAGTTGTAACTCTATCTACAATATTGTTCCTGCCTACTTCCATATCTTGCCGACGGATACTTATTCTATACTGGTAATATTCTTCCAGGTCAGAAATAGTATTGTCTTTGTTTAGGTCCTCATTGTTGGGAAGTGTAGTGGCCGAACGGATCAGTTCAGAATTATCAGCTTCCGGAGAATTACCCTCCATCCCATTAAACTTCCTGTAACGCTCTAGTACCTTTGCATCCTGAGAGTCGAACTGAGGATCTAGGAAATATTGAAAATCATCGCCGGAAGGGTCATTGGCAATCTGCTGTCTGGCTCCAGCAGGTATTTGGTTGAGGTAATCCCCAAAATATGTTGCTTCAGTGCTGCTATTTAATCCGTCTAAACCAATATCCTGGCGGGCGCGGCTGCCGGCTGTATTTTCGAACGCATTGTTCAGGAATTGTTTAGTGGTTACGCGTCCCCACTGATTTTCTGCTATTTCTGTTCTTCCTGGGGCTGGGGTATCTTCTACCGGCAATCCATTTTCAAAGGCGTGGCGGCTGTCTCGCATAATATCTTCAGAGATGCTGCCTAAGTTAATAAATAAATCGCCTCCTCTCCGCTGGCTGCCATCATAGTTATATTTTCCATCCAACACTCTACCGCGTTCTCCTTGTATAAAGGGGTCCATCATCCAGAATTCAATGTATTGGATATTAGCATTATCAAAATCAATATCATTAGTCATGGCTCTGGAAATAGCTCCATAGTTTCCTGTTGGATTTTTTAAGGTGCCATCTGTATTCAGGTCCGGATTATAGTTATATAGCCCTCTTTCTTCGGGAAAATACGCCAGGTCAAAAATTGATTCATTCAGTTGAGCAATAAAAGCAGCCCGGTTCCTGAATATTTCCTGAGGGTTTACCTTCCGGATATAATGATTGGTCATATCTGCTTCTGTAATATTGCCAGGGAAATTAGGCCCGCCTCTTCTATAGAAAATCGGATCGACCGTATACCAGGCTAACTTAGCCCGCCGGTAAGCATTGTTCCGGTTGGTAGAATTATATTCAGGAAATAGCCTGGGTGTAGAGCCTAGAGCCCAGGTCTGATGAGGGGTGCGGCCCAGATCGAAGGGTAATTCGGCATTCTCAAAGTCATCTATAAAAGAGTTGTTCTGGGCAAGTGGAGCCACTCCCGGAGATAAACGTGCATATTCGCCACTGATATTGATGGTAGAAGGTTCTTTGGTTTGAATTAGCGGCAGTTTATCTAATAAGGCTGTGAGAATACGAGACTCTTTCCGGAAGTTGGCATCCAGGCCGAAAATGGAATTATTGGTAGGTTCGTTACCCAAGCCAACACGGCGTAGTAAAGGTCTTTCCTTTAAGTTCATAAATGTAGAACCTAAAATAAAATCTTTAGACACTTCGTATTCTGCTCTGGCTCCTACCAAAAAGCGGGTCTGGTTATTAAAAAGATCATTCTTTTCAAACTGAATATCTATCGGCCTTCCGGAATTTAATATACTTTCATTCACGATACGCACCCGTTGGCCCTCTACAATGTAATCTTGCCCGTTTACTAAGGGCACTCCTCCGGCAGTAACAATTACCGAGTTTTCGTCTGCATTAATTGCGGGAAGCATAAATTCATTGGAAGCGGAAGACTGAAAACTGCCTTTAATAAAGAATTTATTTTTGTCGGCTATTTGCTGGGCTTCTTGTTTGGTAGACTGATAGAGCGTAGGAAATACATATTTACTGATAAGGTTTCCTTCGGTTGCAGGATTAAAATATGTTTGCAAATGGCTTCCAAATGGTTCGAGCACAGGAAATATGATACGTCCATACCGGCTATCAACCGTAATGCCTTCAATGAAATCAAAATTTCCATCTATTTGCGGATCACCTTGCGGATTCAACTGGTCTAACTTTAATACCTGCACCAATGGTATATCTTTGGTGCGGGCTCCTTCCTGCAGACTTGGGTTATCAATACCGGTAACGTCGTCTTTATAAATTACTCTTAGCTGGAAGCCTTGCTTGTTAATTTGCCCGTTTCCCAGTGAGTAGACGTTTTTCATCATCAGATCCCAGGTAGGCAAATCTATCCGAACTGTAGAAGGACGAAGCAGCTTTAGTACAATTACTTCATCTTCATTGCGTGCCTGATAATCTTCCATCAACTCACCTACTTTATACTTTCTGCCTTGGTATGTATATTCATAGGCAACAGCCAGAATTTCATCGTTCCGTAAGGGCGTATTTAGAGAGATATACCCAAGTTGTGAATGAAAATTGTATTCTGTTTCAGCCAGTCGCCGGGCAGATCGCAGCAGTTCAAAATCTGTACCTCTAACCAATCCTCTACTTTCAAGACCACTGCCTGCGTTATCAACCTGGCGTATGTTTGGAATTGTTATAACATTGCTAAATAAACCATTTGCTTCATTGGAAGCCGGTCCTCTGGTCTGAGGAGTACCAATTACCGGAAAATCTGGTCTGTATACATTTTCACGTGTTTCGGCTAAATCTAGCAAGGCTACTGTATTACGCAGCGTTTGCGTATTGTTATTGCGGTTAGTTACATATACTTCCATCCTGGTAATCATTACCCCTGAAGTAATAGTGGGGATAGTCCGCAAAGCGCGCTCATAATTATCCCGGAAGAATTGGGATAGGAAGAAATGGCGATTATCTTCATACTCACTTACTTTCAATTCAAATCGGCGGGTTTGCACCCCTCCTTGCACTCCTACCCGGTCGATGCTAGCTCTTTGGTTAGCGGCAACACCAGTGACGCTTAGTCTGCCAAAACGAAGCTGGGTTTTCAAACCAAATAAATTTTGTGCCCCTGTAATCAATGTGCTGTTCACGGGCATACTCACATTCCCTGCTTCTATCTTCTGAATAATATCTTCTTCAAAACCTGTATAGTCTAGTTTTAAATTTTGCTCATACTGAAAGCTAGCTTTGGTATCGAAATTGGCCATTACTTTCATCTTCTCACCCACTTGTCCTATGGCATTCAAACTTACCTGCTGATCAAAGTCAAATAGAGGCACGCTTTGCTGGCGTACAGGGATGTTGGGATTAGCTACTTTTTGAAACCTTCCGGCAAAATCTAAATTAACAAAGCCATTGGTTTTAAAATCTATGTAGTTGCCGCCAAATATACGGTCGAAAATAGGGCTGATATATATTTTAGGAATAAGTCCTCTTGCCGTAACTTCACTTTTGCCATCCGCAGCAGCTGTTTTGCTTTGCCAGTAATCTCTGGCCATCCGCCGGTCCTGGTACTGGGAAAATTGGTCAAAAGTCATGGAATTTGCCGGGCGGTAATCTAAATCGCCAATTTTCTCGTATATGGTAACATTGCCGCTAGAATCTGCTTCTGTTTGCAACTGAATGCTTTTAGGGTTGCTCAGTTGAAGAGGAGAAGACAATAAACGGTTAGAAAAAGGGTCGCCATATCTGTCGCGTGAAAAGAAACTTGCTTTCCGCTCCCGAGGTATATTGGGCAATGAATCTTTTTTAGTGGAATCGGAAGGTACAGTGGTAGGCACTTGCTGAACGTACATACGGGTGCTTGTATGTGCTTCGGCAAAAGACAGCAGTGTAACCAGGGAAAATAAAATTCCTGCCGGAAACCATATGTAAAATGTGAGCTTGGGCAATGGTAGTATAAAAATAGTTTAACTTCGATCTTATGCTCGTTTAGGATAGGTGCGGCCTACAACATTCAGGTATGCAGGTTTTTGTGTGGTCTTAACTTGGTTTGAGCGCCTTTTTTATGAGTTGCTCTATTGACAGCTGATTGCCTTCCTGTTTTAATATAGTATCGATGCTTTTCTCCGCCACATTCTTAGGTATACCTAATGTTACCAAAGCTGATAACGCTTCGTTGCGTATTGTATTGTTTGTGGGAGAAGGGAAATTGGGCGCTTCTCCGGCAAACATGCCTTTCTTTATTTTATCTTTCAGTTCCAGGATTACACGTTGCGCAGTTTTGGTTCCAATGCCTTTTATACTCTGGATGGTGCGTAAATCTTCTGAAACAATGGCTTGCTGAATCTCCGCATAAGACAAAGAAGAAAGCATCATTAAGGCTGTATTGGGACCGATACCTGATACACTGATTAATTCCAGAAACAGTCTTTTTTCGGCGTTTTCTACAAAACCATATAATGTGTGTGCATCTTCCTTTATATGCAAATACGTCTGCAAACGGCATCTCTCCCCTTCTTTGAGGGCACTATAGGTTTGTAAAGAAATTTTTATGTGATAGCCAACTCCTGCTACATCAATGATGACAAATGTAGGATCTTTATAAGCTAACTTTCCGTCTATGTAGGCGATCATTTATATAAAATGCAATAGTATATATTCTAATTAAAAACTAGCGGTAGGTTCCATATGGTTAACCGTACGTACGGATGTATTTTCCTGGGTAATGGTTTTGCTTGTTTGTGCTTCAACTACGGCAATAGCTACCATGTTTATAATTTCCCGGATAGAACTACCTAGTTGCAGGACATGCACAGGCTTACGCATTCCCATCAGAATTGGGCCAATGGCTTCTGCACCTCCAATTTCCTGCACAAGTTTGTAGGCAATATTTCCTGAAGCTAAATCAGGAAATATTAAGGTATTTGCTCCTGTTTCGGCCAGTTCACTAAAAGGATAGTTCTCTTGCAGCATTTTTGGGTTCAAAGCAATATTTGCCTGCATTTCCCCATCAATTACTAAGTGTGGATATTTGTTTTTGGCTTTCTGGGTGGCGGCAATCATTTTATCGGGAAGCTCTCCTTTGTTAGATCCAAAGTTTGAATAAGAAAGGATAGCAATCCGGGGCTCTACGTCAAAGAATTGTACTTTGTCTGCGGTAAGGCCAATAATATCAACCAGTTCATCCGCTGTTGGGTTATCGTTTACAGTAGTATCGGAGAAGAAATAAGGTTGTTTGTTATTGATGATTACATACATACCTGCTACCCGGTTTACATTGTCGGCCACTCCTATTACTTGCAAGGCAGGTTTAATGGTTTTGGCGTAATCTTTCGTCAGACCAGAAATTAGTGCATCCGCTTCACCGGTTTCCACCATCATGGCACCAAAGTAATTCCTGTCTAGCATCATCTTCTTCCCTTCGAAGGCAGTAATTCCTTTACGTTTACGTTTATCGTAAAGAAGGTTACCGTATCTTTCCAACCTTTCTGTCTCTTCGTAAATATCAATTATTTCACACTCATGCAATTCCAGGTAATTATCCCGTATAATTTGTTTAATTATTGCGCGGTTACCTAAAAGAATAGGTATGGCAATATTTTCATCTTGCAATATCTGGGCAGCCTTTAATATTTTATAATTATCTGCTTCTGCAAATACAACCCTTTGTGGATTTTGACGGGCCCGGCCGATGATCCGGGTCATCAGTTTCTGATCTATACCTACCCTGCGTTCCAGTTCTAAATGGTATTGCTCCCAATCGGGGATAGCCCTACGTGCTACACCCGAATCCATAGCAGCTTTGGCTACTGCAGGTGAAATAGTGGTGATTAATCGTGGATCTAAAGGTTTGGGTATCAGGTATTCTCTACCGAATACCAAAGCATTATTTTCATAGGCTTTGTTCACCATTTCGGGTACCGGGTCTTTGGCAAGATTGGCTATGGCATGTACGGCTGCCAGTTTCATAGCCTCATTAATTTCTGTTGCCCGTACATCCAATGCCCCTCTGAATATATAAGGAAAGCCCAGTACATTGTTTACTTGATTGGGATGATCTGAACGTCCGGTAGCCATAATTATATCATTCCTGGAGGCCATGGCTACCTCATAGGCTATTTCCGGGTCAGGATTTGCAAGAGCAAATACAATGGGGTTAGGTGCCATCTTCTTCAGATGCTCCTGGGTAATTACATTGGCAGCCGATAACCCGACAAATACGTCGGCTCCTGTTAAGGCTTCTTCCAGGTTGTATACAGGCTTATCAGTAGCAAATTCTCTGCGGATATCATCCAGGTCAGCCCGGTCAGACCGGAGTATCCCATGAATATCGTTCATAATGATATTCTCTTTTTTTACCCCCAATGCCATATATAATTTTGTACAGGCAATAGCGGCAGCGCCGGCACCATTCATCACCAGGGTGATATCAGCAATATTTTTACCTACCAGTTCAATAGCATTCAGTAGTGCAGCCGAGGAAATAATAGCTGTTCCGTGTTGGTCATCGTGCATCAGCGGAATATTCATCTGCTTTTTTAACTCCTGCTCAATCAGAAAGCATTCCGGTGCTTTTATGTCTTCCAGGTTTATACCTCCAAAGGTAGGCTCCAGGGATTTTACTATTTTAATAAATTCATGCGGATCTGTGCAATTGATTTCTATATCAAATACATCTATACCAGCAAATTTTTTAAACAGTACGCCTTTGCCTTCCATCACTGGTTTAGATGCATCAGGGCCAATATTTCCTAAGCCTAGCACAGCCGTTCCATTAGAAATTACGCCCACCAGATTTCCTTTCGCCGTGTATTTATATACATCCTCGTAGTTGCTGGCTATGGCCTTACATGGCTCAGCTACGCCAGGGGAGTAAGCAAGTGCCAAATCTAATTGCGAACTTAGCATTTTAGTAGGCACTACCTCTATTTTGCCTGGCTTACCCTGGGCATGGTATTGTAAAGCGTCTTCTTTTCTGATTTTGATGGCCATAAAAAATTGAAAAAGGTATGAGGTCAATGAACTCTAACGGTGCATACCTTATAAAAATATATCTTTACTATTTCGTCAACTGACTATAGCTAATTTTGTACATCTTTTGCTACTGCTGCCTGGGCACCCGCCGGACGGAATGTCCAGAGGATAGCTTCCAGCTGCCGCATAAATTCTCTCTTTTTCTCAACACCGGGGCCTAAAATAAATCCTTCAATATAATAAAGCCGATTGGAGGTATCATCTACAAAAATATAACTTAAGAACGGACCGCCTCTGGAATTATTTTGCAATTTCCATAACCCTCTCGTTTCTATACCAAATTTATCATTGAAGACCAGTTGCTTAAACGTGGGTTCTACATAATCCTGAGTAGCCATGTATGAATCTTTAATTTTCTGATTATACATCTTCTTATACCCAATGGTATCTCGCCAGGCTATTATTTTTTCATGATTAAAGGCATCTGTAGACTGGTATGGCTTGTAAGCTACAAATACATGCATATTCACTTGTTTACCAGGAAAGGTAGCCCACACGAAGTTCGTATCGCTCTTGGCTAAGGCAAAACCTTCAGGCAAACGCATAGTAAAGCCATGCTCTTGCTTGATCTTACTAACTAAATCTGTGTTTTCTGTTTTAAATATATTTTTATTGATTCTGGCTAACTCTATTTGATTAAAATGCTGCCTGATCTTTTCTTTGTTTTTGCTTAGGTTGCTAATAATCTGCTGATCTGTTTTGCCAAAGATATGCAGTATTTCCTGGCCTCGGGCAAATTCATTCTGCTTAGCAAACATAAAGAACGATGAATCACGATTGATAGCCTCTATGGTTTGTTCAGAAAAGAAAGACTGCTGCCGTTGCCCTGAAGGACTTTCATCTTCAAGAGAGGTTACAAACAGAAGGTTTTTATGCGTTTTGATAAAGTTATTTAAATTGTCCGGATGAAAATAAATCAGTTTGAAATAGGGTTCTGATGTTAATAATCCGGGTACTTCTGAGCTAAAGATGGAGCGAAGGGTATCTCCCATTTTACTTTTCCACCTGGCTGAATCCATAACCACTACAATCTCGCCAATGTTACCTTTGCTAGGTACACTAGCCATATCTTTTTTGTCTTTTTCAGTGCAGGCAATAGGAAACAGAAATAACAGAGGCAGGATGGTATAAAAGAATTTTGAAATTATATTAGGTGCTTTATTCATTTTTTTGAACATCATAAAATTATAGAAGAGTTTTATTTGAATCAGACTATCTATAATTAACGGATTTCTTGAAGAAATATATCCTTAAAATTAAGATTTTTATTTTAAGAGTGATAGCATTTTATTACTTCCAGCTAGCATCTTACCTCCTCCTATACAGTTATTTAAATTAAAAACGAATCCAGCTAAGTTGTCTGGATTCGTTTTTAATTTTGCAGGTTTAATATAACTAACCTATAATGAGCTTCTGGCCAGGCTTAAGAGAGTTGCTTTTAAGTTTATTCAGTTTCTTAAGTTTCTCAACTGAAATGCCCCCATGATTTTGTGAAATTTTCCATAAGGTATCGCCAGGCTGTACATAATATACTTTTTCTTTTACTATTGGGATTACCTTTGAACTAGAAGCGGTTTTCTGTTCAACGGATGTGCTGCCAGTTTTAGATGTAGTTTGCGCAGAGGCTAGGCTGCTGGGACTAACAGGTTTGCCCTTTACCCAAATGGCTAATTTTTGTCCTGACTGGATTGTATTACCTCGTAGATGATTCCATTTCCGGATATCTGCGGCAGATACATGATACTTTTGAGCGATTCTTCCTAGTACTTCACCTCGTTTTACATGGTGTACAATTTTTCTTTTACCAGAACTATTGTAGGAAGGTTCATCATTCACCACTAGCAGTTCCAAAGATTTGGTATATACAGCTGAGTCAAGAATGCTTAACCTGTTTTCTACATAAAATTCTTTTCTTTCCGTAGGTATGCGTAAAGCGTAATTTCTTAGATGGCTGGGAATAATATTTTTCTTTACTTGTGGGTTAAGGGATTTCAAGTCTTCAAAAGAAACATCCATATGTTTTGCCAGCAACTCCATGTCAATGTGTTTTTCGGGGTTCAGCCAAATTGTATCATGGGCAATATATCTTTCTAAAGAATCAGCTCTGAATCCGTAATAATTTTCTGCGTGGCGCATAATGTAGTTTACAGCCACAAACATAGGCACATAAGATCTGGTCTCTCTGGGTAAATAATTATATATCTCCCAAAACCCCGTTTTATTTCCTGAACGCCGGATAGCTCTTCTGACATTTCCCGGACCACAATTATAGGCTGCCAGTGCAAGTTCCCAGTCGCCAAACATATTATGCAAATCTTTTAAATAAGAGCAGGCAGCTTCAGTAGATTTATACGGGTCCATCCGTTCATCTATAAATGAATCTTGATAAAGTTTGTATTGCCTGCCTGTTGCGGACATAAACTGCCATAAACCTACCGCCCGTGCAGGTGATACAGCTCTGGGATTTAATGCGGATTCTACAATGGATAGATATTTTAGTTCATCGGGTAATTCATGCTTTTTTAAGTACTGCTCATACATTGGGAAATACAAGTGCTGACGCCGAAGCATGTTGGTTACAAAACTTCTTTTCCGTACTGTAAAGTAGTTGATAAACCCTTTAATAGTTTTATTATAAGTCATCGGAATAGTAGTAGCCATATCCATACACTGGATCTGGTCTAACATTAATTCCTCTGGTAGCTCAGTAATGATTTCCTCAAAATCCATAACAAGCAATGTTGAATCGAGGGGAGCTTGCCCGGTAGTATCACTGTCAGCTATTACATCAGATTCCGTTTCTACTTCTTCCTCTTCTTCAAAAGGTTCGGGGTATTGCGTCTGGCTATGAGCAGTTACTTGAACTAGTAACATGAAAATTATGGCAATTGCTGTTTTGAATACGTTACGTTTCAATAGTAAAATCATATCCAGATCTTATTTAAAATTGTCAAATTATTATACTTACAAGATTTAAAAATACAAAAATTACCCTAACCTGTAAGAATCATGTACTGTATTTATCTCCTTTATTGCGTGAGCGTAACCTGATAGTGCGTCAGTTTTCCATAAGATATTTAGAAAAAGCTAATAATCTTTCTTCACCAAAATAATTAGTCATTACCTGTAATCCGATAGGTAACCCATTTTCGTCATAACCATTAGGTATAGATATTGCCGGAATACCCACTACATTAGCTTGTACAGTAAATAAGTCTGCCAGGTACATTTCTAAAGGGTTAGCCGTATGTTCGCCTATTCGGAAAGCAGTGCTGGGGGTAGTAGGTAATATAACAAAATCATACATTGCTAATAACTCGTCTGTTTTTTCCTTAATAATCCGCCGTACTTTTTGTGCTTTGGTGTAATAAGCATCATAATAACTGGCACTTAGTACAAAGGTGCCTAACATAATTCTTCTTTTTACTTCCTCTCCAAAGCCTTGAGTACGGGTATACTTATACATATGCTCTAATGTATTGCTTTGTGGACTTCTAAAGCCATATTTTACGCCATCGTAGCGGGAAAGATTAGAGCTTGATTCGGCAGTAATAAGGATGTAATAGGTAGGTAACAGATAGTCGAGCAAAGGTAGATCAACTGCTTCCACCTGATGGCCTTCGCTTTTGAGAAAGTCGATTTTTTTCAGGATACCATTCCGGATAGATTCTTGTATTCCCTCACTATCTATAGTTTCCCGGATATAGGCAACTTTTAGCTTATTGGAAATAGATAATTTCTGAGAATACGGAGGTACCTCTGTGTGTGACACGGTACTATCAAAGTCGTCTTTACCAGACATAATTTCTAACAAGAGAGCCGTATCCTCTATACTTGTGGCAAGTATACCAATGGTATCAAAAGAAGAAGCGTACGCAATTAGCCCATACCGGGAAATACGGGAGTAAGTTGGTTTTAATCCAATAATGCCACAAAACGCAGCAGGTTGCCGGACTGAACCGCCAGTATCAGAACCTATAGAGGCTAGACACATGCCTGCCTGCACCGCTACAGCTGAACCACCGGATGACCCGCCAGGAACCCGGGTAGTATCGGCATCATTTAAAACAGGACCAAATGCAGAGTTCTCATTGGAGGAACCCATCGCAAATTCATCACAATTTTGCCTTCCTATAATAATAGCGTCTTCATCAATAAGACGTTGAACGGCAGTAGCTGTAAATTGCGATACAAAGCCATCCAGTATTTTGCTTCCGGCTTGCAAGCGATGATCCTGATAGCAGAGGACATCTTTAAGCCCTATTACCATACCGGCTAATCTGCCTTGTTTGCCTTGGGCTATCTTATGGTCAATTTCTTGTGCACGGTCTAGTGCCTCTTTATCATATACTTCTAAAAAGGCATTTAAATGTGCTTTGTTTTTAATAGTAAAAAGGTAATGTTCCACAAGTTTTTTGCATGAAACATTACCTTCACGGAGATCGTCAGTGATTTGTTTGAGAGAATAATATGTTTTCAAAACCTATTTTGTAATGGGTTTATCGTCTTTTACGCTTTCTTCTATTTCATCTTTGATTTCCTTGGTAGCATCTTTGAATTCTCTGATACCTCTTCCCAGACCACGTGCTAATTCAGGAATTTTTTTTGCGCCAAAGAAAATCAATACAAACAGGACAATTAAAAAGATTTCAGGACCACCCAGGTTTCCTAAAAAGGCAAAAATGGTTGTAAGAGCCATAAAAATTAAAATTTAAAATAATTGTGTTAACAAAGATACATATAAATTCATGGAAAGTGAAAGCAGAACTTGTTTAAATGCACAAACCCTATTTTAGTAAAAGGGCTTAATTATATAAGCAGCCGATTGTTCTTTCTATCACTTTTAAAATGTTCTGGTGTCCAAAGCCTTATGTTATTAAAACTTTTAAGGGCAACAGAGAAAACGTACGAATAATTCAACTACCTGGATTTATTGCTGTTCATTAATTGGGCTCATTTGTTGATGTTCCCATATTCTGAAATTTTCTATGTCTGATTTTATTGAATTAGTTACCCATATGATTAATGCTATATCGTCTGTAAGACCTAAAATGGGTAGAATATCAGGAATAAAGTCTAGGGGAGAAACAAAGTACAATAATGTTGCAATTACTAATGTTACCGAACGCCAAGGAACTTCCCGGTAATCGCCTTGTTTGTAAGCCCTGACCATTCTGCGTAAAGTACCCAAATTATCCAGGAAGGATGCATTGTTTTCGCTTTGGTGCAGATTTTGTGTTTTACTTGATACTTTGTTTAACAGGTCACTTATTTTGGAATTACTTTTTGCATAAACAACAGCTTGTTCAAGAGCTTTCTTGAAAAAAATGGACTTTATTACACGTGCAGCTAATCTGGAAGCAGACATAAAATTTACTTAAAAGGTTAAACTAATATGTTAAGATACGAATAAAACGGTGATAGCAGCTATATTATTGATGAATGAGTAACAAGGTAGAAATTAAATTTTTATACACTTTGCGTAAAAAGTTTACATAAGATAGATTACCTTTTTCTATTATAATCTATAAATGTAGAGTTAATCAATAGTTAATCTCATAAATTGTCAATTTTAACGATTGAAACAAGTAGATTATAGAAAAAAATAAGTATAAGTTTCTATGAATAAAATTTAGTAGTAGTTTTGTTTATTGCATTCAACCAGCCCATTCAACACTTTATAACATTAGACCAATGAATAGTATTATTCAACCATTTGTCTAATATGCTGCATAATTCCGTCACTTTTAATATTGTAATAATTAAACACGTAATTCTACAAACTGATTATGGAATCTCTTAGCGAATTGATACGATTGGTAACAAAAAAAAGGGTAAAAAAGGTTGAACTTTTTGATGAAAACAGTAGGAATAAGTCAAGCAATTATTTTAGATTATTTGATGGAATTCATACCGAAAAGTATCAATCAGATGCAGATGCAGCAAAGGATATTTATGCCTGCGATCCTTCTGAAAAAAAATATCTGATTTTAAAGACACGTTTAAAGCAGAAACTTCTTAATACTTTATTCTTTCTTGACTTCGAAGATGAAAACACCCCACAATATAAAGCTGTGCTCTATGAGTGTAATAAAGCGTTATACTGTGCAAAAGTATTATTAATGAATGGCTCAAAGAGAATTGCTATCCCTGCCATAGAAAAAACACTTAAAAGAGCCCAGGAATTTCATTTAACAGATATTGAACTGGAGTGTGCAAAAATTTTAAGAAGCCATTATAGTACTAGCAATCAGTACAAAGAATTTGTACAGTATAAAGAACTAGCCGATCAGATTGAGCAACGGCTGCACGCAGAGAATGTATCCGATAGATACTACCAGGAGTTGGTTGCTATGTATGCGAAATCTAAGTCGAACAGGCCCAAAGTAAAGCGTTTGGCTGAAAAGTATTATAAAGTTTTACAAGAAGATTTTAAAAAGTACGATAGCACCAAGCTAAGTCTTAATTATTTTAAGATCAAAACTATGTTTCATCAGTTCTCTGATGACTATGCCGCTGCTATTGAAGTAACTGAGCAAGCAGAGGCATATGTAAAGAAAAACCCTAAGTTTCATCCGGCCTCCAGAATTGAGGAATTGGCCATTCAAAAGATGAATTTCTATCTGCATTTGAAGAATTTTGAAGGTGGAGAAATATATGCCAAAAAAACTGTTACACTTTTTGAAGAAGGCAGTACTAACTGGTATAGTTTTCAGGAATATTATTTATTGCTGGCCATGCATACTGGGCAGTATTTGAAAGCTGCTCAAATATTTCAATCGGTTGTAGAGTTGTCTAGCTTCCGCTTACTTTCTGAGATAAAAAAGGAACGGTGGAGAATCTTTCAAGCCTATCTGCATTATATATATAAGTCGCAGAAGATAAAGGAAATCCGGCCAGCTATTCAGAATGCTAAAACTAACTTTAGAGTAAACGAATTCTTGGAGGAAAAACCAGCTTTCGCTAAAGAAAAAAGAGGGTTAAATATTGCAGCCTTAACCGTTCAGATTATGTTTTATCTGGAGAAATTTGAAACAGATAAAGTAAATGAATGTGTGAATGCAATTTCAAAATATTGCAGAAGATATCCCAAAAAGGACATCAACTTCAGAAGTGAGTGTTTCATAGAAATGTTGGTAAATATGAGTAAAGAAGATTTTAGATTTTACCAGACAAGAAAGGCTTCCGAAAAAATCTATGAAGAAATGATATCCATACATATGGAGTATCATGGAGGGAACAGAGCGTTAGAAGTAATGCCCTATGAAGTTATGTGGAATATTATATTAGACAGATTAAAGACTTACAAATACGGTTGATTGTAACTATCTCGTGTAATCCTTGTGAAGAAAGGCTGCCCAACTGGCAGCCTTTCTTAGTATATATAGCCTTATAATGTAAACTCACATAAGCAGATAACACATGACTTAAAACGATTCCTGATAGGTAATAAAACTGTTGACTTATGAAATATTAATTCTACGAATTATAACTACATATGGAGTTTTATGCAATACATTCAAGCCTATAATTAACAGCGGTTACCTTTCAGATAGTTGAAAATAGATTCTTCTACGAAGTAAATTGTATATAGCAATGCTTTGCTTGTTTACAATAAGTATTATGTACCCTCACTTTATACATATGTAATGTATAGTTGTAGATCAAAAAATGATACCTATAGTTTAGTTGTACTTATGTAAAATACTATTCATGTAAGTAAGATACCCTATGAAATCATTTTTGTTTCGAAGATTTGCAGCTAGAATGATCCAATGTGCTGCTTTTTTTTTAATTGTATTTTTATATAGTTGCAAAGGAGAAGATGGCGAAGTAGGGCCAAAAGGAGATACCGGAGAAACAGGGACTCAAGGCACTCCTGGTATACAAGGTCCGCTGGGTGCTCAAGGTCCACAGGGACCCCAGGGTCCGCAAGGTCCGGCAGGAGAAGGCTATGAAAAAGCTTTTGAAAATGGATACATTAAAGGAACTATTAAAGGTACACGTAGAGATGGTACTGGCTTTGAACAAGCTTTTAATTTTAAACTAGCATTTAACACAGAGGGGTTTATCAAAAATGGGGAAGCACACGAACTGGTACTTTCGCGCTTTGAGAAACGCATAGATGAAAATGCGATCAAACTGACTTTGTTGGTGAAAGACAAAGATAAGCCTACACAGTCTTTTAGTCTGACTGATTTTCAACTCAATTTCTCCCATATACTAGATGATAGAAGCAGATTTATTTTTTCTACAGAAACTGACTTTCAATCGTGGTGGATTCAATTACCTATGTCAATTAATAATAACCAGACCTATCAGTTGACCGATTATGGTCTGGAGCCTGAGTATTATGTATCGTCAACAGATAAAGCATACTATGTTTTTACAACAAAAAATGGCAGTAGGGTATATTTTGATGCCGTGGGAAGTAATGAAAGTGAGCCAGGTATGTTTGCCTATATAGTAAATAATAATGGCATAAAAAGCTTTACCTCTCAAACTTATGAAGAGCTTAGCTATGCTGATCAAGTTTTTACTACAACAGATCATGTTAATTTAGCTGACCAGTTTGAAGTGCCTGCAGACACATATCAAATTTCTGAGTATGCTTATAACAAAACAACCGGAGTGGTAACATTTAGTTTTAAAGTAAACGTGGGATCTTTTTCTAAAAATAGATCATATAACCCAGCCGAAATTAATGGTACGGTAAGTGTTAATGTATTTGATGGACAGGTAATGCGGGAGGGAGCAGAATAGATTTATAAGGTACTATTTATGTAAGATGCTATACTTGCAGGATAAACACCTGTAAGTATAGCATCTTATGTTTTATGCAAATAAGAGCTAGATAACGGTAAAATAAATATTCTATTTTTAATCTTTCCTTCAATGCTCTGATTTGAATTTATTAATTAACATCTTGTTAGTCAGGTAAGTATGTTAATTATTTTTAAGATGTTTACTATTCTTTCTTCAAACATACCAAAGGTGTGATATAGTAAAAATAAGAACAAATGGATAAGATCAAAGCCTATAGTTTTGAGAAAATTCAAACAATATTCTTATGAAATTTGGAAATTCCACAAAACAATTGTTCAAACAATCATCATTTTTTGCATTGGCTTTAACCATTGCAGTAGTAAGTTGTAAAGGCCCAGAAGGCGAAGTAGGACCAAAAGGAGATACAGGCGCTACTGGTGCTCAAGGCATTACCGGAGATAGCTATGATAAAGCATTAGAAAACGGTTTTTTAAAAGGCACTATACAAGGAACCAGAAAAGACGGTACTGCATTTGAAGAAGCTTTTGAGTATAAACTGACTAATCTTGCAGCAAAGTTTGAAAGTGTCTCTTCAACTGAACACACTATACATCTGAATCGTTTTAAAAGTGTATTTGGAGATAATAATTCTGCATCTATGGGACTGCAAGTTACCAATAAAGATCAGGCAGGTGCTACAGCTAAATTAAATGGTGCTTATTTTTATTTTCAAAAAGAATTGTCAGGTAAAAAATTATTTTTAATTAGCGCAGAACCTAGATTCACAGATAGAAATATGGTTTTACCAATGTCAAAAGAGAATAATAAAAACTATAAGTTGGTTGATTATGGTCTAAACTTTGAGAACTATTCAGGAGAAAATAATGAGAGGTATGTAATATATAAAGACACTGATGGCAATAGCATTTATTTTGCTGAAAAATATTATTTTGACGGAAGTACTGGATGGTATAATCCTTTCAGCTACATTATTAGTAGTGACGGTGTAAAGTCTACTAGCTCAGAAATATGGAATGGTGTTAGATGGTATGAAGGTAATAAATTCCGTTCGTCTACAGGTGTTGATTTATCTGAAACTATTAATGTACCTGCAGATACGCAAGAGATTACTAATTTTGGTTATAATCCAACTACAGGTTTATTATCTTTTGATTATAAAATAATCATCAGTGAACTTAGATCTCTTGATAATTCTATAAGAAATACTACTATGCATCCATTAGAAATTAAAGGTAGCTTTAGTGGTACTGTATATAACGGAGTGGTGATGAGAAAAAGTTTTGAGTAACCATTAAAATAAGAGTAAAGCAAAAAAGCCTGTAGTTATATAGGCTTTTTTGCTTTAGGGCGTAACATAATTATAGTAGATCTACAATAGTTTCTAATCCCATTCCCCGGGAGCCTTTGATGAGTATTTGAGCATTAAATATTTTATTTTCCAGCAGCCAGTTATTCAGCGAGAACTTATCTATGAAGTATAAAGCTTTGGGGTTGGCGGCTACAGCAGCTTGCATCCTCTTTCCACATAGTAACACTTTATCAAAATGTCCCCGGGCCACTACTTCACCAATTTTTAGATGTTCTGCTTCACTTTCTCCTCCTAGTTCAAACATATCGCCAAGTATCACCACCTTGTTAGGAGCCTGTACAGTCATAAAATATTCTAAAGAGGCCTGCATAGAGGTGGGGTTTGCATTGTAAGCATCGAGGAAAATAGTATTTGATCCTTTTTTTACTACCTGAGAACGGTTGTTGTCAGACAAATATTCACTAATAGCCATATTAGCTGCATCTGCATCTACCTCAAAATATTTACCTACACACAAAGCTGCCGCTATATTCTCAAAATTGTGTGCTCCGGAAAGTTGGGTTTCCACTATTTCACCATTTTCACTGCGGTATTTTACAAAAGGAGTAGAAGCCAGCAACTCACAGCTAAAGTAATTCCCTACCTGAGGGTATTGTACAACTTCCCCGAAATAACGGGATTCAATCATTTGCTGTAATGCCTCATTTAATGAATTAGAAAATACGACTCCATTACGGAATTGGAGGAAATCATAAAGTTCTCCTTTGCCGCGTTTTACACCTTCTATACCGCCAAAACCTTCCAGATGAGCTCTGCCAATATTGGTAATTATCCCATGTGTAGGTTCGCAAATAGTAACCAATTCTTCTATATCTCCCACTTTATTTGCACCCATTTCTATAATGGCTATTTCAATATCGCTGGTAATAGACAGTAAAGTAAGGGGTACACCAATGTGGTTGTTTAGATTTCCTTTGGTGGCATAGGTTCTGTATTTCTTTCCTAATACTGCATTTATTAATTCTTTTGTCGTTGTTTTCCCGTTAGAGCCTGTAATTCCAATAAATGGAATGGTTAATTGTCGCCGGTGATAGTTGGCAAGTTGTTGCAATGCTTTTAATGAATTCTCTACTAAAATGTACCGGTTATCAAGGGCAAACTCTTTTTCATCTACCACTGCATAAGTTGCTCCTGCATCCAGAGCTTGTGCGGCAAATGTGTTTCCGTTAAACTTGTCGCCTTTGAGTGCAAAGAATAAAGAGCCAGGTAGTATCTTCCGTGTATCTGTAGAAACATTTTTACAGGATAAGTATACTTTATATAAATTTTCCAGGTCAGTTTGCATAGAAGAAAAGTTTGTGGATTTTGAAACATTATTGTTCTGTAGATATAACAAAATTATAGTACTATTGCTTTATAAGTAGATGTAAACCAGGCAAACCGGATGCTACCCATATATTAGAACTAATACACATGCAAAATAGGCAAAATATCATAGACTAATTATCTGTTGAATATAAAAGCACTAAAAGTACACGTTATTATAAAGCAAATAGTTATTAAATACTTCATTCAGTGAACAGGCACTTGCTCCCTTTTATTCGTATTGTTTGGCTGTTCTGCCTAGCGTTGATAAATTACTGGGCAGCGGTTGCTCAATCATATACCTTTGCCTATGAGACCAGTATTCCCTTAGTGGTAGATGGAGATACGTTGAATAATAGCTGGGCTGGCGGGTTAAACGCGGGTCAGTTTAGTACAATGCATTTAAATAACGATGCTATAGAAGATTTAGTAGTATTTGACCGGACAACTAACAAACTTACCACTTATATAGCTGTACCTTACCAAAATTCATACCGCTACCAGCATACACCTACCTATGAGCAGCAATTTCCGGAAGGCCTTCAGTTTTGGATGCTCCTCGCAGATTATAACAACGATGGTAAAAAAGATATATTTACTCATACAAACTTAGGAATCAAAGTCTATAAAAATATATCTGCTCCAAGCCAGCTACAATGGGAACTAGTAGCAGATCCGCTAGAAACACAAGGTTTTTCGGGCATTATTAACTTATATGTTTCTTCTACAGATATTCCGGCGATTGTGGATGTAGATAATGACGGCGACCTGGATATTCTCACGTTCGATGATGTGGGTGGCTCAGTAGAATATCACCTGAACCGGAGTAAAGAGAATGCAGGGAACACGGAAACCTTAGATTTTCAGAAGGTGAATGCTTGCTGGGGTAAATTCCGGCAGGGCAGTGGCTGTCAGGAGTTTTACTTTGGCATTGATTGCGGCCCTTCAACCGGCAGAACCGGTAATGTACAGCGGGTAATGCATAGTGGTTCGTCTCTTTTATTGCTTGACCTGGATGGCGACGAAGACAAAGACCTGCTTAATGGCCACACAGGATGTGATGGACTGGCTCGTTTAGTTAACCAGGGAAATGCTGCTACTGCTTTATTTACGGCTTTCGACAAACAATTTCCAGCCAGTACGCCAATAAATTTTCCTACTTTTCCGGCAGTATACTATGAAGACCTGGATTTTGATGGAATAAAAGATCTGATTGCTGCACCCAATGTATTTGATAATGAATTAGATAACGTAGATTTTACCCGGTCAGGTTGGTTTTATAAGAATACCGGAAGTACTGAAACGCCACAATTTGAGCTCAAGCAAACGAATTTTCTGCAGGCCACTATGCTGGATATAGGGGAGAATGCTTCCCCGGCTTTGGCTGATTATGATGGGGATGGCGACCTGGATTTATTTATAGGCAGCAGAGGCAAATGGGATGCAAGTCAGAATAAGTTTTACGCTACCATTTATTTATACAACAATGTAGGTACCGCGCAGAAACCAGTTTTTGAGTTGTTGACTGATGATTACTTAAACTTGTCTTCACTTCAGGTTACAGATATAAAGCCATCTTTTCATGATCTGAATGGCGACCGGTCGCTTGATTTGATCTTCTCTTCTACCTCCGGAAGAAATGCAACGTTACAATATATGCTTAATCAAGCTCCCAGAAATGAGGTATTTGCTTTTTCTGTAAACAATCTCCAAAGCTGGCCACTTAGCTTTTCACCTACGGATGTACCATTATTATATGATATAGATGGAGATAAAGATTTAGATGCATTGGTAGGAAAATTTAATGGAAGTCTGGAGTATTACAAGAATACAGGTTCCAATGCTTCGCCAGCATATACTTTAGAAAATGCCAGTTTGGGCGGGCTGCCAGCTGATCCTTTTGCCCGTTACCTGGCGTTAACCGTAGCCGACCTGGACAATGATGGAAAACCTGAGTTGATCACTGGCGATAGAAAAGGGATATTGAAAATATATGCAGATTTTGCAAATCAGCTAACAAAGCCATTCACGCCTGTTACAGATTTTGTGTGGAATAATCTACAAAAAGAACTTTCTTCGCCCCAGTTAAATGGCATGCTTTTTCCAACGGCGGCTGATCTTAACGGCGACAATTTGCCAGAGTTGATTGTAGGAACGCAGGCTGGAGGAATAATAGTATTAGCAAATACCTCTGACGGGGGAAGCCCTGCGCCTGGTCCGGATGAGACCGGTACTGTTTTTCCTAACCCTACCAGTAGGTACATTTATTTGAATTTGCCTGCAGAAAGCGATGTAGCATTGTACTCGGTTGTGGGTCAACAATTAGTAACCCGCAAATCCGTTCCTGCCAACCGGGAAGTTGCCCTAGATCTCCATCATCTGCCGGCAGGAGTATACTTGTTGAAAATAGTTGCCGGCGAAGTCCAGACAGTAAAAAGAATCGTACTATACAGGTAGATGCAAGCAGCTATTTATTTTCAGATACTAAACGATACAGCCTATACGTATGAAAAGCCTCTAGTAAATGCCTTAAAACAACAATTCCCAGCCTTGGTCACTTTTGATTTTGATACTCAATCGGATAGAACCATGGTTGGCTATGCAATGGATTTACTAGAGAAATCAGAAAAAGCCATAATCATTATAGAAGCAACAGATGGTCCGGCAAATGGGGTTATTATGTTTATGGAGAAAATAGCCATGAATAAAAATAAATGTATGGTGTTGTTAGTCGGGCAGCATCCATTTGTGCAAAAAATGCTTACTCCGCTGGAGGCAAATCAAGTTATTCAGGCAGAGCAGGATGGTGCCTATATGCAGAAAGTAATACAATTTTTGTCAGCAGAGCCCCTATAAACTTTTTCAGCAGAATACAGGTTTTTAGTTATACCATCTATTTTTGCATACATTTCCATGAACAAATATATTTTATGGCTGCTAAGTATGGCAGTATTTTCCAGCTGCCAGCCGCAAACTAATACGGCTACCGAAACAGATAAGCCAACTAACAAACCAACAGCAACAGCTATGGATTTACCTGCAGTAACTGCCCCAGAAATTAACACAGACTATGGCTGGCTCAACACCGACAGAGCGTATACCTTAAAAGATTTCCGTGGTAAAATTGTGCTACTCGATTTCTGGACATTTGGCTGTATCAACTGCCAGCATATTATTCCTGATCTAAAAAGACTGGAAAAAGAATATGCAAAAGAATTAGTTGTTATAGGAGTACATTCAGCAAAATTTGAGTCAGAAAAAACCAATAATAACATCCGGAAAGCTATTTTGAAATTTGGCATTGAGCACCCGGTGGTAAACGATGCCGATTTTAAGGTATGGGAAAGTTATGGAGTAAAAGCATGGCCTACCATTACACTTATTTCACCCGATGGGAAAGTAGTAGGCCAACGTTCCGGAGAAGGCGTATATCCGGTGGCTAAAAAAAGTATAGATAACCTAATAAAACAATACGGCGATAAAATAAACCGCGAACCCATAACTTTTAAGTTAGAAAAAGCCAGTGAAGCCAATTCAATTGTCAGGTTTCCTTCTAAATTAATTTCCGATGAAGCCGGAAATATCTGGCTGTCGGATAGCGGCAATAACCGGGTTGTAAAGATAAATAAGTCAGGGAAAATACTGGAAGTAATTGGCAAAGGAGAGCAAGGGTTTACAGATGGTGATTTTGCTACAGCTACTTTTTACGAACCTCACGGATTAGCCATTAAGGGAAATACCTTATATATAGCCGATTCCAAGAATAACTCTATCCGCAAAGCCGATCTAACAACCAAGCAAGTAGAAACCGTGGCTGGCGATGGTGAAATGGGCTATTATTTTTTGAATGATAAATGGGAGGAGGCTGTAAAACCCAACAGTCCCTGGGATTTGCTCATTGATGGCAATGTGATGTATATTGCTAATGCCGGAAACCATCAGGTATTGAAAATGGATCTGGCTACGAACAAAGTAACCCGTTTTGCCGGCAGTGGGAGAGAGGCATTAACCAATGGTACCTTACGTGAGGCCGCCTTTAATCAGCCTAGCGGGTTAACTAAAATCGGAAACACGTTGTATGTAGCCGACCCGGAAGCAAGCGCTGTACGGACAATTAATTTACAAACCAGCACAGTGGCTACTCCAGTTGGCAGAGGGTTATTCGACTTTGGCGATAAAGATGGAGACGTAGACGATGCCTTGCTGCAACACTGTGTAGGAGTGGCTGCCAATAATAATAATATCTATATTGCCGATACCTACAATGGAAAAGTGAAACTTCTAGATTTAAAAAACGAGCGCATAAGTACGCTGGTAGCCGGGCTAAACGAACCCAACGATCTGCTGTTTATAGAAAATGAACTCTGGGTAACCGACACCAATAATCATCAACTGGTTAAAATTAACCTGAAAAGCAGCGAAAAAAATATTGTTACTATTAGCCAATAACAGCTATACAACTAAAAAAGCCGGAATGGTTGAGTTTCCGGCTTTTAGTTATTTATTAAATTATAGACTCCTTATATCACATCACCCTTCGGCCTGAGAATAGTCTGATTAAAATTGCGATTACAGCAAGTACTAATAATACGTGAATAAAGCTACCTACAGCTTCGCCGAATCCTACGTAGCCTACCAACCAAAGGATGATCAGTATAACGGCTACCCATGTTAGTATATTTCCCATTTTTTTAATAGTTTAAGGTTAAAGTTTTTGTTAGTGTTATTTTATTGGTTTTAAATACAAAGCAGATTCTCTTAGATCTTTATGTATTTATGAGGTATTAAATTGAAAAATCGATTTGGTTAGGACTAGATTTAAAGTACCCGTCGGCCGGAGATTACGCGAATCAAGATAGCGATTACGGCAAGTACCAGTAGAATATGAATAAAATTACCTACGGCATCTCCAAATCCAACATAACCAATTAACCATAAGATGATTAATACGATAGCTACAATATATAATATGCTTCCCATGATTTTAAATTTTTGAGTTTAAGTTTAAGGTTTTACTTTTTTGTTGTGTTATACTGTTTATTTAAAAAATTTGTTGTTCAGAAGTTATCTCTTTGCAGGGATCTTACTTCTTCCCGGATTGCTTCTCTCGACTTTCCGATTCTATTCTGAAGACGGCCATATAATTCATCCTCACGGCCTTCTTCGTACAACAAATCATCGTCAGTGAGATCAGCATATTTTTGTTTCAGCTTTCCTTTCAGTTCATTCCAGGAGCCTTTTAAATTTAATTCATCCATAGCTAAGTTTATGTTTTGTTTAATTTGTTGTACACACCTTTCTACGGGGCACTATAAATAAAAGTTATATTTCTTTAAAAAAATTTGACTTTTCAAAAAACTTTTCTATAGAATATAGGTTCTACCTAGGGGCTATTGTATTTTATTTATGAATACAGTAGCCTTATGTTTTTGTACGGTAAAAGCTGCTTTGGGTTTACTAAAACAGGTGGCTCATTGGTAAGCTGTTGTAAAAAAAATATAGTCCGGTAATACATAAGCTCTATTTATATCTTTTCCGTATAATATCTATCTTGATAAAATTTATTTACGTATGAAAAATAAAGCTTTGCAATGCCCTTAAAAGAAAAAGAATTAGCCCCGGATTTTACACTGCCATCTACCAGCGGAAAGAAATTTACTTTATCTGAAGATTTAGCTAATAAGCCCTGTATACTCTTTTTTTATCCCAAAGATTTTACGCCAACGTGCACAAAAGAGGCTTGCGAATTCCGTGATACCTTTGCTGCCTTCAGAAACCTGGATATAGAAGTAATAGGCATCAGCCGCGATGATATAGCCACTCACCAAAGGTTTAAGGAACAGTATAATTTGCCGTTTCAGTTGCTTGCCGATACCGACGGAAAAGTAGCAGGCTTATACAAAGCCCTTATTCCGGTAGTAAAAGTGACACGCCGCGTTACGTATCTGCTGAACAAAAATCATCGGGTTGCGGCTGTTTTCGAAAATATGTTCACAGCTGAGAAACATATAGCAACGATGGTAGAGAGAGTAAAAGTAGGCGCTTTGAATTAACTTTTTCTGCCTTCACATAAGGCTGAGTGAACACCAATATTTGTTTTTTGTGATTGTTTGCCCAGATTTGAAGAAATAAAGAAATTTCCCCGCATTACTCACATATTATGGAACAAGGCCAAACCTACACGCATGAGTTTACTTATTCACAGCAGCAGGTAGACCAGTTTGCGGCTCTTACCGGCGACAACAATCCTTTACATCTGGATGCAGCCTATGCGGCTAAAACACCTTTCCGGAAACCTATTATGCACGGGTTCCTGGGAGGAAGCATTTTTTCCAAAGTGTTAGGTACACTTTTTCCTGGCGAAGGGTCTATTTACCTGAAACAAACGATGGAGTTTGTAAATCCTATGTTTGTAGATGTTCCCTATGAAGCCGTATTTATCGTAAAAGAAATATTGCCTAATTCCATAGCACTGATCGAAACACTGGTGGTAGACAAAGCCAGCCGTACCGTACTGATTACCGGCGAGGCGTTGGTCAGAAACAAAAAGATCAAGCGTATCAAGGCAACTTCTGCTGAATAATACGTTTATCCTGTAAGAACCTGAACTCCATACTTATACCCGTTGCATGAGGAATTTCATTCTGGCTACTTTCTTTCTTTGCTGTGCCTTTACTTCCGATAAAAAAGCATATCAGTTATTTAATCAGAAGGGTAAATTGGTGGAGTACGAGCAGGTGGTAACAGATGCTCTGGAGGCTGATATTGTTTTATTTGGAGAACTGCACAACAACCCCATCTGTCACTGGCTGGAGCTACAATTGCTGAAAGATCTGCATACTAAGAAGAAAGATAAATTAATTCTGGGAGCAGAAATGTTTGAAGCCGATGACCAGGTGGTGCTAGATGAGTACTTACAGAAAAAAATTACCAGTAGGCACCTGGAAACAGAATCTAAGTTATGGAATAATTATGCTACCGATTATAAGCCCCTGGTAGAATTTGCCTTAGCTAATAACCTGCCCTTTGTGGCTACCAATATTCCCCGCCGCTATGCCAGCATGGTGGCAAAATCAGATTTGACGGTGTTAGATAGTTTAGGAAATGATGTAAAAAAGTGGATAGCCCCCCTACCTATAGAGGTAGATTTGAATTTGCCCGGCTATAAAAAAATGATGAATACTGGAGGAGAGAGTGGTATGGCTCACGGGCACGGCATGAATATGGGTAATTTGGCCAAAGCACAAGCTATAAAGGATGCCACCATGGCTCATTTTATTTTATCCAACTGGCAGTCTGGCCAAACGTTTTTACACGTAAATGGTAGCTACCATTCCGATAATTTTGAGGGAATTGTCTGGTATTTGAAAAAGCAAAACCCACAACTGAAAATTCTCACCATTGCTTCGGTAGAACAGCCAGAAGTAACTAAACTTCAAGACAAATCTCAAAATTTAGCTACCTATGTTTTGGCTATTCCTTCAGATATGACCAAGACCTATTAAATAAGCCGCTTTTCAACTCTGCTCCACTTTTACTCCCCGCCAGAAGGCTACATACCCTTTTATCTGTTTAGCAGCTTCTTTCGGATTGGGATAGTACCAGGCAGCATCTTTGTTTTCCTGGCCGCCAGCCTGGATTGTATAATAAGAGGCTTCGCCTTTCCAGGGACAATGGGTATGCGTGGAACTATCTTTCAACAGGTCTTTTTTTACAGACTGGGGTGGAAAATAATGGTTACCTTCCACTACAATTGTGTCGTTACTTTCTGCAACTACCGTATTATTCCAGATGGCTTTCATAGTTTTTAAGCTTTATATCTACTAAACTAACGGAAGCAAAATTAGTTCTGATTGGTATGAGAGCTCTAAGGTTTTTCTTTGCCTGAACTATATCCCGCTTTGCTTTGCAAGGCTTCTATGGCAGAGGCTAAATAGGCCAACGGGGCATTCCAGTTAATGGCAATTTCATTGGATGCATACGAGCAGTCATCATCAGTAAAAGTTTCATCTGCAATAGTGGACGTATACGTGGTACATTTATCCTGACGTGGGGCATTGGCATTTGGCCCGCCGGAAAGTAAACCGGGTACTGGTTCCTCTACCTGATCGGCAATGGATGGCCGATGGTGCGGATGCATAGGCGTTTTATCTCCAAAACCAGTCACAAAAGAAAACCCTGTGGCATTTCTACCTACTAAATAATCCAGGTTGATTAATGCGTAGTCTAAATATTTTTTATCGCCAGTAAGCCGGTACACTTGAATAAGCGCAATACCCTGGTTAGCTGCCACAGCTGAACTCCCCCATATATAATCTTTTGCAGATTTTCCCATAACCGTGGCATACGAACGCTTCGAAGCTCCGTCTGTCAGTTCATCGGCAAATTGTACTAGCTGCTTTCTTAACTGAGGAAAATCTTTTTTTGCAACAGGCGTTAAGTCCTTCTCAAACCTGGCCAATGTATAATAACCCAGTAAGCGTACTTGTGCCCAGGATGGCAAAGGCATTTGTGTATCCGGAAATATGGGAACCGCCTGATAATAGCTGTCTTTTTTTGTGGTAATGTATAGTTCTGAGGCTGCCCATATAAACTCATCTGTTACATCTTTGTCACCATAGGCTCCTGTGCTTACATCTGGGTCATACTGTTTGTTCAGGGCTTCCTGGTCATATAGAACCGCCGGATTCTGGCGTGCCCAGTCCCAAGCCCTGGTAGCAGCGGTGAGGCACGAATCTGCCAACCCAGGTAATGCTTGAGGAAATTTTCTGGCAATGCGGCTTGCCTGCGCCATTACAGCTGCAAAATCCAGGGCTGCTGGAGTGCTTTTCTGTACCACATACCTGGGGTTTTTAGCCTCTTCTGGCATTACCATGCCATCAAATCTAGGGTTGGTTAACTTATGATATACGCCTCCGTCATTTGGATCTTGCATGGCCAGCATCCAGCGGAGATTCCATAAGGTTTCGTCGAGCAGGTCGGGAAGGTTGTTATTGCTCTCTGGAATGTTCAGTTTCAGGGTATCAAAATACGTGGGAAAATCTTCATACAATGAAAGTAAGGTGCCGGTAGTAATGCCACTGTTGACAATGTATTTATTGTAGTCTCCGGCGTCATACCAGCCAAGCGGAGCAGAAATTTTGGTGCCTTCCGGCCGTTGAGTAGTGGCAGCCGAAGGATGGATTAGTACCTGGGTATCTTCCTGTACATGCCCTGCCGGACGTTGCCATTTGCCTGCATATTGCTCAGGTAGTGGAGTAGAAATCCGTTGGAAATAAAATCCTTTGATAGAAGCTTTGGCTACCTCCTGGTGTACTTTTGACTTGATTTCGAAGGGGTATGAATGGCCTATCTCCGGAATGTATACCACATAGGAGCCTGGGGTAGTAAGAGCAGAAAAATCGGCAATGCGTGTCTTTTTAGCAGAAAATTCAGAAGTGCGTGGCTCGGTCAACTTTCCGGTAAAAACTGTTTTCCGAAGGTCTATGGTAGTTATATAAAATGTGTTACCAGCCTCAGCAGCCACTACAGCCACTTTAGGACCCGATGGGTAAAAGCCTATCTGGTTTAGCCGGATTTGTCCGGAGAGTGTAGCCTTTTGCGATTGATTAGCCGGAGTGCTAGTTTGCTGTGCTATGCTAAAATGGCTGATAAAGAGAACCAACACCATTATTGGCAGTAATTTTCTGAAGAAGAAAAAAATATTCATTTTAGGTATATTAGGTTGTTGTGTCTGAATCTACGTTTTTATAATGATTTTTTAAATAAGCATACATGGTTAGCAAACAATCTGCTTATTGTATAAGTAGCTTTGCTATATGAACATGTTTAGAACTATGTAGCCTGACCAGATAAATTCCTGGTTTTAGCTGTGTATGCAAATTAAGCTGATGTTGATTGGCCAAGAGGGGCTGACTATAGATGATTGTTCCATGGATATCTACTATCTCTATTTTTGAGAATTTTCCTTCTGGTAAATCTATTGTAAACTGATTACCGGAGGGATTAGGAAATACATGTAGATAGGTTGTTTCTGTTTTGTCTATTGCCAAAGGAGAGCCATTGCCATTTTCGACTAATACATAGTGCACTGACCTTGCCGGGGCGGCAACCTTTATCCCATTTTCCATAGTAGCCGATAGAGCAGAAATATTTTCCACAGTAGCCGGGCCACCAGCTGCATAAGGAGATCTCTGGCCATTTACCAATACATTCAGAGAAAAATTGCCATTGTCTTGGCCTCCGGTAAGTGAATATACATAATACCGGTTGCCATAGCCAAAATTCTGTAAATCCAGGGCAACGGTTTCTGCGGTATTTCCTTTATTTACGATTACTACCCCTGCCTGTCCGGAGTCAAATATGGAGGCATAGGCTACAATAGTACTACTGCCTGTTGTGGATGAAGTAACCAGGTAATTGCCGAAGAACTTCTGAAAGTAATACATATAATAAAATACCGGCCTTGGATTCCATTTGGGCACGTTTCCAGGTTCATCGCCTTGCGAAAACATGCCATGGTCGTTGCCATTGTTCCAGCCATTCGCCAAATCCCAGCGGCTGGCCATGCCATATTTATTTTTGATTAGTTCGCCCAAGGTCATAGTCGCATGTATGCCATTAATATACGAAACATATTGTCTGGAGCCTTCCGCAAAAATATTCCATTCAGTAAGGGCAACTGGTTTCATAGCTACACCTGCCGTTTGTATACTTTTGCTAATATAGTCCATAATGGCCCGGCTTTCCAGCCCAGGCGTACTCAGTATTTGATCGGGTGTGGAATTTTGCCCATAAGGGGTATAATAACTGTGGACAATAAAGAAGTCGGCTGCATTGCCAATGGCTTTAAACAAGCCAGCATTCCAGGTTTTATTTACCTGCGTATCCCAGCTGGGAGGTTCCGTTTGAATGAGCTGGGCACCAATATGAATTGTAGTTCCTATTTCAGCCGCCGCTGCCCGCATAGAATCGGCAAATACGTTGAAGTGCTGGCCGTACAATTCACCAGTAATAATTTCTGGCTGTCCATCTTTATTTTTTCTGGTATCTATCCGGTAGCCAGCCTGCCAGGTACCAGCATTTTCGTTTCCAATTTCCCAATACCTGGTTCTTCCTTTATCATACCGTACCCACTCAGCGGCATAATGAGCAGCTGTTTGTACAGGAGTTGGCCCGGTGCCATAACGGGCATAGCTATAATTAACAGTAATAATACCTGTGCTGCTAGTCATCTCCAGCATTTTGTAATAATTGTCTAAAGAAAGTGTCCAGCTTTCGGTATTCTTTCCAAACCAGTAATAGTTACTATATTTTTTCCCTTCCACATCTAGTAAGGTATCTGGTACATCAGCCGGGAGCTGGTCTTTGGAGGCATCCCAGAAGAAAACACTGCTTAGGTTGCCGCCTGGGAAGCGGATAATATTTGGTGAAAGTGTCTGAATATGGTTTAGCAAATCTGGCTGATCTACCATTTGACTCATATAGACATTGGCATTGGTACCAAAAATATATTTAGATACTTTGGCCAGTGTATCCGTACAGTTTATGGTAATAGTTGCCGTAGGACTCATAGCAGGAGGGGCGAAGTTTGTATATGGAGGAATAACTGCATTTTTGGGCTTAAAATCATCCAGGAAAAAGCCTTGGGTAGGTTGAGCCAAAAGAGGTAGGTGTTGACTAATCAGGAGTAGCAAAACAAAAAGGTAGTATTTTTTTAACATACAGAAGATGTCAGGCGATGAAGTAAATAATCCTTTTAAACACGCATACCCAGGAGGTCCGACGTAGTTGTGTGACTACTCAAAGAAAGCTATGCTGTTAAAAAATAAAGACTACCAGAGTCGAAGCAGCCCTGGCAGTCTGGTTGTGTTATATTTTGAGTCAACACTTATAACACATTTAACTATGATATTTTCTTACAAATCTTTTTAAGACTATATGGAAGCTGAATCCTTTACTGGCGTACTACCATGTTTTCAATTCTGAAGTTATCCAGGGCTAAGGTTGCCTGAATACCATTGGCTGTCGGATTTTGAATCACAATCCGGATCTCATTCGGATTCAGGTCAGAATATTTGGTAAGCTTGCCACCGCCATCAGCCGCAGAAGCAGCCAAGTCTGCTAACGGTACACTCATGGTATACCATTTGCCATCGGTGCTGCGCACAAAATCTGTCAGTTTAACCAATTTCTCAACGGTGCCAGCAGGTGTTCCAGGTATCCATACAAGTAATTCTAACCCTTCTAAAGAGCCACCGCCTGAGGCAGCAATTTCCATTTTCAGATCGAAGTTAGAGATTGGGGCATCCGCCGCATATTTAGGTGAAGTAGTTTCCGGAATTAAGCGGTTTGTACTATAGTTGCTCATGCTGATCACTTTATCATTGTTCCATCCCCATCCGCCTGGGACTACCTGGCTTATCAGGCCGAATTTGTTGTCGATGGCATTTATACCAGGCGCAGAGGTTACTACAGCTTTGCCAGCATCTAAGCCCCAGCCAAAGGCATTTACATCATCCCAGTTATGGATAATGCCTTCGTTGTTGAACAACTTGGTTCTCCGGCTAGCAGCAGACGTTCCACTTTCAGATGTGACTACTACATCTCCCTGAGCTGGATTTACCCCTGCAGGTATTTTTACAGTCATGGTTCTGCCGGTAGGGTCATTCGCTGTCATTTCAGTAGCTACCACATCACCTGGGAAGGTTACTTCTTTTACAAAGTAGAAGTATTGCCCAAACAGCGTAATGGTTTCGCCTTCTTTCGCAAATTCATTGCTAATGGCACTAATCACTGGTGCAGGAGGTAGTACAGTAAAGGCATAAGTTGCTTCGCCTGCGCTATTTACCACTTTCAACTCATTAGATACACTGGCAGATGTAGCTACCGTAGGAACCAGATCAGGAATCCGCACAATCAAATGCGTTTCTGTGGCGTATACCGGATTGATAGTTGTCTGGTAGCCATTGAAAGAAACATACTGGGTTGCTGCCAGATTATTTCCTACGATTACAATGGTAGAACCTAACGTAGATTGAGTAAACAAACTATCTGCCGCAGCCGGATTGGTTGTCCGGATAGCTGTAATGGAAGGCGGACCTGATGCTTCTCTGGGTTCAGTTGGATCTTCTTCTTTGCAGGAAGAGAATATAAACAAACCTCCAAGCAAGAATAACAAAAGGTAGCTTATTCTATGTAAGGGGGTTACGATAAGGTGTTTCATAAATTTTTCTGGGTTTTGCCTCCGGATTTCGCCAGTTGTTAAGATGGCTGAATTCCGGAGGCTTTTATAAGTTAATAGGTTATTACTACCTCAAAATAGCTTATTTAAATGTGTAGGGTATAGGTTCTTTGCGTAAGTTCGGAGCCCTGGACAGTTCAGTTGTTGGTATAGGAATAATGAAATTATTCAGGCTAACCGGGAAGGTCCGCTGGTTAGTACCCACACTGGTTATTGTCCAGGAAGTAGGGTTTTCTTTGCTGTCTGGGGCAACATTGAAGTTACCTCTGTCCTGTGTGCTCAGTTTGGAATAAGCCAGTTGCGGATTGTAGTAATGCAGGCGTACAAATTCATACCATGCTTGGCCTTCCATCGCAAACTCTAACAATCTTTCTTTATGGATGTCTTCCCAGGTAACAGTTTCTTTTGGAGCTAAGCCTGCTCTGGCCCGTACCAGATTAAAGTAATTCAGTGCTTCACCAGGAGCCAATACGTCATTGTTACCTAGTATGGCTTCTGCATAAATCAGGTATACGTCTGCTAAACGCAGCATATAAGTCTGTATTTCGGTGCGTTGTTGCTGTACCTTGCCACCGTTGTCTTCCGGCCGGCCTACAACGTATTTCTTTACATGGGCTCTGCTTCTGAAATCAGCCGTATTGTTATTATCTGTCTTTACGGTTAATTCTACAATCTTTTTAGAGCCTGGTTTGTCGGGGTCATCTACTTCTTCATGGATATAGCTGTAATGGTCGCCTGGTAGCATGAAGGTAGCTTTTCTGCGCTCGTCTTTGGAAAGATCTTCGTACTGCTCAAGCATAAATTTAGAAGCGCCAATATCGCCACCCCAGCCATCGCCGAAACCGGTAATGCTAGAACCGTAAGCTAGATAGGCTTGCACACTATTTTGGGTGCCCCAGTTGCCATCGTATTTCCACTGCAGCGCAAACAGCGTTTCGGAGTTGTTGTTATTAGCTGTTTTAAATAAATCCTCATAGTTCTGCATCAGCGACTTACCACTGTTGTCAATTACGCGTTTGGCAAAGTAGGCGGCGCTATCCAGGTCAGATTGGCGGCGGGTGCCACTCATGCCTACACCAGCGCGGGTCAGGTACATTTTTGCCAGCATACCTTCGGCTGCCCACTTATTCAGGCGGCCGGTTTGTAGCGATGAAACTGGCAGGTTTTCCGCAGCAAAACGAATATCGCGGATTAAAAACTGCCACACACTTTCTACCGTGTTTCTGGCAATGGTTGTATCTGTTAGTAGCGTTGTGTTGTTTTCGATAATAGGCACAGCCCCCCAGTTTTGCACCAAGTATGAATACGCCAATCCTCTCATAAAACGGGCTTCAGCTATGGCATGCTGTTTTATATCAGTGGATACGGCATCGCCGGCATATTTATTAATATTCGTAATTACCGTATTAGACTGCCCAACAATGTTGTAGAAAGACCGCCAGGAGTTGTTGTTTTCTTCGGTATCTCCGGTAGTATTCATCTGCACATTGGCTAGCTGGTACGAGCCGGAGAAAAGTACCCCGCCCCGGGCATCGCCAATACCATGAGACGCTTTGTCGTTATAGGCAAACCACACTTCGTTATATAAAGGAGCTGTACCGGCTAACACCTGGTCATTGGTTTTGTAGTAGTTGGCATCTACTACCGTATCTAATGGCGGTCTGTCCAAGAACTCATCCGAGCAGCCGGTAAGGAGGCCCAGAAAGAGAAGACCGGCAAAATATCTTTTATAGTTCATGTTCGATTTTATCATCTTGTTGAGTTGAATTAGCTTTAAAAATCAATACCGATATTAAAGGTATACATTCTGGTAAGCGGGTAGCGGCCATAGTCCAGACCGATAGATTGAGTAGTAGCCGATACGTTATTTCCTACATAAGCACCTACTTCAGGGTCCATGCCTTTGTATTTAGTGAAGGTGGCCAGGTTCTGTATCCCGAAAGACACACGTGCGCCTTGTACTACATTTTGCACACCCAATAAGCTCTTAGGCAGGTTATAAGAAAGCTGTAAATTTTTGACCCGTACATAGGAGCCATCTTCTATGAATTTGCTTGAATGTCTCACTCCATTGCCATTAGCATCTGTACTGGTAATTCTGGGAACAGTGGTACCTGGGTTTGATATATAAGCCGATGTACCTTCCCCTTCTACTTTTGCATAGTCAAAGGTTTCTGCCAGCATGTTGCGGCCCAGGTTGATCTGGTTCGGATTGGTGTTTACAAAGCGGATATAATTGTATACATCGTTGCCAAACGCACCGGTCAGCAGGGCAGTTAATTCAAAACCTTTATAACTAACAGTGTTCGTCAACCCTAGTGTCACTTTCGGCCATGGATTACCAATAAATGTCTGGTCTCTTTCATCAATGACATTATCTCCGTTCAAATCTTTGTATTTAATATCGCCCACCCATACACCGCTAGGATCAACTGGTAATCTTTCGCCATTTCTGGTAGGTATTGCACTGGCATTAATCTCTTCTACCGACTGGAATAACCCTTCGGCTACATAGCCACGCATTAACCAGGGAGCCTGACCTACTACTGCTCTTTGTGTCCAGTTAGACATCCACCAGGAAGTTCTGTCCAGGAAGGCTGCTTCGGAATAAAACTCAGTAACTTTTGTGCGGAAACCAGATACGTTGAAGTTTGTTGTCCAGTTTACCTGGCCATTGTCTACGTTGATAGTGTTTAAAGTGAACGCATAGCCTTTGTTTTGCAGCGCACCAATATTAACGGTAGGAGGAGCAATGGAACCTTCTGCAGATGTACCCATATACCATGGCAATGGATTTTCCATCAACAGGTTGTCGGTATTTTTTACATAAAAGTCACCTTCTACTTGTACGCGGCTGTTCAGTATACTCAGGTTGAAACCTATATTATTTGTTTGGGTCTCTTCCCACTGCAGGCCGGCATTACCATATCTGGAGGCACGGAAGCCAGAACCCCACGGAGTAGTTACAGCACCCAGAGGAGAGAATATACGGCCACCATCGCCCTGATTACCAGTTAAGCCTGTTTCTGCACGTAATTTTAACTCATTGATAAAAGGCATGGCCTCCATAAACGGCTCCTGCGTTACACGCCACGCTACGGATACGGAAGGGAAGAAGCCCCATCTGTTTTCCGGACCAAAGTTGGCTGAACCATCGGCGCGGAAAGCACCTTGCACAATGTATTTATCTGCAAAAGAATAGACTGCACGGCCTAAATACGATTCCATGGCCCACTGCCCTCTGGCGCTGCCATTTTGCTGTCCTAATGGATTGCCTAAAGTAAGCTCTATTAAATCGTTGGAAACAAACCCTGTTCTGCTACCATAAATGTTTTCCCACAATGATTCCTGCGATTCATGGCTAGCCATCAGGTTAATGTCATGTTTACCGAAACGGTTGGTGTATTGCAGCAACTGGTTCCAGTTCCAATAGGTATTGGTTTCGTTACGGCGTTCTAAGCTGGCCGTACTGTTTACGACAGATCCTAACTGGTAGGTAGGGGTGAAGAAAACAGAGTTATTAAAGCCAATATTTCCATTGAATGAGGTACGGAAGGTCAGCCCTTTCAGAATAGTTACATCTGCGTTAACTCCACCGAGGAAGTTTCTTCTTTTAAAGTTGTTTTGAATCAACTCTGCCAGCGCAATTGGATTAGGCGGGGTAAATTGTGTACTGCTTCCATTGGTAGCATCGGCGCCGCCCCAGGTTCCATTCGGATTCACTACGGCAATATTGGGTGCCATTTGCAGCGCATTGATGATTACATCTGATTGAGACGTACCCAGCTCTTCATTGGTCTGGCTGAAGTTTAAGTTAGTTCCTATTTTTAACCATTTACGGGTCTGGTTATCTACGTTTAACCGCACAGAATACCGGTCGAAAGCAGAGCCAGTAGCTACACCCTCCTGATCGAAATATTCACCTGACAGATAGAAAGTCGTTTTTTCACTCCCACCGCTTAAGCTAAGCTGGTGTTTATGCAGAGGTGCTCTTTTAAAAAGGGCATCTTGCCAGTTAGTACCTTTTCCAAGAATAGAAGGGTCCTGAAATTCTGTAGTTAAAGTGCCTCCCGTAAGTGTCCGGATAGCATTATGCATGGTCGCATACTGCTGCAAATCCATTGTAGATAAAAACTCTGGTTTATCCTGTAAAGAGAATGTATAACCATAATTGATGTTCATTTGGCCGGCTTTTCCACGTTTGGTGGTAATAAGCACTACCCCATTGGTACCTCTAGAACCATAAATAGCAGTAGCCGAAGGGCCTTGCAGAATCTCCATAGATTCAATATCTGACGGGTTCAGACCAGCCAAAGGGTTAGTAGAGCTTCTGGCACCATATTGTACTGTGGGAGGTGCAATTTGTACCCCGTCAATAACATATAACGGTTCATTGCTACCATTAATTGAGTTAATCCCTCTGATATTAACCGAGATACCACCACCAGGCTGCCCGGTGTTCTGAGTTACATACACACCAGCTGTTCTTCCCTGAATGGCTTGCTCAATAGTAGTGTTTACCGTTGATTGTATTTCTTTGGCGCTGATGGTCGTCTGAGCACTGGTGATATCAGTCCGTTTTAGCTCCCCATAGCCCACTACTACTACTTCGCCTAAGGTGGTTATATCTTCCGCTAACTGTATATCCAGACGGGTCTGGTTAGTTACGGCTACTTCTTCTGTCTGATACCCGATAAAAGAGACCACCAGCACATCTCCACTTTTCGTTTCTATGCTGAAATCCCCATTACCATCAGTGGTAGTACCGGTTGTACTGCCTTTAATTACAATATTCACCCCTGGAATGGGCTGGTTATCTAGTGTGGACGTTACTTTGCCTGCTAATCTGGATTGTGCCTGGCTGGTATAACTATGCAAAAAAAGTATTACCAATAGCAGCGTTGTAAATTTCCACACATGCGAGAGCTGTAAAACAAGAGCTTTACGGAGGTTATCCTTGTTTTGGTACATGTTTTTTACCATACAACTTGGGTTTAGATTATAAGAGATGTTATTCATTATTTCATTCCTGTATTTGGTTGTTCGGGTATTGATTAAGGTTGATTGGATAAATATTTATTGGTTAAAGTGAGTTTATTGTAAGGAATAGCTATCCGCTAATCCGCATATAAAGAGTTGCCTGATTGAGATAGTCTGTAAATACATAGGCTATTGGTCTGGTTAAAGTAGCATGAGCTTGTAGCTGTATCGTGCTGCATACATTGACTGCTGCTTTCATCCTACTTATGCGTGCTGTTGTTGTTAAATAATAGTGCAATACTTTCTTATTTTAATACAAAACTAGGGTATCTATTCCAGAGCCAGGTTTATAAAAAGCACCTGTTTAGGGTATAAAATGTTAACTGGAGGGGTGCAAATGATTTGAAAAGAGGTATAAAATGTTAACAGCTTGTAAAAAATAGTATTGTTTGAAGATGTTATATGAGAAAAGAATAAGGGTACATTGCTTGTGGCAATGTATTACTATGAAAGGCCATAGATGCTAATAGTATTGGTGCTAACAGAAGGGGAGTTATGGCTAAAATGAGCCGAAAGAATGCATGGAAGGTAAAAAGAGCAGCTTAGCTTGCAGGGAGCAAGACGTAATAGCTTATAAATGAGCGAGATAATAAAAATAGTATAAAGAAAGGCTACATAACAAAAATGAAAATAATAACGCCAGTGATGAGTACATAAAGCAAAATCTCTAGTGCTAAGAATAAACTTCCCGCCCGTTTGTATCGGTTTCCAAACATACTATTGAAGGTAGCTAGTAGAATAGTTAATTATCTAAAACTAGCCGTTTTCCTTAATTCAACAGGGGGCGATATCACTATATCAAGGGTATAAAATGTTAAAAGTAATGACTCAAATAAAAAATATTGTGGGCTTTTATGTAATTACTTAATTCCTTTGACCTGGTAAGCTTTTACTTGCTCGCCATTTATACCAAAAAGGATACTATTACCCAGCATTATACTGCTCCTAACATCGCCAGATAGTTTTAGGCCTGAGTTGCCTTGCGGGACATAGCTGAACTGTCCGTTGCCATTTCCCTGGAGCAGGGTTCCATAACTGGCATCATACTTTCCGAACCGGAGGCGGGAATGCTGTATGTTACCTGCAAGCAGCAGATCTTTCTTTCCATCCTGATTATAATCAAAGGAAATAAGGGTATGTACAGGTGCAAACTGAGCTTCTATAGGCAAAGGTTTTTCCTCAAATTTCCCTTGTGCATTAGTTATAAAAAGAGTGGTTTGTAATTGATTGGCAGTTAAATGGCCAGCTCCTTTCATTTCTTGCGGAGTAAATATATCGGTAAGTGTAGCACTGGCATAGCTAGTATAGTCGGCAAACCTGGTCCGCATGCTACTTACCTGATCCAACAACTCGTCGCGGGTAACATAAGGGTAGCTTTTGCCTTGTATATAAAAACACAGGATGGGATCAACCGAGCCATTATCATCAAAATCTTTGTAATACAATTCTGCTGGCTCTGTATCTGAGGCTTTACACTGAGAATTCAAGCCTAAATTTCCCACAATCAGGTCAGATTTGCCGTCGCCATTAAAATCATCTATCTGGAGGCTATTCCACCAGCCACGGTAGTTCTTATCAAAATAGGTTTGCGTAGCATTCGTAAACTTCCCATTTGTATTTGCAAAAACAGTAACGGGCATCCATTCGCCTACCACAATTAATTCTGCTTGCATATCTCCATTTAAATCATGCCAGGCGGCGTCGGTCACCATCCCAAGTTTTTGGAGTTGCGGAGCTAGTTCAGCTGTCATATCCATAAACTGCCCTTTTCCATTATTGATCAGCAAATAGCTTTGAGGCGTTTCCGGGTAACGCCCCGGAATTACCCTGCCTCCAACAAATAAATCTGGGTAGCCATCTTTGTTTACATCTGTGGCCCGGACACAGCTTTTACTTTCCAGCATAGCAGGTAAAGCTTGTTTATCTCTGGTAAAATTGCCTTTCCCATCATTTAAATATAGTCTGTCCTGCAACAAAGAATCATTTGGCAAATAGGTATCGTACCCTCCACTAACTATATACAGGTCTGGATAAGTGTCCTGATTTACATCCAGGAAAAGGGCATCTGCATCGTTCGACAGTTTGTCTGTTTCCAGAGCTGGTATAGGTGTAGGTATAAACTTTCCATTTTTAGCCTGAAGATATACCCTGCCTGCCTGGCCACGGCTACCTCCCACAAATACATCTTCCAGACCATCTTTATTTACATCCGATTTGGCCAGGCAAGGTCCGGGAAAAGATAAAGGATTCACCATTAGTGGCTGACGTTTAAAATCATTGACAGGTGTTAGCTGATGGGTAAAAGAAATAGGGGATTTTATTTCAGCCAGAATAGGAGAGGTAGTAGCCGGAAAACGATATGTAGAGGTAGCATTCTTTTCTTGTAAACTAAGTAATTGATTGGGTTGAATATTCCGAAGAAGTTGCTGTTTTCCACTTAGCCAGATAATCTGTAAGGAATCTATTAACGTATTTTCTCCCAATCCAACATGCAACACCGGGGATACACTGGACTGAAAACCCCTGGAGGGCATTTGCTCTTGATATTGTTTTTTCCCATCTATAAATAAAACTACTTTGGCTCCAAACCCTGCGGTGTTCTTTCCTTCCCCTTCCAGCTTGAGTTGCAGATAATTATTTTTTGAAAGCTGCGTATTTGCCTGGTTCTGATAGATAAAAGCCTGTTGGTTAATGTTATTTGTTATCAGATCCAGGTCTCCATCGTTATCCAGGTCGGCATAGGCAGCTCCATTGCTATTAGAAGGTATATTTATTCCCCAGGCTTTTCCCTGATTACTAAAGGTGAGGTTGCCATTGTTCTTGAAGATGTAATTGTTTACCTGGGAGGAGGGAATTTTATTTACTAAAGCCAATACGCCTTCCGGGTCAACTTGCCCGCTTTGATAAAACGAACTTCTGAATTTAATAAAGTCCATGTTGGTAAAATCCCGCAAGAATCCATTGCTCACAAACAAGTCTTTCCATCCGTCATTATCATAATCAGCAAATAGCGGAGCCCAGCTCCAGTCGGTGTTAGATATACCTGCCAGCTGGCCAATTTCACTGAAGGTACCATTGCCATTGTTAATGTGGAGCATATTCCGCATGTATTGATAATGAAACCCTACCCGCAGAAATAAATCGAAGTGTTCGTAATTATCTGGAGCAAAAAGGAGTTTCTGCCGGCGGTTGTCTTCTGGTAGCATATCCAGGGTAAATACATCTGGCAATGCATCATTATTAATATCACTGATATCATTCCCCATGGAATAGAGTGGCGTATGTCCCATGCTTTGCTTCAACTGATCGGTAAAGGTGCCATCGCCATTGTTGATGTATAAGTAATCCGGAGCAGAGTAATCGTTGGAAATATACATATCTGGCCATCCATCGGTGTTAATGTCGGCGATGGCTACCCCCAAGCCATAAGTAAAAGCAGAGCCAAAAAAGCCAGCTTTGTCCGACACATCTGCAAACTTTCCATTCTCATTTCTGAATAACTTCACCCGGATACTGGATTCTTTTTGCTTTAGTTTCTCAGTGATGCTAATATCATCTAAGTTGCGGAATAGCTCTGGGTTGTGGTTGAGCAGAAACATATCCAGGTCGTTATCCCGGTCGTAGTCAAAGAAAGAGGACTGTGTACTGAAGGAGGAATCGGCCAGGCCATAGTGGGAAGCCATATCGGTAAACTGCGGCAAGCCTGCTGCATCCGTTCCCTGATTAATAAATAATTGATTTACTCTGGCTTCTCCAGGCATGTTTCCAGAATAACACACATACATATCCAGTAATTGATCGCCGTTTACATCGGCCATGGTTACGCCAGTTTTCCAGTTATTTTTTCTTCCGGCCACTCCGGCTTTTTCTGTAATATCCTCAAACTGCATATTGCCTTTGTTGAGATACAGGCGGTTAGGAACCATATTTCCGGTAAAGTATATATCCTGTAAGCCATCATTGTTGATATCTCCTACAGCTACGCCGCCCCCGTTATAGAAATACTGGTACATAAGTATATTGCCATAAGGATTTTCTTTGATGATATTGCTGAACGTAACATGGGTTTTTTCCGGAGGCAGCAACGTAAATAAAGGAGGAGAAGTAGCCGCTTTTTCTACAGGATTTTGTTGCTCCTGTGTTTCCGCTTTTTTCTGGCAACCGAGCAATCCTATACTTATTGCAGCCCAAATAAGCAGGGTCCTAAACATTGGCAAGTGCATTCTAATTTCGGGGAATCGTTTGTTAATGGGGAAGTGACTATACATGGAAATACTCCTATACTTCCTGTTTTCTTTTCTGCGCTATATAGGCAGAGGGAATCAGGTTGAACTCGGATTTAAAGTATTTGGTAAAATATTTGGGATTGTTAAACCCTACCTGGTAGGCTATTTCCGATACGGTTAACTGGCTTTTTTCCAGCAACTGGGCAGCTCTTTTCAGGCGCACCGTCCGGATAAATTCAATTGGCGTCTTCCCTGTCAGGGAAAGCAGTTTTTTGTACAGGTGCACCCGGCTCATGCCTAGTTCCCGGCTTAGTTCTTCCACAGAAAAGTCGGCATTGCTCATATTCTTTTCTACTAAGGCCAGGGTTTTCTGAATTAGCTTTTCATCCAGCGACGGAATATTTACTTCACTCGGATTAATTTCTAGCTGCTTCTGGAAGGTTTTGCGGATTTGCTCCCGCTGGGCAATTAAGTTTTTAATGCGGGACATAAGCAGTTCAAAGTTGAACGGTTTGGTTATATAATCGTTGGCCCCGGTTTCCAACCCTTCCATCTGTTGCTCTGCTGCAGCCCGGGCCGTTAAGAGAATAACCGGAATGTGTGAAGTCCGTGGATCTCTTTTAATTTTCCTGCACAACTCCATGCCATCCATTTCCGGCATCATTACATCACTTACAATGAGGTCTGGTACCTGGGTAACGGCCTGCCGCCATCCTTCTTTTCCGTGTGCTGCTTCTATAATAGTATACTTGTGTTTCAGGTTGTCTTTCAGGTAGAAGCGGAAGTCTTCATTGTCTTCCACCAGCAGAATTAATGGTTTTTTGCTCTGGCCATTGGCGTACAGTAAAGCATCTTTCTCATCATTTTCTTCAACTGGCGCCAGCAAGTGTATTTCTTCCGGTATAAGCGCAGGAATAGCCACAGGTTCAGCTACTTTCTGAAGCGGTAACAGCACAGTAAAGGTGCTGCCTCTTTCTGGGACACTTTCTACTGTAATGGTGCCCCCGTGCATTTTTACAAATTCTTTAGTAATCGCCAGGCCAATGCCGCTTCCGTGGTTTACAAGATGACCAGGCGTCTCATGCTGAAAAAAGCTTTCAAATATCTTTTCCTGCTTTTCCGGCGGAATGCCTATGCCAGTATCTGTTACTTTTATTTCCAGCCAGTTATAGGTATCAGTTTCTTTCGGATTAATCCATACGGTAACGCTGCCTTGTTCTGGCGTAAATTTGAAGGCATTAGATAATAAATTGAACAAGATTTTTTCCAGCTTATCGGCATCAAAAAAGGTAATAAACTCTGCAACCGTTGCCTGGAAAGTAAAGCGGATGTTTTTTTTCTCTGACAAATCTGAAAAAGAAGAAGCTACCTCTCTGATAAAACTAATAATATCTCCCTGGCTAGTAGTTAATTTAATCTCCTGTACCTCCAGTTTGCGGAAGTCCAGTAACTGGTTCACCAAGTTTAATAAGCGCCGGGCATTCCGTTGGATCAGGGTAAGGTGTTTATGCTGCTCAGGATCTAGGGTGTTTTTAATCAGTTTATCCAGGGGTGTAAGAATAAGGGTGAGCGGTGTGCGGAATTCATGGCTCACATTGGTAAAGAAGCGGATTTTGAGCATATCCAACTCGTGCATCCGTTGGGCCTCCTGCCGTTCCTGCTCCAGCTGGAAATGCATTTTGGTGCGTTCTACCACTATTTTTCTGGCTAGCAACAAAGCGCCTATAATTAACAGGATATATCCGGCAAAGGCCCAGGGTGTTTTCCAGAAAGGTGGAAGTACATTTATCTCTAAGGCTATTCCTTCCCGGTTCCAGTAGCCGTCGTTATTAGCAGCCTTTACTTGGAACACATACTTACCAGGATTCAGGTTAGTAAACGTTGCTTTTCTTTCGGTCCCGTCAGTAATCAGCCATTCTTCTTTAAAACCTTGTAGCCGGTACATGTACTTATTTTTCTCCGGATGAAAAAAGCTCGGAGCCGCAAATTCAATGGTAAAAACATTATCTGTATGAGGCAAATTAATAGCCTGGGTATAGGTAATTGCTTTGTCTAGCACGGTATGTCCGCGGGTTATTTCGCCGGCTGCTATGCTTTTATTGAAAATCTGAAAATCTGTAAATACCAGCTGGGGCACCTGTTTATTTACCTCCAATTGGCCAGGACGGAAAATATTAAACCCGCCAGGTCCGCCAAAAATGAGTTCACCGGTACTAGTACTGAAAGCAGCTCTGTTGTTAAACGCTTTACCCTGCAAGCCATCGGCTTCGTCATAATTTCTGAACCGGAAAGAGGTATCTGTTGCTCCCGGAGCTTTTCCAATCGTAAGGTTAGACAGGCCGTTGGTGGTACTGAGCCAGATACTCTGCTTCGTATCTTCCAGAATACCTAATATCGTATTATCGGGCAGGCCATTTTCTTTTTTTAAAACTTTAAAGCTTTTCGTTTGTGGGTCAAACAGATTGAGGCCGTCGTTGGTGCCAATCCAGATTCTGCCCTGGCTGTCTTCAAATACGGTATTGGTATTGTAATGACTTAAGCCATTGGAATCGTTGCCAGTATTTACATAATGCGTAAATTTTTGAGAATCTTTTTCCAATACATCTACTCCATAGGCCGTAGCCACCCACAAATTGCCTTGCTTATCTTCGGTAATGGCTGAAATATGATTGGAGTGAATAGAATTTGCCTCATCCATCTTATAATGCCTGAACGTATTTGCCTTTCTGTTCAGAATGGATAGGCCTCCTCCCAACGTACCTACCCACAATCTTTTTTGAGAATCTTCGTAAATGTCCCACACCCGGTCGTCAGCAAGGCTTTCTGGGTTATTCGGATTATGGGTATAATGCGTAAATGTTTTTCCATCAAACCTATCCAGACCGCCGAAGTAGGTGCCAATCCATAGGGTTTGTTTAGCATCCAGATACAAGCTCACAATAACATTATTACTCAAGCTATTAGTATTGGCCGGGTTGTGCATGTACTGAACAAAACGGTTGGCTTGCCTGTCGAAATATAGGAGGCCGCCTCCATTGGTGCCTATCCATAAATTACCTTTGGCATCTTCTGCAAAGTCATTTACATCTTCATAAGGCAGACTCAGGGGATTAGAAGCATGGTTTTTAAAAAGCCGGAATTTGATGATATTTTCGTGATAATAGCTAATACCTTTTTTAAAGGTTCCTACCCATATAATATTGGTATTGTCTTTATACAGCACATAGATACTATTCTGGCTAAGGCTTTTTTCATCATCCGGATTATGAAGCAAATAGCTAATGGTGAAATCTTTTTTGTTTAGCAAGTTAACGCCTCCATGGTCTGTTCCTATCCATAGCAAGCCTTGTTCATCCTGCACTACACTCCTGACAATATCTTCGTTCAGCTGAGCAACCGTAGATTTTTTATGTAGATGCGTGAAGGTGTTTTTCTTCCAGTTGAAATAAAACAGCCCATTTGCTTCTCCTGTTACATATACCCAGGGGTCTCCATCCGTGTCGACATATAGATTATACGCTTGCAACTGATCCGGATATTTTTGGGCAAGCGTACGGTTTCGGTAAACAACGGTATGTGTTTGTTTGTCTAGTTTTTCTAAAATCCCATTCCGGTGGATTAGCCATACATACTGTGCATCTGCTTCTGCCATGGCGGCTACCTCATTGGTTGCAATAGATAAGCTATCACCTGGATTGTTTGTAATGGCTAAGGTAGTTTTAGTGGCAGTAGTATACTTATAGATGCCATCCTGCCCGGTTACAAACCAATAGTTTCCCCGCTTGCCTTTCACTATCGCCGTAACCGATACATTGGGAATGGCATACTGTTTAAGCGCAAGGCCGGCTGTGTTGTCAAACGATTCTTTCAGCGGATCATAGATGCTAATGCCATTGCGTGTATTGACCCATAGTTTATTATCCGGGCCGGGAAACATTCCAATAATGTAATTATCACTGATCGAGGTGGAGTCGCTCAGGTTGTGCCGGAATGTTTTAAAGCTGTAGCCATCGTAGCGGTTCAGGCCAGACATGGTTCCAAACCACATAAAGCCTTTATCGTCTTTTATAATACAGTTAATCTGATTGTTTGATAAGCCCTCATTAATGCCAACTCTGGAAAACTGATATAAAGCTTGCTGAGCAAATAAAGGGAACAGAGAAAAACTGAGCAGGCAGGCGAAAAGAATACGGTATACCATAATTGAGCGAAGCACTATTTTAGCTGGTACATCCATTAAGCAGGATGGCAGAAAAGTAACACGCTGTGTGTAGCAAAAATTACATTTCCACAGAAAAAATAGTGTGCAATATACGAATGATTGTAGATTTAATTGAAAGTATGAAAATTACTAACTAATGGGCGGCCAGTCGTATGGTGATATGTGCTGTATAGAGAATCAGGTGTGGCAGCTAGCTGTTGCTATGCATTTGGATTGTTAAATACAAAACCGGATTCTTCTTCGCCTTCTTCAAAATCTATTTCCAGGCCCAAGACATACATTACGTGCTTTTTTTCAATAAATACCAACACATTCTCTGTTGTATAGGCTTCATCTCCGGTTTTGGCTTTGTCAAACCCAAGTAAAAACGAAGTTCCGCCACAACCGCCTCCTTTAATACCTACCCGCAAGCCATACTCATCAGGCGAGATATTTTTCTGTTGCATAATGTCTTTTATATACGAAATAGCTTTGGGGGTAATACTTACCGGAATTTTTTTATCTGATACAAGAATGCTCATGCCACTAGCTGTTAATAAGTAAAATGGTACGCTGGCTAAATAAACAGGCAAGAATCCAGCTTATATATGGTGTATGATGTAAAAATTTTTACATTTGAAACGTATATTTAGCCAAATAAATTCTCATTCAGGAAATACGCATGGAAATAGTAGAAGAACTAATTAAAATTTTGTTGCCGGCAGCTATTGTATTGTACGCAATGTATTTGACAGTCAGGGCTTTTTTAAATAAGGAGTTTGAAAGAAAATTAATAGATATTAAGCTAAAAAACACAGAAATTGTACTCCCCGTGCGGTTGCAGGCCTACGAACGGATGTGCTTGTTCCTGGAAAGAATATCGCCTAATAACCTTATCCTACGGCTCAATAACAGTATGCTGTCTGCCAATGACCTGCATCAGTTGCTGCTGGCGGAAATCCGGGAAGAGTACCATCATAATTTGTCGCAGCAGGTGTATATGAGTGACCGGGCCTGGCAGCAGATAAAAGCAGCGATGGAAGAGATAATTACAATAATTAATAGTGCAGCCAGTTCAGTAGCCGCTGATGGAAAAAGCATTGATCTGGCTAAAGCTATATTCGACCGTATTATTCAGCAAGATTTAGATCCGTCGGGTGGAGCGCTTCGCTATATTAAAGATGAAATCCGGCAAGTATTTTAAGCTTAACTAAGGCTACTGCTCCTAACACAAAGGCGGCTACCATTGAAGATACTTTTCAATTGCAGCCGGCTTTTTAGCTATTTTTATTTATTCTTTAACAGTCAGCACAGAATTGGTGTAACTGCCATCTGCTTCTGTTTGTGGATTTGCAGGATCGGTAATCCATTCGCCATCTACTACAAATTTATAGCTATGGTTACCGGTTTCTAGGGGAACTTGCACTTGCCATGTATCTCCTTTGCGTTTCATTATATGGGTTCTGGGCGTCCAGTAATTGAAAGACCCGGCTACCATTACTTCTTTGGCTTTTTCATATCCTTTTAAAGTAAACGTGACGGGCTTAATCTGAGGTTTGGTTTTTTCAAGAGTAGCCAGTTCAGTAGTCACTACCTTTTTCCATTGCTCATCCATCGTTCCTGTAGCCTTGCTTGCTGCTGCGCCATCTGCCAGGTCATTTTTAGGATTCAGGATTTCTGTTAAAGCTGTGGTTTGAGCGGTATGTAAGGCTACAGAAGCTGGTACGGCTATATCGGGTGTTACGCCAGTACCTTCCCAGTTTGTTTTGGTAATGGGGTTAGTTACTTTGCCAAAAGGCACCCACACCATAAAGTGGTCGTTAGCCCGGCGTGTGCCTCCCGGGTTAGCTCCACCCCCGGTGGTATCTCCAATAATGGTAGCTCTTTTCAGGTTTTTTAGATCATATGCCAATTCTTCAGCTCCGGAGAATGTTCTGCGGCTGGTGAGTACATAAATAGGTTTATCCAAATACCGTTTGCCTGGCACATAAGCCCATGACCAGAACTGGCGGGTTTTATCTTCGTGCCGCCAGTAAATATCATTCAGGTGTACCGGGTCTTTAAAGAAATAAGAGCAGAGCATAGGAATAGCATCTGGAGAGATGCTTCCGCCACATTCCCGTAAGTCAATAATCAGCGCATCTGTGTTCGATACATAGGTTATGGTAGCAGCATACACTTCTGCCGCCAGGTCGGGTGGTGCCAGTAAGTTAAATTTAATATAGCCCAGGTTGCCTTTCAAGATATCTACCTTAGCTACGCCAAAATTTTCTTTAGCCAACATTTGCCGCATATGTTCGGCTTCCTGTGGAGACAGTGTCAGGTGTTTGGGCTCCGGAGGCAGTACTTGCGCTGAATAAGTAACATTTACGTGTAGGTCATGGCAGATGGCTTGTAAATCTCTGGTTAATCGTTGAGCGAACAGGTTGCCATCGGTAATGTGGTTATATTCTCCTTTAGCAGCCCGGCTTACAATGTCTCTCTCCATTTTGGCGGCTATATCCGGATAAATATAATTTTCCTGAAGGCAGCGGAGTACACTTTTAATAGCATGTGTACGGGCAGTGGCATCCAGATCTTGGGCCTGGCTGGCTGGTGGATTTGCGAAATTTGCGGCAAGCACCCATGCGAAGAGAAGTAGCTTGTCAAAAAAAGTATGTCGTTTCATAAGTATGTTGATTAATCGTAGCGGAGGTTACCTGTTGTAATTAGTTCACTCTGTTTTGTTCTTCCTCGGCTCCTGATCTACGGTTGCCGGGGGCTTTGATAGTTGTATTTCCAAAGTTGTAGGTAAAGTTTACCCGTACTGTGCGGCTCTCATACGAGGAACGGAAGCGAATATCCATATTCTGGTAGGCTATTACTCCTTTCACAGGGGCTGTCAGGAATAGGTCGGTTACATTTACTCGTACTGTAGCTTTTTTATCCCACAATTGCTTTTGTACGCCCATGCTTACCTGGCCAAAACCTCTCATTTGAGATAATCCATGGGCGGAAGGGGCATTATACCAGGCATTCAGTTCTGCAGTAAAGCCTCCCGGTAAGAGAAAGGAATGATTGGTAGAGAAGTTGCCGGATAACCGGCCATTATCCAGTTGTTGACCCAGATAATGGGAGTTGTAGCGGTTTCTGAACACATTGATAGTTTGATGACTGTTCCACCAACGGGTTATTTGTACAGGAAAACTCAGGTTCAGATCCAGGCTAGTTAGTTCATCCAGGTTGATTACGGTTTGTTTGGTAACTTTTGTCTCATCATTTTGCTCAGTTACGCTTGTAATTACTCCCTTTGTGTGGTTATAGCCAATACTTACAGTGGTAGCTCCTTTCCAGGTATAAGCTAGTTGCAAAGCATTGGTGTATTGCGGATTCAGATACGGATTGCCCTGATAGTAGGCATAGGGGTCCATTACATAGATGAAAGGATTGAGGTTGAGGTAATTTGGGCGGTCTATCCGGCGGCTATAGGAATACCGTATCTGGTGTTTTTCATGGATGCTGTAGGTGAGAAAAGCACTGGGAAACAGGTTTAGATACGTGCGGTCAACCACTTTATGTAACGTCACTGAATTGCCGATGGAGTGTGTTTGTTCGCCACGTAAGCCAGCCTGTACAGCCCACTTTTTCCAAGTGATATTACCATTCATGTAGGCAGCATGAATAATTTCTTTATATAGGAAATGATTGGTGCGGTCCGGATCAACCTGCCAGGTAGATTCTTCTAGTTGCTCAAAGCGAACGTCATTATCTGATGTTACGTAGCTGCTCTTCCAGCCTGTTTCCAGCCGTGTTTGCTTGTTGATCGGATGCACATAATCGGCTTTTGCAGCCCGGATGTATACGTATGAAGGGGGGATTGTCCGCTGAAGTAAGGTAGGTGCCGTTTCTTCGCCGCTGGCATTAAAAAAGCTGGTAATTAAATTATCCGTAGGACGTATGTTTACCACTGAATAATCAGCGTCTGCGGTGAGTTCCCGGCCAGTGCTGTCGAATGTGTGCTTATAATTAATAGTTGTGGCTATTCGTTGCATGCGTCTGTCAGTAGTGTTGGTCATTTTGGAGACTGATTGTAAGACAGAAGTATTTGTAAAAACCTGGTTTTCATTTTGTATATCAGCCTTGTCATGATTCACGATGCCATGTAAAAGAACGCCGAACGTGTTTTTCTTACCCATTGTGTAGTCTGCGCCTAGTTTAAAGGTATGTCCTTTGGTCTGATTGGGACGGTAGCCCTGCTGCTTTACCAGAGCCGCCGCCGGGTTTTCTGGAAAGTGCCTTTCGATGGCTATAGCCCCATACCCTTCACGGTGATCATAGGTATAATTGCCCATCATACTCAGATTTCCCTGACGCATAGTTAGGGTGATACCTGTGTTTGCTTTAGGAAACCGCCCATAACCCCCACCAAGGGCTACATTCCCATTCATGCCATATTGGCTACTGTTCCGTTTCAAGCGGATATTGATAATTCCTGAGTTGCCGGCTGCATCATATTTAGCAGAAGGGTTGGAAATAATTTCTATGCTGTTGATGCTATTGCTTGGCGTACTACGCAATAGGTTCATTACTTCTGTAGTTGATAAATAAGTTGGCTTCCCATCTATCATAATCAGTACTCCTTCCCGGCCTTTCATGGTGATGCGTTTATTCTGGGCATCTACTACTACACCCGGGGCTTTCTCCAGTACTTCCAGGGCATTTCCTCCGGCAGATACCAAACTGTTTTCTACATTCATCACCGTTTTGTCTACCTGTTGTTCAATAAAAGGTCTGGTAGCTTTTACTTCCACGGCTGCCAATACTTTTACATCTTCCCGTATGATAAGGGCAGGAACGGTGTAGGTCAATTGGTTTTCATGCAAACTAAATTCCTTAGAATATACCTTTTCGTAGCCCAGCCTGGAAGTAGCTACCAGATAGGAACCTTGTACTACATTTTCAATTTCATACTGTCCGGCAGTAGTGGTGATGGAACCTTTTACCAGCGATGAATCTGTTGATTTTACCAGAAGAATAGTTACAAATTCCAGGGGTTTGCCTGCTGCATCAGTTACTACGCCTTGCACGGTTGCTTTCGTTTGTGCTTTGCCTGGTACTATAGCCACCACGAGTAGCAAAGGAGTCAGCCAGGCAAACAGGCCAATGTATGTGTATAAAGTTTTCATAAGATAGGGTGCGAAGTGTGTCAGTTAATTTCTACAACAAAGTTGGCAGGAAAAGTCACGCTGCACAATCGCATGAAAATGCGAAAATGGATGGCTATAAGTTTGTTGCAGATAGATAGGTAGGCTTTATTGAGACGAGTAGCCAGCGAAAAAGACACAGCTTATCCTATCTGGTTTTTGCTTTAGTCCGGTATAACCACCAGTTAACCATCCAGGAAACCATTGCTACCAGTTACCTGCATAGATATGCGATGTTTATTTGCCAAAGCCTCTACCTACTTAATCAAAGGATGAGCTGAAGTACACTATACTATTGAATTGCTTATAATGAGTAGACAATAGGGGCGGGCCGTAATCTTATATGTAAAGCTGAATAAAAACTTATTACACTAATCCTTCACGCATAGCTTTGAGGATTGCTTCGGTTTTGGAGTTTACCTGGAGTTTGTCGTAGATGTGGCGGATATGGGAACGCACGGTGTCTATACTGATGTGAAGCTCATCGGCAATGAGTTTGTAACTATAGCCGGAAACCAAGCCCTTGATAATGTCCATTTCCCGGGCAGATAAATTATAGTCGCCGGCTTTTGTGCTTTTCTGCCCCTGAAAAAATTGCAATACTTTACGGGCAATATTGGCTGTCATAGGTGAGCCGCCCCGGTGAACATCAAAAATAGCTGTAATAATTTCAGAGGGAGGCGTATGTTTCAGCAGATAGCCGCTAGCTCCATTCCGGATAGCCCGGAAGATTTTATCTTCATCATCAAACACGGTCAGCATCAGTACCTGAGTTTGGGGAGCCAGTGCTTTTACTATTGGTACCGCATCTATACCACTTAAGCCGGGCAAATCAATATCCATCAATACTACATCCGGAAGTAAACTTTGGATTTCTTCTTTAATATGGCTGCAATCGGCAAATGCACCGAGCAGCCGGAGCTGGGGGGTAGCCTGTAACAAAAAAGTCATGCCTTCGCGGAGGTTGCGGTTATCTTCGTAGTAAACTACACTAATAGGTTCTTGCATACAGTAAAGGTAGGAAGAAGTTAAACAGGGGTAAATAGCATTAAGATGTGATCCGTGTGTGCAATTCTATTTTAGTGCCTTCCCCAGGAGCTGAATGAACAGTTACTTGTCCTTTAATTTCTGCGGCACGTTTACGAAGGTTCTGTAAGCCATTTCCCTGCCGGACGGTAGCTGGATCAAAGCCTCTGCCATTATCCTGAATTGTTAACCGCAGCAGCTTCCCGGTAACAGCTAAATCTACGGTTATTTTTGTGCATTGGGCATATTTTACAGCATTGTTAATGCTTTCTTTGAAAATAAGATATAAATTCCGTCGGTGTTCCACATGAAACTTTGTTAAATGAAAGGTATCCGATACCTGCATCCGGAAGTCTATTTGCTTTGCCTCAGCCATTTTTAACCCAAATTCCCGCATTCTGGTAACTACGTCTTCCAGGCTATCGTGCTTTGTTTGAATAGTCCAGATAATATCCTGCATGGATTCTGAAAGCGCTGTAGCACTGGAACTAATACGCTGCAAAATAGGAATAACCTCTGGTTGCACCGGGGCAATCTGGTTTTGTACCACATCGCTGAAAATGCGGATGCTACTAAGCGTGGAACCCATATCGTCGTGTAGATCAGTGGCAATGCGGTTACGGATAGCTTCCAGCCGGAGCCTGTTCGCTTCCCGATACCGGTAAATACCGTACAATATGCCTGCGGCTACACTCACCATAAGTATTATAAACCACCAGGTCTGGTAGAAAAATGGTATCTTATAGATGGTTAATGCTGCACCTTGCTCATTCCAGATGCCGTCGCTGTTCGCTGCTTTTACTTTAAAGGTATATGTGCCTGGCGCTAAGTTGGTATAGGTAGCATTCCGGTTCTCCGTTTTGGTCCATTGGTCATCTAAACCTTCCAGCATATACCTATATTGATTCTTTTCCGCCAGATGGTAACTTAGCACCGCAAAGTCTACGGATAGTGTATTTTCAGCTGCATCTATTGTAAGTGTGTGTTCTGTTCCAGGTAATCGTGGTTTGTTATCTACTTTTATTCCGGTAATCACCACCGGCGGTGGCGTTTTATTATATAGGAGTTGCTCAGGAACCAAGTGATTGAATGCTGCTGTAAATCCTATAAATAACTCACCCTTATCATCTTTGCGTAGCTGGCTATCTGCATTATTGGCAAACAGGCCATGTTCTTTCCGGAAATAGGTAAACTCTCCGGTTTGCAGGTTAAGCCGGTGCAGCAGGTAGTCGGTGCTCATCCATAGCCCTCCAGAGTTATCTTCTTCCAGAGAATACACATGATCGGCTTGAAGGCCATTTTCTGCTGTGTAGGTTTTGTTTACTCTCCCATTTAAGTCAGCTTGCGCCAGAAAACCAATACCCGATACCCAAACCCTATTTTTTGAATCTATTTTGAAAGAACTTTGCAAACGGTCGGAAGGTTGGATCTGAGAATCCAGCGAATGAAGGAAAATTTTCTCTGTGCGGTTTTGTGCAACCTGAATCCGGAATAAGCCCCGGCTGGTAGAAACCCATATCCGGCCAAGGGAATCTTCTTCAAAGGCATTCACCCGCAGCGGGTTGCCTATGCTCAGAGGCTCGTTTAAGGACCATGGCTGAATTTTGCCTGTTTCCTGGTTCAACAGAAATACCCCATCCTGACTAGAGCCGATCCAGATCCGATTTTTAGTGTCCGGAAAAACAGTACTAATAGAGTAGCCCGTAGCAGTTGCCGGAGGATTATTCCAGTGTTTCCATTGATTTGAAGCAGGGTCGCAACTATACAGTCCCTTTTCGGAGGCTACCCAAAGGGTGCCTTTTAAGTCTTGCCGGACGTCGGAAATGTACCGGCCCGGCGTATTTTCTTTACCGTTTATAGATTTGAATACATTGCTGCGCCTGTTCCATTCCAGAAGGCCACTGCCTGTCGTACCAATCCAGTATAGGTTTCGGTTAACCTGGTTCTGGTATAGGGCCAGTACTTCACTGGTAGAGGTGCTATCTACAGGTAAAGGGATGAGTTTTCTTTTAAATTTTATTTCAAAAGGATCGGACTTTTGAATACCACGGCTGGTAGCCATCCAGATAATACCTGTTTGCCCGTCCCGGTATAGGTGAATTACATCTCCGCCATTGTGGCTAAGTTTGTCTCTGATGTGATAGGTGAAGGATGTTTGCTGCTGAGAATCTGGCCGGTAGATGGCAGCTTTCTGGCTTTTTCCTAACCAGAATACCGGTTTCCCGTCTGGCAGAAAATCTTCTACCATTGTATTGACAAACGTATTTTCGTCTGGTTCATCTACAAAACATTGCTTGGTTGTATCGTACCGCATAATGCCTTTTTCAAACGTGGTAGCCCATACTGTTTTTTGGCTGTCTTCATACAGAGAAGCTACATGGATCTGGCTTTCCGGATGCTGAGTGTCCTGGCCCATAACATAGGTATACAAAGCTTTGTCTGGATTGAAGCGGTACAAAGCCCCGGCACGCATAACCCATAATTGTCCTTGGGAATCAGCAAAAAGATACATCAGCAGTGGGTGTGCATCCGAAGAGATCCCGGGAAATGTAGTTAGTCGCCGGGTTTGCAGATGTAAGCGGTAGAGTTTTTCTGCAGAAGCAAACCATCCATACCCTTCTTTATCGAATACTAAGCCGGATACAAAATCATTATCTCCCCGCGTGTCGGTTTGGGTAGGTAAAGGTAACGGCTCAAATGTTTCAGAAGCCGAATTGAAGCGGCATATTCCCAGGTGTGTAGAGATCCACAACCCCCCATCAGGACTTTGATTAATACCAATGATATAGTTGCCTGGTAAACCGTCTTTGGCCCGTTTATATACTTTAAACTCAATACCATCGAAGCGGTTTAGACCATTTACTGTACCAAACCACATATAGCCTTGCTTATCTTTAAATACACACGTAGTTTGGTCACTAGAAAGGCCATGGTCGGTAGTATAATGCCTGAAAGAATAATCAGATGCCTGACATACGGCAAGCTGGCTACCTAACAAAAATGCCATCATAGCGCTTAATAGGCGGACGATTAGCTGCATAGGTGGCATATAGTGTAGCTTAGAATGGAATAATGGCTTGGCCTAAGGGTAAGTACTCATATGCAATATACCCCTTTCTGAAAAAAATCAGTAGTCAGAGCAAGCACTATTTACTGGCACCAAGTAAAATCTGACCGGTATAAAGTACTGGTTGTACTTCTATCGTCCTGATACCAGAATTTTCGGGTGCTGATGGAGTTTTTACGTACAGTCCAGCCGTAAATCTTCTTAAACTGCCTGTGTTGCTTCTGCAGTATATCTACAGGAATCTATTTACTTGCTGAAGTTAGATTTTATACTTAAATCCGGCAAATAAAAATCCCACTATCCGGAAAAGGATGTGGGATTTAACTCATTTGTATACTCTGTAAAATTAATTGCCCAGCGGACCTAAACTACGGACGGAAGAACGGTTGCCTCCAAACATATAATGCAGGCCTATTTGTGCACCAACCAGCATATTAGCTCTTCTGCCGAATAAATCTTTTAGCACATCGTTAGCAGAGTTCTGGCGGATGCTGTTAATCAGATCCTCGTTGCGCATATCGGTAAAGCTATAATTACCCCGGATATTGGTAGATAGATACAAATGAGAGCCAATATCAATGTTTAAGCCTAAGCCTGCAGCTAGTTGTAATTCTTTGTCACGAAATTGTTTGATGGCAGAAGCCGCATCGGTACTCGCCAGAACCGTAGTACCTGCCGGGTAGCTATAGGTACCATTGCCATTATCGGTAGCTCCTACAGGGATTTGCCCATTTTCTGGTGTTTGCAAAGTGCCATTTTTATATTGTTCATAAATCTCTTGTCCCTTGGTTAGTAAAGATAGTTGTGGGCCAAGCATGAAGTTAAAACTGGTTCTGGAAGAGCTGTTGCTTAAGAAATTGAGCATTAAGGGCAAGTTTATGTATTGCAGATCAATTCTGCGTTCGCCAATTTTCTGTTTAGCTACATCTATAATTTCATAGATCTGTCCCTGGTTAGAGAGGATTGATTCCAGTTGCAGGCCAAAGCCCCGGTTAAAATCTGCTCCGAAAGCCATACCCACCGGAGCCCAGTTATAGGTCATTTGTGCACTGTACCTGGGATCTTTAGATAAGCCTTCATCCAGTACAAAGGTACTGTTGTAGGCCGTAGAGGCGCCCAGATGCACCCGTACCTGAGCACTTGCCTGCAGGGCAAGACAGCACAGCAAAAGAAGGAAAATGTGTTTAGTTGTTTTCATAATATTAGGAGAATTTAAGGATGCTATTTTTAAATGTTGTATGAAGAAAAATTAGTTTGATTGTTATATGTATGGGTGAGCAATTTATTCTTCATGAGCAAAGTGATAAAAATTGTCATCAATTTGTTGAAATACATCAAATTTAACCGTATCCTTAGATACATTCCTTTTAGTATATATAATACCTTCTTCTCCATACATTGGTGAAACCCTCTAACGGTAGCATATTTCTTTATTTTCAATGTAAACATCGGATAGATTGGTTTTCTTCATTGCTTCAACGATGAACATTATCCTATTACTGTCAATGGCAATGCCTCTAGAGGATAATAAATCGTTAATTGAATTATAAGGTATGCTATCTCCTGCCTGATAATAGTTGATATAGAAACCTAATGTAGGTTCTTCCCCATATGTCCTTTTAACTAGATTTATTACTGTTCCATCAACTACTATATAGTTATCTACTGGAAGAACGGCGATATTCTTAATGTTTGAAAGACTTAGAACACACGTATGCAAGGCTTTAAACTCATTATTTTTAACTAAACTTTTAACGTTGACTTCTTTTTCATTGGAATCAGCAATAACAAAAGTTATTACTCCAACTAAGCAAATAGGCAAAATGAAAAGAACTATTTCCTCTATATATTTCAGTATCTTCATTTCCATCAATACTATTGACCACCCAAAGTACAGACAAGCTTCCGGAAGTTTTAAAAAATAATGGCCAAACTTGCATGAGTGTATGAAATTGGAGAATGTTGTGTTTTCTATAACCTGTTGCATATCTACACTACTTCATATGTTCATCAGAAAAAATGGGGATTCTGCGGGAAAATATAAACTTATCTGCTTTACTACGGGTTGAATTGAATATATTTGAGATTGGTGTTCTTCTAAGAATAAAAGCAAACCTATGGAAATATTAGATATCGTAGTAGTAGGCGGTGGCCCCTGTGGACTTGCCTGTGCGATTGAAGCCTCCAGACAGAAACTGACACACATTGTACTGGAAAAAGGCAGCCTTACTGAATCTATCCGGAAGTACCCGAAACGGATGAAATTTTTTTCTACCGCAGAAAATATTGAAATCGGAGGCATTCCTTTTTCTACCTCTAATGTAAAAGCTACCCGCGACGAAGCCCTGCAATACTACCGCAAAGTAGTAGCCTATTATAAAGTAAACTTCCGGCTCTTTACGGAGGTAACTGGTATAGCCAAACAAGGAGATGTTTTTGAAGTGCATACGAGAGGCGACGAAAGATTTTTTGCAAAAAATGTTGTTATTGCTACCGGCTATTTCGACTTCCCCCGTATTCTGGGTATTCCCGGAGAAAATCTGCCGCATGTATCGCATTATTATGATGAGCCATTTAAATACTCATTTACTAAAGTAGTAATCGTGGGTGGAGGAAATTCAGCTATAGAGGCAGCTCTGGAATTGTACCGCCACGATGTAGATGTAACGATTGTACACAAGTTTGAGGATTTTACGCCTACAGCTAAATACTGGCTTACACCCGATCTGCGAAACCGCATCCGGGAAGGAAAAGTTAAAGTGCTGTTCCATACAGAAATAAAAGCAATAGAACCTGGCAAAATCCTGATAGAAAATAACCAGACACATGAACCCAGAGAGCTTCCTGCTGATTTTGTATTTCTACTGGTAGGTTATTTGCCGGATGCAAAACTGCTGAAAGAGTCTGGGATTGAACTTACGCCTGATACGCTGGTGCCTACCTACGATTCACAAACGTTTGAAACAAATGTAAAAGGCCTTTATTTGGCAGGCACTATAGTCGCGGGTATACATACCGAAAAGATATTTATTGAAAATGGCCGTGAGCATGCCAAAGCTATAGTGGCAGATATTGCCAGCAAACATTCAGTGACTGCCGAAAAATGATAAACCATTTGGCTACACTCAACCCAAAAGACACCCTGAAAGGTGTCTTTTGGGTTGTATGCACCTTCTCTAGCAAATCCATGAATGTAGAATACCTCTCCAGACTATAGTTGCCCCTGAAAAGCTAAAAAATATAGGCTGTATAAATATATTCACGCCTGCGTTACGCAAAACTGAGTATATTTGCTTTATGTACAAAGCTCTACTCCAGCCGCTTTTATTTAACCTGGAAGCTGAAAAAGCCCACGAATTTGTTTTCAACTCTGTAAAGCAAACCTTTAAGTTATCTCCCATAGCTTCAGTCTTTAAGCGTCAATATACCTTTGAGCATCCGGCTTTGGAACGGGAAGTTTTCGGGTTGAAGTTTAAAAATCCGGTAGGTTTGGCTGCAGGTTTCGACAAAAATGCTGAACTGACAGATGAACTGGCCTGTATGGGTTTTGGCTTCATAGAAATAGGAACGCTTACTCCTCGGCCACAGGAGGGAAATCCTAAACCCAGAATGTTCCGTCTGAAAGAAGATAAGGCCCTAATTAACCGCATGGGCTTTAATAACCAGGGGGTAGAAGTAGCAGCACACCGTTTAAAAAACCGCAAATCAGACATTATTATTGGGGGCAATATTGGCAAGAACAAAAACACACCAAACGAACAGGCTTTATCAGATTACTTGTTCTGTTTCGATGCATTATATGACGTAGTAGATTATTTTGTGGTAAATGTAAGTTCGCCTAACACACCCAACCTGCGCGATTTACAGGAAAAAGAACCACTTACCCAACTGTTGCAAAGTTTACAGAACCGTAACCAGTCGAAGCCCAAGCTTAAGCCTATTTTGCTGAAAATCGCCCCTGATTTAACGGATGGCCAACTGGATGATATTATAGATATAGTGAAACAAACGCGCATTGCCGGGGTTGTAGCGACTAATACTACCATTAGCCGCGAAGGGCTGCACACCGATAAAGCTACCATCCAGGCCATTGGTGCCGGTGGACTAAGCGGCCAGCCCCTGAAAAAACGGTCAACCGAAGTAATCCGTTATTTAACAGAAAAATCTGGCAAAGCTTTTCCCGTTATTGGGGTAGGAGGTATTGCTTCGGCAGCAGATGCCCTGGAAAAACTGAAAGCCGGAGCTTCCCTGGTGCAGTATTATACCGGATTTATTTATCAGGGTCCGGAACTGGCGAAAAAAATTAACCAGGCAATTATTCAACAAAAAGAGTATATTTAATTTGAAAATTTGAGAATGTGGAAATATGAAAAGTAGGTGTATTTCAAAATTCCACATTTTTTTTCGTTCGTAGAATCGCATCTGCATGGCAGGTATACAGCAAAAATTTGATGACTATACGTTCTAAGCATTTCGACATTTTCAAATTTGCATATTTCCAACTTACCCGGCATGGCAAAAAATACCTTTAAAGAGAATACGTTTAAAAAAGACAATGAAATAAAAAAGCCCGGGCCATCTGTTGCTAGTGCTACGGTTGCAGCGCCGAAGGCACCCAGGCGTAAATGGTTTACCTTTCTAGCCGATAGAAGATTTCATCTGACCGGAGGCTTCTTCTTAATATTTATTTCCTTGTTTCTAGCTGTATCTTTTGTTTCCTACTTATTTACCGGCAAAGCCGACCAGAGTATTGTCGATTCTGTTTTTGATGCGACTGTCCGTGAGTCGGGGGCCGAGGTAGAAAACTGGATGCGGCTGACTGGTGCTGTAATCTCTCACTTGTTCATATTCCGCTGGTTTGGAATAGCTTCTTTTCTGTTTATTCCCGTATTTTTCTTTGCAGGCTATAAAATAGTATTCCGGCGGGAGTTATTTCCGATTGCCACCTTAACCAGTTTTTCCGTTTTTTCCATCCTGTGGATAAGCCTGCTGCTGGGATATGTTATTCTTATTTCGCACGAAGAGAGTTTCCTGGGCTTTTTGTCTGGCGGTATTGGCTATGAGTTTGCCCTCATGATGGACAGCCTGATCGGATGGGGCACTTTGTTATTTATTGCCTTCTCACTGATCGTATTCATTATCTTCTTTTTTGATGTTACCTCCATTAAAGGGTTTAATACCAAAATAAACGAGAAAATTAAAGACATAGAAGAAGCCCATAAAGAAGAGGTGGATTTTACCCCATCACCCAAAATAGTAGAAAGAGAACCCGAACCTGCCTTTGTAAAAAGTCCGGTTACTGGCGAAGAAAGAGTACTTTCACCCACCGTAATGGCTATGAAAGATACCCGGACGGAAGTTTCCTTAAGCCCTGCCGTTTCCGCCAGTCAGCATACCTCATACACGAATGGGTCTGCCGCAACTACCAAAAAGCAGGGAGGCGTAGAATTCAGCATAGAAGAACGGCATGAAGAACCGGAACTGGAAATAGCCCCTGTGGTGGAAGAGGAAGAATCTAATACTAACTATGCCCAGGTGTTTGGCAACTATGACCCTACTCTGGATTTGCCAAATTACCAGTATCCGCCCATTGAACTGCTGAATGAATACCAGACTGATAAAGTCCAGGTAAGTGTAGAAGAACTGGAAGCCAATAAAGATAGAATTGTAGAAACCCTGGCCAATTACAGCATTGGCATTGCTTCTATTAAAGCTACCATTGGGCCAACGGTAACCTTATATGAGATTATCCCGGAAGCTGGGGTACGAATTTCCAAAATTAAAAATCTGGAAGACGATATTGCCTTGAGTTTATCTGCCCTAGGTATCCGGATTATTGCCCCTATTCCTGGCAAAGGCACCATTGGTATAGAAGTGCCGAACAAAAACCGCGAAATGGTATCTATGCGCTCAGTATTGGCTACCGACAAGTTTATGAAAAGTAGCATGGAGTTGCCAGTCGTATTAGGAAAGACTATCGCCAACGAACTGTTTATGACAGACCTGGCTAAAATGCCTCACTTGCTGATGGCGGGTGCTACTGGCCAGGGTAAGTCTGTAGGCTTGAATGTGATTCTGACTTCTCTTATTTATAAAAAGCACCCTTCCCAGCTGAAATTTGTACTGGTAGACCCTAAGAAAGTAGAGCTTACCCTGTTTAATAAAATTGAACGCCATTTCCTGGCTATGTTGCCAGATGGTGCCGAACCTATTATTACAGATACAAAAAAAGTTGTAAATACGCTTAATTCACTTTGTATAGAAATGGATATGCGCTACGACCTGCTGAAAGATGCCGGTTGCCGCAACCTGAAAGAATACAACCATAAATTTATTGAACGCCGCCTGAATCCAGAGAAGGGTCACCGGTTTATGCCCTATATTGTACTGGTCATAGATGAGTTAGCCGATCTGATGATGACGGCAGGGAAGGAAGTGGAACAGCCCATTGCCCGCCTCGCACAGCTGGCCCGTGCAATAGGTATTCACCTAGTGGTAGCTACCCAGCGGCCTTCTGTAAACGTAATCACCGGTATTATTAAAGCAAACTTCCCGGCCCGTTTGTCTTTTAAAGTAACTTCTAAAATAGATTCCAGAACCATTCTGGACACCGGAGGTGCCGACCAGTTGGTAGGGCAAGGCGATATGCTGTTATCTACTGGCTCAGATATTATCCGCCTGCAATGTGCCTTTGTAGATACCCCCGAGGTAGACCGTATTTGCGACTTTATCGGTAACCAGCGTGGCTATGATTCAGCGTACATACTTCCTGAATATGAAGGAGATGAAAGTGGGGAAGAGAAAAGTGAATTTGACCCAGCTAACCGAGATCCTTTATTTGAAGATGCGGCCAGAGTTATTGTAACGCATCAACAGGGAAGTACTTCTTTGCTGCAACGACGGCTGAAACTGGGCTATAACCGGGCAGGCCGCCTGATAGATCAACTGGAGTCTGCCGGAGTGGTAGGCCCCTTTGAAGGAAGTAAAGCCAGAGAGGTGCTCATTCCTGATGAAAATAGTTTGGAACAATTATTGAACAAATTGAACAATAATTGATGCCCCGAGTTACTTACTAGCATAACCAAATGTGGTAGTTTTCGTGTAGAAATAAGGGTATCTTGTTTGCTTACAGATATTTATAAGACTATTTATTAACATACCTTAATGAAAAGAATTAACCTCTTACTTGCTTTTGTATTTTTATGTACTGGAGCACTAATGGCACAAAAAGACAAGCGTGCCGAAGAAATACTAGATGCCATGAGCGACAAATACAAAGCTTTTCATGCGTTCAAAGCACAATTTACCTATACTATGGAAAGCCCCTCGGCCGGTGTAAATGAAACATACAATGGCGATCTTACGGTAAAAGGCCCTAAATATTATATGAATCTGGGGGAGCAAGAAATTATTAACAATGGCTCTACCGTATGGACGTATATTAAAGAAACAAACGAAGTAAATATTTCTGATTATGAACCGGATGAAGATGAGATTACCCCATCTAAGATTTTCAGTATTTATAAAAAAGGGTACAAATACAATTTTGTAGAAGAAAAGAAAGAAGGCGGCCAGGTATACGAAATAGTAGATTTGATTCCGGAAGATAAAAACAAGAATATTTTCAAGGTGCGCATTACGGTAAACAAAAAAGACAGATCCATGAAAAGCTTGCGTGTATTCGAAAAGAGTGGCAACCGGTATGTATACACCGTTAACCGTTTTACCCCGGTAGAAACGATAGACGACAACTTTTTTGCGTTTGATAAATCTAAATACAAAGGCGTAGAAATTATAGACTTGCGGTAAGTCACTTACTTACCTGTTTGATCCCTCACAGCAAATAAAAACTGTGAGGGATTTTTGTTTCTAGCCATTCAGCTAGTAGGTTTACATTGCATTATGTATTCTATTACAAAGCCATATAACCGGAATAACCTATGACACGGAAAGAACTATTTCAACAAATGACCCAAAAACAGTCTTACTTATGTGTAGGATTAGATACAGATATACAAAAAATACCATCACACCTCCGGTCAGCAGACGATCCCATTTTTGAGTTTAACAAACAAATTATTGATGCAACAGCCGATTTCTGTGTAGCCTATAAACCCAATACAGCCTTTTATGAAGCTACGGGAGCTAAAGGCTGGGAAAGCCTGCAAAAAACACTGGAATATATTCCTAAAAACTTCTTTAAAATAGCCGATGCCAAACGGGGTGATATCGGCAATACGTCTGGTTTGTATGCCCGTGCATTTTTTGAGCAGATGCAGGCCGATGCCGTTACAGTAGCCCCTTACATGGGCGAAGATTCTGTAAAACCTTTTCTGGCTTTTGAAAATAAGTGGGTAATCCTGCTGGCCTTAACCTCCAACCCGGGCAGCCAGGATTTTCAGACAAAGCTATTAACCTCAGAAAAACCATTGTTTGAGCAAGTAATAACTACCGCTGCTACCTGGGCCGATGCCGATAAATTGATGTATGTAGTAGGGGCTACCCAGGCAGAGCAGTTTCATAAAATCAGGCAACTAGCACCAGACCATTTTTTGTTGGTGCCAGGCGTAGGAGCGCAAGGAGGAGATTTACAGTTACTTTCTCAACATGGCATGAACAAGCAGTGCGGACTATTGGTAAATGCCTCCAGGGCAATTATTTATGCATCGGCTAACAAAGATTTTGCTGCAAAAGCCGCCAGAGAAGCACAGTCGATACAGCAAGAAATGGCAATTTACCTGGAAAAATATCTGTAAATCAGCAGAAACTATTCCGGTTGAACTTAATTGAAGCTACCTTTGCTTATTATTTTATAGACGATTAAACTGACTGAGCCATGAGTAAATTTCATGCACCTGAAAAGACAATCTATGTATGTGTAGGCAGCAAATGCGGGAAAAAAGGCGGAAAAGCTATTTGTAAAGAATTCAAAGATATTATTAAAACAAATGGATTAAAAGATGAAGTTGAAATAGTAAAAACAGAATGTACCGACCGTTGCAAGTTTGCTCCGGTGCTTTCTATTCAACCGGCCAATGTGTGGGTAAAGGAATACGATGAGAGAGATGCTTTTAAATTCCTGAAAATAGCCTACAATGAAGAGTAGGATAATTTGAAAATGTAGAGATGTGAAAATCTAGACATTGTATAAAAGAAAAGACCTCACCGGTTTCTGAAGCCGGTGAGGTCTTTTCTTTTATATATGGAAAGGAATTATCATTCGTATTTGATTTTTGGAATTTGATGGTCAATTTCCCAGCGGCCAGTACCTTCTTCGCCAATAACATCAAACAACTCCAACGCCCTTCTGGCTACATATTCTTCTTCTTTCTGTTCGTTCAGGAACCAGTTCATAAATTCCACCGTCATATAATCTTTTGCCTTGTGGCATTTATCTACGATGTTATTAATAGATTGGGTAATTAAAACTTCCTGCTCTAAAGCCTCTTCAAATACTTCGCGGAAAGAGTTAAACTCAAACTTTACATCTAAGATAGTCGGAGAAACGGCCGTACCACCCAGATCCAGTACATATTTGAAAATTTTCAGCATGTGCTGACGCTCTTCGTCTGACTGCTTATAAAAATGATCGGCACTGTTGTCAAATCCATTTCTGTCGCACCAGGAAGCCATAGCCAGATACAGGGCAGATGAATGCGCTTCTTTTCTGATCTGATCATTCAAAACAGCTTCTATTTCTTCGGTTAATGAAGTTTTAAGTCTCAATAAATCTTTCATGGGAGTAAAATTAGTTTACTTACAAATTCAGTGTTATATACAGCACTATGTATGTTCCGGCAATCGGCAGGTAAATAATGCTTTTTGTACATGGGTAATCATCTGAAACCCTGGTGTGTACACGTAAATTACAACGGCAATATACGTTGTTTGGTTCAAAAAAGTATCAGGTAAGCCTAGTTTTTGGCTAATTTAGAAAGAGATTAAAGAAGAATAAAAACAGAACTATTTTACTAAGCGGCAGAGTCTTTCTTTGAGAATACTATTCAATTCCAGCATCACTTTGGCCCCGGCTAACAGTTCTTTGAGTGCAGCAATTTCGGCCAATGTAAGTACGTAGCAGTGTTCGCAGGCGCAGGGAGAAATGATTTCTATATCCGATGAACGTTCCGGGCAGGCAGCCATATCTGGAAGGTTCACTTTGTCTACTAATGTTTTCAACCGGAAAAAACAAAGGATACTGAATTTAATTGCTCTCCCACCAAAATCGACATAAAAACAGTTTTCTACATCTGACTGATACACACAACCTGCTTCTGTACGGAAAACTTCTTCTAATATGGTGTTACGCTTTTCTTTAAGTATCATTGGTATTGCCTGCATTGGAATTGAATTACACAAAAATATATACTATTTAGAATAAGTCCAAATAAAATGATAAAGTTCATTATAAAGAGCATATCATAAGAAGTAACAGTTCTCCAGGGTATTTTTTAGTAAGAGTATAAGAAAGGTAAATGCTTTGTAATCAACAAGAACTATACTACACCTGGATTGCTTGGTTTATGAAACGGCCATAAAAAAGTAACCTGAAAAAGTTGATATTAATCATTCTTTTTCAGGTTAAAAATTTCTCCTAAACATAGATTATTTTAGGTAAGGCTTAATTGTCTGTGTCCAGATGTCATATCCATCGTCATTCATATGTAGCATATCTTGCACAAATAATTCGGGGCGGGGTTGCTGATCATTGTCTAACATCTTATCGAAGACATTAATATAGGTTGCTTTCTTCTGTGTATTTAAAAAATCGTTGATCAACCGGTTCGCTTCCTTCACTAGTGCCAGTTTATCGGCTCTGGAAGGGCTGGGCTTCATAGAAATATAGGCAATAGGTGTACTAGGCATTTTCCGCCGGATAGCGGTAAACAAAGTTTTAAAATCAGCCAGCACTTGAGCAGGTGTTTTGCCATCATTTATGTCATTCTCTCCAGAGTAAATCACTATTTGTTTAGGTTGGTAAGGATAAATAATCCGATTGGCATAATGAACAAGATCTCCCAGGCCAGAGCCGCCAAAACCTCTGTTAAGGACTTTTTTGTTAGGAAACCGCTCAGCTAGGTCCTTCCAAACCCGTATAGATGAACTACCAGTAAAGAGAATAGCATTTTTTGGTGGAGGATTTTCTTTATCTGCCTTTTCAAAGGCTACAATTTCATTTTCAAAGCGGTTTATTTCCTGGCAACTAGCATGTTGAATAAACAGAAATACAAACAAAAAACAAAAGGTAATAAATACTTTCATGGGATGTCTGAAGAATTAACGTCTGTTTTAGATTTTCCCTTAATTTAGCGGCCGGTTTTACCTAGCTGCTGTGTCCAATACAAATATTACACTTCTTACTTCGTTAATCATTATTCTTATTGGGTATTTTTTAAAAAAATATCAGGTAATCAAAGAAACAGAAGGAAAAGTACTCTCCAAAGTTGTATTATACGTTACCTTTCCGGCGTTGATATTCGATACAGTATCTGACCTGGAAATACGCTATGCATTGGTTTTTTTGCCCTTCATTCCTTTAGCTTTCTGCCTGCTGCTTTTTAGCATTTGTTACGTTCTTTTCAGAAATCAGCCGGCCACTATCAAAGGAGTACTTTTTATGGCTGCTACCGGGTTCAATATCGGGCTGTTTGCTTACCCCATTATTGAAGCTATCTGGGGTAAAGAAGGACTGCAATATATTGCCATGTACGATCTGGGCAATGCATTTGCTGTGCTAGGGCTGAGCTATTCGCTGGGTTCTGCCTTCTCTCCGCAACGTACCGGAAGTAAACGGATAGATGGTGTGTACATTTTAAAAAAGCTGGTTAGATCAGTGCCGCTGGTGAGTTATGTGGTAGCCTTGCTTTTCAATATTATGGGGCTGTCGTTTCCATTCTTGATAAACAATGTCATAGGTGCAGTGGCCAGAGCCAATATGGCTATGGTGCTTTTACTCCTGGGTATTTACTTGAACTTCCGCCTGGATAAAACATTTATAAAACAGCTGTACTCCATTCTTTTTGTCAAGTTTGGCTTAGCCTTGCTGATAGGAATCACTCTGTTTTATATCCTTCCTTTTGATAAACTGTATCGCACCATTGTGCTTATTGCCTTAATATTGCCAGTAGGGTTAACCGTTATTCCTTTTTCAGATGAGTTTGGGTATAATACCCGTTTTGCAGGAGCTATTGCCAATATCAGTATTCTGATCAGCTTTGTGTTGATGTGGGGGTTAATCATGGTGTTTAACCTGGCGTAACAATTCTATTAAGCTTACAGGAAAAAATCATAAAGTAGAAATTTAAAAATTTAACATAGCGCTTCTGCCTTGCAAGCCGCCAGTATGCAGAACAACCAGGGTGCTGCCTTTCGGGAAGTACCCTTCCTGCAACAGATCATATACGCCGTAGAGCATTTTTCCGGTATACACTTGTTCCAGTGGAATGTTATGTGTCTGTTCAAACTTCCGGATAAATTCCAGTAACTCGGGCTGCACTTTTGCATAGCCGCCAAAATGGTAATTTGTTTGAATATGCCAGGTACTAGCAGTAAGGTATGTTTTATTGGGTGCAGCATCAATAATAGCATAGCTCTGCAATAACTCTTTTACGGACTGATTGAGAAACTCACCCCCTTTTAAAGCAGAAAATCCGATGATCTTTTTATCGGGTGCACCGGCAACAAGTCCGGCCATAGTACCACCTGTTCCGCAAGGGAGGCACAAATAATCAACCTCCAATGGGATGTCTTGTATAATCTCCATGCAGCCTTTTACTGCCAGGGCATTACTTCCTCCTTCGGGGATGAGATAAAAATTGCCATACTGCTCCTGTAAAGAATATAAAACTTCGGGATGTTCTTTTTGCTGATAGGTAGTACGGTCCAGGTAATGGAGATGCATGCCACAAGCCCGGGCGAAAGACAATGTAGCATTAAGTGGCTGATGTTCCTCCCCACGGATGATTCCAATAGTACGGAACTTATATAATTTCCCGGCCGCCGCCACTGCATAAATATGGTTAGAATACGCTCCGCCAAAGGTAAGCAAGGTGTCTTTTCCCTCTTGAGCGGCCTGTAGTAAATTATATTTTAGTTTTCTCCATTTATTACCAGATATTTGCGGATGAATTAAGTCTTCCCGTTTAATATATACCTGTATTCCTGCTGCCTCGGTAACTGCATCTTGCAGGCGTTGCAGCGGGGCATACACAGGCGCATGAAGCAGGGTAGATAGGGCAGACGACATACACAAAGTTGACGAACATATTTCTATTAACAAATACTTCTATGAGTGAAGCGACAGGCAAAGACGAATATATAGAGGACGATGATTTATTTGAACATTACCGGTTCCAGGTAGATAAGGGCCAATCGCTGCTGCGGATTGATAAATTTCTGATGGACCGCATACCCAATGCTACCCGCAACAAATTACAGCAGGCCATCGATTCGGAGGCTGTGAAGGTAAATGATAAAGTAATAAAGGCCAGTTATAAAGTGAAGCCACTGGATATAATTACTATTTCCCTGCCCGAACCTCCACGCGACACAGAAATTGTACCCGAGGATATTGCTTTAAACATTGTATATGAAGATGCGGATGTACTGGTAGTCAATAAACCGGCAGGTATGGTGGTACATCCGGCCTATAATAACTGGACCGGTACGCTGGTAAATGCCCTTACCTATCATTTTCAAAATCTGCCTACATCCCAGAATGGCGAAGGCCGCCCTGGTCTGGTACACCGCCTGGATAAAGATACCTCTGGGTTACTGGTAATTGCTAAAACCGAATTGGCCATGGTGCATCTGGCCAAGCAATTTTATGAGCATAGCATCGAACGTACGTACTATGCCCTGGTCTGGGGAGAACCTAAAAATGAAAGTGGTACCATCAATGCCCATGTTGGCCGCAGCCTGAAAGACCGCCGGGTTACGGCTGTGTTTCCAGATGGAGAGTTTGGCCGCCATGCGGTTACCCATTACAAAGTACTAAAATACCTGCGGTATGTATCCTTGGTGCAGTGTAATCTGGAAACCGGCCGCACCCATCAGATCCGGGCACATATGCAATATCTGGGGCACCCGCTGTTTAACGATGCTACCTATGGTGGGGATAAAATTCTGAAAGGAACCAGCTTTACCAAATACAAACAGTTTGTAGAAAATTGTTTCAAACTTATTCCCAGGCAAGCCTTACATGCCAAATCTCTGGGCTTTGTGCATCCCCGCACGAAAGAATGGTTACAATTCGACACTGAACTTCCGGAAGATTTATCAACCGTAATAGATAAATGGGAGAAGTATATGAATACAATTTAAATGTGAAAATATGAGTAATGTGCTTATCGTGTGATGTGCAGATGTGCTGAATAATAAAAAACTTCTGAGGAAACATACGAAGGCCAAACTTAAAATTTATTTCCCTGATGCACAGAAGATAGTAAATTATACTGGCCTAAATCAGCCGGGAAGCTTGCCATATCAGGTGAAAAGCCTTAATTTTCACAATTACACATTCTTCAAATTTTCAAAAATTATCTATTATGGCCATCTGGTTTTTATGTAAAATCCGCTATCAGAAGCAGAGTGAAAATGGCAAGCAAACCGCCGTCAACGAATCCTATCTAGTAGATTCTGTGTCGTTTACCGATGCAGAAACAAGAATATACCAGGAATTAAGCAGCATTATTAAAGACTTTACCCTTACTGGTGTACGGCCTATGCGCTTAACGGATGTGTTTCACTACGAAGATGCCGAAACCTGGTATAAGTGTAAAGTGAACTATGTATCGGTAGATGAGAAAAGCGGCAAAGAAAAGAAAATTCAGAATACAATGCTGGTGAGTGCCTGGAGTGTAAAACAAGCGTATGAGCGGATAGAAGAAAGCCTGAAGTCGATGCTTGTTCCTTTCGATATATCGGATATTAATATCACCAATATTATGGAAATCTTCCCATACGTAGCAGAAGAGAAAGTTCCGGCTAATTTCCGTCCGCTGGCAGAAGTGCAGGCAGAGCGGGATATGGAAACGGTAGAATAAGTAGTACCGTACTTGCTATAAAAGAAAGCCCGCCAGTCTACAAACTGGCGGGCTTTCTTTTATCTATTTTTTACTTCCTGCCGGGATATTATCTTTCAGCGAGAGCCAGTGAATGGCTTCTTCCCAGGTCTTAAACGAACGGATACTATCTTTAAAACCCAGATTACTTCCCACCTTTGTCAGAAACTCTACCGAAAGATTTTCATCCTCATTCGTAGACTGAATAATAGCTGTTCTGAAAACCAGTCCGAAAGTTTTAATGATTCTTGGTAAAAAATTAGTAGCGTACCAGGTTCTGGACTGCATGTCCGTATAGGTCAGGTCTTTTAAATTGTAAACAATCTTGCGGCATTTATATACGGTAATGGCCTTGTACAATTTTTCCAGAATGGCTTTGTAGCTTTCATGTTCTACAGCCCCGGAAAATCTGACAGTGAGCAGGGCCTCTTCTTCCGCAATAAACAAAGCGGTAGTCTTTTCGTCATTTTCAAAGAGTAATTGTAGATCCATAAGTAATTAACTAAAGTAGTATATAAACAATTCTACGTAAATACTGTTTGAAACAGCATTGATCTTCCCGGGTTATCTTACATACGCTACAATCAAAATCATTAGCCGTTCCGGAGAATTGGGTAGCTGAGAGTAGTGTGCTGAATACGAATAGTTTATGTTATCAACTGGAAGCTTTGCCAGAGAAAATAAACAACATGGCGAATAGGCTGTTTTTCAATTGCTGGATTGATTTTTAGCAAACAATGTTTTATCTTAACATACACCACCTTAACCTGTACGCTATGGCCCGCATTTTTATGCTCATCACTTTCGTTATCAATGGATTTTGCGTTCAGGCGCAGTTTAAATTAATAGGCGATGCAGATTATATGGATAACGGCTGTATCCGGCTTACGCCAGATATTCCGTATTCGGAGGGCATCGCATACAGTACAGCCACCTTGAATCTGGAGCATAATTTTGAAATAGAATTTGATATATTTCTGGGAGATAAAGATGAGGGAGCCGATGGAATTACTTTTGTTATTCACAACGACAGGCGTGGGTTTGAGGCATTTGGCACCTGGGGCGAATGTATGGGCTATGGCACCTGGAGCCGGGCCTATGGAGGAGGTACCTATATAGCGCCTTCGGTAGCCGTAGAGTTCGATACCTATGAAAATGGCCGGCAAAACGACCCTTCCTCTGACCATGTGGCGTACCTGGAAGATGGAAGTAATTTTCATTCTACCTATTGGAACAACAATGATATAGCCTTTAACCTGGAAGATGGCTATCTACACAACTTTAGATTTAAGTGGAACCCCACTACCAAAAAAATTACTGTATACCTGGATGGCCGTATTGTTTACCAGGGCACCAAAGATCTGATAAAAGATATCTTCAAAGGTTCTACAGAGGTGATCTGGGGATTTACAGCCTCCACCGGTAGAAAAAGCAACCTACAGTATTTTTGCCTGAAGCGGCTAGCCATGAAAAAGGCAACTCCGCCTGCCCCCAAAACTACCAAGCCGAACTTACAAGCACCCCAGGTAACTCTCACTTCTAAAGACCGGCCGCAACAAGCCGAAAGCCAGTATGCCAGAAATGAAACGAAAAAATAGAAAATACTGATAAACTGTGTTTATCTTCCGGCAAGTTATAAAATAGTATAAGTTATGTGTGTTTAATTCTGAAATATAGAAGTTGTATGTATGATAGAGATTGACGATGAAAAAGAAGCAATTATGGGCATTATCTATGCCTGTATGTCGGCAGATAATAATGTATCTACACAGGAATACGATGAAATGGTGCACTTACTATCCAGAAAACAACTATATGCCAACACGGACCTGCGGGTGATTTTTAACAAGATAAAGACATTGCATCAATCGATTGGGTATAACTCGTTTAAGTTGATTGAACTAGCTGCTGAGAAAGTTTCAGAGAATCTACGGCTGACAGTGTATGCTAATGCCATGGAAATTTTTCTGTTAGACAAAACGTTTCATGCCAACGAAAAGCAACTGGCAGATTATCTGCAGAAAGCCTTGCATATAGATAATAAATGGGCTAAAAAAATACAGGAAGTAAGTACTATTAAAAGTATGGGATAACAAGCTGGAGAATTGCGTGTATTTATGTGTTGAGTACTAGTAAGAAAAGTTTAGGATGAAAGTAATAAATGTATCCCTACAGATGAGTTACTTAGCAAGTTTGGAAGGTCAGTCAAAAGCTAAACGAGAACTGCTCTTATACTTTCTAATTGGGTGTAGCATTCTACTAAATTTAGGAAATAATGTACTGCATGTCATCAATTATAAAAAACAATTTGGTATGCCTTGGTTTGGGTCACCGATAAGTATATATGAAGCAGTAAATTATGACTATTTATTAGGCCCACCTCTCCAATCATTTAACAATGGCTATCCATTTGACTACCTGCTTGTAAAAATTATATTATGGAGCCTAGCACTAATATGCCTGATACTATGGATAGGTAAGTTGAACATTGGAAGGATAGTATTAACTTTTCTCTTTACACTTTTTTCTTTGTTCTTATTAGTTTCAGTGAATAGTTATCTAAGGAATGAATTCACGGAAATATTGGATTCGCTACAGACCATTGAGATTCCTCAACATACGGCTTATAGGATAATTGGCGATTCCATAGGAGTGATAGTATATAAGTTTATCGGATGTTGTATTTCTACTTTTATTGTTTACAAGTTGATCAATAAAACCGGTGCCTAACATCAACCCTGCTGCCACCGCTATTTCCTTAATAGGAAGTAATGGTTTGTATAGGTTTATGCCCCATTAGCTATCTAAACTATACTTCAAAAATAAAAAAAGGAGGGTTGAACCCAGCCTTCAATAATAACGGTTTGGAGACGTTAAAAACTTTTACTCCTTTAGAAGTAGTTCCCTCCAGAGTGCCTACATGCGCATGCCCATGAAAAGCGGCTACTACCTCCCGCCGGTTAATGGGTTCGGCAAGTCTGGAAGAGCCTAAAAAGGGAAAGATGGGTTCCGGTTCGCCTACCACCGTTGCCTTAATGGGTGAATAATGCATTACTACAATTTTCTTCAAATCAGTATGTTCACTATCCAGCTTAGCTAGAGCCCGGTCCAGACATAAAGCTTCATTTACCGCTTCCTGTACAAATTGTTTGTTCATTTTTTCGCCCCACAAAGGCAGCATATGCTGGTCAAAGCCTCCCCCGAATCCTTTAATGCCTGCAATTCCTACATTGCCTATTACAATAGAGTCGCCATCCAGAATGCATATATTTTCACTGTGGAGGGCTTTTTTTATTTCTGCCTGTTCGTCTGCTTCATAATCATGGTTGCCCAATACCCCTACTACCGGGATAGTACAAGCGTTTAGCTCTTCGCGTAACGTTACTGCATCTGCCGCACGGCCAGTATCTGTTAAGTCACCTGCCAGAATTAACAGATCAGCCTGTTCAGACACGGTTCTAAAGTACTCCACCCATTTGCCTTTATCGTTTTCCCGCACATGAATATCGCCAACTGCAGCTATACGCGTTTTTTTTCTGGAATTCGCCATAAACTAAGTGTTTTGCTAACGTATATTCGGTCACAGTAACAGTCAACGTGCTACTGGGTACATTATATAGTTTTGATGGTGATTACCTTATAATCCCACTGAGTAATGTCGTTTTTGTATTGCGTCTGGTCGATAATAGGACCCAAGCATACTTTTTCTACGGGCGCAGGTAAAGCGTACTGATCTTTGGCCAGGGCAATCAACTGGTCAAACAGCCAGCGGGGAATTAGCTCCCGTTCCGTAGGATACACAAATTGAAATATCAGGCATTGGGCCAGTAATAAGTGCCAGTGCTGCTCCAGCCGCCGCCAAATCCGGTGCCAGTCCAGGGTTTTGCCCTGTTTTAGAATAATATGATTTACATCGGCTCCGTCGTAACGTTCGCGGTTTTGTACATATATTTTACACCACAAAAGTTCTTCGGGTGCAATCAGGCGTACTGGTATTCCATACGCTTCGCCATCTACCGCATGCTGATACCATACATCGTCTACCTGGCAAATATTATTTACGGTATTGAAAATAATATCAATAAAATTATCCCCTTTAAATACTTTCGCCAGCCAGCGGACATCGGTTATTTCGGTAGTATAGCCATGTTCGGCAAATAATCTTAATATATGTGGATACTCCCCGGCTTTGCAGAATATATCCAGGTCTTTCATGTCCCGGTCTATTCCTACATATTCCCGTAAAGCTAGGCCTCCTCCCACTAAAAAGGGTAATCCATTATCTATCAGGAGTTGTAAAGCCTCCCGGTAAAATTCCTGCGCAACTGTCTTCTGATCTTCTACTTGCATCATGCCTGTCTAAAATTCCTATATTGAAAGTCTAGCCATATACTTATTTCTCCTAGATTTGTTGCAACTTTCAATCGTCATCCCGAAGTTTTTGTACATAAAGCAATTATAAAGAGTTACTGCTTTCTAAAAACATAGGTAATCATCTACTTTATGAAAAATATCTGCACTTCCATTGTTTGCATACTTATTTGTTTAAGCTGTCAGCGGCCTTCTGCCGGAGCCGATTGTATAGATCAGAGCAAGGTAAACCCCGATACCATGTGTATCCAGGTATATAAACCAGTGTGTGGCTGCGACAATAAAACCTACGGCAATGAATGTGAAGCACAGCGAAGTGGCGTTACCTCCTGGAAAGAAGGGGAATGCCCGGGAAGTCAAAATTAATTTCAAAAATATCCGTGCCTCGTGCAACTATCGGCCGCATTCTGTCATCTGGTAGGCTAGAACACACTAAAATTTTAAACGTATGCATATGATTCGTAACAGTATACTCCTTATAGTTTTCTGTATAGCTTCCTCAGTAGCCTTTGCACAGGAAACAGCCGTACGTAAAATGGGGTCTTTTAACAGGCTGGAACTGGGTGGCCATTTTGATCTCCGCCTGAAAAAAGGCGACAAAGCCGAAGTAACCATCGAAACCGAAGATATTGGGCCAGATGAAATTATTACAGAGATTAAAAACAGCACCTTGCACATCCGGATGAAAGATGACCGGAAATGGGGAAAAAGTGACCTGAAGAGATCGGTTATTTACCTGACCTATACCGATCTGCGGAGTATTCAATGGGATGGTGCCGGAAATATCACCACCGAATCGGAACTAGTAACCGACAGGTTCGATCTGGAAATAAGCGGTGCAGGCAATGTAAAAATGGATTTAAAAGTGGAAGACTTACAGGTAGATATGTCTGGTGCAGGCAATATAGAGCTGCGCGGATCTGCCAGAACACAGGATGTACAAATGAGTGGAGCCGGTAATTACAATGGCTTTGAGTTAAAAAGTGAACGGGCTAAGGTAGATATGAGTGGGGTAGGCAATGTACGGGTATATGTTACCAAAGAGCTCAATGCCAGTGCCAGTGGGGTTGGGGCAGTCCGCTACAAAGGGAATCCGGAAAGTATTATTAAAAATTCTTCCAGCTTCCTGGGCTCTATCAAAGCAGGCGATTAATAATCCATTAATCCATTTTAGATCTTTGTAAACTTGCCTATTATCGCAAGAGTATCAATATTGCCTATCATCTGAATAAACAGATCAAGGAAATGAAAATGGGTAGGATTATATTATTAACTCTATTTTTTATTACAAATATAGTTGGCTGCTCCTGTCCCGATACGCCGGATTATTTTGACATCAATGGCCTTGAACTTACCGTCTATAAATATGATCAGCAGACAGATAAATATACAGCTGTAGAAAATGATCTATGGTTGACCATGGATAAATTTTACCTCAAACTGAATTTCAATTTTCACTATTATGGATCACTTAGACAGTTTACCAATCCTTATGCTGCCTATGCGTTAACCTGTGAAGATAGAGGCCATAGAGGTACGGATGAGAAAATAGAAAGCTTGCACATTGTTACCCTCACTGACTTTGATACACAGCATTTGCAGGGCGATACGCTCGATAATCTTTTTTCAGTAAGCCATTATGGCACTGGACAAAAAATGCCGTTAAGTCAGTTGGTAGCGGATACAAGCAGGATTTATTATAGAGACATAATCTTGTATATGGAGCAGAAGCCTGGTCAAAATCCCATTCAGTTCCAAATAGATATGCAATTGAACACAGGTGAGAAGTATTCAGTCACCAGTAGAAACATGATGATACGCTAGAGAAGGTAGAAAATATTGTTTGTCAGCCTCATCAACGCTTACAACTGAACAGACAGATATGGCTGCATAAAGTGATATTCAATGTATACCTGCAACTGCTATTTATACATTTTCCCTTGTCGAGGCGTAGTTCTTTACCTGATAATAGCTAAGCATAGGATTCTACCTATGCTTTTTTACGTGCAACACTTAGTTTTGCTTATACCCGGATAAAGTCCAACACGTAAGAAAGTGTAGTTCAAAAATACGCCTGGCTATTCTGAGTATCATAGATAAATAGAATAAGGTATGCCCTTGTTGCTGATACATTCTCACATTTTCCAATTTCCACACCTTCTCATTCCTTTTTTACCTACTTTTGCTCCATGCAAGAAAGATACATGCAGCGGGGTGTTTCTGCTTCCAAAGAAGATGTACACCAGGCTATCCGCCACCTGGACAAAGGGTTATTTCCCAAAGCCTTCTGTAAAATAGTACCCGACCTTTTGGCTGGCGACCCGGACTATTGCAATATTATGCATGCCGACGGTGCCGGCACTAAATCGTCTCTGGCCTATATGTACTGGCGGGAAACCGGCGACTTATCAGTATGGAAAGGCATAGCCCAGGATGCCATTATTATGAACGTAGATGATCTGCTGTGTGTAGGGGCTATAGATAATATTCTGCTTTCTTCTACCATTGGGCGCAACAAAAATCTGGTTCCGGGCGAGGTAATTGCTGCTATTATTAATGGCACCGAGGAAGTTTTGCAATTGCTCCGCGAGCATGGCATAGGTATCTACAGCACGGGCGGCGAAACGGCAGATGTAGGCGACCTGGTACGCACCATTATTGTAGACAGCACCGTTACTGCCCGTATGAAACGCGCTGATGTAATCAGCAACGACCGCATACAGCCAGGCGATGTAATTGTAGGTTTTGCTTCCGATGGCCAGGCTAGCTATGAAACTGAGTACAATGGGGGTATGGGTAGCAATGGACTTACTTCTGCCCGGCATGATGTATTTTATAAGCTGCTTGCCGGGAAATATCCGGAAAGTTTTGATCCTGGCGTACCTGCCGATTTGGTTTATTCCGGTAGCCAATCGTTAACAAGCCCAGTGGAGGGAGTTCCGGTAGATGCCGGAAAACTGGTTTTATCGCCTACCCGTACCTATGCGCCTATCATCAGAGAAATTCTGAAAACATACCATAAGCATATTCATGGCATGGTGCATTGCAGCGGTGGTGCACAAACCAAAGTACTGCATTTTGTAGAGGGGTTGCACATTATCAAAGATCATTTATTCAACACGCCACCTTTATTCAAGCTTATCCAGCAGGAAAGCCAGACTAGCTGGCAGGAAATGTACAAGGTGTTTAATATGGGCCACCGGATGGAAATATACATAGAAGAAAAATATGCGCAAGATCTTATTACCATTTCAGAGTCTTTTCAAGTACCTGCTCAAATTGTAGGTAGAGTAGAAGAAGCCACACAGAAAAAGCTTACCATCCGCAGCCAGTATGGCGAATTTGTGTATTCCTGATCATCCATTTTTCCCTGACTTCCAGAACTTCAACTCAAACAAAAGTACTAAAGCCGCGGTTGTATGAATTCCTGAAAATATAGTAGATACGTATGAAAAAATACCTGATTATATTCTTTGTTCTCTTATCTATATCCATCCAAATAAACGCTCAATCGGTTAGTTCGCAGCCTGATCCGGCGATTAAGCAGATGGTGGAGGAAGTATCTGCTCAGAACCTGGAAACCATTGTGCGGAAACTGGCAAGCTTCGAAACCAGGCATTCGTTAAGTACGACTAAAAGTGCTACCAAAGGCATAGGTGCTGCCCGTAACTGGGTAGAGAGTGAATTCAAGAAATATGCGCAAGCCTCCAATGGCCGTTTGCAGGTAGTACAAGACCCCTATATTCTGGAACCAGACGGCAGACGCGTAACCCGCCGGGTAGAAATGCGCAATGTTATGGCTACTTTGAAAGGTACAAATCCAAACGATACCAGAGTGTTCATTATTAGTGGCCACCTGGATTCGCGTAATACCGATATTATGGACAGTACCGGCCGGGCTCCGGGTGCCAACGACGATGCTTCGGGAGTGGCTATTGTGATGGAACTGGCTAGAATTATGGCTAAAAAAGAATTTCCCTGCACTATTGTTTTTGTGGCTGTACAAGGCGAAGAACAAGGCTTATTGGGTGCTAAACACCTGGCTGACCGGGCTAAAAAAGAAAACTGGAATATCACCGGCATGATCACTAATGATATTATAGGCAACTCTTTGTCTGACGAAACCAACATACGCGATAATACGCACGTGCGGGTGTTCAGTGAAGGAGTGCCTGCCTATGAGACCGAAGAAATGACCAAACTGCGCAAAAGTATATTTTCCGAAAATGATAGTCCCAGCCGCCAGTTTGCCAGATATATTAAAGAAGCAGGCGAAAAATACGTAGACCAGATGCAGGTAGAGCTTATTTACCGCAGCGACCGCTTTTTACGTGGCGGAGATCATACCCCTTTTAGCCAGAATGGGTTTACAGCCGTACGTATGACCGAGATGAATGAGAATTTTCAGCAGCAGCACCAGAATGTACGCACCGAAAACGGCATCCAGTACGGCGACCTGCCGGAGTTTGTCGATTATCAGTACCTAAAGAAAAATGCTGCAGTTAATCTAGCCACTCTAGCCAGTCTGGCACTGGCTCCATCGGCTCCGGAACAAGTAGGTATTGTTACCAGCAACCTCACCAATAAAACCACCTTAAAGTGGCAAGCCTCTGCTGTTGGCGAAAAACCGGCAGGCTATTATGTATTAATGCGGGAAACCCATAGCCCGGTATGGACTAAAAAAGTTTTTGTCAATAGTACTGAAACGACGCTACCTTATTCCAAAGACAACTTCCTTTTTGCCGTACAAGCCGTAGATGCCGAAGGCCATGAGAGTTTACCAGTAATTCCGGCACCAGTAAGATAGATTAGGAAGCATTCTTAGAAGCCAAAGCCAATAGATATATTGGCATCATACCCTATTCTGGGTTCACCTGGAGCAAGCGTGCCATATTTGATAGCAGGGCCAATATTTGCATCAAAGTACCCAAATTTTCCAATCCGTATTTGAGTTCCCCACAGCAAGGATAGCATATTACTCCGTTTAAACCGATCCTCTGTCTGGTATAATGAATGATTGCTTTGCAGAGATAAATAGTGATTAGAAAAATTATTGGCTCTTCGCTCTTCCCGGATATGTTTATTCATAAAATAATACCACCTAACTCCTAATTTGCCTCCTATAGCGTAGTCATTGCCTTGCTTGCTCCAGATTACACAAGTATTTTCTACTTCCGCCAGTATAGAAATAGCCGGTAGTAGCTTTTGTTCAATGGCCACTACATTCAAAAAGCTACCACCAAAACCAACTACTTTCCTATCGCTTCCCCCACCGCCCCAGAAGCCAGTTAAAAAACCTCCCACTTTAATTAATGTTTTCTCTTCCACGTTGGCTCTGGTAAAATACCTATATTTCTCTTTAAAAGAGAAGTCAGAATGGGTTCTATCTTCGGTGGTATATTCCCTGTGGGTTATCTCCGTCTGAGCAAGGGCTTTGGAATAGGTTAAAACTAAAATAAGAACACTAAATATAATGGACAGAAGTTTATAGGAGAATGTCATAGCGGAGAAGATGGTAGGTTAAAAGTTTATCTAGAAGCCAAAACCAATAGACAAATTTACATCGTACCCTAACCTGGGCACACTAGGAGCAAGCTTCCCAAGTTTGATGGCAGGGCCAATATTTGTATCAAAGTATCCAAACTTCCCAAGCCGTATCTGATTCCCCCATACTAAGGATAAAGTACTGTTTCGGCTAAACTGGTTTTCTGTCTGGTATAAATAGTGGCTGCTTTGCAGAGATAGATAGTGGTCAGAAAAATTATTCGCCCTGGTGCCCTCTTTGATGTGTTTATTCATAGAATAATACCACCTAAGCCCCAAGTTGCCTCCCATAGCATACCCATTGTACTGTTTGCCATTGCTTACCCAGGAGTTTTCTACTTCTGCCATTATAGAAAGGGCTGGTAGTAGCTTTTGTTCAATAGCCACTACATTAATGAATCTGCCCACAAAACCTGTGTTGCTTCCTCCCCAACCACTACTTAAAGCACCTCCTACTTTAATTAATGTTTTCTCTTCCATATTGGCTCTGGTAAAATACCTGTACTTCTCTTTAAAAGAGAAGTCAGAATGGGTTCTGTCTTCGGTGGTATATTCCCTGTGGGTTATCTCTGTCTGAGCAAGGGCTTTGGAATAAGTTAAACCTAACACTGTGAGAGTAATGAGTGTAGCGAACAAGAGTGTATGAAAAGTATGAAAGGATTTCATAGAGATAACTATTTTATGTTAAAAGTATGTCTATAAAGCAAAACCAATAGCGAAGTTTACATCTATAGTAGGCACCCACCAGGTTCTGTTACGTTTACTGAATACTGCAACTCGTTCGCCAAATACATCCCAAAAGTAGGGATTGCGGTCTTCGTAAAGTTTAAAAGAAGGCCCTACGTTGAAATCTATATAACTCAACTTACCCAATCTTTTCTGGCTTCCCCAAAGTAAAGAGAGATGGTTACTTTTGGGAAATCGATAGTGAGGACTACGTGCAAACGTATGGTGATAGATGTAGTTGGTAGATTGTACCGAAAGGTAATTATTAGAGAAATTATTGGCACTGCGGCCTTCTTTTATCCGTTTGTTTATGGCATAGTAATACCGTAAAGCGCCGTTCACCCCTATATTGTAATCATTTGGCACTTTTTCACCTTCGGTATAGGAGAACCTGTTTTCCAATTCCAACAGCACAGATAAAGCAGGCGTAATTTTATTCTCTACGGCCACAGAAGCCGTTAAGCGGCCAATGAGCCGGTCGTCTTTCCAGGTGGGCACTGGAGAGAATCCTATTTTTGCCAGGGTTTTTTCCTCTATATGGGTACGGGTAAAATACTGGTATTTTTCCTTAAATGTAAAATCAGACTTATCCGCTTGTTCTTCAAAATAGTCTGTCCGGATGTTATTTGTCTGGGCATACATGGGTTTCGTAAAAGTGAACAAGAGAAGGATAAGTACCAATAAAGATTTATTATTTTTGAGCAGCATGGCTTTGAACATATATAGTGATGGGACTAAACGTAGTAGAAATCTGTACAGTAGACGCAGATGATTTTATATTACCAGAAGTATAGGTTTTTTTACCTGCTATATTCCTGGTAATGTCTCCCGGTGCATGGGGCGGTAACTGAATATCTGAAAAAGAAGTAGAAAGCGAATAGTTGTATTGCTCAAATGCAGGCACATCCATCGTAACGGAAGTCCGGGTGGCGGCTATGGTAAGCTTCGTTAGTTTAGGCGTAGCAGAAATGGTTATCTGTCCATACGTATTATGAATATCATACATACCTGCTGCCCTGGTCAGGTGTATGTTAGCTTTTTCTGCTTTGCAGACGAAAAGCCCGGTTACATTCTCTCCCTTGATATCTCCATATGAGGAGTTGACTACGGTAGAACCTTTGATATCTGTAAGTTGCAGTTCACCAAAATTGATAGAGACTTCTGTTTCGCCGCTCAAGTTTTCTATTTGTATGTTTCCGTAAGCGTTGGAGATTCTTAACTGGCATCCTGCAGGTGCTTTAATCTGATATTGTGCCTTCAGGTTGCTTCGCACCTTATCATCAGAAGCAGTAGCATGAAAATAGTTGGTAAAAATATGGGTATTGCTCTCTTTCTTTATTTCGTATTTCAAATGTTCCAGGTCATTTTCTGCAATATGCCGTACCGGGTGTTTAGCAATGAGTTTCAGTGTTAACTGAATATAATTTTCTTTCCACCCTATTACCTCTACAGAAGCCTTCCGTGCATCAATATTAAGTACTTCGCCTGGTGTATAAGTTATCCGTTTGTCTAAAGTTTTGGTAACCACCTGTATCTTTTCCTGCGCTATAGCAAGTAGCGGCTGTGTACTTATCAGTGCCAGAAGGAAGATGTACCGTATTATATATCCATAACCTATTTTGTTCATGATACTATAAGTTGAATCAGTTCTTTAGTGATCTGGGCTTGGAGGTTTTCCAGCTTAATCTGGGCTTTTATCAGTTCCGGCTCCTGGCCATACGTGGTTTGCTGCGCTTTTAGCTTTTCTATCTCTATGGTTAGTTCATCTAGTTGGCCTTTCAATTCTTTAAACTCTGAAGTAGCACATACCAGCAGCTGGTTTTCGCAAGAATCATTTATAAATCCCATCGCTTCTTGTATGGCTAGTGGGTGTCCGGTAGAATTGGCTGGCGACTCGGCTATGTATAGCTCCTGACTGTAGGTGTATAGCGGCGAACTTGCCTGCTGTTTCACAAACCATATACTAATAGCTATAATCAGACTGATACAAGCAGCTGCTGAGAAGTAGGTAAGCCAGGTAAGCTGTTTTGTAACAGCAGGTGCAGTAGAGGGTAAACTGCTTTCCAGTTTTGCCCAGGCAGCTTCATTGGGCTCAAGCAAGGGCAAGGAAGGAATAGCTTTCGATAATGTATCTTCAAAACTCAGCTGTGCTGCTATGTTATTCCACAAGGAGTCATCCGGCTCTATACCGGGAAGCTCCTGAATGGCTTTCTGTAAGCGGCGGTCATGGTTGTTTTTCATTACTGATAAATGGATTTTAACATCTTCTGCAGCATCTTTTTTGAGTGGTACAATTGTGATTTGGAAGTACCTTCAGATATGTGAAGCAAGGTGCTTACTTCCTTATGTGAGTATCCTTCAATTTCAATAAGGGTAAAGACAGCCCGGTAACCCGCTGGTAATGCTTGTATGGCCTTATGCAACTGTTCACCGGATAAGGTATCGGGCCATTCTGCCGGTTCGCCGTGCTGAATTTCATGTATGCTTTCATATTTTATTTCTATGCGCTGTTTCCGCAGAGCTTTCCGGATCACAATGGTTTTTATCCATGCGCCCAGCGTCGAATTTCCCCGGAACTGGCCTATATCTTTAAATACTTCCAGAAATGCCTCTTGCAATACATCATGTGCATGATCCATATTATTTACAATCCGGAAAGCTTTGGTGAACATGGCCTTTTTATATTGATCATATAGCTTTTTCTGAGCTGCTCGGTCTCCTTTCCGGCACTGGGCAATCAGTTCGTTTTCGGCTTCATCAGATGTAAGAGACACTAGTCAGAGGGTGTTTTATACAAAGGGTACAAAAAGGAAAGAAAGGTTGTATGGGCAGAAAAAAATTAGGTGAATTTGTTGCAATACAGTTTAGACAGGATGAAAATCTATACTCATGCGCCATCAGGCCATGGCTACAGCACCGTTGATACACACTATTTAAATCTCCACCCTCCCCTGGAACATGTGTGTTGCATGAAAACGAAGCAGAAGTAAAGCAAATAAAAATAATGAGAATAGCTGTACCGATAAACTGTAGTTTATTAGATGTAATCACCTTATATCCCAGTAGATTAATTGGTTTTATGGAAAAGTAGAAAAACTTCTGACCAGATTATAAATAAAAAAAGTAATTTTATGAGAAAATCTATTTTAACGTTGAATTCATTCTTAGTGAATATGAAGAAAAAGCAATACCTATCCTTTCCCAGAAAAACGGTTTATCTCTGTACCATACTGCCTGCCTTGCTTTTATCTAATTGTCAGCAAGAAAAAGGGCAGTCAGCGGTAAAACAGGACAAACCGGTTGATAAAAGAATTAAACAAATGGAGCCGGCTCAAGTAAGCCAGCTGGCACAATCCATCGAAGCTAGTGTTTCCCCTAAATTGTCGAAGGGCTTAACTCTCCGGATATGGGGCGTAGATTCTCTGGTTGCCGACCCGATTGCCCTGGATATAGATGATCAGGGACGTGTGTATTATACCAGAACTAACCGTCAGAAAAACTCCGAATTCGATATCCGGGGCCATCAGGATTGGGAAATAGAATCTATCAGCCTGCAAACGATTGATGATAAACGGGCATTTCTGCGGAAAGTGTTATCACCGGAAAACAGCAAGAAAAATGAGTGGCTGAAAGACCTGAATGGCGACGGCTCTCATGACTGGAAGGATATGACCATTGAAAAAGAACATGTATACCGCATAGAAGATAGCTCTGGTGATGGCCTGGCAGATAAATCGCAACTGGTAGTAGAAGATTTTAACGATGAGGTAACCGACGTAGCCGGTGCTGTATTAGCCGATGGCGAAGATCTGTATGTAGGGGTAGGCCCGGATTTCTGGAAATTGAAAGATACAGATGGCGATGGCCTGGCCGACGACAAAAAATCTCTTTCACATGGCTATGGCATACACGTAGGGTTTGGAGGGCATGGTATGTCGGGTGCAGAAATGGGGCCTGATGGAAAAGTTTACTGGGGTATTGGCGATATTGGTTTCAATGGGAAAGGTCCCGATGGAACTAAATGGGAGCATCCCAATAGTGGCGTAATTGTCCGGTGTAATCCCGATGGAAGTGATTTTGAAGTATTTGCCCATGGTCTCCGCAACACCCATGAGTTTACCTTTGATGAGTATGGCAACCTGATCAGCCAGGATAACGATGGCGACCATCCAGGTGAAAAAGAACGCCTGGTGTATGTAGTAAACGGATCGGATACCGGCTGGCGCATCAACTGGCAGTTTGGTAAATACCGCGATCCGGATAACAATACCTACAAAGTATGGATGGATGAGCAGATGTATAAGCCCCGTTTTGAAGGACAAGCTGCCTATATTACTCCCACTATTACTAATTTTGTGAGTGGGCCTACCGGGTTTCTGTATAATCCTGGTACAGCATTAAGTCCAAAATATAAGAATACGTTCTTCGTCGTAGAGTTTAATGGAAACCCTGCCCGGTCTGGGATACATGCCTTCAAATTGAAACCTAAAGGAGCTTCCTTCGAATTAGGCGAACAAGAGCAGATCATGAGCAATGTACTGGCTACCGGTATTGATTTTGGCCCAGACGGTGCGATGTATGTAGCCGACTGGATTGATGGCTGGGACACCAAAGACCATGGCCGCATCTGGAAGTTAGATGTAGCCGAAGGAGCCAATAGCCCGGAACGCACAGAAGTAAAGACTTTGTTAGGGGAAGATTTTAGCAAACGTCCGGAAGATCAGCTGGGGCAATTATTATCCCACCAGGATATGCGGGTACGCCAGAAAGCCCAGTTTGAGCTGGCTAAACGAGGTGCTAAAGGAGTAGAGCAGTTCCAGAAAAGTATCAATCAAACAGCTAATCAGTTAGCCAGAGTTCATGGAATCTGGGGTATGGCCCAGGTTGCCCGCAAAGATGCCAAGCAAGCCCAGGTGTTGCTGCCTTTACTGAAAGACCAGGACCCTGAAATACGGGCACAAGCTGCAAAGTGGCTGGGTGACATCCGGTACAAAGAAGCAGGAAGTGCATTACTCCCACTGTTGGCAGATCAAAGTAGCCGTGCAAGGTTCTTTGCTGCCGAAGCGCTGGGAAGAATAGCCTATGAGCCTGCCATTAATCCGATTATTGAGATGCTGAAGGCAAATAATGACGCAGATGCCTATTTACGTCATGCCGGTAGCCTGGCTCTGGCACGTATTGGTAAAGCAGATCCTATTGTAGCCTTGCATACGAGCCCTTCCAAAGCGTTACGGATTGCCGCTGTGGTGGCCTTACGGCGCTTACAACACCCTGGTATAGCTAATTTCCTGAATGATAAAGATGAATTTGTGGTAACAGAAACTGCCCGTGCCATTAACGATGATCTTTCTATTAAAGAAGCTTTGCCAGCTTTGGGTGATCTGCTGGCAACTACTCCTTTCAAAAACGAACCTTTGATCAGACGGGCTATCAATGCAAACCTGCGGGTTGGCACTGATAAAGCGATGCAGAACCTGATCAACTACTCCATGAAAGAAACGGCTCCGGCAGCTATGCGGGCAGAAGCTATTGATGCCCTCAGCACTTGGTCTAAGCCTTCCGTGGTAGACCGGGTAGATGGCCGCTACAGAGGCGTGATTGAAAGAGATCCGATGCTGGTAAAAAACAAAGCCAGTGAATCCCTCATCAAATTAGTTTCTACTAGTCAATTACCTGTCCGGTTAAGCGCAGTGAAAGCAGTGGGCAAACACAAAATAGAAGGTGGCTCAGAGAAATTATTTGCCTTACTGAAAAATGACAGCAAACCCGAAGTAAGAATAGAAGCCTTACGTGCCTTAGCCTCTTTGGAAAATGCCCCAATAGACAAAGCTATTCAACAAGCACTGGACGATAAAGAGAAAAGTGTACGGGTTGCCGGACTTGACCTGTTAGCCAAAATGGATATCTCCAAAGACCTGATGGTATCCCTGTTGTCAGAGGTGATTAATACCCGCACGACTGAAGAAAAACAAGCGGCTTTACTAACCCTTGGAAAACTGCCGGTAGCCAATTCACAAAAGGTATTTGATGGCTTGCTGACCAAGCTCTCTAATGGAAACTTCCCCGCTGAAATACAACTGGAATTGGCCGAAGCGATTGATAGCACAAAATCCACAGAACTGCAAAACAGGTACAAGGAAGTTACTGCTAAATTGTCTCCAGATGCGGTAGCCGCTGCCTATGAAGCAAGCTTAGTGGGTGGTAATGTAGATGAAGGTAGAAAAATATTCTTCCGCCACCAGACGGCCCAGTGTTTACGCTGTCATTCCTATGATGATTTAGGAGGCAATGCCGGACCCCGGTTAAATGGCGTAGCCAGCCGCTTATCACGCAAACAACTGCTGGAAGCCGTTATTAATCCGAGTGCCCGCCTGGCTCCCGGTTTTGGAGCAGTTACCCTCACGCTTGCCGGAGACAAAACCATCAGTGGTATTTTGCAGGAAGAAAACAACAAAGGTGTAGTACTTAAAATCGGCGACCGTCCGGATACGCTGATCCGCAAAGAGCAGATTGTTAAACGCACGAATGCTCCTTCGAGTATGCCGGATATGAAGCAACTGCTTACGCCCCGTGAAGTACGGGATGTAGTAAGCTTCCTAGCTACCTTAAAAGAAGAAATGTAAGAGTGGCTTTCCGAAGTTCTTGATAAAGAAACCTGTTAGGTTTTGGAAACCCAACAGGTTTGAAGCCAAACTATTTTCTTTAGATTATATCGGAGAAGCTTTCATAACTGAAAAATAAATCCCTGTTGCCTTCGTTTATGTCAAGCATAACAAGCAGCAGGGATTTATTTTTATAGCCTTTTTCTATAGAAAATTTATTCCCCGATTCCTGTAATATCCTGCTTTTCCGGACTATTTTTAGGGCAGAAATTGTTTTCCGGTAAACAACCTCCCTTCTGCTATGGAAGACTTATTATCCGCCCGCCTGCAAATGGCCATTTCCCTGGGCTTCCACATTATTTTTGCTTGTATTGGTATGGTCATGCCGTTTCTAATGGCTTTTTCGCATTGGAAATGGTTACAAACAAACAAGGACGAATACCTGCATCTGACAAAAACCTGGTCTAAAGGAGTGGCTATCTTTTTTGCTACTGGAGCTGTGTCAGGCACCGTATTATCTTTTGAACTAGGATTGCTATGGCCAGGATTTATGGAACATGCCGGACCCATTTTCGGAATGCCTTTTTCCTGGGAAGGAACCGCCTTTTTTATAGAAGCCATTGCCTTGGGTTTATTCCTGTACGGCTGGAACAAAATCAATAAATGGGTACACTGGGCAACTGGCGTAGTGGTAGGTATTTCTGGTGTGGCTTCCGGCATATTTGTGGTAGCAGCCAACGCCTGGATGAACAGCCCTTCCGGGTTCGACTGGGTGAACGGACAGGCAATAAATATTGATCCGGTAGCTGCTATGTTTAACGATGCCTGGTTTAGCCAAGCCTTGCATATGACATTAGCTGCTTTTGTCAGTACTAGTTTTGCCGTGGCAGGTATTCATGCTTTTCTGTTATTAAAACATCCTGGTCATTCGCTGCACCAGCGGGCCATGAAAATTGCTTTAACCTTTGGTGCCATCACTGCCCTGTTACAACCCTTAAGCGGAGATATTTCCGCCAAAGATGTAGCTGTCAGACAACCAGCAAAACTAGCGGCCATGGAAGCTTTATTCAAAACCAGTAAACCGGCTGATCTGGTGATTGGTGGCTTACCTAATGTGGAACAACAACGGGTAGATTATGCCATTCATCTGCCTAGGTTCCTGAGCTTTCTGGCACATGGCGATTTTAACGCAGAAGTAAAAGGCCTGGATAGTATTCCCAGAGATGAGTGGCCACCGGTGGTTGTAGTGCATGTTGCTTTTCAAATCATGGTGGCTGCTGGTATGGCGATGGCACTTATCGGACTAGTTTTTCTATTCTTTGCCTGGAAAAAGAAACACTTACTTTTTCATAAAACTTTCTTAACCATTGTGGCACTGGCGACTCCACTTGGATTTATTGCCGTAGAAGCCGGCTGGACAGTAACAGAGGTAGGCCGGCAGCCCTGGATTCTGTATGGCATTATGCGTACATCCGATGCTGTTTCACCCATGAGCGGCCTCATGTACCCAATGATCACCTTTACTATTCTCTACCTGATTCTGGCCTTTCTGGTAACCTGGCTGATGGCCCGCCAGATAAAAGTGCTGCACGAAACCTACAAACCAGAGCTTCAGGAAGCATAGGGCAATTTGAGAATTAGATAATTTGAAAATGGCTTATAGATTAACTAATTATCTGTATATCAGCATATCAACTAATCAACCCATTTACGTATGTTTGGCATTGTAGTCCTTTTCCTCGCCGTGTCTTTGTTGTTTTACTGCTTATTTGGCGGAGCCGATTTTGGGGCAGGTATTCTGGAAGGATTTGCCGGGAAAAGGTACCGGTCTAAAGGCCGTAAATTGACTTACACTGCCATTGGGCCAATTTGGGAAGCCAATCATATGTGGCTTATTCTGGTGGTGGTGATCTTATTTATGGCATTTCCCAAAGTATATACGGTTGTATCCATTCATTTGCATATACCCATTACGATTATGCTGATAGGTATTGTGTTAAGAGGTTGTTTCTTTACTTTTCGCCACTATGATGCCGTGAAAGATAAGTCACAAAGGTATTATTCCTGGATATTTGTGCTTTCCAGTATCATCAGCTCTTTGTTTTTAGGAATAATTGCCGGAGCAGCTACCCTTGGCCGGATTGATACCTCTACCACTTCCTTCTACGAGGGGTTTATTTATCCCTGGTTTAATGAGTTTTCGTTTGCTGTCGGCATTTTTGCCTGTTGTATTTTCTCTTTCCTGGCGGCTGTTTACCTGATTGGTGAAACTCAGGAAGAAGAGCTAAGAAAATACCTGCTGAACCAGGCTTTGAAGGCTAACATCGTCACCGTTGTTGCCGGCGGACTAGTCTTTCTGGCTGCTAAAATAAACGGCTTTCACCTGATAGATTTGCTGTTAAGCCATTTGTTTAGTGCCCTCTGCTTACTATTAGCTACTATTTCTTTACCCATCTTATGGATCGCCTTACGCAAGCGGCAGGTTATTTTACCCCGGATTCTGGCAGGTTTCCAGGTTTTGATGATTTTAACGGCCTGGCTCTGGCTGCAATATCCGGCTGTTATAAACTTGCAAAACGGACCCGATCTGACATTGTTCAATACCGTTGCTCCGCAAGCCACCATTCAGGTACTGGGTTGGGCACTCATCGTGGGTTCTATGCTAATTCTCCCTGCCTTATATTATCTGTTACGATCATTTAAATTTAACACGAGTGCTGAATAAGTATTTATCATCCAACACTCGTGTAATAGTTAAAACTCATCCGCCGTAATCTGTTTCACTGTTATTTCGCCGTATTTTTTCACCTTATCTTGTATCTCGGAGGCTTTGCCGATTAGTACGAATTGCAGGTTTTCTTTGGGGAAGTATCTGGTAATAATCTCTTTGGCTTTTGCTGTGGTAAGTTCGTCTACCTTCTGCTGAAACGTGTTGATGTACGATTCGTCAAAGGTATACCAGAACATAGAGGTGAGTAAAGAAGCCAGATCGCCGGATGTTTCAAAGCGGGGCGGAAACTGACCCTTGATATAGTTTTTGGCAGAACTTAATGTCTCTTCGTCTATGCCTTTTGAATGCAATCTATTGACCACTTCCAATGCCAGATCAATGGCTTCGGTGGTAGTAGCCGTTTTAGTAAATGTGCTAATGGTAAACGATCCATTGGTTTTCAGTGGAGTAAAGCTGCTACGGGCTCCATAAGTCAGTCCAGAGTTTACCCGCAATTCGTCGTTGAGCCAGGAAGTAAAACGGCCACCCAGTACGGTATTTATTACTTGTATAGCCACATAATCCGGATTGTTTCGGCTAATGCCAGGAGCACCAATGTAAAAGGTAGTTTCAGTGGCATTGTCTTTATTTACCAGCAGCACCCGGTTTTTCTGGTAAAGGGGCAAAGGCACTTCTTTCGCCTTAATGGCTGTATTCTCTTTTTTCTTCCAGTCTTTCAAAAGCTTTTCCAGTTTACTACGCATGTCTTTTGTCTTAAAATCGCCGACCAGGGCAATAGCCGAACCATTGGGTGTGTAGTAGGTAGAATAGAAGTCTTTGGCATCGGCAACCGAAAGAGCAGAAACCGTAGCTTTAGTGCCGCTCAGCGGATTTCCATAGGGATGGTCTCCATACAAAAAGCTGTTAAAATAGGTGCCAATTACTTCTCTGGGGCTTTCCCGCTGCTGATCCAGTTCTACGGCCAGGCGTTTCTGTTTCTTTACAAACTCCTCTTCAGTAAACACTGGATTTACCATAATTTCTTTGAGAATGGGCAATACTTTATCCTGGTGGGTAGCCATAAAAGAAACTTGTACCGCGGCATATTCCTGGGCGGCATAGGTGTTAACACTGGCGCCCAGAAAATCCATTTGCTCTTCTATCTGACTTTTGGTATAGCTTTTTGTGCCGAACAGCAATGCATCGGCTGTCAGAGAGGCCAGTCCGGCTTTCTTCTCATCTTGTATAGCACCTGCCGGGAACAAGGCCGATACATGAATAACCGGCACTTCATGCTGCTCCATTAGATATACGGTAAGGCCATTGCTGAGAGTGAACTTAGTATACGGAGGTAATGTAAAGCTGCCCGGCCTGGCTGTTTTTGCCTGTGCGAAGATAACGGAGCTGATAAGTAGCTGGAAAAAGAGTAAAATATATCGTTTTCTGAAGAATTGCATGTTTTGGTGTAGTTAACTTAGTTATTGTAACACATCTGTTAGGCTTCTGAAAAGCTGACAGGTTTAATGCTCTTTGTAGAATACTCTGCTTACAGGTTTACTGTTCTACATTTTTTTGAATGATACCCACCGTACGGTTGGGTTTTTTGAAATACTTCTTTGCCACTTCTTGTATAGTGGCGGCGGTTACTTTGTTGTATTGGGCAGGAGCCTCATATAACTTCTTGTAGTCGCCAAAGAATATTTCATAGGTGCCTATGTTATTTGCCTTGCCATTAATGGTTTCCATTTCCTGGTAAAACTCCATCAGTTTCTGGTTCTTGGCTTTCTGAATCTCATTTTCGGTCACGCCTTTTTCTGCTACTTCATCCAGAATAGTAAATATGGCCTGCTCCAGTTCAGTGCTGGTGGTATCTTTACTGCTGACGGCATAGATGTAAAATAAATTCGGATCTATGCTTTGTGGGAAATAGGAGAATACTTCTGTAGCCAGTTGCTTTTTGTCTACCAGTTCTTTGTATAACCGGGAAGAGTTACCACTGGATAAAATAGTATTCAGCAGTTCCAGGGCATAATAGTCGTCTGATTGGGTTTGTGGTACATGGTAGGCCACTAGTACATTAGGTGTAGTTACGTCTTTTTGCACAAATACCCGCTTTTCTCCGTTCTGTGGAGGTTCTTCAGTATGCACTGGCCGGGGAGGGGCTTGTGCCGGTATAGGTTCAAAATACTTTTTAGCCAGGGCCAGTACATTGTCTGTTTGCACATCGCCTACGATTACAGCTACACAGTTGTTGGGGGCATAGTAGGTCTTAAAGTATTGCTGCAAATCGGCTTTCGACCAGTTTTTTATATCCGACTCATAGCCAATTACCGACCAGCGGTAAGGGTGGGCCATAAACGCAGAAGCCTTTACCATTTCATGTACCAGGCGGAAGTTACTGTTTTCAAGTCCGGTACTGCGTTCAGAAAGCACTACTCCCCGTTCACTTTCAATCATTTTATCATCAAAATTCAAATCTTTAATGCGGTCGGCTTCCAGGTCGAACATGGTTTCCAGAGAACTGCTGGGAAACCAGTCGGTGTACACGGTTACATTTTCGGTAGTGTAGGCATTGTTGCTGCCGCCTTTGGCTTCCATCGTCTGGTCGAACATCTTCGGGCCATATTTTTTAGCTCCATTAAACATCATGTGTTCAAAAAAGTGAGATAGCCCGGTAATTCCCGGATACTCATTGCGGGAGCCTACTTTCCAAAACAAGTACATATTGGCATTGGGTATGGAATGGTCTTCCAATACCATAATTTTCATCTGATTGTTGAGTGTAAAGGTTTTTACATCTGCTGCTTTGGGTTGCGCCAGCAGGCGGGTGCCTATCAGCATCAGCAGAACAAGGGTTATTCTCATAAATAAGGCAAGGGATGAGGTAAGAAGTAAATTTATCAGATAAAGGGCAGATGTGCTAATGAATGGTACTTTTTTCATGCCTGCCAATGAATTTCACAGTATGGTAATATTGAACTGTTAATTTTACTCCCTATCTTCCAATACTATGCAGCCAACTCAGACTCCGGCCCACCCCAAGGCGAAACATTCGTTTACCTACTGGCAAACCTCCACTATTATAGGATTATTTGTCGGCTACAGTGGCTATTATATCTGCCGTACCAACTTAGCCGTAGCCACGCCGCTGATTATCACTGAATTTTCCGGACAAGGCATGAATAAAGAAGTAATGGGGCAGATTGCCTCACTAGGGGTGGTTTTCTATGCATTGGGCAAAGTAGTAAATGGCATATTAGGCGATTTTATCGGCGGAAAAAAGGTTTTCATTATTGGCATGGTAGGTTCGGTAGTAGCTACTATTGCTTTTGGCCTGGGTACTGGCCTGGCTATTTTCTTTGCTGCCTGGGCCATAAACCGCCTGGTGCAATCGATGGGCTGGGGCGGACTGGTAAAAACCACCGCCAACTGGGTAGCTTATCAAGCGTATGGCCGGATGATGGCTTTGCTGAGCTTGAGCTTTCTGTTTGGAGATATTGTAGCCAAGCTACTTTTGGGGCAGCTAATAAAAATGGACATTGGCTGGCGGGAGCTATTTTTTGTAGCGGCTGCCCTGTTGACAGGTATTGCCTGTGTGAGTTTTTTTCTGGTGAAAAACCGCCCAGAAAGTGTAGGCTATCAAAGTCCGGCAGTTAACCCGGATAATCTGTTTACAACCGATGAGCATACCGAAAAGCCACAAAGTATGAAAGAACTACTTCTGCCTTATTTTAAAAGTCTGCCTTTTCTGCTGATGCTGGTGATGTCTTTCGGACTTACAGCTATTCGGGAGGCATTTAATTTCTGGATTCCTACATATCTGTTTGAAAGTACAGGTTTCTCCGAAGGAGAAGCTTCTCAGTTTAGTGCGGCCTTTCCGGTATTTGGGATGGTTTCTATTCTGGGTGCAGGTTATTTGTCAGATACTTTGCTAAAAGGGAAAAGAGGAATATTAATTGGGGTAGCATGTATCCCAATTGCTGGAGTGTTGTGTCTCATGGGACTTGGATTGAAAGACGAAGTGATTCCACTGATACTTATTTCCCTTGTTGGCTTGTTAGTACTCGGCCCGTATTCTTTTTTGGCAGGAGCCATGTCCCTGGATATGGGAGGCCGCAAAGGAGCCGCCACCGCTTCCGGGTTGATGGATGCCGTGGGCTATGTAGGAGGTACGTTGGCGGTATGGCTTACCGGTAGGCTGGCGGAAAGAAGCGGCTGGAACAGCGCCTTTATTGTACTGGCGGCTATAGCTGCGTTTACGGCCGTTGCTGCTTTCGTGTATTACCTGACGCAGGAAAAGAAGAAGAACATGTGAAAATGTGGAAATGTGGTTATTTGCCAATTTAGTAATGGTTTGCTGATGTAATAAACCTTAGCAAAAGAGAGAATGCCAGTGTGGCAATTCTTCTACCTTGCCGGTCAAAGACTTACTTTTATGAAGCATTTGTACCAGCTACTTTATCTCATTATTGCTATTTTGATTTCCTGCGAATCAGCTACGGCTCAAACGTATATACCAGATCCTGCATTTCAATCACCCACCTTCCGGAATCCTGGCGGAAATATCAATACGATTGCTACACAGCCAGACGGAAAAATTCTGATAGGGGGAAGCATGCACTATGTAAATGGTGTGCTACATGGTGGCATAGCCCGTCTCCATCCGGATGGCAGTGTAGATAATTCTTTTAGACCTCCAGTTGGTCAACCAAGTGAAATATCCGCCATTAAGATCTTATCTACCGGAAAAATACTAATAAACGGTTCTATTTCTCTGCCTGGTGAAGGTACTAAAACCAGGCTGATGGGTCTACATGCAGATGGAAGTGTAGATGCAGCATTTAAACGTATAGAAGGACAAGTGAATTTACTTGCCGTTCAAGCAGATGATAAAATGCTAGTTAGTATGCCTGTTACGCAAGGAGACTTTACCAGTCCTTCCAAACTTGTGCGCCTCTATCCGGATGGTAGCATAGATGCTACCTTTACTGCCGATGAAAAAATTACCAACAGGATTATTTATACGATAGAAGTACAGGCAGATGGAAAAATTATAGTGGCTGGTGAACCTGCTTTAGTAAATGGCCTTAGCAGTCATACACTCTTCAGGCTTTTACCGGATGGAAGTTTAGATCCTGCTTTTTCGTTCGGAGAAGTAAGTCAGAAGCCGGTGCTGTTTACTGTCTTGCTGCAAAACGATGGCAAAATGCTGGTAGGCGGCTTTAGCGACTCTCCTATTCCATACAAGACGTATATCAGGCGTTTAAATTCCGATGGTAGTATAGATACAAGCTTTCAGCCTGCTACCCTTCCGGCCAATGGCATGGTACTGTCTCTAGGCAAACAGCCGGACGGAAAACTACTCGCAGGCGGATGGTTTTATACACCCAATCCGAATGCAGTTCCCTATGGATCGTATCATTTTGCTACGAATCTCAGTCCGGCATACCGGCTAGAGGCAGATGGTAGTCTGGATAATAGTTTTACAGTAGATTCAAAGGTAATAAATTTTGCAGGTAAGGCTCTGAAGATTTTGCCAGATGGCAGAATACTCGCAGGTAATTCAACTGGCTTTGTAAGTTTTACTGGAGTCAATAGTTCATTAATTAATGCCATTCTTTGCCTGAATACTAACGGAAGCCTGAATGAATCGTTTCTTGGTGAAGTAGAAGTAGATGGGGTAATTTATCAAACAATCCCACAACCTGGTGGAAAAATTCTGGCGGCAGGTCTTTTTAAGAGAGTAGGAAACAAAAAACGCGAAGGACTGGTACAAATTAATATAGATGGTTCCGTAGATGATGCCTTTGTACCAAGTTCTGACATGCCTCCGATAGGGTATAGCATACCTATAGTTGTGAAGCAGCCTGATGGTAAAGTCTTAGTGGGAGGCATCTACAACGATAATGGAGGTGTATACAAACGTTTGTACCGGCTGAACCCAGAGGGGTCTATGGATTATACATTTGATGCAGGGAATAATGCTCTGAACAGGATGAATGTGCGCCACATGGTAGTTATGCCTGACAATAAGATTGTAGTTGGAGGAGGTAGCCTGGAACATAGTATTTTTAAGATTGCACGTTTGCATCCGGATGGCGGTGAAGATGTTGCTTTCAAAAAAGAAACCGGCTTTGGTGATGGATTTATATATGCCATGGTATTGCAAGCAGATGGGAAAATACTGGTAGCCAGTGGATATCAAGGAGACAGATGGTCTACACGTTATTTTGACCGTATTAGCTCTGATGGATCTTTAGATAAAACTTTCAAAGCAGCTTCTTTAGTAGTGGACTCACTGGTTATGATAACTTCAGTGATAGTTCAGGCAGACAAAAAGATAGTAATTTCAGGAACAGATGCCTCCTATCAAGCACGTATTATCCGGTTGAACGAAGATGGCAGCATAGATGCTTCTTATAGGATGAGTAATTTTGAAAGAAGCTATTATTCAACTATGTTACAGCCGGACGGAAAAATTATTGTGTATGGATATTCTTTTGCTACACAACAATCTAAAATTATCCGTCTGGCTACAGATGGCTTTTTGGATAATACTTTGGAAATTGGCAATGTTGCAGGTTTTATTTCAACGCTCAGCTTGCTGCCGGATAATAAGATTATGTATAGCAAACCGGGTGCTTTAGTAAGGTTAGTGCAAGAGCAAACCGTCTTGGGTGTAGAAGAATATCACCAGCTAATCAAAGTATATCCTAATCCTTCTCCAGGTATATTCACTGTAACGTTGCCGGACGAATTCAGGGAGGCAACACTTCAAGTAGTAAATCAGCAAGGCCAGAAGATGCCGGTGAAGTATGTCCGCACGCAGAATAGTATATTTGTAGAAGCTGGTAAACTTCCGGCAGGTATCTATTTAGTACATTTGTTTAATGGGAAGACTAAAATAAGCCGGAAAATCATAATAAATTAATATACCAGTAGTAAAGAGGTAGTATAACTTTTCCACCATGGCCTGGACCAATTACCATAGCCACTGCCATTATTGCGATGGCAAGTATGCACCTGAAAAATATGTTGAAAGTGCCTTGGAACAAGGTCTGGCAGCCTATGGTTTTTCTTCCCATGCACCATTGCCTTTCGAAACTACCTGGGCGATGAAGCCAGAAAATCTTCCGGCGTATGTGGCAGAAATACGCGCACTTCAGGCAAAATACCAGGGTCAGATTCAGCTCTATTGCGGAATGGAAGTAGATTATATCCCTGGGAGAATTGGCCCAAAAAGTAAAGCCATTCTGGAAGCAAAATTAGATTATACAGTAGGTTCCGTACATTTTGTAGAAGCCTTTCCGGAAGGCAAAGGGTGGGAAATAGATGGTTCTCATCAGGTTTTTTTAGATGGCCTGCACCAGATATTTAAGGGAGACATACAGAAAGCTGTAAGCCGCTACTTTGAACTAACCAGGCAAATGGTAGCACAGGAGTGTCCGGATGTGATCGGGCATATAGATAAAATTAAAATTCAAGATGAAGGAGGAAAACTGTTCTCGCAGCAGTCAGCCTGGTATCAGCAGCAAATGAAGCAAACCTTGCAACTGATTGCCGATACAGGTGCTATTATTGAAGTGAACACCAGAGGAATTTATAAGAAGAAAACTACAGAAACGTATCCGGCCAGGTGGGTGCTGGAAGAAATGCACACATTGGATATTCCGGTTACGATCAACTCCGATGCCCATCATCCAGAAGAGATAACCTTATACTTTTCAAATACCGCTCAACTATTGCAGGCCATAGGCTTCCGGCAGGTACATATTTTGTACAATGGAGCATGGCAGGCCGTAGAGTTTGATGAGAAGGGAGTGAAAGTTTGATGGATACGATTAATTGTCATTCGACTTACGTAGTGTTTTCTAAAAGCCATTGCAACTGCTCCAGCAAAGTATGTATAACAGGACTTTTTTCCATTTTTGTTAATAAGTAGGCTGTCATAAAACCCATGACCATAATCATTCCGGAGAGGTCATGTACTTTTTCAAAAGCTTCCGGAATCATGGTGTCGGCTAACATGACTAGTATAGCTCCTGCAGCTACCGCGGTAGTAGCCGCTATTACATCGGGCGGAAAATAACTGAAAACAGAATAGCCCAATAAAGAGGCAAGACCTGAAGCTGCTGCTATTGATCCCCACAAAGTGAAAATATACCCGGCCGAACGTTTGGCTTTTTTCATACCTACCGCACTGGATAAACCTTCCGGAATGTTAGAAAGAAATATAGCAATGACAGTGACCACACTTACGTTGCCTCCGGAAATCATGCTGATGCCGATGACAATAGATTCCGGAATGCCATCTACCAGGGCACCAATAGCCAGAGCCATCCCACTGCCGCTGGCTTCCTGCTCAGAGGGCTGTAGCTCATTAGACCGTTTCCGGTGTTTAGCACCTCTCAACGAAAGCAGCCAGTTAGCTCCGGTATAAATAGCAGCACCTGAGAAAAAACCAATAGCTGTTGCATCGAAACCACCTTGCTCATAGGCTTCTTCTACTAGCTCAAACGAAAGCGCAGAGATTAACACACCACTTCCAAAAGCCATAATCCCTGCTGCCACCCGGTCTGGTATCCGGATAAAATAGCCAGCGGCTGCCCCCAATAATAGAGCGGAGCCAGCCAATAGTCCCCACAAACTAGCTTGTGCCCACAACGGAATCATAGGAATCGCTTAGGTTAAGATGTATAGAATGTACATGTATACGGAGTACCTAAAGAAGCAGCCATTAGAGTTTACAACACCTATAGTATTTGATAGGCCATCCTATAAGCAACCTGGTATTTGTACGGAAGGCAGAGGTACGGGAGGAAAGAAAAAGCAGTTACTGGGCTTTTCATACTGGCATTTTGCTCCACAACCGCTTACTGCTGCTGATTGGCTGATTCAAAGGCAGATATCCTTTTATTGGCCGGACATTACTCATTTACCTTACATAAACTTAACAAAAAAGCTAACTACTGATAACATGAGTGCGGCAGCCAGGTTTTTTATATAATTTATTCTTAATACGCCACTAATTTTCTGATAATATCCTCCCTCTAATTTCGCCCCTGATTCAACTTACCTTACCTATGTTAAAAAACTACCTTATTATTCTATTCGTGGCCCTTGTCGGTTATTTCTCTTCAGCTCGGCTAATGGCTCAAACTACGCAGGCCTCTATTACAGGTATTATTACCGATGAGGAACAAGCACCTTTGCCTGGTGCCAACATTATTGTTAGGAACGAATCTACCGGCTTTACTACCGGAACAACCACCAACAGCAAAGGCGAATTTATATTCAAGCAACTTCCCTTAGGAAGCCCTTATTCGGTGACGGTTTCATTCATTGGGTATGTTAATGAGAAACGGACTGGCTATGCCCTAAATCAGGGAGATGTGCTACGGGTAGACCTGCAAATGAAGACTTCGGAACAAGCACTGGAGGCGGTGGAAGTAAATGCTTCTGCATTACAAAACCAGGTAAATAATTTTGGCGCAGCTACTTCAGTTACTGCCAGAGATATTGCCAAGCTCCCGGTAAACGGGCGGAACTTTACCACCCTTATTGATTTATCTCCGTTAAGTAGAGGAGGCAACATTGCCGGACAGTTAGCCTCTTCCACCAACTTTACTATTGATGGGATGACAGCCAAGAACCCAACTTCTGGTGGTCCTACTAACCGGAATGGAGGTCCGTATGCTATATCTATGGAAGCTGTGCGGGAATTCAATGTAGTAACCAACCAGTACGACGTAACCTATGGGCGGAGTGGCGGCGGTACCATTAGCACAGTCACCAAATCTGGAACCAATACCTTTACCGGGAGTGCTTTCACCTATGCCCGGGCCAACTGGCTATCCAGCCCATATGACATCCGCGGAAACAGACGGGATGTAGATTTTTCTACGTATCAGTATGGCTTTTCCCTAGGTGGTCCAATAGTAAAAGATAAGGTTCACTTCTTCTTGGTCTGGGATCATCAGGCAGATGCCCGGCCGCTGCAAATTGCTGATATTCAGTCGCCCGCAGATGAACGGCGTCTCAATGTCACTCAGGCTTCACTAGACCGTTATGTACAAATTGCCAGGGATAAATACGGAGTAGCTAACTCACCTCAATTCGGTTCTTTCGATAAAAAACGGGGCACCGATGCCATTTTCGGCCGGGTAGACTGGCAGCTGAATGACAAAAATTTGCTTACCATCCGTAACAACTTTGTATACGATATGAACAACCTGGGTTTGGACGATAATAGCAATATTAACCTGTTTGAGGTGTACGGAGATGTAAAATCCATTGATAACAGTTTGATGGCTACGCTAAGGAGTACAATCAGTCCTAAAGTAACCAATGAATTTAAACTGCAGCACCTGTATACGTTGGAAGAGGCTTCTCCAAGTTCGCAATTACCTGCCCAGAATATTCCCCGGGCTATTGTAGAACGGGTAGCTTCTGTGGTAGACGAGAAAGATGTGTTTACCACCATTCAGCTGGGAGGTCAACGGTATTCGCCGGAGCAGTTTTATAATAATGTATTTCAAGCTGTTAATAACGTATACTACAACACCAACCGGATCAATTTCACCTTTGGTGCAGATTTAATGTATACCCATATGAATTCCTTGTATGGCAGTGAAATGAATGGCCGTTTCTTCTTCACTGGCCTGGATAATTTTGATAACCTGAAGCCTTACCGCTATGCCCGGGAAATAGCCTTATCGGCTGATAACAGCGTAAACCAGAACATCCTCAACACAGCTTTATATGCCCAAATGCAAACCAGCTTAGCCAGAGGATTAGATATGTTACTGGGCCTCCGGGGAGATTATTCCATTTACATGAACAAACCAAACTTTAATCCAACAGTGTTTGAGGACTTAGGTTTGCGTACCGATAATGGCCTGGCTACTTTCCAGCTACAGCCACGCGTGCAGTTTACCTGGGATGTAAATGAGCAGCAACGGAATTTTGTTCGCTTCGGCGCAGGTATCTTCGGCTCAGACATTAACAACTATGCCATGATTAACAACATGGTGTTTGATGGAACAAAAGTGCTTTCGGTAGACCTGCAAGGTGCTAATGTGCCAGTTCCTAATTTTGTAGCATACCGTCAGAACCCTTCTTCTGCACCTGGCACCGAACTATTTAACCTCCCTGGGGTAAACCGCCTGGCCACCATTAATATGAATGGGGCAGATGCTAAAGTGCCAGTGATTTACAAAGCCAACATGTCGTACAACCGCATTTTCAGCGACCGTTTCCGGATGGGAGTGAGTTTGTTTGCCAGCCTTGGCCGTAATAACTATATGTATGTAGACCGCAATATGGCAGACGAACCTTACTTCACTCTAGCCAACGAAGGTAACCGGGGGGTGTATGTACCGGCAAGCAGCATTAATCCTACTAATGGAGCCACTAACTGGATGATGGGACGCAAAACAGAACGGGTAGGCCGGGTGCTGGAACTGAACAGCGAAGGCAAAGTAAATCATTTTGCGGCGGTGGTAGATGGTACATTCCGCTACTTTAAAGATGGCGAAGTTACGGTTAGCTATACCTGGAATGATATTAAAGATAATACTTCGTATAACGGAAACGTAGCCAATACCGCCACACTCGCCTTAATGGTGAAAGATGATCCCAGAGACCTTAGCCGCATGACCTATTCCGACAACCAGTTCAGGAACAAAGTGGTTTTTTATGGCAGTTTACCTACGTTTTATGGCGTAAGTGTGGGTGTCCGGTATTCTGGTATTGGCGGAACCCGCTACTCGCTGGCCGTAGGTGGAAACGTGAATGGAGATTTTGTTAATTCCAATGACCTTGCCTATGTTTTTGACCCGAATAATCCTGAGGTGCTGGAGAAGTATAGAACAGGTATTACCACTATCTTAAATAACCCAGATGCTGACGAAAGCCTGAAAGAATACATTCGCACGAACCTGGGAGAAGTAGCTCAACGAAACGGAGGCGTGAATGGATTTTATGGTGTCTGGGATTTACGGGTCGGTAAAAAATTCAAAACTTTCCGCTCACAGAGCATCGAACTCTCAGCCGATCTTTTTAATGTGGCAAACCTGTTAAATAGAAACTGGGGAACAACCAAAGTACTGGGCAAGCAGAATATTTATTCCCTAAGAAGTTTTGATGTTGCTTCTCAAACGTACAATTACGATGTAAATCCAAATGCGGGGGTAATTACACCATCAGGCAATCCTTACCAGATTCAACTAGGGATACGGTATAGTTTTTAAAGAATACTAGTAGCTGATTTTAACTAAGCATACCCGATTCGTCAGGTGTGCTTAGTTTTTTATTCAAATTGTCCTGTTTTGCATAGCAGATTATTTTTCTGCCTTCGAGAATTACCTGAACTGATTAATACCCTACAAAGAAGCCTGGTTTACCTTACCAACTGTTAGATAAAGTGGAGAGCAACGCTTAGTAGCTTCGTTAGTTTTATGCTGAATGTCTACCGTTTGTCTTAGCTCAGTACTGGACGGGTGTATGATTTTCTATAATTGAAGCTATGCAGTTAATGACTTATTCCTCGGGTACTGCTTCGGCGACAACTTGCTTGGCGGGTTTAGCCAGAGTAATAATAACGACCGACAGAATAATAACAGCAGAGGCAAGCAGCATAGGCACCGTAATATTTTCACCACCCAATGACCAGCCTAAAAACAAAGCAACTACCGGATTTACATAGGCATAGGTAGAAGCCAGACTAGGAGATACCACCCCCAACAACCAACTATAGGCAGTAAACCCTACCAAAGATCCAAACAAGGTAAGATACACCAATGCCAGGCCTGATTTTGTGGAAACTTCATCAAACTCCAGTACCTGCCATTCGCCTTTTACAGTTCCGGCTAAAACGAGCATTACCCCACCGGTCAGCATTTGCAGGGAGATAGAAAGCATAGGCGACTCAGGTACCCTGGCACGCGTAGCATACATAGAGCCAATAGCCCAAGCAATGGCACTGGCAATTACCATCACCACCCCTATAGGATTGGCAACGCCCGTACTTTTACTTGACCCGAAACTTACCAGCAATACAATGCCAATAAAGCCTACGATTAATCCAATAGCCTCTTTTCCTGTCGGTCTGCCTTTGCCAAACATCGTCCAGGCCACTAGTACCAGCCAGAAGGGCTCGGTGGCTACCAATATAGCTGCCAGGCTAGATGGCAAAAACTGCAACGACCAGGCCATGCCACCATTTCCGATCAGAAGCAGAAACAACCCAGTTACAGCCGCCGATTTCCAGTGAACAAGTTTGGGAGGCATAGCTCCTTTAGAACGGGCATATATATACAGAATAGTACCAGATACCAGAAAGCGGACACTGGCCATTAGCAGAGGGGGAATGGTTTCGCTGGCGAAGCGGACACCCAGATAGGTAGAACCCCAGATAAAATATACTGCAGCAAAAGCAATAAGAAGTTTTAAGGTAGATGGTCTGGCGGTTTGCATAGGCGTAAAAATCGTTTGTTGGCCCTGTGCAAACGTATGGAAAGTTGTGAACTTAGTATATGTATTCCTTTAATGATCCTACTAATTCTTTTTTAAGAGCAATATTTTAACGTGTTCATTACTAACGGAAAAAGGTGCCTGTACAGACACCTTTTCAGGATAACCCAACGCAACAAGTTAATTAGTTTTCCGGATGTAGATATTGCCATGCATATTTTTGAAAAGCATTTCCGGGCCGCCACCATTTATTTTTCCATATACCCATTCGTCTATGCTTACCCGGTAAGTGCCGGAGCTGCTTTTCTGTTCTACTTTTGGTTTGGAATTATCTACCGCCATATCGAAATCCGTGAAGATGTCGCCCCGGTCTGATTTTATTTTGGTATTGAATTTTGCATTGCCGGGGAAAGATATATCTACATTACCATTTAAGGTGGTAAAGGCCATAGGCGTATTAGGGGTAACTTCCCGGAAGGTAACAGTGATATCGCCATTAACGGTATTGGCTACTACAGACCCCGATACATTCGTCAGGGTAATCTTCCCGTTGACATTGCTTATTTCCATAGCACCATTTACGCCTTCTACCTGGATATTGCCCTGATTTATGGCTTCTAACTCTAGTGAAAAGTTTTTAGGTACGCGTACCACCAGGTCAATTTTTCTCCTCCAGGAATCTGTATCAATGTCTACTTCATTATTATTCTCCTCTACTTCCAGAGAAAAGGCATTATTGCTGATCCGCTTCATGCCATTGGCGGTCGTTCCTGTATTTTCATCGTCACTTTTACGGGTTACAGCTGATGCTTCTACCATTACTTCTTTGCCATCGTAACCAGTCACTTTGATAGAACCATTGGTGAGGCCTACCTTTAGCTTACCAGGCTTTCCAGGACTGGATAATGGTACAGTAATCTGTTCTTTGGCATCTCCTTGTGCAAAGGCAGGCATGTTTACATAAAGGCTCAACAGCAGGCATACAAGTATTATATGAATATTTTTCATTAGTCTGTTTTTAGTTAATCGTCATTAAATTGTTTAGAAGAGCTATTTATTATTTGGCTTTTTTTACAGTAATGTCTCCGTTAAACACTTCAAAGTTGTGTTCGGGTCCGCCTTTGCCAATGCGTACACCAGAATTGCCTTCCAGTTTATAGGTAGTTCCTCTGGCCTTTCCGTCACTGGTCTTCTCCACTTTTACTGGCAGGTTTTCGGCAATGGCAAAGTCAGTATAGGCTTCTCCATTCGTCGTTTTAAACTTCAGATCGGCCGATAGGCTTTCCGGATAACTAACTTCAATATCGCCGTTGAGTGTTTTATAGTTGGAACTTTTGGGCGGCGTGGTAACGTACGTGGCTTTAATATCGCCATTAATGGTGTGGGCTTTGGTTTCGCCGGTAATCTGCTGGAGGGTAATAGAACCATTAATGTTGCTGGCTTGTATCCGGCCTTTGGTATTGGCAACCGTTATATTTCCTTTGTTTACTGTAAAAACGGCCAGTGTAGTCTGTTGGGGCACTTTTACTTTATAATTAAATACATAATTATAGTCCTGGTTCCAGTCGTTGTTGAAATCGTAGCGGATGCGGCCATCGCGGCGGCGGTACACATAGGGGTTATCAATGTACAGCGTTATACTGTCGCCGGATTGTTGAATGCCGAGCTTTACTTCTTTACGGGCTTTTTCCAGGTCTTCCTGCGTGTTGGCTTTCAGAGTTTTTTCAATTTCTACGAGTATTTTGTTTCCATTATACCCTTCCACAGCAATGCTGCCATTAATATTTTCTATATACAGTACATTGCTATTGCTTGGGTTGGGAAAGGTAAATTCCTTTACAATGTTCTCTTTGTCTTCCTGGGCAACAGCCAGCTGCCGGAAGAAGGCTAACAGCAAGCAGATTAGTTTCATTTTCATGGATGATAAGTTTTGTAACAAATACTAATAGTAGTTTTGAATTAGGTAGTAAACATTGAGTGTAGAGCACGTCGAAAGCTTTTGCCCGCATGGCCGGGCGGGCCTCGCCTTTGCAACACCGCTACATAGAATCCGCACAAACCGGCTCCCTATACCAAAGATTCTATAAGGCGTCTTTTGCAAATCGAAGATTCAGCGAAGCTAAAGGCTGTTATTATACACTACGCATTCTAGTGTGTACTTTATCTGTTTATAAAGTCAGTACATCCGCCTACATCAATACGTTTACACTATTTTCAATTTTAGCTTTTACGGCTACGTCTATGTCTTTTTTCTTCAGTAGCTCTTTGAAAGCATTCACCGAATTTTTCTCTTGTAGAGCTACCATTACATCGGCCAGGGCAATTTGTACCAAGGGCGAATCCTGTTGCGTAATAGATTGAATAAGCCCTTCCCGTACCTCTGGATGATTGGCTAGTTTATGCAAGGCTTCAACCGTAACCAGCCGTACATTTACATTGGGGTCATTATTCAGCGTCTGCAATAACGCATTAATTACTTTGTCGTCTACCTGGTCCAGTTCGTTGGTATAGGTTACGGCTTTTAGCCGGTCGGTAGCGGCTGGCTGCTGAAGCATAGTCAGCAACATTGCTTCCCGCATCTGCTGTACTTCACTGGCCAGCTGGCTGATTTGCTGCGAATCGCCGCTGGTGCGGGTATGAAATAAATATCCTCCGCCCCAGCCAATAATCAGCAGTAGCAAGCCCATGGCCAGCTGTAAGGTATAGGATGGTTGCCAGTGGGCTTGCAGGTATTCTTTTAAGCCCATATACCAACCCTGGCGGCTATGCCCTGTAGCTTGTTTGTACTCATTGAGCATCTGATCAAAATGGGTACGCATCAGCTGCATATCCGGCTCCGGAACCGGTAGGCTTGCCAGTTGCCCATGCATTTGCTGCATCTGTACCAGTTCATGCTTACAAGCTGTACATCCGGCTACGTGTGTATCCAGGTTCAACTGATCGGCAAGGTTTGTCGCTCCATCTAAGGAGAGAATCATCAATTGCGTGGCTTTTTCACAGGTAATAGACATACGTTTAGTTAATTACTACTCACTTTTAAATTTGGGCGCATATTTCCGCTCCTGGCTTATTTTCAGAAAAATTTCCCGGAGTTCGTTAAAAGCCCGGTGTACTTTTACTTTTACATTGCCTTCTGTACAGTTCAGGATTTGCGCAATCTCCTGATACTTGAGTTCCTGGTAACGGCTGAGTACCAGTACTTCCCGTTTTTCAAAAGACAATTGTTCCAGGGCTTGTTGCAGCAGCTCCAGTTCCTGTTCTTTACTTAATTGATCTTCCCGGTTGCTATCGCCTGCAATGCGGCTTTCCCACAGATCCAGGCTTCTGGAAAAACTAAAGCGCTTGTTTTTCTTAAAATGGTCGGCGCTTACATTGCGGGCCAGGTGATACATCCAGGTAATAAATTTTCCGTCAGCCGTAAAGGTATGCTTGTATTTAAGCATGCGGAAAAATACATTCTGTACCAAATCCTGGCTTGTTTCCTTATCACTGGTCATCCGGTAGAAAAAGCCGAATAATGCCTTGGAATAGCGTTCAAACAGGACGCCCAGCTTGTCTGCCTGACCAGCTTTTACCGCGAGCATTAGTTCGTTATCCGATAGTGAATTCAAGCCTGGGGTTCTGTTTTGTTATTTGAAAGGGGAAACCGCGCATTTCACGAATGGTTACAGAAATAGTATAACTTTTTTTCCGTATGGATCAACATGTCATATTCGGCTGTTCTGCACCTTGTGCCACCTGCCTGCTATACCCTTGGTAATTTACTCAGGAAATATCAGTAACTTAGATTTGGCAAGAATAATACAGGATGTAGTTGAGATGAATACCGAGTCCTGAACAAAGAGTTGTGCATCTAGCAGGATGGTTTCGTTTTTCAATATTCCTTGTTCTATTGTTCGCTATTCCATACCTGGTATTTATTAGTACTAATAACCCCTAAACCTGTTACCTGCTAATATTATGCAGAATGTTTTAATTCTATTTGCTCATCCGGCTCTGGAAAAATCCAGAGTACATGCCAGACTGATTAATGGTCTAGACGATATGCCCAACATAACCTTTCATGACCTGTACCAGCGGTATCCCGACTTTTACATTGATGTGGCGTATGAACAGGAACTGCTGCTATCGCACGACATTATTATTTTGCAGCATCCCTTTTATTGGTACAGTGCACCTGCTTTAGTAAAACAATGGATTGATCTGGTACTGGAACATGGCTGGGCCTACGGAAGAACGGGCAATGCTTTACGAGGCAAAGTCATGCTCAATGCCATTACGGCCGGTGGGGTACGCGATGCCTATGGAAACAACGGATATAACCGATTTAGTGTACGCGACTTTCTGCTGCCTTTTGCCCAGACTGCACACCTCTGTCATATGCATTACTGGCCGCCGTTTGTTATTCATGGTACACACCGGTTAAGTCCTGAGCAAGTAGCAGAAGAAGTAGCCAATTACCATGAGTTATTGCAGTGGCTGATAGAAGGAAAAATTACCAGCGAACATATTGCTGCCACACATTATCTGAATGAAATCTTGGTTTATCAAAAATAGAATATGGAAGGTACGTTCTTTTATCAGGCATTAGTTTATCTGGCGGTTGCTGTATTGTTTGTGCCAATTGCTAAAAAATTAGGCTTAGGCTCCGTATTGGGCTATTTATTAGCAGGTATTCTGATTGGACCGTTTGTACTCAATCTGGTGGGAGAGGAGGGAAGCGATATTATGCACTTTGCAGAATTTGGCGTAGTAATGATGCTGTTTCTGGTAGGGCTGGAGCTGGAACCAGAACTGCTGTGGCGTTTGCGGGCACCTATTGTAGGCATGGGCGGCTTACAAGTAACCTTAACTGCTTTCATTTGCACAGGCATTGGCGTAGCGGTAGGCTTACCCTGGAAACAAGCACTGGCTATAGGGCTAATACTGGCAATGTCTTCCACAGCTATTGTGCTGCAATCCATGACAGAAAAAGGGCAAATGAAGAGTGCTGCCGGGCAAAGTGCTTTTTCCGTATTGCTGTTTCAGGATATTGCTGTTATTCCTATTCTAGCCTTGATGCCCCTGCTTGCCCCAGCTACTGCCGCTTCAACCGCCGAACATGATGCTACGTGGGTAGCCAACCTGCCAGCCTGGGCTCATACTCTAGCCGTTCTAGGTTCAGTAGCCCTGGTAATAGTAGCCGGCAGATATTTAATTAGCCCTTTATTAAGAATGATTGCTGCCACCCAGCTACGCGAAATGTTTACCGCTACAGCTTTATTATTGGTAGTAAGTATAACAGTGCTGATGATTCAGGTAGGCTTAAGTCCGGCGCTGGGAACATTTCTGGCAGGAGTTGTTCTGGCCAACAGCGAGTATAAGCATGAACTGGAAAGTGATATTGAACCGTTCAAAGGCTTACTGTTAGGCTTGTTTTTTATTGCGGTAGGCGCATCCATTGATTTTGGGCTTATCGTCTCAGAACCCACCCTAATTATTCAACTGGTGGTAGTTGTAATGGTAGTAAAAGGATTAGTTTTATTTGGCCTGGGGAAAGCATTTAAACTGGCTACGGCGCAGAATCTATTGTTTGGCGTGGCTCTGTCCCAGGTAGGGGAATTTGCTTTTGTGCTTTTTTCATTTACTGGTCAGCAGGGTATTCTGGATGAACGGACGATCAGTTTATTAATGGCAGTAGTAGCAATTACCATGGGCCTTACCCCTCTGGTGATGCTGGTAAATGAAAAGTATATTATGCCCAGGGTTTGCTCCTGGCGGGCAGAGGATGAAAAACAGCCAGATACCATCGATGAAAAAAATCCGGTAATCATCGCCGGATTCGACCGGTTTGGCAATATTACTGGGAGATTCTTAAAAGCATTTGGAGTAGGAACTACCGTGTTGGATAATGACTCAGATAGAGTAGACTTGCTGCGAAAAGTAGGACTGAAAGTATATTATGGCGATGCTTCGAGGCATGAATTACTACATGCTGCCGGAGCGGCAGAGGCCAAGATGATTATTATTGCTTTGGATTCTCCGGAAAAGTGCCTGGAACTGGTAGAAACGGTAAAAAAACACTTCCCACATCTGCATATTCTGGTACGGGCTAACGACCGCACCGACGCCTACGATCTGATGGACGCTGGGGTGCCCCATATTTACCGGGAAACTCTGGACACTTCTCTCCGGATGGGCACGGATGCATTAAAATTACTTGGTTTCCGCGCATACTCTGTACAACGGGCAGCTCAGTTGTTTCTCCGGCACGACGAACAGGCATTGAAAGGCCTCGCCGCAGTACGGGATGACCGCAAGCAATACATAAACGTAGCCCGCGAACGCATTGAAGAACTGGAGCAAACCATTTTATCTGACTTAAACGGAAAAATGCTAGAATATGAGACTGGCTGGGATGCCGAAAGCCTGCGGGAAGAAGTAAGAAGTTCGGCTTTCCCTCCCGCTATTGTCTTAGATGGCGATGATGAAAAGGCAGAAGTAGATAGTAATAGTAATCATGAGAAGGCCAAGTAAAAGATAAAGATTTAAATAATGGCGGTTAGCTAATCTTTGATCTGGGCAGTTTCACATATCTCTTTCTAATAAGCCTGTATTTCATGCAAACTGATATCCGGATAGTATATAGCTGTGTTTTATCCGGACATACTCTTCCTACATGGCACAACTCTCAATATATGAGTAAAGGTGTTTTCCTCTGAAATTTTATACGGGATTACTGGTATGGCTGCCAACAATTCTTAGGATTTTTCCAGCTTTTATTATTATTTTATTTACCTTTAACTGCGTTTTTAGGTATTTTTATTGCTCAGCTTCTTCTGCTATATGCCCACACATTCCCGCCGCCGCTTTCTAAGTCAGTCTTCGCAACTACTGGCAGGAGCCAGTCTAGCTTCATTGCCTGCCACCAGCACATTGGCTGCTTCTTATGCTGTTGCTGCCAATGAAAAAATTAAGGTAGCTTTAATAGGTTGCCGTAATATGGGGTGGGCTAACCTGAATTCTATGCTAAAAATGCCGGAAGTAGAATGTGTGGCTCTATGTGATGTAGACGATACCGTGTTGAATGAAAGAGCAGCTGAGCTGGAAAAGAAAATAGGCAAAAAGGCCAAACTATACAAAGATTTCCGGAAGTTGCTCGAAAATAAAGAGATACAAGCCGTAATCATTGGTACGCCAGATCACTGGCATTGCCTCCAGACAATCTATGCCTGCGAAGCCGGGAAGGATGTGTATGTAGAAAAACCCCTAGCCAACTCCATTGAGGAATGTCTCTTGATGGTAGCAGCCGCCCGCAAATATAACCGGGTAGTACAGGTAGGCCAGTGGCAACGGAGTGCTCCCCATTTTAATGAAGCTATGCAACATGCTACCTCTGGTAAAATCGGCAAAATACGTACTGTAAAAACCTGGGCGTATATGGGCTACGGCAAAACCTCTCCCGTACTACCAGACGAACCGGTGCCAGCGGGGGTAGATTACAAAATGTGGCTTGGCCCGGCACCCGAGCGGCCATTCAATAGAAACCGCTTTCATGGCAGTTTTCGATACTTTTGGGATTATGCCGGCGGCCTGATGACCGACTGGGGCGTGCATATGATTGATATGGGATTGAAAGGAATGAAGGTAACTACGCCTAAATCGGTACAAGCTATGGGCGGCAAACTAGGTTTTCCCGACCATGCCGATGAAACACCCGATACTTTGCAGGCGGTATATGAATTTGATGGGTTTACCCTTTTGTGGGAGCAAGCCAAAGGCATTGCCCGCGGCCCTTACGACCGCGAACATGGCGTAGCTTTCATCGGAAATTTAGGTACAGTAGTAGTTGACAGAGGAAAATGGGAAGTGTTCCCGGAGGTAGAAAATGGCGCTTACCTAACAGAAATGGTTCCTGTCCGGAATAACACGATGAATAACCTGGATCAGCATACGAAGAACTTTGTGGAGTGTATCAAAAGCCGCCAGAAACCCAATGGAGATATAGAGTTTGGCGCACATGCGGCTATTAATGCGCAGTTAGGCAATATGGCGTACCGCTTAGGTAGAAAGATATTCTGGGATAGTAGCAAAAACAGCATAGTCGATGACTCAAAAGCCATGGAAATGGCCAAAGCTACCTACCACAATGGATGGAATCTGCCAAAGGTGTAGAGAAAAGGTTAATCGATGAACGCTGATTATGAAAGCAAGTTTATTTTCGAGACAAGTTAAGTTAGGTGTTTTTAGTTTAAATCTAATTGATGAAAGCATGGGGATAGTGGGTGGAACGATTTACCCAACTGAAGAATATTTTAAGAATTATCAGCAAATTTTCAGGAAACATTTGGAGAAGCCCAATTTCGATAAAATAAGTAAACTTCAGTTAAAAGTAGTTACGCAGGATGGAGAAGAATTAAAACCAATGGGTGGAATTGTAGTCACAGATATTAAAAAATATGCGGATCATATAACTGTAGAAGTTTGCGGTGTAGATTCAATGGTCATGAAAAAAATACGATAATTATTGAGTTTTTATTTGCAAGGAGTATAGTTAAACACCAATGCTGACTGTCAAGAAATAATTCTCATATTCCCAAATTTGCCTTTTAACATAACCCTACCATTATGACAATCTATTCCAGAAGAGATTTTTTAGCCAACTCTTCCAAATTGATGGCCGGAGCAAGCTTGGCTTCTATCCCCTTAGCTGAGGCCGCTGCTGCTCCTAAAAAAGTAGCAGCTAACGATAAAGTATCCGTTGCCCTTATCGGCTGCAAAGGCATGGGCTGGAGCAACCTTACTTCCCACTTGAAGCTACCCGATGTAGAGGTAATTGGCTTATGCGATGTAGACAGCAATGTACTGAACGAACGGGCTGCGGAATTAGAACAAAAAACCGGCAAAAAAGCGAAGTTGTACAAAGACTACCGCAAATTGCTCGAAAACAAAGACGTAGACGCGGTTATTATTGGAACGCCAGACCATTGGCACTGCCTTACCATGGTAAATGCCTGTGAAGCCGGAAAAGATGTATATGTAGAAAAGCCCTTAGCGAATTCTATTGAGGAATGCCAGGTAATGATGGCGGCTGCCAAGAAATACAACCGGGTGGTGCAAGTAGGCCAGTGGCAGCGCAGCGGCCCCCATTGGCAAAAAGCCATTGATTATGTGCAGTCAGGCAAACTTGGCAAAATAAGGCTGGTAAAATCCTGGGCCTATATGGGATGGATGAAAGAGATAAAAAAAGTGCCGGATAGCCCGGTTCCAGCTGGAGTAGATTACGATATGTGGTTAGGCCCGGCTACCAAACGGCCATTCAATCCGAACCGGTTTCATTTTAACTTCCGCTGGTACTGGGATTATGCCGGTGGCCTCATGACCGACTGGGGGGTACACCTGATAGATATGGTACTGTATGGCATGAAAGCCGGTGGCCCCAAATCTGTGGTATCGATGGGCGGTAAATATGCGTATCCGGATGGTGCCATGGAAACACCTGATACCCAGCAGGCCATTTATGAGTTTGACGATTTTTCGATGATCTGGGAACATGCCGTAGGCATCAATGGTGGGCCATATAACCGGGATCATGGGGTGGCTTTTATCGGGAATCTGGGAACCCTGGTAGTAGACCGCAGCAAATGGGAAATTATTCCGGAGGTGGAAAATGGCGAGTATAAAACCCCTGCTATTCCGGTACAAGCCAGAGGTGGCAATGATGGCGGATTAGATAATCATACCAAAAATTTTATAGAATGCATTAAGAGCCGCCAGAAACCCAACTGCGATGTATGGACAGCTGCCAATACAGCCATCAATGCACATCTGGGCAATATTGCTTTTAAATCGGGGCGTAAAGTATACTGGGATGCCCAGAATATGGCCTTCAAAAATGACAATGAAGCCAATCAACTGGTAAAAGCGAATTACCAGAATGGCTGGAAACTTCCGAATATCACGTAATTTTTATTTTTTTACACTTTCTAAACCTTTATCATTAAATTTTTTAAGTAAACATGCAAAACTCATTTGTAAAGAAAATCATTCTTTCTGCCCTATTATCAGGCGTATTTTTTTATGGGTATGCACAGGAGCAGCCAGGAAAAGTACCGGAACCTATGCCTATGAAACCCCAGATGACCGAGTTCTGGGAGCCCGAACCGAAAGTAGTAACACCTGGTGCTGTACCTAGCAATCTAGTAGTGCCTCCTCCTTCCGATGCTATTGTGTTATTTGACGGAAAAGACTTGTCTAAATGGAAAGGGAAAGACGGAGAAGCCAAATGGCGGGTGAGTGATGGCGTTTTTACCGTAAACAAAGGAACCGGCGACATTGAAACTAAACAGACTTTTGAAGATTATCAGCTGCACATCGAATGGCGCATTCCGGCAGATATACAGGGCGAAAGTCAGGCCAGAGGCAACAGTGGCATATTTATGCAAGGGATTTATGAGCTACAAGTACTGGATTCATATAATAACCGCACCTATTCTAACGGGCAGGCAGGCAGTATCTACAAACAAACCCGGCCTCTGGTAAATGCCATGCGTAAGCCAGGTGAGTGGCAGGTATACGATGTTATCTACACAGCTCCTCGTTTTAAGGAAGATGGTTCGTTGTTTTCTCCGGCTTATATCACGGTTATGCATAATGGTGTGCTGATTCAGAACCACTTTGAAATTAAAGGAGATACACCCTATATCGGCTTACCCAAATACACCAAGCACGGCAAAGGTCCTATTAAATTACAGGATCATGGCGACCCCAGCAAACCCATTAGTTTCCGCAACATCTGGTTACGGGAATTGTAATAAGGTATTGCCATAATATAAAAAGCGTAGTCACCTTTGGCTACGCTTTTTGTTGTAAAAAAATGCATGTATTCTTCTAATCGTCACTTTCTTCGCTTACATCTGCACCCACAAGGCTAATTCTACCTGGGCGGCCGGGTATGGCAAATCTTCTAAAATCTGAAAGGTTGTCTTTGTTCAGCATAACTACCTCTGCCCCCTCCGGATTTGTTACATATACATATTGTTTACTAGCGGTAAGGGCCGGAATTTTATTATCTGCCGGAAATACCAAAGGCAGCTTTCTTTCAGCTTTTTTTGCGCCTGATGTTCCATCGAATACCATACAGGTGCCATCATTCTGCAATACCAGTATGTCTTTGCCTTCATGGTCGAAACGGGCAGCCACTATATTCTCTGACTCTATTACCGGAGAAATGAGGTTATTCCCGGGAGAAATCAGGTATACACCATATTTGCTGATATAGCCGATAAATTGGTTAGCCGCTTTTCCATAATAAATGGTACCAATCCATTTGTCGCCAAAGCTAGCCGGATAGGGAATTAATCGTTGGCTACCATTATCGTTTACTTCGAGCAGGCCATTTACTGAACCAAACAAGGCTAACGTACCATTGCTGCCTTCGCCATGTATACCGCCAGTAGCTAGTGGAGAGGCATACACTACACTGCCATTGCTATCTACAATCTTTACACGTTCGGGTAACGAACCGGCTACCGAATTATCTTTCTCTGTAACGGCAAAAGTGCCATTGGTAAAACGGACCGCTGCCCCATGGTGAGGCTTATCTACGACAATATGCGCAGTTTTTTCAGCTGTATGTAGCTCTTCTTCGGAGGTAAGGCTTAACGAACCATCGCCATCATTGAATATAGTAATGGTATTGCCCGACGCATACATATGGGTAGGCCGTGGGGCATCAGCAGTGGTTTTAGCCCACTTAGGGGTGCCCTTCATATGTGCATGTTCTCCATGGCCTTCTATTCCTGAGTCAAAAAACTGCACATGGTTATTGGCTGTGTTCAAAACAACGGCAAAGCGCCCGCTGGCAGTCGGGTAGAGGGTGTTAGCTGCAAACTGGCTGCTAAAGGTCTGGGTTTCGTTTTTATGCGGACTAATAAAAGATAAGCTGTTGTTATCAAAATCTGCGACAAGCAAACGGACAAATTGGTTTTCATTCTTGGCTTTTGCACCCGGAGAATCGTCTTGCTGACATGCCGAAAATACGATAAGCACTAGTAGCAGTGAAATGGAAAGTAATTTTTTGGGTTTCATAAGGTAATTTTTATATTTGCAACAATGATGCAAGTAGTAAATAATGCAACAATGTTGCAAATAAAAAGTAATTTTTTTTAGAGGTGTTGGTGCTGGAGGTAGCTGATACTTTTCCTAGTTTTACCGTGTTTTTACGTATAGCAATTCATCAGAAAAAGTTAGCGATCACCGATACTAGATAATATATGACAAACAAATGGCTCGCATATGCCCAGCGGATTCAGGCAATAGCCCAGGCTGGCTTAACCTATGCCCAGAATGACTACGATGTGGAACGGTACCAGGAACTGCGGGATATGAGTGTGGCAATGATGGCAGACCTATCTGGGGAACCAGTGGCGTTAATAGAAAAATTATTTGCGGGTGAAACCGGCTACCAGACTCCCAAAGTAGATATCCGGGGAGTAGTGTTTAAAGACAATCAAATACTAATGGTGCGGGAGAAAATAGATGGATGCTGGTCGTTGCCTGGAGGCTGGGCAGATATTGGCTATTCGGCTAAAGAAGTAGTAGTGAAAGAAGTACGCGAAGAGGCCGGTATCGAAGTAAAACCTGTGCGCTTGCTGGCGGTATGGGATAAAAAGCATCATCCGCACCCAGCCTCCCCATATTATACCTACAAACTATTTATCCGCTGCGAAATTGTCAGGGGCGAGATAGCCAAAGGAATGGAAACCCTGGATGTCCGCTTTTTCGGCCGGGATGAACTTCCACAACTGTCGGTGGAGCGCAATACCCATTCGCAAATTCAGACCATGTTCGAGTTTTTGGACAAGCCAGAGAAAGAAGTACTATTTGATTGATTAGGTAGGCAAGTATTTACTTCCCAGGCCTTTTTCTATCTTTTCCAGGTTTCGGATGGCCGACGAGCTAATGTGTTCAAACTGCATATCGCAGCGGATAAAAACCACTTTAATTCCTGGTTTCATATCTTCCATAAAGCGTTGCTGGTTCACTTCATAACTGAGATCATCGCCATTCCGCAAGCCTCTTACCAATACCATCTGTGCATGTTCTTCTTTGGAAGAAATATACTCTGTGAGTAAGCCGCCAAACTGCTCAATCTGGCGGTATTTCAGCACAGCCAGTTTTTTCAGGGAAGAAGCAGCCGTTTCCTTTTCCGGATTAATCCCTTGCGCCACAATCACCTTATCAAAAATACGTTCGGCTTTCTCCAGTATATTTAGGTGGCCGTTATGAAACGGGTTAAAGGAGCCGGCGTAAATCCCGATTTGCGGTCTGTGAAAAGTAAGGTAATGGATTAAATTCTGCAAATTCTCTTTGTTTTCCGGATATTGTTTTGCAAAATGCTCCAGTAAGGCAATTCTGCCCATTTTATATAAGCTATAATCGACAAACTGGTATTCTTTAGCAATCCCCTTTTCCCAGGCTAGCATCTCCTTAAAATCAGATTTGGTGACAATGGCCATATCCAGTTCACAGAAAATCCTGGAGAGTTCACTGGTAGGCTGATGGGTTTTGGTATCCAGAATAGCTTGTATAATACCTGCCGAGTGATCTGTCTCCTGAGTAGCCTGCTGGAATAAGGCGGCGGATTTTTCTTCATTATCGGCAGCAGTTGCATCGTATATGGCATCATGAAAGAAAGCTACCATCAGCAAATTTTCTTTCAGGGTAGTAGAAATTTGCCCTTGCCTGGCCAGGCTCTCTATTTCATTCAGCAAATACTGCAGATGCAACTCATTGTGGTAATACCGGTGTGGTTCACGCCAGCGGTTGAGTATTTCCTGCATAGCCGTAAGGTTCATGCCAAACTGGGCAAACAAGGAATAATAGCTTGTATAGTCAACAGCGTTCATAAAGCGAGTATACAGAAAAGCACAGGCATTACAAAAAGCGGATGGCAGCAGTTACTTAAATTTTTTTAGAATGCCTGCTTGCGAACAAAAATGAAAAAGCCAGTGTTGAACAAAAACCATTCATACGCAAAAAGTACTGCTGATGGGGAGGTATTTGCTAATTGTTTAACTTTAATTTAAAAACATTAAACAAATTTCCTGCGGCATCTGTTATGAATGCAGTATAGCAAATTGGGTAGGTAAGCTACCTATCGGTAATTTTAATTGACAAAGTAAAGACAGTCTATACTATTTTAAATTTTTGTAGAACAAACCTATTGCATGAACGTAGCTGTATTCCGGAAAGAACATTTTAATGCCGCCCACCGCTTACATAATCCTAACTGGTCTGATGAGAAGAATCAACGGGTATTTGGCAAGTGCAACAATCCCAACTACCATGGGCACAACTATGAGCTTATTGTGCGGGTAACAGGCGAGCCCGACCCGGTAACTGGCTATGTAATTGATATGAAAGTGTTAAGTGATTTGATTAAAGAACATGTATTACTCAAATTCGATCATAAAAATTTAAACTTAGACACCCATGAATTTAAAGAACTCAACCCGACAGCAGAAAACATATCAATCGTTATTTGGAATATTCTGAGGAGCAAAATAGACACAAAGTACGCGTTAAAAATTACACTTTATGAGACAGAAAGAAACTTCGTTGAATACCCCGCTGATTAAAGAAATTACTGATCTGAGCCACCTGACAATAGACGAAGTTGGCGATGAACATATAAGTACTTCATCCGACACACCTTTAAGAGAAGATGCTTTTGAGATGGACGATGAGCTGAAGATGGAACTGATAGAAAAGCATTTCCGTGAAATTATGCACATCCTGGGACTTGACCTGACAGATGACAGCTTAAAGGGTACACCCCGCCGGGTTGCCAAAATGTATATTCAGGAGATTTTCAGTGGGCTTAATCCGGCTAATAAACCTAAAGTGGCTCTTTTCGAAAATAAATACAAGTACAATGAAATGCTGGTAGAGAAAGATATTACCTTTTTCTCCAACTGCGAACACCATTTTGTGCCCATATTTGGCAAAGCACACATAGCCTATATTTCCAGTGGCAAAGTAATAGGCTTATCTAAACTGAACCGGGTCGTGCAGTATTTTGCCAAACGTCCGCAGGTGCAGGAACGCATGACCATGCAAATTGCTACGGAGCTAAAAGAGATGCTGCAAACCGAAGATGTTGCCGTGCTGATAGATGCCAAGCATATGTGTGTTTCTTCACGTGGGGTAAGCGATGTAAATAGTTCCACGGTTACTGCCTACTATGGCGGCAAATTTTCCGAAGAGCAGACGAAAAATGAGTTTTTGGCGTATGTTCAATTAAAGTAATACCTACGAGTCCTATATAAATACATGCACCCACAAGGCGAATTTCAAAACCTTGTGGGTTTGTTTTTGTTAGATAGACAGCATATGACTATTTATTCATGACGACGTTTACAGACAAAACTATTTTAGTGGTAGGTGGCAGTTCCGGTATTGGCCTGGCTGTAGTAAAACAATTAGCTAAAGAAGGTGCTACACTTATTACGGCCTCCCGCCACCAGTCAGCGGAATTGCAAACGTTACAAATACCCCATATTCCGGTTGATGTAACTGGCGATATACAAGCATTGTCTGACCTGCCCGATGTGCTGCATGGATTGGTTTATTGCCCGGGTACTATAAATCTGAAACCCTTTGCCCGGCTAACCGAGCAAGACTTTATGCATGACTGGCAGGTAAATGTATTGGGTGCCATACGTGTGTTGCAGCAGGCAATAAAATCCTTAAAAAAAGCTCAGGGAGCCAGTGTGGTGCTGTACAGCACTGTAGCCGCCAGCGTAGGCATGAACTTTCATGCATCCGTGGCTACAGCAAAAAGTGCCGTAGAGGGCCTGGCACTTTCGCTGGCTGCTGAATATGCCTCCTCCCATATACGGTTCAATGTCATAGCTCCTTCACTTACCGATACGCCGCTTGCCGGAAATCTTTTGTCTTCTCCTGAAAAACGGGAAGCAGCCAATAAACGGCATCCGTTAAACAGGGTAGGTACACCGGAAGAAATAGCAGCTATTACCACGTTTTTATTATCCGGCCAAGCAGCCTGGATGTCGGGTCAGATAATTGGCGTAGATGGTGGCATGTCTACCTTGCGAGTCGTATAGGTTCTGTAACTAGCCTACTGATTAGTAAAATACAAAAAATATAGCTTAATTTTTCAATGAAGCGATCAGATTATTAAAATCTGACAATAGCTATTGCGCAGCTAAATAAATTTTAGTAATTTGTTTAGCTTTTATGGTAGATCTGCGGTTGTCTGGAAACCGTCATTTTTTAAGACTGCTTACTTTTTGTATCGCCTGTAAATTTAACCTCTAACCTTAATTTATTATGGCAAGCTCTTCTGTTATTCTTACTCACCAGCTGGAGGAACGTTATGCAAGTAAACATGCAACTCTTTCCTGCCATGCTGAGTTACAGGTGCTTTTATGCACGGCTACTGCTGCTTATATTCCAATGGCAGAATTTATGGATTTGTTTGAAAAAGCAGGTGAACTTATCGCCAGTAACAACCTAACCAAATGCATCTACGATGAACGAAAGCTGGTAGCATTTCACATGCCTTCTATGGAATGGTTTTATCTGGTATGGATGGAACGGATGTACAAAAAAGGCCTTTCCACGTACCGCAGACTTTTGCCAGACGATAAATATTTCGAGCAGCAGATGAACCGGGGCAAAAAAAAGTTACTACAAGAAAATCCCTGGTTTACGTTTGATAACTATGACATTGTGTACTGCAGAACGCTTGAAGAGGCGTTAAGCCGGTAAATCTACAGGTGTATTAACAAAAAAGAAGTTACTCAGTAAGCCTCAGTTTTGTGGATGTTGGGTTCAGGCTAAGTAGAGAAGATTTAACTAAACGAGCACCGCCGGAAGAAATCCACGGTGCTCGTTAGATATAAACGAAAGAAACTATTTTGGTAAACTCAAGGAAGTGTAGCTATGATTACTCCACTAGGGCAAAGCGTTTTTGCTCGGTTTCCAAGGTAAGTGTTCTGCTGTAGGTATCTTTGCGGCTTCCCACTTTTATCGTATATTCTCCATCGTTTAGTTTAGACATATCGAATGTACCATGATAGATCGCCTCTTTGCCTATTAATTTTTTGTAGGTCAACTCTCCGTTCTCATTGTACACATAAATGGTAATATAGTTTTTCTCTGGATTAACAAAGTGAACTTTCATACTCACTGAGTTTTCTACCGGGTGAACAAAGGCCTGAAACTCATCAGCAGCTTTGGTGATAGAAGGTGCATTATCCTGGGCAGTAACGGATTGAGCAGATACAGCTGGAGCTACAGCTACAGCCGCTACTAAGGCCACAGCAGCAAAGGCTTTACGGAAACTATTTCCGGCGATGCCAAAAAAGATTGTTTTCATAATTGTATATAGTTTGTTAAGTGGTTGTTTTTTAGATACTTGTATTATACTATAAGTAAATATTATACCACTTTTTATACAATTGAGTGTTTTGCAACTAAAAGAACCCCGGAAATAAATGAAAGGAAGATAGAATAGATAAGCGGTAGTTTCCGGATAGCCATTATCCACACGGTACATAAATAAGCAATCTGGATTTGAGGAAAATAGGGAATAAGTGTCCGGTAACGAACAAGTAGTGTACACTAGTGAACAGCTAATTATGTATGAGACAAAATCAGTTGCTCAATTATTTATCAGAGAATGCAGTCGGCTAACAATCGGGTAGTTTCTATTTAACAAAGCCTGGTAAACCAGGATAATAAAAAAGCGCATGTATTGCCAGAAATCTGCAAACATGCGCTTTAAAATATATATAAGTAAGGAGTAGAAGAGTTTGAACCTGCACTACCTTATTGAATAGATCTGGACAAATTCCGGCCTCTATCAATTAGTAATTAGCGGGCAGAAGCAAAACGTTCTTGCTGCGTCTGAATAGAAAGATTACGGGAATAAGTTTCTTTCTTGTTACCAACTTTCACGGTATATACACCATCCGACAGATTAGACAAATCGAACTTACCATGGAATATAGCATCTTTTCCTAGAAACTTCTGGTATACAATGTCGTTGTCTTGGTTATAAATGGTGACGATAATATTTTCTTTCTCTGGATTAACAAAGTGAACTTTCATACTCACTGAGTTTTCTACCGGGTGAACAAAGGCCTGAAACTCATCAGCAGCTTTGGTGATAGAAGGTGCATTATCCTGGGCGGTAACGGATTGAGCAGATACAGCTGGCGCTACAGCTACAGCCGCTACTAAGGCCACAGCAGCAAAAGCTTTACGGAAATTATTGGCAGATATGCTAGAAAATAAAGTGTTCATGATTTTGTTGTTATACGTTAAGTTGTTGATTATTAATTTTTTGTTGTTTTACTACTTGTAAATTTTATACCATTTGATGCAGATAAGACCATCAAGTAACCAAAAGCTTACAGGAAATAAATGAATGGTAAGGACAAAGGATAAATGGTTGTTTTCTGGCTTTAAAGCCAATTGCTCAGGAAAGCAGTTGTTGAGTAACCTGCTCTGATACACCCCGCTAGTGTTCGTTTATGAACAGATAGGTGTACACTACCGAACACCTGATGAGGCAGAAGTAATAGATTGAGCTGAAAAAATAGTGTGAATCCAGCGGATTACAAAAATGAAGAAATTATTGGCGGCATCTGCGTTGATTTAACGTGTCGGAATGAACAAAAGCACTTTTTGGTATGTTGCTCTCCTAAGCAAATAGTATTATTTACAGATATTGGGTAGTTTTGCATTTCATAAAATGATCCATACATACCTTACTTAAATTGACTAATATGGCTGTACAAAAAGTTACGGATGCTGAGTTTACTGAGCAACTTGCAAATCATCCAAAAGTTGTTGTAAAATACTATGCAGACTGGTGCGGAAGCTGCCGTTTATTTGCACCTAAGTTTAACCGGCTTTCCAGCGACAGCAGGTTCACAGATATTACCTTTCTGGACGTAAATGCGGAGACAAGTCCGGTAGCCAGAAAGACTGCCGGCGTAACAAATCTGCCGTATTTTGCTGTATTCCAGAATGGCCAGTTAGTAGAGGCCGTGGCTACCAGCAAAGAAGATGCGTTGGTAGAACTGATTAATAAATTGAATTAATACTGATAACTCATAAACTAACTATTGCAGAAAGTACAGGTTTTGTTGCTATCTGCGCAGTTTAGTTTCATTGCCCAATTAATACTAGAGATATGAAGATCCCTGTTATAAAAAAATTAGTTGAAAGTTGTACCATTGAAGAATTGCAGGCTGCTGAGCAAGCTATTTTAGAAGAACAGCCTTTGCCCATTGAAATAGAAGGTAGTGATGAAGGCGAACAGTTAACACATGCCATTGCTGCCATCTGGATTCTGGAACGTATGCAAGAAGCCAATCTGGATTTTAAAACAGCGCTGCGGGAATACACCCAAAAAGTAAGAGAATCTATCAATTAATAATTAAGACTAGCAGATGAATGGTTTGTGCCTATATAAAATTTAATTGCAGCTCATTTATCATTCTTCTATAGTCATTCATCATTATCAAGTTATGAGCAAAAAAGGACGAATTCTGGTAGCCATGAGTGGGGGCATAGATAGTTCTTTGGCGGCGGTTATGCTGCACGAACAAGGCTATGAAGTAATTGGCATGACCATGAAAACATGGGATTATGCCACCGCCGGCGGCTCCAGAAAGGAGACTGGTTGCTGTAGCCTGGATTCTATTAACGATGCCCGGAATGTGGCGGTGAGCCTTGGCTTTCCGCATTATATACTGGATATACGCGAAGAGTTTGGCGACTATGTAATTAACCATTTTACAGGCGAGTACCTGGAAGGCCGTACGCCTAATCCATGTGTGCTATGCAATACCCATATCAAATGGGATGCGTTGCTGCGCCGTGCTGACAAACTAGGCTGCGAGTATATTGCCACTGGCCACTATGCCAATATCCGTGAAGAAAATGGCCGGTATGTAATCTCCAAAGGTCTGGATGAGAACAAAGACCAGTCCTATGCCTTATGGGGTATTTCACAACAGAGCCTGAGCAGGACTATATTTCCGCTGGGTGGCCTGCGCAAAACCGAGATACGGGAAATGGCCATGGAAAGAGGCTTCTTTGATCTGGTAAATAAATCAGAGTCATACGAAATATGCTTTGTGCCTGATAATGATTATCGGGGTTTCCTGAAGAGACGGGTAGAAGGGTTGGAAAAACAAGTAGCTGGCGGCGAATTTGTACTGGAAGATGGTACCATTGTAGGCAAACATGAAGGCTATCCTTTCTATACCATCGGGCAACGGAAAGGCTTAGGTATAGCCTTGGGGTATCCAGTATTTGTTACCGAAATACAGAAAGAAAAAAACCGGGTGGTTTTAGGCCAATATAAAGACTTAAGCCGCGATGGTATGTGGGTGAGCAAATTGAATATGGTTAAATATGCTGATCTGCTAGGTAAACCCACCCAAACGGTTACTAAAGTACGGTATAAAGATGCCGGCACGCCTGCTTTAATTGAACAAGTAGGTGATAAAATGAAAGTGCTGTTCCATGAAGGAGTAAATGGCATTGCACCAGGCCAGGCCGCTGTTTTCTATGAAGGCTCCGATGTAATTGGGGGTGGCTGGATTACCGCCAGCTTCCGGCAAGATGCTGACTAATGCCAGATAAGTAGTTGATAAAAAACCTCACATGTATTTCACACTTGTGAGGTTTTATGCCAAATCATAAAAATAAATTTCCCGCGTATGCCCATATTGTAGATTCAACTAGTATATTATTCAGTATCTTATGGTTAAATACGGGGCATTTGTATTATTTTATCTCAGTATTGTATGGATTGTATCTTCTTGCAGTAGCAGTACCGTAGAGCCTGATGCTGCCAGGCTAGGATATACGTATTTTCCGTTAGAAGAAAAAAGCTTTGCTATATATGAGGTGGAAGAAACTATATATAGTTTAACATCTACTCCTGTTACCAGAAATTATCAGATAAAAGAAGTAATAGCCGAGCAGTTTAGAGACCTGAGCAATGAAGAAGCTTTTAAGGTAATGCGTTATAGCCGGCAAAACACCACCGCTGACTGGGAACTCGATTCTGTGTGGGTGGCCAAGCGGACAGCCAACCGGGCTATTCGTACAGAAAACAACCGGTCGTTTGTAAAGCTGATTTTTCCGGTGGAAGAGAGCCAGAAATGGAACGGAAATGTGCTGAACGAGTTAGGGGCAGACGAATATGAGTTTAGTCAGGTGGCTAAACCTTTTACCATTGCCAATCAGCCCTATACTTCTACGGCCACAGTCATGCAGGTAAATGATTCCAGCGCTTGTAATATGAAACGGGTATATGAAGTATATGCACAAGATATTGGCCTGATTTATAAAGAAAAAATATTGGTAGATTACCGGCAAACCAATAACATTTGTGAGGGGCTGGGCGACATACAAGCCGGTGTTCAATTATATCAGAAGTTATTAAACTATGGAAAAGAGTAAAAAGGTATGTTGGCTGATTATTTTACTAAGCTTACTTTTCTCTCCGGTATGGGCACAAAAGTCTAAGTATTTTATTGAGTTTACTGACAAAGCCAATTCACCCTTTTCTCTTTCCGATCCTAGTGCCTTTCTTTCTCAAAAATCTATAGACCGCCGGCTAAAACAAGCAATTGACATTACCCTACGCGACTTGCCTGTAAATCCGGGGTATGTACAGACCGTGCAGCAACTAGGCGCTACCGTATGGTATACCTCCAGATGGATGAATGCTGCCCTCATAGAGGCTGATTCAGCCCAGTTGGCACAGATTAACACATTGAATTTTGTAAAAAAACAAGACGCAGCCAACTGGCCACCAGTAAGTGGAGCCCGGCTCAGTCAGCAACGGCATAATTCCATACCCAAACCTTCTTCCGCCCGAATAAATACTACAAAAGAAAATCAAGCCAGTCCGCTGGATTACGGTTTTTCAGCCACCCAGGTAACTATGATAGGAGCTGATAAAATGCATGAGCAAGGGTTTACCGGGCAAGGGATGCGGATAGCTATATTTGATTCCGGCTTTAAAAATGCTAATAGCCTTCCGGCTTTTACGCATCTGTTTATAAACAACCGCGTGCTGGCTACCTACGATTTTGTAAGCAAGGAAGAAAGTGTGTTTGAAGACGATGAACATGGCTTACGGGTGTTTTCAGCGATGGGGGCGTATGTACCTGGCGAAATCATTGGTACTGCTTACGAGGCCGACTACCTGCTTTTCCGTACCGAAGATGCTTCATCTGAGTTCCGGATCGAAGAAATTAACTGGCTGATGGCGGCAGAATATGCAGATAGTGCCGGTGTAGATGTGATTAACTCGTCGTTAGGGTATAACTATTTTTCTAACCCACGTATGAATTACAGCCAGGCAGACATGGATGGAAATACAGCGCTAATTACCCGTGCTGCCGATATAGCTGCTGCTACGGGTATGTTGGTGGTTGTGAGTGCAGGCAACGAAGGGAATGACCCCTGGCAAACTATTGCTGCGCCAGCCGATGCCGATTCTGTGCTCTCAGTAGGCGCCGTAGACCGGGACGGCCTATATGCATCTTTCAGTTCACGCGGACCATCAGCCGATGGGCGTGTTAAACCTGACCTGGCTGCTCAGGGACGAGGCACCGCCTTAAGTGCTGCTTCCGGGAGCACGGTATCTTCGAATGGTACTTCCTACTCCTCTCCGGTACTGGCCGGGATGGTAGCTGGCTTTTGGCAGGCGTATCCGCAGCTAACGAATATGGAAGTAATCAGCTACTTAAAAAAATCGGCAAGCCAGGCTACCAAACCTGATTCTCTGTTAGGATATGGCATACCTGATTTTTCCAAAGCAGCTGCCTTGGCAGAGAATGACATAAAGCATGCCCAGGAGATTTGCCGTATTTGGCCTAACCCTGCTTCTGATAACAGCCTCACCTTGTGGATTAATCCCCGGTTTAAAAATGAGGCGGTTAGTATTCAATTTTTCGATGCAAGTGGTAAACTGATAGACAAACAAACCATAGCCAAGGCATCTGTAGAAAATACGCTTCGACTGAATAAGCTATATACGCGGGGTACCTATGTTGCCAGGGTAACTTCTCCAGGTATTAAATGGACTGGTAAAGTTGTGAAATTGTAGCTTGCACCAACCAGTTTCCATTATTTCTTCCAGCTTGCCGGATCTTTGCGCCACTCTTCCAGCGAAGCAATATCTGCTGACGTAATGTAGCCTTGGTTGACAGCTTCATCCAGCAAACTGCTGTAATTACTCAGGCAAGACAGTTTTACATGGGCGGCTTCAAAATTATGCTTGGCCGTATCAAACCCATACGTGAAAATTGCCACCATTCCTAATACCTCAAAGCCTGCCTCCCGAAGAGCTTCCGCTACTTTTAGAGAGCTGCCGCCAGTAGAAATAAGATCTTCTACAATCACTACTTTTTGCCCAACAGTTACTTTTCCTTCTATCATATTGGTCATGCCATGCTCTTTGGGCTTAGACCGTACATAGACAAATGGCAGATTTAGGCTGTCTGCTACCAGGGCTCCCTGAGGAATACCGGCTGTGGCTACCCCTGCTATAGCTTCTGCTTGTGGGTATACTTCCTGAATTAGGTGTACTAACGATTGTTTAATGAATGTACGGGCCTCCGGATACGATAACGTTACCCGGTTATCGCAATAAATAGGCGATTTCCAACCGGAACTCCAGGTGAATGGAGAATCGGGTCTCAACTGAACGGCCCCGGCTTGTAGCAAAATAGCTGCTATCTGTCTGGCGGTATTGGTGGTGGTATGCATGCAGCGAAATTAATTAATTATCGTATAAATCAGAAAACTTATCCGGAGGCAGAAGTGCAGGAAATTTACTTTGCACCGGCTAAGCATTTGTAATAGAACAAATAATTGCATTTTTTTGCAAAGACTGATAAACCAAACTTCATATTTCAGGTAAAGCCCATCTACATGAATCTTTTTATAAATGATAAGCCTGTAAAGTTCATTCAAACAGATAAGTACCTGGATTTAGCGAACCAGTATTCGTCTGTAGTAGATGGCAAACTGACCGCTGTAAAAGCACCCCTGTTAAAAGGACATGTATTGGTGGTAGAACCTACGGTTGTGCTGCTGTACAAAATTTTTACATTAATGCGTGTAAAAAAGCTCAAAAAGCTCCAGTCCATAACGTTTGCAACGGCCAATAAAAAGGAATTAGTAAGGGCAGTAAAAAAACATTTTAAAATAATAAAGGCGGCGGGCGGCATTGTTAGTAAAGACGACCGCATATTGTTAATGTACCGGCTAAAAAAATGGGATCTGCCTAAAGGCAAGCTAGATAAAGATGAAAAATCTAAAATTGGAGCCGTACGCGAGGTAGAAGAAGAGTGCAATGTAAAAGTGAAGCTGGAGCATAAAGTATGTTCTACCTGGCATACATATATGCAGAATGGCAACCGTATTATGAAAAAAACGAAATGGTATGCCATGACTTGTCTGGATGATTCAGCCATGAAACCACAGCTAGAAGAAGATATAGAGCAATTAATTTGGGTAGATCCGGAGCAGGCTAAAATATTATTAGCTAACTCCTACCATTCTATTAACTATGTAGTTGATAAATATTTTCAACAGCAAAAGGCTTTGCAGGAAGGAAACAATAATCAGGTAGGATGGCTTTAACTGCGGAACTTCAACAGTTCTTATTTTTATCAGCTAAGCAGCTATTTACATAAGTGAATATTATATATGCTGAAATAGCGGTGGTCCAGCACTTCATCAAACTTATAGCCGAACTCTAAATGTTTGGGCTTGGCTCCGAAGTTTACATTCCGGATGTATTTGTACAAGGTGTTGAATATGGCTGAATCATGGCTGATACCCCCATACAGAATTACCTTACAGGTTTCCGGATTTAATTTCAGTTCCTGCATCACCAGCATTGTATAATAAACAAAATCCTGTACACTGGTATAATAATAGGTGTTACAAAACTCCAGTTGCTGCCCGTCTACCAAGGCAATGGTCAAATACGATTCTTCTATCAGGATGGATAACGCCTGGGAGGGTTTTGCTAAAGATGCATTATTATACTTTAAGCCCTCAATAAAGGCACTTGTATGATGAACCAGCTGAATATGCTTATTTAGATAAACTGCTTTAAACCATTCTATTGATTTCCGCTGGGCAGCAAACACATTCACCATACCTGAGCTGGTATGTTTGTAATACTGCACATCCATAGGCTCCGAAGTGGTATCAGCGGCAAGCTGTAGGTAATCAGCAGCTTGTTCTGGCTTAAATACGGCTTCCGGAATAAGCGTAAAATGCTGATTCTGGAAAGATAAAAAAATGTTTTGCCAGAAGCCTGCCTGCAACACCATATGGTCGTCGAAAATCAGGTTGAGCTGGTCGAGCAATTGTTCGGTAAAAAGGATAGAGGAAAAGCTATAATCTTCCAGCCAGAGGCATTTGTTAACACGGGTGTCTAGTATGCAAAATCGGAAACTTTTGTTTCCGATTTGCATAGAAAGAGTATACTCAGGTATAGAATCGACGTTGAATTCGTCGTCCTTTACACTTTGAATCTGTTTAAATTTTACGCCTGTTGTGCTCAAATTAGCTAAAATAATTATTCCCAGTTACCAGCTGTACTTGCTTCTTCTCTAGAACCTACTTTTAACGCATTTTCATTATTATTTCTTCTTCGTTGGGGGTTAACTGGCGCTGGGTCTCTGAACTCAAACACATCTACCTCCAGGTTATTCCGTTTTACCCGGCCACCATATATCTCAAATTTTTTACCACCACTACCCGGGATTACAGAAATAGAATTAGGGTCGAAATCCGGGTAACGGCTGGCAGGGAATAACGAGTCTTTTACAGGTACAGTACCTAAGGTATCAAACTTTACTTTTGTATATTCTATGCCACGTGAATCTACGCTGTCGATGGTTTCTGTGCGCTGTATGTTTAGAAAGCGGTCATTTTTAATAAAATTGGTTAGTTCATCCCAGCTACCGGCATATTTACCATGTACCGAATAGAAGCCAAGCTGTAAATTTCTCAGCATTTTTAGTTTGTCAATCACGCGGGCTTCTATTGATGCAATTCTTCTTTGTTCCATGATAGGTCCCCGGATGCCATCATATATTTTGTAGGCTAAAAAAAGAATGGGGATTAAAAGTACATAAGTAAAAATCTTTGTCTTGGTCATCGTAGTGTAGGTTTTGCAAGTATAAAATTTAGTATGCAATATAAAGAATTTTCTGTTTTTACGGAAAAAGCAATACTATAAATAGAAAAATTTCAATAAATCAGAAATAGCCAAGCTTTTCGGTCCGGCAATAAGTCTTAATATGCCGGGTAAGAATTATGCATTTTTTGTGAGAAAGTTACCCTTTAACTGGTAAATATCAGCCAGCGTGCTACAGTAGCTAAACAAATTATGCACTTCCGCAGGCAGATAATTTCGAATTTCCTGTATAGTCATAAACTTTACTTCTCTGATAATCTGCTGTTTCAGTTCTGGGTCGGTTCCGGTAGCTATATGCCCGCCGGTGCGCCTTACCAGAAAAAACAATTCTACCGCCTGCAACGCCTGGCTGCTGTACTCATTCACACATAAAAAATCTAGTACATCAATTTCCAGCCCGGTTTCTTCCCTGAATTCTCTTTGCAGGCTTTCCGCTGCCGATTCGCCAAACTGAATGCCTCCACCTGGAGGGCACCAAAACAGATTTGATTTATTTAATCCACGGTGATTTACCAGAAGTATGCTGTCCTTTTCAATCAGGATGCCGCACACCCGTACCCGCACTCTGTTGCCAAATGCCTGTACTACTTCCGGATGAATATCTTGCATAGTATTTATTTTTGAACAAATAAAGTAAGTATATACACCGGCCAAATTAGTAAATTACTTATCCATTATAAGAGCGGCATCCATATATTTTACCGGTGCAGCACTACAATCAGAAGGTAATTATGAGTAAATTTGCTTTGCGCAAGCCTACATCCTAGCTGCACACACGTACGCTATACACTTCAGATTGTTGCCAGTATCAGACGCATTATGAAAGTATCTCCGGCCCAGCTATTGGCCAAAAAGTTTCCCTTTACTCCTACACAAGGCCAGGCCGATCTGTTCAGGTTGCTGGAATATTTCATACTGGAAAAAGAAAAATACCGGCAGGTATTTCTGCTGAAAGGCTTTGCCGGTACTGGAAAAACAACCGTTGTAAGCACCCTGATAGAGGTAGTTCGCAAGTTCGGCTACAAATATGTGATGCTGGCACCCACCGGCCGGGCCGCTAAAGTAATGACCAATTACTCTAAGCAAAAAGCCTCTACTATCCATAAAAAAGTCTACTGGCAAAAGGCAGATCCGTATACTGGCAATCTGGTATTTGAACGGCAGAAAAATTACCACACTAATACCATTTTTGTGGTGGATGAAGCCTCCATGATTTCTGATGAAACAGATTTTATTGGCGGGAATGGTCTGTTAGCCGACCTGATAGACTATGTGTTTGAAGATGAAAGCAACAAATTAATGCTGATTGGCGATGCGGCTCAGCTACCACCAGTAGGCCGTATTCTGAGCCCAGCACTGGATAGTGAGTATTTAAAGCTCAATTTCGATGTAAGTGTATTAGAGAAAGAGCTGGAAGAGGTAATGCGGCAAGACGAGCAATCGGGTATTCTGATCAACGCCACTGCCTTGCGGAATGTATTGCTGCAAAACTCTACGGATGTTAAACTGCATACCAAATATTTTCCTGACATTTACCGGATGACCAGTGAAAAACTGGAAGATGGCCTCCGGTATGCCTACAACAAATATGGTACGGAAAACACCATTATCATTTGCCGGTCAAACAAAGCTGCTACCCAGTACAACCAGTACATCCGCCGGACTATCCATTTTACGGAGAATGAGATTGATGTAGGAGATATATTAATGGTGGTGCGTAACAATTACACTACCTTAGATGAAGGAGCCCCGGCAGGCTTTCTGGCCAATGGTGATTTTGTGGAAATTATGCGGGTGCGGAGTACAGAAAATATGTATGGCTTCCGGTTTGCTAATCTGCAACTCCGGCTGATCGATTATCCGGAACAACCAGAATTTGAAGCAAAAATCTTATTAGATACCTTACATTCTTACGCACCGGCTTTAAACCAGGAAGATAATAAAAAGCTTTACGACAATGTAGTGACGGATTATGCCTATATCCGTTCTAAAAAAGAGCGGAACGAAGTGATAAAAAAAGATCCCTATCTGAATGCGCTGCAAGTAAAGTTCGCTTATGCGCTTACCTGCCATAAATCGCAGGGTGGGCAGTGGAATGCCGTGTTCGTAGATCAGGGATTTCTGACGCAGGAAGGAGTGAATGCCGACTTTTTGCGCTGGCTCTATACAGCCATGACGAGAGCAACCAATGAATTATTTTTGATGAATTTTGACCCGCAATTCTTTATTATTTCGTAAATAACCTTACGAAAGGAAATATTTCAAAATTTCTTACGTTCTGGTGGCAAGGTTCTTGCAAAATCTGTTTTCAGCAACGTATACCTATTTATATATTTGTATTAATTATTAAAACTAACAATTATGAAAAAATTTGCACTCTTTGTATGTAGTTTGTTTTTTGCCTTTGCCGCCTTGGCTCAGAATCAACCTGCTACACAAGCCAAAGCCTCCGCAGCTAAAATTGCCTTTGAAGAAAAAACACATGACTTCGGCGATATTAAGCAAGGCGACAAAGTAGATTACACCTTTAAATTTAAAAATACTGGTACAGAGCCTGTAGTAATCTCCAATGTACAGACTACCTGCGGATGTACAGCTACTAACTGGACTAAAGAACCCATTGCTCCAGGCAAAACCGGCGAAGTTTCGGCTACATTCAATAGTGCCGGTAAAATGGGTCAGCAAAACAAAGTAATTTCTGTGTATTACAATGGCGGTATGGAAACAGTGTCTATTGTGACAAATGTGCTTCCTGCTAAATCTGATGCATCAGCCAAGCAGAGCCAGAAATAACATTAACTTATGCAAGTATCTAAAAGCCCTTCCAACGAAGGGCTTTTTGCTTATAGGCAGATTCACCAGAGGCAGGTATTACGTATGGTATATTTACCAGGCAACGTTGCTAAGAACAAGTAACTTTTGTATATTCTTCCGTAGAATAGCCTATTCCAGATTAGTATGAGAGATATGTTAAGTGTAGAATTGAAATATAAGCTGTTACAGGTTATTCAGCAGTATTATCCTGTAGGCCTTCCATATTTAAATGCAAAATACCCCGGATATCAGGAGTTACGCAGTATTCTGGAAAGTAAAATAAATACCTTGATTAAAGAAGAAAAACTTGAACCCTGGGCAAGTCTGGTTGAACGCCTACAGATAGTTTTTCCTCAGAAGCCAGTGTACGATCATGCATATATTCAGTATCCAAGTGTATGGCTTTGTGTAGAGCTGGGCTCTCAGGAGGATTCTTTCCTGAAAAGGACTACCAATCTGCATGTATATATATCTTTGTTAGCACCCTATTATACCATTTCTCTGGAAGAATACATTGTACCAGTAACGTATAATGAAAATTTAGCTCCCTCTCTTGTATCCTATTATAAAACGTATCAAACTGCCTCCATTATTGAAAAACAACAGTATTTTGATAAAGTCCTGGAGGCCATCAAGGTATATTATGCGGCTTATACCTACCTGGATTTTCATGCCATACATTTCCTGAAAATAACTGGGGCTATTCCGCATGGGGAAGATGAAGAAACGATGCATGTAACCTATCCTGCCTGCGATTTCCTGTTTGGTTCCGGCTCAAAATCAGGCACCCTACATTGGGTTTAACAACCAGGTGAGCCAAAGAGGGAACAGGTTTACCTTTACTAACGCTAAATTTGGTTGAAGGCAATAAATTGTTAATATTCGCAGCAAGCATTCATTTATTTGCCTTTTGCGGTGGCCAAGAAAGTTCCTGTACTCCAGATAAATAATTTCCAGCAAGTAGCAGCCATTCTTCCAAATGTATATGTGCAACGCATGGAGGAGCACCTGGCCCAGTATCAATTCATCAAAACCCCTCACCGCCACGATTTCTATTGTATCTTTTTATTCACACAAGGCACTGGCACGCATATTATTGATTTTAAAACATATGAAGTAACGCCGGGAAGTGTGTTTTTTATGTCACCGGCGCAAATGCATACCTTTCAGCTGTCGGCAGATACAGATGGATATGTGGTTTTTTTTACTCCCGAATTGTACCTACTGGAAAATACCCGCCATACATTGGCGCATTTCCCCTTTTTTCATTATACAGCTTCTCCCTGCATGGTTCTGAATGGGAATATCCGGACAGCCGTTACAGAAATTGTTATCCGCATCTATCAGGAATACAGGGGGAATGAACCGCACAAACAAGCCATTATTAGCTCTTATCTGAATATTCTGTTAATCAAATTAAGCAATCAATATAGCCAGGTCAATCATCCGTCGTTATCGTCTCATCTGCTTCACCAAATCCGGCAGTTAGAATCACTTATTGAAAAGCATTACCTGGCGCATAAACCAGCCGGCGAATATGCAGAGCTAATGAACATATCTCAGAAGCAATTAAACACCATCTGCCAGACAGCTTTATCTAAGCCGTTGAGTACCATTTTGCAGGAGCGAATTATTTTGGAAGCCAAACGGCTGCTGGTACATACCCACCTGACCATTGCACAGATTTCTGCACAACTCAATTTTACAGATAATTCCTACTTTACCCGTTTCTTTAAAAAAAATGCCGGGCTTACCCCTGAGCAATTCCGGCAGCAGTTCCAATAAGTACCATCAATACCGCTTTTTGTTCTATCAATCCTGCTTTTTATACGTTATTTTTGTTATCGTATTAAAGTAATTTAACATGATAGGCAAGGGAAGTAAAATATATAGTGTCGTACAAGGGGTTTGTCCCCGGTGCCAGGAAGGGAAAGTATTTACCTATGCTCCTTTCAAATCTATTGAATTTACCCAGATGAATGAACAATGTGCCCGATGTGGCCAGGCTTTTGAACCTGAACCTGACTTTTATCAAGGTGCCATGTATGTCAGTTATGGGTTATCGAGTGCGTTGTTCTTATCGGTAGGCGTACTGATGTTATTCTTTCTGAACCTGGGATATGTAGTCACTTTCAGCGTTATGGGCGTAATAGCTATTTTATCGCTGCCCATTATTTTCCGCGTATCCCGCCTGATCTGGTTGAATTTCTTTGTGAGCTACAGACCTTCAACCATAAAGCAGCCTCAGCCAGGAAATAATTAGCCAGCAATGTTCGCTAACGTAGAATAGGTTTTACTACATCCCTGTTTTTCTCGTCTCCACTTAACTGTGTTACAGCCCTCTTATGTAAAAGGTAGTGTGCATATGCTTCAGATTTAGCATATTAGCTATACTCAGGCACTTTGCTATCTGGAGCTACACCTATATTACACAGGAGATGAAAAATCAATTGTACTGGCTATGTCAGCTTTTTGGATGGACATATCATTTTTCAATTGATAGTATGCGGTACGTCAGCCTGTTTGGCATGAGTACTGGCTTAGTAGCCAATGCTTTCATAAACATACTCTTATGTATAGGCATCACCCATTCCTATCACCTGCTGATTGAAAAACTCGCCTGGCTGGATTTGCCATTGCAAAAGCTTATCCCCCGCATTATTGCTGCCGTAACACTTATGTCCACTATGCTGGCTTTGCTCAATATTCCTATTGATTATTATACCATTCCGGCGATGCGCCAGGTGTGGACAAATTTAAGTGGAATTGCTATTGTATTTATTATTACCAACTGGGGTAAACATTTCTTACTTTGGGCACTTATCTACCATGTATACCAATACTCTGACCGGTCTAGGAAAAGTGAGGTGGAAAAAATTAAATTGTTGGCCTCCGTGAAAGATTTTGAATCTAAAATGTTGCGAGCCTAGTTGAATCCTCATTTTATGTTCAATGCCATGAATAGCATACGGGCATTGATTATTGAGAATCCTGAAAAGTCACAAACATCTATTACCAAACTATCTAATTTACTGCGCAGCACCCTGCTTGCCGATAAGCATACAACTGTAGCCCTGGAGGAAGAATTAAAAACAGTACAAGATTATCTGGCCTTAGAAAAAATCCGCTTTGAAGACAGGCTGCAAGTTGCTATAAAAATAGATCCTTCTACTTTATATGTCCAGGTGCCGCCCTTAATGGTACAAACACTGGTAGAAAATGCAGTAAAACATGGAATTTCTAAATCTGTAAAGGGGGGCATTATTGCTATAGAGACAAAAAATGAATCTAGGTTTACCCATATCTTTATCCGGAACACAGGTATGTTACAACCCTCAAGTTCAGAAGGATTCGGGTTAGCCAACACTAGTCAACGGCTAGCCCTGCTTTTTGGTAAGCAAGCCAGTTTTGAGATTAAACAAGAGCTACCAGATGTTGTATGTGCAGAGTTAATTATACCAATGGAGTTTGCAGGAGAGTTAAAAAGTGTTCTAACATAGAAAGATAGTATTAACCATCAGCTTTTTTCCAATATAATCTTATAGGAGTCGTGTATTTTGATTTACCATTTAAATGAGTTAATAACTATTACTGTAAAATCTATTTAAAATTAAATGAAGGAAAGTATCTTATTTAAGATAAACTGTATAAATTATTCTATTTCTATGTATTTGTTTGGAAGCTTATATCTTACGAGATGAAGAAGATTTACTTTTATTGGATATTCCAGATTATTGGATGGACAGGCTGTTGTTTATTTGAACTCCTAGCTTATTATAATTCCTTTGGTTTCCAAATTGGATTGCTTGTTAATGCCTTTGCCACTTTATCATTGGGAATAGCTATTACTCACTTCTACCGATTACTCATCAAAAAACTCTCCTGGCTTGATTTACCTCTTCAAAAGCTTTTTCCTCGAATAATTGGCTCTGTTGCTCTCATGGCAAACGTGATGACATTGGTTGGTCTTCCCATTGACTATTATACAGTTCCTGCTATGCAGGAGGTAATCGTAAATTTGAACTTGATGCTTGTTTTTCTCTTTGTTATTACTTGGGGAAAATATTTACTTCTCTGGGCACTTTTTTACCATTTGTTTCAATATTATCAACGATCCAATACCATTCGACTGATTCACATCGCAAATCAACTACCTAATAAATAGCAGACCAAAATGTACTTTACTTATTAAGTAAAGTAGCTAATTTCAAATAAATACAAAATTACAACTGCCTAGTAATTCCCATAGCTAGCAGCACCCAGCCAGCAATCATAAGGACACCACCAATGGGTGTAATGGCACCCAGCCATTTGATGCCAGTCATACACAATATATACAAGCTACCAGAGAATATAATAGTGCCTGCCAGCATCAGGTTTCCGGAGTAATGGAGTAGTTTGGAGTCGAGTCTGAAGAGAAGTAAGCCAATAAGTAACAAAGCCAGCGCATGGTAAAACTGGTAACGTACGGCTGTTTCAAATGTGTCGGTACGGCTGGTAGATTCCAGCATTGCTTTTAAAGCATGGGCTCCGAAAGCACCAATAGCCACTCCCAAGCCACCCAGAATGGCCCCACTTAACAGAAATAATTTTTGCATAGATTGAAATTTTATATTCTTTTGCCGGAAACAAAAATAGCAAGACCCCATGAATAAATGTGTATTTCTGGACCGCGATGGTGTACTAAATGAAGAAATAGGTGGCTATGTATATGAACTCGATCAATTAATAATTCCCGAAGGCATGCCAGAGGCTTTGCAACTGTTGAAAAAAGCAGGGTATTTATTAGTGGTGATAACAAACCAGGCAGGTATTGCCAAAGGATTATATACAGAAAAAGAAGTAATGCAATGCCATCAGAAAATTCAGGAGGCTTGCGGAAATGTTCTGGACGCTATATATTATTGCCCGTATCATCCCAGTTACGATTCCGAATCCATCGCCCGTAAGCCGGATTCTTTGATGCTGGAAAAAGCCATTGCCAGATTTAACATAGATGTTGCCCAGTCGTGGCTGGTAGGAGACAGGGAACGGGACATAGAGGCCGCACAGAAGGTAGCCGTAAGAGGAATATTTGTTACCGATGGAAAAGAAAAATGCCCGGCAGCTGTGTACCAGGCAAAAAATTTATATGAAGCAGCAAGTATTCTGTTGAAAGCATAAAAAAAGCAAGATTATATCTTGCTTTTTTGTTCGGTTGTATGCTTTGCCATCACCTGGTCTGTCTTGTCAGCTGTATCAGCTTTCGAGTAAACCGGGCACGTATAGTTTCTGCCACAAGAAGCAAGTGCCACCGTGGCCACTACTGCTAGAATGTAAAGCTTTTTCATAGAGATATTAGTTAGCCTATTCATGTGAATATTGTTTTGTTATTAATGGCCACAGGGAATGGCTTTAAATACCATCTCCTGAATACAAATTTTCAAGGGCCATTTCATAAGCATATCTAAAATTAGTAAAAAAAACGGTGCGTCCTACTGTACTTATTTTACTACAACATAATGCACCGGAAAATAGTGTAATATTTGCTTAAGATATGCTTCAATAACTATTCCCCCTGCATTTCCTCTCTAAATATTATTGCCGGTAGCCTAGTATCTTCAACATAGATTCACTGTCTTGCTCGGGGGCAAACAAGCGAGTAGTAATCTTCCCATTAGCATCCCGGTCTATAATTACGTGTTTTGGCGCAGGGATCAGGCAGTGTTGTATACCTCCATAGCCACCCAGCGATTCCTGGTAAGCACCCGTGTGGAAAAAGCCGATATAGAGTTTTTCATTCTCTTCTATCACAGGTAAGAATACTTCTGATGTATGTGCCTCTGAATTGTAGTAGTCCATACTATCGCAGGTAAGGCCGCCCAGGTTCACTTTATGATACGGATTATCCCAGTTGTTAACCGCCAGCATAATATACTTCTGATTCATCCCCCAGGAGTCTGGCAGATGCGTAATAAAGGACCCGTCAATCATATACCAAAGCTCTTTATCATTCTGTAGCTTCTCATCCAGGATAGAATAGATGGTAGCTCCACTCTCACCAACCGTATAGCTGCCAAACTCAGTAAAGATATGCGGCACCGGTACCAGATTTTTCTCACAGATCCACTGAATATTTTCAATCACCTGCTCTACCATGTACTGGTAATCATACTCAAACGTCAGGGAAGTTTTAATTGGGAAACCGCCACCAATATCAATGGTATCTAGTTCAGGGCAGATTTTCTTCAATTCACAGTATTTGTATACAAAGCGGCTTAGCTCACTCCAGTAGTATGCACTATCTTTCATGCCAGTGTTAATAAAGAAGTGAAGCATTTTAAGCTTATACTTGGGGTTATTGGCAATACGTGTTTTGTATAACTCAATTACATCATTATAGCGGATACCCAAGCGTGAGGTATAAAACTCAAAGTTAGGTTCCTCGTCCGCAGCAATCCGTATACCGATTTGCATATCGGTATTTACCAGCTTATCATACGCATCCAGTTCCCGCAAATTATCCAGAATAGGCACACAGTTATGAAATCCGTCGTTCAATAACTCGCTGATATAGCTGGTGTATAGCTCCCGTTTGTAACCGTTGCAAATTACATAGGTGTCTTTATTTATTTTCTCTCGTTTATACAATTCCTTAACAATGGCAATATCGTAGGAAGAAGAAGTTTCCAGATGTATATTGTTCTTTAAAGCTTCCTCCAGCACAAACTGAAAATGGGAAGACTTGGTACAATAACAATACGTATAACTGCCTTTGTAGCGGAATTTCTTAATAGCATCGTTAAAAATCTGTTTGGCATATTGAATATGTTCGCTGATTTTTGGCAGATACGTAAGCTTCAGAGGTGTCCCATACTCTTTAATAATGTCCATCAAGGGTACTTCATTAAAGTGTAATTCGTTGTTTACTACGCGGAACTCTTCTGTGGGGAAATCGAAAGTTTGATCAATCAAGTCAACGTAACTCTGCATGGGAGGTCTCGCTGGCTTTTTGTTTTTGATAACAGATTCGTGTCTCAATTCTATAACGATTAACTATTTTAAGGATGCGAAAATGGGATAAATTTACAATCTTTGCAAAGCAGAACTTATAAAAATTCATATGTACTATGCTGCCGGGCCCATTGTATGTAAAGAATAGTTTGTTCGCTAAACCTTCTCACCAACAGGTAGTTTATATACCGGTGCGCTTGTAATGACTTATATTTTAATAATTTCGTTTTTGAAACATACCTTTGTAGGTGATTGTTCCCTATGTTGAGTTAATTTTTTGTAAAATATACCTACAGGACTTAAGTAAAAACATATTCCTGTACAACCAATTCTATAATGAACATTGAATCGTCGTTACAACAAACCATTGGACAAGCCTTTAAAGAATTATTTGGTGCAGAACTGCCTCTACAAGACATAAACCTGCAGGCAACCCGCAAGGATTTTGAAGGGTCTCACACCTTCGTTACGTTTCCCTTTGCCAAGCTTTCTAAGAAAAATCCTCAGGAAACAGCCCGCCTTATTGGCGAGTATTTGCAGCAGCATACACAGCTGGTAAGTGCCTTTAATGTAGTGCAAGGTTTTCTGAATCTGACTATTGCCGACAGTGCTTGGCTACAGGTATTTGCGGATATAGTAACACAAGCAGATTTTGGTTTCTATGCTTCTAACGGGCAGAAAGTAATGGTCGAATACTCTTCGCCTAATACCAATAAACCTCTGCACCTGGGGCATCTGCGGAATAATTTCCTGGGCTATTCGGTAGCTGAAATTTTAAAAGCCAATGGCTATGATGTAATCAAAACCAATCTGGTAAACGACCGGGGCATCCACATCTGTAAATCTATGCTTGCCTACCAGAAATTTGGCAATGGTGAAACCCCTGAAACTTCTGGCATGAAAGGCGACCACCTGATCGGAAAATACTATGTGCTGTTTGATAAAGCCTATAAGCAGGAGATAGATGCGCTGAAAGCACAAGGTATGGCTGAAGAGGAAGCGAAGAAAACTGCCCCATTGATGCAGGAAGCACAGCAGATGCTGGTAAAGTGGGAGGAAGGCGACAAAGAAACTGTAGAGTTGTGGCAAAGACTCAATACCTGGGTGTATACAGGTTTTGCCCAGACGTATACCCGCATGGGTGTGGATTTCGACAAAATGTATTACGAATCCAATGTATACCTGCTGGGCAAAGATATTGTAGAAGAAGGCTTAGCCAAAGGAGTGTTTTTCAAAAAAGAGAATGGTTCTGTCTGGATAGATCTTTCGGCCGAAGGGTTAGATGAGAAACTGGTGCTCCGGGCAGATGGCACCTCTGTATACATCACCCAGGATTTAGGTACAGCCGACATCAAATACAAAGATTTTGGCATGGAAAAATCTATTTATGTAGTGGGCAACGAGCAGGATTATCATTTTAATGTGTTGTTTACCATTCTTAAAAAACTAGGCAAACCCTATGCGGATGGCTTGTATCACCTATCGTATGGCATGGTAGATCTGCCTACCGGCCGCATGAAATCCCGCGAAGGTACCGTAGTAGATGCCGACGACTTAATGGAAGAAATGGTGCAAACAGCCACAGCCCGCAGCCAGGAGTTGGGTAAAATAGAAGAGTTTAGCGAAGAAGGTGCCAGAGTTTTATATGAAATGCTGGGAATAGGCGCTCTAAAATATTTTCTGCTAAAAGTAGACCCTAAAAAGCGGATGCTCTTTAACCCGGATGAAGCCATAGAACTGCATGGACATACAGCCACTTTTATACAATATACACATGCCCGAATTTCTACTATCCTGCGCAAAGCTGACCTGATGGATGTGAAACGGGAGGTTAATATACAAAAATTACAACCGGCTGAAAAAGATGTAATTGCCCTGCTGGCTACATTCCCCGACAGGGTAAAAGAAGCTGGGAGAGATTATGCGCCGTCAGTAATATCCCAATATGCCTATGACCTGGCTAAGGAATATAACCGCTTTTTTGCAGAAGTTTCTATCTTCAATGCAGACACTGCCGAAGAAACAGCTTTCCGGGTAGTATTATCTGAACAAGTTGGTAAAACAATCCGCAAGGCAATGAGTTTACTAGGCATCAGTGTACCAGAACGAATGTAGCAGATATGCTGAAACTTTCGTAAATTAGGCATGGTTATGTGCTAGTACATAACCGTCTATACTAAACAGAGCAAATAAACCCTAAACTCCATATACTATGAAACTCTTTTCGTTCACTTTTTTATTGCTCACTTTTTTTGCTGCCCTTTATACCCAGGCCACTATGGACGACAACAAACCTAAGAAAAACCTCTATAGCTTTAAAATGACCTCTATTGACGGAGAAGAAGTAGATCTCTCTCAATACAAAGGCAAAAAGGTATTACTGGTAAACGTGGCCTCTAAATGCGGCTTTACACCACAATACGGCGAATTGCAGGAACTGCACGATAAGTATGGCGATAAAGTAGTGATTTTAGGTTTTCCGGCAAACAATTTTAATAGCCAGGAACCTGGAACCAATGCCGAGATTGCCGAATTCTGCCAGAAAAACTATGGGGTGAAATTCCAGATGTTCGAAAAAATATCCGTTACCGGCCAGGATCAACATCCATTATACCAGTGGTTATCTAAAAAAGAAATGAATGGCTGGAATGATCAGGCACCTAAGTGGAATTTCACTAAATACCTAGTTAACGAAAAAGGCGAACTGGTAAAAATGTTCGACTCTAAAGTGAAACCTATGAGTCAGGAAGTGATTGATGCCATTAATAGCTAATTGAATTGTAATGAGTTAACATAGAGACGCGGGAAACCGCGTCTTTTTTATATATTTTTTGTATGAATCTGCAAGCCTGGCTTTCAGCTATCCGCTTACGTACACTTCCGCTAGCCCTCGCCAGTATAGGCATGGGAAGTTTTCTGGCTGCTTCATTGGGGCTGTTTAGCTTAAAAATTTTTATACTGTGTTCGCTTACTACGATACTGCTGCAAATACTTTCCAATATTGCCAATGATTACGGCGATTCGGTGCATGGAGCAGACAGTGTGGAGAGAGAAGGACCTAAACGTGCGGTACAATCCGGGCTAATTTCCGCCCGGCAAATGCTACAGGCAATTATTCTTCTGGCCCTACTTTCGTTTGGTACGGGTATTTATCTTTTATATGAAGCGCTGCACGATGCTTCCAGGCAAACCATTTTATTCTTTCTGGGCTTAGGGGTTTTATCTATTCTGGCAGCTATTACCTATACCGCTGGCAAGAAGCCATATGGCTACATAGGTCTGGGCGATATATCGGTATTTGTTTTTTTTGGCTGGGTAGGTGTACTCGGTACGTTCTATTTACATACCAAAGGATTTTACTGGCCAAATCTGCTACCGGCTACCAGTTGCGGACTCTTTGCCGTAGCTGTTCTAAATATTAACAATATCCGGGATATAGAATCAGACAGGAAGGCCGGCAAACGCTCTATTCCGGTGAGAGTCGGAAAAGAAAAAGCCGTATTGTATCACTGGGTGTTGTTGGCTTTGGGTGTTGCCGCGGCGGTATGGTATGTGTTACTCACCTATACCAGTATTTTTCAGTTCCTGTTCCTGCTGATTGTGCCATTGCTATGGAAAAATGCCAGAGGCGTGTGGCAAAAGCACAAAGCGGCTGAACTGGACCCCTATCTGAAACAAATGGCCTTAACCACCTTATTTTTTATTCTTACTTTTGGCATTGGCCAACTGATTCATTGGTAATGAACCTATTAAAAAAGTATTTCCATAAATACCGCCCATACATTCAGGTAGATATGCTCTCTTACCTGGTTATTCTGCTGATCATCGGTATATTTTTTATTTTCTTTGCCTAAGCCTACACAAGACACAGACCATAATCTGTTAAATTAAGTCTATCATTTGGTTTTAGGAAAGTAATTTAAGAACTTCCTCCCTCCAAATCTGCCGTATTTAACTCTACTATACAGTTATGAAAAAAATATTAGTGCCTACAGACTTTTCAGAACAAGCTGATAATGCCTTACAAATAGCTGCGGCCATTGCTGCTAAAAATGGAGCCGAAATTCATCTGTTACACGTATTGGATGTTTCGCTGGGAGGAGGCTTTGGGTTCAATACCATGGGTGAACCTACTTCTACAAGTATGATGGATCAGGTGTATATTGTGCAATTGATAGGTATTACTAAGAAACGGCTGGAAGATGTAGCACAAAACCTGAAGGTAGCATCGAATGTTAATGTTTCGGCTGTTGTGCAGACTGGACATATTTACGGAAGCATTAGTGTATATGCCGAGGAAGAAAAATTCGACTTAATTGTGATGGGAACCAAAGGAGCCAGTGGACTGAAAGAGTTATTAGTTGGTTCTAACACAGAAAGAGTGGTACGCAATGCTACTTGCCCAGTACTTAGCGTAAAAAATATCTTGCCGGAATTTACAGTCAATAAAATAGTATTTGCTTCCAATTTTGAGAGTGATCAGCTGGCAGCGGTTGGCCAACTGAAAACCATGCAAGAGTTATTCAATGCACATGTTCACCTGGTATATATCAACGTGCCTAATAATTTTGTAGGTACCCGGGTTATGCGGGCAAAAGCAAATGAGTTTGTGCAACGCTATCAGCTAAGTAAGTATGACTTTACAGTGTATGATGACAATTCGGAAGAAGAGGGCATTATCCATTTTGCTGAAGAAGTAGGGGCCGATATTATTGCCGTTGCTACCCACGGACGTACAGGCCTGGGGCATCTGCTCAGTGGCAGCATCGCCGAAGATATTGTTAATCATGCCAACCGGCCAGTACTGACGTTCAACTTAAAATCGTGAGTAGTGCTGTTTTAGCCTTGTATGTTTGTAGCCGTCGCCTCTTAGGTATACGGCTTTCTCTTTAATAGATATAGTATACATGTTTTTACATATAACAGTCTAATTTTCTTTGACTTGCAGGATATTCAGCATAAAAAAAGGGTACTGTTTGTTGTAAATCCCAAGTCGGGTACCCGCTCCAAAAAAAACATTAGCCAGTTGATAAAAGATAATGTACCATTGGAGTATTTCGATTATCAAATAAGCTTTACCAAAGCTAGGGCACATGCCACCGAACTCGCAGCCCAGGCAGCAGCCAGTGGCGTAGAATATATTATGGCAGTGGGGGGAGATGGCACCATGAATGAAGTGGCCCGGAGCCTGCTATATACGGAAAGTACCCTAGGTATTATACCCATCGGAAGCGGTAACGGACTGGCCCGTGACTTAACTATTCCTCTGGATTTAATGAATGCTATCCGCTTGCTGGTGGAAGGCAGAACAACCACTATAGATTCCTGCACCATGAACGGCCTGCCTTTTTTCTGCACAGCAGGTGTGGGCTTCGATGCGCATGTCGGGCATTTGTTTGCTCAGCAAAAAACCAGGGGATTTCAAACCTATGTTCAAACCACTTTATGGGAATATACCATGTATCAGCCAGAGTGGTATAAGCTTACTATTGGCAATGAGGTAGTTGAAAAACAGGCCTTTCTCGTGAGTTTTGCCAATGCTGCCCAGTATGGAAATAATGCCTACATTGCTCCCCAGGCGAGCATTGATGATGGACTGCTTGATATTTGTCTGATGCGCCCTTTTCCTACGGTGCAAGCCATGAATTTAGGTATTAAGCTGTTTAATAAAACGTTACATGCTTCTACGTACATGGAAACCTGGAAGGCGGCTGGAGCTACCCTAGAAAGAAAAGCACCAGGCCCTGTGCATGTAGATGGTGAACCCCACCAGCTGGGCGAAGTATTAACCGTAGCCATTAAGCCAGGAAGTTTAAAAGTATTAGTGCCCTGAACTAAAAGCAGCTATAAATTAACCAGGAGTTTAAACAGACTATACCCCAGGGCTGGCAAATTTCCGTTATAGGAAACTAGGTTTGTAGTATTATTTGTTATACAGGAGAAAATATAAACGAACATACATACTTTTTAAATATAACGAACATGGGCTTTAACGAACTGATTAATTCTGATACACCTGTACTTGTAGACTTTTATGCAAACTGGTGTGGTCCCTGTAAAATGATGTCACCAATGTTGGAAGAATTGAAGGATAAGATTGGCGAAAAGGCAAAAATTGTGAAAATTGATATAGATAAGAACCCGCAGGCCGCCGATAAATATGGGGTACGGAGTGTACCTACATTGATGGTGTTTAAACAAGGCAAACTGCTGTGGCGTCAATCCGGCGTAGTGCCTGTCCATCAGCTGGAAAGCATTATCGGGCAATATGCTTAAGTGTATATAACCTAATGCCTGTTTACATGAAATCTACCTATAGCTATTATATGGCTAATAGCTATGGGTAGGTTTTATGGGTTATTTTTGAAGCAGGATTAACTACAAATAAATGCCCTCATTTTGCTATTCCAAAGAATGGATATAACTTACCATTTGTAATTATCCATTGTCCAACATGTTTAATTTCTTCAGAAAGAAAAAACAGACTGAAGAGGCAAAAACGCCTCCCCCTCAATTAGCAGATATTAACCAGTTTCCGCTACAAGAAGGAGATCTGGTAGAAGCCCTACGCTACGACCTGGGCAAATGCAAACTGATCCGGGCAGAAAAAGGCTATGTATATGAGTCATTAGCTACCGGACAACAAGTGAGCTGGCTCCGCATGGTAGATGCCATTACCCAGCTGCAAAAAGTGAAGAAAATCATGGAGTAAGCATCTGGTGTTTCCTTAGTAATTGTCTTCTGTTAAATCGGTAAATATATCTACCATTTGTTTGGAAGCTATAGACTGCCATTGGGCAGAATAAATAATTAAATCTTTATGCAATCTGACAAAAAAACAGCTAATCAAGTACATGTAACATCAGAGGTAGGGACTTTACGCAAAGTAATGATTCATAGTCCGGATAGTGGATTGGGCAAAGTAGTACCCTCTAAAGCGCAGGATTGGCTCTTTGAAGACATTGTTCATCTGGACACGATGCGTAGAGGAGAATATGACTATTTCGTAAAGCTGCTTTTATACTTTCTGGATAGAGACAAGGTAAAAGGAAAACTAAAAGAAATAGATGCACTGGCCAACCAGCGAAACTTTTATAAACCGGAACATCCGGATTATTTTAATTCAAATAAGGTAATAGATCCACAGTATTTGCTGGCACATATTCTGGAAAATGAAAGTGTAAAGACTCGTTTGGTGGCTTCTGTATGTGCGGTAGAGCGGTGTTCCTATACCATTCATGAGCAATTGCTTACTTTGCCCCCAACAGAGCTTACCAAAACCCTTATTTCCGGAACTATGCCGGACAAGTCGATGATTTTTGCACCTATTCCTAATTTTATTTTTACCAGAGATATAGGCATTGTCATCAACGATCATATTCTGCTGAATAAACCGGCTAAAATTGCCCGTACCCGGGAGGCTTTATTAACGCAATATATCTTTTATAATCATCCGGTTTTTAAAGACTTACGCGATAAGATTATTGAAATACCCGAAAGTGAACATCATTTCCTGTTGCCAGATGGCGAGAAAGATAGCAAGAGTGTAACCCTGGAAGGAGGCGATGTTATGATTGTGAGCCCAGATCATTTAGTTATTGGTTGCAGCGAACGGACTTCTCCGTATGCAGTAAACCAGGTGATCAAGATTCTTTTCGATAAAAATATAGTAAATAAGGTTTCTGTCGTGTGGATTCCCAAAAAACGGGACTATATGCATATTGATACCATATTCACGCAAGTGAAAAAAGATGTGTGGGTGCTGCTGGGGTCACTTTCCAGGTATGGCGAAGAAATGGAAAAGCAAGATCTGATGGAAAGCCTGATGGATACAAAGGTAAAAGACCGGCTTAAAATTATTCAGTTTATCAAAGGAAAAGAGGACAAACCTATTCATTTCGAATACCTCGAAGATCTGTTATCAGCTATCAGCGAAAATGATCTGAAATCAGGCAAACCTACCAGATTTGTGTATTCCGGAAATAACGAATTTCCTTTTGGTGCCCGCGAACAGTGGACCGATTCCTGCAATTTGCTGGCATTGAAAGAAGGCGTGGTAGTTGGCTACGACCGCAACGATAAAACGGCTGAAGCCTTCAAACAAACTGGTTTTACGGTTATAGGAGCCGCTGAACTGCTAGGCAAGTTTGAGAATGGAGAAACCTCGCCGGAAGAACTGGAGAATACACTTATTTTGTTACCCTCTGCTGAGCTTTCCCGCGCACGTGGTGGCTCTCATTGCATGAGTATGCCTTTGCTGCGCGAAAGCATATAACTTTACACTATTTATATAGCCTGCTTAGGCTATTATTTATATTCATCACGATGCAAACAACTTCACATATATTAATGATTCGCCCGGTACGGTTTGCTTTTAATGAGCAAACAGCCGAAAGCAATGCATTTCAAAACCCGGAATCACCTAAAGCAGCGGCCACCGTGCAGGAAAAAGCACTTCTGGAATTCGACCGCATGGTAGAAGGCCTGCGCAACTTTGGCATAGATGTAACGGTGGTAGAAGATACGCCAGAACCCCATACGCCTGATGCTATTTTTCCCAATAACTGGGTTTCTTTCCACCAGGATGGCAGCGTATGCTTATATCCCATGTTTGCAGCTAACCGCAGGCTGGAACGGCGAGAAGAAATTATTGAAAGCTTGAAAAGAAAATTTAGAGTAGAACGGACACTTGATTTTTCAACATATGAGCGGAATAATTTGTTTCTGGAAGGCACCGGGAGCATGGTACTAGACCGGGTTAATAAAATTGCCTATGCCTGCCTTTCCCCGCGTACAAGTATAGAGGTACTCCAGGACTTTGCTCAAAAATTAGGATATCGGCTGGTGAGTTTTACAGCTACGGACGAAAAAGGTAAGCAAATTTATCATACCAATGTACTTATGTCTATTGCCGATAGATTCGCCGTTGTTTGCCTGGATACAATTGCCGATGCCAATGAACGTGAGCTGGTACTACAAAGTCTACAGGAAAGTGGCAAAGAAATAGTAGAAATTAGTATAGACCAAATGAAGCGTTTTGCCGGAAACATGTTGCAGTTGAAAAACAAACAAGGCGAAGCGGTTCTGGTAATGTCTACGCAGGCCTATAGATCATTAATGCCCGGACAGCTTAAGATACTGGAGAAATATAATCACATGTTTTATTCAGATTTGTCTACGATCGAAAGCAACGGAGGAGGCAGTGCCCGCTGCATGATTGCTGAAGTACACCTGCCAGCAAAATGACATCAGCCAAAAGTTATTATACTAAAAAGGAGCCAGCTAGCAGCTGGCTCCTTTTTAGTAATTCTCTATCCGTACTTATTTATTAGGCCACGAACCAAAAATGCTGCAGTGTGCTCCTAATGCACTGCCATCTAGCTGCCGCTGCACACCACTGTAGGAAGCATTCATAACAGTGCGGGGAGCAAAATGAAGTTTACCATTAGCACTTGTTTCAAATATTTTTCCAAAGTGGCCCATTTCCAATGCATGTCCATTTTCGTGCAAAGCTACGGTTTGTACATCTATTGTATTACCTGCCCCCGTGTTAGACCATGCAAAGCCATCATTATACCAGACTTCTTTCAAAGCGGTGTCTACATATCCATCTCTATCAGCGTCTAGCGGTTGGCCATTTTCATCTACGAAGGTAAGTGTCCAGCAAACAGCTAATACAAAGGGTGCGTCAGCTGGGCCAAATACGCCTTCAAATGCTTCAAAAGGAATAAAACCTGTGTTCACAATATCGGCAACAAAAGGGTTCGCAGGTGTTTTTTCCAGTTCATTTAAAAAAGCAAGCCCGTTAAAAGCACCTAAACTGGCAAATAGCTGCAGAACATAATTAGGATTTGTGGTCTCATTATCTGTTCTTTTTACAATAGGCAAATCAGAGCAGTTGGTAGAAGTATTCCATGTGCTCATGGCCGCGTCTATTTCAGGGGCTGCATTAAAATCTGGGGCAGAGTTATACTTGTTGGCGGTTTGGTAAGTTTTGTCTACCAGATACGTTATATTATTTCCATCGGCAAAGCGGTTCGGATCATTGGGCACCCACTGCGTTGTTAAGCGTTTCTGACGGTCGTTGGCATAAACAATTTGCCCGGCTTGTTTACCGTCCGGACTGGTGAGGTATTCTGCATACAACACCCGGATGCGCGATTTTTGTTTTGTTAAGGAAGAATTTATACTGGCTAGCGCCTGTGGTAGCTTATTAGTAGAGCTGGCACTAATTCTGGCATTGGCATCTGCCGGCGCAGGATGGTGTTCTTTTTCAATGGTACTTGTTTCTTTCTCACAAGAGAAACAAAAAAGCATGGCGAAAAGGCAGATAAAAGCTTGTTTCCGGTTCATAGGTATAAGGTTAAGTTGATAGAAGTAGGTATAACTTCCCGGAAAATATATAAAATATATTGAAAAAGAAACAATTTTTAGCACTTATATCTGCAGTTAGCCTTAGGAAGTCAGCATGTTCTACTCAGCAATTGAAGCACAAACAATGACTGGGAAAATACTGAAAAAAATAAAGCCGGATGTTCGTCCGGCTTCTGGTTACTCATCTCTTCCGTATATCTGCGATGGCGGATAGGTGGCCTCAACAGCCGTAAATGATTCGAGTATTTTGTAAGTATGCCGGGCTCCTTTGGGTACAACATACGAATTTCCTGGCTCCAGCACCACTACTTGTCCTTCGGTATGCAATTCTGCCCGTCCGCTGATTACATAGCCCACTGTTTCATAATCACGGCTTACTTCGGGCTTGGCTTCGTTAGGCTGTTCGTTCTCCCATAAGCGCATAGATATATTCTTGCCAGAGGCCAGATATTTTTCTCCATGTTCTCCTTTGGGTGAATGTGCTGAATCAATTTTAGTTACGGTGGTGTCTCCTTTAGCTTCTTTCATAGTTAGCAGGTTTTAGGTTTATTTACTGGCTTTACGTAGATGTAGGAGATGTGTTACAATTTTACTTTATGTATTGGCCTGGCAACTACATCAGCTGTGATAAGTTGGCTTTAAAGCAGAATATAAATAAAAACAAAAAGCTAAGAGGTATTTCTGCCTCTTAGCTTTTATTATATTGAAAAATATAGTCCCTACTTTTCGTAGCGGTACTGGTCTATGATCTTATAGAGGGCTTTCTGCGTTTCCAGCTCCGGGAAGAATTCAAATAATACCGTGTGCAGATCAAAGTTCAGCACAAGGGCACTTTCCAGGTAATGAAAAGCTTCTTTGTACTTGCCGGAATGAATCAGATAGGCCGTAGCCCGGTAATAAAGCTCTGCTTCGTCTGGTAATTCTTCAATTCCTTCTTCAATCAGATCTATCGCTTTGGTATAATCGCCTTGTTCGTACAACACAAACGACCAGTTAAGCCAAACTTCCGGATTGCCAGGCTCCAGCTGGCTTGCCTGCTCATAGGCTTCCAGACTGGAAACAATATTGCCAATTTGTGCTTCTGCTTCAGCTAACGACAACCAGTACTCGTAATTTTCGGCATGTAAAGCTAATGCTTTTTTGAAATAATGAATTGCCTCATACCATTTGTCTTGTGTATGCAAGCAAGAGCCTATTCCATACCAGCCTTCATCCCACAAACTATCCAGTTTTACGGCCTTCTTGTAATAAGAAATAGCCAGTTCAAACTGGTTCATGCGTTCGTAGGCGGCAGCCAGGCAGCACAATGTTTCCGGATTGGGTTCTTCATGTTCCAGCGTTTTTTTATAACAGGTAACAGCCTGCTGGTAATCTGTCAGATTCATGAAGGCATTTCCCATGTTAAAATGGGCAGAGGCAAAATCATCTTTAATCAGCACGGCATATTCATACGCTTTAATGGCATCTTCAAACCGTTCCAATTTGCTGTAAGCAATGCCAATGTTATACCACGCGTTGTGCGAATAGGGATCGTTATCTATAAACTGCTGGTAATAAGAAAGGCTTTCTTCCAGAGCACCGGTCAAATCCAGGCAGTAGGCTAATTCGTATAAAGCATTTTCGTTGGTAAGGTTATGGTTGATGGCATTTTTGTAATTTTCTATGGCCAGATCAAACTTTCCCCAGCTCTGATACGCCAGCCCTATATTATAGTATACATCGTCTTTTTCTTCCGACCACATCAGTACATTCTCCAGCACTTCCACCGATTTTTCATATTCGCCGGTAAGCGAAAGAATGGTGCCCTTTAAGAATAATACTTCTGTGTCGTTGGGGTTGAATAAGGAAGCTCTTTCCAGCAATTCCAGGGCTTCTTCAAATTTTTGCGTGTTGGCCAGTAGCTGTGCTTTGTCCATCATCAGCTCGGTAGAATAGGGATATTGTTCAAGGGCAAAATTACAGGCGGTGAGGGCTTTACTGTATTTTCCTTCTTCCATGTACTGCCCGATAATTGTTTCATAGGTTTCTATGTCCAGAAAAACAGTTTCGCCGCTTTTGAGCATCTCCTCGAACTGCTGCACCGAATTCCGTCCTTCTTCTTTATCTTTAAATTCCTGTCCCATTCGTTATAAATTAAGGGTGTTACGCAATCTTCTGTCAGAAACAAAAAGATTACAGATTATTTACTGTGTTGAATAAGCTCATTACACGTCCAGGCAATAGTTTCGTCTATTGGGTAGAACGAATAGTGAAGCGTTTGTTTTACCTTTTCATTCATATATATATAATTTTTTCTTGCTGCTTGTGCGGTTTCTCGTGTTATAAGTGGCTCTTTACCAGTAATCAGGCTGCGTATATGTTCTATCCGCCAGGCTACAGAAGCCACTAAGGAATTTACCTGTAGGTAAGGCGGCTTTTTTCCAAAACGGGCAGCGATCTGCTCAAAAAGCTCTTTAATTTTAATACTTCCTCCATTCAATATAAATCTTTCTAACGTAATTTCTGAACGAATCAGCTGAAAAATAATTTGGGCAACATCCCGTACATCTACATAATTGACGGAACCGTCTGTGTAAAAGGCATGTCCGTCCCATACGTATTTAAAAAGTTTTGTGCTGCCCAGCTCCCAGTTACCCGGCCCCAGGATAATAGAGGGATTCACGATCACAGCCGGCAACCCTTCTGCCATTCCACGCCAAACTTCCAATTCAGCCAGGTATTTGGTTTGTGCATAATACGAATTATACGGAGAATGCTCCCATTTAGCCTCTTCATTAATCAGGTGGTCGGTTTTCTTGCGGCCAAGGGCAGCTACAGAGCTAACATAGCATAATTTACTAACACCATTTGCCAGACAAACATTCACTATATTGGCAGTGCCTTCTACATTACTTTTATGCATATGTGCCCGGTCGGCCGGGTTAAACGAGATAACTGCCGCAGCATGAATAACTTCTGTAGCTCCTTGTATGGCCTTGGCAAGCGAAGCCAGATCAAGTATATCTCCTTCTATCCATTCAATGTGTCCGGCTATGTCTTGTACCAGCGTTAAGTCGCTACTGGGTCGTTTAAGTGCCCGTACCTGATACCCCTCCTGTATAAGTTTTCGAGCTACAAAACTTCCTACTAAACCATTACAGCCGGTAATAAATATCATATAAAGTATCTGTCCTAATCTTTAGTGCCTGATTTTTAGCATTATGTAAGCAATACGCCTATTGGGCATCCAAGTTGGTTGTAAAGTTAAGCTATTTCAGCTACTTATTGTTACAAGACAGAGACAAGGCCAATTGAATAGAATGCAGGTTAGTAGGAAGGATAAAATTGAACTACTTTCAGAAAGATAGATGAAGTAAAACCAGTATAATTTGCAAAAGTGCTGGCAGTGTAGATATCTTCCATAAACTTTATAAACCTGTTGCCTTTCTATGCCTGCAAAATTACCGTCTGCTTCTTCTCTTACGCCTTCCTATATTCGAATGAGCCAGGAGTTTTTATATGCGGTGCGTACCGGCAAACCCGCAGATAGCTACCTGTCTGCGTTCAAGATGGCCAACGAAACTTCATTGCTTCAACAGCTGGATGGAGATACTGCCAAAGTGGCTTTTTGGTTGAACGTGTACAATGCCTATGTGCAGGTTTTTCTGAAAAACAAACAAAGCTTATATACGAAAAGAAATCAGTTTTATGCTGCCAGGATGATAGAGTTTACTGGCTATAAAATCAGTCTGGACGATATAGAACATGGAATTTTGCGGCGTTCTATGTTTAAGTGGAGCATGGGCTACATCCGGAATCCATTTCCTGCGGCTTTTGAAAAAAAGTACCGCGTAACCCAGCCAGACTGCCGCATCCATTTTGCCCTCAATTGCGGAGCGGCCAGTTGTCCGCCCATTGCATTTTATAAGCCCGAAGATTTACCAGGCCAACTAGATATAGCAGCTGCAGCGTATTTATCCGGCGAATGTACATATGATGCGCTGCAGAACAAAGTGACGGTTCCCAGGATACTCTTATGGTTCCGGGGCGATTTTGGCGGATCTACTGGAATACGGCAGCTCTTGCAGAAGCATGAAATAATCCCGGCTGATTCTACACCAGCTATCCGCTACAAAGACTATAACTGGGATATGCAACTGGATAAGTACTACTAGGCACTTATAGCCGGCGTATTCCAGATAGGTGATTTTTTCCTTGCGGCTTGTTTAGTAAGTTTACATATCAATGGAAGTAACATTTCCCTTACCCGGATGGATTACCAAGAAACCTTAAGCTATTTATATAACCGGCTCCCTATGTTTCACCGCTTGGGGAAAAAAGCCTATAAAGCTGACTTACACAACACACTTGCTTTATGCAATCACCTGCAAAACCCGCAGAACCACTTTAAATCGATACACATAGCTGGCACAAATGGTAAAGGGAGCACCTCCCATATGCTGGCGGCTATTTTACAATCGGCTGGCTATAAAACGGGCTTGTACACCTCACCCCATCTTAAGTCGTTCACCGAGCGCATTCGTAACAATGGACAGGAAATAAGTCAGGAAGCAGTAGTACGGTTTGTAGAAAAGAATAAAGAATTTATAGAACAGTTGCAGCCCTCATTTTTTGAAATGACTGTAGGAATGGCCTTTGATGAATTTGCCTCGCAGCAAGTAGACATAGCGGTAGTTGAAGTAGGGCTTGGCGGCCGGCTGGATTCCACGAATATTATTACCCCTCAGGTATCGGTTATAACTAACATCAGCTGGGATCATCAGGATATTCTGGGAGATACATTACCCCAGATTGCTTCAGAAAAGGCCGGTATTATTAAGCCTGGTATTCCAGTAGTTATTAGTGAATATCAACCGGAAGTAGCAGCCGTTTTTAAGGAAAAAGCTTTTTTACAACAAGCTCCTTTGTATTTTGCCAGCGAAACCTTTACTGTTGAACTAAAAGAATATACATCTGAAGGCATTATTGTCGATATATGGAAGGATAAAAGCCTGTATTTACCTAACCTGCTAAGTCAGCTTGCTGGGGAATATCAGCTAAAAAATCTGGCAGGGGTGTTGCAAACAGTAGAAGTACTCAAAGCACAAGGGTATGGTATAACTGAAGAGCATATACGGAAGGGGATAGGACAGGTAAGCACCTTAACTGGGCTAAAAGGAAGATGGCAGATTCTGGGCCGCAATCCTATGATTATCTGCGATACTGGGCATAATGAAGCAGGCATTAGGCAGGTTATGGGCCATATCAGTAAGTTATCGTATAAGCAGCTCCATATTGTACTCGGGGTGGTAAACGACAAAGACTTAAGCCATGTGCTACCGCTTCTCCCTAAAAATGCCCACTATTATTTTTGCCAGGCACAGATCCCCAGAGCCTTACCGGCAACGGCGTTACAAGCCCAGGCCGTAGATTTTGGTTTGCAGGGTGTGATTATACCTTCGGTAGCCGAAGCAGTAAAAAGAGCGCGTAGCCAGGCTTCGCCAGATGACTTACTATTTATTGGTGGCAGTACCTTTGTGGTAGCAGAAATAGAAGAGTTATAATAGTCCCTCGCATCATTTGTCAACTTAACCTTACCGGCCTATTGCCGTTAACACCATACAGAACAATGGCTAGAAAAAAATTGATACGATTTCAGGAAAATACAGAAAAACCTAACTTACTGGAACCCGGAAAACCCTTGTATGAAACCATTAAGGGTAACTGGCATACCGCTTATTTTAATAATGAGCACCCAATTGTTGTAGAGCTGGCTTGTGGCAGAGGGGAGTATACCACCGGGTTAGCCGCCCTGATACCTTCTAAAAACTTTATTGGGGTAGATGTAAAAGGCGACCGTTTATGGAAAGGAGCCGTAGTGGCAGAGTCGCAAGGGCTACAGCAGGTAGCTTTTTTGCGTACCCAGATTCAGCAACTGGATAACTTTTTTGCTCCGGAAGAGATCAGTGAAATATGGATTACCTTCCCAGATCCACGGCCCAAAGACCGGGATGATAAACGGCGGCTGACGCATCCGAAATTTTTGCAACTCTATCAGCAATTATTGGCTCCGGATGGATTGGTGCACTTAAAAACAGACAATGCAGATTTATTCGCCTTTTCGTTGCAAGCAGTAAAAGAATTCGGAGTAAGAGACCTGCAGTTTACAGAAGACCTCTACCAATCCGAATTAATGACTTACCATTATGGCATAAAAACCAAATATGAACAGAAGTATGCATCAGCAGGAGTGAAAATTAACTATTTGCAATTCAGGTTCAAGTAACACGGATAGCATAAGTTAATCAATGCGTTTTATATAAACTCTATCTATACCAAAACGTACTTTCCCTGAAATGATGCAAATCATCAGCAGCATGAACTATATTTTTACACCTATTTAGTTTGTTTTATACTCAACCACTTAAAATTAACAGCTATGAATATGAATAAAACCGTTGCAGGAGTATCCGTAGGAGCACTGGCAGGTCTTGCCTTAGTGGCCTATGTACGCCGGAAGGAAGAAAATAACTATCCAACTTTACCTGTGGCCCGCTATGTAGACCTAACTAAATATGCAGGCGATTGGTATGAAATTGCCAGAATGCCTGCCCGTTTTGAGAAGGAGTGCTATGCTTCCAAAGCCCATTATACACTCAACGAAGATGGTACAGTAAATGTGCTCAATACTTGTCACAAAAAGGGGGTGCAGGGAAAGGTGAAAAAAGCTACTGCTAAGGCATATGTAGTAGACCCGGTAAGCAATGCAAAGCTGAAAGTGCAATTCTTCTGGCCTTTTTCTGGCGATTATTGGATTATGGATGTAGGCGACCAGTATGAGTATGCATTGGTGGGCGAACCATCCAGAAAATATCTGTGGATCCTTAGCCGCACGCCGCAACTGGATAATACAATCTTAGATAGTTTGCTGGATAAAGCTAAAAAGCAAGGTTTCGATATAAGCAAGCTTATTCATACCAAGCATTTTGATTAGCATTTGATAGAAGTAGCATTTCTGCCTCTCACTTACAATTAAACAAAAAAGGTGCTTTACAGGAGCACCTTTTTTGTTTAAAGAAAGCATAGTGGCTTTAATTGTATTTACTTAAAATACATCTGTTATCTTATAAGACCTGTCTCTGAAGTTAAAGGATTCCCCTTTTTTCAAACCTACCATTGCCTGAAATATAGGGGCAGAGGTAGATATGGTAAAGTAGGTTTTTCCATCTACGGTAACTTTACCAATGCTTACCGCTATAAAAAAATTCTGTTTATCGGTTACGACTACAGCGCCATTTTCTATAGTAGGTGTCAGGGAATTTGCCGGCACCTGCTGCAACGTCTCCAGGTCGTTGAGTGTATTCTGCAATTGCATGGTAAACATATCACGGGCATGCTGTAGTTGCTCCCGGTAAGAGACAAAGCCCTCTTCCATGGAGTCGTCACTCGTGTTGGCATTTTCCTGCGCTTCCTTTACAGCCATCCTGGCATTTTCTACCATCTGGTTCTGCATACGCAGGGCTTCGTTGTATACTTTCGTTTTCAGCGATAACTTATCTTCCATCTTTTCTGTTCTTGACGATTGGGATTGAGACATCTCACAATTTATTAAATTTTGTTAATCAATTTATCTCTTTCTATGATTATTTGACTATATGCTTCATCGCAGCCTTGTTTTAGCTGTGCTAGCATGGCCGATATTTTTTCCAGATTAACTCGATCTTTGGCAGATTCTTCGATGACAAGCAGTTCCTTTTGTAAGTGGATAAGGCCCATGCACGCAAATACAGACTTTATGCGGTGTGCCACAAAACATACAGCCTCCCAGTTCTCTATCTCTAAAAACTGATCCATTTGCACCAGGGCCTCCGGCGTTTTTTCCAGAAACATATTCATTAACTGGATCATAAAGTCGGGTTCGCCCAAACCTGCCCTTTCTACGTGTGCAATTTCAAACTTGTTGCCTCTCAATGAACGCCTGTCGGCTGATATCGGCAATTTTTTTATTTTTCCAGCCAGGGTTTCTATATCAAAAGGCTTGGATACATAATCGTTCATGCCGGCAGCTATGGCTTTTTGTTCATCCTCTTTCAAGGCTCCTGCTGTCAATGCAATTATAGGAATATTTTTTTTCGAAACATCCATTTTCGTCCGGATATAGCGGGTAGTTTCATAGCCATCCATTTCCGGCATTTGTATGTCTACCAGCATCAGGTCGTAATTTTGTTCCTTCAATTTGTCTATTCCTTCTTTTCCATCGCCAGCTACATCTATTTTTATATCGGGCATCCACTTTTGTAAGGTATTTACTGCCAGTATCTGGTTAATAGGATTATCTTCTAACAACAGGATGCTCAGATTGTTTGGTAAAGTATGAGTAATAGATGCATTTCTTGCTTGTACATGTTCACCGGTAATTCCTTTTTGGAAATGCAGGTATACCGAAAAAGTAGAGCCTTCATCCGGATAGCTTTCTACAGTTACTTTGCCGCCCTGTAGCTCTACCAACTGTTTAACAATACTCAGCCCCAGACCAGTACCTCCATATTTTCTGGTAGTTTGGTCACTTGCCTGGGAAAAGCTGTCGAAAATCACCTGGAGTTTATCTTCCGGAATGCCTATACCTGTGTCTTTTACCTCAAAATGCAGATAAATCTGCTCGGTTGTTTCCTCCACCAGCTGTATTTTTAAAAAAACACTTCCCTGATCGGTAAATTTTACGGCATTGGTAAGCAGATTTAATAAAATCTGCGTAAGCCGTGTAGGGTCACCTAGAAATACGGTAGGGATACGGTCGTCTATATAATATCCCACTTCCAGGTTTTTCTCAGCAATGCGCAGTTGCAGGGTATCTATAATTGAATGGCAAAGGGTATCCAGGTGAATATTTACTTTCTCCAGCACAATTTTTCCGGATTCTATTTTCGAGAAATCCAGGATGTCATTAATAATTACCAGCAAGTTTTCGGCTGATGTTTTTATCAGGCGCACGTACTCCTGCTGCGGAGCATCCAGGTCTGACTGTTCCAGCAAGCGGGTAAACCCTAAAATGGCATTCATCGGGGTCCGGATTTCGTGGCTGGTGTTGGCCAGAAACTGATCTTTAAACCGTTGCGATTGCTCGGCTTTCAGCAATTTTTTTGTAATGCTATCCTGGTTTTCGGTAAATACATTAATCCGCTGTGCCAGTACCGTTGCAAGAATAATACTGTGCAGCAAAGCAAATACTAAATACAGGTGCACAGTTACCGCGTGTACAGGTATCCAGGCCAGATAAATACCCACCATCAGCAGCAGGCTGATCAGCAGAAAGATACTTCCCCAAATAAAGGAAGTCATTGAATTTTTTCGCTGAAAAATAGATGGAGTATATGAAATTAAAACGATACACATAACCAGCAGCAAGAGCAGACTAAAAAAACTGCCTACCCAGCTATTGAAGGCAAATAGCACAACGGTTACAAAAGCCGCGCCTACAAAAATCTGAATAAAATGCTTGCTAACTACAGCAGGTAATTGCACAGCTGGCAAGCCTTCTTTAAACAATTTATAGTTTTCGAATATGGCCAGCAACGAAAAAACCATAATACCTGCTTGTAGCCATTTTTGCGTAGTGTAAGATTCACTTGCCGGTATAGCCTCGCGGAAGTACAATAAAAGCATCCCCAGGCTTAATACATATAACCCATAATACAAGTAGGCCGAATATTTAACGCGGATAATCAGAAATAACAGCACATGGTATACACCTAGCACAAACAACCCTCCACTATAGAGTGCCGTAGTCCAGAACGCTACATTTTCCGGGGGCAAAGCCGAAAAAAGTGGCAGAAAACCCAAGGAGCCGGCAAAATAAGGAAAGGGGATAGAAGCAGAAATACGAGAGATAAAGGGAGTAAAGGAATATAATCCACTTGCCTGGCAAGCAGAAGATATAAGTAGCAACAAGAGTATTGGCAAGCCTATGGAGAAGGCCGGGCATACAAAGAGTTTTTTATACATTTACTAGTTAAAAGTAATCAGTCCTTTTGCGGTATGTATACAAATATCAAGCAAAATTCAAAAAAAATAATAAAATAATGAAAATATTACTCTAATTAGAAGGCAGGCGGTTCCTTAACAAAGGATTCATTCAGAAAGCTACTAAATCAACTATCCGGAGAAAATAAATGCTGTTAGTATTAAAAATAATCCCGTAATTTGAGGGTTTAACACAGTTTTTATAAGGACAACAGACTATAAAGCCATCGCTCAATTTATGACAGAATCCCAGGCCCAGGAACGGATTTCTCAATTAACAGACCTGATCAATCATTATAATTATCAATATTATCAGAATAGCCTTTCTGAAATATCAGATTATGAGTTCGATATGCTGCTGGAAGAGTTGATACGGCTGGAAGCTCAATATCCACAGTTCAGGCATCCTTATTCGCCTACGCAGCGGGTAGGAGGTACAATTACCAAACAGTTTGCTACCGTTATTCACAAATATCCCATGCTCTCGCTGGGCAATACCTATTCAGAAGCCGACTTACAGGAGTTTGATGCCCGAATCAAACGATTAATAGGGAATGATTTTGAATATTTCTGTGAATTAAAGTTTGATGGAGTTGCTGTAAGTCTTACCTATAAAAACGGGTTACTGCATACGGGAGCCACCCGGGGCGATGGTGTACGGGGCGATGACATTACCAACAATGCCCGCACAATCCGCAGCATTCCTTTAGATATACGTACCCGGGCCAACGATATACCAGAAGAATTTGAGGTAAGAGGCGAAGTATTTATGCCGTTTGAATCGTTTCAGCGCTTAAACAAAGAACGGGAAGATATTGGCGAAGCCTTACTGGCGAACCCCAGAAACGCAGCTTCCGGTACTTTAAAAATGCAAGATTCCGGTGTTGTTGCCAAGCGGAACCTGGATTGTTATATGTATTTCTTACTGGGAGACAACCTGCCTTACCAGACGCATGAAGAATCTGTTAAACAGATGGAAAAATGGGGATTTCATGTATCCAGAACTTACCGGAAATGCCCGAATATAGACGAAGTATTCCAGTATATCCGGGATTGGGAAACCGAACGGTTTAAACTCCCTCTGGGTACAGATGGTATTGTTATTAAAGTAAATAATTTCAGTCAGCAAGAAGAACTGGGCTATACGGCCAAAAGTCCCCGCTGGGCCATTGCCTATAAATACAAAGCAGAAGCATCGGTTACCCAGCTACAATCCATCCTTTATAATGTAGGCCGTACTGGTGCTGTTACGCCTGTTGCCATGCTGAGTCCGGTATTACTGGCCGGTACAACCGTGAAGCGGGCTACCCTGCATAATGCCAACGAAATAGAAAGGCTAGGCCTACACGAAGGAGATTATGTATTTATCGAAAAAGGCGGAGAAATTATACCCAAAATTACCGGGGTAGACCTTTCCAAACGCCAGCCAGACAGCAAAGTTATTCAGTACCTTACTCACTGTCCGGCTTGTGGTACCCAGCTGGTCCGGCAGGAAGGAGAAGCTGCTTATTACTGTCCGAATGAACGCTCTTGCCCTCCGCAAACTAAAGCCAAAATTGAGCATTTTATTCAGCGGCGGGCTATGAACATCGAGAACCTGGGTCCCGAAACCATCGACCAATTGTTGCAAAAAGGGCTGATCCGGACGCCGGCAGATTTGTATAGTCTCCAGTACGAACAATTGCTGACCCTGGAACGAATGGGGCCAAAATCGGCTAAGAATATTATTGAGGGAATAGAGCAATCTAAAAAAGCACCCTTCAAGAATGTACTTTTTGCCATTGGTATCCGTTTCGTAGGAGCTACTGTGGCTGAAAAACTCGCTGCTTATTTCGGCAGTATAGAAGCTATGCAGCAAGCTAGTTTTGAAGAATTGTTAGCAGTACCGGAAATAGGCGAACGGATTGCCAACAGCATCGGGCAGTTTTTTGCTGATCCGGCCAACAAACAATATATAGAACAATTGAAACAAGCAGGTTTGCAGCTACAAAGCGACAAGCAACCTGTAGAAAAAGAAAGTACTAAACTGGCCGGGAAGACTTTTGTAATTTCGGGGGTATTTGTTAACTATGAACGCGACCAGCTCAGAGATAAGATAGAAGCGAATGGTGGCCGGGTATTGTCGGGAATTTCAGGTAAATTAGACTTTTTACTGGCAGGCGATAAGCTTGGCCCTTCTAAGCTGGAAAAAGCCCAAAAGCTGGGCGTAACTATACTGTCGGAACAAGAATTTGAAAAAATGTTATAACCGTCCCAGCGGGTAGTTCACTAATTACACATGGGTACTAATCAAAAGCAGGTTCTTTATCCATTCGTGGACTATTGCCAGTGGACTAACTAACATAGCTATGCAAAAGAAAATACAGTCTTTTTTTCTGAATCTGAAGAATAAAAAAGCAGCAGCTGAGAAAACGACACCCCGGAAAAACGTGCCGTATTCGCAAGCCAGGCAGGTGGGTATTTTATTTATGAATGAGCGGGAAGAAGACTATGCAGCTATTAATAAATTTGTGCAGAAGCTGATCAGAGAAGGCAAAAAAATAACGGCCCTTACCTATTTTGAGCATATACAGAGTAATGGCTATGACTTTTATTTTGATTCCTTCACCAAAGAACAGATTTCGGCTACCGGCGTAATTACTTCGGATAAAGTAGAACGGTTTATCGAATCTGATTTTGATTACGTATTTTGCATCAACAAACATTCATTTTTGCCTTTTGATTATATTTTGCTGCGAAGCAAAGCAAAGTGCCGGATCGGAATGTACCTGGAAGAAAAACCAGAGTGTTTTGAGCTGATGATTAAGCCAAAACCGGAAGATACTTTAGAGAGTCTGTTAGACCAATTGTTAAAATATTTGCAAGCATTAATACCGGATGGAAAATAAATTTGCAGGAACAGGTGTTGCCCTGGTTACCCCTTTTAAAGAGAACCTGGAGGTAGATTATACGAGTCTTAGCCAATTAGTAAGACATGTGTCGCAGGGCGGAGTCGAGTATCTGGTTGTACTTGGTACCACTGGCGAATCGGCTACGTTATCAGCAGAAGAGAAAACGGAAGTACTGGCTTTCATAAAAAAGAACAACCCAGCCAGATTGCCCATTATGTATGGCTTAGGTGGAAATAATACCAGAGAAGTCCTGGACCAAATAAAACATACCGACTGGCAAGGAATAGAAGCGGTGCTTTCGGTAAGCCCGTATTACAATAAACCTTCACAAGCCGGCATATATGAGCATTACAAAGCCATTGCTGATGCTTGCCCGGTACCAGTAATGCTGTACAATGTGCCGGCACGCACCAGTTCAAACATAACAGCCGCCACAACACTTAAACTGGCAAAACACCCGAATATTATTGGCACCAAAGAAGCATCAGGCGACATGTTTCAGTGTATGGAGATTGCCAGAAGCAAACCGGACGATTTTTTATTGATCTCCGGCGACGATCTGCTTGCCCTGCCCCTGATCTCTTTCGGAGCTGTTGGCGTAATATCTGTACTCGCCAATGCGTTTCCGGCACCCTTCTCACAAATGATACGCAGCGCCCTGGCTGGCGATTTTGTAGAAGCTAGACACGGATTATTTAATTTTTTACAGATCAATCCGCTAATGTATGAGGAAGGCAATCCGGTGGGTTTAAAACAAGCCTTACAACAATTAGGTATATGTGCTAACCATGTACGTTTGCCCCTGGCACCAGCTTCAGGCCCGCTCAGCAGCCGTATACAAACCATACTGAATGAAGAAAAAGCGTTAACAGCGGCTTTATCACAATAAGCAACATGGCTACTTATTTATTGGGAAGCTAACCGGCTTAATTTTTATCTTTTATCCGGATTTGGAGGCCAGGGAGAGTAAGTTTGGTACAAATACCAGCGGGTAGTTTTATATTTCCATGATAGCGGAAAAAATAGTTGTTTTCTTAGCCAATTTGCCAACGTATGTGCCTGAAAGCAGGGATCTACCTATTTTCAATTATTCCGCTTATCTTGCACAAATTCAATTGATAAAAAAACCGGCATACTGAACTAATTAGGATATTTTTAGTTCTATGAACGTGCCCTTAACTTACGATAACCGTACTACCAGAGACCAATTTTTTTCTGGGTATACCTATGTTAGATAAACTTTCGCTGAACAGGTTTTTACTCACCCTGCTTTTTAGTGGTTCATTACTGCTCCTCCTGGCCATTGGTCTTCTTTCGTACAACACTACCCAGCTATGGATAGCTAACCGGCAGAAGGCAGCTACCCTACGGCAGAGTTTATTTCTGTACGAACGCCTGTTTTCTTTATTAAAAGATGCAGAAACCGGTCAGAGAGGATATATTCTTACCAACGATAGTACATACCTAGCCCCTTATCAGTCTGCTATAGATACTATAAAAAATTATCAGCAGGCAGTGTTGCAAATGCCCTTGGAGGAAGAAGAAAAAGCTGAGGTGGCTTCTATTAATAACCTGATTAATAGCAAATTAGCTAACCTGAAGAGTACGCTTGAAATACGCCAGACCCAGGGAATGGCTGCCGGCATAGCAGCTATGCAGAACACAAATGGCCGTTTGCTAATGGATAGGCTCCGGTCTGGCATTACAGAACTTCAGCAAGATGTAACCAGGCAGATACGCACAGCCGACCGTACCATGATTCTCAAAAGCCAGCAAGTGGTGTACTTTCAAATAGCTGGTTCGATCTGTAGCATTCTGCTGGTAGCATGGGCTTTCTGGTTAATATTCCGGCAAATGAAATACAGGCAGAAAGCCATGGAAGAACTGGAGAATTTAAATCTTAATCTGGAGCAGCGGATTTCCGAACGGACTAATGAGCTGCAAGCAGCTTTAGAAGAATTAAATGCCAGTAATGAAGAGTTGAACGCCAGCAATGAAGAACTTTTTACCAGCAACGAGCACCAGAGCGTGCTGCTGGATAAGTTGAATCAGACACAGCAGGAACTACAAATGGCCCTTCGTGCCGCCCGGATGGGAAGCTGGCAATGGCACCTGAACACTGGGGAACTGCACTGGTCAGCCGGGCTGGAAACTATCTATGGTTTACAGCCGGCAACCTTTGATAAACTGTATGGAGGTACCTTCGACGGCTGGAAAACATTCATTCATCCTCAGGATATTGATTCTTTTCAGGCAACTATTACTGAAACTATTCAAGAGAAAGGTTCCTATTCCCTGGACTTTAAAATAATAAAGCCAGATGGAAGCATCAACTGGGTAAATAGCCAGGGAAAAGTGGTGACTGATAGTTATGGAGAACCTGTACGGATGATTGGCATAGATACAGATATAACAGAGCGTAAAACAACTGAGGAGAAATTACAGCAAAGCGAAGAACGCTTTCAGATAGCTATTAAAGATTCGCCTATTTTGGTGTTTAACCACGACCAGCAACTCCGCTATACCTGGATATACAACAACCCTGCTATAGGCCGTTCGGAAGAATACATGCTCGGAAAAACAGATCAGGAATTACTCATGCCAGAAGAAGCGGAGCCCATTGTAGCCTTAAAAAAAGATGTGCTGAAGACTGGCATAGGTAAGCAAGCTGAAATGAAAGTAACCTTAAATGGGAAGCCTACTTATTTCAGCATGACCATAGAACCCTTAAAAGATGCAGATAATGCCGTTATCGGATTAACATGTGCCGGATATGATATTACTGCCCGTAAGGAAGCGGAAGAACAGGTATATAAAAGTGAGCAGCTGAAGAAAGCCATTTTTGAAGGGTCGGCGGATGCTTTGTTTTTGGTAAATGCCCAGACAAGTACTATTGAAGACCTAAATAAGCAAGCCATGCAATTGTTTGGCTACAAAAGCAAACAGGAGGTTATTGGCAGGCAGGGGGAGGCACTACAGAAATATCCTTATACGGAAGAGCAGATACAAGAAATTATGCGGGAGATACAGATGAAAAAATTCTGGTCCTCTGAGATAGAATATATTAGTAAAACAGGACGGGAGTTCTGGGGAAATGCCGCAGTTTCGCTCATATCTGTAGACGATAATTCTTATTTCCTGATCCGAATAAGAGATATTACAGACGCGAAGATATGGGAGCGGGCTATTGCACGCGGGCAGCAGGAATTATTGCGGCAGAAGCAGAAAACCGAACAAGTACTGGCTATTCTGGAAAAAGACAACGAACGCAAAACCAAAGAGCTTGAAGAAGCCCGTGCCTTACAAATGTCTATGCTGCCCCAGAAGCCGCCTCAACTGCATAACCTGGATATGGCCATGTATATGAAAACCAGTGTGGAAGTGGGTGGCGATTATTATGATTACAAGGTAGAAGCAGATGGTACCATTACGGTTATTGTTGGCGATGCAACCGGGCATGGCTTGCGGGCAGGTATTGTGGTGGCTACCGTAAAAAGTTATTTTCAGACCCTGGCCAGCCAGTGTACCGTAAGTGAATTGTTGCATCGCATTTCTGAAGGTATTCAGAATTTGCAGATCCGGGGTATGTATATGGGTGTGACAGTCATTAAAATTAAAGAACGGAATGTATCTATTGCCTCCTCTGGTATGCCTCCCTTATTTCTCTACAAGCAAGAGGTATATGCCGTAGAACGCATTATGTTAAAAGGATTGTTTCTGGGCTCGGCTCTGGAGTTTCCCTACCAGTACACATCCATGATTTTTGAACCTGGCGATACCTTGCTGGTTATGTCAGATGGGTTGCCTGAGTTATTTAATGCCGGAAGGAAAATGCTCGATTACGACCGCATAGAAGACCACTACCGGCAGGTAGCACATTTATCTGCCCAGCAAATTGTAGACAACCTGGTACAGCTGGGCCATCAATGGGCTCCCGAAAAAGACAATGAAGATGATATTACGTTAGTGGCCATTAAAGCCAGATAAACTCTATCTAGAGCCATATCCTTTATCCATGTGAGAATATGCGTATTGGAGCAATGAATAGGACTGGTTCTCCTGAACACAAGGATACCTGAGACAAAGCTTTGGCTCAGGCCGGAAAAAGTAATTTGAAAATAGTGCCTTCCCCCTTCGTAGATTGAACGGTAATATTCCCTTTGTGCAGCAACATAATCTGCTTGGATAAGCTAAGCCCGATACCAGACCCCTTCTTTTTCGTGGTAAAAAATGGCACAAACATCTGCTGCTCTACCTGCTCATCCATTCCTGTTCCGTTATCTTTTACCTGTAGCACTGTTTGGCCGCTGCTATTGATACTGGCCGTTAGATCAATCGCCGGATTGGTTTTCAGTTCTACGGCATCTATGGCATTTAATAAAAGATTAATTAATACTTGTTCCACTAATTCAGGATCAGCTGTGAAATGCAAGTTTTCCTGCAAAAGCAGCATGGTAAATTTTATATGCTTCTTTTCTATCGTAGGACGGAGCAAGGTATATACCCGGGTAAACAACGATGCTACCGGCACCACCTGCATTACTGGTTTAGCTGTCTGGGTGAAGCTAGAGTAAGCCCTTACAAAATTTACCAAACCCTTACTCCGGTTCTCAATGGTTTGCAGGCTGTTGCGGATTTCTTGTTCCTCTTCATCATCCTGGTAGATAAGATGCGGATTCCGGATGGCTCTTTCCTGCAACATTTCATTAATTACCGAAGAAAGCGTAGCAATGGGAATAACCGAATTCATAATTTCATGGGTAAGCACCCGGATCAACTTTTGCCAAGATTCCACTTCCTGTGCTTCCAGCTCACTGCCAATATCCTGGAAAGACACCAGCTTATAGGATTTCTGCCCTAGTTTAAACGCAGTTGCCTGCACCGATAAATGCAATGTGGTACCTTGTTTTGTTATTTTGATAAGTTCTTTCTTTCCTGCGGCTAAACTTCGAACGGTTTCCAATAATTGTTTATCAATTTGCTCCAACGCTTTTATGTTCTTGATGTAGGGCTTGCCAAAAAGGGTATAGGCTGCCTCATTCATCAGCTGTACGTCTTCTGCTTCGTCATAACAAATAAGGGCTACTTTTACATGTTCTACTACGGTCTGTAAATATTGGTGGCCAAATTCTTTTTCGCTTCGTAAGTGTTGAAATACCTTTAATATCTCGGAGTAAGCTTGTTTTAAGCCATCGTTCGAACCCTTGTTTCGGAGGCTTGGGAATAAAGTAGAAAAATCGCTTTGCCGGATAGATAATAGGAAGTTCTCCAGGTCTTTATGAGACCGTTCGATGAAATAGATAAGTTCAGAAATAAGCAGGATAATAGCCAGACCTATCCAAAAAGCTACCAGCCAGAAATGAGTCTGCGTTAGAATATAAAGCATGGCATGGCCCAGTGCCAGTATCAGCAGTATCCGGAAAATGATATGTAAGCGGAATTTTCTGAACATTAGAGATTTAAGTCAGTATAGTATATTAAATACCTTTTTTATTGTAGCCACTTTCTACAACCCATATTTCTCCATTCTCCTATACAAAGTGCTTCTGCCAAAACCTAACTCTTTAGCTGCTAAAGAAAGATTACCCTGGTGTTTTTTAATTGCCTGTTGAATAGCCGTTTTTTCGATTTCCTCCAGATTATATGTCAGGTTCTTTTCATCCAATTTTTTGGAAGGAGCGGTAAGCAGAAACTCATCTAGTGTCAGTTCATAAGAATCACTCATGATTACGGCTCTTTCTATAGCGTGCTGCAGTTCCCGGATATTTCCCGGCCAGCTATAGTGCTGTAGTTGCTTAATGGTTTCTTTGCTGATGCGCATGCCAGGCTTCCGGTATTTTTGAGCATATAGGTTCAGGAAATGTGTAGCCAATACAGGTATATCTTCTGTACGTTCCCGCAAGGGAGGCAACTTAATTTCTACCGTATTGATGCGGTAGAGCAGATCTTGCCGGAAAGTGCCGTCGGCAACCATAGCATATACCGATTGATTGGTAGCACATATCAAGCGGATGTCTATTTTAATAAGTTTGTTGGAACCTACCCGCGTGATTTGCCGGTTTTGCAGAGCAGTCAGTAGTTTAGCTTGTAAAGGCAGAGGCAAATTGCCAATCTCATCCAGAAACAAGGTACCTCCGGAGGCTATCTCAAAGCGGCCGGCCCGTTCTTCTTTGGCATCTGTAAAAGCTCCTTTGGCGTGGCCGAAAAGTTCTGATTCAAATAAAGTTTCTGAAATAGCACCTACATCCACTTTTATGAAATCTGCATCGTCCCTGGGCGATTGCCTGTAAATGGCCCTGGCTACTAATTCTTTCCCAGTGCCATTCTCCCCTAAGATCAACACATTCGCATCGGTGGCGGCTACTTTCTCGATGGTAGCAAATACTTTCTGCATAGAAGCCGATACAGCAATCATTTCCGGAAACTGGCTAGCGGCATCTTCACTCAATAAGCGTTGCTTATGTTTGAGCTGCTTTACTTCTTTCTTCGATTGGCTTAATTGATATACAGTCAGGACACTCGACAAGAGTTTCTCCTTCTCCCATGGTTTTACCAGAAAATCAATAGCTCCCTGCCGCATAGCTGTTACGGCCAGGCCAATATCCCCGTAAGCGGTGTTCATCATGACGTGTGCAGTAGGGTCTATTTTCAAGATTTCATTCAGCCAGTGCAAACCTTCCTGTCCGCCGGTTTGCCCATAAGTAAAGTTCATATCCAGAATAATGACATCAAAGGTTTCCTTTTGCAGGAGTTCGTATATGTTGCCCGGATCAGATTCGGTACGAACGATGGAAAATTGTTTTTTCAAAATCAGGCGGGCTGTGTGCAATACATCTATATCATCATCGATAATGAGTATCTTACCAGTAAGTTGAGACATGAGGAAAGGAGTAGAGAATAATGATTATTGACGAATAACTAGAAATTTGATGTAGACTATTGGGTGTGAACTAATATACGTATTGTTTCAATCTGATACAATTTTATGTGCCAGGATGAAACATAAAGCGATAGTAAATTCTGTTGCTATTAATTAATATATTGATAATCTGTAGTTTATATTTTTGGTATACTTGTTGGATTTCTGGGGCCAGGAGCAGCTGGCATTGTGCATGTTAATTTTATGCGCCATGCCCTTTGCATAAACCTATATATCCTATACGTATTCATTCGTCAATAATCATTACTCTTCTCTCATATGTTCCGCAACCACCTGACCATCGCCTGGCGAAATTTTAGCAAACACAAAGCATTTTCATTAACCAATAGCCTGGGCCTGGCAGTTGGCATGGCGGCTTGCTTACTGGTATTGCAGTACGTAGTATTTGAGATGAGCTACGATACCTTTCATAGCCAGGCTGACCGTATTTACCGGGTAGCTGGCAACCGATATGTAGCCGGACAACTGGATGGGCAGACCGCGCAAAGTTATCATGCGGCTGGCCCGGCCATGAAAAGAGAGTTTCCTGAAGTAATGCATTATACGAGGCTTAGGCCCTGGTATGGCAATACGATGGTAAGCCATACGGCAGGTATGGAGGCAAGTTTTCTTCAACCAGTTACTATCCGTACCAAACGGTTTGCCGATTCTACCAAGGTTTCTCTAGCCGGCGATTTTAACGGGTGGAACCCCAACCTCCAACCCATGACTAGAGAAGGGGATGAATGGGTTGCCAAGCTTACCCTGACGCCAGGCCGCCACATGTACAAGTTTGTGGTAAATGGCAATTGGCTTACCGATCCGGATAATCCTTTGGTTGATACGGCTGATCATGATAACTCTATTTTTATGGTTGCGGAAACAGAAGCTTACAAAAAAGCGGCCCAGGCTTTCCGGGAAGTAACTTTTAAAGAAGAAGGTATTTACTTCGCTGATCCTACTTTTTTTAATGTATTCTCTTTTCCATTAACTCAGGGGAATCCGGCTACGGCTCTGATAGGGGCCAATGCAGTGGTATTATCAGAATCTATGGCCAGGAAGCATTTTGGCAAAGAGAATGCTATGGGGAAGCTCATTTATTTGCAGCAAGGCAACCGGTCTGAGCCTAAGCTAATAACTGGCATATTTAAAGATGTGCCGGCCAACTCCCACCTTCAAGTTAATTTTTTGCTATCATATAAAGCGCTGGGAATGGAAATGGATACAGAATGGCGAGGCTTTCAAACATATACATATCTTTTACTATCTCCACAGGTATCTCCAACTGCGTTGGAAGCAAAGTTTGCTGATTTCATTCAGACATATAGGGGCAAAGATCTGGCTGCTGAAAATGCCCGGGAAGAATTGTTTTTACAACCGCTGCAACGCATACATCTGTATTCTGATCTGAGGAATGAAATTAGTGTAAATAACAGTATCCGCACGATCTACTTCCTCCTGATTATTGCTGCCTTTATTCTGCTACTGGCTTGGGTAAACTATATAAATCTCTCTACGGCGCGTTCTATCGAAAGAGCCAAAGAAGTAGGGGTCCGTAAAGTAGTGGGAGCCAGCCGCTGGCAGTTGATCCGTCAGTTTTTAACAGAAGCTCTATTGCTAAATACCATAGGTGCCATAACGGCTATTACCCTGGTACAACTGGCGATGCCTTATTTCAATGACTTTACCGGTCAGCAAATACAGATTACCTTCTGGAAGAGTTCCTACTTCTGGCTGCTATTTATAGGACTATTCATCAGCGGAACCATACTGTCGGGCTTATATCCTGCCTTTGCGCTTTCCTCCTATAAGCCGGTATTGGTAGTAAAAGGAAAATGGCGGAGTTCGGCTAGTGGTATTCTCCTAAGAAAAGGCCTGGTTATATTCCAGTTTGTCGTTTCTGTATTACTTATAACCGGAACTTTTGCCGTATTCCGCCAGATACAATTTATGCAAGAGCACGACCTTGGTCTGAATGTGGAGGGTGTGCTAGTGGTAAAAACTCCCTTCATTATAAAAGATTATGCCCAGTTTGATACTAAACTGGAATTGTTCCGCAATAAAGTCCGGCAATACCCGGCGGTGAAAAATGTAGCTACTACCGATGTAGTTCCTGGGATGGAGAATATGTATTCAGATAATGGCATTAAACGGGAAGGAAGCAACGATAACGGCATATCTATGTTCAGCCTCATCTGGGCAGATTATGATTTTGTAAATACCTATTCCATCCCTTTACTGGCTGGCCGGGCTTTCTCTAAAGCCTATTCAACAGATAATAAAGGAGCTATTATCAATGAAGCAGCTGCAAAAGCATTAGGCTTTAAGAACCCGCAAGAAGCTGTAAATAGTAAAATTACGTATGGAAAAGATTTTCCCTATACGGTTATAGGCGTGGTGAAGAACTACCACCAGAAATCGTTGAGAAGTGATTATGTACCCATGATTTTTATACTGAATCCGAATGCTGGCCGTTGCTTTTCCCTGAAACTGGACATGAAAGATGTACCAACTACCATCAAGGCTATTGAAGAAACCTATCAATCTGTTTTTCCTGGTAATCCTTTCGAATACTTTTTCCTGGATGAATTTATTGATTCACAATATAAAGCCGATCGTCATTTCCGTCGGATATTTACCTTATTTGCTCTGCTGGCTATATTTATCGCCTGCCTGGGTTTGCTGGGTCTCGCCTCCTTTGCTACCATCCAACGCACCAAAGAAATAGGCATCCGCAAAGTGATGGGGGCTTCTGTAGACCAGATGATCTACCTGCTCTCCAAAGATTTTATGCAATTGGTGCTAATAGCTAACCTGATTGCCTGGCCACTGGCTTACTGGAGTATCCGGCAATGGTTGCAAAACTATACCTTCCGGATAGATATAAGTCCCTGGTTGTTTCTGCTTCCTAGTATACTGGTTATTGTCATTGCCCTACTAACTGTAAGTATGCAAACCATCCGCTCGGCAAAAGCAAATCCTGTAAAAGCCTTACGGTATGAATAATGTAACCCGGTAAGCACATACTCATTCAGACAGTTCACTAATTATTTTTCTATGCTTCGCAACTACCTTATTATCACCTGGCGAACTTTATTAAAGAGTAAGGTCTTTTCGTTTATTAACATTGTTGGCTTTGCAGCTGGTATAGCCGTTTGCCTGCTCATTTTGCTCTACATTGTAGAAGAAACCCGTTTCGACCGTTTTAATAAGAATTTTCACACCCTTTACCGGGTAGCCCAAGAGCAAAACCAGTCTGGTATATGGTATAATGTTGGCCGTACGCCTGCACCCTTAGCAACTGCCCTCCAGCAAGACATTCCAGAAGTGGTGAATGCTACCAGGTTTGCCTTGTGGGGAGATGTGCTGCTGAAATATGGAGACAAACTGATTGAAGAACCTAGCGGAATATATGCCGAAAAGAGCCTATTTCAAATGTTTGATTTTCCGTTTGTACAAGGCACTTACACTACAGCCTTCACACATCCGCATTCTATTATACTCACCCAACGCTTGGCCAGTAAATACTTCGGCAGCGATAATCCCATAGGCAAGCAAATTCAAATAAATAATCAGTATACATTGGTGGTAACAGGGGTAATTAAAGATATTCCGGCACATTCGCATCTGCAGTTTGACTTTGTTATTCCTTTTGAGTTTATCAAAGAGTACGGAACAGATTTAACCAAGTGGGGAGCCAATGCTTTTTATACCTATGTTCAGCTTTCAGAAGAAGCTACTATAGAAGAGGTACAAGCTAAAATACGGAATTATTTTCACACGAAGCCGGATAGAAATGAGGAGATATTGTACTTACAAGCCCTTAAAGATATACACTTGTATTCACAATTTGATTTCAATACCGATTTTGGTGTACGGGGCGATATCCGGTATGTCCAATTCTTTTCACTCACGGCTGGTATTGTATTGCTGATTGCCATATTCAACTTCATGAATTTGTCTACGGCCAAAGCTACACGCCGAGCTAAGGAAGTAGGCTTACGCAAAGTGGTAGGAGCAGACCGAAAACAATTAATTTTTCAGTTTTTAGGTGAGTCGCTACTATTTTCGCTGATTGCAGGAATACTTTCGCTTACGGTAGTACAACTAGCTTTGCCTTTTTTTAATGAACTAACCGGAAAGCAGCTGACCATCACTACTTTTGACCCCACATACTTGGGGTTATTCAGCGGGCTAATTATTTTAGTTGGCCTTGTGGCGGGTATATATCCTGCCTTTTACCTGTCTGCTTTTTCGCCAGCCAAAGTGCTAAAAGGACAGCCACTTTCGGTTTCAAAAGGGGTTTTTCTCCGGAAAGTATTAGTAACAGGGCAGTTTAGCCTGTCTATCATTATGATTATTGGCACCATCCTTATTAACCGCCAGTTGCAGTATATCAGCACAAAAAAGCTAGGCCTTACTAAAGATGACCTGGTATATGTAGAGATGAGAGGCCAGTTGAAAGACAACTATTCTCTGGTAAAAAATGAGCTGCTTCAAAATACTGCTATTCAAGCCGTGTCAGGCACCAACTATTACAGCATGCCATTCAAATGGGTAGGTTCAGATGGAAGCGGAGGAATTGAGTTTCCAGGCAAAAATCCAGATGATCATTTTATGATCCATAATTTCCGGGTGCAATACGATTTTATTGAAACACTACAACTGAAGATAAAAGAGGGTAGAAGTTTGTCTGCCAGTATACCCACCGATACAGCCAGCTTCCTGTTAAATGAAGCCGCTGTGCAGCGAATGGGGCTGACTAATCCTATTGGCCAACCCATTTCTTTTTATGACAAAAAAGGAATAGTTGTGGGTGTTGTCAAAGACTTTCATTTTACTTCTATGCAAAAAGAGATAGAGCCAGCCCTTATTCATGTAAGCCCTCAGGATATTTCGTATCTGCTTATCCGGATTAAACCAGAACATACCAAAACGGCCCTGGCAAGTATAAAAAAAATAGTAGATAACTATAGCCAAGATTACCCAGTAGATTATCATTTTATGGATGATGCGTATGATGCGTTGTATAAGGCGGAGCAACGGATGAGCTCATTATTTAATGCTTTTGCAATACTGGCCATTGTTGTATCTGGCCTAGGACTATTCGGGTTAGCTTCATTTATTACAGCAGGCCGCGCCAGAGAGGTAGGGGTACGCAAAGTTTTGGGTGCTTCGGTTCCGAGCATTCTGCTGCTACTTTCTATGGATTTTATCAAGCTGCTTTTAGTGGCTAGTTTGCTGGGATGGCCACTGGCATTTTTAGGTTTAAGACAATGGCTGCAGAACTATGCCTTTCAGACAGAAGTAACCGTGTGGCTGTTTGTTTTGCCTAGCTTGGCTGTTTGCTTATTAAGCATAAGTATCATTAGTTTCCATACATGGAGAGTAGCCCGCGCCAATCCAGCCTATGTACTGCGGAATGAGTAAAAGTGGCGTGCAGGAGTAGCAAACAGTATTTAAAATTTATACTGCTTCTATACGTGCTGCGAGATACTCCATACAAAATCAATCATTTTTTAACTAGTCATTAATCATTACTCATGCTTCGTAACTACCTTATTATCACCTGGAGAAACCTACTAAAAAATAAGTTGTTCTCTGCTGTCAATATTACAGGATTGGCTATTGGGATGGCTGCCTGCTTGCTTATTCTGCAATATGTAAGCTTTGAACTGGGGTATGATAGTTTTCATAAACAGGCTGACCATATTTACCGGATTGAATCTGAACATTTTCAGGAAGGTATAGTAACCCAGAAGCGTGGAACTGGTGTGATTGAAATCGGTGATGAACTAAAAAAAACGTTTCCTCAAGTACAGGAAGTAGTCAGGGTTTCTACCTGGACAGGTGTAGTAACTGCCCCTAGCACAGAAGGTATTTTAACTGCTTATAATGAAGATCAAGTATTGTTTGTTGACGCCTCTTTCCTGCGAACTTTTTCTTTTCCATTAGTAAATGGCTCACCTGATGTACTGGACGAGCCTCATGCTGTGATAATTACCCAAAGCGCCGCCTTGAAATATTTTGGTAAACAAGATCCCATAGGCAGGGAAATTATCATGGAAAACCACAACCAGGGGCATAAATTATCGGGTATTGTAAGAGGGATTTGCCAAGATGCGCCGCTTCAATCACATTTGCAATTCAACTTCCTGGTTTCGCGCAATACGCCAGGCCAGGCCGGGGGGCCTAAAACCTGGGATGCTTTTACCTATTTGTTAGTATCGCCTGGCACTAATACACAGCCATTACAGGATAAATTAGCATCGTTCATTAAAACACATCAAGATGGAGGGACTTCGTCTATTAACTACTTCTTGCAACCTTTATCGGCTATTCATTTATATGCTGGCTTAGCCGAAGATATCAGCCGGCAGGGAGATAGCAGGATCGTCTGGTTTCTGGTGTGTATTGCGGTATTAGTGTTATTTATTGCCTATATTAACTATATCAATCTGTCTACGGCTAAAGCGCTAGAGCGGGCTAAAGAAGTAGGCATCCGGAAAGTAATGGGTTCGATGCGGATTCATTTGATGAAGCAGTTTTTCCTGGAATCATTGCTGCTAAATTTGCTAGGCTTAATTTTCGCTTTAACCATTGTTCAATTTACTTTGCCTTGGTTTAAAGAACTTGTAGGAATAGCCATCCCTTTTACCCTTTGGCAGCAATACCCTTTTATACCCATACTCTTGCTATTCACCTTCATTGGCGCTTTGTTATCCGGGTTTTATCCGGCACTCATACTTTCCGCTTACCAGCCCATGCAAGTATTAAAAGGGCAGTTGTATAAGACAGGGAAAGGCTTACGGTTAAGAAAAGTGCTCGTATTCTTCCAGTTTGCAGCTTCGCTGGTGCTGACGATTGGTACTTTTGCTGTTTACCGGCAGGTAAGCTACATGCATGCCAAAGATTTGGGAATGAACATAGAACAAACCTTAATTGTAGCAGCTCCTCAAAGCAGGCGCGATAGTCCGGAAGAGGAAAGCAAGTTTCTGCGGAAACTTGCAAACTTTCAGACGCAGGTACGTACGTATGCGGGTATTAGCAGCTTTACTACGTCTTCTACCATTCCGGGGAAAGAAGTAAGCTGGTATAACCGGATTATCCGGAGACCAGATGCCCCTGATGAAGAAGTGGTACGCTACCACACACTTGCCATAGGCCCGGAGTTTATTGATCAGTTTGGTATAAAACTTATTGCCGGAGAAAAATTTTCTGTCAATAGTGTTAAGAGCGAAAACAGTATAATTCCTATTATGATTAATGCAGCTGCTCTGGCACCCTTAGGTTTTGTTACACCAGCGCAAGCTATTGGGCAAAACATTTATTCGCGGAACGGCCGGGGTAGAACTTTCAAACTGGAAATTATAGGCGTACTGCAGGATTTTCATAACCGTTCCTTGAAAGAAAAGCATGAGCCAATGATTTTTTACAGCCAGGACGGCTCGAGTATAGAGTATTTTGCAGCGAAAGTAAATCCTGAAAACATTAAGCAAACCGTTCAGCAGCTAGAAACAACGTTCAAAAATACCTTTCCCAGTAGCCCATTTGAGTACTTCTTCCTGGATGAGTTCTTTAACCGGCAATATCAGCAAGACGAACAATTTGAAAAGGTGTTTTCCTTTTTCTCAAGCCTTGCTGTATTAGTGGCCTGTATGGGGCTGTTTGGCTTATCTTTATTAACTACCAGGCAGCGTACGAAAGAAATAGGCGTACGCAAAGTATTAGGTGCTTCAGTTTATAGTATTCTTTCACTCCTAACAAGCGACTTTATAAAGTTGATTCTGTTGGCCAATGTATTTGCCTGGCCAGTGGCTTACTGGGGAATTAGCAGGTGGTTAGAGAATTATGCCTTCCGCATAGAAATCAGTGCTTTTCTGTTTATTCTGCCTACCTTACTGATTTTAGTAACAGCTTTGGTAACAGTAAGTATACAAACGATGAAAGCGGCCAGAGCTAATCCGGCAAAAGCGCTTAACTATGAGTGAGGCATGGTATAAAATATTCATTCATCAACAGTCATTAATTATAAATTATGCTTCGTACCTATCTCGCAAGTGCCCAGAGAATCCAGTAAATCCCGGTAACCTATGAATACTCCCTTGAACGGGTGGCAATAAGCGTTATATTTAGAATAAAACAGATTTTTTATGACAGGTAAAAAGTACGTAAAATGTTTACTACTGCTGCTGTGTACAGGCATTTTTTTGACTAGTTATAGTCAGCCTACTAGTACAAGCTCTATTAATAAAGCGCAGGTAGCAGCCAAGCTTGAAAAACGAATACCTCAGCTGTTAGATAGTGCTGTTATTCCAGGTATTGCACTGGCAGTCATTAGTGAGGGCAAAGTGATCTATACAGGCGGGTATGGGGTAAAGAGTGCAGAAACCAAAGAGAGGGTAACGAATACTACCGTGTTTGATGCAGCTTCTTTAAGTAAACCTGTTTTTGCCTATGCTGTGTTGAAATTTGTAGAGTCTGGTTTACTGGAGTTAGACAAACCCTTGTATCAATATTTGCCCTATGAGGATATACAGCAGGATAACCGGTACAAGCAAATTACTGCCCGCATGGTGTTGAGTCATTCTAGTGGTTTCCCCAACTGGCGGGGTGGAGATTCGCTGCGGATTCATTTTGAGCCAGGCAAGCAGTTCCGGTATTCCGGGGAAGGATTTGTGTATTTGCAAAAGGTGATAGAAAAACTTACCGGTAAGGCGCTGAATGAAGTAATGGCGGAAAACGTATTTACACCCTTAGGCATGAGCCGGAGTAGCTATGTATGGAAGCCGTTGCTGAATGATGATTTTGCCTTGCCCCACGATGGTTTTCTGAAGGTGATGGACAAAAACAAACCTCAGCAGGCAAATGCCGCCTATTCTTTGCAAACAACGGCTGGCGATTATGCAAAATTTATAGTAGCCATCCTTAATGAGACCGGTCTTAGCAGGCAGACTGTGCAGGCTATGGTGTCCCCTCAGATACAGGTCCCGGAAAAAGCTTTTGATGCTTCCTCCCCTATGTCTAAATCTATTTCCTGGGGCTTAGGTTTTGGTTTGCAACAAGCTACCGATGGCAGTGCTTTCTGGCATTGGGGCGACAACAATACCTTTAAATGCTATGTGGTAGCGTATAAGCAAAAGAAAACAGGCGTACTATACTTTACGAATGGCTCTAATGGATTAAGCATTATTAAAGAAATAACCGGGCTAACTGTTGGAGGCGAGCAACCTGCGGTGGATTTTTTAGCTTACGACAAGTATACCGATCCAGGTATGTTATTCATAAAAAATATTCCCTCTAAAGGGGTAGCAAAAGCGATAGAGCCATTCTTGAATGCTGCCAGGAAATCTATAATAGCAGAGGAGAAAATGAATGAAATTGGCTATTCTTTGCTGCATGCCAAGAAAGTACAACAAGCCAAAGAGGTATTCAAATTAAACGTAGAAGCCTATCCTCAGTCGGCTAATGCGTACGATAGTTATGCAGAAGCCTGCCTGATGAATGGCGATTATAAAGCAGCGGCAGATAATTATCTGAAGTCTTTTGAACTGAACCCTAAAAATGAAGGAGCTAAACAGTTAGCCGATCAATTGCTTGCTCCGGAGTCGCAGAAGGGCAACACTACGCTTACTTTGAAAGGTTATCCGCAGGCAAAGCTTATCACCCTGGCAGGCAGTTTTAATAAATGGAATGGATTGCATACCCTGTTTTTCCGCAAAGGCAACGAATGGTTATGCAAGGTAGATTTACCTCCGGGAACCTATCAGTACAAACTTGTGGTAGATGGCGAATGGATACTGGACCCTGCTAACAAGGCTACCGCCACGGAGAATGGCTATACAAATTCTGTATTAGTTGTAAAATAAGCATTACTTACCTATACTTTAGTCCTTACTCTCTTCATGCTTCGCAATTACCTCTTTACTGCTTCCCGGGCTTTGCTGCGTTACAAATCGTTTTCTGTTATTAATGTAACAGGCTTGGCAGTTGGCATGGCGGCTTTTCTGCTGATTGTGCAATACATCCGCTACGAACTCACCTACGACGCGTTTCATGAGAAGGGTGAGCGGATATACCGGGTGGGTACTAATTTCTACCGCGAAGGTATACCTGCTCAATATGCAGCTACCTTTCTGGGACTCGGGCCGGCTATGAAAGCAGATTTTCCGGAAGTAGCGGCCTTTACCAGACTAAGCTTCCGCAGAAGTATTGTATCCTACCAGAATCAGGCATTCACTGAAGAGAATTTATTCTTTGCAGATGCAGACCTTCTGAACATATTCACCTTACAGATGCAGCAGGGGAGTAATGCACCAGGCTTACAAGCTCCTAATGAAATTCTGCTTTCCCAGTCTGCGGCTAAAAAATATTTCGGAAAGGAGCAGGCAGTAGGGAAGGTACTTACCCTAAAAACTCGGTTGCTGGAGCAGGATGTAACAGTGAAGGGTGTGTTTGCCGATTTGCCCTCTAATTCACATGTCCCTATTGATTTCCTGGTTTCCATACAAACATTGGCAAGCCATATAGGCAACGAACGGTTAAACGGGTGGGATAGTATCGATCATTTCACCTATATCCTGCTGGCTCCCGGCACAGATGTGCCAAACCTACGTGCTAAGCTTCCCGCTTTTATTGATAAATACTTAGGCAAAGTTTGGAATGAAGGTCCAGGATTGGGTATCGGGCAGAACCGGACTGAGCTTGTGTTGCAACCGCTGCTGGATATACACCTGCACTCCGACCTGCAAAATGAAGCAGAGGCCAATGGAAATATAGCTACTGTCCGCCTATTGATGCTGGTGGCCTTTTTTATTCTGCTATTGGCCTGTATAAATTACGTCAATTTATCTACAGCCCGTGCCTTGGAGCGGGCCAAAGAAGTAGCTGTACGGAAAGTAATTGGAGCCAGCCGTAAGCAGCTAAGCAGTCAGTTCTTCTTTGAAGCGCTGCTACTAAACTTTGCCGCCCTTTTGCTGGCCTTTACTTTGGTACAACTAGCCGGTCCCTGGCTAAATAAGGTAGCTGCCAAACCTTTCTATGTGTTCAAATGGCTGGATACAGGTTTGTGGCTTTCCTTGAGTGGAGTATTCTTAGCCGGATCTTTTTTGTCTGGTATGTATCCGGCTTACCTGCTTTCGTCCTTCAAACCAGTACTGGCCCTTAAAGGAAAAATGCACCAGTCATTCAGTATATTTTCATTCAGACGGATATTGATTATGCTGCAATTTGTAGTAGCCGTGCTGATGGTGGCCGGAACGTATACTGTTTACAGGCAAATGCAGTTTATGCAGACATCCGACCTGGGTATGAACATAGACCAGCTGCTGGTAGTAAAAGCTCCTTCGCTGAAAGTAGCCGATTCTGTAGCCGGTAACAAGGCGGCTGTGTTCAAACAAGAGCTTCTTTCGCAGGCTGCCATTGCTACCGTTACGGTTTTTTCTTCTGTACCTAACGCCGGTATGTATGGTACCATTGGTGCCGTTGGCAGGGTAGGCACTGTGCCGGCAGAGGTAGGACATATGTTTCATCATGTACAGGCAGATATTGATTTTATGCGTACTTATGCTATGAAGTTACTGGCCGGCAGGAATTTTACTAAAGACCTGTCTACCGAAAAAAACAGCCTGATTTTAAGCGAAGCAGCTATAAAAGTATTGGGCTTTCAAAGTCCGGCAGAGGCAGTAAACCAGCGGATACTTTATGAGGGTGAAAAAACTATTATAGGAGTTATCAAAGATTTTCATCAGTATTCTTTAGCGAAAGAAGTAATCCCTATTATCCTGGAGCTAAGTGCCACCAACGCAAAATACTTCTCTGCTAAAATAACTCCCCATCTTCTTCCGCAGACTATAGCATCCATCGAGCAAACCTATAAAAAGCTTTATCCGGACAGCCCTTTTGAGTATTTTTTTATGGACGAACATTTTGCCAAGCAATATGAGGCAGACAAGCGGTTTGGATATATTTTTAGCTTATTTTCAGGGATGGCTATTTTTATTGCTTGCCTGGGATTATTTGGACTTGTTTCCTATGCTTCCATTCAGCGAAATAAAGAAATAGGTGTACGGAAAGTATTAGGTGCGTCTGTTTCTTCTATTTTACTATTACTAGCCAAGGATTTTATGAAGCTGGTGTTATGGGCAAACCTAATTGCCTGGCCTATTATCTACTGGAGTATATACACATGGCTTTCCGGGTATGCGTACCATACACCTATTCATGCAGGTTTTTTTATTATACCTAGCCTGGCAGTTGTACTAATTGCTTTTCTGACTATTTTCTACCAAACTTTAAAATCTGCTAAAGAAAACCCGGTGAAAGCTTTGAGAGATGAGTAGAAGAGTGAAATGAATGTACCTAGAAATTCAACAGGCGGGTTTAGTTATAAAATGCTTACAATAAAAAAGGCTGCAATAAACACTTGCAGCCTTTTTACAATGGTAGCTTTATTAAAATTTGATACCCATTTTCTTGGCCATATCTATAAACATTTGCGGATCATAATTTTCAGCACCCGGTGAATTTAGCTGGGGTTCTTCCTCTAACACAGGCGGTGCAAACGTCTCAGGATGTCCGATTACAAACTCCAATGGCTGACCATCTTCCGGATGTGGACCATTAAATATTAGCCCAGCTTGCTGATAGTCTGACTGGCTGAAAGAATAGAGTTTCAGATGCTCTTTGTTTTTCATAAACTGTAATGCTTCCGGAAACGCATCATTCTTAAGCTCTGGTACAGGCACCAGTTTCCTTACTTCTACACCAGTGAGTTTTTCCAAGGCAACTGCATAGGCAACCACATGCACACCTCCACGAACCAACAAATAGCCTAACATCTGACGGGCCGTAGGGTCAGAAACCATTTCGTAAACCCGCATTTTGTTAGCTCTGGCACCACACTCCAGGAAGAAGTTATGTAGCAAATCCAATTTCAGGTTACCACTGGAAAATACATTTGCCCCAGTCCAGAAGTCACCCATAGAATCCATAGGAAGAGCCGCTTGTCCGCTGGCAATGAAGTGCCGCGTATTGCGGGCATCTGTGGTGTCAGCCAAAGGCGTTTTAGTTGGATCGGTACCTCTTTTGGAAGTTCCGGTCAGAAGCAAATTAATAGCATAAGAAACAGCCTCGATGTGGCCGTATTCTTCAGCCGCAATACTGGCAATCAGATCATAAAATGGCCTAAGCCGGTCGCGGCCTCGGAAATTAAACGATTGAAAGGTGTAATTCATCAGAGTAGACATTTCTCCGAATTTACCGCCAAGTAATTCTTGAACGGCTGCCGCATCATTTGGCGACGGATTTTTGGGTTTTGGCAGGTCAACAGCCAGCCGGTCCATGCGTGAAATCATAGGAAAGTGGTTTGTTTGATTGAGGTGGTTTTAGGAGTATTACTTAATTAAACTTGGGTAAGAGATGCTTTCGAAAGGTGTACGGCATGGAAAAGAGAAATGTTGGAGGTTTCACCTAAAATATGTGCATTTACTAATTATTTTTTTGTAAGGCTATTTTTAATGCTATAAAGGAATAGTAGAACTAAAATGGTTTGTTATTTTTTGCAAAAGCCGGTTATGCTACTATACACTTACACGTAGTCTTTAATCAGCCGGCGTAGGATAAACAATATTCATTGGGGAGATACGCACAATTTTAAAGGGTTTGTTTTACTTTGATACAATGCGCTGTGTCATTCTGATACAATCTCAGCCAAATCTTAGTATGTTTATATATTAAGCTGCTGATATATAGATAATTGTATACATGGTATTATTCTAGCTACGTACTACCTGTGGCTTGCTTAGTGTATGGAAGTATGCCTGTAGTAAGGTATCTTGTACACATAGTTGAGCAGCCCATTATTTGTTAGTTGTAATAAAAATAATCCCCATGTTTCATAATTATCTCATTATTGCCTGGAGAAACATACAGAAGAACAAGTTGTTTTCTCTGATAAATATCCTTGGGTTGGCTCTTGGTATGGCGGCTTGTCTATTAATTTTAGAATATGTCGTTTTTGAAACAAGCTATGATACTTTTCATACAGAAGGCAATCGTGTATACCGGGTAGTTGTGCAATCGCCGGAAGACGAAACGTATGTGGCAACTGCCAGTGCTCCCCTGGGGCCTTTGTTAAAGTCGCGTTTTCCAGAAATAGCCAGCGTAGCCAGATTTTTATATACCAGCGGCGTAGTGCGTATTGCTCAAGCACAGGCAGTTTATAATGAAGAAAAATTTGCTTATGTAGATGAGGATTTCTTCCAGGTGTTTTCTTATCCCTTACTTACTCCCCAGTTCCCCGGCTTATTAAGCGAACCTAATACGATCGTGATCAGCCAGACGTATGCAAAAAAGTATTTTGGTAGTGAAAAAGCGGTAGGCAAAACACTTACGTTTTATGACCAGTTTGGCGAACATACCTGTACGGTTAGCGCAGTACTACAAGATGTACCCATAAACTCACATTTACAATTTCATGCTTTACTTTCTATTTCTACACTGAACACGACGAGCCAGTTCTGGGCTAAACTCAGCAACTGGAGCTGGACTAGTTTTTATACCTATGTGCAGTTAACCAAAGAAGCCAGTCCCCAGCTACTGGCAGACAAGTTTCCGGGATTAATCAAACAAGTAGGGGCAGATGAGAAAAGCAAGCTGGCGTTACAGCGCATGACAGGCATTCACTTATATTCCAATCTTCCGGCAGAAGCCGGCACCAATGGGAACAGCAAGCTAGTGTATTTCCTTACGACCATTGCCCTCTTTATACTTCTGATTGCTTGGGTAAATTATATTAACTTGTCTACCACACGGGCATTAGACCGGGCAAAGGAAGTAGGGATACGGAAAGTATCTGGTTCCAGCCGGCCGCAGTTAATCGGGCAATTTCTACTGGAAGCTCTTTTACTGAACCTATTAGCTATTGTTCTTGCCGTTACATTTGTACAACTGTGTCAGCCATTATTTAATACACTTACTGGCAAACCTTTGTCCATTGCCTTGTTACATACACATACACTGTGGCTCTTTCTTTTATTGTTGTTTATTGTAGGTGCGTTTTTAGCTGGTGCCTATCCGGCCTTTATTTTATCGTCTTTTAAACCCGCGCAAGTATTAAAAGGTAGTTATTCTAAAAATTTACGTGGAGCGAGCTTGCGCAAAGCCTTAGTCGTAATTCAATTTGCTGCCTCTGTTACTATTCTCACCGGCACATTTACCATATATAGCCAGCTCATGTACATGCGCAACAAAGAGCTAGGCATTAATTTGTCTCAACTCCTGATAATTAAGGCGCCATCTGTTCAAGGAGATGAAAAAGAGTTTGTCAAAAATGTGGGCGTATATAAAAATGAAATGAAGCGGTATCCGGCAGTAAGCCAGGTAACGGCTTCGCAAAGCATACCAGGCAGAGGGTACAACTGGTATTCTACCGGCTTCCGGCAACAAACCCGCAAAGCAGACCCTACCCGGAAATACAATGTGTTTTATGTAAATTCTGATTTTTTTGAAGCGTATCAAATCCAACTGCTGGCCGGGCGGACATTTTCTTCGGCAAGCCCAACCGATGGAGAAAATAAGGAGGTAATAGTAAATGAGATTGCCCTTAAACAACTGGGATTTGCAACCCCAGGCGAAGCTATCAATCAACCAATCTATAATGGCGATACCAGGGAAGGACGCATCATTGGCGTGGTAAAAGCGTATCATCATGAATCCTTAAAAACTACCTTGGAGGCGTTAATTGTCTTTCGCAGTGAGTGGGCTAACTATTTTACGCTGCGTATTAATTCTAACGAGCAGGCTGTGCAACAGATAGCGGCAACCATAGCAAATGCAAAAAAACAATATCAGGCTTTATTTCCAGGCAATCCTTTTGAGTACTTTTTCTTAGATGACTATTTTGACCAGAAATATCAGGCCGATCGTCAGTTCGGGCAAGTATTTGGCTTGTTTGCCCTGCTGGCAATTATCGTAGCTTGTCTGGGGTTATTTGGCCTGGCATCGTTCACTATCACGCAACGGACAAAAGAAATAGGCATCCGTAAGGTATTAGGAGCGTCTGAGAAGGGTATTTTATTGTTGTTATCCAAAGATTTTATTAAGCTGGTATTAATAGCCAACCTGGTTGCCTGGCCACTTACCTACCTAGGTATGCAACAATGGCTACAAAATTATCCGTACCGTATTGAGCTAAATGCCTGGTTGTTTATACTACCGGCTCTGTTGATCTTGTTGCTTGCTTCACTTACCATTAGTATCCAGACGATTAAAACAGCCAAATCTAACCCAGTTAGCTCCCTCCGAACCGAATAAGATAACTAAAGCTTACCATTCCTTATAGCTAATATGTAGATAAGCTATGTACCAGCTGGTTTGCCTGCAATAACTCCTTTATTTAGCATTACTTATGAAACAACTTTCTTTCCTTTTTTTAGCAGTAATTGTAAGCTGTTCAGAAAAGCAATTGTACGAGTCTTCCATACCGGCATCGGGTTCCGCAGCCTATGAGCAGTTGCCTGCTGAAATGGTAACGTATGATGCATTTGTAGGTGAGTATCAAATGCAGGGTGCAGATTTTGATAAAGTCCTCATTACGCAGGAAAACGGAAAACTCTATGTACAGGCAACCGGAGAACGGAAAGTAGAAATGTATCTGCAAGGAGAAAACTCTTTCAATGTGCCTGCTTTTCATGCACTTATCACCTTCAAGGCTTTGGCAGACAGCAGTTTTTCTGACATTCGCATCCTCTTAAACGGAACAGAGTTCATTGGTAAAAAACTATAAGTATGAGACATCTGCAGCTCTTTTCTACACTAGTGTCTGCTTTAGTGGTTATATGTATACTGGCTAGTTGCCATATCCCTTATCCGGAAAGCATGAGTAAAGCTGAACGTAAAAAGTACTATGATGCATATAACCAAGCGTATCAACCGAAGAGTGAAGGTAATACAGTACCGTCGGATACATTGCCGCCGGCCTCTCAAATAATAGCATCGGCAGAGGAATTATCTTCTGTTGCATTCAGCATTCAAAACAATAGTATTTGGCCACAACAGATAGAAATAAGTGGCAACATACTGGCATTTAATCCTTTGGAGACCCGGTATGTAGGCTTTGCTGCCGGCACAAAAGTTTATCAGTATAACAAGAAAAAGCCATTGGGAAGAGGAAAGTTTTTGTTTGAAATAACCGAACAAGACCTGAATAAATGTTTTGCCTTATTTAACTGATCCAGACAACACCCTTTGAAAGCAAGCTGGTAAGTAGCATTGTGTATATTCATAGAGCTTGCCAGCTTATCTGCATTTACTTCCACCTCATACATCATTTTTTATTTTAGCTTTCATTAAGCGCCTGTTTTATAAAGGCTTACCTATTGTTTTTGTAATCCGGTTATAAAGATTCCGGTATATCCGCTTTTTTGCGCTTTGCCGTAACTTGAATATGCTTTTTTATTTTGACAGATATTGATCTTCTCGTAGAACTTTATAGTACAAAATAATGTACTATAAGTAGAAGCAAATGGAATATAAGATATACTGGCTTTTTTAGTTTATTATTTGGCATGAAGGCATTAGAGCAAAATAAAAATAATAACAAACATAGTAACTTTATATTTCTTGAATTATCCCTACCAGTTCTGGTAGTGATTTGCAGAGGGAATCATCCTTTTATCCCTTATTCGCCAGTAGTTTTCTAAAAAGTCTTTTGAGTTGCTTACTGCCAATAAAATATGAATTATTTTATCGGTGAAGCAAATATTGTTTTGGTAAATTTGAAAAATACATAATTTTATTCAGTAGCAAACAGGTTTTTTCTGTTAGTGGCATTAGAATTGATGAAGTATTAGTAAATAAAGTACAGATAAAACTTAATAAAATACAGTACGTTTAAAGGGTTTTGTTTATAAAACAGATTTATTACTCATTGCTTATGAAAAGATTGCTGTCTGTGATATTGCCTTTGATTTTTATTTTTCTTGCTTCCCAATTCAAACAAGAGTATAATCTCAGGTCTGTATTGCAGGCAAGAACAGGAAAATTATGGACCGCCTGGTTCAGCAAATCAGATTCAGCTTCTCCTTTCGCCAGCCCGTATGCGCTCATAAAAGATACAAAAGAGCAAGTACTCCAGTACCTGAACAATACTAACTTATTTACCGCAGAAAGTCTCAGCTGGCAGTTGCCTTTTACCGGCGATACCACAGCTGAAGTAATTGTGCCCTTCCGGATTAACATGCAGGGCACTCAGCTGGCTGCTAAAGAAGTGCAATCCAAAGATGTAAAGCCTGCCACTATGCCGATTGTGGTTAAGCAAATAGTAAGTCCGCAGGTGAAGGCTATGGATTTTGAGTTGTATGAAAAAGCCATTACCGTAGTTAATAACAAACAAGGGTTACTCCCTTTCCGCAGCCTGGACACCTTGTCTTTTGCTTCTCTTACCATTGGTGAAGCGAAAGGGAATACTTTTCAGGAATACCTGGATAAGTATACGACGTTCCAGCATTTTGCCATTGCCCGGAAAGATACTTCCTCCAGTGCCTATGAATCTCTGCTAACAAAGTTGGCCGATTACAAAGTAGTAGTAATAGGCTTACATGGGCTCAATACTTCTGCCAGTCAGGCATATGGCATTCCTCAGTCTACCCGTACTTTTCTGGAAAGGCTCCGGAGCAAAACTACTGTAGCGTTGGTCGTGTTTGGTACACCCTATAGCTTAAAATATTTCGACCGCATAGACCATCTCCTGTGTGCATATGAAGATACGGAAGTTACGCAGACCCTTATTCCTCAAGTTCTTTTTGGTGCCGTTTCTGCTACCGGACGTTTACCTGTAACCGTGAGCCAGGCGTTGCCCGCAGGTACCGGTGAAACTACTCAAACCCTTAAGCGGCTTGGCTACACCGTTCCCGAGCGTTTAGGTATGCATACCCCTACCTTACAACGTATCGACAAAATTGTAGAAGCCTGCATTAAAGACAGTGTAATGCCTGGAGCCCAGGTTCTGGTTGCCAAGAATGGAAAGGTAATTTATGAGAAAGCCTACGGCTACTTAACGTATGACAAGAAAGAACAGGTAACCAAGAAAACTATTTATGACCTGGCTTCTGTAACAAAAGTGGCTGCTACCTTGCAAGCAGTGATGGCATTACAGGCCAAAGGGATGCTGAATGTGAAAGCAAAAATAGCCGACTACTTACCCGAACTAAAAGGAACGAACAAAGAACATATTGTTATTCAGGATTTATTGCTTCATCAGGCAGGGTTGCTTGCTTTTCAAGATCACTGGACGCGTACAAAAGTTGAGTCAGAATTCGACACTACGTATTATAGCTATGAGCTGGACGAAATGCATCCACTAGTAGTAGCTACCGGCTTGTATGGGGTGGCTACCCTAAAAGATTCCTTATGGAACTGGACTATCCAATCCAGATTGATGAAAAAGCCACAGCGTCAGAAATCGTATGCTTACCGCTACAGTGATATAGGTTTCGATATTCTCCAGCAACTGGTAGAGCGGCAAACCAACATGTCTCTGGATGCCTATGTAGATAAATATTTTTATCATTCCTTGGGCCTGGATGAACTGACCTTTAATCCGCTGAAAAAATTCAAAGAAAGCTATATTGCTCCTACCGAACTGGATAACAGGTTCAGAGGTAAACTGGTACGTGGAACCGTACACGATCAGGAGGCAGCTTTGATGGGTGGCGTAGCTGGCCATGCCGGGCTTTTCGGTAATGCGAATGATCTGGCTGTGCTCATGCAAATGAACTTGCAGAAAGGATATTATGGAGGCAAACGGTACTTCCCTGACAACACGATTCCTACATTTACCAAAACATACCAGCCTAAAAACCGCCGTGGCTTAGGATGGGACCGCCCTGAACCAGATGGCGGTGGCGGTGTATCGGATCTGGCTTCACGTAACTCATTCGGGCATACAGGTTTCACTGGTACTTGTGTGTGGATAGACCCCGACCAGGAGCTAGTATATATCTTTTTGTCTAACCGGGTATATCCTAATGCGGAGAATAATAAGTTAGCCCGCTACAAAGTACGGGAGAAGATTCAAAGTGTCGTATATGAATCTATGTCTACACCCAAAACTCTGGTGGCTGATGTAAAAGGAAATAAGCCCGAAACAAATTAGTTTGTTAAGGTTAGGGGAAGATAATCAACAGATGGTCTGCTTAGTCACTATCTGCTGCCGATTGCCAAGCTACCTTTCCTTCCAACGCATGCAATACTGTCTTTTTATAGGTGCGGCTAATAGGCAAGGTTATATCTTTTATCCGAAGTTGCTCACTGTTATACGATTGAATTTTACCGCTGTTTACAATGTAGGAACGGTGTATCCGCAGGAAAGAGGCAGGCAGCCGCTCATTCAGCTTACTTATTTTTTCCTTGGTCAGTAAGGGCCTGGTGGCCGCCGTCATAATTTTTACATAATCTCCCAAACTCTCCAGATAGGCAATTTCATCTTGCATTACTCTAACCGTTTGGCGGTCTACCCGCAGCAGTAAAAAACCGGTCTGTTGCTTGGCCATTTCTGCTTCAAAGCCCTGGATAACCCGTTGATTGGCAAACGACCGCCGGACAAGCAAAATAAATCCATATAAAAAAACAATGCAATACAAGGCAGTAGCCAACACAAATACATTAGAGGCAACTGGATTCATGTTCTTATACTGATAATTCGCCAGGAAAATGAATGCCAGGGTTATAACGATCATTTCCAGATATAGTGAAACAATAAGCAGGTAGATAGAATACAGAATAAACCGGAAAGTCTTTCGCTTGAACAAAAAGTGTGGTGCCAGATAATTATTAAAAAAATAGGCTGTCCCGACCACTACCGGTAACAGCATGGCTACAAAGTAAAACGATTCTAGATAATTACCATTTACACTGCCAAACACGATGGTGAGTACACTTAGGATAGCAACCCAGAACAATACATGCTTGAGTATCTTCATAAGAATAATTTTACCTTAAAAATGGTATTTGTTTCGTAAAATAGATAGAATAATCGATGAAATACAGGTTTCGGACCGGATTTTACATTGACAAAGCTATGCGTAGGGTCTTAGTTTTGGCCTAGATAAATTTTAATTAAACTGTAAAACTATGTTAGATCTATTGTTCCAGGGAGGAATCTTATTCATGGGTATTCTTACGCTGATACTGCTTGCTGTTTTTGCCATTACAGTAATATTGGCCTTACAACTTGTGGCGGGTAAAGTAAACTTACCTGACAAAACCCGCCACCAGTTAACGTATATTAAATCTGTAGGATTGTTTGCTTTTATATTCGGAATATTTGGGCAAGCCATTGGTTTGTATCAGGCATTTATTGACATTGAGAAAATGGAAAGCATTTCGCCTGCTTTGCTAGCTGCCGGGCTGCGGGTTTCGTCTATTACGAGTATCTATGGAATCATTATTTTTCTGCTTTCCTATTTACTTTGGTTTTCGCTGGAATCCCTATTGAACCAGCGAACAACGAATGTTAACGGAATTGGATGAGGTAAAAACAGCTATGGCAAGCATAGAACAAGAGCAGATCAAAGATACGTTTGCCTATCCATATTGATTTGCTCTTGTAAAAAATATACTCTCCTGAGAAGAAAACGATGGGAAAGACGTATCGCTTACTTCTTTTGGGCTTTATTACTTTCTACTTTTCCAGTATAGGTAAACCCTAATTTGTCCAGGCCTCTTTTTACATCAGGTGAGCTCATAAACAATTTCCAGATCAGGCCGGTACGGTGGTTTTCAATCATCACAATAATGGGGCCCTGGTCAATAGCCAGATGCGATTTGGCATACCAGTTATGGTGTTCACTAAAGGCATCTATAAATCCATATTCCGACCAAAGTTTATCGCCCAAATCGAAGTAGAAATGTTTCAGGGCTTCCATGGAGTATTCGGGCGTATAAGGGAAAGCTGATAAGGCTGCGGTAGGGGTTATAACACCCAGATCTTCTGCAGGTGAATGGGCTGCATACCCTACGTGGCTATCGCTGGCGGTAAGTCCCCAGCTGTTTTTGCCATACCCTTTGTATTTTTTAGGATTTTCCAGGCAGTGTGCCCGGTTTATTAAGGTATGATTGAGATTTTGTTGCCAGTAATCTGCATAGTTATCTTTTAATCCTCTGGGATCTAACCCCAGAAAAGAATAATGAGAAAAGAACAAAGGGCCTCCATAGTCGAAACCTAAGGGTAGTTTAATACCATAAAATTCCCGTTCATTCCGGAAGTGGGTACTGGCTGTCCAGCCCTGGTGGTATACATTCGGTTCAATAGAAAATTTCGGAGAAGAGGCCGCCAGTACATAGGTGATCAAGCATTCGTTCCAGCCACGTATTTGATGGTTCATGCTCCAGCCATTATTAGGACTCCAGTGCCAGTATAGTACATTCTGGCCACCTTGCGTATGCCAGTTCCATTCTACGCCTTCCCACATCCAGAGAATCTTATTGCGCAATTGTGTTTCTGTAGGGGTATCAGCTGTAAAATATTGTCTGGCACAAATCAAGCCCTGAAACAAAAAGGAAGTTTCTACCAAATCTCCTCCATCGTCTTTCTGGCTAAAACGAATTACTTTACCTGTTTCGCCATTCAACCAGTGCGGAAATACCCCATGAAAGCTATCTGCTTTCCAGAGAAAATTCACAATTTTTAATACCCGTTCAGCGGCTTGTTCCCGGGTAATCCATTTTCTTTCAGCTGCAATAATGATAGCCATCAAACCGAAGCCTGTTCCACCAGTTGTTACTACTTCTCCTCCATACTCAAAAGCCACGTTGCTGCGCTCTCTGGCCATGCCACTCACCGGGTGCCCAAAATCCCAGAAGTACCGGAACGTTTGCTTTTGTACCAGTTCCAGAAGCTCGTCGTCGGTTAATTTTTTAGGCCGCTGGGTAGCTGTATTTTGTGCAAAGCTGACACTTACAGTACATATTATCAGACAGATAGCCAAAAGAAGGAGATAGTTATTTTTCATTGCCGATAGGTGATGGAGCTTCTGCTGGCAATACGCAGTATACCACAGGTATACAGTCAACAGAAACATTAGTTCAATTTACTGTATTTCACGAGTAATCGGAGCATCAGGTTGTTCAAAGGCTCATCCGTGTACGTACTGATGGTAGATAGGGGATTGCTAAGGCCCTCTTCCGGGTGTGTAACAAAAATATAGGTGCCATTGGTGCGGATTGCCAAAGAGCGCAGCAATAATTCGCCGGATAGATTCATGCTACCCATGCTGACAGGAATAATCCGGATACCTTGCCTGGCTGCTTCCCTGCTTAGGCTACTTAACCGGGTGATGGTGCCAGGATCTTGTAGAAAGGGCGTGTCTAACAATAAAAATAGAAGGCGGCTACTGGCATTTTTCGCCCAGGCTTGCCGGTATATTGCCTCTTCCAAAGCCAGATCAATTGTCTCCGGAGAATGCGTTACGGTGGTATAGGGTTTGGTAAAGGTGAGCAGGGTAGGCTCAGGCTGAAGAATGAAAGGGTGGGTGCGGATAACAGAATTACCGGCATGTAGGCCATAGAAAATACTGCCAAGTCTAATATGTAACGTAGAGTCTGATTGACTTTTTGTTTTGTTTATGATCTCTTTTAATTCCTTCTGCAGGTATACTAGTTTGTCTGCAGTGGCAAGGCTGGTATTTGCTACAAAGAGTATATCCATTACTGGCGATACATTTCTCTGAATATTTAATTGTTTTTCGATACGCCCGTTTTGTGGATTGAGGTCGCCTATGTAAAATACCTGATCAGCATACACAATTTTAAGCCGAAGGTCTTCCGGTTTGGTAGGAGCCGTAAGAAAAAGATAGCTAACACCATTATTATCAGTGCGGCTCTCGTCCAGAAGTGTGCCTTGTGAGGTTTCCAGGGTAATTCTTGCATCAGTTATTCTTTTATGTAAGCTATCGGTTAGCACGACAGTATATCTATGCTGCAAGGCGAAATGCCATTTCTCCTGCACAAGCCTGCCTGCTCCCAGTTTTAGTTGAGGTGTCCACAGTTGCCAGTTAGCTAAATCATTCCATTCAGCAGCCGTTAAGGTACTGGCTTTTTGCATCGGTTCTGTGCTTAAAGCTGGGTAGGTATACGAAATTTTACTTGCCTCCTGCATCAGATTTTCTGCCGGGCTGGTATCTTCTTCTTTGGTACACTGGGCTAAGAACAAGATACACAGCAAGAGTAAAGGTAGTAAATGATGGCTTCTCATGGGAGGTTACTTTAAAGGGCTTTCTTCATAAACTATGACCCTAAATCATGCAATAAGGTTGCAAGACCAATGGCTAGATCATCTACAGAAAAAAAGTTATATAAGCTTGCTGCCTATTGATTAAGAGGCACTTACATACAAACTACACAGATTTATCATGAAAAAAATAGGTATATTAATTTTATTTTTCTGCTGGTATTTGCCAGCCAGTGCTCAAAGCCTGGATACAGGCTATAAACCTAAACTGGATTCATTGCCCAAACCCTTGTTTATTATTAAATGGGCTCCCTTAGGTATAATAGATTTTGACCCAACCATGCAATTTGGGTTGGAATACCTGCCCTCCGGCATGTGGAGTGTGCAACAGGAAGTGGGCTATGGCCGCTTTGGGTACAGTGGGTTTTTTACTCCAGATGAAGAAGATATGCAGCAGAAAGAAGTATGGCGTTTCAGAACAGAAGCCAGAAAGTATTTAAGCCACAACCGGCCAAAACCTACTGGTGCTTATCTGGCCTTTGAAGTGCTATACAAACGTGTAAACTATAAAGGTAATGAAGAAATTGGCCGGAATTGTGTAAATGGCAGGTGCGAATACAGGGAACTGGTACAGAATAAAATTTTTAAAGATGCCCTTGGTTTTCATATTAAATTCGGTGTACAGACCCGGATTGGTAAACGTGCACTCCTGGATTGTTATATGGGTATTGGAGGAAGAAATGTACATGTAAAAGCAACTAACAAAGAACTGGAAGAGTTCTGGAAAGACGATCATACAATGTTGGTGGCTAATCCACAGCGGCCAGGTAATTATGGGCTTGTCAGCGGAAATTTAGGCTTTAAACTTGGATATCTGCTTTACAAACAATAAGCTGTGCAGGGCTTGTAGATTGACTTATCATTGGCGCAGCAAGTTCTAGCCATTCACTCTACTTCTATAGAATTTATTTACAATTTCATAACAGGCTCTTGTTCAAAAGCATAAAATAAGTATGTATATTCATAAGGCTTCTCACTAACCATTACATGTTCAAACGATACCTATCTTCAAATGTAGCAGGCGTAATTATAGCTATGTTGCTGGCTTCACTTGCAGGCTGTACATCCGAACCGGAGGAAACTCTGGAAAAAAAGGAAGGATATAGGCCTATTTATATGCCCTATGAGCAGATACGGCAGTTCTCAAGTACTTCTCCCAGACCTCTGGAGCATGCGGGTAAAATTTATATCAAAGGCAATTATGTATTCATTAATGAACTAAATAAAGGAATTCACATCATCAACAACCAAAATCCGGCAAGTCCGCAACCTGTCAGCTTTGTTTCAGTGCCAGGGAATGTAGATATAGCTGTGAAAGGGAATGTGCTGTATGCGGATAATGCAGTGGATTTGCTTGCGCTGGATATTAGTAATCCGGTAGATGTAAAACTGTTGAAGCGGATTGAAAATGCCTTTCCCAATCAGGTTTTCCCACCACATACAGGAGTTAGTTTCGAATGTGCCGATCCTGCAAAAGGGGTAATTGTAGGCTGGGAAAAGGTAATGCTGGAAAACCCGAAATGCTATCGATAAGGGTTGCCGCCAGGGTAAACGTCTTAATCTATTACAGCATTAGAAAAACAACTAGTCAAGTATTCAAGAAACGTAGTACCTATGAAGATAATGTTCAAACAATTATTTGTACTAAGTCAGTTATGTTTAGCCACCCTGTGGCTCGGCAGCTGTAGCATGGATTCTAGCAATGCGCCTGTGTCTCCTGGCAACAATGGCATAGGCGGCTCTATGGCCAGGTTTGCTGTGGTAGGGAATCATTTATATACGGTAAACAATACAAGCTTGCAGATTTACGACATCAGCCAACCTGCCGATCCCATAAAAGGAAATGTAGTAAAATTAGGTGTAGGCATAGAAACCATTTTTCCCTATGCTAACCAGTTGTTTATCGGCTCTCAAACGGGTATGCACATTTATGACAATCAGAATCCGGACCGTCCTACGCTGGTTTCCCGCTACGACCACGTACAGAGCTGCGATCCGGTAGTTGTGCAGGGTAATTATGCATACGTAACTTTGCGGGATGGCAATACCTGCCGCACCGGACAAAACCTGCTTGATGTGGTAGATATCAGTAATTTAAGTGCGCCGAAACTAGTACAGTCTTACCCAATGAAGCACCCGCATGGGTTAGGCATTGATGGAGATATATTGTTTGTATGTGAAGGCCAATTTGGTTTGAAAGTGTTTGATGCGTCCGATCCTGCTAATCTGGTGCAAACGCAATTTATTCCTGGGGTTAAGAGCTACGATGTAATTCCGCATAACCAAGTCTTGTTACTAACAGGCGAAGATGGCCTGTATCAATACCGCTACACAGATCCACAACATCTGGAATTATTGAGCAAAATACCGGTCGCCGTACAATAAGATTCTCTAACGTATAACTTGCGTATGCCTTTTGCATCCATTTTTTGTTTGCACATAAAAAAGACTGGAATATGTATCTTATGCCTGCTGTGCTACATTGCGGGAAAAGCTCAATCTTCAGTCTACAACATTGCTGATTCTATGCACATACCTAAGCCTGCCTACATTATTAAATGGGCGCCTTTCAGTGCAGTAGATATTGACCCTACCATCCAGTTTGGGTTAGAGTATTTGCTGAAAGGTAACTGGAGTCTGCAACAGGAGCTGGGATATGGGCATTATACCCACAGTAAGTACACGATCAACGGCGACGATTTGTGGAATAAAGAAGTATGGCGTTCCAGAAGTGAAGTACGACTGTACCTGGGAAATTCTCGTAAACCAGCGGGCGTATATACGGCTTTTGAAGTATTATACAAACGTGTCAATTTTAATCAGAAGGCCACCCTTGGCCGTGAATGTGCAGATGGCATGTGCAATTATTTTGAAGAGGTAGCATACAAAGTGTTACGGGATGTAGTTGGCTACCATGTAAAAATTGGTGGCCAGGCCCTTCTGGAGAAACGGATTGCTTTGGACTTCTATACAGGCCTGGGCTTCCGGAACATTTATGTAAAAACGCCCGGCAGTGGTGATGATGGCCAGTGGCGGGATAATGAAATTCTATTGGAAATTTACCCAACGCGCCGGGGAAATTACAGGCTCATTAGCATGAATATGGGCTTTAAAATGGGATACCTTCTATACCGCAACTAGCAAACTGGCTCTTCTGCTTTTACTTCCCGGCCATTAGTTGCGCATAATAATTAACCTGCTGGTAACGTATCCATTCAACGAGACTACCTTTAGTATGTAAACTCCTGCAGGTAAGTGCTGAATATGTATTACGCCGTCGGCATGACCTGAACTCTGGAGTTGCTTGCGGATGAGAAGTTGCCCTTTAATGCTCCAAATTTCTGCTATTGTTTCAGTAGTTGATTCGGGTACATTGATATATAGTTTGTCATCAGCCGGATTCGGATAGATAGTAAATGTGCGTTCTTCCGCGGTAGGTGGAGTAACCGGACTGGAGCCAGTTACCGAAATTTCTATATCTCTATAGGTTAAACCTATCTTCACACCTTGCCGCCATTCTTCTATCTGCACTACTAGTACATATTTCCCAACATAAACCGGCATATCCCAGGTGATAGTTCCGGTAGAAGGGTTTATGTCAAATGTGTTTCCGGTATTGCCCCCTGCTTCATGCGGAAATACATAGCCTGCTACAGCCGGTGGAGTAACTAATTTATATACTAGACTATCTCCTTCAGCATCAATGGCTCCATATTCATCAGTGAATTTTTCTCCAGCAGTGGCAGAGAACTTAGGGGGAGTAGAAAAAACAGGTGAACTGTTCAAGCCTATCACCTGGTTAATAAACAACGGTAATTCTATATAGAACCTGGTGGTGCTTCCATCTGTCATGTTCACTACATGATTCCGGCTGCCACCTGTATAAGAAACCAGATATATGCCAGCAGCAGCATAGGTATACGTAGCTGTATAAATTATTTTTGCCAATCCTTCATCCAGCTTCTCTTCCGAAATAAAGGTGAGTGGCACTTCAACGCCATTTTCTACAGCTAATGTATTAGATCCTTCGTTTACGCCTACTCTTTCTCCATAGAAAATTAAGGTAAATGTATAGGTAAATGAACTACCCAGTATGGGCTTGGCTGTTAATTCAGCACCTTTCAGATGGGTACCATACGTTGAGAAGGAACAGGCTACGGTGCAGATAAAAATGAAGAAAAAAGATTTCATAGTGGTTAGTTAAAAGTTTAGATAACTTACAAATTTCACCACATAAAATAAAGCACCTGGTAAAGTAAAAATTGCTCTTTTTGTCCACTGCCTACCAGAACTCTGATAAGTAGATATGGAAAGCAAAAAGCAGGCTAAGAGGCCTGCTTTGAAAAAGTGAACTTATTAGTTGCTATTTTTTTCCTTTACTGTTTCCATTACCATTACTGTTTCCTTTGCCTCCATGCCCACCGTTGCCCTGGCTTTTTCCGGAATTTCCTTTTGCGCCTGAATTTCCATTGTTCATTTGGGTTTTTCCGCTGTTTCCATTTCCGGAAGCTTTTACTGTGTTACCCCCCTTGTTAGAATTATTAATAATTACAGTTGTATTTCCGTTTTTATTGCTGTTATGCGCCGGATGATGTGGGTTATTTGGGTTTTTGTACCATCCTTTGTGTTTGCCATTGTCCTTTTTTACTACTGTGGTACTTTTACCTTTTTGAAGTACGACTGTTTTTCTTTGGCAAGAAGTACCGGCTGCTACAAGAAGTATGAGCAGATAGATTACATATACATGTTTTTTCATATTGGGATTGTTTATTGTTTTCATATAAAACCCTCAAGTATTTGTCTTGAGGGTTGATTGGTTACATTTATTAAAAATTAAAGCGGCCCCCGATTCCTATCGGCACACTCAGCCAGAAAGGCAAAGGAATAACTTCCATATATAAAGCGGCATCGGCAAAGATGGATATAGGCGTATCCGGAATAAAATATTCGGCTCCAATTACACCTGTCGCACCCAGCGCAATACTTCTGGTATACCCGCCAATGCGACGGTTGTTGGTATAAAATTCATAATCATAGTAGCGGCGGGAGCCTAACTGTCCACCCAGGCCATAGTACCATTGCAGCCCATCCACACTGTAAATATCCTTCTGCCATACATAGTTTACTTGTAAAGTAACCCCACCATATTCATAGTAACGGTCCCGGTAGCGGCGGCCCCGGTTATAATAATAGCCCGAACTCCCAACATTAATGTCTAAGGCGTCGCCACTACCAAAATACCTTCTGAAGTTGACGCCCGATGGGTCGCCTAGGCGTAAGCCCACTGCCCACTCTTGTGTTTGGCCCTGTGCATACGTAAAGCTGATTCCTACAAAGAAAAATAATACTAAAACTGCTTTTTTCATGATATTAAAACTGGTTAGGATGGTTGAACGGTTTACTGATTTTCTAACGGATGGTATCTGTTTCTATTTCTATTTTGAATAAAAATACAACTAATCCGCTAGGCGGAAAGAAGTATGCTTCCATTCTGCTAAATGCGGATGTAGGGTTTGCCGGTAAAAAAGTGTTAGTAGATAGGCTATCCAGAGAAATTATAGAGCTTCTGTAGGTGCTTTAAACGTACGCATTCGCTGAATAAGTTTGTGGTTTTCTGCTGCTGTACCAACAGTAATACGCAGGCAATTTTCGCAGAGAATAACCTTAGAACGGTCACGGACAATAATTTTGTCGTCAATTAGGTGCTGGTACATAGCTCTGGCATCTGTCACTTTTACTAACAGAAAATTAGCATCAGAAGGGTAAATATGTTGTACAATGGGCAATTGCAACAACTCTTTTTTCAATAGCTGCTTATCCTGTAGAATTTGGGCGACCATTTGATCTTTTGCTTCAACCGTAGCTATACTGCGTTCTACCAGTTCCTGTGTAAGGGTGTTTATATTGTAAGGCGACTTTAATTTGTTGAGAATACGAATAATCTCTTCGGAAGCAAATGCCATTCCCAGCCGCAAACCGGCCAAGCCCCAGGCTTTAGAGAACGTCTGCATGACTACCAGGTTAGGGAATTCATTCAGTTTATTCACGAATGTATGATCGGGTGCAAAATCAATGTATGCTTCGTCTACCACCACCAACCCAGGAAAGTGCTGCAGAATGATTACTATATCTTCTGCTTTTAATAGATTAGCCGTAGGATTATTGGGGGAGCATAAGAAAATAAGCTTCGACTTTGCATTAATTGCCTTCAAGACGTTAGGCAGGTCAATCTGGAAATCGGGGGTAAGCGGGACTTTCACCATCCGTACGTCATTGATACTGGCACTCACTTCATACATCCCATAGGTTGGCGGCAGTAGAATTACCTCATCCGACTGGGGCGAGCAGGTAGCCCGGATCAGCAGATCAATTGCTTCGTCGCTGCCGTTGCCCAGAAATATTTGTTTGACATCTACTTTCCGGATAGCTGCAAGCTTTTTCTTTAATGCCCACTGGTAAGGATCTGGATAGCGGTTGTAGGCTTCCGGCGTAATTGAACCCAACGGATTCTCATTGGCATCTAAAAATATGCCTTCTGTGCCTTCATACTCATCGCGGGCAGAAGCATAAGGCGTAAGGGTAAGTATATGTGGACGAAGTATTTTTTTTAGATCAAACATGGTGGTATAAACAAATAACGAATAAAAGAGCAAAATAACTGGTGTACCTAGAGAGGCAAAAAGCCACTGATTATTTCTTGTGGTTCATCAGCCGGATAGAAACAGCATTTTTATGTGCTATCAGTTCTTCAGCAGCAGCCATTGCTTCTATAGCCGGACCAATGTGCTGTAAGCCGGCCAGTGTAATCTGCTGGAAGGTAATCTTCTTAACAAAACTATCCAGCGAAACTCCGCTATAGGCTTTCGCAAATCCGTTGGTTGGTAGTGTATGGTTGGTACCCGAAGCATAATCGCCAGCTGACTCAGGAGTAAAATGCCCCAAAAATACCGAACCTGCATTAATAATTTGCTCGGCTACCACCTCTGCATTTTCTATAGCCAATATTAAATGCTCAGCTGCATATTCATTGAGCAGATCTATAGCTTCTTTTTCCGTTTTTACCAAAATGGCCTTGCTATTTTCCAGGGCTTGCGTTGCCACAGCCTCCCGGGGTAGTTGCGCAAGTTGTCTGCTGATTTCCTCCTGCACAGCAGTTAGTAACTTTTTGCTTTGCGAAACCAGTATTACCTGACTGTCGCGGCCATGTTCGGCCTGTGAAAGCAAATCGGCAGCTACAAATGCCGCATTTGCCTTTTCGTCGGCATAAACGGCTACTTCTGAAGGGCCGGCTGGCATATCTATAGCAATCCCTTCTTTATTAATCAGTTGCTTGGCAGCTGTAACATATTGGTTACCCGGGCCAAATATTTTATATACTGCAGGAATGCTTTCGGTTCCATAGGCCATAGCAGCAATGGCCTGGGCACCACCAACTTTGAAAATTTTGTTGATCCCCAGAATATCGGCTGTATATAAAATGGCCGGATGTATTTTGCCAGAACGGTTGGCGGGCGTGCACAGAACTACCTCTTTGCAACCGGCAAGTTGGGCAGGTATCCCTAACATAAGCACCGTAGAAAATAAAGGAGCTGTACCGCCAGGAATGTATAACCCTACTTTTTCAATAGCTACATTTTTCCGCCAGCAGACAACGCCAGGCTGTGTTTCTACCTTTTGTATGGATGGCTGCTGCGTCTCGTGGAACTTCTGTATATTGGCTCTGGCAAGTTCAATGGCAGCTTTTAGTTCCGGATTTACCAGCTGATGAGCTTCCTTAATTTCGGCCGCCGATACTTGTATAGCTGCCAGTTCAACCTTGTCGAACTGATGTGTATAAGTTTTGACAGCCTGGTCGCCGCTGAGTTTTACCTGTTGTAAAACCGGAGCCACTATTTTTTCTATTTCCTGCAGGTTCATCACCGGCCTGGCCAGTAAAGCTGGCCACTGGTGTTGAGGTGGGTATTCTACTATATTCATATATCTGACCAATTGAGTTGCTAATTTACGGAGGGTAGCAAAATATATGGTACAGTTCCTGAATAATAAATGAACAATCTGCCTTTTTGTGCCAGGCAATCTGCCGGATGAATGAGGAATGCCTAACTTTTTTATGCTAATATCAGTAAAATAGCTGTCAGGTAATACAAGGAATGGTTAGTTTTGCTTAATAAGTGTTGCCATGCCTGCTATGATGAATTTATGAATAATCATGTAAGAAATAACGATACAACTAATTTAGTCTCTGAAAATCAGGTACTCAAGGAAAAGGTAAAAACCTATGAAGCCAAAATACAAAAACTTACCGAGCAACTGGAAACCAGGCAGGCTGTAACAACTAAATCTTTAGCTGACAATCCGGCGGCCACTGAGAACGAGAATATTCATCCTGAAATGTTTTATTTCCTGGCCGAATCTATTCCACAAATCGTCTGGACGGCCTTACCGGATGGATACGAAGATTTTCATAACAAAAAATTAACAGAATATTCCGGCATTAGTGTGGAAGAAGCGGAAGGTGATGGCTGGCAACAGATTATTCATCCGGAAGACTATGCACCTACCCTGGCCATATGGGATGAGTGTCTCCGGACTGGTCAGCCTTATCAGGTAAAATACCGTTTCCGCAGACACGATGGCGAATACCGCTGGTTTCTGGGGAGAGCTTTACCATTGAAAGATGTTTCCGGCAAAATTATTAAATGGTTTGGTACGTGTACAGATATACACGAGGAAGAACTGGCCAAAATACAGCTGCAAGATGCAAACCAGGAGTTGAAGCATATTAATGAGGTGTTGGATAATTTTGTATACATGGCTGCCCATGACCTTAAATCGCCGGTAAGTAGCCTGAAAATGCTGCTGCATCTACTGGATATGCAGACGGAAATTGATAAAAAAGAAGAGTTTATCCGGATGGTGAATGTGTCAGTAGACAGGCTGGAGCGGACCATTAGTGGCTTAATTGAAGTAATTTTTGTGGAAAGTAGTCAGAGTCCGGCTAAAGAAATAGCTTTTGACGAGATGCTGGCGAATATCATAACAGAACTTGGCCCGCAGATGGATAGTTGCAAGGATTGTATTGAAGCAGATTTTCGAGTGCCAAGCATCAAGTATATTGAGGCATATTTGAGCAGCATTATGAAGAACTTGATTACCAATGCAGTAAAGTACTATGCACCCCGAAGGCCACTGGCTATTCATATTCAGACCAAAAAAGTAGATGATGCCATCTTGCTTACAGTTACCGATAATGGTATTGGTATAGATCTTATCCGCAATAAAGACAAAGTATTTAAGCCGTTCAAACGGTTTACCGAAAGGGCTCATGGTACGGGCGTAGGTTTGTATATCATCAAAAATATTGTGGAAAAAAATGGGGGCACCATTGAAATTGAAAGCCAGCCCGATAAAGGAACTACTTTTAGGGTATATCTGAAAGCCTATTAAGAAGTCCTGAAAAGCTAGCTGTTTTATTGTTAATTTGTTTCTCTTCTTGCTGCGAATGCTATTGTCTCTTCCAGCTATTGCCGCATACTACCTCTTGCCGCATACTACCTCTTGCTTTTATCTTAATTCAGTAATTGTTGTTTATTACCACAAGGTGTTATATATTTTCTTATATAATTCATTAAATCTTTTTAAACTTTTAAGAATAGTTGTAAAAAGTGTGTTGGCCCAGAAAAACAGCGGGGTGTGCGTAAGCCTGTAGCGAAGAAGCATTGTTTTTCCTAGACTTTTTTTCTTACTTTTTTGTGGCAATGACAAAAAAGTAAGAAGGTATGGTTAAAATTATCTGCTTTAGCACACACTCAATTGATAGTTTAATAAATTTAAATAACCTCATTTTTAAGTATCCTTTTTATTTTACTTTATACCCTCACAATTTTCTTGCAAACTATCTGAACTGTGTAAGGCTACATAGACAAGTGGTTTAATAATTGCGCATAATTGAGTAAACTTAATTAACTAAAAGGCAAACGTTCTATTTAAGAAAATAGGCATATGGAAGTAGTTTTACTGGTGGTAGTTATTGTCATGATCTATTGGGTAGCCAACAAGGTATCGGATAAAAGCAAGTTGCTGCACTACCGCATGGATGAAGTATTGCATGAGTTGCAACAGTTACGGGCTGAAGTAGAGTCGGCCCGCCCGGCTCCGGCAGCACCCGAACCATCCAAACCTGTTGTCCAGGAAGAAGTAGTACCACCGGTAATCGCACCTGTTCCGGAGCCGGTTACAGCCAAAGAAGAGGTAACAGCAGATATATCTTTTCAAGAACTGATAGAACAAGCTACTGTCCAGAATGTTTCCATTCCTGCATCCCCAGAACAACCCGTGGTAACAGAACCTCAGCCCTCCTTTGTGGAAAATTTCCTCAGAAATAACCCTGATCTGGAGAAATTTATCGGTGAAAATCTAATGAATAAAATTGGGATTGGTATACTGGTATTAGGGATTGGGTATTTTGTAAAGTTTGCCATTGATAAAGAATGGATTAATGAGATTGGGCGAGTATTTATTGGTATCCTAGCAGGAGGGGCATTAATTGGTCTGGCACACCGCATGCGCAAATCGTTTGCTGCCTTTAGTTCGGTGCTGGTAGGAGGTGGCCTGGCGGTATTGTATTTTACTATTGCCATTGCTTTCCATCAATACCAGATTTTTAGCCAGACCGTGGCTTTTGTGTTAATGGTAGTCATTACAGGATTTTCTATTCTGCTCTCAGTGTCGTACAACCGGGTAGAACTGGCCGTATTAGCCATACTTGGTGGATTTGCCACACCCTTTATGCTAAGTACCGGGGAGGGAAACTATAAAGTGCTGTTTACCTATGTGCTGATTTTAAATGTAGGAATGCTGATATTAGCCTACCTGAAAAAATGGAATATTCTTAACTGGATCTGTTACCTATTCACTATTATCCTTTATGGCGGCTGGCTTACGAGAGAGGCAATGAGTACCAAGGAAGTTCCTTATGTAGGTGCATTGGTATTTGGTACGCTGTTCTATCTTGTTTTCTTTTTAATGAATATTATTAACAACATCAAAGAGAAAAGCAAATTTGCGCCCTCAGAGATTGCCATTTTGTTAAGTAATACATTTTTATATTATTCAGCTGGCATGTATATACTGGCCAATATAGAGAAAGGTCTATATCAAGGATTATTCACTGTGCTGGTTGCCATATTTAACTTCTTGTTTGCCTTTGTTCTGTACAAGAACGAAAAGGTAGACCGTAACCTGATTTATTTGCTTATTGGCCTGGTTATTACCTTTGTTAGTCTGGCCGTACCTGTACAACTGGAAGGCAATTACATTACCATGTTCTGGGCACTGGAAGCGGTATTGCTGCTGTGGCTGTCTCAGAAGTCAGGATTGAAGCTGATAGCTAATAGTTCGCTGCTAGTTAACGGGCTAATGCTGGTAAGCCTGGCAATGGACTGGAGTGATTTATATACCTCTACTACAACCAACACAGTTCTACCCATCGTGTTAAACAAGGCGTTTATAACTGGGGCTGTAGCTATTATCAGCTTACTAGCTACTCAATATTTATTGCGTTTACAGGAGCATACCTTTCATTTCAGGCTATTTGCCATACCAGTTAAACCGTATCAGGCATTGCTTAGTATTATCCTGGGTCTGGTTATTTATTTAGTAGGATTGCTGGAGTTAGATTATCAGCTTACCCTGTATATGGAGTCTCAGGTAAACCGCACAATTCTGTTGGGTTGTTATAACCTGCTGTATATAAGTATACTATTGCTTATGGGGTTCTACCGGGAAAAATATACCTTGTCTGTAGCGGCTTCTATGCTGGGTGTGTTAGGAACTATACTATATCTATTGGTATATAACCAGGCAGTATTACAATTGGTAAAATCACATTACATTAATTCCGGGATCAATTTCATTGGCTTTGGGTTTCATTACCTGAGTTTTCTGCTCGTTTTAGGTATTGTGACATTGCTACTCAGGAACAAAAACTTGCTGAGTCAGATTATTCCGTCAGTAGATAAAGGCTTGTCCTGGTTTTTGTGCTTTATCCTGGTTTTTGTATTCAGCTCAGAACTCGTGTTTCATGTGGTATATTTTAATAGTTCTTCAGTTACCTTAACTGGATTAAGTCAGGAATCTACTAGGCAGATATATGAGCAGTTTACCAGCTTATTAAAGCAAACTTATAAAGTTGGTTTTCCTATTCTATGGGGTATATGCGGATTTGCTTTTATGATTATTGGGCTCCGAAGGAAAAACCGGGATTTACGCATTATTGCCCTTAGCTTGTTTACCCTTACTCTGACAAAACTATTTATTTACGATATACGCGGAATTTCTGAAGGAGGCAAAATAGCCGCCTTTATTTCGTTAGGTATTGTGTTGCTCGTAATTTCCTTTATGTACCAGAATTTGAAAAGATTAATTCTTGCCGATGATTCTACCAACCAACGTTCTGTAGAATGATAAAAAGAATAATACCTATAATCTGCTTTTTCTGGCTAAGTATACAAGCAGGCATAGCCCAGAATTTTATGTATCAGGCACAACTTGATACCATAGTAGAGGACGGCTTCTACAGAATTACTATCAGCCCCCAGATTGCCGGATATCTAAAAGCCGGTCTGTCGGATATTCGGTTGTATAACAAAGATTTACAAGAAGTGCCCTACTTAATGCAGCAAGAGCAACCAGTACAATACAAAAAGCTGTTTAGAGAATACGAAATAGTAAGCAAGATCAGTAAACCCAAGTCAGGCACCAGTCTTATCTTACGTAATGCCAGCAGGAGCAAGATCAACAACATTCACCTTATTATTCAAAATACGAATGCCACTAAAAAGGCACAACTAAGCGGTAGCCACGATGCCAACGAGTGGTATAGCATTGATGACGGGTTTATACTATACCCAGTAAAAAATCAGTCGGCAACTTCAGAAATAAAAGCACTTGAATTTCCACTAAGTGAGTATGAATACTACAAGCTCGACATTCAGGATTCATTGAGTGCTCCCATAAACATTATCAAAGCTGGGTACTATGATACCCATGCAGAAAATGGCAAATATACCCCGCTAGAAGAGCTTAAATTCATACAGAAAGATAGTGCAGCGCTGAAACAAACGTTTGTATATATTCACCTAAAGCAGCCTGCTTTGGTTGATAAACTGGAACTAGCTATAACGGCACCTACCTATTATCTGCGCCCGGTAGAAGTGAACATACCTACTATTACCATTGACAAAAGAAAGCGGCAAAAGACTTTTTATGAAACAGTGGCTTATACTACTTTAAAATCATCAGCCGACAAAACTATTTTTCCAAAGTCTTTTCATGCAAAAGACTTTTACCTGCTGATACAGAATGAAGATAATACCCCCTTGCAAATTGCGGATGTAAAAGCATATCAGCTAAACAGGTATCTGGTGGCTTTTTTGAAGAAAGGAGAAGCCTATCAGATAAAGTTTGGCAATGATAATCTACAAGCTCCGCAATACGACCTGGCCTACTTTACAGACAAACTTCCGGAAACTATTCCAGTAATACAGGTTAAGTCCATTTTGCCGGTGAGTTCATCGGCTACAGCATCAGATTCTGATTCAACTTTCTTTACCAACAAATGGCTGATATGGGCGGCTATTGCGTTAGTGATTGTTTTGTTAAGTTTTTTATCCTTCCGGATGGTGAAAGATATGAAGAGCAACCAACAATAGTCTGTTAGCAATTGAACGGTTGGCGTGCCAGTTCAATTTAAGCTAAGATCTGCTATTTAACTTGCGGATTAGGTATATATTTAATACGTTTACTTAGCCTCAAACCTGCAAAACATGCCCTCACGTATCATCTTATTCCTGCTAATTGCCTTGCTGAGTTTTTTGTTGCAACTATTCCTTCCCTGGTGGATAATAGCCTTTGTTGCTTTTGGCGCAGCTTTATGGCGGGCTACTAATGGGAGGAATGCTTTCTGGTCTGGCTTTCTGGCAATAGCCGTGGTATGGATGTTGACAGCTACCATTATCCATGTCCGCACAGATGGCATTTTAACGCAGCGTATAGCGGCACTATTCAGTTTACCAGCCTCCTTTCTGTTACTATGTATTACAGCCCTAATAGGCGGAATAGTAGGAGGCATGGCGGCGCTAAGCGGATTTTACGTCCGGCAATTAATCAGGTGAGTGAATTTTTGCTAAACAAATTCTGCTGTTAATGGTTTTTAGAAAAAAACCAACTTAACAGCTATGGCAACCAACGCAGCAAATGACCAGGAAGACGTATACCAGGAATTTAAAGATCTGGTAAATATGACACCCAAACAAATTGAAAAGTGGCTACAGACAGAGGAATCTAAAGAAGTCGGGTTTAAGGAGAAAGAGGGCGGAGAATCTGTAGGGCACCAGTCAGGAGGCAAAATCATTCACATTTTAGAAAAGAAGAAAGCAGACTTAAAAGAGGACGATTATGCGCATATGCGCAAAGTGGTGGGTTATATTAAAAGACATTCAGCGCAAAAACCAGGTGGCGACATAGAAAATACGCCCTGGCGCTTTTCTTTAATGAACTGGGGACATGATCCGATGAAGTAAACTACCTGTTTAGGAAAAGAGCGGTGCCCTGGCACTGCTCTTTTAGTGAGCCTGTAGAGCTTCTTGTAATTTTTGCCGGGCATCACTAAAGTCGGGTTCCAGTTGAATAGCCCGGGTAAAATCTGTAATAGCCTCACTATACTTTTTCAGGCCAAAGCGAGCCAGCCCCCTCTGGTAATATACAATTGCCTGATCGCGGCTTTTTAACATAATTTCTTCACAATCGGCCAGTGCTTTATCGAACTGCCCCAATTGGTTGTAAAAATCTGCCCGTGCCATCAGGTAGGGTACTTTAGTTTCTTTATCCAAAGACATCGCCTTGTTCATATCCTTTAGTGCTTCGGCATAGTTCCCGGTGTCTGCCCATGCAAATGACCGTTCGTAGTAGTACGAGGTATTTTCTGGTTCCAGGGCAATGGCTTTATCAAAATCCTGGCGGGCTTTTCCGGCATCTTCCATCTGGTAATAAATAAGTCCGCGTAAATGAAAATGTTCTGCCTTGTTCTGGCTTGAATTTAATTCTATGGCTTTGTTTACATCTTGCAGAGCTTTGCTATAGTTTTCGAAGAAGTAATATATTTTTGCTCTGGTAAACAAGCTGTATTCTTTATTGGGAGCTAACTGAATAGAATAGGTTATGGCCTGTAAAGCCTCTTCTTCCAAGCCTTCTTTTTCAAAGAGATTTTCGGCCCGTTGCCAATAGCCGATAGCACTCACACTGTCCAGCTGTTTTTGAGCGTATAGTCCCTTTAATAATACGGATGCATTTCCCAGTAAAGCCAAGGTGTCGCCAAACTGGTTGCGCTGCCTGGTTATTTCCGGCAATAAAGCTACTGCCTGCAAGTAGTCTTGGGCTGCTCCGGCATTGTCTTTCATGGTAGACCGTACAATGGCTCTGTCGTAAAATACGGGTGCTTGTTCTTCGCCAGCTTCCTCCAGATACAGTACCGCTTTGTTTAGAGCTTTCAGGGCTTTTTTGTTGTCTTTCAATTTGTAATAGGCAAGGCCGGTGTAATAATATAGCTCAGCATCTGTATGTTTCTTGGGTGTAGTGAAATAAACAAGAGCCTGGGTATATTTCTTTTGCATAAAATGTGTCAGGCCCCAGTTCAGGAAATCGTCAGGTTCACTAATATCTCCATTGGCCAACAGTTGTTCGTATATTTTTATTGACTCTGGGTATTTCTTGGTATTCAAATAAACAAGGGCTTGTAACCGTAAGGCATCTGCATCTTTAGGATCTTCTTTCAGCAAAGGTGCCAGCGCAGTTAATGCCTCATTAAATTCATTCAGGCTATAATGTGTTTGTGCTTTCTGATACAAAGCAAAACGGCTGGGTTTTATGCGGATAGATTTCTCTAAATAATGCTTTGCCGCCTCATATTCCATTACCTGATAATAAAAATAGCCTAGGTCACTGTAAATGCTATGATCGGTACTATCTAAGGAAAGGGCGGTATGTAGATCTTTTTCAGCTTCCTGGAAGTTTTTTAAATACATCTGTGATAGACCCCTGTAACGGAAAGAGGCTGTGTCTTGCGGATAATGTATTAACAGACTATCGAAATCAATGATGGCTTTTGTATAATCTGCTTGAGTGAATGAGTAAAACCCACGGGCGTATAAAGCATCATAAAAGGTAGGATTTGCGGCCAGAGATTTATTTAAATACTCAAAACCTTGCTCCATATTCCCTTTGTTCATGTAATCAATGGCTTTCTCGTACGATTCTTTTCCGGTAGATTGTGCCCATACCCATGAATAACTCAGCAAGAAAGTAACAGTTAACAGTATATTTTTCATAAAAATCCGGGAAGAATGCCTGGTAATCCGGCGTATCACTAAAGTTGTTCCAGCAAAAAGCTTGCAAGTAAAATACAACAATTAGCTAATGTACATATAGATACATAGGGTACATTTATTACATAGACAAAAGAGAAACCAAATTGTTGGTTAACGAATGGTTATATTGGCCTTAGGAGCGGCGGGTAAATAGGATTAAACCAGGTAGATCAGCAGAACATAAAACAACAAAAAGCTTTGTTGAATATATACATCAAAGTACAAATAGAAACTTCTCTATTTCTTGCCAAATGCCTTCAGGACCCGGTATTTTGTTTGCCTGTACTCTTCAGCAAGCCTATGCCGGAGCTAAAAAATATAAAACCTAGTATACCAAAAATCCATGGATTCTGCTTGGTAAGGTTTTCGCTGAATATGCCCGATACGCCTATAATAAGTCCGGCGATACCCGCTACTACTAAAATTATTCCCACAATGCTTTTAGGTTCCATAAGTAAAGATAGGTATGTATACACCACATACGGACTTATACGCAGAAGGTTAAATGGATTTTGGTAGGTATATATTCAGGCAAACAAAAAGCGGACAAACTCATGAAAGTTGCCCGCTTACGGTGGTATAGTTGCTAAATTGGTTATTTGCTGAATTCTATCGGAAACGCAACCCTGGTATCTCCCCAAAGCAACTCCATTTCTGCACCGCTGGGAATATCTTTAAACTCAATGGTAAAGGCTTCATAGAAGTATTCAGGTTTGGTTAAAGGCACTTCAAAGCTAACCAGGTCTTTTTCAGGATTGTATTTATAAGCTCCCCACTGGCCCAGGTCTGAATTTACAATAACGGTCCATTTATTTTCATTAGGGATGGTGAACAGCGTATATGTACCAGCTTTTAGTAATTTTCCACCGATGCGGAAATCTTTAGTGGCCGTAATTTCTGTGGCCTCATTAGCACCGGTACGCCATACTTTTCCATACGGTTCCAGCTCTCCAAAAATGGTACGGCCTCTTTTATAAGGTTGCCCATAAACAACTTTCAAATACATAGTATTCGAGGTAAATTTTGCTACAGCCATGGGGCTTTTTCTAACCTGAGGTACAATGACAGAATCTTGCTCCACTGCTGAAACTGCCTTAGCTTCGCGCATAATAGATTGTGTAGCCAGAGAATCCTTCGTTGTTTGCTGGCTCATGGAGAGGTGCCCCATACCAAAAATCGCTAAACAGGCCAGAATTATATTTTTTTTCATGGAAGTACGTGAATTTACAGATAATATGAATTTAAGTTACCTTTGTCCATCTACTAGCGTAGGACTTCTGTGCGAAGTTGTTTACAAAAGTAGTTAAAGTATGTTTAAGTTATATTGCTATCCTCTTTACATTTTTTGCCTGCATGCAACGTCCCGATTTTGATGATATTTTTATGGAACTGGCTGTGAACCTGGCCAAACGTTCTCACTGTATAAAGGCTCATGTGGGAGCTGTATTGGCCAAAGAAACCAGAATTATTTCGATTGGCTACAATGGCCCGCCTGCCGGAACCTATAACTGTGATGAAGAGTGGCCTGACAAAGGTTGTGCCAGAGATAGAAAGGGGAGTTGCTCCCTGGCTATTCATGCCGAAGAAAATGCCATATTATATGCAGCAAAAAACGGATCTTCCGTGGAAGGATCTACCTTGTATGTAACCCTATCGCCTTGTTTGCCCTGTGCCCGTATCATCTTCAGTATGAAGATTAAGAAAGTAGTATACCTGAATTCGTATGCCGAATATAAAGGCATAGACATAGACGAAGGACTAGCATTTCTGGAAAAATTCGGTGTAGAAATACAGAAATATGCAGGTAAGTTTGTACAGGCAAATCAACCTTTGAATCCATGAGCATCAGCTGGCAACATGATCCGGTCATACACCGGCTAACACAGGTACTTCCCCCACCAGAGCCTTACCCATACCAGGATACGTATTTATTTTTACTGGATTCAGTAATATCGCAGCAACTCTCTACTAAAGTGGCCGACGTCATATATAAACGTTTCCTGAAGTTATTTCCCGAAGGCTATCCTTTGCCAGAATTGCTGCAAGAGATGCCTGTGGAATATCTCAGAGAAGTGGGCTTATCTACAGCTAAAGCAAATTACGTGAAAAATATTGCCAGTTTTCATAGAGAACACTCCTTATATTTTGAACATTTGCATAGCATGCCGGATGAAGAAATACTGGCCTTGCTTACTCAAATTAAAGGTGTTGGCCCCTGGACGGTACAAATGGTGCTAATGTTTCCACTGAACCGGCCTGATGTATTTCCTATAGATGATCTGGTGATCAGGCAACAAATTAGTAGATGGTATAGCCTGACAGAAAACGGAAAAGAACTACGCCGGCAGATGACAGCCATTGCCGAAAACTGGCGGCCACACCGTACGCTGGCTTGTAAATATTTATGGAAGGCCAAAAACCTTCCTGCCACTTCTATTTAAGTCCTTTCTTCGAAAGTGTATATTATTTAGTTTATTTGCCTATTGAACGTTCATCCAGCTGTCTGCTACTTGTTATGCTTATGTCCAGAGAAACCTACAAAAACCTCCCTGTATTTATAAAAGCCAAGGAAATCAGTGAAATCACCCGGACTATTGTAGAAACCATTGATTCAGAGAAAGACTTATTTAAACTGAAAGAATTTATGTTGAACAATGCGTATGTATTGGGGGCAAAAATTGCGGCTGCTGAGGGAGGCGACTTATACAGTATCCGCATGGAAAATGCTGTATTAATTAAGATAGCGGCTAAAGAATTACTTACTCAGACCACCATGTGCAAGCATGAAAAACTTTGTAATCAGGAATATTTGCAGTTACTGAAAAATGAAATTGAAAACTTCCGGCATTTGTACCTGGCCTGGATACGTACGTTTGATAAATCTAAAGATATGGAAGATGGATGGAGTTGATATTTTGGTTGCCTGTGTTGTTAGAAGTCGATTACCGCAGCACATGGATAACCCCTTTATAAGGAACCGAAGCAGACTGATTATACAAAGAATAATAATACATCCCGTTTTCTAAATTACTGGCATCCCATTCACCCTGGTAGTGTTGGCTGGTATACACTACTTTTCCCCATCGGTTGTATATGGCTAATTGCCATACATGTTTATTCATACAGGCAAAGGTGAAGGAGTCGTTGGCTCCGTCGTTATTGGGCGTAATCACATTGGGTAATTCATCTAATTTACATTCCGGACAAGTAATGGTGATGCTATCCCGTACAGTGCCGCAAGAATTGGTAACGTCTACCCAATAGATTCCAGGCTTTTGCACTGTATATGTTGCTTCTGTAGAGCCATCCTGCCATACATACTTTGCTTTGCCCGAGGCTTGCCTGACATTTAATACAAGCTGTTCATCCCCGCATAAGGTAGTATTTTCTCCTAGCTCTACTTGTGGCGCGTACTGGTAGGTTACCGTAAATACCCGTTTCGTAATACCCGTTTTTCCGCTTATTTCAATCCAGTAAGTACCGGGCTTTTGTACGTTGAACATGGCATTAGTAGAGCCATCCTGCCATTGAAAAACCTGCTCAGGTAGTAAATCAGATGCGTATAAAGGAAGCATACTACCCTGGCAGATAGTGGTGTCTATTATTTCTTTTTTAACATGAGGTAACCCATAGGCAATTTCAACAGAATCTCTTTTGTGCTCGCATCCATTGCTGACCTCTACCCAGTAAATACCTGGTTTAGTTACCCCGTAAAAAGAATTTGTAGACCCATCCTGCCACCGGTAGGTTACTTGTGGGATTGAGATTTGGAGCAGCAAAGAGTCTCCCGGTTTAATTGTTCGGTTATTCCCTAAGCTGAACTGGGGTAATTCTTCTTTATAGTCGATACGTATAGAGTCTCTTGATTTTCCACAGGCATTGCTAACTTCTACCCAGTAATAGCCTGCTTTGTTTACCATAAAGGACGTTCCGGCAGACCCATCTTGCCAGGTATAGGTAGCCGCAGAAGAAGGTTGTTTCACGGTGAGTAAAAGCGAATTGCCTTGGCACAAAGTGGTATCCTGGTCTTGTAGTTCCGCAGAGGCAGGTGTTTGATAGGTGATTATAATAGAATCTCTGACCGGGCAACCGCCGGTAACAACATCTACCCAATAAATACCAGGTTTATTTACAGCATAGGTAGCTTTGGTAGAGCCATCTTGCCATAGATATGTCGCTCCTGGAAAAGCCGCATTCAGCTCAAAAAGCTCTCCGGTACACAAGGTAGTATCATGTCCTACGTTTACAGAAGGGAGATCATAGATGCTTACCTGTTGGGTAGTGTTCTTTACAGACCCATCTTTATACGTTACATCCAGAGACACCTTATACCCACCTGCCTGACTGAATATATGGGAAGGGTTTTTTGAAGAAGATATATTAACTACTCCCACTACCGGGTCGTTGAATACCCATTCTACTTTTGCTATATTATTGGTATCGCTGATAGCAAAATAGGTAGGCTCTGTTAAGCAGGTGTTGGAAAAAGTAAACGATGGCTGATGAAATAAACTCTGTATAAAGTTAGGTAAGCCAAATGCGCCGGTTCTGCCTGCCAGATAAATCCCATCATCGGTGTAGCCACAAGCGGTTCCAGCCGCATTAGGTGTATTAATAACGCCCAGGTAAGAGCTTTCATACCGTGAAAAATAAATTTTGCCATCGGGGCCTAATTGCATGGCTCCCGCATATGAACTAGCGGATGTACCGATAAGCGTTATAGCATGGGTAACTAAATCTATCTGATAAATTTTAGCAGTTGGAGCAAAGCTAGCATTTACATAGAGTTTTGTTCCGTCTGGTGAAAATTCCAGGCCATACGCACTGTTATAGTTGTTAGATTGAAATACTACCGGGTTAGAGACTCTACCGGTAGCATCATCAAAATCAAATAATTCGTATAACTTCATTCCCCGGACAGCTAAAGCCAGTTTTGAACCTGATGGAGAAGCCTTAAAATATCCGATGGTATTATTATCCCGTCCCTGATGTATGGTGCCTGCATAGCTGATTACTGGTTGGGCGGTAATACCCTTTTCTGTGAGAAGATATGCATAAAAAGCATTGTTATTCCAGCCATGCACCAGTACCCAAATATCTTTGCCATTTTCGTGTGCCACCGCCGTTAGTTTTTCGGTAACCGGCGTTAGGAGTAACTCATTCTTTTGGGTCACTTTTCCTAATCCGTTTTCCAGTGCCAGATCTACTATAGAATACCGGAATCCATTAGGTTGCGCCACATTGTCTACCGTAAATACATAGTATTGCGAACGGCTGCCAGGCGTGGGTACAATAATCCCTGATTGTGTAGAAGAAGGATCGCCCATCAGGCCTGTTCCATTGGTCATCACTTTATGGTTTCTGTTCCAGATCGTAATTCCATCTGTATAGAAAGCCAACTGCCCGTTCTTATCCGCAATAGAAGCGCAGCCTTCTGTGGTATTTAACTTGCTGCCAGCAATGGCCTGGGGTGTACCTGTGCTGAAATCAAGCCCTGCATTATTACCGAAATACCATAGAGTACTTTCCCTCTGTGCAAAGCACACGTGCACCGTTAGAAGTAATACCAGTAAACCAATGCAGCGGCAGCTCATGCAGATAATTATAAATCAGCATGAAGTTTGCAAATTGACCTATTTTAATTACTTTGAATTCTCTTGAAAGCTTACACAACTAAGTATTCAACAGATAATAGCCATAGAAAAAGAGCAGATTTATAAGCGCATATAACCACTTATAAATCAACAATATTTGATGAACAAAAAGATAAAATCAACCGTTATGAAAACACAATCTGTACAGATCTGTTTTTATACTATCTATCTTCCGTGCACAAATATTTACAGGTAAAAAATTGAAATATTTGACGAAAAAATGTAAATTAATATATTGTTATAGCCAGTAATTCTACTTTCTATGAAATCTCTATACAAGCACACAGTTTTGAGAGGTTTCAACTTTTTGATACTCCTCTTCATTCTACTGCCAGGCTATCTGCAGGCCCAGGAAAGCTATAATTTCCGTTTTACCTCTGCCAAGAGAAAGCAGGTTAAAATTCCCTTTGAATGGCATAGTAATCTGATCATTGTTCCTATTTCGATCAATAATTCGGATACGATGAATTTTATTCTGGATACCGGAATTAGTATGACCTTGTTAACCGATCCAAAAGCAGCCAATGCTCTCAACTTACATTATGTGCGCAAGGTTGACATTACCGGTGTAGGGCAAGGGTCTTCTCTGGAAGCCTTAGTAGCTATTAATAATCAAATCAACTTAACCGGCATTGAAGCAAAAGGACAAAGTATTGTAACACTCTCCGAAGATGTATTGCATCTGTCTAATTATGTAGGTATTCCTATACACGGTGTGTTTGGCTTTGATATTTTCCGGCACTTTGTAGTAAAAATTGATTTTCACCAGAAAATATTAACCTTATACCGGCCTGATCAATACGAATATAAAGGCAAAGGAGAAAAAATACCTATCTCCATAGAAGATGCTAAACCCTATTTGTTAGCCAAGGCTATATGGGCCGATAACCGGGAAGTACCCATAAAAGTGATTCTGGACACTGGTGCCGGGCATGCCTTGTCTTTGGACATGGGCACCAGTGAACATATCCAGCTACCCGATAAAATTGTACGGGCCCAGCTTGGCCGTGGGCTGAATGGTATTATCACTGGCAGCCTGGGCCGCATTGAAAAAGTAATGATCGGGAAATATGAATTACAGAACGTGATTACTTCCTTCCCGGATACCAACTCTATAGCTGCTCAAATAGCCAAACGGGTAAATCGGCAAGGAAATATTGGGTGCGAACTGTTACGCCGGTTTGATGTAGTTTTTGATTACTCCCGGCATTATATTGTATTAAAGCCCAATAAGAGTGCCTTTAAAGCTGCTTTTGAGCGGGATATGAGTGGAATGGAATTACGTGCCAAAGGCGATAATTTCAGAACCTATGTGATTGAACATGTAGAAAAAAGCTCTCCAGCTGCGAATGCAGGTGTGATACCGGGAGATGAAATTATTTCTATTAATGGGCAGATGGCTAACAGCCTTCGGTTGAGTGAGATTTATAAAATGCTACAGAAGAAAGAGGGCAAAGAAATTAACTTATTTCTGAAAAGAGGCACTGAATTTATTTTTGCATCTTTTCAACTCAAGCGGCTAATCTGAGTAATAAAGTGTTTTGTAATAGAAAAAGCCTGCCGGGGCTTAACCCCGGCAGGCTTTTTCTATAAACGTAGAATAGGATTACAACAGAACGTTACCAGCTTCGCGTGCTTCTTTCAATACAGCATCAATACCATTTTTGTTGATAGTACGCAAAGCAGAAGTAGATACTTTTAATGTAATCCAGGTATCTTCGGAAGGAATATAAAATCTTTTCTTTTGCAAATTAGGATAAAACTTTCTCTTAGTTTTATTGTTGGCATGAGAAACATTGTTTCCTACCTGCGTCTTTTTCCCTGTAAGTTGACAAACTCTGGCCATGATAAATTCTTTTATGCTGAAAAACGGAGTGCAAATATGAGAAAAAAGTATGATAACGGCAAATGAAATGTTAAATTTCATCCATTATTTTTCTTATACCCATACGGGCAGTGCCTGCAACCGCTTTTGCAGCAGTAACCACGCTTCAGATGATATTTTTCTGTAAACACAAGAAAGCCTTTTTCATCGAAATAATAATCCTCCGGTTGCAATCCTCTATTCGTATGTTTGGGGTCTTTCTTCATCTAGCTATAGATCCTGCAACTTTTTTTATAAAGCTGAAACACATACCTTGTGCAGATTGTTTAGGACTTATACGTTTTTGATATGATTCATACAAGTACTTCTTCTCAGCAAGCCATACAATTAGAGGAAGCCTATGCTGCCCATAATTACCATCCGCTACCGGTTGTCCTGGCAAAAGGCTCTGGTGTCCACCTATGGGATATAGAAGGGAAGCATTATTACGATTTTCTGTCAGCATATAGTGCAGTGAACCAAGGGCATTGCCATCCAAAAATTATTGGCGCTCTAATAGAACAAGCGCAAACTCTTACCTTGACTTCCAGAGCCTTTCATAGCGATAAGCTTGGCGAGTGTGCCAAATATATTTGCGAGTACTTCGGGTATGACAAAGTATTACTGATGAACTCGGGAGCAGAAGCAAACGAAACAGCTATTAAAATGGCCCGCAAATGGGGCTATCAGGTAAAAGGTATTCCAGAAAACAAGGCCATTATTGTGGCCGTAGAGCGGAATTTTCATGGCCGGACAACAGGTATTATCTCTGCTTCCACAGATCCGGTAGCTACACGGAATTTCGGCCCTTTTATGCCAGGCTACCAGGTAATCCCTTATAATGATTTGGAGGCTCTGGAAAATGCCTTGCAAAATCCGAATGTGTGTGGTTTTTGGGTAGAGCCTATTCAAGGAGAAGCCGGAGTATTTGTACCGGAAGATGGATATCTGGCTAAGTCACAGGAGTTGTGTGCCAAGTACAATGTTATTCTAATGATGGATGAAATACAAACCGGTATTGGCCGCACTGGTAAACTGCTTGCTTCTTCACATGAACACGTGCAGCCAGATATGCTTATTCTGGGCAAGGCTTTATCGGGAGGTGTATATCCGGTATCGGCAGTATTGGCAAGCGATGATATTATGCTAACTATCGGCCCCGGCGAACATGGATCTACCTTTGGAGGTAATCCCCTGGCTTGTGCAGTAACCATGGCGGCTCTGGAAGTGATACAAGAAGAAGGGTTGATTGAGAATGCTGCCAGAATGGGTGAGTTGTTTAGAAACCGGATGCGGGCAATTCAAGCTAAAACGGCCAAGGTTACTGCTGTTAGAGGGAAGGGATTATTGAATGCAATTGATATTGACGAAAAAATAGATGGACGCAGTGCCTGGGATATTTGCCTGGGTTTACGGGATAATGGCTTACTGGCTAAACCAACCCACGGCGATAAAATCCGGTTTGCACCCCCGCTCATTATTACACAAGAGCAAATGGAGGAGTGCTGCGATATTATAGAAAAGACAATTATGCTGTAATTGGAAAAAAGCGTGACACCACGCTTTTTTATATGCGTAATATACTCCCCATATCCAAAGGAAGTAGCGTAAATACAAATTGAGGGATAATATCCCATTCATGCATACTTATTTTTTTGCCCTGTGTGAGTAGTAAGACAAGGCATACAAGTAAAATAAATGCGAGAACTGCCAGAGTAATTTTTATCCAGCTGTATGGCCGTTCGCCTTGTACCTCTCCAGTGCGGCCATTTACCATAAAACGGTACACTTTGTCGTTGTAACGGTAAGCACTCAGCCAGATAGGAAGCAAGGTATGCTTAAAAGTAACGTTGTTATAAATTGTATCTATTGAATGAATCCGCTGATGGTCACCTCCAATATCACGGCAAATAGTATTCCGGATGGTACTGTCCATTATCTGTTTAGCTTCTTCAAAACCTGCCCGTACATCCAGTTGGTATGTTTCTGTACGGAACCCACTCAGGTATTTTTCATTGAAAGGAACCAGGTTTTGGGTATCCCAGGGCTCTAGTTCTCTGGTATAGTTTCTGGGTAAAGAATGGCTGGCAATAACTAATACATCGTCAAAGGTGTTGTGCACAGTGCCGGAAGCATGCCGCCAGCGAATTTTGGTTACCTGCCTGGTACGGGTTACCTGTTTGCCATTTTCTGTGGTTGTATAACTTTCGTTCACCGTATAATTATCTCCCCGTTCGCCTACATACCGGCTGACCGTTTTACAATCATACGTCCAATAGGGAATATACATGCCGTTGATTTTCTCATGATTCTGGGCATATCTTTTTAAATCGTTGGGAGCAAACCATAAGTCATGCAGCCAGTTTTTATATAGATCGAATCCTTGCTTTTGATCTATTTTGAAAGGCAATAAAGACTTTGGCTTGATAACCGTACATAAGCTGCCAGAACTTACTACTAGAGCTGTGCCACAAAACGGACATTCATCCGATGTAATATTAGGTTTGAGGCTGCTTTCTGCACCACAGGAAGTACATTTCACAACGGCTATCTGTTGTTTTTCGGCGGCTAATGCACCACTGGCAATAAAACTTTTATAATCTATTTCTTCAATTTCTTCAGCCGACGTTTCTATTTCATTCTCAGTGCCGCAATATGGGCATTTAAGATGAGTGCTGCCTGGAGCAAAAACCAGAAAAGCACCACACTCCCGGCAGGGAAATTTCTGATGAGCTATTTCGGGAGTAAACGAAGATTCCATGTATAACTTGTAAGTAAAGAGGAAAGCAAGAAGCTAAATTTGATGTTAGATTCCGATACAAGTATTCATTTTTCATGAATGAGCTCTTGTTCGGCTTTTTGTAAACTTAATGCACGGTAAAGGCCAGTCCAAAGTATTAAAAGTAGTGTAGCTATAACGCCGCTGCTTCTTAAATAAATACTCCAGAAGTTCACAAGCAGATGGTTTTTTAGATTCTGTTTGTCGTAAATAACCATTAATTTCTCGCTAGTTTTGTATCCAACATTTTGAGGTCCATAAATAATAATGACCTGGTTGGCTGTTTTGCATTCAATTTCTGCATACGTATAGCCACTCCCACGTTTTGAAGCAACCCAATCAGTGCCAGTAACGGTTCCTTCGGTTCTTATACCAAATAAAAATAAATCGGCTTGTGCCAAAATTGGGATGAGCAAAATCAATAATACTACACTGCAAAATACAGCTTTACTTATTTGCATGGGTTGGTTTTCTCGTGTGCAAACCTCCCAAATTTTAAAACCTGCGAGGTTTGCTACTATCTTATACTGGTAATGGAGGGGGAGCCTGATTGAACAAAGAAGCCAGTTCGCCTACCTGTGAAGCTGGAGTCCATTGCGTCATGCCTGCTTTCCATACCAGAGTATCCCGTTGTAAGGTATTTTGCTGAACCATTTGGGTAAGAGTAGCCATGTTGTAAGGGCCACTTTGTTTACCTTGTAAGGCAATGAAGAAAGATACATCTGTTGGCAGGGGAGGAGGCGTTTGACTGCCGGATGTATTTTGCTCATTCATTTTATTGGCAAACTGATTAGCTAATACAAAGCCCATTCCGGCGTTTAATGCATCCGAGCTTCCACCACTATTCTGCGCAGATTTTTCCAGGGCATTAGCCGCCTGGAATTGAGCATATGCATTTAAATTGCCTACTATTCCTATGCTGCTGCGTTTATCCAGTGCAGCTTCTACATCCGGGGGAAGAGATATGTTTTCTACCAGCAGTTTAGTAACCTTCAGGCCATATTCATCAAAGTCGTCTTTAATGCGTTCGGTAACAAACTTCGAAAGTTCATCATAATTGGCTACCAGATCTAAGATAGGAATGCGGCTTTCACCTAATATATCTACAAAGCGGGATACCACTATATTTCGTAATTGCTCACTTATCTCTTCCGTACTAAAATTACCATCAGTGCCTACTACTTCCAGCAAAAACTTAGTTGGGTCTTGTTGGATTTTCATGGTATAACTTCCAAAAGCCCGCAACCGTACCGGACCAAACTCCGGATCGCGGAGCATCACTGGGTTTTTAGTGCCCCATTTCATGTTGGTGAAGTTCTTGGTACTGATAAAATAAACTTCCGCCTTAAAAGGGCTATTGAAACCATACTTCCATCCTCTAAGTGTAGAGAGAACAGGCATATTCTGGGTGGTAAGCTCATAGGTACCGGCCATATTATAAATATCTGCCAGCCGTCCTTCGCTGATCAATACGGCCACCTGCGACTCCCGTACAATTAACTTTGCTCCATTCTTTATTTCATTCTGGTACCTTGGAAAACGGTACACCATGGTATTATTGGTGGGGTCTACCCACTCAATAATATCTATAAATTCATTTGTCAGTTTACTCCAAAGACCCATAGTGCTACAATTTATTGGTTGATAAATACGTATTGAAAGTAATGCATTTTGGCACAAAAAGCAAAACATACACCTCTTTGCCTTACTCACCAAAACTTGTATACTTTATGTGTACAGCACCCAGGAGTAACCTTTGTACTAGGGTTTTATTACAATCCGCTGATTAATAATAAATTCAGTGAGTTTACTCAAGAAGTAATATGGGAATACTTCCAGGGAAAGGATAAACAATTCATCTTTCTGCTGAATGTTGTCTGAATCATCAAAGGTAAATTCCATAATATCCAGCGATTGCATTTCTTTCAGTTCCTGCAAATCCAGATACACTTTTAAAATGCCTATGGCGCTGTCGATCTTAGCGGAATTTATTTCTACCTGTACAATAAACACCAGATCGAAAAAACGTAAGGAAACTCTTTTCTCTGTGGCCTCCAACAATTGTATGATTTCAGGTTTAGCTAAAATAAGTTCTTTTAACTCATGAATCATTTCAGAGCCTGTTCTTTTTACATTTTCATACTTTTTTACTAAACCTCTGATATCATCAAGGCTGTAACGTATTTTATTCATACTAGTCATTAAATGTTGTGTATATAGTTAGCGAGCTAATATACCCTATTCAAATTTTACTGGCTGAACATAATTCGTCTATCTATTACATGTCTGGTATTACTTTTTAGAATGGCAACCTCCTACGCTGATATGACGTTTATACATTTTTTGTTGGTTAAAAATAAAAACAACTAGTCAAAAAAAATTTGTCAATAAAATGTTGTATATAATTAAATTTATGTATACCTTTATACAACAATTAAAGAGTACAGAACATGAAAACACTTACAATTTATCAGATACAGCAAGCTTTAACCCAGGTAGTGAAAAGCTTTCAGCATGTGGATGCTTATAAGGTAGAAGTGAGTATGTGGGATCACACGCAGCAGCCTATCCTACAATTGTATGTGGCCTGCACTATTAACAACGAGCATACAAGTATTCATACACGTGCCCAGTCGTTGCCAGATGCTTTGGATGAAATAAAGCAATGGTACAAAAGGATTACCTCCCTTCAATTTTCTTTGAATTAATTACCTATTACCCTATACAATTATGAGATACACAACAAACCGGATTATTGGCATGTACAACTTTACAACCATTGATGGTAAATATCTCCGCACATGCTATAGCCCTAAACAAATTGCTCATATGTATTGCTTTGATGCAATTGATGACAACAACAACCTCCGGGTAATATTATCCCGGGAAGTTGACTTTCGGTCTTTTGAATATTTGCAGAATGGCACGTATTCTCCGGCTGCTTAAATAAACCCATGCTTTTAAACTCAAAACAATTATATGGCACAAGAACTGCAAAATTCCCAATTACCTGCTGATGAAAGTAAAACACTCGTGTTAAATTCTGGTCATTTAAAGTCTTATCAGAGTCTGGATGTACATACCGGAGAGGTAATTAGTAAATACAAATACCTGGAAGGCCATCCGAAGCAATACCGTTTTGATGCCAAAGAAGGGAAGTTTAATATAAACGGCACTGTAAAACTTTCAGATACTTTTACTTTTCAACCTATAGCCTGGCGTATTTTTGAAGATGATATTATGCAGATGGGCCGGAAGAAATGGGCAGAGTTATTCTTTGTTGATGATAAGCAATGTGTAAGTGTAATCCTGTTTCACGGCTGGAGTGTGGAGAATCTCTTTAAACTGATAGAGCCATTATATTATGATGACTTGACATTGGCGGATGTAGTAATTACTGCAACGGCTCAGAAAAAAGAAAATACTAAAATTACGCCTAAAGGGGTGTATTACATTGCAGATTTTGCTTACAAAGTTGCCGATGCCGATAAAGTGAAAGAGAATAAAGAGTTTGCTGCCGATCATAAAATATACCGGGTAGACACCTTAACAGACGTAGCTGACTACAAAGCCGCGCACAATTTTTACAATTTGTATCTGCATACTCCTGCTGAACCCTCGTTAAAAGAAGCTTAAAATTAAGTCATAACATAGTAGTAGAGTAGTATAAAAAATACCTGCCTTGCAGGTATTTTTTATTGGTAGAGACATGATAATTTATATCTCTACCAATAAAAAATTTACTATTATCCTATGATAAATTATAAGCCAGAGCCATCTTGCTGACCCCTTAAAACAGCATAACTACCTATGTTTTTTCCACAGCGTAAACCTACTTCTGAATCGAAGCGATAGTGAATTGTTCCATAAATACGAGATTCGGCTGCTTCTAAAGCCTTGGCTTCCAACATATCTTTTTCACCAGGAAAAACATAGCTTAGTACAGTAGCTGCTGCCGCAGAGAAAGTGGAATGGCCTGATGTATACGAAGGAAAGTTGGGCAACCCTACAACCGTTTTAATCGAATTATCCATTTGGTAAGGACGTGGATAAAAATAGTAGAATTTAACATCCCAGCAACAGATTCCAGCATCCATTACTGCCGTACCTAGTAAGGCCATGGTTCGTGCAGCACGCAATTCATTGAACTTATTTTTATAAATCAGGTCTGTAGCAATCTGGCTCCAATGGCCGGGAGGTGTGTAGGTACCAGGACCATCTGCCCAGAAATTAGCAATGCGGTGTTGTTCGCGGGTAAGGCCTTTGGCGTATTTCCGGAGTTCATCCATATCTTTATTAAACTCAGGGCTGCCAATGGCCGGAGGTGCAGCAGGACGCAGTCTTATTTTGGTTTCTTCATCAAAGTTCCAGGTTTTTACGGCTCCATAATTGGGCAATAAGGGTAATCGGTAAGGTTGTTCCTGACTTTTCCAAGCTACGGTAAGCCCTCTGGAAATGGCTGATTCCTGCATACCGCTAACCAAAGTTTGGTTGTTGGCATCTTTCATTCCATCGGATTTTGCGGCAGCAAGTATTTTTTGGGCTACCAGTTTGCCTAATTCTTCACCGGCAGCTATGTCACTTTTTACCTGAGCACCTGCCCATAGGCGGCTAATTTTATGTTCCTCTGCTTTTTGAGTTAAATACTCAATTTCTGTAGGAAACATAAATTTTAGAATTTCTAAGGACACGGTAGCTACTACTGCGTCTTCTGATGGATAGGTAGGCAGGTCAGAAGCAGGAACCAGTGCTTTAATTGAGGCATCAAAAGCTGAGGGGCGCATCCGGTTAAACATGTATTTGTATTTCCAGGCAGCTACTAAACCATCGTATTGGGCTACTCCCAGGTAGGCAAAGGCTCTGGCTGCATAAGGCGGATTGGCAAATGGAAACTTAGGTTCCTGGAAAGGATTATTAGCGTCCGGGACGGGGTACTTTCCATCAGGTCCGGCAACTGGAGGTAAGTTGTAGCGGGCCGCCAACTCGCGGGCTATTTCATTCCAGCGGAATACACCGCCGGTATTCCAGTAATTAATTTTTTCTTTCTGGTCGTCGGTAAGGGAGGCTTGCAGAGATTTCAGTTCTGCAATTTCCTGGCTGTATTCTGCAGAATTGGTTGGCATAGGTTCGGCTACTGTAAACTCTGTAGCGGATTTTAAAACAAAAGGCTTCCAGTTGCCACCATTTTCGTCTAGCGTTGCCGGAGTAAAGGCTTGATATTGTGGTAAATCCAGGCTTTTATCACAGCCATTCGATACGAGTAAAAATCCTGCTATAAACAGGGTATATATATACTTAGGTAAAAACGTTTTCATGAGATATAAAGGGTTAATCGGAAGTAGAATAAAATTAATTACTAGCTGCTTTTTGCTTTACTAGTTGAAAGGCATATTGTACGCCTACTGTGAACATGGTAGTTTGCCCTACATTCCGGCCATTGAGCACACGGCTAACCTGCGCAGTAGTAGAAATTTCTCCGGTATTGGTAGCGTAGGTATACTTTCCAAACCAGCCAACATTTGTAGCCAGCATCCTGTTTGTTGGGAAGGGCATATCATTCCGGCGGATATCATCTCCGGATAAAGCTGTAAAATAATCCAGAAACACTTCCGTCTGAATCCAGTTATTTAAAAAACCAAGTTTACCTGTGGCATCGAACATATCCGGTACTTGTACCTCATTGGTATAATATAGCCTGCCATCGTATTGGTAAGCATCGCGGTCAACAAATATATTGCTGCGGCGGGTATATCCGGCCTGTGTGGTCAAATAAAATCCTTTATCTAATTTGTAATGAAGTACCCCCCGTGCAGAAGCAGTTTTAGCGCCTAGTCCGATAGACATTGGTAGAAAATCAGGCACATAGTTAGTAACCGGCAAGGAGCCACCAACAGTAGCAAAGGCAGATAGTTTTCCTAAGGGCACATCCGTGCGGAAAAAACGGTATTTCAGCCAGGCAGATACATCCTGAAAACCGCGTTGGCCTGCCAGTTGCCCGTCGCTAGCCTGTGTCCAGATATAGGGTAGGCCGGCTATTATATTTAAATTCTTACCAATGCCATAGGCACTCATTAACGTAAATTGCTGAGTGGTAAGGGTTCCAATATTTTCATTTTTTCGTTTAAGGGGACCTTCCCAATATTGCTGCCAGTTTCCCTGAGAGTAATTAAAGACGGTACATAAATAGCCTTTACCCATCATCAATCCATCAGAGGGAGTTTGGGCAGAAGCATGAGTATATAAAAATAGAAGGGCTGCAGCTATCAGTAGCTTGCCTTTGAATAATCGTTTCATGTAAAAATTTTTCTATAAAACAGTATCAGAATAGGAAGTAAAAAATATAAAACTCTATTTTCTGCTAATAGTAAAGCTAGTTTCGCAGCAAAAAGATTCTATACTTTAAAAAACCATCAGTCATATGGGCACCATTTATTTTCATGAGATAGACCCAAGCAAATAAATATGAATGAAGACGGAAATAGAAACAAATACCTGTTTTAAGAAACCTTAGGAGGAGGCGTATGTACTGGAAAAGGCGGTGTTAGAAAAGAGGAAGTTTGGTAAGCGGCTAGGGCTTTGCTAAAATAATTGAGCTCTGGTGGATAAACCTGTGTAAAACAGGTAGCAATATATACTGTAGATAACTGATTGAATAATTTAAGTAAAGAGGTATATGGACTTTTCGCCTGCCTGCTTTCTGCATCTTTTCCTGCTAGCTCATTCATCTCCTCCACAATAGAGAAGAACTGTTCCCTGGCACTTATATTCGTTTTTAAGGTTGTATACAGGGTGTCGTTTTGGTAGCGTTGTTCTACAATATTATAAAACTGGTCGCCATGCTTGATTAAGCCTTCTTTCCCGCTGGTGTCTTCCCAATCTGTAGCATATGGTAAGGAAACCGGTAATTTTACTACTACCCATTCATCTTCTTGCGTTTCACTAGAGGCAGCAATGTGGGTATCTTCCAAAAAATACAATACCACTGCTGCTCTAAAAGTATGGTAGAGTAGCAAACTTGTTAAGAGAATAGAGGCTATTCTAATCAAGGGAGAGTGATAGTTTTTCTGTCAAGGGTACAATTTAAGCACTTGGTTTCCAAAAACCAAATCTTAAGCAGTATATAATTTTCCTACGTTTTGTTATTTAACAACAGGTTATTGGATATTAAGAAATAGAAGCTATCTGCGAAAGTAATAGCTTGATTAATTTCTTCCTAATTAAATACTAGCTGTTATATCCCAGTGCTGATTGAAAAACCAAACAGCACAAAGAGAGCTTTTAACGCCCTTTGTGCTGTTTGGTAAAATAATGAATATATGCAGAGGTGTTTTTACGCTGCTACTGGCTGTGTCTTTTGGATTTTCAACCAGGCTAATGCTTCTGCTTTATTCTGGAAATACTTGGTTGCAAAAGTAATTCCATTGGCTTTGTTAATAATATTATTTACGGCAACTTTATTAAATACATCTTTGGAAACCAATAAAGCCATGTGTTGCAGCGAACTTTCGAACAAGCGGGGAAACCAGTTTTGATTTGTCCAGTGTTGGCTTTCCATAGGAATAACGCCCATATTGGTTAAGTCACCTAGCCATCGTGTACATTTCTTTTCTTGAATCAGCTTAAGAGCCGCTTCGCACCCTTTTTTGTATTGCGCATCAGAGATAAATTTTGTATTCCACTCTAAATGAATCAACTCTAGATTAGCATCGTAATGAATAGTCAGGTAATCTTCTTTAAAATACACCATAGTTATAAATAGGGATAAAGTTTATGATTATTCTAAATACGCTATTATGCCTTACAAGCACAACCTAAGCTAGTTGCATAGCTTGCGCAGGTAAGATTTTATACACCTATTACTATATAGTGGGGTTTTACTTAAACGTTCAAAAATTACTTATAATGATTATTGAACGGCTTATACCACGCAGGAAATTAAGGCTTATTTGCTATTTCTATGCTTACAACTAAATGGGATTAATTATTAGTGATTGCTACAGTAAATCATTTGCCAGATTAGCAAGTTCTGATCTTTCTCCTTTTTCAAGTGTAATGTGCGCATACAGGTCATGATTCTGAATGCGGTCTATAAGGTAGGAGAGTCCGTTACTTTGGGTATCCAGGTAAGGAGTATCTATCTGGTAAATATCGCCTGTAAATATAATTTTGGTATTTTCACCTGCCCGGGTAATAATAGTTTTTACTTCATGGGGTGTCAGGTTCTGGGCTTCATCCACAATAAAAATAATGTTGGACAAACTCCTTCCACGGATATAGGCTAAAGGCATAATGTTGAGTACATCTTTCGTCAACATTTCATTAATGGTTTTGAAATCCTTTTCATGCTCATCAAACTGATTCTGAATGAACTTCAGGTTGTCCCATAAGGGCTCCATATACGGATTCAGTTTGGATTTAATGTCGCCTGGCAAATAACCTATATCTTTATTACTCAAAGGTACAATCGGCCTGGCCAGAAAAATTTGCCGGAACTGCTTTTTTTGTTCCAGGGCGCTGGCTAAAGCTAGCAGGGTTTTTCCAGTACCAGCTACGCCTTGTATGGTAATCAGCTTTATATCCGGATTGAGAATGGCGTGTATGGCAAACGTTTGTTCTGCATTGCGGGGGCGTACGCCATATACAGGACGTTTGTCTACTTTTTCAATACGGTCATCAATGGGATTATAGCAGGCTAATACAGAATTTCGTTCACTTTTCAGAATGAAGAAGTGGTTTTTGCGGGGCTTTTTCGGCATCACTTTTTTTACATCGCAGTAGCCTATATCATATAGTTCAGTAATAACAGCTGAAGGAATATTCTCCAGAATAGTTTTACCGGTATACAGCGAGCTAACATTTTTTATTTTACCCGTTTCATAATCTTCAGCAGGCAGATTCAGCGCTTTAGCTTTGAGACGCAGGTTAATGTCTTTGGTTACCAAAATAACCTTCTTCTTGGGTTCCTCTTCCTGCAAGCTCAACGCTGAATTAAGAATCCGGTGATCTGGTTTTTTTTCATCAAATACCTTTTCCGCATCTACTTCGCTGCGGGAGTTCATAATTACTTTAAAACTGCCCTTGCCTTCGCCTTCCAGAGGAATCCATTCCTGAAGCATGTGCTCTCCGGAAACTTTATCAACAAAACGTATAAATTCTCTGGCTTCAAAGTTTTTGGTATCGTTGCCTTTTTTAAAATTATCCAGTTCTTCCAACACCGTAATAGGTATGGCTACATCATGTTCCTGGAAATTCTTTACGGCATTATGGTCATATAAAATTACAGAAGTGTCTAGAACAAATATTTTTCTTTCTTTCTTTGGTCTCGGCATAAGCACAATGGGACATGGGTTATGCAGAAAGATAATAGGTTAATTTGAAAAACCCAATGGAAAACCAGATGGTTTTATCAGATAAAAATGCCAACCTGAACGCAATGTATGGCTATAAAAGCTTACGTATTGATTGATAGTAAATTACACTTTTAACTTTATGAGTTCGCTCTTTGGCATAGATATAAAAAGCAATAGTCTGGCTTTTGAACCAGGCTATTGCTTTAACCAAACGTTATATTACTTATACAGCTATGGCAAGTTGGGTAAGTTCTCTGGAAACCTTTAAGCCGGAAGCCTGGGTAGCCGCTTCATTTAGCTCAAATTTCCATTTGTTGTCTTGTAACACAAAATTGATTCCACTGCCTTTTTGAGCTAACCCAGATTTTTCAGTAATAATCAAGGTAGGTTTTCCTTTTAGCATATTTTGTACATCATCGAAGTTATGGCTGCCTGAGCTTGGAATAAATAATATATGGCAAGCACCGGCCTCAGCTGCAGACTTAAATTTTTTTACCACAATTTTTTGTGCGCCCACTGTTTTGTTGGCCGTAATTTTAGTAAGTTCTTCCACTATGTTGGCCCCATTCCCCAATACACCAATGACAAAATCACCGGACTGATGCCCGGCAGGCCATTGAATGTATTTCGTGAAGTTATAAATGAATATGGAGTGAAACCGGTAATCTGTTTGTGCCTGTGAGGCAAGAGTGGCCGTAAAAAATAGTGCAAAAAACAGTATTGCTTTCTTCATAGCTTAAGTGTTAGTTAAATAAGTAAATAAGTAAAAAATGAAAAATAAATGTTAAACAGTAATAGCTAGTTTGCTTAATTCTTTTGATACTTTTAACCCTGCCGATTGTGTAGCAGCCTCGTTTAGTTCAAACTTCCATTTGTTGTCTTGTAATACAAAGTTTATTCCGCTGCCTTTCTGAGCCAATCCTGTTTTTTCAGTGATCAGTAAAGTAGGTTTGCCTTTAAACTTATGTTGTATATCATCGAAACTGACGTTAGAGTTGTTGGGTATAAACAAAATATGGCAAGTACCAGCCTCAGCTGCAGATTTGAATTTTTTTACCACAATTTTTTGTGTCCCCACCGTTTTGTTCATAGCCATTTTCTCCAAGTCTTCCGAAATAGAAGAATTCCCCAGTACACCAATTACAAAGTCGCCAGCCTGTTGCTCAGCAGGCCATTGGATGTACTTAGTAAAATTATAAATGAAAACAGAATGAAATTTGTAATCAGTAGTTTGTGCCTGTGCCCCTACCTGGAGACCTATACTCATAACCAGAAATATCCCAAAGAAAAGGGATTTCTTTATAAATCGCTGCATAAATAGCTTGTTATCATGTTGTCATCAAACATAGATACTTTTTAAAACAGGTACTTTATAAGCACAAAAGAAATCATACATGCCAAAGTTTTGTTGTACTTTTACATAAGGTTTAACCTTATCCGGTGTTTGCCTGTTATAGAAGATCAACATAAACACCAACTGTTCTGACAAGTGAATGAATCAATAAAATAAAAGGTTATTTTGTAACTTTGTAGATAACATCAGATAGAAACCATTTTTGGTATGTTAGATAAATTAGAAGCAATAAAGATGCGTTTTGAGGAAGTAGGCGAGCAGCTGGTACAACCCGAAACGATGATGGACATGAAGAAGTACTCCAAGTTGAGTAAGGAGTATAAAGACCTGGATAAAGTGGTAAAGAAGTATCTGGAGTATAAAAACATACTCAGCAATATTGACACTTCCAAAAAAATTCTGGAAACAGAAAAAGACCCAGACTTCCGGGAAATGGCTAAACTGGAACTCGACGAGTTATATCCGAAAAGAGATGAGCTGGAAGACCTCATCAAAGATATGCTGATTCCAAAAGATCCCAATGATAGTAAAAATGCCATACTGGAGATCCGGGCTGGTACTGGTGGCGATGAAGCGGCTATTTTTGCCGGCGATTTGTTCCGGATGTATCAGCGATTTGCCGAGAAGCAAGGCTGGCGTATGGAGCTACTGGATTATATGGAAGGCTCTTCAGGCGGATTCAAAGAAATAACTGCGATGGTTTCCGGCGAAGATGTATATGGCATGATGAAATATGAATCTGGTGTGCACCGGGTACAACGCGTACCAGCTACAGAAACGCAAGGCCGTGTACATACCTCTGCGGCCAGTGTAGTGGTATTACCAGAAATGGAAGAAGTAGATGTTGACCTGAATATGAACGACATCCGGAAAGATACTTTCTGCTCTTCCGGACCAGGTGGCCAGTCAGTAAACACAACGTATTCGGCTATCCGCTTAACGCACATCCCGACAGGAATTGTTGTACAATGCCAGGATGAAAAATCACAGATTAAGAACTTTGAAAAAGCATTGAAAGTACTTCGTTCACGGATGTACGAGATAGAATTAGAAAGGCATAATGAACAGGTAGGTGCCCAGCGTAAGCAAATGGTAGGCAGTGGCGACCGTTCCGACAAAATCCGCACGTATAATTACCCGCAAGGCCGTGTAACCGACCACAGAATTGGCTATACAGTATACAACCTACCCGTAGTAATGGATGGGGAGATTATCGATTTTATTGAGCAGTTGCGGCTTGCTGATAATGCCGAAAAAATGAAAGAAGGTTCATTAAGTTAATTTGTTACAGGGTACACATTGAAAGAGTTCACACGTAAGTTTATAGTATGGCTAAGTATTATTTCTTGCGTGTGGGCTTGTATACCAGAAGAGGAACTTTCTACCACAGACCCCTCTGCTGAATTAAGCTTTTCTGAAAAGGCCGTCGTGTTCGACACCATTTATACTGCTTTGCCAAGCATTACCCGCTGGCTTACTGTCTATAACCCCAACAAACGCGCAGTTACCATTAGCAATATTTATCTGGGCAACCAGGCAGACTCTCCATATGACGTTATAGTGAATGGCCGGCCTTTGCCGGAAGCTAAAAACGTGCGCTTACTCGGTGGAGATAGTTTACTGGTATTAGTAAAAGCCTCGCTTGCTGCCCGTAACGAAGACTTGCCTTTTATTGTCTACGACTCGTTGATGTTTGAAACCAATGGCAACAGGCAAAATGTAAAACTGTTAGCCTGGGGGCAGGATGTGACGTTTGTCCGGTACAATGATTATATTACTTCCTGTAATAACACCTGGACGGCCGGAAAGCCTTACATACTGATGGACTCGCTGCAAATACCGCCAGATTGTAAACTTACGATGGAAGCAGGCACGCAGATATATAGCCGCCCCGGGGCAAAAATACTGGTAGATGGAACATTAGAAATTCTGGGTACTCCGGAGAAGAAAGTGATTCTGGCAGATTTTAGGCAACTGAAAGATAATGCGCCAGGGCAATGGGGTGGACTTGTATTCAACCAAACAAGTAAAATTAATATCATCAGAGGTGCTGAAATACGCAATGCCAATACCGGACTGGATGTGCAAATTTCCGACGAAGACATACTGCCTGATTTAACCCTGGAGAATACTATTATTAAGAATATGCTTCAGGCAGGCATAAAAGCCATTAATGCAGATATTTCATTAACCAATACGCTAATAACCAATTGTGTGGCTTCGCTGATAGATGTACGCGGAGGAGGCAATTATACCTGCAAGCACTGTACCTTTACCAGTTATAGTTTTGATTTTGCCAGAGAACTTCCGGCTGTATTGCTAAGTACAACCTATAAAAACCAGGATGGTAAACCGCAGATTGTACAGCCACTTTCCTGGGTTATGCAAAACAGTATTATTTGGGGTGGCAATGGGTTTTCAGAAGAAATCCTGCTAACGCGCGATCCTGCTGTCGAAGTGACTATCCGGGCAGAAAACAGCCTGTTGAAAACGCGTATACAAGAAACTTTCTCAGGGAACGGAAATTTATTGAATATACCTGCCAGTCCATTATTTATTGATCCATCTATTCTTAATTTCCGTCCCGACTCCTTATCTCCAATTATTGATGCTGGCGTGCAGCTAAATGTTGCAGAGGACATTACCGGCAAAAAACGGGATGATAAGCCCGATATTGGGGCGTACGAGAGATAAATGCATTACATTACTGCTGTTTTAGTTAGTTGTTAACCTCAAAACTATCCGCATCCAGATGCGCAGGAAATTTCTGGCGGAAAGTTAGTAGTGCTTCTGCATCCAGGGTAATTGTTTGCATAATTTCATGGTCTGCCTGATGAAAAAGCTGTTCTCCTTTGGGTGAAATAAGTGCCGAATCGCCGCTATACGTATGGCCTTTCCAATCGGTACCTACCCGGTTTACCCCAAGCACATAACTCAAATTTTCAATGGCTCTGGCCTGCAGCAATGTACTCCAGGCATACCTGCGGGCAGATGGCCAGTTGGCTATATATATCAGGCAATCGTAGACGGGTCCTCCGGAAGGATTCTTAGCGTCAATAGGGCTGTTGCGGCTCCATACCGGAAAACGTAAGTCATAGCAAATTAACGGGCAAATTCGCCAGCCTTTCAATTCTGTAATAATACGCGTTCTTCCGGCAGCATACACTTGGTGCTCTTCCGCCATGCGGAATAAATGCCGCTTGTCGTATACCTCATAGCTGCCATCTGGCCTCATCCAGAGTAAACGGTTGAAGTAGTTATCTTTTTCTTTTACTATATAACTGCCTGTGATAACAGCTCCTGTTTGAGCTGCCAGTTGTTTCATCCATTTAAAAGTACTCATGTTCATATGCTCAGCTAAGCGGGCGGCATCCATGCTGAAGCCTGTAGTAAACATCTCCGGTAGGACGATTAAGTCGGTAGCATCTTTTAACTGCCATATTTTCTCTTCAAACATAGCCAGGTTAGCTATGGTATCTTCCCAATGGAGGGTTGATTGAATAAGGGTAACTTTCAAATTTTCCATGTATAAGATATAATGTCAGGCTGGCAGCACAATTTTTAATTTACTACATACAGATAGGCGAAGAATATAGCAAACGGCATTATATGCGCATTAACCGTTCAACGGCTTTTTCTAGAGTTTCGTCTTTTTTTGCAAAGCAAAAACGCAATACGCGTTGGTCTGTAGCCTCTTTATAAAACGCAGAAACCGGAATAGTAGCTACCCCATATTCTTTTGTGAGCCTGGTAGCATAAGCTGCATCTGCTTCATCACTTAAATGTGCATAAGACCCCAGCTGAAAATAACTACCAGAGCAAGGTAACAGGCGGAAGCGGGTTTGAGCCATCATCTGGCGGAATTTATCACGTTTCTCCTGGTAAAAATCTGGCAAGGTTTCATAGGTTTCTGGCTTCTTCAGGTATTCTGCTAAGGCATATTGGGTGGCTGTATGTGTAGAGAATACTAGAAACTGATGTACTTTGCGTAGTTCCTTCGTCAAATTTGCCGGGGCAATACAATATCCTACCTTCCATCCAGTAGCATGGTAAGTTTTCCCAAAGGATGACATGATAAAGCTGCGCTCACGTAATAGAGGTTCCCGGGCAATGCTGTAATGAGGTTCGCCATCAAAAATAATATGCTCATATACTTCATCACTGATCAGGAATATATCAGAGTCTTTAAGAATAGCTGTTAATTGATCTATATCCGGCTTGCGCAGAATGGAACCAGTTGGATTATGGGGGGTGTTAATAATCAGCAAACGCGTACGGCTGGTAATTGCTTGTTTCAATTGCTGCCAGGGTATACGATAGGTTTCTCCTTCCAGGGAAAGGCGGATTGCTTTGCCGCCGCATAATTCTATAGCTGGAATATAGCTGTCATAACATGGCTCAAATACGATTACTTCATCACCGGGACGTACTACAGCCGTAATGGCCGCAAAAAGACCTTCCGTGGCACCGGTAGTAACGGTTACTTCTGTTACCGGATCAGGAGCAAAGCCATAGCAGCGTTCTGTTTTACTGGCAATTTGTTCGCGAAGAGCTAATAACCCTTCCATGGGAGCATACTGGTTATACCCCATTTTCATATAATGTGCAATCAGATCAATTAATTCCGGAGAGCAGGCAAAATCCGGTGCGCCCTGCGACAAACTGATGGCACCAACTTCCTGAGCCATGCGGGACATAACCGTGAAAATAGTAGTACCCACCCAGGGTAATTTAGAATGAACAGACAATGATGGTAACAAGTATAGGTAATGTTTAAGGTATTCGTAAATATACGGATAGATACACTATTTCGCACATAAACCAATAGTACAATCAAAATTACGACGTTTGTAGAGGTGGTTCTACTTTTAGATAGGGAGACAACAGTATATACCCCTATATGATATTTTTACATAAGCTAAACATTTTCATATTTGTTAGCTGAATAATACAATAACTTTTGCTTTATCGATGCGTTCTACCTTAATAATGTTATATTTTTAATAATTATTTGATGGGGAACAGTTATGGAAATAAAAAAAGTACTACTCGTTGGATGTTTGAGTGTGTTTTCCGCCACCTATGGAATGGCACAAGCAGTTAAAAATGATTATTATCAGCCCAGTTTTACAAAGTCTTATGACCCGGCAGAGGAAGATGCCATGAGCTTGTATGTAGATGAAGAGGATAAACCTGGCAGTTTCCAGAGAGATGCAGGGCTGACGTTGAGAGACGAAAAACAGTCAAAAAGATCCAGTAAAAAACTGGAGAAAGCTTACGAAAAATCTGCTAAACAACAAAAGAAGGTCAACCGGATGCAGGAGCAAAAAATCCGTAAAAATGAACGGGCCTATTTCCGGGAAGCCCGCAAAGAGAACAAAAAGGCCTGATTACTTAACTCTTTGTTTAGAAGCTATAGATCTATTCCATTAAAAGTCTGCTGATGCAAAGCAGACTTTTTTGTTTGTCCTCACTCCTGTTAACTGCGCATTTTGTCAGCTTCAATAAAGGCTGTCTGCCTAACTATAGCTACTAAACAAACTTATGCACATACGTATATAAAGGCTCTTCTTAAGTATATCAACCGCTTTACTATTTAGATTGGAATCAACCCCTCTTTTATTTGACACACCTTAGATAATTTTGTATTTTTCCGGAGTTGCTCGAAAGAAAGGAGAGTCTATCGAAAGGCATCTTCCATCCGCTTCCCAAGCTCCGATAAAGTACATGTTCATCTTCAGTAAATTTCTCAGATATAGCTCATACTTTTTACCCGCCACAAGGCAATGGATAAGTTTGTTTATACTGCTTTCTATCTGTACTACTCAAAGTTTTGCCATAGCTGTGCTGGAAGGAACACTGATAGATAAAACCTCTAAAAAGCCTGTTCCAGGGGCTACCATCTATGTAGCCGCACTTGCCAAAGGTACCATTGCCGACGACAAGGGCTATTTTTCTCTAAGTTTACCGGAAGACGAATATGTTATCTCCTTTTCGGCAGTTGGGTACAAAACCCAGGTAAAGCAATTAGATATTGTGAGCAATACAACGATGGTGGTAGAAATGGAGGAAGACATAAAGCAGATACAAGAAATTGTTGTCCGGGGCAAAGGGATCGATGAAAATGTGAAGAGTGTGCAAATGAGCAGGATTACCCTGGATCTGGTAAATATCAATAAAATTCCACTTGTATTTGGAGAAGCTGATATTATTAAAGCTATTCTGCTGCAACCGGGTATCTCTACAGTAGGGGAGGGCGCCGGTGGCTTTAATGTTCGCGGAGGCCGCGTAGACCAGAACCTGGTCCTGTTGGATGAGGCTCCCATTTTCAACACTTCACACCTGTTGGGCTTTTTTACCAACGTAAATCCCGATGCTGTACAAGAAGCTGCCTTATATAAAGGCAATATACCGGCTGCCTATGGAGGTAGACTTTCATCGCTGTTGTTAATGCAAACAAAAACCGGAAATGCTGACAAATTAAATATTACCGGTGGAATTAGCACAATCAGCAGCCGCCTTTCGGTAGATGGCCCCCTTATAAAAGACAAACTCACTTTTCTGGCGAGTGGCCGCGTGGCTTACCCAAACTTGATTCTTAGCCTGTTCCCTAAAATTTTTAATGGCAGCCGGGCTTTTTTCTACGATGGAAACGCCCGGCTGGATTTCCGCCTAAATGATAAGAACCGCCTTTCGTTAACTGGCTACACAAGCTACGATGATTTTAAATTTCCGCAGGATACCCTATATGGATGGCAAACACATAATGCCACTTTTCAATGGAAAACGCTGCTGCGTTCTAACCTGGCGTTTAGCTTTCATGCCATACATAGCCATTATCAGTTTAATACAAAAGGATTACAGCCACAGTATGCATTTTTACTATCTTCAATTGTCAGGCATCAGGAGCTGAAGGGGCAGCTAAGTTATACTTCAGGTAACCACCGGTTGGAAGCAGGAGCTTCCGCCATTAAATATAAGCTGGACCCAGGTAGCTTAAAGCCCTCCGGCGACCAATCGAATATTAATCCATTTATTGCCCGCAAAGAACATGCGCTTGAATACAGTGCCTACATCAGTGACGAATGGACCCTATCGCCAGTGATTACTTTACAGGCGGGCCTTAGGTATTCAGCCTACCAAAGCCGGGGGCCCGGAAACGTATATATTTATGAAGCAGATGTGCCCAGGAGAGAAGAAACAATTATAGATACCGTTTCTTACAACGGCCGCAAATCCATTAAATCGTATGGCGGATGGGAACCCAGAGTAGCTGTGAAAATAGGGTTGGGAGCTGCTACCTCTCTAAAAATGAGTTACAACCGTACCCGCCAGTACCTGCATTTAATCTCAAATACTACGGCCATTTCGCCGGTAGATTTCTGGAAAGGGAGCGATCTATATGTGCCTCCTCAAGTAGCCGAACAGGGAGCCATTGGTATCTTCCGGAATTTTGCAGGAAATACCTATGCCACTTCTGTGGAAGCTTATTATAAAACAATACAGAATATGGTGGAATACCGGAATGGAGCTACCTTATTGCTTAATCCACTATTGGAGTCAGATCTGTTGCGGGCAAAAGGCAAAGCATACGGGGTAGAATTATTGGTGCAGAAAGTAGAAGGAAAGCTAACAGGTCAGGTAGGCTATACATACTCCCGTTCGTTAACGGCTGTGCAAACGCCTTTTGCACTTAATCAAGTTAATGGAGGTGCCTATTATCCATCCAATTTCGACAGGCCGCATAATCTTACTATTTCTACCCAGTGGAAAACTGGCCGTGGCTGGACTATGGGAACTAACTTTGTATATACCACTGGCCGGCCGGCTACTTATCCTGATAGTAAATATATTCTGAACAACCGCACAATCATTGGGTACTCCAGACGCAATGCCGACCGTATTCCGGATTACCATCGCCTGGATGTATCTTTCAGCTACGACACACGCAAAGTATATGCAGAGACACAAACAACTAAAAAGCACTACAGCGTATGGGTATTCTCTATATATAATATGTATGCTCGTAAAAATCCGTATTCAATCTATTTTAGTAATGATAACAGCCGTGCCCAGGCGTACCGTCTGGCGGTATTTGGTATGTTTATCCCCTCAATTACCTGGAACTTGTATTTTTAGCGTATATGTTCAAAAGTATAGTATATTATAGTTGGCTGGTATGGATGCTCTCTTCCTGCATTAATGAAATAGAACTGCCTATTCGCAGCGAGTCTCCCAGACTAGTAGTGGAAGGCATGATTACCAATGAAAAGCCTCCTTACATTGTCCGCCTGTTTACCACCGGAGATTTTTTGTCGTCCCGGTATCCGCCGGCATCCCTTGGCGTACAAAGTGCCCTGGTTACTATTACTGATAATACCGGAAGAAGTACAACGTTGAAAGCTGTATTAGAACAACCAGGTGTATACCAGACGGTCGATTCTACCTTTCGGGGAGAAATAGGCCGATTGTATACCCTAGCGGTACGTATGCCAGATGGAAAAACATTTCAGTCGCAACCCGAGCAGCTTTTACCCGTGCCTGTGCTAGACGAACTCAAAGCCAAATTTGTGGATGTACCCGACCGTTCGCAGCCCAGCGGCTACCAGGTACTGGTAGATACCCAAGACCCAGTAGAAACAGCTAATTATTACCGGTGGTCAGCTTACGGCTATGTGCGGCGCGAATCCGAAGGTTTGCCGATGATAGGGGGAGGTATATGTTGTAAGTCTTGCTGGCTACTAATTGCCAATAATGAGGTAAACATATTCTCTGATGCCAACATCAATGGCAACCGCATACAAGAAAGGTTTGCGTTGTTTTCTCCTTTTTATGTACGGGGTAAGCAGTATGTGGAAGTAAGCCAGTATTCTCTGACGAGAGAAGCCTATCAGTTCTGGAAATTACTGGATGAACAGCAAACAAGAACAGGTAGTTTATTCGATCCGCAGCCTGCTCCCATAGAGGGAAATATATACAATGTGGAAAATACAAATGAATTGGCTTTAGGCTATTTTGGCGCTTCGGCTGTTTCCCGCCGGCGTTTAATTATTGCAGGCGATACGGTTACGATGTTCCCGGATTATCAAAAGGCCTTTGTTCCGCTAGGCCCCAAAGATTGCAGGTTTGCTTTTCCCAATGCTTCTTTTTTTCCTCCGGAAAATTGGCTGCGCTAACCCTATACATAGTATTTTACTTTCTTATTCGTATGAATAATCTATCTATCCTTCTAACGTTTTTCTGTTTTCTGCTACTGGCTGTGGGGGCCTGCCAGAAAAAAGAGGAGGTAATTCCAACAATGCCCCAGGTAGATATAATCAGCGCATTTAGCTTAAATCAAACCGCTGCCCTGGCCAGAGGTACACTCTCAGAGGTGAGTAAAAGTGCTGCAGAAGAATACGGAATCGTGTGGGGTACATCGCCCGAACCAGACATGTCAGGCAGCAAAAAACCGGTGCCCTATACAGTAGGTGTTTATACCTTTTCTTTGCCTTTAGAGGACCTGATTATTGGCCTGACCTATTATGTACGGGCGTATGTGCGTAACAACAGCCAGACAGCATATAGTAAAACCATCAGTTTTGTTCACCAGGGGCCTTTTGTATGGAGATTATTGCCAAGTGTTAGCTGGTCCGACAGGCAACATACGGCTTATAGCACCGCTGTTAATGGGGGTGTCTTTGTCATTCGTCCATTGAATCAGATAGATACGGAGGTATGGCTATATATACCTAGAAGCGATACGTGGTTTAAACGGGATAACCTCAATACGCCTTCTTCCAGGTATGATCCACTACTCATTACACTAAACAAGTTTGGCGGAGAAGCTACTTTTATTGCAGGCGGTTATCAAATCAATGAAAATGTACCGGAGAGAAATGTGTACCTGCGCGATTGTTTTGGTTTCGACTTATATGGCAATGGCAAGGGGTGGGACTATTTTGATTTTCCGTTCGGTAACTCGTTGCTTACGCATTTTGTGATCGACAACCGGGCCTATGCCTTATCTATGAATACCCGCAGAGACTTTGCCGAGTTTCTGAATGGCGTGATCTGGAATGTGAAAAAACCTTTTCCCGGCAATTTCCTGGGACGATATGTTTCTTTTTCCGTGGGTACCAAAGGATATGTACTGGTAGAAAGTACCGGCACCACTGCCCCAACGAAAGATTTCTATGAATATGACCCCGACACCGATACCTGGACAAAAAAAGCAGACTTTCCGGGAAGAGACCGGATGAATGGAGTAGCGTTTGCCGTAGACGGAAAAGGGTATTATGGCGCAGGCCAGGCAAAAGATGCTATTGAAGGTTTGCGCGATCTGTGGCAATACGACCCCAAGGAAGATACCTGGAAAAAGTTTGCTGATTTTCCAGGGGTAGGCAATGTGCGGCTTATCGCAAATACGATAGAAGATAAAGTATACATGGGATTAGGCTTTGGTCTGGAAGCTTCCACTGCCGGTGCAGAACAATATAGCAGGGCGTACGATTATTGGGAGTTTTCTCCCAAAGGAAATATACAGTAACTACAACAGAAGCCAGGCAATTCAGGAAAGCTGGAAAATCACCGGCAATAACAGCAGAAGAACTATTGCCTATATTCCCGGACAAGATTAGCAGATTACTCCGCATATATACATACTCCCATAAGGTTTGACACAATGCTTTACCATCAGATAATTTGCGGTAACTTCCTGGAAAAAGCTTGCATTGTTGTGAAAAGAACCATAGCATTACAGAGATTTTAGTAGTTAACCACCACAACCTATGGACTTACAATTAACGGGTAAAAAAGCATTAGTTACTGGCTCTACGGCAGGCATTGGCCTGGCTATTGCAGAAAAATTGTTGCAAGAAGGGGCAGAAGTAACAATTACCGGCCGGACCGATAAAAAAATTCAAGAAGTGATCACGCAGCTGACAAAAACCATAGCCGGAGCAAAGGTTAGCGGAGTAGCGGTAGATTTTGCTAAAAAAGAAGAAGTAGACCGGCTGCTGCAACAAGTGCCAGATGTAGATATTCTGGTAAACAATATTGGTATTTTTGAGCCGAAGAATTTTGCTGACATACCAGATGAAGACTGGTTTAATTTTTTCGAGGTAAACGTAATGAGCGGAGTCCGCCTTTCCCGGCATTATTTCCCTAAAATGCTGAAGATGGATTGGGGAAGAATCTTATTTATTTCCAGTGAATCGGCCATTCATATACCGGAAGAGATGATTCATTATGGAATGACCAAAACTGCCCAGCTGGCTATTTCCAGAGGGTTGGCCGAACTGACCAAAGGCACCCGTGTAACGGTTAACTCTGTATTGCCCGGACCTACGTTATCGGAAGGAGTAGGAGGATTTATTCAGAATATGGCTTTGCAGCAAAACAAAACCAAAGACGAAGTGCAACAGGATTTTTTTAAACTGGCCAGGCCAACGTCACTTATCCGCCGATTTGCTCAAACAGAAGAAATAGCCAATATAGTGACGTTTCTGGCTAGTCCGCTGGCTTCGGTTACCAACGGGGCGGCTATCCGGGCAGATGGAGGATTGGTGAAAACAATTGTGTAGCCAATAAAAATTGATACAAGGCCAGAATGGCTATTCTTCCAAAAAATGTATGCAACAGATACATACATAGATACGTCATTTGATTTGGTACTAGCGGCTGGAGATAATGAAACAACTTTAGCTGATTCTTTGAACACACGGCTAACTTTTTAATATAACCTAACACTATTTAACCTATGACAACTATACAACATAAACGCCGGAGGTTTATGCAACTGGCCGGGCTCGGAAGTATGGGATTGCTTTTACCTTCATTCCGGAGCAAAAACGCTACGGAGTGGCAAAAAGATACCAATACTATGGTCTATGTAGGTACCTATACCAATGGCAAAAGTGAGGGAATTTATCTGTACAAATTGGATAGCAATACCGGGGAGCTTACCCAGATAAATGTAACATCTGTAAAAGACAACCCATCGTATCTGACACTGGACCCGCAGAAACGGTACTTGTATGCTGTAAATGAGATTGGTAATTATCAAGGAAAAAAAAGTGGGGCTGTTAGTGCATTTGCTGTCGATCAGAAGTCTGGTAAATTAACCTTGCTAAATCAGCAGCCCTCTCTGGGTGGGGCTCCCTGTTATATTACCATCGATAAAAAAGGAAAACATGTATTGGTAGCCAATTACTCTGGCGGAAACGTAGCTCTTTTTCCAATAGGCACTGGTGGTAAACTGGAAGCATCTGCCAGTATGCATCAGCATAGTGGTAATAGTATAGATGAAAAAAGACAAAAAGAACCACATGCCCATTGTATTGTACTAGATCCGGAAAACAAGTTTGCTTTTGCTGCAGATTTAGGAATAGATAAAATAATGATTTACCGCTTTGATGCGAATACAGGTAAACTTACCCCAAACCAACCGGCGTTTGCCTCTGTTAAACCTGGGGCTGGCCCACGTCATTTTACGTTTCACCCTAACGGAAAACATGCATTCGTCATTAATGAACTGGATTCTACCGTAACTGCCTTTACGTATGATGCATCGAAGGGTAGCTTAACGGCCATACATACATTGTCTACCTTACCCAAAGATTTTTCAGGAGAAAGTTATTGTGCTGATGTGCATGTTTCGCCCGATGGCAGGTTTGTTTACGGCTCTAACAGAGGGCACGATAGTATTGTGGTTTTCGGCTTTAACCAGAAAGATGGCAAACTCACCCATATTCAAAATGTATCTACCGGCGGTAAATGGCCCAGAAATTTCACACTTGACCCTTCTGGTAAAATCCTTCTGGTAGCCAACCAAAACACAGATTCTATTGTGACTTTCAAAATAGATAACAAAACCGGAAAGCTAACGCCTACCGGTAAAGTTGCCCAGGTACCTGCTCCGGTGTGCCTGAAAGTGGTAACAGGGTTAGGTTAGTAAAAGATTGTTGCTTACCTGCAAGTGTAAAAAATAACTTGCAGGTAAGCCTTAGTTTTATTCTGATGAGGAGTTTAAATAATTCACAGAATCAGAAACCGGCGTATAGTATCTTTGAGAGGAGCTTTGCAAGATATGCCAGAGAATACCGTCTCACATCCGCTACCTATCTATCGTGATAAATGGATACAGCTTATTGCCATTCCTGTTATTACGCTGTTCTCGTATTATCTCACCTACAACAATATTCAGCTGAACTGGCTGCTCGGGTATGAGTTACTCAGCGATGCATTAAAAGTATATCTTGTCTGGCAGACAATCCGCAGAATAGTTATAGAATTAGATAGAAGAAATCTTTGGCAGAAAGGAATTTTTTTCCGCCTGCTGCTGCAAATACCATTGACCTGCCTAGCAGGCATACTTGTGTTAACCGCACTGGTCTATGTTGAATATGCCTTCATCCGGCCTTATCAGTTAGAACATTTCTTCGACTTTGATATAGTTATTGCTATTGTATTTATTCTCTTGGGCAATGTGGTTTATGTAGGCTTATATTATTACGATTTGTATCTGCGGAGCCTAGCCGAAAAACAAGAGTTAGCGCAAAAACTAGCTAAAGAAAACAGGCAAGCATCACATATAGTTGTCCGCATGGGTAAAAAAGAAATACTTGTTTCTTATCCGGAGATACAGTGTTTTTATTCAGAAGAAAAGGAAACGTTCTTACTTACCGCAGACAATAAAACCTACCTGGTAGACTCTTCTCTCGACAAGCTGGAAGAACAATTACCGGAAACCTATTTTTTCCGGGCCAACCGTAAATTTATTATTGCACCCATAGTAGTGAAAGAGGTACAATCTGGAGAATATGGAAAATTGCTTGTAACCTTAAAAGAAACCCCGAAACTGCCGGTGAGTATACCTATCAGCCGCGAAAAAGCCGCTGCATTCCGGCAATGGCTGAAACGTTAGCCTGCATTTTGTCGCCAAAATACCTGCACTTGAGTAACAAATACGTTGTTTTTTGCGGATAAAGGCTGTTTTACTGGTTTTTTTGCTCCTGTCAATGAAACAGCAGCATCTATGAAACCAATCATTCTACTTTACATTTTACTCTATTTTTTTCCATTTCTTTTTTGGAATCAGGCACAGGCCCAACTATTGTCTGCACAAACCCGTGCACGTATCGACTCTGTTTTTTCTCACTGGAATACCAGTCAAACACCTGGTGCGGTGGTGGGCATTATCTATCAGGGAAACTGGGTCTACAAACAAGCATACGGCATGGCTAATATACAACGGAAAGAAAAACTTGCTACGACCCATTCCTTTTGGGTGGCTTCCGTTGCTAAACAATTTACAGCCATGAGCATAGCCTTACTGGCAGAAAATGGCAAGCTGTCTCTAGAAGATGATATACGCAAATACCTGCCTGAATTGCCCTACATGGGAGATACTATACGTATCAAACATCTGGTGTATCATACTAGTGGCTTACGGGATGGCTTTACCTTACTAGGTTTAGGTTTTAAAGGAGAAAAACAGTATACCAATGCCAATGTATTGATGGCCCTTCGTGCTCAGCAAAAGTTAAATTTTAAACCCGGCGAACGGCACGAATACAACAATGGCAGCTATGTATTACTGGCTCATATAGTAGAACGTGTAAACGGAGAGCCATTTGCTGATTTTACCAGCAAATACATCTTCGGACCGTTGGGTATGGCCCAAACTTATTTTTATGGAAAAATAGATAACTCCATCCCTGGGCTGGCTCAAGGGTACGATGTACGCTATAAAGGGGCGAATATTCATTACCGCAAAGGGCACTTCAAAGGAAATACTGTTGGCTCCTCTGGCCTTGTGACTTCTTTAGATGATCTGTACAAATGGGATCAGAATTTTTACCACAACAAACTAGGCAATGCAAATCCTAAATTACTTGAGGCAGTAACTACACCTGGTAAATTAACTAATGGACAGGCTACCTCTTATGCATTTGGCCTGGAAGTGGAACCGCACAAGGGACAGCTAGCCATCACCCATAGCGGAGCTGATGAAGGGTATAAAGCAGAAATTGTCCGATTCCCGGCACTGGAACTTACTATTATTGGCCTTGCCAATACAGACGACATGTACAGTCTGACGCATAAGTTATTCACCATAGGCCAATTAATTGCTCCTGCTAAATTTCAAGATACAGCAACCTATGTGATAGCAGATACTTTACACCCTGCTGAAACCGAGCATAGAACAGGATACTATTTAAATCCAGACAACTTATCTGATTTACGAGTGCTTACACAAAAAGAGAGCACTTTATATGCGGCCAGGTCAATAGGTGGGTACCAGGAACCACTGAAGCAGCTAGCTGAACAAAAGTTTGTTAACCAAGGAACAGGCGAATACAGCTACCTTTTTACTACATCCGAAGATGGGTACCATGGGCAATTATATTACCAGGAAAGAGCTAACAGCTATATGCTACAAAAAATGAGTGCAATTTCTCTTCCTGCGGCAGAATTGAAAAGGTATACAGGTACTTACTATAGTCCGGAGTTGAAAAAGAAATACCATTTATCAGTGCGGAAAGGGAAGTTGGGCTTACGGATTTTTTACTTTATTCATATTCCTTTTCAGGCATTGGCAGGAGATATTTTTCTGGCAGATTTAATGGGGAATAATAGTCTGCTATTTAGGAAAAACGATAAAGGAGAGATTACAGGATTTGAGTTCAGCCGGGAAGCTGTTCATACATTGCAGTTCTTTAAAAAATAACCTCTGTATAAAACACCTCACCTGTTTCTAAAACAGGTGAGGTGTTTTATCATTATTTTTTATCCATGGAAGCAACTATTTCTTTTAAAAATTCAGCAAATGGCGAAGCAAACTCTTTTCTGCGTAAAGCAAACTCTACCGTAGTTTTTAAAAAATCTAGCTTGTTGCCAATGTCATACCGTTTGCCTTCAATGCTGTGCGAATATAAATTTTCCCGTTTCAACAGGCGGATAAAGGCATCGGTAAGTTGAATTTCATTATTTTTTCCCTTGGGTGTTTGTTCCAGAGCTTTGTAAATCTCAGGGGTAAGAATGTACCGTCCGGCAATAGCTAAGTTAGAAGGAGCCTTGTCTATGGCAGGTTTTTCAATCAACTGGTTCAATTCCATGAGAGAGTCAGTTAGCTTTTTACCCCCGACAATGCCATACCTGGATACTTTATCTTTGGGTACTTCTTCTACGGCAATTACTGTGCAGCGGTATTGTTCATACACATCAATCAATTGCTGCGTAACCGGAATAACCGAATCTATAATAGTATCGCCGAGTAGTACGGCAAAAGGCTCGTTGCCGGTATGGTGGCGGGCATAGTAAATCGCATCCCCAAGTCCGTTAATTTCTTTCTGGCGGATAAAATGGATGTTTGCCATATCTGCCAGGCGGCGCATTTCATTGTATAAGGTCTCTTCTTTCTCTTCCAGCCGTGCTTCCAGTTCAAAATTGCGGTCGAAATGGTCTTCAATGGCCCGTTTGCCTTTGCCAGAAATAATCAGAATGTCATCAATGCCAGAATCTACCGCCTCCTGTACCACATATTGAATGGTAGGTGTGTCAATAATAGGAAGCATTTCTTTGGGTTGTGCTTTGGTAGCAGGCAAAAAACGGGTGCCTAATCCGGCGGCTGGAATTACTGCTTTTTTTATCATGGGTTAGAAGTTTACTAAGTATACAGTCGATAATGGTTTACAGAGCCTAAAAGAAAGCTGTTTTAAAGACCAGTATCTGCTGGCTATACAATGTAGGGTTTAATTACTCGTGCGTTAATATCTTTTAATTTTACAACCAGTTTGTTCAGCATTTCATCGTCGGTATACATCCCAATAATAGAGCCGCCTGAGCCGGTAAAAGAGGCCGATGCTCCACAGTTACGGGCAGTTTGTATCAGTTCCATATTACTTTCGCTGATGTTCATAATCTGGCAGCGGTAGTCGAAATTCTGATTAATCAGGTGGAATAATCTTGCATGGTCGTTCTGAATAATGGCATCCCGGCCTTCTTCTGCTAGTCCGGCAATTTTGCTTAGTGTACCTACCACATGCGGATCGCCTTTATCAAACCTGGAGCGCAGGTCGTTAAACACCTTGCCAGATGACATTTTACCCAGAGATGTTTTGTAAGCAATGTATAATTTGGGCAGCAGGGTAGGATCCAGGCGTTCGTATAAGCCATGTTTTTTCTCTTCCATAATGGCTTTATCAAAATTCATATACACACACCCTTCATAGCTTTGCGCCACCCGGTCTTGTAAGCCGGCGTGAATGCCTAGTTCATCTACCTCCACGGACAAAGCCACATTAGGCAATACTTCCAGCGGGATTTTTACTCCGTAAAACTGCATTAAGGCCCGCAGCGTAGCTATAATAATGGCACTGGAACCTGCCAGCCCTACTTGCCTGGGTATAGAGGAGCCGTAGCGGACAGTGAAATTTTTGTTGCTCAGGCGGATATTGTTACTTTCGCAATATTCTACAAACTTTTTGATAGAAGCTTTAATAAGGGGAATGCCGCCACTATAGCCCGTTAAACTGACAGACTCGCGCAGATGATATACATTACGGTAAGTGGTAAGGTCTTGCTCTTGTGGTTCTATATGAAGCTCGGGAGATTGGTAGAGAGAAATGCGGGCTCCGAAGTTTTTTACAATAATAGAGATGGTTTTACCAAAATAGCCATCGGAAGGGTTTCCTAATAATCCTGCTCGGGCATACGCACGCGATTCTATAATCATACAACAAAAAAAGCAATTAAATACACATGGAGGTCTAACTGAACAAGCAAGTATAAGTAAATTTATTTAGATGTGAATACCGCCTACCTGTTTTTTACCTAACATGGCAGAAATCAGATTACGGGCATACTAGTTATTGTTTACCTGTGAATTGTAAAAGCTGTAATGCTTTGTGCTAATCAGTAAAACTCCTGCGTAGTTCATTCGTAAGTATAACTAATCTACAGGCAAACCCCTTCTGCATATGGCACACTGGAAAAATGTTTTTACCCGCATTGCAAGTAATGCGGATGACAAATTTGACAAGTTGAAATTTCGGCTACGTCAGCGGTTAAATCAGTTAGGTCCGGTGATGATACTGCCATACCGGGGTTTTGGCAATGCCAATGAAATTTACTTAAAGGGCCGCGTATTAAAAGACAAAGGCATACTGACTGCTGAAGACAATGATACAGTTTGGCAGAATCTGCTCGCTACCTATAAACGTTTTGCCAGCGTGGAAATACCGCATGTACGCGTGCGTGCGCATTTTGCCGGCGAAACCCAGGAGGTAGTAACCGATAAAGAAGGCTATTTTGAAGTGCGGATAAAGCCCAAAGAAGCTCTTCCCATTGCACAGGCTTGGCATGAAATGGAGCTGGAGTTGTTAGACCAGGTAGACCCTCGGCAAGAAGTGGTAAAAGCTACCGGATTTGTGGTAACACCAACTATTGGCAGCCAGTTTGGAATAATTTCCGATGTGGACGATACTATTTTGCAGACCAATGCCACTAGTCTGGTAAAAGCAGCCCAGTTAACCTTCCTTAATAATGCCCGGACACGGTTGCCTTTTGAAGGAGTTGCGGCTTTTTACCGAGCTTTGCAAAGCGGACCAAATAGTTCTTTGTTCAACCCTATTTTTTATGTATCCAGCAGTTCCTGGAATTTATATGATCTGCTGGTAGATTTCTGTATTGTGCAAGGTATACCCAAAGGGCCTTTCATGCTGCGTGACCTGGGTGTAGATGTAGGACAGTTTATTAAATCCAGTCATCATAATCATAAATTCGATCAGATAAAGCTGATTATGGAAACCTGCGAAAATCTGCCTTTTGTGCTTATCGGCGATAGCGGGCAACATGATCCGGAAATTTATCTGGAAGTAATTAAAACGTTTCCTAAACGGATAAAAGCAGTATACATCCGGGATGTAAGCCAGGATATACGCGATGCCTCTGTACAAGATATTATTATAAAAGCCAAAGAACTGGGAGTAGATATGCTTCTGGTGCCCGACACCGTAGCTGCTGCCAAACATGCTGCCGGGCTCCAACTAATAGATCCGGAAATCTTACCAGACATTCAGGCAGAAAAAGAAGAAGATGAGCAGGCGCCAAGTCCGGTAGAGCAAATCATCAGTGGAGAATAAGTAATTTTTACAAATAAGGTACATAAAGGATACGTTGCAGGCCATAAGTTTTTAATATTGCCGCATCAAAATATCTTTTATGGCATGAAACGTACCCTCATCAGTATTTTGTATATAGGCTTGCTGAGCAATACTCTGCCAACTATGGCGCAGGATACGTTAGCTACTGCAAAACCGGTAGTTAAACATTGGACGTGGCGGGGTTTTTTTCAATTCAACTTTAACCAGATTGCTCTGGCAAACTGGGTAGCTGGCGGAGAAAGTTCTATAGCCGGAACAGCCCTTACCCATTACGACTTTACCTATAGAAATAATGATAGTACCACGCGCTGGGAAAACTCTATCGACCTGGGTTACGGCCTCACCAGACTGGCAGAAAGCGGTGTCCGCAAAAACGACGACCGGATAGATTTGAGTACCAAGTACAGCAAAAAAGCCACTGGTAAGTTCAACTATTCGGCAATTGCCAGTTTCAGAAGCCAGTTTGCCCCAGGGTATAAATATCCGAACGATTCTGTCGTGATTTCCAAGTTTATGGCTCCGGGCTATCTTATCGTTTCTATTGGGATTGATTACCGGCCCACTTCCTACGTATCGGTATACCTGTCACCAGCTACAGGTAAAGGAACATTTGTATTGGACGCGGCCCTTTCAGATGCCGGTGCTTTTGGCGTGGATAAAGCCGTATTTGATGAACAAGGAAACAAAATTCAACCTGGTAGCCGTTTCAGGCCAGAGTTTGGTGCATCGCTGGAAGCCCGGTTCCGGAAAGATGTTATGCAGAATGTAAATTTACAGTCACGGCTAAATCTGTTTAATAATTATACAGATAAAAATATCTCCAACCGGCGCAACATTGATCTGAACTGGGAAACTGCTGTAAACATGAAAGTAAATCAATACATTGCCGCCAGCCTGATTATTCATATGATCTATGATGACGACATAGATATACCAGTAACCAGAACCATAGACGGGGTACGTGTTACCAGCACTACGGGGCCAAAACTGCAATTTAAACAAGCCTTAGGTGTGGGTTTCTCGTACAAATTTGGTAGAGGCTAGGTTTAAAGAATGTAGAAACCTAGCTATTGAAAAGCTGCACTATTAGTAATTATTTCTCTTTACTCTCTTTAAAATACATATCCCAAAGCTCCTGTACTGGCACAAGCTTGCGTTTAACTTTATTGATATTTTGTCCGCCCTTGGTGTATAGCAGTGGATCGCAGAGTAAGCCTTTGTCGCCGCTAATATTTTTCACATCTTGCTGCCAGCTTGTCCAGCGCAGCCCTTCATAAAATTTATCTAAAGCGCCTGAAAAGCAGAAGATAATAAAATTAGCATAATCCAGCCCGGTAGATTCCCACTTCAGGTTATCCGGGGCAAAGTAAAAGATCTTTCCTATTTCATTGTTACTGATTCCGCCGCCGTTGATGGCAAAAAAACCGCCTAATACATCGTCTGCCACTAATAAAAAGGAGGGTTGTTCGCCATATACATCAAACGCTTTTCCTTTGTTCCATTCCGGCAAAGTTCTATCCATTCGTTCGGCACCGGAGCCCAGAATCCTCAGCCAGCCTCCGTCTATAAGGATACCTCCGGTTTCATAAATAATGGCACCCATCGGCGAACGTGTAGATACCTGGGTATGGTGTAAGGCTGTTTCTGCCTTTGCCTGATTTTTGGGTAATATTTCCAGCTGATTTGTGGCATCTTTCTTCCACTGCATCACCAGCTCCCAGCCGGTCTTTTGCTTATCTATCAGCTGATCTATACTTTTTAACGTGTGCTGTGTTTGTTTTTTCCGGCTATTGGCCGGCAGCCTGGTCTGGCCGGTGCAGACAAGCTGGAATACTAGCAAAAGGGAAAATATAAGCAGGCAGTGTTTCACAGATTAATAAATTATGTATAAAGCTAATGCATAACGGCAAAGGAGCTATGCAATTGTATTAAAACTCCAGGTCGAGGCCCAGCCGGTTCTTCAGATCCTGTAATACTGGATGTTTTTCGGCCAGGTACTTGAATTTCTCCTGCGATGTATAGATCATTTTTTTTGCTTCTTGTGGAGCTATCTCAGCTTGTAATTCAATAGAAAAATTTCTCATGTTTTTCCGCAAGTATTCCAGCAACAAAGGCTTAAATTCATTCAGTTGGCTCATTTGTGTCTGGCTATCTAGTTTCAGCAGAATAGTAGTTTCTTGCAGTTCAATGGGCCGGTTCAAAATCACCTGTTCACTGTTATACCCTATATCCGTCAGGCGGCTCTGCGCATAGGCTTTCCAGCAATTTTCCAGCTGCTCTTTCGTAAATGGCCTGTGTTCCCGGGTTAGTACCTCTGTAGGTTTAGCAACGGTGTCTTTCTCTGCCGATGCCTGTACCGGTTTTTCCAGATCTTTGAGATCAAAAGGAATTTTTACGGTAGGTTTGGTAGCAGCTGTAGGGGTATAGGTATGGCTGCCATTTTCTTTTATCGCAACGGCAGGTACCGGATTAGTTACTGGCTGCTCTGGACTAACAGGCGTATTACTAGGAGTAACTGCTTGCCCATTGCTTACCTGGCTAGTTGGCGTTTGTCCATTTGGCTTTTGTCCGTTTGCTATAGGGCTGTTACTGGCTGGTTCATCCGTTTTTTTTTTAAGCTCAATGCTCCCATTTTGCAAGCCTCTGGCTAAGTTCACTGCTGATGGAATATGAGCCATTTTCATTAAGGTAAGTTCTACATGCAGCCGCTGGTTTTTACTGGTTTTGTAGTTCAGGTCGCACTGGCTACCTAGGTTTAGGGCAGAAAGCAGGAAAGAAACAGAGGCCTGGGCAGCTTGTTCCATATATTTCCGCTGCACATTGCCCGACACTTGCAGCAATTGTATAGTGGCATTGTCTTTACACACCATTAGGTTGCGGAAGTGTTCGCAAAGTCCAACAATAAAATTATGTCCGTCGAATCCCTTTTTCAATATTTCATCAAAAGTTACCAATGCCTGCGGAATATTCTCCGTGAGTAAAGCCTGGGTAATGGCAAAATAGTAGTCGTAATCGAGAATATGCAGGTTGGCAATGGTGCTTTTGTAGGTAATGCTCCTATCAGTAGAGAAAGTTACGATCAGGTCGAACATGGAGAGGGCATCGCGCAAACCGCCATCTGCCTTCTGGGCAATTAACTGCAAGGCTTCTTCTTCGGCACCAATTTCTTCTTTCCGGGCAATACTGGCCAGGTGGTTGCTAATATCCTTGATCTGAATCCGGTTAAAGTCGAAAATCTGGCAGCGGGAAAGAATAGTGGGAATGATTTTGTGTTTTTCAGTAGTAGCTAGAATAAAAATGGCATAGGAGGGCGGCTCTTCCAGTGTTTTCAGAAAAGCATTAAAAGCCGAATTGGAGAGCATGTGCACCTCATCTATGATATACACTTTATATTTGCCGGCCTGCGGCGCATAACGTACCTGTTCTACCAGATTCCGGATATCGTCTACCGAGTTATTGGAAGCAGCATCCAGTTCATGTACATTGAAAGAAGCATTTTTGTTGAAACTGGTACAAGAGTCACAGGTATTGCAGGCTTCTCCTTCCGGAGTCAGGTTCTGGCAATTGATAGTTTTGGCTAGGATACGGGCACAGGTGGTTTTACCAACGCCTCTGGGACCGCAAAACAAAAATGCCTGAGCCAGATGGTTCTGGCGGATAGCATTCTTGAGGGTAGTCGTAATATGCGATTGCCCCACCACCGAATCGAAAGTACTGGGACGGTATTTTCGTGCCGAAACTACAAAATTATCCATATGGCAAGTTACTGATTTTGCCCGGATGCTGGAACGGCTGCTAGGTTAAAATTTGGGGATGATTCATTCACCTCAACTAAGGTATTGGGTATCATGTAATTGAATAATAAGCCTGGTGTTTTTATAAGAAAACTGCCGGGGCGCTTGTATAGGCGTATCCGCATTGGAAATGCCTTATAAACATCTCACCCCGGTCGTCCTTATTGAAAATAATGCTTGTGCCATACCTCTTATTTGTTTTAAGTTTGAAGCAAGATTGTTTCTTATTAGGTAAGCAGCTATTTAAAAGTCTGTTGGACAGCCCCATATATACTACTATTATACTCAACTCTTATGGATCTATTTGAAAATGTAAACTGGGCCTTGCTTGTTGACCAAATCATCCGCTGGCTGATTGTTACGCTGCCTTCTATTGTGCTGATTATTTTGCTGGGCGTGCTGGCACTCCGGTTCTGGAATATTTTAGTAAGAAAGTTTAAATTTCTATTGCTGAAAAGAGCCCTGAAAGGTGATCCGGCAAATGTGCGGGAAACAGAAAAAAGGGTTGAAACGTTGCTGGGTATCATCAGCCTGGTTGGTAAAATAGCTATATTGATCATTGTAGGCTTAATTATTCTGCGGAAGGTAGATATTGAAATAGGCCCTATTATTGCCAGCCTGGGTATTTTTGGCTTGGCTGTAGGCTTTGGTGCACAAGAACTGGTACGCGACGTAGTAACCGGATTTTTTATACTCCTGGAAAACCATATTCGTACCGGAGATGTAGCCATTATTAATGGCACAAGCGGGCTCGTAGAAGAAATCAGTTTGCGCACCATTATTCTTCGAGATCAGTCAGGCACGATTCACGTATTTCAGAATGGGAAAATAAACACCCTGTCTAATATGACCAAAGGCTGGTCTGCCGCTGTGTTTGATATAGGAGTGGCCTATAAGGAAAATACCGATGAAGTATCCAGAGTTATGGAAAGAGTAGCCGATACACTACTAGAAGATCCGGAATTCAAGGATAAAATTCTGCAACCAATAGAACTATTGGGCGTTGATTCTTTTGGCACCAATGCCGTAATGATTAAAGCCAGAATTAAAACCCTGCCCAGCCATCAGTGGGCTATTGGCCGGGAATACCGCAGGAGGCTCAAACTGGCTTTTGACGAAAAAGGCATAGAAATTCCTTTTCCGCACTCTACTATTTACTGGGGCGACGATACCAAGCCCTTGCAAGTGAAACTGATAGAACAAAAACAGGAATAGCCTACAAAACAAATGATTTATACTTTATGTATGATAGGGAAGATACAGATTTGCACAGGAGGTTGTTAGGTTGTGGCAGAACGCTGTAAACTAAAAAACCAACTGCTGATAAAACGTATCAGCAGTTGGTATGCAAACAGATAGGTTAAATTTACTTAGCAACCAATCAATAATCCTGCCATCCGCACATACAAGTAAGCTAATACTCGCCCAACGTTTGATTGATTTGTTACTTAATACTGAAAATGATATAAAAAGTTGTGGTAATTTTAATAATTAACGGAATATTCTCAATAAAATAGAAATAATCAAAAAAATAGACAATACTTATTGTTGTGCTACGCTAAAGACTATAGCCGCTAATGGAATTAACACTGAATGCACCAGCCCTACTGTTTCCTACGGTTTCGTTGCTATTGCTGGCATACACCAACCGGTTTCTGGCCTTAGCTACCCTCATCCGGAATTTGCACGCCCAGTATAAAACAGAACCCACTCCGCACATCTTAGCGCAGATCAACAATCTGCGGAGACGCGTAAAACTAATACGGGATATGCAGGTACTAGGTGTGTTCAGCCTCTTTTTAAGTGCCCTTTGTATGTTTCTGATATTCGGTGAAAACAGTTTGCTCGCTAAATATGTATTTGGCAGCAGTCTACTGGCACTTATGGCCTCCCTGAGTTTATCGATTGCGGAGTTGTATATTTCTATAAAAGCTCTCAACATACAGCTAGGCGACATGGAAGAAGATTCAGTAAGGCAGCCGTGGAATAAGCCTGATGCCAGGTAACTATTTTGGGGTATCAGCCGTTGATGCTAAGCAACTAATTGTACAACCCATTTACCTAAATAGCTATGACTAATCAGCATGAAAAAGCAATAGCCACACTGAACAGACTAATAGAAGTTTGCCAGGATGGCGACAGAGGATATAAAAATGCCGCTGAACATATAGAACACGACGAAATAAAAACGGTTCTGTACCGCCTTTCACAACAGCGGGCATTATTCCAGGCTGAGTTAAAAGATGAAGTACGCAAGCTGGGTGGCAACCCCGATGAGTCGCCAGCCGAAGAGGAAGGCACTATTCTGGGCAATATTCACCGGGCATGGATCAATGTAAAAGAAAAGCTCACAAAAAATGATTTTGATGCCATTCTGGAAGAATGCAAGCGGGGCGATAAAGCGGCTTCCCTAGCCTATGAAGCTGCCTTAAAAGAAAATCTGCCGGAATACATTAAAGAAATTCTGATCGGGCAACACCACCTTATTAAGGGAGCCGTTACCCAGTTGCATGATTTTCAGCAGCATCCGGATGCATAATTTGTAAGGGGCAGGTACGTATGCTTTCTTCATCCCGGATAAATTGTATAATTTTACCTGCAAACAACCTAAATCCTTACAACCTATGGCGCTCAACAAAGGTGATAAAGCACCTGCATTCAAATTACCGAATACCGAAAAAAAAGAAGTATCTCTTGAAGATTTTAAAGGAAAGAACCTGGTACTCCTGTTCTTTCCTTTAGCTTTTACCAGCGTATGCACTACCGAACTGTGCAGCATGCGCGACAATATAGCGGAATATGCCAAGGTAAATGCAGAAGTAGTGGCTATTTCCGTAGATTCCCCTTTTACGCTGGATAAATTCAAAAAAACCGAAAACCTGCCTTTCCAGTTGTTGTCCGACTTCAATAAGGAAGTATCGTCTGCCTATGGGTCCTTGTACGAGAATTTTGTGCTTGGCCTGAAAGGTGTGTCTAAGCGTTCAGCTTTTGTTATTGATCAGGAAGGAAAAATTCAGTACGCAGAAGTTCTGGAATCTGCCGGCGACCTGCCCAACTTTGAAGCCATTCAACAAACATTGGCTTCGCTAACCTAACTCTACCTTCGTATTTTAACCTGAGCACTGAAGTCTTTTTCTTTACTTTTGTATGCAGCAACGCATTTTAATAACCCAGGCACGTATTGTGAACGAAGGCCGGATTATGGAGGCCGATGTCTATGTAAAAAATGGCTTGATAGAAAAAATAGGCGGTGCGCTCTCTGTTGATGCTGATCTGGTGATTGATGCCCGGGGAAATTATCTGTTTCCTGGGGTGATAGACGATCAGGTGCATTTCCGGGAGCCCGGCCTTACCCAAAAAGCCACTATTTACACAGAAAGTAAGGCTGCCGTAGCAGGAGGCGTAACTACGTTTATGGAGATGCCTAATACGGTACCTAATGCCCTTACACAAGCCCTTTTAGCAGACAAATACCAGATCGCTTCCCAGACTTCCCTGGCGAATTATTCTTTTTTTATGGGTGCCTCCAACGATAATTTAGACGAGGTACTTAAAACTGATAGCCGGCATGTATGTGGGATTAAGATTTTTATGGGCTCTTCTACCGGAAATATGCTGGTGGATAATGAACGTACGTTAGAAAATATTTTTAGCAAAAGCCCCATGCTGATTGCCGTGCATTGTGAAGATGAAGCTACCATCCGGGCTAATGCCGAGAAGTACAAAGCACAGTATGGCAACGATATTCCAGTCAGGTTTCACCCGGTTATCCGCAATGAAGAAGCCTGCCTAAAGTCTTCTGCCATGGCGGTTGCACTGGCAAAAAAACATAACACCAGGTTGCATATTCTCCATATTTCTACGGCCGATGAATTAAACCTGTTTACCAACGCCATTCCGCTGACCCAGAAACGGATTACTTCCGAAGTGTGTGTACACCACTTGTGGTTCGATGCAGACGACTATGAAACGCTGGGCACCCAGATTAAATGCAACCCGGCAATAAAAGATAAACGCCACAAAAAAGCCCTGCTGGAAGCCTTGCTCGACGATCGGCTGGATATTATTGCCACGGATCATGCCCCGCATACCTGGCAGGAAAAGCAACAAACCTACTGGCAGGCTCCTTCCGGTGTTCCTCTTGTTCAACACGCGTTGCCCATGATGCTGGAATTTTACCGGCAAGGAAAACTAAGCCTGGAAAAGATAGCAGAAAAGATGAGCCATGCGCCGGCACAGTGTTTTCAGATAGAGAGGAGAGGCTTTATCAGAGAAGGCTATTGGGCTGACCTGGCACTGGTAGATCTGGCTACAGAAACACTGGTGACAGCTGATAGAATTCTCTACAAATGTGGATGGTCGCCATTTACTGGCCATTCTTTCCAGTCGGCAGTTACGCACACACTGGTGTCCGGACACCTGGTATATGCCAACGGACAGTTTGATGAACGAAGCAAAGGGCAGCGGCTTTTGTTTGAAAGATAAAGCGGTAGGGAAAATAAATTTATGTACCCAAAGTTTTGTAACATACGCGTAAATACCTTAATTTTGCCACTCTTAAATGGAGGTTGTAGCTCAGCCGGTTAGAGCACCTGATTGTGGTTCAGGGGGTCGCGGGTTCGAACCCCGTCTCCCTCCCTTCTTTGCCTGGTTTCTCAAAGCCAGGCATTTTTGTTTTTACGCCTCTGTCGTATTCGTTTATCCCTCCAGAAACAACTTGGTTCCTATACAAGTAAATATTTGCTGACATGTATCGTTTAAAAAATAAACTATACCCGGTTGAGGATGCAACAGCTCTTAGTGGTCTTTATTTCTCTTCTTTGTGCTACCGCAGGAATATGCCAGATGCAAATAGATACTTCCCACACCATAGAACATCTGGTGAATGAAGTGTTGCTGGGAGAAGGCGTAGTAGCAGGAAATATCCGGTACACCGGGGCCAGACATGCCATCGGAACTTTTACTGATTCTACCCGGATGCTTTCAATAAACAATGGGATTTTGCTTACGTCTGGTAGTGCCCTAGTGAGTACAGGACCCAACAAGTTTACCGATATGCAATTTGTGAACAAAACGCCGGGGTATGCAAAACTGGAAGGAATTGCTAACGGACGTACACACGATGCGGCTATTCTGGCTTTCGATTTTATTACGTCTGCTGAAAATCTTTCCTTCGACTTTATTTTTGCTTCCGAAGAATATACCGAATATGTAGGCTCTAAATTCAATGATGTATTTGCTTTCTTTATCAATGGTCCGGGCCTTGCGGATGTAAATCTGGCTGTGTTACCCAAAACTCAGGTTCCGGTTACTATCAACAGTATTAATTATAAGAAGAACAAAAAGTATTATGTAGACAACCCGACCGAAACCTATCATGAGGCTATTGTGTATGATGTGCGGAAAAAAGCCACTGTAAAAAATAAAAACTATGGCAAAGCAAAAGCACTACCCCAGTACAACATTCAGTATGATGGCTTTACCACTTTATTGCAAGCAGCATGTAAAGTAGTGCCAGGGGAACTATACCGTATAGAAATAGCCATAGCCGATGTAAGCGACTACTCTCTGGATTCAGGCGTATATCTGGCTGGCCACTCCTTTAAAAGTACCGGCGATAAAATTATCCCAATTACTAACCCCTTTCAACCTATGCCTCTACCAACCGATACGTTGGTGGCAGAGGTACCCCCAATGCCCGAAATTCCGGTAGCTACCGTTGTTTCTACCTTACCTGCCACCAGTGTAGAATTCTTATTCGATACCTATTCTCTAACCGACAGTGCCACCAGCGTACTTGAGCAGTATTATCATATACTAAAAAAATACCCACAAGCTATGCTGGAAATAACCGGCCACACGGATAGTATGGGCACAGATGTGTATAATGATATGCTTTCGCAGAACAGAGCCTTGTCGGTTGCCAGGTACCTGAAACAGCTGGGTATTCCTGAGAAAAATATTCACGTGAGTTACAGTGGCGAAAAACGGCCGGTAGCTAGCAATGAAACAACTGAAGGCAGAGCCAGAAACAGGCGGGTAGAACTGATTATTCAGCAGTAGAGCTGATTAAGCCCTGTATTGTTTTGGGTTCCGGCCTTGTTTATCAAGTACTTTTGGTTTTTTGAGGACTACCCCGGATGTATCAATCGCCAGCAGGGTAATGGTAAACAGCCACTCGTCGCCAAAGTCGAACAGATATAGAAACTGCTGGCCTGCATATAAATCCAGTTCCCCTATTTTTACGGTATCGGCAAACGGCCCTTCTTCTGACCAGGGCGATTCATAGCGTTCGCCGGAGTATTGTTCATTATCCATATAAAAGGCATACAGATGGTCGTTATCGAATTTGTAGGCTGCCTGAATGGCGTTATGCAGGTCATGTAAGGTATCATATGCACTGATGGCAATGGTTCTGTACAGGTCTTTGGCCAGGGCTATTTTGAAATGGAAGATACCTTCGGTAAAAGCTTTAGGAAGCGGAAAAAGGGAAGTCTTTAATTCGCCGGGATTGAAAAGCGGCAAGAAAGGTTTCAGAAAAGACTCTGTTTCAAAAGTAACCAACGGATTAGGCGTTACATTTCCCTTGGCATCTTCTATATAAAAATGTTCTTCTGTAATGCCTAAGGGAATTTCTCCTTCGTTACTGTCCCGCCGGCAGGCAACATTCCATAGTTCGAGCGGTCGTTTGTCGAGCAGGATAGTAGCCAGTTCCCGGCCAAGCAACGTGGGTTTTAAGGCTGTTACAGGCAGCATATACCGGTCGGGTTTCTGTGTAAAGGTGTTATCAAAAATAAGGTCATAAAAACCTAAGACGTAAAAGGCATAGATAGCCGACGACACAATTGAAAAGTATATTTTTTCTTCTCCCAGGTCTATGTACCGGTGCTGAGCAACGGGCAGGAGACTGCCGGGAATACTTAACGAAACCAGGTGCAATATCCGGATAATACTTTCTTCTATCAGAATCCAACTCATGGTTTCGCTAAGCTTAGGCCAGTTAATATAGGACCATGCGGTTTCCAGCAGAAAAAAATATTTCTCTGTAAAGGTAAGTGCTTCAAATGCTTCCAGCCGGAGCCTATTCAGCTGCAAATAATTCTCTTTCTCTTGCCGGTAAATGTATACCAGCCGGGAAGCTACGGCCACCTGGTAGAAGAAGTCCAGGGCAGGATACGCATTTTGCAGGCTTTTCTCGGTTACATATGCGGACTTGTAATACAATTGCTGATTCAGCACAAACAGGTCTTTTCCTTTCAGTACGGCTTTTTCAATAGTGAGCGGCGTTTTGTCCTGGCTTTTTAGGAACTGGAAAAATAGAGTGAAGTCATTTACCACTGGCATCATGGATGCCTCACATGCAGGGTTCATAGGAGAGTGGGTTAAATATATTTTCTGTTCACACGTCAGCAAGTAATAGGTTATCAGCAGAAAGGATTACCCAGATACCATGGGTGGGTTCCGGTTTTTAGAATAGCAGCCTTAAATAGTAACTTACCTGGAACAACAAAACCCGTAAATGACACACCTGCCAGGTATAGGTGCCATCGTCAACCAATAGATGTCCTTCAAAAAGTAATGATTATACCCATGTTTAGAGGCACCCATTTGATATTATACTGCTGCGTTGATCTGTGGAAAAATATCAGGTTCAGATGCCGGGAATAGAAATAAAAGGTATGTGTTTTTTATGACAAAAACAAGGTTCTGGAAAACTGAAATAAAGAGAGTAAGAAGAAGTTGAATTTAGGTAACGGGCAATAAAAAAGGCTACTAGAATAGCAGCCTTTTTGACAAATGGTATTTTGCGTACTAAACTTTATCCACCCCATCCGTTGTTGTGTCTCCCTCTTCTTTCTCTGACAGGGTATGCCCATAAGCTGAGCCTGGAGCCGGATTTTTTTCTACGTCGCCTTCCTCTGTTTTTTTCTGGGCTATAGGCTGTTCGTATACACTTTTGTTATCTGATCTATCAGGCTGCGTAGGTTGCGCCTCTTTATTTTTTTCTGCCATAGCTATATATAGTTAATGAAAAATCAGCTGTTTGCACAGACTGCTTGGTAGTTGTACGGAAAATAGAAAAAGCTGTTTACAAAAACAGCTTTTTCTATTTAACTATCGTATGAAAAGCTCTCTTTAAAACTCTGCATTCTGTGGTGTACGCGGAAAAGGTATAACGTCGCGGATGTTACCCATACCAGTTACAAACAAAATGAGCCGTTCAAATCCCAAGCCGAAGCCACTATGTGGAGCCGTGCCGTACTTGCGGGTTTCCAGATACCACCATAGGCTCTCTTCATGAATTTTCATTTCTTGTATGCGGCTGTAAAGCTTGTCGTAGTTCTCTTCCCGCTGCGAGCCGCCAATAATTTCGCCAATACCTGGGAACAGCACATCCATGGCCCGTACCGTTTTACCATCTTCATCTTGCTTCATATAGAAGGCTTTGATGTGTTTGGGATAATTGGTAAGAATTACGGGTTTTTTAAAATGCTTTTCTACCAGGTACCGTTCATGCTCCGATTGCAGATCGGTTCCCCAGCTCACCGGATACACAAATTGCTTTTTCTGGTTAGGTTTAGATTTAATCAGAATATCTATGGCTTCTGTATAAGTTAACCGTTCAAACTGGTTTTCAACTACAAACTTTAGCTTTTCAATCAGGCCCATAGGGCTGCGGTCTTCTTGCTTTTTGTTTTTTTCCTCTTCCTGCAAGCGGTTATCCAGAAATTGCAGATCGTCTAAGCAGTGTTCCAAGGCATATTGTACCAGGTATTTCAGAAAATCTTCGGCCAGGTTCATGTTGTCTTCCAGGTCATAAAAGGCCATTTCGGGTTCTATCATCCAGAATTCTGCCAGGTGACGGGCAGTATTGGAGTTTTCTGCCCGGAAAGTGGGCCCGAAGGTATAAATTAAGGACAAAGCCATAGCACCTAATTCACCTTCCAGCTGGCCAGAAACGGTTAGGTTGGTTTCTTTCCCGAAAAAATCCTGTGTAAAGTCTACGGTTCCAAATTCATTCAAAGGTGGATCTACCGGATCCAGCGTAGTTACCCGGAACATTTCACCAGCCCCTTCCGCGTCTGAACCGGTAATAATGGGTGTGTGCAAATAAAAAAAGCCTCTGTCGTTAAAAAACTTATGTACAGCAAAGGCCATGGCATGGCGGATGCGAAGCACAGCACCAAATGTACGGGTCCGGGGACGCAGATGGGCTATTTCCCGTAAAAATTCCATGGAATGTCGTTTGGGCTGCAGAGGATATTTTTCCGGATCAGCGGTGCCGTATACTTCGATGTGCCTGGCTTGCAGTTCTACCTTCTGCCCTTGTCCCTGCGATTCTGCCAAAGTACCAGTAACGGCAATGCTGGCTCCTGTATGTATATTTTTTAACGTCTCCTCAGAAAAGCTTGACACATCTACCACAATCTGTAAATGGTGCACCGTGGAACCATCATTCAATGCCACAAAAGCTACATTTTTGCTTTCGCGTTTGGTTTGTACCCAGCCTTTTACGTGTACGTCTTTACCAAATCCAGTAGACTGGAGCAGCTCTTTTACAGGAATCCTTTTTTCCATCATATCTCTGAAAAATTTATATCATGGGTAGAAGTTAAGTAAATAGACTTACCCAAAAAATTAGTCCACAAAATTAGAATAAAATCAATACAGCATCCCGAAAATTATAAAAAGCTTATAGACGAATTTACTGCTTCCGTATTTCCTACCATAGATAACCAGGTATTCTTGTAGCATAAGGAAAGATTGGCAGCTATTCATAACAACCTTCTCTGATCAGCGTTTTCTTTTGACATACTGCAGTTGGTTTTCCAGTAGTATTATCCTTGGTAAGGGATGTACTGTAACCAGTGGTAAAAGAATGGAGTTATGTACCTGGGTTACCAGTGTAGCCGTATGAAAAGAACAGAGGTATAAAGTACAATCTATTGGATGGGCACTAGCAGCATAAAATGTTATAGACCGTATGTAAACTAAGCATGCCAAAATTGTACGTTTATACAGATATTATAATAAATTTGAATTAACTTAGGATTTACTAGAAACAGAAAGGACACATGCAGAAGCTTGGTTTAAATCAGTCGCTTTCCCAGAAACTATCGCCACAGCAGATACAATTTATAAAACTGCTGCAAATTCCTACTGCCGAACTGGATGCCCGTATTGAAGAAGAACTGGAAATAAATCCGGCTCTGGAAGAAGGCAAAGATGAATCAGCCAACGAAGATGGCGGAGAGGAACTAGACGCAGAAGGGGATTATGACGATGATGACATGGACGACAGTTTTGACGATGGGATGGATGCCGACCTGAATGTAGATGATTACCTGCGGGACGAAGATATAAGCGGCTATAAAATGCAGGGCGATGGCCCTGGCGATGACGAAGACCGGGAAATGCCTCTGGCTACTACGTCTACCCTCATCGATTCTTTGCTTACCCAGCTGGGTTTTCTCAAGTTGGATGAGCGGCAAAGTATTATAGGCAAACAACTGATTGGCAGTATTGATAACGACGGATATATACGCCGGGAACTGGAAGCCATTGTGAATGACCTGGCTTTTTCGCAAAATGTAGAAACCTCCGTAGAGGAGGTAGAAGATATTCTGCATAAGATACAATATTTTGACCCACCCGGCATAGGTGCCCGTAATTTACAGGAATGTCTGTTACTACAGCTGGACCGGAAAGCGCATGATAATCCGGCAGTTACCAACGCCATTAAAATCATAGACGACTTCTTTGAAGAGTTTACCAAAAAGCACTACGACAAAATTCAACGGCGGCTAAATATCACCGATGAGCAGATTAAAGATGCCGTAAACATTATTACCAGATTGAACCCTAAACCAGGCGGTAGTTCGGGTGATGTGCGTACGCAGTATTTAATACCGGATTTTATGCTGATCAATAACAATGGTAAACTCGAATTGTCGCTGAATTCACGCAATGCACCGGAATTAAAGATCAGCCGCTCGTATGCCGAGATGCTGGATACCTATGACAAAAGCAACAAAAAAGATAAGAATATCCGCGAAACCGTAACCTTTGTAAAGCAGAAGCTGGATGCCGCCAAGTGGTTTATAGATGCCATTAAACAACGGCAGCAAACCCTGCTCCGGACTATGAACGCCATTGTGCAATACCAGTACGACTTCTTCCTGACCGGCGATGAAAGCAAACTGAGGCCCATGATTCTGAAAGATATTGCCAATACCATAGATATGGATATTTCTACCGTTTCGCGGGTGGCCAATAGCAAAGCTGTACAAACCGAGTTTGGTATTTATCCGTTGAAATATTTCTTCTCCGAAGGTATCTCTACCGATTCCGGGGAAGATGTGAGTAGCCGGGAAGTAAAATACATTCTGAAAGAACTGATAGATAATGAAGATAAAAAATCGCCTCTATCAGACGACAAACTGGAAAAAATACTGAATGACAAAGGCTATAATATTGCCCGCAGAACAGTAGCTAAATACCGCGAACAACTGAATATACCGGTAGCCCGGCTTAGGAAAGAACTTTAGGGCAAAGGGCATTTGCATAGAGCAGAGGGGAAGGCACATAAAATTTAGAAACGAAAGGCCGTAATGAATTCACTTTTGATAGATCATAAAAAGCAAGTATAACGCGCTATGCACTTAACTCCTGGCGCTCTGCAAAAATGCTCTTTGCAAACACATACACGATGCCCATAACAATAAATCCATCATATACGACTTCTACCCTTGTGACGAAAAAAATGGCTCAGGCACTTTCTGTCCTGTTGCATCCATTGTTGATGCCTACCTTATTATACGCCATACTTTTATACCTTTCTCCGGCTGTTATTGGAACTTCTGGTGGGAATACTCAATGGCGGCTTACGTTGCTGGGCGTGATATTCCTGGTAACGTTTGTGATACCAGTGATTAGTGTGGTGTTTCTAACCAGAACCCGTGCACTAGCCCGTGCTGAATTAAATAAATTAGAAAGTCCGGCAGATACCTTTGCGCCGGATGAAGCAACCGAAACAAGTTCTTTGCAGCAACTGGAAATGGAAGACAAGAAAGACCGTTTTGTGCCTTTTCTGTCAACTACCGTTTTTTACACAGTTGTTACCTATATGTTTTTTAAACAACTGCAAGCCAGTTATGCTATGGTAGTGGTACTAGGCAGCATTACTTTTTCTATTGCACTTATAACGTTAATTACACTTTTCTGGAAAATCAGTGCGCATAGTGTAGGTATCTGCGGGGTAATTGGTTTTCTGTTTGCCTTTTATCTGAAGTTTGCTGAGCAGCAGTTATTTTACCCTATTTTAGTTGTTATTTTATTAGCCGGCTTATTGATGAGTGCCCGTCTAGCCTTAAATACGCACACGCCTGCCCAGGTATTTGTTGGGGCCTTACTTGGGTTCTGTATCAGTTTCGGGTCTATTTATTTACTTTTATAAGGTAATATTTAAAAAAATAATGGATTTGTCATTTTATACCAATTCATTTGCTCCTCTTCATAGGTGAAAGTTTCTATAAATTGCATACCAACTTTTGTGAGTACTTGTTGGGAAGCCTGGTTAGCTAAGTGGGCCATAGCATAGATTTCTTTTAATTGAAGATTGTTAAACCCAAAGGCTAAAGAGGCTTTTGCAGCCTCCGTTGCATAACCTTTTCCCCAATACCGTTTAATAAACCTATACCCAAGATCATAATAGTAGGTATGGCGATTAATTGTGTCTCGGATAAATTTTAAACCTGCCCAACCAATAAATTCCTGACTTTCTTTTTCGATCACAGCCCAGCGGCCTATGCCATTACTGACATACTGTTCTCGTATAAACTCAATAATTTGCCTGCTTTCTTCTATACTTTTTACTGGCTTATTACCCAGATAGGTATGTACTTCCGGATCAGCATCTAGTTCGTACATACCCAGGGCATCTGTGGGAAGAAGTTCTCTTAGGGTTAAGCGGTCTGTTTCTGAAAATATTTGCATGGGTAGGGGGTGTCTCTACGTGCATAATAAAAATAAAAGGTGTCCTGAGCAAGACACCTTTTATTTTTGTAGGTAAAAATTCCAGATTACTTTCTTAGCTGGTCATGGCCAGGAGCAAATCGGCCTGTGTAATAATATGTACTTTGTTTTTTTCATCCCGTACCAATAGGGCTTTATTTTCCCGGTCAATTAGCGACGAAAGCACATCCAAGGTATTATCCATCCCTACGAATTTAAATGGCGGGTCCATGATTTCGCTTACCGGATGGTCTTTAATTTCCGGATTATCTATCAGGTGATTCAGTACTTTTGAATCAGTTAAGCTCCCTACAATTTGCTCTCCATCGGTTACCGGAATCTGGGAAATGCCTTCTTTATTCAGGATACGTACCGCTTCACTAATCTTCAACTTCTTTTCTATAGTTAGCAGGCGGTCGCTGCCATTTTTGCTCTGGATAATGTCTTTGGCCGTCGCAAAATCGCGGGATTCCAGAAAGCCATGGTCTTTCATCCAGGTATCGTTATAAATTTTATTTAAATAGCGGGTGCCGTGGTCAGGTAGGATAATCACCATTACATCTTCTTCGGTCATGTGCTCCCGGGCATACTCCAGTGCTCCAAACACAGCTGAACCGCAAGACCAACCTACAAATAAGCCTTCTTCCCTGGCCAGGCGGCGGGTCATTACGGCGGCATCTTTATCTGTTACTTTGATGAAGGTATCAATCAAGCTGAAATCTACGTTTTTTGGCAGAATGTCTTCTCCAATGCCTTCCGTCATATAGGGGAAAATTTCATTATCATCGAAAATGCCGGTTTCCTTGTATTTCTTAAACACCGAGCCATAGGTGTCAATACCCACCGTTTTAACAGCCGGATTTTGCTCTTTTAAGTATTTGGCGGCTCCACACATAGTACCTCCAGTACCGACTCCGCAAGCATAATAGGTAACTTTGCCTTCGGTTTGCTCCCATATTTCCGGGCCAGTAGTTTCGTAATGGGCAGCTGTATTGGATAAATTGTCGTACTGGTTCGGGTAGATAGAATTAGGAATTTCCTGGCTCAGGCGTTTAGCCACTGAATAATACGACCGCGGATCTTCCGGAGCTACGTTTGTCGGACATACAATTACTTCTGCACCTACCGCCCGTAAAATGTTGATTTTCTCCTGCGACTGTTTATCAGACATAGTAAAAATACATTTATAGCCTTTAGAAATAGCCGCCAGTGCCAATCCCATACCTGTGTTGCCGGATGTACCTTCAATAATAGTTCCGCCTGGTTTAATTTTACCTTCTTTCTCGGCATCTTCAATCATTTTAATAGCCATCCGGTCTTTTACTGAGTTACCTGGGTTGAAGTATTCTACTTTTGCCAGAATAGTCCCTTTAATGCCTTTGGTAACTTTATTCAGCTTGACAAGCGGTGTATTGCCAATCGTTTCAATAATGGAATTGTAGTACATATAGTTGATGTTGTGATCCTATGAAAAATGTCCTGAACGGGTTACAAAGCTCAATTGTTCACCCAAATGTAATTCAGGAAAAGGCAATTAGCTATGAGGTTGCCTGTAGGGGTAACACGAACCCCGAAAAATCAATTCTCAAAGAAAGAGAAATTTTTCCACAAAAACACCTGTTTTCTAGAGGAGCAGTAAAGGTAGGTTCTATGGGGAGTTTTGAGCTCTGTAGCAGGTGAAGTTTTATTTGCGTAACTCTTTGGCTATTTCTTCTGCAGTGCTGCGGGCTGTGCGGCCTACACCTATGAGTGTGGCAGAAGCATAGCCCGTCCAGGAGCCATACCCAACAAGCCACAATCCGGGAGATTTAACCGCTTTTGTTTCATTGGTAAGTACCTTACCATCGGCTTCTATCACTCCTAAAGGCTGTAAATGATCTAATGCTGGTTTAAATCCAGTGCACCAGATAACAGCATCAAATTCTTCTTCCCGGCCATCGGGCCAATGTACACCAGTGGCAGTAAACTTCTTGAATGGGCGTACGCTGTGTAAAACATTCCGCTGCCTGGCTTCTTTTACGGATGCTACCATTACTATGTCGCCTAGACTTCCTACTGGCTGAATAGTTTTTCCTTCCTGCCGTGCTTTGTATTGTCTGGTAGCAAATTCAAAGAGGTAGCGGCCATCTACTTCATCTGGCAGAAAGGTAGGTTCTTTTTCCGTAACCCAGGTTGTGTGGGCTACCTTAGATACTTCAGCTAAAATTTGTGCACTGGAGTTTCCGCCGCCCACAATCAGTACTTTTTTTCCGGCAAAATCTTCTGCTTTCTGGTAATGAGCCGAGTGGATCTGGTAGCCGAGATATAGGTGCCTATCCGGATATTCCGGTACATAGGGTGTGTGCCAGCTGCCAGTAGCACTTACCACAGCTTTTGCCTGCCACAGTCCGGCAGTGGTATGGATAGTATAGCCTTCTGGCGTATAGACCACCTTTTCTACTTTGACAGGCCTTTCTACTGGCAGGTTGTATTTCTTTTCATACTCAGCTAAATAATTAACCACCTGGGCTTTGCCAGGGTATTCGTCTTCGGTTTTGGGCATTAGCCATCCGGGTAAGGAAGAATGTTCAGCAGGAGAAAAAAGCTTCAACGAGTGCCAGGTATGCAGCCAAGAACCCCCTGGTTGTGCCTGTTCATCTAGTATAACAAAAGATAAACCAGTGCGCCGCAGGTAGTAGCCCATGGCTAGTCCGCTTTGGCCGCCGCCAATAATCACTACATCTGCTATATGAACAGGTTCTTCCATGCGCCATTACAGATTAAAACTTATTTAATCAGCTAAAATCACTTATCAATGCAGGTTTATTATGTTACTAATAAGTGAACAGCTTTATCTGGTAGGATTCTTTGCCTAGCTCTTATTAGTTGAATTTTTCGACCGTTGCCACAGCCTTGCCATCCGGAGAGATAGTTACTCTGAACAGGTTGTCGTACGCAGTATCGGCAATTTTCTCCAGAGGTGGGGTGGCTCCCAAGGTTTTAATAATAGGCAGCAGGTTATCACTATGGCCGCAGATGACAATAGTTTTGCCTTTTTCAGTCTCTATTTGTTTTTTTAGTGCTTGGTAATCTACCCCATAGTAAGTTTTTACTTCAATCTTTTTCTCTTCGGCCAGTGGCTTTACGGTGTTTAGGGTCCGGTCGAATTTGGTGCTGTAAATAGCCTCTATTTTTTCCTTTTTTAATCTTTCGGCCAGGTGTTGTGCCCGTAGTTTACCCTGTTCTGTCAGAGGTGGATTTTTATCACTGGGATCCCTCAGGTCTTTTTCAGCATGACGTACCAGATAGACTACAGTAGTTTCCTTTTGTTGGGCAGAAAGACTGGCGAGGGTAAAAAAAGTAAGCAGAAGAGAGAGAATAAGGCTGAAAGGAATTTTCATACAAAACAAGTTTAGGGGTTGCGTAAAATATAGGCATAAACAGGCAAGCTCTGTCCTTATCAGTTAAATTTTTTTACCGGTACAAACAGTTGATAAATAGTTGCTGTCAAGAGAAAACCAGTATTATTGATTAACTAAGCCACTATATAATAAACTTAGCCTCTCCTTTTCCTGGATAAAGGAAATGGAGAGGTATGTTCTACTATGGTAAGTGAAGGGGAATAGAGCAAACGTTAGTCCTCTGCAGTAAGCAAGTGGGTTTCCATGGCAACCAGGTAACGTTCTGCTTCCAGCGCAGCCATACAACCTGTGCCAGCTGCTGTTACAGCCTGTCGGTAATGTTTATCTTGCACATCGCCACAGGCAAACACTCCCTGGATATTTGTTCTGGTAGAATCTGGATGGGTAATAATATAGCCTTGCTCATCCATCTCCAGGTATTTGCTGAATACAGTAGAGTTAGGTTCATGGCCAATAGCTACAAAGAATCCTTGAATAGCTAATTCTTTCGTTTCTCCGGTTAAGCGGTTTTTAACCCGTACACCCTCCACTGTATGTTCTCCTAAAATCTCATCTGTTTCGGTATTCCAGTGAACCGTAATATTGGCCGTATTTTTTACCCGTGCTTGCATAATCTGAGAAGCCCGCATTGTATCTCTTCTGACCAGCATATGTACATGCTTGCACAATTTAGATAAGTATAATGCTTCTTCACAGGCCGTATCGCCGGCTCCTACAATGGCTACTTCCAGGCCACGGTAGAAAAATCCATCGCAAACGGCACAGGCGGACACTCCACTGCCATTTAACCTGGCTTCTGACGGAATACCTAACCACTTAGCGGAGGCACCAGTGGCTATAATTACGGCATCGGCGGTGATTTCTTTCTCTGCATCTATGGTAATTTTATGCGGATGGCCGGAGAAGTCGACGCCAGTGACCATACCATAGCGGACATCGGTACCAAAACGTTCGGCTTGTTTTTTAAACAGCTCCATCATTTCAGGACCCATGACGCCATCCGGAAAGCCTGGAAAATTCTCTACATCATTGGTGATCATGAGCTGGCCACCAGGCTGGTTGCCTACATACATCACTGGTTTTAGATTTGCTCTGGCAGCATAAATAGCTGCTGTATATCCGGCAGGTCCGGCCCCAATAATCAAACATTGTATATGTTCCATAATAATTCATTTATTTTCTAACCCGGCAAATTTATTTATAAAACCGGCAAGGTTCTATACCATAAATTAATTATTTATCAGCCAAGCGTATAGTAGTTAGTGTTTTTAGTAACTGACGTAATCCATCAACAACACCCGGAGCCTGGTTCACAGCAGGCTGGTTTCTCGGCATATACGGTAATGCTATATACACCTGCGTTGGACTGTTTAAATGCTTCCAGTTCTCCGGCTGATAAATAGTTTAACAAAATATCATCGGGTAAAGTTATCTGTCTCTCCTTTTGTAACTCTATATTCACAAAACCAGTTTCCCGGATTGTCTGCAAATAAGCTTCTTTACTGATAGCTCCGGAAACACATCCTGCATACATTTCGGCTGCTTTCAACAAAGCTGGTGGCAACTCACCGGTAAGCACTACATCTGAGATGCTGAAGTGACCACCAGGCCTCAGTACCCGGAATGTTTCGGCAAAAGCTTGCTTCTTATCTGGGACTAGGTTTAGCACACAATTACTTACCACTACATGAGCTGTATTTGCGGCTACTGGCAGCTTTTCAATCTCCCCCAGGCGGAATTCTACATTATTAAAACTTAGTTTATCAGCATGGCTTCTGGCTTTTTCAATCATGGCTTCTGTCATATCCACACCTATTACTTTGCCTTTATCACCCACTACTGCACGGGCCACAAAGCAGTCGTTGCCGGCGCCAGAACCTAAATCTATAACGGTGTCGCCTTCTTTGATCCTGGCATACTGGGTGGGCAAGCCACAGCCAAGCCCTAAGTCTGCATCAGCTAGGTAGCCGTTTACCTGAGCGTAGTCTTCAGCAAATACAGCGGCATCTACTGTACTACAGCAGCCACTGCCACAACAGGAGCTTTCGTTCATTTCTTTACTTTGCAGGGCTACTTCGCTGTACTTTTCTTTTACAAGTCGTTTTAATACGTCAGAGGGTTTCATATGTATAGTTGTTTATTGGTATATTGTAATTTTACGATAAAAAAGTAAGTAGATTTTCAACTTATATTATTCCTATATTAAATAATTAGATAGTGGTTTATACCTTCTTATGTATTACCACTCCGGTAGAAGCGCAGATAGTCGTAAACTGGGCGGTTGCTGCAATAGGGGCAGGGGCATCGGTACGTTTGATCTGCGTAAAGCCTGCTTTTTTAAAAAATGGCGCAGCACTAGTAGTTATAAGATATAGGTCCTGCACTTTTTTGGTTTGGGCAACTTCCAGCGCCGTTTTATACAAGGTTTGCCCTATACCACCGCTTTGGAAGGCGGCTTCTACCGCCAGAGAACGCAGTAATGCATATTTGCCATAAATTTCCAGGCCAACCGAGCCAATAACTTTTCCATTCTCTTTGGCCAGAATAAAGTTCTCTAAGCGGTCAGGTAAATCCTGCGTAGGTAAGTTCTGGGATTGAAGCAACTCTACTACCGCCGGACGGTCTGCCGGATTGGCTGGGGTAATAATGATTTCTTGTAGCATAGATAGGATAGTTTGAAACTGTGGATATTTGAGGATTTGAGAATGATTTATGTCGTTGCTCTCAAGCAACGCTGTTCATATCAACAACAACGCTTGTCAGGCAAAGCAGCATTCAATACTTGAAGCAACATCTCCCGGGCCTCGCCCCATCCTTTTTCATCCAAACAATAACATACACTGGTTCCTTCGATCTCTCCTTTAATAATGCCTACCTGCTTCAACTCTTTCAAATGCTGCGAAACCGTAGCCTGAGCTAGCGGCAGTTCTTCTACCAGATCTCCACAGATGCAGGTCTGGTTCTTTACTAAATACTCAATAATGGCTACCCTGGCCGGATGGGCCAACGCCTTGGCATAAGAAGCTACTTTGTTTTGAGTGGCAGTAAAGTTTTGAGTTTTTGTTACGCCCATGTTGTATTAATAGATATATCGCAATATTACGATAATAACTTTTGATATACAAGTAAGTATAAAAAAAAATTATCAATAGAGCTAATGCGGCAGCATAAATCGTTACTGGTAAATAAAATCTATCACTTAGTAAGAGTGTCTATCTGCAACCTAAATGGTAGTGTTAACGGTTGTCAAAAGCTTTTTCCGGCCAAAATGACTTATTATTTATGAGATGTTAGTAGATTCCGGACAAAATTTCCGGAAACATCCCAATGGTTTATCGTTTGATAGAATAGGAGTGAAATAGATACATATATGAACTTTAATAAGTACACCATCAAATCACAAGAAGTGATTCAGCAGGCATCAGAAATTGCTTTGGGAAACACCCAGCAAGCTATTGAGCCTGGTCACTTGATGAAGGCAATCTTGACTTCGGATGAGAACATGATTGCTTTCTTGCTGAAGAAATTAAACGTAGGTCGTACACAAATAGAACCACGTCTGGACGAGATTATAAAAGGATACCCAAAAGTAAGCGGGGGAAATCCCTATTTGGGGAATGATGCAGCGGCTGCTCTACAGAAGGCTGAATCCTATTTGAAAGATTTTGGCGATGAGTTTGTTGCCGTAGAACATATTTTATTAGGTATACTAGCCGGCAAAGACCGTGTGGCTCAGTTACTGAAAGATGTAGGCTTTACAGAAAAATACTTAAAACAAGCCATTAAAGAATTACGCGGCAACGCCAAAGTAACCGATCAGAATGCGGAAGCTAAGTATAAATCGCTGGAACGCTATTCCATTAACCTGACTGAACGGGCCAAAGCCGGTAAAATTGACCCGGTTATTGGCCGCGACGAAGAAATCAGAAGGGTATTACAGATTCTTTCGCGCAGAACAAAAAATAACCCCATACTACTGGGTGAGCCTGGGGTAGGTAAAACGGCTATTGTAGAAGGACTGGCACAGCGGATTGTAAGTGGCGACGTACCAGAAAACCTGAAAGATAAAACCTTGATTTCTCTGGATATGGGCTTACTGGTGGCAGGTGCTAAATATAAAGGAGAGTTTGAAGAACGGTTAAAGGCCGTTATCAAGGAAGTAACTGATTCCAACGGGCAGATTATCCTCTTTATTGACGAGATTCATACACTGATTGGTGCCGGTGGTGGGGGAGAAGGGGCCATGGATGCTGCTAACTTGCTGAAACCTGCACTGGCCCGTGGGGAACTGCATGCCATTGGTGCCACTACGCTGAAAGAATATCAAAAATATATTGAGAAAGATAAAGCCTTAGAAAGACGTTTTCAGGCAGTAATTGTAGATGAACCAAGTGTTCAGGATGCTATCTCTATCTTGCGGGGCATTAAAGAAAAGTACGAAGTGCATCATGGCGTACGCATTAAAGACGATGCCATTATTGCTTCTGTAGAACTTTCTAACCGCTATATTTCCGACCGTTTCCTGCCCGATAAGGCTATTGACCTGATGGATGAATCGGCAGCCAAACTACGCATTGAAATAGACTCCTTGCCAGAAGAACTGGATGAGATTCAACGCCGGATTATGCAGCTGGAGATTGAACGCGAAGCCATCCGACGGGAAAACGACCGGGATAAAGAAACCGTATTGTCTAAAGAAATAGCAGACCTGACTGAGCAGCGCAACAATCTGAAAGCTAAATGGGAGAATGAAAAGCAAGTAATTGAAGGCATTCAGAAGGAGAAGGAAAATATTGACCGCTATAAAGTGGAAGCCGAACAGGCAGAACGTGCCGGAGACTATGGAAAAGTAGCAGAATTGCGGTATGGCCGTATCCGCGAAGCAGAGCAGCACTTACAGGAGTTGCAGAAGCAGGTAAAAGAAATGGATAACCCGATGCTGAAGGAAGAAGTTACTGCCGAAGACATTGCCGAAGTAGTAGCCAAGTGGACAGGTATTCCAGTTTCCAGGATGCTGCAAAGCGAACGGGAGAAGTTACTGCACCTGGAAGAAGAGTTAGGTAAGCGTGTTGCCGGACAAGAAGAAGCTATTCAGGTAGTAGCCGATGCTGTCCGCCGGAGCCGGGCCGGTATGCAAGATCCTAAACGACCCATCGGTTCATTTATTTTTCTGGGTACCACTGGGGTAGGTAAAACAGAATTGGCCAAAGCTTTGGCAGAATTCCTGTTCAACGATGAAAACGCGATGGTGCGGATAGATATGTCAGAGTATCAGGAACGCCATGCGGTAAGCCGGTTAATTGGGGCGCCTCCCGGATATGTGGGCTATGATGAGGGTGGCCAGTTAACGGAATCAGTCCGCCGTAAGCCTTACTCTGTGATCCTGCTGGACGAGATAGAAAAAGCACATCCGGATGTATTCAACATCTTGCTGCAAGTATTGGACGATGGTCGCTTAACCGACAACAAAGGCCGGGTGGCTAACTTTAAGAATACTATCATCATTATGACATCGAATATCGGTTCGCCGATTATCCAGGAGAACTTTGAGAAGATGGAAGACTGGAACCGTGATCAGGTGATTGAAGATACCAAAAATGAAGTATTTGAACTGTTAAAGAAGACCATCCGTCCGGAATTCCTGAACCGGATAGACGAATTAGTGATGTTCCGTCCGCTGTCCAAGTCAGAGATACGCAAAGTGGTGGATATTCAGTTCAGGCAGATTCAGAAGCGGTTAGAGGAAGCAGGCATTGTACTGGAAACAGATGAGGAAGTATTGAATATTCTGGGTGAAAAAGGGTTCGATCCGCAGTTTGGTGCCCGGCCGTTGAAGCGGGTAATGCAGCGGATGATTCTGAACGAATTATCCAAAGATATCCTGGCAGGCAAGATCAATAAAGATGATGTAGTAGGTATGCTGTGGGACGAAGATGCCGGAAATATCCGCTTCTTTAATGTGAGTAAAGTGGAAATATAATCTGATATGCTAAGTAATTAATGTGCTGATGATTAGCTGTTTTGAGTGAATCCAATTAGTTATTTGAAGTGTAAAGAACCCTGTCCAGGTAAAGTCCCTGGCAGGGTTTTGTGCTTTAATCTCCTTCTTCCAGAAAGAAAATCTGTTCTACGGGTTTATTGAATAGTTTGGCAATTTTCAGGGCTAGAATTGTAGAGGGTACATACTTGTTGCTTTCCATTGCATTAATAGTTTGCCGGGAAACCTGAATACGTTCTGCCAGGTCGGCCTGGGTTATATTTAGTTCTGCCCGTTCTACGCGTATCCGGTTTTTCATCTCAGAATGCATTTATTTTGTTCTTCTTGTCAAACGCCGGCTTGATATAAATGATATAGTGAAAGCGGATGATGAAAAAAATCAGCACTGTAAACAGGTTATATATCATTACATCCAGAAAATTGTCGCCATAGATAAAAGCAATGGCTATTATTAGTACGAATGAGTTGAAATAAACCCCCCATTGCAGCGATTCAAGACGTGTTTTGGCCACCCATTCGTCTTCTATTTTTTCTTTTGAGAATGCCACCAGATTTAATCCAACGATCAGAAGGATGGCAATAAGTTCGTTTGTAAAGTCCTCGTATTCGCCCAGGAAAAGGTCTGCTCCTTCTGCTTTTCTCAAGCGGAAGGTTAAGAATGATAAAGTAAAGTCACCATTAGAGGCCAGATAAATTATCCCTAAAACCAGGGAAGAAATGGTAATTAGCCAACCAATTTTTTTAAATGCGTTGGGAAAAAGATAGTCTGTTTTCATAGTAGTATATTTAAGTAAACAAATGTAAAATATACTTTACATATTGACAAATAAAATTTACTAAAAGTTATGAATGGTTTACACAAAGTATAACTTTGTAAAAGTGAAGGAGGAAAGGAAAGTGACAAAACCAAAAAGCCGGATATATCCGGCTTTTTGGTCTGATGGTATAGGTTATCTATGCTTTAATAAGCCAGGTCACCCGGTTCGTCGGAGATTACATGAAGGAGTTGCTTTATTTCCTGCACTTTATCTGTATCACTGGTTTTTTCAAAGGAGATAATCAAATTACGCAGCACCCGTTTAATGATATCTATCGTAGAGCAGGGCTGGTAAAAAATATCGGAAGACGGCAAGTTTAGCTGGGCAATGTATTTATCAATGTCTGCTTTGGAAAAAATAATGCCTTTGCTGAATACATTTATATAAAACTGCGACTCGTTGGTTTTGTACGTTAGCACAAACAAATTCGGCAGATTTACACCATATACCGGCATTTTTAGCTTGTTGGCTACTAACATATATACCACACAAAGCGATATAGGATTACCTCTTTTAGAATCCAGTACAATGTTCAGCATGCAATTAGAGGGTGAGTGAAAGTTTTTGGTATTAGCTGCAAACTTTAACTTGCTGAACATAATGCTGTTGAGAATTTTCACCTGATCGAAGGGATGAATATTTGAGCGGAACTCCAGCCAGGCATCATAATAAATTTGCTCCAGTTCCCTCTTCAACTTATCCAGCGACAGATCCGGATACTGGTAGGTAGCAACCAGCCACATGCCTTCCAGTAAATCCTGCTGCCCTTCTTCTTTCCATTGCCGGAGCTTGGCTTTTAAACTCTCAAACTGCAACAGATGGATTAAATCTTCTATTCGTTTCTGTACACCTAAATTCAGGTTGTTTTCCCATTCCTCCTCCAGAAAAGGAATAATAGCATCTCCCAAAGAAATAATTTTCTGCTCTACATGTATCTGAATTTCTTTGTCTTCATCGTCCAGCAAAGAAACCAGGGCTTTTATTTCATTATTATTCATTCTAAGTAAACCTAAATTTTAAGTAGTGGTGCAGCATATGTACAGATACAATACATACGCAGAAATAAACAAATATACTTCAAAATACCCAAATTTTTGGAAGTTTACTAAAGCAAATTCCAGCTGTAAAATTCAGTGATCCTGAGGTGTTACCTAGAAAACGCCTATTTCCATCAGTTGAATATTTCTGTTGATCAGGAAATTACTGGGATTTATCTGTGTATATCCTACTATAAATACCGCCAAATCTTACAAATGATTGAGCCCGGATTGCTGACGAAACTGGTGATGAAATAACTGGCGAAAGGATTAAGCTTAGTTGTAGGTAACTACCTGTTCAAACAAGTTTAATTTATTTATTATCTGTATTTCATGAAAACGACAAAGTATTCTTTCATTATTATGCTTTTTACGGTGCTTACCGTTTTTTCATCTTGCAAAAAAGACAACGAAACGGTTCCGGCCAAATCAAAAACAGAATTACTGGCAGGGGTTAGCAGTAAAACCTGGAAAATTGCAAATTATCAGGTTTCTTATTCAGGTGTTACTACAAGCCTGTTTAACTGGTTAGAAGACTGCTCACAGGATGATATTACCATTTTTTCTTCAAATAAGAATTTTGAAGAAAAAGAAGGAAACACTAAATGTGAAACTCATGATTTAATTGACTCAGGTACCTGGAATTTAAGTTCTGATGAAACTACACTAACCATGAGTTACCAGGATGGGTATACAGAAGTAGGGAAAATTATTGAGTTGTCTGCATTAACGCTTAAGTTTGAGGTAGCTGATCCAAGTAAAAGTGGTTCGAAAGTAATTTATACATTTAAGGCCCAATAGTAAGAATACTTATATAAAAAGGCTACCATAATTTACATGGTAGCCTTTTTATTTTATTACGTCTGCAAAACGCCTACATTGTACCTTTTTTCAATAGGTGCATGATTGGCCGCTTCTATACCCATGGCTATAGCTTTACGTGTCTCCAGCGGATCTATTATGCCATCTACCCACAAACGGGCCGCTGCATAATAGGGCGAAAGTTGTTCATTATACTGGGATATTATTTTTTCTAATAAGGCTTTTTCCGCCTCCGGTGTTACTTCTTCTCCTCGGGATTTTAGCGTGGCTACTTGTATTTGCAGTAAGGTTTTAGCGGCAGAGGCGCCACTCATAACAGCTATCTGGGCAGTAGGCCAGGCAAAAATAAGCCGGGGATCATAGGCCTTGCCACACATAGCATAATTACCTGCTCCATACGAGTTACCTATAATAACAGTAAATTTCGGAACCACAGAGTTAGCCATGGCATTTACCATTTTGGCTCCATCTTTAATAATTCCTCCATGTTCGGCCCGGCTGCCTACCATAAACCCGGATACATCTTGCAGGAATAGTAAGGGTATTTTCTTCTGGTTGCAGTTCATAATAAATCTGGCGGCTTTGTCTGCTGAATCAGAATAGATGACGCCTCCCATCTGCATTTCGCCTTTTTTCGACTTTACTACCTTCCGTTGATTGGCTACAATACCAATAGCCCACCCCTCAATACGCGCCAATCCACATAAAAGAGATTGGCCATACTTCTGCTTGTATTCTTCAAATGAAGAGTTATCTACCAAACGGTCGATAATCTCTAGCATATCATAGGGTTTTACCCGGTCAGCCGGAATAAGGCCGTAGATTTCTTCCGGAGCTTTTGCCGGTGGTGCCGGTGTAGTCCGGTTAAAGCCAGCTGTTGGATTATCACCCATTTTATCGAAAATAGTACGGATGGCATCCAGACACTGCTGATCATTTTCGTATTTGTAATCTGTAACGCCAGATATTTCACAATGGGTAGTGGCACCTCCTAAAGTTTCATTATCAACATCTTCTCCAATGGCTGCTTTCACCAGGTAAGAACCAGCCAGAAAAATAGAGCCTGTTTTGTCTACAATTAAAGCTTCGTCAGACATAATAGGCAGATAAGCCCCACCAGCCACGCAACTGCCCATAATAGCCGCTATCTGCACAATACCCATAGAGGACATCAGGGCATTGTTGCGGAACTGCCGGCCAAAATGCTCTTTATCCGGAAAAATTTCATCTTGCATGGGAAGGTATACACCGGCACTATCTACTAAATAGATGATAGGCAAGCGGTTCTCAATGGCTATTTCTTGTGCCCGCAAATTCTTTTTGGCTGTAATAGGAAACCAGGCTCCTGCTTTAACTGTGGCATCGTTCGCTACAACAATACATTGTCTGCCGGAAACATACCCAATTCCTACTACCACACCTCCGGAAGGGCAGCCGCCTTCCTCCTGGTACATACCATCGCCAGCCATGGCGCCAATTTCCAGGAAATAGGAAGATTTGTCAATCAGGTATGCGATTCTTTCGCGGGCAGTAAGCTTTCCTTTCTGATGGTGGGATTCTATTTTTTTTAGGCCCCCGCCCTGATAAACTTTTTTTAGCCGGTTAGTAAGCTGAGAAATGAGTTGTTGGTAAGCTTCCTCATTTTTATGAAAATCTATAGTCATTTGCAATAAGCGTGATGTTGCGCTTAAACAAATATAGGCATCTGGCCGGGTATTTCAACTTACAGGATTATTTCTTGCTTTTTTTCTCCTGCCGGTTGCCTCCGCCAAATAATGAAAAATGCACGTACCGTTTTGGATTGGCTTTTAAATCAATGAGTAGACTATCTAAGTCGGCCGCTGCCTCATTCAAATGCCTGTATAATGAGTCATTGTTGGCAAGTTTTCCCAAGGTACCTTGCCCTTCGTTAACCTGGGTTAAGGTGCGGTTTAAATTCTCCATGGAACGGTTTGCGTTATCTACTGCACTGGCCAATTGCATATTACTTAAGGTATCTGCAAAATTATTGATCTTGCCCATCAAAGGCTTAATTCCATTTTGACTGTCGTTAAGTGTACTAGACAGTGTTTGCATATTGCTCATGACACCCCGGATAGCTGCCTGGTTGTTGTCAATGGTATTATTGAGAGAGGAGGAAGTTTGCTTTACACTTAACAACGTAGCATCTATAGTAGCAGAAATAGCATCAAATTTCTGCACTAATTGATTCATGTTTCTTACCAGCGAGTCTAGATTATCGGCGATGGGGGCTGCTTTAGCCTGAAGCATTTCCGTAACTCCTTGTTCAATGCTTGTTTTGAGGGTATCTTCATCGGCTAGCGCACGTTTGACAGGGCCTACTTCTAACATGATATATTTACCGCCTAGTACACCACTGCTTGCGAGTATAGCTCTGGTAGAATCTCCTAAGGTAATGTCATTGTTTATATCGAGTGTTACCAGTAGTTTATTATTTCTGTTCTGCAAAATGGCAATTTCTTTTACCCGGCCAACAGCTAATCCATTCAGGGTAACAGGGTTAGAAACCGTCAGGCCATCTACATCGTCGTACACCGCATAGTAACTGTTGTTAGGGGATAGAAAATCCACTCCTTTCAAAAAGTTAAATCCCAGATATAATACAACTCCAGAAACAATGGCCAACAGCCCTACTTTTACTTCTTTTGATATTTTCACGTATGTACGAATTAAATTACTGAAATGTAAATAAACGCCGGAAATGAGTTTATTAACTAAAGGAAATTAATCGGCAATTGATTCAATTTCCCGTTTATAATCTTTAAAAGCCCTGAAAATACCGGAAGCAATATATACCTGGTTATTTTCATTGACCAGGTATTTCTCTTCAGCCTGGTTAGTCAGATAGCCGATTTCTACCAGTACACTGGGCATGGAAGTTTTCCATAAAACAATAAACCCCGCTTGTTTGACACCCCGGCTTTTGCGGTTTACCCGTTTTTCAAACTGTGTTTCTATATGGCTTGCCAGACGCAGGCTGTTTTGGATATAAGCACTTTGGTAGTTTGCCATCAGAATATGCGCCATGGGAGAAGACGGATCAAATCCGGCGTAGTTTTCCTCGTGATTTGCTTCTTTGAAAATAACAGAATTTTCACGTTTGGCTACATCCAAATTATCCTGTGTCCGGTGCAAACCCAGGGTATAGGTTTCTGTTCCATGGATATCTGATTTAGAAATAGCATTGCAATGGATAGAAATAAATAGATCAGCCTGGTTCTTATTAGCTAAACCGGCTCTGTCGTGTAGCTCTACAAACTTATCGTCTGTACGGGTATAAATTACTTTTACGTCCGGATGGTATTTCTTGATCAGTTTACCTACCTGTAAAGCAACTTTTAGGGCTATATCTTTCTCTTTGGCAGATTTGCCATGTGTGCCAGGATCATGCCCGCCATGCCCTGCATCTACTACCACCGTTTTTACCCGGTAAGGATTCCGCCGTTCAAGACTGGTAAAAGAGCAGAGTAGAATAACAATCGATAGAATACAACCTGTAAGAATATGTTTCACACGAGTTATTGAGGTAAAGTGAATGGCTTTTCTACTAAAATGCAAAGTTATTTCAAATCTTGAAATTATCTACAGATTTTATACCATAATTGCTTACACTAACGAAGGAGTGGCTTTTTTGTTATCTTTCTAAGAGTCTGCGTAGTTCTGTTCGTTCTGCAAGGTCCGGAAAAATGCAAAAAGGCAAGGTATTTTGTTCGGAAATTCTATGATGGTTGAATAAGCAAATGCTCTCCCTAAAAAAAATATTCCTGGAAGTTAGTGCAAAACTGGTAAAAGAGCCGCAATTCATACATTTCAGGAAAGGGAAGTAATAATTACGAAGCGGCTCTGTGGCTGCGAGTTAACGGCTGTGTATTCACTTGTAATACCTGAAAATCTTCATCAAGCAGTTTTACCACTTCCCCTCTTTGGGCACACTGCTCACTAATACTTGTGTATACGTATTTGGCCCGGCTTATATCATGAAATTTAAAATATGACTTTATCCGGCCATCCCTATCTTCTACTCTGACTAAATAAGACATATGAAACTTAGGCAAATAAATAACTATAAAAAAAGCTTAAATAAGCAGTTTTACGAAATTTTTGTTGAATTCGTTGGAGAAACACCTTAGAAAATACATGTGAATCTACGGCTAGTATCAGTAAAGTACGGATCCGCCTTCTATTATCTAAAACTGAAAGAAAGCACTGAATATTTTCTTTGCCACCCAGAATTTGTTATTGCTAAGCAAATAATTAAAATAGGGAGTTATACTTTTTGTTAGGTTTTCTGCTTTTTCTGCAATTTTTTAAACTCTTTGCATAATTATTGTTGCTGCTGTAAAATTACGCCGGAGCCCATCCGTTTTATTCTTGAAAAAGGGCTAGTTTTGCTGCTTCCTATTGTAAATGCTTAGTAGATTTATTGATATTCTTCAGGGTAAGTTATTCCTTACGTGCAGTATTGACAAACTGCGTAGTAAGCAGATTTTTATATGGTTATGTAGTTTTTTGTTGTGTTTACTCTCTAGTCCCTTACTAGCTCAAACCCCAGCTAATAGACCCCAGACACCTGCCTCCAGAGACAGCCTGAATTTAAACCTGCGCCAGGATACAGTAACCGTAAACAATGGAGATACGCTGCGCAGAAAAGGCGATATACAAACTACTATTAAATATTCAGCCACAGATTCGGTAATTACAGAAGTAGGCAGCCAGATTACGCGCTTGTATAAAGATGCCAAAGTCACGTATGGCGAAATAACCTTAGAGGCGGCATATATGGAAGTAGATATGCGCAGAAGTGAGGTGTATGCGGCCGGCGTAGAAGATTCTACCGGCAAACTGGTAGGTATTCCAAAGTTTAAGAATGGAGCCGAAGAATACCAGTCAGAAGCCATGAAGTATAATTTTAAAACCAAGCGGGCGATTATTGATAAAATAGTTACGCAGCAGGGAGAAGGATTTGTGCATGGCCAGACAGTTAAAAAAGATGCAGAGAATAATATGTATGTAGGCGGAGGCCTGTATACCACGTGTAATCTGACGCATCCCCATTTTCACATCCGGGCAGGTAAAATAAAGGTAGTCCATGAAAAGCAGATTGTAACCGGCCCATTTAACCTGGTCATTAATGATGTACCTACCCCGTTGGGATTTGCTTTTGGCATTTTTCCTTTTATTAAGAAAAAGCCCAATGGCAGTTCCGGTATTATATTCCCAGTGTATGGAGAAGAGCCCAGAGACCGAGGATTCTTTTTACGGCAAGGTGGCTATTACTGGGCAGCCAGTCCGTATTTTGGAGTGAGCCTGCTGGGAGAAATTTACTCAAGAGGGGGGTGGGGGTTAAATCTTCAGTCACAATACAAACGGCGGTACTCTTTTGGTGGAAATATTGATCTGCGGTTCAGCCGGCGAAAAAGCGGAGAAGAGGGCTTCCAGTCAACTGGCGAAGACTTTTGGGTAACCTGGTCACATGTGCCGGAAACCCGGGGAACTGGCCGTTTTTCAGCGAGTGTAAATGCCGGTACATCTACTTTTAATCAGCGGAATGCCTATAGTTATGGTCTTACGCAAGACCTTAGCCGGCGCATAAACCCTACCTTCAACTCTAACGTGTCGTACTCCAATTCCTTACTAAAAGGAGCTGTAACATTTGGTATGAATGCCCGTCATGACATGAACACTGTAACTGGCGTAATGAATATGACGCTTCCGGATTTGAACGTGTCGGTAACCAGGATTTTTCCGTTCAAACGCCAAAATAGTGTAAAAAAGGCATGGTACGAAACGATTGGTTTTTCTTACCAGTTCAATGGCAGCAACCGGCTTACAAACTCCCCGCTGTCTGCTGCTACTAGCCTGGCGGGCATACCTATTGGCAATGCGCCAGAGCAGAACGACTCTGTAATAGGTTTTAACTTTGCTAATTTGCCGGAATTATGGCGGCGGGCACAAATTGGAGCCAGGCATACCATACCGGTGTCTATGAGTCTGAAATTATTCAAATATTTTAGCCTTAATCCTAGCTTTAATTATACAGAAACCTGGTATCCCCAAAAGCTAGATTACCGCTTCAACCCTACTGACCAAACTATTATTATAGATACATTACGCGGGTTTCACCGGAGCTATACCTATAATGCCAGTGCCGGTCTTACAACCAATATTTATGGATTGTTTAATATTAATGGCAAACGCATACAGGCCATCCGCCACCGCATGACACCGAATGTCGGCTTTAGCGCCCAGCCTGATTTTTCCAGAGACCGGTTCGGGTTTTATCAGAATGTACAAATTGCCGGAACCTACCTGACAGAGCCAGAAAAGGAGCAAATCCGGAAAATTTCCAGATTTCAGAATACAACATTTGGTATACCGGGGCAAGGAAGGTCGGGTAGTGTATCTTTCTCGCTTACGAATAACTTTGAAGCTAAATTGCGGCCTAAAACGGATTCGGCAGGCGCTAAGCCAGAAAAAGTCTCTATTATTGATAACTTCAGTTTGAACACCAGCTATAATCTGGCGGCAGATTCGCTTAATTTGAGCCCGTTGAATTTTGCTGCCCGTACCAAAATACTAAAAACGGATATTAACTTTAACATGACCGTTGACCCGTATATGTATCGGATGGTGAATATAAATGGTACCAGTACAGCAGTTAAAGTAAATGAATTTGCTTGGAACAATGGGAAAGGTTTGGGGCAGATTGTAAATGCCGGGATGTTCTTTAGCAAAAGCTTTAGTCCGGGTGGGGAGAAGAAGCGGAAAATAGAGCCTACAGAAGATATGACAGAAACCGAACGTGACGAACTGGACCGGATTAATAATAATATAGATCAATATGTAGACTTTACCATTCCCTGGTCGCTTAGTTTTGCGTATAGTTTAAATTACAGTAAACCTAATGTACAAAAGCCGATAGTCAGCCAGACATTATCTTTCAATGGCGACCTGAAAGTAACTGACAAGTGGAAAATATCGTTTAACTCTGGATACGACTTTGTCAACAAAGGTATTATTAGTACCACTTCTTTAAATATACACCGCGACCTGCATTGCTGGGAAATGGTGGCCAGCTGGATACCTTTTGGCCCTTTTCAATCCTATACGTTTGATCTGCGGGTAAAAGCCTCCATGTTGCAAGACCTCAAACTTAGCCGCCGCAGAACCTGGTACGATAGAGCCCCCGTAAATTAATATACGAATCCTGCAATGTATGTTGCCAAAGCTGATTTTCTATAACTAAAATCAGCGCAACTTTTACAGGATACATACTTTTATCCGCCACTTCCAATAAATACATCAATTTGCCACATAAGTAATATTGCAGCCTATATCTTCAAATTGCATTTTTCTTATGTTTCCTATCTTTGAAGCGATTCACCAAATTGGCAGGAATAATCCATCGTATTTACAGTAAAAAATGTATAGCCATTAAGCACCTGTGGTTTGTACCAACTGACGATGCTGGGAATCTATTCGTATATCTATTTTTCAAACACTTACACTTATTTATTCAACCTATTACACGCTATGTTAATTACATCTGTTAAAAATGCTATAATTTATGAAATTCTTACAGAGAAAGATTATGAGGGAACGGTATTATGTGCAGCCTCTACTTTTGTTGCCGGGGAACCCATGGTCACTGTACTGGATATTGCCAAGAAAGATTTTCTGTATTTCTCAGAGATTTTTGTAAGAAAAGCCATTGCAGATGGTCTTTCAGTGATTGCGAAAGATGCTGTAACGGGCCAAGTAGTAGGTTGTATGATCAGCGAGGATTTTGTAACAGACCCTCCACAAGGCATTGAATTAGTAGCGCCAAGTCTGGGTCCTATTTTTCACATGCTGGGTACGCTGGACGAACGCTATAAAGAACATCATTCCGTAAAACAGGGCGAAATCTACCATCAGTTTATGCTGGGAGTGTTAAGTACCTATGCTGGTAAAGGCATTGGGCACCGGTTAACCATAGAGTCGGAGCGGCTGGCCAAAGCTAAAAGGTACAAAGCCATTATGTGTGAAGTTACCGGACCTGTATCTCAGCATATATTCTTAAACCAATTAGGCTACAAAGAAGTAGATGCTATTGCTTACCACGATTTTGTTTACGAAGGCCAACATATATTCAAGCATATTACTGCCTGCGAAAGTTGCAAGTTAATTTATAAGGCTATATGAAACCTTCTGTAAAAAAGAACCAGGCAGAGCCAATCTCTTCTACTAAAGACACTCCCGGTGAACTACCCGAGTCGTTGCACCTACAATTAGGTGCTGAAGAGATGAGGCGCCTGGGCTATCAGGTAATAGACATGCTGGTCACTCATTTTGAAGATATTAAAGACAAGCCCGTTGCTACCAGAGCTAGCAGGCAAGATATGGAAGAAATGCTCCGCGAATCTTTGCCTGAATCGCCCAACAATCAGATGCAGGTATTAAGGCAACTGGAAAATGGCGTTTTCTCAACTATGATGCATCTGGACCATCCCAGATTTTTTGCCTGGGTACCAAGCCCTAGTAATTATGTGAGTGTCATGGGCGATTTGCTTGCTTCGGGATTCAATGTATTTTCCGGTTTATGGATGACTTCTGCCGGGCCATCGCAACTGGAGCTGATTACCATTGACTGGTTAAAAGAGTTATTACATTATCCGGCTTCAGGGAGTGGTTTATTTGTGAGTGGCGGTTCTATGGCTAATCTTACAGGGTTAACCATTGCAGCGTCTGTAAAATTGGGTGGCCGCCGGGATAAAGGCGTCCTGTACTGCTCAGATCAAACCCATTCTTCGGTTGAAAAAGCCGTTAGAGTGTTGGGTTTTCACCCGGACCAATTACGGAAATTACCCGCTGATACCACCCTCAGGCTTTCGGTGAAGGATTTGCAGGAAGCCATAAAGGCAGACAAAAAAGCAGGAAAAATTCCTTTTTGTGTCATTGCCAATGCCGGCACAACCAATACAGGCACAGTAGATCCGATTGAAGAAATATATATGCTCTGCCAGGAGGAGGGAGGCTTATGGCTGCATGTAGATGGAGCCTATGGAGCAGCCGGCATGCTTAGCCAGCAAGGGCAACGTTTATTAAAAGGATTGTCTTACGCCGATTCATTGTCGGTTGATCCGCATAAATGGCTTTTTCAGCCCTATGAAATTGGTTGCTTGCTGGTAAAGAATCCTAAATGGCTTAACGATACCTTCCATATTTTGCCTGAATATTTGAAAGATACACAGCCAAGCACGGAAGAGGTAGATTTTTCTAATAGAGGTATTCAACTGACTCGTGGGTTCCGCGCGTTAAAACTCTGGATGTCACTAAAAGTTTTTGGTGCAGAAGCTTTCAGAAAAGCCGTAACCAGAGGCATTGAACTTGCCGAAATTGTACAGGATGAGTTGAGTAAATTGCCTAACTGGCAGATTGTAACGCCTCCGCAACTGGCTGTGCTCACTTTCCGCTATCTGCCCGATCAAGCGGCGGCTTCCGAAATAAACCGGTTTAATAAAGAGATTGTAGAGCGAATGATCGCCAGACAATATGCCATGATTGCGTCTACCGAGCTGGAAGGACAGGTAGTCATCAGAATGTGTACCATCAATCCACGGGCAACCAGAGAGGACATCCATACTACGGTTCAACAACTGACCCAAGTAGCCCGGCGGCTGGAAAAAAGTAACAAATGGACTAGGTCTGTCTATAGTTATGCCTAGAGCAGTTCCCAGCCACGCATAAAAAAAGCCTGTGTAAACAGGCTTTTTTTATGCGTGGCTATCAATAATTAGTCCTTTTTTGCAAGCCAGATATATGCTTGTTCCAGGGAAGTGAATTTTTCTACCTTCATCATTGCCAGGAATTTTTCGCCTAAAGATATTTTTAAAGAAAATTCGCCGAAAGCACTCTTAGGTAGATTTACAGCTAATTTTTGTATACCTGCTTCAGCTAACTGCCCGCTCCATACATCATTAGACCATTTAGCAGCTTGCACAGATCCGCCTTGAAAAGCCGTTACATCGGCTATGATGTTTTTTGCTTTATGTTTTTTACAAAGATTTAAGATCTTTTCGAATGCAGTATAGGCATCCTGGTCTTTAACATGACCAATCCATTTGTATTCGACCACTTGATGCTGGGCATTGTATTTTGCTTCAACATAGGGAGCTATAAAACTTGTAGCTGTTTCTTGTACGTTTTCTTTCACAATAACTGACATAACTGAAATGTATTTTAAATAATGTTCAAATGTAAAAGATTATACACCGATTGTAAGATGTTTTTATGCCAGTTCTTTTTGTGTGTAATAATTTGTACCAATAGGCTGAGGCTACGCACAATAGATAAAAAAATAAATTGATTTATAATGAGTTAGCCTAGTTGAGGTTTTTTGTTGATTACTCAGAAACAGCCAAAGCGGTTAGAAAATATGCTTCTTTGCCAGTCATGCTGCTGATTTCTAACATACCATAATAAAGGTTGGATAGGTTTACGATTGGCTAGGAAACAGCTCTGTAAGGTCCCAAGTGATAGTACTCTCTCAGATGGTGCAACGAAAGCAGATAACAGGGAGATATACAATAAAAAAGCCTCAGATAATGAATCCAAGGCTTTTATTTGTAGTAAGTGTGGGAGCTGAGGGATTCGAACCCCCGACCCTCTGCTTGTAAGGCAGATGCTCTGAACCGGCTGAGCTAAGCTCCCTTTTGAAAAAGGTGATGCAAATGTATAGGTATTTCTTATGAATGCAAAAAAATGGCCGTGATTTTTGTAAAAAAAATCTGAAAATTTTACTGACGCCATCAGCCTTATTTTAAAAGAAAGGACGAGTTTTTGAGTTAATTTGATACTCAGGTGTTTATCTTTGATCAGCTGTAGTTCTCTGATGGTATATAGAAAATTTTACGTATTTTGTGTGTAAAGCCGTATTAGAGAAAATGGTTGAAAACATAACAGCAGTTTACCAGCCTGTAGCTACATTAATCAAAGCCCAAACGTTAGAAATGTAAACCGGGCAGATGGGAAATTTATATCTGAAGCCTGAAATTTTAATCAATTCCCTGCATTTTTACGTTGTAATTAAAATAACCGGTGTCTCAATTACATATACTCTCTTTGAAGAAAGCAATTATTTACATCAGTGGATCTATCTTGCTACTGCTTACAGCAGCAACAACCATTGTGTATATATATCAGGATGAGATTATTAAGCTATTTGTACGGGAGTTAAACAAGAATTTGCAGGTAAAGGTAGATGTACAAAAAATAGACCTTTCACTGTTTGATAAGTTCCCGCAGGTAGCCCTTAGCTTTCATCACCTAAAAATTCACGGGGCTTTGCCTGAACACGAACAGCCATTAGCCTACGCAGAAAAGTTGTCTCTCACGTTCGACTTCTGGAATATTTTCAGGTCAACTTACAAGATTAATGAAGTATTTCTGGAAAAAGCAGACGTGCAGATTTATGTAAATGAAAAAGGGGAAGAAAATTACCAGATATTCAAAAAAGCTGAACGTACAGACACTTCCGGATCCGGTAGCCAGGTAAACTTCGGGTTGGAAGAAATACATCTGGAAGGTGTGCAGGTAACCTACACCGACCGGAAGAATAAAGGAATCTATGATTTGTTTGCCGATAACGTACAGGCAAGCCTGGAGATGGAAGATAAAAATCTGTTGATTGGGTTAAAAGGAGGGGTGCATAGCAAATATATTCAAGTAGATAAGTATAAGTATTTTACCGATAAACAACTGCTGGTCGCCAGTAATCTGATATATAATCTGGAAAAAGATAACCTGACTATTAAACCTTCAGAGTTGCAAGTGAAGCAATCTGAGTTTTTGATAGAAGGCAGTTTTGAGAATCATTCCGATGGCCTGATTAACCTGAGCATTCAAGGAAAAGATACAGATGTACAAACCCTGGTTTCCCTCTTACCTACCCAATATGCGGATAACCTAAGTGTATACCGGAGTAAAGGCAAGGTATATTTCGACGGCCAGGTAAAAGGGGCTACTTTCAATGGAGGAATTCCTTTAATTTCGGTAAACTTTGGCTGCGAGAATGCTACCTTTTATCAAACCGATATTGACAAGCAAGTTACCAACGCCTTTCTGACCGGAAGCTTTACCAACGGAAATAAACATAACCGGGCTACCTCTGTATTGAAACTAAACAATATTAAAGGTAACCTGGGCACCAATCCTTTTCAGGGAAATCTTATTTTTACCAACTTCGACGATCCATATCTCAAATTTGATATAAAAGGCGAACTGGATGTAGCTTCCCTATTTGCTTTTTATCCATTACCCGGACTTTCCTCGGCTGGCGGTATTTTAGCAGCAAATATTGATTTTGAAGGAAAATTAACCGACTTGCGCTCCAGATCCATAAACCGGTTTGTGCGGACTTCCGGAGAGATAGATATCCAAAATCTGCAGTTTGCCTTAAAAAATAAACCTTTGCAATTTCAGTCTGTGCAAGGCCATTTTGTTTTCGACAAAACAGATTTACAGGTAAAAGATCTGCGGGGTAGCGTAGCCAGCTCTGATTTCCGGCTTAATGGCTATTTCCGCAATATTATGGCCTACTTATTTCTGAGAGATCAAAACCTGGCCATTGAGGCAGAATTTTCCTCTGGCTTACTGGATTTTGATGAGTTGCTAGCGGCCAGTGCTGTTTCGTCGGATGGCAAGGCTACAGCTTATCTGGTAAACGAGTCAAGTGACGAAGCATACCAGTTTGCTATTTCGCCTCGCTTGTCTATGAGTTTAACGTGTGCGGTAGATCATGTAAAGTTCAGGCGTTTCCAGGCAAGCGCTATTAAAGGAAATCTACTGGTAAATAATTCGGTAGCCAGCAGTGAGAACATTCAACTTTCGGTAGCCAACGGGCAGATGCGTGTACAGGGAAATGTAGATGCCCGGCAACCAGAGAAAATTGCGGTGGCTTGTGCGGCTGATTTTCAGCAATTAGCCATAGATAGTGTTTTCTATATGTTCGAAAACTTTAACCAGGATTTTATTCTTGACAGGCATTTGCGGGGTAAGGTAACAGCGCAAGTACAAACGTCTATGCTCTTCGACAGTAAACTCAATATGGATGTACCTGCATTAACAGCCGATGTAACAGCTAATGTAGTAAACGGGGGATTATTAAATTTTGAGCCGATGCAGAAACTTTCCAGATTTATTAAACGCCAGGACCTGGAAAATATGCAGTTTTCAGAAATGGAGAACACCATCCGTATTGCAAACAGTACCGTATTTATTCCTGAAATGGAAATCCGTTCCAATGTTTCTAACTTATCGGTTAGAGGAACCCATACCTTTGACCAGGTGATGGATTATAAGTTAAAAATTCCAGTGTACAACTTTATGGGTAAACGTGCCAGGGAGGTAGCTAATGAAAACAGTTCCAACCTGTTTTTAAAAGTATATGGCACCTCAGATGAGTATAAAATTGAATATGATAATGAAGCAGTAAAAGAAAAAATTCAACAAGACTGGAAACAGGAAAAACAGGAGTTTAAAAATATGCTGAAGGGCAAACGGGCAGAGGAAAACCAGACGACACAGCCATCCAAAAAGAAAGCAGCAGAAGAAGAAAAGGAGGAAGAGTTTTTTGATTTTTAGTACAGCCGTTCATATAGCTGCATGCAACTTTCAATCATGAATAAAGTTTAATTAGTAAGATTTATTTCTCTTCATTTTTTGATAGTTATTTCTATATGGACATACAAGGACTTTTCACCACTGAAGCCATCATCAGCTTGCTTACGCTATCTCTGCTGGAGATAGTATTAGGCATTGATAATATTATATTTATCTCTATTATCTCTGACAGATTGCCTAAAGAGCAGCAGAAAAAAGCCAGAACGGTGGGCATTCTGCTGGCATTGATTGTACGGATCGGACTACTGTTTGGTATTTCCTGGATCGTCAGCTTGAAAGAACCTCTGTTTTATGTATTCAAAAATGGGTTTAGCGGCCGGGATATTATATTATTTCTGGGTGGATTATTCCTGCTTGGTAAAAGCACCACCGAGATTCACCATAAACTGGAGGGCGATGAAGAAGGCACATCAGCCAAAAAAGCTACCAGTCTGCGTTCAGCTATTATTCAGATCATCCTGCTCGACATTGTATTTTCGTTTGACTCTATCCTTACGGCTGTTGGCCTGGTAGACAATGTGCTGATTATGATTATTGCTGTAATAATTGCTTTAGGTGTTATGCTTGCTTTTGCTACGCCTATCAGTACATTCGTAAATACACACCCTTCCATAAAGATGCTGGCACTGTCCTTCCTGATCATGATTGGATTGTTGCTGGTAGCAGAAGCCTTTCATGTGCATGTACCGAAAGGATACGTATATTTTGCTATGGCTTTCTCGTTTGGGGTAGAATTATTGAATCTAAAGCTGGACAAAAAGAAGGACAACGCTGTTAAATTGCGGGGTGGTTTAAATGAGCAGTATATTCCGGATGCAGATACATTGGAAAATAAACCGGGGAAAGATACAAATAGCCCGGTTATGGAGAAAAAATAAACGTGTCTTGAGATATAAAAGTAAGAATACAACCCTGGTTAAGTTTTAAAACCTAACCAGGGTTATTTGAAAAGTAGCGGTATCTTACAAATCTTCTGCTCCTGTTCCGGAAGCCCCCAGGTCTGTTTGACCTATATCCAGGTTACCAGTGTCGCCTGTTAAATTTGAATCAGGCTCAGTGATACTTGCATTCCCTTTCTCATCTTTTGCTTTGTTGGCAATTTCCTCTTCTTGGGCTTTGCCAGTTGTCTCTTTTTCGCGTTTCCGGTTACTTGCCTGTGGTTCTACCTGATCTTGGGTGCTGGTTTTCTCCTTTCCACTGCCTCCTGCTGAATCTGACTGAGAGGCGAAAAGGCAGCCAGGTTCTATGTCTGGCTGTATGTTTCTGCCGAAAAGCTTCTTGGTAAGTAGTTCTATCTGTGTTAGGTTCATATAACGTAGGTTTAATTCAACTCTGTTTTTTAATAAGCTTGCGCTTACCGCTAACGTAGGCACATTAAATAAACACATACGGAATTTATCAATTAATGATAGGGGTACCTTAAAACCCTTTTTCCAGAAATAGTTAAGGATTCATACATTTCTTTATAACTAACTATGCAACATTAGAAAAATCAAGCATCACCACAGAATATTTATATTTAGTACTTATTTAAGATATTATCTGAAAAAATGTTCAGTATTTTGAATATTTCCTAGAAATTTGCCGTTTCTGGCTTAGGTTGGTCTAGTAGAGCAGTTTATTAATATTTGCTGGCAGGCAAGGTGATGATTTTTTATTATGCATGTAAATCTAAAACGAAGGATTGCAGTTAATTCTTTATTTTTTTTGAGTGGCTTGTGCTTTTCCAGCTGGGCTTCCAGAATACCAGACATTAAAGTAAAATTAGGCTTAAGCGAAGGTGAATTAGGGGCCCTATTGTTAAGCAAACCTGTTGGTTCGCTTGTGGCCATGCCTGTAGCCGGATGGCTGGTTACTAAATTTGGAAGCCGTTCCATTGGTATATTGGCGGCATTTGTATATCCAGTTGTATTATTAGCTATGGGTTGGGCCTCTTCTTTTTGGGCGCTGGCACTGGCCTTGGCCGCTTTCGGCATGTGTGGCAATATGTATAATATTTCGGTTAATACACAAGCTATTGGAATAGAGCAGCTATATGGCAAAACTATTATGGCCTCTTTTCATGGGGTGTGGAGTCTGGCAGGTTTTACGGGTGGTATGCTGGGTGCATTAATGATCGGGCTGGATATCAAGCCTGAGTTGCATTTTTTGATGGTAGCTATGCTGGCGTTTGGTGTAGTGCTTATTGCTTCCAGGTTTATGCTTACGCAAGATGCCCGCAAAAATTCAGGTAGTATGACATTCCGGGATGTAGACCCATGGTTATTGCGGATTGGGCTAATAGCCTTTTGTGGTATGCTATGCGAAGGTTGTATGTTCGATTGGAGTGGCGTTTATTTCCAAAAAGTAGTTAAAGCAGATTCAGGTTTGGTAGCTGCCGGATATATTGCTTTTATGAGTACCATGGCCCTGGGCCGCTTTGTTTCCGACCGCCTTACTGACCGGATGGGAGCTGTAAAAACGTATCAGGTAAGCAGTATATTAATTTGTGCAGGTTTGTTAATCGCCGTTATTTTGCCAAACCTGGTTACGGCTATTGCAGGTTTTCTGTTGGTTGGTTTTGGTACTTCATCTGTTATTCCATTATCATATAGCCGGGCGGGGAGGGGTAGTAATTTATCTCCCGGTATTGCTATTGCCATCGTAGCAAGTATTGGCTATTTTGGATTTTTAATAGGGCCTCCCTTTATCGGATTTATTGCAGAAACGTTTAATCTGCGTGTTTCTTTTGCATGTATTGCGTTGGTTGGAGCTACTATTGGTTTACTGGCTACAAAAAGCTTTACTCCCCAATTACAACCTCAGCTGCAGGTAAAATAAAAGAGGCCTACAGTATGATGTAGGCCTCTTTTATTCTAATCAAACAACCCTTTCGTTTTCTCAATAGGCGTAACTACTCCCAAATGCTTGTAGGCTAACTCGGTAGCTTCTCGTCCACGGGATGTCCGTTTGATGTAGCCTTCCTGGATCAGGAATGGTTCATATACTTCTTCTATCGTTTCTGCTTCTTCTCCACAGGCAGTAGCAATGGTAGATAAACCTACCGGGCCACCTTTAAATTTATCTATAATAGTGGAAAGAATCCGGTTATCCATTTCATCCAGTCCATCTTTGTCTACATCCAGTGCATTCAAGGCCATTTCAGCAATATCCATGGTAATAGTACCAGTACCTCTTACCTGGGCAAAGTCACGCGTACGGCGAAGCAGGTTATTGGCAATACGTGGCGTACCCCGGCTCCGGCGGGCTATTTCAAAAGCTGCATCATCTACGATAGGGGTCTCCAGCAAATTAGCAGACCGTTTTATAATAGAAGAAAGCAATTTGGAATCGTAATATTCCAGGCGGGCGTTAATGCTGAACCTGGCACGCAAGGGGGCAGTTAGTAAGCCGGCCCGGGTAGTTGCCCCGATTAAAGTAAACGGATTTAACCCGATTTGTACCGTACGGGCATTTGGCCCGGCATCCAGCATAATGTCAATCTTGTAATCTTCCATAGCCGAATACAGATACTCTTCCACAATAGGATTCAGCCGGTGGATTTCATCAATGAACAACACATCATGGGCTTCCAGGTTGGTAAGTAAGCCAGCCAGGTCACTAGGTTTGTCTAGTACAGGGCCTGAGGTCATTTTTATACCAGTATTAAGTTCATTAGCAATAATATGCGAAAGGGTAGTTTTTCCCAGACCGGGAGGGCCATGTAGTAATACATGATCTAAGGCTTCTTTCCGTTGGCGGGCAGCCGTTACAAAGACTTTCAGGTTATTTACCACTTTGTCTTGTCCGGCGAAATCTTCAAAGCTCAACGGACGCAGGGCTTTTTCAATCTCCTTTTCCGCACTTGACATATGGTCTGAGGAACCTTTCAAATATTCTTCACGCATAAGTTGGGTGTTAGTAAAAATGTTGGGTAGAATAAATTATTTACAGGATTTTTTCTTAGAAAAATACATATCCTTGCTGTTTTATAAAGTGTATTTTTGCTTTATTAATTCCTCCTGCTCAACGTATAATAAGATACTAATTTACACAGAAAAGTGCATATTTTTAGCTAAAAATCAACAAATTATTTAAAAAGAAATGCATTTATTTAGGCTTCTGAACGCTTAGCAGTATATTTGCATGTATGAACAAAAATGGTATTAAAAATGCAATTTATGGTCTGGTATTACTAATAACCATGTATGGTGTATACCGGTACCGGGAGGCTAAAAAAGAACCTGCTACCGGGAACGACACAGGTATTGTCCAGACAAGTTTTAGTGGTCTTACCATGGGTTCTACGTATGCGATCAAGTATACGAGTTTGCCTCAGAAAGCCATTAACTATCAGGCCGAAATAGACTCTATCCTCGAAAAATTCAATGAGTCTTTATCTACTTACCGGCCCGATTCTGAAATCAGCCGGTTTAACAATGGGCATGCTGTGGCATTCCGTTTACCTTTTTTTTATCCGGTCTTGAAGAAATCACAGGAAGTATACCAGGCTTCCGGCGGCGCTTTTGACCCTACCGTGGGGCCACTAGTGAATGCCTGGGGGTTTGGTACAGGTAAAGAACGGAAAGCTCCCAGCCAGGCCCGTATAGATTCACTCAAAGAGGTGATAGGTTTTGATAAAATTACTTTTGACGAGCAATCTGTGCAAAAAGCTAAAGAAGGAGTATATATAGATTTTAATGCGATTGCACCAGGGTATGCAGCAGATGTAATAGGCCAGTTTCTGGAAAGCAAAGGCATACAAGATTATATGATTGAAGTAGGAGGGGAGGTATTATGCAAAGGTAAAAATAAGGAAGGCAAATATTGGACTATTGGTATAAATAACCCGGAGTATGAGCAAAAAGGAGGCGATGTATTGCAGGCTATTGTGCAGTTAGATAATAAAGCTTTGGCTACTTCCGGAAATTACCGCAACTATTACGAGCAAGATGGTAAAAAATATGCCCATACCATAGACCCGAAAACTGGCTATCCGGTACAGCATTCTTTATTGAGTGTAACGGTGTTTGCTAAAGATTGTATTACAGCTGATGCTTATGCTACGGTATTTATGGTGTTAGGCCGCGAAAAAGCAATGGAGTTTCTGGACAAAGATGATGAATTAGATGCTTTTTTCGTATATGCTGACCCTCAGGGAAACTTGCAAACCTTTACTACAGAAGGCATAAAACCCTATATTGAGCCCATCCAATAGAAATAGATTATTGCGGAAACGAAACTTTGCCCATATAAACACTAGGCACACCTCTGGACTGTAAAGCAATACTTTCGCCAGCTACACTTTCATTCGCTAATATAGCAAATAATACCGCTTCTTTGGCATCCGGAGACACTGCTAGGGCAGACGTATCTTTAAATACATAGCCAGGCAATAATGTCTGTAGCATCTGCATAATAACAGGGTTATGCATCCCTCCGCCGCTGGCATATAATATTGGCTTAGTGTTGGTAAAGCAACTATGGATAGCATTGGCTATCCCTTCGGCCGTAAATCTGGCTAATGTGGCCATTATATCTTGTGGCGGTACCTGCTGGGAGTCCGACTGCTGCTGGGCTGTTTTAACATAATCCATATTAAATAACTCCGGCCCAGTAGTTTTAGGAAACGAAGCCTTAAAAAAGGGATTATCCTGTAAAGCAGCCAGTAAGCCAGTATGTACTTTGCCAGAAGCTGCTATGGTGCCATTTTCATCGTAGGGTTTATTGAAATGCAACCTGGTAAAAGCATCCAGTAAGGTATTGCCAGTGCCCACATCTGTAGAAAACATCCGGCTAGCATCCAAATCTCCGGGCAAGTAGGTGAAGTTAGCTATGCCTCCCATGTTCAGCATAATACGGTCTTCGCCTTTTTTGGAGAATAAAATATAATCGCCGTATACGGCTAGGGGAGCCCCTTCGCCACCTGCTGCTATATGCTTCTGCCGGAAATCGCTAAAGGTGATAATGCCTGTTTTTACGGCTATATGGTCGCCGTCGCCAATTTGCAGGGTAGCATTGGGAAATTGTGCCAGGTTATGCAAATGCTTTGGCGCATGATAAATAGTTTGTCCGTGGCTGGCAATTAAATCAACTTGTTCTGGGGCTACGTTCCATTTTTTCAGGCAATCCTGAATCATCGAGGCATGTAAGCTACCTATCCAGGCATTAAGCAGGCAAAGCCTTTGTATATCACCTATTTTAGTGGAAAATACTGGCCGGATCTCATTTTTAATATCTTCTGTATAAGGCACTGTTTCAAACTCCACTACTTGTAGCTCTGTGAAAAGCCCACTTCCGGTAAAGCGGCACAAAGCTACATCTAACCCATCCAATGATGTACCCGACATAAGACCGATAATCAGGCGTTGCTGTTTTTGGGCAATTTCGTATAAGCGGTGTATGTTTGGGTTCATAAAATTATTGGTTATTGAATAATTAAAATCAGTCTGCAATATAAAGTGTTCCTATTTTGCAGCAACTATATTTTTATTGCCCGCTGTGTTCACTGAAAGAAACAGAAACACGGCCACAAAATAAGATATATGTATTTCAGCAAAAAGCTTTAATACATACCTTGTTTTGTAGCCGTGCAAAGAATGAGTAGGAATTATTTCGCTAAGCTTTTAATGTATTTCAAGCTTACAGGAATTTGCTCAATGGCATTGGGATGCTCGTCTTCAATAAAGTAATATTTTACACCCAGGCGTTGTGCTTCTGGCAGCAAAGTTTTATAATCTATCTGGCCGGTTCCGATTGGCACATTCCATTCGTCGGGCGAGTGGCCAGTCAGATCGCCTTTTACCCCTTTTTTCATGTCCTTCAGGTGCATCATGGAGAAACGGTTCGGATATTTTCTAAGCAGTTTTAGTGGGTCTTGTCCGGGATGGGCCACCCAATATACATCCATTTCATAGGATACGTACTCCGGATTGGTATTTTTTACCAGATAATCGAACAAGGTGCCATTTTCATAGGGGCGGAACTCATAGCCATGGGTATGGTAGCAGAATTGAATGCCGTTGGCTTTTAATTTCTCTCCCCATTTATTAAAATCCTGTGCGGCTTTTTTGGTATCCTCTATCGTAAAATCATCTCCTTTATGAGGAATCCAGGCACACATGACATACTTGGCTCCCATGGCTTTAGCATCTTTAATTACTCCTTCAATATCTTCATTATATCGTTCGTAACCAAATCCCATACTGGCCATTTCCAGTCCATATTTTTCCAATAAAGCTTTATATTCTTCTTGCGATAGTTTATAGGTACCTCCTCCTTCAATCTGCCTGATACCCATTTCTTTAATTTTTGCCAGCGTACCTTCCACATCTTTAGGGAACTCATGACGAAGGCTATACAACTGTAGGCCAACTTCCTGGGTAAAAGTGCCTTTTTTCTGTGCCACTGCAGGGAGGGCGGCCAGACTAATAATAAATGAACAGATAAGCAGTTTGTAATACGAATACTTGTTTGCTACCATAAAATGTTTCATAAAAAGGAAAATGACAGGTTAGGTTCGTTAAAAAGTGAAAGTATACTTGCTGGCTAATTTACCAGGAAGACAAACCAGGTACTAATATAGGAAATTAATTTATCAAAGAAATTTTTGCAGGTTTCTATGAAACTATTTGTAACGAATTTAAAAACTTGCTTTAAAAATCACCATAATATACCTGCAAACACAAAAGACCTATTTCTTTACGCCACATATCCACAACCTGGTTGCGGTCGTCGAGTACAAAGTCTATGTGATACATGCCTTTAATATGCCTTTCATAGAGTTCTTTTTTAATAATGGAGTCTTTCCGCATATCACTTTCGCTGCGCATATGTAAAACATCATAAGGGATCTGGTGGGCACCAAGCCAGTTGAGGGTTTGCACCCGGTGTGAGGCCGATCTGCCAGAAAGTAAAATAATGGTATAGCCCATTGTTTTGTAATGTCTCACAATATTTACCACTGGGTCATTAATGAGATCGCGTTCGCATCTGGATGCATCGAACGGATTGCGGTTATGAATAAGAGCTAAGGTACCATCAATATCACAAATGATGGCTTTAGGCAAACTTGCGTCCTGTGCTGTATAAAATGGCATCCGCCCGATAGGGTCTACATACCGGCTATGAATCGCACGTATAGCTTTTTCGCCTACTGGAGCAGGCCGTTTAGCATCCCGTTCGATAGATTCTTCCAGAGAGGAGGTAAATTCTTTCACTTCTACTTTAATCTGCCTCTCTGCTTCCCGGGCATATGCAGCAACTATTTCGCGGATACGGATTTCGTGTTTGGGGTCCATATTTGTGTCGTCTACTATCACATGCTTGCCCTCTTTTAATGCCTCAATAATAAGCCAATCGCGTATTTTCAACACAAATGCCTCATTTCCTTTGCTGTGATACGAATTGTCAAGCATGGCCCGCAGGTCGTCTTTGTTGATCCGCTTGTACATGCCTGGATGCTCGTCTACCATTTTTTTAGCCCAGGTAGATTTTCCACTGGCTGGCAGGCCTTTAAGTATAGTTACGGTTAGCATGGGTATTAGTCATTGGTCAATAAGCAATATCACTGATCGGGATCTGTTTTAAAAGGTTTTTCGTGTCTGGGCTTAATAAGTTTCCAGATACTATAGCTATAGTCGCGGCCATCGAGCATGGCAAAGAGAATAGAAGGATACCGGCAAGTAAGGAAATACAGAGCCGTAGTTTTTCTGTCCTCCAAAACCTTAAACTCCTGTTTACACTGATCCTCTATAGTTTGGTAAGCGGCAAGTAATTGTTGGCTTGTCTGTTTTACCCACGTGTAAAATTCGTCGGGTACCCGTTCCAGAATAGCATCTAGTGGCGTATTGTTTTTCAGCATTTCCCAGATCAGCTGGTTAGAAACGCCTGTTAAAATGCGGTGCAGACGTACATATTCATCAAATTTTACTTTTACCCGGAAGCCACTTTCGAACTTAAGAACAAACCCTTCCCGGTTATCTTCTGCTAATTTCTTCAAGAGGCCGAGATCATGCAAACCATCATACCGTTTTACCAACGGAAAACCTATTTCTTTCAATGCCAGATCCTGTCCTGTTTTTGTATCGATAACAGCCAGTAACACTAATTCTTCTAAGGCTCCATAATCTACCACAATCCGGTTTTGGGGGTAGATGATTTCAAACAGATACGTTTTGCCTTGTTCCAATAATGGTATAGACTTGGCATATTTCATATGCAGCATTGCCGTAGCTTTCCGGGCCTGTTCACTGTCGAATGAGCCTCTGCTGGCCATATAGGGTATGCCGGCAATCCAGTACAGAATACCCAGCGAACCATCCATTTTTTCATACACTTCAAACGGCTCATTGGGAATTTCATGAGGCAGGTGTTCTTCCAGATTGAAAAACTTCCGGAAGGGACGGGCCTTTATCTCACCGCTTGCATTTAAAATTAGTCCGTGGCACTGTAACGTAAGGTCATCCCAAAGTTTTTCAAATTGTGCTTTGGGTGTGTAATTGTAAATATATAGTTCTTCGGTAGGGTGCCTTTGTACAGAAATATATTTCTGCTCTATCCGGAGGGCTAGTTCTGATAAAGATACATGCATGGATAGTAAATACGAGTAAAATTGGTTGGTGCGTTTAGGGTATTTCGGTTAGTTAGCTAAAGCTAAGCGAAAATTTATATTTCATCCTGTAATAGCTATACATTTGTCGAGAATATTTTGAATACATACTAAAAAAGAGTAGTTTTAATTTTTGTACCATTCTACCTTTACCTCTTTTTATGCAAGCAAGAACGTATGTTCAACTGGCACTGATGATGTTTCTTCAGTATTTTATCTGGGGCTCGTGGTATGTAACAATGGGTACTTATCTGGGCACTACTCTCAAGTTCAGTGGTCCGGAAATAGGCCTGGCATATACCACTATATCTATAGCAGCCATTGTATCTCCTTTTTTTGTGGGGCTTGTAGCTGACAGGTTTTTTGCCACACAAAAAGTGCTGGGTACCTTGCACCTGATGGGCGCCCTGCTGTTATATATTACCTCTCAGCTGGATACCTTTGGGCCTTTTTACATGGTACTACTGGCTTATACCATTTGCTTTATGCCTACGCTGGCATTAACCAATGCCATTGCCTTCCGGCAGATGCAGGACCCAGGTAAGCAGTTTGGCCCGATCAGGGTATTGGGCACTGTTGGGTGGATTGCCGTTGGATTAATAATTGGCACCATGAGTATTGAGGCTTCGGCACTAACTTTCCAGATCGCGGCTGCTTGTTCCCTGTTGCTTGGCATTTATAGTTTCTTCTTGCCCGATACGCCCCCCAAAGTATCTGGTCCAGTAACCGTACGCGATGTGCTGGGGCTCGATGCCATTGCCTTGTTTAAAGATCGGGCATTTACTACGGTATTTATAGCTTCTGTGCTCATATGTATTCCTCTGGCTTTCTATTATAGCTTTGCTAATCCATTCTTAAACGATGTGGGTCTGGAAAATGCCGCCGGTAAAATGACGCTGGGCCAGATGTCGGAATTAGGTTTTATGGTACTGCTGCCTTTCTTTTTAACCAGGCTCGGGGTAAAACGGATTATTTTGTTGGCGATGCTTTGCTGGGGAGCGCGGTACTTATTATTTGCTTATGGCGATAATGGCGCAAATGTATGGATGTTGTATGCAGGTATATTGCTACATGGTATCTGTTACGACTTCTTCTTTGTAACCGGACAAATTTTTGTAGACCGCAAAGCGCCTGCTCACCTGCGTAGTTCAGCGCAAGGAATGATCACGCTGGCTACCTATGGCGTAGGTATGTTAATAGGCTCCTGGCTGTCGGGCGAAATTGTAGGATTGTATACTTCCACCGGGGCTGATGGCGTACAAAATTTAAACTGGCAATCGATATGGCTGGTGCCGGCTATTGCATCTATCGTAGTTTTTGCTTTCTTTGCACTGTTATTTAAAGAAAAGGATGTGCCAAAACAGGTAGAAGTCCTCTCTTAATAATTCTTGAACCTTTTTTACCTTAAACCAATAAGAACCGGTACCGAAGACGCAGGCAACTGCGTCTTTTTTGTTTTTATATAGCCTGATGTAAAGAAAAGCTCACTTCCATAACTATTTGGCAAACCCATTGCTATCCGCCTGTGTATACGCATGCCGGAAATTTGCGATCCGGCAATAGTTTCTCAAATCAATCCACATGCTCACGCCTGCTACGAACAACTAATCTCCTATAGATACCACTGATGGAAATACTCCTGTAAAAGAAATTTATTCTGCGGAAATTTTAAATTTTACCCTGTTTTTCTCAGAGATTAGGTAACTGCAATTTTTAAGATAGTAGTAGATATGGATATTTTTTTTATGTACTATTTTTTCGTTTTTTTTGTATTTTAAAATTAAGTACTTTGCAATCCGGCTGAAACATAACAAGCCTAACCAACCACCTTCAACTAGATACTCTTTACCTTCAAAGAGTAGCAAATCTGATTTTTTTAAAGATACATCCACAACTAGTTAATCTGTGATCTTTTATCTTACTAATAAAATGTGTAAGCCTTCATAATATGTATTCGGAATACATATCAGACTAGGTTACTTCAACTAAGTATTTAAATTAACCCATACATGTACTGTTTTGGTAAAAAACGAAACAAAATAAAATCTATGAATCAACTCTTACGCTTAGTAGTGTTCACCCTTCTTATCACTTTTGCAGCAGGTTCTGCCAAAGTTTTTGCACAATTAAATTATTATTGGACTGATAATGGTGCATCTGATAACTGGAGCGATGTAGGGAATTGGGCTACCCGACTCACCGGCTCGACCGACCCATTACAGCCTGCTATTGATTATCCTAAGCGGACAACAGATAATGTATTTTTTGATGTTGTAGAATATAATGATTTAGGGGGTGATATAAATGTGATAATTGATGTACTTGATGCAGCTTGTGCAAATTTTGATGGATCAAAAGCAACTGTAAACGGAATAGAAAATAGAAATTTTATATTAACTGGAACTAACGCTGGTAAACTAACTATAGCTGGAAACTATAACTTATCTGCAAGTCCGGCTGCAACTAATAGCTTTGCTGGTATTACAGAATTTTCTGGCACAGGGATTATTAATACAGATGTGGCTTTCTCTGGAACTATATTATTTAATAATGTGACAGGTGTATGGACATTGGCAGCACCATTAACTGTAAACAACTTGACTCTACAAAATGGAACATTGGATGTATCTACATCCAATCATGGAATAAATATAACTGGTAACTGGACGGTCTTATCGCCGGCGGTTTTTAATAGCCAAGATGGAACAGTATCCTTTGATGGAGCAGAAAGTGCAGAAATTATAGTACCATCAAATGTAGTATCGTTTTATAACTTGACGATAAACAAAAACCCAGGAAATGTAAATATTAATGAAAACCCAACCCCAAGTACATCCAGGATCAATTTTGTAATTGAGAATAATTTAAACATATTAAGTGGTGGCCTTTTTGATTGGGGTAATCAAATATCTAACACTGGAACTGCAGGAACTAAAACCTTGAATGTAGGGCCTGGAGCGAATTTATTTATCGGAGATGACAACAATATTACTCTTCCAACTACCTTTCCAACCGGATTTTCTACCATCACGTTGGACCAAGCGAGTACAATTGATTATAGAGATCGAACTACAAATCAATTAATATCTGCTATTCCAATCTATGGTAACTTAACTCTGTCTAATGCAGGAGGAACGCAGAAGATTAAAACTATTGCTCATCCAAATCCTGCTATTGCTAACCCTCCTTCTATTTTTTTAAGGATTTTGGGGAATGTAAATATTGAAAATTCAATAACCTGGGTGGATAACGGTTATCAAATAGAAGGACAAGTAGATAAAGCTTTTAACATGGGTGGTAACTCACAGTTAAACTTAGGCAAAGCTACTGTGGCAACAAGATTTCCATTAAATTATATAAGTGCTAATATACAATTGAGTGTACTAAGCACTGTAACTTATAATGCTGGTGTTGCACAAAGTGTGAAGGGTATAGTTGGAGTGGGCTATGGAAATATTGTGTTGAGCGGAGGTTCCTTGAAGACTCTTGATGATAATACTATTATTCAAAATACATTAAATATCAATCCAGGTACTACTCTTGATGTATCGTCAACTAATGATGTAAATAATATAAGAAACATTAATATACAAGGAAATTGGATTGGAGGAGGTAATTTTAGAGCACGTACAGGTACTGTTACTTTCTATGGAACAACATTGAGCCCTCCTCAAACTATTACCTCAAATATTAATATAAGTGTACCCAATAGTGAACCTAGCCTAAATAACTTCTATAACATAGTTATCAATAAACAAATTGGAGGTGTTACACTTAACTCTTCAGTAACTGTAGGCCGCGATCTAGGAAATGGCACTGTTGCCAATAATGTTGCCAATGGAAGTATTGAGCTTACAAGAGGAGTCGTTACAATTCCTAATACTAATAACTCACTAATACTTAATAGAAATACAATAGTAGTAGGCTCAGATCGGTCTGTACCTACAGAACCTAGTGGCTCAAATCCATTGAAACTAACAGGAGGCAAGGCTCCAATTCCTTTATTAGGCGATCCGGGTAGTTATATAGATGGCTATATGATTAAAAAACAAAGTATAGCTGATGAGCTATTTACTTTTCCTTTAGGAAATGCAGGATCTTATCGTCCTGCCGGTATGATCTTTAATAATAATAATAGAGGAGACTTCAGAGCTAGATATATTAGAAGTCAACCACCAAATTATACTTCTGTAACTGCCCCATTATCAATAAGTAGATATGAATATTGGGATATAAGAAGAATAGATGGAAATGCAAGTATAAGAGTAGTCTTATCATGGCAAATACCAGTGAGTGGCCCGGCAGGCCTTCCAAATTATTTGCCAGGTACCAGTTTAGCTGCTGCTCAAGGAATAGTTGTAGCTGGTTCCAGAGAAGGCGGACCATGGGAGGACTTCCAAGGCGCTATGCATAATGTGACAAACACTACAATAGATGGCTATTCAGGCTTCTTAAGAACTCCTGGAGCAGCCGGTGGAGGCGAACGCGTTTATTGGACTCTTGGTTCTACAATAGTAGGTTTACCAGTTAACCTTCTTTACTTTCAGGCTCAGCTTCAGAATGAAATAGTAAAGTTAAACTGGGCTACGGCACAAGAAATTAACAATGACTATTTTACAGTGGAAAGATCAATTGATGGACAGAACTTTACAGAAGTAGTACAGGTAGAAGGAGCAGGTACTAGCGAAGTACTAAAACAGTATCAGGCCACAGACCCTCAACCTGCTGCAGGGGTAAGTTATTACCGCTTAAAGCAAACCGACCTGGATGGTAAATTTAGTTATTCTAAAGTAGTGGCAATAAACAGCCGCCAAGGGGAAACCGTTTTGCAAGCGTATCAACCATTCACCGGCCAGTTGCAGGTAGAGTATTCTATGCCCTCACAAGAGACAGGCATACTTCAGGTGTACGATAGTCAGGGCAAACATGTGTGGAGCAAAAGCATAACTTCCACTGCCGGCCAAGAGAAAATATATCTAACCTCTGCCAGAGGATTATATCTAGTAACCTTACAAAGTAGCCAGGGAACACTAGTAAAGAAAGTGATTATCTATTAACCACAGGTAAAATAAACCACTATACTGAGCAGGCCAAAAGTCTGCTCTTTTTTATGCGAATTAATATATTTATTGCCGTGTAGAAGTATCGTATAACAAGTAAAATTTAAACAAAAAACCGGGACAGCAAGGCTAGTCCCGGTTTAAACCGATTCAAACTATATATCACTAATTTATGCTAAACAGGTAAATTCTTTTTTAAGTACACTTCTGCAAGCATATAGTAGGCTACATTCTCGCCTGTGTTTCTTTATTTAAATTAATTTATATCAGTCAGAAAAATATATGCACGAACAATGTTTATGTTAGTCATGTAAATGGGTACGCGTTCCTTTTAAAGCATATACGATACCATGTACTTGCTGATACAGCTTTCGTTTAAAGCCCATTAGCCGAAGCAAATTGCTTAGTCCAATACAATGCTTAGCTTCACCCAGTGCCTTTTTGATCTACCTAGGATTCGCCGCATCTCCATAATAGCAATTCCCAAAGTTATATAGTCCTTACGCATCAATCAAATCAATAATATTTATGAATTAATAGATTGTGTCTATATTTGCAGCATGACTATCATTCAGTTAGAATACATTATTGCTGTGGATACCTACCGGCATTTTGCTACAGCTGCCGAAAAATGTTTTGTAACGCAGCCCACATTAAGTATGCAGATACAAAAGCTGGAAGAAGAATTGGGAGCAAAAATTTTCGATAGAAGTAAACAACCAGTAGTGCCAACCGAACTAGGCGAAAACATTATCCGGCAGGCCCGTATTGTTGTTCAGGAAGCGAAAGCCATCCGGCAGATTATCCGGAACCAGAAAGAAGAAGTAAGCGGGGAGTTGCGGTTAGGTATTATCCCTACCCTGGCGCCGTATCTGTTGCCCTTGTTTTTAAATCGCTTTTTAGCCAAATATCCTGGCATTCGCGTAACCATTACAGAAGTAACTACTGAACTGCTGATAGAAAAATTGAAAAAACAACAAGTAGATGTAGGGATACTAGCCACGCCTTTGCAAGAGCCAGGTATATTTGAGACTAAATTATTTTATGAAGAGTTTGTTGTATATGCCTCACCTGAAAGCAATATGCTGCAACACACGAAAGTAGATCTTAAAAATATTGATAACAGTGCCTTGCTACTACTTCAAGAGGGCCACTGCATGCGCTCGCAAATTGTAAATCTCTGCCAGATACGTGGCATAAAGCAGGAAAGCAGCCGTTTGTCCTATGAAACCGGCAGCATCGAAACCCTCAAGCGGATGGTAGAGACCAATGCAGGCGTTACCATTATACCCGAACTGGCTACGCTAAATTTATCCGAATCGGCAAAGACGATGATCAGGCGCTTTCAGGAGCCTGCGCCAGTGCGGGAAATAAGCCTGGTGACTCACCGCTATTATATGAAAAAACGGCTGATAGATGCCCTGCAAGCAGAGATTTTAACAGTCATTCCGGATGCCATGAAGGCAAAGGCAGAAAAGAACGTACTTTCTGTTGAGCAGGTATAAAGCCTACATGACTTCTATTCGAATCAGATGTCGCAGGCAAAATAGCCTGTGTCGTAACCTGGAGCCGGTTTGTCTTCGATGCGCACTATTTTATCCAGGCGAACCTCCTCGCCGCTGCTAAGTTCAATAAAGGTAGCACCGTCTTTTTCAAACAGATTTTTAATAATAGCCACCGTAGTGATGAACTCATTGATATCTGTAAAATACTGGATACGCACTGCTTTTTTTGCCCGGGCAAATACATTGATCTGCGCCAGGTAGGTAGTATCTACAGGTTTGTACATGTTCATAACTGTATAGGTTTATGCTTCTCTATTCCTGTAAGTGTTGGTCATAAGCAAGTTTAGTAAAGTACCAGGCAACAAGAATCTATACGTGTGTCTATAGAAAATGGCTATTTTTCCGGATACAAATGCTTAAATAATCAGGAAAAATATGCTACCTTTGCAACCCTTCTTGCAGAGAAAATGTTCTTTCAAAGCAAGACAAGTTCTTTGATTTATGGGGCCGACCGGAATTGACAGCTTGAGCAGCTGCGTGTAAGCATGCCGGGAGTTGAGAGGATCTCCTGTCAAAAATTCTTTCAAACAATAAATGGCGAAGAAAACTACGCCCTTGCTGCTTAATTAGGATAATTAACTAGCATGTGCTTCGCTAGCCCCACGTACTGCCGGGTTAGCAACCGAAGCATCACAATGCAGTGCTGGCTTTTACAAGGTCATGGTGTAAAAGTGAGATTAAGTGACTAAGGAATGGATACGTTTGCTACTGACCTATTCCATTCCCGACAATCTGACAGTAGCTAAGCATGTAGAAGGCACGTTGGTTTCCTTGTCTGGACTAGGGTTTAACATATCGGACCCGCTGTGTGGCGACATACAGGCAATAATCGGATGAATTCAGGAAACGCTACGTCAGTAATGATACGCTAATCTTGAGCCAAGCCAGGTGTACACATCTGGAAGGTGCAGAGACTACCTGGGAACTTGAGTGTTCTTAATAACAGGCATGAGCGTCCGACAACTCAATTCGAGTTGATGATATAGTCCAATCTGTTAGGAAACTTTCAGGAGAACTAATGAAGTGGCTTTATTAGTTTAATTTGCGAATCCCTACGGCTCCACTATTTTACTGCAAAACCCCATAGCATTTCTGTTAATGGGGTTTTGTGTTTTATAGGCTATATCTGTACTTTAAAGATAAAACTTTATGTATGAGAAAAAAAGTGGAACTGATATGTGAGTTCTGCAAAGCTGCGTTTAGCAAAGATGAAGCTGAGTTTAAAAGGAATATGCGATTGAGCCGTAAAAATTTTTGTAGTTTGTCATGTGCAGGCAAGGTAAATCATCTCAATCTCCCAAGTTATACTCTTATATTCATCGTATGCTATTTCTATTCATGCAGACAATAAGAAAGACCATTATTCTGGCTTTAGAGAACATTTAAGAAGATGCAGACGAAGGAATCAAGAAGTTACTATTACACTGGATGATTTGAAAACTCAATGGGAAGTTCAAAAGGGTATCTGCCCATATACAGGTCTTCAATTGGTTCAGCCAAAATATAATTCAAAAAATGATATCCAAACAACTGCCTCATTAGATAGAATTGATTGTAAGAAAGGGTATATAAAAGGTAATATCCAGTTTGTTAGTATGGCGATTAATTACGCCAAAAGTACCTTAACTCATAAAGAAATGATAGCTCTTTGCCGAAAAATTGCAGATTATTGGAAAGATAAAGCTCCTATCTAATAAGCATCTTATGTATAGAATAAAAATAGTAATGGAACGCCAACCGGCATATCAGGGCTTGCTTGAACATCTCAAAAGAATAGTCTTAAAAGGTATCATATACCTCGATTGAAGAGGTATAGGATACCAGATTCAAGTATCTAAGGTTTTTATAATAATGAATGGAAAAACTAATTGAATTTTTAGTTAACCCGGCTGGTGGAATTAGTCAATATCAATGAGCTTTTTTCTTTATACATAATCTATATTCAGGTATGTTGTTACCTGTTTTATAGAAAGGAGTAACCTCTGCAATATTGTTTACATTTATGCATAATCAGACACTTATCACACTGAAGCAACAGTTACTGGAAGCTTGTCAGCAGGCACAGGCTAAGCGGGTGGAGTACGCCCGCAAAGCTATGGAGGAGGCACAGCAGGCTGCCAATCAGGAGGAGAAGAGTACCGCTGGCGACAAATATGATACTTCCAGAGCCATGAGCCAGAATGTGCGGGATATGAATGCTAAGCAACTACAGGAAGCTTTAAAAGAAATAGCTTCGTTGCAGCAGATCAAGCCGGAGATACTTGTTAGCCAGGCAAAACTGGGCAGTGTAGTAAAAACAAGTATGGGTAATTATTTTATTGCTATTAGTGGCGGTCCTTATGTTCTTGGAAAAGAAAAATATTTCTCTATTTCTCCGGCCTCTCCTATAGGTGAATTACTGTACAACAAACGAAAAGGCGAATCATTTGTGTTCAGAGATAAATCTATACTTATCACCGATGTATTTTAACTATATGCCGGGTTTGGCAGATTTACCTACTTCTATTTAGAAGTAAACTATCCCTTAGAGGCGGCTTGTTGCAGCGAGTACTCAATTTTTACTTTGGCAATTCCCATCTTCATCAATCCAATTTCCTGCGCAGCCAGTTTAGAGAGATCTATTAACCGGCCTTTGGCATATGGCCCACGATCATTTATGCGCACCGTTACTGTTTTGCCGTTGGAAAGGTTCGTAACTTTTACTTCTGTACCAAAGGGCAACGTCCGGTGGGCGGCAGTTAACTTAGCTTTGTGATAGATCTCGCCACTGGCCGTTTTTTTTCCATGATGCTTGTCGTTATAGTAGGAAGCTACCCCAGTCTGTGTTTTGGTAATTTCATCTTCCGGCAAGGTTTGTCTTGTTTGAAAAGAGCTGATAATAAGAGTAAATACAAGGAATAGAATAATTTTTATACCTGATTTCATACGAATAAATGTTAGCCCGGGAAGCATTCCTTTCACTTATTTTCCAGCACATCCATCTTTTAAAAGGCGCTTTCCCGGAGGGTTTATTTTGATTTATTCAGGTATTTACTGCATCGTAAACGGAAAGGTTATCCTAGAGCAACTATCTGCTGACGAAATAGCTGAGACAGAGAAGGATTTAGTGCCGAATATTTAACCGAACTCTGCCTTTCCCTTTCAACAGAAAATGCAGGCGAATGGCAGGATTGGTTGGAAAGGATAAACTAAAAAAGCTACAATCCGCAGTTTGGGTTTGTAGCTTCTATTATTAAAATCGTATAAAATCAGAATAAGTATCCTTAAAAAGGCAGGTCGTCATCCAGGTTGCCTTCGCCATTGGGAGCCCAATCTGTGTAAGGGCGGGCAGGTTGTCCGGCTTCCGCTTTTGCCGGAGCAGGGGAGTTGGGAGCCGTGGCCTTGCTTCCGGCTGCATTAATCTTCCATGCTTGCAGGGAATTAAAATATTTTACCTCTCCTTTGGCATCTGTCCAGCGGCGTCCTTTTAAATTAAACATTACTTCTACTTCCTGACCAACCGCAAATTTATCCAGCAGGTCACATTTATCTTGTACCAACTCCAGTTTAACAAATTCTGGATATTGCGTATTTTCTGCAAATTCCACTACAAATTCCCTTTTGCGGAACTTATCGGAGACTTGTTGGGTAGGGGTAATTTCCACAACTCTCCCGGTCAATTCAAAGCTCATATAAGACGTTTTAGTTTGTATTTCTTATACAAATATACCGATTTTCAATGGTAAATACCTGGTATTTGCTAGTATAAATCTTGATTTATTTGCGTTATTTTGCACTATTTTACAGAGAAACTCCTATTTTGATGACCACATCTTTAACTATTGACGTTGAGCGGGCGCATGAGCTGCTGAAAAAAATTGTTACCCATACTCCTTTGCAGTATAATGCGCGCTTGTCAGATAAATATGGAGCCAGCATTTATTTTAAAAGAGAAGATCAGCAGATAGTACGGTCGTACAAAATCCGGGGAGCTTATTGCAACATTTATTCCTTAGATCCTGCACAGCGGGAGAAAGGCGTAGTTTGTGCCAGTGCAGGTAACCATGCTCAAGGCTTTGCTTATAGTTGCAGCCTGATGAAAATCAAAGGATTTGTGTTTATGCCTCAAGTGACACCTAAACAGAAAATCCGCCGGGTGCAAAATTTTGGTGGGGAGTGGGTAACCATAGAATTGGTGGGCAATACCTTTGACGAAGCAGCCCATGTAGCCAGTAAATTCTGTCTGGAAAATAACTTAACCTATGTTCATCCCTTCGATAACCTCCATACAATTGCTGGCCAAGGGACAGTGGGGCATGAAATTCTGGAAGATATGCCAGATGTGGAAGTAGTAATTGTGCCAGTTGGAGGCGGAGGATTAATTTCCGGTGTAAGTGCCTATCTGAAAGATAAAAATCCGGCTATACAAGTAATAGGGGTAGACCCGCAAGGTGCACCCAAAATGGTGGAAGCCCTTAAAGCAGGCTACCCGGTAAACCTAGATAAAATAGATAATTTTATAGATGGGGCAGCCGTTAAAAAAGCTGGTGATATTACCTTTGAATTTGTAAAGAAATACACAACTAAAGTAATAGCTGTAGCCGAAGGAAAAGTTTGCACGAACATGATTGAGCTTTACCAGAATGAAGGCTTAACCATCGAGCCAGCTGGTGCTTTGTCGGTAGCCGCTTTAGATGCTTTGCAAGATCAAATCCGCGGTAAGAAAGTAGTATGTATTATTAGTGGAGGTAACAATGATATTGCCCGTTATCCGGAAGTAATTGACAGAAGCTTAATTTACGAAGGATTAAAGCACTATTTTATTGTTGAATTTGCACAGAAGCCAGGTGAGCTGTTACGCTTTCTGCAAAAAGTACTGGGCCCGAATGACGATATTATCCGTTTCGAATATTTGAAAAAGACAAATAAAGAATTTGGGCCAGCATTAGTAGGTATTGAGCTTAGTTATAAAAATGATCTGGAACCACTGCTGGAGCGGATGCGGGAACAAAATATTGTATCTAAAAACATTACGCACGACGACGTATTGAGGCGGTATTTTGTATAGAAATAAAAAATAGGTTTATCAAAAGCCCTCGCAGTGTTAGAAGCTACGAGGGCTTTTGTGTTACATTAGCTAGCTATCCAGGGCAGCGTTCATAAAATCATTCAAAGGTTTAAGGGCTTTCCAGGCTTTCATACAATAACTCAAGTAGTCTGGCTGAATTACCGTACTATCTTCTACATAATGGGTAGCAATAAAATCTTTTTGTTTCAACAATTCTATATCTGGATGTTCTGGACTATAGCCCTTAGGAGTGGTTTTTAGTTTCTCACCAGTAATCGTTCCGTAGTATTTCTTAAAACTCTGCGTGTTCAAGATGTTTCTCAACTGTTCGCCATTGTAGTCGATTTCCTGGCGGATCTTTTTCAAATCTTCTGGTGGCGGCATGTATACCCCTCCGGCTAACATAGATTTTCCATCTGGTTCTATATGGAGGTAGTAGCCGGCTTTCGTGCTTTTTTTTCCTCCTTCGGCAAAGTATGCCCCAAAATGGGTTTTATACGGTGTTTTGTTTTTAGAAAAACGTATGTCACGATGAATTCTAAAAATACAATCTTTGGGTTCTAACAGAGAGAAACCAGGCTCCAGTTGGGACAGATCTTTAATAATATGGCGAACAAATTCAGAAAATTCTGCTTTGGCCGATTCGTACATTGGCCGATTGGCTTCGAGCCATTCCCGGGTATTGTTTGGTTTTAGTTGCGATACAAATTGCAATACTGCTTGCATAGGTAGGTAGTAGGATAAAAACTATTTCTTGTAAACTTTCGCTTGTCAGGGTAAAATGGCCAGATGGGGCAAAGGTAGGTATTTGGACAGTAATCTGGTACAGATAGGAGAACGGTATGTAGCCAGAAGTTACTAGGCAAACAGTGCGGAGAACTTAGTTTTCTAACTTCTGGTGAATACCCGGTAGACACTCAAAGAGCATACCTTTTGTACCGAAAGCTTTACCCTATACTTACCGTCTTCCCACTATTTCATATACCTGGTATTTGTCTTTTTTTCCTTTCAGCGTAACTGGTTCCCAGGGGTTAAGGTGTAACAGGTGATTGACTTTACTGCATACCGCTTCACTGATGAGGATGGTATTTTCATGATCTTTGGTAAGGGTTTCTATTCGTTTTCCGGTATTTACGGTATCGCCTGTAATAGAGTACCCGATATGGTCTTCAGAACCGGTATTGCCGGCTATAACTTCTCCGGCATGAATGCCTATGCCAATTTTAATTTTCTGACCAAACTGCGGCATATATTGTTCGTTTAGTTTTTCTACCCGCTTTATCATCTCCATGGCGCAGAATACGGCATTCTGTTCGTTATCGGCATAAGAGATTGGAGCGCCAAAGCATGCAAAAATCTCATCGCCTACAAACTGGTTCACCGTACCATTGTGCTCTTTTATACTTTCGGTCATTAAGGTATAGTAACAGTTAAGGAAAGCTACTACTTCTTTGGGGCTGATCTGTTCACTAAATGTAGTAAAGCCGCGGATATCGCAGAACAAGACTACCACATGTCTGAGCTCTCCTTCAAAAATAGACTCTTCGGCTGAATCCAGGGCTTTTCTAACTACTTCTTCGGGTACATATTTCTGAAAAAGCCGTAGCGTTTTTTCCTGCTCGGTCACTTTCAGTTGCAGTTCTTCAAGCAACTGTTTATTGTTGCGTTGCAAGCGGTAGAGTTGACAAGCATTATCAATGGTCATTTTTAGCTCATGTGTATCCCAGGGTTTGGTAATGTAACGGAACACACGGCCAGTATTAATGGCTTCTATAATAACCTCAATATCGCTGAAACCAGTCAAAATCATGCGGATGGTGTCGGGATACGCAGGAATAACTTTTTCCAGGAACTGTACACCCGTCATTTCTGGCATCCGCTGGTCGGTAATCACCAGGTTTATTTTTTCATTTTGCAAAATATCCAGGCCATCTTTGCCACTGGTAGCGGTAAAGATGCTATAATGGCGGCGGAAGGCAGCTCTGAATGATACCAGGTTCTGTTCTTCATCATCCACATACAGGATGCTTAACTTATCTTCCGGTAACATGGGCATAGGCTTGTGTAAGTAGTTTATTGTGTTTCTCTAGCTGTAAGGTCTGTTGTACAGGTATCTTATTTTTATAGGGTTCACAGGTTGCGTTGTGGGTTGCAAAATTATTCTAAATTTGCAATTTGCCGGCAAGAATTTAATGGCTGGTTGCTTATCTTTATGAAGGGCAATTACGTTAGCGGAAATTAAAAAAATATATATGACAATTACTACAGATTTTGATATAGGCGATGAAGTAAGACTGGAAAACGGCGAAAAAGGCAAAGTGACCAGCATTACCATTAGAGTAAGAAGTAATAAGTCCGGGGGGGATTACAAAGTAGAATATGAAATAGACCACTCGTATGTCCGGTTAAGCTTCCAGCTAACCAAAACCTGATTTCCTGCTTACTGATGGCTATAGCTTCCGTAATGTGAAGCCAAGTTCTGATTCCTGCTGAGTAAGCATTACATACAGGGTAATCGACTAACATAAGCTAGCAGGCTTACTTATATGTTACTTTCCCATAGAAAACCAAGAACATGGCCAAGGAAAAACTATCCAAAACAGTAAATATTAAAAATAAAAAAGCCTCTTTCGAATATCAGTTTCTGGAAACCTATGTAGCCGGTATTATGCTAAAGGGTACTGAAATAAAGTCGATCAGGCAGGGCAAAGTAAACTTGCAGGAAGCCTATTGTGTGTTTATGGGCGAAACCCTGATCGTTAAGCAGATGAATATTTCTACCTATAGCGAAGGCACACATTTCAACCATGAACCTCTACGCGACCGCATACTGCTGCTTCAGAAAAGAGAACTGAACAAATTAGCCACTAAGTTACAAGACCAGGGGTTAACCATTGTTCCCACGCGCTTGTTTATTACCGACCGGGGCTTTGCCAAACTAGAGATAGCTCTGGCAAAAGGCAAAAAACTATACGACAAACGGGAAGATATTAAAACAAGAGATGTAAAACGGGAAATGGAACGGGAAAAGTATTAGGTTCAACGCATCGAAAAACAGCCGGTATACAAGCAAACCTATGTATACCGGCTGTTTTATTTTGTGCCTTTCTGGAATTGGGAAAAAATGAATAAATCCTTAAATTACTTAATTGATATACTAGTTATTGTTTACATGAGTAAAGGTATTTGTGCATTAAGTGTTATTCCCGTACGGACTGAGCCTTCTGACAGAAGTGAACAATGCACCCAGTTACTATTTGGCGAAGTGTATAAAGTGCTAGCCCAAACGGAGGATAAAAAATGGCTGCAAATTCAACTATCTTTTGATTCATATACCGGATGGATCAGCACGATACAACATTTTGCCGTGTCTGATAGTTATTATGAAGCATACCTGCAGCAGCAACATCCCATATGTACAGATTATGGCAATTATGTAGTGCAACAGCCCTACAAGTATATGTTACTACCCGGCAGTGTTTTGCCTTTTTATACCAAAAATAAATGCACGATTGGCAATAAAGAGCACAACCTGGAAGGTACAAATATACGTATGCCTGATGCAGCTATCAACCTGATAGACATAGCTGCGCTATATTTAAAAAGCCCCTATATGTGGGGAGGTAAAACACCTTTTGGGATAGACTGCTCAGGGTTTACACAGCAAGTGTTCAGGATGGGTGGAGTTGCTTTACCAAGGGATGCCTGGCAGCAAGCTACCTGCGGTACGCCTATTGATCATTTGGAAAACACTATGCCTGGCGACCTGGTATTTTTCGATAATGACAAAGGCAAAGTAATACATGTAGGCATTTTAGTAGAACAAAACAAAATTATCCATGCCAGTGGGGAAGTAAGAATTGATTATTTAGACACACAGGGCATCTGGAACCAAGACAGAAAATTATATACGCACAAACTCCGGAATATACAACGGATGACGAGGAACCAATAAGCTATGGCCAGAAAAGTGCTTATTCTCAATCAGGACTACAGTCCGCTTACCATTTGCAGCGTCCAGAAGGCGTTTATTTTGGTGTATTTAAGTAAAGCAGAACTAGTGGCAGATGCAGGTGGCTACCTGCTGCGTTCTGTAACAGCTACCTATCAAATGCCCTCTATTATCAGGCTGTACAGGTATGTGAATTTGCCATACAAAGGCGTGGTACTTAGCCGGCAAAATATTTTCAAACGTGACAATGGCCGCTGCCAGTATTGCTTCACCCCCGAAGACCTCACACTCGATCATGTGATACCTAAATCCAGAGGAGGTAAATCAACCTGGGATAATCTGGTGACGGCTTGTAAAAAATGTAATTCTAAAAAAGGTGATTTTACTCCACAGGAAGCCGGTATGCTATTGAACCAGACCCCCTATAAACCGTCTTTTGTGGTCTTTCTCCGCGATTTTTCAGGCAATATTGAAGAAACCTGGAAGCCCTATCTGTCCAAGAAAATGAAGATGTTTTAAAGAAAAATGGCGTATTCTGCTTGCTTTCAGCTATCATTGCGGCAAGTATAATATTTCCTAAACGTGATTTTTATGTTTGAAAATACCTCACCAAACCGACTGAATATACTACAAGCATTCGACCGGCTGCTTACCATTATGGATGAACTCCGTGAACAATGCCCCTGGGATAGAAAACAAACCATGGAAAGTTTACGGCATCTGACTATAGAAGAAATGTATGAATTATCTGACTCTATTCTGGAAGGGAATATGGCAGAGGTAAAGAAAGAGTTAGGCGACTTAATTCTACATATTGTTTTTTACGCCCGCATTGCTTCCGAAACCAATACTTTTGATATAGCTGACGTGTTAAATGCCATTTGCGACAAACTTATCAGCCGCCATCCGCATATATATGGCACGGTAAAAGCCGATACCGAAGAACAAGTAAAACAAAACTGGGAGCAATTAAAGCTGAAAGAAGGAAATAAATCGGTACTGGCCGGTGTGCCCAGTTCTCTGCCTGCCTTGGTAAAAGCAATGCGTATTCAGGAAAAAGCCCGTGGTGCCGGATTCGACTGGGAAGAAAAAACGCAGGTTTGGGAAAAAGTAGAAGAGGAAATGCAGGAGTTTAAAGAAGCGTTCAATAGCGAACAAGAAATAGATAGCAAAGAAGCAGAAGGCGAATTTGGTGATCTCTTATTCTCTCTGGTAAATTATGCAAGGTTTGTGGATATCAATCCGGAAACGGCATTAGAGCGGACCAATAAAAAATTTATAAAACGATTTACCTACCTGGAAGAAGAAGCCAAAAAAGCCGGAAAAAATCTGCAAGATATGACACTAGCCGAAATGGATATTTACTGGGAGAAAGCAAAAAAGCAAAAATAACTTATTTCAGAACGGATGGAGTGTGTCTTTTAAAATACACCCAATACATCCACAAAAATAGAAACAGCACAATGCTTCCCTGTAAGGCATACATTGCATCCGACATCCATGGGCCAATAGACATAAAATAGTTCTGTTCCGGAAAATTCAGATAGTTTTCGCTGAAACTGGGTACCTCTATTCTGTACCAGAACTTAGATACAGCCAGGGAAACCAGGAAAAACCAAACATAAAAGCTGACAGGGAGTTTTCTGTTTTCCAGGGCTTTACACAAAAAAGCTACAAAAAATGGCCAGGCATTTATAAATAACCTGCTTTCTGAGCTGATACTGAGCAACACATAGCCTGCCACTAATCCGTGTAACCCCAGTCCATACCGGTTAATTGTCTCCATAAACGATCGGCTGTAATAAAGTGCTAGGAGCAGTAGTGGGCCAATATACACCGCATGAGCTACCAGAAAGGCAAACGGATTGGCAATAGAAGATATAATTATGTTGGCTAGAAATCCCTTATAATTTAGAGGAGAAGGTTGGTCGCCAGCTCCCCAGAATATAATCATGTAAACGCCAATCAATATACTTACTGCTAGTAACACCCTTCCCCAGGCTTTAAAATTTTGTATGCACTGTCTATACAGATCAACGCTGAACAAACAGTTAGCAGACAGATACAAGTAAATTAATACGGCTGCTATACTTATAACCAATACCACAGGCGGACTTGGATTAAGTAAAGGAACCTGCCTGTAAAACACAAAGACAATAATTAGCAATAGAAAACTAAAAGCCATTGATAGGGCTATCCACCGTTTCCCTAAATCATAGTTATTACTGGAAACGTCATTTCTGTACTGTATAGGAAATATAAATAGTATGAGCGATGAATAAAATAGAGTTGGCAAAGTAAAGGCCCCAATCAAGCCCATACTAAGAAGGCCAGTTGAACTACGCATTAAATAAAAATAAAGCAAGCTCAATCCTAGAGTGAATGCCATTATATCAGTGAGAACTGGATAATAAAAGGCCATTTTCATTATCGCAAAATTGATAAACAAGCCAGTAAATCCCAGAAGCTTTCCTCTGTTGCTTAATGCTAATTGTTTGCATATAAGAAGCCATATGCCAAAAGAGATGAAGATAAGCAGTATATTTAAGACTAGAAATGCAAAAAAGACAGCGTGTGTAGTCAGGGGAAGACCTATTAATTTGAGGCTATAATAAATGAGGCCGGAAGGAAAAATTCGTTGGAAGTAGTACACATTAAGTGTCTGGCCGAAAGCGACCTGGGGAAAGTGTAACGTATAATCAATATATTTTTCTCCATCCCAAGTTAGGCTATCACTAAACTGCACATAATCTGGAAATACTAAGTGGAATACAATAAGGCCTATTAGAACACTCAGTAAGCAAAGATTGAGATGTGTATTACAGAGCTTAAATGTCTGGTCAGCAAGTTTGTTCAACGGCGCAGCTACAATTTGGGTAAAAACAAAGATAGAGATAAGGTGCAAATAATGCGCAGATCTTGATAAGTGCACAGAATTTTTGTTCGGACATCTATGTTATCTTTGACGATGGCAGGAAGTAGTATAGTATAATTCCTTAACAGGCCATCTAATTTATAGTTGATACTCAGGACTTTTGTACCTTTGCCAATATGACAGAAATACCTATAGTGGCTTCTATAGCCACAAAGACAGTAAAAAAAGACATACGTAAACTAGATCTAGCAGCAATAAAAGAATTTCTTACTGCCCAAGGTGAGCAGGCATTCCGGGCAAAACAGATACATGAGTGGTTATGGAAAAAGTCAGCACTTAGCTTCGATCAGATGACCAACTTATCGGTAGGCCTGCGGCAGAAGTTAACGAATCATTTTATTATTAACCCGGTACAGATAGATAAGCAGCAACTAAGTTCTGATGGCACTATTAAATCTGCTTTCCGGCTGTTCGATCATAACCTGGTAGAAGGAGTGCTTATTCCGGCCGACGACCGGATGACAGCCTGTGTTTCTTCTCAGGTAGGATGCTCACTAACCTGTAAATTCTGTGCTACTGGCTATATGGAACGGAAGAGAAATCTGGATGCTGCGGAAATTTATGACCAGGTAGTGCACATCCGGAATATGGCAGAAGCCCAGTACCAAACACCCTTGACCAATATTGTATATATGGGTATGGGCGAGCCGTTATTAAACTATGCGAATGTATTGCAGTCTATTGAGCACATTACTTCACCCGAAGGACTGAATATGGCTCCCAAGCGCATAACGGTATCTACCGCAGGTATAGCCAAGATGATAAAAAAACTAGGTGATGACCAGGTAAAATTCAATCTGGCTTTGTCATTGCATGCAGCTAATGATGTAAAGCGGAATCAGATTATGCCAATTAATGAAAGCAACAGCCTGGTAGCTTTAAAAGAAGCTCTGCAATATTTTTATAAACAAACCGGTACCAGAGTCACCTACGAATACATTTTGTTTTATAACTTTAACGACACAATAGACGATGCACGGGAATTGTACGAATTTACCAAGCATACGCCTTGCAAAGTGAATATTATCGAATACAACCCAATAGCTGAAGCAGCTTTTACCAATACGACGGAGGATTCATTAACTAAATTCAGCCGGTTCCTGGAAAATAAGGGAGTCGTGGTAAATGTGCGGCGCAGCCGGGGGAAAGACATAGATGCTGCCTGCGGACAGTTGGCAGGAAAAAAATAAGCCCATTTACTGGTTGTAAGAATATACTTAAAATGCAAATTTAACATTCACGTAACATTACAAAACTAAAGTAGATGTAACTTGGTGGCTAAATACATACTATGTTTGGACTGGAGTTAGAATTACTCATATTGCTGTTCTTCTGTTTACTGGCCGCCTGTGCTTTTGAGTTTGTAAACGGTTTTCATGATACAGCCAACGCTGTTGCAACTGTTATTTACACCAATTCTCTTAAACCCTGGACAGCGGTAATCTGGTCAGGGATCTGCAATTTTATAGGTGTTTTTGCCGGTGGTATAGGAGTGGCTATGGGCATTGTCAATCTACTTCCTGTTGAACTACTTATTGACCAAGATGTATACCATAACATTGCCATGGCTCTAGCACTTTTATTCAGTGCTATTATCTGGAACCTGGGTACCTGGTATTATGGTTTGCCGAGTTCAAGTTCGCATACCCTTATTGGGTCAATTCTTGGAGTAGGGCTAGCGTTTTCGTTTATGCCGGAAAATACTTCTGGCACTGCTGTAAACTGGAGCAAAGCTACTGAAATTGGGCTCTCGTTACTGGTTTCGCCCCTTTTTGGATTCAGTCTTACCATTTTTCTGATGTTTTTGCTGCGCAGGTTTTTGAAAAAAGATGAAATATTTAAAGAGCCGCACAAACAGAAACCTCCACCCACCTGGATCCGGAGCATATTAATTGCTACCTGTACACTGGTCAGCTTCTTTCATGGCTCTAATGACGGACAAAAAGGCGTAGGATTAGTAATGCTTATTTTAATTGGTATTGTGCCGGCTTATTTTGCCTTAGATCAGCGAAAAAATCCGGAAACGATCAAAAATAACCTTTCTCAAATAGAGCAGACTCTTTCACGTATAGATACTACTGCCTTAACTGCTGAGGACCAAAAGCAATTTGGCCGCATAAATTTACGGATAGATTCTCTCAATACTATTATTAATGAAAATGCAGGTGCCACGGTTATACCAGCGGAAAAACGCCTGGAAGTACGAAGAGATATTCTGCTTATTAATAAAGACCTGACCAAGTTAGTTACAAGTTCTTCGCTACCCATTAGCCGAGAGGATTCACAAATTATATTAAGTAATACTGGCCAGTTGCGTACGCTTACCGATTATGCACCTACCTGGGTTATATTTATTATCTCCTTATCTCTGGGTTTAGGCACCATGGTGGGCTGGAAGCGGATTGTACGTACCATAGGCGAGAAAATAGGTAAGCAACATTTAACGTATGCACAGGGAGCCTCCGCTGAATTAGTAGCAGCAAGCACCATAGGAATTTCTACTGGTTTAGGTTTGCCGGTAAGTACCACCCATGTATTGTCCTCCGGAATAGCAGGAAGTATGGTGGCAAGTAAAGGCATAAAAAATCTTCAGCCGAAAACTGTGAAGAATATTGCCTTAGCCTGGGTGCTCACACTACCCGTATCCATATCTTTATCCGGCTTGCTGTATGTCTTGTTCCGGTGGCTTTTCTAATTAAAAATATTCTCCTATATTTGCACTGCTTTTAAACAAAGCAATTCATCAACAAACTATTATTAAGCCCGCAGATACTATTTGCGGGCTTTTTATTGTTTATGAGAAAAATCGATTAGCTGGCGGGAGGCGTTTTTGAAATGTCCTGTTGATCCATTGCCATTTTTAATTTGTCTTGAATCGTGAAAAACACAGGCCAGTAATTGCCCACAGTCGTATAGGGACGGAGTGCCACAGTAAAAGCAGCAGGAGCAATTTTTAGCAGGCTGATAATAGGAGCCGGTTCATCTAAAATCCGTGAATCATCCGCCATAATCTTTAAAGCTAAGGTGCGGAATTTTACAAAGTCTATGGTGTTTGGTAAATCCATGGTAATATCTACCCGTAAACTGCCCTCTTTTGAATAATTAATAATGGTCCCATTAGATAATGCCCCATTTGGGTAAATAACTGTTTTATTATCAAGGGTGGTTACTAAGGTATTAAAAATCAGTATCTCTTTTACCCTGCCTATCTGCCCCTGTGCTTCTATCATGTCTCCTACCCGGAATGGTTTAAAAAATAAGATTAGGACACCCCCTGCAAAATTCGATAAACTACCTTGCAGCGCAAGACCTACCGCCAAACTAGCAGCTCCCAGTATCGCTACAAAAGAGGTGGTATGAATGCCTAATAGCCCTGCTACACTTATAAATAACAATACCTTTAAACCAATGCTAAGTAAGCTATTCAGAAATGTCCGCAAAGACACATCCAGGTCTCTACGCTCCATTAACCGCATAGAAAGTTGTACCACTTTTTGTACCATCCACAAACCTATCAGCAACACAGCTATGGCTAATAGAACTTTAGGTACATATTCCATGGCCATGAGCATAAATCGTTCGCTATATTCTTGAAGTCTCTGCATAAAATTTCTGCAATAATTCTATTTAACCTGCGAAGAAATAGGAAGAAAAACTAAAGACAAAATGAATCAAGAGATTTTGTGGGGTTTCTTAAAGGTTGCCTTTCCTGCAATAAGGTACAATAGCAAATTAGCAAGCAAACTCACAATAGGTAAGCCTGCCACATAAGCCTTGCTACAAGTTTAATCTGTAGGAGCGGATATTTCTTTAATTCTCTTACCTGCTACTGGAAGGAATCAGTAAGAGAGGGATAAGCAGTAATAATGTAATAGATAGTTTCATAAACTTTCTTGCTTTTTACACAAGTATACTGGTGTAAGCTATAAAAGTTGCACTATAAAAGTGGTAGCAGTTATTTAGTAACCTTCAGTTTTAACTGTTTTTGTATAGCCTGAATAGCTGACTTTACTTCCTGCTCAGTTTTAAGCATATCATTTACCGATTGTATGGCATGAATAATGGTGCTATGGTCACGGCCTCCAAAATGGTACCCGATAGATTTGAGGGAATGTTCTGTATGTTCTTTTGCTAGGTATACGGCAATCTGGCGGGGAATCACATATTCTTTTCTGCGGCTCTTACCCTTTAGCTCTTCCAGAGATAATCCAAAATGGTCGACTACTTTTTTCTGAATAGCCTCAATACTTACTTCTTTGTCTACATGCTGAACAATATTCTGCAGTGTCTGGCGGGCCAGGTCCATGTCTATTTCTTTCCGGTTCAGCGAAGCCTGCGCCATTAAAGAAACAATTACTCCTTCCAGTTCCCGGATATTTGTATCTACACTATGAGCTAGATATTCAATAACCATGGGTGGAATAAATATACCTTCCGTTTGCAGCTTTTTCTGAATAATGGCTATACGGGTTTCCAGATCTGGTTGCTGCAAGTCGGCAGTAAGGCCCCATTTAAATCTTGAAAGCAAGCGGTCTTGTAAGCCTTTCAGCTCTCTGGGCGGACAATCGCTGGTCATAATGATTTGCTTGCCAGCCTGATGCAAATGATTAAATATATGGAAGAATATTTCTTGTGTCCGTTCTTTACCTGCCAGAAATTGCACATCATCAATTACCAGTACATCTACTTGTAGGTAGAAGTTGGTAAAATTCTGCATGTTGTTATTTTTTAATGCATCAATGAACTGATTAGTAAATTTTTCAGATGATACATATAAAACAAACTTATTGCTTGCTGTATTCTTGATATGATTACCGATAGCCTGCACGAGGTGTGTTTTTCCAAGCCCAACACCCCCATAAAGCATCAATGGATTAAAAGAAGTAACACCAGGTTTATTCGCTACTGCATAGCCAGCTGAACGGGCCAAGCGGTTGCAGTCTCCTTCAATAAAGTTATCGAACGTATAATGTGGATTTAAGTAGGAAGCTAAGTGTAACGAATCCAGGTCACGGAGTTCAAATGGACTTTTGTATCCTTCATTTTGAGCTGTATTAGTATACCGGTTTTCTTTTACCATTGAATTAGCAGTGGTTTTGCTGCTAGTAGGTATATTAATTACATAGGGCTTATTTTTTTCATTGCCTTTATCTATTACTATAGAATATTCTAGCCGGCCCTCTACGCCAAGCTCGGCATCTATAGCTGTTCGTAATACGTGTACATAATGTTCTTCCAGCCATTCATAGAAAAACTGGCTGGGCACCTGTATTGTTAATACATTGTTAAAAAGCCTGATAGGAACAATAGGCTCAAACCAAGTTTTAAAACTTTGTTCAGCAATGTTCTCACGGATTACTTTGAGACAATTATTCCATACCGTTTTACAGTCCTTCAACATCCAGCAAAAAGAAATAGTAAGTTAAGTTACCCGATGCTCTAAATTTATGGGGAGAGCAAAAATGAATAAAAATATGCAAACAAAAAAATTAAATTTTTAACTATTGCCAGTTGTCCGATTGAGTAGTATTTCTAAGTTATAATTGCTTATGTCTTTGGAAAAGATAAATTTTGCAGGTATAATTTAATGATCATTAAGTACTTGCCTACCCTAAATATAATTTCCAACAAATGCTGTATAACGTGTTACAAAAGAGGTATGGTACGAGAAAAAGGCTGAATATTAGGCACTTCTAACTTCAAAGGAGATGTAAGGTTTTGCTTTAAACCATAGAAAAAAGTAGAACAAGAAAATTTCTAGTAAGCGTGTGTTATAAATCTGTACCAGAAAGAAAGTCTAGATAGAAATTTATTCTGTATCTCTGGACAAGGAGTTTACTTGAGAAATATTATTGAGTTTATATTGTATTGTATAAATATTTGTTGTTTTAAAATCTTTTATACGCTTAAAGTTATCATTAAAAAAACGCAGGAATATTTCTTTATCATTCAACACATCGTAAGGCAGTGTGTTTATATCAGTTCTCATAGTACCTGGTATTACTACCCAGAACGTATCAGCGTTATGTTGCTTTAATTTTTGTTGAATATCAGCTTTAGTAAATTCTTTATCCAGAATAGTATAATATGGCCAGTCTAGCTTATATATGCGGTAATAGTAATCGAAAGCAGATGCCGTATGATATAAAAAGATGTAATCTGTTGGCTGCTTACTGTTACCTAAGTAGGTAATTACTTCTTTCATCTCTCTTCGTTTCCAACCCCCAAATTTTTGATGATGTATTACGTCAGTAACTGCTGTAGTGCACATTGGAAACAGCAAAATTACAATAGCTATGTAGATCCATTTTTTTTTATATCTATGTTGAATAATATAGCTTTCTGTGGTACTGACACCGGCAGCCAAAAGTAGGATAAAGTTAGGTGCTAAAAACAATAGAAAACGCTCAGTGAATGGATATTTTTCTAAAGACGAGGCCATTAATGTTAGTAGAATGGGTAGACAGGTAATAAGAAGTTGCTCCCGGTTTGTTTTAAACCATCCATACAATCCTATTAACATAAAAATCAACCCAATAAAAGAAAATGCCAATCGTGGATGCAGTAACCCAGTTAGAAAACTCCAATTCAAACCTAATGGAAAATCAAACACCGCTGTAAGCGAATTGACAAACCATTTAATATCGGACACTGAACGTATTCCAATAGGCATATAAGCCGTTTTCCAAGTGTCAACTAAATACGCATCGGTTAAGCTATTAGGTTGTATAATAGCAAGGTAATTTACAAAGAAGCTAATAGCCCATGATCCATAAATTATGGCAGAAATAAATACTCCCGGCCAATTTTTTTTTATAAGATGATGAATAGTAGAGGTTATACCAATACTTGCCAGAATAAATATACTAGAATAAGAAAACCATACTATTGTAGCACCTGCTAAACTATATACTACTAGATCTTTCAAAGAGGAACTCCGATCATATCTATTGTATAACAAATAGCAGATTATAGTACATAAAGTTTCAACCGAGTACTGTTTTAGCTCAGATGAATAATAAATTAAAGGAAAGGCAAAAGCAAATATAGATAAGCCAGCTACTATGCCACTAGCCGTAATAACCTTGTATTTCTTTAACAGATAAAAGAAAGTAATGAATGCAGAAATACCAGCAACGAAAGAAAAAAGCCTAAGTACATATTCACTTGTTCCCAGGAAATTCATTAATAGCTTAACAACAAACAAAAATAGTATAGGTGCATGTTGACTAGCATCTAAAGGTTGAGTAAGTTCAAGGAAACTTCTGGTGAGCAAATTATTTGCTAAATACGCTTCGTCAGTGTATAATGAACGATTTTGTAAGTAATGAAAAGTGCGGAGGAATAGACCTAAACTAATAATAACCCACAGCCAAAATTTGGGGAATTTATTATGCATTATTCTAATGATATAGTTAATTATCTCTACTGGAGAAACTACTAGAAATTGAAATAAAAAAATGAATAGCCTACTTAGACCAAGCGGGCATAACTAGTTAAATTCTACGAGTATTACTTTTACTCCTTGACTGTTGAAGTCTTTGGTGATTTTACCTCCTGCTTTTATCAATAAATTGACTATATATTCAGATTTATTTGTCCGTATTTCATGCCCATCTTCATTAATATCTAATGAAATACTGGTTACCGTTTTCATAACAACCCATGTTTTAGTATAAATAAACTTATCTGTTAATCGGTTGTTTTTTACCAATACATTACCATAAATATCAACTAGATTTTTATTTTTATCAACATTAAATATAGTAGTAGTAAATTCTATATCCGGATACATTTCTCTGTAACAACTCAAGATAGGCCCTTCATTGTAAAATAAATTTCCATTGGTTGTTTGATAATTTAAGTTATCTAATATAAAGTCTCCTTTTTGAATATTTTCCTTTAAATACATTAATGCTTCCCTCGTATCAATTCTATTGTATATATATTTTGGGAATATGGCCAAATAACTAGCATTGAAAACAAGAGGTAATAGAAAAATAGCTATACATAAAGTTGCAAAGCTAGTTGAGTAAGTTTCAATGTACTTGCAAATTGTTTCTAATCCTTTAATAACTATAAGAATTAATGAAGGCAAAAGAAACAAGATTAGCCTTTCATAAAAAGGATAAATAGTAAGTCCCGAAGCAACGATGGTTAAAACTAAGGGAAGTACAAGCGCTATGAAATATTTCTTTTCATATTTAAACCAATATATTAAGCCTGCTGCAAAAAAGAACAGTCCTATAATGGAAATCCTTAGGTAGTTTGGAATAACAATATATTGAAAGTTTATAGCTAAAGGATAATCAAATATATTTTTCAGTTGCTCAGCAAACCACCTAAGATCAGCTATGGTATTCGGAGGAAAGGGCATAAAGGCACCTTGATTTTGCCAGAATCCTTTTAGCCATGATGATTGTACTCCATTTGAAGCAAATAGGATAAAAACAATAAAGAAACTAATTAACCATATAGCAAAAGTTAAAAAGAGGGGCATTAATTGTGTAAGTTCTTTTTTTACTTGTATTTTCTCCCAAATAGTTGCAAGGCCAACACCTGCAAGAATAAATACGGCTGAATAAGAGAACCATATTAAACTACTACCTGCTAGACCCCATTTTATCATAGAAGCCAAATCTGTTTTATCTTTATAATAAAAGTACAGATAGTATATTAAAACAGATGAAAAAAGCTCTGTACTATACTGTTTTACATCAACAGCATGATAAATTGCAGGGTTAGAAAGGGCAAAGCAAAAAAGGGCAATTAAACTGCCTTTAGGCGTTAAAAAGTAGGTGCTCACTTTATAAAATAGATATAAAGCCAGTGTCCCACAAATCAATGGAAATAACCTAAGAGCATATTCATTTTTTCCAAAAGCTGAAAGAAATAATTTTTCGATAAACAAGAAACCTATAGGTGCCTGTTGCCCATATTCTAATGGCTGTTGAGTTAAACCTATAAAGCTTCTATGAAAGAAATTGTAAGTGAGAAAGGCTTCTTCCAGCCATAAAGATCTATTATCTAAATAATGATAAACGCGGAGAAAGAAGCCTATTCCAATAATACAGTAAGCTATATATGCATAAAATCTATATTTACCTTTTGCATACTTTCTTTCAATAATGCTTCCCAATGTATTAAGTAACATGTTTATTTACACAAGCCATTCAATAGTAGCTATAATGCACTATATGCTGATTAATTAGTAAGTGATAACGATTTAGCCTTATATATAGACATAATCTTAATGTTATCTACTATGATTGAATGAATTTCTTCAAACTTATTCTCATCAGGATACCACTTGTAGCCCCCAGTAAATCTGTGTTCGGTTAAAAAATAATCTGACGTGTCTTTACTGTTTGAGAAATTTAATCTTTTCTGCATCTCTTCAGGCAATATTCTAATGTTAGTTCTACCAGATGCTAGCATATTAGCTGTTACCGTTATAGTCTCCCGTTTGTCATTCTCAATAATGTATTCCAATCCTTGCCTATAAGATAGCCCCCAATAATCACGTTCAAAATTTTCGCCAGGATTATTACCAGCTAAGAAGTTGAAATATACATTTTGATGAGGATGATATTTTACCATAAAATAAGTAGTATGAATGAGACTAAAAGCAACAATTGCTCCTAATACATAAGTATATAAAGTATCAATCCGCAGAATTTTATGCCTTGCCGCACTTTCTTTAACATATACTACACCTCTTATAGCTATATATATAAATGAACCATAAAGGAAAAACATTTGGCGCCAAGCATCATATAAAACTGAATCCATAACAATAACAGCTAGTAGAGGGCCAAAAAACAATGATGTTATAACTAAGTCCTGACGCTGGGGTTCGTTTTTATATAAATAAAGCTTTACCTGCCACAAATGTATAAATATGGGAATAAGGCCAGTTATAAAGAATATCAAATAAACAACAGGAGTAGTAATAGCAATCCACACTGGTATATAATGCCATGGTACATTGGCTGCCCAAATAAATTCTCCAGCATATAATACATGGTTATGCCATCTGAATTTACTCATATTATGAAATGCTTGTAAAAAATTTTGCAGTGGATTTTCCCACAGGTATGGCCAAAAGATTATAGTGAAAGTAATTAAAGTAATTAGTAATAATAAAGCGCTCGATAGGCTTTGATTTATTTTTTTTACATCTGGGTATAGCTTGATTATGTCAATTAATATAAATGTGAAAGCTATAGCAGGTATAACAATACCTGTTATGCGAATATTGATAGTTACAGCCATTGAAATTCCTAGCCAGAAAGCATTCCAAAAGCTTTTATTAGATAAATATCTCAGTAAATAATAAGACGTTATAATGAATGCAGAGAGCAGGACTATATCTTTGTCATTATAAAAAGAATCTGCAAATATACGAGGGCTCAATATAAACAGCAGACATCCTAGCATACCTAAATGCCAGCTGTTAAATCGGAACTGTATTAAAAGAAATAAATGAACGACACCTAGATAAAAAAACAAGAATGTACAAAAATGGCGTAAATAATATAACTCTGGTGAGTAATTATTCTTTATTCCAAATACGTTTTCTAGAATTACTAAGGGTACCTCAAATACTACTCCATAGTCTTTGTCTTTCCATTCATGGAGATTAGGAATGCCTTGTAGAGAAGCATTATTAATTATTAATTCGGGATTAACTTTAGTAATTAAATACTTAAGCGTAACAATTCCATTATAGCGGCTTATCGATTCGTCCCATGATATGCCATAATCATTATATATAATACACCCCGTTATAAAATATAATCCAAAAAACGTAAATATGATTGCCTTTCGGTATTTATTTTGCCACGTTATAAAAGTTGAGGGAAACAGGCTAGTTTTATTCAAATCTTGCATTAGAGTCTTTAATTAACAAATTCCCGGACAATAAAAAGTGGTCTGTTTTGCACTTCTTTATATATTCTGTGTACATATTCGCCTATAATTCCTAAAAATACTAATTGGACTGAGCCCAAAAAATAAATGCTGAGTACAGTAGATGACCATCCATACAGGGCACTACCAAAAAATTTATCTAGAAGTACATAAACACCTGCAGAAAAGAAGATAATAATACCTATTACACCCGTAAATAAACAGAATTTAATAGGTAAATCAGAAAAAGAGAAAATAGCATCAAATGCTAATTTAACCAATTTATTGAAACTCATTTTTGCCTCACCACTATCTCTCTCCAGCCGATCATATTCTACAAATCCCTGGTTATAACCAACAAAAAATCTCAATCCTGGCAAATATCTGTTTTTCTCTCCAATAGAGAGTAAAGCTTGTAAAGCCCTATTATTCATCATGGAAAAATTACCCACATTATCGGCTTTATCTATGTTAGAAAAATTCTTAAACAACCAATGAAAAATCTTAATGAGTGTTTTTTTTGCGATTCCTTCTTTGCGAGTTATTCTTTTTCCATAAACAATATCGTAATCTTCATTCAAAAGCTTTTCATACATTGATTTTATTACCTCCGGGGGATCTTGTAAGTCACCATCCATCATAGCTACATACTCGCCTTTTGCGTAAGTTAAACCTGCAGTATAAGCGGCTTGATGCCCAAAATTTCTGGAAAGAACTAGCACCTTAAATCTTTTATCCTTTTTATAGCAAGACAAAAGTTTAGACAATGTGTTATCTGAACTACCATCATCAACACATATAATTTCGAAGTCTTCTGTTATTGTTGAGAGTGAAGCTATTGTACGTTCAAATAGTAAATCTACCAAAGATTCTTCATTATAAACGGGGATTACTAAGGATATCATTTTAAGCCTATCTATTTGAATATAAGTATCTATCTTCCCAACAAACCATATTTGCTAATACACCAGATTGCCCGGAACCCATCTTTCCAATTTATTTTTTTTCCTTCTGCATAGGTTCGGCCATAATAAGAGATGCCTACTTCATAAATCCGGATGCCCGGTATCCGCGCTACTTTAGCTGTTACTTCCGGCTCAAAACCAAAACGATTTTCCTCTAACTTTATCTGCTGAATCATATCTGTGCGGAAAAGCTTATAGCACGTCTCCATATCTGTCAGATTTAGATTGGTAAACATATTCGAAAGAAATGTCAGAAATTTGTTTCCAATTGTATGCCAAAAGAAGAGAATCCGGTGGGGGTTGCCGCCCATAAACCTGGACCCATATACTACATCGGCAAAACCTTCTAGTACTGGTTGAAGAAGCAGGTTATACTCTCTGGGATCGTATTCCAGATCGGCATCTTGAATGATCAAATACTGTCCGGATGCTTTGCTTATTCCTGTATGTAAAGCAGCGCCTTTGCCTTTGTTCACCTCATGCTTGTAATAAGATAGGGCTAACTCAGGATTGTTCTGCTGATACCTTAGGATAGCCTCTTCGGTGTTATCCTTAGAACAATCATTTACAATGATGACTTCTTTCTGTATGTTGTTTACCAGGCAAACCTGCTTTATTTTATCCAAAATTAAGTGTACAGTTCTACCTTCATTATAGGCAGGAATGATGATTGAAAGTTTTAAGAGGGGAGTATGAACCACCAATGAGAATATTTAGTAAAATAAATTGAAAGCAAAAATTGCATTTTATGGCCAAATAAAAAAATATAACAGAGGATTCAGCAACCTAAAGTTTATATTTTACCAAGTGCTGGCCAAATTTAACCAACAAAGAGTACATATAAATTATTTCGATCATTACATATAAAATATCTCCTATGTTAGCGTTTATATTTAAGTACGCTAACCAGCTAATAGCAATACATGAAATACTTTCTGATAATATTATTCTCTTGTTTTTTATTGACTGCCGGAATGGCTCAATCCAACGTAAGAAAAAAAGATAGTAAAAATACTCCTTCTAGTCGCTCGGCGTCTTCAGTAGACATAGGGTCGGAAAATTCGATTTTTATGGATACTAAGAAAAGTGCTGTAAAAAGAAAGTCTGATGTAAAAACAATGGATGACCTGAAGCAGGAAGCAAAAGAGCGGATGATGGCAAATGCTAAAAAGCATGAAAAGATGGCCAAAGAAATGGAGAAACCTCAATACTCTGATCCTTCTTATTTCGGGCATAAAAATCCACCAAAAAAGCGAAAACCAGGCAAGAAGAAGTTTTGTAAAGAATGCAGAATACGTCACTAATAAAGTGAAGTGAAAAAAGCTCTTTCAACTAGTCTGCCGCCTGAAAAGCCTGATAATCTTTTTGATCCTTGAATTCATAAATACTAAGCACCACAATCTGCTGGGTCTCCATCTGATGGGAGATTTGCTCCCGAATAAATTGTTGTGATGGAAATTGATTGCCTGTCAGACAAATGTTTCCATAGCCGATTGGGTGTGCATAGCTCACAAAGAAATACCTCATAGCCATAATACTTAATTTATTTTTTAGTCTACACTCAATTCACTTTATAGATAGGTTACTTATAAAAAAACCACTCTTTTGAGAAGAGTGGTTTTTTGTAGCTACGAAAGAAATATTATTTATTTCTTCTTATTCTCATCCATTTGCTCCTTCAAAGCAGATAGGGCAGCCAAGTCACCTAATGTTTCTCTTTCAGGTTCTTTACTTGCCTTTTCCGAAGACTTAGCTCCACCTTTGTTGGTAGATGCTTTTTTCTTTTCTTCTGCTTCAGGATCATTGTATACTTTTGTGTGAGATAATACAATGCGCTTTTCATCTTTAGAGAATTCCGTTACTTTGAAGTCTAGGGTTTCACCTACTTCCGCTACGGAACCATCTTCTTTAGCTAGATTCTTCAACGCGCAGAAGCCTTCAATTCCATAGGGTAACTCAAGGATAGCTCCTTTGTCGTTTTTATTAAGAACTGTGCAACGATGTACTGAACCAACGGTGAAAATAGATTCGAAGGTATCCCAAGGATTTTCTTCCAGTTGCTTATGTCCTAGTGCTAACCTTCTGTTCTCTACATCCAATTCCAATACAACTACATCTAGTTCTTCGCTAACTTTAATGAATTCTGATGGGTGCTTGATTTTTCTAGTCCATGATAGGTCAGAAACGTGTACCAAACCATCTATACCTTCTTCTAGTTCAAGGAATAAACCAAAGTTAGTTAGATTCCGCACAATACCTCTGTGCTTGGTACCAATAGCATATTTGGTTAATACATCTTGCTTAGTCCAAGGATCTTCTGTCAGCTGCTTGATACCTAAAGACATTTTTCTTTCATCCCGGTCTAAGGTAAGAACTACTGCTTCCAGTTCGTCGCTTACTTTTAGGAAATCTTGTGGATTTCTCAAGTGCTGAGACCATGACATTTCAGATACGTGAATTAAACCTTCTACTCCAGGCAGAATTTCTAAGAATGCACCATAGTCGGCTACATTAACAATCTTGCCTTTTACTTTAGAGCCAATCTGAATTTCTTGTGATAATGAATCCCATGGGTGAGGAGTTAACTGCTTCATACCCAAAGAAATTCTTTTCTTATCGTCATCAAAATCTAAAACAACCACATTCACTTTCTGATCCAGCTTCAATACTTCTTCAGGGTGGTTGATTCTACCCCAAGAGATATCTGTAATGTGCAATAAGCCATCTACACCACCTAAATCGATAAATACACCGAAGTTGGTCATGTTCTTGATTACACCTTCCAGTACTTGTCCTTTCTCCAGGTTGTTCAGAATTTCTGACTTCTGTTGCTCCAGATCTTTTTCGATGAGTACTTTGTGAGAAACTACTACGTTATCATTTGTGTAGTTGATTTTCACAACTTTAACCTCCATCTTCTTACCTACAAATACATCAAAGTCGCGGATAGGCTTCACATCAATCTGAGATCCCGGCAAGAATGCTTCTACACCAAAGATATCTACAATTAATCCACCTTTGGTTCTGCGCTTCACCATTCCTTCAATCACCAGGTCTTGATCCAGGGCTTTCTGAATATTATCCCAGGCAGTTAATATTTTAGCTTTCTTTCTGGAAAGAATCAATTGTCCACCGGCATCTTCCTGGTTTTCGATAAATACCTGTACCTGATCTCCTACTTTCAAATTTGGCAAATCCCGGAATTCTGATAATGGGACTAAGCCATCAGACTTAAAACCAATGTTCAGAATTACATCTCTTTCGGAAATGCCTACTACTGTTCCGTTTACTACTTCTTTTTCAGTGATCTCTGTTAATGTATTGTCATACATTTTTTCCATTTCAGCTCTCTCAGCTTTGGAATAACCACTACCGAAACCTTTGGCATTTACTTTGTCCCAGTCAAAATCTTGTTGAGTATTACTCATAATAGTTGTGCTTGTGGCTCTTTTGTACATCAGCAGTAGAGCTATTCTGCTGAAATTTGGTTAGGAAATAAATGAAATCACGTTCTATTTTAGAACGGACGGCAAAGATAAACAAAAGAATTGCTACTTGCTACGTAGAAAAATAAAAATTTTGCTTAAAAAGTTCAGCAACAAGTTAATAGAAGACTGATTAAAAGTTGTTGATCAGCTATAGAACAAAATAGCTCAGCATTGATTTGCTGAGCTACATAAAATAGTAAGAGACATAACTGCTTAAGAAGCAACCGGAATTCTAAACTTTCTGCGCTTCATTTGAATTTTTCTGATCTCATCTAAATCTCCTTTCGGAATAGCATTTACTAAGGCTTGGGTATAAGCGGTTTTAGGATTTGTATAAATATCCTCTGCATAGCCTATTTCCTCAATTTTGCCTTTGTTCATAACAATAATCCGGTCTGCCATAAATTTTACTACAGAAAGGTCATGAGAAATGAAAATATAGGTAAAATTAAATTTCTCTTTTAGATCATTAAGCAGATTGAGTACCTGTGCTTGCACCGATACATCCAGGGCTGATACTGATTCGTCACAGATGATAAATTTAGGGTTTAAAGCTAACGTACGGGCTATACAAATCCGCTGCCTCTGACCACCGGAAAACTCATGTGGGTAGCGGCTAAAATGATCGGCACGTAAGCTTACTGTTTCTAATAGTTCGATTACCCGCTCTTTACGGGCTTTGTCATTAGACAAGACCTTATGTATCCGCATAGGTTCCATAATGGCCTCACCAATAGTAATTCTGGGATTTAGCGAAGAGTATGGGTCCTGGAAAATGATTTGGAGTTCTTTTCTTAATTGCCGGATGCTTTCGCCGGTATAGTCAGAAATTTTTCGGTTTTCAAAGTACACATCGCCACTGGTAGGTTCTATTAACCGTAAAATACTCCGGCCTAAAGTGGTTTTTCCACAGCCAGATTCTCCCACCAAGCCTACTGTCTCGCCCAGAAATACATCAAAGCTCACATCATCTACTGCATGGACATAGTCTTTTACTTTGCCAAAAAAGTTTTTGCTTATAGGAAAGCTTACTTTTAAATTTTTTACCTGTAATACCGGAGGCTGCAATAGAAGTTTTTCCTGCCGTTCCTTTATTTCATCTTCATCAATAAAGTTAAGAAGTATAGCCTCACCGACAGAAGAATACGTTGGCGATTGAGCCTTCTCCGTCATATTCCCTAGGGCATCTGTATGCATAAAGTCAGACACTACCGGCAAAACCCGCATTTTCATATCTAACCTGGGCCGGCAAGCCAACAAACCTTTTGTATATGGATGCTTAGGATCTGAAAATATATCCCATACTGTGCCTTGCTCCACAATTTTACCCCGGTACATAACAATTACCCGGTCAGCAATTTCGGCAATTACACCTAGATCATGTGTAATAAAGACTATAGAAGTACCATGCTGATCACGAAGGTCCCGCAGTAGTTCCAGTATAGTTGCCTGTACTGTTACATCCAGTGCAGTGGTAGGCTCATCGGCAATGAGTACAGAGGGATTACATGACAAAGCCATGGCAATCATGACGCGTTGCTTTTGCCCACCGGAAATCTGGTGTGGGTAACTGTTGAAAATAGCTTCCGGCCGCGGCAATCTCACCTGGTTGAATAAGTCTATGGTAATTTGCTTGGCTTGTTGTTTGTTTACTTTCTGGTGTAACAAAATAGTTTCCATTACCTGGTCGCCGCAGGTAAATACCGGATTCAGGGAACTCATAGGTTCCTGGAAAACCATAGAAATTTCATTTCCACGGATTTTCCGCATTTCTTTGTCTGAAAGTTTGGTTAAATCGATTGCACCATGTGTAGGGGAATGAAAAATAATTTCTCCACCCACTATTTTTCCGGGAGGGTTTTTTATCAGGCGCATCAAAGATAAGGAGGTAACTGACTTGCCAGAACCTGATTCACCTACAATTCCTACCGTTTCTCCTTTGCGCAAGTTAAAGCTAACATCATCCACGGCCTTTACCTGGCCACTCTCCGTATGGAAATATGTTTTTAGATTATTAACTTCCAGAATATACCCTTTATCAGATGATTTCACTGACATTTTGCTTCTTATAGTAATGTTGCAGAAAGTAAATTATATATAAATAGGTGAAAAACAAAATCACCCGGATAGGCTATCTATCCGGGTATGTATGGTTTCAGCAATAAAGAAAAAGCAGGAAATAAACAATATCTCAAGCAGGCAAAAAGTATTATTCATGTAGTACACCTTCCAGATTGATCTGCTGAATTTTAATCAGGTTGCTTTCGGCAAGGCTACCTGGCACAAATACAAATTTCTTGTCGTAAACTTGGTTTTCTATAAAGTAACTGATCCAGTATTCATTGCTTAAATGAAATATAGCTGGGTCTATCCGTTCGATAACACTATAGCTGTTAGGCTCCACTTCCTCTATCAGGTGGCGTAACGTGGAAGTTTCTTGTTTCGCTTCGCCATTGAATCCATATCCTTTAGATGTGACAAATACATTCGTTAATGATTGATTGTTTCTGTTTAAGATATACGCATGCCATTCATATTCATTGGCTTGTATTTCACGCCGGGCAATGGCTATTTTTACTCCTTCTACTGGTAAAAATGAAATATCTTTTTTCATGTGTAGTATAAATTTGGTTAGCTATATATCCAACTTTTGACAGGAACTGTTTTAGTATCTAATGTCTTTATTTTCAAACTAGTAAACCTGTGTATGGCTTTAATAAATCCAAGAAAAGTAACAAGTGTCCATCGGCCATTTAGTTTTCAGGGTATGTACGTATATATCATAAAACATAGGTGAGTGCTTCGTTACGTATAATCTGCATTTGGAATAAGTTTGCTAGGTGCACCACTAACCTTTCTTCTACTTCAGCTATATTTTGTATGGCCCCCAGTTCCTTAGCCATAGAGGTAACTGCTTTGTCTTCAATACCACAGGGTACTATGTAATTGAAATACGAAAGATCTGTGTTCACATTAAAAGCAAATCCGTGCATAGTAACCCACCGGCTGGTCTTTACGCCTAATGCACAAATTTTTCTGGGATTGAGTTGTTTTTCATAGTCCAGCCAGACGCCTGTTAACCCAGGAATACGCCCTGCTTCAAGGCCAAAGTCTGCCAGTGTTAAGATAATAGCTTCTTCCAGCAGGCGTAAATACAAATGAATATCTGTGAAAAAGTTATCCAGATCCAGAATCGGGTATCCAACAATTTGGCCTGGACCATGATAGGTAATGTCGCCACCACGGTTGATATGATAGAAAGTAGCCTGTAGCTGGGCAAGTTGTGTAGCATCTGCCAGCAAATGGGCTGCTTTTCCACTTTTGCCTAATGTATACACATGCGGATGCTGGCAGAAAAGCAGGTAATTAGGTGTCTTTTTTTGATTGGTGCTATCTGCTTTCCGGTTCTCTATTTTTAATTGCACTAGCTGACTGAAAAGTTGCTCCTGATAATGCCAGGCTTGCTGGTAATCAATCAGAGACAGATGCCGGAAATACACTTCTTTGTTTAGTATATTATTCACCATTATTAGTGTATAGGAACTTGGTTGAACTCATGATAATCTATACAAAGGTACATGCATCTACATACAATCGGAAACTGTTCTAGAATGCCCCAAAGTATACTACTATATTTAAGTAGATTTCCATTAAATCAGTTCATAGAGCTGATTGATAAAACCTGCTAGGATTGATAAATTAACGTGAACTATGGATTAGCCGGTGCAACATTAGGCAGCCATAGGGTAGTGCTGTG
>NZ_JAUKPO010000070.1 GCF_030503435.1 Rhodocytophaga aerolata
TTCTTTTTAGTCATCACTTTACAGAGTTAGTGTAAAGCTAATTCAGGAATTGACCATTAGTTAAATAAGTCAAATTATGTTAAGTAAAGGCAAAGGGGCTTGAGGGGAAATAATCTTTTAAACCTATCTTTTCCCACTTTGTCCCAATTTTATATTCAATCCTTTATTTACTTAAATCAACACAAATACCTTTTATGGTATTTCATTTAATGGGCGTAGGGAGTCTTATGCTTGCAAATATTTACTTGCTACTATCTCTACTATTCTTTGTATGGCTTATGATTTACTAAATAGGGAATCAATTAATAAGTCTGGATTATAGGATACGATTCAGACTTTTTGATTAGAAAATTTTCTATCTGTGTTGTTTTTAAATTATGGGCTTTGTTAGGATCAAATAGTAATAAATGACTCTTTCTTTCTAGAAAGGGAAGCTACTATCAAAAACACCGTCTAAGATAAGTATTTTCAAAGACGATGTTTTTGATACTCTTATATTATTATCTTTTAAATACTTTGAACACCTTGCTTTGTCCGGTTTCTGTTTCCAGCTTAAGTAGATGCAAGCCTGCTTTAAGGTTTATAGAAATGAAATCTATTTCAAGTTCTGTCTGTTCTAAGCTGATCTGATATTCTTTTTGATAATATTGCTTTCCTACTATATCTAGTAACGAAATACGAATTTTTCCTTCGAGATCCTTTACAGTTAGAGTGAGTTTATTATCAAAAGGGTTAGGGTATACCGCTGAAACCAACAAAGTCTGCGTACTCTGCTCTTCACTGGCAACTTTGGCTGTTGTACTAGCAACCGGTGACAATACACTACCTGGGATAACAGTAATAGTACTTAAGATAGGTGTTTGCCAAGCTACGGCTAAGTTATCTCCTCCTGCTCCTTCCTTATGCAGGGCTTCTACATAATACCGCTTATCTTTTTCCAGGTATATACTTAATGACTTTTGAGAAGCAAATTTGGTCCACTGCCTGGAAGAGGTATAGCCGGTAACAGAGGCTATTTTCTGTTTAGTAGCTGGATTATCAGTAGAGCTTAGCCAGAGTTCTGAATGATCATCTGAAGCAATGTAAAAGGTATAGCTGCCAGTAACCGGCGGGCATATATAGCCTCTGATCCGCTGTCCATAGTTATCGCCAATATTGGTTGGAGCCTCAAAAGAAGAAAGCTGTGTGGTTGAGGTAGGTTTTGTACTTACAGGTATTGTCCCAACTGTTGTACCTGTCACATTTCCCCAGTATTCCCGTAAGATAGTGCCACTGGCGCTACAAGTGGGTGTTGTAGGTATAAATGGCGAAAGTACACTGCCTGGAATAAGGGTGATCGTTGAGCTAGCTGGTATTTGCCATGCCACAGCCAGGTTGTCGCCACCTGTCGATTCTTTGTGCAAGGCTTCAATATAATACTTCTTGCCTATTTCTAAGTAAATAGCAACCGATTTCTGGCTAGCAAACTTGGTCCACTGTCGGCTACTAGTCCAGCCAGTGACAGAGGCTATCTTTTGTTTAGCCGCAGGATTGTCTGTTAAACTCAGCCATAGTTCAGAGTAATCATCAGAAGCTATATAGAATGTATAATTACCTGTGGCGGGTGGACAGATATAGCCTCTGATCCGCTGTCCATAGTTATCTCCTACACTTGAAGGCGCTTCAAAGGAAGAAAGCTGTGTGGAGCTTGAAGGTGCCGTATTCACCGGAATCGCAGACACAGCACTACCTGTGACATTGGCCCAATACTCCCGAAGAATGGTACCACTGGCTGTACAGGTGGGTGCTGTAGGCGTTGTGCCGACAGACACATTAGAGAAAGTAGCTGTATTGAGCAGCGTGTTGTTTTGTGAGGTAAGTGCCATACCCACATAAATATTACTGCCCATAGTGATCGTAATGGTTCCGATCTGCATCCAGCTTACCCCATCTGCAGAATAGAAAGAAGTAAAGTTGTTGCCATTGCGGGACAGCTTGATCCAGCGCGGAGCTGTTCCCGGAACCGATTTATAGCCTGGTGTTCCGGCTCCTTGCCGGTACATAAAGTTCGTATTTGAAGGATTTGTGGCTACTGCTACAAAAGAAGAAGTCGCTGTCAGATCTTCCCGGATCATCAGCCCAGCCAGGGCATTAGCATTCGTGTTTCCCATACTTTCTACCTTTGCTACAATGGTCGCATTGCCAGTGAAGGGTTGATAGAGGTAATGAAAGGAGTCTGGGGCTTTGTAGAAGTCAAAACCTCCACTTTTTACGGTGAATACACCATTTGTATAACTAGCACTTCCTGTCAGAGCAACCGTACCAATGTCCCCATTTTTCCATGGAACAGGCAGCGAGCTTTGATTTTGGTTGAGTTTTAGGGTTAGATAATCTGTATAAGAACCGGCTATATCCACTTTACTGGTGCCAGCTACATAGATATTGCCAGTGCCGTTCACAGCTATGGCTACGGCCTGATCCTTGCTGTTTGCTCCACTCTGATGAGAATGTTGCCAAAGCTGGGTACCTGTGCTGCTGTATTTGGTGATCACATATCTTGCCTTCGTTGTCAGGTTATCGCTTCCACCTATGTACACATTACAAGCAGCATCTATGGCAATGGCCACATTTTCGTGTACTCCAGGATAAGAGCCATCTCCATAGCTTTTGATCCACTGCATGGTGCCTGCCGTATTGTATTTAAGTGTCCGATAAACAAGCCCATTATTGCTATTGCGGCTGACTCCAGTAAGGTAAACCCCACCACACCCATCTACGGCTAGGCCTTTAGCTAAGTCATAGATGCCATTATGGTAGCGTTTCACCCAAGATTGCGTTCCGCTTGTAGCATATTTTACCAGCGCATAATCTTGCCCTGTTCCACTGCCTGCACTGCTGCCGGCCACATATACACTGCCACTTGCATCTACTTTTATACTCACTGGCTGATCATCTCCATTTCCTGGTCCATTATAGATTCTAGACCAAAGTAGCCTACCATCTGAGCTGTACTTGGCCGTCGCAAAGTCTTGACCCATGCCTCCTCCATTGCTGGTTCCTATTACATAAACTTCTCCTTGTACATCTATGGCAATACCAGTAGCTTTATCATTACTTCCATCAGAAAACTGGTTATGGTATCTCTGTACCCATAGTTCTGTTCCGTCTGGAGCATACTTTATGGTACCAAAGTCTTCTGATATTGTACTACTATTAGCGCCATATGCGCTGCCAGTTACATATATATTACCGCTTCCATCAATGGCAATACTAGTGGCCTGGTCATTAAAATAAGAATCACTGTCATATTGCTTTACCCACTGCTCTATTCCTTCGGGGCTATACTTCACTGTTGTATAGTTAGAATAATAGTCATACGATGTATTATATTCACATGGGTAATAGTTCTCAGGGCAAGCAAAACTACTTCCTGTCACATATACATTGCCACTAGCATCTACCGCGATAGCAGTGGCATAATCGTCTCCGGCAGCTGAGTAGTGCTTTGTCCAAAGTTCTGCACCATTAGGGCTGTATTTAATTGTCGTAAAATCAGCTCTAGTACCCCTTCCAATGGTACTACCGGTTATATAAACATTTCCACTGCCATCTACTACCATAGCCGTAGCTTTATCATCTTCAAGTTCTAAGGTAACCTTTTCCAGTTTTTTGACCCACTGCTCACTGCCGTTCGAATTATATTTAATTGTTGTTGATTTGATACCACTATCAACACTGTTCCCGGCAATATAGACATTTCCATTTCCGTCTATTCCTATACCCAAGGGATGATGAGAGCTATTTGGATTTGAAGTATTGTACCTAGTTACCCATTGCTGTATGCCATTAGCGTTATATTTTATTGTAGCATAGTTTGTCGTATTATCAGTGCTAATGCCTACTACATACGCATTCCCGCTTCCATCCACCACTATATGTATAGGGTTGTCTGCCCCGTTACTCGTATGGTTATAACGGCTGACCCACTGCTGTACGCCACTGGTCGTATATTTTAAAGTAGCGTAATCCATACCGGTATTGCCACCCTCACTACTACCTGTTACATACAGGTTTCCCAATGCATCCAATGCAGTAGCTACGGCATAATCATTTCCATTATAAAGCGTATTGTTGTAGGTTTTTACCCATTGCTGCATGCCATTTATATTATATTTAACCGTGATATAATCTCCGTTACTGCCTCCTATAACAAATACATTCCCACTTGCATCAACAGCAATATCGGATGCACCATCCTGTCCATTATTTGGGCTATTATAGCGGCTTTTCCACAATATATCGCCATTTGCATTGTATTTTGTAGTGATCAGGTCACTACTAGGTTCATTATTAAATTCTTCGTAATCGCTATAATCACCTGTGCCTACTCCTGCTACATAGACATTTCCGGAGTTATCTACGGTAATGGCTGCAAGAGTAAATTGATCGTAATGAATTCCTGATGTAGAATATCGTATCCAGGCAAAAGTTCCGGTAGCATTCAATTTATAAGTATATGCGTTATTTACGATAGCATACTTGCCTCCATCCTGGGTGCCTATTATATACACATTTCCGGTAGCATCTACCACCATATCTTTTGGTGAAGCACCATAATCAAAATAGTACCCCCCGCGCCAAACCTCTGATCCGTCGGTTGTATATTTGACTGTTGTAATATTATCACTATAATATATATAATCATTGTAAGGCGTCGTGGCAGTTACATAGACATTGCCTCCCTTATCTACTGCTATGAGCCCTGCAACACTATAGCCATTATTTGCCTCATCGAATCGTTTGATCCATTGCTGCACGCCATCTTGACTATATTTAACAGTAACTACATCTGAACCACTACTACCAACAACAAACACATTTCCTTGAGCATCCAGGGCCATATCCGTAGCGGTTACTGCCTCATAGGTTAAGGAACGGGAGTAGCGTTTTGCCCATTCCTCCGATACCTGGGCTCTTACAGGTATTACGGTAGTAGAAAACAGGCAGCCAATAATAAAGAAGTATACTAAACAGTGTAGCCTGACAATTGTAATTATTGCAAGTTTCTGTTTTTGTTTTTGTAATTGGATAAGTAAATGTTTTGACATAAAAGCTAAGTTATAAGTTAGGTAGATCTGTAGTATTTTTACTTTCAAGTAAGAGAATCGTCGTACATACACTTCAATAACTTGAAATGTGTAGCGTCAATAAGTATAAAAGAGTAGAATATTTATGGTTCTAAGGCTGGTGAATACTTAAAACAGGATGTCAGCAAAAAATTATGGATAGCTTAACAAAAGTGTAGTGTGCAAATGTACAGCAGGTACATACACCTGTCAATACCCATTTCCAGGTATTTTTATGGCTTGGCTGATACAAATAGGGATTATTTGTGCAAATTATCTTTACAGATAAGTCTTTTGAGTAAGTCTAATTTGATCCTAAAAGGCAAGCTATTTATCATAAAAAGAAACTCCATTTTAAGGTTAGACCGATCTAGGCTGTTAAACAATTTAAGGGAAACATAAAGCGCACAGCCATTTTTTACAAATGAAGTGATGTATAGAATTATTGGTTACAAAAACTCATGAAAATTAGCTAAGTAAACTTTGTTTTTTGTAACCACTTTTTGTAACTGCTGCCAATATGGCTGCTTTTGCAGGAAGTGCATCTTGATCAAAAGATGGTGAAGTTACTTTAAAGGCAGAGTTATCGTAACCAAAGATGTTAAACTAATTTTCATTCATGTGTTACGAAAACTTAAGGAACAAATTGGTCTTAAGGTTTTTACTTGTATCTACTATATATGGAGTTCTAAAATCAAAAACTTATGTCGGTTGAAGCAGCACTTGCTATTCAGAATTAGACATTCTTTTACAGAAAATATTCTATGCAGTTCTTTTTTACTATAACTTTTATAAATATTGATATTGGCTAACCATCACTGTAAATGCCTAATTTTTTTGCAAGACTCAAGCTGTGGTAATGTTCAGGATCGTTATTTAACACATTCTTTACAATTTCTCTTGCTTTTTTTCTATCATTTAGATGGATATATAGCCAAGCTAAACGTGAATAATCATCGCTATCGCCTTTTCCAAATTCTAATCGTTTAGATATATTATCTGCAAACCTTTGTATTAAGATTTCTTTTTCTGGTATGCCAATCTGATCACCAAATTGTTTAAAAATTCTCATCAATTGATTAACATAGCCCCTAATTTGCGAAAGGGTTATATTAGGAAACTCAGAAACTTCGGCATACGCATGTACCACTCCTTGCCAATCATTTGTTAAGATACAGAGATAAGTAAATCTGTGCCACCCTTCTATTTTTTTCTCATCATCAGCTGCTTCAATGAAGTTCTGTATAGCTTCTTTTGCTCTTTCAAATTCAAATTCTTCTTCATATAAAGAGGATAATGTTATCCACGCTATGGGATATTTCCTACAGATAAATTCTAGGATTGAAATATATTTATCTAAGTTTTCTTTACCTGAACTGATCTTCTTGGCTATGTTTTTGAAAAAGCTATTTATTCTTGGTTCGACACCTTTTTGAGTGGTAGTATGTTGACCAGCTCCGAAGGCTTGTAGAAGATTTGTGTCTGCCTGAATAGAGGTCTTCATAGGACTGACACTAAGTTTGCGAGCTCCAAAGATTGATGCAGATAACGGGACAGAAATAAATAACATAGAATCCTTCTCTGATTGAGTTATTTCAATAAAAGAAGAACGGGCTAATTCTTCTAATGCATCCTCTACATCCATTCGCTGATTATCACTTCTCATTAAAACTGCTTCAATAGCCACTTGTGGAACTGTGGAACGCCAATTGCATAAAGTTAAAAATATCCTCTTTGCGGCAGGACTAATACCAATATAAGTTCTTTCAAACAGGGCAGTTAAAATTTCTTCTTTACTTGCAACAATTCGTTCTATTTTTTCTATTCTTCCAGCTTTGGCAACTTCACCCAACAATATTTTCACAACATACGGGTGGCCATCAGACTCCCCATAGAGTTCATCTAAGTATTCATCAGTAATTAAATGTCTTGGAATATTCAAAATTTGTATAGTTGAATCAACTAATTTTCTAAATTCAAGCTCTGTCATTCCTTTCACCTCTATTGGATAATCTCCTTTGAATTCTCTGAATCTTGTAGTGATAAGAATTTTGTTTGGTAAACGTATATAAGTATCCAGCCATTGGAACAATTCAGCAGGAGATTTTACTGTTTCAAAATTATCTAATATGATAAGTATTGGCCCTAAAGAACTTTTTGTAAGTTCCTTTTCCATAAATGTTTTTGGTTTAAAGCCTTTTTCATTTGCTTCTTTAGGCTCTATGAGATTAACGAATTCTTGAGCTATGTCATGCTCTGTTAGTACTTGTGGCTTTACCGGCTTTGCTCCTTCTAAAAGCAAATCTATATCTCTTGCACTAAACCAAAGCACTAGGTTGAATTGGGATTTTTTGCAAATTTGATCTAAGACTGATAGTGCTAGGGTAGTTTTGCCTATACCTCCTCTCCCAGTAAGTGTTACTACTGGATGTCTATCATTAGTTAATATATTGAATAATTGCTTTTCCAAATCCAGCCTTTGAATATAATGGCTTTGTACATTGGGAAGATTACTAAAACACCCACCAATTAAATCTAATTTACCTATTCCTTGAGTTTCACTGGGAGGTAATTCACCTGCAGGAACTAAATAGGGTGTAGCGTTTATAGATTCTTTTGTATCTGTAATATATGATAGTACTTCAAAAGTTTTTCCATTGAAATTACCGTTAGGAAACATAAAATCATTTGCCTCAGGCTCTGAAAATACTAATTCAACTTCAATTGGCTTATTTAGATAAATATATACACCATTATTCAAGCTTTCGTTTTTACTTGTTTTTAAATAGTCAAAAACTTCTTTCTTTTCACTTAAGTAAGTCACTCGATACTTTCCTGAAAGATTGCGGTACAGATATGCCCAAGTATTTTTAAAGAGGCAGAAATTCTCACTTATTAGCTTTATCGAATCGTATAATTTGATACACAATTTACTGCATGTATGTGTTTGTAACGCACCATGTCCCCTTGTTTTATTTCTTAAATGAGCAAAACTAGAAAACCATGTTCTTAAAGCTGCTTTCACAGATAAAGCTGGCAAGCTATCATCTAATTCTCTTAAACAATCATGTAAAAGAGAAACTGCATCATACTGCCAAGAACCGGCTGATAATCGTTGAGTGAGTTCAAGTTGAGCTTGATGTGCTTCAGGAATCAAGTATTGAGAAGTAGGACCCGTTAAAATTTCATCTATTACTACACTCCATTCTCCAATACCATCAGCTCTTACTAATCTATATATTTGGCCATATTTATGTCTTTGCTTGTCCTCAATTACACAAGCTATAAGTCCAGCAGCAAGAATCTTCACTAATTGTTCACCCATGTACATAAGATTCATGAATAAAGCCATATCTGAATCATCTTTTGCTGTCTCAACGCGCTCCCACATTCGATTGATTGGTAAAATCATAGTATAGAATTCAACAATAGCCCGATATAGTAAAAAGTTTATTTTTTAATCAAATTATAGATTTGTTATCAGGCCTGCTTTTAGAGGTAAAACTCTGCAGTTGCTCGCCATTACCCTCTTTGGTATAGCGGTACACATTAAACCACCGCCATTTAGGAAACTGAGTATCTAAAAATGCAGTAAATTTTACAAGGTCATTGACATGATAGCGGACAAAGTCCTTGTTATCAACTTTAGCAATCACCTTATATTTTTTCCCCTCTGCTCCCATAGTTTTCCAATTGATCTAGTTTGTAGATAGTTATTATGTTAAATAAAACTGTAAGCCGATTACTTTGCGGCCTGAACGTTTTTCTTTAAAGGTAAACTCAAACGGAGTGCCTTTCAATTCCTTCCCAGCCTGGCCAATGACAAAGCGCTTCAGATCATAGTAGCGTTCATACTCTTGCTCTTCTATGCGTAGCATGGTACGCAGGGCATATAGAGATATATAAATAATTTTTTCGCTTTTAGCCGACTTAGAGAACCATTCATAAAAACACTGGCTGTAATAGCTTTTAAACTTGATCAGCGACTGCAGTTGCTCGCCTGAAAAATGCTTTTTTACACGCAGCAAATAGGGATGCAGGGCAGGATCAATGTGAATCCGGATCTGCCCTTTTCCGGTTAGGTACTTGGCTGAAGAAATCAAGCCTGTCTGCAGCAGACCGTCTTTTTCTGCAATTCTGCAAACATGTTGGATCATGCTCATGGTAGCCTTCTGCAGTTCACTGAAAGCAGACTCTCCTTTCAGGTTGCTGTCGGCAATAATCTCTCTCGCATCGATGATGAGAGGTTCAAACAATGCCACTCCTGCAGGATGGGTGATACTTTCTGGCAGTAGCTCTAAAACCTTGATGAAGATTCTTCTCTCATAAAGTGACATATTGTACTGAGCCATGATCACATCATTCAGTTCCTCTATCTGCTCAGCACCGATGTTTTGAGCTGGCACATTAGCTCTCCCCTCCCTTATCGGCTTTACAGGACCTGCTTTTACTGCAGTTGTATGGGGCATGGGTGTATCAAATAAGGGTATTTGAATATCTTCAATCGGCAATTTGAAAGACTTTAATTGCCTTGAAGTTGGTTTTACAGGAGTTTCTCTGAGCATAAAAGTGGATTAGGTTTACACCAAATTACTCGTTTTTGATTGTCTCAATCAAGAAAAGGACAGAAAGATTTTAGCATGTGTTAGTCATAAGGTAAGTAGTTTAGCTATTTGAAAGAGTGTATGATTTCGTTCTCGTCCATAGGTCTTACGGGCGAGTGTGAGTCAAACTCCTCTCCTATCATGGGTAATCGTATTAGTAAATGGTACTTTGCACTTATTCGGAGGTGCCAACCGGTGAGCTTTTGCTCGTTTGCAAAGGGAAGTACGGAAATATTTTTTTCTGGTTCAAGTCATGATTGCTTGTTTGCACCATTCCTCGCGGGGGTTTGGGGGGTGCAGCCCCCCAATATGCAGTTATCCACATTTTTTTTGTTAATAACGGTAATAATTAAAGGTTTTTATAGTATTATAGGTTTGGCCTGCTAAACTGTCGTTCAATTCCTACAAAACTGTCGTTGGCTAACCTGCTAAACTGTCGTTCATCTCCTGCTAAACTGTTGTGGATAACTTAGTTTTCCACATAGTTACCTACACATTAAAATTGAAATTTTACTCCTGCTAAACTGTCGTTGCTAAAAAAAATCATCCTGCTAAACTGTCGTTGAAGAGGTGCTAAAGAATAAGATATTCTCTAAAATTAAATCCATGTTCAAAATCTCACTCACAACTCCTGCTAAACTGTCGTTCTGGGCTTAGAATAGCTCTAATGCTGACCATGCAGGCTTTAACTCCTGCTAAACTGTCGTTGTTTATTCTTGCTTAGGCGTAGATTCTATGAAAAAGATGGATGTGTGGGCTATTATTTATCAGATAAAGCTTATTTTTCATTTTGCAGATAAAAATACATTGACTCCTGCTAAACTGTCGTTGAAATAATAATCTATTTCTCCTGCTAAACTGTCGTAACCTCGGGGTTACGTAATTAAAAAAGGGATACACGATGTGTATCCCTGCTAAACTGTCGTTGTCACGAGTTATCTACTTATCTCTTAATTTCTTTCATTAAACTTGGGTATCTGATATATTTTTGCAGGTATGGGAGGTGGACTAGTCAACAAATAAAATCCTTTGTTTATATCTTCTTCAATTTTTGCAGAGTTATATTGAGTGAGTACAAGCCGTAGAGTAGACCTGAAGTTCTTTTTGAAGTTATCCATTCTAGAAAAACCTTCACCAAATTGTTCTTTTAACCCATTCCATGAAACAAACTCCTTCTTTTGTAAAGGTACTCTATGCAATCTTTGAGCTAGCCAAGTATAAATATCTATAGCCATCGCATTATTTGCTAATACCGCTAAGTGCCTTCCATCCAAAGGTACTGCATGATTCATCAATGAAGAGAAGTAATCTTCAGAAAGCATTATGTTTCCATCCCATAAAACTTTCTGATTAGCATCTTTAGGAAACCATAAATCGAAACCTTTGATAATTGTACTGTTGACTTGCACTGCTCTTTGTTCTTCCACAGCAAAGGCAATTGAAATCATAGATGCAGCCAATCTACCTAGTTGATTCTTAATTGCATCTATTTGATATCCATTATTAGGTAAGCCTAAAGATTTAACAAAAGAAGTCAAAGTATCTGATACTGCAATATTAGAGGTACGTTGTTGTAGTGCAAGAGTATTTATATGAGTGAGAATTAATCGAGCTTTAGGTCCATAAGGTAAACCAAGAAGTTTATCATATTTTTCAGTGAGAGGGTTGAAAACTTTTGTTGATTGTATAGCAAAATATGCTTTGCCTTGCTGTCTTACCCAATTATCAACTTCTACACCAGGATCCCGATAGGGAAGATAAACCTGACATAGAACTGCATGCTGAAATAGCAGTTCATTATGTTCACTAGGTAAGACTACATTGTCATATGCTTGCCTCACTATTTTTTGCTCTCTGTTTGTCATGATCCTAGGTTAGAGGATTACATCTATAAGATTTAGTAAATAAACGAAAAACCTATAAAAAAGTAAAGACCTACTTCTTACTTATCCAAACTTTTATGTTACCGTTCGACATCCAGTTTATTTTTAATATTACCCTAACTCTATGCACGTTAACCTCCCTCCTCCCTTGTAATTTAAAAATCTTCATGATAAATAATTTACTTTCTTGAAAATACCTACTATACCTAGTAAGTTTATAAGATTTAAAATCGGTAACTTACCTAAAATAATGATTGTAATGATTGTAATGATTGTAATGATTGTAATGATTGTAATGATTGTAATGATTGT
>NZ_JAUKPO010000071.1 GCF_030503435.1 Rhodocytophaga aerolata
ATGGAACGCTGCAAATCAGCTTGCCTATAGCCAAGCGGCTCAAGCCGGGATTGTACATAGTGAGTGCCTATTCAAAAACAGGTAAAGTGTATAAGAAACTCGTCGTGCAATAAATAGAAAACCTGTAAAAAATTGCTTATTAAGCGCAGATACATCGCAGGTTTATAAATAACAAGTAAGAGGATGTTTTGTGAGTACAAAAAGCTATAGAACTTGTTCTATAGCTTTTTAATATTTCTCTACTGTGTCTACCTTACAAGTAACTTAAAAATGTTGGTTGAATTAATATCTAATGTGAATCAAGAGTAGAAGAGGCAGCATAGCAAAGAGTGATAAATTTGTGGAATGCTACAACTACACCTTACCAGCCTCTACTACTATGTCTGCCACTGCTATGATACACAGAGTTGTCTACATTATCAACGGATGAGTAATAATTATTCACCTGTATTCACTGATTAAGAAATAATCACAATGAATCTGTTTGGCATTTTACAGAGAAGGTTCACCATCAAAGACATCTATGATTACATCAGTCATCATTGGCTTAAGTGGTTTCCTCATTTGCCTTCTTATCAGGTTAAAGTAGCTTTGCAAGTAGCCGATAAAGGATCGAACCCGATGTCGAGCCATCGTCAGGTTCGTAGTTCAACAAAAAACTTATACTATCATGGTCTTAAACTACACTTTTTAGGAGCTGACTGCTATCAAGGGTTGCCTAAGGCGCATTACATAGGCTTTCGCCAAGCAACTGCCAATGATTCAACTGTGTTAAAGCCGATGCTTAGCAAGTAAAAAGCTTGTAAAGTGGTAACAGATAAAATCTATTCTTCGCAATAACTCAATGGGCAGCTGAAGCTTCATAAAGTGGAAATTATTATCCCTGTTAAACAAAAAAAGGACAAAAGTATTTAGTGGCTGCTGAAAAATCATTTTTCCAATATGTAAGCTCGATAAGACAAGCAGTGGTAGCTTTTTTTTCATTGGCTAAATAAAAAAACAGCTATTCAAATAGCTAATATGGTTCGTTCAGAAAAAGGGCTTTGGGTACATTGTTTTGGTAGAGTTACTGCTGTTCTTTTAATTTTAATTTTTAACTCTTGATTCACATTCTTAGTTAGAAGAATAAAGTAAAAATAAAAAGCCTGGGTGATGCCTAGGCTTTTTTATAATACGTTATATCATCAGACTTTTTAATGTTAGCAAAATTATACGTTCCGGTGAATGTATTACACACCTTCAACTCTTGGATTACCTAGTAGCCTAATTGAGGTTTGAACCCTGTAGTATACATGGAGGGTTTTATTGGCAAATCTTTAAAAATAAATTAACTCCTAAAGGTTCATAATCTACCGTTATTTTGTCTCTCCGGATACCTGCTTCCAAAGCTAGTTGAATGAGTTGCTCTTTGCTCCGGTGCAACAAATACCATTCACCGAATAATTCCATATAACCTCTACTGGAATTTTCCTCTGAAAAATTTCCAATGATTAGTTCACCACCAGGCTTCAGATGCTTTACCAGGCGTTTAATAGCTAATACAAAAATCTGGTCATTGAAGTAATCGAACAGGCCTGCAGACCAAACTACATCAAACTGCTTTTCGGGGGTAAACCGTAAAATATTTTGGTGATAAAATTCGATTTGCTTCAGATAAGGCCAGCATACATCTTTCGCATGAGCTATCGCTCTTTCATCCAGATCAACGCAAGTAGTTTGTAAGACAGCAGGCATAATCTGCTGGTAAAGTTCCAATACATCTCTGCACGGGCCACTGGCTACATCCAGCAGGTGAACGGTTGTTGAGCTGTGTTCAATTCTTTTCAGCAATTGTTTTTTGAAATAATCTTTCCGGTTCCTGACTGCTTGAGCGGCTTCAAGGTGGTGGAAATAGGCATCCCATTTCTCAAACTCAGGATTTTTGCTGCAATGATAGGTGTAGATTTTATCAATCATTAGGAAGTCCCCGGCATAGCCCATCGGCTTTGTGTACCCGTACCCATGTATAGTTTGCGATAAGAATTCTTCTGAAAAAAGCTGTTTGGCCGCTTCTACTTCCTGAAAAGAAATCAAGCCGCTATGAACGGATGAAAACAGGGTTTTTAGGTATCTGTCTAGATAGTAATAGTCTTCCGGATCAGGTCCTCCTTTATCTAATAAAGCGGCAATAACCTCGGCTACAGATAAGTTTACCGGGAAAGGGAAGTTTTTGTTTACAGAAGGCACTAAGAAGTTTTCTGTTCCTTGTGCAGAGCTGGAATAAGCTGATTGTCTCATAAAATAGGTAGGTAGGTGGTTTGTTTAATTAGGATTCATTAAGTCTAAAAGCTCAAGTTGTTGGTGCAAATACTTCTGCTCTGCTAGTTAGATAAGCTTGTGCTGCCTGTGCATCGTCGATCCAGGGGAATAGGCTAGGTGGATGATTAAAGCCATTTGCCAGGTCAGTGGCGATAGTAGGATTCTCAGTAGCTGCTTGTAAAATAGTACGTACATGCGTAGCTGGCGGCGAAAGGAAAATATCACTAAAGCGGTTAACATATCTGGAATATTGCCAGAATTCGTCAAACGTTTGTTGCATCCATGCTTCATCAAAGGGTTTATCTCCATGAGCGATAATTTTCTCGGCATAGCTGTGTGCCATTTTGGTGGCATTGTTTCCTCCTTGTCCCACAATCGGATCATTCAGGATAACTGTATCTCCAACCCCCATCACCGTTGCGGTGGAGTTAAGCTTGATATACGGTTTGCGGACAGTGGGCACAAAAGAACCTTTTAGAAAAGCATCGTCCTCAATTAACTCTGCCGTTGCATAAAGAGGGTATTGCCAGGGTACCAGATTCTTCAGGATTTGTTTACAGCAGTGAAGCAGCTGGTGTCCGGTTTTAGCTTCGTCAAATACATCCATCGGCCCACCAGGAATAATTTCCATTAATATCCAGGAACACTGGATATCATCTTTCTGATAAAAGGGAGCTGTGATAATTTCGCCTGCTCCCATAATTACACTAATATTCAGGGTGGTGAATTTGGTTTTGCCAGGGTGTTCAAAGTTGTTGATATGAAGCTGTACAAGCTTGCGTGCCGGTTTTTCCCAGGTAGATTTCTCTGCATCCCGTTCAAACAGTTTAGCCAGTGGACCTTTTCCTGACGATACCACCACCAGGTCGAACAGTTCAGTACACGCAAGCAGGTCGGCTGGTGTACTGGGGCTAACAATAAAATGGCCACCTCTTTCCTCAAAAAGTTTAATCCATTCGTAAAACTTCAGCCGCTGGTCTATAGATACGCCGGGCTGCTTTAGCTTAGTATTAATAGTAAAGGCAAATTGGCCGTCCGGCGTGCCAAAGTTCAGTCCAAAACTTGAACAATATAAGGCCGTGTCTTTCCATAATTCCAAACCAGTTTGTTGCTCTAAGTGCAGGGAATCATGGAATAAATAGGTGCCACCAGTAGGTGGTCCATTAAATATTTCCTCGGCAGTTTTTTCAGATAGAATGCTTACTTCATATCCTGCTTGTAAGAGCCGCAAACCCAAGTGTAACCCGGATTGGCCTGCACCCATAATGGCTACTTTTCTCATGGTCGTATAGTAAGTGGTGATGATGAAACAAAGGTACCAGATTACCCAAAGGCATGTACTTAAGGGATTGTTAAAAAGTATAAAAAAGTATAAAAATGGAACTTGTGTTAACTGATTTCCCAGGAAGGAGTAGTATATTTAGTTCAGATTTAAGTAAATAGGAAGCTTACTACTTCCAGTTACGTTGCACCTATACTCACCCGCCATGATCTCAATTCCTGGATATACACTAGCCGAAGAGGTATTCCGTAGTTCTTCTATCATAGCTTTTAAATCCATACGAACTACGGATGCTCGCCCAGTACTAGTAAAGTTGCCCAATACAGTCGCTGATGACATTTCTTTTCAGGAGTTAGAAAATGAGTTTCACTTGCTTTCTTCTTATCACTTTAGTGGCGTACTGCATGCAACTAATAAACACCGGATGGAACACACCTTTTTAGTGGAACTTGAATATTTTGATGGGATTAATTTGCAGCAGTTGTTGGAAAACAACAGCCTCTCCTGTCAGCAGCGGTTACAGCTAGCCGTAAACCTGACTTCTGTTATTGAAGAGCTGCACAATAGCCGTATTTTGCATAGAGATATCCGTCCGATTAATTTTCTGGTGAACCAGAATACGTTGGAAGTAAGATGTATCGATCTGCGGTGTGCCGCCTCACTGACAAATACGCTGGCCAGACCCGACCTTAAAGAAAAAATACTTTCCGGGCTGGAATATTTGTCACCTGAACAAACCGGGCGGCTGTCATTGGAAGAAGATGGAAGGTCAGATTTGTACTCCTTGGGCATAACCTTATATAAGTTGTTTACCGGACATACACCCTTTGAAAGGGGAGACTTAAATGAATTTATTCATGCCCACCTGGCAAAACAAGCACCATCGCCTGTACAGCTCAATCATCAGCTGCCCATACAGTTGTCTGATTTAATACAAAGGTTAGTAGAAAAAAAGCCAGAAGAAAGATACCAAACATCAAAAAGCCTGAAATTAGATTTAAAGGAATGCCTGATACGATATATCGTTAGCGGGGAAATACACCCTTTTCCTTTGGGGAAATTTGATCAGGCTGACTATTTCGAAATACCTCCGGTGCTGTATGGCCGGGAAGAGGCGCTTACTCAGCTACTAAGTAGTTTTGAAAGAGTAAAAACTACGAGTGAAGTGGTGTTGATAGAAGGGCACTCAGGAACAGGAAAATCTACTTTAGTGGAGGAAGTTAAGAAAAGGCTACCCAAGGACAAGTATATTTTTGTAGCCGGGAAGTTCGATCAATATCTACAGAATGTGCCCTATAAAGCTATTACCAATGCTTTTAGAGAATTTATATCTATGCTTGCCAGGCAGCCAGAGGAAGCAGTTAGTGCCTGGAAAAAGGACTTTTTAGCAGCTTTGGGAAACCTGGGCCAAGTAGTGATAGATGAAATACCCGAACTGGAACACATCATTGGCAAGCAACCAGAGATAGCTACTATACCTTCTCAGGACGCCGGATACAGAAATACACTCGTGTTTTCAAAATTTATAGATGTGTTTGCCAGTCCAGGAAAGCCATTGGTTATTTTTCTGGACGATCTGCAGTGGGCCGATGCCGGCAGTTTGCATTTATTGCATCAAATGGCAACCCGTGAAAGCAGCCATATCCTTCTAATAGGTACTTACCGTTCAAATGAAGTTTCCAGTGGGCACCCTTTGTACAAAAAGATACAAGAGATAAAAACAGCCGGTAAGGAATTAACTGAAATTAAGCTATACCCCCTTACCATTGGGCAAACAGAAGCCCTGCTGAAAGATACTTTGTCATGCCCGGCACAAGAAATTGCTCCACTGGCTGATGTAGTTTTTACCAGAACGCTGGGGAATCCGTTATTTATTCATGCCCTTTTACAGTCTCTGTATACAAATAAATTACTTGTTTATCATACCTTGGAAAAAAAAATGACCTGGCAGTTGGATCAGGTGATCACATTTATCCATTCAACTTCCTCAGGTGAGCTTATTAGCCGTAAAATTCAAGAACTATCCGCGCAAGCAGGTCAAGCCCTGAGTTATGCCGCCTGCATTGGCCGTCAGTTTGACCTGGAAGTACTTGCATCTTTGTTAGACAAACCTGCCCATGAAGCCGCTGAAGATTTACAAGAAGCGGTAAATGAATCATTGATTGTTGCTGTGAAACATCCCGTAGATACGCCTGTACAAAGTTTAGCAACAAAGAAACAATATGTATTCTTGCATGACCAGATTCAACAGGCTGCCTATACACATTTACCAGATGAATTAAAAAAAGAATTGCACCTGAGTATTGGCTACCGTTTGCTGGATAATTGCCAAGAAACAGAGGTAGATGGATGCATCTTTGAAATTGTTAGTCACCTTAATAAAGGAAATTCCCTGATCACTACCGAAAAAGAGATTATTAGAATTGCCCAATTAAACCAACTAGCTGGAAAAAAAGCAAAGGCTTCTACGGCTTTTGAAGTTGCTTTTACTTCCTTCACTTGTGCATTAAATTATTTAGACTTGGATGGTGGGGATGCATGGGAGTATAAAAAGTGGACAGAGCACTATCCACTTAGCCTGTCATTACACCGGCTTACCGCTGAGATGGCCTATCTCACCGGAAGGTTTGAACAAGCTTCTATTTTAGTAAATCGTGTATTGCCGCGTGTTCAAACATTGAGGGAAAAAACGGATATACATCTGCTGAAAATTCAATCATTGATCTATGAAAAGAAAAATGAGGAGGCTATTGCGTATGCGTTACCTTTGCTAAAATCGTTGGGCGTATATTTTCCTTCTTCTTATGCCAATCTTCATATTCTGGCTGCTTTTCTTCAGTGTAAATGGATACTTAGGGGCAAAACCATTCAAAACCTTGAAATGCTACCGGCCATGACTAACCAGTCTATTGGAGAGGCTTTCCGGATTATACAGCTCATTACCGCAGCTACCCATAATACGTTGCCTAAGCTCTATCCGCTGCTGGTGTTGAAAATGGTGTATTTGTCAGTAAAGTATGGCAATGCTCCGCAGTCGCCACTGGCGTATGTTACCTATGGAGCCATAGTCCATGCCATTCAAACAGACAGTGCCGCCTGTTTTTCGTTTGGCCAACTGGCATTAACCCTGCTTAAGAAGTACAATGATGCCGGTATTCAGGCCAAAACACAGCTGATCTATCAATTAATTAACCGTCCCTGTAAAGAACATATCCACTTTTCACTGGAGCCCTTAAAGCAGTCTTTTATCAATGGTATTGAATCTGGAGAGATAGAATATGCCGTGTATGCCTCTAATAGTTATTGTGTGTTTTTGTTGCTCTCCGGTAAAAACTTAAGATGGATAAAAGAAGAAATTATCGGCATGAACATCTTACCAGGCCGCCTAAAACACGAAAGTTCTTCAACCGGCAATGAGGCCTTGCTGCAAATTGTAGCTAACTTTTTGGGAGAAAATGCTGACCCTACGTCGTTGAATGGAACTTATTTTAAGGAGGATGAGGGCTTTCATGAGATTATTAAGACCCATCAAAAGTCTAAACTTTTTATTTGCTACCTATATAAAAGTATCCTATGTTACTTGCTGGGAAGGTATAATGAAGGCCTAAAAAATGCGAATGAAGCATCTTTTTATCTGGAAGATGTAAAAGGTATACTCCTGGAGCCGCTCTATTACTTCAATCAGGCATTGCTGAATTTTGCTATGTATTCGCAACAACCGGATAGAACCTATTTATTAAAAGCACAGGCTTACAAAAGGAAAGTCAAGAAAAGAGCTGCACAAGTACCCATAAACCACTTACACCAGTTTTACCTGCTGGAGGCTGAATATTATAAAATTACCCAACAACACCCTGAAGCAGCAGCTTACTATGATAAAGCTATCCAGACGGCCAAAGAAAATAATCATTGCTATGAGGAAGCCCTAGCCCATGAACTGGCAGGCAGGTATTGGCTAAGCAGAGGACAGGAACGCGAAGCAGCTATTTACTTTACCAGTGCCCTGGAGCTCTATAAAAAATGGGATTGCACCATAAAAGTAGATCAGCTGCAAGAACAGTATAGTACCTTGCTAGTTTCCACTACTCTTTCATCACAGGCACCTACTCATTTGCCTCTGCCTGTTACCAGCCATAACATTACTAGCACTTTTGATCTTGCAACATTGATGAAAGCAGCTACCGCTATTTCCAGTGAAGTGGTTTTCGATAAGCTAATGGAAAAATTGATGAAGGTAGTAATTGAGAATGCTGGTGCCCAGGCAGGATATTTTATTTTACAGCGGTCAGGTGAGTTGGTGGTGGAAGCCCGGCAATCGGTAGAAGAGGAAAAAGTACAACTAGTAAAAGCGCCATTACATCAGTCAGCCGACCTTCTGCAAAAAGTCGTCCGGCAAGTATTTGCTACCAAAGAAACCGTTCTTATTAACCATGCCGGACAAGATAGCTTATTCAAAGAAGAGCTAGCCCAGTTGAATCATCGGATTAAATCAGTACTGTGTATTCCTACGTTAAATCAGGGCAAACTCATTGGCGTACTTTATTTAGAAAATAACCTGGCATCAGGTGCTTTTACACAAGACCGTGTAGAGATTCTTCAACTGCTGGCTGGTCAGATAGCCGTCTCAATTGAAAATGCCATCCTTTATGAAAACCTGGAACAGAAAGTACTGGAACGGACTGCTAAAATTCAGTTGCAAAAAGAAGAAATTGAACGGCAGAAACAATTAGTTGAAGAGAAATCCAGATTCAAAGAGCAGTTTTTTGCCAACATGAGCCATGAAATCCGTACACCTATGACGGCAATTATTGGCATGTCAGATCTGATTTTTGATACTCCCCTGAACCCAAAGCAGCTGGAATATGCCAAAGGGATCAAATATTCTTCAGAAAATCTGCTGGCGATTATCAACGATATTCTGGATTATTCAAAAATAGAAGCCGGTAAGTTTTCCTTTGTAAAAAAACCATTTCAAGTCAGAGATAGGCTTAATCGCTTGAGTTATATTCTCCAATGTTTGGCACAGGAAAAAGGAATTGAACTCTGTACTTCCATTGATCCACTGGTTTCTGCTCAGTTGATTGGTGATCCGCTGAGGCTACACCAGGTATTACTTAATCTGGCAAGCAATGCCATTAAATTTACTCAACAAGGGTATGTGGAGATTGCGGTTGAACGTATGTCAGCAACGGAAAAAACAGAAGTCTTATGTTTTACAGTAAGAGATACAGGCGTAGGAATTCCGGAAGAAAAGCTTCATTATATATTTGAAACATTTACCCGCATAGAAGATGAAGTAAATGTGCAAGCATCGGGAACAGGGCTAGGGCTATTCATAGCAAAAAAACTGGTAGAAGAGCAAGGAGGATCGATGCAGGTAAAAAGTAAGGTTAAACAAGGCACCGAATTCCGGTTTACGCTCTCTTTTGAACGGTCATCCGCATCGCTACCTTTGGAGAAAAGTGTGAATGAACAGATAGATTTAAGAGGTACAAAAATTCTGCTAGTGGAAGATACATTGTTTAACCAGGTGGTAGCTGAGGAAATTCTGAAAAAAATAATTCCGGAAGCAGAAGTAACTATTGCTGAAAATGGTGCGATTGCTTTACAAAAACTAGAAGTACAACCCTTTGATATTGTTCTGATGGATGTAAAAATGCCTGTCATGGATGGGTACAAAGCCTCCAGAATAATCCGGGAGAGCAATTGTCTTTATAATAAAATACCTATTCTGGCATTTACCGCCAATGCCAATCCCATAGAAGCAGAGAAATGCAAACAAGCTGGTATGGATGATTATATAACCAAACCAATAGAAGCTCGCAAGCTGAAGGAAAAAATAGGAAAACTACTAAGCAGCAAATTTGCTACTGGTATACCAGCAGCTCAAGAAAAAATTTGATTAGGCAAGTAACTCGGTTCGCAGAATTTCTAAAAAATTATGGTTTGCCTCTTCTACCAATGAATAAATAGTGGCGGTCTGTTGGTTGTCGGCCAGCTGTTCTATGACTTCCATTTGAGTAGACAGCTGTGTTAAATTCAGATAGGCGAACTGTGTTTTCAGGCTATGAGCGGTGGTAGATACAGCTTCCCAATCCTGTTGAGCTAACTGGCTCTTTAATTCTTCCATCTGTTTGGGAGCCTGGCTTTTGAAGATACCAAGAAATTTTTGGGCAAGTACTACATTGCCGTCCATGGCATCGGTAAGAAAAGAAAGATCTATCATAGCAGGTAGCTTGGGTTGTGTAGTTTACTGATGAACTTTGCTAATAAGTTTATAGCCTTCCCCATGCAGGTTTAATATTTCCAGGGAAGGATCTTCTTTCAAAAATTTACGGATTTTACTGATATACACATTCAGGCTATACTCCCGGTAATATTCTTCATCTCCCCAGATGTGTTTCATAGCTGATTCTCTGGTAAGTACAGCATTCTCATTTTCAAAAAGCAGCTTTAAAAGTTTAGCTTCTATAGAAGTTAGCTTGCAGTTTTTTCCGGCCACCTGAAGCTCACGCAGCTGGACATTGAACACGGTTCCGCCGGATCTGAATACGTTTACTTCTCTGGTTTTTTCCTGTACTTTTACTCTTTTCAAAATAGCCTTAATCCGCAAATACAACTCTTCAAGGCTAAAAGGCTTAGTCAGGTAATCATCGGCGCCTAGCATAAGTCCTTTTATTTTATCCTCTTTCAGGGATTGTCCAGTCAAGAAAATGAGAGGAATGTGTTCATTCAATAAACGGATTTCCTGAGCCAGCGTAAAGCCATCTTTCCGGGGCATCTTTACATCCAGCACACATAAATCAAAAAAAGTGGTCTTGAATGCTTCTAGCCCGGCTACTCCATCATGTTTCAGCACTACGTGAAATCCTCTCATCTCCAGGTATTCTTTTGTGAGCTCACTGTATTGAACTTCATCATCAATGATCAGCAGGTGGGAAGTTTCCATAGCTTAGGTTTGGTCGGTGAATCTGCAAAATATATAGCCTTCTTCAAAGTGATTGATAATAATTTTCATCAACACTTACTGCTGCTTTTGCTCCTCTATATTGGCTAACTTTTTTATGAAAAAGTATCTCGTAAGTAACCCATGTATTGCTTACTTTTTTGCAAGATTTAATGGAAATAGGGTAATAAATTCAATTTTATACTTTTTTATACTTTTTACATTTTTCTTAATAATTGCAGGGGCTGCCATCGTGTAATTTTGAGTGTCTTAAAAACAAGATCGATCAGGGACACAAAAAAAATTATTTACTAAAACAAACCACTTAATTTAAACAATCAAACTCATGAAATTCAATGTAACGTGTGCTATTCCTTTCATTGCGGCATGTTTGCTATTCTCCAGCTGTGACGATAAATTGACCGTTGAACCTGTCAGATCTGCGGAGAAGTCTTCGCCAGATAATCTGTTGAGTAATCAGGATTTTGCAGCTGATGATATTATCCGGGTAGATTATGGGCAGGTAGTAGGTTATAAATTTACCTTGCCGAGATATTCGTCCAACTCTACTAGCAAAGCTTTCTTCAGTGCAACAATAGGTAAAAAATATACCATGGCTGCCGTGCAAAACTTAAATCTTTTTAGCAAGATAGATTTCTTCTGCACCTCTCTTCAAGGTACAACGCATCTGATGTCTCCTTTTGAATTTACCCGGCCTGATGGACAAAAAGGTGTGTTTAGCCAGAAAGGAGCTGTTAACCGGCAAACACATTTCTCTTATAATATTTTAAAAACCAATGATTTATCCACGGCAGTTAAGAATCCACATTTTATTAAATCTAATTTCAGTAACTATCAGATACCGTATGGAAAACTACCTATTCAGGAGGGTACTATCTATTCGTTCAAGGCAGATGTAGATAAGCATGGATATATCTATGGCTTGGTACGCGTATTAGATATAAAATCCGAAGGTGTGGTAATGGAAGTTTTTGTCAATAAGAATCCCCTATAATAATTCAAGCACAAGAAGAATGTAAAAGCCTAAACTTTTTCTATTCTTCTTGTGCTTTATAAAATCCAATAACAAAAAAAAGTTATTTAATTTCATAAAACTCAAAAGTAAAGATGACTTACATCCGGCTTGTCCAAATATGGAACAAGTATATGACAATAGTTTTAAGTTGGTAAAGTTCAACCTGGCTACCAATCACATAGAAGAAGCGTACCGGTTTGATGG
>NZ_JAUKPO010000072.1 GCF_030503435.1 Rhodocytophaga aerolata
ACAACCTCATATTACAACTTTGGAGGCTCTTGGCAAACTTTTGACATGTACTCAGCTCAGTACTATAAATTCTTAGCTTCACATTGGTAGATAAGGTGTAAAAGGTGTAAAAATCTAACCCATTGAGAGGCAGTAAGTACTCTCATAAGATACAAAAAAAACAGTTTTTTGCCAATACCTAAAAATGGTGATTTTGTATTTATTCCTTTTGATTTACCACCTCACAATCCTGAGTTAATTAGCACATACTCTTGATTAGTCAATAAGAAGAAATGTATGCAAGTCTACTAGTTTAGTTAACTTGCCATTTCAAGTAGTGCTAGAATAAAGGTAGATAATGTAGTTTCCCCAATAATGAAACTGCATAAATGGAAAAGAGGGGCAAAAAGGTAAAGTAGAAATGCTTAATATGTGGATTGCAAATTAATTTTATTCCCCTCTTGCCCCAATGTGAAGTTTCATCATTCGGGAATAAACTAGCACAAAGTAAGTGAAAGGGTATTTACCATCACTCTTTCTCTGTGTATTGCTGCAAGACTTTTTTGAAATACTTTCCTTGCCTAGTTGACGTATAGTTCCAGTCACTGAAAAGCATAGGCGACCATTGGGGATCAAATACCCATACTACATAGGAAATCCCCCGCTCCTCACAATACCTGGTGATCGCCTCCCCATAGGATTCATCACTGATGACAGGAACATGAGCTCCTTTCTCATCTGGTCCACAAAAACCAATCTCGGTTAAAATCACAGGATATTTCTCTGCGACAAATCCCCAATCAGTTGTCCACTTCTCTTCCCAGGGTTTTTCCCGCTTCATCGGATAAGGATGACTGACATAGCCAATGCCTTCTGCCTTAATAGGATTGGCTGCCACTTCTGTTAGATCATAGGCCCAGTTGAAACCGGCTACCAGTGGAATGGCTTTCGAACTATTGGCCCGGATAATGGTAATGACTTCCTCCCATCATCTCTTTCCATTGCCCCCAGCTACAGGTGCCTAACTTACCTCCCATCAGGGTAGGTTCATTGAAGAGTTCAAAAAAAGCTACCGTGGTGTTGTCTTTATAATGATCAGAGATGGTTCTCCAAAACTCAAAGGTTTCTTTCAAAGTGGTGTCATACATGGGATGCTGATACAATTCGTTTTTAAGATTGCCAATGCTATGCCAGTCCAAGATCACATACAGACCTAACTCACTTGCCCAAGCTACCCCTTGGTCAAGTAATTGTAGATAGGCTTGTTTTCCTCTGCTGCGCCAGGCGTGCGGGTGGATAGGGAACCGGAGGATAGTAGCGCCCCATTGTTTGATCTGCTCAAAATAGGACTTCTGCCAATGGCCACTTTTCTCAAGTTTATCCGGATCACTGCTGTTCAATCCCCGAAAAACAATAGGCTTGCCTTCGGCTGTGACGAATTGATTGCCCTTGACAAGCACTTGCCTGAGGTTGGATCGGTTCTGAGCAGAGGCAGGTGCTATCAAGAAAAGCCCCGAAAACAACAGGCTTAGTAAATAGATTATTTTCATTTGCAACATGACTAAATGTAGAGGGAAGGCTAAGATAAGGTTTGAAACAATAGAGCAATAGTGTATTCAACTTTTTCTGTTGTTAAAAATCAATTTATCTTTCAGGGTTAAATAAATGGGGGAATTAATTTAACCCTTGCCAGTTACTAATAGGTTTCCCCAATTAGAATTACCTATCCAAATCTAAAATGAGCGTTGAATTCGGGAAAGATCTGGTAGTGCCTCCATCTCAGGCCCTTGCATCGAAGGTCCGCTAAAATAGCACTTTCATGTATGGGATAATTCTTGTATATTTCTTTCACCTATACTCTGCCTGCCTGGCACACAGGGCACACAGGCAACAACTGAACTCTCTGGGCACATTGCTCTAACACTAAGCTAACGTTGTGCTTGAACCATCAATATTCAATAACAATCAACTATGGAACAGGTAGTGGGAGATACATACGGGTTAATCCATCTGATTTCATCCATCGTTGCTTTGCTCACTGGGGCATTAGTCCTGCTGATGAACAAAGGAACCATCCGACATAAGCAAATCGGCTATGTGTATGTAGCAAGTATGGGGATATTGTTACTGACTTCCTTGATGATTTATCGGCTATTCAACAGATGGGGACTTTTTCATTATACAACGATTGCTAGCCTGTTAACAATTAGTTTAGGCATGATACCTCTATGGACTAAGAAGCCAACCCAGAAGTGGAAATACATGCATTTTTCCTTTATGTATTGGTCAGTGATAGGTTTGTATTCAGCTTTTGTAGCAGAAATTTTAACAAGGATACCACAAACGCCATTTTTTGGAATGGTTGGAATTTCGTTCGGAGTAATCATGCTTGCAGGGAGTATATGCTTTGGGGTGAATAAATCAAAATGGGTAAGTCTATTTGGAATGGAAAAATAAACGACAAAGTGCTAACGGTTTGTAGGGATAGAAACATTCTCTTATGCTTGTACAAACACCTAAGCTATTTAAATATAAAAGTAACTGAATTTCCCCATATAATGAAACTGCACAAATGGGCAAAAGGGGAAAGAACTTCGCCTTAACTCTCTTATTCTGTAGTTTTGTCTTCTTTCTTCTCTATATTTTAGGGGATATCCTAAGTGCATTTCTGTGAACCTATACTAGGACAAGACTATGTAGGCAATATTAAAAATACTTGTCAAGTTTTCGGTTGCAGCAACCTGATCACTGGGCTATTTTTGAAAAAAGAAAATCTGATGCTAACCAATGAGACCATGTACAAAGCGATCATCGAAAAAGATATACGCTTTGAAGGAACATTTATTACGGCAGTTAAAACAACGGGCATATTTTGCAGACCCACCTGTAGCGCCCGAAAACCCAAAATAGAAAATGTTGAATTTTTTAATTCTACCCGTGAGGCAATACTAAAGGGCTATAGACCCTGCAAAGTTTATCATCCATTAGAAAAGATAGGACAAACACCCCATTATATCAAACAGATTATTGAAGAATTAGGCAATAATCCTACTGTCAAATTCAAAGATGGGGATTTGGTTCAAAAAGGTATAGAGCCAAGCGCCATCAGAAGATGGTTTGTAAAGAATCACGGCATAACTTTTCATGCTTATCAAAGAATGTTTCGTATTAACACTGCTTTTAAGAAAATTCAGGAGGGGGAACCCGTTACGGCCGTTGCTTTTGAGTCCGGATATGAATCCTTGAGTGGTTTTACAGACTCCTTTAAATCCATTTTTGGAGTCTCCCCTCGTCATAGTAAACATAAACAGGTTGTTACTATGACAAGGCTTGAAACACCACTGGGAACTATGTTGGCCTGTGCTACCGAAAAAGGCATTTGTCTGTTAGAGTTTACTGATCGAAAGATGCTGGAAACTGAGCTAAAAGGGTTGGCCAAAATGTTGAAGGCTACCATTATCCAAGGGCACAACCCTCTTTTTGATTTGCTCAAGCAGGAATTGGAGCAGTATTTTGAAGGAAAAAGAAAAGCGTTTAGTGTTCCGCTCTTTACGCCAGGTTCCGTTTTTCAGCAAACGGTATGGCAAGCCTTACAAACCATTCCCTATGGAGAAACCCGCTCTTACAAGCAACAAGCTATGGCTTTGAATAAACTTTCAGCTGTACGTGCTGTAGCCCATGCCAATGGGAGGAACAGGATTTCTATTCTAATACCTTGTCATCGGGTAGTAAGTGAAAATGGAAACCTTGCCGGGTATGGTGGGGGAATCTGGCGCAAAAAGTGGTTGCTTGATCTGGAGCGGTCCAACCATGCAGATACAAATTCCGCCGGCCTTCTTTTCTAATAGCCACTTCTGATTTACAATTTGTGAGTACTAAAAATAGTAAGCGCAGAGAAGCCAACATTAGCTTGAACTAAGGCTGAATTGACAATAGAATGACTTATATGCAGTAATAGTTAAATATATGCTCAATAAAGGTATTACTATCACTGTTTTAGCCTATGAAGATACAGTAAGAGAAGGGCTTTTTGCCATGTTCAACAGTACGTATGGCTATCAGGTGCTCAACTCTTACATAACCTGCAAGGATCTGATAGATAACTTGAAATCCGAGCGCCCAGATGTGATTTTTGCTACTACTGATGGCTGTGGGTATCAACCCTTAACCTCAGCTTATACAGAGGTTAGCAGAAGTATAAAGAACATTGCTCCTAAAACCAAGCTTATTGTCTTTACCTATCTAGAAACAGAAGAAGCCATATTTCAGCTCTTGAAAGCAGGGATTGATGGGTATATTACTAGAAGTAGTTCCCCGGTTAAACTACTGGAATCCATCCAGGAAGTATACCAGGGAGGAGCTCCACTAAGCCTCTCCATTGCAAAAGCCATTGTAACTTCATTTCATAAAAACACTTCTTCGCTTCTTACACCAAGAGAAGTGCAAGTGTTGGAATTATTAGCCAAAGGCAAAACTTATTCTTTGATAGCCGGGCAGCTCTTTATAGATAAGGAAACGGTGAGAACCCATATAAAAAACATCTATTGGAAACTTGAAGTACACTCTAAATCAGCAGCTATAGAGAAAGCGATGGAAGAAAAACTTATATAAATAGCTATCTTGTTGTTTCCTGCTAAAGCTGCCGTTTTTATTTTTAGCTGACCACAAAATGGGCTTCCCACTAAAAGTGTAGATAGCAAATAAGCGGAATTTAAGTTCTAATAATTTGAGTTAATGGAAAGGGGGAATTGGCGTAACTTTCGCTTTTAGATAATCTTTCTTATGGCAAATTTATACGGCATTCTTTATTCTTTCGAATATTTTTGAGAGATTACCTTTACTATACGGTTAAAAAACTTTGCAGAATCTACTTTATCTTCAGATGTATGCTCTAATTCAGAGCTTGCATCAAGTAATTTAAAATCTTTATCTAATTCTTTTGACACATATTTTTTGACCTTGGGCAGTGGCAAACCATTCATGAACAGTTTGCACTTCTTGAATAGGGCTTTCATTATCAAAAAATCTTTTCAATACTTCCCTGTTAGGTTTTACTGCCTTTTTTGAAGGAGTTTGGGCTGGATGCTTTCTTTTTTCTCTTTTCATAGCTGCTCATAAATTAAGCTAAATATTACAAACAACTTTCTGCTGAATGAGCTATAACATACTGCTAGTTTCTATCTCTAGGTGGGACACTTACTGTAGAGCAGAGAACAGCTGTTAGGGAAGTAAGAGCAGATATTTTGTGTCTTTGTCCTTGATCAGTTCAACCTTTTGAGTAAGCTTTTTTTTGTAGCCAGACACAATTACTGTATATTTTCCCTCCTCCAATGAGTGAAGATGCAGCAGGTTCTCATAAGTGACTAAAAATGTTCGCTCAGAAAAAAGAGTCTGTCCTTTTGCGTTTTTTATCTTAATGATCAAAGGCTCTCTTGTTGGATTACTCAAAGTTAGTAGGAAACTCGCCTTTGCTGCTAACACATGCAGTTCATAGCGAAGTTCTGCTGAAAGATAGCCCACTACATTTGCCTTAATGGCCTTACCTGTTAAATTACTTGTAATAAGTACAGCCTGATTCCTTGCAAATAAATCAACTGACTTTACCTGAGTGGCTAATAAAGTATGATTTGTCAACCGGGCTAGATTTTCATTTAACACACCGATGTTACGCTTGTTGAGTTTAATAAATTTACCTTTGAGTGATTCTTTATAAAGTAATTCCCCTTCTTGACTATAAAAGGTAACTTCTGTGCATCGGGTTGCAGGATTTGTCTTTAACTGCCAATAACCTTTGCGTCCATCTTTCCCATACTGAAAGTAATCTCCTTGTTGGGCAGCAGCAGGCTGAAAAGAAACAAGTAAAAAGAGTATCATCACCCTTTTCGAGAAGTTGCAATTTTGCTCCTGATGTAAATTTTGATTGATGGTAAGTAAGAGCAGTTTTAGCATAGCAGTATGCGGGTGAATCTCAAAACATGATTTATCTTGAAAGTAAGGCAGGTCATAGTATCCCTTCCTGATTACATCTATTTCAGTATGCCAAATCCTTTGCCAATCAATTTTATTGCTTTTTTATCTCTAATACGCCTTTTATTAGAAATACCTCTGCTCTTGGTGTCCGATTATGGGCAGATGCTGTCCGATTCTGAACACGGTGATTTAACTGTTTTAACTGATTTTGGAAGAATATGTATTTAAGATGCTGGTTACAAATGGACGTAAAATGGCGCTAAGCACCTGCTATTATACTTTTACTTATTTGTGAGTTTAAAATGGTTGAGAGAAATTTCCTCTATGCTCAGTTCATTCAACTTCCTGGGCACGTACTTTATGATAGTGAAATAGGAGAGTAGAGAAGAAAACAAAGAAAAAGAGGATATAAGGTTCTCCCTGTTTAGCTAATTTTTACCCATGCCACTATCGAGGTGGCGTATGTTCGCCACTAACCTGAATTACAAATTTATTTGCTTCAGATACACCTTATTTTGCTTTTAATCTTATACTTTCATATCCAACAAAACTTATACTGAGGTCATTGGACTCATTGGCTTTCACGCTGAAATTACCCTCTAAATCAGATACGGTCCCCGTTGTGGTTCCAGTTACTATTATGTTCACCCCTGGAAGTCCCTCGCCTTCCTCATCATAGACCCTACCGGACCATGCACCACTGGCATAGCTGGCATCAACCTTGAGCTTTTCTTGTTTCAATTCGGCTTTCTCTACGACAATGATTCCTTGAGTGCTGTTGTCTTCATTCGTTTTATCTTTGTTTAGCTTAAAGAGGATGGGCATGACCATTCGCACCCGTACAGGCCTACCTCTTTGGGTGCCAGGCTTGAAGGAAGAAGCCTTTTGCACCACTCTTACCGCTTCCCTGTCACAGCCTGCATCAATCCCTTGGATAGCCTTTACATTTGATAAGGAGCCATCTCTTTCAACCACGAATTCCACATCTACTCGTCCCTCCACACCCATCTGCCGTGCTTGCAGCGGATACTTTATTTCATTGCTTACATACCGGTAGAAAGCATCCATGCCTCCTTCATATTGGGGTTGCTCTTCTACTACGATAAAGACCTCTCCTGCCATATTGTTGCTTTGGCTACCCATCTCCATCTCTTTTGATTTGGGGTCCAACTCTTCGCTACAGGCAAATACTACCAAGAGTAAAGTGCCTAGTGCTGATAGCGCTCCTAATTTCCAGGGGCTCACATTTGTTACTTGTTGTTTCATTGCTAAGAGTCGTTTTAGAATTAAACCATCATGAAAGGAACTGGCCAGACTCAGTCCATTTAACTTCAAAGTAGAACTGATCAGTATGGACGAATAGTAGTCAACACTGTAGGACTTAAGTGCGTAAGCATCGGCCTGAAATTCATGTATTTTTTTAATTTCTTTACTAATAAACCATGCGGTAGGGAGCCACCAGAAACCTGCTTTAAACAACTCCAGGAATACTATATCGTAGGTGTGCCCCATTGTAGCATGTGCTTTTTCATGCTTTAGGATTAGCTCATACTCGGGGCCTTTTTTATCAATTTTATCGCTTAAGAAGATCCAATTGAAAAAAGTAAAACTTCCTTGAATGTTGCTGGCCTTGCGAATGTACAGGTCATCAAATTTCTCATAACTGCTCTTGCGCTCTAAGTAGATCAGGTACAACACACTGCTAAAGAATTTGCAAAGAAAGAATGCGCTAATGGCTGTATACATCCAGATGAGCAGATCATCATTCCAGGATGAGGGTTCAGCCGTTGGAGTAATGAGAATAACATCTAGTGGAATGGGTTCCATAGGCAGGGTATCCATTGGTATCTTGCTGTTAAAAAATAGCTTAGGTAGCTTAAGCCATGGAATGGTAAGGGAGAGCAGGGTAGTACCGATCAGGTAAAACCGCATGCTGGCATAGTGCCGCTCATTTCTGAGAAACAAAAAGTATCCTAGCATCAATGCTAAATGGATCAGGGAAAGCTCTAGTAGGTAATTGCTCATGATTTCTTTTCTTTAAGTTCTTGAAGAAGTTGCTCTAATTCATGGAGGCTGAGCTTGTCTTGTTTGGTAAAGAAGGAAACCATCTGCCGATAGGATCCACTGAAATAGCGTCCTACAAATCCTTTCATAAAGGATTTGGTATAAGCCTCTTTGCTAATCAAGGGATAGTATTTATGGGCATTGCCATGTACCTCATATCCCACAAATCCTTTTTGTTGCAGGATTCGAACAATCGTAGAAACCGTGTTATAGGCAGGTTTAGGTTCAGGCATTTGGGTGATGATATCCTTGACAAAAGCGCTGTCTAATTCCCATAGCACCTGCATGATTTCTTCTTCGGCTTTGGTTAATTCTTTCATAAAATAATATGCTGGATTAATATTAAACTAAATCATTAGTTAAAACTAAATAATTAGTTTGATTAATCCTACTAAATTCAACTAAATTTTTAGTTGGGTGAAAATTAGGTATTAGGCTTTCTGTTTTTGGGATAGCCGTATGGAAGAAGTATAGGGGAATTGAAGGTGAAGAATCTACGATTTTATAGTTAATGCAAAGGGGGAGTTCGAATTACTCGAAATCTATGATACAAGTTTTGGACTTCTGTTTTTGCAAACGTGCTCTATAATCTACCAAAGGCAACCGAGATCATTTCGGCTATGGTTTTCTACGCGGTTGGGAAGGGTTAATTAATGCCTTGCCTGGTGTTGGTATAGTTTCCTTAAAATTATCTCATTTTCTACCACTCCTACATGTTGAAAACCTAGTTTTTCCACCATTTTAATGGCTTGCCTATTGTCTAGACTCGTTTTACCAATGATTTGTTCAACCTTCAAGGTTTGCCCGGCAAACTCAATGAGTAGCTCAAAGGCTTGTTTCATCAGGTTCTTGCCCCAATAGGCAGGTAACAGACTTCCGCCTATTTCTATCGCCTTTTGCTGCTGGTCATAGTGATGAAGGGCGGCTTCACCAATGATTTTTTCTGGTTCACCCTGTAGACGTATGGTCCAAATAAAGGCACAGTTGGCTATAATTCTACTTGTGAAGCTGATGGCTGTTTCCTCTGGCAAGAAAGGCGAGCTTTCAAAATGTTGATTTACTTCAGGCAGCGTATAAAGTGCATATAATGCCTCTGCATCTGCCAAAGATAGCCTTTTCAACAATAAGTCTCCGTTTGTAAGTGTATCCATTTCTAATTATTGTTCATACAATAGTGGATCACCGCTTCCTGGCCGCTTTTCAAGCGTTATTCTTGTGTTAGAGCAGCTCGTTAATCGGTTGAAGCCCTTGTTAGCGGCCTGCTCTTATTTTGTTTTTATTCAGCTCGTCTCAACTCCCATTTCCATAGCAGTCCATCCTCGGGATCATTTATCTCTGCTATTTTTTGAAAGCCGCATTTAGTCAACACTTTGGTGGAAGGGTTCTCTTGCCCCAACGTATGGGCAAGGATCACGCTCACTTTTGCATTCTTAAAAGCATTGGCAATAAGTCCTTTTGTCATTTCCGTGGCAAGACCTTTGTTCCGGTATGAGGGTGCAATTTCATAGCCCAGTTCCACGGTTCCCTCTTCCGTAGGTTTGCCTTTATATCCTCCACTGCCGATGAGTGTATTATCCCTTTTATGGATGGGAAAATAAGTCCACCACCCGCTTTCTTCCTTGCTTTCTAAAAGCCTCTCAAGGGAGTATTGAATGGCTTCAATTCCAAATTCTGTCCACTTGTCTGCAAGGCTTACTCCCAATTTGTTGGACAGTTGATCATTGCCTCTAATCGCACTTTTTAATAGGTCAATGTCTGCTCCAACAAGTCTTAAGTTTTCTGTTTCTACGATCATTGTGGTCTTCTTTATACTCCTCCTATACAATTAGCCTGATGGCTAACTTTTAGCGCAGCTCAATATAACATTTCTACTATAGATTATTTATTATTACAATCATAAAATTGTTCTATACACACTTTAAAAACCATACTAGTGCTTTGCCAAAATAATTATTAGAAGAAAAGGTAACTTTACTTATAAAACCATAAGTAAAGGAGTATGAGAAAAACAATAGCTACCGTTCAACTCAGTTCTGTAGAACAAGCAAAATTGAAAGCATTGGTAAGTAAAGGTAAACACTCCGTACGCAAGGTAAAAAGAGGAAGAATACTCTTGGAGAGTTTTGCAGGCAAAAAGCCGGAAGTAATTGCCCAAGAGGTAGGGGTGAGTCTAGCCACTGTTTACAATATACACAAACGCTACGAGCAGCAAGGCTTGCAGGCAGCTTTGGCAGAAAAGCCTCGTAGTGGCCAACCCCGTAAAGTCACCCCTGCCGTGGAGGCGGCAGTAACTCAAATTGCCTGTAGTGCTGCCCCTGAAGGGAGAAGCCGGTGGACAATCCGCCTGATCAATGAACGCTTAGTGAGTTTAGGGTATGAGCTGGAAGATGAATCAGTGCGCTTGATTTTAAAAAAAGTAAGCTCAAACCCTGGCTCAAAAAGCAATGGTGTATCGGAAAGATAGATGGGCAATATATCGCTAATATGGAGGAGGTATTAGACTTTTATGACTGGCCGCCTAAGGAAGGGGGTGCCCGCCTCTGTTTTGATGAGCGGCCATGCCAGTTGTTGGGAGAAGTCATAGCTGCCCTGCCCATGAAAGCAGGGAAAGCCAAAAGAGAAGATAATGAATATAGCCGTAATGGCACAGCCGTGGTTTTACTTGCTTATGATCTAGACTCAGGCAAGCGCTATATAGAGGTCAGGGAAAGACGGACCAAAAAAGACTATGCAGACTTTATGCAGCACCTGCTTGAGGAACACTATGCTAACCAAACACAAGTACATATCGTGCAGGACAACCTCAACACCCATACTTTTGGTGCTTTTTATGAACATTTACCTGCCCCTAAAGCTAGGGCTATGGCAAGTAAACTCACTTTTCATTTTACACCTAAGCATGGCTCATGGTTAAATATAGCTGAAATAGAGTTTTCTGCTTTAGCCAGACAATGTCTGGACAGAAGGATAGATAACATAGAGGCACTCTCTGAGCAGGTCTTAGCCTGGGCTGATGAGCGTAACAAGCAAAGTGTGAAAGTGCACTGGAGCTTTACCGTAGATACAGCCAGAGAAAAAATGGCTACCCAATATGAGAATGTCAACAAAGCTAATGTTAAATCTAATAATTAATTTGGAACAACACTAGTTGCCCAGAAATGTTATCTTGAGTAATAGCCTGCAGCTATCTAAAGAGTGGCTCTAAGAGTGCTCATCTTGCTTAAAAAGCTGATTTGAGGCTGCTATTCCTTCCTTTTGGAGTTACAAAAAGGGAGTGGCGACTATAAAAGAAATAAACGCAACTAATAGTAAAAGGTGCGTTTAGCCAACTGTTAGGCACAAGTAAAAGAAAAATAACGAATTAGTAGTGAGACAAAATTTAGCGGTTTTCTTTATCCTTATTCTTCTCTCAAGT
>NZ_JAUKPO010000073.1 GCF_030503435.1 Rhodocytophaga aerolata
AGAAAGCACATTGAGATATTAAAGCAAGAAGAGTGATATGGTTACTCGAAAGGGGGAGTTAATCTAACTGCCCTTTATTTTATACTCATTATTGTAGTGCCTTTTGGCGATCTCTCTTTGAAATTAAACTATCTACTTCTAAATATTTTTCCTTTATCAAACTTAAGGCAAAGGCTGCTGCCGTAGCTGGAAACACTGAATAGTCTAATGCTGCTTTTATTCCTGTCGAAATAATCATGGCAAGCCCAAAGAGCAGTAAAAGAAACCCACTTAGTTTGGCGAACAACTCTGTTTTGAATCCTATGATAAGAAAGAAGGCAAAGAGTATTTCTGCCCCTGTAGCTATAATGCCAATAGCAGGTACTACTGCCTTGGGCAGCCCAGGATTGATCAATTCTGTGTAGGCTAAAAAACTATTCCAGTTTCCCCACACCGAAACTTCTTTATTCCACCACCCAAATCTGTCTGCCACAGCTGATAGAAATCTGGCAGAAAGGGCAATTCGAAGAAAAAGTTTGAGTATTTTTTTATGCTGGTTATCTTCCATGACTGAACAAGGTTTTACCAGAAGTGAGGTCTAGCTGTTAGGTTTCAAGTCCAATGTAGCAATCTTCTTTGTAATATTTTGCAAGGATTTTATCTTTCTTTTACCTTTTACCAATAGCTATAGAATTGATGTTTGTTGCCGTAGGGGTTCTTTTGCAGATAATTCTTTGAATTTGCAGGTGTTTAAGAGGAGTTAAATCTATTCCCCCTTTGTTGAAACTCCAAAATGGGGAATTTATTTGCCATAAATCTATACTAATTTTGACTTTAATTTAGTAGGTGTAAAGGTCTCACAATTATATTTTTTCACAAGCTTATCTTTTTTATTTAAGCACTTCTCCCATATACAACAAGTCTATATCTAGAAGCCTTATTGCCAGTATGGAAATGAATCTCCAGGAATCCTTCCTAGATAAAGAAGGCAAAATAATATCCTTCTTTATAAATGGCTTTCTACTTGAGCCTCGGTAATATCTTGTTTATACTCATTAATCCATCCAACAAAGTAGCATTTGCCCTTTTATTGAACCGGTTTGACCAGCACACGTATCATATTATCAATTGCTTGAATACACCTGGAAAATAAAATATAATTAACCTGCACATACATTTAACCTGCACATACCATGTTTACCAAACCTATACTACTCCAGTTTGATGATAAAGTAAAAAATTATTCAAAAGGCAAAGATGTCAGAGATGGCTTATCCTCGGTGGAACGATGCGGAGATTATTTGTGGATGGCCTGCGATGAAAGTATTGGTCTGGAAAGAGTGAAGATCGATGAAAATGGTAATTTTTCTCAACACCAAGCTTTTAGTTTGCTAGATTATCTCCAGTTGCCTGCCGGTGATGGCTGTGAAATAGATATCGAAGGTATGTGCTTTCATGGGCATTATTTATGGCTGGTTGGTTCCCACAGCCTGAAAAGAAAAAAGCCGAAGCAAGAATCAGCTGATGTAGAAAAGCAACTCCAGAAATTAGCCAAAGTAGAAGCCGATGCTAACCGGTATATCCTTGCCCGGATTCCTTTATTGCCCAATCCACAGACAGGCGAATACCGGCTTTGTAAATCGTGTGTGCATCCAACTCAGCCTGAGACTGTACTAACGGCAGCTCAACTGATTGGCTGGGAAGAGACCAATCAGTTGATGCAAGTATTGAAAGAAGATATCCATTTTAAAGCCTTTATGCATATTCCTGGAAAGGACAATGGCTTTGATATTGAAGGCCTGGCTATAAAAGGAGAGAAACTATACATTGGTTTGCGGGGGCCTGTACTTAGGGGCTGGGCTGCCATTCTGGAAGTAGAGGTAGTAGATACGGCAGATGGCTATTTTGCATTAAAAGAACAGGCAGATGGGAAGCTATATAAAAAACATTTCCTGCATTTAGGGGGAATGGGCATCCGTGAATTAGCTATTTTAAAAGAGGATCTATTGATTCTTGCCGGACCTACCATGGATTTAGATGGAGAGATTGCTGTATTCCGGTGGAAAAATGGCCTACATCAACAGAAGGAAGCCTTGGTAGGAAAGGAAGAACTCGAGAAATTATTTACTGTACCCCATGGTTTTGATAGTAATTCAGGAAAAGACAAAGCAGAAGGAATGACCATTTTTGATCAAAGACATTTGCTTATTGTCTACGATAGTCCGGCTGAGAGCAGAAAAATAGCAAACAATGTGGTAGTAGCTGATTTGTATAAACTATAGCAGTGATTCAATAAGCCTAGCATGCGCTCTGCTGTTTTAGTCTTAGTTCCTCTTTTATATCGTGTAGCGTAATATCCATATAAAGATGTACTGGCAGGCTAATCCGACAATAGTATTGTTAACAAGATGTCTTTTTATTCTCCCCTTTCTTGGGTCTGTACCAAAAAGTTAAGATATATCACTTTACCTGCTATTCTGATGGAAGTTTCTTAAGCGCTTCTTCATAATATGTTTAATAGTGCACTCTCTTATCGATAATCTCCTCAAATAAACTTTGAAATAAATCAAACGTCTTGACAGTAGAAACTAGCTCATAGGTCCCCCTTTCAAAAGCTCGTTGAATGAGTACTTGTTTTGAAGATCTAATCAATGATGTCGTCAAATAAAAGTGGACAATTATCTAAGAGAAAAAATTATGGAATTAGTCCCTTTGTGTTTCCTTATCGAAATGAGCAGAGGGGAAAGATGTCTACCTTTTCACACTGACACTAGAAAGAAAATCAACTGCATCCAAAGTCATAAATACTGCAGGCTTTTTTATTTCTACAGGATTGATTTGATCAAACTTGTAATGTTTACTCTCTACTGCCTTTCTTACCTTTTGCTTGTATGGACAAAGGAAATAGCCCATGTTCCAATTGAGAGTATAATAATTTTATGGGCAAGGTTACCGCTACCTATATTTTCCATAAAGTAAGAGTCTGTAAAGCTGCCGCTCTAAAATTGGGAGGACGAGCAAAAACAGGGCTCTGCTAACTGATGAGCGTCCTTGAACTAATCCTTACGTATTCATTTTAAAACAATCCATGAAACCGCTTTATTTGCTTATTAACCTTCTCTTATCTGTTTTATTGATCACAGCTTGCACCACAGATCCAGATACAAATCCTGCACCTTCCCCAACCTCTCCTCAAAAGGGCTATGCTTCCGGCAAAGTAACAGATACGCAAGGCAAGCCCTTAGCTAACGCAGATATTGTAGTCAATAACGCTCAATTGTATAACTACAATGTCTTAGGTCAAAGCGATGCTAAAGGAGAGTATTCCCTCAAACTCACTCCAGGGTCCTGGTACGTGCGCGGAACAGTAACGGTCAGCTTTGACAACAAGACGTATGTGCTGGATCTGCATCCGGACAAAGAAGGTGGCTTTGCCGGCTCAGAAGGCGCTGTTTGTAACCTGCAATGGAAACTCACAGGGCCAAAGCCTACAGAGTTTGGAGGAAACGGCTACTATGGAGGCTTGGTAGAAGTATATGGAGAGGGTAATTTTGTAGATACACAAGGGTTAGAACTAACTTTAGAGCCTATTGGCCGGCTCATAGATGGCAGTGAAGGTCAAAAAATAGTACGTCAGCTAGAGGGCCAATCTATAGGGCAAACCCAGGATATTCCTATTGGCCGTTACCGCATCACGGCCCGTTACCTACCGACTGGTCAGATACTAAATCTTCGCCTGCGAAATGCTGATCAGGACTATGCCTCAGATGTAACAAGTAGCTTTGAGCCAGCTTATTTAGGGGCTACTGGCAGTTATAAACTTACTTTGGAGGCACGCCTGCCTTAAACCTGCAGATGGCTCAGGTTTGATGAGTACAAGTGAGATTTCAATCCAAGATCAGCCATATTTCAATGTTCAAACATCACCTGCTAGGATTCCTCCTTCTCAGAAAAGCACTATACTAGATTTATCTCCTTAAAAGCCTACAAAATTATACCGGCTGCACTTTGGTTAGAGAAATATAAATATGTAAAGAGAAGAGCAACAAGGACAAGCATATCTTGTGGCTTTACCTGCCCTCTTACCCAATGCTACATATTAAGATGGGATGGAAGGTTAAACTAATTGTCCGTTATCCATTATTAACTTAGTGGTTCTATTCTTTGCGGTATCTATGAGAAGAGAATAGGGCTGACACTCAAATTCTATACCCTATCCATCCCCTAGGTATACAAATACATTTGCTTAACTTTTCTCCTCTTCTACACTATCTGACTGTGTTTGGGCAACATAAGATTCTGCATATTTAAAATCCTCCAGCCAATAAGCAGAACTGACAATTTCAAAAATGATGTAATTGCTATCTTTTTCTATGGTATCCAATCGCCAAAGAATATGCCTTGCCTCCTCAAAAGAATCCCCTGCTAACTTCTCACTAAAAAGGCGATTAAGTAAGGCTCTGTCCGGCATACCCTGGGCTAATAACCGCAGCAGTGGTGCCTCCGGATGGCCATCAAAAAGGGAAAGACTCGCACCTTCTTCAGGGGTTAACTTAATTTGAAACTGTACGGCTTCGCCTCTGGGAAACTTTCCATTATAGGCCGTGTACAACAGCTGAGTGGCTTTAAAGAAACCTTCGTGAAGCGAGAGTTCGGGATATTCTTCCCATAGTTTTTCAGTCAGCATTTGGTGGGATACGTTTTCAATCTGGCCTTCACTCAGCTGCCCGGCAAACAAATACCCTACGATCACTTGAGCTGCCTCCACCGGTTCTACATCCGTCAACGACATCAGACACATAGCTTGTAGCTCCGAATCGGGGATTTCTTCCGGGTTTTCATAGTCCATTTGTTTAAGTAAGGCTAAGTAATCCTTTTTTTCCCACGAATGGGGCAGTTCATGGATCGTCGTAAAGGACAAGCGTTCAACGGAGAATGTATGCATCTATATTTAAAATTTAAATTCGTTTTTATAAAAAACCTTGTTTTTAGGTTTTTATTAATCCGGTGTGGTTAACTCAAGGGTAAACTCCTTTAGGGAAGTTTGGTTGTCCATCAGATGAAATAAATCGCATGGCTGGTTTCACCTTAGTTGCAATCACGCTCCTTTAGCATATTCTCTAGTACGCGTATGTGGTCATGTGACAAAAAAATACGTATACCACTACTAGGAATTCACCTATCAACAAAAATAGCAGCGCATGGACAAACTAGGCCTAAAAAAACGTATTTTGGAAGAAAGCAGGAGCAATCAACAACTTTTGCGGGATGATTTAACAGAGTCTGTCCAGGAAAGGGTAGAAAGTACCACTCAAAATGAGGATGATGACTTCACTGACCACTTTGAATCCACCCGCGAGGAGGTAATGGATGAAATTAATTTAGTGGCTCCTCAAGTGGATGCTGCGCAGGCACAGCTTCAGTTACTAGAGAGAATGGAGGTTGAAACTTTACATGAGCAGGTAAAGCAAGGTTCTGTAGTGTTAACCGATCAACAGAACTTGTTTGTCTCTACCAGCCTGCCGGTCTTTGAAGTGGAGGGAAAGCCATACCTTGGTGTTTCTACAGATTCTCCCATTTACCATGCGATGAAGGACAAGAAGAAAGGTGATTCTTTTATGCTAAATGGCGTACAGTATCATATTGAAGACGTTTTTTAGTGTATGAAGTTATATTTAGAAGTTAAATTGTAGTATCAAGAAAGGGGGAGTTGGCATTACTCATTTATAATTGATAGAATAATGAGTTTTTTATTCTGTTGGATTCCTTTTTTCAATTTCTTTATTTACTTCCTCTATCAGTTGTTGTTCTGTAGGTAAGTAAATCTCATATTTACTTGCTATAATGTTTTTTGTCCCTTCCGGTAAGGTAAAACGCACGACCGAATCATTTTTTCTGGCACATAATAAAATGCCTATGGTTGGGTTTTCTCTATCTAACTTTTCTACCCTGTCATAATAATTGACATACATCTGTAACTGTCCTAGGTCTTGATGTGTGAGCTTATGAGTTTTTATTTCAATAATGACAAAGCATTGTAACAAGCGATTGTACAGCACTAGATCAACAAAAAATTCATCCCCTTCTAAATGAATCCGTTTCTGCCTGGCTACAAAGGAAAAACCGTTATCCATTTCCAAAAGAAACTCTTGTAAATGAGTAATAATGGCTTGCTCCAGATCTTTCTCATAATAGGAGGCTTCCCGTCTTAATCCCAAAAACTCCAGATACATCGGATCCTTGATAATTTCTTTCGCATCGGAAGGTTGTTTGTCGCCTCTAGCTACTGCTAGAACACTATCCTTGTCGTTGCTCAAAAGCAATCTTTCATACAAGCTGCTATCTATTTGCCTTTCCAGTTGACGCACGGTCCAATTATTTTTTACCGCTTCAGCTATGTAAAAATCTCGTTTATCCTCACTTTCTATGCGGATAAGCAATTTGTATTGGCTCCAGCTTAATTGCGAATACAGTGTATTCGCAATTGGAAAGGTACGGTAAAACTGACGGATCAACTCTATTTGCCGACGGGAATATCCGGTGCCATATTCTGGTTCTAATTGATCTGCAATGTATTTAGTCAAGTATTCTCCATAGCCGGCACGGGCTGCTCCTTGCTGCTCTTCTTCAAAAATACGTTTGCCGATATGCCAGTACATCAGTGTACGTTGATGATCAACGGCTCTAATGGCTTTTTCTTTTCCCTCAGCTATGATAGCTTTGATTTCAGCTATTATTTGAGCGTTTATCAGCATAAAATCTACTTTTTAGAGAATGTAAAATAAAGTTTATCCTTGTTAAAAGCCATAAGATTATGATAGAAATAAATCATATTTTTAAAGATCAATTCAATAGAGCAGCAAGTAATAAAATATACCCAGTTTCATTAACTTCTTCTTTTTCAACCCTCCACCATTGTCTGGTTTTACTCCTATGTCTTTGGGTTTAGCAACTTTATTTTAACAGATAAAAAGGCCAAAGGATCAAGTTATATATGGCCAGCTACCATTTATATCTTAGTTTATCAATCAGGATTGCTGGTAAAAGGTGCTTGCGCAAGGGTGGATATAAAAAGTTATCAGGCAAAGCGTTTGCTCCATAATGCCTGATTAACTGCCCGGCCTCTGCTTGTGCCCTTTTTAGTTCCTGCTCTTTTTGCCCTTCCAGGTTTTGTGAAAGGAGATGGCAGGCCATAATTTTTATTTCTTGTAGTAATTCTCTTGAAGCTAAACTGGTATAATCTTCTAAAAGGGGTTCCAGTACTGGCGATGCCTTCTCACTTTTTTGGAGCATGGGAAGCAGCACATGGAGGGGCGCCGAAAGCAAGCCGATCATATGGCCTGGCGTGGGCGGGGCAGGTAGCTTTTCTTCTAAAAACGCCCTGGTGCCGGCAAGCAGTATCTCTGCCGAGTAGACATAATAATCTTTTTCCATCATAGCCGATTTTTAAATAAAAATAGTTCATTACGCTTTAGAATAATAAGAAGGCTTTGGAAAAATATAGACCTGCCGATCTGGACTCGATGCTGATAGAATGGCGAAGCACATCCGTTCGTCTGCTGGTCCATCGTGCATCTGAGGTCCGAACCTGTTCGCCATAGTCCAAATGGATGCTTGTCGGGGTTTCATACATGGGTACCCTCCTCCCTAAAAGTCAGACTTATCATCAGTAATGACAAAGTGGGAGTTAATTTAACTCACATTGGCTAAAACATTATATAGGGGCTAGAGGGGAAAAATATGATCTGAACTCTATTCTTCCCCTCTTTTATTTCCCCTTTTGGCCACATTTTTATAATAAGAATAAAAAGGATTGGTTAAAATAACTCCCCCATTTCATTTACTATTTTTTTGAATCTACCTACTTTATATACGAAAATGTGGGGGCCTGACACACCCTACGAAATAATTATTACTACAAAATAGTATTTTTACAAAATCCTCGCTATTATTACTACATAATAGTATTATTAAGCTATGAAACATATTCAACTTGGCGAATTCGAGGAGATTGTCCTTCTTACAGTAGGCGTGTTGCATGGAAACGCGTATGGGGTAACGATTAAAGATGAGATTGAACAACGCCTTAACCGGGAAGTAACCATCGGCGCCCTGCAGATCACGCTCCGGCGACTTGAATCCAAAGGCTTCCTGTCATCAAAGCTGGGAGAGTCAGGCGAAAGCCGACGTGGACGACCCAAGCTTTTTTTCGAGATTACCGCTTATGGAAAGAAAGCGCTTGACTATAGCAAAGCCTCGCGTGACGAGCTTTGGAAGGCGCTGCCCAAACTGGTGCTCAATCTTAAATAAACGGCCATGAAAAGCGCCCAGCCACCGAGTTTCATCTTGCGTTTCCTGCAATGGTTTTGCAAGCCGGAATATCACGCAGACATCGAAGGAGACCTGCTCGAATTCTACGATAGGAGATTAGCAGACCAGGGGAGAACCCAGGCCAATTTACGCTTGTTCAAAGACGTTCTATTCCTCTTCAGACCCGGAATTACCAGATCACTTATTATTCATCAACCTATAACCTCCAACGGTATGATTAAAAGTTATTTTATTATGGGGTGGAGAACCCTTTGGAAAAGCAAACTTTACTCAACATTGAATGTGCTGGGCCTTACATTCGGTATGGTTTGTTTCCTGTTGATTGGTCTCTATGTGTATGATGAACTCAACTTCGATACGCAACATAGTAAGGCGGAAAGAATCTATCGTGTGATCATGCACGAAAAAAGTCCCAACACCCAAGCTACAACGGTTGCCGCAGCCGGGTATATGGTGGCTGAAGAATCCAAACAAACATTTCCGGAAGTAGAGCAGACAACACGCATGCAACGCCTTGGGCGTGATAACCTTGTCGACCCTGAGAAACCCGTGAATGTACAGGAGACCATCACTGTTGCCGATGAATATTTGCTTCAGGTATTTGATTTTCCCCTGATTGAAGGAGACAGAGCTACAGCTTTAAAAGAACCCTACTCTATTGTTATCACAGAGGATCTCGCTATGCGCATCTTTGGGAGAAAGGATGTGATCAATAAAAATCTTCAGTTTACCCGAATGGAGAATCCTGTCAAGATTACTGGAGTCCTGAAAAGTCACCCGCAAAATTCCAGCTTTACTTTTACCAGCGTATTGTCAGAAGCAACGCGGTATTCAAACGAGGAATTTATGCGTGAAATGCAGAGTGATTGGGCTTCAGCAAGCTATACTGTCTACGCATTGTTACGCCCCGAAGCAAACCCTGATGCTGTTTCCAGTAAAATCACCCGCCTTGTTCATGCCAATGCATCACTCGAACCGAGCACTAAGCTTTCCTACACTCTTCAGCCATTGAAGGAGCTGCATTTGAAATCTGAAGGCATCGTCGATGGGGCAAGAAATACAAATGTTGATAGCATTCCGCAGGGAAACCCTTTCTATGTAACAGTGTTCTCATTTACGGCCATTCTTGTCTTGCTGATCGCAGGAATCAACTACTCGAACCTGACCACTGCCCGGGCGTCCAGCCGGCTTAAGGAAATCGGTGTTCGAAAAGCAATCGGAGCGCTACGTGGCAATCTTATAGGGCAGTTTCTAATTGAATCCCTCATCACAACAGTGATCGCTTTCCTGGTTGCTGTGGTCATCGTTACGCTTGTGCTTCCTAATTACAATGAATTTGTGAATAAAAAGTTTTCGCTTTTCACCTCCGTAGGCTTCGGTTTCTGGGTCGCTGCGGTAGGCATGATCCTTACGATTGGTTTGCTTTCCGGGGGCTATGCAGCCGTGTTGCTTTCCCGATTCAACCCGGTTTCATTATTGAAAGGCTTGACGCTCAAAACTGGTGGTGATTTCACTGTGCGTAAAGCATTAGTGGTGCTGCAGTTCGCGATTTCAATTGTCATGATCATCGGAACGATTGTGCTCTTCAGGCAGGTACGTTTTTTAAACAATAGCCATCTGGGCTTCAACAAAGAGCTGATGGTGGTCATTGACGTGAATGTGGTGAAGGCCCGCTCTAACTTTGAATGGGTGAAGAATGAGATGTCGAAGATCGCTGCTGTACAGAGGGTGTCTGTAACATCGCATGTACCCGGCGAATGGAAAACGTTAGTGAGAGTAAAGCTCACAAAGCAGGCAAGTGGTCATGAACCGCAGGTAGCCTATGCGATCGGTGCGGATAAGGATTTTCTTGAGACCTATAAGATCGAGTTGCTTAAGGGCCGCAACTTTAAGAATGAGAACGATACTTCTGCCATCCTGATCAACGAAACGGCTGCGAAAATGCTAGGCATTAGCGATGTTTCGCAGGTGGTTGAGATTCCTCAAACTGCCCGTGGTTCCTTCTTTAATCCCATTTATGATGACGTTAACGCTTCGTTCAAACCGCGGGTGATCGGCATTGTAAAGGATTTCCATTTTCAATCATTGCGGCAGAAGATAGAGCCGTTGGTTATCGCATACCACGACAATCCGATTTATCCTATCGATTACTTCTCAGTCAAAATCATGCCCCAAAACATTCAAGCTACCCTCGACAAGCTTAAAGGGGTAATGGTAGCAAATGATGAACGTGAGCCTTTCGAATACCACTTTCTCGACGAGCAGCTCGCACGATTCTACCTAGAAGATCAGCGCAGCCAAACGATTCTTGGTTGGGTGGCCCTGGCCAGCGTGGTCATTGCATGCCTGGGCCTGTTCGGACTGGCCACCTATTCGGCAGAACAACGGTTAAAGGAAATTGCCGTGCGAAAAGTTTTAGGTGCCAACCTATTAAGCATTATAGCCTTGCTCTCTAAAGATTTTGTGAAACTGGTTTTGATCGCCTGCTGTGTTGCATTCCCCATTGCGTGGCTTGGCGCTAACCAGTGGCTGCAGGCGTATGCGTATCATATCGAGGTGGAGTGGTGGATCTTTGCACTGGCAGGCTTGATAGCAACCGGTATTGCACTGTTCACGGTGAGCTACCAGGCCATCAAGGCCGCAGTGATGAACCCGGTAAAAACTTTGCGTAGTGAATAAGCCGTGTGAAATAGAGTCAGAGACTTTAGCATATAATTAGCAAATAAATTGATTTCATTATTTGGCTTCACTTTAAGGATAGTCGCATCTTATCTTCTAAAAGAGTCACTACCAAGGTAATTGCATGATGCTGAATCATCCAATATAGATCTTCATCTTTTGTTTCACCTGTTTTAAGTTACCCAAAAGGGGACTGGGTGTTGCACAACTGCTGGTTTGAAATCTGGCTTCTGAGTGGTAAATTCAGG
>NZ_JAUKPO010000074.1 GCF_030503435.1 Rhodocytophaga aerolata
TGAAAGAATCACTGCTGCCCTTTTTATTTTAGTTTTCAACTCTTGACTCACATTAATATTCAGCAGACATCTACTATGTGGGTAGTTGGTCTACTATTTTTCTTAATATCAGGCTCTTAGGTTAACTTGTGATAAGAAATTTTAACCATTAACACAATGAAACAGATCAAATTCAATCAGGCGTATGTAAGGATATTTACGCTGATTACCCTATGCCTCACTGCCTCTAATTTCACTACAAAGTTTGGATTAGACAGTTATGCGATTTATCTCAACGACCAACTCATTCTACAGCAAATGGTAAACCAGCCGTTGAACTTACGGGTGCTGCCGCTTAAGGATGCAAAGGAAAGCGATCAACTGTACATCAAATACACCCATTGCACGATAAAAGGGGGAGCTGGTACTAACAGGAGCATTAGCCTTCAAGATGAGAAGGGCAATACATTGAAGAGATGGACATTTGCCGATGCTAGCGGATCGGATTTAACTATGAAAATAGCCGTGAAAGAGCTGTTGGAAGTGGAAAAGAATCATGCTAATCAAGAGCTCAGTCTCCACTATACTGCACGAGAACTTCCTAAAGGGGAAATGCTTTCCATGCTTCGGCTTTAAACGGTTACAACTTATCTGGGTGCAGGATAAGGCGAAATAAACTCTTCTACTTATCCTTCACCTGGTAAGTGGACTTGCCACAAAATACAGGTCAATGGAATAAGCATTAATAATGATTTTTCTAGCATTAAATTATAATTATCCCAAGAGCAGTTAAATGTACTCTCCCATAAGGTTAGGTTACTCATTCAGGAAGTGAAGGCCAAGGGGACCAAACCCTCAAGAGATCTTCAGAAACAATAATTTTCCCTACTTGCCTATATATAAAGCTTCAGGCAAGGTGTTTTATAGTCAACTTTGCTTATTACTTTTCAATCAAACTGATTGCACAACCGCCGCCACTTGCCAAAAGTATGTTTAGCCTGGTTTTGTTGGTTACTGTTCTTTTCTCTATTGTGTAGGCTTCCGGTGCCTTTTCCCAGGATGCATGATTAGCGTCGCGGTACAGGGTTGCCTCATATTTTTTCCCCTTTTTCAAAAAGGTTAACGCAATGGAAGCCGTACGTGGGTTTTCATCCGTAATTGCTCCAACAAACCAGGCCTCTTTCCCTTTATCCGCGTCACGGATTTTTTCTTTGCGGGCAATGGTTAGGTAATCGCCCGGCTCTGCTTCCAGTATTTGTGTATCTGCCCAATCAACCGGCACATCTACAATAAATTGAAAGGCGTCCAAATGCTTGTTGTAATTTTCCGGTAAATCAGCCGCCATTTGAACCGGACTGTACATAGTAACATACAAGGCCAATTGCTTAGCCAGGGTTGAACGGATCTTTTGCGTGCGGGTGCTATCAAACTGGTTTAACTGGAAGTGGAAGAAGCCAGGTGTAAAATCCATTGGCCCGCCTATGCCTCTGGTAAATGGTAGAATAGTGGTATGTTCTGGCGACATACCCAGAGTAGGGGCATTGTGAAACTCGCTGCCTCTGGCTGCTTCATTGGCCAGCCAATTGGGGTAAGTCCGGTGCAATCCGGTTGGGCGGACGGATTCATGGGCTACGAGCATAATTTTGTATTGCGCTGTTTTTTGAGCTACTCTTTCATAATGGTTCACCATCCATTGCCCGTCGTGGTGTTCGCCACGGGGAATAATCCGGCCTACGTAGCCGGTTTTTACCATATTCATGCCATGATCCTGCATGAAGCGGTAGGCCGTATCCATCCGCCTTTCATAGTTAGTTACCGCTCCGGATGTTTCGTGGTGCATAATAATCCTGACACCTTTTGCTTTTGCATATGCCGAGAGTTCCTTTATATCATAATCAGGATAAGGAGTCACAAAATCGAAAACCTCTTCTTTCCAATTGCCAAACCAATCTTCCCAGCCTGTGTTCCACCCTTCTACTAATACACCCTTAAAGCCATACTTTGCGGCAAAGTCAATATAGCTTTTTACATTTCGCGTATTGGCTCCATGTTTTCCATCGGCTAAAGGCCAGTTAGCTTTTCCTACATGCATCTCCCACCACATGCCCACGTATTTCTGTGGTTTTACCCACTCCGCATCCCCAATAAGGGAAGGTTCATTGAGATTTAAAATCATTTTTGAAGCCAGGATACCGGCGGCTTTATCGCTTACGATCACGGTTCGCCAGGGAGTTTGAGCAGGTGTTTGTAAATAGGCTTTATTGCCCACTGCATCAGGAACCAGGTGAGTCGTAAGTGTAAGGGCTTTCTTATCCAGCATTAAATTCATAACCGGGTAATTGCGAAGTGCTGCCTCATGTAGATTGATATACAGTCCTTCAGCCGTTTTCATCATCAGGGGCGTTTGAACAGCATTGGCACCGATGGGAGCTGTTAAGGCAATATCTTTTTCTTTCTGCGCGGCTGCAAGGGCGTCAACTTCGCTCAGTTTTGTGGTATGGTAGCCATATTCATTTGTCTCATAATCACCCGGAATCCAGAATGTTTTATGATCTCCGGCTAGCCTAAACTGGGTGTGTTCCTCGGACACAATAAAATGACGAAGGGATGCCTGTTGGGGAAACTCATAACGAAAGCCTACTCCATCGTTGAATATACGGAAAACTACATTCAGTAAAATGCCTGAACCAGTTTTATCTTCAAGCCTTACATTTAGCTGCTTGTAATAATTGCGAATATGGCTTACTTCTCCCCAAACGGGTTTCCAGGTATCATCATGCAGCGTTGTATCAAAGGCGTTAATCGTAAAATTAGTAAGTTGTAAAGCCGGTTTGCTAAATGAAAAGCCTAGGGTAGAGGCCTCAATTATTTTTCTGCTCTTATAGGTAATGCTATAAGATAGTATACCTTGCTCAGTATTCAGGACCTCAAGATTGATAGCTTGGTTAGGTGAGGCTATAGAAATATTTTGTTGAGCACGGAGTGCAATAGAAGTACTTAAGGCAATAAATAATGTAAGGAAGAATTTAACTTTTGAAATCATACGATCATTTATATAGGGCCATTAACATCAATGGATTAAAATGTCTGAGGTAATGATTTTAATTATTCACTGGCTGGCTGAGTTCGCTTAATGACTCAAAGAGCATTTTTTTCTGCCTTCACAGATAGGCCACCTGCTGGAAAGCGGTCTTTATCATGTTGGCCTATTGTGCCAGCATAGCAGGGTTACATGCTGAAAGAAATGTACAAGAATTATCTGAAGGGTGCAAGAGCCTTCTCCTACTATAGCTTAAATCAGTAATTTTAACCTAAAAAGGCTCCAGCTCATTTCTCGGGGCTTCAGCAATTACTTCTTCGTTGTAGGCTTCATCGAAATGGTACACCATAACACGGTCAAATAAGGTCAACAACCGGATTTGTGTGGCAGCTGTCTGGGAAAACTCAAGAAGGGTGGCCGCCTGTTGCCTATGGCTTAACATCTCATTCAGGTAGGCGAATTTAATATCTGCTTCTTCGGCCAGTGTTTCAAATTCAAGTATGCAAAGGGGGGAGCAAGTGAATAATCGTATGATACTTTCTTTGTAGTAAATCCACTTGCTTGATCTCTCTTCGAACTGTAAACCCAGGATTTTTTGATGCAAGAAATCTGGTAAGTGTATAGGCAACTTTTCTCCAAGTATACGCATTAGTGGCTGCCCGATTAATTGCTCAGCAGCCATTAACAGGTGCACAGATGTATCAGCGCTTGCCTGCACAATTTTCCAGTCCTGTATAGTTACAACCAGTAAGAAACCGTGTGGTTGGATAAGACCTGGAATATGAATGGGTTCTCAGTCACAATTATCAAGGGTAAGGGGTTGCTAAAAAGAAAGAGAAGTAGGCATAGTGAAAGAAATAAGATTGAGTGAACATGTTTGCGGCTCACCATAAGCTCTGTTCAACCAGACAAATATTAGAAATTACTTAGCTGGACTTTAGCATTTTGGATAGTAGGAAGAACTCAACAGGTAAGTAGAAGGTATAAACTTATCGCCAAACAAGTTGTACCATGACTACTTATCCAGAAGAGTTCTTAAGAGTAATAATACCATTTGGAAAGTTGTTTTCCAAGCCTGTTTTCAAGCATGTAAAACTCATGCTGGCAGGAGCGATACCTGCTCCCGGCAAAAGGACAGTAAGTGCCCTGCTATGCATTGTGGGATTAAGTAGGGAGAAGAAGTTTCACAAGTACCACCGGGTGCTGAGTCTTGCTTGCTGGTCTGCTCAAAAAGCATCTTTAGTACTGTTAACAGAGCTACTAAAGTGTTTCTTACCCGAAGGACCGGTAATTGTGGGCATAGATGAAACCTTGGAAAGGCGTTGGGGCAGAAAGATTGAACAACGAGGCATCTACAGAGACAGTGTCAGAAGCAGCAATTCACAGTTTGTCAAAAGCAGCGGCCTTAGATGGATAAGTTTGATGTTACTTGTACCTGTGAGTTGGGCTAAAAGAGTTTGGGCACTGCCTTTCCTGACTGTACTTGCTGCCAGTGAACGATATAACCAAGGGCATGGCAAAAAGCATAAAAAGCTAACAGACTGGGCCAGACAGATGCTTTTACAACTCAACCGATGGCTGCCCAAGAGAGAAATCATTGCTGTAGGTGATAGTTCGTATGCGGTCATTGACTTATTAGCTGCGCTAGCAGGCAAGGTTAGTTTTATCACTCGCTTGCGTTTGGATGCCGCTTTGTACGAACCGCTACCCCTGCGCAGAGAAGGTCAGGTAGGCCGTAGCCGCAAGAAGGGTAAACGCCTGCCCACACTCACTCAAGTGGCACAACAAGCAGACACAGAGTGGCAAAGGATCGTATTTTCCCACTGGTATGGCCATAAAGAAAAGTGTATGCAAGTAGCCACAGGCAGGGCATTATGGTATCATTCCGGCAAACCACCTGTGGCTATCCAGTGGGTGCTGCTGCGTGATCCGGAAGGCAAACTAGGGACAAGTGCCCTACTTTCTACAGACCTGACTTTGACTGCCGAGCAGAGTATTAACTACTTTGTCCGCCGTTGGAGCATAGAAGTTACTTTTCAAGAGGTGAGGGCGCATCTGGGTGTAGAAACACAAAGGCAGTGGTCAGCTAAAGCTATTGCTCGTAGCACACCTGTTTTACTAGGACTGTTTTCCCTGATCACTTTGATAGCAGACAGCTTACAGGGGCAAGGAAAATTGCAGATAAGTCAAGCCGCCTGGTATGAGAAAAAGCATCCTACTTTTTCGGATGCCATTGCTTGTGTAAGACAGCTTTTGTGGCAAGAAAGTAGTTTTTGCATGTCTGCCCAGAAAGATGATATGGTAAAATTACCCAGAGGGCAACTGCTGCTTTTTCAGCAAGCTTTAACTTGGGCTGCTTAGTGCTAAAGTCCAGCTAAGAGGCTGTCTAAAAATGGTTGCATAAAATAAAGTAGGGAATCAATGAGTTGACAGATACAAAGCACGACCAATGTATTCAACAGACCTCACAGACTGGAGCAGCGATGCCATAGCCGTCAGGCTAAGCCGCTGCTAAGATGTCTAGAGGAATAAAATGTGTATACTCCCCTTTTTTCTTTCGCTTTTCTTTGAAGCCATCTTGCAATATTTGTGCATAAAATAATTTCGCGAACTTAGCAAATCTTGCTTGTTTGCAAAAATTGTGAATAAGTGTCAAGTGGTTTTTGAGCCATACCAGCATTTTCCATTCGCTTACTTCTTTTCCTGTCTTCTGCCACAGATAATGCTTAAAGAAATGCAACAGCGGCATAAACAACAATATGATTAGTAGCGAACTCAATAGCACACATTGAAAGCGGTACAATTGCATAGGCTTTACCAAGTTAATATGAAAAATGGACTTCCATGTTTTGAACAAAATTTCTATTTGCCAACGCAAGCGGTAAATCTTTTTTACTTGTTCTATTGAGAGTAACTCTGCAGGAATATTGGTAACAAAAATATTATACTTATTCCATAGTAGCTGTTCTTTAGAAGGCTGTCTGGCTTTGCTTTCATATTTAGCTCTTATTTTTCTGATTCTTTGCTCATAAACTGCTATAGGTACTTTTTCTACAATCATTTTTATTTCTCCTAAGGCTGTTCTTTCTTTTTTATCTGAGCCAATACCTATCCCAAATTCATAAGATGAAATACATGCAGGCATTTCTGACAGCAATGTTTCCAAACTTACCCGCTTATCTTTTACAAAAAGTTTGCTTCCGGCAGCTAGCCTGGAGATAAAATAGGCACCTTTTTGATGCAACTTCCTAAAAAAGGGCATTTGATAGAACCCAAGATCTTTCATTACTAAATCTGCGCTATGGATACTGTCTACTTCATTGAAGGTTTGGTCTGACTTAACGCCATCTGCATCTTTTATGCAGTTAAGTGAGCCTGATAGAAGATCATATTCATAATATAACTTTATTGCCGAAGTGGAATACATACCTCCAGAACCTTTGTAAGCAGTGGTAAATTGAGCAGGCAATGAAAAAGAGGTGCTATCGCCAATTAATATTCGTTTAAACTTAGACATACTTGCACCTGTATTTTCTAAGCTTTCAGCAGGATCAACAAGACAAACTTGCTTTTTTATCACCTCTTCTACCAGACTCTTTATGAATGTGACAGCAAAAGCATTAAAGCGACTATCCAGGGATTGTTTTCGCAGTTTTACCCCTACGATCTCCCGTAAGAAGGTGCAAGCTTGAGTTAAACTTCTCCAACAAGCATTATGTGTGTCAATGAAACAAAGTTGTAAGAAACTCATCGCATAAAGTTTACTCTTGCGTTTAACAAAGCCTGCATCTGTAGCTTTTTGAATTATTATTTGCTGATCAAAAAAATGCTCTAGCTTCTTAATAATTTGACTTGCCTCTAATTCTTTTATTGGAAATCGCATAGCAGTAATGTGTAATGTTCATTTTATCTGCATATACGTATATATAACCCCTTAGCCTGACGGCTATGGCAGAAATGCTCCATATAATGGCAAGTTATCGAAAAGTTGTTAATAGATCAACGCAAACGTAAATATAACTTGTGTCAGGTACTCAACGCCATCTTCTATGTGGTGAAGGGAGGTATACCCTGGCGATTGATGCCTAAGGATTTACCACCTTGGAAAAGTGTCTATTACTACTATGCTAAGTTTTGCAGATTAGGCCTTTGGCAAGAACTGAATGATGCTCTACGAGAAAAAGTGCGGGTAAAGAACAAACGCAGGTTATCTCCCTCAGTGGCTATTCTTGACAGCCAAAGTGTAAAAACAACGCTTGTGGGCGGTCAACATGGGTTTGATGCAGCAAAGAAAGTCAAAGGCCGTAAACACCACATCCTAGTAGACACCTTAGGCTTGCTATTATAAGCCGAGAATGGTCTATGTGGTGGTACACCGGGCAGATATTGATGAAAGAAGAGCCGCAGGGTTTCTGCTCAATAGGCTCTTGAAAAAGAAGCTCACCTTTCCGCGCTTGTCAGTCATTTTTGCAGATGGGGGCTATAGGGGCGAGTTTGAAGCGTTTGTCAGAAAAACTTTCCGGTGGTTCTTACAAATTGTACAGAAACCTTTAGGCGTAAAAACTTTTCAAGTCCTGCCCAAACGTTGGATCGTGGAACGTACTTTCAGTTGGCTAACCGCTCACCGGCGATTGAGTGTGGACTATGAACGAAAGGTTAAATCTTCAGAAGCTATGTTTCACATAGCCATGATTTGACTCATGCTTAAACAGTTTTAAATTATATTTTTAGACAGCTTCTTAAAAAGTATGTGGTGAGGAAGGAATTATTTTTCGCTGTGGTAAAAAGGTTAGACGGCTTGCACTAGCATTGCACTATATAGATGGTAAATTGTTGCTAAGGAACTACGACAAAAATCAAAAATTACCGCTACAATTTATAGTGTGCTAAAGACGGGTGAGAAAAATGAAATTAGCTAAAGAGAGTGAAAAAAAGACTATTTATTGAACAAATTGCCAGATCCAAAAGCCTCTTAAAAGAGCAAATCAAAAATTATCATTATTCCAATAAACTGTTAAAGGAGACATAAGCAAACATACAATGTCTCTTTTTACCTCTTTATCTAGGAGTATAGAGTAAGTTTTAGAATACACCGCTGTATGTCAGCCAGAAGCTTTGTATTGCCTATGTAGACAAGCAAATTCCTTATTAATTCAGTCTGACAAGGCAGCCAGACACAATTTTGCTTATGCTGATTTGAGCATCGCCACAGATGGCTCAGTATTTTTACCAATTCAATGGTGAAAAGATACCAAATCTATACTAGTTGAAAAACATTTGTTAATAGCCTTGATTACATTAAACAGAAAGGGAGTGGAACATAGCCACCCCCTTTCTATTGAAACTTTTGATTTTTGCCGGCTTACTTCTTTTTCAGATCAAACCGGTCTAAATTCATCACCTTTTCCCAGGCAGTCACAAAGTCTTTTACAAATTTTTCTTTTGCATCGGCACTACCATATACTTCGGCAACGGCTCTAAGTTCAGAGTTAGAACCAAAAACCAGGTCGGCACGGGTGGCAGTCCATTTTGGCTGTCCTGTTTTCTGGTCGGTACCTAGATACAATTCTTTATCTTCGCCCATGGCTTTCCAGGCAGTACGCATGTCCAGTAAATTCACAAAAAAGTCATTAGTTAATACACCCGGCCTATCAGTAAATATGCCATGCTTTGAGTTATCGTAATTGGTACTCAAGGCACGCATGCCGCCAATTAAGACCGTTAACTCTGGCACGGTGAGCGTAAGCAATTGCGCCTTATCAATTAACAGGGCTTCGGTAGAAGCTGGCACATTGAACCTGCGGTAATTTCTAAAACCATCTGCCTGTGGCTCCAGGTATTTGAAAGATTCTACATCGGTTTGCTCTGCGGAAGCATCCATACGGCCTGCTGTAAACGGCACAGTAACGTCATACCCGGCATCCTTAGCAGCTTTTTCTACGGCTGCACATCCTGCCAGCACTATCAAGTCGGCCAGAGATACTTTTTTACCCCCGTCAGCTGCTTCATTAAATTCTTTCTGAATGCCTTCAAGCACAGACAATACTTTTGACAGTTGAATAGGATTATTTACCTGCCAGTCTTTCTGCGGCGCCAGGCGGATACGAGCACCATTGGCTCCGCCACGTTTGTCGGACCCACGGAACGTTGAGGCAGAAGCCCAGGCAGTAGATACCCATTGGGAAACACTCAATCCTGCGCCTAAAATTTTTCCTTTCAATATGGCAATATCATCTTCATCTACCAATGGATGATTTACAGCAGGTATAGGATCTTGCCATAACAATTCTTCTGTTGGTACTTCCGGACCCAGATATCTGGTAACCGGGCCCATATCGCGATGTGTGAGTTTAAACCAGGCACGGGCAAAAGCATCGGCAAACGCATGCGGGTTTTCAAGAAAATATCTGGAGATTTTTTCATATTCTGGGTCCATTCTCAACGCCAGATCAGTAGTAAGCATAGTAGGGCGATGCTTCTTTGATGGGTTAAACGCATCGGGGATTATCTCGCCTGCATCTCTGGCTACCCATTGATGGGCGCCGCCGGGGCTTTTAGTTAATTCCCACTCAAACCCGAAAAGATTTTCGAAATAGTTGTTGCTCCATTGCGTAGGCGTGGTAGTCCAGGTTACTTCCAGTCCGCTGGTAATTGTATCGCCCGCTTTCCCTGAACCATAACTGTTGGCCCAGCCAAAGCCTTGCAGCTCCAGTTCGGCAGCTTCTGGTTCTTTGCCAACATGGTCGGAAGTGGCTGCACCATGGGTTTTACCAAAGGTATGTCCACCGGCAATCAGCGCCACAGTTTCTTCGTCATTCATCGCCATACGGCCAAAGGTCGTGCGTATATCTTTGGCAGAGGCAATCGGATCAGGATTACCGTCAGGCCCTTCAGGGTTTACATAGATCAGACCCATATGAGCTGCAGCGAGCGGCTCTTTCAGGTCGCGTGAGTGAATCTTTCCGTCAGCATCCTCATCGGAGGATACAACGCCATGGGCAGCCACCCCTTCTACTCCTTTGCTATATCGGTCTTCATTACCCAGCCAGGTATTTTCTGAACCCCAATACACATCTTCGGCTGGTTCCCATACATCGGCACGGCCACCAGCAAAACCAAATGTTTTGAAGCCCATGCTTTCCAGGGCCACATTCCCTGCAAGAATCATCAGGTCGGCCCAGGAAATATTTTTGCCATATTTTTGCTTAATGGGCCATAATAAACGGCGTGCTTTATCAAGGCTCACATTATCCGGCCAGCTATTTAAAGGGGCAAAGCGCTGCATACCCATGCCACCACCGCCACGGCCGTCAAATACACGGTACGTACCAGCACTATGCCAGGCCATCCGAATAAATAATCCACCGTAGTGGCCAAAGTCGGCAGGCCACCAATCCTGTGAGTCGGTCATCAACGCATGCAAATCTGCTTTTACTGCCTGCAGATCGAGGCTATTAAAAGCTTCTGCATAATCAAAATCTTTGTCCATAGGGTCGGATAAAGAAGCATGCTGGCGCAGGATACCAATATTTAGTTGGTTGGGCCACCAGTCGCGATTTTTAGTACCTTCTCCGGCAACGGCTTGCTTCATAGTTCCATTGTGAAAAGGGCATTTGCTGATGTCTTGCGAATTTTTGTCCATAATGTTGTGTGTCTATTTTGAATTTGGAATGAGGCTTTTTATGCTTAAATAAATTGTAACGTGACAGCAAAATTAGAACAATTGGTAAATAGTTCAAATCAATTAAATTTATGATGTTATAGTTTTTATCTATAATATCTTTTCACTACGAGTATCTTGCATTAGGACATTCTTAGAAACATTTTGCCTATACATCATCCTATGGTTATAGAACCCAATTCTCTCAGCATTATCTTCAAACTCAGGAGAAAGAATGAGTCATACAATGTATTGTTCGACCATCATCTCTTAAATAGAACAGACCTTGTTGTAGCAGGAAAATAATATCGAAAGCAACTAGAAATTAATACATTGGAAGAACTTGATATAAGTTTCGTTGATTACTTGCTCTTGGGAAAAGGCTTTTTTACCAGAAATGTTCACAACTTAAACGATTTTGCCGACAGGATTTCCACAGAGCCATTCTCCGTTATCAAATAGAGTAATTTTAACGTGAACTATGGATTAGCCGGTGCAACATTAGGCAGCCATAGGGTAGTGCT
>NZ_JAUKPO010000075.1 GCF_030503435.1 Rhodocytophaga aerolata
AGTTTTTTGGACCAGTTTTCCCAGAATCACTGGACCAGCATCGCCAGAATACGCAATTGGCTATATTCCTGTACATGGTCTGTTTCAAATGGAAAGAGAAGGCTTTATTTATGATAAGCAACACGACTGCTATAGCTGCCCACAAGGTAAACCCTTGCCCCTCAGCCGTATTTATGCAGATAGAGAAGGGTATTGGAAAAAATCCTATAGAGCTTCCCGTACGGATTGTAAAGTTTGTCCTCTTAAGCAAACTTGTCTGGGAAAATCCAGAGAGAAAAAATTTGATGTAACTTATTACCAAGCTCACTATCAACGGGCTTACTTTAGACAGCTTTCCTCTAAAGGTCAATACATGAAAAAGCTCAGGCAGAGCAAGGTAGAACCAGTTCTTGGAACCCTGCTTAATTTTTTAGGCATGAGAAAAGTGAATACTCGCGGCCAAATGGGTGCCCACAAATGTATGCTGATGGCTGCCATTGCTTTCAACCTCAAAAAATACCTCCGCTTCACAGCCAGATATACCATCACTACTGCTAAGGCAGCTATTTCTCCTCTACGGCCCTTTTATTTTTTACTAAGCAAGCGTTGGCTAAGTTTCTATCTATACAAGATGGGAGAAAATTAGGTATCCTGGTAGCCTTAAGTTCTAAAACATTAAATTACTCAGCGGGAGTTGTGCAACAGTTACTGGTGTTAGGCTCAGTTCCTTTTTCATTTTTAATCTTTTCCAATATCATCATTCGTTGACAATTCAGATATTATTTCATCTACAGGTTTGATATCGGAGGTGGGTAGTTTGGTGATATCAATACCTAATGTTTCTAAATAGTACTTCTCCATACGTTGTTCAAATCCTTTCATAAACACCTCAAAAGCAGATTTATTTTTGTAATGAAAAGTATTCCTGGGAATAATCAAATTCTCTATGAAAGTAAGTGTATCCACTCCCTCCGAATGGATGAGCAGCAATCTTTTTTCATTTATTTGCTTTATCCTTGCTATTTCAGCTCCATTCTTAGAAACAACATTGTTTTGAATCTGCCATGGTTTAAGATCATAGCCTTGGACAAAATTAAAGGCCGATAGTGTATCCCCGTCCACATACAGCTCCTGATAGTTAATGGGGATACCTCCATAAAAAGGAGATTCTCCCCCATTTGATGTCCATTGCCAACTTCCTTTCAATTGTCTCGTCCTGAAAATAGTTGACAGTTTATGCGAGTTAATCCGCATATAGGTTTACAAATTTAATTAAATCCTAAATATAGTTTACATTTACTTTGCAGTTGCAAGCGGAAGTAGGCTCTGCTGAGGAGCAACCTACCAGGAATACGACTGCCAGATGAGCATATAAATCCGTTTATAGGTTTACCCCTGTAACGGATTTACTTTTATATGTATTTCTGTATATGCCTTATAAAACCTATTTATAGCATTTCCACCTCCTTTTTCTGTTTACTCCGGTAATAATTTTTCCAATGTTTTTTCAGTTCACCATTTCGCAGATGTGCTTCCACAGGAGTGAGCATATCAATACTACTATGAGGCCTCTGGTGATTATAGATGCTGATGGCCAGAGCAACAGCCTGCTGAGCCTCAGCAAAATTAGAATACTGTTCTTCTAATAATTCGTCTTTTAATATGCCATTGACTCTTTCAGCTAAAGCGTTCTCTAATGGGTCTCCCCTTTGCGCCATGCTGATATTGATAGCATGTTTAGTTAATAAGGCTACATAATCCATACAGCAATATTGTGTTCCCCTGTCGGAATGATGAATAAGTATGTCCCCATTGGCATTGGCAATAGCCATTTGTAGGGCTTGTATACAACCATCAGCAGACAAAGTTTCTGCTAAACAAAAGCCAACTATTTTGCGGCTATAAGCATCGGTGACCAGACTTAAGTAAGCAAAACCATCCTTAAGAGTGATATAAGTAAGATCACTTACATAGATCTGATTAGGAAGGGTTGGAATAAAATCAACAATAAGATTGTCATATTTGCGCATCCAATGATTAGAAAAAGTAGTAATAGGCTTTTTTTGTTTCCTTCGCCTGACTAACAAACCATTTTCTCTAAGTAAAGCAAATAAGGCATCTCGGCCAATTTGAATATCATGTTGTTGCATGAAGTGCCTCATCAGAAAGAATAGCTTGCGCGTTCCTAAGCGCTTTTGTTGTTTGCGGATCAGGGCCACTTGCCCTAATAGCAAATCTACTTGTAAAGCCTGTTTTTGTTTGTGTTGTTGATATTGATAATAGGATTGCCTACTATAACCAAGCAATGAGCAAAGTGTCTGTAAGCTGCGGCTTTCCACTTGCCCTAGGTTCATGATTGCTTGGTGCCAAACTTTTTTCTTAACTCTATTCCTGTATGTTCCTCTGAAAGCCGCAGAATTTCTTCTAAAAGCTTATTGTAGAGTTCAGCTTTGCGTAAAGAAGCTTGTAATTGTTTGACCTCCTCTGGAGGTTGGGCTAGTTCTGCTTGTTGTTTGGCTCTTTTTCTTTTCATTCTCTCTCGCCAGCTTATCTTTCTACCTTCATGTTTATGTATCCATCCAGAGATTGTACTTCCGGGTATATTGTATTTCTTTTCAAGTTTGCGATATGAAGTACCGCCAGCCAGGTATTCAGCAATTATCTCCTCTTGTGTGATCGTATGTTTCTTCATGGTGTACGAAATAAATTTACAAATGATTGTAAACCTATTTCAGGACGAGACATGTTGTAGAAGCCGATTTTAATTGACCATATATGGTAGAAAACATATAAAACATATACGGCTATATAATATAGATAAAAACTAGTGGGTTATCATTTCTATTTCTACCCTGCGGTTGATTCCTCTGCCCTCTTCTGTTTGATTGCTTTCTTTTGGTTTGGATTCCCCTAGCCCTTTGTAGCTGATGCGGCCTGCGGATACCCCCTTGGAGAGCAGATAACTCATAACCGCTTTTGCCCGCTTTTCTGATAGAAGCAGATTATCTGCCTGCTTTCCTATGTTATCGGTATGGCCGCTGATCTGCACGTTGATCTGGGGTTGCTCTTTCAAGTAGGCGGCTAGCTCATCTAGGATTGAAAAACTATTTTCCAGCAGCTCATACTTGCCAAAGGCAAAATTGGCATCCTCTAAAGTAATCAGGGGCGGCAGGAATTTGACAAGCGTATCTTGTAGCGGCAAGGGTGCTGCGATAGGCTCATCAGGCTCTAGGGCCTGCTCCTGCGGTTCTGCTTCTTCTATAGGGATAACACTTAACTGATCATAGCAGTAGTAGACAGAAAAATTTTCCCCCTCTACGGCTAGTAGTTGGGCAAGAGGCTCCTTATTAGCTCCCGTAAAGTTGCCAAGGGTCAGGTAGCGTTCACCTCCCTTTGCCTTATAAAGGGCTTGTACCTTCATCCACTTGTTGTCTAAGGAAAGTAGCGGATAAGCTTTTGATGTTAAGGAGGTATAGGCAGCCTTATAGCCGGTTGGATGAAAGGCTGAGGGCAGCGGTTTGGAGGAGAGATACACGGACATTTCATGCAAGGGCTGCTCATCGGGGGAGGCTTTGAGCACATACATACTGACCTGATACTGCCTTTTTCGTTTTAGGGGTTTACTTAATTTCACCTGTGTAACTTCACTTCGTTTGTGATTCATCCACTGACAGAGGCATACATCCCCAAATTCGATGAGTTTGACGTATTGGAAAGTAGTGGGCCCTAAAAAAGGATTGAAAAAGCCCCGGGTGATTAGATCGGCATTGATAAAATGGCGGGAGGCAATATCCGGTGATCCGGCGATCATGTGCCAGCTTTTGGCAAATTTTCCCTCAAATTGCTCCAGGCTAGGATTGCTGATAAGATTCTGGCTATAGGCAAGCCTGATGCTAAGTAAAGAAAACAGGATTGAAAAGATTGTTTGTACACGCATGCACTTACCCTTGTTACGGTGATGGCTTTGATTGCTTTAACGCTCAGGTAGCTCTTTTTCTTGTATTAGCTAGCCTTGAGCACGGATTCCCAGCGGGTGGTATAGCAGGGAGATAAGAACTTTCGCTGCATGGGCCAGTTTTTCTGCTCGGCTAGATGGGTCTGCAAGGCAAACTTGACGGGTGGATCAAATACGCCTTTCTTTCCCATTTTTTGATTCACCTCATCTATGGTTTCCATTAAAAACGATTGCCGGTTTCGGTCTACAGAGTCAAACAGATCCATCTGTACAGCATCCTTTGTATGCAGCCCTGTGAGCATCACGCCAGCCTTTTTGTAGGCATAGCCCGGTCGGTAAATAGATCGCAAGGCCAGGCGCACGTAATGCAGAATTTCAGCCGTATCAGCCGTAGCTACCGGTAGTCGCATAGTTCGGCTGTTTGAATACTGGGGCAAAGTTGTGTTAAATCCGTTTGTATGAATAAAGATCGTAACAGCTCTTGCTACCGTGTTTTCTTTCCTAGCCTTTTCTGCACACTTAAAGGCAAAGTTGGCTACCACTTCCTCCATTTCCTTGTAGGTGGATACATACTGCCCAAAGCTACGGGAGGTGCAGATGGCTTTTTTGGTAGCCGATACTTTTTCCAGCGGGATACAGGAGATACCCTTTAGCTCGTATTGCAAACGCAATCCGGAGATGGCCATGTGCTTTTTCACCCAGCCTTCGGGCAGCCCTTTGAATTGCAGGGCTGTTTTGATGCCCATTTCCTGCAATCGCTTGTTATACTTTCGTCCAATGCCCCATAAGTCTTCTACTGGGTACTTCTCTAATAGTTCATCTATTTCATCGGATGTGCGGATTAGTTTTATCCCCTCGTTTTTCTTGGCCACTTTATTGACTGCTTTGGCAAGGGTCTTTGTGGGGGCAAGCCCGATGGATACGGGGATGCCTGTCCATTTGAGTGTCCGCTCCCTAATCAGGTGGGCATGATCGGGCAGCCTGCTTTCCTCAAATCCGGAAAAGCCAAGGAAGCACTCATCTATGGAGTAGATTTCAGATTCTGGGGCAAGCGAGGATAACACGGTCATCATCCTATTAGACATATCCCCGTAAAGCTCATAATTAGAAGAGAATACCTTTACCCCATGTTCATCAATTGTTTTCTTTGCCTGATAGTAGGGCTGTCCCATCGAAATACCTAAGGCTTTGGCCTCATTGGATCTGGCGATGATAGAGCCGTCATTATTTGAAAGCACCACTACCGGCTTTCCGTTGAGGGATGGGTTAAATACCCGCTCACAGCTTGCGTAGTTGAGTAGGCGGGGAGTGTTTCCACTCCCAACCCCTCTAAGAACCGGACGTGAAGTAGGGTAGGCGACCAGCGAGTTGCCCATGTCGGCACTTTTCCAATCGCCCCCCTCCGAACCGGGCTTGCACGTTTCCGTGCACCTCGGCTCTCCAGTAATCTTTTCGTTTTAGAGGGCCTTCCCATTATAACGTCCATACTGGATTTTTTGATGACATTGCCGGCAAACTATTAGTGTTTTGCGTTGCCGGGCACTCATCTTCATTTTCCAATCCGGTTGCGGGGAACGGCCTGATTGCTGTAGGTCTGAAAGTTTGCGAATATGATGCACTTCAATGTGATCCTTAGTTCCGCAAAGTTCACATTCCTGAGCCAATAACCGCTCGACTACTTCACTACGACGGCTCCAGATCCGGCTAGCACTACGATCATCATCCAAACTTACCCATTGATTCCTTCTTAAAGGAATTCCACCAAAGTGTGCTACCAGTGGCTTTTTCCCGGCTCTCTCCCGTCTTATTTCTAGCACCTTGTAGCTGCCTTCCTTGAGTTGAAGGCGTCTTCCATATTGGTGGTAGATCCGAGGGCAAGTCGTTCTAAACTTCTTAGCCAGGGTTTTTACCAGAGATACTTCCGTCACGTGCCTGAGTCTTCCCAACGTATGCAAATTATAGGCCAGGCGGTAGTACCCAACTACCCCCCGATACTCAGCTTGATACTGGGTCACAATGCTATAGGCATCATCTGGTACCCGTTGTGTCAAATGGATAGGCTTGCCTTTATGTTGGTATTTGGCGCAATGGGCTTTTGTCACACTATCCGGTACACGAAAACCAACGCTGCCATTAATACAACGCTGACCGCGATGGTCGTGCTTACTGTCTGCATGCAGCACGTGAAGTTGGTAACCCAAGAAATGGGCTTTTTCCTCTCGTGCATGAGTAATGAGCGTCTTCTCTTCACTGAGTGTCAACTTAAGGTCTTCCCTTAAGAATCTAGCAAGCCGTTCTTTAATTGCTAGTGCTTCGGCTTTTGTACCCACTAGCCCAAGCAGACAATCATCAGCGTATCTGGTATACCAGAGCCGTCGGAAATTAGGATCATTAGGATCACGCGACGGAATCTTTTGGGCTTGTTTGTTGAGTATGCAGGCTTGTTCCAGGTTTCCGGATTTTCGCGCTTTAGAGGCTGCCCGGGTAAGGGCTACATATGGAGGATTGGTCCGACGACGTTCCCCCTTGGTATAGACCGGGATCAGTTCCTGTTCTACGTACTTATCTAGTTTATCCAGCACTAGATTGGAAAGGATCGGGCTTACTACCCCACCTTGCGGAACACCGCTATACGTAGCGTTCCATTTCCAATCTTCCAGATACCCTGCTTTTAGCAAACCACCTATGAGTCTGAGAAAACGATTGTCATGAATTTGTTCTCTCAGAATGTCAAGCAGCACCGAGTGGTCTATCTTGTCGAAACAGGCACTAATGTCCCCCTCAATAAACCATTTGGTAGCCCGACCCTGCCGGGATACTTCCTGCAAGGCTGTATGACAACCTCTGCCAGGGCGGAATCCATGGGAGTGCGGGCTGAACTGCGGTTCGTAGTAAGCTTCCAACAAGGAGCGAATAACTTCTTGTAAAAGTTTATCCGACCAGGTGGGCATACCTAATGGTCGCAGTTTGCCATTCTTCTTGGGTATGTAGATGCGGCGCACAGGGGTCCAGCGATACTTCTCGTAGCGTAATGCTTCGATGATTGTAGTAATCTTCTCCAGACACATGCCGTCCACGGTTTCTGTGGTAATCCCTTTAGTCATAGCACCTTGGTTCCGGTACAGCTTTCCGTAAGCATGCAAATATAGACCAGGATTGTACAGTAGCCGGTACAATCCTTCCAGCGGCAATTTTCGCTGCCCTCTTTGTCGAATGATGTGCAGTATCGTTTCGGCTGTTCGCATCTCGCGTACCTTACTAATTGCTGTCATCTGATTACCTGTTCCACTTGGCCCTGTAAACGGCTTTCCCGTTCTCTTTAGTGGCTCGTTACCTCCACAACTACTATTGGAACTCCGTTACCTTAGCAGTCGCCTCCCGTAGGCAATCCCGTGTTCCGTCACTGACCAACGTACTAGCATGATTTAGGTCCCCTACTCATGTCCTTGAATGAGTTCATTACTCATCGCTCATCAGTCAGGAGCTACCAGGAACGAAACTAGAATTCCTGGCTACTGATGACATCGGTGTACAGACGTGCTACCGAAGGATGTGATGTTCCATCGCTGGACATTAGGGTTCAGGCAGTTTAGCTTTAACCTTGTCATGCAGGTGTTGCAGAGCCACAGCTTACACGTCTTCGGTTGTGCTCCGCTTTAGCAACATGCTATTTTCCCCTTTCCCTTTCAGGATTAGGTTAGTTGTTCACCTCAGTGTCTTTTTCCTGAACACTGACCAGTTGAGCTGGTAATTTAATCAGTGCGTGCCACGGCGCACAGTTTCCCTTCATCCGGCTCAAGCCTCTATAACGCCATTAGAAATGACGCGGCTTATCAACTTTTAAATGAAGGCTGTGGACCTTGCGATGGCATTCCGGATGAAGGAGCACCCGATTCTCGGAGGAATCTTTTCCGCCATGTACCCTCCATTCGATGTGATGGTTGTGCCAGCCCGTTTCTTGGGTGATGGCCAACTGGCAGAGTGGGCATTTGCCCTTCTGCTCTTTCCATAAGAATAAGAGTTGCTTTCTTCCTTGAAGCGATTGTAGCATCTGTTTCTGCCATCGTTCTTCGAAGTAAGTTTCCCATTCAACATCGAACGGGTTGGCGTGGGTACGGATCTTAACGTGTCGACGAATTTTGACCGAACTGGCGTAGAATAGTTTGGGTTGAATAACCCGGCCATCTTTCTTGCCTATCGGTTCTCCGCAAAAGATCCAGTTCCGGTTTCCTTCCCGACAGAAGTACTTTCGCTTAATCCATTTTTTTCCTTTACGCTTATGCCTTCGCAGTGCCCATTTCCACAACGCGTTGAATACCGTAATATCCAGTCTTCGGAAGGCTCTAGAACTACAGGTATGCTGGTGAAAGTTTGCCCATCCCCGAATGACTGGATTCAGGTATGCAATCAGGTCACTCGCACTAACCTGTTTATTGCTCTTAATTAACTTGCGCACCTTTTGTCTAATTGCCAGGTTGTTTTCCTGGGAAGGACAAATGATCAGTTTCTGGTTGTACTTTCGAAGATTTCTTCCTAGAAAATCAAACCCTTCGCTGATATGGGTGATGCGAGTTTTTTCTTTAGAGAGTTCCAATCTCCGTTCTCCGAGATATTCCTCCACCAAGGCACGGATTTCCTCCATTGTTTCCTGTTCCGCCGCTGTGATAATAAAGTCATCAGCATACCGGATCAGGTGCACTTTGGGATAGACATTACCATGGCTGCGGTGAACCTTCTTAAAACGGGTAGCCAGGGCGGATTGCAAACCATCCAGAGCCAGGTTGGCTAGGATGGGGGAAATAATACCGCCTTGAGGAGTACCTTCTTCACTTGGATGCAACAGGTTCTTATCCATAAAACCAGCTTTCAGCCATTTAGTCAGGATTTGCTTATCCATTGGCACATTCTTTATCAACCAATCGTGGCTAATTCGGTCAAAACAACTGCGGATGTCGGCCTCCAAAACCCATTGTGGGGAGTCTTTTCGGCTTAACCATGCAAAGCAATACTCAATGGCGTCGATAGTAGCCCGTTGTTTTCGAAATCCGAAGGAGTTCGGGTCGGCCAATGTTTCGGCTACCGGTTGCAGGGCAGCGGCATATAGCGCTTGCATCGCCCGGTCTTTCATCGTTGGAATGCTTAATGGCCGCAGTTTTCCGTTCCGTTTAGGAATGTAAATACGCTTAAGTGGTTGGGGCTGGTAGCCTCGTTGTCGTAGTTGGGCAATTGCTTGCAGTTTGCGGGCGGGTGTTTCCCAGCGTTGGTTGTCCACCCCGCTGGTTCGCCGGCCTTCATTTTCAGTTACTCGTTTTACCGCCTGTGCTTTGGCACTAAACGAGTGGGTCAGCAGGTGTTGCAGGGAGCGAACCTTGCCCCACCGACCTTCCCGAGTGGCCTTCACGATACGGGCTTGGAGACGATTAGTGAGCCGTTGTGCTTTTTGCCAGTCAATGGCATACCAGCCAGCCTGCTCGCTGGAAACCGCACCATTCGAATCCGGGAATTCTCCTGTCATCTGCTTTGTTTCCTTCATCTGTTTATTCAAGTTTTTTCGTGATCAGAGACCAGGCGGAAGTCTGCCCGCTTTCGCGTGAGGTAATCTTACAACCCCTATCCCCCTCATTACAAGGAGGCCTTCGCTTTTTCCGCCATCCTTTACCCACACCGGTATGGGTAGCCTTTGCAGGATACTTTCCTTTGTAGGACCAGTATGGGCTTACCGTGTTTCGATCATCGGCCTACGAATGGGTTAGGTTCTTCCTTTTCGCCGGTGGCATCTTTGTCCGTGATTGGGGAAACATTCAGCCCCAATACCTGCCACTTTACCTGTTGGTTCAAGCCTATCAGCATCTTTGGCTTGTTCGTGCTTAACGGCGTTTATCAGAAGTTCGCATGTGCTAACCCTACCATTCTACTCTAGCCCTGTTCCACTTGATGCTGTGGAACCATCTTTGCCTCACGGCTTGGATGGGTTTCGGTACATTGTCGGGTTGCTTCGTACAAGTTGTTACCTTCCTGCACTTCTCCCTAGAGTACAACCGACGGAACGATTAGTTATCACGGACCATGTGGCCTGGATAACAAACCGATAATCGACTTTTCACGTCGCACAAAATTATTCCCGTCTGCCAAGGCGAACATAGGCTAGCGTTTTTTAGTGTTAAACTTAGTACAGATGGCTGTTACTACGCCAAAGGGGTGAAAGCTCTCCCCCTCTTTTATCTCTCTTGCCGGATAGACTTTGTTTTCCGGACATAAAAACGTTTTGCCTTTCTCATAGCGCAGCCGCTTGACAAAGCATTCGCCATTGATAAAAGCGACTACTATATCTCCCTCCGATGCTTCCAGAGATTTATCTACTATTAGCAAGGTTCCATCAAAGATGCCTGCCCCAATCATCGAATCGCCTTGGGCTTTGACAAAATAGGTCGTGGTTTCATTCTCTACCACGTAGTCATGTAGGTTGAGCTTCTTTTCCTCATAGTCTGAGGCCGGGGATGGAAAGCCGGCAGAGACCTTGCAGGCAAAGAGCGGCAACGGCTTTTTTTTGCGTTTCTTTTGTTGGATAGTAGAGCGTAGAGGCCATAGGCTACAAATTTTTAGCAGGCATGAGAGCAATTCTTGCTCAATACACAAAATTTATACGCGCAATGTCAAGGAAGTACTACAACTTTTTTTGTATAGGCTAAATTTTGTATACAACAGATGTGTATACCTGCTTGCTTTCCGAGTTCAAATTTAGTATAATAGGATCTAAGGTAATGTGGGATTTCGTCCTCCATAACCTCTTTCCTTATTTCGTTGATAAGGCTTTGAAAACTATTTGTTTTAGCTATTTTACAGCATCTAAGGGTATAGAAAGGCTATTCTTTAACATAGCAAAATTAATTTCCACTTTAACATTTTATACTATAGGACGGGCAAGAGGGGAAGAAAAATTTAGAGGGGAAAAAGTGCCGGTTTATAGCAAAGATGTTTTTTATAAACGAGCGAATTTT
>NZ_JAUKPO010000076.1 GCF_030503435.1 Rhodocytophaga aerolata
GCCTACGGGTGCTGATCCGGAGTGGGTAGCATTCACCGAGATTGACGCTGAACCAGCTTTTAGGTGAACCTACCGGAGGCAGCACAGGGCAGCCTGTAGTATTTAATTTGCCGGGAGGATTGCAGGCACGCATCTGCGTCAAGCGGGATGCTTATCAGGATGGAAAACAGTGGATAGGAAAGGCATTGAGCCTGATATTGATGTTAAACCCACAGTAAAGGCCTTACAAGCCGGAAGAGATTTGGTATTAGAAGCAGCTTTGCAGCATCTAAATCTAAAAGCTGATAAGATCAGAATTGATAGCCTGACTAAGAATAGATTTGGAAAGTTAAAATAGCTCATACGCGTGGTATCGGAATCTGCAATAGCATCCAGAATGTTTTCTTCTAGTTTTTTAAAGGGTATTCATAGGTGTATAGTTAAAAATGGATGATGTGTATTAAATAACCTGTTTCTTACTAATAGATGCTGACCAGTATGTATTAAGTTCGCCAGATGTAGTTTCTACCGTAACTGTATAATCCCCTTCATTTCGCATGCGATATTGAAAGTACTTCGAATCCAGATAAGGCCTTGGCAGATAGGAAGAAAACTTCTCTATCATCTCGCTCATAACCTCCAATGCTTTTGTAGCTTTCGAGGAGCATAATCACTCTACTACTTTAATAATAAGTTTTCGCGTATAATCAAAAGTGTATGCTCGCACCTTTGAACAATATAAATTTATTTCATAGTAGAAAACAATTAAAAATGGATGAAATGGAGTAAATAGTCTAATTGCTTTCTTGTAGGTATCAATTGTCTTTCTCTTTGACGGCAAACTGATTACACCGTAACTTGTCATGGTAAGCCTCTTCCTGCTCCCGGTATAGCTTGATTAGGTTTATCATTTGTCGGCATTGATCTTCTGACTGGTCGGAATCCGGCACTTGTAGGTGCTTCTGGCCATGTAGGTAGGCTTCAAAGCTTTGCTTTGTCTTACCTTAATTGATTTTATAGTGTTTGCTGAAAAGCTTAATTTCAAATAGATGCATTCCTACAGGATACACTCTACAACTTTATCTAACAATGATCTTTTGCTGATACGTCTTATTTAAAACCTCTACGGAAACAATATATATGCCATTGCTGAGAGGAGTATGTGGTTGTATAGTTAAAATGCTGCCATCGGCGGCCATCTTCTTTTTATATACTTCTACACCTAAAATATTATATAGAGTAACCTGTATTTCACCTTTGTATGGGAGATTAAGATAAATGATCCGTCCATCAGAAGGGTTAGGATAAATATCTAGCAGCTGAGTAGCGTTTGTGTTCATATGGGCAGAGACAATTTTCGAATACAACGCTTTACCATCCTTATCAACTTGTTTTATTCTGTAATAATTATTTCCACTTAAAGGATTTTTGTCAGTAACTATATATTTACTAATAAACTTTGATTCTCCTGCCGCAGGTAATTTTTGTATGGCAGTAAAGCCTTTTCCATTTTCACTTCGCTCGACAATAAAAAAGTCGCTATTATGTTCACTGGCCGTAAGCCACTCTATATCTATTGATTTGTTATTAACCGTAGCCTTTAAATCAACGAACTCTACCGGAAGAGCTGCCGCATAATAGGCACTACCAAACGTGTATGGGCTAAATTGTGAAATCAGATCAGAGGTAATATAGCCAGAAGAAGAAGTGGCCCAAGGCGACACGGCAGACTTTCCTCTGCTTTGCCATATTCCATTTGCAATAGTAGTACCCTCCTTGGTGGTATCTGCTTGAAGGCTATACCGGGCAACCCGTAAATCACTCCAGTCAGGCAAAAGAGCTATATTAGTAGAAGCAGTCCAATGCAGGGAGATTTTTCCTGAACTAGTTCCATTGACCCTGTCTAGCTTCCAGTATTCATAAGGGCTTACAAAATCTAAGGTAGTTAAATCCACTGCGGCACCAGGGAATCCCTGAGGTCTGAAATACTCAGCACGGAAGGCATTTGCTACATTGTCTTTAGGCTCAATACCTATTTCTCCCAGATATCCACTGTTCCCTACTGGGAAAGTGAAAACACTGGTGCTATTAGTAAGCTTAATCATTGGTCCATTTACATAACTTACATTGGACCCACCAGATAGATGGTCAGTACTGCTGCTGCCTGTCACCGTTGAGAGTTCATCCATTCTAATGAAATTGGTCTGGGTAGTATTGATTACACCATGCATTAACGTAAGTGAATTAGTACCGCCAACCAATGTAATAGGAGTACCCAGAGTTACCTGGCCATTGCTAGTACGGTTCATAGTTAGTTTAGCTAATGACTGGCTGCCACTTGTAAGCTTTAAGGTTCCATTTACATTTCCAGTACCGCCAATAACAAGACTGGAAGTAGTGGTCGTTGGATCGGAAGTAATACCTGTGATAGTGCCAGGGTTTGTAGAAATTGTACCATTCAAATATAAGGTTTTTCCATTAACAACCAGTTCATCTGAAGCTTTATTTATGTCCAGCAACCCATTAACCGTAACATCCGATAGTTGTTTGACTACAGCTGTAGTAGTAGAGTTTCCTTGATCAATAGCAACATTATACAACTGTCCGGTACCTGAAACATTTTGTTGTGTATTGCCATAGAAGGTGATCGTACCATTACCTAGTATAGTGCCATTATTAATCATATTACCACATATTCTTAAATTATAACCTGAATTAATAGTTAGTCTTGCACCAGGTTCTATAGTGATATTTTGTACCTGAGGGGCCTGATTTATTAGACTTATGCCAGTTGTTGTATTGAATCCATTGATATTATTACCTTTATACACATCGTAGGTGTCTGGCGTACGGTCAGGATAGTTAGCGGTTATTACTGGATACACTCTACCTGCCGGCAAGTTGGCAGGAATAATTACATTATCACCGCAAGCTGGCAAATTAGGTTCACACACCCCCCAGTTATCAGATTTAAACCAATCCGATGTATACCCAATCCATACAAATTTATTTAATGGCTGGAATGTAATACTCTGATCATCACATTCATAAAACTCTATATTGTCAATTCCTACGTCGTTTCCAGAGCCTGCTACACTCACGTTACCAATGCCTAGTGTTAATTCTGTTTCGTTACCAGTATTAATCTGAATAGAATACTTAACCCAGTTACAAGAAGAAGCATAATTATCTGCAATATCATCGCCTAGTCTATAACAATTAACATAAACACCAAATTTTAAGGTATTCTGGTGGGCTCTGTCAATACTTGTGCCCCAGAAAGTAAAGACATAATTTGTATTTACTTTAAGATTGCTAATTTTCTGTTGCCATAATATCTTAGAACCTGTTGGACTGGCATCAGTAATAAGCATATTACCTCCATCAATACCTCCGGCTGTAGGGGCACGGTGTGCTGCAGTTGTCATATCACAGAAAGCGCCATTGTATTGGATTGGATTCTTGTCAATAGCGAATGAGCCCTGAGGTAAAGAACCTGTGGTAAGCCTTTGATTATATTCTGTATAGAAGTCGCCCAGGTGATATTCAAGTACACCATTGTTATTTAAATCATTCAGCCTAGTAGCTCCTTTCTGATTAAAATCTCCATTTATAATAAGATTAGCTCCTGAGCAGTTTACAAAGATTTTTTTCTGGTTGCTAATACAACCTGTAGTGCTCACTGCAACTAGGTAATATTCGCCAGGTCCAGGAAAATCATTAAGTTTAGGAGTATACGATACACTATTGGTGTTTGGAATAGGAATAATAGTAGCTGCTCCAGAAGAAAGTCTATAACCCCAGTAACTGGTGGTATAAGTAGTTGTAGTAGCTGTAACGGTAGCTAGTGTTGCATTATTGGGGTCAAGAGTTTCAGGGCCAGGGTTAATAATATAGTACATAGGCTGGTTATTAGCTGTGCCTAGTATACCCAGGCTGGTGAGGTCATTGCTGAGAATCCGATACCTGTAATTTATACCCAGATCCTTCACCCCAAGTGTTGAATAGTTATCAGGAAAAGTTACAGGTATAGTGAAGAGGGTTGTTGCGCCTGGATTAGCAATTGTGAGCGTGCCATAAATATCTTTTGTCAAGTCACTATTAAATGTTCCATCCGACATAGAGCGCTGTACTTTAAGTGTAGTACCTGCATTTAGAGCGCCACCGCCTCCTGCTGCATCTACTGTTATATTTATGTCAACCGGATGTCCGGCATACCAGCAATCTACATTGGCTACCAGCTGAGCGATAGGATTTATTTGGAGATTTTTCAAAGCGATCGATCCGTTGCCCTGATCAAATACCATCTTTACTTCACTTAGAGTTATGGCTGTACTCTTCATACTAGCTGATCTTTTGTTAGTACCAACCCATAAATCAGTTGTTCCACTAGCAATTGTATTAGTACTACTATTAGGTCCAGTATAAGTTAGAGTACCTCCACTTCTGTTTACTACCCACCATATCTTGGTATTATGTGCAGTTGGAGAAGTAGTAGCTGTGCCATCAGGTAGGGTGAGTGTAACGTTCCCCGATGTTAAGTTAAATCGTAGTCTGGAAGCAGTGCTTGCATCATTTCTAGTGCCATCATCTGAAAAACCATTGCCCAGCATGAGTTGTGCCGCATCATTTTGAATCGCTGCAGACATTACTGAAAGATCAAACCTAATAATGGCAGCCGTAGGTGCAGGAATAAAATCGCGGCTTCGCAAAGCGTATATACTACCTGAACCTCTTGTAAAGGTGAAATCCGTATTATTTGAAGTTACTGTACCTGCTATTTTATCGAACTTGTTAACAGAAGCATATGTCTCATTATTAAATGCACGAGTAATAGTAGAAGAAGGAAGAATTAAGGGAAAAGCAGTTGAGTTATTTATAAATTTTCCATTTGATTCAATTGTAGCATTAGTGATCAGAATATCAGTTCCTATAGCTGTAAGCGTACCACTTGTAATGGTGGCATTACTAATCTCGGCATGGGTACTAATTGTGAAAGCGGAACCTGTCCCAGTACGGTTCAATGTAAAATTCTGTAGGCTTCTGGAAGCAGCTGTTGCCTGACTGAAACGTATGGTTCCATCGACAGCTTTGTTAGCTCCGCTGATGATCAGTGAAGATGTTGGTGAACCAATAAAAACACTATTATTTGTTTGAGCACAATTATAATTTCCATTAATTGTAAGTGTACGACCATTTAAACTTATGCCAGCAGTAGGGCTGTTTGTGGTCATAGAGTAAGTACCATTTACTACAACATCTGCATTCATTGTTACAACAAGACCTGCAAAACCATTTATACCAACAGTTAAATTATTCAGAGTAGTTGAAGAGGTGGGTAATTCGGGACCAGTAGTTACAGACTGGACATAGGTAACATTAACCTGATTATTGAAAACAGGCGTTCCTAAAAGACTACCTACATGACGAGTAATGTTAGTTATGGCCGTTGCATTATCACCCATTAGTAATTTATCTCCATTATTGATACTACCATTGGTCAGGGTAAGTGTACCACCATGATAAATAGTCAGACCACTGGCAGGTAAATTGAGGCTAGCAGTGGTCCCTGACTTAGCAAGTGTAACATTAAATAAGCCATTATTAATGGCTGGCAAACTCATAACAGGTGTATTGTTACCTCCAATGATCAGGTTAGAAGTATTGCCTCCGGTAATGGTGGCTGACCCAAGCGTAGTGCGACCATTCAAAGTCAACGTATTGTTTCCAATAACTAAACTTCCTGAAGTAAAGTTAGCTATGCTGGAAATAGTTAAACTTTGAGATAGAGAAACTGTAGGAGTTGCAGCCGTATTCTCTATAGTCAGGTTAACCACACTAGCCGGCAAGCCATTGCCTGTTACTTGAGGTAGTGTACCATTATAGGTGAAAGACCCAGAAGTAAGGTTTCTTGAACCACTCACCCGGATACTTCCTAAACTTGTTCCTGCATTTATTCCATCAGGTGAAGCAGTCAACAGGGTTCCTGTTAAAAGAATACTTCCTGTTCCTTTAATGGCACCAATCCCTGCATTAAGAGTACCATTGACGGTAGTACTTCCATTTACAGTAGCTGAATAACCATTCAAATTTAATGTAGCTCCTACTGGAATTAGCAGATTATTGCATACTACAATGTCCCTAGTTAAGGTTATTGTTCCACTAATGGTATAATCATTATATAGTGGGGAAACAGCGGTTATTGTTTGCTGGCCACTAGCTGTATAATTTATTACACTGTTACAAGATGGGATGAGAGTACCAATGGAGTTATTCAATCCACCTAAATTTAAGGTATGCGCCAGATTGCCTCCACTCATATCTATGGTTCCTGATCCACTTAAATCACCACTGATGATTACTGTTTGAGGTGTGGTAGTGCTAAACACTAGGGTAGCACTGACAGTAAGGCTATTTCCAATCGTCGAGCTAGTACCTGGTAGGGTTTTTATTCCTGATCCAGAAAGTATTAGACTCCTGTAGTTGTTACTAGAAAATAGTGTCTGATTACCATTTCTATCGTAATTGACTGTACTATTTCCTGTAGTGGAAGTTTTTAGCAAGCCGATAGTATTATTCAATCCACCTAAATTTAAGGTATGCGTCAGATTGCCTCCACTCATATCTATGGTTCCTGATCCAGTTAAATCACCACTGATGATTACTGTTTGAGAAGCTGTATTGCTATGTAACAGCATTCCATTGATTGCAGCAAAATTTGATATAACTAGGTTTTTGCTCAGTGTTACCTGAGATCCATTATTAATCGTTACGTTTCCAACAATAAGTGGAAAACCATTGCCAGTGACTTGCGTACCTGTTCTGTTAAAAATAATATTTGTATTCGGATCAAAAGTTCTGTTTCCACTAACCCGGATATTTCCAAGTGTTGTACCTGAGTTGATGCCATCAGCAGAACCTAACACAAGGGCAGAACCAGCAGTAGATGTAAAAGTCCCAGCACCTGTAACTGCTCCTGCACCTAGATCTAATGTACCTTCTACAATTACTGATCTGAGAACATTCAATGTAAACCCATTCAGGTTAAGTGTGGCGCCTACAGGTACAATCAAATTACATTCTGTGGTATTGATTGTTAACGTTTCTGTACCTGAGATAATACGTGTGTTTCCTATAGGATTAGTTAATTGACCTGCTCCTGCTCCATACGTAATAATACTGTAGCAAGTAGTGCGCAAATCAAAAATTGCATTAGTAGTTCCGTTTAAATTTAACGTGTGTGCTAAACTACCACCAGTCATATCAATCGTACCACCGGGAGTGCCGATCAGATTCCCTTGAATAGTTAAGCTTTGTGCTGCTGTTGTTCCAAAAATTAAGCTGGAGTTAATGGTTAAACTACCAGATACTGATAAATTCTGACTTAGGGTAACCGCTGCAGGATTACTGATAATTAAGCTACTATTGATGCTGGCGGGTAAACCTGTGCCTGTTACCTGGGTTGTTGTACCATTATATTCAATACTGCTACCTGTATTATAGGTTCTGTTAGCCAAAGGAACCCGGATATTGCCTGCGGTAATACCTGTATCTATGCCCAGAGTAGCCCCTACTTTAATAATGCCATTTAATATGAAATTACTTGTTGCAAGCCCAGTAATAGCTCCAGTCCCTGCATCTAATATTCCATTTATTGTAACATTTCCATTCCCGCTTATATTTACATTATGTATTTTAAGGTCAAGTGTAGCGCCGGTATTTACAGTTAAATTGCAGACAGTAACTGGGCCTGTTAGCGTTTTTATCCCTGATACAATGTTCAGGCTACCATACGTAACATTTGGAGGTGTGCCGGATATGATGGTTTGATTATTACCCCCAGTATAATTAACAATGCTATTACAGGTAGTGAGTAGCCGATTAATACTATTATTGTCTCCTGCTAAATTTAATACATGTGCCCGGCTGCCACCAGTCATATCAATTGTGCCCACACCACTTACATCACCACTTACATTCAAAGTTTGAGTTGTAGTAGAACTAAATGCCAGGGTTGCACTGACACTTAAATTATTTCCTACCGTTATGCTATTACCTTGTAGTGTTTTTATTCCTGAACCGGAAATAGTAAGATTTCTGTAATTTGGACTGGCAAATACGGTTTGATTATTATTTCTAGTATAATTTATTATACTGTTACTTGTCAAAGAAGTTATTAGATTACCGATTGAATTACTAGCACCTTGCAGATTTAAAGTATGTGCTAAGTTTCCTCCGCTCATATTTAGTGTACCTGTTCCACTTAAGTCTCCGGTTAAAGTTAATGTTTGAGGTGTAGTTGAAGAGAAACTAGCGGTACCTGTGATAGCTAGATTCTGATTTGCAGTTACCAGAGGAGTTGAGGCCGTATTGCTAATTATTAAGTTGCTAATACTCGTCGGAAAACCATTGCCTGTTACTTGTGCAGTTGCTCCATTAAATACAAAAGTACTACCTGCTGCATAAGTTCTTATTCCAGTCATCCTCAAATTGCCAAGTACTGTAGGACTATTGTTTATTCCATCAGCAGAACCTATTCTTAAAGTACCGGAACTACTTAAAGTAAAAGTGCCTAAACCAGCTATGGCACCTGTGCCTGCATCTAATATTCCGTCAATTGTACTATTTGTAGTTACTGTAGCAGTAAATGTGCCTAAGGATAATGTAGCACCATTTGCAACTGTTAGACTATTGCACACACTAATACTTCCATCCAAAGATTTTATTCCTGAACCAGAAATTGCAAGATTTCTATATCCATTAGAAGGAGATAGTACAGTTTGATTTATATTTCCGGTATAATTTACATTGCTATTACATAATAGTGATGTAACTAGTGTGATGTTGGGATCAACTGTTCCCCCTAAATTTAACGTATGATTTCTATTATTAACACTCATGTTAATACTACCACTTCCTGTTAAATTTCCATTTATAGTAATTGTTCTATTGGCAGTATTATCAAACTCTAGTGTGCCGTTGATATTTGCAGTGCCATTTATTGTTAAGGACCCCCCGCGCAATTCTACTGTTCTAGTAGCACCATTTATTGTTAAATTATTAATAACCGCACCTGCTGGGACATTAGTTACTACTGCACTAGTATTAAATATTATATTGTCACTGTTGCTGAATCTGTTAGGCCAATCAGTATTACGATCCCAGTTTCTCCTATCTTGCCAATCATTTGACTGTGAACCATCCCATATATAAGTATTTTGCCCATATCCGGAAGAAGTTAAAATAAGCAACAAACCTATACTTAGCATGAAACCAAGTAGGTGGCGAGTTCTAAGCAACCAGTCCGTAATCTGCATGTACAAATGTTTTAAATAGTGTAGTTTCACTGTATAAACAGTTATTAAATATGAAAACCTAGGCTGATATTATATTATATGCTTTAATCCGTCAAAGAGGTACAATTATTACCATTTTATCCTTTTGACTCCGGCATATGCCTATCTTATCTAAATTTGGATGTGAAGTTCTCTATAATCTTTTGAGTTCGATAAACTAATTAACTCAGATAGTATCTTATGAAATAAGATAAGTACAAGTGTTTAAATAGGTAATTATTTTAACAGTTCATGTATGTTTGTTACATGAGCTTTATCTGTAGTCTCAAGTTATATGTCGGATGCTTAACCCTTAATTTGGGTGCAGCGAAAAGTGGTATATTTAGTTTAGTTTGCTACAGTGATGGCGATGATTCAATAGAAGAAATCACTATTTAATCACTTTTCATAGAAGGTGTTAATTCTGTACTCTCACGTAAAAAATGAATATTTCAAAAAAATAACCTTAAGGAGGCAATTGTTAAAAGCTATCAAAACAGAACTTTTATTACAACTATTTCTACATCTCCAAATTCCATATCTACAGGATCAAATAATCACTAATGAGCATTCTTATACATACCTAAACATAAAAATAATACTAATACTGAAGTACTAATCTGAGGAGTGTGGATGTTGAGGGCAGTAAGTACTGAAATTGAGATGAAATATCTTCATACGACTATTGCCCTTTACTAGCATCAGCCTCAAAGCAAAATTCGTCTAAATTCGGAGTGGTAAATTATAATTAAAGCGCAATTAGCGAACATATCGAATGAAATAAATAAATCTATTAGAGGTGAGACAAATACAAATGCTTGCACACGGATGCCTTATCCTCTGGCCAGGTTCTATTCTGCCTGAGAGAGTGGCCGAGAAGAATTAGCCAGGTGGGTTTTACCATTCAGTAAAGCCGCGATTCCGAAGCCAGAGCCTCCACCAATAACAGCTAAGGATATAGACGAGTCTTTGCTCATATAGGATTCGGCTAATTCAAGTACCAGGTTTACCTCTGGTTTACTTCTGTATCTAAAACAACTTCTTGAAGTAAGTACTGATACTCTGCAAAACTGGCGAATCAAAGGTGCTTTACCTAGCAAAAAAGTAGGTAGTAAGTGGTATTACAAGAAGGTAGACGTAAACAAGCTATTTGAGCCGGAAGAGGAAAAAAGGCGTCGGCATTATTAAGTTATAACTATGATAAATGCACCCAGTGATGAGGACTTCCATCGATTGGAATCCGAAATACAAGCACTACATAAAAAGCTTGATTATCTAATAAGGCAGATGGATAAAGTATATCACAGCCGGGACTATAACACTAAAGAAGCTGCGAAAGAATTAGGTATATCACCTGGTTGGCTTACTAAGCTACGCATTGCTAAAAGAATAGGCTATATTAACAATGCTGGGAATATCCGCTTTACACAGGCTCATATTGATGAGTACCGGGCTACATACAATGTGCCAGCACGAAAATCTCCTTTTTTATAGGACTCCGAAAACTCCGATTTTAAAAGAAACAAATCTGACTAGAGACTGTAAACTAAACTGTGTCAGGTAAAAAATTAACATAATTTTTACCTTTG
>NZ_JAUKPO010000077.1 GCF_030503435.1 Rhodocytophaga aerolata
AATTATCTCTTATTTTTCTTTCCCTTTTGTCCACTTTCATCTGACTACATACAATATTAACCCTTCAATTTCCTTTCCTGGTAGAAGAGCTCTGTCAGGTAGCCTTGTTGTCTATGGAAGGAAAGCTTTTGGTAGACGAGTTCTTGTGGGTGAAAGATCAAAAAAGTACGGTTTATATTGGGGAAGCCATACAACCGGGAGTATATCTGTTGATGGTGTGATCCTCTGCCGGCAGCACAACTCGCCGTCTAGTGATCCAATAACAATACTTGTTTGTGGCAAGCAACTTTATCTGACTTTCTATGGTAATTGAGCCTGCTAGCAGGGATAGGTAGAAAAGATAGTTTACTTCCCTATAGTAAACTGGCTCATGTGGATGGGTTTCAGCAAAAAGATAGTTAAAATAACTTCCCCTTTCTTGAAACCAAAAAGTAAGTTGTGTCTTAGCTATTCATTTCTTTTTTAATCAAGTTTTTTCTCTGACTTTCCTGTATGGAGTAGTAAAGGTTGCCGGATTGATTACAGATCATATCCCCATTCATGGAAAGAGGGTTGCTTTTTATAAGGGTGTATTCTATATTCAATCTTGTAAGTGATTTACTAAACCTGGCTTTTAGTTGAAGGTAAGCCAAACAAACCCGTTATCCCTCTCTATGCTAAAGATACCCATCTCCTTGCTGCTGCTTTTAATCCTTGCTTTTTCTTGCACATCTGTCCAACCAAATCAACAGGTGGTAATTGATCAACTAGACCTGAAGTTTAATAGCAATGATATCAAACTATCCAACGAAGCTGAACGCTATATTGAATCTGTCGTGGCTATTATGAAACAGGAGGCGCTTCATAAACAAGATTTAAACTTTGATGAAATTCATCAGCTAATCAGGTACTATGCCAATGGAGCGCAATCCCAAGCAGATACCCATCAGGCCATAAAAAAAGCACTCCCGCTCTTAAAAGATCATCATTCTTCGTTCCTCACCGCAGCCCAGATCCATCAGTATCTAGGGCTTACTGCACAAGCTATTGAGGAAATTAAAAAAGGTAAGGCTCCTCATATTGATAGCTCCAAAGTGGATAGTTTAAAAACGGCTTTGCCCTATGCAAGTGCAAAACTTATTAGCGGAAATATAGGCTATCTATCCGTTCCTGCTTTTGACAACCTGTTTAGTGAAGCCATGACTATGTTTGCTGATAGTTTGCAGACTATTATCAGGCAGCTTGACCAACAGCCAATTAACGGCTGGATAATCGATTTGCGTGAAAACGATGGGGGTGCTGCCATGCCCATGATCACAGGCCTGGGACCTTTGCTGGATGATCAAAACTGCTATTATACGGTAGATAAACAAGCAAAGCTATTGGCAAAGAGTTACTATAAAGAGGGAGGATACTATGATGTAGAGGTGGAAGAGCAAAGAGCGAAAAAAAAGGTAGAACCCCTCGTGCAGTCGAGCATAAACTACCGGATAAAAAAATCTAGCCTACCAGTAGCCCTGCTGACTAGCTTTAAAACGGCAAGCTCAGCAGAAGCGGTTACGGCTATTTTTGCCGGGCAGGCGAATGTAAAAATCATAGGCAGCAAAACCAATGGCCTGACAACTACCAACAGTTTTAAATTTCTTGCAGACAATTCTGCTTTGAACCTGACCATTGGCTATTATGCTAACCGTCATCAGCAAGTCTATAAACAAGGGATCGCACCGGATATAGAACTACAAAGGGATACCAACCCAACAGAGAAGTTAGAAGAGGATCCATCCATGCAAATGGCTCTTGACTGGATTGCCCAATAAACTGTAGCAGCTATATACAAACAAAAGGATTTGCTATAGTGGAAGCTTTTCAACTAGCTTCTTAGTTGTATAGTTGCAATGAATAGGATAGCCCACCGGTTATCAAAACTCCAGAATGCATCTATGAAGACAAAGGATTAGCTTGTCTTAATGCATAGTCAGATAATTTTTTAGCGTAGGCTTGATAGTGGTTAATAACTAATGAGTAGTTATCATTCGGGTGATTGTCTATAATTAATTCTGCAATAGTCATTCGTCATTATTCATTGCGCAAACTTTTTACAGGATTAGCCAGGGCGGCTTTAATAGCTTGATAACTGACCGTTAGCAGAGCAATGACTATGGCCAGAAATCCGGCAAGTAAAAACACCCAAAAAGAGATATCTATTTGGTAAGCAAAATTCTCCAGCCATTGATTCATCAGGTACCAGGCAATGGGGGTGGCGATTAGGAAAGCAATCAGGACTAGCTTAAGGAAGTCTTTCGATAAAAGTAGAGTAATATTACTTACCGAAGCCCCCAGTACTTTGCGGATGCCAATTTCTTTGGTGCGTTGCTCGGCTGTATAGGTGGCCAGTCCAAATAATCCCAGACAAGAGATAATGATTGTAATGGCTGCAAAGTAGTTGAAGAGTTTTCCCGTCCGCTGATCTGATTTGTACATCTGATCGTAGGCTTGATCCATAAATTTGTATTCGAAAGGAAAAGCCGGATTGTATTGCTTCCAGAGCTTCTCTGCTGCAGCAATGGCTTTAGGGGCCTCTTTCCCGGTTGTTTTTATATACAATTGCCAGTGCCATTCTGGCCGGTAGAGAAATACAGCCGGTTCTATTTTATTGTGCATTGAGCTGAAATGAAAATCCTTTACCACGCCAATAATGGTTCCTTCGGTTACCCATAGCTTGAACCGCTTACCTATCGGATCTTGAATACCGGCTTGTTTAACGGCTGTTTCATTAAGGATGTAATGGGTAGAATCCGCTTTGGAGCCTGTAAAATTCTGCCCTTCTGTTAGGTGCATATCAAACATCTCTAAAAAATCTTCTTCAATGGCCATCGCATGCACCATGAAGGTAGACTTAGGGGCTTTGCCATCCCAATCCGTATCGCCTGTACTATTGCCAATCTGCAGCAAGTTGCCGGCAGCCGAGGTGACCTCCATTACCCCTGGTTGTTTCAGCAATTCACTTTTTATACCTTGGTAGTGTTTGTTCATCTCGCCTCGCATATCTACGGTAAACACATTTTCTTTCGTGTAACCTAACTCTTTGCTGCGGATATACTGTAACTGGCTTCCTATAATAAAGTTGCTGATGATCAAGGCAACCGAGAAAGTAAATTGGGTAACGACCAGTATCTTGCGGAAAGAAGCATTGCCACTGCCTGCTAGTAGTTTTCCCTTCATCACCTGCAAAGGCTGAAAAGAGGACAGCAGCAGAGCCGGATAAATACCTGCCAGCAGTAATGTAGCAAATAAGGTCATTCCTACGGTAGTTAACAAGGTGGGGTCAGTAAGGCGCAGCACCATGTGCTTGTCCGTTAGTTCATTGTAGGCCGGAATAATCCATTGAATGAGCAGCAGCGCCAACAGAAGGGCACTGAGTACTGTAAAAGCAGATTCCCCTAAAAACTGTGCAAGTAATTGGGGTCGGTTGGCTCCTATAATTTTCCGTATACTGACTTCTTTGGCCCGGTTTGTGGCTCTAGCTGTAGCCAGGTTTACATAGTTAATGCAGGCAATTAATAAAATCACAAGAGCTACTATAAAGAAAATGCGTACCATTTGGATACGCCCGTCACTGCCATCAGGATGGTACAAATGAATAGTAGAAAAGGCTTGCAAAGAATACACGGAGGAATGATCGTAGGCATTGTGCTTTCGCTGCAAACCGGTTAGCTTTTGCTCTATGGCTGGCAGAGAGGCGTTGGGTGAAAGCAGAAAATAGGTCTGATAGCCAAAATTTCCCCAGTCTGTTTCTAAAGACTTCCAGTAAATATTGGGAGTATACCTTTTCACCAGAATATCGAAAGGAAAAAAGATGTCAAATTGTATGGAGGAGTTGGCCGGTATATTCTTTATAACGCCGCTTATCATAAAATCTTCTTTATCATTCGTGCGGATCACTTTACCAATCGGATCTTCCTTTCCAAAGTACTTGCTGGCAATCGACTCGGTAATGATGATGGATTGATTATTAGGGAAAGGCTGCTGAGGGTTTCCTTTTACAAAAGGAAAATTAAACAGGGTAAAAAAGCTAGGATCGGCATAAGCACAGGTACTTTCCTTAAATTTCTTGTCTTGATAAGTAAAAAGGGATACCTCCCAGTTTGGAATAAACCGCACGGTTTGCTCTATTCCCGGAATTTCTCGGGCAGCAAAAGGGGCTAAGGAAGCCGTAGAACTTGCCCAGGTTTGCTTACTATCTGCCGTTCCAATGGAAGTTACTACTCGGTATAGCCGGTCTGTATTCTGATGAAAGCTGTTGTAGCTTAGCTCCTCTTGCACCCACAGAAACAATAAAATACTTGCCATCATACCTACTGCTAAGCCCCCAATATTTATGAGGGAGTACAACTTGTTTTTCCAAAGATTTCTGAAGGTGGTTTGTAAAAAGTTCTGGAACATAGGAAAAAAGGATAGTTTCTGTTTTCTGTTTCAATTTATTTGCCTGATTTTTAAGCTATTGATAATAAGCATATTATGTTATAGATTGAGCGTAGAAAAGTGTCCGGATATGGACACTTATGTACGGTAGTGAACATATGGTGTAAAGTCAATTGGTGTTGGGATATGAGGCACTGTAATAACAAGCAAAACTTAAAAAGAAATATTTTAGCAAGATTGATCTACTGGAAAGAAAGATGCAGGTAGATTAATGCAAATAAAGTGAGCGTGAGTAGCCCTCCAATCGGGGCTATCTCTGGCCTCCAGTTTTTTGGTCAAGCCAAAGTAGAGAAAAGCTTGTGCTATTTTACAAGCTATCTATTGTTGCAATTACTCAAAAGGGGAGTATAAAGAGACTTCAAAAAGGCCTGACTTAAATAAAGTAATGACACCTTAACATTGAACCGATCAATTCACTCCTTTCTGATCCTCCATTTTTCTATGCAACTCCACCATACTTTTTATTTTCAGGCAGAATCATAGAAATCACTATTTATTTTTTTGTTTTAAAACCAAAACCCAATCGCCTGACTGGGTTGGCGGTGCGATGGCTAGTATACCTTTACTTTCTGCGACCTTAGCTTTGGAAATTTGGTTGGCGACCGGATTAAACCACTGCCCATTAAAAGCAACTCCATTCAAATTATATAATTGAATAGTCATAGATTGGGGTACATACACTAGTGTTGTGGTGCCATCATCAGTCCGGGAAACGGAAACAAACTGATTATAGGTTTTATCTCCAGGTTGCTGTACAAGCAGTTGAGGTGCAGGTTTTAAATTCCACCACTCCAAAGTTCTCATAAAATTAGCCAAATAGCCCACCTGTACACTTCCGGGAAGATGAATACTTTCTCGCCACCGGCTTACCTCTTCACCGGTACCAGCATGATTTAAGATTTTTTCTCCTTCTCTGAGCCAGGGCCAGATGCCATTGGCTCCATAGGTAATACCTGCAGTGGGTGTATTGAAAAGGCTCCAGTAGCTGGCATTGCGCACATCGGTAGCCGTAATTTTAGGATTGATTTCCTCATATACTGGTTCCATATTAATTAGCGGACGGGCTGGTAGCTGATCCCACAGCTTGGCTACCGTGCCTTTGGTTATGAAATTTACGGCATTTGCTGAGTTATTATGGCCTGACTGGTAGCCCACAATGTCCAGCCAGGGTTCATTGGCATACACCTCACCAATCCAGGAGCCGCCTCCCGGATGCTGGGCCACTATTCCAGGATGTTCATCTGCAAAAACGCCTCTGCCGATCGTCTTCCAACGTTGTTCGAATTCATCGGTATATTTGCCATCGCCACCTAAAATCCATATTACCTGATTTCCTCCATAGCGTGCCACCATATAACGGGCCAGCAGAATTGCTTCCCCATCAGGCAGGTAGTATCCAGGACTTAATTCTCTGCCCTGGGAAACTGGCAAGGCCCATAATAATACCGGGGCTGCAACCAAGCCATGTTCATTAATTTTGTCAATCTTGGCATCCAGATGCTGAAAAAAATCCGGATTGATCTTGATCTTGCCGCTTCCTTCAAAAGCCACTTGTCCTAATGAGTTTTTGTCTGCCCCCCGCCATTGGGTAGTAACAAACTGAATCACACTGTAGCCGATAGAGGCTCTGTTAGAAAGATAGGTTTCCCATTCTTCTTCCGTTGATTTGAGCGTGCCGTTCCAGGCGGTACAGGCTGCCCAAAAGAAAGGTGTGCCATCTGAATAGCTCAAATGGTAGCTGCCTTTGGGGCGTATAATGGTGCCTCGCCTGTAAATTTCCAGCTTACTGACAGGTTCCGTACAGGTAAAACTTCCTTTGATGCCTTGCAAGCCTGTATCTTCTTGCTGCGAGCAGATAGATTGCCAGCTCCATGTACCTTTTTCATCCGGAGCAAAACGTACTTTCCAGATGCGGCCACCATCCCAGAACCCATTGATCTGCTTAACCCTGCCAGTAGGAGAGGTGAAGCGGACCGTAAATTGCTTTACATCGTAGAGAGGATTCTGATAGTCTTTGCTGCTGGTAAAAGTGTGTTCAAACTTTGTCCAGACAGGTGTTTGGGCTGATGAATAAAGAGAGGAAAGAAAAAAACAGGTGAATAGCAGAATAAATAAATAGCTAAGTTTAATAAAAGCAAACATAGGGTATAGGTTCAAATGAGGTGATTCTGATTTACCGGTTCAATATATAATAGTAGTTAGAGAAGTAATATAATAAAGACAATCAATATAAAGACAATCAATGAATTGCCATATTATCCACGAGCTTTCCAATTTCCAGGTAGTTAATACTAAGTTTAAAACGCACATAGGCATGTTTGCTTTCTTTACCCCTGTCCATTTATTGCTGCCATCTTCCGCTCCCTGGCAAAAGCCATCGGTAACGACTTCAAAATAATTATTTAATTCTTCTGTTAATAGCAATACGGCCACCTGATCCCAAAAGGCCCTTCCCTGAAAATTCATTGTATAGTTCATATGCCCGGTAGACAGGATTTTGGGCGGAAAGCTTATTTTTCAGATACTCTCCTCCGGTTATGATTTTATTTCTATTTTCCCATCCGGCAAATGTTACTTGCTTTTCCCACACTTGCAGGCAGTACACCGTAGATGCTGGATTGGGGCGGTAAAAGTTTGCTTCTTTTCCTTCCTGAAATTGTCCACTCATACAGAGCCACTTTGCCACTTTTATATCGACCAATTCTTTGCCGCTCAACGAAGAATGTTTATCTGCCTTAGATTATAACAGGTTTTGCAAATTCGTCAGGTGACCGATGGTAACAATCACTACAGAAGAATCTGGGCTTTGGCTAAGTAATTTTCTGTAAAGGGCTGTTCCATCCTGGGCTTGCTCATGAGATTTTAGTCGGTGTGGAAATTCCTGGGCAATATGCCTGGTATATTTGGAATGATTTTTCAGGGTCGCTTGCTTTTTCAGCACACCTACAGGCAAATTCGGCCGCTTAAAATAGGTATTAATGGCATCTGTACAAAGCGCTGCATAGGGATCATCACTGGTAACAATCACTCCTAAAAAATCTATATTCTTCTGATCAGCTAACCTATGCAGCATGGCTAAAGTTTCTACCTCATCCACATCGGAGTCGATATCCGTATCGAGAATTACTTTGTACTGGGCAATACTTAACGCAGGTAACAGCAGCAGAAAAGCTAAGAAAAGGAAAGGTTGTTTCATCAAAGGTTACTTGAAAACATTAAAAGCAGGTGCTTTTTAAATATAGCACCTGCTTATTGAAATAAAAAGCTATTAGTAATTTGGGTTCTGGGCAAAAGGCACGGATAACTCCTCGATCTGTTTTTGGGGCATTGGCCGGAGTAATCTCCTCCCAATAAAATGGGACATATTAAAAGTAATGCTAAAAGGGACTGGGTGTTGCACAACGTGATATATAACAAAATAAGAGATATTAGCTTGCTCAAGAGTATAAATGCCTATTTTGAATTTAGGATGGTTTACGAAAAGGAGCAGTTTCTGCAAGTTATAAGCCATAGCAGCAATGAGCATCATTTTGTGTGCGGCTTGTTTCCCTTTTGCATTGGCTCTTTTCATGCCATAATAGTTGAGTAGGCTGCCAAAAACAGGTTCTACCGTAGCCATCCTTCGTCTTTTCATGCTTTTGCCTTCCCTGCTTTCTACTCGCTCTTGCATAAGTAATGGACCGATGATGCGGAGCATCAGGTCCAATGATAGCGGCGGTAGACACTAAAAATTAGGCTTTGCCGTCTTTTGTTGCCACAACATTCCTTTTTTAGCGGACACTCTTTACAATCCTTCACCCTGGCATGATAGTAATGGTTAGCAAAGCCTTTATCCATTTTGATACCATGGTAGTAAAGCAGCTTTTCATTGCGGCATACATAGGCATTCTGTACAGTATCATAATTAAATCCTTCCCTTTATTGACCCGATTCCGTGGTCAATTGGGATGGTAGCTACCATGTAGAGGAATGAAGCCTTTGATCTGGCGTGCCTCCAAAGCAGAATAATTTTCACCGGAACTAAAGCCTCCATCGGCTAGTAGATATTGCAAGTATAAACCATACTGCTTAAGATTTAGTACTAGCTTATCTACGATTGCCATCAGATGTTTAGAGTCCCGTTCGTCTGCCAGTGGAGCAAGATGCTCCATTCGCCTGTATATGCGTAATCACATGCCGATAGGTGTCTACACTCATACTAGAAAGGTAGTATACACGAGAAGGTTTACCCGCCTTTTGGGTGAGCTTTGCATCCGCATCACTCATACTGATATGCGTTCGATTATTTCTTGGACAGCTTTTAGGCTTGGCTGTCTTTTCCAAAGCGGTGAAAGCGGCATCTTGCCCTAACAGTTCGGCAGGGGTGAATTGTTGGGCTTCACCCTTAACTAACTGCCATTCCAACAGCGCTTTTCGCTTCAGGCTATCAGTAGAAGCATTCGCTTCGACAAAAGCTGCGTCTACCACTTGGGTATGGCCACTAACCATACCCTTTTCTACACAGGCAGTAAGAATGTATTGGAAACAAGCCTCAAACACAGAAGCCGGTAATCGCTTACGTGTACGCGATAAAGTGCTATGGCAAGGAAGTCGTTCTCCTAGATTATAATCCAAAAAGTAGAGGATGTCTAGCCTCAACTGACTCTTTTTAATAAGGGCCCGCTCGGAACAGATATTTTCAAAATGAGCTACCAATTGTAGCTTAAAAAAGACAACCGGGTCTACTGATTTCTGCCCACACTTACCATAATAAGGTTTGACTATATCATAAAGAAAGTTTAAATCTAACACCTGCTTTAAGCGCCGGTAGATATTATCCTTTGGAATATAGTCTTCTACAGCAGCTGAGAGGCAATTCTTGTTGATCTCTTTTCGTTTCCCTACCATTCATAAATTTACCATGCAGAAGTCATAACTAAAAGCCAATAGTTGTGCAACACCCACGGGAGGTTAAAGTAACTATTGCTAATAAGTAACATCGATTATTTTCTATAATTCATACTTTTTATACGTAACATAGATGCACTTTATTGCGGCAAGTTCAGTATCTGAAAATCCTAAAATAGGATAGGTTAGAAAGGTTACCTAGCGCCTTATGGTTCATAAACATGGATTTGCTTTGTAAATATGCATGAAAGGAATATGAGTAAAACAACCGCCTTGTTCTTATTTTTGATGTTCTTCGCCCATTTAGTCTGTGGGCAATCCTTAAAGTTAGCTACCTATCAGTATGCGGACAATAACCGGATAGCGAATATTAGCCCGCTTGCCCATCACTTAACTGAAAAGTTAGGCTATAAAGTAGAAGCAACAAGTTATGCCACTGTACATTTGTTGATTGAAGCCATAAAAAATAATGAAGTAGATATCGCCTTAATTAACACATTTGGCTATCTGCTTTTGGAAAGTTCTTCAGGTGAGTTCCCTATGGATCCGCTAGTAGCCTTACAAGTAAAACAAGGAACAGAAGATAATTATAAAACGGCTATTGTGGCAGCTTACTCCAGTCCGATTACTTCTCTGCACCAAATCAAAAAATACGCTGCTCGTTCCAGATTGATGCTGGTCAATATAAGATCCACATCAGGCAACCTTGTTCCCAGGCTTGCTTTGAGCAGTACCGGACTAGCGGAAGCTGAAAATAGTTTCCAACAAGTTTCTTACGGTATAACCCATAGAGCTACCATTGATTCTGTGGCAGAAGCAAAGGTTGAATTGGCGGCTGTTGGAAGCACAGAATATTTTTCTTTTATAAGTAAAGCTGAGAATAGCAACAAAATCAGATTACTCTGGCTTTCTCCGGAAATACCGCTAGGCCCCGTGTTAGTAAACAAAAATATTCCAGCCTCAGGTAGAGAAGGGTTGATAAATGCACTCCTGCAGCTGCACGAAAGTAATCCACAGGCTTTGATGTATGTAAAAGATGGATGGAGTGAAGCAAAGCAGGCTGAAAAATTTATCCGCATAGATAGCAGCTATTACCACCCATTTAAAAAACAAATAGGTGCGGGTGTAAATCTAGAAAAGATTCTAAAACAATTTCTCAACTAATTTATCAGCGGGCAGTTCCATCCCTATAGCTTTGTCACCATTGAAGATGGCTAGATCCGAATACCTCAGTTTGTAAATGACAAATTTACAAATCAGTTTCGCCAACTTCCCATTTTCTGAAACTTCATATTTGGGCAAGAGGGGAAGATAATAGTTTCCATTGTTTTCCCTATTATGCCTTTTCCTTAACAAAACACTACTTATTTAACTAATATAAAAGCTATTTAATCAGGGTAACTTCTCCTTTTTTAGATCACTTATTTTTCTATATTGTGGTGAGGACATATACTTTAAAAAGACTAGAAACCATATGAGAAAACTGCTTTTAATATTTGTATTTTTTA
>NZ_JAUKPO010000078.1 GCF_030503435.1 Rhodocytophaga aerolata
TTTAATACTTGTTTTTCAACTTAGCTAGTGGTCCGAATTCCGGGGAGTAGCACATAGGTTATACATCATATCTGAGAGTTCTTCAAAGGAATGGTTTGAATTAACAATTTCCATTTCTAGCTTATTAAAATCTGAAAGACCATACGTATAAACAGATTGCTTGCCATTCTCCTGCCTTAACCCAAAGTATACCCAGTTGTAGAGCGGTAAATCTTCCTCAGTCATCGTCTCTGCGTTATCCAGGTAGAAATCTTTCTTTAGTAACAGGGTTCTACCTCCTAAATAGATGCCTGATGAATTACTATTAGCTAGCACGGCGGCGGCTACTTTACTGTATAGCAGATTTTCCTGAATAGGATTCTTACCTGCATTCAAGATAGATAGGATAATATGTGCTTTATGTTGGCTTGCTTCTTCTACTCCCTTCTTCCAGAAGTAACTGTAACTAGCTGCTCTTTTTACTTCTTCGCCAGGGATAGGCTTTGGTATCGTACCAATAGCTATGGTATATCCCTCAATAGTAAGAACAGCTGTTTCAGTATCCGATTCCTGCTCATCAACGGTTAAATGCCATTTGTTTCTCAGTTCAGCAGTCACTTTGGTAATGTCCACAGAGTTGGGCTCATCTAGCAGCACCATCCCTAATATTAGTTTATTGTCTTTCACTTCTATCTTCTTTTCTGTTTGAAAAAAGCTAAATAAGCCAATTGAGATAAGTACTATAGTTAGTGATGTAAGGGTGATTTTCATAGGGATGAGTGGAACGAATCAATCTTTCAATGGGTGTTTTGCAGGGCAGGGGGTTGTTTATATGGGTGCTTATTCACTTGAATCATTTATACGCTTTCATTCCTGCTTGTAAAGCACTTATTCCTTCTAGTACAGTTTTTCTGTTCTTTTCATCATTCATATTATTTCTAGCATACAATAACACAGGTCGTAGAGATTCAACTGAGCGCCCGAATTGATCCATCCATGCATACCTAGGCACCATCCAAAAATGAAAGTGATGGGTAGTATCTTCATTATAAAAATAATACACCTTTTCAATGCCTAACCTTATTCTTTGCTCGTGTCTGAGCTTATGGACCAATGAGATAAATTCAGTTTGTTCCACTGCTGTTAACTCATCCAGGCAATAAAAATGACGTTTAGCAGCTACAATCACTAATCCTCTAATCGGATAAGCGACATCCTGATGCACATGAAAATGAGCAGACTCAAAAATGACTCCACCTGTTGGTGGCACTACGCCACTGACTAGGGCGCAACTTAGGCATTCTACTTCTAGATTGCTTCCGTCCGCTGATGTAATGCTTGGTGACATTTAGTATTGGTTTTAGTTAAAGGCTTAATGCCAATTATTCAAGGGTATACTTGCAACACTACAAGTCTATCCCTCTTTTGATTGCTTCATGCTTAATTCTACTTATCCAATCCTCTGGGCTTTTGCCTGCTTGCAAATAGGAATGAATTACTTTCTTAGCTAAGAGGTAATCTCCTTGTTTCGCTAAGATAAGACCAACCTGGAGCCGAGTTAATCCTCCAGAGATGCCATCTACTTCCTGTGTTAATAAATCAGTTACTGTTTGATAGATATGGTAGAAAGGCAGAATATAGCTAGTCAGATGATCTTCAATCTGCTTTCTTAATTCTGATACATCTGTAAACATGTCTATTGTATACCAATAATCACTACTACCGCTTTTGATGATCGGTCCTGGTCTGAGGCTGAAAACACAATCATATTCCTTGATATGCTTGGGAAGAGGCGCTTGCCTCCAAAACTGGTATGTATCAGGCAGAAAAAGCCAATGTTGAAGGTAAACTTCACACTATCTTTTTGATTCCATGCACTGGATTGAATATTGAAGACTTTTACAAAATCTGCTTCCCCTTTTAAAAACGTTTTTCCTGCTACGTTAAACTGATGCTTTTTAAAAAGTGGTTTGACCATTTCTTTTATGATACCTTGCTCAATCTCTTTCGCATTCATAGATTTTACTGATCGATTTGATACATAAATTTACTATCAATTTCTGCTAGAATTTGTAATTTCTGATGACTATGTGGAGGTTGCGAAAAAAGTTAACTGTATAAAGTAACTAAGTACAAGACTACACATCAAATGACAACTGCACTGCCAAATCCTAAAGCCACACCTAGAAGCTATCAAAAGAATCTAATTTAACCCCATTTAAAAGAACACCAATGGTTACTTCATGCTTTGATTGCGTATATTTCTTTATATGGGCAGATAAACGTAACTGTTGATATGAGTTTGGTTTATCTACTTGTTCTGTGCCATTGAAAATGAAATCTCCCTTTATCATAGGCTTACTTATCACAGTAACCAGTTTTATTTTAACTTGGACCTATGTGGTTCCTATATTGACCATGATCCCCTCTGCCATGATTGAATCTATGGTAGAAAAAGTACTAGCAAAGAGTCATACAGAAATATAGGAATAGGGGTAATCATAGTTTTAACCATAGCTTTTCTGTGGACAAGTATTTCTTATTACTTGAGTGAAACAAAAAGAATAAAACACGATGCTCCTTTCAGGAAAGACCTATTCCTAGGCTTTCTCTTTGTTCAGTTCTTGATTATCCATCCCTTGGTATTTTATATCCATTGGGGCATTCAGTCCAACTTTAGAGGGGATGGACAAATAATTTTTGGGATTGTAGAGACATTTCCAACAAGCAGTTTTGCCTTTGTAGTTCTTGGCTTACTTACTGAGCTAGTAAGATATAAAGATAAAACTACGGCACCTAACCCCAGCTAAACTTGCCACCAGCTGCCTAATCGCAGTGCCAAAGCATGAAGCCAAGGTGTAGGTTAGCCATATTCCATTGGTCGCAATATAAAGACATGAAATACATTAGACTGTTTCTTATAAACATACTATTCATATGTGTTTTAGGCTGTCAAGCTGAAAAAAAAGAAAGTAGCCAAAATAACCAGGTAAAAATCAATACATCTCTTAGTAACAGGAGTGAAATAAGATATATGCGTGATACAGTGGTGGGAAATAGCTTTTTCTTCCATGCAGATAATCCCAAACAAACCAGTGATGTTACACTAATTTATCTTAATGATGAGCGAAATTCCATCAGAACCTATTCTAATCTATATTGCTGGGCATTCATCAAATAATATGTTGATGATTGAGTTAGTTGCCTATAATGCTATGGGAAGTAAATCAGGCATTGGAATAGATGTAAGGCAAAATGTTTTCACTTTCAAACCTGTTTTCACAACTGATTATATAGATTTATCTCAGGGAGACCCAAGCCAAACGATTGAATTAACATCCTTTAGCCAAGCCGCAGAATTAGAATTGGATAAAAGCAGGTATCAAGCAGGGGATAGTTTGTATGGAAAAATTTATATGCGAGCGGGAAAAGAAAAAGGAAAAATGTATGCTTATGGACACTTTAGAACAAAGATATTATAAATAATACGACCAACGCCACCTCCACGACCACCGACCTGCTGACGCTCGATTTCCCAGCATGAAGGCTCGGCAGCGAGTACTTTTGAACCGTAATGCATTAATATAAAATAAATGATAAACAGTTTACTTAAAGAATTTGTCGATTTTACCTACGGAGTGGGAAGAGCTAAGCGGAACTACTTAATTGCTAATCCAAACGAAATAATATTGGCGGCTGATGGTTCAAAGAGCATCATGACCAATGGCAGTCAAACAATTACTAAGGGTATCGACTGGGTGACTTCACAAAGAGCAGTTGTTATCCTGACAGACAAAAGGATAAAGAGTGGCAAATGGGATATACCCCTTGAAAAAGTGGAACAGGCTCAATTACTAAAGATAGGATCACTTTTTGGGTCTGGACAGGTATTGAAAATTCAAACGAAGGATAATGAATATTACCAGTTTGGTATGCAGTTGAATCCAGATTGGACGAATCAACAGAGCTTACCTTTAACCTTAGAAAAGGGAGAAGTAAAATATTCATTTTTCAGTATCGTAGTCCGTGTGGTGGCAGTGGCATACCTGATTTATTGGCTGATTGAAAGAATAAAGTAAAATCAGTGCATAACAATGCCAAACCCGCCAGCAACCCTACTGCCAAAGCTAGTCTCTCAGCAAAAGCAATGGTATGTGGAGGTTCTTGCTACATTAACGGCAATGAGAAATAGACTCTTGTACATAATATTATTTTTGCTACTGAATACCTCTGCAGTTTTCGGACAAAGCAAATATGAAAACGAATTTGTTTCCTTTGATAGAGTAATTCGAAGATTTAAAGAATCGTGGCGGAATCCCTTTTCTGGTCAAACTTCTGACTCTGTTACCAGCTTTTCATTATATAAAACTAAGGAGTTTAATGTTTCAATCAGTAAAGAACCAATAGCATTTGATACTACTCATTTAATAATTAAAAATCCTTACTATACAGACGATTTTGAGGACTACGATGACAATTATATAAATTATCCCGTTTCCTATTCCGTGATTTATGACAGGACATTAATTTCATTGTTTAAGAACGGAAAATTTGTATGTCACAATCTTGTTGATATGACAAGGAATTTGGATTTTGAAAGAAGCTTAAATACGAAAAAATTCAAATATCATTGGATAATAGATGATAAACTAACAGCGCTTGCTGGAAGCACAACTTATATATGGGATAATAACAAATGGACTAAATCAAAAACACAGTTGCCGCTAAAAAACCAGCCTAAACTTTTTGAAGACAAGGAATTTATTGTGTTTGGTGATTGCCATGGAGAATGGGGAGGAACGGTATATTTTTTTGATAAAGCTTCTAAAGAGATATACTTTACAGAATCGACTTGTGCGAACTCAGTGCTCAAAAAAAAAGGCAACTATTTAGTGTTAGCTCATTTAGGTCATATGATGGGTTCATCAGAGATTAAATCCATTAGCGACCCTCGCAATCTTACAAAAGTAAAGCAAAGTGAAATAAATAAAACCAAAGAAGGTCAAGCACTGGGTTATACAGACAAGTCAGGCGCATATCAGCAATTGCTAGATATTTTTGGCATACAATTGTTTTCAACCTTCAAATACAAAGAAAGAGAATTATATATTATCCACCTAAACGAAATAACATTTCTAGTAGAGTTTAAAGGAAATGAAATTGAAATTGTACATCCACTTTTCGACAATGAAATTTATACGCACAACCCTGTAACAAGTTCTTATGGAGATTATACTCTAATGAATCTAGACTTTTATGGTACTGCATTGGACAAAGAGGTTTCTGTGATAATTATAGATCAAAATAAAATAACAAAAGTGGACTGGAATGAGAATCACAGCCGCTAACCAACCTAACTTTACCTGGAGCAGTCAGTGCGGAAGGATGTGCTTTCATGATTGCAATTAAAAATCAATTATGAAGTATAGAATAGAAAACCATCTAGGGAGGCTTGAACTACATGACTCCACAATTGAGCAAATTCAAAGAGGTAAAGGTGAGATAAAAATAAAACTAGATTGGGCTAAGCTAGCTGATTTTAATGAAATCGATATTGAAGAAGGTTTGATTATTGGACAAAGCGAGCTTATCTTGAAAGGCGTTTCTCAGGAAAAATTGCGCTTTGATTCAGGCAATGTAGAGATAGATCAGATGAAGCCAGCTAAGGAGCTTTTGAATAAATTGTCAATTGGAACAAATGAGTTTATCAAAGAAGAAAACCAACAAATGATCATTGAGGGCGGGGTAAGTGTTGGCAAGGAATATTATTGGATGAAATGGGAGGTTCATTTTTCCAGTTTCCTTTTTCAGTGGAATAACCATATAACGTATACTGAATGGCAAAATGGAAAAATACCTAATTGAATAAAGAAGATAGGCATTGGCAAAAAATAAGTATTCAACATTCTGTACACAGACACAACAGGCAAAACGCAGTTAATAAAATCTAGGCAAGTGAATATACTATTTGTATGCAGTAGAAATCAATGGCGAAGCCCGACAGCCGAAAAAATTTATAAAAACCGTAGTGATTTAACTGTAAAATCAGCAGGCACAGAGCCATCTGCTAGGAACAGACTAACAGCAAAAAATATTAATTGGGCGGACCTGATCTTTGTGATGGAAAAGAAACATAAGCAAAGAATGGTTGAAAAATTCCCTTTTGAAACAGGGCAAAAGCAAATTATCATACTCCATATTCCTGATGAGTATACCTATATGGACCCTGAACTAGTGGAAGATATAAAAACAAAGGTGGATGAATACATCCAAAAATAGAATGGCTAGCCTATCAAATCTGTAATCTACCAAAGCTTTTTCCCCCTTCTGCATTAATCTATTATCCATAACACGTTAGAGAAATAAATGAACTTAGAAATACAAAGAGAAAAGTATCTAGAATATAAAACCCGATTACCAAAAACAGGAAAACAGATTATTGGTCAATATGATCAGAAGTGGATGGTGGTATATCAAGCCTTTCATCCTTCCATCTCTGACTATGCAGTCAAACATCAACGATTTGGCGGAGACCATTACAGCTTTAATCGAATGAGCTGGATTAAGCCCAACTTTTTGTGGATGATGTACCGAGCAGGATGGGCTTCAAAGCCTAACCAAGAACGTATTTTAGCGCTTTGGGTAGATCGAGAAAAGTTTGATTACATCTTGAGCCAAGCCGTTCATTCTACTTTTATTGCAGAAGTTTACCAACGGGAAGAGCATTGGAAAAAGGCACTTGCCGAATCAGAGGTGCGCTTACAATGGGACCCTGACCATGATCCTTACGGCAACAGGCTAGAACGAAAAGCCATTCAGCTTGGATTACGAGGCACTGTCCTGAAAAAATTCGCTACAGAATGGCTTTACCAGATAGAAGACATCACAGATTGGGTCAAGCTAGAAGGGGCAAAAGTACAGGCTAATACTATTGAAGAACTCACTGTTGCTTACGAGCAAATTTATCCCCTTACAGACCATTCCCTAGCAGAAAGAATAGGTATCAAAAGCGTAGGGAAACATGCATAGCACCTGCACTCTCAAGCTTGTTACAACCTAATCAGCAGATATATCTTAAAAACTATTCAAAAATATAGCTAGGAAGTGAATAACTATTCGAGCTTCTTTCAGCCCTTATACTCACTCTTCCTTTAATCATCATACTATTAAAGAATTAATAAGCGCTTATATAGCTCCACTTTTGTAAGTAAAAGAAGGCAAATCAAGTGTTAGAAAAACTAGATTACATAAACTGGCATGAATTAAAACATGCCTATGGTTCGGCAGAAGACGTTCCAAGCCAGATAAGAGGCTTGTTAGCCTCCGATTCCCAAACTCGAGAAAAAGCACTCTGGGCTTTATCTGGCAATATTTTTCATCAAGGCACTCGATACCAGGCAACACCCTATGCTATTCCTTTTTTGTATGAGCTAATTGAGTCAGACAAAACGCCTGATCGGGATAAGATCATCCTGTTTCTAGTAAGCCTTGCGCTAGGCTATGAAGAAGAATATTTGCCTGAAGGAATAAGTATCATAAACTTTCGGAATGAGTATAAGGAAGCGGAAGAAAACATGACATCTGCTCAAAGAGAAGAATGTGCAAAATATGGATATAACCCTCAAGCAATTTTAGATGGCTACTATCAGGTGAAAGCTGGTATTCCTATTCTATTGGAATTAATAAATGATGCCGATAAAAAAATTAGCAGAGCAGCCATATATGCACTCGCCTGGTTTCCTGAAACTGCAAGTGTAACCATCAGTAGAATAAAAAGTAAGTTAAACACTTTCTCTGAGCAGGAAGATATATCGATTGCTATTCTAGCAATTGGGTTGCTAGTAAGAAGTAGCAAGCAAGCATTTGATAGTTCAGAATTAGAGAAGTATTTAACATCCCAATCAAGTTTAATCAGAATATCCGCAGCCATTGGATTAGCTCAAAATCCACTATCGGATAAGATTCTAACGGAGTTGATTAACGGCATTCTTTCAAACAAAGAGTTTCAATATCTTGAAAACATTCCCTTCAATGAGGGACGACTGGCAGGTTATGCTAGTCTAGTTTTATCAAAGTATGGCGCATCCGAAAAGGAAAAGGTTATTCCAACATTATGTGAAGTCTTAAAATCTGTAAACGCCTATCAATCCTTAGATGTAACTGCTGGCTTATTGGGAATCCTAAATGGCAAGAGAACAAGGCTTATAAAAGATACGGATGTAAATGACCTAGATGACCTGGACAGAACGGCATTACACACCATTTTACACTATGGAGGCTGGGAACTAGGAAATGCAGATTATGTTAATTTTTCGGAGTTATTACAGTATGCAGGTGTACCTGATACCAGGGAAAAACTTAAAAACTATTTAGCGGATCAAAGCAAAGCTGCATACAGCCTGGGGAAAGAAGAAAACCCGCCTAGAACAGTGTTGAAAGCAACTATGAATTTTATTCGTAGGCTACTCGGTTTACACTAACCTGCGTTTGTGGCTATAGAAGAAATGAAGCTACATTTGATATACTAAACAATGAAGGCTATTTTTTGGGAATATATTCAAATTCATTTAGATAAAGGATTGATTCGTGATCTGCGTAATGCTAAAATTAAGCAGCTACTCCAATCACAGGATTTGTCTGACATAAAGGTTGAAGAATTAGTTGCATTTGAGCAAGAGCTGGATAAGCTCAAAATTAACTTTACCTTCCCTTTCTTTGAAAAAGTGTATTTCCCTACTTTGGAAAAAGGATATAAAGCTGGTGAACTAGCGGCTATCAAACTTATGCTCAAGCATATATCCATTATTTATCAAATTGAGCGGAAAAGAGAGACTAGCTCCTATTCAGAGTTTGCATTAATTGATAAGGGCTTGGAAATCTGTCCGACTGATCAAGAATTACTGCTGACAAAAGAACGATGCTTAGAGTCTTACCTGGATTTTACTATCCATGAAGTTCCTTACGGCGTGCTGTATGGCATGGATGGAGCTTCTCCTGATGAATGTTTGAAATTGTTAGATACGTTGGAAGAATACAAAGAGCTATGTCATACCCTTGGAGTGGATCGGGATGATCTGATTGCAGAATGCTATTTTCACTATCAGCACTACTACATTTACCTCCAGGATCAGCAGAAGTATACATCCTATGAGCAGTATCTGAAAAAGTACTATCCATAGCATTGCACAAATTCACTATCCGAGCTACTATAATGCAAGCCTAATGAGAAAGCATCGGTTTATGGTTGTGCTAGGGTCATCATTGGCAATAAACAGAAATGAAAAAATTACTCCTTCTTTTTATCTTCATTACAAATTTTGCTTGTAATCAAACTCCAACAGTAAATTCATCTCAATCCATGCCTAAGAACACAGCACACATACGCAAAGAAAAGACAGAAGCTTATTTAAAGGAAAAACAGATAAAAATCAATCCTCATTTGCCCTACATTGAAACGGAGAAAGAAACTACTTTGAGGATACCTAAAGAGATTGCTCAACGAGTAACTATCTTGGCTATGGTCAATCTTGTCGCCTTTGATAATTTTACAGGCAAGCAGGCGATTGAGTATCTAACAAATTATAACTTATGGGATAAAGTTACTCCTGAGGAAAAAGCTTTTCTTGAAAATCCCACGCCTGAGCAGAAAAATGAGGAAAGCTGGAAAGCAGAAGCAATCTGGACGCTGTTATGGGCTTTGAAGAAAGTACCTGATTTGGAATTTCCCGAAAAATTATGTGATCTGAATAAGGTAGCTATAGATGATTACCCTTTCCAGGGTTTAGATAAAGACCCCAATGTGTTTATTAATTCTATCACCCAATCTAGAAGTAAGACAGAAATCTTAGATGCTAATGATTTGTATTACCGCATAGATTGGGCTTGTGTGGATGCAAGGATTAATAATCGTTCAATTATTGGAGTAAATCCAGGAGTTGTTTATGAGAGACACTATGCGCTAAATTGGCTAATCAACTACATGAACCAAGAATGGGATGAAATATCTTGCGATACCTAAATGACTACTGTCATCATTAAACCATCCAACAATCCTAATGCTCACGCCCAAGGTCGCAGCTAGAAGCTGCGGTATGTGTGGGTTCATGCTACGTTGGGCGTAATCAAAGATTGAATAACTACCTTAATTGCTAAATAATAATGAAAGCAAGAATTATGTATATTGAAAATAAAGAAACAGGAGAAGCAAGAATTGGTAGAGTTTCTTTCTCAAGGACATATAATAGGGTTTATTATAAAAATAAAATTTTACAAAGGGCAGGTAGTCAAAAAATCAGGGGCAACTTTTATGATGTTGAAACCAAAGAAGAATATTGGGTTTCTGGATGCAAAAAAAGAGGAGGAGATAATCATTGGGCAGAAAGAGTTCCAATCCAAATTGATGAAGATGTAGCAGAAGAATATTGGTCCCAAATTAGACAATAAAAAACAGAAGGAGTATAAAAAACTTCACCCAACATTAAACTAAGCCACCAAACTAGCCTTATTCAGTGTATAGGCTTAGCACAGCGGAACTGGCACCGAGAATGTTTGGTGCATGTGCGACTCGTTTTCTTGAAAGATCGAAAGATCGGGGAAAGAAGCAGCGTAGT
>NZ_JAUKPO010000079.1 GCF_030503435.1 Rhodocytophaga aerolata
AGGGAATTGGTATTGCCCGCAGGATTTGGCTAGAGCAAGTCTATTAAAATATCAAGCTGACTTAAGCTTTGTTTCAAAAACCGCCCCTTTTTGTTGACTGGGAGATTTGAATCAATTAATTCATACGTGGTTTTCTTTATAGACTGGCTGTTTCTTTCTCAAGACTGTCTTTAAAATCGGAGGTAGACATATGTAAATTAAATTAAAGCTAAGTTTTTTCTACTCTTTTTAAGAAATACTTAATACTTCTTTAGGCTAACAGGAATATATAATTTATATTTTTGCGGTCTTCAAGATTATCTCTGCTATTCATATCAAGGTTTATTTATGCTGAGTTTGGGTATGTCTTTCATTTTTCATGCTCAGATTAATGGGTAATTATTCTTTCTAGTAGCAGCTGTAAGAGATTAAATCAGGGCAAATCTTGAAGAATTGTATAATTGGGAGACAAACATGTCTTGCAAGTTGAATGAAATATGTGCTGAGAATCCTGCTGCCGAAGATTACCTGAACAGGCTGATTCGTGATTTTTGGCAGGTTTTAACCCAATAGGGGAAGCCTTTCAACTGTCAGCCTACAATTATAAGGCAGAAAATGCGGTAGCAGCTATTACCAGACAATTTGGTGATGGTAATGAACAGATCGAGGAAATGACCCCGTAGTTGCAATCATTAAAACACTATTGAAACAAGTATATGAGTGACTCCAGAAGAGATTTTCTAAAAAAAGCAGCCTTGCTGGCTGGGGGTGCCAGTGTTTGGAACACTCTGCCTGTGTCTATAGAAAAAGCCTTAGCTATTACGCCTGACCCCGGAACAACTTTTTATGATGCCGAGCATGTGGTCATGCTGATGCAGGAAAACCGCTCGTTTGACCATTGTTTCGGTGCTCTTAAAGGCGTACGAGGGTTCAATGACCCTTTGGCCATTACTTTACCTGACAAAAATCCCGTATGGTTTCAGCCTGACAAAGCAGGCAACCGGTTTGTGCCTTTCCGCCTTGATATGAAAAATACCAAAGCTACCTGGATGGGCGGTGTGCCCCATTCCTGGGAAGACCAGGTAGATGCACGCAATGAAGGTAAATTTGATGGATGGATAGAAGCTAAAAGGCCAGGCAATGAAGCCTTCAAGGACATGCCCTTGGCGATGGGCTATTATACCCGCGAAGATATCCCCTTTTATTATGCGCTGGCGGATGCCTTCACCGTTTGTGACCAGCATTTTTGTGCCTCCCTTACCGGAACAACTACCAACCGCAGTTATTTCTGGACAGGCAAAACACATGGTGCATCTACAGATAAGGCCAAAGTGAGAAATGGAGAACTAACTTATGAGCGGGAAGCAAACTGGTCTACCTTTCCTGAAAGATTGGAAGACAACGGCATATCCTGGAAAGTTTACCAAAACGAAGTGAGCCTTCCTACCAATGTGGAAGATGACTCTTTACTTTCTAATTTCACGGATAATAATCTTGAGTGGTTTTCACAATACCATGTACGTTTCAGTAATGGCTTTTATGATTTCTTACAAAGGAGGGAAAAAGAGCTCCCTGAAGAAATAAAGGAACTTGAAAAGCAAATCGGCCTGTCAACTGCAAATAGGGAGGAGCTAAGCAAAGAGCTGGAAACAAAGAACAATGAATTTGAACAAGTAAAACAGCATCTTCAGCAATGGAATCCGGATCAATTCGAGAAACTTACCCACCGGGAGCAAAGCCTTCATCAAAAAGCTTTTACAACCAATAGTGGGGATCCAGACTACCATAAAGTAAAGGATATGACCTATCTAGATAATGGGCAGGACCGAACCACTAAAGTGCCTAAGGGTGATATTCTTTACCAGTTCCGGAAAGATGTTAAGGAAGGAAAGCTACCTACAGTGAGCTGGGTAGTAGCTCCTCAGAAATTTTCAGATCATCCCAGTGCTCCCTGGTATGGCGCCTGGTATGTGTCAGAAGTGCTGGACATTCTGACGCAAAATCCACAGGTGTGGAAAAAAACGATCTTCATTCTCAACTATGATGAGAATGACGGCTATTTTGACCATGTTCCCCCATTTGTCGCACCCAACCCAAATGATCCGGACACTGGTAAAGTTTCATCAGGCGTTGATGTAAGGGGAGAGTTTGTTACCAAGGAAGAAGAGATCAAAGCAGGTTTTCAGGAAAGTGAATCCAGGACGAGTCCGGTAGGCCTGGGATTTCGGGTGCCGCTGATCATTGCTTCTCCCTGGTCACGGGGAGGATGGGTCAATTCACAGGTTTGTGATCTGACCTCTACCATACAGTTTTTGGAAAATTTTCTTTCTAAAAAGACGGGTAAAAAAATTGAAGAGCCTAATATCAGCTCCTGGCGCAGGACTGTCAGTGGGGATCTTACTTCAGCCCTCAGGCCTTATGGGGGAGAAAAAATAACGATGCCTGAGTTTCTAAACAGAAATGGGTTTATGCAGCAAATCTATAATGCAAAGTTCAAAAATCTACCCAGCAGCTTTAACCCCCTGAGTGCAGCGCAAGCCAGAGAACAGGGGCAGAAATCCTCCTCATCCATTTTGCCACAACAAGAGGCAGGCACAAAACCTTCCAATGCCTTACAATATGAGCTGTATGTAGATGGCAGAGTAAGTGAGGATGGAAAAAGCTATATCATCGGCTTCAAAGCAGCTCAGGATATTTTTAAAGAAGCGGCGTTAGGATCGGCATTCAATGTATATGCACCTGGTAACTACTACCATAAGGAAAAGCAAACTTTTGAACCTGTAAAGGCATGGGCTTTTGCCGTGAAAGCAGGCGATGCAATAGAATACAGCTGGCCTTTAGAAGCTTTTGAAGGAGAACACTATCATTTGAAGGTATATGGACCAAATGGGTTTTTCAGAGAATTTATGGGTAGTAAAGCTGCTTATGGCCTGGAAACTACTTGCGTATTGGGAAAGAAAAGAAAGAAATCCGGGCGACAGCTAGAGCTCAGCCTTAAAAACCGAGGTAACCAAACATTGAAACTCAAATGGGTAGATGATAAATACCAAAAGAAAGAGAAGGGGTTTGATTTGAAAGCTGGCGCCCAAGAGCGTTTTACAATCGATACAGCCTCCAGCCATGGATGGTATGACTTTTGGGTTTTCTCACCGGAAATAAAAAGTATCAAGGTGCGTTATGCAGGCAGGTTAGAAACCGGCGCAGATAGTATCTCAGACCCCTATATGGGTTTATTGGGAACCTAGTGGTAGACAATCTACACTAGGAAAGCATAAAAGGGATAAATCAAAAGTAGGACTAAATCCAAAATTGTCAAGGGAGTGTAAAGAGAAATAGTATCATTTTTAATGGTCAACACTTTTTAGGTCGGGTCACAGGATTTTGTCCGGATACAGATTGACAAAAAAACTTTAGTTTGATACTCCTACCAATCATATCTGAGTGCAAGAGGGGGAAAGAATAGTTCTCCCCTCTTACCCATTTGTGCAGTTTCACGAAAGGGGGAATTAGATTAACATTATTAAAAGCGCTATTTTTATGAATTTGCAGATCAATTCTGCACTATCGTCATTTTTTGATCGCAAAAAGAGCTTATTTAGTATTGATTAAAAGCAATATTGGTGCAACTTTATCTGTAAGTATGAGTTTAAAATGCTTTTACTTTCTCAAAGAAAGAATCAGTGCTATTAGAGGATCCTGTTTTAAATAGCTTCCCTTACAGATAGTGGTAGGAGAGGCAAGCCTAATTGACTTTAGTATGAAAAAAATAGTATGTCTTGGTTTATACTTCTTCTTGATTTGGGGATGTACTCAAAAGCGTTTTACCTCATCCACAACAGGGCAGAGTCCTGCCTCTACTTTACCAGCCCAAGCTAATCTCCAACGCATTGTTTGTTTTAAATTTAAGCCCGGGACCACTCAGAAAGCAATTGAGCAGCACATGCGTGGCTTTGCAGGGTTGAAGGACAGCATCTCATATATTCTATCTTACCAGGCTGGCCCTACCGTTAAGGGAGACCTAGGCGAAAAGGGAGAATTTGATGTAATGCATTACTGCACCTACGGAAATGAGGAAGAAATAAAGCTTTATTCAGTCCATCCCGTTCATCAGCGTTTTATAGAACAAAATAAAGCCATCTGGGAAAAAGTGTTAGTGATTAATTCTCAGGTTCGACCTTAGTTAAACCCATGAAATGATAGCTGTTTGTTTTATACATTCATTTCAACATCTACCTCTTTCACATCTCTCTATCATGGAAAGCAAAAATGGGCAAAAGGGGAAATAAAGTTTCAAAATTATTATTTCCCCTTTTGCCCATTCCTGAAAGGAAATAACTCCCCCCTTTCGGATAACTCAGAAGTATGAGTACTAAATAATTTCTCTTTCCAACCTCTATCATCTAGGGAAATCCACTTCGTTCATTTTGCTTCTGTTGCAGTTATCATAAAAACAGGCATATTACGCTGGAGTGCTTTTCATTTGTTAAAAAAACAGATGAAAACCCGATTACTATCCCTGCTCACTGTAACCATAGTACTTGGCGTGTACAGGCAGGTGCAGGCACAAGCCAGATGGCAAACCAGCACCCACCTTGTGGATACGGCTGCATCCCTGAGAATAGGCTATGTGTCTACGTTGATTTATCCCGGCCTACAAGCCGGGCTGGAACTTCCCCGGTCCTATATCGAAGTACACCGCAAAAAAAAGTCCGGCAGAAGCAAAACTATTTATAAAGACCGCCTAATCACGGCAAACCTGGCCTGGTATCATCACCGGAACTTTCATAACAATCTGATGCTGGGAGCCGGTTATACCCTTCGCCGGACCAATGCCCGCGGATGGTTTACTGCTTTCGAGCCACAACTGGGTGTAAGCAGAACTTTTCTGGCTGGAACTACTTACCGGGTAAGCGAATCAGGAGAAGTATCTATAAAAAGAGGGGCTAGTTACTGGTATTTGTACACGAATCTGGGAGTGGCCATAGGCAAGCAGGCAGGAAATATCGCTGGCAAGCCGCTGACAGTATATGTAAAACCCTCTCTGATGACTATGCTGCCCTATAATGGCTTTATATATGTCAGGCCAATGATGGAACTGGGAGTACTCTATCCGCTGCCGGGTTTTGTGCAAACCAAAGCAAAAGTTAGTGTCAAACACAAAACTGCTAACCAATGAAACATACAGCCATTATTCTATGCCTCTTGCTGGGTATTACCGGCTGCCAGAAAGAAGAAATTACTTTTTCAGCGCAAGCTAATGAAACCTTTTATGTGGAAAACGAAGGGGCAGCCATGCGGGTACAAGTGCGGGGAAATACCTTGTCAGATCAAATTATACTTACCGTTCATGGCGGCCCGGGTGGCTCTTCGTATTACCTGAGTTACCTGCAGCAAATGCAAACACAGATTGAACCGGAATATGCGGTAGCCTACTGGGACCAGCCACTGGCGGGAGCTTCGCAGGGAAATGCAGCGAAAGACAGTTACACAATACAGGCCATCGCTTCGGGACTGAAAAAAGTAGTGCAGGTACTCAGAAAACGGTATGGCGCTGATAAACAAATTATTCTGTTCAGCGAAAGCTGGGGCGGCATCGTTACGACTGCTTTTCTTACACAGAACGACAACCAGGCGCTGGTAGATGGCTGGATCAATTCCGATGGTCCGCATGACTTTCACCTGCAAGACCGGGAAATAATTAAAATGGCTATACGGATCGGCGAAGAACAGATCATGCTGGGAAAGAATGTGGACAAATGGCAGGAAATCGTAAGTTACTGCCGGGCCAACAATCCTGCTGGTAATTATGAAGTTTCCCAGAAACTCAATGAACTGCTGGGCGATGCGGAGTATTTGATAGACGAAGTAGTGCAGGTAGATTTTAATACGCTTTCCATTTTCTACCGGCAAATGCAGGACAATCATGCTCCTTTCACTGCTTTAGGGCTAAACCTGGTGTCCAATGGTTTGCATGAGGTGGAAAAAGATGCCTACAATCAGTATTTTGAAGACCAGGTTCATAAAATCACCGTGCCTGTTTTATTGCTTTGGGGAAAATACGATTTTATTGCGCCGCCAGCCGTAGCCGATAGTTTGTATAAAAATATTTCTTCTCAAAACAAGCGCAAAGTCATTCTCAGCCGCAGCGGACATAATGGTTTTATTCAGGAACCACTTATCTATTGGAGCGCATTGAAAGAGTTTGTAGATTCATTGTAAAGTTGGCCCTTTATCTCACCCACTCCCTGTGATTAAGCTCAATTATAATTCTTTTCAGGTTTTATTCTGGGTGCTGGTGCCTGCTTTTTACAGCTTTAAAGACAGTTATCTGCCCGGCTTGGAATGGAAGATTGCGCAGTATCTGGTATTTGCCGGGGCTGGTTTCTTTATCACACATTTATACCAAAAAAAGCTTTCCAGATCCGATTTCAGGTTTAATGATTTTTTTGCCGTAGCCCGGAAAGTTTCAGGTACTTTGCTACTGTTGGCTTTGCTTTCAGCTGCATTTGATTTTGTGGTGGATAGGTTTGCTTTTGGGAAAGGCTTCCGCACAGAGGCCTATTACTGGGTTACCCTATTTTCGTATGCAGTGGATGGCTTTGTGATTTTTTTGCCCTGGTTTATGGTGTATCATTTGTATAAATATGCCTCATACACGGCTGTGCTGGAGAAAAAAGCCACCTTGCAGGCATTAGAACTCAAAAATCTTCAGTTGCAGAATTTAGCCAACAAGCTCAATCCGCACTTTTTATTTAATGCCCTCAACACAGTCCGCTGGCTGATCAACGCCCATCCGGAAAAAGCCAGAAGAGCCGTAGATGAAATTTCCGATCTGCTCCGGTATACTATTAATCAAGATACCCTGCAACCGGTGCCGCTGCGGGAAGAATTAAGTATCGTAGAAAAGTACCTGCAACTGGAACAAATCCGATTCGACGACCGCTTGCAGTATTCGATACATTGCAGTCCGGATTGCCTGCTATTGAAAGTACCTCCTTATTTACTGCTAAACCTGGTAGAAAACGGGGTTACGCATGGCATTAGCCAGCGCAGCGAAGGAGGCCTATTACAAGTGCTGATTGACCAGCAATCCGGAATGCTGATGATACAGGTGACCAATCCCGGGGAATGGCGGATGGAAGAAGAAGGTTTTGGACTTACCAGTATCCGGACATTGCTGAAAACTACCTACGGACAAACATCTGATATACATACAAATATCCGGGATCACCAGGTAACCACCATGATAAAAGTGCCGGCCTATGTCTAAACAGATTACTGCCATTATTGTAGATGATGAACGCCCTGCCAGGGAAGAACTTGCGTTCCTGCTGAAAGCATACAAGCATGTGCAGGTGTTGGCACTCTGCAAAAATGCGCGGGAAGCCCAGACAGAGATTGAAAGACTCAGGCCGGATGTGGTTTTTCTGGACATCCGCATGTCCGGACAATCCGGATTTGATTTGCTGGCACAATTAAATTATGTGCCGGAGGTAATTTTTACGACCGCCTATGAGCAGTTTGCCTTACAGGCTTTTGAAGAAAATGCCCTCGATTACCTGCTCAAACCCATCCGGGAGGAAAGACTTGCCAAAGCCCTGACCAGAGTAGATGAAAAGCTATCGTATCGGCAATCGGGCAGTGCAAGTTTAAACCGGCAACTGTTTTTAAAAGACGGTATCCGCCATTATTTTGTACAGCTGGCTGAAGTATATTTGTTCGAATCGTGGGGCAACTACACAAAGTTCTGTTTTGGGGACAAAGAAGTACTGCAATACACTACCTTAAAAGAGGTAGAAAGCTGGCTTCCCGCAGAATTTATAAGAGCAAACCGCAGGCAGATGTTGAACAAAAAATTTATCTGGCAGATCACTTCCTACCAGATTAGGAATTTAAAGATAATACTTAGTAACGGAAAAGAAGTGATAGTTTCTCACCGGCAGGCAGCGCAGTTCCGCAGCCAGTTCCCAATAGTAAAGTGATTTGCCGTTTGGGTGCTGCCTATGACAGGTATAAACTTGACATCATCTGAACAGGACCGATTCCAGATCCAGAAAAGCCCTTTCCATAGGTTGACAAAACCTCCCAATTTGGGTACAATATCTGGTTGTTAGGCTGTCAGGCTCCCTATTTTTTAGACAGACGCCAAGAAGAAAATTTATTTGGATTAAGGATCAGTCCCCTAACTGTTGAGTATCAAGAAAGGGAAGAAATTTATAACTAAGAGTTAGTTCAAGATTTCTCCCCTTTGCTGAAACTCCTTGTTGTAATGGGTCAAAAGAGAAAATGAAACGTATCTCCTCTCATTGAGCAACTTTCTTTTCCTTTTGGCTTTATTGTTTTTAACTATTGTTTCTTAAAAGAAATTTTGTCAACCAATATGGGCAGAAGACCGTTGGGTAATAGCTATAAGCCCATATGCTGACTAAGTAAGTTGGGCAGTTCTATCAGGAAAGTAGTTCCTTTTCCTTTTTTGCTCTCTACCTCAATACTCCCTTGTAGCTTTTCTACGGCTTGTCTAACGATATACAAGCCTAGTCCTGAACCTTGTGATGTGTCTGTGGCTCTGAAAAACATCTCAAAGATCTTATCAATGTATTGCTCATCAATGCCAATGCCATTATCTTCTACACGGATACAGGCCTTTGTAGAGCTAATGGTAATAGCAAAGTGGAGGTAGCTTTCTTGAGCTACCGGGTTGAGGTACTTAATGGCATTGGTGATCAGGTTTCTTAAGATCAGAGTAACCCTAAATTCATCACTATGAAAAGGAGCAGTACTTTGGTGATGGATTGCAAGCTTTAGCTTCTGCCAGAGGGTATAATGTTTCAGTTCTTCAAAACCCTCTTCGATGATTCTCTCCAACTCAATAGGAGTGATCTCTAGGGGAGCATTGACCATTTTGGAATGGTGCAAGATAGATTGGATGTAGCTATCGAGCTTAGAAAGCCTGTTTTCAATTAAGGCTAGGTACTGTTCCTTTACTGCTTGATCCCCTTCTACCTTTATCAGGTTCAGTAAGCCTTGCATAGAGGTCAAGGGAGCTCTTAAATCATGAGAGACTTTGTAGACATAGTTATCGAGTTCATGATTTTTCTTTTGTAGTTCCTCTAGGGTATGGGTTAATACTTGCTCTGCTTGCTTGCGATGGGTAATATCCCGAATAACAGCCAGCAAGCCTGCAGGCTTTCCTTTTTCATCAAGCAGCATTTGGGTGGTTGCCTCTACATACAGCTGCTGCCCACTCCTGAGTCTGTGAATGATTTCCACTTTGCAAGAGCCACTCTCGGCTAATTGCTCCATAGCGATAGGTTCATCCTCTGGATGGATCCAGATAGACTGGTAAGCTGCTGAGAGAGGTTTACCCATGACCTGCTCTGAAGTTAACCCATACTGTCTTTGAGCACCATGGTTCCAGAAGGTGACTCTATACAAGGAATCTAAGCCTACTACCGCCTCGGTCACATGAGCGAGGATGTGGGCATCAAACTGCATCTTTTCTTGGGCTTGTTTGCTCAAAGTGATGTCTTTGCGAATAGCTAAATAGCCTTCTATCTTTTCCTGCTCATCAAGCAGGGGATGAATGATCATGTCCACCCAGAAAGTGGAACCATCTTTGGCTCTATTTTTCACCTCTCCCCGCCAGATCCTTCCTTGAGTAATAGTGTGCCATAGCTCTTGCCAGAAAGAAGGAGGATGATAGCCTGAATTCACTAGATTGGCATTCTTGCCGATCAGTTCTTCTTTGCTATATAAAGACAGTTTACAGAATCCCTCATTCACATAGCGCATAATGCCTTGTGGATCAGTAAGGATGTATACCGAATGTTGATCCAAAATCTCCTTGATACGGCTTATTTGCTCAAAGGCTCTTTCCTGAGAACGCCATTTTTCTTCATAGAGGGAGAGTTTGGAGCTGAGTGCAGCATTTTCTAAGCGGAGCTGTTTAAGCTCACTAGAATCAGAGGAGGATAAAGAGGAATCTTGCATGAAACAAACAACAAAAATAAATACCTGTTTACTTAAGCTTTAGGCAGCATCAAAGCAAAAAGCTTGTAAAAGGTAACCTTTTCAAAGGTTTTTAGTTGGTATTGATGACAGAAAATTTTCTGTGTAGTCCTTTCACCGAGTGTACAAGGCAAAGGAAGAAAGACAGTCATAAAAGCACTTACCCCTAGAAAGCATTTGTTTTCTCTTCTTATCACATTTGTTAACTCATTTAAGTAGTGCTCCACATAAGGGTAATAGCAAAGGGGGGTGGCTGTTGCACAACTATTTTCCCTATCCAATATCTCTCCAACTCTTCTATTGATTGTTCAACGTTGAGCCATTTATATCGGCTTACTTAGTCTTTAGCACTCAAAAGATTTGACTAAGTATCTCTTGATTTGAGTTGTGCAACAACCAGGGGGATTAAATTAACTACTACATATTAAAAACTTCCTACATAAAATTAGGAAT
>NZ_JAUKPO010000007.1 GCF_030503435.1 Rhodocytophaga aerolata
ACTTGAGAGAAGAATAAGGATAAAGAAAACCGCTAAATTTTGTCTCACTACTAATCTGTTATTATTATTTTACTTGTGCCTAATGTAGCAATAATTCCCGCATACCGTGTGCTGTGTTGAGGTTTGCGCTGTGAAGCACAGGTTGGCGGATGAATTTGGCGTTGGCAGCAGGTATTTTCATTCATTTAATCTTTCGGTGGATTTAAGTCATCATACACCTTTTCCACTTCGGAAAAATAGGGAGATAAGAACTTATCCGCTTGTTTGTACAACTTTCCTCGCTTTAAGACATAGACTTGAAATTCATTGTGTAAGCTATCATCTTCTTCATCATGAAAGTATAACATCCCGTAACTTCCTTTTCCTTCTTTGGCTACCCATTCAAATATTTTTAAGGCATAAAACTTTCCTTTATGGTTATGCTGTGTATGTAGGGAGAAACAGTCTAAGCCATTATATACAATTAATTTACAATAATCCTCCTGTAGTAACCAATCATAATTGGCTTGAAGATATTGTTTGAAATGAGCAATGAATTTCCTCTGATACTCTTCTTCCGTATCATAGTCATCATAGCGAAGAGTAATCCATGCGTGTATTTCTATCATTTTCTTCCTTACTTGCTGCCTATTAAGTGAATATACGCAACTCTTAGCAACAGGTGCGTATAGCTGCCCGGATAGACGAATATACGCAACATTTGTAGCAGCAGCATCCTGCACTGATTTCTTAAAAAGTTGCAATCATCAAAAGTATATAAGCTACTTAAACAAAAAGGTCTTTACTTAGCAGAAGTTCTGTTTTACCCGATAGCCAGTAATTCTTCAAACACCGGATGCTTCTCCTGAAATACCTCACCTGCTACCTGCCGGATTACCTGGATGCCTGCCACATTGCAGCAGAAAACGGCTTCAGCGGACAATAAATCTTCCTTAAAGAACAGCCCTTCCTGTATAGGCACTTGCAGCTCAGGTGCTTTTCTAAAAATCTGTTTCCGCATAATGCCTTCAATACAGCCACTTGCCAGCCCAGGGGTATACAGCACATTTTCCTTTATCCAGAATAGATTAGAAGCCACACACTCCGATATATGGCCATATACATCCAGTAAAATCATGTCATGGGCTCCTTTTTGCTTCATGGCTATACCGGCCATTACATATGGCAACGCATTGCAGGTTTTGAAGCGGGAAAGGGGAGAGGCCACCAACCGTATATCTTCATAGAAATATACGTTTTCTTTCACAGCAGAGGCTGTAGCAGAAAGTGTATGCGCGGTTATGCAAAATTCGGCCTCATGGTGAAGTGGGGTATACGTACCGCCGGCTTTCCGCCACATATGAATGCGTATCCTGGCCGAATTTCCCAGATTATTCGCTCGAACAATCGCCTGGATGCTCTCCTGCAGATAAGGCAACGAGAATTGTATAGGTACCTGCATCCCAAAAGCATTTGCCCCTTGCATTAGCCGCGTATAATGATCTTCCAGGAAGCGGGTCTGGCCTTGCTTGTAGATAATGGTCTCAAATAATCCATCGCCATACTGAAAAGCCCGGTTGCCTGGCTCGGGCATCAGTGAAAATTCTTTGGCCCACTCAAAATTATAGATAATATTCATCTGGCTTGCAGCAAGTTGACAATAGTAATAACGCAGAAACAAAGTTCATCTAATCATTTTGCCATTTATCAATAATTATTTCAGGCCCTTAAAAATACTATGTATTATTGAAAAAGCTTAAATTAAGTAAGCCATCCCTATGATATAATCGGCATATTTGTACAATGAGTAGCAGAAGCAGCATTTTTGATATGATTGGGCCGGTAATGATCGGGCCTTCCAGCTCACATACAGCCGGGGTGGTGCGTATTGCCAGAGTGGCCAGACGGATACTTGGCCAGCAGCCAGATGAAGCTACCATTACCTTTTATAATTCTTTTGCCCGTACCTATGAAGGGCATGGCAGCGACCGGGCCGTAGTGGCTGGATTGCTTGATTTTAAAACAGACGATACCCGCATAAAAACGGCGTTTGATCATGCCAGGGAAGCTAATCTGGTGTATAGCTTTAAGTCCGTAGGCAATGCTTCTACCTTGCATCCCAATACAGTGAAGCTGAATTTAACAGCCGGTGGCAGGAAGGTAGAAATAGTAGGCGAAAGCAGAGGAGGGGGGCTGATTAACATTGCCCAGGTAAACGGTTTCCGGGCCGATTTTTCAGCCCAGTTGCATACACTCATTATTACAGCGGAAGATATAAAAGGCAGTATTGCTTTTATTGCGGATGTAGTAGCCCACGATGATTGTAATATTGCTACCATGAATGTTTCGCGGAAAGGCAAGCATGACCTGGCCTGCCAGTTTATTGAAACAGACTCTGGTATCCGGCCATTAACGCTGGAATACCTGCGGAGCCTGCGGTGGGTAAATGAAGTAATCTACATTCCGGATATTGATCTTTAATATATTTGTTCACCCTCCTGCAATAGGAGTATACCTTAAAACATCTAACGACTATCACCTACTTATTACACCCTTATGTCAACTTCTAAATTTTTATTGTTCTGCTTTTTACTCCTGGCCGGCATTGGCAGCACCCAGGCACAAAATCAAAAGACCACCTGGTCGCTGCAGGAGTGTGTAGATTATGCGTTTGCCAACAGTATTAATGTGAAGCGTAGCCAGCTGCAATTCGATGCCGATAGAGCCATTCTGTTTCAGTCGAAAGCGGCTTTTCTGCCAACGGTGAATGCCGGAGCCAGCTACAGTTTTAACTCTGGCCGTTCGCTTGATCCTACCACGCAGGATTTTATTACCCGTAATCAACAGACCAGCAATGTTAGCTTAAATGGAAGCTTAACTCTTTTTCAGGCTGGGCAACGTCTTAAATCTATCAAACAAAGCCAGAGTGCGGCTGAATCCTCTCAGTATGCCATAGAGCAGTCTAAATATACTGTCGGGTTAAACGTGGCTTTATTTTATTTGCAGGTAATCTCTAACCAGGAGTTACTGGCCATTGCCAGAAACCAGGTAGAACAATCTGACCTGCAGGTTCAGCGTACCCAAAAACTGGTAGAAGCTGGTTCTTTACCACAAACCAATCTATTAGACTTACAAGCTCAGCTGGCCATAGACAGAGCTTCATTGGTAACTGCCCAGAATAACCTGAACCTGGCTAAACTCAACCTGATGCAAGCCATGAATTTGCCGGCACAAAATGACTTTGAAGTAGAAACAATTGAGGTACAAGATCCGGCCTTATCCCCCTATGATAAAACAGCTGTAGAAGTATATGCAATTGCCGAAAAAACACTGCCCAGTGTAAAAAGTGCAGATTTATTGGTAGAAAGCAATACGTATGGCGTACAAGTAGCCAAAGGCGCTTTGTATCCATCTTTATCTGCCGTAGCTGGCCTTAATACGAACTACTCTGACCAAAGCCGCTTATTGGACAATCCAAGTTCTGGTGGCCCTAGCCCAACAGGCGAAATTCTAGGTTACGTACGGGGCAACAACGAGGCACCTGTTTTTAAAGAAGCCATTCAAACCACACCAACGGCTACCAGAGAATATCCGTACTTCCGGCAGTTAGGCGATAACCTGAGTAACTTTGTGGGTTTGCGATTGAATGTGCCGATCATTAACGGCTGGCAAACCCGCACACAGATTAGCCGGGCGGTGGTTCAACGAAAGTTAAGCGAACTGGATGCACAAAATGTACGCATTACCCTGCGCCAGGATATTGAGCAGGCGTATAACAACATGCTGGCTGCTGCTGCTTCTTTTGCTTCCTTCAAAGATCAGGTAGCTTCGCTGGAACTGGCTTTCCGCGCTACCGAAAGCCGTTTCAATGTAGGTTTATTGAATTCTGTGGACTATAACCTGGCCAAAGTAAATCTGGACAGAGCCAGAGCCAACCTGATCAATACCAAATATGAATACATATTCAGAACCAAAATATTAGACTTTTATCAGAATAAACCTCTATCTTTCTAATTAAAAACTACCTGAATGGCTAAACGCAAAAAATCCAACAAGTTATTATATATCCTGGGTGGCATAGTGCTGTTACTGGTAATTACAGCGGTAGTAGCTAGGCAGGCGGGGTGGATTGGTAAACCAAAGCCTGTAGAGGTAGAGTTAGCCAAAGCAAAACGGACAGAGATCATCGAAAAGGTAAGTGCTTCCGGAAAAATTCAGCCAGAAGTAGAAGTAAAAATCAGTCCTGATGTGTCCGGTGAAATTACCGAACTCCATGTAGCCGAAGGCGATTCTGTCGTGCAAGGCCAGTTGTTACTAAAAATCCGGCCAGATAATTACCTTTCTGCCGTAGACCGGGCGCTGGCAACCGTTAATAACAACCGCGCTAACCTGGCTCAGGCACAGGCACGCTTAGCCCAAAGCCGAGCACAACTTGCCCGGTCTGAAGTAGAATTTGCCCGCAATAAAAAGTTATATGAAGAAAAGGTAATTTCTGATTCAGATTTTCTGCAGGCACAAACAGATTTTAAAGTGGCTCAGGAAGAAGTGTTATCTGCCGAACAGAATGTGCAAGCATCTAAATATTTAATTAGCAGCGCCGAAGCCGGTTTACAGGATGCCCGCGAAAACCTCCGTAAAACAACTATACTGGCACCGGTTAGTGGCACCATTTCTAAGCTAGATGTAGAAAAAGGCGAACGTGTGGTGGGAACTTCCCAAATGGCTGGTACCGAAATGCTGCGCATTGCCAACCTTAATAATATGGAAGTATTGGTAGATGTAAATGAGAACGACATTGTGCGGGTAAACCTGGGAGATACGGCAGTTATTGAGGTAGATTCCTATGCGAATACCGATAAAAAGTTTAAAGGAATAGTTACGCTGGTTTCTAATACTGCCAAAGCTGCTGCTTCGCAGGATGCCGTAACAGAATTTGAAGTGAAAGTGCGTATCCTTAATGAGTCGTTTGCCGATCTGGTACGGGATAATAAAAAACTGCCGCCTTTCCGCCCAGGCATGACGGCTTCTGTGGATATTATCACCGAACGGAAATCAAGCGTATTGTCTGTTCCCTTGGCTTCAGTTACTACCCGGAATCCTAATGTACCGGTACAAGGCACAGAAAATCCGGAAGGTGGTCCGGAGAATACTAATCCGCCGGCCCGCCAAGTTGCCAATAAGGCCGATGAAATTAAAGAAGTAGTATTTGTACACAATAATGGCAAAGCCGAGATGCGGGAAGTTAAAACCGGCATTAGTGATTTCGAAAATATTGAAATTTTAAGTGGCCTGAAAGAAGGCGACGAAGTAGTATCCGGACCATTTATTGTAATTTCTAAGCGGCTTAATAATGGCGATGATGTAGCCAAAAAGCAAGCTGGCAAAGGAGATAAGAAAGATAAAGCTACTCAGGGCGGACCTCAGTCCTAAGAAGTAGGAAGGCACGGAAATCCCTGCTAAAAAATAGTTTTACCCTGGTTGCGAAAGTCCGGTAGTGGATAACTGCCGGATTTTTTGTTTATACCTGCTGGTCGTGTATATATTTGCATACAGGTTCCGGGTAACAGAGCCTTCAGCATTAACTTTTTACTTTTGAAACCAAAATCCACCTATACCTCTGAGCTGCCCTGCATAGCCATTATCGGCGGCGGAAGCTGGGCCACGGCTATTATCAAAATACTTTCTGAAAAAGAGCTGAAAATTAAGTGGTGGCTACGAAACGAAGAAGACGTAAACTACATCAGCCAGTATGGCCATAATCCGCATTACCTGAGTGATGTACAGATCAATCTGCGGAAAGTAAAAGCCTACACCGATATTCGTAAAACAGTAGAAAAAGCCCGCTACGTCATTATGGCTGTTCCGGCAGCTTTTGTGCAGCAAGCCATGCAAGGGTTGTTGCCGGAGCATCTGGCAGGCAAAACCCTGATTTCAGCCATTAAAGGGATGATTCCGGGCGAAAACCTACTGGTAACCGATTGGGTGGAACGCGACTTTCGTGTGCCGGCAGAGCGGCTATGTGTTATTGCCGGCCCTTGCCATGCCGAAGAAGTAGCCCTGGAAAAGCAATCGTACCTGACCATTGCCTCTCAAAGCATAGACCAGGCTGCAGATTTTGCCAACCTGATGAGCTGCCGTTTTGTACAGGCTTCCCCGACAGATGATGTATATGGTATTGAGTACTGTGCTGTTATGAAAAATATTATTGCCCTGGCCTGCGGTATCACCCATGGCTTAAACTATGGAGATAATTTTCAGGCAGTGCTGGTGTCGAATGCGATGCAGGAGATTAAGCGGTTTATCGATCATATTTACCCCAAACACCGGGACCTGAGTGGCTCGGCTTACCTGGGCGATCTGCTGGTTACAGCTTATTCGCAATTTAGCCGCAACCGTACCTTTGGCAATATGATTGGCCGGGGCTATAGTGTAAAATCGGCACAAGTAGAAATGAATATGATTGCAGAAGGCTATTATGCTGTAAAAAGTATTCATGAGATAAACAAAGAACATAAAGTATCCATGCCGATTACAGAAATGGTGTATAGCATTTTGTATGAAAAAACACCTCCGCATACGGCAGTGCAAGCATTAAAAGAAGTTTTAAGGTAAATTCAGGCAATCATCAGCACATCAGCATATCATTTAATCAGCTCTATCAACATATGTCTTCCAGAAACCCCCTGACGGCTGAACAATTATTATATGGCTATGCCAATGGTGTGTTTCCGATGGCCGAAGGCAAACGTGGCCGCATTTACTGGTATGCCCCAGATCCCAGAGCCATTATTCCCATTTACACCTATAAACCACAAAAATCATTAAGGCCCTTTATTAACCAGAAGAAATTCGATATCCGCTTCAATACTTGTTTTGAGCAGGTAATGCACTACTGCGCAGCCCCCCGCAAGGATGATGATAATACCTGGATATCGGAAGAAATTATCCGTGCCTACACCCAGTTGCACCAAATGGGCTTTGCACATAGTGTAGAAGCGTTTGAAGGCCAGGAACTGGTAGGCGGCTTGTACGGCGTAGCCCTGGGCGGGGCATTCTTTGGCGAATCTATGTTTTACCTGAAACCCAATGCCTCCAAAGTGGCTTTTTACTACCTGATTGAGCAGCTGAAAAGGCAAGCATTTGAACTATTGGATACCCAGTTTATCAACGATAATGTAGAGCGGTATGGTGCGGTAGAAGTAGCCCGAGAAGAATATATGCTGCTGCTGGAAAAGGCCCTGCTGAAGCAAACTTCCTTTTTGTAATGAACAACTGCTTTAGTTGCAGATTTTGGTACATGTACCTGCTGTAGCTAGTCTCGTTAAAAAGCAAAGCCAATGGTAGCTCCTACCCGGAGGCCTGCCGGATTTACTAACCTTCTATTTGCAAGGTCTGCTTCCGAATTGGTAAGTAGGATGTTTTTACTCAGATGAGGCCCAGCAAATAAGTCTATGGATAGGTGCTTGTTGAGCAAAAGCTTTTGATAGCCTACAGTGAAACCACCCCCATAGGCGGTTCTAATTCTATACCCATCATTGTAATAATAAAAATACGTCGTGTTCCAATAATGGTACCTTAAAAACCCGCTTACATACAAACCTTCCAGAGCCATGGTCTGTTTTTTTGGGTAATACTTTACTTCTCCAATCCCTCCATAGGTAGTTTCTGTAGCATTTATCCAGGGAAACGCTACGCCAGGTGTATGAGAGAGGCCTAGTTGCAGGCTCCAGCGTTCACTAAGGGCTCTTTCATAATAGCCGGAAAATGTTAGTACTCCTAAACTTAAAACATTTAGCTTAACCGCATTTTTGGGTTGCGCTTGTAAGCGGTGGAGGCATACTAGAAGAGTCAGGACACTCATTAGAAAGAATCTCTGTAGTAATTTAGCATGTCTCATGTCTGTATAGATCAGGGTTTGATTGGCTAGTTGTCCGGTAGTAGTTATTTCCTATCCATGCGTTTACTGATAGATTTACTACTTTGCAAAGATGACCTACAAACAGAATGAGACCTGTGAGGTTTACAAAACCTCACAGGTCTCATAAACTAGGGCACCATATTATACAAATTCTTTAGCTTCTCATTCTTCTCATTTTCCCGGATTTCTTTGCGGATGGTTTTTACTTCTTCCATCTCTTCAAACAAGCCCAGCCACTGATAGGCCGAGAGCCGCACCTGGTAGGCCGGATCTTGGCGGGCTACTTTTTCCAGTACTTTTATGCCTTCCATCTTTTTTTCTGCCGGAAGTTTGGTAAGGTAGGCAGCAAAGAATTGAATAAATTGCTGTTGCATCTGCGTACTGCCCCCTTGCAGCCTTTCCACAAACCAATCGTAGGCACCTGGGTCGCCAGATTCAGTGTAGTAATAGGCAACGGTGAATATAATATTGTTGTCGGTATACTGTTTAAACTTGGCCACTTTTTCAGCCAGATCTGGTGCTCCGGTTTGCATGTAGGCAAACAGCGAAGCAGCCGCTACGGTATACGACTTATCTTCCAGGCCTTGTGCATACAAAGCTGTATAATCTTTGCCTTCCCAGGAAGAAAGCACGTTAATGGCTTCCGCCCGCACATACGATCTGGGATCGCTGGTAGCCAGGTTTCTGAGCTTTGCTTCCACTGCAGCTGCCTGGGAGCCATTGTATTTTTCAAAACTCTGAATAGCCAACTGGCGCAAATGCCAGAATTTATCATCTAATGCACGGATGGCTATTTTTTCGCCCAGGGAATCCATCGCCGGACGGATGCCGGTAGAATCTTTGGGGTCATCTACGTGGGTAAGTTCAGCTATGGCTTCGTAGCGGGCCAGGTATTTGTCGCTGTTGGCATACTGGAAAGCCCATTCTTCCGGTGATTTCTCATGCATTATCAGGCCCAGTAGCTGCGTTTCTCCGTCAAATAAAACCAGATCAGGTTTGGCAGCAGCTGGAATTTCAATGGTCTGGCTGGCTTGGTTCACAACTACCTGGTGCCGTTCTTTTTTGCCATTCACCCATACGTCTACTTTCAGAGGTAGTTTATAGATAGGTGTATAGACCGAATCTTGTAGCTGATTTACCTGTAATAGTACCTTTCCATTGGTATACTGATGGCTTACTTCCAATTCCGGATGGCCGGGAGAGAGAAACCATTGATTAAAAAACCAGTTCAAATCTTCACCGGTAACTTCTTCAAACGCCAGCCGCAGGTTATGTATCTCTACATCTGAAAACTCATTCTTCTTCAGGTAAAGATTTAACGCTTCAAAGAAGGCATCGTCCCCCACATATTTACGGAGCATATGCAGCACCCTGCCTCCTTTGGCATAGGAATGGCTGTCGAACATATCTTCTTTGTCTACATAATTATAGCGGATAAGCGGTTCTTGCTTATCTTCCGATTCGGCCAGGTATTGGTCTTCTTCGCCTTGTGCATGAAAATCGGCTTCGTCTATGCCATACTTGTGCTCGTTCCATAAGTATTCCGAATAATTGGCAAACGACTCGTTCAGCGGCAGATTTGCCCACGATTCAGTAGTTACCAGGTCGCCAAACCAGTGATGGAACAGTTCATGCGCAATAATGTTATCCCAATGCTCATCCAGCAGCGAACGGTTGTCTACCTGTACGGCTTCCATAAAAGTTACGGCGGAAGTATTCTCCATGGCTCCGGAAACAAAGTCGCGCACAATTACTTGTGAATATTTATCCCAGGGAAACTTGTACTTTAGTTTGTTAGAGAAAAACTCCAGCATTTCCGGAGTACGTCCAAAAATATCTTTGGCATATTTCGCATACGCTGGTTCTACATAATAATTTACAGGTATATTATTCCATTTGTCTTCCACAACCGCATACTCACCTATAGCCATCATAAACAAGTACGGCGCATGCGATTTGTCTTGTTTCCAGTAGTCAGTGCGGCTGCCATCGCGGTTAGTGCGGGAATAAACCAAAGCTCCGTTGGAAAGGGTAACAAAATTGCTGTCTACGGTGATGTACATCTCCTGCGTAGTGCGCTCATTGGGCGAATCAATGGTGGGGAACCAGGCAGAGTTGGCTTCTGTTTCGCCCTGCGTCCATATCTGGCGGGGCTTGTTAGGATTGGAGCCATCAGCATTGATGAAATACAAACCCTTGTCTGAGGTAATGGCTTCGCTGCCTCCTTCTGGCAGTTCATTCGGCTTGGCGGTATATACAATTTCTACCACATATTGCTCTGCACGGGTATAGGTTTTATCTAGCTGAATGGTCAGGTGCTTACCGTCGTACTGGTGTTGCAGCGGCGAGCTTTTTTTGGTTTTCTCATCTAGTAACTTAATTCCTTTAATATCAAACCCTTTGGCATCCAGTATCAACGTGTTTTGCGGATAAAAATAGGGCTTGAAAGTGAGGGTAGCTATTCCATTCAGGTATTGCTTCTGCCAGTCGAAGCTTACTTCCAGCTTGGTATGCAGCAGGTCGTTAAGCTTAGTCCGTTCCGGATTGTATTTTCCTTTGCTGGCGGCCCATGCAGGCAGGGTGTCTGTTTCTGTAATCTCTGCACTCTCCAAACTGTCGGTTGCTGCTACAGGTTCTTCCGTTACCGGGGTATTGGTGTTGGTAGTAGTTTTAGCAGGTTTGGTAGTCTGGCAGGCACTCATTATCCCTACGCAGATAAAGGTATATATGAAATTTTTACGCATATTTGTTTTTACTAGTGAGTATAAATAAATCCTGTAGGGCGTATAGGAAACCAGTGCTAACCGGAATGAGCTGTCTGACCGATCAGGAACTTTACAGGTTTTTCTGTAAAGAAAATGATATTACTTTTCCTAAACAACAAGACTGATGTTCAAAATAACAGTTAACGACCAACAAACCTACGAAATTATACAGGATAATGGGCAGTTGGTAGTGGATGGAAACCTCTTTGCCTGGGATGTACAGCCTGTAAACGCTCATACCTTTCATATATTGAAAGATAACCAGTCGTATACGGCAGAAATACTACAGGCAGATTATGCCAGAAAAGTACTTGTTATCAAGATCAACGGACATATCTATCATATAAAAGCCCAGGATCGCCTGGATTTATTGCTGGAAAAAATGGGTATGGCTAATGGCGGGGCCAGGCAGGTAAAAGAAGTAAAAGCACCAATGCCCGGCCTTATTTTGCAAATACAAACAACCGTAGGCGCCACCGTAAACAAAGGCGATATTTTATTGATTCTGGAAGCAATGAAGATGGAAAACGCCATAAAAGCTCCGGTAGATGGCATTATTAAAGCCCTTCCAGTGAATATTGGTAAGAGTGTGGAGAAAAATCAGGTACTGGTGCAGTTTGAGTAATAACCAACGACTAATAATGAATAACCCATGACGATATACGAAGAGACTGATTTTTATACGATAGCTATTGATGAAGAGGTACCCTGTTTTCATGGTATGCTAAGGGGCTATGCCAGATCCAGTGAAGACTTCCGGGCAGTAATGGTGAAAGCTTATACCTACGCTGCTGAACATGCAAAAAAGTATCCCAGATTTTACTGGCTTAGCGATGTGCGGGATTTAAGAATAGTAATAGACGAGGACATAGCCTGGCTGGTAGAGTGGCTAAATCCCAGACTGGTAGAAGCCGGCATCACGCATATGGCTGCTGTACAGCCAATGAGCTTTTTCGGACAGTTTTCAGTTAATGAGTATGCTGCCATGACTGATCCTTCAGGGTTAGTCATTTCCTTTTTTCCCGATGTAGAAAAAGCCAAAGCCTGGCTGAAAAGTTTATAAAAAGTCAATAAACAAAAAATCTCTGGTGATCAGGACTGTGCTGCTCACCAGAGATTTTTTGTGTACCTACGTAAGCCAGTTTCCACTATTTTTAAATTCCTTCCCCTTCAAAAAGTAATTTCATTATCTTTGCCAGATTTTTATACGTACTTATTTCAACTTTAACGTATAGGAACCGGAAAAGCTCTTAGCCACAGGCCAGTATATTTCTGTGCAAAAACCTGGGAGCCGCCTTCACCGGATATTCCCTGTAACCAGTAGAAATAAAATTAGATATACATGAAATACAAAAGAATCCTTCTCAAGTTGAGCGGCGAAGCCCTCAGTGGTACCAAAGGCTATGGCATTGACCCTAAAGTTTTATTGCAGTATTCGGAAGAAATAAAAAAAGTGATACAGGCTGGCACACAAGTAGCCATTGTAATTGGAGGAGGAAACATCTTTAGAGGAATAGAAGCCCAGCAAGCCGGCATAGACCGTGTGCAAGGCGACTATATGGGTATGCTGGCAACGGTAATTAACGCCATGGCCTTACAAGGAGCCTTAGAAAAAGTGGGCTTATATACCAGAGTGATGTCGGGCATCCGGATGGAACAGGTATGCGAGCCGTTTATCCGCCGCCGGGCTGTACGCCACCTGGAAAAGGGAAGAGTGGTTATTTTTGGCGCAGGCATAGGTAATCCGTATTTTACTACTGATTCTACCGCCAGCTTGCGGGCCATTGAAATAGAAGCCGATGTTGTATTGAAAGGCACCCGCGTAGATGGCGTATACAGTGCCGACCCAGAAAAGGATAAAACGGCCACCCGTTACTCCACCATCTCTTTTGATGATGTATACAAAATGGGCCTGAATGTAATGGACATGACCGCCTTTACCTTGTGTAAAGAAAACAAATTGCCCATTATAGTATTTGATATGAATAAATCCAACAATTTATATAAACTAGTACAAGGAGAACAAGTAGGTACATTGATTAGCATGGATTAATATACTACTCAGTGGGTAGTTATACGTTAGTAGCCTAAGATGCCGTCAGACAAGACAACGCCTCTTTTAAAAACTATATCAACGAAACTTCAAAAAACATACACAAACCGATGGAAGAGATACAACTATTTCTGGAAGATGCCAAAGATTCCATGGAGAAGGCTGTCAAGCACACAAGTATTGAACTGAGTAAAATCCGGGCAGGGAAAGCCATGCCTTCTATGCTGGATGGCATTTCTGTGGAGTACTATGGTACCATGACTCCCATAGCTCAGGTAGCTTCTATCAATACGCCTGATCCACGCACTATTTTAATTAAACCTTTCGAAAAAAAGATGGTGGGTGAAATCAACAAAGCCATTAATAACAGTGACCTGCGCCTGACACCTATGCTGGATGGCGAATTCGTCAGACTGAATATTCCTCCCTTAACCGAAGAACGGAGAAGAGACCTGATGAAGAAGGTGAAAAATGAAATCGAAAGCGGCAAAGTAAGCATCCGCAACATCCGCAAAGACACCAATGAGTCTTTGAGAAAACTGCTGAAAGAAGGAGCTTCTGAAGATGAAGTAAAAAGAGCCGAAGAAAAAGTACAACAACTGACAGATAGCTACATTGCCAAAACCGAAGTGCTGTTGACTAACAAGGAAACTGAGATTATGACAGTTTGATGTTCTTAAACAAGTATATAGTTCAATACAAAAAGCCTGATGTATAGCCAGGCTTTTGTTTTTCAGGAAATGTTCTGGAAGCAGATAAACCTGTTAGGTTTCAAAAACCTAACAGGTTTAGAGTGCTATACTAAATTAGTTTGCTCCGGCGGCTTTGGCTTCCGGCATAGTTTTGCGGGGAAGTTTCTGGTCACGCATGGCGGTGTGGTACACAAAGGAAGCTACAATAACAGCGGCCTGCTTCAAATCTTCTTCCTGTAAGCGTTCGTAGGTATCCATGTTGGTGTGGTGCGTACGGGTGTTATAATCTACCGGATCTTGGATGAACTGGAAACCGGGTAATCCTACTGCATCAAAGGACTGGTGATCGGTGCCGCCAGTATTGCGGATGGTGACTGTTGTAGCTCCCATATCTTTAAACGGTTCCAGCCAGGCCTGGAAAATGGACCGTAATGCTTCGTTCCCCTGCAAATACACTCCCCTGATTTTTCCTGTGCCATTGTCTACATTATAATAGGCGGAAAGCTTGACATGGTCTGGCAGTAATTTCATGGTCTGGGCATCGCCAAAGTGATTTTTTACATAGTTGCGGGAGCCAAATAAGCCCTGTTCCTCAGAGCCCCACAAAGCAATCCGGATCGTACGGCGGGGCTTTATCCCAATGGTTTTTAGTATCCGCATGGCTTCCATCATCACTGCGGTTCCGGCAGCATTATCGGTAGCTCCGGTAGCCGAATGCCAGGAATCCAGGTGGGCACCCACCATCACCAGTTCACTTTTTAGCTTTTTATCGGTACCCGGAATTTCAGCTACCACATTGTAGCCGGTTAGGTCAGTATTGAAGCGGGTTTTGATCTCTGTTTCTATTTCTACTTCCTGCTGTGCTTGCAAGAGGCGCAGCATACGGGCATAATGTTCGGCTGCCATTTCCAGTTCAGGCAATACAGCTGGGGCATCTGCCGCGTAAGAGGCTCCATTAGAAGTAAAATAGGTGCCATGCATGCCGCGCCCATTGGAAATAACCAATGCTGCTCCTTCTTCCATCAGGAACTGGCTCAGTTTCTCCCGCACGGCCCGGCGGGCCCGGTACTCGGCCATGCGTTCTGGAGATAATCCGGAAGAGGAGGGAGCCGATGCTGCAGTACCGGCCATTTCTGCCAGCCGGTCGTCGGTAAAACGTCTGGCATCTGGCTCAAAGGTGGTTTTTATATCAGGAGTAGTTTGCACCAGAATAATTTTATCTTTTAGCTGGCCTTTGTATTGGGCAAAATCTTCTTCTTTCTCGGCATTTACCAGCATCAGTTTTCCTTTCACCAGGCCATTGGTACCGGGTGTCCAGGCTTTAGGCGAAGCAATAAGCGGCTGGTAATAAGGGGCCGTCATGGCTGCATACGATTTTTCAATATCCCAGCCCCGGCCAAACTCTCCCCAGGGTTCAATAGTGGCATTGGCCAGTTGCCAGTCAGCTAATTGCTGGCGGGTCCACTCATTAGCATGCTTCAGGCCTGCGGAGCCGGAAAGCCTTGGGCCAATCACATCGGTCAGGTAAAAAGCCGTTTTCATCACCTGCGAACGGTTCAGGCCTTCGTCTTTAATCTTTTCAATCATTTGCAGGTCTACCGGCTCTTGCTGGGCATAGGCAAGGGAAACAAAAAGCAGCAAAAAGAAAGGTATTATTAGTTGTCTCTTCATACGGGTTAGGTTGTGAGGGTTAAGTAAGGAAGGTTTAAATATATACAGAAGCAATCCTATTCACAAAAGTTCTTAAAAAACTGGCGGGTGTTTGCCATTCAGGCTGGTCTGGCGCATACATTTCATTTGTTTTTGTGTTGTTTACGGACGCCCATTGTATCAGAACCGGACATTTATAAATCCGATAAATTGATTTAAATGTCTGAAAAACAGATATTTGTAAACTTTGCATTATTTTTTCTAGTCATTAATCTGCACCCATCAAACTGAAATAGCCATGCTGAAAAACTATTTGACCATTGCTTTCCGCAACTTGTGGAAAAATAAAGTATATTCTTCTCTCAACATTGGTGGCTTAGCCGTAGGCATGGCGGTGGCTATACTGATTGGACTTTGGATGTATGATGAGTTTTCCTACAACCGTTATCACCAGAATTATGACCGCCTTGTGCGCGTGATGCAGCATAATGTATATAATGGAAAAAAAGAATCTCAGGTATCCAACCCGGCTGTAATGGCTGAAGAAATCCGCCAGAATTATGGCAGCGATTTTACCTATGTTTTGCAGTCATCATGGAATTCTTCACACATCCTAGCCTATGGAGATAAACGGCTTTTACAATCTGGAAACTACTTTGAACCGGCTGTGACGGAAATGCTGTCGCTGAAAATGTTGAAAGGTACGCGTAACGGGTTAAAAGATCCTTATTCTATTTTACTTTCCCAGTCAACCGCCTATGCCATCTTTGGAGATGCTGACCCCATGAATAAAGTAATCCGGCTGGACAGTAAATATGATGTAAAAGTAACTGGGGTGTATGAGGATATACCGTATAATTCGGAGTTCCGGGAGATGAGTTTCCTCTTGCCCTGGGAATTGTATATCAGCAGCAATGACTGGATTAAGAATATGACCGACCCCTGGGGCAGTAACTTCTCGCAGACCTTTGCCCAGGTAGCGGATCATGCAGATATAGCGCAGGTATCGGCAAAAATCAAAAACGTAAAACTCAATAATGTCTCCGAAGAAGATAAAAGATATAAAGCGGAAGTTTTTCTGCATCCAATGAGCCAGTGGCATTTGTATTCTGAATTTAAGAATGGCATAAATGAAGGCGGAAGAATTCAGTTTGTCAGGCTGTTTGGGGTAATTGGTGTATTTGTATTGCTGCTGGCATGCATCAATTTTATGAACCTGGCCACCGCCCGCAGTGAGAAACGGGCTAAAGAAGTAGGCATCCGGAAAACCGTTGGCTCGGTGCGGCAGCAACTGATTTTTCAGTTCTTCAGCGAATCTTTAGTAGTGGTTGTCTTAGCATTCGTCTTAGCGTTGATTCTGGTCGAACTGTCCTTGCCTTTTTTCAATGAGGTGGCTGATAAGCGCATGACGGTATTGTGGACCAATCCACTGTTCTGGCTTTCCTGCATCAGTTTCATTCTCCTAACCGGGTTAATCGCTGGCAGTTACCCGGCTTTGTATTTGTCTTCTTTTCAACCAGTAAAAGTATTGAAGGGTACCTTCCGGGCCGGCCGGCTTGCTTCTGTACCCCGCAAAGTATTGGTCGTATTGCAATTTACGGTTTCTGTTACCTTAATTATTGGTACGGTTGTCGTATTCCGACAGGTGCAGCATGCCAAAGACCGCCCGATCGGGTATGACCGGGATGGCCTCATACAAGTAGATGTGGTGATACCAGAAATCCACAAGCATTGGGAGGTGGTGCGCAATGAACTGAAAACCGCTGGTGCCATTGTAGAAATGACAGAAGCTACCAGCCCTACGACAGACGTATGGAACACCAATGGGGGGTTCACCTGGAAAGGCAAAGACCCGAATCTGGCGCTAGACTTTCCTAATAGTGGCGTAACACATGAGTTTGGTAAAACAGTTGGCTGGCAGTTTGTTGCCGGGCGGGATTTTTCCAGAGAGTTTGCAACTGATTCTTCGGCCTTTGTTATTAATGAAGCTATGGCAAAATTCATAGGCATGGAAAATCCGGTTGGCGAGCAAATCACCTGGGACGACAATTCATACACCATCATTGGCGTAATTAAAGATATGGTGGTGCAATCGCCTTATCATCCGGTGCGGGCAGCACTCTTTCATTTGTCCAAAGACAATGGCAATGTAATTCTGCTTAAATTGAATCCTGCCAAAAATGCCCGGGCATCTCTGAATATTATTGAACAGGTTTTTAAACAATACAACCCGGCTGCGCCTTTCGAATACAAATTTGTGGATGAGCAGTATGCCCAAAAATTTGGTGATGAAGAAAGAATTGGAACCTTGTCAGGGGTATTTGCCGGATTTGCCATATTTATTAGTTGCCTGGGTCTGTTCGGCCTGGCTTCCTTTACAGCGGAGCAGCGGACCAAAGAAATTGGCGTGCGCAAAGTCCTGGGTGCTTCCGTAACAGATTTGTGGATGCTGCTTTCCAAAGATTTTGTCCGGCTGGTATTTATTTCCTTGCTGATTGCAGCACCAGTAGCTTATTACCTGATGTACACCTGGCTGCAGCGCTACGAATACCGCTTGCAGATTTCCTGGTGGATTTTCATAGGAGCGGCAATAGGCGCCTTGCTCATTACTCTGCTTACGGTAAGTTATCAATCCATTAAAGCAGCGCTGGCTAACCCGGTGAAAAGTCTACGGAGTGAGTAATCGCTAATGACAATAAAAAATATCGGCTAATGCCTACCTAATCATTAGTCATTAACCATCATAAAACCATGATAAAAAATTATATAACTATCGCCCTGCGGAACTTCAGCAAACACCGGATATACACCTTGCTGAACATATCCGGGCTAGCCGTAAGCCTGGCTGTGGCCACCTTAATCATGCTGTATATCCGGCAGGAGCAGAGCTATGATACCTGGATTCCGAATGCGGAGAACATGTACAGGGTATACCGGCAATGGGGTGGAGGCCCGGGGGGAAGTGCCTGGACTCCGCCACCGCTGGCACCTACCATGAAGCAGCTGTTTCCGGAAGTAGAGGCTGCTACCAGTCTGGCTAACAATGGCCAGATACTGCTGACGACAGAAGAAAATAAATCACTCTATACCCAGTTAGCCGTTACCACCGACAGTAGTTTTCTAAAGGTCTTTCGTTTACCCTTAATCCATGGAGACAGGCATACAGCCTTAAATCAACCTTTCTCGGCCGTGCTTACCCAGCCATTAGCTCAGAAACTTTATGGACAGGAAAATCCGGTGGGCAAAACCTTACGGGTAAACGATAAACAAGATTATAAAATTACCGGGGTACTGGCTCCCTATGCCGGGAAAACACACCTGGAAGCCGAAATTTACTACACAGATCCAGGCAGCTATTTTGAATCATGGGGTGGCAATAATCCTGAAACCTATGTAGCCCTTCATGCCCAATCGAGTATTGATGCTTTAGAGGCAAAAGTAACAAAAGTAGCCACCGACCGCACAAAAGAAGAAGCCGCCAAATACAACGTGAAATATGGGCAACTGCCAGACTGGAAATTGCAACCGCTGAAAGCCATTTATCTACATTCCGACGACATGGGCGGCCCTTTCACCATTAAAGGAGATTACCGCAATTCTGTTATTCTGGGTACGGTAGCTATTGTGATATTACTTATTGCCAGTATCAATTATATGAATCTGGCCACCGCTCAGGCAGCCAAACGGGCAAAAGAGGTAGGTGTTCGTAAAGTAACCGGAGCTTCCCGCCAGGAGTTGGTTACTCAATTTTTGTCAGAATCGGGATTGCAAAGTCTGGCCTGTGTGCCTTTGGTGATCTTACTGGCATACCTGTTCCTGCCAGCTTTCAATATCGTTACTAACAAACACTTGCAGCTGGAATGGACGCAGTGGATAGATATAAGCCCCTATCTGCTGATGTTAGTGCTGCTTCTGGGCATAGTTTCGGGTTTGTACCCGGCATTTTTTCTGTCGTCGTACCGTCCGGTAGAAGTGCTGAAAGGAAAAGGGTTGCAGCGTGACCGGGGGCAGTTTTTACGGCAGGGTCTGGTCATTGCGCAGTTTGCGATGGCTATTACAGTAGCAATTGTGATGAGCTTTATTTACCGGCAGGTACGGTATATGCAAGACCAGGAACTAGGCTTTGCGGCTGAGCAAATTTTAGTAGTGCCTATCAATACTCCGGAAGCGGTAGATCAGATACAAGCCTTAAAGTCCGAAATGATGCAGAACCCCAGGATAGCTGGAATTACTGTAGCTTCCAGCCTGCCTGGTACCTGGAGTCCGGATAATATGTTTAAAATTGCCGGGGTAGAGGAAGACCAGGATGCGTTTATGTACTGGACAGATCCTGATTTCATAAAAACAATGGATTTGCAAATGATACAAGGGCAGTTTTTCTCCTGGCAGGATTACACAGATACTACCGGCCGGTCTTTTATTGTAAATGAAGCTTTCGTCCGCAGATACAACCTGCAAAATCCGGTGGGCCATCCGATAGGCTCCAGCGGCCAGGAAAAGCTGGGTACCATTATTGGCGTAGTGAAAGATTTTCATTTTCAGAGCCTGCAGTTAAAGATAGAGCCGCTTATTATGCTGCCTAATTTAAAATCGCGTGGAGCCAGATATGCAGCTATCCGCATGGCTTCGCAGGACATCCGGTCTACGGTAACTTATGTAGAAAACTTCTGGAAACGCATAGAGCCGGCTCATCCTGTACAGTATAGCTTCCTTAACGAAGATTTTTCCAGACTCTATGATAACCAGACGCGGCTAGGCCAAACCTTATTGTATACCACCTTGCTCACTATTTTCATTGCGGCTTTAGGCTTATTTGGCCTGGCTTCTTTTATGGCTGAGCAGCGGGTAAAAGAGATTGGGGTGCGCAAAGTACTAGGCGCCTCCATGAGCCAGATTATCCTGCTGTTAGGCAAAGATTTTCTGAAACTGGTATTGATTGGCGGCTTGGTAGCCGTTCCGGCTGCCTTATGGATCACTAATGAATGGCTGGCGAATTTTGCCTACCAGATTACAATTAGCCCGGCTCCATTTCTCATAGCCATAGCTGTATCCTTAGTGGTAGCTGCCCTCACTGTAAGTGGCCGGGCTATTAAAGCCGCCCTAATGAACCCTGTCAAAAGCCTGCGGAATGAATAATGATGAATGATTATTGACCAATGAACATATACCATAAGTAACACTTGGCTAATCATTTATCATTAGTCATTAACCATCTTAATCCTATGTTAAAGAATTATTTCATCATTGCCTTCAGGAGTTTGCTCCGGCATAAAGTATTCTCTCTGATCAATATCTGGGGCCTGGCTATTGGTATGGCGGCTTGCCTGCTGATTGTGCTGTTTATTGCTGATGAACTACAATTCGACCAGCACCATGTGAAGAAGCAGCGGATATACAGGGTAGAAGGGGCTTCTATACGGGGCGGGCAGAACATGGAGCCCTTTGCTAAAACTAATTTTGGCCTGGCTCCTTTGCTGCAAACGGCTTTTCCGGCTATAGAGAGTTATGTGCGGATGGATATTGTGCCAGACCTCGTGAAATACAAGAATCAGCAGTTTATTGAAGGGCGGATTGGCTTTGCTGACAGCACCTTTTTTGATATCTTCTCTTTCCAGTTTGTACAAGGGAACCCTGCGAATGCTTTAGATGAACCTAATTCGGTAGTCATTACTGAAAACATAGCCAGAAAATATTTTGGTGCGGAGAGTCCGCTGGATAAGCAGTTAACCATTAATGAAGATCTGGTGAAAGTGACTGGGGTTATTAAAGAAGCCCCCCGTACATCACATTTCCAGGTAGATCTGGTCGTCTCTATCCGCACAGTTGAACCCCGCTATCCGGACTGGATGCGCCATCCACGAAGCGGAGGCACTTCTCACTATACATATGTGCTTCTTCCGGAGAATTATAACTCGCAAACCATAGAATCGCAGTTCAACGGCTTTATTAACAAATATGTGGGGGAGAATGCCACTAATTATATGCAATTAACTCTTCAGCCGCTCACCAACATTCATCTCTACTCTCAATCTAACGATCAGATAGAAGCCAATGGCAGTATTACCTATGTCTATATTTTTGCAGCAGTGGCATTCATCATTCTGCTCATTGCCTGCATCAATTACATGAACCTGACTACGGCCCGGTCTATAGAACGGGCAAAAGAAGTAGGCTTACGGAAAGTAGTAGGTGCCAGCAAATCTCAACTGATTTCTCAGTTCCTGGGTGAATCTGTGCTTATTTCTATCCTGGCTCTGATGGTGGCCTATGTCATAGCTTTTCTGGCTATGCCCTGGTTCAATGAACTTTCCGGAAAAGAACTCTCGGTTAGCTTTACCAATAACCTCTGGATAGCTGTTGGGTTATTTACTTTTTCTTTATTAGTCGGATTGCTGGCAGGCAGTTATCCGGCATTCTTCCTGTCTGCTTTTAAAATGACAAGTGTGCTAAAGGGGAATGTCACCAAAACCGGAAGCAGCTCTCTGGCTTTACGGAAGAGCCTGGTGGTGATGCAGTTTGGTATATCTATTATCCTGATTGTGTCTACGCTGCTTATTTCTACCCAGATGCAGTTTATCCGGAACACCAAATTAGGCATCAACACCGATCAGATCCTGACTATTCCCTTATCATCCAAGGTATCTGCCAGGTTTGAAGCAGTAAAATCAGCGTTGCTGCAAAACAGCCAGGTGCTGGGTGTAACAGGTGCCAACAATGAACTGACAACCGGCCGTACAAACTGGCGGCAGTACAAGGTAAGAGACAATACTAAGGAAGAAATCAGTATTGCTACCATGGATGTAGATCCGGATTTCTTCAAAACCTTGCAAACAGAAATTATTGCCGGCCGTGGGTTCTCTAAAGATTTTCCTTCCGATGTAAAAGATGCCTGGGTGGTTAATGAAACAGCTGCTAAATTCCTGAACCTGGACAATCCGGTAAATGAACCTCTTTCAGGCAATGTATTTAATGGAAAAGACTGGGGTATGAAACAAGGACGGATTATTGGCGTAGTGAAAGATTTTCATTTTTCTTCGTTGCATAATGAAATTAAGCCGGCGGTGTTTAACTTATCTTCTCCGGTATCTAATCCTATACAGTTTATGTGGGTTCGTATCCAAGGAAAAGATATGCCTGCCACCATTGGTTTTATTGAACGTACCTGGAAAAAGTTTGACGCTGAGTTTCCGCTGCAATATTCCTTTATGGATGAAGATATACAGAACCTCTATGTGGCGGAACAACGGTTTCTGCAAGTGTTTATCACCTTTGCCACCCTGGCTATCTTCATTGCCTGCCTGGGCATATTCGGGTTGGCTTCTTACACTGCTACGCAGCGCACCAAAGAAATAGGTATCCGCAAAGTATTAGGCGCTTCGGTGCCGTCTATTGTGCTGCTGCTTTCTAAAGATTTTACCCGGCTTGTGCTTCTGTCATTTATTATAGCTGCACCCATTGCATGGTATATGATGCACCAGTGGCTACAGAACTTTGCTTACCGCATAGATATTGGCCCCAGTGTATTCATAATCTCAGGTTTACTAGCCTTACTTATTGCCTGGCTTACGGTTAGCTACCAATCTGTTAAAACGGCCCTGATGAACCCCATCAAAAGCCTCCGGAATGAATAAGTAAAGGCAGAGCGCAGAGGGAAAGTTTATATATTTGAATATATCTTTTAGTGTACTGCCCTTTGCGCTCTGCCAATATTTCTTGTTACTCATTACTCATTAACTACTCTACCCGCATGTTCAAGAACTACCTCACGATTGCTATACGTACATTGCTGAAAAATAAAGTGTTTTCCCTGATTAATGTGGCTGGCCTGGCCATGGCCACCACAGCTTTTCTGCTGATTATCTATTATGTGCAGTTTGAGTACAGTTATGAGAGTTTTCATACCAAGGCAGACCGTATTTACCGCGTAACCCTGGATTTATACAAAGGGGCTGAGTATGTAGCAACCGACTGCGAAACCTATCCTGCTTTAGCGCCAACGTTGAAAACACAAATGCCGGAAGTGGCCGATTATGTACGTGTTCAGCAGATAGGGCAATGTGAAGCAGGAATGAAAGAAAAATCCATACTGGTAGAACGGGTATACGCCGCAGACCCTTCTCTGTTTTCTATGTTTAGTTTTTCATTTCTGAAAGGCAATCCGGCTGAAGCTTTACGACAGCCGATGCAGGCGGTACTTACCGAAACAGTAGCCAGGAAAATTTTTGGCAGTACAGACGTAGTAGGCCAGGTATTTCACGTAAAGCCGCTTGCTGATAATGTAATGGTAACAGGTGTTATTGAGGATATTGCAGAGAATACGCACCTGAAACTGGACATTATTCTCTCCTTTCTTACCCTTGAAAAACTTGGCTGGGACATGAATAACTGGAATGGAAATAATAATTATACCTATGTGGAGCTAACGCCCGGAACTTCCCTCGCGCAGCTTAACCAGGCCCTGAAAACTATCTCCGGAGAAAGGCTGAAAAACGAAGTACTAACCGCTGAGCCTATCAAAAATATTCACCTGTACTCTCACAAAGAGTTTGAACCCGAAGTAAACGGAGATATACAAATCGTTCATTTCCTGCTGGCTATTGCCTTTGTCATCCTGCTGATTGGCTTAATCAATTACGTAAACCTAACTACCGCCAGAGTAATGGAACGGACCAAAGAAGTAGGCATCCGCAAAACCCTGGGTTCGTCTAAACTATCCCTTATTCATCAGTTTCTGGTAGAATCAGCCATAATTAATATAGCTGCCCTGCTGCTTTCTTTACTTCTCATACAAATCTGCCTGCCCTTATACACAGAGATTATTGGCAAACCCATTCCCACTACTATTTTTCAAAGTCCGGATTTCTGGTATACCCTGGCTTTTACTTTTCTTATAAACAACTTGCTTTCCGGTATTTATCCGGCCATATTTTTATCTTCCGCCAGGCCAAGCCTCATTTTGCAAAAAAGATTTTCTGGTACTCACCAGAGTAGCTATTTACGTAAAGGACTGGTTATAACAGAGTTTGCTGCTTCCGTTATACTAATTGCTACCACCTTTATTGTGTACCAGCAGGTACATTTTATGCGAAGCCAGCAACTAGGCATGGATGCCAGCCAGATTCTGGTGGTAACATCACCTGCTATGAGCAGTGGTGATTCGGTTTCTTTACTCACCAAAGAGGTTTTTAGAAATGAACTGTTAAAAAATCCATATGTTCAACAGGTAGCCGGATCAGGTTCTGTCCCTGGCGTAAGCGTACATGAACTGAATACCAATAACTCAATTGTCCGGTATGGGTCAGATGACAAAGGCGGATATAATTACTATATGTACGGGATTGATCACCAATTTATTCCTACTCTTGAAATTGAAATGGCAGCCGGCCGTAATTTTTTTGAATCTTCCCCCAATTCCGGAAATGTGATCGTTAATGAAGAGGCAGCCAGACAACTGGGTTTTGCTTCACCTGCGCAGGCTTTAGGCGGAAAGATCAGTTTGCGAGCAACAGATGCAGGGTATTCAACCATTGTAGGGGTGATCAAAAACTTCCATCAGCGTTCGCTGAAAGAGACCCATTTGCCCATGATTTACTGGTACAGTGGCAATTATAATACTTTCTATTCGATCAAAATAGACACCAGGCATGCCAAAGACATCATAGCAGCTACTGAAAATACCTGGCAACGATTATTTCCAGGGCAAACGGTTAACTATTATTTCCTTGATGAAATGTTTGACCAGCAATACAAAAGCGAATTTCAATTTGGCAAAATCACCAGTATATTTTCAGGTCTGGCTATATTCATTGCCTGTTTGGGCTTATTCGGCCTGGCTTCCTTTGCTATATCCAGGCGTACCAAAGAAATTGGCGTGCGCAAGGTACTAGGGGCTTCGGTAGGAAATATTGTAGTGCTGCTTTCCAAGGATTTTCTACAGCTTGTGCTTATTGCCTTTGGCCTAGCAGCGCCGCTTGCCTGGTATGGGCTGCATCAATGGTTGCAGAATTTTGCTTACCGTATTAATGTAAGCCCCTGGTTACTGATACTGGCAGGCGTACTCACCGGAATTATTGCTTTACTCACCATCAGTTTCCAGGCCATCAAAGCAGCTTTGGCTAATCCGGTAAACAGCCTGCGCAATGAGTGAGTCTATAAGGTAATTTCATGCTTCAGAAAGAAAAAACTTTCTTATGGGTGTGCGGAAAGTGTGCGTAATTAAACACATACCTGATCAGTTACCTGCCAAAACGGCTCTTTTTAGCTTATATACGCCTTTTTAAGATTGGCAAAGGCTTTGTATTTCCAGTAAGTAAAGCAGGCGTAATACCTGCGCCATGCCATTCAGTTTGTTCCTCACCTAAACAATTGTATATGAAGTCCATTCTCTTACTTTCTATGCTCTTACTATTTGTAAGTAGGCTATGCCTGGGCCAAACAGCTGCCAATACAGCTATTAGTTACCTGAATCAGGAGCCGCCTGGCCTTACACCTAAGCTGTTTGCTCCGGGTATCGTATCTCTGAAAGACCGCTATGAGTTTGGGTCGGTATTCTCACATGATGGAAAAGAGTTTTATTATGCGGTGGAGATTGCGCAACGGCCACATATCGAATATATGAAGTTTGAAAATAATAAATGGAGGGAGCCGGTAAAGTTGCTGAGCAGTGATAAATATGGCTATAATGATCCTTTTCTGTCGCCTGATGAACAAAAGCTGTTTTTTATCTCCGACCAGGCCATGGATGGAAAGGGAGACAAGAAAGATATAGACATCTGGTATGTGCAGCGGGAAAAAAACGGGTGGTCGAAACCGATTAATGCGGGAAAAGAAATAAACTCTGCCCATAACGAGTATTACATTTCTTTTACCAAAGAAGGGACGATGTATTACTCTTCCAACAAAGAAGCTGAAGATGTAAAGTCTAAAAAGTATGATATTTACCACTCTCCTTTCGTAAAAACTGCTTTTAGCTCCTCTACTAAATTAGGCAGTGCCATTAATACTGATCATTACGAAGCAGATGTTTTTGTCTCTCCAGAAGAAGATTACCTGATCTATTGTGCAGAAAGGCCGGATGGATATGGCCGCGGAGACTTGTTTATTAGCTTTAAAGATGCAAAAGGCCAGTGGACAAAGGCAAAAAATATGGGAAATGCGGTAAACACGCAAGGCTATGAATTCTGCCCGTTTGTAACAGCTGATGGAAAGTATCTGTTCTTTTCCAAAGATGGGGACATTTATTGGGTAGATGCCAAAGTAATCAGCCAATTAAAATAAGCAGTAAATGCAGGCATGGTGTAAAGGGCTAAAAGATATATTCAGAAAATTCATTCTCTGCTCCTTCACCAGGCATTATACCTTAATCTACTGTTCACCTGCGTGCAGCCAGTGTTCATTTCCGGACACCTTCATTGGAGAGATATAATTAATGTATATTGTAATGTGCTGATTATTAGATATTTATTGTAAGGGCAAATTTATTGTGAGCATATTCTGCGCAGGTGCAACTTAATAGCTTCAAAGAGTCAAAAGAGATTCTTGCAAATCATATAATCCTTTAACGCCAGGTTCAGAATCATACGCCTATGCTACGCAACTACTTAACCATTGCCTTCCGGAACTTGTTGAAAAACAAAGTATATTCCTCCATTAATATTGTGGGTTTATCTATTGGGATGGCCGTAGCTATGCTTATTGGCCTTTGGATCTGGGATGAACTTTCGTTCAACAAGTATCACCAGCATTACAACCGGCTGACGCAGGTATGGATGACTCAGACCTGGAATGGGGAGGTAAACCCGCAAAAGGCTATGCCTTTTCCACTGGCAAATGAACTCCGCACTAAATTTAAAGACGATTTTCCTTATGTGGCGATGAGTTCGTGGTGGGGAGACTATATACTGGCCTATGGAGATAAAAAAATTACCAGAACGGGTACAGCAGCAGAGCCTGATTTACCAGTAATGTTAAGCCTGAAAATGTTGCAAGGCACCCGTAACGGACTTACCGACCCCTCTTCTATACTTATTTCCCAGTCACTGGCTACCACCCTTTTTGGCGATGAAGATGCGATGAATAAGGTGATAAAAGTAGACAACAAATTAAATGTGAAAGTGACCGGGGTGTATGAGGATTTGCCGCATAACTCAGATTTTCATGAGTTGTTGTTTATGATTCCCTGGCAACTGCATGTATCCACGCATGAATGGATAAAAAATTCACAAGATGCCTGGGATAGTAATTCGTACCAGATTTTTGCACAACTAAGCCCACAGGCAGATGCTACCCAACTTTCAGCCAAAATCCGCAACGTCATTAAGGACCACCTGAAAGAAGATAAATTTGCTACACAACAGGTTTTTCTGCATCCGATGAATTTGTGGCATCTGCATTCAGAATTTAAGAATGGTGTAGTTTCCGGCGGAAGAATCGAGTTTGTATGGCTGTTTGGCATTATCGGCGTATTTGTGTTGCTGCTGGCCTGCATCAACTTTATGAATCTTTCTACCGCACGTTCTGAAAAGCGGGCAAAAGAAGTAGGTATCCGCAAAACATTAGGTTCTATCCGCCAGCAACTCATTTATCAATTCCTGAGTGAATCTATCTTAATGACTCTATTGGCCTTTGCTCTGGCATTGGCCTGGGTAATACTTGCCTTGCCTGCGTTCAATGAAGTAGCTGATAAAGCCATCGTGCTTCCCTGGAGCAATTCCGTTTTCTGGGTGCTATGCCTGAGTTTTACAGTACTCACCGGACTTATTGCAGGCAGTTATCCGGCTTTTTATTTATCCTCTTTCAATCCGGTAAAAGTCTTGAAAGGCACCTTCCGGGCCGGACGTTATGCGGCTATTCCCCGCAAAGCATTGGTAGTACTCCAGTTTACAGTTTCTATCAGTCTTATCATCGGAACAATGGTTGTATTCCGGCAGGTACAACATGCCAAAAACCGCCCGGTAGGCTACTCCAGAGAGGGATTGTTGTATGTAAATATGAATACCAAAGAAATCTACGACAATTATGAGGCATTAAAAAATGACCTGCTGGCCAGTGGGGCGGTAGAATCCGTTTGCGTGTCGTCTAGCCCGGTTACCAATGTGTTTTCTACCAATGGTGGGTTTGAATGGCCCGGCAAAGATCCTAATCAGAGTGTGATGCTGGGTACTATAGCCGGCGATTATGGCTATGGCAAAACAGTAGGTTTTCAGCTCATTTCCGGAAGAGATTTCTCCAAGGATTTTTCTACCGATTCCTCAGCCATTATCCTTAATGAAAAGGCTGCAAAGTTTATGGGACTTGAGAATCCGGTAGGCCAAACCATTAAATGGCATAAAGACGCCTATCATGTTATTGGGGTAGTAAAAGATATGGTAATGGATTCGCCGTATTCACCGGTGCTGCCTACCGTATTTCTGTTAAAACCCGACTGGGCAGGCCTGGTAAATGTGAGAATTACCCCTGCTTTGAGTACCCGCGAAGCCCTGAGCCGCATTACGCCTATCTTTCAGCAACATGATCCTGGCAGCCCATTCGACTATAAGTTTGCCGATCAGGAATATGACTTAAAATTTAAGAGTGAAGAACGCATTGGCCAGCTGGCAAGTTTTTTTGCTGCACTAGCCATATTTATCAGTTGCCTGGGTTTATTCGGTCTGGCTTCTTTCACTGCTGAGCAGCGGGTAAAAGAAATTGGGGTGCGCAAAGTTTTGGGTGCTTCTATCCTGGATTTGTGGATGCTGCTTTCCAAAGATTTTGTAAGCCTGGTGCTTGTTTCCCTGCTGATTGCTGTGCCTGTTGCCTGGTACCTGATGTACATCTGGCTGCAGCGGTATGAGTACCGGTCGGGCATATCATGGTGGATTATGGTAAGTTCGGCGGCAGGGGCTCTGCTGATTACACTGCTTACGGTTAGCTATCAATCTATCAAAGCTGCGCTGGCTAATCCGGTAAAAAGCTTGCGCAATGAATAATGACGATTAATGAATGAATACCTATTATCGAGTAATGCCTGAGTAATCAGTAGTCATTATTCACTAATCACTATACCTATGTTAAAGAACTATGTAACGATTGCGCTGCGGAATATAAGCCGGCACAAAGGCTATACGGCCCTGAATGTTGCCGGGCTGGCGGTGGGTATTGCCTCCTGTATTCTTATCTTTTTCTTCATCCGCAATGAGCTGAGTTATGACACCTACCACCAGGATGCTGACCGCATTTACCGGGTAGCCATCGATATTCAAAGCAAGGCGGATAACCGCATATTTGCCAAAACATCTGCTCCGCTTGTTGAGGCCCTCAAAAAAGATTTTCCGCAGGTAGAAGAAGCCGTGCAGTTGTGGCAATGGAACAGCCAGCTGGTAAAATACGGCGAAGAAAAGAGTTTTTATGAAGATAACTTGTTTCTTACCACGCCTGATATCTTTACTGTATTTACCATTCCGTTGCTGAAAGGTGATTCCAGAACAGCCCTAAGCCGGCCTTTAACAGTGGTGCTTGCCGAAGAAACTGCCCGGAAATACTTTGGCCAGGAAGAACCGGTAGGGAAAATGCTGAAAATAAATGATAAGCAGTATGAGGTAACAGGCGTAATGGCTAGGCTGCCCTATAACAGCCACCTGAACTTGAACATGCTTACCTCCATAACGATGCTGCAAAACGAAGCCTGGTACCAGGATGAAGCCGCCAACTGGCATTCTACTATGTTTTTTACCTATATCAAAGTGAAAGAGAACATAAATCTGCCTCTATTTGAAAAGCAAGTGGCTACAGCTGCCAATGCATATGTAGGAGACCTGCTAAAAGAATGGGTAGTGAATTACGTGTTTTTTCTGCAGCCGGTAACAGACATCCATCTGCATTCTAACCTGAGTGGCGAAGCCGAAGTGCCAGGCAGTGCTATGAATGTGTATATTCTGTCGGTAGTTGCGGTACTTATTTTATTAATCGCCTCCCTTAATTATATTAACCTGACTACTGCCCAGGCGGCTAACCGGGCGAAGGAAGTAGGCATACGGAAAGTAGTAGGGGCTTCCAGAACTCCACTGGTATTCCAGTTTATAGCTGAATCATTATTGCTTACCCTGGCTGCTTTGCTGATGGCTCTAGGAATGGTGTATACCGTGCATCCCTGGTTTGAAGCCCTTTCCGGACAAACAATAGATTTGGGTCAGGTAATTACACCTCAGGCAGTGGTTACGCTGCTTGGTGCTACCGTGTTGCTGGGCATTAGCTCGGCCGCCTATCCGGCCCTGTTTTTATCATCGTTCCGCCCGGTATCAGTATTGAAGGGAAAGCTCAGCATGGGAGCCAAAGGAGCTACTTTGCGAAAAGTTTTAGTGGTATGCCAGTTTACCATTTCCCTGATGCTGATGGCAGGCACCATTATGGTATACCGGCAGCTCAATTTTATGAAAAATGAGAACCTGGGCTTTTCCAAAGAGCAAGTAGTAGTACTTCCGGTGAGGGGAGGGGCTTCTATTAAGGAGAATTATGAGCAAATAAAAAATGAGTTTAAAAGCCATTCTTCTATTGCAGAAGCCACTACGTCGGCCAGTGTACCAGGGAGAGGCGTAGATAATTTTGCTATTGCCCTGATGGATGAAGCCGATGACAAGGGCCAGTCAATGTACTACCTGTTTGTAGATTTTGATTTTCTGAAGCTGTACAACATTGGCCTGGTGGCCGGACGGGCATTTGATAAAACACGGGCCACCGATGCCGAAAGTACTTTCATGATTAATGAAAAAGCAGTGAAGGCTTTTGGCTGGGCTTCGCCGGAAGAAGCAATCGGGAAGAAATTAAGCACTGGCTTTGGCCGGGATGGGGAAATTATTGGTGTTTATAAAGATTTTCATTACCGCTCGCTGCAAGCCCCCATTGAGCCGCTGGTAATGGCCGTGAATATAGCTAGGTTCAACCACATCAGCCTGAAAGTGCAGACAAAAGAAATCGCTTCTACCATGGCTTTTGTAGAGAAAAAGTGGAAAGAGCTTTTCCCGAACCATCCCTTTGAGTATTTCTTTCTGGATGAGGAGTTTAATAAGCAATATGCTGCCGATGAGAAAATTGGCCGTACGTTTCTGGTATTTACAGGTATAGCTATTGGAGTAGCTTGCTTGGGCTTATTCGGCCTGGCTACCTTCACTGCTGCCCAACGCACCAAAGAAATAGGCGTACGCAAAGTATTAGGAGCCACGGTACCCAACATTGTGCTGCTGCTCTCCAGAGAGTTTACCAGACTGGTCATTATTGCTTTTCTGATTGCTACCCCGCTTTCGTATGTGCTGATAGATAAATGGCTCGAAAACTTTGCTACGCGCATTGGCATTGGCTGGGATACTTTTGTAATAGCCGGAGCCGGGGTGTTGCTGATTGCCTTGCTTACGGTAAGTTATCAATCCATTAAAGCGGCGCTGGCCAATCCTGTGCAAAGTTTACGGAATGAATAATAACTAATCCATACTGGCAAATGCATAAAAAACAGGCATGTGTCCGTATTCACAATTCACAAAAACGATGTTCAAAAACTACCTGAAAATTGCCTGGCGGAATCTGCTCCGGAAGAAGACGTATACTATCATTAATGTGTTTGGCTTATCGCTGGGCATTGCCTTTTGTCTGCTGGTGTACCTCTACATTGAGCAGGAACGGTCATTCGATACCTTCCATACCAATGCTGAATCTATCTACCGGATAGAGAGCAGCAGTTTTCATACGCCCGCCCAGGCTAAACAACCAGAGGAATCGTTGTTTTCTGTTTTTCCGCAGCAGGATCAGGAAAGGAACCAGATTGTAATGCCAGTGGTGCTGGCCCCTGAATTAAAAGCTTCCTTTCCGGAAGTAAAACAAACCTTGCGCCTAAAGTCTGGCTGGCGCGAAACTATCCGGTATAATAACCAGAGCTTCCGGGAGGAAAAAGCCCTGTATGTAGATACTAACTTTTTTGAGGTATTTACTTTTCCGCTGGTGCATGGAAACCGAGCTACTGTGCTGGCTAGCCCCAATAGTGTAGTTATTTCTGAATCCATAGCCCATAAATATTTTGGCACAGACAATCCTGTAGGTAAAACCCTGGAGTTTATCTGGGAAAAACCAGTATTGTTCACTATAAGCGGGGTAGCTAAAACAGTACCGGCTAATTCCAGTATCCAGTTCGAATTTTTGCTTCCCATACAGGCTTATCCTGGCTATCAAAATTACCTCGAGGCAGGATTGAGTACATCTTCCGTGCTTACTTTTGTTGAACTAAGAGAAGGGGCATCCAGACAAGCTTTTGCAAAAAAACTGGATGATTTTGGCAGAACGTATTTTAAGCCATTAATCGAAGGCAACGAAACCTTTCAGGCCAATGATTTTCACCTTAGCTTGCGTCCGCTTACAGAATGTCATTACAATGCAGCTTCTCCCTGGGGCCATTATACCTCTCTAAAAAACATATACCAGCTTGCCTGCCTTACTATCCTTATTCTACTGATTGCCTGCCTGAATTATTTCTTACTTACCTTAACTAATACAGCGGCCCGGATGCAGGAAGTGGGTTTGCGGAAGGTAATAGGCGCACCAAGATGGCAGCTGGTCAGCCAGTTCTGGGTGGAAACACAGGTAATGGTGTGCATGGCAGTAGTAGCCGGTTGGTTGCTGGTAGTTGCTTTATTGCCTTATTTCAACCAGATTACAAATGCCCGCATAGAGATTACGGCCGCACATGCTTCTGGTATTCTGCTGGCTATGCTTAGTACTGCACTGGCCGTTGGAGTACTGGCAGGCGTCTATCCGGCCTTGTTCATTTCAGGTGTGAAACCGCTCAGCATTATTAAGCGCCATCAGACGTTCCGCATCAGTCCCGGGCTTTCCAGGGTTTTAGTAGTCTTGCAATATACGGTTTGTATGAGCCTGCTGATTGGTTCTTTGGGTATTGCCAGCCAGATGCACTATATCAACACCAAAGACTTAGGCTTTGATAAGGAACAAACTTTACTTGTAGAAAATCCGGATTGGGGCAATTCTCAAAAAACACTTGCTATAGCCCAGCGGTTGCAGGCATTCGCTACTACTGAACCTGCTTTAGCTGGCTTTTCGGCTGCCGGGCATACCTTTAGTTCCGGCTTCGATACCTATATGCATACCATTGACGGCAAACAGGTAGGCGTTAGTGTAATGCGGGTAGATTACAACTATGCCAATATGATGAAGCTAGAGATCGTACAAGGGCGAGATTTTTCACCTGCCTTCTCTACAGACACTTCCACCACTGAAAGAGCCGCCGTAGTAAATGAAACCTTGTTCAATATGCTGGGCAGTGAAGCTACCGTAGGAGAATATAATTCAACGCTTGGCTACCGGATTATAGGCGTAGTAAAAGATTACCACCACACTAGCCTGCTTTCACCAATAGGACCTGTTGTACACCGCTTAGAACCACATCGGGCTGCTTTTTTCTGGTTTAAGCTAAAACCCGGAGATATGGCAGGAACCATCCATAAAATACAAGACCAATGGAACGTACTTACCGCAAATTCTCCCTTTACCTACAGATTCTTAGATGAAGACGTGGCAACCCTGTATGAGGCACAACAGCAATGGCTGAAAACCATACATGGGGCTACCCTATTTGCTATTGTGGTAGCCTGCCTGGGCCTGTTCGGCTTATCGGGTATTCATGCCTTGAACCGTACCAAGGAGATAGGTATCCGCAAAGTGTTGGGGGCTTCTGCCGGGCAAATATTGATACTGCTCAATAAAGATACTGTTCGGCTGGCTCTTATTTCTTTTGCTATTGCTATTCCGGTAGGGTATTATTTTATGCACCAGTGGTTACAGGATTTTGCCTACCGGATAGATCTGGGCTGGGAGTTATTTGCCACAGCCGGAGTTATGGGTGCCTGTACGGCCTTGCTGGCAGTAAGTTATCATTCTATTAAAGCTGCCTTAACTAACCCGGCTGATTCACTGCGGGACGAATGAACGGGCACAGATAGGCATGGAGCGAAGGGTGAAAGCAAAACATTCCACGTACCATGTTTTATGCGCTCTGCCAAAAGATACACCTTTAAATAATTATACGTATGGGACAAATTGCTATACCAATTCCACAGTTGCCTGGCAAACAGGACATTGAAATTGAAGTAAAAATCAATGGCGTAAAAAAAGAGTATAACTACCGGATAGAAATTTTCTACTGGGAAGACTGCAACCTGGCAGATGCCGACCGGGTTGCCTGCCTGCGCAAAATGCTGAACAGCTACGATAAAGACTGGCTTGTGTACGACATTGGTACGCCTACAGATGACCTGATACCGATCACCTTTGTCCGCAGAAGGAGTGCAACCAATGACTAATGATCAATGACGGATGATTACCGGAAGAGTAGTCATTCGTCAATATTCATTTGTATTCATTCATCATTAATCAATACTTATTATCCCTATGTTTAAAAATTATTTAGCTACTGCCTTACGGAACCTGGGCAGGAACAAGAGCTATGCGGCTATAAATATTTTTGGTTTAGCCCTGGGCATTACTTGCAGCCTGGTGATATTTCTGGTTGTAAAATTTGAATTAAGTTTCGATGCCTTTCATACAAGGAAAGACCAGATTTACCGCATTAACACCCATGTGGTCTTTAACGGGCAAGATAATGCCTTACCTAATGTGCCTTTCCCTTTTATAGAAGCTATGCGGAATGATATACCTCAGCTGGAAGAAGCTACTATGATAAACTATGTAGGTGGCGGTATGGTAAGTATAACCAGAGATGGCCAGGAGCCAGTACGCTACCAGGAGGAAAATGGCATTGCCTATGTTGAACCCAGGTTTTTTTCTATGTTCGACTATACCTGGCTGCATGGCAATCCGCAGAGTTCGCTTACAGAGCCCCGTTCAGTGGTGCTTACCGAAACACAGGCGATAAAGTATTTTAATGATAAGGCTCCTATAGGCAAAGTGCTGCGGCTCAACAATACCTACGATCTGAAAGTAACAGGTATCCTCAAAGACTTCCCGGCTAACACCGATTTTCCGTTTACAGTACTCATTTCTGATGCTACCCTGAAAGAAGTATTTTCAGAAGAGAACCGTACAAACTGGATTAACCTGAATTATTATACCCAAGGCTTTATTGTATTGCCCAAAAATGTAACTACGAATACATTGGCGGCACAACTGAAAACATTCGCTGCCAAGCATATGGGGGCTGAAGCAGCCAGAAGCATTTCGTATGTACTGCAGCCTTTGTCTACCATCCACTTCGACGACCAGTATGGCAATTATACCGGTAGGGTGGTAGCGAAAGAAACGATATGGGCATTGGCCTTGGTAGGAGTATTCTTAATCATTACAGCCTGCATCAATTTCGTGAACCTGGCTACGGCGCAAGCTATTAAGCGGGCTAAGGAAATAGGCGTACGTAAAGTATTAGGCAGCAGCCGGAGTCAGTTGTTCTGGCAGTTTATCTGGGAAACGAGTTTAATTACTTTTTTTGCCATGCTGGTGTCCGTAGGATTAACCATACTGGCTTTACCTTCGCTCCGTGAAATTCTGGACCTGGAAATCTATTTTACCCCGCTGCAAGATCCGGTAGTTATTGCCTATATGGGGGCAATATTGCTTGCTGTTAGCTTCTTATCTGGTTTCTATCCGGCCCTTATTTTGTCTGGCTTCAATCCCATTCAGGCTTTGAAAAGCAAATTTGCTACGCACAGCACTGGCAGCTTATCGTTGCGGAGAGGGCTTGTAGTTGTACAGTTTTGTATTTCGCAAGTGCTTATTATCGGCACCATTGTAGTTGCCAGCCAGATGGAGTATTTCCGCACCAAATCGTTGGGGTACGATAAAGAAGCCGTACTGACAGTACCTCTGGCCAGTACTCAGGATTTGAATTTTGAAACCATGCGTTCTGAGTTGATGTCGCACCCTGGAGTAGCTAAGGTTAGTTTTTCCAACCTGAGTATTTCATCCACCGGGCGGTCGCGGACTGGTTTCAGTTATGCCAGAAACGGAGCAGTAGAAGACTTTATTACCGATGTAAAATTTGGCGATGAGCAGTATCTGGAATTATACAAGCTAAAATTACTAGCCGGCCGCAATTACCTGAAAGGAGATACTATTAAAGAAGTGGTGGTAAACGAAGCACTGATCAGGCAGCTAGGGTTTAAGAGCCCGGATGAAGCCATTGGTCAGCGGATTTCGTTGTATGGCCAGGTTAATATACCCATTGTGGGAGTGGTGGAGGATTTTCATGTAACCTCTTTGCGGGAAGGAATTGAACCTTGTATTCTGGCTACGTATAACCGGACTTACCGGACAATCAACATTAAGCTAAATACCGTTCAACTGAAAGAAGCCATAGCGCATGTAGAAAAAGTATGGACTAAACAGTATCCGGAAAACATATTCCGCTATGAGTTTTTAGACCAGACCGTTGCCAGCTTCTACCGGAATGAACAGCGGACTTCCAGCCTGTTTAAGCTGTTTGCCGGAATAGCCATATTTATTGGCTGTCTGGGCTTGTTTGGATTAATTGCCTTTATTACTACCCAGAAAACCAAAGAAGTAGGTATCCGCAAGGTGTTAGGGGCTTCAACTGCACAGATATCCTTGCTGTTTTTCAAAGAATTTGCGGTACTTGTGATATTGGCCTTCCTGGTTGCCGCACCCATTGCTTATTACCTAATGAACAGCTGGCTTGAAAACTTCCAGTATAGTATTCCTTTGGGAGCTGGTATATTCCTTGTAGCCATAGCCGTTTCGCTGCTCATTGCAGGCATAACCGTGAGCTACCAATCGATAAAAGCAGCATTAGCTAACCCAATTAAAAGCTTGCGGAACGAGTGAGCCAAGAGCATTTTTGCAGAGGGCACGATGAAATGAATAGTTCTGTATTTCTACATGCCCTCTGCTCTATGCCCTCTGCCACTAATATACATTTAAAATTTTCTTGATTTTGCCTTCTGCCAGGCTGTTTACATAGTAGGTATTCGCATTGCGTTTAGCAACGGAGGTAGGCAGGTTCAGCTTATCAACCAGGACTAAGCTGGAATCTGGCGTAACCCTGGTGAGGCGGCCTGTATTGGGTTTAAATCCTTGCTCTCCAAATTCAGCAAATTGCAAAGCTAGAGGCTGATGTTTGGCATCCAGGCTGATATCGGTGAGCATTGTAAATCCTTCTTTATATACTGAAACCTCTCCGGCCATATTTACCTGATAGATTCTGGCTTTTCCGGTAGGGAAGGGGAAACCTGTTAACGTAGAGACAAAAAAGCGGTGACCGTCATAGGCAATACCAGTAGGCACAGAATGGATGCTGGGTGGCCCGATAGGAAGTGGATTGGGTATATTAGGGAACGTAGCAAACACACTTAACTGGCCGGTTTTGCTGCGGCGGATAATAGCATTGGCCGCTGCATCATTAATAAATAGATCGCCTTCAGGGCCTGCTGTTAAATTAAATGGATTAGATTCTCCGGTGTCTTCAGCAAATTCATACTCCAGCACAAACGTGCCAATATCTTCGGTTGCCAGATCTTCCGCTTTTACGGGAGCATCGCCAGGATGATAGGAAGCCATATCAAATTTATAAAGCTCGCCAAAGGCATGCAGAATCCATACAATGCCATCTTTTACCAGTAAATGGTTCAGGCCTACCGCTGTCTGGTCCTGTTCATTATATTCGGAAGGAAATCCCTCAATCACTGTATACTTGGTACCATTTTCAGTGATAATAAGTACTTTGCCATCGTTATTGCCAGTACCAATTTCCGTTACCCATAGGTTGCCCTTGGCATCAAGCGTCATACCAATGGGTGCGGCAAGTCCGGAGACAAACTCCTTTACCTCAATTTTGCGGGGTTTTACTTCATGAAAAATGTCTAATAATTCCTGGCAGCCGGTTGTCATCAGCAAGGCTGCCGCAGCCAAAAGTGTAGATAGTTTGAAACGCATAAAAAAATGGTTAAGGTGGTAAAAAAAAGACCTCTTACAAAAACAGGGAAAGGTTGTTACCGAAGGATGTAAAAACTGTTTTTGCAATGGTTTTCTGAAGAGAAATATAGAAAAATTTTTATGCCAATAGCAAGCAAGCAACGGACTTTATTTTTCTGTAATTAGCTTACTTTCTATAGGTTAACGTATAGGCAGCAAATGGTACGTTGCTTTGATCGTATGCGCTACATTCTTCAAGACACAGGTAGTGCGTGTGTGATAGCTGCCAGCTTATATAACTACTTAGCAAGCCGGTGAATTAGGTACTAATAGGTTGTTGATCCCCTAAGTTGGGGATTTCTATGGTAAAGGTGGTTCCTTTGCCAGGCTCAGAGGCCAGGGCTATGGTTCCTTTTAGTTTCTTTAAATTTTCTTTTACAATATACAAGCCCAGTCCGGAGCCTACGTTTTTATCGGTAGCCCGGTAAAACATCTCAAACACTTTAGCCTGGTGCTCTTTGGCAATGCCTTGTCCGTTATCTGCAATAATGATTCGTATACGCTGCTTGCCTTCAGGCCTGGCTGTTATAGCAATAAACTGCTCTTTGGAAGGATCATGGTAGCGGATGGCATTGGCAATAATGTTATGCAACACCACCGTTAAGCGGTTTTCGTCGGTATAAAATTTAGAAGGCTGTTTAATATCTGTGCGGAAGTCAATGGATTTGGCTTCTTCCATAAACTTTAAATCATCTACTGTGCTGCTGATCATCGCGGCAAAGTCTGCTTCGCTGACAACAAGTTCAGTGCGGGAGTTTTTAGAGTAGTAAATGATATCCTGAATGAAGGTATCCAGCTTACGTACACTCTTTTCCATTAAAACCAGGTACTGTCTTTTTTGCTCTTCATCTTTCTCCAGGTGCGATAAGTTTATAAGACCCATGATCGAAACCAGCGGAGCGCGTAAGTCGTGCGATGCCCTGTATACAAACTGGTCTAACTCATGATTAATCTTTTGCAGCTGGAGGTTATAATTTTGCAGATTTTCTTCTGCCTTTTTCCGCTCGGTAATATCTCTGAAATAAACCGTAAGCCCTTCTTCAGAAGGATAGACGTTTACTTCTGTCCAGACATTGGCCGGTGTGTAGCATTCCTCAAAATGCACTGGTACTTGTTCATCCAAAGCTCTGTTGTATTCTTCATAATATTTTAAATTTCGTGTAGCCGGAAAAACTTCCCAGAAGGTTTTACCTGTTATTTTCTCCCGGTTAATATTCGTTATTTTCTCAGCGGTTTTATTCCAGTACGTAACCGTAAAATGTTTGTCTAAGGTAAAAAAACCGTCGCCAATGCTGTTCAAAATATTATTGAGCCGTTCTGCGGTTTGTTCTACGAGTTTCTGGGCTTTTTTCGTAGGGGTTATATCTTTCAGGATACAGTAAACTCCGGTTATTTCTTTGTTGATAATAATAGGAATATTTATTAAATGTGCCATCAGGAGGTCGCCTGTGGGCATAATAAAATTAATTTCCAGGTCTTGCGGATGCCCTTCACAGGCTTTCTTAAAATAATGCACTGCCTGATCCCGGTCCTGTGGGGCTACCAGCGGAACAAACGATTTATTGAGTAATTCTTCTATAGGTGCGCCAGCTAACGTAGCCATTGCCGGGTTGAGGCTTATAAAATTGCCTGTTAAATCCATGGCGCACACCGCATCGGGGTGGTATTCGAACAACGATTTGTAGCGTTGCTCGTTTTCCTGTAACTTTTGCTCTATCTGCTTACGGCTGGTAATGTCTTGCGTTACTACCAGGATATGATCTATAGACTCATTTTTAATTAGGGGAACGGTGGTGCATAAATAATACCTGGTATCAAAATGCAGTTCCAGGAATAAGGATTCCCCTTCAAATGTAGGGGCTATTTTCTCTTTGATATATTCACCAACGTGTAATCCAAATATTTCATTTAGTTGCCTGCCCGTAAGCATATCCGAGGTTACGTTATAACGGGTTAGTTCCTGGCCTTCCATCAGCAATACGTTGAACTCTTTATCGCAGATAGAGATGGTACCATTGGGGTAGTTTTGCGACAAAGACCTGTATAATTGCTCACTTTGCTTTATCCGTTCTTCGGCAGCTTTTTTTTCACTGATATCCCGGCCAATCGTAAACATACAACTGCTCTCTTCCGACCATGAACCCGTCCACAGCATAGGGATGAGCCGGCCGTCTTTATGGACAATGCGGTGTTCAAAATCAGTCATAATGCCTTCAGCCATAAACTTCTCTGACATGGCAATGGTTTTCTCCATATCTCCCGGATATACTAATTTTCCCAGCGACTGGCCGATCAATTCTTCCGGATTATATCCCCATAGGCGTTGGCAAGCCTGGCTTACCTGGACAAAGTGTACCTCTTTATCAAACACACAAATGACGTCTAGGGAATGCTCAAAAATCCCTTTGTTAATTTGCAGGGCTTTTTGTAAAGCCTCATTTTTCTCTGAGAGCATTTCCTCCGCCTGCCTTTTATGGGTAATTTCCCGCTGAATAGACACATAATGAGTAACCGTACTATTTTCGTCTGGTACTGGTACGATGGAAAACTCCACCCAGAAGGGCTGCCCGGATTTGGTGTAATTAATAAGTTCAACCGTTATAGGGGTATTTGTTTCCAGGGCTTTACGGATTTGGTCGAGTGCTGTACGGCTGGTGGCTGGTCCCTGTAAAAACCGGGGGCTTTTACCCAGCACTTCTTCCTGCGTATACCCAGTAATCTGCGTAAACGCAGGATTGGTATACACAATCTGAGGTCCAGGTTCATCAATAGGGTGGGCTTTCGTAATCATTATGGCATCATGGGCATGTTTTACAAAGGGCTCCATTAGCCGCAGGCATTCTTCCGGATTGTCTTTACCAGAAGTGCTTTTAAAATAAAGCATAGCTCCCAGGATGGTTCCATCGGCTCCGGTCAGCGGCTTTGCTTTGGCTTGTGCTGGTATACTTTCTCCGCTTACTGTTCGAAGCCAGACATCTCCCGTCCATGGTTTATTAGCTGAAATATGGCTAAAAATGCTATTGTAAACGTTTGCAGGCAGCAAGCCAGTTAAACCGCCATATGATAAAATTTGCTCCTGGCTGCTCCCCTTTAACAAGTGCTGACAGGCGGTATTAATAAACGCAAGTTTTCCTTCAAGGGATAGGATACACACAGCATCTCCTATATCCTCTACTAGCGAGATAAAGGGTTGTAGTTTTTGGTTCTTTTCTTCTGCCCGCATAGGCGTGGAGTAAATCAACTACTTACGGTGTATCAAAAAATATTAACATACTGCAGCCTAGTAGTATACGGAAACTGGCATATAAAAGTAGCTGCTTATCCACTACAGATTAAAAAAAATAATTGAAAAATTCAATTTTATATGCCTAATAATTAAGTATATCTGTACCGACCCTATCAGTGGGAAACTTGCCGGACGTATAGTAAAGAAATGTAGGCTACTTACCCGCTCCATAGTTACCCATTGCATACAGATTACAGTAGGTGTAATACGCACACAAAAAATGTTGTAAAATGTATGTCCGATAACGTACGTAAAAGTGTTCGTTTCCGGACACTTTTTTAAGTAGATATTACTAAGGCAGCATGTAATATATTGAATACTAATACTTTACTCTAAAGGCAGATTTCTTGAAGTAGCCTCTCTTACCTTCACCTGTAGACCGTTATGCTGAAAAACTATCTCACCATTGCTATACGCAATCTGCTCAAATATAAGGTTTATTCCTTCATTAACATTTTTGGGTTAGCCGTTGGAATTGCCTGTTGCTTGTTTATTTTTCTGTTTATCCAGAATGAGTTAAACTACGATAAGTTTCATGCTGATGGCAAGCGTATATTCCGCTTGTTGCGCAGCTCAGATGAGAATGGCGATAGAAAGGGTACCCCTGCCACATCCGGCCCGTATGCCCCCAGCCTGCAAAACGATTTTCCCAGTGATATAGAAGAAACCATGCGTGTGCTGCATATTGGGGGCGGTGTGTTAATTACCCTCAACAACCAGTCGTTTATGGAAAAGCAGTGCATGTTTGTAGACTCTACTTTTTTTCAGTTCTTTTCTTTTCCTCTGGAAATTGGAGATCCTAAAACGGTACTGAATGCACCTAATAGCATGGTACTGAGCCGGGCCGCTGCTAAAAAATATTTCGGTAATGCTGACCCTATCGGAAAAGTGCTGACCATGGACGGAGAAGACCAGTTTACAGTAACTGGCATTATGGGGCCTCTTCCAGGGAACTCACACATTGTACCAGATATGCTGGTGCCTATGAGCTTGTTTAAAAATCAGGAGTGGTTTAATGAGTGGTGGAACAACAGTATGTCTACCTATGTGAGGCTGTCGCCCAACGTAAGCGAACAGCAGTTGGAAGCGAAACTGCCTGTTTTTATGGATAAGTACATGGGGGAAGAATTTAAAAAGTTTGGGAGCAAAGTAGCCCTAACCTTACAGCCGCTGGAGAACATCTATTTTGATAACGAAACCCAATACGACCAGGCATCGCATGGCGATAAGAAAGTAGTATACATATTTACAGCCATTGCCTTGTTTATCCTGGTGATTGCCTGCATTAACTTCATGAATTTGTCTACCGCCCGCTCCATGGGACGTGCCAAAGAAGTTGGCCTGCGAAAAGTAATGGGGGCGTACAAATCTCATCTGGTTGCCCAGTTCCTGAGCGAATCTATTGTGCTTTCCTTTATTTCCTTGCTGCTTGCCATGGGTATCGTATGGCTTTTTAAACCTGCCTTCAATACATTTATTGAAAAAGAGTTAACCATTCCCTTCGGTGCTTTCTTCATTGCATTGATTCTGCTGGGAATAGCCGTATTGGTGGGGTTATTTGCAGGCACGTATCCGGCCTTTTTCCTGTCTTCGTTTCAGCCGATTAAAGTACTTAAGGGCCGTTTTAAAGCCAATCCGCAAAGCGCCTGGTTACGCAAAGGCCTGGTAGTCGTGCAGTTCAGCATTTCCATCATTCTTATTATTGGTACATTTATTATTACCAGGCAGATGGAATTTACCCAGCAAAAGAAACTAGGCTATGACAAAGAACATGTAGTGCTCGTACGCATTAACAACAACGATATCCGTACAAACAAAGACCGGTTTAAAACTATACTCGAGCAGGAATCGGATATTCTAAGTATTTCAGCCATGTCTGGCGAACCTGGCGGCTTTCACGATAGATTTATTGTAGACATTCCTGAGAAAAAAGAAGACAAATGGCAGTTCCGCACGGTATTCACCGATTTTGATTATATAAAAACTCTGGGTATGAAAGTAGTAGCCGGGCGGGATTTTTCAAGGGATTTCGGTACGGATACCACCCAGGCAGCCATTATTAATGAAACGGCAGTAAAACAACTCGGATGGACCAATGAAGAAGCCTTAGGAAAAGACATTACGATTACCTTACGGGAAGATGCTCCCCGCAAAATTGTAGGCATTGTGCAAGATTTTCACTTCTCTTCCCTGAAAGACAAAATAGATCCTATGATACTTGTGGTAGCCAAAGATAACCGGGTTATGGCTGTTAAAATTAAGCCCGGCAATCCGCAGCAGGCCCTCCAGAAAATAGAAAAAGCCTGGTTAACGGTAGCCCCGCAATACCCCTTCGAATATACCTTCCTCGACCAGGTTTATGAAAACCTGTATAAATCGGAGCAAAAGCAGATGGCTGTATTTAGTGTATTTGCTTTTATTGCCATTTGTATTGCGTGCCTGGGTTTGTTCGGGCTGGCAGCTTTCACAGCTGAGCAACGAACCAAAGAAATGAGTGTACGCAAAGTGTTAGGTGCCGATGTTTCCAATATTGTACTGCTCTTATCTAAAGATTTTGTAAAACTGGTACTGCTGGCGATTGTGATAGCCTCACCGGTTGCCTGGTATGCCATGACCAAGTGGCTGGAAGATTTTGAGTACAGTGTAGCTATCCGGCCTGATACTTTTCTGATAGCAGGTATCTGTGCCATTGTAATTGCCTTGCTTACGGTGAGCTACCATGCCATAAAAACGGCTTATACAAACCCAGTGAAAACGTTACGCAATGAATAATGATGAATGACCATGGACGACTGAATATAGATTGAGTAATGCCTGAGTAATCAACCCTCATTATTCACTAATTCTTATAAACAACATGCTGAAAAACTATCTGATTATTACGGTCCGGAATATCTTACGCCATAAGCTGTTTTTCTTTATTAACATCTTTGGTCTGGCCACCAGCATGTGTATCTGCCTGATTGCTCTGATGGCTATAAAAGATCAACTGAATTATGATACATTCCATCCGCAGGCCGACCGCACGTACCGCATCACTACAGAAATAAAAAACCCAGATGGCAACCATTTTCAATTGGCTAGCTCTCCGCTACCTTTAACAGAGACTATCCTGAAAGAGTATGCGCTGGCAGAACATGCCGTGCGTTTATATCCCGCGTTAAAAGGCATGGCCAGTAGCCGTGGTAAAGAATTAGACCTGAAGGGGGCATTTACTGATCCTGCTTTCTTTGCTGTTTTTGGCTTTACGTTGGAAAAGGGCGATATTAAAACAGCACTTTCAGCTCCCAATAGCCTTATACTCAGCAAAGAAACAGCCAGTAAATTTTTTGGAAGTACTGAACCCATAGGCCAGGTTATTTCTCTCCAAGAACTAGGAGATTTTCAGGTTACTGGTGTACTGGCAGATGCTCCCGGCAAATCGCATATTACATTTGAAGCTTTTGCTTCTATGGCTTCTGTACCCGTACTGGAGAAGTCAGGCAAACTTACTGAAAAACTCACCCAATGGAATTCTGTGATGGAAGGCTATACCTATATCACGTTAAAGGAAACAGCCAGTAAGCGAAAACTGACAGAGGCGCTAAACCAGATTTCAGCTCACCTGACAGAGCTGGATAAATCAAATAATGGTTCGACAATAAATTTTGAAGCGCAAGCCTTACCTAGTATCACACCCGGCAAAGATCTGTACAATGACATTGGCAAAGGATACACCCGGAAAATGGTAGCAGGTGTTATCAGCATTAGTTTAATTATCCTGTTATCGGCTTGTTTTAATTATACTAACCTTTCCATTGCCAAATCCTTAACCAGAGCCAAGGAAGTTGGTATCCGGAAAGTAGCTGGTGCCTTCCGGTACCAGATTTTTATGCAATTCATTCTGGAAGCCATCGTAATAAGCCTTCTTTCACTGGGAGTGGCCTGTTTGCTATTGATGCTAATAATAGATTATACCCCATTCGGCCCCGAAACTCCACCGGATACGTATATGTTCCTGTACTTTTTAGTATTTAGCCTGTTTGCCGGATTAATGGCAGGAACCTTGCCGGCCTGGGTGCTTTCTTCTTTTCAGCCGGTACGAGCCTTAAAAAACCTGACGGCTGTCAAATTATTTGGCAGTGTCAACGTACGAAAATCGCTAATTGTCAGCCAGTTTGTTTTGTCACTGGTGGCCACTATTTTCCTGATGGTCACCTACCGGCAGTTCAATTACATGATACATGCTGAGTATGGATTCAGTGCAAAAGATATCCTCACTATTCCCTTGCAAGGTACCAGCTATCCATTATTGAGCAGTGAACTATCGAAAGTAAATGGGGTAGAACGCATCTCAGCTGTTTCAACTAACATGGGAAGAGATGTCACCGATAATATAGAGCTAAAAGTACAGCCAGGTAGTAATCCTGTTCGGGTAGGTTATTATGCGGTGGATGCTAATTTTATAGCTAACATGCGCTTGAAGCTATTGGCTGGCCATACTTTTCCTGCTACTGCTTCCTCCATAGAGAAACAGATCATTATCAATGAGAGAGCCTTGGCAGCCTTAGGTATACAAACACCGGTTGAAGCGATTGACCGCGTACTCTGGATGAATGATTCAAGCCAGGTCCGGATAGCAGGCGTGTTAAAAGATTTCCATTACCAGCCGCTAAGTAACCCAATTGGCACCATGGCTCTCTACTATAATCCGGAAGCGGTTAATTACCTGAATGTAAAAGTAACGCATATCCATTCGTCCGTACTTATCCAGCAACTGGAGCAGGCATGGAAGAAAATAAATCCGTCACAACCTTTTACCTACAGCTGGTTTGAAAAAGACCTGAATGAGCGCCGTAGTGCCTGGGATTTAATTTCAACACTGGGTTTTCTGGCATTTCTGGCTATTACAATCGCTTACTTAGGCTTACTCGGCATGGTTACTTTTACGGCCGAAACCCGCCAGAAAGAGATAAGCATCCGCAAAGTGATGGGTGCCAGTGTATGGGACCTGGTAGTATTGCTTTCTAAAAGCTTTGTGGTCTTATTGCTGGTAGCTGGCTTAATTGCATTACCGCTAGGATACCTGGGCGGCACCGTTTTCTTATACAATTTTGCTTACCGGGTGGCTATAGGCGCAGATATATTAGTGATCAGTTTTATGGGTTTGCTAGCTATAGGCTTACTGGCTATAAGCACACAAACATATAGGGTAGCGGCAGCCAATCCTGCAGACATATTACGAAATGAATAATGACGGTTGATTCATGAGCCGTTCCTGGAGAACTAGCAAAAAGGAATTATTTGTCACTCATCACCAATTAGTATAGGTCTATGTTAAAAAACTATATCACCGTTGCCCTGCGCAACCTGATGAACCAAAAGTTCTACTCCATTATCAAAATATTGGGCCTGGCGGTAGGTCTGGCTTCCAGTATTTTAATTGCCCTGTTTATTTACGAAGATTTATCCTACGATGGATTTAATACGAAAAAAAACCGTATAGTCCGGATACTTACCATCGACAATGCTGAAGGAGTAAAAAGTAAACTGGTCGGCGTGACTTATCCGGGTTTTGCCCCGGCCATAGGGCGGGATGTGCCAGAGGTGGTAAATTCGGTGCGGATATTTAACCAGGGCCGTGTGCCGCTGCGGGTGGGTGACAATCTGCTTAGTTCGGAGGGGGCTTACCGGACAGAAAGTTCTTTTTTTGACATTTTCGATTATACCTTATTAAATGGGGAAGTAAAAGGTATTCTGGATGAACCAAATGCAGTAGTGCTCACCCAGTCTCTGGCTACTAAACTGTTTGGCAAAGAAAATCCGGTAGGCAAGGCCATTCAGATGAATACCACTGCACTGAATGTAAAGGGAGTAATGGCCGATCCGCCTAAAAATTCGCATTTGCAGTTTGATATGCTGCGTTCTATTACCCCTACTCCCGCTGATTCCAGTTATGCACAATACCTCAATTCTTTTAATGGCATTGGTGTACACGCCTATTTGCTGCTCGACAGGCCACGGGATCTAAAAACCATTATTCCTAAGCTTAAACAAGTAGCCGACAAAAACCAGGGCTACGAGTTTTTTGAACCAACCTTACAATATTTGTCGGATGTACACCTGAACTCTGGCGAAATTCTGTTTGAACAAAACCATAACAAAACCGAAGGCTCCAATCTATATGTACTGGCTTTTGTAGCCCTGTTAATTGTACTGCTGGCAGCTGTGAACTTTATGAATCTGGTAACGGCACATGCAGCCGGGCGTGCAAAAGAAGTAGGCTTACGCAAAGTGGTAGGAGCCGTGAAGGAGCAACTTATCGGGCAGCACTTACTGGAGTCGATGGTGGTAACGGCTATCTCATTCGTCATTGCTTTTGCTCTGGCTATTTTGCTCTTACCTGTGCTTAACAATGTGTATCAGCGGTATGCTACCCTGGCTCCTTTGCTTTCGCCAGTGGCAATTATAGGTGCTTTGTGTCTGGTGGGGTTGTTAGGCCTGCTGGCGGGAAGTTATCCTGCATTTGTCTTATCGAGTTTTAAGCCGGTAGCTGTATTAAAGGGTGCATTTAAAAATAGTAACCGTGGCATCCGGCTCCGGCAAACACTGGTGGTATTGCAGTTCACCATTTCCATTGCCTTAATGGTGGGCATGGGTATTGTGTTTCTGCAAATGCATTATATCCGTAGCAAAGATCTGGGTTTTAGCCGTGAACAGGTAATTTCTATACCTTTTAAGGGCCAACAAGCGCAGCAGCGGGCCAGGACTTTACAAAATGAGTTAAAGCGGAATCCGAACGTACTTAGCACTGGTACCGCCAGTGTGAAGCTGGGGCAGCAACTGGGCCGTACCAATATTCTGCCTGAAGGCAAACCCACAGACATTAATTACATTACCAGCATCATGGCCATTGATGAATCATTCATCCCGACTATGGGCATACAGGTGCTGCAAGGCCGCAATTTCTCCACCGAATTTCCGGCCGATTCGGCTTCCTCCATGATCATTAATGAGGAAATGACCCGGCTATTGAATTGGCCAGACCCCATTGGAAAAACCATACGCCTGGAAACCGGACCGCAGCAATATACTACGTATCAGGTAGTAGGCCTGGTAAAAGATTTTCACTTTGCTACTATCCGCCACAAAGTAGAGCCTGTATTTATGCTCTATAATAAAAACAATGGGCAACTGGCTGTAAAAATCAATACGGCTGAGGTGTCCCAAACCCTGAGTTTTATAGAACAGACCTGGAAACGGGTGAATGCTGAAACCCCTTTTGAATATAATTTCCTGGATGAAGATTTTGCCAACCTGTACCGGAGTGAACAAACCTTTGCCACCATGTTTAGCCATTTTACTCTTCTGGCACTGTTCATTGCGGTATTGGGTTTATTAGGCCTCTCAGCTTTTACAGCCCAGCAGCGGCGCAAAGAAATAAGCATCCGCAAAGTATTAGGGGCCGAAGTTTCCCAGATTATGTTTTTACTGTCCAAAGATTTTCTGCGCCTGGTTCTGGTGGCCGTAGTAATTGCCCTGCCAGTAGCCTGGTATTTTATGCGGCAGTGGCTCGAAGATTTTGCCTACCGCACAGACATGAACCCTTTGATTTTTGTAGGGGCGGCGTTAACAGCCATTCTGGTAGCGCTGCTCACGGTAAGTTATCTGTCCTACAAAGCGGCCCAGGCTAATCCGGTGAAGAGTTTGAGGAATGAATAATGACGATTGACGAATAAGTGTATATCGGGTAATAGCTGAGTAAGTAGTAATTACTAATCCGTACAAAAATATGCTGCAAAATTATGTAACCATTGTCTTGCGGAATCTGCTCAGGCATAAAACATTTTCGCTGATCAATATTTTAGGTTTAGCTACTGGTATGGCTGTTACCTTACTGATTGTGTTATATGTAGCGCATGAGTACAGCTATGACCATTTTCACCAGAAAGGCGGCCGGATTGTAAGGGCAGAATTTAAACACCAGGCAGGTAATGAATCGTATAGTGTACCTTGGATGTCCTATAGGTTTGGAGAGGCTGTAAAAAATGCCTGTCCGGAAGTGGAGGATTTTGCACGTTTTAAAGAACCAGGTTTTGGGAGTAAACTGGTACAAAGTGATAGTCAGCACAAGTTTTTCGAGCCTGAGTTTGCATTTGCCGATGAAGGTTTTCTACGCGTATTCACTTTTGACTTTCTGCAAGGCGATCCTAAAACAGCACTTTCGCGGCCTTTTACTGTTCTACTCACCGAGCAAACAGCCCGGAAGTATTTTGGTGATGCTCATCCAATAGGGAAGACCCTCCTATACGATAAGCAGTACACGTTTGAAGTGGTAGGTATTCTCCGGAATTTACCGCCTAATTCCTCTATTCAATTTGACTTCCTGGCTGATCTTTCTTCATATCGGTCTATTGAGCGGAAAATATATGAAAAGTTTATGAGTGCCCAGGAAATGGATAAGCAATTCGAACGTGTAGGGGCTAGCGGTGGATACAGCACCTATTTCTTATTGCACCCACAAGCGTTGGCAAGCCGGGTTGCCCAAAAGATACCATCCTTGTTAACTATTGATGATAAGATTAAGAGTTCACATGCTAGTTATATCCTCGATCCGCTTTTTGACTTACATTTTAATAGCCTGTTACCAAGTGCCAGGCAGGCAGTTACTATCTTTTCAGTAGTAGCCATACTTATTCTGGCATTAGCATTAATTAACTACATCAACCTCACTACCGCCCGTTCAACTAGCCGGGCAAAAGAAGTGGGAATACGGAAGGTGGCAGGGGCAGCTAGAAAATCCCTTATAATTCAATTCTACTTGGAATCCAGCCTTTGTGTGTCCCTGGCTTTTAGCCTGTCCGTAATAATTTTTATCCTGCTGCAACCGCTTTTTTTCCAGATACTTCAATTCAGCGTAGATGAGTCATTCCTGAAAAGCCCATATTTCTTAGTTCCTACATTTATCTTTTATATCATCTGTATCATCCTTTCAGGAAGTTATCCGGCGCTTCTTCTTTCTGGTTTTGCCCCGGTAGAGGTGTTGAAAGGTCGTTTTAGCCCTACAGGAAATGCTGCCTGGATTCGTAAAGGGCTCACCGTATTTCAGTTTGCAGTTTCTATTGCGCTCATCATTGGTTCTATTCTGATAAAAGGCCAACTAAATTTATTCATGCAAAAAGATACAGGGTTGGACCGGGAAAGGGTAGCAGTAGTTCACTTGGATATAGAAGATGGGCTTGATAAATATTACAAAGCTATCCGAGAAGAAATACGGCAAATCAGAGGAGTAGAACACATTACAGCCTCTTCACTGGTCATGTATGGTAGATACGGTAATATCTGGAGTATAAAAAGCCCAGATTCTATAAAAGATGTATCTGTTCATTATTTTGCGGTGGATGAAGAGTTTATTCCTGCACTCGGTTTAAAATGGGCCATTCCGCCCCAGCGAGGGCAGGCGCTTGTTACCAAAGATCAGATGGTTATCAATGAAATGGCAGCTAACCAACTGGGAATACATGCCGGAAATTATCAGCAAAGAATCGATGTAGGAGAGGGCATATCGAAAAATGTAATAGGCGTCTTGAAAGATTTTAATTATGCTACCTTGGCCCGGGAAATTAAACCAATGGCTTTATCTATTGCTCCCGACTCTGTATACCGGGATTATTTATATATTAAGCTGTCACAATATGCTTCCATCCCCGAAACAATAGGGGCTATCGGGCAAGTTTACAACCGCTACAAAACGGATAAGCCCTTTGACTATACTTTTCTGGATGATACGTACCGGAAGCAATATGAAAATCAGATCAGCACAGCAAAAATTATGTTTGCTTTCACCGCTTTTGCCATCATAATTGCCTGCATGGGCTTATTTGGTCTGGCCACTTTTACAGCCGAGCAACGCACCAAAGAAATAGGTATCCGCAAGGTATTAGGTGCCTCTGTCTCTCAGATTGTGGCTATGCTCTCTAAAGATCTTCTAAAGCTTATAGCTGTTGCCTTTGTCATTTCTACGCCAATTGCCTGGTATTTTATGCATAAATGGCTGGAAGATTTTGCCTACCGCATTGATATAGAGTGGTGGGTATTTGGTCTGGCTGGCGTGGTTGCCTTATTTATTGCGTTGTTCACAGTCAGTTTCCAAGCTATCAAAGCAGCTCTTTCCAATCCGGTGAAAAGCTTGCGGAATGAATAAGCAGACGTAATAATATAACAGGAGGGCAGAGAGCATGAAAGGAAAATACTTGTTTCTCTCTGCGCCATGCCCTTTGCTATTACACCGCTAATCAAGTAAATGTGGTAAGGAACAGCTTTTATGAATTATTTAAACAATCGCTCTAGTTCTGCAAAATCTTAACGCTGCACATATATGTTTAAAAATTATTTTACCATTGCCTTGCGGAACCTGGCCCGGCAGAAAGGGTATACGTTAATCAACGTTGCCGGTTTGGCTACCGGCATGGCTTGCTGTTTTCTGATTCTGCTGTTTGTAAGCCATGAACTCAGCTATGACAAGTTTCAGGCGAAAGCCGACCGTATCTACCAGCTGGAGTATGAAGCAGGTTTTGGAGGAAATCCGGTAAAAATTGCTACAGCTCCTCCGCCCATTGCTCCCTTGCTCAAAGATTTTTTTCCCGAAGTAGAAAACGTGGCCAGGGTGTACTTCCGCAATGCCAGTCTGCAAGCAGTAATTCCCAATAAAACGGTAGCAGATAAATACGAGGAAGAAGATTTTGGCTTTGCCGATTCCACGCTGCTTACTATTCTGAGTTTTGATTTTATTGCAGGCAATGCGAAAACCGCCTTGAATGCACCTTTCAACATCATCATTAGTGATGAAATGGCCGGGAAATACTTTGGTAACCAGGAAGCCTTAGGCAAAACCTTGTTGTTTGACGGCAGACATCCAATGAAGGTAAGTGGTGTGTTCCGCAAGTACCCCGACAATTCGCATATCCATCCGCATTTCTTTGCTAATTACGAAACTATGTTTGCAACTTCTCCGGAAGGAGCCAGAGAAAACCTGCCACAAAACTGGGTAATTTCCCATTCCTATTATTACATCTTGCTTAAGCCCGGGCATTCGGCCAGTGCAGTCAATGCCCGCTTCCCGGCTTTTCTGGAAAAATATGGCAACCCGCAATTACGCAAAGACCAGAAATTTTCGCTGGTGCCATTGCTGGATATTCACTTGCGTTCGGAAGCACAAAACCAGGTAGAACCTATTGGAGATATTACCTATGTATACGTGTTTATTGGGATAGCCCTTATTACGCTGCTTATTGCGTGCATCAACTTTATTAACCTGGCTACGGCCAGCTCGCTGCGCCGTACGCGGGAGGTAGGGGTACGTAAAGTGCTGGGTGCTTACCGCTGGCAACTCATCTGGCAATTCCTGGGCGAATCCATGCTGATCTGCCTGATTGCCTTTATTCTATCGCTTGTGCTGGTAGCCATAGGGTTGCCCTTTCTCAACGAAATTACCGGCCGGCAATTAAGTATCTATGATCTGGCAGACTGGCGGATGCTGACTGGTTTCGTGGCGGTTTTTATGCTGACTGGCCTGGTGGCTGGCAGTTATCCGGCGTTTTTTGTGTCTGGCTTCCAATCAGTGGTATCTTTAAAAGGAACCAGTTTGCCAAGCAAAGCCGGAGGGGTAGGCTTACGGAAAGTACTGGTTGTGATGCAGTTTGCGGTGTCTATTGCCTTAATAGCTGGTGCATTAGTGGCTTTTCAACAGTTACAGTACCTGCGTAACCGGCCTATGGGTTTCCAGAAAGAATATACTCTAGTGGTGCCTTTATTCAGTGCTAATCTGAATAATATCTTTGGTGGAGTAGATCCGCAGATGCGAAGCAAAACCAATGCTTTTGAAGAACTGATTGCCCAGAATCCGAGAATCAAATCCAGTACACTTTCGGCAGGTACGCCAGGCAATGGAGCCATCCGGCGGGGAACCGTGCCAGAAGGATTTACCCAGGAAGACAACCTGTTTATTGCTGGAATGCCGGTAGATTATGATTTCCTTTCTTCTTATGGACTGGAGCTGGTTGCCGGACGTGATTTTTCCAAAGAATACGGCACCGACCATTTGCAGGCATTTATTGTGAATGAACAGGCTGTAAAGCAATTTAAGTGGGGAAGTCCGGAAGAAGCCATTGGCAAAACCATTAACCGGGAAGGCAAAGATGGAAAGGTAGTGGGCGTAGTAAAAGATTTCAATTATATATCCCTGCAACTGCCTATAGAATCGTTTATTTTCGATGTAAATCCCTCTTTGTTCAACACCTTTTCCATTAAAATACAATCTGATCATATTCCGGAAACCGTGGCGTATCTGGAAAGGCAATGGAACGGGTTTTTCCCTGAAAAAGCCTTTACTTATACGTTTCTGGATGAAGACATTAACCAGGCATATACTGCTGACCAGCGTCTGGGCCGGATCATTAACTACTTTGCTTTTATGGCCATCTTTATTTCCGGCCTAGGTTTGTTTGGTCTGGCCTCTTTCACAACCGCTCAGCGCACCAAAGAAATTGGTATACGCAAAGTACTGGGGGCCACTGTTCCGCAGATTGTGCAGCTATTATACAAAGATTTTGCCTTACTCGTGGGCATTGCCTTTCTGATTGCAATCCCATTTGCCTGGTATGCCGCCAACAAATGGCTGGAAGATTTTGCTTTCCGGATTGATGTGGAATGGTGGATGTTTGCCCTGCCGGGTTTACTGGTAATTATTATTGCCTTATTGACTGTCAGCTGGCAAAGCATTAAAGCTGCGTTGATAGACCCTGTGAAAAGTTTGAGAAATGAATAAATAAATGGCCTGACGCAAAGAGCCTAGAGGTTAGCTGAATCAACGCTGATGTATCATCTTGATCTTGGTTAATAAGAACAGTGTGATTTCACTTTGGGCAGATATATAATTTTAGAAATACATCTTTAGTTGAAGTACGATAGGAAATACACAAAGCAATCAGTTTTTGTGCTATGCCTCTGTCCCATGCCATGGCAATAAATCACCTAAACACCTATACCTATGTTCAGAAACTATTTAACTATTGCGTTTAGAAGCATCCTACACCAGAAAGCATACAACCTGCTGAACCTTGCCGGATTGGCCATTGGCATTACCTGCGGCCTTATAATGGCTTTGCATGTACAGGAGGAATTGAGTTATGAAAAGGACTTTCCCGGATATGATAACATTTACCGGGTGCATGTAAAAGAGTGGGCAAAAAGTAGCCCTGTTTTAGCTGAAGAGATTGAAAAGTTTATGCCGGAAATTGAAGCCATTGGCCGCTTTGCTTATGCAGGGACACCAATAGTAGGTTACCAAAAAAACAACGCTGCTGAGAGCACTGGCTATTATGCCGATGCAGAGGTGCTGAAAGTTTTTGGCTTGAAGCTACTGCAAGGCAAATCTGACCAGTTGCTGACGGTACCTAATACCATAGTACTTACGCAACGTATGGCCCAGCGGTATTTTGGTAAGAAAGATCCGGTTGGCGAAGTACTGAACTTTGATAATAGTACTGAGTATACAGTAGTAGGCGTAATGGAAGATTTACCTAAAAATTCCCACCTAAAGTTTGACTTCCTGGTTTCCATGCCTACTTTTTATAAGCAACTGCCACCAGACTTATTGACTAACCGTGGTTGGATGGTGATGTATACCTATGCAAAGTTTGCCTCTGCCAGCCAGAAAACGAAAGCGCAGGAAAAGATGCCTGCTTTTATCGGGCATCACTACGCAGACTGGGACAATAAAGAGCAGATGATTGCCGAAGGAGCCCTGGCATTTCAGCCAGTAACAGATATTCACCTAAAATCGAATCTGGAGCAGGAAATGGGAGCTAATAGCAGTATTGCCTACATCTATATATTAGTGGCTGTGCAGATACTGGTACTGGTAATTGCCTGCGTCAACTTTATGAATTTGTTTACTACACAAACTATTAAACGCCTGAAGGAAGTAGGTATGCGAAAAATACTAGGAGCCAATAAAAGCCAATTGGTATTGCAATTCCTGACAGAAGCTTTCATTTTGGCTCTCTCATCTGTGGTACTTGCCATTGTGTTGTATCAGTTTGCGCTTCCAGTATACAATAGCATTACAAGTAAAAATTTAACTTGGGACGTACTTTTTACCGCAGATAATATTTTGCTGCTTATCAGTATCATGCTGTTTGTGTGGCTGTTTTCAGGGCTTTACCCAGCATTGTTTATTTCAGGCATTGAGCCGGTAAGTTCACTGAAAGCTACCAAAACTCCGCGTTCTTTTCCGGTAGTTATCCGCAAAAGCCTGGTTGTATTTCAGTTTGCCGTTTCTCTGTTTCTGATTACTGGTACCATCTTTATTTCCCAGCAAATGCATCTCTTGCGGAACAAAGAAATGGGTTTCGACAAAAACCAGGTGGTGTATATAAAGTTGTATGGAGACTTATATAAAAGCATGGTGGAAAAGCCCCAAACTTTTAAAAGTGAGTTTTTACGTAACCCTAATGTGCTCACCGTAGCTACAACTTCCAATTACATAGGCGACGATTTGAGTGTAGAGGGTATTACTCCACAAGGCACCAATGGGCAAGAATTTCCGTCGGTACGGGTTATGCGGACAGATGGTAATTATTTGAAGACGCTAAGTATTCCGGTGATAGCTGGCCGCGATTTCTCCACAGACTTCAATGATTCTGCTTCCGTAATTATTAACGAACAAGCTGTGAAAGATTTGCGGCTGGAAAATCCTATAGGAACAGTTTTACAAGGCCTGGTGGGTAACAGAACAGCGAAAGTAATTGGAGTAGCAAAAGATTTTCATTTTACCTCCCTGCACAACACCATTGAACCCTTAATTATAGAGTACCGGCCAGAGTTTACTGGTAGCTTGGTTGTCAAAATGCAGGCTGGTAAAACCAAAGAAACCTTAGCGTACTTGAGAAAGGCAACACAAACCATTGCTCCCGGCAGTCTATTTGTCTACAACTTTCTGGATGAAAAGCTAAATGAGCTGTATAAAACAGAAGATAGCTTAAGCACTATTTTGCAGATATTTTCGGTACTGGCCATCATTATTGCTTGCCTGGGATTATTTGGCTTAGCGGCTCATTCCATAGAAACACGCACGAAAGAAATAGGCATCCGCAAAGTATTAGGGGCAACGGTAACATGTATTGTCGCTTTATTTTCCAAAGACTTTATTAAACTGATAGGAATAGGATTTATTATTGCCATACCCCTTACCTTGTATGCTATACAACAGTGGCTACAGAACTTTGCTTACCAAATTGATATACAATGGTGGGTATTTGCCCTTTCTGGTTTACTAGTGTTAGTAATTGCTTTGCTCACCATCAGCTTTCAATCCATTAAAGCTGCCTTAGCCAATCCTATAAAGTCATTACGAAATGAGTAAACTAACTTTGTTCATTCTTTAATATGGGTTAAACAAATGTCCGGACTGGTACAAATACTGTACGTTTCCGGACATATTTATTGCTGCCTATATACTTGTAAGTATCCAAGTTATTTATTATGAGCTATTTATATATTAGGCTGACTTATTGCTCTTTGCTTCCCAACGTTCACTTATTGTTTTATAGTTATGCTCAAAAGCTACTTTGTAACTGCATACCGGTACTTAACCAGGCAGCCAGGCTATAGTCTGCTCAACATTACCGGACTTACGTTCGGGATGATTTGTTTTTTGCTTATTGCATTGTACGTAGTGGATGAACTAAGTTTTGACGCCTTTCACTCCGATGCGGACCGGATATACCGGGTAATAGAAACAAAAACCTCAGGCGATGGCAAGCAGACTAAAACAGGTACGGTGGCCTATAATATATCGGCGCAAGGAGAGAAAAATTTCCCTCAGATTGTGGCCAGCACCCGGGCGTTCGGAATGGGCCGAGCCAATATGCTAAACCCAGCCAATGACCATGTGTTTTATGACGACTTCTGGATGGGTGACAACAATTTTCTGCAAGTATTTGATTTTCCGCTGCTGGAAGGAGACCGGGCTACTGCCTTACAAGAACCCTACTCGGTAGTGATTACGGCTGAAATTGCGAAAAAATTGTTTGGTAATAAGTCAGCCATGGGAGGGCTCATACAAACGGAACGCTTTCCTACACCCTTTAAAGTAACAGGCGTGTTAAAAGAAATTCCGTCTAATTCGCATCTGCAATTGCGCCTGCTGTTTTCCGAAGCCACCATGCATTCCAACACGGAGTATGCCCAGTTCATTGCCAGTGACTGGACTGGTAATGGGTTTTTCACCTATATCAAAACAACAGAAGAGGCATCTATACCCAGCCTCACTGCCAACCTGAATAAGTTGGTTACATCCAATCGTACAGCGGAAAATGCAAACGGGAGAACCCTTACCTTGCAGCCACTCAAGGACATCCATTTCTATTCGGCAGATATTGAGAATACGCTAGGCAGAGCCGGAGATATTTTCTATGTCTATGTATTTTCCATTATCGGCGTATTTGTGCTGTTTATTGCCAGCATCAATTATATGAACCTGGCAACTGCCCGTTCGGCCGGTAGAGCAAAAGAAGTAGGAATCCGCAAGGTAGTAGGTGCTCAGCGAGGCAGTTTGATAGGCCAGTTCCTGACAGAGTCCTTATTGATTGCATTTATCTCCCTGATTTTTGCAGCGCTGGTGGTGCAATTTATATTGCCTGCCTTCAATGAATTTACAGAGAAAAAACTTGCGTTAAATTTTGCTACAGACGTGCGAATCTGGCTGGGCGTATTTGGCGCTACCTTGCTCATAGGCCTTATTTCCGGAAGTTATCCGGCCTTCTTTCTTTCCAGATACCGGCCTTATGAAGTGCTGAAAGGAAAGGTAGTAAATGAACGGGGCAATTTGAGTTTGCGCAGAGTATTGGTGGTAGGCCAGTTTACCCTCTCTATCACCATGATTATTGCCACTTTCCTGGTGTATGCCCAATTGCAATATGTGCGGCACAAGAACCTGGGGTTTGATAAAGAAAAGTTAGTGATCGTAGATATTAACAGTGGCAAAGTGAGGCAAAGTGCTCAAACCATTAAAGCAGAATATGCAAAGCTGGCACATGTAAAAGAAGTTTCTGTTACCTCGCGTGTACCCGGTGAATGGAAAAACCTGATGCAGGTGAAAGTAAAAAAAGAGGGAATCACCTCAGCAGAGGGCATGGATAGTTATTTTTTGGGAGTAGATGAGAATTTTATCCAAACCTATGAGATTGATCTGGTGCAAGGTAGAAACTTCAGTACAGCTGCTCCGGCAGATTCAACAGCTATTATATTGAATGAAACAGCAGCCAAGGCACTTGGCATACAGGAAGCTTCCGAACAACTCATAGAAATTCCGGCTATTAACAATGCAGGCAGCCCATCTCCTTTAGACCAACCTTTGAAAGTACGGGTAATTGGAATTGCTAAAGATTTTCATTTTCAATCGCTGCACCAGACGATTGCACCCATGATTCTGGCAAATGCTAAAAATCCTATCCAGTATATTGACTATTTTACCGTACGCCTTTCCGGAGCAGACCTTGCCAGTACCATTAGCCAGATGGAAGCTGTGTTACAGACTATTGATCCTTCCCATTTGTTCGAATATCATTTCCTCGACGAGCAACTGGATTTGTTTTATCAGGAAGATGTAAAGCGGGAAAAAATCTTTATTGCTTCTTCGGCAGCTACTATTTTTATTGCTTGCCTGGGCTTATTTGGTTTAGCGGCCTTCACGGCTCAGCAACGCACCAAGGAAATAGGTATCCGTAAAGTACTGGGAGCCTCGGTAGGGAATATTGTCACCTTGTTGTCTAAAGATTTTCTGACACTGGTAGCCATTGCCTTTATCCTGTCCATCCCTATTGCCTGGCTGGCGATGCATGGCTGGTTACAGAATTTTGCCTACCGGATTTCTATCAGTCCCTGGCTGTTTATATTGGCTGGTGTATTAGCCATATCGGTTGCCTTGCTTACCGTGAGTTTCCAGGCTATTAAAGCCGCCCTGGCCGATCCGGTGAAAAGCTTACGAAACGAGTAAGGATTCTAATTATTGATAAATGAACTTAGAGTAATGCTGATTACTCATTAGGTATTAGATAAAGTATGCTAAAAAACTATCTTACAGTCGCCCTACGTCACCTATGGAAAAACCGTATGTATTCGCTGCTAACCACTATTGGCTTGTCTGTAGGAATAGTGTATCTGTTATTGGCAGTACTTTATGCACAAGATGAATGGAGCTATGACCAGTTTCATGAAAAAAATCCGCATCTGTACCGTATCACGACGGCAATGGTAGAACATCGGGGCGATAAGCCTCAGGTTACCGGCGGCACCGGGCAGGTACAAGGCCCGGCTTTTAAAGCGCAGGTGCCCGAAATAGAGGAATATGTACGGGTAATGGGAGGCGACATTTTTGCGGATGTAAAGGGCAACAATAAAATCCTGAAATTGCAAACATTGTATGTAGATGATTCCTTTTTTAATGTATTTACCTTCAAACTTGTACATGGCAATCCTAAAACTGTATTGCAGGAAGTAAATGCAGTCGTGGTCACCGAACAAACGGCTCAACGGTTCTTTAACCGGACTGATGTAGTAGGTGAATTTTTGTATATGGATGCAGACCCCTCGGTAAAGAGAATTGGCAAGCCGCTGATTATTTCCGGTGTGGTACAAAACCCTCCTAAAAATTCATCTATTCAGTTTGATTTATTGCATCCTTTTCGCTTCATGCAGGTGTCTTTTGATGATACTAACTGGCTCAATGCCTATTTAGGAACATTTGTTGTTCTGCGTCCGGATGCCGATTTGCAAACAGTCACCCAAAAATTTAACCGTATTTATGAGCTGGAAGCAAAAGAACAACTTACCCAACGGCTAAGCGAGCAAGCCCTTAATCCCAGAATCAGTTATGGATTGCAGCGTATCACCGATATTCACCTAAAGCCATTATACCAAACTACCGGCAACCGGGAGGGAGGAATTGTACAGGGCAGTAGTCCGGTTTATGCCTATTTGTTTCTGGGTATTGCTTCATTTATTTTACTGATGGCAAGTATTAACTTTATAAATATCAGCCTTGCCGGTTCCCTCAAACGGGCCAAAGAGGTAGGCATCCGCAAAGTTACTGGTAGCAGTCAGGCTCAGATTATAGGTCAGTTTCTCATCGAATCATTTTTTCTGTGTCTGATAGCCTTTAGTCTGGCATGTATATGGTTACAAATAATGCTACCCGTTTTTAATGAATTATCCGGCAAACAGATCACCTTAGGAAAAGCATGGAACCTTGAATTAGCTGGTTATTTTGCTTGTATACTTCTTGTCAATTGTTTATTAACAGGGCTGTATCCATCTTATGTAGTATCTGGCTTTAAACCAATAGAAGCCCTATATAATAAACAAAAGCTGGGTGGACGGAGCTCATTCGGCCGCGGCTTGGTAGTGTTCCAGTTCATTTTATCCGTTACCATGGTTATTGTCTCTTTCGTATTTTACAGGCAAATGGACTATATCCGTACCAAAGATCTGGGTTATAATCCGCATCAGGTCATCCGTACACACATCAATGGCAACCGGGATTACAAGGCTATTCAACAATTTTTAAAAAATGAGGTATCCCGTGAGTCATCTATTACAGGTATCTCATTTGGCCAGGAATATGGCAGCCAGCTGACAGATACGAAAGTTGGCCACCAGGCACTCCTTAGCAGCTATCAGGCCATTGATGAAGCATACATCCCACTGTTAGGTATTAAAATTAAAGAAGGACGAAACTTCTCGAAGGATTTTCCAAGAGATAAACTGGAGAGTGCTATTGTTAATGAAGCCTTTGTACGGGCAACCGGATTAAAAAATCCTATCGGCGTAACTATTACCAGTGACCAGGTAGACAAACGAAACCTGACTATTATTGGTGTGGTGAAAGATTTTCATTTCGGCTCCTTGCGGGATCGGATTCAGCCTAGAGTATTATTTATGACACCTGGTGAAAGGGGCGGCATCTGGCTTAAAGTGGAGAAAAGCCGTCAACCAGAAGCCATCCAGGCTTTGGAAAAGATTTACCGGAAAGCCATGCCCGATGCATCCTACGAATATGGCTTTCTGGATGAATTGAATGCCCGCGAATACGAGCAGGAACAACGCTGGCAAAAGATAATAGGTTTTACTACCGGCGTTTCTATTGTTATTTGTTGCCTAGGGCTATTTGGGTTAATACACCTGGCGGCGCAACAGCTTACCAAAGAAATAGGTATCCGCAAAGTGTTAGGAGCCTCAGTCAGCCAGATTGCTACGCTGCTTTCCAAAGAATTTCTCCGGCTGGTACTGCTGGCGTTTGTCATTGCTATACCCATCTCCTGGTATGTCATGAATCAGTGGCTGCAAGACTTCGCTTACCGGATTGAAATTAGTTGGTGGGTTTTTGCCCTGTCTGGTGTGTTGGCTTTTACTATTGCCCTACTAACGGTGAGCTTCCAGGCTATTAAAGCCGCCCTGGCCGATCCGGTGAAAAGCTTACGCAATGAATAAGGATTACTGAGGAATAACTACTAAAGTATATACTACGCTAAGTAAGGATACCAAATCAGTCAATAACCATTACAGATATGCTGAAAAACTACCTAACTATTGCCTTGCGGAATCTGCTCCGGAACAAGGTGTATGCTATATTAAATATTGCTGGGTTGGCTTTAGGGGTGGCTTCGTGCCTGCTGCTTTTGCTGGTTGTCCGCAATGAGTTAGGCTATGATAACTTTCATTCAAAAGCCGACCGGATTTACCGGGTAACACTGAATGCGTTGGATTTCAATTCCAATGTTTCCCTGGCCGTAGCCCCAGCCATGCGCAATGATTTCAGTCAACTGGAGCAAATCACCCAGACTTTTTATCAGCGGGATGGCATGGTTGAGATCGGTGGCAACCGGTATAATGAAAAAAGCTTTGCCTATGCAGATGAACATTATTTCAACGTATTTGACTATGAATGGATAGCAGGCGACCGTAATACAGCTTTGCAGGAACCTAATACCGTTGTGCTTACCCAATCAATCGCAGCGAAGTATTTTGGTGATCAAAATCCCATAGGCCAAACCATCCGGCTCAATAACCAGTATGACTTGCAAGTGACTGGTCTTATCAAAGATGTACCCTCTAACACCCATTTTCCTTTTATCTTTCTGGCCTCCTGGAAAACCTTAGAGAAAAATTTCAAAAACGGGTTAACTAATTTCTGGAACATTCCCGGGGGGAGTTACTTATATATTCTGCTGCCGGAAAGCTATTCGGTAAAGCAACTGGAAGCAGGTATTAAACCGTTTCTTAAGAAGAATTGGGGCGAAGAGGTGGCAAAGTCTGCCAATATGCCTATTCAGCCTCTCCACAATATTCATTTCGATCAGCGGTATATAAACAATATTATTACCCCTACCGGCCGGGAAACCTTTTATGCACTGGCTGGCGTAGCCTTATTCATTATCATTACGGCTTGTATCAACTTTGTGAATCTGGCCACGGCACAAGCCATTAAACGTTCAAAAGAAGTGGGCGTGCGGAAAGTACTCGGCGCACAACGGGTAGAACTGATCTGGCAGTTTCTGGGCGAAGTTACGTTATTGGTGCTATTATCTGTGTTCATTGCTTTAGTAACCACCCGGTTGGCATTGCCTGCCATGAGCCAGTACCTGGATATTAACATCAGTGTATCACAGCTACTAGCCCCTTCTTTTATTGCCATTATTCTTACGCTTACCATTAGCATGATCTTACTTTCTGGTATATATCCGGCACTGGTACAATCAGGGTTTAGGCCGGCACTGGCATTGAAAAGCAAAATGGCAGCTCCCTCTTCTAAAGGCTTAACGCTGCGTAAAAGTCTGGTAGTTATTCAGTTCTGCATTTCGCAAATACTGATTATTGGCACTGTGGTAGTAGCCAGCCAGATGGATTTTTTCCGTAATCAAAACTTAGGCTTTAGCAAAGAAGCTGTTTTAACATTCGGGCTCCCGGGAGCCGACCAAAATAAACGCGATGTACTACGGACAGCATTATTGAGTTATCCTGGTGTACAGGAAATCAGCTTTGCTTCGGGTGCCCCGGCTTATAACAATAATTTCACCTCCTTTCAATCCAAAGAACTAGGACTAACGGAAGACGACGTAACAGAAGTAAAATTCGTAGACGAAAAGTATATGGGTATGTTTGGCTTTGAGCTGCTTGCCGGCAAAGCCATTACAGAAGCCAATAGAAAAGACAGCACCTTTAATATAGTCGTGAATGAAACCCTGATACATAAGCTGGGCATTACCGATCCGGGAGAGGCGATTGGCAAAACTATCACCATTAATGGAGATTTGACAGTGCCGATTATGGGCGTAGTACGTGATTTTCAGAGTGAATCGAAACACAAAAAAATACGGGCTTGTGTAATGGCCTATCTGCCAGATGCCTTTGGGCAGGTTAGTGTACGAATAGAGCCCAAACAAATGCGGCAAACTATACAAGCTATAGATAAATTATGGTCGGCTACTTTTCCGGAATACTTATTTGAATATGAGTTTCTAGATGAGCACATTGCCAGTATGTACAAACAGGAAGAACGGATGTATATGGCTTTTCAGTTGTTTTCTGCCATTGCCATATTCATTGGATGCCTGGGTTTATATGGCCTGGTATCTTTCATGGCCCTTCAAAAAACAAAAGAAATAGGTATCCGCAAAGTACTGGGAGCCTCCGTATGGAATATTGTCTACTTGTTTACCAGAGAATTTGCCGGATTAATTCTGATTTCTTTCCTGATAGCTGCGCCAATAGCGTATTATATGATGTATGCCTGGCTCCAGAATTTTGCCTATAGCATTAGTATTGGCTGGACTGTATTCCTGGTAGCTGTTCTGGCTTCCTTTATAATTGCCGCCCTTACGGTGAGTTACCGGTCTATAACTGCAGCTTTGGTAAATCCGGTGAAAAGTTTGAGGAGTGAATAAACCTGGTGCATACGGCAGAGAGCCTGGCAGGTAAATACATTTTATAAGTCCGGCTTTCTGCTAAGCTTGCCATTACGGTTCCGCAATTGATCAAACAAATAATCTGCGATTTAGTTAAGTTATTATTCCTCATAGTTTTATGCTGAAAAATTACCTGCAGATTGCCTGGAGAAATCTGCGCAAACAGAAATTTTACGCCTTTCTCAATATTACGGGTCTTACTTTAGGCCTTGCTTGTTGTTTGCTCATTGGTTTGTATATGCTGGATGCTACCAGTTACGATGCTTTTCATGAGAAAGCCGACCGGATCATGCTTTTTCAGCAGTGGGAAGGGCAGTCGGGCAGCGGCAATGGATTTGCCCCCAGATTAAAGGAGCAAATTTCCCAGATAGAAAAAACGGTGCGGTTAGCCGGAAACAATGCCTTGCTTGCCACGCCTACCACAGCGTATTATGAACCCTATTTCTATTTTGCTGACAGTACGGTTTTTGATGTGTTTACCTTTACATTCTTACAAGGAAATGCCTCCACAGCTCTACAATCGCCGTATGGCCTGGTTATTTCCCGGCGGATGGCTACCAAATATTTTCCTAACGAAAATCCTATTGGTAAAACCCTGAAGTTTGGTAATAAATATCCTTTAACTATTAGTGGTGTGATAGAGAACTTGCCTTCTAATTCGCATATGACGGTAGATTTTCTCTGCAACTATGTGCATGCAAAAGAATTAGCCGGCTTTATGCGTGAATCGTACTGGGAGGCTCCCGGCGCTACGTATTTGTTGCTTTCCGAAGGCAGTACGAAAGAGGATGTACTAGCCCAATTTCCGAACTTTATAAAAAACACCGGCGATCAGAATGCAGGTGTGTGGAAGTTAGGTGTAATTCCGCTACGGGATATTTACCTGAAAGCTACCTTAGACGGGCAGGTAAAGGCACAGCGGGCTATTGAATATGTCTATATTTTTGGCGCAGTAGGGCTGTTTATTCTGATTCTGGCTTGTTTTAACTACATCAACCTGACACTTGCCCGTTCTTCCAAGCGGGGTAAGGAAGTGGGAGTCCGCAAAGTGGCTGGGGCTACCCGTAGCCAGTTAGTATATCAGTTTTTAACAGAATCGGCCATGTTTACTGGCATTGCAGTGGTTCTGGCTTTGGCAATTGTGTACGTATTTTTGCCTTACTTTAATACTCTGGCCGAAAAAAATCTTTCTACAGGAATCCTTTATACGCCTTTCCGGATAGCCGTGCTGGCACTAACAGTGGTTTTGTTGAGTTTACTAACGGGTGTATATCCGGCGCTGGCTTTGTCTTCATTCAAACCCATACGTGTGCTGAAAAGCGATGTGGTGAAGGGGGTGAGTAATGGCCTTTTCCGAAAGGTCCTGGTAGTTACTCAATTTGCCGTATCCGTCATTATGATTGTAGCTACGGTGGTTGTGTGGAATCAGTTGGAGTACATAAATAACAAAAGTCTTGGATACGCGCAGGAACAAGTACTTACCATTTCTTTTAGAGATGTGCCGGAGAATAGCAAAGAAACATTTAAGAAAGAAGTAGAAAGCCTGGCAGCAGTACAATCGGCTACCATTTGTACAGGATTACCAGGCACTGGTGAGGCCAGAGGCGATAAGCTGGTGGCTGCATTTGTACCATCCGGAGCTGCTTCAGGAGGTATCATGCATATCAATACAGACCCTGGCTTTGCAGCTACCTTTGATATACAGGTAAAGGCCGGACGGAATTTTGATAATACCCGCCCCGCCGATAAAGAAGCATTTCTAGTAAATGAGGCGGCGATGAAGTATTTTGGGTGGGAGACAATAGAAGGGAAAAGAGTTGGCTACTATACCTACCAGTATACACCAGAGGGCGGCTATAAAGAAGTACCTGTTACTGGTGAAGTAATAGGCGTACTGGCAGATTATCACCATGCCGATTTAAAAAGCCTGATTATGCCCATGATCTTTTCCTATAATACAGCCTGGGCTAACAAAATGGCTATAAAAGTTAATACAACTGCATCGCTGAGTGAGACCGTGAAGGCGATAGAGAAAAAATGGAATGCCCTTTTCCCCGAACAGCCGTTTGAGTACCAGTTTCTGGACGATACCTTCCAGAAAGCCTACCTCGCTGAAATGAAAACGGGTCAGGTATTTAGCCTGTTTGCCTTGCTGGCTATTACTATTTCCTGTTTAGGCTTATTTGGTCTGGCTGCCTATACCGCCGAGCAACGGACTAAAGAAATAGGTATCCGCAAAGTCTTAGGCGCTTCTGTGAGCAATATTACTTCCCTGCTTTCCAAAGATTTTCTGCTACTGGTAGCCTTATCCACCGGTATTGCCTGGCCATTGGCCTGGTATGCCATGAGCAAATGGCTGGAGAATTTTGCTTATCACATTGATCTTAGCCCATGGATATTTATTGCATCCGGTGGAATAGCACTAGTTATTGCCTTGTTTACTGTCAGCTTTCAATCCATTAAAGCAGCCATAGCAAACCCAGTAAAAAGTCTGAGGAGCGAGTAATATGCATGCGTAAACTGGATTAGCAAATACATGAAATGCATCAATTCTTTTCTAATGCTGTACTAATTACAAGCTTACCACTTGCTGTTCAAGGCTATCATGCAAAATTTAAGATATTCCCCTTTTGGATATGTTGGTATAAAGTTATAAGTTTGCACCTCCAATTAAATTCTTAGTACCATGGGCGTCACTAGATTAAAAAGAAAAGAAAGAAAAAACAGAGCTATAGCTAATAATAAACAGTCGGCTATCAAAGACTTAATTAAAAAGCCTGTTATTAAAAATGTGGATATTGAAGCAATAAAGAAAGAATTTGCTGAGAAAGCTAAATCTGAGAAAAAGGCTTAATTTTACATATATATTCACTGGCAAAATTTAGGTGAGGGCAATAGCTTCACCTTTTTTTGTTTCTATATCGTAAAATATGTTATTTAATGTAATAGTACATCTATTAACAGACTAGTTACACTTTCGTATGAAAAATTATATTCATAGCATTTTTGTTTTCTTTTGGATAGCCATTACTCTACCTGCTTGCACCTCCGGAGAAAAGACAGCTTCAAGTCTGGAACCAAAAGTATTTGCCGAGCAGGTGAACCAGGGAATTGTGCTGGATGTACGTACAACGGAAGAGTTTACAGAAAGCCATTTACCAGATGCCCGGAACATAGACTATAAAAACGAAGCCTTTAAAGATTCTATCCAAACACTAGATAAAAGCAAACCTTATTACGTGTATTGCAAATCCGGCGTGCGATCCGGAAAGGCAGCTGAGATTATGCGGGAAATGGGATTTACCCGGGTGTATAATATGGAGGGAGGCATTGATGCCTGGAAGAAAGAAGGTATGCCACTCAATAACTAAGCAACTAATTTAATCGCACAATCGCCTTTGCAAGCCTGTTTGTGAAGGCGATTATTTTTTCATCGCATCTCATACAACAAAGTACGGGCATTTTTCAGTATATTAATCCATTAGCACCTAATTGCTCCTGTATATGCTTAAAGAAATAGGCCTAGGTTTTTCTACGTATTTTCAAGCACTTAGCTTTATTCAGGCAAACCGGCTTTGGAAATATGTGATTATCCCTGCTCTGCTTAATGTATTGCTGTTTGTAGGTGCTACTGTGCTGGTATGGCAATTTACAGGATTCATCAGCACTTGGATTATTGATATAACAAATCTAGATACAGTTTCTGGAGAGACAGGCAATGTACTGGAGTGGATTGTAAGTGCTCTGATAACAATCATCAGCTTTTTTATTTATTTTAAACTCTACCGCTATACGATCCTCTTTCTGTCTGCTCCGGCACTGGCCCTACTGGCGGAAAAAACCCAGGAAATTCTCACAGGAATTACTCATCCATTCAATAGTGCACAATTAATAAAGGATGTAGTAAGAGGCCTGGGCATTACCTTGAAGAACCTGATTAAAGAACTGGCTTTTACCATTCCATTGTATTTGCTGGCACTCATTCCTCTGATTACGCCTTTTGCAACTGTAGCCATTTTGCTCATAGAAAGCTATTTTGTAGGCTTCTCCATGATTGATTACCGCAATGAGTTCCGAAGATTATCCGCCAGAGAGAGTAACCGCATTATTAAAAAACACCGGGGGCTAGCAGTAGGCAATGGCCTGGCTTTTAACCTGCTTTTGTTACTACCAATAATAGGTGTATTACTTGCGCCACCCTTAGGTGCGGTAGCTGCCGGGCTTGCGTCTAATCAAGTATTAGATAAAGAACCAAATTTGCGGTGAAACTCTACGTTATACACGTATAAATGTTTGTTTCATATTGAATAGCTGGTGCCCCATATTACTAGCCAGTGTTTGTAAGAGGCACTTCAAAAACTCCAGTTTAACCAAATTAACCATGCCCATACAATCCATAAATCCCTATACGAATAAAGTAATCAAATCTTTTGAAGAAGATTCCGAAGATAAGGTAAACCAGGTTGTAGAGCTGGCTGGAGATACCTTCCGGTTCTGGAAAAAAACGACGTTTACCCACCGGAGCGAATTGATGCGGAAAACAGCTAAAATCTTGCGGGCGAAAGCACAGGTATTAGCTAAACTAATGGCTCAGGAAATGGGCAAGCCGCTAAAAGAAGGCATAGAAGAAATAAACAAATGTGCCCTTACCTGCGATTATTACGCAGATAATGCTGAAAAATTTCTCCAGGATGAAGTAATACAGGCTGAAGGCACAAAAAATCTACTTATCTATCAACCCATTGGAGCTATATTGGCTATTATGCCCTGGAATTTTCCCTTCTGGCAGGTATTCCGCTTTGCGGCTCCTACCCTGATGGCTGGTAATGTTGGGTTGTTAAAACATGCGTCTAATGTGCCGCAATGTGCCATGGCTATAGAATCTATCTTTCTGGAGGCAGGCTTTCCGCAAGGCGTATTCCAGACACTTCTGGTTGGTTCCGATAAGGTAGAAAAGCTGATTGCCCATGATTATGTACAAGCCGTTACCTTAACCGGGAGTGAAGCGGCGGGTTCTAAAGTAGCTGCGTTGGCTGGCAAGTATATAAAGAAATCGGTAATGGAACTGGGAGGCAGCGATCCTTTTATTGTTCTTCCCGATGCAGACCTTGATTATGCTGCCCAGATGGCTGTAAAAGGACGCATGATTAATACTGGCCAGAGTTGTATATGTGCCAAACGGTTTATTGTGTTTCAGAATGTAGCCGATAAGTTTACGCAACTGATGACCAATTATATGCTGAAATTGAAGATGGGCAACCCCCTAGAAGAAGGCGTAGATTATGGCCCTATGGCCCGTCAAGATCTGGCTAATGAACTGGTAGATCAGGTAAAACGCTCGGTAGATAAGGGAGCGGTTATTGTCACTGGGGGTGGCCGGCCGGTACGGGAAGGTGCTTTTTTCAACGCTACTATTCTGACCAATGTACGCCCTGGTACCCCTGCTTATGAAGAAGAAATGTTTGGTCCGGTGGCAGCTATTATTACCGTACGGGATGAAGAAGAAGCCATTGCAATTGCCAACGATTCCAGATATGGACTAGGCGGGTCAGTATGGACTAAAGACTTGAAGAAAGGCGAAGCCATCGCCAGAAAAATTGAGTCAGGCTTTGTTACAGTGAATGATATTGTAAAATCTGATCCCAGGTTGCCGTTTGGGGGTATTAAAAAATCTGGCTACGGCCGGGAACTGTCTCACCTGGGTATCCGGGAGTTTATGAATATTAAAACCCTGCGGATAAAGTAATTACGCTTTTCTTACCCGGATAGTAAACGCTTCCATCGGATTTTGGATAAGCAACTGGTCAATATCTTTTTGGCTGAATCCTTTTTGTTTCAGGGCCGGAAGAAATTCGGTAAACAACCGGTTGAATGGCTGGAACTTGCCGCCGTCTGGCTCACCTACATGGTACCAGCCGGCATCTTGTGACACCAGAACCCGGTCCAACAAATTTTGCTTTTTCAGGTGAGTGACCATTTCTACATGCCGGCCTTCGTTGTCCCAGCCTATGCCATCTAATGATATCCAGCCGCCCTGTTTGGCGGCTTTTACATGAAAAGACAGATCTTCTTCGGCCTGGGCATGCACCCATATCCAGGCACTGGGATGCACTTTTTCTGTTTTTAGCACCTCTAGTTCATCCATGGCTCCAGTGGCTTTTCCGGTATGTACGGCTATGGTAAGCCCGGTTTGCAGATGGGTCCGTGCAGCCGCCTGTATCAATTTCTGGTCAATAGCTGATAATTTGCCTTCATCTACGCCAATTTTAATAAAACCAGGCCGGATGCCAGTGCCCTCTATTCCTTGCTTAAATTCTTGTATCCACCGTTGTGCCAGCTGGTCTGCGGATTCGGTAAAGGCATGCGGAGGGAGACTTTCATCGTTGCGGGCACCATAATAACCGGTATTGGTCAGTATCTGCAATCCGCTGGCATCGGCCAGTTGCTTCAAAAGTAAAGGGTCACGGGCCAGGAAAGCAGGCGTACATTCTACCATTGTCTGGCAGCCCAGTTCTCTGGCTTGTTGCAGGTAAGGCAATACCTTGGTAAATACTTCTTCACGGTTGTAGCGGCTGGTACTCACTTTTTCGGCACCCACAAAATCAACCATTACATGCTCATGAATGAGAGATAATCCCATTTGCCGGGCAGGTATTTCACCATTCACCGTAATAATGTTTTTCTCTTTTTGCAAAAATGCAGATATTGGCAAGGATGCAGCCAAACATCCGGCAGCTAGAGATGTTTTAATGAAGTGGCGGCGATTCGGCATAAGGGTTTTCTGGTAAGTCATACACTTAATTTAAGGCATTTGTAGCAGGCATCAAACTCTTTACCAGGGTTTATCATCTCATTGAAAATAATTTACATACATACACCAGGCAGATCATCTGCAAACAACCTATTCCTTTATGACTCCTGAACACATACGGCTGGAAGAAAGCAACAAAGGCTTAAAAAAATGGAAACTCTTTGGCCCGTATCTGGCAGAACGGCAATGGGGCACCGTACGGGAAGACTACAGTGCCAATGGTGATGCCTGGAATTATATTACGCACGACAAGGCCAGAAGTAAAGCATACCGCTGGGGAGAAGATGGCATTGGTGGTATTTGTGACGATCGTCAGCTACTCTGTTTTGCTCTGGCTTTCTGGAATAAAAAAGATAGTATCATTAAAGAACGGATGTTTGGCCTTACCAATGGCGAAGCCAATCATGGCGAGGATGTAAAGGAGTATTATTACTATCTGGACAGCACACCTACGCATTCCTACATGAAAATGCTGTATAAGTATCCGCAGCAGGCTTTTCCCTATGAACAACTAGTACAGGAAAACCGCAGGCGCGGCAAGCAGGATGTGGAATACAACTTAGTAGATACCGGAATTTTCGAGGAGAATAAATACTTCGACATTTTTGTGGAATATGCCAAAGCAGATGTGCAGGATATTCTTATTCAGATAACCATACACAATAGGGGTACGGAAGAAGCTCTGCTGCATGTGTTGCCACATATCTGGTTCCGCAATACCTGGTCATGGGGCTACGATCCATATAAGCCCTCTATGTTTTTAACCAACCGGGATATTATTGATGTAAAACATGAGCTGTTAGGCGACATGTATCTGTATTGCGAAACGGCAGGTCAGGAGTTATTCTGTGAGAATGAAACAAATGCTGCCCGTTTGTATGGATTGCCTCAGGATCATGGGTATTATAAAGATGGCATCAATGACTACCTTGTACAAGGGCAGCATGGAGCCGTAAATCCTGAAAAACGGGGCACCAAAGCAGCTGTTAATTACGAATTAACTATTCGGGGTGGCCAGAGTACCACACTCAAATTACGGCTAACTAACAAAGTGCTAAAAAAGCCTTTCCGGGATTTTGATTTTATTTTTGCTACCTGCTTAAAAGAGGCAGATGATTTTTATGATAAGCTTCATGATAAAGTAACAGATGCTGATGAACGGAATGTGCAGCGGCAGGCATTAGCTGGTATGCTCTGGACCAAGCAATTTTATTATTACGATGTACCTCAATGGCTGAATGGCGACCCAACGATGCCTCCTCCGCCTCCCGACCGTAAAAAAGGGCGTAACAGCACCTGGTTCCATCTCAACAATGCGGATATTATTTCCATGCCCGATAAGTGGGAGTATCCCTGGTATGCTGCCTGGGATCTGGCTTTCCATTGCATTCCACTGGCCATGGTAGACCCGCATTTTGCCAAAGAACAATTAACCCTGCTTACCTGCGAGTGGTATATGCACCCCAATGGCCAGTTTCCTGCCTATGAGTGGAATTTTAGTGACGTAAATCCGCCGGTACATGCCTGGGCATCCTGGCGGGTATACCGGATGGAGCAGCGGATAAACAATGGCGTAGGAGATACGGTATTTCTGGAAGCCATCTTTCATAAACTCTTATTGAATTTTACCTGGTGGGTAAACAGAAAAGATAAAGATGGCAACAACATTTTTCAGGGGGGATTCCTTGGCCTGGATAACATAGGAGTATTCGACCGCAGTTCGGAGCTACCAACAGGTGGGCACATAGAACAAGCCGATGGCACCAGCTGGATGGCTATGTATTCGCTGAACCTGATGCGCATGGCGTTAGAACTGGCCAAAACCAACTCTATTTACCAGAATCTGGCTACTAAGTTTTTTGAACATTTCCTGTACATTGCCGGAGCTATGCGCAACATTGGTGAATTGGATTTTAGCTTGTGGGACGAAGAAGATGAGTTTTTCTACGATGTATTGCATTTGCCGTCTAATAAGCAGATAAGTCTGAAAGTGCGGTCTATGGTGGGCCTCGTACCGCTGTTTGCCGTGGAAGTACTGGACCACGACATATTTGAAGAGATGCCAGAGTTTACCACCAGGCTGAAATGGTTTCTGGAATACCGGCCCGATTTAGCGAATTTAATATCCAGATGGCTGGAGCCTGGGAAAGGGGAGCGTCACTTACTTTCCTTGTTGCGCGGCCACCGGATGAAACGCCTGCTCCGGCGGATGCTGGACGAAACAGAGTTCCTGTCAGAGTATGGGATACGGGCATTATCCAGGTATCATCTGGAGCACCCCTATGTGTTCAATAATAATGGCAGTTCGTTCACCGTAAAATATCAGCCAGGGGAATCGGATACGTATATGTTTGGAGGCAACTCCAACTGGCGGGGGCCGATCTGGTTTCCGGTGAATTATTTAATTATTGAATCACTGCAACGTTTCCACCAGTACTATGGAGATGATTTTAAGGTAGAATATCCGACACATTCCGGGAATTATTTAACTATCCATGATATTGCCGTAGAACTAGCCAAACGGTTATCCAGAATATTCCTCAAAGATGCTACTGGTAAGCGGCCTGTTTTCGCCAATGATCCCAAAGCCCAGAACGATCCGCACTTCCGGGATAATATTTTGTTTTACGAATATTTCCATGGAGACAATGGCAGTGGATTAGGCGCCTCCCACCAAACCGGCTGGACCGGCCTCATTGCAAGACTATTGCAAATGATCAAGGAGTAAAATGGATAGATAGTCTATCAATGTAATTCGACTGCTGCTTATCCTGGTTTTTTAACAAATTTAACAGCCATGCATCTCCACTTATCATTAATTCTTTTACTTTTTTCTGTGTTGACTCAAGCTGTTTTTGGGCAAACTAGTCCTATTTTCAGTTATGAAGGGAGGGGTTTGGATAGTATGGGTCTGGAAAAATTTCTTTATAAAAATATAATATACCCTTCTGCTCTTAGGGAAGATCAAACTAAGGCTGGCTTTATGGTAGGGATGATGTTTGAAGTTAGTAGCCGTGGTACTATAGATAGTATCTATATATATATGCAAGCAGTGATTCTTTGGCTACGGACGAAGTAAAACGGGTACTTAAATTATCAAATGGGCTTTGGTTGCCAAGCAGGTTAGAAGATGGCCGTACGGTTAAGAGTAAACCATTCATCATACCCATTATCTATGTGATAGAAGGGCGGGAAGGCGATGGAGAAGTACGGCAGCGATTTAAAGATTATTTTTCCACCTTGCCTCATTTATCAGAATTTTCAGATTGTAAAATAAATAACCGTTGCATTGTATATAAGCCGATAGAAATTGCAACTTATGAGCCACAGAAATAACCAGCAGGGAAAATGAGCCTGTATGGTAGTGTTTTACTGAAATAACACTTATTAACGGCCATTTATAGAAAACAGGCCATATCCTATGCCGTTTCCTTGGCATTGCGGACATCTTCTGGTTTCAGACGGACGGCTTCCTCTTCTTCTTTAGATTCCAGCAGGTATTGATTAAGCTTGTTGCGTAATTCCTGACCAGAAAGGTTATGCATAACCCGGCCATTTACCACCAGAGATATCTGGCCAGTTTCTTCCGACACTACCAGCACGACAGCATCGGTAATTTCGGTGAGGCCAATAGCTGCCCGGTGGCGCAAGCCGAAAGAGGCTGGCAACGCATCATTTTCAGAAACGGGTAATATACAGCGGGCAGCTTTTATACGGTTTTTCACGATAATTACGGCACCATCGTGCATCGGGCTATATTTATTGAAGATAGAGATTAACAAGCGTTTGGAAATAATTGCATCTAGTTCGTCGCCTGAGTCTGTATAAAATTTTAATTCCGAATCCCGGGCAAACACGATTAAAGCTCCGGTATTGGCTGCCGACATGGTTTTCGCTGCTTCTACAATTGGGGTAATGGAAATTTGTTTTTCAGACAAGGCGCGCCGCCAGGGAAAACTGAATAAATGTTCGTTATTAAAAACTGTACTTTTGCCAATTAATAAAAGAAACTTACGGATTTCCTGTTGAAATAAAATCAGGGCTGCAATAACACCTACACCCATAAACTGCCCAAGAATTGCGGTGAGCAATTCCATTTCAGCCGCTTTTACGATGAGATACGAAAGATAGATAGATAAGAAACCCAGGAAGACTTTTATGGCTACACTACCCCGCATAAGCTTATACAACTGGTAGAGCAGGTAAGTAACTAGAGAAATGTCTATCACATCCACCCAGGAGATCTGTAAAAAGCCTATGGAAAAAAGTAGCCTCATCCAGTTGTAATTTTATCTAGTAATCAAATGTACTTGCTTTTCAATTATCTTATCCGGCATTCAGATAGCCGGTAAAATATTGGGGTGAATGGTATGTATAACGTAATTGTTACCTTTCCACATATAGGTTAATCGTTATATGCCTGAAAAAGTTTTACCGTTTCTACCGCTTCCTTTACATCATGTACGCGCAAAATTGATGCCCCTTTTGTAAGTGCAAGCGTGTTTAACACAGTTGTGCCATTTAGGCTTTCACTCACCGGAATATTCAATTTTTTATAAATTAAAGATTTTCTGGAAAGCCCGGCTAATAGGGGTAATCCTAAAATCTGAAAGACCTCCATATTTTTCAACAGAAAATAATTCTGTTCAATCGCTTTGGCAAAGCCGAATCCTACATCCAGAATAATATCCTTTATGTTTGCCTGCCGCAGCTGGTAAACCTTCTGCTGAAAATAATCAATCAATTCCTTCAACAGATTTTCGTAGCTTGTTAATAATTTCATAGTCTGCGGTGTACCACGCATGTGCATTACTACATAGGGTACTTGCAAACTAGCTACTGTTTCAAACATACGGTCATCGAGTGAACCTCCGGAAATATCATTCACCAGACAAGCGCCAGCTTCTACTGATTGCCTGGCCACTTCTGCCCGGAAAGTGTCTATAGAAATATAGGTATCCGGAAATTGATGAAGGATAGCCTCAATAACAGGTAGAACCCGGTCTAGTTCTTCTTCAAGACTTATGGCTGATGCTCCCGGCCGCGACGAATACCCGCCTATATCTAGTATAGTTGCCCCATCCGTTATCATTTGTCCGGCTCGTTCTACGGCTGTTTCTACATTGCTGGCCCGGCTTCCTGCATAAAAGGAATCAGGAGTAATATTGAGAATACCCATTACCAGAGGTGCAGAAAGGTCTAGAAGATTACCGCGCAAACGAAGTGTACTATTGGTGCGAAAAACACTGTCTCGGGTATCGGGCATTACATTAGTCTACAATTTTTTCTGCGAACAATCAAATTTATGTAAATTTGAGCTCTTACTCACTACAAAATCACTAAAAGTTTTGGTTACGCAGACAGAAAAAGATTATCAGCATATCGTAAGTATATGTCAGGAGTTATTTGAGAAAAAAACCAAAGATTACGGCACATCCTGGCGAATACTACGGCTGCCTTCTATTACCGACCAGATCTTCATTAAAGCCCAGCGTATCCGCTCCATTCAGGAAAAAGGTAGTCAGAAAGTGGAAGATCCGATTGCTTCTGAATTTATTGGCATTATTAACTATTGCATTATCGCCTTAATTCAGATGCGCTTACCGGCAGATGCACCTCTGGATATGCCCTACGAAGATCTGAAGGAGTTATATGAAAAGGAAGCCAGCAATACCCTTTATTTGCTAATGAATAAAAACCACGATTATGGAGAAGCCTGGCGCGATATGCGTGTCAGTTCCATGACGGATATCATTTTGATGAAGCTTTTCCGCATTAAGCAAATAGAAGACAATAAGGGTAAAACACTGGTTTCGGAAGGCGTGGACGCCGGCTATCAGGATATTATTAATTATTCTGTGTTCTGCCTGATAAAAATGGGTTTAGGTAAAAAGGCAGAATGATTGTGCCATTTAAAAGGAAAGATTTAGCCAAGAAAAAGAATATTTCATACGTAGCTTAATATGTCCCTCAAATCAATAATTTAGAAAATTTCTTAAATTCGATGGGGATGTTTATATACTGCTGGTTGCCTATTACAAAGCTACCAGCTAGCAAACCAACAACAAATTTCTAATTTTTCACATCCTCCTAGCAGCTTATGTATCTTCTTACGCAGATAGCCCGGTATTTTGTAGGCATTCTATTTGTATTTTCCGGATTAATAAAACTGAATGATCCGGTAGGTACGCAAATTAAACTGGAAGAATATTTTGATGTATTTGCTACAGATATTCCGGCTATGGCTGGTCTTTTCCATGGGCTGATTCCGCTGGCATTATATATTTCGGTTTTGTTATGTGTGGCAGAGGTAATACTTGGAGTTGCCGTACTTATTAAATATAAGATGCGTACCACTCTATGGATTTTGCTGCTGCTGATTATATTTTTTACTTTTCTTACTTTTTACTCGGCCTATTTTAATAAGGTAACTGATTGTGGTTGTTTTGGCGATGCCATTAAACTTACCCCCTGGAGTTCCTTTACCAAAGATGTGATATTGCTTGTACTCACTCTCTTCCTGTTTAGCCAGAAGAGGCACTTGGCAACTAATACGCCTTCCAGGACTGGAAATGTAGTTATGGGTGCTTCATTGCTAGGTTCTGTCTTCGTAGCGGTCTATGCCATTGTGTACATGCCTCCGGTAGATTTCCTGCCATATAAGCAAGGAGCCAACTTGCCAAAATTAATGCAGCCTTCGGCTAAACTGGAATATGCTTACAAGATGGAAAAAGATGGAAAAATTGTAGAACTTACCCAATACCCCACTGATACCACCTATGTATTTAAGGAAATGGTGTTGCTAAACCCGGAAGCACAACCCAAAGTAACAGACTATGCCGTATGGAACAGCGAAGGAGATCATACGCAGGAAACTTTTACAGGCAACAAGCTGCTTATTATTATTCAAAATGTAGAGAAAACTAACACTGAAGGTGTTAAGAAAGTAAATACACTAGCCAAATCCTTAAAAGGCAGTAACATTGAGCCTGTCGTATTAACAGCAGCAGATGAAGCTACTTTTGAGGCTTTCAGACACGAACATCAACTGGCCATGCCTTACTACTTCGCGGATGCCACGGTACTGAAATCCATGAGCCGGACCAATCCTGGAGTGCTGTTCATGCAAAACGGAACGATAGTAGGCAAATGGCCTACCGCATCTTTGCCTGATGCCGAAACAATACAAACATTAGCTGGCGGAAGTAAAGCAGCTCAGAAGTAGCACTACAAGAACATTTAACTTAAACCATCTAACCAAACCATAAGATTACACATGATACTATATGTATAAAATATTTACCCTATGCTGAAATTTATACTCAAACGGATGGCTTATGGCTCTCTGGTAATTCTAGGAGTATTAATTGTGGTGTTTTTTCTCTTCCAGGCCCTTCCGGGAGATCCGGTAGCTATGATGGCCGGGCAGCGTACCGATGTTTCTACCCGTGAGGCCATTGCCAAAGATTTTGGTCTGGATAAGTCTTTACCAGTGCAGCTGGTACTCTATATGAAAGATTTATCACCGATTGCTATCTACGAAGATACTCCTGAAAATCAGGCTAAATACGATTATTCGGTATTAACTAATTTGGGAGATAATGTCTTGGTGGCTAAAACTCCTTATTTGCGTCGCTCTTTCCAGACAAATAAGCGTGTAGATGAAATTATTATTGAAAACCTGGAAGGCACCCTTTGGCTGGCTTTTGTCGCCATGTTATTTGCTACTGGGGTTGGTATTCTATTCGGGTTAATTGCGGCACTTAAACAAAATACCTTTTGGGACCATGCCTTAGTCAGCTTATCAGTAATAGGTATTTCGGCTCCTTCGTTTGTGGCAGCTATTATTATTTCTATTGTATTTGGGTATTACCTGGCAGACTATACCGGACTAAACATGACCGGTCAGCTCTGGGTTACTGATCCTATTTATGGCCGGGAGTTACATCTGGAAAACATTATTCTTCCGGCATTTACCCTGGGTATCCGTCCTTTAGCTATTATTACTCAACTTACCCGTAGTTCTATGCTGGATGTATTGTCGCAGGATTATATCCGTACGGCCCATGCCAAAGGCCTAAATTTTTATGTAATTGTAGTAAAGCATGCCCTGAAGAATGCTTTGAATCCGGTTATTACGGCGGTGTCCGGTTGGCTGGCTTCGCTAATGGCAGGTGCATTTTTCGTGGAAGTTATCTTCAACTGGAAGGGACTTGGATGGGTAACTATAAAATCCGTTGAAACAAAAGATTTTCCGGTAGTAATGGGGGCAACCCTGTTTGTGGCGCTTATATTTGTGGTAGTAAACATTATTGTAGATATACTATATGCCGCTACAGATCCCCGCATACGGCTGAGCGACTAACCTGCAAGCTTTTATATGAGAATATACCTGGTGGGCATGCCCGGCTCCGGAAAAACAACCTTAGGAAAATCATTAGCCAGTAAACGTAGCTACATATTTGTAGACCTCGACGAACGCATTGTTCATGCAGAGGGAATGCCGATCAGCGAAATTTTCAACCAGAAAGGAGAAGAATATTTCAGGAAGCTGGAAAGCTCACTTCTGCAAGCGACAGGCGCAGAAGATAATATAGTAGTAGCTACGGGTGGGGGGGCACCCTGTTTTTACGATAACATGAAGCAGATAAACCATATGGGTATTAGTCTGCTGCTACAAATTCCTGTTGAACAACTCGCTAGCCGCGTAGCTCCGGCTAAAAATCAGGTCCAGACTCGCCCCTTATTTGCCGGGAAAAATCAGGCAGAGATTATAGAAACGCTGCAGGGAATGTGGCAGAAGCGGGCTCCCTTCTATCAGCAAGCCCATATTCTGCTTTCTCCTAAAGATATCAAAGCGGATAAGGTCTGGCAACTAATTGAAAAGTTTATACAGCAAAAAGCTTCATAAACAGCTTGTTAAAAAAATAGATTGTTCCCCTTCGCACCTCCCGTTCATCAAAAATTTAAACTTTTCTTTTTAAAATTTATACCCATTTTGAACCTTCTCTCATTTTTACCGTTATATTAGGCATAGGGAATTTAAGTCAGATTGTTTTCATAAGTAGTGTTGCGAAGTGACTTAAATTAGTTTATTGTTTTCATTTGTAAAATGCAGAGAGGTTTCTCCCTGCATTTTATTATTTTATGGCCATTCTATTTTTTAGCCTGTATATAATCTGCCAACTTTGCAGCAGACATCTATAGTAGATTGCTGAGCTATTTTCTACATGTGCGACAGATATTCTTTTACACTTTCAAAAGAGAAAACCATCCGGAGGTTTGGATTGAAAATAAAGCAGGTACCTGCGCCTAATTTTAACTTTGCTCCAGGTATGCAAATTCCGGCTATTATGCAACAGGCTCCGGTGGAGATAACATTGCTGCATTGGGGAATGGATATTCCACAAGTTAAAGACCCAAGCAAATTCAAACAGGTATCGGTTATTAGCACAGACCCTCTTCCCTCACAACCTTCCCTGCATGAGCTACTTACTACTAACCGTTGCATTATTCCGGCCGATGGCTTTTACTTATGGAAGCGGGTATCCAAAAAAGGAAAATTACCCTACAGAGTAGTATTGAAGTGGAGTCTGCCGTTTGCTATGGCCGGTGTATGGAATACTAGTAAAACTAAGGAATCGCAGAAAGATTGTTCTATATTAACCACCTCTTCTACTTCTGTCATTCAACATATCAGCAAGCATATGCCTGCCATACTTCCTCTAGAGCATGAAAAAGCATGGCTCTATGAGAACTTATCTGCCGAGGAGACTTTAAAGTTACTGCTGCCTTATCCTGCGGAAAATATGAAAGCTTACCCAGTATCGGCCCAATTGCTACAGGCTAATGAAAATTCTGAGCTGCTTACCAAACCTGCACAGCCCACCGACCAGTTTGGCAATTATATATTATTTGAAGACCTTTAAAAAATAGCTCGACATTTGGCTAATTTAGTTTAATTTCACGGCCGGAAAAGCTAATAGGTTTTTGTAGGAGTTTATATATTAACTGTCCGCCTGATCTTGAAAAAACATATCCCGAATTTACTTACCTGCGGTAATCTGTTTTGCGGATGCATTGGCATTGTAGCTACTTTTCAGGACAACCTGGTATTAGCTGCTTACCTCACTGGCATTGCCGGCGTGCTTGATTTTTTTGATGGTTTTGTGGCCAGATGGCTAAAAGCTTATTCATCCATCGGCAAAGAACTGGATTCCCTGGCCGATTGTGTTACGTTTGGTGTATTGCCAGGCATGATTCTGTTTCACCTAATTGGCAAAAGTATGAGTAACGGGAGTTTACCAGAAGGAAGTAGTTGGTTGCCTTTCGTGGCTTTTGTGATAAGTATATTTTCAGCCTTGCGCCTGGCTAAATTTAATGTAGATACCCGGCAGACTACCTCTTTTATTGGGGTGCCTACGCCTGCAAATGCTTTACTGATCAGCTCTTTTCCCTTGATACTCTGGCAATATCCACCTGCCGAAACCCTGATTCTGAATACCTATTTTCTGGTTGGCCTTACGTTGCTTATGTCTTACTTATTAGTAGCCGAAATACCTTTGTTTGCCTTAAAGTTTACTTCCTATGCATTTTCAAAGAACCGGCCTAAGTACATATTTCTGTTTTTATCTTTAGTTTTGCTTTTTACCTTACAATTCATTGCTATTCCGTTTATTATTGCCTTGTATATTTTAATATCCTTGTTTAACCGGAACGATGTGAGTTAACATCTAGTAACTATTATTTATCAGCCTATCAGCTTATTAACACATTGAATTATGAAATTTATTGCCGAAATTGATGTAATGCCCCTAAAAGAAATTTTGGACCCCCAAGGCAAAGCTGTAAAGCTGGGATTGAGAAATTTAGGTATAACCCAGGTAGAAGATGTACGTATTGGGAGACACATTACCCTGGAACTGGAAGCAGCTGATGAGAATACGGCCCGGCAACTGGTAGAAACAGCTTGTAAAAAATTATTAGCTAACCTTATTATGGAAGGCTATACATACAAAATTACTTCCCTGGCATAGCTATATGCTAAAAAGGCTTTTAGGTCAGTAATTTTAAACACCTGAACCCCATGAAGCCAATACAAGTAAAATTAAAATTTAATGCAGCAACCAAAGACCATGGGGATAGGAAACCCATACGCGATGGGTTGTCTTCTATTGTAAAAGTAGGTGAGTATTTATGGCTTGCCTGTGATGAAGGCATAAGCCTGGAACGGCTAAAGAAAACGGACGATGGGTATCATGAACATACCCTTTTTAAGCTGTCTGATTATATTACTTTATCTGAAGAAGAAATTTCAGAAATAGATATTGAAGGCATAGATTTCGAAAACCATTATCTGTGGATTACAGGTTCTCATGGATTGAAACGCAAAAAACCTTCAGAGGACGATTCTGTTAAAAAGCAGATAAAACACATAGCCAAAGTTGAAGCAGAACCTAACCGGTATTTACTCGCCCGTATTCCACTTGTAAAAGATGATAAAACCGGCGAATTAGTCCTGTGTAAGTCTTGCCCTCATCCGGAAGACCCGGACAAAAAGTTGACAGCCGCCCGGTTAAAAGGCGATGCTAATTCTAATGAGTTAATGGATGCTTTGAAGAAAGATAAGCATCTGAAAAATTTCTTAAAAATACCGGGCAAAGACAATGGGTTTGATATTGAAGGCCTTGCACTGGATGGCTCCAGAATATTTCTGGGCTTGCGTGGTCCGGTACTCAGAGGTTGGGCAATTATATTGGAGATTGAAACCAAAGAGGTAGATAAACAGACAATAGAGTTAAAGTCCATAGGCCCCAAAGACAAAAAATACAAGAAGCATTTTCTATATCTGGCTGGCATGGGCATACGGGAAATAACCCCCGCTGGAAAAGATTTATTAGTATTAGCCGGGCCGACCATGGAACTGGATGGAACTATAGCCGTATACCGCTGGAAAAATGCCTTGGCAGCAACCAAAGAAGTAAAGAAATCTCTAGTGTATGAAGAGCAGGTAGAGCGGGTGTTTGATATTCCACATGGTACGGGGAAGGATGCTGGCAAAGATAAAGCTGAAGGCATTACATTGATATCTGAACACGAACTGCTCGTAGTATTTGATAGTCCGGCAGAGAAACGGAAGAGTGGCAAAACAGACGTCGTAGCAGATATTTACTTATTGGCAGGAAAGAATAAGAAACCGTCAGAAAAATAAAGGCTCTGCATAGCAGATTTTTATAGAAAAAATACCCCCTCACAAGATTCAGGATTGTGAGGGGGTATTTTCAATTTAAAACAATTTAAAGCCTACACTTAGCTGAAATACTTTAGCCCGCTGGTTAAAATAAGAATTAATCAGATTTAACCCAGTTTCATAGCGGGCATCAAATGTAAGGTTACCCAGATCGAATCCTACGCCTGTTTGTATCCCAATGTTAGACTTATTAAACTCATAGCTATTCTCATTTAACAGCTTCAGGTCATTTTCTTTCTCTTTCAACACAAAAGAAGCTACAGGGCCACCATAAATTCTGAAGTTAGATTTTTTGCGTTTGCCTTCAGCCAGTTTATAACCAATAAGTAAAGGAGTATCCAGGGAAGAGAGCCTGATTCGGCCATTCACGTTCTGAGAAGCAGGATTGCTAGGGTCTTGCCGGATTTGCAAATTGCTGCCTTTGGTATTAAAATAGGCTTCGGGTTGTACATAAAATTTACCCAGATTAGCTCTCACAAATGCACCGCCAGACCAGGTACGGATATACTCATAATTTACATTCGATTGATTATCGCTAGAGATTTTGGTATAATTTAGGCCGACACGTGGACCTATGGTAAACGTAGATTGCGCCATTATATGGGAAGCTGCTACAAGCATTACCACTAAAACAAACAGTTTTTTCATAGGATTATATAGTTAGGTGAACAAAATGAAAAACTGCATAATTTGCAGATTTTCAATCGTTTGTGATAAATAGGGAAGGCCTTCCGTGCTTTTGTATATAGCTACTCTTGTGCCAAAAAGTTTTTATCGAACTTTATTCTGATAAAAATTACTTTAACAAATACAGGTTTGGCAAACAAGTGTCTGAAAAACAGCCGATTGAAATTTAAGAAAAGTTAAATTGTTTTTTAAACATACATCTTGCCAGTAAAAGTAAACACTCGGATCTACCTGCAGTTCACATATAAAATTTACCGGTTTAACATGCCTTTTATACAGTTCATCACTATTGACTTTACCGCCTGTGCTCTCCTAGGTATATTTGGTTCACCAATCGGAACCTACCCTTATGAATCGTTTAACCTACCCGTATACAGAAGAATTAAAGAAAATACATAAAATCAAGTTGTTTTATACCCATGCCACCATTTTTCTGATCGTCAATACGCTTCTGTTCATACTCAATATGGCTACGAACCCTGCCTATTTATGGTTCTGGTGGCCATTGTTTTTTTGGACAAAGGGAATTGTACTACATGCCTTAAGCACATTTGATACCTCCCCTGGTATGCCGGCAGAAGATATTAGTCCCAGCTTACTTCAGAATAATAGCAATAAGTAGTAAAGGGATAGTATTTAGTAAAACTTTACGTATAGGAATACATCCCTCCATTATTGTAGTTACCCAATCCTGAGAACATACAGCCTCTTGCCTGCGTACTTACAGCAGAAAGACGTATATTTGCCAGATAAATTATTAGCTTATGACCACAGAACAGATGAAAGATCTGAAAGCGCGAATAGCCGCTTTGAGGAGGTATCTTTGACTATGATGCCAAACATGCCGAAATTCAAGATCTGGAGAAAATAACCGTACAACCTACCTTCTGGGACGATCCAAAAGAAGCCGAAAAGACACTAAAGGCAATGAAGTCCCTTAAAATGTGGACAGATGATTATGACGATATAGAGACTATGTTCGGCGACCTGGAAGCACTGGACGAGTTTTACCAGGCTGGCGATGTGTCGGATGAGGAAATAGGTGCGGAATATAAAAAAGTTGCGAAAGCCGTAGAAGAACTGGAATTCAAAAAAATGCTTAGTAATGAGGAAGACCAACTCAGTGCTATCATAGAAATAAATCCTGGGGCGGGTGGTACCGAAAGCCAGGACTGGGCCGAGATGCTGATGCGGATGTACATTATGTGGGGCGAAAGCCACAAATTTGCTGTGCGGCAGTTAAATTACCAGCCAGGCGAAGGAGCCGGCATTAAGTCGGCAACGCTTGAAATTGATGGGCCTTTTGCCTATGGCTATTTAAAGGCTGAAATAGGCGTACACCGGCTGGTGCGTATTTCTCCTTTTGATTCCGGAGGCAGGCGGCATACCTCTTTTGCTTCTGTTTTTGCTTACCCAGTAGTAGACGATACCATAGAAATTGAAATAAACCCGGCAGATATTGAATGGGATACCTTCCGTTCCGGTGGTGCCGGTGGGCAGAACGTAAATAAGGTAGAAACAGCCGTTCGGGTGCGCCATAGGCCTTCTGGTTTAGTGGTAGAATGTCAGCAAGAGCGTTCGCAGTTGCAGAATAAAGAAAAGGCCTTGCAAATGTTAAAATCGCGCTTGTACCAGTTAGAAGTTGACAAAAGGAATGAAGAGCGCGACAAAGTAGAAAGCACTAAAAAGCGGGTAGATTTTGGCTCCCAAATCCGCAATTATGTAATGCACCCTTACAAGCTAGTAAAAGACTTGCGGACTGGTATAGAACGTTCGGATGTGCAGAATGTGATGGATGGCGATCTGGATGAATATATTAAAGCGTATCTGATGGAGCAATAAACATTATATATTACAAAGCGTATTTTAGGCACATGCTGTATAGTATGTGCCTTTCTATTTTAGATAGGTTTCACGGCTACTACTTGTGCTGCTCCAGGAATAGCAATAAATTTAATCTGTTTTTTTGGTTTGAAACCTGCTTCTTTTTGCCATCTGGAAATTTCATTAACGGCCCATGTACCGGAAGTGGACGTAAGGGCAAAAAAGACATCCAACACGGAACCTACCTGATCGGCCGATGTAGGTGTTTCGGGGCGGATAAACTCCTGAATTATTATATGCCCACCAGGTTTTAAGGCTTTATATATTTTTTTACATAAGGCCACATTTTGCTCATGCGTAAAGTGGTGCACCAAGTTCGCCATAAATACAAGGTCATATTGGTTATTACCTAAATCATCTTGCAACGCATCGCCAGGCAGATAATGAATCTTATCTTTTACTGGCGAAGAGGCTAGAATAGGTTTTGCCTTTTCTACGGCTGCAGGCAAGTCCAGTATGGTGGAGTGAAGGAGTGGATGCCGACGGCACAATTCTTCAGAGTATAATCCGTGTGAGCCGCCTATATCCAACATTTTAGTAGCTCCTTTGGGCAAAGGGGTTCTCTGGCCTACTTCCGGAGACGTAACTCTGGCAATGGCATACATTCCTTTTTGATAACTATCCCATTGGGCCGCTGTAAATGTATCGTGGTATTGAAGTCCTCTGCCAGTTTTCATGAATTCCCTTAATCCTCCCATAAAATCCCACATGATTTCTGAAAACAACATCTGGTAGTATAAGGATTGTTTAGCATCTTTTAAGAGCCATTTTTTAGCCTGTGGTGCCAGTCCGAATTTTTCATTGGCATAGGTTAAATAGTCGGCTGAGGTAAGAGCCCCTAACATACTGCGTAGGGCAGTGGCATTCAGATTGCAGGCAGCAGCAATCTCTGGCAACGATTTTTTTTCTCCTTTTAGTGCCTCGAATATTCCTAAATGTACGGCGTCAAAAATTATTCGGGCTTTTATGAATGCAATATTTGTATGAACCAATGGCATAGGAGCCATGCCACTCCACTTAGCTATAGTTTCCAGAACGTTATCCGGACTTACGGTTAATTTCATAAATAGTATGCAGGCGATAGATATCAGGGCATCTGCCCAAAGCGCAGACAAAATAAAACAGCAGATTTTTCTCAAATCTGCTGCAAACTAAATATATAGAATTTTCACTGTAGTTTACTTACTAAACTTCAAAATACTACAGGTTGTTTTCACCTTATGAAAAATGATTAAAGGTCAAATACAGGTTTATCCTCAGTTCCTGATTTCAGTTGCTTAGTATCAACACTTGAGCTTGACAAACGATTTCTGTTTCTCACAGTGAATTCATAGGCTACATAAGTGCCTATAGCAATAACAAACATTGTTTTAAGTATAGTCATAGTTGTATAAAGTAAAAATTGATTACTTCCTACATGTACGCAAACCTAGCCGGAATGTTATTTCAATCACTTATAGACGATTGTACTCATATAAATCTTATAATGCTTGTTACCAGCCCACACCTATTGTATTTGTTTTTATACGGCACAAATACATATCGGCGGTAATATACAATACCGAGCCATCGTCGCCCCATGCGCAGTTAGCAGTGGGTACGCCAGTTTCTATGCGGCCAAGTAGTTTGCCAGTTGGTGTAAATATATAAATGCCTCCTGGTCCTGTAGCGAATATGTTCCCTTGCTTATCTACTTTCATTCCGTCGGGAGATCCGGGCATTTTGTTCATAGCGGCAGAGGCATCATAAAAAATGCGGCTTTTGCCCAATGTGCCATCGGCGTTTACCGGAAAAGCTTTCCAGATAGCTACATTATCCGATTGAGCTACATAGAGTGTTTTTTCATCCGGTGAAAAAGCTATGCCATTGGGGCGGGTCATCTCTTTGGTGAGCAGGGTTAGTTTGCCATCCGTAGACCAGCGGAATACACCAAAGAAGTCTAATTCACGTTGTGGATCGTCTTGTTTTTTTGGCAGCCCATACGGGGGATCGGTAAAATAAACATCTCCATTAGACTTTACCACAGCGTCATTCGGGCTATTGAACCGCTTTCCCATATAGTTGTCAGCCAGGGTTTGCTTGCCGCCATTCCAGTCCATGCGGGAGATGCGGCGGTCGCCGTGTTCACATATTATCAATCTGCCTTGTTTATCTAGCGTTAAACCATTACTTCCTGGTTCATCTCCGTAGGTGGCTACACCAGTATAGCCGGCTGGTTTCATAAATTCTCGTATTCCTTCTCCGGCTTTCCATTTCATAATAGCATTGTTAGGAATATCTGAAAAAAGTAAATACCCACCGTCCTTTATCCATAAAGGGCCTTCTGTCCATTCGAATCCGGTGGCTAGTACTTCTATTTTTGCATCTTTGGGAATCAACTGATCTAATTGCGGATCCTCCCTTACAACTCTACCTAACGTTGGATAGGGAGGGTTATCCTGAGCAAAAGTTGTAACAGAAATACTTACCAGACATATAATACGCAGAGAAGTAACTAATTTCTTGAATGGCATAAAGCTATTTTATAATCATTACCAGATAAAATAGCAAGTAAGAAGTTTATTCCATCTAACAAAGGGCTTAGCCACATTTTTTATAGGCACTTATTTCTTTATTGCCCTTTAGGAAAAGGAACAGCCTCGTTGTTAAGCTGAGTAGCCATGGAAGCTGCCGGACCCACTAATGTTGCCTGCTGAGGTATATGATCTACATCCATACGGGTGCGTGGCAAGCTATTCGGATAATTTTTCTGCAGGAAGCCAATCATTTTCTCCCGGACCAGGCAACGCAGGTCGAAAGCTTCCCCTGAGTTGGTGGCACTCATAATCATGCGGATTTCTATACTTTTATCCGTAGCATTGGTTACCTGCAAAGCAGCTACTTTTTTGTCCCAAAGGGGAGAACTGTTAAGTGTGCGGTTAAATTCTTCCCGAAGGGCATCAATAGGTGCTGTATAGTCGGCATAAAGAAAAACACTGCCAATTAGTTCGGTAGTGACCCGTGTCCAGTTCTGAAAAGGTTTATCCAGAAAGTAATTAATAGGCACAATGAGCCTGCGTTGATCCCATAATTTTAGCACAACATAGGTTAATGTTATTTCTTCTACCCGGCCGAACTCTCCTTCCACAATTACGGCATCGTCTATCCGGATGGGTTGTGCAATGGCTATTTGAATACCAGCTAGCAAGGTACCCAGGCTTTTTTGGGCAGCAAAACCTACAATTATACCTGCAATACCTGCCGATGCCAGAAGACTTACCCCAATCTCCCGGATCTCATTGAAAGTCATTAAGGCAATACCTATAGCAAAGAGTACAATCAGAAAAACAGCTAATCTTTCAATGATCTTAAACTGAGTATAAACCTTGCGGGCCGTTAAATTATTTGCTGCTTGCAGGTCGTAATACTTAATAAGTACATCACGGCCGAAAGAAATGGCCCGGATAAACATAAACGCTACCGCAGCAATAAGGGAAATGCTTAAAATATGGCCCAGTACATGCGAAATAGAAATGCCTAGCAAGGGCGAAATACTAACGACTGCCAAAATCAACACAACAAATCTGGTAGGATAGTAGAGATGTTTATTTAACAAATGCCCTACAGACATTTCTGACCGGTGGCTCCAGCGTTCCAGTACTTTAAACAGGGCCTTGTGTATAAAAAATGCAGCGATGAGGGTACCTATAAGCAGGCCAACTGAACCGACAATGCCCCACTCGGTACGTACTTGGGTGATTAATTGCTCTAAATTCATTCGTAACGGGTATTCAGTATCTATCTATTACAGTGCTAACCTACGGGTGAAAGGGTATATAGTTTAAAAACAGCCGGCATTCCTGTCAGATTGTAAGAAAATTACTAAAAAATAAAAGGATAGTAGAATATGCTGAAATTTTATTTTAGTGATTCCACAGTAGAAAAAGAAGGTGTTTTATTCTTCCGGCACTTATCGCTACAATACTTAACTGCTTCCCAGCAGTTTTGCCACTTCTTGCGCCAGCTAAAAGGCCGCTTACACACTTCACAGATCTTTTGCGGTAAATCAGCTTTTTTCCGAATCTTCATAGAGCTAAAACAAAGTGCATTTCTAATTGTTTACTTACTATGGGTAACTCTCGTGATACAAACTTAAACACAACTGACCTAAACCGCATTATTGAAATGGCCTGGGAAGACCGCACGCCATTTGAAGCTATTCTGGTGCAGTTTGGGCTGAGCGAACAAGAAGTAATAAACCTAATGCGTAAAGAGCTGAAGCCTGGCAGCTGGCGTTTGTGGCGGGCAAGAGTACAAGGCAGAGTAACCAAGCATGCTTTAAGGCGCAGCAATTTAGTAGGCCGGTTTAAATGCAGCAGGCAAAAAGCTATCTCTCTCAACAAAATTTCCAAACGTGCCGGGAACAAATAGTGCCAGATATAGCTTTAGTCCTGTATACAAGTGTATGAAGTTTTCTGTAGCTAATTGTGTTCTACAGAAATTGCAATTTTTTACTATACATTTGATTTCAGGGTATGTGGGTCAAAAAAATTTGGGGGTACATTTCTATTTTCAAAGATGCTTACGAAAGGTTTAAGTCTAACAAACCTTTGCGTATGGCCTCTTCTACTGCTTATTTCACCATATTTGCCTTGCCTCCTATTCTAATTATTCTTATCAATTTATTAGGGGTGTTTCTGAATGAAAGAATCGTAAGTGGGGAATTGTTTGGAGAGTTGAAGGAAAGTTTTGGGGAAGCAGGTACAGCTCAATTAGAAACTATTTTTAATAACCTTCAGCAAAGAGAGGGCAACTGGCTTTTTACAGTGGGTGGAATTATCTTGCTTTTCTTTATTTCTACTACTCTATTTATTGTAGTACAAGGCTATATTGATGAGTTATGGGATATTAAACCCAGAAAAAGTAGCAAAAAAGAGGAGCTGACCCTTAGATTGAAACAACGGATTATATCTCTGGGTATTATTATTTTTAGTGGCTTACTGGTGCTTTCCTCTCTAGTATCAGATACACTGCTCTATTTATTAGGCAGATACCTGGCCAAAACAATTCCCCGCTACGATTTTGATATCATACATATTATTAGCCATTTTATTTCTATTGTGGTAGAAACTACCTGGTTTGCTGTGCTTTTTAAGTATTTGCCAAGTATGCGTACCGCATGGAAAGCCGTATTTGCCGGAGCAGTAGTAACCGGAATTATGTTTGAGTCGGGCAAAGTTATTATGGGGAAATTACTGGTAAACAGCGGCGTATCTTCTATTTATGGTGCCGCGGGCTCATTTGTTATTTTGCTCTTATTTATCTTTTATTCTTCGATGATCTTGTTTTACGGGGCCTCTTTTACCAAAACATTTGCCCAACATACCGGAAAGTATATGACACCTAAACCGTATGCAATTAAGTACGAAATTAAAGAACTATAAATAAGAGCAGGCTTACATTTTTTGCAAGCCTGCTCCTGTAAATTACGCTACCATTCCTCCATCTACATGCAGCACAGTTCCATTAATAAATCCTGCTTCATCGGAAGCCAGGAACAAATAGGCATGGGTAACATCTTCTGGTGTGCCCATCCGGCCAACTGGTATCCGTTCTTTTGCCTGATTGATTAAATGGGGTGGAATATCTGCAGTCATCTCAGTGGCAATATACCCCGGAGCCACTGCATTTACTGTAATGCCTTTTCTGCCTAATTCCCTAGCCCATACCTTAGTCATGCCAATAATACCGGCTTTGGAAGCGGCATAGTTGGTCTGTCCGAAGTTGCCATATACCCCTACTACGGAAGATGTATTAATAATTCTGCCATGTCCCTGCTCGAGCATATAAGGAGCTACAGCTTTAGTGCAGTTAAAAGCTCCTTTCAGGTTTACATCTATTACTTCGTCAAACTGCTCGGTGGTCATCTTTAGCAGCGAAGCATCTCTGATAATACCGGCATTATTAATCAAGATATCTATCCGGCCATACCGTTCAAAGACTGTTTTAGCTGCTGCTGCGGTAGAAACCAGGCTTGTAATATCTACTTCCGTGGAATCAGCAATCCAACCCTCACTAATAAGTTGTGTTATAAGAGCCGATGTTTTCTGCGCATTAATATCCCATATACAAACAATTGCTCCTTCTTCTGCAAATCGTTGCACAGCGGCCTTACCAATTCCCTGGGCGCCGCCTGTAATAATTGCTACTTTATCGGTTAGCTTGGCCATAGCATTACTGGTTTTAGTTGATGTTAAGGAAATAAGGGTTAATCAGTATTTTGGGCACAAAATATACAAAAAAGTAGGCTGCTAGGCAATATGAGTAGTTAGTAGAGCTAAGCATAAGGGGCTACCTCTCAGCTAAAAACTAGACACCATTTAGGCGACATTAACAATGTTTTCACTATGAAGGACTTACCAGATTGGATACACCACCCGATAAATTTAGAAAGGGCTATTCTTGTAGAAGAAGCGAAAAGCACCTAATTTCACTTACTCAATTATTATCCTCCTATTCCTATGCAACAGTATATAGAGTTGATGCGCCATATTTTAGAAAAAGGTGTGCAGAAAGAAGACCGCACCGGTACAGGTACTCTAAGTGTATTTGGCTATCAAATGCGCTTTGATCTGGCTGAAGGATTCCCGCTGGTTACTACTAAAAAAGTGCATTTACGGTCTATTATACACGAACTGCTGTGGTTTTTAAAAGGAGCAACAAACATACAGTATCTTAAGGAAAATGGCGTATCTATCTGGGATGAATGGGCTGATGTGAATGGGGAACTAGGGCCAGTATATGGAAAACAGTGGCGGAGCTGGGCTACTCCTTCCGGCGAAACGATCGATCAGATTTCGCAAGTTATCCGGCAGGTTAAAAGCAATCCTGATTCTCGCCGCCTCATTGTAAGTGCATGGAATGTAGCAGATGTAGATAAAATGAAGCTGCCTCCCTGCCATGCTTTTTTCCAATTCTATGTAGCCAATGGAAGGCTTTCCTGCCAGTTATACCAGAGAAGTGCTGATGTATTCCTTTTGTAAGAGTAAAAATAAACTGGTGAATACAAGGATTAATTATTACAGCTTTTTAGGATACCATTTGAATTAATTTAAGATGGCATACTAAGTTCTGTTCAAACTTAACATTTATCTATTCTAAACTAGCCCATCAGTAGCGACATACGCATATATATGTCAAACAAAAAGCGGCTAATTAGTCATCCTCCAGGACTTATCAATGGAGTAGCATAAGTTAATCTAATATATTGTAATGGATGATTAATTTAAAAGATACTAAAGAGCAATATATGACAACAAAACTTTTCTCCCTAGCCTTTATTATGCTCTTTAATCTAATAGCCTTGCTAGGCAAGCTCTCATTATCCTGTTTGTAAGATGGATAAGCCAAAAAAGAGAACCCTGTTGGAAAGTTATACTTGCTATGTTCCACCTGTTTCACCTATCACCATGTACATTAGGCAGGATTAGCCTTTCAGAAGGGTTAAAAAACAAACAAAAAAGTACATTTTAATATAGAGAATAAAAAAAGACCGTTAGAGGAAGAAAATACATCCTGTTCAACTTTTAACCCAAGGCTTATTTTATGAAAAAAACTCTTTTAGGCACCCTGTTTCTTCTTTTCACTTTCGCTCTTTCACTGCCAGGCTTTAGCCAGGTTAGCTGGGGTATTAAAGGGGGAGCAAATGTAGCTAATTTCAAAAGCCGGGACATAAATTACCTGGGCGGCAACCATAACCGGCTGGGCTATCACGCCGGTTTGTTTGCAGAGATTACTCTTAGCAGGAAAGTATTCTTTCAGCCCTCGCTGCTCTACTCGCTAAAAGGTTGGCATTCCAAACCGGATGCTGGCTATGGCGCAGGAAGGGTAAGTTTTGATTATATAGATCTTCCCTTGCTTGCAGGCTACAGGCTTACAGATAAACTATCCCTTATGGCAGGGCCAGGGCTTGGCTATCTGATAAAAGCAAGAGCCATCCAGGAAGCTTCAGTAGATATTACAGGCCAATACAAAAAATTTGATGTGGGCATTTCAGGGACGGCCTCTTACAGCTTCACCCCCAGGCTAGGAATGCAGGTTAGCTATAGCTATGGACTGCGAAGGATTCATACGATTGGCATGTTGGAGCAGAATGGGAATTTTCGCAATGTTACCCGTGGAACAAACCGGGTGCTACAGGTGAGTGCCTATTATCTGATCAAAAAAAGGGGTTAGCAAACTAACAATCACAAAACAAAAAAGGATAAAGATGATCTCTATCCTTTTTTGTAATAAGTAGTTTTTATTTCTACAAGGGAGCGATGGGAAGAGCAGTACGCAAATTGAAAGTTCCTACCCAGTCATCTGTTAATGAATTCTGTTCCCGCTTGTAGAAAACTCCAATATTGAGTTTGGACTTGTTTCCATCTCCATAGAAATATACCCCACCTTCCCAGGCATGCGTATTGGCTAGCTGGTAGAGTTCTCTTTCAGCATTTTCAATTACAATAGATTTGACGTTGCCAAAGAGGGCTACTTGTTGGATAGGGGCAAGAATTGCTTCCAATGAATAAGTTGTCGTCGTATACTGACGGAATTCTCCCTCATAGGCAATCTTGCTATCTATCACTTGCCTGACAGTTCCACTACCAGGATCTATATATGCTGAAGTGATCGTTTGAACAGACTGCTTTTTAAGGCCACCTATATTATTATCTAAACCTCTGGTAATGTTAAAATTCATGTATATAAAGTCAGGCCGCCAAGGAAGACCTAAGGTGTATTTTCTGGCAAGCCACCCGACATCGGTTTTATTCCATGAAAAAAGGGTGTTTACGTCAAATCTTACAGACCAGCTACGATGATAAGGGTTGCTCAACTGTGAAGCAAAAACATTTGAAGATTTAAAAAACGCATATTTCGCATAATCAAATTTTGATCTTAAACTAAGCCAAGATATGCGTTTAGCCGTGTATAACCTTCCATTGGCTCCCCCAACTTTGCCTTCAATAATCTTTTCCCGCAAAGGTTCTCTATACTCAAAAGGTGTTTCATAGCCTGGGCTGGCGGTAGGAATAGAACCGAGACTAATAAATGGATTAGCTAATTGAGAAAGATTATTATCTATTTCTGGAGCATAAAAATATTTAGTTGCCGGCGAAGGAAGTAAAAAATGAACAATTACTTCGCCAGAGGAAGCAGGAAGCACCTGCTGGTCAAATAACCCGGTTAGATTCGTCGTCGTTCCCACAGATCCATTTGCTTGAGCATAAAACCTGTGGTAAATTGGCCTTACCAATTTTCCTTCAATACTGGTTTTGTCTTTCGTATAGGCTAGTTCAAATCCTTGCTGAAATCCTTTGATAAGTTTTGTAAAGTCAGTCTTCAGAACTTCTTGAAAGTCTATTGGATTTTCTGTAGAAGGAGATTGATCGTTTTGACACAATGCGGTCAGGCTGAGCATGGAACATGCCAGCAGTACAAGTACTGTTTTTAGCATAAAATTTGGTGTAGTTTTTAGGTAATAACTTTCTGTAAGGAGGGCTTATAGTAAGTCTTTTTGCAGCAAATCTTGTTCCTGAAAAATGCATTTCTCTCTTATACATGAAATTTATTTTTCAAAAAAAACCATTGCTATTTTCCCCTTTTACCCATTCTTTAAAGGCTTAATCTATATTATTTCCGCAAAAGCTTTTGAAAAGGTGTATGCACAAATCAATTAAAAAAACATCATAAAATATACATCAAAATGAAGATATTGATGTGGTAGAACTAGCCTTCCTATAAAATGCAGTAAAGCAGGTGTTTTCTAAGGAGTTTGCTGCAAAAAGGGTGGAGAAGAGAGATAAAGCACGTTGGAAATTACTTAAAGCCTAGAGAGGGGGTTGAATTAGAAAACTTCGTTCTCATTTTTCTAAATAAGATTTCTTTTAATAAACAAAGGCTCTCTTAATGGCAAACTTAGAAAATAATTTTAAACAGCAGTACAAAGTATTAGGCATCATAGATGATGTCAATGAGTGTGGCTGTTGTGGAAGAATCAACTCAAAGGCCACTGTAGCCATGAAATCCTATACTAGCGGACAGGTGAGGTGCATTATTTTGACTCCCATTGTGCGCTGGTGATGAAGCTAATCAGCGTGGAAGAGGAAAAAGAATTTAAAAAGAAGATAGCCCGGATTGCCCCTTATTGGCAGAAAGTGATGAGAGAGGCTCATAGCTATACCTTTGAGCGGGTAATCACCGGCAATGGCTTTAGAGTGAAAGACCATGCTACCCTGCAAGAGCTACGCAATAAAGGCATCTCTTATGCTAAAGAGGCCCTTTCGGATTACCGCCGTATGCTCCATGAGTATGAGACTTCCCATAAGATGAAACTCACCAGATTTGAAGACTAAGTTATGCAAACAAACAAAGTACAGGAGTGGATAGAAACCCTTGCCTGCAGAAAAGGAATTATGGATCTAGCCGGGCGGCTTGAAAGCGGCCTTTCTTTTACTTAATGACATAAAGAAGAGGCTAGCGATAGCCTCTTCTTTATAATTCTTTCCTACTAATTTAACAGATATATCAATAGTTAAATGTAAATATTAATGGCACTGCCCTTATCCTATTCATCATTCTATCTCCTTTCATAAATACAGCTACTTCAGAAACTACCATAAAGGTATGGGTTGTTTGTCGGTTAGAGAAAGTTAAATTCAAGGCATAGTAGGGTATATAAAAGGTATGAGCCATTGTATGGTAAAACTGAGAAGGAACCCACCAATAACCGGTAGTGCCTAGAACGCGTTGTTCCTCACCAATGTACGCTCTATCTTTATGGTGACCATAGATAGGATGTTTTCCGTCAGCTGTATAGAATCGAACGTTTGTAAAACATTTTTTACCCTGTAGGTTCTGAATGTATCCAGGTACCTGGATGATCATTCCTTCAACCTCACCTCTAGAACTGGGAACCCTTACATTATGAATGATTAGCGGTGGATATGCGTTTAAAGCAGGAGTAGTATCAGCAACGGTTCTGGTAGTTACAAACCTCATGTACTCCATCTTATAACCATCAACTATTTTTAATGTATTACTAGCATCAAAAGTTGGGATAGTGCCCTCCTTTACTTCTTTTATAACACCTTCTATAAATTGTCCGGCACCAGGGCTCTTAGAAAAATCTCTTTGTGCCTCTCGTAGTTGTTTTTCAACTGCTTGTTGCATAGCAGTCCCAGGAATGTTTGAAGGGCTAAATATTCCTCCAAAAAAACCTTTTCCTGTATAACTTTGTAAAATATCTTGAACACAATTTACTACGGTTGATGAAACACTCATATTAGTTCCGCCCACTGATACATTAACATTGGCTTGACCGCCCCTAGAGCCTCTGCCGCTCACAGAGTGACCAGCGGCGGCACCCCCACCCCCAGCACTACCACCTGTACCTGGTTCTCTGGCTGGCCCAGCTGGGTCAAGGCTTGCTGGACCTACAGCGATCTCTGCTATAGGCGGTTCTGATGGCTCTTTTGGTTCCATAAATAATCAGTTTAATTAACAAGTAATATTAAAATTAATTGCAAGTGCTGCAAGACAATATTATAGAGAATAATTCCCCGTTGCAATACCTAGAATTAGGTATATTTTACTTAGAAAGCTAAACATACGTATGTAACATGAAAGTATTAGCAGTCTAGTTACAAAATCTCTATATTGCGTTCATAATAGAGTAGGCTGAATGGTTAAGTGCCATCAGTGCGGATTGCGTAGCAATGGCTTGTGCCGCCCGTGTGGAATAAGTAGGTTCGACTCCTGCCCTCTATTTAAAAATCCTCATACCCCAACAACAAGTTACTCCTTGCCTTCAAGGGCTAACTGCTCTTGATAAGTCTTCATCAACGGACCGTTTAGCACACAAAATGTTTTAGGATACATCACAAGAAGGTGTTTTTATACCAGTCGGTTTTGTCTCTGGCGGCCTCTTCACCTAAGTTAAATATGCGGTTATCAATAAAGAGATGATTGACTAGATTAAATATAGTAAATAGAAAGATAGTTTACAGATGGCAGTAAGGAGTAATTTATGAAACAAGGGCTAAAGTAATTACACCATTTTGATTGAAAAGGCGAAGTTTGTATCTTTCTATAGATTGCTTCCCCACAGGGTAGTCCAGCAATGTTTTAAAAGTCGAAGGCTGTCAATTACGGCATTAGATTATTTACAAGGATCATATCCGGGTAGGGGAGGCGGTTTAATTATTTTTCGGAAATATAAAGCAGCAATTCATAGTCATTTTGTATATGATCTATTTGCCGAGAAAAACATTCACTTGTAAAAGCTTTTGCATTATCTAGAAATCTATTTTACCATCATCAATAAGTAAGATAGTGAGAGTTTAGAGATGCGGCTGTCGATAGGATATAAATGGATTATCGTTCTGATTCTTAGCTTTTTTTCCTATCATCTTTAATAAGTCGTTTTTCCTCCTTCTCAACAATCTCTTTAATTTTACTTTCAGCATTTGTTCTTGGAGCCTCATGGATCTTGTCAAAAAAGGAAAAAAATTCGTTCGAATCGTTGAATTGTCTATTTTTAATCTTCTGTTTTTCAAATGAAAGCTTATAACTTGTCGGCACAATACTTGGCTTATCCAACCCTGATTCAAAATCTCTATTTCGACGAAGCAACCAAAACGCATAGAGATCATTAGGAATTAATCCCCATTTCCAAAATACATACTGCTCTTGTTGCAGGCCCCAAAACCTTTCCCAGAACATGTCTTCAGACCATTTGTCATTTTCCGTGCCAATTTCTTTATCAAGGATGCTACCAAAGCGATTATTGAAATGAAGTACCGTATCAGTTATTCTTGCCTGACTGGTAATTTCAAAAGCTTTTTTGCTCACATCTAGTGATGTCGCGTTAATGCTAAGCAAACCTTTACTAATTTGATGCGAATCTTCACTAATGCGGAGTGAATCTTTGCTGATTTGATGTGAGTTTTCACTAATGCGAAGTGACTTTTTAAATAATTTATAATTTAGGATAGCTATGTAAATTGCGAAACCAGTAGCTATAAAAGAGAGCAGTAGTGTAAGATATCTAATATCTACACCTGAAATGTAGAGTTCATTAGGGACCATAAATGAATTTTGGTAAGCAGTGATTTCTTAAAATGAAGGCAACCTAAAATCGTTTAATTTTAATTAATCTCCTATACTTAGCATTAAGTATTTTTAACTATAGTAATTCAGATTTCATTTAAAAATCTGAACTATTTTTTCTTAACAATGATTTGTGAGTTATTACAATAGCTATCACCCTCAAAGCATAACTCTAAGTAGTTAAAACAATCAAAATGATGTGAAAAGAATTATGTGGGAAAAGCAAGATATAAGCACATTCTAGATTTTTGCCTGAAGGCTATCAATAAGTTTGTTAATCTTTTCAATGACATCCCTCCAAGCAGCATCTTTTTTAGGCCAGGAACTAATTGGTCTACCATCTGTCGGAACTGCATTAAATTTTCCAATCTCAAATTGATGCCATAAGGCAGTTTCTTTGATGATAATAGGTACAACTACGCCATTACCTGCATCATATTTGCGAAGAGCTGCCTGCATTTCCTTTCCGAAACAATACTTAGAAGCCATAAAAGTAGGGCTAATTAGCAGACAAACGATATCAGCCTTATCTAGGTTTTCAAAAATATTCTTATTTAATTCGCTTCCTGCGAGTATTTGTCGATCTTCCCAAACCTCAATTTTCCCCAAATTTTTCAACACTTCTAGAGCTTCATCGAATTGTTTTTTTATCTTTTCATCCTTATGAGAATAAGAAATAAAAAGTTTAATAAGTCGTTTGTCCATTTGTTTATTATTTAGTTTATTTCCTTTGGCAGAATCTGTTTCTTGTCCTGTGTCCAGAAATTGGCTCTTTTTATCTAAGTGTAGAAAGATATTAAAATCATTTATTTGAAATTCATTTCCTTCTTGGGATGTAATATGCTGGTGCTGCTTTTTACTTTTTTTTTGCAATTCAACCAAGTTTATAAAATTTGCTCCGTCTAAAGAAACCCATTCCTGTATTTCTGTTTCATTTCCATGAATTTGATAGAACTCGTGATGTATTTTATCCAATAATCGATTAGCGTCTTTATCTCTAACTCGAATCATGATTTTTTTATTCATGGGAAAAGCTTCGATTAGAGCTTCTCCATCAGCATGTTCAATCCACACGCCATTTTTCCAAACTTCATAGATCTTGACATTTTCCAGATTCCCCATTCGCACGATAAAACTCTGTATAATACTATAATGTAAAAATTCATGCTGAAACTGCCAATATAACCCCTCGTTCCTCTTCCAAGCTCCTTCAACACTACTAGGCTTTTGATCCGCAAGCAAGGCTGGAGCTAAATACACACTTTCTTCAGGTGGTAACATCCTATTTTGATTATCCTTGACGTCATAACATAATTCACAGCCTTTCATAAAACTGATAAAAAGTAATTGCTCCGCTAAGGTATAGTCTGCCCACACCCACTTCAATTCTTTTAAGGTAAACTTTCCATTACGACCTTCTTTAATTTGGTAAAACAACTTCTTTCGGTCAAACAAGGCATAAACAGCATCAATGGCCCATTTTTGGTCGAGAATGATTTGATTACCAAATAATCCACTTTGATAGAAGACTACGCCAGAGTTGTGCAGATAACTTAAAACAGTATCAGGAGAAGTATCCTTCAACCCATTTTCGAGGCAAAGTTTCCTAAAGCTTTCTAAATTAATTTGCTGCTGACTGGTCGCCAATTCTGTTATTTTACTACGCAGTTGATACCAGTTCAGAGGTAGTTTAGTGTTAGTAGTTTTAAGAATATTTAGGGCAGTATGTTGAAGGGTATTCTTTAATTGAATAAAACCTGTTCCGATTGATGGAGGGTGGGCAGAATCAATATGTTCAAACCTAACTATGGGATACATAGCTTTTAGATATTCGCTCTTTTGAGGCAACTGTTCTAGGATAGCCTCATTTTTAATAATCTTAGTTTGTACAACAATGATTGGGCTATTCTGTCCTAGTGTTTTGACATAATTTAACCAGTAAGATAATGGGTAGTTAGGATACTGCACCCTTTGTCCAGAAGAAGTATCGATACTATAAGTACTTTGTTCGCTGTCCAGATCCCAAACTAACACAAACAGGGCTTGCGTCTTCATAAATAATCGATGCGTGGCGTGATAAATGTCTTGGCCCCCAAAGTCCCAAATATTAAGGATGAGTTCTTGCAATCCCATAGGTGCTAAAGCCTTAAGATTATCCGGTAAGGCGCAAACCCATTTTACTAACTGGATGGCGTGAGTACTTTCTTCATTCTTATCAAAGGTATTGTAAACTAATCTTTTGTAGAGGCAGGTCTTTCCTACTCGACCATTTCCAAGTAGTACAACTTTAATTTCATTGTTGATTACAAATCCACTTTGAGTCTGGTCTTTAAAATAATCACGAAGATCGTTCAAACAATTGTTAAATATTTCACTTAATTCTTTGGGTATAGCTTTTACTTGATTTCTCTCAAATTTAAGCTCTTCTAAAGAATGGATATCTGTTAAACTTTTTACTTGCTCAATATCAGATACTCTATTTGCACTTATGTCTAACACTATTAAATGTCGCATAGTCAGCAATGGAGAGATATTCTGAAGTTGATTACTATTTAGATTCAGATTCATCAGAGTAGGCAACTGAGGCATACTAGATAAATCCTGAAGTTCATTGTTTTTCAGATTTAATTCACTCAGGGCAGGTAACTGAGGCATACTAGATAAATCCTGAAGTTCATTGCTATTCAGATCTAGTTCAGTTAGGGCAGGCAACTGGGGCATACCGGATAAATCCTGAAGTTGATTATCACTCAGAGTCAGCTTGATCAGAGTAGGCAATTGGGGCATATCAGATAAATTCTGAAGTTTATTATCACTCAGATTCAGCTTGATCAGAGTAGGTAACTGAGGCATACTAGATAAATCCTGAAGTTCATTGCTATTCAGATTTAATTCACTCAGGGCAGGCAACTGGGGCATACTACGTAAATCCTGAAGTTTATTACTATTCAAATGCAGTTCAATTAGGTCAGGCAACTGGGGCATACCAGATAAATGCTGAAGTTTATTATAACTCAGAGTCAGATTCATCAAAGTAGGCAATTGGGGTATACCAGATAAATCCTGAATTCTATTATAACTTAGGTCCAGCTTGATCAGAGTAGGCAACTGAGGCATACCGGATAAATCCTGAAGTTGATTATAACTCAGATCTAGTTCAATTAGGGCAGGCAATTGAGGCATACCACGTAAATCCTGAAGTTCATTGCTATTCAGATCTAGTTCAGTTAGGGCAGGCAACTGGGGCATACCGGATAAATCCTGAATTCTATTATAACTTAGGTCCAGCTTGATCAGAGTAGGCAACTGAGGCATACCGGATAAATCCTGAAGTTGATTATAACTCAGATCTAGTTCAATTAGGGCAGGCAATTGAGGCATACCACGTAAATGCTGAAGATGATTAAAACTCAGATTTAGCTTTGTCAGAGTAGGTAACTGGGGCATTCCAGATAAATGCTGAATTCTATTATTACTCAGATTCAGTTCGATTATTTGTGTTAAATGTTGTAAGGTAGAAGCATCCCTAATCCTATTATTGCTTAAATTTAAACTTTGTAGCCACTTTAATTCAAATAACTCTTTTGGTAGACTTATTAAATTGGTTTGCTCTAAATCCAAATGAATCTCTTTAGTAAGTTTATTGGTTGCAATTCTTCGTAATGCCTCTTCCATAATTAAATACTTGAACTTCTGAATATAACTTAAAAAAATTATTACCTGAGTTTTGACACAATAATTTCCAGTAGTAATATTAAAGCACCACAGATTTTTTAAACACTAGATTGCATGTTTGAGGGTTATAACGTAGCTTATCACCCACAAACCAAAAAACACCATAACGCTATGCCTGAAAAGACCAAAATCACCTCTCTGGAAAAAGTCATACCCTTTGGGGGTGATAAGATTTTAGCGCCCCTGGAAGAGATAAAATCCGTGGAGTCACTAGCTGACTGGATGGCATTTTATTGTGATACGAAGGTAGCCGGAGGGTCGCCTCATACCGAACGGGCCAAATGGGCAGACCTGCAAAAATTCCTCTTGTTCTATACTTCTCAACTGGGACATGACCGCGTGAGTTACTGGACAAGTTCCATGAGTAAATCATTTCAAAAGCATTTACAGAATACTCCAAGGGGAGAGGGGGTAGTAAAGGAAGGGGCTGCTGAAAAGAAAAAGAATGGGGAATGGAAACGAGCCAATCAGCCACTAACCGCAACCTCTATCAACCGGATCATGGCTACCCTTCGCCATTTTGCCCGTTGGCTTCATAAGCAACGGCCATTTGTTACCGGCCTGCCGGTCGAAGGCACTAAAGATATTATGATCGAGCAACCAGTCTGGAACGGACTCACGCCACGGGAAGTGACGTGTCTGAGGATAGCCTGCGATCAACGTATGGCAATCTGCACACGCGCTAATCAGAATCCACTTTTGGAAGTGGCCGTGTTTTATACATTGCTCTATACAGGCCTGCGGGAAAGTGAGCTGGCCAGCCTGAAATTTGGCCAATATCATAGCCGCGGTTTCCATGGCGTAAAGCGCAAAGGCAATAACATCACCCGAAAAGTACCGGTGCCGCAGGAAGCGCGGGAACGAATAGATGCGTATCTGAAAAGCAGGGGAGGGGAGCTACAGCCGGAAGCACCTTTATTCCTCAGCCGCTATGGCAATGCTCTGCACCCAAAAGACGTGTACCGCATTGCCGAGCGCATCTGCAACCAGGCCAATGCTCAAGGCGATAATATCCGCCTCACACCACACATGCTGCGTCATACCTTCCTGAAGCGTGCGGCCGATAAGTACGGAGTACATACCGCCCAAGATATGAGTGGGAATGTGAGTATAAATGAGATATTCCGCTATACTAAACCATCACAAGAGGAAAAAGACCAGCTGGCCGAAAATATGTTTTAAACGCAGGAAATATGAATCAATCTACCTTATTAACCTCTTCCAGAGATTTGTATCAGAAATTGCTACAGGATTATGCGGATTTCAACAATGATCCGCTGTCAGCCTATAAAGCACTGGATTGTGCAGCCGTAGCTTGGCATTTGACGGATTGGGTCTTTCATGAATACGAGAAGCTGGCTTTTCCGAATGTCGGAAGTATGCGGGAAGAATTTTACAAAAGTTGCGATGATCTGAAAACAATGCATGATCTGGCTACTGGCTTAAAACATTTCACAATCTCCAATCCAAAATCCAACATGTCAGGGAGCCATTTACATCAAGGTGGGTTTAGCAGGGCATTCAGCTTTGGATTTAATGTTTCGCGCCTCGAAATACAGTATTCAGATAAAGCGTCTGAACCGATTGATTTACTTTTAGAAAGAGTCGTTAACTTCTGGAGTGATTATTTTAGTGATAAAAACTGATCCTTGACTGGAAAAAAAATAGGAAGAAAACCGCACAAATCCACTATATTAAAGTGATTATAAAACTACTTAAAGAGAGACATTTAAATTAATTATGATTTTTTCGCAGCTAATTACTGCTACCGATTTAATTGAGCGAAATTATCACCTGCAAGAACGGGGTATATTTCCCGATCTTATTCGCCGTCTAATTTTACATTCTGATCCATCTGTGAAATGGATTCATTTTAGAGCGCATGAAGGAACTGCTATCGGTGGTTGGGACGGTATAATAGAAGAAGCAGAAGGCGCTTCACCCTATGTACCTTCTGGTAGGTCAAGGTGGGAGTTGGGCACAAATCAAAACGCACCTAATAAAATTAAGGGTGATTTTGAAAAACGTGATAAAGCCCCCAATCCTGAAATTGATATTTCTCAAACGGCCTTAATTTTTGTGGTTGCACGCCGTTGGTCAGGAAAAGAAGATTGGGCAAAAGAACAAACGGATCAACAAGATTCATGGCGTGAAATTCATGTAATTGATGCGGATGATTTAGAGGCATGGATGCAACTACATCCTGCCGTACATATATGGTTTTCGGCACAATTAGGAAAATATGTTCCGGGGCTGTCAGATATAGAATCCTGGTGGAAAGATTGGGCTCATCAAACTGATCCTATAATGCATCCATCTTTGCTATTAGCGGGTCGATCTACTACAGTAGAACATATAGGCAAATGGCTTAGAAGCTCCGAAATAGTCTTAAATGTATTTGCCAGCACGGCAGAAGAATCTCTGGCTGTGGTTGCTGCTACAATTTTAACTTTACCAGAAGACCAGCAGGAATATTATCTTTCTAAAATAATTGTGGTTCGGGATATTGAGGCCTGGAATCACTTGGTTCTCTCCCATACAAAGTTAATTTTAATACCTGAGATCGAAACAGCCCAACTAACCAAGTTGATTAGTGCTGCTACCAGGCAAGGGCATAGAGTAATACTACCTCGCTCAGCAACAGAAGCTAAACCCGAAGATTTTATCGTAACTCCTTTACAAAAGACCGCTGTTCAAAAAGAATTAGAACAAATAGGAATAGCAGAATTAGAAGCATCTGAGAAAGCTCAATTGGCCCGTCGCAGCTTTACTGCTTTCCAACGGAGTTTACTTACTGACAAGAGTCTGCAAAAACTTTGGTGGTCTGAGCCATCCATAGCAAAGAAACTCTTACCATTAGCTTTGCTTGGCTACTGGCAAGACGAACAGGAAGGTGACCAGCGTATTGTAGAAAAAATAACTGGTGAACCTTATTCAACAACCAAAAGCTTACTAATTGAGTGGGCAAAACAGCCTAATTCTCCGGTGCGCATTTTAGCTGGAGAGTGGTTTATAATTGACCCGGCAGATGTATGGGAACAAACAGTTTACTACTTTTCTGCGGAGCCAAAGCAAAAATTTGAGGAAATTATTTTAGAAGTTTTAGGGACATCGCACCCTCGATTTACCTTACCACCTAATGAAAGGCATACGGCTTCTATCCGTGGAATAAAATCGGATTATTCAAAACGTTTACGAGCAGGCATCACTAATACATTAGCTTTAATAAGTACAACGTCAGTAACAGGTGAAAATTCTCAAGTAAATTGGGTAAATCACCAAGTAAAACAGCTATTAGATAAGGCTAATGCTGATGCTTCAGGGCACTTATGGGCATCCCTTGATAGATACCTTCCAATGCTGGCAGAAGCCGCTCCTGATACTTTCTTAACCATAGTATTAAATGAGTTAAAGCGAACTGATTCGATCTTAACAACTCTGTTTATTGAAGAAGAAGGTTTCCTATTCCCTAATTCAAATCATACAGGATTACTTTGGGCATTAGAAAGCCTTGCATGGCCACCTGCATATCTTTCAGATACAGCTTTGGCATTAGCCAAGCTTGCCCGTATTGACCCAGGTGGTAGGATAGCAAATAGGCCAATTAATTCATTGCGGGAGATTTTTATTCCATGGAATCCTCAAACAAATGTGAATGCAAATGGCCGTTTGGCTGTATTGGATCGCTTGAGAAAGGAAGAACCACAGATAGCATGGGATTTAATGATAAAACTACTACCAAAATCCCATGATTCGAGTGGTCCAACGCATATACCACGGATGCGCTGGCGTGATTGGCAAATCAAACCAAGACACGGTGTTTTGAGAAAGCAATACTTTGAAAGTATTGCTGGAACAACAGAGAGACTGTTGCTTGATGCCAGTACCAACTCAGAAAGATGGGAGCAGTTGATTGATAATATTCCTCAATTAGTTCAACGACTTGACAGTGCTGAATTACGCAACAAGTTATTTGAGCAGTTGGATAACATGGGTTCTGTACCACTTAGTGATAAAGCACGGGCAAAGCTTCGCTCAGAGGTCAGAGAACTGCTAAATCACCATCGTTCTTTTCCTCAAGCTGAATGGTCATTGAATGAAAAAGAGTTAAAACCATTTTCAATTTTATATGAGAAGTTAGAACCGGAAAACTTGTTATACAGACACGCTTGGCTCTTTACTGATAGACCCAAACTCCCAGAAGGCTTTGACATGAAAAAGCGTACTGAGAATAGGGATTTCATTTCACATGCACAAGATGCAGCTTTAGCAGAAATACTCGATACAAAAGGTATATCGTGCATTTCAGAACTATTAAAAATAGTTCCCAAACCTGTCGAATTAGGCCAAGCTATTGGCCGTAGCAGCTTATCTGAGCAAGAAAAAATTGAATTATTAAAAACTTATTTATCCTCCAAAGATAGCCCAGAGCATTCATTTGGAGAAGAAGGGCTTGCATTCAGTTTTGTTTCAATCCTCAATGAATCCGCAGGTGCATTTATTAAAACTCATACCAAAGACTTCACACCCGAACAATTAGGTGTATGGCTTGCTCATTTGCCAATGGAACCAGAGTCTTGGCAGATAGTTAATGAGTTTGGCAATGAAGTGGTAGAAAAATACTGGCTGCAGGCACGTGCTTTTGTAAGAAAAGAAGATGATTCTGAAGAAGCTATCCGGCAATTTCTCCGTTTTAAAAGGGCCGTTGCTGCTACAGAAATATTGGTTCATCTGCATTACACCAACAAAACCCTACCTAACGATCTTTTGCTCCAAACATTAAGTCTCTTAGCAGAAAAGGGGAAGGGGAATGATAATTATATGCCTGATCGCCATAATCTGGAGATTTTACTTGATGAACTTATACATACGCCTGTTGCTGAAAAAGCAAAAGCAATCCAATTAGCTTTCACTTTGAGCTCTGTTGTTTTGTTGAAAAACCCCAAAATTCTTAACCATGAGCTGCAGCAAAACCCAGCTTTCTTTATAGAAGCACTAGGCTTGCTCTATAAAAAAGATTCGCTTCCTAATGAGACTTCAACTGGTGAAAGTAGTGGACAAATTTCCCCCAAATTTGCAACAATGGTTTGGGAGTTATTCCACCACTGGGATAGCCTACCTGGATTACAAGCCGATGGAACGCTTGATGAACAAGCACTTAAGGCGTGGGTTTCGCAGGTAAAAGAACTAGCAATTAAAGAGAGTTTATTCAAAGGATTTAGCTGCCAACTTGGCCAAATACTCAGTCACTCTCCAACGGGGCCTGAAGGAGTTTGGCCACATCCAGCAGTATGTGCCATAATTGAGCAAGAGGCAAACAATGAACATTTAGAGCAATATTTCCGGACTGGTTGTTTTAACCATCATGGTAAGAACCATGCTGTAGATGGTGGACAAAGGGAAAAATTGATTTCGGAGAATTATGCTAGATGGGCATCTGAATTAGAGTTAAGCTTCCCAACTACTGCACGAATACTGCGCAAGCTTGCATCTACCTTTTTAGAAATGTCTGAAAACTTAAAAAACGAAGAGGAAAATGAGGATCAGATAGGAATTTGATCAACTTTCCACCTAGGCTGGTTGGGATTAATATAATTGAATTAATTGGCCTTAACTTTCAATATATTCTCTCAAAGCGTTGTATAGCGTGGAGAAAACATATCTTGGGGAGCATCTGCCAGCTCTGCTTAATAGTACTGCTTGCATGAGTAAGAGTGCCTTTGCCGTAGCGCTGGTTGAGGCTGTCTATGACCTGCGTCAGTACTTCACGGGTGTGGCCAGTAGCAGGCTAATGCTTATTTCTCTACTAAGTCCTGCTGGTAGTCGCTGACTGGGAGATTTCCAGTAAATCAATGCCATATTTTTGGTAGTGATATTCTTGCACATTATCCGTTTCAAAGGGGTAGATACCTTCCTTTTGATGTGTTGATTAGTCCTCCAAGGGTATTTTTGATGAAAAAATACTGATTCTACTATATATTACAGAACAGTATTCGATTGCATAGTTATCTTGTCTTTACAATCTTTTTTTGTATACTTGTTTACTTAATGGTTTGATAAAAGTATATTCACTTGTATAAGTGAAAGATAAAAGGATTATTAAAATTTAGTATAGAAGAAAGATAGTAACATAAACAGTTAGCGTATTTAAGATCCCTGCTCTAGGAAACCGCCAATTTCACAATTGCACAGGGGAGATTAAATCAACGCCTACGTGTCACAAGCGTGGGCTTGGTTTATCTTGTGCAAAGGTGCTTGGCGGTACCTCTAGAACAGATAAATTCAAGTCTCACGCTTTTTGTATTATATGGATTTTCTGTTATTCATCATTATCATAAATAAAGTAAAAGAGGTAGAAATCATGCCACCCATTTTCAATAGTTCGTATAGCCATGCAACAAGACACCCTACACTCATCTAATTTTCTTCCAGAGGGCTCTTCTTTTTTTAATAGTAGGCAGAGATTTTGGGTTATAGAGTACTCTCCAGTAGTCAGAGATTTCTATATTAATAACCTAGATTCGACTACAGTTGAGAACAGGGAAGTTTTACTCAAAGGATATAAAAAAGATGCCTTGTTTCTGGGCATCTACAAAGACAGAGAAACGGCAGAAAACTTTGCCAATGTTTTCAAAGACAAACTCATTACAGGCGGAAGGTGGTATAGCTATCTTCCATCCTATCCTCATTGGCCTTCTGCTGGACAAGATATTAGCTTTTCAGATTGGTTTCAAAGCTATCTTGCTTCCAAAACCTTTCAGGCAAAGGACATAGACTTTGCCCTACTTGAACAAGCGTCCGGTGAATCGCTAAGCTATGAATTGATCAGTAGCTTAATCTGTCACGAATTCAATAAAAAGCCTTATGGCTTTATTGAGGAATTTTGCAATAAAAAGAAGCTACCCTTTGAAAAGATGAAAAGCTTTATTAACAATCCTGAATTTGATCTTGATAAAAGTTTGTTTATAAATCATATTCTGCTTGCCCTAGACTATAGAGTGAAAATGAATATAGTCATCTTATACGAGGATAAAGATGCAAAAAATCATACAGAAGATCTATCTTATTATTTTATCAAACAAAGCGATAAGGCCGAGCAATTGCCCCTTTTATAGACCCTACAATCACCACTGAGTAAAAAAACTTTAACTAGTCAGCTTTGCCTATCCAAAAAGAAAAATAGTATAGTAATAACGTGTAATCATTTCTAGTAACCTATGTCTACAGCCTTACTTAATTCCCAATCAAGCGCTTATCCAGATAAAAGAGCTGTGATCCTAGGATTGATTGAGCGTCAGATTCTCGAATTTCGGTGTGGGATACTTATTTGGTCCCATAAACCCAGGTATCAAATTAATGTGCTTTCTGAAAGTGCAATCCTGCTATTAATGGGTTTTGAAGATAATGATCGTCAAGGGGAACTCTATGGCTACTTCCGAGGGCTGATGGAGCAAACTCTCGCTTTAGAGATAAATCCTAGCCAACATGATCAGGCAAAATTACAGGCAGAAGAGGTATATGAGGCTTTGCTAGCAAGAAAAGAAAGCTTAACAGGCATCTATAATCAGGAGCGAACGATGATAAGTAAGTTCAGTAATCAATAAAGTGTATAAGCGCTGGATGATGGGTGAAAGTTATGGATAGGCAGAAATATAAAGCTAATCTCAAAATAAATATAAATGGCAAAAAAATCGAAGGTCAAAAAGAAAACCAGTAATACAAGTAAGGAGCCTGTCAATACTAAGCTTAGCATACCTAAGAAGGAAGCAGTAGGTCAAGACAATAGAATTGGGATGCATTTTGATGTCTCTGCCTCCTTCAAGCGGGAATATAAGCTATATGCCCTTCAACGAGAGATGAGCATGCTAGAGATCTTCAAAGAATCTTTTGCACTCTACAAGAAGGTCTACCCACCTAAAGAGGGGGACAGATGAATAAATGACCTATAAGCAGCTGCTGAGAAAAGTTGATCCCTTATCCTTTTCTATTATTTAATGATGGATGAGAGAAAATAAGTTATATGAATAAAAGCAGCCCTTCGCTAATCTTGTTTTCTTCATAGGTAGGAAATGTACTAATAAAATAATTTATCCACCTGCCCTCTATCCTATCTATATGAGAGAAATCTAAATTAAACAGCTAATAGCTATATGGAATGATGATGGATTTGTGTAATAATTTATATTTCACATAACCAGGCTATTTTAGTGCATCTTTAAGAAATTGTTTATTGTTGATATGCACGTTGCTACTTTCAGTTAGATCTTTTCTGCAAACCAATATTCTTGTGAGCCTCAATACTAATTGAGGCTATTTCATTTTAATTAAAATATTTTTTGCCCTAAAATGAGGTTAGAGTTATAGCTATTATTGAATCATCTGCTTAATAAAATCATGGCTAGAAAAGCAAAATACCAGTATTTTATTTGAAGAGTTATAGTATTACTTGAATCTAAACTTTAATACAGGTACGTTAACTAACTATATATTAGTGGCATAAGATAAAAAAATCATTGTATGCTAACTAGTTTTATTCTATATTGTTCTCAGCTTTTCTTGCTTAAAGAAAAACAGCCGAAATCACAAAAGCTTATAACAATACTTTTCAGTGTCTATGACAACACACAAAACGATAGTGGAGGAGAAAGGGGAATTAGTTACCCTTTTTGATGATGAAGAGAAAATAATCGAATTGCCTACTCTTTTTGCTCATACTATGGCGCGAAAACCAAGATACAGTAAGAAATCAGTTGGCGAATATACTAAGGATATTATGTATTTCTGTAAAGCTTTACAGAAGGATAAGATATACAAAGTATATTCAATTGATGAGGCTTTACAAATAGTAGGGTCAAGATTTGTTGAGGATTGGCTCTCTCAATTACAACGCCAAGGATTAAGCCAGTATACCATCAGAAAAAGAGATGCTGTATTAAAATCTTTTTTTGATTGGCTTACAACTGAAGAAGCTGGAAGAGTTAGAGATATTGATAATCATCCGTATTCAGACGGCAAGTTAAAAACAGTTGCTCCACACCGACCGCCTCCAAAATATCTGACTTATCTAGAAGTATGTGATTTCATATCGAATGGTTTTAAAAACGAGAGCGAACGCTGCTTAGTACACTTTTTATATGATACCGGATTACGTGTTTCAGAAGTTTGCAGGGTATTAAAGTCTGATTTACCAGATTTAGATCATTACCCTGATAGTTTAATGTATTTTCCGCTTTTAGTTATGGGATCGAAAGGCAGAGGAGGCAATCTTAAACCAAGATATACAATAATTAGCAGGTCTATGATTGAAAGAATTAATCGCCTTCATAATAATTGGAGGGTTTATAGAAAGGCGGAATTGAATTTTGAAAGGCAAGAAATTCCTATGTTTCTCAATGTGAGGGGAAAGCCTATAACTCGCCATGCTATACAAAAAAAATTTAATTCTACCTCAGAAGCTCTTTTAAATGCAGGCATACTGAATAAAACAATAAGCCCTCACAGGTTAAGACATGGAACAGCATTTTCCATTCTAAAGTCCGAGCATGGACGGGAATTTTTGGAAAATTTAGTTGTCTGCCAAAGAGCCTTAGGTCATTCTCACATCAAATCCACAGAAATGTATACTGCTATACCTGCTCCTATTATAGCCAAAATTCAACAGTTAGGAGATAGCAATGGCATAAATAATAGGTATGAAGAGGCTATATACATTTATAGGAATACCTTCAAGCCACAAAAAAATCACACAGAAAAAAGAGGACATGGATCTAAAACTAAAAGCTAATGGCTAAGACAATCAAAATGTATCATGAAAGTGGACTCGCTAAAATTTTACCTAAACCTACTACTGAAGATCCATATGCTCAACTAAAATTCATCTTTAACCGTGTTGCTAATCTTAAAATAAGTAAAAGCACAAAGGAAAATTTCAAAACAGCACTATCCTTTTATATAAATACCTATTTACCAAAGACACATAATTTTGATAGTAAATTAGAAAATAATAAGCTTTTTTTTCTGAATGAGCAGTGGGATAAGTTTGCTTTACATAATGTTGAAAAGTACTTCAAAAAATACAATGTAGAAGGAAGTAAGACCAGACTTTCTTCCTTTACAGTGACTTCACATATGTCTGCTATTAGGCAAGTAATGGAGTATGCCTTATTTCATCAATTGACTAAGGATGAAAACCTGCTTCAAGCAGGAGTAGGTTTGCCTATAAAAGAAACGGAGCAAAATACAGCCTATAGCGATTTTGAAGTAAATGAAATAAACAGGATGTTGAAGGAAGAACTTGAATTTACTTCTAAGCTTCTTAGTAAAAAAGGATATCAAAAAACAGGGATTGGGCGGGACCCTCGCATCAAACCCTGCATGAAAGGATTTCCTAGGGGCTCAGTCCATCCGGAAGGATTTGGTTGGAAAGAGACTGATAATATGCGATGGTACTTTGAAAATGTAATGGATTGTGAAGCATTATCAGGCGTACCTGAAAATAAAATAAAACATAATAATTTTTTTCACAATGTAACTAGGTGCTATAAAGGAGGGCTACCTGCCCTCTACCGTGCGTGGGGTGTAACTTCTTTGATAGATGCAGATGTACTTATGCCCTTTGCAATGAAACTAGCCTTATACACAGGCATGAACCCTGACTCTCTGTGGGATTTAACAGCAGATTGTTTTCAAGAAAAGCATCCTTTATCTAATGTGCCATACATAAAATACTTTAAGCAGCGAAGTCTGGGCCATAAGGAAATGCATTTAAACATATATGATAAAAATGTAGCTATCAGAGAACTGAAAGAAAATGAAGCAAATGTTATCCGGACGATTTTTAAACAGATCATTGAACTTACTGCGGCTGTTCGAGAGAGAGCTCCTAAAGAATTAAAAAGCTTTCTGTTTATTTATGAAGTATCTAGTAACAATAATTATGGTGTAGTTAGTAGAATCAATATTAAGGTTACATCAGAATGGTGCAAAAGAAAGTTAATACGATATAATCTTAGATCACAAAATGATAAAAGACTACAACTTAATATAGTTCGATTCCGCTCAACTAAAATTTCACAAATGGTAAAAGAGGGCTATGATTTTTTTGAAATTCAAAGTAGATGTGGCCATAAATCGATTGCACAAACGCTGAGATATATATCAAAAAATAACCTCGAGATTAATGCTAGAAAAATCATTAGGACTGCTTTAACTTATATTCATGAGAATCGTGCATGGCAATTGCAAGAACAACCTGAGTATGCTCTAGAACACACGTCTTCAAATAAAACCGTTATTTATAAAGGTATTATAGCAGATTGCAGGAATGTTTTAGATCCCCCAAAAGAGGTACAAATGCTAAAAGGTTATCAAAAAGGGGAAGTTTGTACCCGGTATAATATGTGCCTATTCTGTAAAAATGTAGTTATTTTAACTTTACACCTCCCATTGTTAATTGTTTATAAGAATCAAATTGTAAATGCTATAAAAAATATGCCAATAGAGCTTCCTACTATAAAGCATTATAAAAAAAGCCTTAGCATAATAGAAGAAATATTAGATCCCGAGAAATCAGAGTTTAGCAAGGAAGACCTAGAATGGGCGCATAGTGCTGCCGAATGTATGAATGAGTTAACAGATACAGTAGTTTATAGACCTATCTTATAATAGTAGCTAGATGGAGCCTTTTAAAACTAATTTTATGGATAGTTTTCACGAGATAATTTCTGGAAAACTAAAAATAGAAGACAATTTTCCTGTATCTGTAAAGAGTAAATTTGCAGATACAGTATGGGATTTCAGTAACGAGAACAAGCCACGCAATTTATCTATAAATAAATCTAAGCAACTGATTGATTGGGGAACTTCTGGCTTCATTCTGCCTGAAACCATTATGTATGAAGTAAAGATAGTAGCTTTCTTTCACGCTCAATGCCCCCGAGTTATATCAAATAGGAGTAGAGTAATAAATCATGGATTGAAGCCTAATACCTATTGCCCTGCTTTTAAGAAGTTACTTCAATTTTTAACTCATTTATATAAGAATTGTGAGAATAATAACTTTTTTAAGCATTCTAAATTTGAAACTAATGAAAATGGAAGGAGGATACAGTCAATTTATGATATAACAATTCACTCCTTAAACGAAGCTGCACAAAGCTTTTATTCAGAACGCCAAAATGATATTAAAAAGTTATTAATGTTATTTAATAACCCTATAATTCAACAACAAATAGCTACAAGGAACCCAAGAGATAAAAGGCTAGGTTGGAATAAAAATGATATAAATAATTTATGCTTTAAAATACAACCTAGTGTAGAACCAGGCGATAGTAAAGGATATAGTGACAAGCCAATATCTGATAAATTATTTCAATTGTTGGTCAAGGGATCAACTGCTGATCTACTATCTTTTTTAAGAAGGATGAAGATTCCCCTTTCATCTAATTATAATTTAAGTATTGAGCATGACATTGAATCAAATTTCATCTATAGCTCTTTAACAAATTTAGGTTCTATGTTTAAAGATTATTCAGAAATAAAAGCAAAAGATTTCTCTTATATGAGTATGTCTAATAAAAGAGGGAGTGGCTCACAAAATCAAAGAGAGTTATTCAAAAGAACGTATACTTTAAGCGTAAATGAGTTCAAAATAATTCTTCAAAGGGTGCAGTTAGCTGCACAATATTTACTATTGCAATTTACAGGAATTCGATATAGTGAAGCTGTTCAGCTTAAAAGAGGTTGTATTGAGCAATTAGACTCAGGTGATTATGTTATTAGAGGAACAATGGTAAAAGGGAAACCAGATGATCGACTTACTAACATAGATTATTGGGTTGCTTGCCCAATTGTTCGCGATGCTGTTAGTGTACTTGAATTGATGGCTAGACTTAATAATAATGATTATTTATTCGCTCCAAACAGATTAGTCGTACTAAATATAGATAATCGGCCATTATCAAATAATAGTATAAGTAATGGTATTACATCATATATTCATATAGTTGACACGGATAATAACTTTTCTTATAAGAATAATAGCGCAAAAAAACGGTATCAAAATGTTTATGCGAAATACCAACTCACTACTCACAGATTAAGACATACACTCAGTCTCCAATTATATAAAGCAGCTGTAGGTATTCCATACATTAGCTTTCATTTAAAACATTTATATGAGTCTCATAACAGATTTCGAACTGCAAGTGAAGTTACTCTAGGATATGGAGGAATAAGCACAGAAATATTTAATGATGCCGTTGCTATCAATAGAGTAAACAAAGATATTATTAATTCACTTTATCATCCCGAAGCCCCAGTAGCTGGACCTAACGCTGAAGAGTTTAAACAGAGACGTGAAGATTTTTTTAAAGGATGGCAAGCAGCAGGAGTTCCAATAGAAGAAGTTATGGAAGACCTCGTAAGCAAGGGTATCCCATTTGTAGATGTCGGATTAGGATTTTGTGGAGGCAAACGCAAAATTGAATATGCAGATGGGACAGTTGAGGAGCCGCCCTGTAAAGGAAACCTGCAATGCAACCCTACAAAATGCAAAAATGCTATCATAACTAAAATGCATATTCCTATATGGAAGGATGTATACGTAAAAAACAAGAAGAAATTAAATGATCCATACATGGCGTATGCAAAAAAAGAAATTCAAGCTATAGTAACTGAAGCTGAAAATGTTTTGAAAAATCTGGGCATTAAATTAATTACATGAAAATTCCGGAATTTGTTATTTAAGCATGGAGCTAGTAGTAGAGATTGGATAAAGGAGCATGATAGGTTACAGCAATTAGATTTTCAGAATCCTTTTGACCAGAGAAATCTGGAAGACTGGTGGTTGCAGAATTATAAAATAAGGAAATTATTTGATTCAATTGAAGCTGAAATAAAGGCTTCAATAAAGAAGGGAGTTACTCCCAGTATTCGGATAGTTTCCTGGGTGAGATTGGCTAAAAAACTTAAGTGTGACAGAGCTACTTTGAAACACTCTAAAAGATATTTCTGGACAAAGAATAGAAAAGAGAATATAGAAAAAATCATCCTAGAAAATAAGAACTCAACTACATTAAATCCTAATGAAAGCCGAAGTGATAAACTGAAAGAGATAAAAGAAACACTCTCAAAACAGAGAAACCAAACAGCTCACTGGTTTACCAAATGTAAAGCTTTAGAATGCGCATTCAATGAGTTGAGTATTTACACAGAAAATTTAAAAGCTAAAGTTGAAGAGTATGAAAAAATTATAGCTCAATTGCCTAACTTGGAACAAAATTTATCAATTTTAGAAAAGAAGGTTTTTAGTATCCATAGAAATAATAATAACAATGAGCCAACATCCTGAGAGACAATATTTAGCCTTAATGAGAGATATTTTGGATAATGGTGTGCAGAAAGGAGATAGAACTGGGACAGGCACTTTATCTGTTTTTGGCAGGCAAATGAGATTTGATTTATCAAATGGCTTTCCCTTATTAACGACAAAAAAACTTCATATACGGTCTATCATCCATGAATTACTATGGTTCTTAAGTGGTGATACAAATATTAAATACTTAAAAGAAAATGGAGTTTCTATCTGGGATGAATGGGCCGATGAAAATGGAGATTTAGGGCCAGTTTATGGGAAGCAATGGCGGAGATGGAAAACTCCAAATGGAGAAGAGATAGATCAGATTACTCAGATTGTTCAGCAGATCAAAACTAATCCTAATTCCAGAAGACATATTGTAAGTGCCTGGAATGTGGCTGATGTAAATGATATGGCCTTGCCACCTTGCCACACGCTTTTTCAATTCTATGTCGCTGAAGGTAAATTATCCTGCCAACTCTATACTCGCAGCCAAGACTTTTTTTTGGGTACCCCTTTTAATCTGGCAAGCTATGCATTACTAGTACATATGATCGCCCAGCAATGCGAATTGGAACCTGGAGATTTTGTATGGACTGGAGGAGATGTGCATCTATATTCTAATCATTTGGAACAAGCAAAAATTCAGCTTGCTCGTGAGCCCTATCCCATGCCTACACTCATAATTAAACGTAAGCCAGATTCTATATTTGATTATAAGTTTGAAGATTTTGAGATAGTGAATTATCAAGCTCATCCTTCTATTAAAGCCCCAATTGCTGTATAAATTAGCCTGATTATATAGCTCTGATGTGTTTTACTCTGTAGCCGTCCTATAAATTGAGCTACAAAGCAGAAGCAGAAAATATAACATTAGATAGACACAAAACCCAACAGATAAATATCGTGGAAATATTTATCTGTTGGGTTTTGTGTCATATTAAAAATTATAAAAATATATTTGATATCTTGGACTATACCTAATACAAAGTTATAATATAAATATGCCATTCGTATCAACTGTTTATAATGTAATGCTTGCATCACCAAGTGATGTAAATGATGAACGTGAAATAGCTAGAAAGATAATATGGGAATGGAATTATCTTTATTCAATACATAAAAAGATGGTGCTACTACCAATAGGTTGGGAAACTCATTCTGCTCCGCTATTAGGGGATCGGCCTCAAGAAATCATTAATAAACAGGTATTAGGCCAAAGCGATTTATTGATAGGAATTTTTTGGACACGAATTGGTACTCCAACCGGTAATTTTATTAGTGGAAGTGCAGAAGAGATAGAGGCACATATTAAAACTGGTAAGCCAGTAATGCTATATTTTTCGAATAAACCTGTAGCATTGGATAGAGTGGACAATAGTCAATATCAAAAATTAATAGCATTTAAAAATGAATATATGCAAAGAGGTCTGATAGAGACTTTCAGTTCAATTGAGGACTTTAAGAACAAGTTTGAAAGACAATTAGCAATAATGATTAATACTACCTCATATTTCAAAGGATTTGAAGAGGCTGGTGTTATTGCTGTCCAAAATGGGGAACCAATAGCTGTAGATAAGTATATTAATAGGTTAGCAGATGTAGAGCAACGAAAGCTTAAATTAAGTGTAAAGCCTAAATTATGGCTAAATGGTGCTTCGACTAATGGTGCGAGCGGCGATATTAAAATAGATTTAAATAATAAAGGCGAAACAGCTTATATTAAAGATATAAAATTGCTTTCTGGCAATATAAATTTACATTCTCTTAGCCTACCATATGAACTCAATAAAAGTGAAAGAAGGTATATATTTGGCAGAACAACTGGAGAGAATCATATTAGTAATACTAGCTATACAATAGAAGTGTCTTATGAAGATGAATTAGGAAATAAATTTATTTCAATAATAGAAGGAGTAGGACCTAAAGCAACCATCACAAAGACTATTGAAAATTGAATACTTTAATTTAAAGATATATAATTTAAGACAGATTTGCTAGATATATTGTGGACATTATTATTAACTACCCTATTGAATTAATCCTATTTAGTCTTCTATAATAGAATTTATGTGCAACTTATTTTCAAATTTATTAAGCCAGATCTAGTATAAGAATTTATAAAATATAAAAAAGGTAAGCTAAGTATTATATCAATAAGTTTATAAAATTTAGATCTCTATCAATAAAAGATTATATATTTTGAAACATATTGTAAAGTAATATTGGGTATTTTGACTTGAGTAGATATTTATTGTATAATTGAAAATAGAATTATTTAGAGTTGAGAAAGATACTAATTTGAGTAGCTTGTGCCGAAGATGTTCATATTCAACAAATTTTATCTGTGTAATACATAAAATTTCATTAAAATGGTTGATTTACAATGTATTCATCAAATTTTTAGTAATACAAAGCTGATGGGAGTTCCTTTTAATATTGCTTCGTATGCACTGCTAACCATGATGGTAGCTCAAGTATGTGATTTACAGCCTGGTGAATTTATCTGGACTGGTGGAGATACGCATTTATATTCTAACCACTTGGAACAAGTACAGGTACAACTCTCCAGGGAACCCCGTCCATTACCTCAGATGCGGTTGAATCCGGAGGTTAAAGATATTTTTTCTTTCCAATATGAAGACTTTACATTAGAGAATTATCAGCCGCATCCATCTATTAAAGCGCCGGTAGCCGTATAATAAAAGAATAATTATTGACGGATGAAGGCATAACCAATACCTGGGAATACCTTCTGAGTTATACATTTATACATCATTAGTCATTCATCCGTATCTATTATTCAGTACTCTATGCTTTCTGCGAACGATCCAAGTCTGAAAACATGGGTAGAAGTACCGGCAGACAGTGATTTTCCGGTGCAAAATCTTCCTTTTGGCATTTTTAAACCCAAAATAGGTACTGCCCGTGCCGGAGTTGCCATCGGCAACTATGTACTGGATCTTCAGGAGATGGCGCAGCTGGGGTATTTCGATACCTTACATCTAAAAGATCATGCTGTATTCAGTCAGCCGTATCTGAATGATTTTATTGCATTAGGAAAATCAGCATGTCAGCAAGTAAGGCAGCGGATATCAGAATTGCTGCGGCATGATAATGCCAAACTGCAGGATAATTACGAACACCGGCGCAAAGTATTGTTGTACGACACAGAGGTACATATGCAATTGCCGGTAAAAATAGGCGACTATACAGATTTTTACTCCTCCATGGAGCACGCCACCAATGTAGGCACTATGTTTCGCGATCCTGCGAATGCCTTGCTTCCAAACTGGAAACACCTGCCGGTAGGGTATCATGGCCGATCCTCCTCTATTGTAGTATCCGGCACAAATTTTCATAGACCTAATGGCCAGTATAAAACACCGGATGCAGCATTGCCTGGTTTTGGCCCTTCGCAGCAACTGGATTTTGAACTGGAAATGGCATTTGTTATAGGTCAGTCTACGGAGTTAGGAGAACATATACCTGTAACCAAAGCAGAGGAGTATATATTTGGTATGGTTCTGTTTAACGACTGGTCTGCCAGAGATATTCAAGCCTGGGAGTATGTGCCATTAGGGCCATTTCTGGGCAAAAATTTTGCTTCCTCCATTTCTCCCTGGATTGTTACTTTGGATGCATTAGAGCCTTTCCGTGTGCCTGGTCCGGTACAAGAGCCCCAAGTGTTACCCTATCTGCAATCTTCCGGGCAACGGAATTACGATATTCATTTAGAAGTTTCTATACTACCCGACAAAGGCAGTGAAAAAGTTGTTTGCCGTTCGAATGCTAAATACCTGTATTGGAATATTGCCCAGCAACTGGCACATCATACCGTAAATGGCTGTAATGTTACTATTGGTGATGTGTATGCCTCAGGTACAATTAGTGGCCCGAAGGCAGATGCGTATGGCTCTATGCTGGAACTTACCTGGCGGGGAACTAAGCCCTTGCTTCTAGCCGACGGCTCTGAAAGAAAATTCCTACATGACCATGATACGGTAATTATGCGGGGCTTTGGAAAAAAGGATGGTAACAGAATAGGGTTTGGGGAGGTGAGAGGAAAAGTGCTGCCAGCGAAAGAAATATAGTTACCAAAGAGTGTAAGCTAAGCCATTATTGTATACCTGCCAGCACCTGAAAAAATACTACCATGCCTGTTAAGACCATTCATCCTAATGATATTGCTACGCAAACCCTTCATGGGTATTTATTAGGTGCCGTAGCCCCTCGTCCTATTGCGTTTGCCAGTACGGTAGACAGCAATGGAAATGTAAACCTCAGTCCATTCAGTTTTTTTAATGTATTTGGCTCTAATCCACCAACGCTGGTATTTTCTCCCGCACGCCGGGTACGGGACAACAGTATAAAGCATACGCTGGAGAATGTGTATGAAACAAAAGAGGTGGTAATAAATGTGGTAAACTATGCTATGGTGCAGCAAACCTCGCTGGCTAGTTGTGAGTACGACAAAGGAGTGAATGAGTTTATAAAAGCAGGTTTTACAGCTCTACCTTCTACCTTAGTAAAACCCCCGCGAGTAGGAGAGTCTCCAGTAGCTTTTGAATGCAAAGTAAATCAGGTGATAGAAACTGGCACATCTGGGGGAGCAGGCAATTTGGTCATTTGCGAAGTGCTGCTTATGCATATAAAAGAAGAGATTCTGAATGAAAAAGGACAGATTGATCCTCAGAGGATTGATCTGGTTGCCCGTATGGGTGGCGATTGGTATTGCCGGGCAAGTGGCGATGCTTTATTTGAAGTACCTAAACCTAATCAGAAAAAGGGTATTGGTATAGATCAGATTCCACATTCTATCCGCAATAGCACAGTACTTACAGGAAATGATCTTGGCATGTTAGGCAACATTGAAGCTTTCCCGGACAAACAAGCCATTGTTAATTTTTCAAACCAGCCCGTTATTCAATCGGTACTGGCTGCCTATAAATCGGATGAAGATCTGCAGATAAGACTGCACCGGACCGCACAATCTTATCTGAGAGTTGGCAAACTTACGGAAGCCTGGCTAACGCTGCTACAGAAAGTATAGTTAGACAGTTTTATTAATATGGTTGGGTAAGGTAACACTAAAGATAGCTCCTTGATCGGGTTTACTTTCAACATGAATAGTTCCGCCTAAAGCTTCAATGGCTTGACGGGCTATATATAACCCAAGGCCAGATCCGGTAGCTTTTTCGCTGCCTCTGAAAAACATATCAAATATTTTAGGCAAGTGCTCTTCTGTAATGCCTTCTCCGTTATCGGCTATGGTAATAACTGCTTGTTCCTGGGAAGTATGAATAGTTATGTTAACAAAGTTACTGTCTGCATTCGACTTGCTGTATCTAACTGCATTGGCTACTAAATTGTGCAAAATGATATTTACCCGAAACAGATCACTGCCAAACGGATAGCTTACCTCGGTGTGCACTTGCAGCTTTATCTGATCAGCACCGGAGATATAGTGCTGTGCTTCCTGAAAGCAACTGTTGGCAAGCGTTGGTAAATCTATTGTTTCTATCTGTAGTTCAGTATTTAATACTTTGGAATGACTAAGGATAGATTGGATAAAGCGGTCGGATTTATAGACAGATTTCTCTATCAAATCTATGTATTGCTTTATATTAGCTATATCGCTTTCAGTTTTTGACAGATTAATTAAACCTTGCATAGAGCAGAAGGGTGCCCGCAAATCATGTGAAACCCGGTATACATAATTATCCAGTTCATGATTCCGGGTTTGTAGCTCTTTTACTGTTCTCTTTAATAGTTCTTCTGCTTGTTTACGGGGCGTTATATCTTCACTAATGGTCAAAATAAACATGGGCTCCCCTTTATCATCACAAATGGTTGATTTTCTGGTATACAAAAATTTAGTTTCATTGTTTTTATTGGTCACCAATCTCTCTGCTTCTATTGTCTCTTTTGATTGAAGCACCCTTAAGTCTTCTTCCAGTAAAGCTTCTGCCTGCGTATGTGGATAAAGATCCGTGTCTTTTTTATTTACAAAATCAACTGCTGGGTACAACATCAAGTCTTCACTTGCTTTGTTTACCCTAACATATCTCAGTTCTTTCACATCTTTCACAGCCAAAGACAATGGTAGATTATCGATTATACTGTTCAGAAATATTCTGTTTTTAATCAATTCATCTTGTGAGGCAGTTAAATTAGCATTTAGTAGCAACAGTTCTTCATTTTGCCTAGTAATTTCTTGTTCCTTAACCTGCAGCTCCGCTACCAAAATTCGTAAGTCTCTCTCAGATTTTTCGTAAATAGAGAACAGATACAACACAGATAATACCACCGACAGTAGAATGAAACCTATGTTGACGAAAAGTGAACTGTGCGAAAATAGCTCAGAAGCAGTAGTCCCTCTTAGCAAAGTAATATCTAGCAATTGCACACAAGCAAATAAGAGTACCGGAATAGTAAAACTCAACGCAAGTTCCAGTTTTTCTTCTTTGGAAAACAGAACTAAATTAGCCACCACAGCCATTGTACAAAGCAAAAAAGCTAAAACCGGGGTGTTGCCTGTTATGAATACTAATGTAGTTAACACATACAATGCTCCTATAAACATCCACCTAGCCGCATGATAATATCCCCGTTTATTGATTAATAAAACAGATAGTGCAGCAAAAGAAATAAGTCCATAGCTTTCATAAGATGCCTGGAAATTTATTAAACCTACCAGAAGGTTAATAACGATGATGCTTAAACAACTATAGGTTATGGTATGTATTTGAAAAGTTCTATAAGCTTCAGTATTCCTGGACCACCCATTAAGAAGCGGGGAGTGTAACACAGAAAAAATCCGGGGAAGTGATATAACAGGTTTAGAGAGCAATTTCATAGGGGTAATTAATTCAATGTTAAAAAATAAACAGACTGAAACTGGGCTTCTTCTGAATAGACTTTTATCGAGTACTTACCTTTAACAAATTCATCTTTGGAAGGGGTAAAAATGTACTCAGACACGAAATGGTTAGTAATGCGTACCTTATCTCTGGGACTGGAAATAATGCGGTGAGAGGGATCTCTTACTTCCAGGTACAAATACTTATCCTGTAAGTCAGCCGGGTCTCCTTTCAACTGGAATTTTATGCGTAGATTTTTTGTGCGGCTTGCCCGGTATTTTTTATCGGAGGAAACTATGGTTAAATAGTACATGGATAATTTATTTTGCAGAACCACTGAAGGGTGCCGTGCTTCCAGCTCAGCTATAGTTGCTTTTAACTTAGCTATTTCTGCTTCCTTAGCCAGTAGCAGTGTATCTTTCTTAACTATAGGTAAATAGATATCCGGTAGAATTTCTGCCTTCTGAATAATAGTAATGGTATCTGCTTTGGTTTTTGCTTCCAGACTAAGTAACTCTACCTGGTTTTTAAGTTCTGAAAGCTTGAGTATCAGTTTCTTCCTTTCTTCTTCCGAGGTTTGGGTTTTAGACATTTCAGCTTCCACTTCTTGCATCTGGAGTAAAATTTTCTCTTTCTGCTTTTGAATCATGGAATCTTTCTCAGGCAGGTATTTCAACAGTACATTCATTTCACCGGTAATAACCTGTAAATCCTGCCGGAAATGCTCTATTTTGTTCTTCATTACCAGGCTATAGCTGCTCATATAAATCAACGAGAACAGCATAATACAAATCACAACAATAAAAGTAGCCTTTTCGCTTTTTAAGCCGTTAAGCGGTGTCTTCATTGAAAAAAAATTATGCAAGCGGATACCCTTACTTATTTTGGGTGAAACGCCCGAATCAAATATAAAAGAATTGGACTGTTAATAAGATTTGGGCAGGCAGGGTATAGCCAGCCTCTGCAGCAGAGCGTGCAGAAAGTAGAGATAAGTGCAGGAGAGAGAGGTAAATGAACTTTATTAATGAACTAACTTACATAAGGAATAAGCGGATGAAGGTATTTTTCTGATAATGGGAAGTTTACTTGGCACTTTTCTTTAACTGAATGCCATATTTGACAATATACAGATATGGCTCATTTACATTGGCCCCGTCTATCTCATATGTTTCTTTTATAGTCTTAGAGCCATTGATGATGTTATTAAGTTCTGCAGCATCAAATGCTTGTTTAGTACCTCCCAGGTCGTCGTTTGTAGATACATCCATTTGCTTGGTTTTAAAATATTTATAGCCAGCTATTTTAAACGATCTGTCTATGAGTTCCAGTGGGGGTAGGTTTTTATCCTCATCAAAGGCGGATACCCGGAGCAATTTTGGAAATCGAACAGATTTAGTATAATCCCTTACTTTGTCCATCTTCCGTTCGCCTTTGAAATCATCGATCTCTATTAATGAAACAGCTATTAGCAGCCTTCCGTCTCTATATGCAGGAATATCTATTTTATCAAACTGATCTGCTAAAATTAAGGCATTTTGTTTTGTCTGGCGAATTCCCCACAGGCCATTGTTAACAGAAGTAAGTTGCCCTTCTTTATTATAGGCATTGATGGTATATAGCAATGCCAGTTCATCGCCAGTATCGGAATCTAATAGCCCTTTTTCCTGTACTTGTTTCGCGTGTAAAGAGTTAATAGTTAACTGTACGGCGGCATCGCCAGTGGTATCGTGTGTTTTGGTTTGAAAAAGTGTACAGCTATTTAATAAGAGTGCCAGGAGTACAATGCTGTATATATAGGATTTTTTGATCAACAGTGGGGTAAAAATAAGTTTTTCCATGGGGTTTAGGCAGTATGGTAGTTAAGTAAAGCTGCTATCAGGCACATACGGGTAGTTGGCGGTAACTGTTGCTCTAGATAGTAGATGCTGGCTATTTATTCAATTACGTAGCCAGCATCTAGTATAGCCTTAGTAACCCAGTGGTTAAGAGGTTGCATGGGTTTAGGGAAAGGTTTGTCTACTTGATTAGTAAATTAGCCATGTTTGTGTTAGGTATTTTTCTTAGTAACTATTTTCTGCGGCTCTTTGTAATTTTTAGTGGCATCGTCTAAAATCAGTATCCAGTCTTTGCCCAGACCACTGGAAGGTGGAGTAAATTCTTTTTTGCCTGTATTATCCATGCTTTCTACGGCTTTAGACGTTCCTTCGCGTGGGTCATACCAGAAGCCTTTTACTTGCTTGCCAGAGATTTTTCCCATGTTTACCGTAAAGGGCCGCCCAGTGCTGGTGTATACAAATAAATAGTCTTTGCCTCTGGTAGCCTGAATGCGGTCTCCTTCAGCATAGGTATCAGTAGCCACGATGGCCTGGTCTGGTACCCGGTCCAGTATGGGACGTGATTCCATAAGTGCCCGGACATGCGTCATGTCAGAAGCACCGGGGAGGTCTAACGATTCCGACCAGGGTTTTAAGGGGCCATTTACAGGCTTGCGGTTTGGCGCATACATCTGCCATATACTGTGGCAGCCATAGGTGTGGCCGTGGGCTCCGGCAAATAAATCCAGGTATGCTGCCCGGCGCACATCATAGGCAGCAGAGTAGCCTAAATCATTGGCATTAAAACAAACCGGGTGATCTTCATAAATGGGTTCGCCATCCATAGTAGGCTTGGTCGTGGCAAGTGTATAATCATGAGTTATTTTCTCATATACATTGCTATTGCGGCAGTGCCCAGTCTGGAACATATTAAAATCTAGCCACTCATCGGTGTGGAACCAGGTAGATGAGCCGCCTTTTTCTTTAGGTTGAGGGTGATAGGTCATGAGCGCATTATCTTTATTTCCCACACCAGCGATAATACCTTCGGCCATTGCCCGCCATATAGCTATATCGGCATCGTTGCGTGGATTACGGTCGCCGCCCAATATCCAAATAATAGGTTTGCTGGCATACCGTTTTCCTAAATATTCACCGTAGGCTTTGGCATTTTGGGGGTTAAAAATCTCCGGACCAGCACCCCAGGTATTTTTAAAAACTTTGTCTCCCCAGGTAGGTAACATGCCAATGTATAAACCCAGGTCAGTAGCTTTATTTACAATATAGTCTACATGTTTAAAATATTCATCGTTTGGCTGCGTAGGGTCGTTGTTTTTTAGTGGGGTATGTCCATAAGGGTTAGGGTCGTTTAAGCCATCCAGTTCTGCGAGTACGACAGCCTGTATGACTGTATAGCCTTTGTCTGCCCGGTTTTGCAAATATTTGTCCGCTTCTTCCCGGTTTAGCCGGTGAAACAACTCCCAAGCTGTATCACCCAGGTAAAAGAAAGGACTGCCGTCCTGTTTTACTATATACCGCTTATTGGGGCTTACTTTTAATATTTGTGCCTGTGCCATGTTTTGAATTAGCAACATAAAGAGTACTGCTATACAGCATTTTTGCATGCAAAAAGATCGGAAGAGCATAATAGGTTTTGGAGTTATAAGCAATCAAAATAAAAATAAATCATGAATAAATACAAAATATTTGTGAATGTATTGGTTATTGTATTACCTAAGGAAGCCTAACTCCAGCTCAGGAACAATAAAGCTGCTATAATTCATTATTTGTTGAATAGCAACCGGTAATAAAAGCTGGGCTGGGTTAATAGCCGTTTGGTGTTTACATCGGCAAGTGCATCTGTAAAGAATTGCTGTAAATAGGCATTGGTGCTTGCTTTTTTTAAGAGAAAGTTGAACAACCATGGGTATCTGCACAGGTTTTGGAGAGAACGGCTTATGCTTAACTCATTCCACATACGCCGGTAAATCTCATTATCGTATTGCTTGTTGAAGGAAGCTGAAAAAGTATTCTGTTTAAAGCACGCAATACAATGCTCTGCCGCTACCCGGCCACTTCGGATAGCATTGCCTATGCCCTCACCGGTAAATGGATCTATGAGAGAGGCGGCATCGCCAGTGAGCACAAACCGTTCGCCGGAAATAGCTCGCTTTTTAGACCCTAAGGGCAGCCCAAATCCTTTTATACTTTCCAACGGCCGGGCCTTTTGAAATCGTTCTTTTAGCAGCGGATGTGTATCAAGTAATTGCTGTAGGATATGTTTTAGATTTAACTTCTTTGCTGCAATAGATGAAGAAAGCATACCTATGCCTACATTTGCCTTGTTGCCGGGCAGCGGAAAAATCCACAGATACCCTGGCAGGATTTCACGAAAGAAGTATAGCTCAATAAAATTTTGCGGATGAAAATGTTCTACCCCTTCATAATACAGCCGAAGTCCTGCACTATGGTGAGGCCGTTCCATCTGCAGATGGGCAAGCTGCTTGCCTATTATGGAATGAGCACCATCTGCGCCGATAACCATCTGTCCTTCAAACACGCCTATGTTTGAATATAGCATAACTCTGTCTTGTGCATTTTCTGCTTTCTGGATCAGGCAGTTTTCATAGGTATCTATCTTAGCACTCTGTTTTACCTGGCTAAAAAGCAAATTATCAAAATGTGTCCGCTGGCAGATGTAGCCATACCGGTTTTCGCCCTTATGGATAAAAGGGATATCCATTCGATGGCCTCCGGGAGAGATAATACGTACCCCATACGAATGCGTTTTTTCAGCAGACGATTCCATACGTTGAGCCAATGTCTGCGAAAGTATAGGCAGTTGGTTAAGCACATCTACACTTAAGGCATCTCCACATATTTTGTCTCTGGGAAAAGAAGCTTTATCCAGCAAGGCTACCCGCAGTCCGGCATTTGCCAGTCGTAAGGCGCTCGCACAACCTGCCGGACCTCCTCCGGCAATCAATACATCGTATACATATCTGTTCACTAGTAAGCTTTTGTGCAAGGTTAGTTTGATTGAATCAAATATGCAAAAAGGAAGGGATAAGCCGTTTATACCTTCCTATAGTTGGTAAATAAACGGTAAAAGAGACACAGTAAATTGTGGAAAGAGACAAACTATATAATTATTCTTTTTTTATCATGCATCCGGTGGCCCGCTTTTCTACTACTGCCAGGTTGCGTTTATTTACAATGGCATTAATGGCATCTCTCAGGTAAAAAGCAGAAGCAGCATTAGGTAGTTGCGGATTGTCGTCGATAGCGCCTTTGTATTTTACAATGAAAGCGCCGTTTCCGGTATTCTGCAAGACAAAAGCTTCAGGTGTTTTGGTGGCTCCCAGCCGGTTACTTAGGGTATGCTCTTTATCAGCCAGGTAAGGAATTTGCCAGTTTTTCTCCCGTGCGTACCTGGTCATTTCTTCTACCGTGTCGTCAATATTATCAGCGGAGGTATTGGAGTTTACCATCAAAAATTTTATTCCCTGGGCATTAAACTGATTGGCAAGAGTAATTATTCTATCCTCGTAGAGTTTTGAATACGGACAGTAGTTACTGGTAAAAACAATAACAACCCCTTTTTCGCTGGCAAAATCAGTTAAGGAAACCGGGCGATTAGTGATTGTATTAGTTAAAGTAAAGTTCTCAATTTTGTTTCCAGTCTGCAAATTGGGCTCGGCATCAGAGCTATATAAACTAAAAAGAGTAACAAAAAACAATGAAAGTATTTTCATATGTGTATTTTTTCAGCGACTATGTTGTTCCATATAAGGCAAAGTTTTCTCCTTAAACATATTTTTTAGCAGGCTATTTTTATTAGGTGTTGTTCAAAAGTGACCTACTCAAAACTGAAAGATATAATCAAATTGTCAATTATCATATATATAATTTCATTCTGAATGGAATAGCCATTTTTTTCTACAGTGCCTCTAATTGTGCCAAAAGTGCTCACCTTGAATGGAGAAATGCTGATTTCTTCTTTTAAAGAAAGTTGTCTCCGGCCGTATTTCTTGTATAGCACCTCTTTGGCACTCCAATAGATACCCAACTTCTGTAAGTCATCTCCAGCATCCTGGTATTCTTGTTCATTCAAAAATTTATGAGCTACTCTTAACAGTTTCCCTTTGATAAACTCAATATCTATACCAACTTCTTGATGCTTATGCATGATTACTGCCGCATAGTGGCTTGTATGGCTAATAGATATATGAATAGGTAATTCGGCCAGATAAGGTTTGTCGTGTTCATCTTTGATAATACCCCAATATGCACAATGCCATTCTTGTAACATATGCATGGCTAAAACCCGTACGGCTAACGATTCAGCCTTTTTGCCTTCGTGAGTAACACTGGCTAAATAATGTATGTCATGGATGTTAGGTGGCAGTTGAGTAGTTAGTGCCTCTGCAGATTCTGTAATTTCCCATAAACCCCATATGCAATCTTCATTTATAACAGTCAGTTGGGACAAAGGCATAATATATGTGTAATTTCTAAAGGAAATGGAATATACCAGATGTCATTTTCTCTCAGAAAATACATCTGTTCAAATTTATCTCTATTTTTGTTTACTTTACCAGCTAACACCGCGAATGAATATAACAAAAAAAGTAACGGTAGAAAAAATTGCTTCTTTTACTGGGCACCGTGACTCTGTGTATACCATAGAGCAGGGCCCATTACCTTACATATTTTACTCAGCTGCCGGAGATGGCATGGTGGTTAGTTGGAACCTACAAAGCCCAGACCAGGGTGAGCTGATAGCCCGTATAGCAGCGTCTGTATATGCCTTGCATTTTTTGCCGGAATTACATCAACTCTGGATCGGACAAAACTTCGATGGCCTTCACATTATTGATTTACATACAAAAAAAGAGGTTAAATCAATTAAAATTACAGATGCAGCCATATTTGACATTAAAAGCTGGAAGCAAGATATATGGGTAGCTGCAGGCGATGGTACGCTTACAGTTGTAGATGTACAAACAGTTGGTATAAAAAAACAAATAAAAGTTTCCGGCAATAGTGCCCGCTGTATAGCAATTAACCCTGTAAAGGGAGAAATAGCTGTCGGTTACAGCGATCATCAGATCAGGGTTTTCGACCTCTCTACTTACAAACTTACCTATACAATTGATGCACATACAAACTCTGTGTTTGCTCTAACCTACTCACCAGACTATCAATACCTGCTAAGTGGCAGCCGGGATGCCCATCTGAAGGTCTGGCATACGGCCGACTACTCATTGCACCAGTCCATTGTGGCTCATATGTATGCGATTAACCATTTAGTATATAGCCCTTCCGGGGAATGTTTTCTATCGTGTAGTATGGATAAATCTATTAAAGTATGGGATGCGGAAAGCTTTAAGTTGCTGAAGGTGATAGACCGGGCCCGGCATGCCGGACATGGAACCTCTATTAATAAACTGCAATGGACCAATTTTCATAACCAGATTGTAGCTTGTAGTGACGACCGCTCCATTTCTGTGTGGAAATTGCATTTTGACCAGTAAAATATAACGGTTAATTTTAAAATATCTCTAATAATATGTACTTTACAGTACAAAAAATATAAATAAGTTATGAGTCTGTAGGGAGTTGTCTTCATGCCAGAACCTGAGACTGCGGACTTTTGAAACTTTAAACCAACAAATTGAGATGAAATGGGCACTCTATATGTCCATTAAAAATAAACATTATACATATGAAAGTAACACCGATAGAGATAAGGCAAAAAAGTTTTGAAAAAGTATTCCGTGGGTACGATAAAGAGGAAGTAGATGGATTTCTGTTGTCTTTGTCGCAGGAGTGGGAGCGGATAATAGATGAAAATAAAGAATATAGAATAAAACTGGAGATAGCTGAAAAAGAAGTAAAGAAACTGCGTGAAGTAGAAACTACCCTCTATAGAACTCTTAAAACCGCGGAAGATACAGGTACGCATTTAATAGAGCAAGCCAACAAATCGGCGGAAATGCAAATACGGGAAGCACAGGTAAAGGCAGACAGCATCTTGCGTGAAGCCCGAAGCAAAGCACAATATATGGTGCAAGAGGCCGATGGAAAAGCAAAACAAGCCTTACAGGAAACCATAGCCGAGTTAAAAGCCATGGAAAAGGATGTGCGCATTATCGAAAGCCAGAAAGATAATTTGATTGTAGAGCTAAGAAGTATCGTTAGTGATATATCCGAGAAGGTGAACCGCATAGAGGCCAAAAGCAGCCGCATTTCTTTTGATTCCAAAGTAAATGAAGTAAAATCATTCTTGGAGCAGCGTAGTGAACCGCCTAAGTACGTAACTCCCGAGAACGAATCTACGGTTTCCTACAATCCATCTGCCAAATCGACCCCCTCAGAACCCGAGCATACACCACAAACTCAAGCAGCAGAGCCTAAGCAACCTGGTGGAGGTTCGTTTTTTGACGAAATAGGCAGCTGATCGGATAGTTTTAGTAAACCAACATTATTGCCAACTAGCCAAAGTTTGTAAGTATTGAAATAACTGATGGGAACTGTTGCTTTAGAAGGTATGGAATTTTTTGCCTATCATGGGTTCTATGAGGAAGAACGCAAAATAGGCAATAAGTACAGTGTAGACATTACCGTAAGCCTGGATATAACGGAGGCAGCCTCTACCGACGATCTGCAGGGAACTGTTAATTACGAGGAATTATATGACATTGTCCGCCACGAGATGCTAACCCCTTCCCGCTTATTAGAAAACATTGCTTACCGGATAATCGACCGCACCTACGAAATATATCCTGAACTAGAATGGGTAGAAGTACAGATTTCTAAATTTAATCCTCCCTTGGGCGGAATCTGCCATAAATCTACCATTACCTTACGAAAGTAGCTGTTTGTTCCCAGGGCTTGTAAAATAAAAAACCTGCCACAGGGAAATGGGCAGGTTTAAAAAATAGGGGAGAGTTACTTTATACTTTTTCTGCAACAATAGCATTGTTCAGCTTCTGGGCAAGTACATTTTTGGGAACAACCCCTACTTGCTTATCTACGAGTTGACCGTTTTTAAAAATCAGCAAGGTAGGAATATTGCGTATGCCAAATTTCATTGGTACTTGTGAGTTTTCCTGTACATCCAGTTTGCCTATTATTGCTTTTCCTTCATAATCTCCAGCCAATTCTTCTACAATCGGGCCTATCATCTTACAAGGTGCGCACCAGTCAGCCCAGAAATCTACAAGTACAGGTTTGTCACCGGCTATCATTTGTTCAAAATTGGCATCGGTAATTTCGATTGCTTTTCCCATGATCTTTTCTTTTAATTGTTAGTATTTTTGTTTTAAGGTGTCAGGAGTCAGGTAGTGTTACATTAGTTATGTGTTTGATTATCCAACTCTTTTACTGCTTGACTGGATAATTTTTTTTTGTGTAAATAAGTTCCTTACCAGATCAACTTATATGATAAGCCTTCCAGGGATGATAGCTGGTCGATGAGTTCATTGGTCGGGAAGATTTTAAATTTGCGGGCTACTGTTTCTATCTGCATTTTATCTTCTGTGTCATGCAGCACTACTTTCAAATAACAATCGCCAGTATGAGACTGAGCAATTCTGGCTAGTTCTTCCACCACTTTATGGTTAACCCTGGCCAGGTCCAGATTTACATGCAGCCCTTTGCAGAGTTTTTTACGAAGTTCGCCCAATAACTGAATTTGCATTGGCTTTACCTCCCATTGGTCATTAGTACCATAACGCAGTTGTACTTTGCCTTTGATATACACAAACTGCCCTACCGTAATATATTTAGAAAGGTTTACATAATCTTCTCCAAATAAAGCCATATCCAGAGAACCGTTGTAGTCTTCAATAGAGAATAAGGCGAAAGGATTTCCATTCCGGCCTTGCCGTACCACATTTTTAGTTACAATGCCGGCAATACATACTTCTTTGTTCTTGTAGTTTTCTATATTGTCAATTGTGTCGCTGCAGAAATTATCAATCTCCAGCTTAAACTGGTCCAGTGGATGGCCGGAAATATAGAAACCTACTACTTCTTTTTCGTACTTGAGTTTTTCAATCTCACTCCAGGGGTCTGTTACCGGGATGCGGGGCGTAGGCACATCTACATTTCCACCAATGCTAAATAAGGATTGCTGGGTAGCACCTTTGGCTTGTAAGTAGCTGTTACCATATTTAATAACTTTCTCTATCAGGTTGGCGCCATCTGCTTCAAAAAAGTACTGTGCCCGGTGAATGGTTGAAAACCCGTCGAAAGCTCCTGAATACGCCAGACTTTCGAATGTCCGTTTGTTAACAGCACGTAAATTTACCCGGCGGGCGAAATCAAAAATATCTTTAAAAGGCCCTTCTTTCGCACGCTCTTCAATTATGTTATCTACGGCTGCATCACCTGTTCCTTTAATGGCACCTAAGCCAAAGCGGATTTTACCTTCTTTATTTACGTTAAAGAAACGGGCTGATTCGTTTACATCCGGGCCTAACACAGGTATATTCTGCTTCCGGCACTCATCCATGAAGAAAGTAATTTTTTCAATATTGCCCATCCAGTGCGTAAGCACAGAGGCCATATATTCTGCAGGGTAGTTGGCTTTTAGGAAAGCCGTTTGGTAGGCTACCACTGAGTAAGCGGCCGAGTGAGAACGGTTGAAGCCGTACTCAGCAAACTTCTCCATTACGTCGAATACTTCTTCGGCTTTCTTCTCCGGAATACTGTGTATTTCTTTGGCCCCTTTCACAAATTTTACCCGTTCTTTGGCCATCTTCTCCTTATCCTTCTTACCCATAGCCCGGCGCAGCAAATCGGCTCCGCCTAAGGTATAACCTGCCAGAATCTGGGCTGTCTGCATAATTTGCTCCTGGTACACCATAATACCATAAGTATAATTCAGAATAGGCTCCAGCAGGTCATGCGGGTAAATTACTTCTTCTTTCCCATGTTTCCGGTTGATGAAGTTGGGAATGAATTGCATCGGACCCGGACGGTACAAGGCGTTCATGGCAATTAAATCTTCAATATTCGTGGGCCTTAGGTCTTTCAGGTACATTCGCATACCCTCGGACTCGAACTGGAACGTGCCTACCGTATCGCCTCGCTGGTATAATTCGAACGTTTTGGGGTCGTCCATGGGGATGGCGTCAATATCTATATCAACTCCATGGTTCTTCTTGATCATAGCCAGGGCATCTTTGATGATGGTGAGGGTTTTTAGCCCCAGAAAGTCCATTTTCAACATGCCCGCATCTTCTATGTGCTTTCCATCGAACTGGGTAACGAAAAGTTCAGAATCTTTGGAAGTAAATACCGGAATGTAATCTGTTAAATCGTCTGGCGCAATAATTACCCCGGCAGCATGTATACCAGTGTTCCGTACCGAGCCTTCCAGTTTTTCAGCCAGTTGTAATACATCGCCATTAATATCTTTTGAGTTACGTAGTTCCTGTAATTCTGGTACTTCGGAAAATGCTTTGGGCAAGGTCATGCCTACCACGGTTGGTACCAGGTTGGCTAATTTGTTGGATTGAGGCAAAGGTAAATCCAGTACGCGGGCTACGTCTTTTATGGAAGACTTTGCAGCCATGGTACCAAACGTTACAATTTGGGCTACCTGATTTTTGCCGTATTTATCTACCACATAATCTATTACTTGCTGGCGGCCCTGGTCATCGAAGTCAATATCAATATCGGGCATGCTTACCCGTTCCGGATTCAGGAAACGTTCGAATAGCAAGCTATATTTAATCGGATCTATGTTGGTAATACCAATGCAATAAGCTACGGCTGAACCTGCTGCCGACCCACGGCCCGGGCCAACGGCTACACCTAGTTTTCTACCGGCTGCAATAAAATCCTGCACAATGAGGAAGTAGCCAGCAAAGCCCATGGTTTTAATAATGCGCAACTCATGTTCCAGGCGTTCGGTTACTTCGGTGGGTAAGCTTAGACCACTGGTATCCTCATGCGTCAGCGGTAAGCCATTGTAGCGTTTTTTGGCTCCTTCAAATGTGAGGTAGTATAAATAATCGTCGGCTGTGGCAAATTGCGGAGGCAGAGGAAAATTGGGTAGCAAAATATCTCTTTTCAGCTTCGGGGGAGTTATTTTGTCTACTATCTCATTTGTATTATCCAGGGCTTGCGGCAAATCATGAAAGAGCTTGGCCATCTCTTCCGTCTTTTTAAAATAAAACTGGTCATTGGGAAAGCCAAACCGGTATTCTCTTCCGCCAAAGCCATCTCCTTTCCAAACAGGTTTGCTTTGCAGTTCACCTGTATTTACACACAATAAGATGTCATGCGCATTGTAATCGTCCTGGTTGAGGTAGTGCGAATCGTTCGAGCAAATGATTTTTACATTGTACTTCTTGGCAAACTTGAGCAATACGGCATTTACCTTTTCCTGCTGCTCCATTTTGTGCCGTTGCAACTCCACATAGTAATCGTTGCCAAAAAGATCTAACCACCACTGAAATAATTTTTCAGCTTCTTCTTCACCCTGATTTAGTATAGCTTGTGGCACTTCGGCACCAATACAACAGGTAGTAGCAATCAGACCTTCTTTATATTTCAGCAATATTTCTTTATCAATCCGGGGCCATTTGCTGTACATGCCTTCAATGTAGCCCAATGAGCAAAGTTTAGCCAGATTTTTATAGCCATTCTGATCTTTAGCCAACAACAGCTGATGATGGCGGTTATCTTTAGATTCTTTGTTGAACGTTTTTTTGTGCCGGTCTTCCACTAAATAGAACTCACAGCCGACAATGGGTTTTACATTGTATTTATTAGCTTCGGCTACAAACTTAAAAGCCCCAAACATGTTGCCATGATCAGTTAGTGCAACGGCTGGCATCCCATCGGCTTGTGCTTTTTTCATCATGTCGCTGATATTGGCTGCACCGTCCAGCAGAGAGAACTGGGTATGGCAATGCAAGTGGCTGAATGTCGGCATAGTAAGTAGTCTAGTAGTGAGTAATGAACAATGAATAATAACTAAGAGGTTTCACTTCAAGCGGATTTTAAAGTGAAGATGTAAGTAAAGGTATCAAATTTTGGGGTAGGGGAAAACGGTATTTTTTCCTAAAAAAGTTTCTGCTTTGGTAGGTAGTTCATTCTCAAAAAAATAAGCTCAAAAAATTTAACATTAGGGGATGACCCAGCTGGCTTCGGCTAGTTCTCCGGCCTCATACCGGAACATAGCCCGGCGATGGCCGCTTTTAGCTAAGTGCAGCCAGTCCATCTGTTGAATACGGGTAACAATAACAGCAAAATTGAATCTGCCTTGTTCACTTTCTTCCTGGGTAGGTTCTCTGGTGTCCAGGCCCTCTGGTAAGCCGGAAGTAGGTTCTGATTGGAAGGAGCCCGGAGCAGGAATAGCCAGGTAACTCCGCCGGTTACTTGGGCTTGTTTGTTGCCAGTGTCCTTCTGCCAGTATATCAGTTGTGTGAATAGTAGCTGTACCGGATAAGCGGAGTTGAATCTTGCGTTCGCTGTCCCAAAAAAGAAAACTCACCGATGAATTAGTTTCTATCTCCTGAATTTTAGAGGCTCTTTTATCTGAATAACAACTAATTGTTTTTTCAAGCGCATTAACTTCCCGCACAACTACTGTCCGTAGGCTAACGCCGCTGCCCGATTGCGTACCTAAGGTGCCTGTATAAAAAACATCGCCTGGCTTCTGGCTGTCGGTTTGTAAAATGGCCCAGGCTTGTTGTTGGAGTTGTTGTAAGGAAGCTATAGGTGATTCTCTGGATGGCTGCATGTGGTGATAATATAAAGGGTAAGGTTTACAAAGCTATTCAACACAAAAAATACCTCACAGGTTTTTAAAACCTGTGAGGTATTTCAACCATCCGGCGTATTATTACTTAAGCGGCATGGAGACTGTATTCCGGTTGTAGGAAGCAAAAACTCCTAATCCTCCATTCATATTTGAGTATAACAATACCGGCTCAGCAAATGGATTGCCATCTGTGTGGTAATTGTTATTCAACGATTGATGATAGCGGTAATAATGCTCGTCAGTATTTAATAAATAGCCAAACAAAGTGTTAGCAGTAGGATAATCAGGATTGTAGGAAGGTTTCCAGATAGAACCTCTGGAAGATGAAAATTTTGCACCATCTAACCGGTTATCTGTAAATAGCTGTATATCATTACTAGAACCTTCAAAATATACCCGCTGAGAAAAAGGAGAGTGGCTGCCCTGCGTTGTAGCAATCTCTGCAAATATGCGGTAATAATTTATCTCGCCCGGTGTATCCTGCCAGTTAAGCATCATGTAGTATTGCATAAAGTCGGCATAATCACTTTTAGCAGAATCAATAACCATCTCTACACCAATGGGCTGATTAATAGGCACTGTACAAGTAGCCGCTGCTTTGCGGCCTTTTGTATCATTTACTTCCAACGTATACTTATTGCCTTGAATGATTGGCAACTCTTCCGCATCAGCTACATAGGCATGGTCAGTATCGTGGTAAGTAAATGTAACAGACCTATCCCCGTCAGACATAGTGACGGTGGCATTGCGGATATCATTGCTGGAAAGTGTACTTTTTCCAATGGCCGGTATAGACTCTACTACCGAAACCCGCAGTAACGTATCTTGAGGGGATATAAATGAGGTAACTACTAGTTTGGAGGAGGCCTGTGGTAGTTTAATGTTCGTTACTTCTTTTTCGCAGGCTGAAAAACCTATTAACAGACTAAAAGTGAATATAAATAGAATCCGTTTGTTCATTTCTTAAAATTTAAAAGAATAGCTGAATGAAGGAATTATGGGGAATAAAGTAATCTGTTTTAAAAACCGCGTTTCTGTCTGGGTATTATTATCATAACGGCTATCTATATAATAGAAGAATGGATTTTTGCGGCTGTAGGCATTATACAAACTGATTTCCCAGGTACGTTCGCCCCACTTTTTCTTTTTGTGAAATTGTATGCCAATATCCAGGCGGTGGTAGGCTGCCATGCGGAAGCTGTTTTTTGGGCCGTAATCATTAACAGAACTCATGTAAAAAGACCCGGATTGCCCACCGGGCTGATGAGGTTTGGCAAAGTATTCGCCAATAGGCAGGGTAATAGCATTGCCCGTTCCATATACCCAGGTACCAGAAAGGGTAATTTTAGGGCTTAGTTCGTAAATACCTACCAGGGATATATCGTGGCGGCGGTCGTAGCGGGCGTAGTACTTTTTACCAAAGTTCAAGGAATCGAATTGCAACTGGGTCCAGGAAAGGGTATAGCCCACCCAGCCAGAGAAGCGGCCTACTTTTTTCTGTACCAAAAATTCCAGGCCATATGACCATGCTTGCCCGGCAGTTACATTGTCTTCCCAGCTTACCTGGTTAGCTCCCTCGGGGCCATCTTCAATCAGTAGAAAACTGGCTCCTTCTTTATAACCTAAAATGTTATCTGATTTTTTGTAATAAGCCTCTGTTGTAAGGGTAATACCTTTATCTGAGAAATCTTTGGCAATGCCTATGGCTATCTGTTGCGACTGCTGCGGCGCTATACGGGCGGTAGTAGGCACCCACAAATCTGTTGGCAGGCCAATGCCAGTGTTAGAGATCAAGTGTACATACTGGTTCATGCGGGCATAGGAGGCTTTGGCTGAAAGATCTTCCCGCAGGCTGTAAGACGCAGAAATTCTTGGCTCAGGCCGTATATATTGCTTATTCTTAGCGGCAAAATGACTCAAGCGGAACCCTGCATTAATGCGTACTTGCGGCAGTGGCTTATACAAATCTTCCACATATATGCCTGACTCCACCACATCTATATTATCTACCTCCCGTCTAAATTCGGCTATATCTGTATCTTTTAATACCAAAGCACTTGGGGTGAAGCGGTGGTGAGTACTCAGGATTCCCATTTTTATTGCATGTTGCGGGTTAGGGAAAAAATCTATGTCATATTTTATTCCAAAGTCGCGGATGCCAGAGAAGTAATCCAGGTTATATTGTGAGCCGTCTTTGTTTTTCTCGCGGGAGTAAATATTAAATTTATAGTTACTGAATATAAAAGAGGTATTGGCAAACAATTTATTTGTAAACAAGTGGTTCCAGCGAAGCGTACCAGTAGCATTTCCCCAGTTAAAGCCGGTTTTGTCGTTATTGCCATCATATTTATCCACGTAGAAGAAGCGGTCCTGGCCGAAGTAGCCACTTAGATAGAGTTTGTTTTTGCGGCCAAAGTCATAATTTACTTTGGTGTTCAGGTCGTAAAAATAATAGCCACCTCTTTCCTCTTTTGGCATCAATGGACGAATTAATGCATCGGCATAGGTTCTGCGGCCAGAGATCAGAAAAGAAGATTTGCCTTTTTTCAGGGGGCCTTCCAGGGTAAGCCGCGAAGAAATAAGCCCAATTCCGCCTTCGCCATGCAATTTCTCTTTGTTCCCTTCTTTCATATTCATTTCAATGACTGAGGAGAGCCTGCCCCCGTATCTGGCCGGAAAACCGCCTTTGGTGAGTTCTACACTTTTTAGGGCATCTCCGTTGAATAAAGAGAAAAAGCCAAACAAATGATAGGCATTGTACACCACCGCATCATCCAGAATAATCAGGTTCTGATCAGGCCCGCCGCCACGTACATAAATACCACTGTTCCCTTCGCTGCCTTTTTGTACACCGGGCATCAGTTGCAGTACTTTTAGCACATCTTTTTCTCCAAGCAAAGCCGGTATAGTTTTAATCTGGGACACTGGCACCTCAATTGTGCTCATTTGTGGTGTTTCACTGACTTTTTCTTGGCGTTTAGCTATCACCTCTACTTCCTGTAACAGGGCTTCCGGCAGAAGATCAATATTCAGCTCTAGTTGTTGGGCTAGTTTAAGCCTTTTTATCTCTGGCAAATAGCCCACATAAGAAAATACCAGCGTTAAGGTGTCGCTAGCTGGCAGTGTGATGGAGTAAAAACCATAGGTATTGGTAGTAGTGCCGATAGTAGTGCCAGGCAGGTACACATTTACACCAATGAGTTGTTCGCTACTGCCTTTTTCCCGCACAAAACCGCTAATGGTGTACTTGGTTTGTGCCTGGGAAACAGAAAACAGCATACACAGGCAAACAATGGTAAAATAATGTTTCATTGAAAAGGAAAATAATGTATTTAACTGGATAATGGATACCAACAGCGGATTAATGATTTTAAATTGATTTAACTGCAGGTAGGACCCATCTACCGGATAGTTAGTTGCAATTTGTTAGTGGTAATTATCGAAAATAGTAACCAGTCTTCAGGTCAATTACCAGGCAAAACTATTTGTTATTCCACAACCGAGCAGCGCAATTTTCGGCTCAACCTTACAGCTCTTGTTCTTTCTCTCCAAGCCTGTCACTCGTCCAGTTAAAGATGGTCCATAGGAAGTTTCCATCAGGTATACTTTATATAAGTACTATAAAAATTATGGGAGGTAGTAAGTACAAAATAAAAAGTGCATGCTTATATGAATATGATACTATAAATATTCTGACATTTTATAATACTTAATCTGTATAGATGGACCACTTCCAAGATTTTAGTGAGGAGGAGTTATTACTGAACGAGTCTTTCCACAATTGGGTAAAGCAAGCTAACCCGGTAGATATAGCTTACTGGGAGCAGTGGTTGGCTAAGTATCCGGAAAAAAACAGGGTAGTACACAATGTCAGAAATATCATTCTAAGTCTTTCTCCGGAAGAGCCTGATGTACCGCCGCAGGAAGTTTCAGAAGCCTGGGCAACATTACAACAAACCCTACAGGCAAGAAAGCAGCCTGTTAGCAGACATAGGCCTGTTTCCGGCAGCAGAGTTAAAAAGTGGTACGCGGTGGCCGCAGTGTTTGCAGGTATGTGTATTAGTTATGTTTTAATAGAATATGTGTGGCTGGCTGAAAAGTACATAGCCTATGCAACCCGCTTCGGCGAAACAAAAGATCTGGTATTGCCCGACGGTTCGCAGGTAATATTGAATGGAAACACCCAATTGAAGTACAAGGAAAAATGGGATGAACACGATAACCGAGAAGTGTGGCTTGCCGGGGAGGCGTACTTCTCGATTACCAAAGCCGAAGATACAAGGCAAATCAAATTTATTGTACACACCGATAAGCTGGATGTGGAAGTGCTGGGTACCCAGTTTACTATATCGAACAGAAAAAAGTCGACTCAGGTAGTGCTGGATGAGGGAAAGATAAAAGTACGCCAGAAAGCAGATACGACAGATATGTTTATGCAGCCTGGCGAAATGCTTAAATTCTGTAATACCCGGCAAGAAATAATTAAAAAAATGGTCAACCCCCAGATGTATTCCTCCTGGAAACATAAAAAAATGGTATTTGAGGAAACCTCTATCCGGGAATTGGCCGAACGCATAGAATTTACTTATGGTTACCACGTGCTTTTCGCAGATAAAGAGCTTACCCAACGTAAGCTGACCGGCACCATACCCAGCGATAACCTAGATGTATTGTTGCTCACGTTGTCTAAAGTATTTGATCTGGATATTCGAAAAGAAAAAAATCAGATAGTGATAAAATCTAATTGAAAATGAATGCATCTAAATTTATTAACCCAAACCTTTATTAATTATGCGAACAACTACTCATCGTACAGGTAAGCTGTGGCTTTTGCTCATAGTTTGCTTAAGTAGCCAGATGGCATTCGGCCAGAGTCTGGCTTCGCTGCACACTGTAAGTCCACCTTTGCAAGAAGATGGAAAGAAAGTAAGCGATAAGGCGCTAAAAGCTGTACTTACCGAACTGGAAACTAAACATTCGGTCTACTTTATCTACGAAAGCGAAGTAATCAACAACAAGTTTGTGCCCTCCAATCAACCTTCTTCTCAAGGGTTGGAAGAATCTCTTAAAAACTTGTTGAAGCCGCTGGATCTTAAATTTGAGAAGGTAAAAAACAATATGTACATCATTGTGGCGACAAACAATGGCAAAGTACAGTTGAATGAAATCACCAGAAATTATGCTTCTCCCTTATATGCCGATGCTTCCGGACAAAGAGGTATGGATGTATATGAAGGCATTATTTTGAAAACAAGCCAGGATGATTTCCGGAATAGAAATATGGCGGTAACCATTACAGGAAGAGTAACCGCCCAGGAGGATAAATCAGGTTTGCCAGGAGTAAATGTGCTGCTGAAAGGTTCTACCAACGGTACCACTACCGATGGCAATGGGAATTATACACTTTCTGTACCAGAAGCAACTGGTACTCTGGTATTCTCTTATATCGGCTATACTACGGAAGAGGTGCCCATTAATGGCCGCACAACTATAGATATTGCTATGGTAGCCGATATTAAATCATTGAGCGAAGTAGTGGTAGTAGGATATGGTACCCAGAAGAAGAGTCAGTTAACAGGTGCTATTTCCTCCGTTTCTTCCAAGGAGATCTCTGAGTTGCCAATAGCCAACGCTCAGCAAGCACTGCAAGGCCGCGCTCCGGGCATAGACGTAATGGCTGAAGGAGGTAGACCAGGACAAGGCGTATCCGTACGGGTAAGGGGCCGCCGCTCTTTCAGTGCAGGGAATGAACCGCTGTATGTAGTAGATGGAATTCCTTTAGCCGGAGGCATTAACGATATTAACCCCAACGATATTGAATCTATGGAAATATTGAAAGATGCTTCGGCCACTGCTATTTATGGTTCCAGAGGTGCCAATGGCGTAGTAATTATTACTACCAGAAGGGGTACCTCCGGCAAAGCTACTATTTCATATGATGGATATTTTGGTCTGGTTAATTCTATTGGTAAAGTTGATGTGTTTAATGCTGCCGAATTTGCAGAGTATAAACGTGAGTCGCGCAGGGCACGTAATGCCTATACAACGGATGAGGCTTTATTTGATGCCGTCGAATTAAAATCTATTCAAGAAGGCAGAAACACAGATTACTGGGATTTAATAGAAAGGCAAGGTACGCAGCAGAGCCATCAGATAGGAGTTACAGGCGGTTCAGAGAAAACACAGTTTGCCGTTACGGCCAATCATTTTTATGAGAAAGGAATAACGCCCGGTCAGGATTTTACCCGTAATACTATTCGTATTAACCTCGACCACAGCTTTAGCGATCGCTTGAAAGTAGGTACCTCTACCTTAGCATCATTAAACATACAAAACTGGGGTCCCAATCCTTGGCCCGGCGCATTACAGGAAAATCCACTTGGCGTACCCTATGACGACAATGGAAGGCTTCTTTTCAGGCCTACTACCGATGGCGCACGTACGAATCCTCTGCATGAAATTATTCCGGGTGCGGTAGTCGACGAAAACCGCCGTGTAAGGGTTTTCTCTAGTATATATGGGGAATACAAAATATTGGATGGATTAAGCTTCCGTGTAAATTTTGGCCCGGATAACCAAAACCGCCGGAATGGTATATTCAATGCAAGCTTAACTAACTCCAGACAAGGAGGATCACCTACAGCACGGCAGCGGTACTGGAATACCTTCTCCTATACGTTAGAAAATATTCTTAAATACAACAAAACCTTTAATGCCGTTCATACAATTGATGCTACAGGATTGTTTAGTATCCAAAAGCAACGCGATGAATTCCTGGATGCCAGCGTAAGCGGATTACCTTACGAATATCAGCAATATTATAATATAGGTTCTGCTGCTGTAGTAGAAGGAGTAGGCAGTAACTTAACAGAATGGGGCATTCTTTCCTATATGGGACGCCTAAACTATAGCTTCAAGGAAAAATATAACCTTACGCTAACAGGCCGTATAGATGGTTCTTCTCGTTTTGCGGGAGAAGTTGGCTTATTCGGCGACACTAAAAAGTATGGCTTTTTCCCGTCTGCGGCTGTGGCCTGGAATATCCATCAGGAAAACTTTATGCAGAATCTTAACTTCCTAAGTAACCTAAAACTTAGAGCCAGTTATGGTGCTACCGGAAATACGGGGATAAATCCTTATCAAACCCAAGGTTCATTAACACGGTCAGTATATGCCTTCGGTAATACTGGTGCCTTTGGCTTCCGCCCAGGTGCTTTAGTAAATCCAGACTTACGCTGGGAAACTACCAAAACGCTTAACATTGGCTTGGACTATGGTTTATTCGATTATAGAATATCAGGTTCAGTTGAGTTCTATGAACAGAATACAACCGACCTGTTAATGCAAAGACAATTGCCTTGGTCTGGCGGATATGGAAGCGTACTGGCTAACGTAGGAGCTACCCGCAATAAAGGTATCGAATTTAGCTTATCTACCATTAATCTAGATCTACCTAATGGCTTCAAATGGACTACAGATTTGAACGTATTTGCCAACAAAGAGCAAATTGTAGAACTATACGGTGGCAAAGAAGATGATCCGGGTAACCGCTGGTTCATTGGTAAACCACTTACCGTGTTCTGGGATCTGGAAAAAATAGGTATTTGGCAACAAGGGGAAGAAGATCAGGCAAAGATCTATAGTGATGAAATAGGCCAGATTAAAGTTCGCGATGTAAATGCAGATGGTAAAATCAACGATCAGGACCGTGTAATTTTGGGTTCAGATGTGCCAAAATGGAGCGGCGGTATCACTAACCGCGTTGAGTTCAAAGGCTTTGATTTATCCTTCTTCGTCTTTACGCGCCAAAAATATATGATCCGGAGTGCATTCCATGATAATTATAACCTGTTATTTGGCCGTTATAACAACTTGGATGTTGATTACTGGACACCTACCAATCCAACAAATGCCTATCCCCGGCCAATATTTAACCAGGAACGTCCGAAGTATAATACAACCATGTCTTATTTCGATGGCTCTTTTGTAAAAGTAAGAAACATTACACTAGGCTATAATTTCCCCTCTGCGCTAGCTGAAAAAATGAAGATGCAATCGCTTAGAATATATGCAAGTGCGCAGAACCCTTTCATATTCAGTAAGTTTGCCAAAGGTATTGATCCAGAACGTGTAAGAACGCCTGAAAATGGAGTAGAACGTACAGCTGAAATAGGTGCCGATACTCCTAGTGTCAGAATTGTATTGCTTGGTTTAAATGTTAGATTTTGATTAACCTCTTTTAAGTAAAGGATATGAAGAAAATAGTATTACTCTGTATGATGGCTTTAATAAGTCAGTCATGCAAAAATATATTAGAAGAAAAAATTATATCAGGGATTACGGCCGATTATTACAATACACCTGCAGGGTTGGAAGATGGTGTGAAAGCTTCTTATGAGCCGCTCCGCAGCTGGTATGGTTCTCAGCGGGGATTTACCCTTACTGTTTTTGGTACCGATGAGTTTACGAAAGGGGCAGATGGAGATTTTAAGCCAGTAAATGATTATGAAACTCCCTCTATGATCAGTGGTCCGGCTTCCACCTATTTCCGTGAAGCATGGAACCAACTTTATCAGGGTATCAACACAACTAATGCTGTAGTTACCAGGGCTCCTACGGTAGAAATGCCGGAAGCCTTGAAAACGATTCGGGTAGCAGAAGCCAGATTCCTACGGGCGCACTATTATTTTTTATTAGTGCAAATGTACGGCCCAGTTCACTTAACTCTGGAAGAAACTACTACGGTTATTACAACAGCAAACCGCACCCCGGTAAGTCAGATATACGACGTAATAGTAGAAGATTTAGAATTTGCTGTTGCTAACCTGCCTGCCACTAAACCTGCCGAATGGGGCCGTGCCTATAAACCGGCTGCCGAGCATATGCTGGCAAAAGTATTGCTTACCAGAGGTTATCTTCCGGAAGCAGCCAAGCCAGATGATTTTTCCAGAGCCGCTGCATTGGCAGAAAGTGTATTAACTAATTACAGCTATCTTAGCTTGATACCCCGGTTCATAGACTTATGGGCTATGGATAATCAAACAAACCCTGAAGTTGTGTGGGCTGTACAATATACAACGGACCCATTAACCAACACCAATACCACAGGTAATCCGGCTGGCGGAGCTTTTAATAGCGGCAATAGCGGGCACTTATATTTTATTATGGAATATGATGCCGGCCATCCGGGAATGATGCGGGATATAGCCAATGGCCGCCCATTCAAACGGTTTAAGCCAACACAGTATACATTAAAATCTTTCGATTTGGAAAATGATTCCAGATACCATGGTACCTTTAAAACTGTATGGTATGCTAACAATCCAAATAATCTGGCTCCTGGAATGAAAATAGGTGATACAGCATTATATGTACCTACCTTCGAAATGTCAGATGCTGTAAGAGCTACAAAGAATTATAAGGTATTTAACCCTTCTCTGGTAGCACAGCGAAGTAATGGCCGGTATTTTCCTTCGTTGAACAAGTTTATAGATCCTAGCCGTCTTACCTTAGCACAAGAGCCAGGTTCCCGTGATTTCTTTGTTGCCCGTCTGGCAGAAACATACCTGATTGCAGCAGAGGCTAACTTCAAACTAGGCAACCTGGAAAAAGCAGCCGAACAAATAAATATTGTTCGCCGCCGGGCTGCCTTACCAGGTAAGGAGGATGCCATGACCATTACTGCTGATCAAGTAACACTTGACTTTATTCTGCAAGAAAGAACACGTGAGTTATTAGGTGAAATGGTTCGCTGGTTCGATTTGAAACGTACCGGAACCTTAGTAGACAGAGTGAAGCTCCATAATCCGGATGCTGCCTCTAATATTCAACCATTCCATCTGTTGCGTCCCATTCCACAAGACCAGTTAGATAGAGTAACGAATCCTGAAGAATTTGCCCAAAATGAGGGATATTAATCTAAAACAACTAAACACAAAAGGCACTGAATTTTCAGTGCCTTTTGTATGTCTGGCTGATCGGCCACTGTTAATGAATAGATTTAAGCCATGTAAGGGCATTATCTTCAGAGCCAAACATATGTGTAACAAATGCGCCTTCAATAGGAGCATCCAGATCATCCGCCAGGTATGAATAAAATTCCTCCGAAAGCAGGTAAGCATTGTATTTAGTGCCTATTTTCAGCAGCTTAGGGATGTAGTATTCTGCCAGCCAACGGTTCACCCCATCAAAATAGCTGTTCATTTTTGAAATATCTGCCAATATTTTGTTCAGCTTATGCTGCTCCAGAAATGTATAGAGCGGTCCATCCAGAATTTCTTTTATCTCTTCATTTGTAACCGAGCCAAACCAGCGGTGTATAGCTATTTTACTGGGTATTTCTTTACTTTCAATAATGTGTATTAGCTGACCTTTTGTATTATAGCTCTCTATGCGATTGTCTTTGTGCTGAATAGTAATACTGGTATGGGTATTGATCATCTTGTGTATATATGAATAAGGACAAAAAGTTTACTGGCCTACCTAACCGGTTGGAGTATTGCCGGAATAGTTTTACAATATACCAGTACACAGTCCATTCAGCCAAACAGCCATTATTATCGCTTGTATATAATAATCTGAAATAGAAATCTGCGATTTTAAAGAGGGTTTCTGTCAATATTTTCTTACATACATAAAAAGCCACCTGGGTATTCCTACCTAATAAAATAGCCGTAACCAGTTGGGTTTGCCAATAGGTAAATGCTCAGAAAAGATGAGGATGCGTAAAAAATAAGTGCATGGAGTTTGCCAGCCGGAATACCAGACTAAGAAAATTCTAAAACTAAGACGAAATTCTTACTGGCAGCGAATTACACAGAAATATATACTTAGGGTAGCTACTTCATTTTAGAACGTTTAATCAGGTAAGCATACAAAATCTGATTAAAGCCCTGCTGAATATCTGCTTCAATAAAGTCTATTTTGTACTGCCCGCATTTAAGTTTAAGCTCTTTGTTGTACTGCTCCACATAGTGCCGGTAATGATCTTTTATCTGAGCAGCCTGTACTTTTACTCTTTCTCCACTTTCCATGTCAATAAATTCATACGGGCGGTCTTCAAAATCGAAGTTTGTTTCTGTTTTTTTATCAATCACATGAAACAGCAATACCTCATGCTGGTTGTGCTTCAGGTGTTGCAGGGCAGAAAATAACTGGTCGGCTTGTGCAATATTCTCAAACATATCGCTGAAAATGACTACCAGCGAGCGTTTGTTTATTTTATCAGCTATTTGATGAATAACGTCAGCAACGGCTGTTTTACCAGATGGCTTATCCTGCTTTAATAAATTCTGTAGCTGTAGAAAAAGCTTATGCACATGAGTAGGTGTAGACCGGGTAGGCGTATGTACATCTATGTTTTCTGCGAAGGTACATAAGCTAATGGCATCTTTCTGTTTTTGAAGCAAATAGGCCAGGCAGGCGGCAGCCATTGTGCTGAACGTAATTTTACCCAGATTGTCCTGCGGATAATACATAGAAGCCGAAACATCTAGCAAAATCTGGCAGCGCAGGTTGGTTTCCTCTTCATAACGTTTGGTGTACAGCCTGTCAGTTTTGGCATACACTTTCCAGTCGATATGCCTGGTACTTTCACCGGTATTGTATAGCCGGTGTTCAGCAAACTCAACGGAAAAGCCATGAAAGGGAGATTTATGCAGGCCCGTGATAAAGCCTTCTACCATTTGCTTGGCCAGAAACTCAATATTGCCAAATTCTCTGATTTGTTTTAAATCCATAGTGGTTTGTTGAATAATAACAACCTATTCTGTTAACGTATCTATCCGGAAAATAAGAACTCTACCCTTAAAACGGATAGAGTTCTTATATTATGTTGAATATACGAAATAAAGCGTAATGAATGGAGTGTTGCTGCTAACTAAATTAAAATACCAGCGCTTTTCAGGCTAATTAATAGTGTTTTTTTACGAATCCATCAAATCCTAACTCATCTAAGCGGTGTGCATATAGCTGGGCTTCTGTCTCTTTTGGGAAGGCTCCGGCCACTACCCGGTGTATTTTTTCTCCTTTGGTGAGATCTACCTGAATGTATACTTCTTGCACACTGGCAGCCAGTAATTCCTTACAAACATCTTTTGCGTTTTGCAGATCGGCAAAGGAGGCCACCTGTACACCAAAACCTTTCGGAAACCGTTCAGTACCCCAAAGGCTATAAGTATGTCCGTAGGAAAAAGGAATATTAATTTTTTTATCGGGCGTGGGAGCCGTATTTGAAAGCGTACGCGGCGCAATAGAGGCAATGCTATAGGGTTCTCTGCTTCTGTGCTGTGCATCTTCTAGTACTTCTACCTGTACAGTAGCAATTCCGGCCCGGATCATATCCAGTTCCCTGGCGGCAGCAGCAGACATATCCAGAATACGAGCTTTGGTATGAGGCCCCCGGTCATTGATGCGTACCACTACAGATTTACCATTGGTAGTGTTAGTTACCTTAACCAGTGTGTTAAATGCCAGGCTTGGGTGGGCAGCTGTTAAGTCGGAGTTGGTAAACGTTTCTCCGTTTGCTGTTAGTCTTCCTTCAAATTTATTGGCGTAATAAGATGCTTTTCCTTGTTCTGCTAGCTGAAGCTGCGTTTGCGCAGAGAGTACCTGCCATCCGCAGAAAAACCATAGTATAAAGCAAATACATGCTTTTTGCATAGGTGTAAACGTTTTAAAAGTGAACTAATTTTACATAATGGCAATAAAGTGATGCGCTAGTATATATATTCCACTAAAACTTTCCAAATCCGGCTGATAGCCCATGAGGTAATATCAACGGAGTTCCTACCAAAAAACAATAGGCCATTAAGGCGTTAGCAAGCAAACTTTAACCTAGGGGTGAAAGCCTATGGAGGGGGTTTAATTCGGGAATTTAGATGGCAGAAAGTGTAATAAGCTTCATTTGCGCAGGAATGATGCAAAAGCTGGTGGACTAATTTATTTTTAAAAATCTTTTATAAGTGCAAATAATATTATAATTTTACTTTCGATAAATCTTAAAATTTTAAGGATTGTGGAAGAGAACAAAGAAAACGAAAAAGTAGAAATTTACTCAAAACGAGTAAGAGCCGGGAAAAGAACGTATTTTTTTGATGTGAAGTCTACACGTTCGAACGATTATTACTTAACCATTACGGAAAGTAAAAGACGTTTCAAGGATGAAAGCTATGTGTATGAAAAACACAAGATTTTTCTTTACAAAGAAGATTTCGATAAGTTTATCGAAGCTTTGAAAGAAACCGTGGAACACGTAAAAACGGATCTGATGCCTGAATTCGATTTCTCGCAATTTGAAGAAAAAGGTGAGCAAAGTGAAGATAATACTGCTTCAGACAAAGATTTACGTTGGGACTAGCCCCTCAGAAATTATTTTATTGAAAAAAAGCTCTTGATGCCCTCAAGAGCTTTTTTAATAACTTCCCTTAAGGCAACAAAAGCCTGGCAAGCGGTACAGACAAAATAGAGACAATGCTCCCTTTTAGTAAATTTATTGCATTTGCGCGGCTTGTCTGAAGCCGCAGGTTATCCGGGTTTATATTTCTTTATGCATATAAAAAAGCAATACATCAGTATAGCCTATATCGCACTCATCACCCTAATTGTGGTTGGGTTAAGCTGGTTGTTTTCTACCATTCTCCTTTACTTTGTTATTTCCCTGATTTTTTCATCGTTGCTACGTCCGGTAACCGATTACCTGAGTGAGATTTATTTCATGCAAATGAAATTACCCAGGGTACTAGCGGTAATTGTATCCTTTATTATCCTGATCTCTATACTTACGCTATTTGTTCTGCTGTTTATTCCGCTGATATCTGAGCAAATTCGCATTCTCAGTTCTCTGGATCTGGAGAAACTGATGGGGTATCTTTCTAATACATTAGGTAGTTTAGAAGCTTTTTTGATACGCGTACTTCATCTGGAAAAGGAACCAGGGTTTTTGTCAGAGGCTTTGCAAGAGAACTTGTTTGCGTTTCTGGAGCGGCTGGAGGTAAGTTATATTATTAACTTCACTATTCAGTTTTCTACTGCTTTTTTTGTAGCTGTGCTGGCAGTAATCTTTATTACGTTTTTTTTATTGTACGAACGAGGCTTGTTGCGCCGTAACATTATTCAGTTAATTCCAAATAAGTATTTTGAGTTAACCATTACGGCCCTACACAAAGTAGAAAAATTATTGTCTAATTATTTACTGGGACTTTCCCTACAGATATTTTCTATTTTCAGCCTTACTGCGTTAGGGCTTACGATGGTAGGCATTAACTATGCCCTAACCATTGCGTTGTTTGCCGCATTGGTAAATGTGGTGCCTTATATTGGCCCGGTTATCGGAAGCGTGTTTGCCATTGTTATTGGCCTATCTACTACACAACTGCCAGATATACCAGATGCGTCGTTGTTTGCCCTAATTAAAATTTTAGCCGTGTTTACGGTTGTCCATTTGATAGATAATCTTATTTCTCAGCCGCTTATTTTTTCAAAAAGTGTAAAAGCACATCCTCTGGAGATTTTTGTTGCTATATTTGCAGGCGCAACAATTGGGGGCCCGGTTGGGATGATTGCTGCCATACCAGTGTACACCATTGTACGGGTGTCGGTAATGGAATTCCGGAAAGGATATAAACAATACCGGGTATTCAAAGAATAACAAAAACATAATGCAGGATGTAAAGCTTTAAGACCTCATGAGTCTCTAAAGCCTGAATCCTAAACACTAAACTATTATTATGGGACTTCAATGTGGAATTGTAGGCTTGCCAAACGTAGGTAAGTCCACTTTATTTAATGCCTTATCTAATGCCAAAGCAGAAGCTGCTAACTATCCTTTTTGCACAATAGAGCCAAACGTAGGCGTAATTACTGTACCAGACGAACGGCTGCAAATACTGGAATCGTTAGTGAATCCGCAACGCGTACTGCCTGCCGTCATTGAGTTTGTAGATATTGCCGGCCTGGTAAAAGGGGCGAGTAAAGGCGAGGGGCTGGGAAATAAATTTTTAGCCAACATCCGCGAAGTAGATGCGATTATCCATGTAATCCGCTGTTTTGCCGACGATAATATTGTACACGTAGCCGGGAGTGTAGATCCTTTGTTTGATAAGGAAGTAATTGATACCGAATTGCAACTCAAAGACCTGGAGTCTGTAGAGAAAAAAGTAGCCAAGGTAGAACGTACGGCTAAGTCTGGGGATGCCAAAGCAAAAAAAGAATTAGCTACCCTGCTACTTTATAAGGAAGCGCTGGAAGGCGGTCAAAACGCCCGGAGCGTGGAAGTATCCAAAGAAGACAAAGAAGCCATTGCCGACCTTCATTTACTTACTGTAAAGCCTGTTATTTATGTAGCCAATGTAGATGAAGCAGCTATTCATACAGGCAACCAGTATGTAGACGCCTTAAAAAAAGCAGTAGCATCAGAAGATGCACAAGTAATTATGGTATGTGCTGCCCTGGAGTCGCAGATTGCAGAGATTGCTGACCCAGAGGAGCGGCAAATGTTTCTGGAAGAATATGGCTTGCAGGAGTCGGGCCTTAGTAAACTGATAAAAGCCTCTTATTCTCTACTTAACCTGATTACTTATTTTACAGCCGGCGAAAAAGAAGTTCGAGCCTGGACCATAAAAAAAGGATTTAAAGCCCCACAGGCGGCTGGCGTAATTCATACTGATTTTGAACGTGGATTTATTAAAGCAGAAGTAATAAAGCTGCCAGACTATAAACAGTATAAAAATGAAGCCGCTTGCCGGGAGGCCGGCAAAATAGCTATAGAAGGTAAAGAGTATGTAGTGGAAGACGGAGATATTATGCATTTCCGGTTCAATGTATAAATAGATAAACCTCACAAATTTTTTTAAACAATTTAATTATCACCTTAGTTAAATTGTTGTCTCTAACCAAGATAGTTGGAAGATATTTTTAGTTTATCTTTTTATTGGTTTAATTATCACTTTTAACACTATTCCAACCGTTGTGAGGGTAAGAATCATTTTTATACTAAAAAACAAAGGAGGCTATGTTCCATTCCATCATCAGTTTTTACTGGCAGAAGTAAAAGAGAAAATTCTTTATGACACTAAGAAATATGATGGATTTACTGATTATAATTTCTCTGGTTTAAAAGGACAAACCAAAATCAGTAAGAATGGACTTCATTTTTATTCCAGCCGTGTTACGCTGGTGCTCTCCAGTCCGGATCAGAACTTTATAGATCATTTTCTACAAAGTTTATTTGATCTGAAAGAGTTAGTTATAGGTAATCTACAGCTGGTTCCAGAAGCCGTAGAACAGGAAATATTGCCTGTGTTCAGCGATTCTATGAAGTGTATATGCATTTCTCCCATTGTGCTGGTAGATTCACTGTCTGGTAGTTCGTATATAAAAAAGTTTGTAGCTCCTGATTCAGATGTATTTTCTGATCTGCTATATGAGTCTACGATAGACCGTATGGAAAAAACCGGTACATATACCTCTGAGCAGATCGCTTCTTTTTATAAGTTCCAGATTGTACCAGATAAAAATTATCTGGATAAAATAAAGGAGGGCGAGAAAAAGTTTGCCAGGATATATCCGGTATACACTAAATCGGATAAATACGAAGTACGGGGCTATACATTTCCCTTTAGTTTGTATGCTGCTCCACAGGTACAGGAGTTTTTGTTCAACTATGGGTTAGGTAATTATACTTACAAGGGTTTTGGCATGTTGGATATTGCCAATGCCGACCTTACCCGTAAAACAGAAACCTATCATTTTTTAACTGTAGACCGGTAGTCTTACAGTGAAGGGCAACACATTTAATGAAGTAAATAGCCTATTGCTTTTCGGACGACTATCTTCTGCTGTTGTGTTTTAGCAGCGTATACCCTATAACTAAATCAGCGCGGGAAGCTAAAGGGCGGTAGTAAATAATAATTTCATAAAAGTTTTCTGTCTCGAAATGGGAACCTTCAAAGTAGGTTTCATTGATTGCGCCGCCTTGTGCAGGTTCCAGGGCATACACATAATTATATAAGCCCTGTTTTAGCAGATAATTTCCTTTGTACGACTGACTGGCTGCATCATAGCGCATTTGACTAATAGAAGTTGGGTTCCAGTTCATAAAGGCGCCCCACAAATGGACATTGCCCGGCGCGCGTTCCGGACTTTGCAAGGTAAATTCTACATTTACATAATCTGCTTCCGTAGCGCCTCTACCTGTTTCATAATTATCTACAGCAAACTGGCCATTGATATCAACCATCTGGCTGTAGGCTTCTTTCGCACGGGATTTATCTGGTACAATCAATACAGTAGTACTGTCGGGGGCAGGATTAATTTTAGCCATATTCATTCCTAAGAAACGAATGCTCCGCATATCAAAAAAACGGTATTCATTGCCGCCGGCAAAATTGTTTTCCAGGTTAAAATAATTGTATTCTAAGGTAGCCTGGTCTTCCCGAACAGATAAAGGCAATAGGCTGGTAATGGCATTATTCCATTTGTAGTTCTGCCGGATGCTTACTTTTACTGTTTCACGTGGATTTGTTAGCGGATAATCGCGGTAAAGTACCTGAAAGTTAATTTGCTGGTTTCTGTTTCTTTCTTGCACGCCAGTAGAAGGGACAACAGTTGCCGCCACCTGCACCCGGTTTTCATAAACGATGAACCGTTTGGTTAAAATAATATCCTTAACATTGCCTTCCCGGTAGACCATTAATACATAATTCCCTGGCAGTTTTACTTTGGGTACTTCAAAAGTATAATGAACGTAAGGAACTTTCGTATTAAAAGAAAGTTGAGGTTGATTAAATAAAAAATCATTGATCTGATCTACAAAATCTATGTCTGTGAGCAAGGAAACAGACCAGTCAGCATTGCAATGAAACAGTTTAGCCCGGTAATTTTTAAAGGTATTCCCCATTTCGTCAAATTCCAGGAGTAAAGGTACCGATTGTACGATAGGAAGTACCGGAGGCTGTAACATGGCAGCAGCCGGGTCGGCACCTTGTGCAACCTGCGGATATAGAAGTACCGTTTTTATGCCCTCTTCATACACATAATCACTGGTACGCATTGTTTTGTCGAGGTAGTAGGCCTCTCCACTTGCCGTAGAAGTAGTTCCCTGCTGGGCTAATGGCACACACGAAGGAATAAATAAATAAACAGCCAGAATAAGCATAAAGGGGAGAGAAGCTTTTTCCGTAACCCATGGCTGGATTCTAGCTACTACTTGAAATGTACGGGTATAAAATCTAAGAAACGGGCTACTCTTCATGTGAAATTTGCTAATGCCAAATGTCTTGTTGTTATGATAACTTTTTTTCCCATTCTTCTTGCTCCAGTAAGGCATCTTCCCACTGCTGCTGGGCGTTATCTAACACTTCGGTAATTTGTTTGTATTGTAAATTGGTTTGTTCTAGCTTTTGGGCGTCGGCATATACTTCTGCACGGGCCAAATCATTCTCCAAAGCCACTTTCTGTGCTTCAAGTTTGTTAATGCGGTCTTCTATCTCCTGTACCTGGGCAGAGACTTTTTTTAGTTGTTTCTGAAATTCTTTTTTCTGGTCGTCGCTGTAAGCCGTTTTTGTTTCTTTCGGCTTTTCTTTAGTTACAGGTTGTTTGGTGGCAGTTTCTGATTTGCTATTTTTTAGCCTTTCTGCCTGCCATATTTCATATTCCTCAAACGTGCCGGGATATTCTTTTATTTGATAATCTTCTATGTACCATATCTTGTTGGCTACATGCGAAACGAAATGCCGGTCGTGCGACACCACTACATAGCTTCCTTCGTATTGCTGCAAAGCCTGTATCAAAATGTTGACTGACTGTATATCGAGGTGGTTGGTAGGTTCATCAAGCAGCAAAAAGTTGGCTTCCGAAATTAAGGTACGTGCCAGAGCCACTCTGGATTTTTCACCACCAGATAATACTTTTATTTTTTTGAATACTTCGTCGTTTGTAAACAAAAAGCAGCCCAGTACACTGCGAAGCTCCATTTCTGTTTTTTCACTCCCAGCTTGTTTTAATTCATCCAATAGCGTATTCTCTACATTGAGTGCTTCCAGCTGATGCTGTGCGTAGAAAGAAAAGTTTACATTGTAACCCAGCCGCCTTTCTCCCCGGATGGGCTCGGTACCGGCAATTATCCGCAGCAGAGTAGATTTACCTTTGCCGTTGGCTCCAATCAGGGCAATTTTGTCGCCCCGTTCAATTACCGCATGCGAATCTTTTAGAATTACTTTTTCACCATACGCTTTGCTCACGTGTTCCAGGTGCATAATAAAACGCCCGGTTTGCTGCTTAAAGTTGAAGCGGAAATTAACCTTGGCCGTTTCATCAATCACATCATCAATTACATCCATTCTGTCCAGGGCTTTGATACGGGATTGTACCTGCCGGGCTTTGGTAGCTTTGGAGCGGAATCTTTCGATAAAACGTTCAGTCTGGCGAATTTTGGCCTGCTGGTTTTCATACGCCCCTTTCTGAATTTCGTTCCGCATAGCTTTTTCTTCTATATAAAAAGAGTAATTTCCTGCATACACGTTTAGCTTCTGCCCGGAAACTTCTACAATCATATTTACAGCATTCTCCAGAAACTGCCTGTCATGCGATACAATAATTACAGCTCCTTCATAATTGTTCAGGTAATTTTCTATCCATTGAATAGAGGGTAAATCCAAGTGGTTGGTAGGTTCATCCAGCATCAATAGCGAAGGATTCTGCAACAGGAGTTTGGCCAACATTACCCGCATACGCCATCCACCGGAAAACTCACGCAAGGGCCGTTCCAGATCTTGGGTTGTAAAGCCTAACCCTTCTAATATTTCTTCTGACTTAGATTGAATAGTGTATCCACCCAGCATGTCAAATTCCTCCTGCAAGCGGGTTAATTTATTCACTAACTCATCCGAATAATTGTTTTCCATCTCATGCAGAATTCTATCAATCTCTTTCTGCAACATATTTTCTCTTTCAAAAGCCTGCATAGCTACACTTAAAATACTATCATTTGTTTGATAGGATAGCAAGTCTTGGTTAAGAAACCCGATCGTGCATTCGCCGCTTTTAGAAATGGTACCTTCGTCGGGCTGATATTCGCCCACTATCAACCGCAATAGAGTAGATTTGCCTGTACCATTGGCTCCTATTAAGCCAATACGGTCTTTCGGTTTTATGTGTAGGTTTACATTTTGATAGAGAGGACGGCTACCGAAATAGAAAGATAAATTATTAATTGACAGCATACGGCAAATTTAAGGATAAATCAACAGATTAGTGAAGTTCCCGGATTATTCCCTACTCTCTACTTAAAAATATTGTAATCAAATCTGCCCTTAAAGAATAATTGAAAGTGTATGTTGCCCGCACTGGTCTTTCAAAAAAGGGAGTGGATAGAATACTTTAAAAATAAAAGCCCAACTCCTAGTGAGAAGGGCTTTATTTTTGTTACTATTTTTTAATAAAATCTTAAAACTGGACTAATATTTGCTGCAGTTGATAGTACTTATGAAATGATTTCATAATGCAAAAGTGTATATTTATAAAGGCCTCTGTTTCTGATAGAGGCTTTTTCTTTTTATAAAGAAATTAGCTAGTTGCAAAATGCAGTAATCTTTCTATAAAGGAATTTACAATATACAACTTTATCAAACACAAGCAACTACCTCTTAAAAATATATTTATTATTTGCAGATATAGCGCAAAAATTCTAACTAATATTAGCTTTTTTCAAAGCCAAATTTTTCATTACGCCCACTTTTATCCGGCTCTCCGGTAAATTTAGCTTTTACCATTTCAAACAGCGTTACCATTTTACCGCCTGGTCTATCCCAATATTCTGCCTGATGTAATTCTACTTTAAGCAAAGCAATACGTGGGTCCTCTTTACCTTCAGGAAACCAGGCTTTCAAAAAGTCGTTCCAGAGCTCATCAATTTTAGCTTTGTCTTTTACAACTTGGGCTGTACCTGCGGCTGTTACATAGGTTTCCGCACTGTGGTTTTCATAGCCCAGTCCTACCTTAGGATTACGCCTGATTTCGCGTACTTTGTTGGAATCGTCATAGGTAAAAAACCATAATGTGCCATTCTCATCCATATCGTGTGTAGCCATAGGCCGCATATGAATATCTCCGTCTTCCTCAACGGTAGAAAGCATAGCAAATTTAATGTCTTTGATTTTTTCTTTGAGCTGATCGAACTCTGCTCGTTGCATAGATGCTTGCATAAGGTAACTATTTTAGGTGTTTTCCTGATAGACGCAAAACCTGCACAAAGAGTTAAGCAGATTGGCAACAAAAAATATACAGAGGGATAATAAAAAACCCGTTCAACTAATTAATTGAACGGGTTAAAGAGTGCCGAAGGCGAGAGTCGAACTCGCACGAGCTTGCGCTCGCACGCCCCTGAAACGTGTGCGTCTACCAATTCCGCCACTTCGGCTACAGGTGCATGCAAATGTACTCAATTATTCGATTTTTGAAAATTTTCTAAATGCGCTATAAAAAAAATTTAACATTTACCTTAAATTTATAAAAGGTGTCAGATAGTTTTCTTAAACAGATATATTTCCTCTGTATTGAGGCATTCTCTCTATCAATCAGAGGCTTTAGCCAAATCCATCTAAAGCCGCCTATCCAAGTTGATAAATTAATTTCAAAAAATTATCTTCTTACATGAAGAATTGGAATTTTTTTATATATTTATCCAGGGCACATAAGAATAGATAATTTTATAGACTCGCACAAGCTATCGCTTGTATTATATACAACTGCTGTATAAAGTCTATTATAGTTGATTGACTATCAATATTTTGGCAAAATAATTCTGCATGTAGTAAGATACATGTATAAACTATAATTTTTTTTAGTCTGCTGATTCAAATACCTTTTTATTTATATATTTTTATTCAAATTATAGAAAATTAAGTAACAATGTGTTAATTAGTGCATTATTTGTCTACACCTACATGATTATAAAGTTACACGAGATTGCCGACATCAAAACAGGGATTACTTTCAGAAACCGTTTATTGGATAATTTGGAGGGAGAAGTAGAAGTTATACAGATGAAAGATGTGGATATTGACGGCAATATTTCTGAAAATTTAGTTCATATTAGTGAAGAGCTGGTGAAGCCTAAACACTTGCTTCAGGCAGGGCAACTTATTTTGCTTGCTAAAGGTAAGTATACGTCTGCTTGTTTAATAAAAGAGTCTGATAAAAAACTGGTAATATCTTCTGCATTTTTCTCATTAAAAATCAAGTCTGGTCAAAAAGTGCTGCCAGAATACCTACAGTGGTATTTAAACCAGCCTGAGGCCAGAGATTATTTTAAATCTTTTGCCTCAGGCACCAGTATGTTTACACTACCCATGAGTGTTTTAAAAAACTTATCTATACCGCTACCGGATCTGGCTATGCAGGAAAAAGTAGTACGTATGGTACGCCTGCGCGATCAGGAGAAAACACTGGTGTATCAACTGGAAGATGAGAAAGAGAAATATATTCAACAGTTACTCCTTCAACATGTTTATCAGAACTAGCTATGTATAATGACTTAATCTTAAGCTTAAACCACCATTACCGAAAATTTAAAGATAAAGACAAAGAACCCTCCTTGTTTTTTCACTTTCTGGCGTTGCTGGCACTTAAATACATTTATGACACCCGCAATAAGGCACTTCCGTTTAAGCTGGAAACTTCCCTAGCCGACAGTTTGCAGCAAATTTTCAGGCAAAATACCCGGTCTTCTGTAGCAGTAGCTTTGGATAAGGTTATTGCTCAACTTTCGAAGAAATATAAATCTACCCTAGCAGGGGTATTTCTAGATATTTCGTTCCGTGAGCTGGGAAACGGGAAAGAGAAAAATCTGGAAGCTAAGCTTAGTTCACTTATTAGCGAAGTAGCCGATATGGATTTAAGCAGCCATGAGGTAGATGAAGCCCATGGCTTAGTGGTGGGCGCTGCCATTGAATACCTTATCGAAAAATTTGCCGAAGAGCATTTTCATAAAAGCGGGTTCCTGTATACACCCCGTAGCATCTCCAGGCTAATGGCAGAACTTGCAGGGTTAAATGAATCTACCACAGTATATGACCCTGCCTGCGGACTAGGTACACTACTTATCCAATGCAGCCGTGCGGGGGGGATTTCCGACTACAAATTATATGGCCAGGAAATCCATTCACAGTATGTGCAGCTTTGCAGGTTTAATATGTTGTTTAATGGGTTGATCCGGGCTGAGATTGAAACAGCTAATAGCTTACAGAACTCAAAGTTTGTTTCCGGGAAAAAACTGCTGACTTTTGATAGAGTTATTTCGCATCCACCTTACCAGATAGAAACTTTATTGCCTAGCCAGCCTGAACTAATTTTTGAAAAGGATAAAGAAACCAGGCATCTGTTTATTGTTGAAGAACCTGCGGTAGCCTATAAAAACAACAGGGAAGCTAGTGCACCTGCTCAGGTAGAAGCAGATTTTGTAACGCATATCCTGCAATCGCTGCAACCAGATGGAAAAGCTATACTCATTGTGCCACATGGAGCCCTGTTCAAACTAGGCAATGCACATACCGTACGCCGGTATCTGATACACAAAAACTACATAGAAGCTGTGATAGATATGCCTCCCAATATTTTTTACAGCAGCAAAACCAATGTGTCTATTCTCATCCTAAACAAAAAGAAGTTGCATACCGATATATTGTTTGTGGATGCTTCTACTGGTTTTGAACCCGACAGGCGGCGGAATAAGTTACGTGCTGAGCATACAACCTACATCCGGGAAGTATTTGAAGCCTATAAGTCAGTGAAAAACTTTGCCCACCGTGCCAGCTTTCAGGAAGTAACGGATAACAGCAACAATTATAACTTAACAGCCAAACGGTATATTCAGCACAGCCATGTGCCTTCGGAAAAAGATATTGAACCGTTAAAAAAGAAAGTAGATTCTTTAACGGCAGAACTCAAAAAAGTGCGTGGTGCTATAGATGAGGAATTAAAGTACTTTATGTAACCGGCAACCCATAGTTTTAGAAGTTCTTAGTTGACTTTTGGTGTTTGATAGTTGATATTTGACAGTAGGTATCTGGCCTGGCCAGGTAAATAACTCTTAAACAATCAATCTCTTGGAAAAAACACTAAATGTTGCTTTGGCAGCGTATGGAATGTCGGGTGAAGTATTTCATGCACCCTTGCTTACATCACATCCGGGTTTTAAGCTCACCAAAGTAGTAGAGCGGAGAAGTAATAAATCCAGTGCGGCCTATCCATTTGTGGAAGTAGTCAGATCATTTGACGAACTACTGGCTGACCCGGCTATTGAGGTAATCGTAGTGAATACGCCTAATAGTCTGCATTATGAACAGGCAAGCAAAGCACTTACCGCAGGTAAGCATGTAATTGTAGAAAAGCCTTTTACAGTAAATTCTCAGGAAGCAAAGGAACTCATCGCTCTGGCAGCAAAACAGGCAAAAGTACTCTCTGTGTTTCAGAACAGACGTTGGGATGGTGATTTTTTAACAGTAAAGCAGGTAGTAGCCAATAAACTTTTGGGCCAGTTAGTAGATTTTGAAGCACACTACGACAGGTTCCGGAATTATGTAGAAGCCGACACCTGGAAAGAAGAAACCGGCCCCGGTTCTGGCATCTTATATAATTTGGGTTCTCATATGATAGATCAGGCACTAGTACTTTTCGGAATGCCCCGTTCCGTAACAGCCGACATCCGCATACAACGCCCGGGCGGTAAAATTGACGATAGCTACGATATCCGGATGAATTATGATGACTTGCGGGTGACACTTAAGTCGAGTTACCTGGTAAGGGAGCCAGGTCCCAGGTATATGTTGCATGGTACTCAGGGCACTTTTATGAAATATGGATTAGATCCTCAGGAAGATGCCTTAAAAGTAGGAGGCAAACCGACCGATAAAAACTGGGGTGTAGATTCGAAGTCTTTTTGGGGAACGATCAATACCCAAATCAACAATTTGCATCTGACCGGCCAGATTGAAACCCTGCCCGGAAATTATCTGCAGTATTATGAAAGTGTGTACCAGGCTATTGCTTCTGGTAAACCTCTGGCTGTACAAGCACAAGAGTCTATGCAGGGTATTCAAATTATCGAAGCCGCTATGGAAAGCAGTCGTACACAGCAAACCATTGTAGTGTAATCTATATTCCTATGTCTTCTACAAATAACTAGTAAATATAGCAGTTGCAGCCCCTGTTATGTGTGTTTCTTCACACAGCACGGGGGCTGCTTGTGAATTAACCTGGTACTTGCTTCCTAATGCCAGCTATAAATATTTTTTTCCTGGCAAGCAACCAATCCCTAAAAATGCCCGTGCTGTGGGCGCAAACATTTTTTTGTGAATCCTGAACCAGATGAACGCCTAGCAGCCCTTATACAAGCTTGTATAAAGGGAGATAAAAATAGCCAGAAAGCTTTGTATAAAAGCTTTTATGGATATGCTATGAGCATTTGTATGCGATATTCCATGAACCGTGAAGAGGCCGCTGAGGTGATGAATGATGGATTTATGAAAGTGTTTACTAAACTGACCAAGTATGATACGTCCCGTTCATTTAAAGGATGGCTTCGTAAAATCATGATCAATACCGCATTAGATAATTACCGTCATAACCTGAAACATTATTATCAACAAGATATTGAAACATCGCCAGATGTATCTGCTTCCGGAAATGTACTGGCAGATATGGCATATGAGGATATTGTAGGTTTGGTACAGAAGCTTTCTCCAGCGTACCGTACCGCATTTAATCTATATGTAATGGATGGATATACACATGAAGAAATAGCTGAAATGCTGAGTATTTCTGTTGGTACCTCCAAGTCTAATTTGTCTAAGGCAAGGGAAAACCTGAGGAGTCTGTTAAAAAAAAATAAAGATGAGTACGCAAGATATTCCCGATAACGAGTTGGATGATTTTTTCAGAAAGTCATTAGAGGAGCCTGAAATAGACTTCCGGGAAGAGGATTGGCTACAGCTGGAGAAAAAAATGGATGCAGCTGCCCGTCAGAAGGCTACTTTCCGCAAGTACCTGTATAGTGTGCTACTATTGCTTTTACTTGGCATCAGTATTCCTACGGCTCTTTGGATAAATTCTCAGGATGACGCTACAGCAATTGCATCTTTGCCAGAACAGGCTTTACCCGAAAGCTCTACTTCCACAGAAGGTACCCCTAAAAGAACAGACAGTAACACAGTTGATGAATTTACAGATAATCAGTTGGCAGCTAACAATCCTGATGAAACGAACAACAAAAATACGGCTGACCTTAAACAACTGGAAGAACCAAAGGGCAAACAAACCAAAGCTGTAGAAGAGAAAGAAGAAAGCCAGGGAAAGGAACTACCTAAACAAGCAGTCAGCAGGCAGGATTCTAAAGAAAAAGATAAAGAAACTAAGCTAATTGGTAAGGAAGGTAAAGAAACGGGCGTATCAGGTGAGTACAAACCAACTGCAACCGTAGGGACTGCCAAACAACCGGCACAGCAGAACAACAAGCCGGCAGATCTTAGTAATGAGGAGATTATTGGAACGGAGCCAAGTATAGACCGCAAAATTAATCCATCGACTAGCAGGCGGGTAAGGCAGGCGAATGAAAATACAGATACCAGTGCTCCAAAAATCATTCCTGGCAACTCCATGACGTATATACATGGTAAACCTTCTACCAGTAAACCAAGTGTTGAAAGCAAAGAGGACGTTACCGATGCTAATGCGAATGAATGGGACCAGCCAGGTACGCCTTTAATAGAGCCTACAGACGAATACACCAATGGAGTAGGAGGGTTACCCTCAGAATGGCCCTTGTTTTCTATGTCGCAGGTAGCCGTAAAACAACTGACTATAAACCGTCAATTTCCGGGAAAATACACCCGGGCATTAACTGAGATGTTGCCGGCCAGTTCAGCGGATACACAACCCAACGACTCTATAGTGAAAAAACTGGCGAAAGAACGAATAAATTACCGTTTTAAAATAAGCCTGGTGCTTTCGCCAGATATAAGTACGGTGAGGCTTGGCGACATTACACGGCCAGGTACAAATATAGGCATTCTGTTCAGCTACCGTTTTTCTCCAAGAATGAGCGTATCTACCGGGCTAATCCGCTCGGCTAAAATTTATGATGCCCGTACGGAAGATTACAATCCACCTTACGGACAGTGGATCTATTACATAAAACCTGTAGCTATAAAAGCTACCTGTACCGTACTGGATATTCCATTAAACATCCGGTATAACCTTCTGGCAAAGGAGAAATTTACCCTATATGCTGTCACAGGGTTATCTTCGTACCTGATGCTTTCTGAATACTACAAGTATATTTATAATGTTGACGATACACATTTAAGAAAATACTGGAAGGTTAATAATGAGAACAAGCATTTTTTTAAAGTATATAACATATCAGCAGGGTACGAACGGAAACTGGGCAGACGGCTAACGGCGGGTGCAGAACCTTTTGTGAAGATACCGGGTGCCGGAGTGGGTTTTGGCAAAATTCAACTCTGGAGTGCAGGCATATTTATTTCTGCTAATTATCAACTAGGCAAATAACCTTTTAAACTAACCTTATTCCCTTACAGAATTATGAAAAACCTGACCTCTACTCTGGCAGGAGCAGCATTGGTATGCTTTCTCAGTATTTCCTGCGAAAAAGAAAACAGTGATCCTATAAATTGTGCTACTGACGGGCCAACGGTTGCTGCAACGGCTAGCAACGCTTCGTGTGGCAACGACGATGGCAGTTTACAAGTAACTGGTACCGGCGGCAAATCTCCTTATCAATATTCCATTGATGGTACTACTTTCCAGGCAGGAACAAATTTTGCCAGTCTGGGGGCAGGAAATTATACCATTACTATAAAAGATGCCAATAACTGCACAAGTACTGCTACTGCTACAATAGATGTAACTGCAGGAAGCGTCGGTTACGAAGCCACGGTGAAAAATATTATTGCCACCAACTGCTCTATTGGCACTTGCCATGTTTCTGGTGGGCAAGCTCCAGGTGATTTCAGTCAGTTATCGGTAGTACAAAATAAGGCTGCTCAGATAAAAACCCGTACCGGAAACCGCTCTATGCCTGTAGGCCGCACACTGACCGAAGAACAGATTCAGCAGATTGCTTGCTGGGTAGACTCCGGTGCACCAGCTAATTAGTATAGCTGGTGAGTCTAAGATTCCATAGGTAATGTTTGCATGGAATTCTCTGCTAAACAAGGCAGAATTTCTGATTCTGCTTTGTTTTCTTCATCTTTTTAGTATTTGCTTATGAAAACTCCAGTTATACTCAGTATCGTAGGCGTTGTTATTTTAGTGGGAATAGCAGTTGCATTTTCATTATACAACAAACCGCACAGGCAGGCAGGTAACGCAGCACCTGATTTAAAAGTAAAGGCTACCGAATTATATGCCATGTATACGGCTGATGAAAGCAAAGCCGATTCCTTATACCTGGATAAGGTATTGCAAGTAGAAGGCATAGTAAAAGAAATACTCACTAACGAAAATGGAGATAAAGTACTTATGCTGGAAAGTCCTGAGCTTTTTGGAATTAGCTGCTCTATGGCAGATAGCCAAAGCAAAGATCTCTCAGCGGTGAAAGTAGGTGCACCAGTTACAGTAAAAGGAATCTGCCATGGAATGCTGATGGATGTGGTCCTGGTAAAATGTGTGTTGGTAGAGAGGTAATAGTAGACCCTTCAACCATGCGAGTTCAGAATATCTCCAAACTATATTTTTATCCTTTCATAAATCTATACCATGACTAACATGCTGACTAACATGCTGACTAACATGCTGACTAACATGCTGACTAACAAAATACTTTATAAACTAACTTCTAAGTTCCTATATGCTGCCATAGCTGCTTTTTTCCTGTGGGCTTGCACATACAATAACGAAGAAGAGTTGTATGGTAACCTGCCAGGAACCTGCGATACTACCACCGTATCGTATGCAACAGATATATTGCCTTTGCTGCAAAGTGATTGCTATGGGTGCCATAGCCAGGCAGCTTCTATGGGAGGCATTAATCTGGAAGGTCATAGCCGGGTAAAAGTGGTTGCAGACAATGGCCGGCTGCTTGGGGCAGTTTCTCATGCCTCCGGTTTTTCACCTATGCCCAAAAATGGAAGCAAACTTCCTGCCTGCGAGATTAATAAAATCAGAAGGTGGATCAACCTGGGCACACCCAATAATTAACCTATTCCTGGTAAAAGCACTATTTACTTTCCTCTAAAGCCATTTCGTATGAAACAACCATTGATTTTATTTCTCTGCTTTTGTGCTTTCTCTTTTGCAGAAGCTCAAGGTAAATATTTTACCCGTACAGGGCATATTTCTTTTTATTCGAAAACACCCCTGGAAGATATACAGGCCAATAACCGGCAGGTAGCTAGTGTTATTGATTTTTCTACTGGGGAAATGGTATTTTCAGTATTGATGAAGTCTTTTGAGTTTCCGAAGGCACTTATGCAGGAGCATTTTAACGAAAACTATATAGAGTCAGATAAGTATCCCAAGTCTACTTTTAAAGGCAAGATCCTAAATATTCAAACGGTAGATGTACAAAAAAATGGTTCGTATCCGGTAGAAGTGGAAGGGGAACTTACCATTCATGGCGTAACTAAGCCTGTCAAAAGCAACGGCACCCTGGAAGTAAAAGAGAATAAAATCTATGGTAAGTCACAGTTTACAGTGGCTGTAGCCGATTATAATATACAAATTCCCAAACTGGTAAGAGATAATATTGCCAAGAATATAGATATACAGGTAGACATGGTGTACGAACCTTTTAAGCAATAATGATATGCAGCAACTTTATAAATTACTTTTCTTTTTAATTTTCCTAACCGCTTCCATTCAACTCCAGGCACAAAACGATCTGCTCAACTTACTGGAAAATGACTCCCTAAATAAAGGGCAGAAAGACTATACCTATGCTACTTTCAAAAGTACCCGGGTAATTAACGGTCAATCGGTAGAAACGCAGAAAGCCAAGGTGCTTCAATTCTTGATCTCTCACCGTTTTGGCCGGCTCAACAGTGGCGCGTACAACTTTTTTGGGTTAGACGATGCCACCATCCGGTTAGGTCTGGAATATGGGCTAACCGATGTACTTACTATAGGTGTAGGAAGAAGTTCTCTGGAAAAAACCTACGATGGATTTGTGAAGTATAAAGTACTGCGGCAGCGGCCAAGCGGTATGCCTGTGTCCGTAGTGCTATTTGCCAGCACGGCTATCAATACCTTAGAGTTTAGCGATGCAGAAAGAGATAACTTGTTTTCTTCCAGGCTTTCGTATACGTATCAGGCTATTATTGGGCGTAAATTCAGCGATAAACTTTCGCTGCAACTATCGCCAACCATGGTTCACCGGAACCTGGTACCTACCACCGTTGACCAGAATGATGTGTATGCAGTTGGTGTTGCCGGCCGGTATAAACTAACCAAACGTACATCACTAAATGCCGAATATTTTTATCTGCTACCTGGAGAAACCGCCAATGATTATTACAATTCCCTTTCTGTAGGCTTTGATATAGAAACTGGAGGCCACGTTTTTCAGCTGCATTTCACTAATTCGCAGGGGATGCTGGAGAAGTTTTTTGTTCCGGCTACCAATGGTAACTGGCTGAAAGGCGATATTTATTTTGGATTTAATATTTCCAGAGTATTCAGTTTGAAGAAAGAAGAAAAGAAGCCGTATTAAAAGCAACTGACTCTGGGTACTTTGTGCGGAAAGTTAACCGAATACAAAAAACAATCCCCAAACAGATGATTCGGTTTGGGGATTGTTTTTATTTATTAAAAATAATAGATTTTCGCTTTTTACGCTCTCCATAAAACTTAGCATCGTCGAAAGATTCCTGGTTGTAGAAATCACTGCGGCTGTTAGAACCGATGGTATAATCCGGCGAAAGCGTAGTAAGCAAGGTATGTTCATAGTCCCTGGTTACTGCCTGGCCAGTGTACGACGGGCATTTCATCACCATAGAACGGTCCAGCGTAGGAATAACCACTTTATCGTCTTTTTGGTCTATAGTGGCTACACCAATAGGGATTAACACATGCCGGCTTTCTTTTTCATTCGTGATGGAATTGTCTACATCCACATCCAGGTAGCGGACCTTCATCACTTCAGTATCTACAATCAGTTCATTGATGCGGCCAATGTTCTCGCCTCTGTTCCCTAAAACATTCCAGCCCCGCACATCCAGGTGTTTGTCGGCAACTTCATATTCGTCTTCTATTTCTTTCAGCCTTTTTAGTGTAGGCATCCTGTTCTGGTTATCATTCTCAAGGTAGCTGGCTTCCAGGGCTTCTCTTTCTCGGCGCAGATGTTCCTGGCTTTCGGCATGCAGGCGGTCCGTTTCGCGGGTGTCTTCTTTCAGCCGGTTCATCCGTTCCTGATAAAGTTTGTCTTGCTCAAGCTTTTCCAGCTGTATGCGGTAGAGTTCATCCTGGCGGGCTTTTTCCTGCTGAACCTGTGCTACTCTATCGTCTATTAATTGTACCTGCACTTGCCGTTCCTGGTTTATGCGGGCTATACGTTCCTGTAAGTTCTTATCGTAGTTTTCCAGTTCCAAACGCAACAATCTGGATTTTTCTTCATAGTCTGTGTCTACTTCAGCTCTGTCGCGTTCAATTTCCATAAGGCGGTTCTGGTACTTTTCGTGCTCGTCGTTCCAGTCCCGGTTTATGGCCGTCCGGCTTTTCAGCACATCCTCTTTGTAGCTTTGATCCTGCAGAAAGGCATTTATCTTTTCTTCATAGATTTTATCCTGCTTCAGTATTTCCAGATTTAATGCATCAATCTGTGCCTGAATTTCTTCCTGTTTCTGTTTCTTTTCCAGCTCCAGCTGCCACACACCTTCCCGGTGCTTTTCATCTTTTTCTACCTCATGCACCCGGATATGTTCCAGTTTTTGATGATAAGCTCCCTGGCGGCTGCTCAATTCCTGTTGTATAGACGTTAGTTTTTCCTGAAACTTCCTGTCATGTTCTGCTTTTTCTTCCACCATTCTAGCCATTCTGTCTTGCAGCAAGTCGTGTTTATACTGCTCATCCTGGCGGAGTTTTGCTATACGTTCTTCATATAGCCTGTTTTGCTGCGTACGCTCGTCTGTTAGTGCAGCAAGCTTATCCTGGTACTCTTCGTCCAGGTGCATTTTATTTTTGTTCAGATTCTCCAGATTTACATAGCAATTGTCGGCATTGCTAACTTCGTCTATAAAATCTATATGTTCGCGTTTGCGTTCGTTTCTATCCTGATTCATATATCCTCCTTTAGTTGATTTGTTTTAGTTCCAACCTGTACTTGTGCAACAGAAGTATCAGGCTAAGTAGGTTTCCAGTTTCAGTGAAACAATCCCTGGTACCTGTGTCATGCTTTTAGGTTTTAGAGCTATTTGCCTGTTTGCCTGCAACTTTAGCACCTGGCTCGATTGATTAGGTTGGGTAGTTGAATCGGTGTTGTTTTTGGTAACTAGCCATACTACAATTGCCACTAAGGCCAGGATTCCCAGAATCCAAAGCCATACCGGACTTTTGCTTTTTTTTCTTATAGGTATTTCAGCCATCGCTCGTGTTGTTAGAATATCCTTGAATACGTATAATTTGCCTGTTGATCGATGCTTAATTATCAAAGCTTTAGTATATTGAACATGCAAAGTGCCGTACTCAATTTTTACGGGAATGCGTATACATAGTTTGGTCTTTCAGCCGCCTTTTTCAAATACTTGCCTGCGTATAATTTCTGTAACAATAAATTATATGATGGATAGGGCTGTTATTTAACAAGTATGATAGTATTTTATAACCCACAATTTTCGCCTGCTACACCCATTCTTCCCGAAGAAGAAGCCAGACATGGAATAAAAGTACTCCGGATGAACACCGGTGATACATTGCATGTAACCGACGGAAAAGGAAATATGTATGAAGCAGAGATAGCCTCAACTGATATTAAAAAGTGCAGAGTAGCCATCCGGCACATACATCCGGAGTTTGGTAAAAAGCCTTATTCTATCCACCTGGCAATTGCCCCAACCAAAAACGCAGACCGGACAGAGTGGCTGGTAGAAAAATGTGTGGAGCTGGGGATTGATGAGATTAGTTTTATTGCTTGCGAACGTTCGGAGAGAAGGGTGTTCAAAACCGACCGTCTGGAGAAAATTGCCGTAGCTGCTATGAAACAATCAATAAAAGCCTATTTGCCACATATTCATGAGGTAATTCCGTTCCGGCAGTTTATTGAAAAACCCCTGGACGGGCAAAAATTTGTAGCGCATTTGGAAGAAGGGAGAAGGGAGTTGTTGCAAAAAGCAGCCATTAGGCAGCATTCCTATTGTTTACTGGTTGGCCCGGAAGGTGATTTTTCTCCAGCAGAAATAGCCTTAGCTCTGGAAAAAGGATATGTACCGGTTAGCTTAGGCGAAAGCCGGTTACGTACAGAAACAGCCGGAATGGCTGGTTGCCATATCCTGAATCTGATCAATAATTCTTAAGCCGTTTCTGCACTAAAAATACCCGGAATAAGTTTATATATGTATTACTCCAAACTATTATGCAGCCAAAGTATCCGTTTCTGATTTTACTTATTCTTCTATGTTCATTCGCTGGTATACCTGCTTTTGCCCAGAAGCCGGCTTATAAAATTGCTAAACTCAAATACAGTGGCGGGGGCGACTGGTATGCTAACAAAACATCTCTACCCAACCTGATTGATTTTGTTAATAAAAACCTGAAAATGAACATTGCTGCCGAGGAAGAAGTAGTTGAGGTAGGTAGCCCGGAATTGTTTTCATATCCTTTTGTTCATATGACCGGCCATGGAAATGTGGTATTTTCCGATTCGGAAGTACGTAATTTGCGAAAATATTTAATGTCGGGTGGGTTTCTGCACGTAGATGATAATTATGGCCTGGATAAATTTATCCGCCTGGAAATGAAAAAGGTGTTTCCGGAACTAGATTTTGTAGAACTGCCTTTCAATCATCCTATTTACCACCAGAAATATAGCTTTCCTAATGGCCTGCCTAAAGTTCATGAACACGATGGCAAACCTAGCCAGGGGTTTGGCCTGATCTACGAAGGCCGCCTGGTATGCTTCTACAGTTACGAAACTGATTTGGGGAATGGCTGGGAAGATCAGTCGGTGCATGAAGATCCTGAAGAAAAACGGCAGGAGGCTCTCCGCATGGGAGCTAATTTGCTGTATTTTGCCCTTACTAATTATTAACCTTCATGCGGCTTACCGGAATTACCCGGAAACCGGAAAATAGCATAGCTATCCTTCTTCAACGCGTATATTCATTAGTCCGCAATATAATGATTCATAACGAAAGGAAGAATCGATTAAATTATCCAAGAAGCATTGAAGTTATTCTTTATCCGGACAGCATATTAGTTAGCACGTATTATCAGGCAAAAGCAGGATTCAGCTTTACTACGGATAATATCTCATGGATTGATGTATATGCCACTGCTGAAGAAATAGGTAAGGTAGCCAGAAAGCATCTGGCAATCAGTCAAACGGATGTAGATACTCCAACCGATTTTTCGTATATTCAGAAAGCCTATAACAAAGCCACTGGATTTACAAGCATAAAGAATCAAATGAAAGATGCCCGTTCTATTATGTTAGGAGAAACAGAAAAGCACTTTAGCATTCTGCCTTTCCGAAATGGAGGTGCTGTAGGAGAATCCAGAGGATACCATCCCTTAATAAATAAAGAAATAAAAATCGAGAATACTATTTCAGATAGTCAGCTAGGAGAACAAATCAGAAAAGGTTGGAACAATTGTGAATAAAAACGTAAGCATACAACACCAACTTTAATCGGTCAGCAGCCATGCTAAGGCTCAGTATTGGTACTAAATCTTGCCCCTAATAAGTTTTGAGCCAACAGTAGATAGATAAATGACTGCTTATGGTTTGTATTTTATAAGAGGAATAGATAACTTTTCTGTATGCAGAAATTACTATGGTGTTTTGTAGCAGGAATAGGTATGCACTTTTCCGGGAGGGCACAAGAAACTCCTGTCTATTCAATTAACGCTGGAGAAGTAGTCTCTACGATAATTCCGTCCAAAGAGCAATACCTCTATAATGGATTTCAACAGGGAACTGTTTTTTTCAGAAATGGAAGATCCTTGCCTGCCAGGCTCAATTATAATCGCTTATATGGGGAAATGCAGTTTATCAACAGCAAAGGCGATACGCTAGCCCTAGTGGAAGAAAATTCGCTGAAAAAGATTGCTATTGGTGAACAGGTATTTTATTATATGAATAAAAATGGTTTCGTTGAGCTAATTCCTGCTGATGTCCCTGTAAAGCTTGCCAGGAAACAAAACCTGGAAATTATTCGAAGCGCCTTCAAATTAGTTAGCAATTCAGGAGGTGTTGCTGCCGGAGGGCCTGGGATTAGTATGAATGGACCCGGTAAAGGCTCCAATTTTACGCCTGGCTATAGCTACAGGAACCTATATTCGCAAAAAGCTCCGGGAGAATTGCAATTGGCCAGACAAAGCTCCTATTATTTTGTCGATCAAAATGAGCGTATTTACCGGGCGCAGAAGGCTACCTTGCTGAAGCTATTTGGCAGGCACAAAAAGGCAATTGAACACTATGTAGATACCAATCAACTAGATTTTACCCGGGAAGAAGATTTGAAAAAGCTACTTGTGTTCTGTGCTCAATGGACTGAAAAGTGAAAAGATAAATGATGAAGATAATCATTGCCAGCATCAACCCCATTGTTAGTACTGCTTCCAGTATACTTAGCTCAGTGAGAAGCCCCAGATGCTGCTATAAGCAAACTAAACGATAGGGCTTTTTCTTATTTTGTAGGAATAAATAAGAGCTTTTTTAACTAAAAATGCTCTTTATGATATAAAATAATTTCCAAAGTATGGAATGCTGTTTTCCGCCTTTACACTTATAAGCGTAAGTATGTTATGTTCAAACTATTAATTTTGCTAAGTATACTCTGCTCAACGGGCAATTTGCATTCTCTTGCCCAATCTCCCCAACTTTATGAGCTAAAGGCCGGACAAATTTTCAAACAGGCCATGCCCCTTCATGCCAGATATGGCTATGAGAGCTTTCAGGCAGGAGAAGTATCCTTCATCGATGGAAAATCTGCCAAGGGTAGGTTCAATTACAATTATTTTTATGCGGCCATGGAGTTTATCTCCACAAACGGAGATACCCTGTTGTTAACCAATGCCTATAGAATCCAAAAGGTAGCTATCGGGGAAGATTTGTATCTGCACTATTACACGCAAGGCTATTTTCAACAGCTAGCTGAGTTCGCTCACCTAAAACTAGCCAGAAAAAGGCAACTCCTGCTGAAGAAAATTAAAAGTAAAAATCCTGTTCGAAATGGCTATGAACCACGTGGCCCATCCATTTCCGGCGTATCATTGCTCGATCCTGCAGTTGATTATTCCATTAGTTACAGCCGGGTGTATGAAAATCCCTGCCAAGAAGATCTGCTGTTTGCCAAGGAAACATCCTTCTACCTGATTGACAAAAATCAACGCCTTTATCCGGCGACAAAAACTACTTTTTTGAAGTTTTACTCCAAAAACAAGAAAGATATTCACCAGTACCTGCAAGCGAATAGCATTAATTTCAAGAAAGAGGAAGACTTACTCAACCTACTTTCTTATTGTAGTCAGTTGGGTACTTTGTAAGTAACTGTGCCGGAGGAAACAAACGTTTTTACCAGTAGCTGACCCAAGCAGGTGAAATAACAGCTTAGTCCATTGATTTATGATTTGATACTTGCCAACGAAAGGAATCTAACTAAAAGCTAGCTTGTAACTCCCATCCGGCAACAACTGGTCTTTAATCACAATGGACCTATCACGGGGATTTTTACTGCAGTATAGCAAGTAACAATGATAACCAGGTGTAGAAAATAGTGAATGATATAATGGAATATTTATTTTTAGTATGTTCTTTCTTTAAACCTCTAATCACTCTATGAAACTATATTACTTTTTGATTTGGCTAGTGTTAAGTTCTTTACTAAGCTGTAAAAAAGAGGATAGCCCTACGGTTACTTCTCCGCAGGCACAAGCGTACATAGAAGAAGTAGTGGCAATCATGCAACGCTACTCCGTAAATCGTAAACAAATTGATTGGAATGATTTCAAACAAAAAATTACGGGTTTGGCAAATGGTGCACAAACTATTGCCGATACGTATCCAGCCATTACGCTCGCTTTAAAAATGCTTGAAGATAATCACAGCAGCTATGTTGCCGCAACTGGTGGCAGGGTATTAAGTGGGAATACGAAGGCAATCTGCGTAGATTTTGCTCCGGTAAAGGTGCCAGAAACTGATGGTATAGGCTATATTCACCTACCATCCTCAGGAGGGTATGATGCCAATGGTGTGAAGTATGGATTGATAGGACTTGAATATGCACAACATATTCAGGCTTTAATCAAACAACAAGACCAGCCAGCGCTCAAAGGATGGATTATTGATCTGAGGGGAAACAAAGGAGGAGATATGTGGGCGATGTTAGCAGGGGTTGGCCCTTTATTGGGAGAAGGGACGGTAGGCTATTTTATGGACCCGGATGGAAATTATTATCCCTGGTCCTATACAAATGGGGTGGCTTCTGAACGTTCGCCTATTTACACAGTGGCTAATCCGTACATACTGCAAAACCCTGCCCCTAAAATAGCTCTTTTGACAGATGGGGCTGTTGCTAGTGCAGCCGAAGGCATCACTATTGCATTTAAAGCTAGAGCAAATACAAGAAGCTTTGGCCCGGCCACCTGTGGTGTGTCAACGTCTAATGCGCCATTCTACCTAAGTGATGGCGCTTTACTAAGCCTCACCGTTGGTATAATGGCAGACCGCACTAAAAAAGTGTATGGCGGCCCGGTACCTAGTGATGAAAATTTATCTTCTCTTACTGCTGTACAAAAAGCAATAGAATGGGTAAGCCAATAAATCGCACCATAGGGAAAATGACTGCTACCAAAATTGAAAAACCTACCATGCTTAATCCGTCCATCTGTGCTCCTCAGCTGATAGCCACAACTCAACACAGCGTGTGGGAGTTAATAGGCTATACATTTGGCAGTAAGCCAATAAAAAATACTGGCGTATAGCATTTAAAACGAATTTTGATTATTTAGGAAGGAAAATGGCCACTCTACCCATGAAATACATCCTGCTATGTGTTTTAGCCTGGTCTTCTGCGCATATGTGTTTACAAGCACAGCACAAACAAAAGTACACTATTCACACAGGAGAAATCGTAACTCAGGTGATACCAGCTGCTGAGCGAATGCACTATGAGCAGTTCAAACCTGCAACGGTAAATTATCACAATGGAAAATCAACGGCTATTTATAACAATTACAGCTATTTGCCTGGGGAGATGCAGTTCATTGGACCAAAGAAGGATACACTTATTATGATTGATGACCCGTTAATCAAAAGTATCCGCGTGGGAGAGGATGTATTTTATTACCTACCTGGAATAGGTTATTTGCTAGCCTTGCGTGACACTTACCCCGTAAAGCCTGTTGAAAACCATATTATCAAGATTATAAAGGGTGCTCCGCTGAGTGGATATCAACCGACTAATATAGTGGTCACCACGGATTTCAATACGGGAATTGCTCAGGGCACCGTGACTGACAAGTATGTAGGGCCAAAGCCGAGTAATGATCAGCTCTATTATCAACCAGCCCCCAATTTAATGCTGCTGTCCCGGAAAATATCCTTTTATCTGATGGATAAGAACCAGCGATTTTATGAGGCCAAAAAATCCAATCTTTTCAAACTCTTTCCTAGCTATTACAAGCCCATTAAACACTATATCCAAGAACAAGCAATAAACTTTAAAAGCAAAGAAGATCTAATTAAGTTAGTAGAGTTCTGCAATCAATTACAAAGAGACCATCCTGCTGAGAAATAATCTTGCGGAAACTAACCTGCTGACACGCAGAACCAAAACACGAAAGCCTCGCATTGTGAATAGTTGATATATGCGCATTCAATAAGATATATGCGCATTCAATAAAAAGATACAGATATGCCACTAAAACTCATGGTTATTTTTGCCCTTATCCTGCTGTATGGTAAGGATTCAATGAGCCAAACCGGTAAACACCAATTTCCCTTAAAAAGCATGGAGGGGCTTGAGCCTGTGCATGTAACCTTGAAAGCGGCTAATTACTTAGGCAAACAATCGGTACAAGTGACTGATACGGCAAAGGGGATAACGTCGGAAGTAAAATACGTCAAACTCAAAGATATCTCATTCCATAATGGAGTAATTGAAGTAGAGTTAGCTGGAAAACCCTCGGCTACAGCCGTAGAAACCGCGCGGGGTTTTGTAGGCATTGCTTTTCGCATCAGTGAAGATAACTCTAAATTTGAGTGCATTTACTTAAGGCCTACCAATGGCCGGGCTCCCGACCAGGTCCGGAGGAATCACTCAGTGCAGTATATTTCGTATCCGAACCTACCCTGGGAAAAAAGCCGGAAAGAAACACCTGAAAAGTATGAATCTTATGTGGATTTGGTAGTAGGGGAGTGGACAAAAGTCAAAATTGAGGTAGAAGGAGAAAAAGCTACCTTATATGTTCATGGCCAAGCGCAACCAACCTTACTTGTGAACGACCTGAAGCACGGCGCTACTCAATCTGGTAGTATTGGATTATGGATAGGATCTGGAACAGAGGCCTACTTTAGAAATTTGGTGATTACAAAAAAAGAGTAAACAAACGTATGCAACCACCTTATTACTGGTATCCGGCCTCTTTCAATCACCATCGCTCACTGCACCAAGAAGCGTTTACAGAAATAATTAATTGATTGACATGACAGAAAACACGAAGATAAGCAAGAAAATAACCCGCATTTGGCATGGGATAACAAAGGCAACGGATGCGGAAGCCTACCTGGCGTATTTAGAAAAAACAGGCGTTGATGGGTATAAGAAAACGCCAGGCAATCTGGGAGTACAAATACTTCGACGAATTGAAGGCGACCGCTGCCACTTCTGGACGGTGACACAATGGGATAGTTACGAAAGTATTAAGGGGTTTGCCGGGCCGGATTATGAGAAGGCACGGTATTATGAAGAGGATAAAAATTATTTATTATCGTTTGAGCCGCAGGTTATTCATTGCGAAACATTTGAATTTTAGAAAGTACTACCCTTAATCCTTGCAAGCCGTTGACTTGCTCTTTTCAAAGGCAAAGTCTTACCTCAGCGAACCCGAATCCAGTTGCCGTTGGTCTATTGGGTGTAACTAAATTGTTATCTTTCAAGTACATACTGAGTACTTCCTATGAAAATTACTATATTCAACTATCTTTTCATCTTTTAACACGAAAATTATGCTGATCTATCTGGGAGCTCTATCAGTTGGTGAAATCCTTTTTTCAATATTGCTAACAAGTTTGTTTTTCTATGGTATTTATTATCTGTTAAGAGGCATTATAAAAGCTATAGTAAAGGATGTTCTAAAAGACAGAAGAAGCTACTGAGTTACAAATGACATACTAATTAAAAAATAGTCCGGTTCTTTTCCAATACCGGCAATATTGCTAAGGATAAATCCATTTTATAGGTAAATCATTAAAAAGTATACGAAAAATAAATACCTGCATCTATGTTACAGCCTGTTTTTCCTTTGATACTTATTCGTAGCCAGGAAGGGTTACAAGTCATACCAACAGAAGCTGATCTTTGTAAGGCAACTCCTTTTGGCAAAATCAGAAACACAGACCAGGAACTGGTCTTTGATAAAGAAGGCAATAAATGGACCTATCGGTTAACGTCTCCTCAATCCAAAAAAAGCCTAGCAAAAAAAATATTAGATTATATTTTGTATAATCCAGTGATAGAAATTAAGCCGGAATGGACACAGCGGGACACGTATCAGATGCAGGAATTAAAAGAGCTAATGCACCAATGTATTACCAGACATACGGGCACTATTCCAATAGCTGCTAGGAATGCTATAAAAATGGGCATCGCTAAAGCAAGTTCGTTTACCGATTTATATCAATCTGTAAACCAGCTAGCTTTTTGATGTACGCCAGTAAGAAGTTTTCCCATCTTCATCCGGTTAGCTACGTTAAATAACCAATTATACTTCTGGCAGAAGTACTTGAATCTAAAATTGTGGAAAAAGTAGAAAAACTATCTTTACTTGACTAAATAGGGTAGAATTTTTCACAAGTTTTGGACTTCAGCCGAACTTAATTTCGATTTAAAAGATTAATTAGCTATCTTGCCAACCTTTCTAACTGAAATTTTATCAATAGTTTTTGAATAAAATTTTCCTAAATTCCGTAAACATACGAGCTCAACAAGCTCTTAAATATATCATTCACTTAAATCTTTTGTTACCGTGATTATTTTAGTTTTCTTCTTTGCGCACTGGTATTTATCCTTATTCTGCCAGACATTTTTCCTGCACCGTTATGCAGCACACAAGATGTTTACAATGAACAGATTTTGGGAAAGGTTTTTTTACCTGTTAACGTACGCTACCCAAGGATCTTCTTATTTGAGCCCCCGTGCCTATGCTATTTTGCACCGGATGCACCATGCGTACAGCGATACAGACAAAGATCCACATTCGCCACACCATACAGAAAACCTGATGACTATGATGTGGAAAACAAAAGATATTTATAATGGCTTTGCCAATGGTACAGTAGCCCCAGAACCGCAGTTCGACAGAAATTATCCGGTATGGGATAAGTTAGAGAAAGTAGCCGACACCTGGGTATCCAGAATCAGTTGGGGTGTATTTTACTCTCTGGTTTACATTGCTGCTTATTTGTTTGCTGATATGCACTGGGCTTTCTTCTTCTTATTACCTATCCACTTTTTAATGGGCCCAGTACATGGGGCTATCGTTAACTGGAGTGGGCATAAATATGGCTACCAGAACTACGATAACCATGATCAGTCTAAAAACTCGCTGATTTTTGATGTATTAATGATGGGAGAACTGTTTCAGAATAACCACCACAAATTACCGAACCGGGTAAACTTTGGCACCAAATGGTTTGAGTTCGACCCAACTTATCCGGTAATTAAATTTTTACATTGGACAAAAGTCATTAAACTGAAGCCTGAAAAAGTAAAAGCAAAACATAAAGCAGCTATTATAGAACATTAATCGTAAACTGCTTACCTACTAAAAAGGGGATACATTTCAAATGTATCCCCTTTTTGTTTTACCTGCTTCAAAGTTTTTCCGGTAAAGCGTTACTGATATTTTCTTTTAAAGATTTCACTCAGTATAAAAGCCGTTTTAACATTTTGTGGATCTCTTAGCAAACGGGCATATATAGTTGTTTTACTAGACGGAGCAGCCATATCAAAGGCAGCAAACCGCTTTTTCTGATCGTCCAGGCCTGCATAGGTTGATCTTTGCGGATCTTCATAGTCTACGTCGTTGGCTTCATTTCTATACACTGGCACATATTCTTCCTGTGAAATCTGCTCATACGAAAAAGGCTTTTCTCTGTCCGTTTGCTCAAGTTGTTTTCGGGTTTTGTCCTGCGCCCGTTCTAACTTCTGCGAAACTTTTTTTCTGGTTTTGTCAAGCGTTTGTTCCGCTTTCTTCCGGGCAGTTTCAGCCGTTGCCTGTTTAGTGGTTTGTTTTTTCTGAGTAACCTCCCCAAATTCATCCAGTAAATCATCAAACGAGAAGGGGCCAGTTTTGCGGGGCGGACGGTTTGTCTGAGTTGTAGGAACGGAAGGTTCGCCAGTAACTTCTACAGGAGGTGTGGTGCCCTCAGGTGGTTTCACGGCTTTATTTACCCCTTTCAGAATCAAATAAATAACCGCAATCGCAATATATACCAGAATTTGTATCCCATCCATACTATCAAATATGTAAAATAATGATAAATTTGAAAGCTATAAGAATGTATAAGGAAATGTGTATAGAAGTATACAAATAAATACATTTTTAAGCAGTAACAATTTTTATAAACATCTTATACAACTTGCAACCAGTTAAATTTAACACAAATAAGCTGATTTGTTACTATACTTCTAAGACTTATCCTGTACATACCCAAGTATATTATTGTTATAACGGCGGATGCAATTAAATAAATTAGAAATAAAAGGTTTCAAGAGTTTTGGGGATAAAGTAATTATCAACTTTGATGAAGGCATAACCGGCATTGTTGGGCCGAATGGATGTGGCAAATCGAATGTGGTAGATGCTATCCGTTGGGTGCTGGGTGAGCAAAAAACAAAAGCCCTGCGGTCTGAAAAGATGGAAAACATTATTTTTAATGGTACCAAAACCCGCAAAGCCCTGCAAATGGCTGAAGTATCGCTCACCTTTAACAATAACCGCAACCTGCTGCCTACCGAATATTCGCAGGTAACAGTTACCCGCAAATATTACCGCACCGGCGAAAGCGAATACATGCTTAATAATGTAGCCTGCCGCCTGAAAGACATTACCAATCTGTTTCTGGATACTGGTATTGGCTCCGATAGCTATGCCATTATTGAGCTAAAGATGGTGGATGAAATTCTAAACGATAAAGATAATTCCCGCCGGGGGTTATTTGAAGAAGCCGCTGGTATTTCCAAGTTCAAAATCCGGAAGAGAGAAACTTTACGCAAACTGGAAGATACCGATAATGACCTGAGCCGGGTAGAGGATCTGCTGCATGAGATCAGCAAAAACCTAAAAACCCTGGAAAAGCAGGCTAAACAAACGCAGAGTTATTTTAAATTAAAAGAAGAATACAAGCATTGGAGCATTGCCCTGGCCTGGAAAACCATTAGCAAGCATAGCGATGCCTTTATCAGCCTGGGAAAACATATAGAAACCGAACAAAACCGGCGTTCCAGTTTACAAGATTTGCTGCTAGAAAAAGATGCTCAGCTGGATAAAGAGAAGAACGAACTTTTGGAAAAAGAAAAACTACTTTCCGCCCGCCAGAAAACGTTAAATGAATACATAAACAAAATCCGGCAATACGAAAGTGAAAAGAAAATACGCAGCGAACGGCTCAACTTTTTATCTGATAAAGTGTCTTCTTTACAGACTGAAATAGAAACCGATACAGAGCAGAAAGAAAAATCGGAAGAATCGGTGCGGAGGTTGCAACTAGAAAAACAGGCGGCAGAAGTTAATTTCCGGGAAACCGAAGCCCAGGTAAAAGTATTGCTGGAAGAATATCAGGAGCAAAAGGAACTTACGCAGGATCTGCAACGGGAAGCTACACTTTTAAACCAAACGTACCGCAGTAAGCAGGATGAAATCTTTCAGCTGAAAAAGGCACTGGAGATTAAGCAGATTCAACTGTCGTCACTTAAACAGGAGTTGGAAAGAGCATCTTCAGATAATGCTGCCCAGAGTAGTAATCTTTCTTTGTTTGAAGAAAAGCTATATGAGGTAAATACGCAACTAGAAGAACACCAGGAGAAATATACCACCCTCCAGAAACAGGTTCAAACGTTACAACAAGAACTTGGGCAAACAGAGGTAGCTATAGAAACTACCCGCCAGGATCTTGCCCAGACAAACCGTACGCTAGATGCCAAACAAAATGAATATAAGCTGACTAAATCTCTGGTAGACAATCTGGAAGGATTTCCCGAAGCTATAAAGTACCTGAAAAAGCACCACGGATTTGATAAAAGTGCCCCATTGCTTTCAGATATTGTTACTTGCTCCAGCGATTACCGCATAGCCATCGAAAATTATCTGGAACCGGTAATGAACTATTATGTGGTGCAAACAGAAGAACAAGCCTACCAGGCAATTGGTTGGTTAAGCCATGCCGAGAAGGGGAGAGCCCACTTCTTTGTACTGGATAATGTAAAAGGCTACCAGTCTCCCAAGCCTGCTTTGGCTGATCCTGCGAAAGGAATTGTGGCTGCTATTGACATTGTGGATTATGAAGAGAAATATAAACCCCTGATTAGTATTTTGCTAGAAGGCGTGTATATTCTTTCTCAAAGCCATAGTTCTATACCCGGTAATGATGGAGCCATTTTTATTACGCAGAACGGCAAAATTACGCGCCGCCGCTTTAGTATTTCCGGAGGTTCGGTAGGTTCATTTGAGGGCAAACGGATAGGCCGGGCCAGAAACCTGGAAAGCCTAAAGACAGAGATAGCTGAATTATCAGAAAAATTAACTCAGTATACAGCGGCTCAGCAAAAGCTGCAACAGCGTAAAGGAGATTTGCTTAGCAAAGCCGGAGAGCTAAACAACCAGATAAGCCGCCTGCAAAAGGAGATAAATACATTGAGCCAGGAGCAGATCTCAATTAAAACAAGGCAGGAACAAACGGCTCTGTTACTTAGCAACCAAACTATGCGGCATTCGGCTATACTTGAGCAAATGGAAGTGTTACAGGAAGAAATAACTGAGCAGGAGCCGGAAGCCGAAAAGTGGGGTAAAGAGCTTAAGGCCATGGAATCAAAGATTAATACGCTTAACCAGGATTTGCTTACGCAGAATGAAATGCTGGGATTGCGTTCTTCGGCCTACAATCAAGAGACCATCCGGTTTCATCAGCAGCAGAACAAAGTAGCTGGTATTATACAGGAAATTACCCACAAGGCAAGCATATTACAAAGCAGCCACCTGCGCCTGGAAAAAAACCAGGAAGAATTAACCAAAGCACAAATGGCGCTGGAAGAGTTAATTGGCAGCGGCGAACGCAACGACGACGAACTAGTGGCTATGTACAAAGAAAAAGAGAACATAGAAACTGGTGTAAATGAAGCAGAAAAAAATTATTACCAGGCCAGAGGCACCATAGATAAATTAGAAAAAGAATCGAAAGAAGTACAACGGCAACGGGAAACTACCGATTCGCTGATTTCGGAACTGCATCACCGGCTGAATGAAACTAAACTCCAGCTGACCTCTGTAAAAGAAAGACTTTCAGTAGAATTCAGCATTGACCTGGATACATTTATTGAGGAAAAACAAACGGCTGCTGGTAAAATTATTATGGAAGGTGTACCAGAAGATATAACCGAACCAGCCATTAAAGAAAAGGTACAGGAAATCAAGAGCAAAATGGACCGGATTGGCCCAATTAACCCACTGGCTTTGGAAGCTTTTGAAGAAATGAAGAGCCGCTATGATTTTATTAACTCCCAAAAACAAGATCTGGTAAATGCCAAACAATCGTTATTAGACACCATACAGGAAATAAGCATGGTAGCTAAAGATAACTTTATGAAAGCCTATGAGCAGATCAGGCAGAATTTTATAAAAGTATTCCGCTCCTTATTTTCTGAAGAAGATACCTGCGACTTAAAATTATCTAACCCGGATAATCCGCTGGAATCAAGTATTGAAATCCTGGCCAAGCCCAAAGGAAAACGTCCACTGACTATTAACCAGCTATCTGGCGGAGAAAAAACATTAACAGCTATTTCTTTATTATTTGCTATATACCTGCTGAAGCCGGCCCCTTTCTGTATATTCGATGAGGTAGATGCTCCACTGGATGATGCCAATATTGATAAGTTCAACAATATTATCCGCAAATTTTCCAATGAGTCGCAGTTTATTATTGTTACGCATAATAAACGTACGATGGTATCTACTGATATTATTTATGGAATTACCCAGACGGAAGGAGATATTGGCGTATCTAAAGTAGTACCAGTAGACTTGCGGGCTTTAGTCTAACCATTCCATCTGTAGAATAGAACTATAAATTTTTGTTGAATTGTTGGGTTTAGATTTTACGCAAACGAAAAAGGCTGTCTTACGGAGACAGCCTTTTTTATATTCACTTGTGTATGTTCCGGTAATCATAGTTGCACATCTGCCTGTTGCAGCAGCACAACTACCAATTACTTACCAAATGCATAGTAATACACGGTTGGGTTGCCAGGATACATTCCTTCTAACATCACCCCGCCATCGGTACTTTCTATGGCTGCTTTCACTTCCTCCACTGTCTTTACTGCTTTCTTATTCACTTTGGTAATGACAAAACCTTCTTTAATTTCAGTTTGTGCACTTAAGGCACCAGGGTATAATTCTTCTACTTTTACGCCACCAGTTATACCTAATTGTTTGGCTTCTGTTGCACTAATAGCACTCAAGTCTGCACCCAGGCCTCGTAAGGTTTCACTGCTGCTGGCTCTCACTAGTTGAGGCGTTCCGGCGGCTCCTTTTAAGGCTACTTTCATATCTTTCTCCTTGCCATCTCTTACGATCACAATATTTACTTTTTCACCTGGTTTATGTCTGGTAACGGCTTCTTGCAATTGAGACACAGAGCTTACTGTCTTATCATCTACTTTAAGAATTACATCTCCTTTTTTCAAGCCGGCAGCTTTTGCAGCACCTTCTTCAGTTACCCCTTCAATGTATACTCCCTGTGTTACATTTAAGCCGGTTTCTTTAGCCAGTTCACTGTTCATATCACGGATCTGAACACCTAAATATCCACGTTTAACTTCCCCAAACTCGATCAGATCTTCTACCACCCGGCTTACAATGCTGGTTGGTACCGCAAAAGAATATCCGGCAAAAGAGCCTGTTTCAGAGAATATAGCGGTATTAATCCCTACTAAGTCACCATTCAAGTCTACTAACGCACCACCACTATTACCTGGGTTCACAGCAGCGTCTGTCTGGATAAAAGATTCAATGCTGCCTTCGCTACGGATTATCTGGTTACGGCCTTTAGCACTTACAATACCTGCGGTAACTGTTCCAGATAAGTTAAATGGATTACCTACCGCTAATACCCACTGTCCTACTTTTATATTATCTGAGTTAGCCAGGGCTAATTTTGGCAAATTTTTCGCTTCAATCTTTAGTAAAGCTATGTCAGTAGAAGGATCAGTACCTATTACTTTAGCGGTAAAAGCCCGTTTATCGGATAAAGTAACTTCCAGTTCAGAAGCACCTTCCACTACGTGGTTGTTGGTGACAATATAGCCATTATCACTAATGATAACGCCGGAGCCAGAGCCCATAGATGGTTGCTGTGGCATTTGTTCAAGTCCACCGAACTGATCTCCAAAAAACTCACGCAATTGTGGCGGAATAGATTGTGCCCGGCCACTGCGTGCACCTGCTTTCATAGTTGATTTGATATGCACTACTGCAGGGGTAACTTTAGCAGCAGCGAAAGAAAAATCAACTTGTACAGAACCATCCGGATTGGTAGTATAAGCAGCTACATTCTTAAAAGAAGCAGGTGTTTTTTCAATAATGATTTTTGAGTCGTTTTCGTTAAATGCTTGCGAAGCCCCAAAAGTAATGGCTCCTCCCAATACAGCAGCTACAACGGTTTTTCCAAATTCTCTCATGTTAGTTATACTTTTTAAAAGGGTTGATACAATACTAATTTTTAATGTCTTGCAGATAAAATCTGTCTGATGTTCAAATATAAGAAAATACTATGCCAGAAAATTGTTAAAAAATGTTAATTTTTGCATTTAAGCTATATACTAAATTATAGATAAATGCTTTACTGTGTTATTGTTGGCCAAATTTACCACTTATACATTATATAGGTATTTTGTACTTTTTATATACCACTGGTGTAAATATAAGTTAAAGGGCAGGCCATTTATAGAACACTTATTTGATAGATTTTTGTTCATTGTATACTAAATTTACTGCTATGAAGAAGATATGGAAAAGTGAAATTACCAGCTGGGCAGTCATGCTTACTGTCATCTTAACATTATACCTGACAGGTTTACATACGGAAGTGATCGGCCGTGTTCAGCAAGTCTTTCTGTCTACTGGTTTATTAAAGCCTTCAGTTGACCATAGTTTGCAGGAGTTACCAGCTCAAGTGCAGCAACCCATATATGATATTCCATTGGCCAAATTGAATGGAGAAAAAGTGAATATGAAAGATTTTGCAGGCAAGGTAGTATTTATCAATTTATGGGCTACCTGGTGCCCACCTTGTATTGCTGAAATGCCTAGTATTCATAAATTATACGAGCAAATAGATACCTCGCACATACAATTTGTGATGCTTACCCTGGACGAAGATCTGGAAAAGGCTAAAAAGTTTATTGATAGAAAGGGATATACATTTCCTGTGTATGCCACTACGCAGGAAATGCCTTCCGCTTTTGCAACAAGTAGCATACCTACCACCTTTGTACTTTCACCCAATGGCAAAATCGTACTTAGAAAAGAGGGAATGGCTAAGTATAATACCGAAGAGTTTAAAAATTTCCTGACTGATCTGTCTAAAAGTGCCAAGTAGGCTCCTTACAGGATTACTTAATGCCCTTACGATTTCATATTGGTGAATTGCAGCGGTAAGCCATAATCTTTTTGACGCAGGCGGGCAATCACTGCCTGAAGTTCGTCAATCTTTTTGCCGGTTACCCGCAACTGATCATCCATAATAGAGGCTTGTACTTTTAGGCCGGAGTCTTTAATATCTTTCACCATTTTTTTTGCTGCCTCTTTATCAATACCTTCTTTTAGTTTGATATCCTGCTTCACAAAAGCACCTGATGCGTAGGGCTCCGCCGTTAAATCCAACGATTTAGCATCTAATCCTTGTTTTACCATCCGGTTAATAATTACATCCAGAATGTTTTTTAGGCGCATATCATTCTCAGATACCAGATGAATCGTAGACGTTTTTTTATCTAAGTCAATGGTGCTTTTAGAATCTCTGAAATCGAAGCGGGTTAGTATCTCTTTTTTAGCTGTATTGATGGCATTGTCCAGTGTCTGAGCATCTACTTTGCTAACAACATCGAAAGAAGGCATAGGTGGTTTGTTTAAAAGATTTATGTGAAAATAATCAAAAGCTGATAAAAATGAAAAGCTATACCGCCGCTGTAGGTATATAGGATAAATTATATATGATATAAAAATAAGTTTATCCATATGTTATGCATATTTGTCGAAAAAAATGCTGTAGAATAATTAGTTTCTATATGTTTACGTTTATTTAGGTATGTTCGAATGGAAAACTGGTAAATAAATGGCAAGCAAACAGCACTATAGCAACCACCGGTATTATAACCCGGTTTATTATTATTTATTAGTTCCAGCTGGTTTTGCTTTTCTTGTGTTATCTACAGCATATTTTGTTATACATGGGTTCATGCAACAGCAGTGGATGCAAGGAGTATATTATTTATTGGCTGGCGTCATAGTAGCAGCGGTTATTGTGTGGATGCAACAAAATGCTGTTACCACGCAGAAGAGAATTATTTTACAGGAAATGCGGCTCCGGTATTTTATTATTACCGGCAAACCCTTTAATCCAATTGAACACAAGCTCAAAACCGACCAGATTATAGCTCTCCGTTTTGCCAGTGATGGAGAACTGATACCATTACTGGAGATTACCCTCATGGAAGATCTTACCCCTTCACAGATCAAAAAGAAAATCAAGCACTGGAAAGGCGACTATCTACAAGTTTAGCTGCCCGGCCGTTATACGATTTTATAATTTTTAACAACTTTTTTGTAAGCACTGGGTTATATCTACCTGAACAAGATAAAACAGATGCTGAAAGTAGCCTGGACGCCAGCGTATGCACATCCTTTACCGGAAGGCCATCGGTTTCCTATGGATAAATATACCCTGCTTCCAGAGCAGTTGTTATACGAAGGAACCATTCAGGCGGACAGTATTTTTCACCCATCTCCGGTAAATGAAAAGTATATCTTGCTTACCCATGATGCACATTACTGGCACCGTCTAAAAAATTTAGACCTGACACCTGCCGAGATACGAAAAACCGGGTTTCCGCTATCGCCACAGCTGGTTCACCGGGAAATAACAATTGCCCAAGGTACCGTACAGGCTGCTTTGTATGCACTGGAATATGGCATAGCTATGAACATTGCCGGAGGAACACACCATGCGTTTACCGATAGGGGAGAGGGGTTTTGTCTGCTCAATGATATAGCTATTGCGGCTAATTATTTACTGTACCACCACCTGGCTACGCAAGTGTTAGTAATAGACCTGGATGTACATCAGGGAAATGGAACTGCTCAGATATTCCGGGATAATCCGGCGGTTTTTACTTTCAGCATGCATGGAGCTAGTAATTATCCATTACATAAAGAACAATCGGATCTGGATGTAGCACTGCCTGATTTTACTGATGACCGGGCCTATCTGCAGGCATTAAATACGCATTTACCGAAGATAGTAGATACTGTACAACCTGATTTTGTTTTCTTTCAGTCCGGGGTTGATGTGCTGGCAACAGATAAGCTAGGAAAATTATCCTTAAGTATGTTTGGCTGCAAGGAAAGAGACCGGACCGTATTATCTTTTTGTAAGGAAAATAAAATTCCGGTAGCTGTAAGCATGGGAGGTGGCTATTCGCAACGGATAGCAGATATTATAGAAGCACATGCCAATACCTACCGGCTGGCACAGGAGATATATTTTTAAAAGTGTATCCACCTGACATTAGGCAACTCAGTCATAGAGTCAAAAGTTATGCAAAGTTCAAGTGCCAAGTATAAAAAATAACTATAGAAACCGATGCAGCAAGAAAAACCTGAAGAGATGTACAAAACCACTCAAGCATATTATAAAAAATGGATGCTTTTTGCACCCATCGGCCTGCTTTTGATAGGTGCTGGTTTGTGTATATTTGGAACAGCCTTATTTAAAATGCGGGATAATGCAGCTTTTATTCACTGGTTTATGTGGGGTACCACCAGTCTGATAGTAATAAACGCAGGTATTTGTTTTTTTGGCTCCGCTGTAAAATATAGTATCCTGTATGAATTGACTAAACGTAAAAAAGAAGTGTAATTAATTCAAGTGAACGATCTGCCTTATCTGCTTAGTCTTCATCAAACATACCAGCTATCAGATATTTAGCTGTAGCCGGATTAGTAGCCAATGGTATATCGTGTAAATCACATAAACGCATAAGCATCTGTACATCGGGCTCGTGAGGGTGTTTACCCAATGGGTCTCTGAAAAATATAACAGCATCTAGCTGCTTTTCAGCTACCATGGCTGCAATCTGGGCGTCGCCGCCTAAAGGGCCCGATAATTTTTTCTCTACTATAAGGCCTGCCCTCTCTACATACTGGCCGGTGGTGCCGGTTGCTACCAGGGTGGCTTTATCTAACATAAATTTGTTATCCTTTAAAAAAGCTACCATTTCAGCTTTTTTTCCATCGTGTGCAATGACTGCAATCTTCTTCATATAAATAATAGGCAAATAATTCTTTCAAACAGTGTAGCTATCAAAGATAAGAAAGCCTTTGATACAATAAAGCAAATAGTAGAAATAGTATATATTGGTTTAAAATCTTAGTGTAAAATGTTGCTTAGGCTGTTCTGTCCGGAAGAACACTAAGCCTACATAAAATAAATCAATCGTAAGCCTTACCTGGGGATGAGCCTTAATTTGCTGCCAGGCTTCAGCCATCTCCGCAGACCAATATATATCATCAAACACAAATACTGACTGTGCATGCGACTTGGAAAGACAGATATTAAAGTAATTTAAGGTAGGCAGAAGGCGGTGATTGGCATCAAAAAAAACGAAATCCAGTTTTGCAATTTTGCCTACATGCAATGGAAGCGACTGGTCTATATTGCCCTGAACAGGCGTGATATGGTTATATCCAAAATGGGTAAAGTTTCTCTGTGCAACGGCTAGTGTTTGCGGGCATCCTTCAAAGGTTACTATGTGGGCCTTTGTATTTGGAGAGGCTAAATACAAGGTACTAATTCCCAGAGAAGTGCCTAGCTCCAGAATGGTTTGCGGATGAAAGTGATTAACTAAGCGGAAAAGTAATTGTGCTGTTTTTGTGTTTTTTAAGGAGTAACGGGCAATATCTTTAACTTTCCTTTTTCTGGAAAGCGTTGCTTTCGAGCCTGCACCCATATCTTCTACGATAATCTCTTCAGCAGAATTCAGCATGCGGGTACGGCAAGCTTCAATTTCCGGAAATATGTAGTACGGGTCTACTGCTAGAATTATACGGGTATACAACTCGAAAACGAACGGAGAATGTATGCCATGTTCATTTTTTGAATGCAGCAAGAATTGGATATACCGAAACAGCAAAAACTAAAAAATTTAGAAAGCCATGCAGAAATGAGGTAGTAATTTAATTCAGTTTATAAGGGACTACCATTACAAATTCAGGAATACGGGCCTGGAACGTACGGCCATCTACAATGCGTTCCATCAGATAGGTGCCATTCATTTTACCGATTCCGGTTTTTAGGTTGCATCCGGATATATATTCGTGGGTTTCACCAGGCTCCAATACGGGTTGTTGCCCTACTACGCCTTCGCCTTCTACCTCTCTTACTGTTCCATTGGCATCATGTATAAACCAATGTCTTCTCAGAAGCTGAACAGTATATTCGCTGCAATTTTCGATGCTGATTTTGTAAGTAAATACATAATGAGACTGAACAGGGCTTGAATACTCAGGTTGATATTCTGTAGCCACGGTCACTTTTACGCCTTGTGTGATCTCAGTTATCATATGATTGATTAATAATATTCGTAGGGATAATACTATGTAAACGGCTAAAATTAGTGATTAGTTTTTGCTAATCAATGCTTTTTAATGAAAACCAGTTAAACTAACTAAGTATAACTTTTTTTATGTATTAAAGGTTAGTTCACATACAGCTTACCTAAATTACAAAATTTTTAACTCAGATGCATAGCTTTTTATCATATAAAATATATTTACTTTTCGTCAGCTAATGCCTGAAATATTCACTAAACACTAAAATTATATGGACGTAAAACTGGAAAGTTCGTGGAAAAGCAGACTAATGCCGGAGTTCGAAAAACCTTATTTTCAGAAACTAATTGCTTTTGTTAAGGAAGAATATGCTACCCATACGGTATATCCTCCTGGAAATAAAATATTTTATGCCTTTGAGGCATGTCCTTTTGATGCAGTAAAGGTAGTATTGATTGGCCAGGACCCGTATCATGGGGCAGGCCAGGCTCATGGATTAGCTTTTTCTGTGAATGATGGAGTAACCAAGCCACCTTCTCTAATCAATATATTTAAAGAGATAAAAGACGACCTGGGTAAACCTATTCCTCAATCTGGCAATCTTTCCAGATGGGCGCAGCAAGGAGTATTGCTGTTAAATGCCACCTTAACCGTAAGGGCCAACACTGCCGGATCTCACCAAAAAAAGGGTTGGGAAGAATTTACTGATGCCGCTATTAAAGCACTTTCCGATGAGAAGGAAGGAGTAGTTTTTATGTTATGGGGCGCTTATGCTCAAAAGAAAGGCGCTATTATCGATAGTACCAAGCATCACATATTAAAGGCGGCCCATCCATCCCCTTTTGCTGCCGATAAAGGTTTTTTTGGATGCAAGCATTTCAGCAAAGCCAATGCATATTTGCAGGAACAGGGCAAGCAAGAAATAGATTGGTAAGTAAACCGGCAAGTAACGCTCCTGCTTTAGTAGTGTAAGCGTTACTTGCTACAGCGCTGTTTCGTCTGCAGGGTTTTTGATTATGCTGCGTTTTGTTTTGCTCACAATGGCAGGCAACTCCACCGTAAAAATACTTCCTTTATCTATCCCCTTACTTTTGGCTTTTACCCTTCCATTGTGTAGTTCTACCAACTTTTTTACAATAGATAGGCCAAGCCCGGTAGAGCCTTCTCCTTCAGTAGGCCGGGCCGATAGTTTTTGGAAAACGCCAAACAACATATCCATTTCATCTTCCGACAAGCCAACGCCCTCATCTTCTACCTGTATCTGAATAAGACCTTCTTTTTTAGTTACATCAATATAAATGCTTTTCCCTCTGGGAGTAAATTTAATGGCATTGCTGATCAGGTTTTCCATCACCTCTTTTATCATACACACATCCACCATAGCCATACACTGGCCTTTAATGTATAAATGTATTTGCTGTTGCTTCCACTGGGCTTGTATGCGGTTCCGTTCTATCATCTCTTCCAGCAGGGTACCTATATTTTGCTTTTCTTTTTTCAGCGAAACATGCCCACTATCCAAACGCACTGTGTGAAGCAAATCAGAAATTAAAGTTACCATATACTGTGAGGTGTTTTTAATCACACCTGCGAGTTTTTTAACTTTCGTTGTGTCGGTGGGTGTATCTTTTATCAGGTCGGCATACAGCATAAAGCAACCAATAGGGTTCTTTAAGTCATGTGCCGCAATACCTAGTAATTCTGTTTTAAATTTATTCGCTTCTTCTGCTTTTGTGCGTTGTTTAATAGCTTCGGCCTGTTGAGCCTCTGCTATATGCAAGGCTTCTTCTAGCTGGGTATTTTTCTCTTGCAGTTCATCACGCTGCCGGGATATAATAATGCCTTGTTGTTTTAATTGTTCTGTGCGTTGTAGCACCTGGCTTTCCAGCTTTTCATTTTGTGCCTGTATGCTTCTGACTCTGAGTTTATAAATTACATACCCTATAAGAACTACACTTATAGCAAGCCCTGACTCAAACCACCAGGTTTTCCAGAAAGGAGGCGTAATAATAAGCTTTATTTGGGCTTCTTCTTTTCCCCATACCTTATCGTTATTGGCCGCTTTTACCCGGAAGGTATATTCCCCCGGATCAAGGTTCGTGTAGCTAGCGAATTTTCTGGTACCTGTATAATTCCATTTCTTGTCAAACCCATCCAGCCGATAGGCATATTCGTTTTTTTCTGGCTGTGTAAAACTTAACCCCAGGAAATCGAAGGAGAAAAAGTTATCACTGTAAGGTAGGATAATGGTTTTGTTTTCAAGGCTTCTGGGCTTATCAAAAACCTTAAAGCCGGTAATTTTCACTTTGGCTGGGTACGGATTATCATGAATGCATGAGGGATTAAATTTATTAAATCCATAAACTCCACCAAAATATATTTCCCCGTTTCTGTTCTGATGTGCTGCGTAAGTGAATTCAATATTCTGTACGCCATCCCGTTCATCATAGTAGCGTAGCGTATTTTCTTTGATAGAATATTTACATATCCCATTTCGGAGTGTACTTAACCACAAATTCCCTTTGTTATCTTCTACTATTCCATTGATGACGATTTTAGCTAGGGAAGCAGGGGTAGTTATTTTATGAAACGTAAGGCTATGGGAGTTTAGATAGTAGAGGCCTCCATGATCCGAAGTAAACCACAACCTACCTGAATTGCCTTTATAGAGCACCTGTATTTTTTCATTGAGCAAACTCTGCGGTGTCCGGTCAATATATCTGGTAAAGATGCCTTTTTTATCAAAACTCATTAATCCATGGCTATATGTAGCCAGCCACAATACGCCCAGGCTATCTTCATGCATATCCATAATCCTCAAGGTATTTCCCTTTTCAGAAGTTAAGGTATTGTAATGGGTAAGAGTTTCTGTATCCAGGTCTAATTTGTCTAATCCGTTGCGGGTACCTATCCATAAATAGCCATCTTTCCCCTGAAGCAAGGCCAGAACTTCATTATGGGCTAAGCTATTTTTATTAGCCGGATCATGTAAAAACCAGGTAAATTTTTCAGTAACCGGATCAAATTTTAGCAAGCCGCCTCCAAAGAGTGCAATCCATAGCTTTCCATAACGGTCTTCCACAATGCGTAAGGCTGTATTTCGGCTCAGTTCGCCGGGAAGCGTAGATTTGTACATGTAATGCGTAAATTTGCCGCTTGGCAGATGGTACTTGTCTATACCTTTGCGGTTTCCAATCCAAAGATTCCCTTTCGCATCTTCATACAAAGCACTTACCTGGTTATCCTGCAGGCTGTTGGGGTTATTTAATTCATTTTTAAATAAAGTGAATTTTATGCTGGTTTTATCAAGTTTAGAAACTCCCCCTGCATGGGTACCAATCCACAATCTTTTTGCCCGGTCTTCATACAAAGACATAACCGAGTTATTGCTTAGCGTGGTAGGATCATACGGATTGTTTATATAATATTCAAATGTATTTTTGTTCTGGTTGTACTTGTTTAATCCACCATACTGGGTCCCTATCCATAGATCGCCGGCCGCATCCTCCTTAATGCACAGGATGGAGTTATTGTTAATTGATTGATTATTTGCAGCACCTTGTTTATAAGTAATAACTTCTTTGGTGGCAATATTCATTTTGCGCAACCCATGCCCCATGGTGCCTATCCACAGAAAACCTTCTTTATCCGCATGAAGGGCCACAACCCGGCAATTCACTGAAGAATCTTCGTTCAGCTGCAGGTAACGTGTAAACTTTTGTTGTTGGCGGTTAAACAAACTTACCCCTTTGTGGGTACCTACCCACAAATTGCCAAAGCCATCTTCATAAATAGTTTGAATGGAATTGATAGCCCAGGTATTTTTTACATCGTGGGGTTCGTGTTGATATAAAGTAAAACTCTGGGTGTTATGATCGAATTTGCTGAGGCCGAATCTGGAGCCAATCCATAAAGTACCTGCCCGGTCTACATAAGCTGCCAGGAGATCATCGTCACTGATGCTACCAGGCTCGCCAGATTTATGTATGTAATTTTTAAACTTACCGGTATGGGGATTATATGCATTCAGACCCGATTGCGTAGCTATCCAGATAGTACCACTTTTATCTTTACAAATGGCTCTGATATTATTGTTACTTATGCTAGCAGAATCAGCAGGATTGTGTTCATAGACTGTAAATGTATACCCGTCGAACTTATTAAGCCCACCTCTGGTACCAAACCACATATATCCCTCCGAATCTTCTAGGATGGCAGTAACTGAATTCTGAGAAAGGCCCTGCCTGGAGTTGAATGTCTCAAAAATGACACTCTGCGCATGCAGTGTTTGTGTAAACAGCAAACTTATGTGTACCAGTAAAATCCATTTGGATCTGCACCTCATAAAATCCGGCAGATAGTTAGTAAGTGTAAGTAATAGACCTTTTGCAGCAAAAATTATGCTCTTTTATCAAAAAAAAGTATCTGTTCTAAAGATAGTTTACAAAATCAACCAGGTACATAAATTTTTTTTCGCATAAGTATTCCTATAAATAAAAGTTACTCTTAGTTGGCAAATGCTTGAGAATTCATGTCTGAGATAAGTAAATTATTGATTTAATTGGGAGAACGCAGCACAATATCGTATCATCTATGAAATTTACAGTAATGAAAATAGTGAAAGATATGGTAGTAACCTGCATTAAGCTTATAAAAGTTCCATAGATACGCATCTCTATTTACAAAATTCCTTCCGAAAATCCTATGTAATATTTTTTAAGATTTTGAAGAATAATATACTTGCAAAAATATACCGATTGGTATATTTTTGTGGTGTATAATTTAGTATACAGTATTCAGGTGATAAAGTCAGAACGGACGAAACAATTTATTATAGAAACAGCGGCACCCATCTTTAACAAAAAAGGGTTTGCCGGCACCTCTCTAACCGACCTTACTTCCGCTACCGGATTAACCAAAGGCAGTATTTACGGGAACTTTGAGAACAAAGAAGATATTGCAGTAAATGCATTTACCTATGCAGTGGCCAAAATTCGCACAACTGTACATACTAAATTATCAACCAAACAAAAAGCGGTAGAAAAACTTCACTTATTTCTGGACTTTTTCTTAGAATATGTTTTTGATCCACCTGTTGCCGGAGGCTGCGTTTTGTTGAATACCGCTGTAGAAGCCGACGATAATCAGCCTGCATTAAAAGAACAAGTTTCTAAGGAGCTTACCAGATCTATACATCATGTAGCAGAACTCATTAGGCAGGCTCAACTATCAGGTGAGCTCAACAATTCATTGAATGCGGAGCGGATGGCCTATACTATTTTCTGTGCGGTAGAAGGAGCCATCATGATTTCCAGAGTGCAAGGCGATTTAAAACCTATGCAGGAAGTAGTGAACTACTGGCGCGAGCAGATTACCTAATTACAACTTTTATAAATTTTCTCATGTTATACCGCAAGGTATATTAACTATTGCTATGCAAACAAGAAGAGTCGTTATTACAGGGTTAGGCGCAATTACCCCAATCGGCAACAATTATCAGACATTTTTTGAAAACTTATTAAAGGGCAAAACCGGAGTGGGACCCATTACCAAATTTGATCCTACCCATTTTAAAACCAAATTTGCCTGCGAAGTAAAAGACTTCGACCCCCTGGCTTATTTTGATAGCAAAGAAGCTAGAAAACTGGATTTATATTCTCAGTATGCCATGGCTACGGCTGCAGAAGCCCTGCAGGTATCTGGTCTTGATCTGGAAAAAGTAGATAAAGACCGTTTTGGCGTGATCTGGGGATCAGGTAATGGAGGATTCAAAACCTTCGAGGAGCAAATCGCAGAGTTCACCGAGAACAACAATGTACCCAGATTTAATCCGTTCTTTATTGCCAAAATGCTGGTTAATATGGCCGGTGGCCACATCTCTATTAAATATGGGCTGCGTGGGGTAAACTATTGTACTGTATCCGCCTGTGCTTCTTCAACACATGCCTTGATTGATGCCTTTAATTATATTAAGTGGAACAAAGCAGACTTATTTATAGCCGGTGGCTCTGAGGCGCCAGTTACCATGGCCTCTATCGGCGGGTTCAATGCCATGAAGGCTCTGTCAACAAACAACGAAAACTACCAGGTGGCTTCCCGTCCGTTTGATGCCGATAGAGACGGATTCGTAATGGGTGAAGGTTCAGGTGCATTAATTCTGGAAGAATACGAACATGCCAGAAGGAGAGGAGCTACTATTCTTGCAGAAATTGTAGGCGGAGGCATGTCTGCGGATGGCTACCATATGACGGCTACGCATCCGGAAGGAGCCGGAGCTTATCTGGGTATGAAAATGGCCCTGGAAGAAGCAGGTATTCCGGCAAGTAAAGTGGATTATGTAAATGCACATGCTACCTCTACGCCACTAGGCGATGTATCAGAACTGAAGGCTATCTATAATTTGTTCAAAAACTCTCTGGATACGCTCAATATCAGTGCTACCAAATCTATGACAGGCCACTTATTAGGTGCTGCCGGTGCTATTGAAGCTATTGCTTCGGTAATGTCAGTTTACCAGGATGCTATTCCGCCTACCATGAATACGGCCAATGTAGACCCTGAAATTCCCCGGGAGCTGAATTTAACGTTAGGAAAAGCCGTGAAGAAAGAGGTCCGGTATGCCCTGAGTAATACCTTTGGCTTTGGCGGGCATAATGCCACACTGCTAGTAAAGAAGTTTGAAGAGTAATAAATACATGGTATAAAACAAAAAGCAGGCTCTTGAGCTTGCTTTTTGTTTATCTGGGTTCGGCGATTCTATTATTCTACCAGAAAAAAAACTGTACAGGTGTATCTTTAATCAGCATTTCTGTATCGTGCGGGTGAAGGGCAATTCCATCGCTGCCGAGGGTAGCTCCTATATCGCCGCTGCTGTTGTTGCGCAGAGAAACAAGGCCGGAAATAGCACCTTCTGTTACAATCTTGCAAGGAAAATACTCATCAAACTTTGCTTTTTTAGGTTTCTGGCTTAGAAAAGGCAATAGCATAGGTTCTCTCAGCCTGGTACCAAAACAAGTCCGTAAGTAAGGTTCAATAAATAACCGGCAGGCAACTTGTACCGAAACCGGATTGCCAGGTAAACCAAACACAGCACCTCCATTAGGTAAAGTTCCAAACCACAAAGGAGCGCCAGGCTTGATCTGAATGCGGTGGAAAATTTGTTGTACCCCTAATGCTTGCAATACTTCCGGCACATAATCCGCATCTCCTTTGGATACTCCCCCAGATAGCACCAGTATATTTGTATCCAACACTGACTGGATAGCTTCTGTAAGTGCCGTTTTGCTATCAGGAGCCAGTATAGTTACAGGAGATTGGATTTGATAATGCCTGAAAAAAGACCGGATAGCATAGGTATTAGAATCACGGATTTGATGAGACTGCACTTCCTGGCCTACCTGAACCACCTCATTGCCAGTGGAAATAATGGCTACCTTAGGAAGCTTTTCTACCAGTACTTCTGCATAGCCGGTAACCGCCATGCCACCCATAACTGTAGCATCAATCCACTGATTTTGAGGAATAAGAATATCATTTTTTCGGGCATCTTCTCCCTGTTTAGCAATGTTTTGCCCGGCCCTACTAGCGGTAGTTGTAAAATAGACCGTTTTTCCTTCCTGCCTAGTATCTTCTACCCGGATTACAGCATCGGCGCCTTGCGGAACAGGCGCACCAGTCATAATTTTAATGCAAGTGCCAGAGGTAACTTGTTGTGTAGCTACGCCTCCGGCAAAAAGATTTTCCAGTACTTGCAGAGAATTCATGCCCTTTTCCAGAAAATCCGCTGCTTGTACAGCATAGCCATCCATGGTTGCCCGGTTAAAGGGAGGATAATCACGGTCGGCAATAATAGGCTGTGCCAACACGCGGTTATACGCCTCATCAATGGATATTTTTTCCTTCCCGAAGGATTTAGCTTGAGCCGTAATCAGTTGAACAGCCTCTGCAACAGTGGTCATAGACTACATAATTTAGAGTTTTATAATGTCCCCATTTTTAAATCTTATTCATGTCCTCCGCCTTTCAGCATCTTGCGGGCATGAAACACGGCTGGCAGAATAGCATCTAACGATTCCCGGACTCCGCTTGGGCTTCCGGGTAAGGTAACAATCAAGGTTTCTTTTACAGAACCGGCTACTGCCCGCGACATCATAGCCAGGGGGGTTCGCATTTGGCCATGAGTACGCATAGCTTCGGTAATGCCATTGGCTTCTTTCTCTATAATGGCCCGCACCGCTTCTACCGTAGTATCTCTGGGGCCTAAACCGGTACCGCCAGTAGTGAAGATAAATGGAATATCCTGCGATACCCAACTGCGGATATGCTGTTGGATGGCTTCTACCTCATCGGGCACAATCTGATGGTCGGCTATTTCTATGTTATGTGAAGTCAGCATTTCCCGGATAACCTGACCTGATCTATCTTCCCGGTTCCCGGCAGCAGCTGCATCTGAGCAAACCAAAATAGCTGCTTTTTGGCGAGTTTGACTGAACTTAGTTCTGTCGGACTTGCCACCTGTTTTCTTTAATAGTTTTATGGAAGTAATCTCAATCTCTGGGTCAGCTAGTGGTTTCAGCAGGTCATAAATAGTTAAGGCGCTTACAGATACAGCCGTTAGGGTTTCCATTTCTATTCCTGTGCGGCCGATAGATTTTCCTTCGCCGTATACAATTACACCCCAGGCTTCTTTTACATTCACATCTTGATTGGGTTTGCCAGGTTCCAGATAGTCGTAGGTAATCTGCAATCCATCAATAGATACCGGATGGCAATGAGGAATTAAGAGCTGTGTATTTTTAGCTGCCAGAAAACCGGCTGCTCTGGCTACATCCAGAAGGTTTCCTTTAGGCAAGGCATCTCTTTTTACTAAGTCTAAGGTTTGCTGGCTGCAGATAACAACCGCTACTGCTCTGGCTGTACGTAAAGAAATTTGTTTGGCCGAGATGTCACGCATGGCTTTAATAGGTATGTTTATACTACAAAAAACTTTAAAATCTGTAGCAATACCAAATATTTTATAATTTTCGGTAATTTATTATTAACTAGAAATTATACGTAGCCTGGTTGTGTTAGCTTACTGTAAAAGATGGACGGAGTTTTTGGCCTTTGATCTTTTGCTGCTATTGAATAATATGCATAAAATAATGTAAATTAGAGTCTAGATTAGAATACAGGTGCCCCCATGGAAGAGATCATAGACAGATTTGGCCGGACTTTTAAAACGTTGCGGGTAAGCTTAACGCAGGTTTGTAACCTGGGTTGTGTCTATTGTGTGGATGAGTCCGATAAACTGGCAGATGTACCTGCATTGGCGTCTATTCCTCCTAACAGACCTGCCCTTACCACTGCCCAGTTTGCCGATACCATCCGTGTGCTTCATGAGGTGCTTGATCTGGAGACTATCCGCCTTACCGGTGGAGAGCCTACCTTATACCGCGAACTGGTACCTTTGGTTGAGGCCATCCGGCAAATGGGTATCCCGGCTATTAAAATGACTACGAATGGGTCGTTGCTGGCACAAAAAATAACTGACCTCTGGAAAGCTGGATTAACCTCTCTGAATATTTCCTTAGACGCAGTAGATCCGGTAGTTTACAATAAGATCAGCCGCAGAAAAAATTTACATAAAATACTGGATGGCATTGATAAGGCCATAGCTTTAGGAATTTCTGTGAAGATAAACTGTGTGGTAATGAAAGGGGTAAATGATACACAGATTCTGCCACTGCTGCAGTTTGCCAAGGAGCGGAACATTCGTATCCGTTTTCTGGAAGTGATGCAGATGGGGCATTTATATGAAAACTTCGAACAGCATTTCTTCTCTGAAAGGCAAATTATAGAAACTATTTCCCAGGCATATTCTTTTATAGAACTCCCCCGCGAAGAATCGGCTACGGCCAAATATTTTCTAATGAAAGATGGCTACCGGTTTGGGGTGATTTCTAACGAATCTGATCCCTTCTGCAACGACTGCAACCGCCTTCGCCTGGATAGTTATGGCAATGTATATGGCTGTCTGAGTAACAATACAGCTATCAACATCTCTGACCAGTTGCACAACCCGCAGGAAGTTACCCGGCGTTTACAGGAGGCTTTAACCCAAAAGAAATTAAAATTTTCTGGCAGCAAACTCTCTATGCTTGCCATTGGAGGCTAGAGGTACAGGCGGGTTTCCTATACCCATACATGGCTTTCGTCTTCATAAATCTCCTTTTTCCAGACTGGCACTTTGGCTTTGAGTAATTCTACAATGTCGCGTAAGGCATCAAACGATTCTTTGCGGTGTTTGCAGGACACGAAAACAAATAAGGAAATTTCTCCGGCTTTTACTGTACCTACGCTATGGTATATATGCATACAGGTAATAGGATACCGGCTAAATAGGTCTTCCCGGATTTCGGATAGTATACTTTCAGCCATTTCCGGATAGGCACTATACTCAATAGCTTTTACAGCTTTGCCCTCTTTGGCATCAGCCCGTACCTGGCCCAGAAATATAGCATGTGCCCCTATATCTGTTTTGGAGCTATGTTTGGCAATGGAATCGGCAATAAACGATGGCTGAACAGGCCCTTCTAGTAACACTTTATGTTTCTTTTTCTTTGTTTCCATATAAATCACTGTCTGAATCTTAGTTAAATTACTTCTTTATTCTTCTCTTTTTCCCATTCGTTCAACCCGCCTACCAAGTTGTATACTTCCGGCAATCCATAATCTATGAGTAAAGTAGCGGCCATAGCACTAGTGCGGCCAGACTGGCAGTAGACCACTACTTTGTTTTCTTCCATTAACTCATCTACATAGGCGGCCAGATGGCTGTAAGGTATAGCTGTGGAATGGGAATAAGCAATTCCTTCGTCATGCAAGCCTTCCCGTACATCAATCAGGTAAAGATCTGCCTTGTTGGCAAGTAACTTTCTGAGTTCCCTGGAGGTAATCTGCTGTACACCAGAAGATTGCACAGGAGTTTTTGCTGCTTCTGTAATTAATTCTGGCTTCTCTTTCAATACAGCTTCAATAATTGTCTCATTTCTGTTGATTCGTATTACCCGTTGCGTATTATATAGAGTATCGACCACTAATAATTTACCTGAAAGTGGCTGACCAATGCCTGTGATTACTTTTATGGCTTCCATTGCCTGATACGTACCGATAATTCCCGGCAATACACCAATAACCCCTACTTCACTGCAATTAGGGGCTTCTCCGGCCTCTGGAAATAAACAACGATAAGAGGCACCCTTTGTGCCGGTTTTATCCCGCCAGTTAAACAAGGCTACCTGGCCTTCAAACCGGTGAATAGAGCCATAGATAAATGGTTTATCAGCCCGGATACAACTGTCGTTAATGGCATATCTGGTGTACAAATTATCTGTACAATCCATTACCAGATCGTAGTCCTTTAGTATATCAGGAGCATTTTTTAATGAAAAGCGCAGTGTATACGTAGTAATCTGTACTTCCGGATTCATCGCCAGTAATTTTTCTTTAGCTACGTCTGCCTTATGTTTGCCTATGGTATCTGTGCTATATAAAACCTGCCGTTGTAGGTTAGAGAGAGAGACTACATCATCATCTACAATGCCTATGTTGCCTACACCGGCGCTTACCAGATATAACAATACCGGGCAACCTAAGCCACCAGCGCCGATTACCAGCACTCTGGCTGCTTTCAACTTTAGCTGTCCCTGTTCGCCTATTTCAGAAAGAAGTATGTGTTTCTGATACCGGTCCTTTTCTCTGTTAGATAAATGCATGGTCTTAGAAGAGTTTAAACCTGTTGAATTTTGATAACCTGACAAGTTTAATTCAACATAAATTCTATACTAAGGGGATTTTAGCGCTGCTAACCTCCAGAGAATGGAGGCAGCAAGGCTACTTCATCGCCTGCCTGCAGCGGATGCCCTGCACTGGAGATAGCCTGGTTTACAGCATACTGAAAGGTTTTATCCTGTAAGCCTGGGTGTTTTTTTACAAGCCATGTATGTAAATCATTCAGATCATGAATGTTTTCTGCATCTACCTGTAGCTGTGTTTCGCCGGTTACCTCGGTAAGTACGCCAAACAGCAAAATATTAATTTTCATGTTAGGTGATATTTGCTTAAATTCCTTCTACTTCAACGTTCGATATTTTACTTCAAGTTCATTATTTTTTATCAGGAATTCAATTATTTGGAAATAAAGCCATTTTAATAGTGTATTTTTCTTGGCAGTATATTCTTATGTGATGTATGTTACTGAAGCACTGCTTAAATGTGCCTAATTTTGTCATATCACCTAACTATTCAGACCCATGATTGTAGAACAAATTTATACAGGTTGCCTGGCACAAGGCGCCTATTATATAGAAAGCAAAGGAGAAGCCGCTGTAATAGACCCTTTACGGGAAATTACTCCGTATATAGAGAAAGCTAAAAAGAATGGCGCAAAGATAAAATATGTACTGGAGACTCATTTTCATGCCGATTTTGTATCCGGCCATATAGACCTGGCCAAAGCTACTGGTGCTGCCATTGTATACGGGCCTAATGCCCAGCCTGCCTTTGAGGCACATATAGCTACAGATGGTGAAGTGTTGCTACTAGGCGATATTACTATACATGTCCTGCATACACCGGGGCATACGATGGAGTCCACCACCTATTTACTTCGGAATGAAGAGGGAAAGGATTATGCCATATTCACTGGCGATACCTTATTTATTGGAGATGTTGGCCGGCCAGACTTAGCTGCCAAAAGCACGTTTACCCAGGAAGATTTAGCGGCTACTTTGTATGATTCGTTGCAAAGCAAGGTTATGCCCCTGGCCGATGAAGTTTTGGTATATCCGGCGCATGGCGTAGGGTCAGCTTGTGGCAAAAATATGAGCAAAGATACCTACGATACCTTAGGCCGCCAGAAGCAAACCAATTATGCCTTACGTGCAGGCCTTACAAAAGAGCAGTTTGTGAAGGAAGTAACCGATGGATTATTACCGCCGCCAGCCTACTTCCCGATAAATGTGCAGATGAACAAGGAAGGCTATGATGCCATAGAGGAAGTACTGAACCGCGGACTACATGCCCTAAGCCCGGATGCTTTTGAAACTGCGGCTAATGAAATGGATGCCTTGATACTAGATACCCGGAAACCTGACGTATTTACTAAAGCATTTATTCCAAATTCCATAAACATTGGCATTGACGGCAGTTTTGCTCCCTGGGTGGGTACCCTAATACCAGATGTAAAACAACTTATCTTGCTGGTAACAGACAAGGGCAGGGAAGAAGAAGTAGTAACCAGGCTTGCCAGGGTAGGATACGACTATGCCATAGGCTATCTGGATGGTGGACTGGAGGCCTGGCAAAAAGCTGGAAAAGAAACAGATCGTATAGAATCTATTTCAGCTACCGAACTAGCCAAACGCTTACAACAATCGCCACTGGAAGTAGTGGATGTACGCAAACCTACGGAATATGAAACAGGCCATATGGAAAATGCCAGTAATGTACCTCTGGACTATATAAACGACCACATGGCAGAACTCAATAAATACAGTGAACTCTACCTGTATTGTGCCGGAGGGTATCGGTCTATGATTACCGCCTCTATATTAAGAGCCAGAGGTTTTGAGAAACTGGTAAATATAGAAGGCGGATTTAAAGCAATAGCTGCTGCTGACATACCCTGTAGTGCCGCAAACTATACCTGTAAGTCCGGAAAATAAGATTTAAAGATGCTCAAATCCGGATTTGAGTAGATTATCGCAAGAAATTCCCTTTGTATTGCTCATAATTCAATAATTGCTATTATGCGTACTACAAAGGGAATTTTATTTTTATACAGTATCATCGTTCTTGTCTGTGCAAGTTCAGTTGCCTTTTCCCAGACAACTTTTATTACCCTTTCAGGGATTGTGGTTGATAAAGAAACTTCCAAGCCAATACCTTTTGCCAATGTAGGTATAGCCGGTAAAAGTATAGGCACAGTTTCCAATACAGACGGTACATTTATCTTTAAATTTCCCGCCCTTTATCAAAAGGACAGCCTGAAGATATCGTATACAGGTTATCAATCTTATATGAGGCTAGTATCGGGTATAGGTTCCGAGTTGTTGACTATACGCCTACAGCCAGCTGTGGTCGAGTTACAGGAAGTGCAGGTGAAAGCCAAAGGGAAAACTGCTCTGGATATTCTAAAGGAAGCAATGGCTGCGGTTCCAACTAATTATGATACGTCTGCTACGCAAATGCTGGCTTTTTACCGGGAAGATACCAAGTTAGGAGATGAGGAAGTTGTATTTGTGGAATCTGTGCTGGAGGTAAACCGTCCGGCGCATACCGTTAAAAACGCCGATGACCAGATTACAAGGGTAAAAGAACGGAGAAAAAACATAGACCATTCTAAAGACATTCATTTTTATATCTGGATGCAGTTAGGTGGGGGCCCCAAGTATGCCTTAATGAATACAGATTTAGTGAGAGGGTATCAGAATACACACAAGCAGAAAGCAAGTATTTTCAATTCTAAAAACTATAAGCATTACGACTATAAGCTCAATACTATAATTAACGATGGGCAGAGGAGTATGTACTTAATAGAGGTGCTTCCAAAAAATAATAGTAAGAAAGCACTCGCAAAAGTGAGGTACTATATTGATGTGGAGACACTGGCTATTACCAAATGGGAATGGGAGTTGACACCTACCGGTCTTGACAGAGAAAATAACCGCAAACTGGCTTTGAAGAAGATTGGTAATGCCATTGTAAAAGCAAATTTGAAGTTATCGTATGCGAAAGAAGTAGCAACGTTTGAACAGTATAATGGTAAATGGTATACCAAAGATGTACACCGCCATTTTGAGGCTTTGGTTAACAGCAAGAAACGCAACATGGAAGACCGTCTATGGAAAACACTTGTGGACCTCACCATAACCGATATTAACAAAGGCAAGGAACAAGGCAGAGAAGCCATATTTGCTGCCCAAAACTCTGCTGGTAAACTGATGGGTAAGGAGAAAGGAGATAGTTTCTGGGAAAATTTTAATGTCATCAACCCAACCAAAAGCAGTACAACAGGTGAATTCAGGGAATATACAGATACTACCTATCTGGCTGCCAAAACGAATGCAAAAGTAAAACCAGTATTCTCCAATCGTGAAAATGGCTTTACCAGGGCCGATACCTTGCGGGGAAAACTTACGCCCTTGCGTACATGCTATGACGTAACTTTTTACGACCTGCATGTAAAGGTGGATATTGACAATAAATCTATCAGCGGCAGCAATACTATCCGGTTTAAGGTAGTAGAACCATTTAATAAAATGCAGGTAGACTTATATGCCAATATGCAGATCCATAAAATTCTGTATGGTCAAAACGAACTGCCTTATACCAGAGAATATAATGCGGTGTTTATTGAGTTTCCGGAAACTATGCAGCTTGGTAATGAGCAGGAAATTAGTATTCATTATTCAGGAAAGCCAAAAGAGCCAAATTATGATATACCTATGGATGGCGGCTTTTTATGGGACAAAGATAAGGAAGGCAATCCCTGGGTGCAGGTAGTATGCCAGGGCTCCGGTGCCAGCCTGTGGTGGCCTAACAAAGATCACTTATCTGATGAACCCGACAGTGTACGGATTGCAGTTACCGTACCAAAAGGACTTACGAATATATCCAACGGCCGGCTGCGCAGCACAACAGAACTCCCCGGCAACCTCACCAAATATGAATGGTATGTGAGCTACGCAATTAATAATTACAATGTTACCTTAAACATAGGCAAATATGTCCACCTGCAAGATACCTATGTTACTACTGATATCTTAACCCTGGATTACTATGTACTACCTTACAACCTGCAAAAAGGAAAAGTAATTTTCAATCAGGTAAAACCCATGTTAGCCTGCCTGGAAAGCAACTACGGCAACTACCCTTTTCCCAGAGATGGTTTTAAACTCATGGAATCTCTTTACCCGATGGAGCATCAGAGTGCTGTTTCGTTCGGAAAAATACCGGAAGCCGAAATACGCGATTCCACAGAGGCACCTATGGGCCTGGTCTGGCATGAAGTATCGCATGAGTGGTGGGGCAACAATGTCAGTTGTAAAGATGTGGCCGATATGTGGATCCATGAAGCTTTTGCTGTGTATGCAGAGAGATTGCCCTTGAAGAAATCTTTTGGTAAAGAAGGAGAAACAGCTTATATATCAGGACTGCCGGAACAGGTAGTAGGTAAAGAACCTATTATTGGCGTGTATAATGTAAACCATATTCATTACGATATTGAAGATATGTATAGCAAAGCGGCCTTAATGCTGCATACATTCAGCAACGTATTGAATAATGACAAACTCTGGGCGGATATTCAGAAAGGCATACAAAAGGAATTTAAGTACAAAACAGTTACTACTGAAGATATAGTTACGTATATCAATACCAAAACCCAGGCAGATTATACCTACTTCTTTGACCAGTACCTGAAACACACGGCCATTCCTACACTGTCTCTAAAATACACAGTGAAAGGCGAACTGCTTCAGGTGTCTTATAAATGGAAAGCCGATGTGCCAGACTTCCGTATGCCTGTTAAAGTAACAACAGCCAAAGGTAAGTTTGAATTTATTTATCCTGCCAGCACCTGGCAAACCATTACCTTACCAGCTATGGCACCTGAAGATTTTGAAGTAGATGAAGATAATTTTTATATTAATGTGGAAGAGGAGGAAGAATGATTATTTTACCACGGTTACTCTAATTTTTCTGCCTTTAATTTTACCAGTATTCAATTTATCCAGTATGTCTTTGCCCTGAGTATAAGGTACGGCTACATAGCTATAATGGTCATGCACCTCAATTTTGCCTATTTCACTGGCCGATAAGCCGGCTTCTGCCATAATAGCTCCCACAATATCCCTAGGGCTGATTTTCTCTTTCTTCCCGGCTTTAATGTGCAGTGTCAAAAACTCCGGAGTATGGACTTCCGATAGATTACGGGCTTGTGCAGGCGCAGAAGTATCTAGCTTTTTCCATTGTAAATGAACATCCTGGCTCCATTTCTGCATATAACCTTCTTCCTCTGGCGATAGTAGCACATATACATTGCCTTCTGCTCCTGCTCTGCCAGTACGGCCACTCCGGTGTAAAAAGCTAGCTTGTTCGCGTAAAATTTCCAGATGTATTACCGTACCCAACGCTGCAATATGAATGCCCCGGGCTGCCAGGTCAGTAGCTACTAACAACCCTGCAGAGCCATTTTTGAATTTAAGCAGGGCCTTATCCCGGTTTAGTTGCTCCATAGCCCCATGCAAGGCTTCGGCTGTTAGTCCTTTTTTATTCAACTGCTGGGCTACTTCTTCTACACGCTCGCGGGTATTGCAAAAAATAACTGCTCTAGGCTGGCCAAGCATAGCCAATAATTGTAGCAAAGCAGTTACCTTTTGTAAATGAGGCACTTTGTATGCAATGAAAGAAATTTGTTCAGGGTTGGCTTGCTCGCCAGCTTGAATAAACACAGGAGTAACCAATGTCTGGCTTATCAGCATTTTTACCTTGTCTGGAAGGGTAGCAGAAAACAATAGACTTTGCCGTTTTTTTGGAAGAAATGCCAGTAATTGGTTAAGTTCTTCTTCAAAGTTCATTTCTAATAGCTTATCGGCTTCGTCAATTACCAGCTTCTCCACTGTTTGCAAAGTAACCGTATTCCTGCGCAGATGGTCCAGTAATCTACCGGGCGTAGCAATTAGTATTTGAGGGGGATGCCTGAAAGATTTCTCTTCTTCTGAGAAAGAATGTCCGCCATATACAGCAGAAATCTTCAGGCTTTGAATGTGTTTGCCTAACCTTTTAAGCTCTTCTCTTACCTGTGTCGCCAGCTCTCTGGTAGGTACAATAACTAATGCCTGAACCTGTTGAACATTGCCATCTATGTGCTGTAAAATAGGCAAGCCATAGGTGGCTGTTTTTCCGCTACCAGTTTCAGCTTGTGCTGCTACATCTTTTCCTGCAAGTATGAATGGAATGGCTTCCTGTTGAATAGCCGTTGGCTGGGTATAGGCTAGCAGCCTAAGATTTTGCAATAAATTTTCCGATAAGGGTAGTTTGCTGAATCCGGACATAACTGGAATTTATATGTTTATCTGAAGTTACTGGTAAGCTACTTGATTAGTGGATAGTGCAGTAACACAGTGTGTTTAATCTACTTATTATCAATAAAAAACCTTAGCTTGTTTACGGGCTAAGGTTTTGGAATACATTTAAAGTAAGGTTATACAAAATACTTTAGTTTTATTACTTCCTTTTCACTCAGGAAACGCCAGTTTCCTCTGGGTAAATCCTTTTTGGTTAGCCCGGCATAACTTACTCTGTCCAGTTTTACTACTTCATAACCCAAATGTTCGAATATTCTGCGGACAATGCGGTTTCTTCCAATATGTATTTCTATACCCAATGTAGTTTTATCAGGCGTAATAACAGCTACTTCGTCTACAGTAGCCAAACCGTCTTCCAGTTGTACACCATCTATTACCCGTTGAAAATCTTCTTTGGTAATAGGCTTATCTAATTCTACCTGGTATATCTTTTTAATATCATTGCTGGGATGAGCCAGTTTTTCTGCCAGTTCACCATCGTTGGTAAAGAGTAACAAACCAGATGTATTGCGGTCTAATCGGCCTACCGGGTAAATTCTTTGCTCGCAGGCATTGCCTACTAAATCCATTACGGTTTTCCTTTCTTCCGGATCGTCGGTGGTAGTAATATAGCCTTTTGGTTTGTTGAGCAGTACATACACTAGCTTTTCCCTGTTCAGAACCCGGTTGCCATACTTTACAATATCATTGGTTCCAACCTGGTAACCCATTTCTGTTACTACTTTGCCGTTTACTTTTATTTCGCCAGATTCTATCAGCTTATCTGCTTCTCTGCGGGAGCAAATACCGGCATTGGCAATGTAACGGTTAAGCCGGGTAGTATCGTCTTTCACTTCTTTGCCTTGCTTAGCTCTCGGGTTTTTATTGTCGTACTTCTTTAAATTATAGTCAGGCGCTTGTTGCTTAGCTGAGGCAGGAGTATACTTGCGTTTTTCTGTATAATAGCCCTCTCTTTCCGAACGTTTTTGAGGACGTTCTTCCATAGCAGCTTTTTTATCGAATTTGCCTTTGAAATCGGCTGATTCTTTTTTTACTCTCGAAGTGTCTGCAGATCTGGATCTGCGGCCAGACAAATCTTCACTTGTGCGCTTTTTCCCAAACGGACTACGTTTTTCACCGGAAAAATTAGGCTTCTGCTCCGAAGCATTGCTTGAATCTTCGGAGTATCTACGTTTCTCACCTGAGAAGCTGCGTTTGCCACCAAAAGGGCTACGCTTGTCACTGGAAGATTTGCGTCTGTCATCAGAAAAAGTACGCTTTTCACCAAAAGGTTTATTGGTTCTGCCTGCAAAGGGCTTACGTTCTGTATCCTCGTCCTCTTTGCGTTTATACGTACGTTTTGCAGCAGCCCCTTTTCCAATGGGCGAGCGTCTTTCAAAAGGCTTTTCGTCAGCGGCAGATTTGCCATTAAAGCTACTTTTTCTTCTGGGTGGCTGCGTAGCATCTGTGCTTCCTCTCCGTTTAAAAGCAGGCCTTTCTCCTAAATTATCTGCAGTTGTAGAACGCGTGGTGCGGGGCTTTCTCGTAAAATCTGTCTGCTGGTTTTCTTCGTCTGACCGCCTGAATGATTGTTTGCGTGGTTTAGAAGAGTCGAAAGTGGGTTTAGTTCTGCGGATTGGTTTTTCAGAGCCCTCTGCTCTGTTGCCTCCGGGCTTTGAGTTGTTATATTTCTTCATTTGATATGCAGTATCACTACTGGAATTATAATTATGTAAAATGTAATGTAATTAGCAGCCGTAACTAAACACGTTCCATGGATGGGTAGTTCATCAAGAAAGTATATATTCTTTAAAAATTACGAAGTCAGGCAAAAATACTGGTTGTCAATAGTTCTTTGTTTATTCACTTCCTTCACCTATTTCATTTTCTAAAGTAGCAAAATCTTTAGGCTGGGGTAAATCCCGGAGTGTATTTATTCCGAAATATTCCATAAACCTCTGGTTTGTCCCATATAAAATGGGCCTTCCAACTGATTCGGATTTTCCTTTAATCATGATTAGTTCTTTTTCCAAGAGCCTTTGCAGGGCATAATCGCAACTCACGCCACGTATCTGCTCTATTTCTGTTTTAGTTACTGGTTGCTTGTACGCGATAACCGCTAGGGTTTCTAGCGCTGCTGTAGAAAGACGTTTTTTCGACTTTTGTTTAAGCAATACACTTACACTGGCCTGATATGCAGGTTTGGTAAGAAACTGATATCCATCAGCAATCTGATATATTTGAAAAGCATATTCTTCGGCTGTATATTTTTCTACCAGTTGCATCAGCGACGCTATAATATCTGCCAGAGGTACTTCCGTTTGAAGCATCTCGTTCAAGCAGGTTTGTATTTCGTCGGCTCTCATGGGAGATGGCGAGCAGAATATAAGGGCTTCTATATGATTTTGTAGAAAGTTCAAGAATGATTAATGATATGATGTCAAGATTATACTGGTGACACCTAAAGTAATAAGCCAGCTCACCTGGAATCACCGGTTTCGGATTCAGCCATTGATCCGGATATGTAAAGATACAAAAAACGCCCACATTCACATGCAGGCGTTTTGGTATCAACTTACGTATTATAGATTATTTTATAATATAAAAATTTCTGGGCTTTTGAGGCTATGTGTAGCTAGAAGCGTTAATTAGCTTTTTTAAGCTTGGCTTCTATAGAATGTTGTGTATGGGGCACAGCACGCAACCTTTCTTTTGGTATGAGCTTACCTGTATCTACGCATATTCCATAAGTTCCGTTTTTAATACGGATCATAGCATTCTCCAGCTGTTGAGTAAACTTCTGCTGACGGGCTGCCAGCTGGCTCAAATTTTCCTTTTCTGTAGTATCTGCTCCATCTTCAAGAAGTTTTGAGGTACCGGAAGTATTATCTGTGCCGCTGTCGTTTCTTTTGCTTAGCGCTTGTTTAATGTAATTAAGTTCTTTTCTGGATTGTTCTAACTTTTGCGAAATAAGTTCTTCGAACTCTTTAAGCTCTTCTTCAGAGTACCGTAGATTTTCTTCTTGATTGGAAATTTTCATAGTTATAAAAATAAAGTTTGTTGACACTACAGATAATCTACTATCCTAAAATATAGCTTTTATCCAATACTCTATATCAAATATTATACAAAACTACAAAAAAAATATTAATATTTACAATCTTCTTATCCTGCCATTTTTATATTTTATAACGCCTTTTTCAGATAGATAGTTCTTTATTAAATAGTTGGTATATAAAAACCATAGAATATTTTTTATTTATAATAAATACATGTCATATGTAACCTTCTACAAAATCTCCCTTGCTTACTAAATTTTCTCTCAACAAAAACTTGTATTATTCCGTATGTTACTATCGGGAAAGGTAAACACAGGTTTATTTTTTATTTCAAAACTTATGTAGGTTTAATCATTACTACCGTGGAAAAATTAATAGAAAACATCACCAGATATTTGGAAGCCAGAATTGAGCTACTAAAAGTAGAGTTACAACAGAAAGTTGCCAGTGGCATTGTCAGTGGTATTCAAATAGGTTTAACTGCTTTTACATTGTTATTTGCCTTTATTTTTGCAAATTTAGCCTTAGCTAATTTTCTTAATGATGTTATTGGAAATTCGTATGCCGGTTATCTGATTTTAGCTGGTTTTTATGTAGTGCTGTTTTTTATTGCTAAAGCATCTCAGAAAGCCATCCGTTCTAAAGTGGAGGACATGACAGAAGGTATGTTTAGTGACAAAAATAATGGGGCGCATGCCAACGAAGAAGTAGAAGTTGTAGTGGATAGTGCTGCTACCCATACTATTACTACTGCTAATTACGAAGATTTAGATCAGCCAAGTGAATTGAATCAGCCAAGTCAATCCAGATAATGGCCGTATTGTTTTGCTATTCATTAATTAATCAATAACTCCACATCACATATATCCTATTATGAGCACAGAATCTACTTCTCTTGAGGCTAAAAAAGAAGCTTTAAGCAGGCAAACAGAAATTTACAAACAAGCTATTGGAGAACAGGTAAATTTATTGAAAGATAATGCCGGACAGGCCACCAAACGGATAATACTTATTGGTGCAGGACTAGCGGCCGGTTATTTTCTGGTAAAAACAATTGCTAATAGAAGCGGAAAAAAAAAGTTAAAGCAATTAAAGCCAGCTACTAGACAGAAATTAATAGGGCCCGGAAACTATGCTCAGCAAACTAGATTTGCCGGAAATAGCTATGTGCAACCAGGTTCTGCTAAGGAAACAAATCTAACTGGTTTGATAACACAACAAATTGCTATATTTTTGATAGGAATAGCAACTCAGAAACTGCAGGAGTATTTTGACAACTCCCGTAGAAAAAATTTAGAGCCTATCAGAAGAGATGACAAAGAATATATTGAACCAATTTATATCAAACAGAGCTAATGGAATAAAATCCTTTGCCGTTCTTATTGATCCTGATAAAACAGATACATCTACTTGTCTTCAACTTATTCGTAATTGTGTTGAAAACAAAGTAGATTTCTTTTTTGTGGGAGGTAGCCTGATTACCGGCAATACTATGGGGCAGGTTATTAAACTAATTAAAACACATACCTCTATTCCAGTTGTATTATTTCCTGGAAGCAATTTGCACATAGATATGTCGGCAGATGCCATTCTGTTTTTATCACTTATCTCTGGCCGTAATCCTGATTTTCTAATAGGTCAACATGTTATATCAGCGCCTATTCTTAAAAAAAGCAGTCTTGAGATTTTGCCAACTGGTTATATATTAATTGATAGCGGAAAACAAACGACAGTTTCTTACATGAGCAATACTACTCCTATTCCGTATGATAAACCCGAGATTGCTGCTTGTACAGCTATGGCTGGGGAAATGTTAGGGCTAAAACTGATGTACCTGGATGCAGGAAGTGGTGCTCAGCGTGCTATCTCATCAAAAATGATTTTAAATGTTAGAAAATCTGTAGATGTTCCTTTAATTGTGGGTGGAGGTATACGCTCTGCTAATGAAGCTCACGAAGCAATAGTAGCCGGCGCAGATACCATAGTAATTGGCAATGGAATAGAAATTAATCCGGGGTTATTGGCAGAGGTATCTGAAAAAATAGATGATTTTAATAAGGCCAAGATATAAATGAAAACAGGATAAACATTTACGTCTATCCTGTTTGTTAGGTAAACCTTAAGCGTTATATGTTCATTAATGACTCACGCCGGCGCATTTTTCCAGCTGGTATTCCAAACATCATTTTGAACCTTCTGCAGAAGTAGGCTGTGTCTTTGTATCCTACTTCAGCGCCTATTTCTCTGATGCTTTTCTTAGAGGTACGAAGCAGGTTAACAGCCATCTCCATCCGCTGGTACTCAATATAATCTTGTGGGTTGATTCCCGTAAGCATTTTAAAGTACTGCCCTACATAATCTTCAGAAACATTGGCCACATTAGCCAGGACTTTGTTAGACAGATCTCCACCCAAATATTCTTTTATATAAGCAAAAATATCTATCAGGCGCGGATCTTTAAAATATGTACTGTTAGTAGCCAGCTGTTCGACAAACAAACGGTTCTTTAATATATACCGGATTACTTCAACTACTATTTCTTCTGTCTTCAGCTTTATGACCCGTTCTTTACCCGGGTACATAGAAAGTTCCTCTACGATTAATTCATTGATGGTTTTGGCAAGCTCCTGCGTTCCATTTATTACAAAAGGAGGAATATCTAAGGATGCAAAAAAGTTAACCGAATCAAATACTTTAGCCTCGAAAGTTATATATCCAAAAGAATCGGATAAGGTTCCTACCTTAGCTGTGTCTTTGTTTATAGCAAAGTATTTTTCTTTATTACTTACAAACTCTTCATTAGAGAGAGTAGTTGGGTTAGAACCTCCATATGTCAGAGAGACCATTTTCCCGCCGGGAATAAATAAGATGTCTCCTTCCTTTACTTTTTCCTTTTCAGGTCCAAAAGAGATTTCGCCTTGATGCAGTAACACAATGGTGTTTTCCACGTCATAGAAATTCTTAATATGTATGGGCTGTAACAATTTTATGTTTTTAGCCTTTATGAATCTTACTCCTAAAGATTCAATAATCTTATTATAATCTTCCATTGGCAAATCTGCTTATTTGTTGTATAAGGTTTATATGTTGATTCGTTTTATGACGAAACTAATAAAAAAATGGATAAAAGCAAATATTTAAAAAAAGCACATTATAAAAAAAATACACTTTATAAAATATATAGCACGTCAACCTGTTTTACGATGGATTATTTAAGTATCTCCCGTGAAATTACAATTTTTTGAATCTCAGAAGTGCCTTCATAAATCTGGGTAATTTTGGCATCCCTCATCAAACGTTCTACATGATATTCCTTAACATAGCCGTAGCCGCCGTGAATTTGAACAGCTTCTACGGTGACTTCCATGGCTACTTTAGAGGCAAATAATTTAGCCATAGCACTAGCTTTCGTAAAATCTGCATGCTGGTCTTTGAGGTAGGCTGCCTGCAGGCAAAGTAGGCGGGCAGCATCAATGTTTGTCGCCATTTCGGCTAACTTAAATTGAATAGCTTGGTGCTGAGAAATTTCTTTACCAAAAGCTTTACGTTCCTTAGAATATTTCAGTGACAACTCATAGGCGCCGGAAGCTATACCTAAAGCCTGGGCGGCAATACCAATCCGGCCACCATTCAAAGTTGACATGGCAAATTTAAACCCGAAGCCATCTTCTCCAATACGGTTTTCTTTAGGCACCTTCACATCTGTAAACATCAGCGAATGTGTATCTGACCCACGAATACCTAGTTTATTTTCTTTTTTACCTACCACAAACCCTGGAGTACCCTTTTCTACAATAAGTGCATTTATGCCTTTATGGCCTTTCTCCGGATATGTTTGGGCAATTACAATATAGACAGATGCGCTGTTACCATTGGTAATCCAGTTTTTTGTGCCATTAAGCAGGTAATAGTCACCCATGTCCTGTGCAGTGGTTTTCTGAGAGGTAGCGTCTGACCCTGCTTCAGGTTCCGATAAGCAGAAAGCACCTATAATTTCGCCAGTAGCCAGCCTGGTCAGATATTTTTGTTTTTGCTCTTCGGTGCCATACTTTTCTATGCCCCAGCATACCAATGAATTATTTACAGACATCGCTACCGAAGCGGAGGCATCTATCTTTGATATTTCTTCCATAGCTAATACGTAAGAAATAGAATCCATCCCTCCGCCATTGTACCTAGGATCAACCATCATTCCCATAAAGCCTAACTCACCCATCTTCTTTATTTGCTCCGCCGGAAATTTTTGTAGTTCATCCCTTTCTATTACCCCCGGTAATAATTCTGAATTAGCGAATTCACGGGCCGCTGCCTGAACTGCTAATTGCTCTTCTGTCAATTGAAAGCTAAAACCTGGGGTAAGTACTGTAGAAGAAGCCATTTTTTGCTATTTAAGTGGTATTAGATTGTAAAAATACAAAATTTAATTTATTTCACAAAATTGTTCTATTATCTATTAAGAATAGTAACTTACCAGCGGGGTATAATTTTAACTTAAAATAGTTATAATTATATCAACAAAGCAATATTATATAATAAAAAAATTATATAGATATACATATTTATAAAAAAATCCCTTGTAGAATCAAATATCTACAAGGGATTTGTGTGGGGTTGTAATATTAAAATAATATTATTAGTCTCTTCTACCCATTAACAAAGAAGCATAATAGAGCAACGTAGCCAGTGAACCTAAAGCAGCAACTACATATGTCATGGCTGCCCACCACAACGCATCTTTAGCCATCGTATGCTCTCTACTGGTAACAACACCTTTCTGATCTATCCATGCTAAAGCTCTGCGGCTAGCATCAAACTCCACAGGAAGCGTAATAAAACTAAACAAGGTAGTTAATGCAAAAAGAACAACTCCTATCGCCAATGGAATGGGTGTGGTATTTAACAATAGTATACCAGCCAAGATGATCCATTGCATATATTGTGAAGCCACACTAAGCACAGGAACCATGGACGAACGGAATTTCAGCATAGTATAGGCTGTGGCGTGTTGTACAGCGTGTCCGCATTCATGTGCTGAAACAGCCGCTGCAGCCGCACTCCGGCCATGATACACTTCCGGACTAAGGTTTACTGTTTTGTCAGCAGGATTATAATGGTCAGTTAATGTTCCTTCCACAGATACTACACGTACATCATAAATACCGTTATCCCGTAGCATTTTCTCTGCTATTTCTTTTCCACTCAAATTGGAAGCTAATCCAATCTGAGAGTATTCTTTAAATTTACTTTTTAGGCGCCAGCTAACAAATAAGCTGATCAGCATAAATACAATACCTATTAAATAAGCACCAGCCATATCTTTTTTAAGTTAAGTTTAATAAACAGTTTTAATTTTCTCAATTATATTGGAAGTTGAGAAACCTTCTACCAATGGAATAGTCTCTACTTTTCCTCCATTACCTATAACAAAATCTGCGCCGATGATGTTTTGAAGTGAATAATCATTCCCTTTTACCAAAATGTCAGGTTTTATTGTCTGAATCAGACGTAATGGCGTATCTTCATCAAAAAATATCACTACATCTACAAATTCTAAAGCCGCCATTACTCTGGCACGGGCGTTTTGTTCTACAATGGGTCTTTTTTCGCCTTTGATCCGCCTGATAGAATGGTCAGTGTTTAAACCTAGAACCAGCTTGCTTCCCAGATTACGGGCTTTTTCTAAATAATCTACATGGCCAATATGCAAAATATCAAAGCAGCCATTGGTGAATACGATGCTTTCGCCCTGAAGTTTCCATTTATTTATTTGCTCTACGGCTTCGGGCAGCGGTAGAATCTTAGAAGCACTATTGGTCATACGGCAGGAACTTCTTGAGTGGACGGTTTAGAAATAAATAAACTTATAACAAAGCACACTCCCCCTACAATTAATGTTAATAGAGTTTGGGAAGCCCAGATAAAGGTAGCCAGAATCAATCCATCTTGCTGGTTCCATCCATAAAGTAATAAGGCTCCGCTAACTAATATATGGAAAGGCCCGGTACCGCCTTGTACAGGAGCCGCCATACCTAAGCCGCCCATCATTAATATAGTTAAACCTGCCAGCCAGGTTAGCCGTTGGGTATCAGGCAAGGCAAAGGTAAGGGAGTAGGAGGCTCCATAATAAAATATCCAGATTAGGATAGTTTGCAAAACAAAATCCCACTTGTGTTCTAGTTTACGCACACTTAATAAGCCTTCTATCATTCCTCTTACGAAAGTTCTGATTTTGCCTATAAAGGCTATCTGGCTCAGCTTTGCTCTATATTTATAAATGGCTATAATAAAGGCTAAACCTAAAATAATCAAACTAGTTAAGATTATATATACATTCTGCGATACTCCTGACAATCCACCGAATTTTGATGAGAAAAACTCGATAAAAAATCCGCTTAGCCGATTAAACTCAAGTACAAAATTGAGGCTAAGTAATAATACCAGCATAATAACGTCGAAAATTCTTTCGGCTACTACGGTACCAAAAGCTGAGTTTACTGGCACTCTTTCCATACGATGCAGCAAACCGCACCTGGTAACTTCGCCCATACGGGGTAAAATCAGATTGGCAAAGTAACCTACCATTACAGCCACAAAGGTATGAAACAGCCTAGGCCGGTAGCCTAAAGGTTGTAATAACAGGTTCCAGCGGTGCGACCGGGAGAGGTGAGCTAATAAAAGCATTATTCCAGATAAAACAACCCAATAATAATTAGCTCTTTTAAACTCTTTCACCATATCAGCCAAGCTGATTTCCTTAAATACATAAAACTTCAGGAGTAGAAAAGCAACTACTAAAGGCAAGGCGTATTTGAAAAAAGAAAGGGCTTTTGCTTTCATGCAAATTATCGGATTAAGCGGTTGCTGGCGTCAGGAAATACAATAGTAGGTTTAAATTTTTTGGCTTCCTCGAAATCCATAGATGCATAAGAGATAACAATAATCATGTCGCCAACTTGTACCCGGCGGGCGGCAGGGCCATTTAGGCAAACTGTACCTGTGCCACGTTCACCTTTGATAATGTAGGTTTCGAACCGCTCTCCATTGTTAATATTTACAATTTGCACTTTTTCGTTTTCAATCATATTTGCTGCATCCAGCAAATCTTCGTCAATAGTGATGCTTCCCACATAGTGTAACTCTGCCTGAGTCACTTTTACTCTGTGTATTTTAGATTTTAATAATTGAATATGCATTGTTAAATTTATTAATGCTATAATCTTAGCAATAAGGTTAGTTTTTTAAGTTTTTTGTAACCGTACACATAACAACATCTGGCAACAATTAGTTACTTTTCGAATAAACCGGCGTAAAATTAGTAATATATTTTGAGTATAAATTATGTATTATGCTGACCTTCGTCTGTTCATACAAGTATTGGAGGATATTATTTAAAACAATTAACAGTGGTTTTCTAACATATTCTTAATAGATGGCTGGCTATCTGTTCCAGCGAAAGAATTTTATCAGCGGCATGTAACTTGATGGCTTCCTTGGGCATACCAAAAACCACACACGATTTTTCGTCTTGTGCGATAGTACTTGCGCCTGCTTCTTTCATTTCCAGGAGTCCTTGTGCTCCATCCGCTCCCATGCCAGTCATAATAATACCTACCGCATTTCGGCCGGCATACCGGGCAGTAGAGCGGAATAGTACATCTACTGCCGGCCGGTGGCGGTTTACTAAAGGGCCATCTTTTACCTCCACATAATAGCGGGCACCACTTCGCTTCAACAACATATGTTTATTGCCTGGAGCAATTAAGGCCCGGCCCCGTAAGACCGTATCCCCATTTTCTGCTTCTTTCACTGTAATGCGGCATAGTTCATTTAAGCGGTTAGCAAATGACTTGGTAAATAATTCTGGCATATGCTGCACAATTACAATACCCGGTGCATCCAGAGGTAGAGCTTCCAAAAATACTCTCAGGGCTTCTGTTCCTCCCGTTGAAGCTCCAACAGCCACCACTTTTTCTGTAGTTTGGATCATACTGGTTGAAACAGTATGACTGATTACTGCATCCGCTGACAACTTTGGAGGTACATTTATGGGGGCAGACTGTATTGTTTTCCGTCTGATTCTGGCAGCTGATGCGGCTTTAATTATATCAAGCAATTCCTGGCGTGAGTCTTCTAAGAATTGCTTGGTGCTGCTTATCTGAGGTTTGGTTACTATTTCTACAGCGCCATATTCCAGTGCCTTGACTGCCGTTTCTGTACCTTTAGCTGTTAAGCTGGAAACAATAACGACCGGAATAGGATGTTGCGACATAATTTTTCTAAGAAAGGTAATCCCATCCATCCTGGGCATTTCTACATCTAAGGTAATTACATCTGGTATTTCGTGAGCTATTTTTCCGGCAGCTATGTACGGATCGGCGGCTGTTCCTATTACTTCTATTTCCGGATCACTTTCCAATATACTGGCTAACGTCTGCCGGACAACAGCAGAATCGTCTACAATTAATACTTTTATTCTATTTTTCATTCCAGTTACAAAATGACTACAGATGATTAAATGACTAATACTACAAGAGTTTTAATAATACTTCGCCGGTATGTGTAGCAAACTTAATTTTACGGCCCTTTTCACCTCCTACATGGTGGCTAACTACTGGTATACCGGCCTCTTTAAGCATATCAAAAGCTAGTTGTATATTTCTTTCTCCTATATTAAATACACTCTTTCCTTTTTCCAGTTGTTTAGCTCCACCAAATACTTTGGCAACTAATTTTTTTTGGTTGCAGCCTAGGAACAGCATTTTTTCTAAAAGTTTTTCCAACGCAATATTCCCGAATTTAGGTGTAGGCAGGCCATCTCCATTCCACAAAGGCAGCATAAAGTGGTTAATTCCACCAAATTTTACGTGTGTGTCCCATAAGCAAATCGATACACAGGAACCTAGTACAGTAGAGACTTCATGTGGTTGCTGGCTGGCAAAGATAGCAGACGGGTATAGGTAATGAGTTGCAATTATTTCCACGTATTCGTCCTTAAAAACCACTCGCCTTCTGTAAAAAACAATTCGTTTCCGCCGCTGGCAAAATGATCTGCCTCTGTTACTGATTCAGGAATACATACAGTAAAAATGCTTCCTTTGCCAGTAGAGCTTGTTAACTCCATTTGCCCACTCAATACTTCCAATATACCTTTGATAATAGATAACCCCAGACCATGGCCTTTATGTAACTTAACACTCCCTTTATCTAGTTGCGTGAATGGTGCAAATATCAATTCCTGCTCAGCTGCCTTCATGCCTATACCGGAATCCTTCACCAGTAAGTGAAGTGTATTTTTTTCAATAGAAGCAGTTATAGTTATTTCATTTTGCGGATAACTAAACTCTATAGCATTGGCAAGCAAGTTGGAAACAATTAGCTGAAGCTTGGCTGGGTCTGTCTTAAACAATCTTTTTACCGCTGAATCGGCATTATCCAAATATTTTACTTCTAGCTGCTTTGCTTGTAACTGGTGCGCATACATATCTACTACATTCTTGACTAAAGTGTAAACGTCTACTTGCACTACTTCCAGTACCAGTTCGCCAGATTCCAGTTCGGCGGCTGCAAAAATATTTCGTAGCTGAAAATCCAGGTTAAAAGCTTCTGCATGTATCAATGCGGCCATTGCTCTGGTTTTTTCCCATTGATCATTATCGGGCGATTGAATATTCTTGGAGAGACCCAGAATAGAAGTTAACGGATCGTTTAGCTCATTGCGGATGTTGGCTAGAAACAGGCTTTTTATTTTTTCGGATTCTTTTAATTTATCATTCAGCGCTTGCAATTGCTTAGTCAAAGCAGATAATTCTTCTACTGACCTTTTATTCTCAGAAAACCTGTGTTGCAGTTCTTCCAGTAGTTCTTTATCGGTAAGTTTACTCATACACTAGTTGCGGTTATGTGCAGAAAGCACTATTGCTCTCATGCGGCTATCGGATCTTTTTAAAAACAGTGGGTTTCAATTGTTCCAGCGGTACTTGCATACCAGTGATGGATTCTGAATGGCCTAAGAAAAAATAGCCTCCAGGCTTTACTTTATCGCAGAGTTTATTAATTACTTTTTCCTGCGTGATCTTGTCAAAATAAATAATGACGTTACGGCAGAATACAATATCAAAGTCACTGGCTATATCCAGGCTGTCATCCATAAAATTTAACCGCCCGAAGCTTACCCGGTTTCTCAGATATGGAACTATTCTTACTGTTTTTTTAGAAGGGTCTTTGCTTTTTAAGAAGTATTTACGCTTTAGTTGGAGGGGGATGCCTGCTACCCGTTCCTCACTGTATACAGCTGTTATAGCTTTATTTAAAACATGTGTAGATAAATCAGTAGCCGAAATGGAATAATTGATTGGTTGCTGGCTTTCGCAAAACTCATTAATCACCATAGCCAAAGTATAAGGCTCTTCTCCACTGGAACAACCGGCACTCCATATTTTTAGAGGTCTGATAAGGGTGTTCGACGTAAATTCCGGCAGAATCTGATTAGTCAAAAAATCAAAGTGAGCAGGTTCTCTGAAAAAATCTGTTTTATTTGTTGTTACCAGATCAATCATGTGAATTAACTCTTGCTGCCTGCCCTGCGTACTGAATACAAAATCACAATAATCTTTGTAGGAGTCCATTTGCAAAGCATTGAGCCTTTTTTGCAAACGGCTTTCCAGCATTGTTTTTTTTACAGGGGTCAGTTTTATTCCATATTCATCATAAATAAAATTACTCAGTTTAGTAAAGTCATACGAAGACATTTTAACATGAGAGAGAACCATAATTGATAGATAAAATAACTAATGTTACTAGAAAGGGAACCGCTGTATGGCTCCCTTTCTATTTCATGGTTAATGAATACTTATTAAAAATTCATCTTCGGTGTCAATTAGTATTTTTCGTACTCTTGATCCAAAGAATCGGAATTCATATTCAATTGCACGCCGTTTCCATGAGATGTATTCTTTGCTTGGTGTAACACATTACCCACAGATTTACTCTTGGCACTTACTTTCACTCCTGAAAATGTACGGCCTGGTTTTATTACGACAGATGAGGTATTCTTTCTGCTTATCTGGTGCGTATCAAGTTTAAAGAAAGCAATGGTCTCTTTGAGTTGCTCGGCCTGGGAAGAGAGCTCTTCGGCACTGGTGGCCATTTCTTCGGAAGCAGCTGCATTCTGCTGAATTACCTGGTTTAACTGCCCAATGGCACTGTTGACCTGCTCTGCCCCAGAATTCTGCTCCATGGAAGAAGCCGAAATCTCCTGCACCAAACGGGCCGTCTTCTGAATGTTAGGGACAATGCTTGCCAGTAGTTTGCCCGACCGCTCAGCGATAGCCACTGAGGACTTAGACAAAGCATCAATTTCGGTAGCTGCTGCCTGGCTTCTTTCGGCTAACTTTCGCACTTCAGCTGCCACCACAGCAAAGCCTTTGCCATGCTCTCCGGCCCGGGCTGCTTCCACAGCTGCATTCAAGGCCAGGAGATTGGTCTGTCGGGCTATCTCGCCAATGATGGTGATCTTATCGGCAATTGTTTTCATCGAGTCTACCGTTTGGTTGACTGCTAAGCTGCCTTCTTTGATATCTTCGGCAGCCTGCAGGGCAATCTTTTCGGTCTGATGGGCATTGTCTGTGTTTTGTCCGATGTTGGCGGCCATCTCTTCCATGGAAGAGGAGACTTCTTCGGCAGAGGCAGCTTGTTCGGTAGCTCCTTGCGATACCTGTCCGGAGGAGGAAGACATCTGCATACTAGCTGAAGCGATATTATCGGAGGCCGTAGTGACATATCCGATAACTTCTTTTAATTTACCTGCCATGGTATGCAGGTGACTAAGTAATTCGCCAATTTCATCTTTTCTGGATGTGTCAATAGAAATACTCAAATCTCCTTCTGCTATGGCTCTGATAGATTCTTTGGCTTCCTTAATAGATTGAGTGATCGAGTTGATGATCCAATATGAAACTCCAATGGCTATAAATATGCTGATAGAAAGTAATGCAATCATGTTGTTTTTTGCATCAGCATAAATCTCGTCTGATTCTGCTTTAGCTTCAGCTAATGCCTTTTCATTTTTAGTCACTATTCGTGCCATTATATCTGCTGCAGCTTTAGCAGAAATTCTTGCCGTAGTACGGGAAATTTCATAGGCTTGTGTTTTAGCAGAATCAGAGTTGATAACTACTGCTAGCCTTCTGATTTTAACTAAATCGTTTTGATACTGACTCCAGGTGCTAGAGAAGTCATCTAGGATAGCTAAGCCTTTTTCGTCAGAAATGCTGCGTAATTTTTCTAAGCGCTCATCGAATAAGGTGTTGCGCTCATCAATCTCTTTGCTAAGGTCCTGTAATAGTTCAACATCACTGGTGAGTATAATATCTTTTTCGCGCTTAGTAATGTACTGAATGCCCTCATTGATGCGGTTGGCTAGGTTCATCCGCTGAGCATTTACATCTACTATATAATTTAAACGATCGTTCAGAATAGACGCATTGCTGTTACCTAAATAAAAAATGGCACCTGCCAATAAGATAAGTATAGAAAAAGCCAGAATTAGCTTTCCTTTAATGGTTAATTGCATGATAGTTAACTGAGTATAAGATACAAAAATGAGAGAAACTGCCGGATAGCCTTAGGCAATTGTAGGCAGAGCCAGAGATTCTTTTACTGTAACGAGCTCATCAGAAGAAAACACTTTGTCTAAATGGAGCAGCATAATGAATTGTTCATCCGTTTTTACCATTCCTTCAATAAACTCTGACTTGTATTTACTGCCTATGCTTGGAGCTGGCTTTATTTCATCGTCGCTTATCTCAAATACTTCCTGTACAGTATCTACCAAGGCGCCTAATATAAATGTTTCAGTATCCATTTGTATGTTCAATACCATAATACAGGTATTTACTGTATCAGTAGTGGCTGTCATGCCAAATTTCAACCGTGTATCTATAACAGGCAGAACACTGCCACGCAGATTCAGCACACCCCGCATATAGAGAGGAGACTTTGGTACTTTGGTAATTTTAGGCACTTCCAGTATCTCTATTACTTTTGCAACGCTTGCTGCAAACACTTCTTCGCCTAATTTGAATGAAAGGTAAGATTGAGCGATGGTTACTTGTTCGTTATTCATAACTTAATATATTTACTGTCTCTGATTTCAAAAATTGATTAATCATTTTATTTATATCCATAACCAGGGCAATAGTGCCATCGCCCAGAATGGTGGCACCAGATATATGATCCTGGTTTTTATATAACTTTCCCAAAGGTTTTAATACAGCCTGGTACTCTCCAATAACAGCATCTATTACTAAGCCTACTCTTTTTTCTTCATACTTTATTACTACAATCTGCTCTATAGTATGGTTAGTAAGACTCATATTAAACTCTTTGCGCAAATAAAAAAAAGGTACTTTTTCGCCATCTAGCGTAATGAGATTGTTAAATTTATCTACTAGTTGTGTATGTTCAGCTTCGTAGCATTTATCTACCAATGCTAAAGGCACTACAAAATGGGTGTTTTCGATTTTTACCAGAAGCCCATCAATAATAGACAGGGTAAGAGGTAATTTAATAGTAATGGTCGTACCTATGTTTACCTTAGATTGTAAGAAAACTTCGCCCCGGAGTTCGGTAATTTTCCGCTTCACTACATCCATGCCAACACCTCTTCCGGATACATCTGTTATCTGATCGGCGGTAGAGAAACCCGGTAAAAACAATAGGTCTATCGTTTCTGCTTCCGAAAGATGGGCATCAGCAGTAATTAAACCTTTAGCGATGGCTTTGCTGCGGATTTTCTGTAGGTTTATTCCTCCTCCATCATCTGAGATTTGAATATGCACATTGGTACCAGAGTAAAAGGCTTTTAATAGAATTTTACCTTGTGCAGGTTTGCCATTTTTTATCCGTACTTCTGCCGGCTCAATTCCATGATCGATACTATTTCTTAGAATATGCAATAAGGGATCGGCCAGACTTTCAATAATAGATTTATCTAATTCTGTCTCGGCACCTTCCGTAACTAGTATGATATCTTTATGAAGTTCAGCTGAAAGGTCTCTTACTAAACGCTGAAATCGGAGTAAGATAGTTTCCAGTGGAACCAGGCAAATACTAAATGTATTGTCGCGTAACTGGCGCGAAATTTTTTCAATGTTCTCAGCGATAGAAACAAGCTCCGGAATAGAATTTTGCTCAGAAAATAAGCTTAGCCTGGCTTGGGTTGTAACCAATTCACTGACTAAATTCATTAAATCGTCTAATTTCTCAGACGCAACCCGTATGCTGGAAACAAGTTGCTCTTTGGCTACAGCGGATGTGGGTTCGTCTTCACCTTTTTTTTTTGAAGATGTGACGACTTGTTCTCCTGCATTGATCTTATTATTTGCGGATGGTTTTGCAGTAGTATAATTAGGTAAAGTATTGTTTATAGATAAACTATTGGTAGCGAGTTCTTCTATTTTAATCTCACATTCATCTTCTACAAAAATAAACACATCTTTAATTGCATTTATATCTAGCTGTGTAGTAAGGTATATCTCCCAATAAATGTAGCACTTAGCTATAGCAAATGAATCTAATGTTGGAATATCCTTCAGGTGAGCTGTTACTTTGGCTTCTCCCAGGTTGCTTAACTCATCTAGTAAGTATAAGGGATTGGTTCCGTTGATTAATATATCTGCATGTGGCTGGAATATAATATGATACGTGTTTTGAACCGCCTTGGCTGAATTATCATTTTCCGTCTTTTGTTCGGTTAGCTCATTTTGAGATAGCTGAGCGGTATCTGCTTGATTGATTAAGCGGTGTATCTGCTCCATTACCTGCTCATGTGCCAGGGCTGCCGTAGCATTGGTAAGATGCGGATCGGTAAGTAATACCTTAAAATGATCCAGAGAAGTAAACGTTATGGAGAGTAGTTCTTTTGTAACAGGCCGCTTACCTTCTCTTATAAAATCATATATGGTTTCGAGGTGGTGCGTAACGGCCCCCATTTTCTCAAACCCAAACATGCTGCTATTTCCTTTCAAGGTATGCATTACCCGGAAGACCTTCTCTACAAGGCTTTTATCTCCGGTGTTTTGTTCAAGGGAGAGAAGTGTTTTTTCTAAGGTGGCAATGAGGTCATTTGCTTCCTCAATAAACTTTGCCTGAAACTGATCCATCATCTGATTAACTTTTGCACTACAGCCAATAATTTATCTTGTACAAAGGGTTTTACTATCCAACCGGTAGCGCCAGCAGCTTTAGCTTCTTCTTTTTTGGCTGTCTGAGATTCTGTGGTCAGAAGCAATATGGGTACATATTGGTAGGTTTCCTTTGCCCGGATTTCTTTTATTAAGCCGATACCATCCATATGGGGCATGTGAAAATCAGTAATAACCAGATGTATGTCTGTGCCATTCAAATGCTTAAGTGCATCCCTTCCATCTACACCGATTAACACTTTGTAGCCGGCATTTTCTAATGTAAAGTTTACTACGTCCCGTATACTTTCTGAATCATCTACTATCAAAATAGTCTTTTCCATACTCTTATGCTTGTCTATTTATTTTTTGTATAGCCTGTTAGTTAACCATAGCCGGAAAGTCAGCTAAGCCACCATGTTCCATTACATTAGTAATCTCTACTGGTAGTTCTACTTTACAGGTAATGCGTTTTTGCTGGGAAAGGGCCGTTTGCTTGGCAGAAAGCAGCAGCTGAATGCAGGCCAGATCCAGGTTTATAATATTTTTTAATTCGATGGTGATTTCATCGTACTGCTTGATTATGTCTTTTACTTCTGCTGTTAATTCATGCAGGTTTTTCAACACCAACTCTCCTTCAAGAGTAAGATTAACACGCTTGGTATGTTCATCAATCTGGGGAGTAATAGAAATCTGTATGTTCTTCATTTGTTTGCGTTAATAAGAGCGTATCAAAATAATTCTAAATTATCGTCCGAGGAATCCTGGTTATTTTCTGTCACCTGATTTTCACTTGAACTTGCTTCTGCTTCGAGTACTTTGCGGTGTATAGCTCTTTCACTTTCCATGGTGTATAAATTCTGAAGCTGAGCCAGAACTTCTTTATGTGTATCTGTTTTGATGCCTGATACCTTGCCTGTAAAAATTTTCTGTAACTGTGTATTGATGGCCTCTACTTCTGAAGAAAATGCATTGCAAGAAGTAATCTCTGTTAACAAATGGGTAATTTGCCGGATAAGTTGTTTGGTCAGTGCAGAGGCATTTGCCAGTTTTGCTTTAGTTTCGGCAACTTCTTGCTGAGCTAGTAAAGTAACTTTCTCATCTATATAGTTGCTGTTTACCTGTACACCTTTCAGGTTTGCTTTTATACCTGCAAACGCATTCTGATAATCCTGATTGGTTTGTTCGAGCTGGGCAGCATGCAGTTTGGTAATTTCAGAAAGGATAGATACATATTTTATTTCCTTTTCATGAGTTACACAGGCGTTTTGTTGAATCAGCAGTAACTCTTCAATAATTTCATTGATGGTTTGCTGTATATGTTCCAGCTTTTGCCGCACAATGTCATCAAATTGAATGACAGTAATAATATTGCTCATGTGCAGTAAGCTCTCTTTCGCTTCTTTGATAGGAAGCATTTGCACTGAATTGATGTCAGTAGCGGCTTCTCCTAACAACTCATGTATAGCATGCACCTGCTTATAATAATTTCTGGTAGCTATACTCAAACTTTTAAAATTCTCCGATGAATTCTCATATAAGGCTTGAATCCTGGTATTGCATAGCTGAAATACATGAATCAATTCGGCAACAGAGTATACTGAATGCGAAAACTGGAGGTGTATATGGGTATTATTTTCAGCCATTACTTACTGGATTAAAAAAATGAAGTATATGAAGTAGTGCCAGTTTTATAAGTATTAAAATAATTCTACAGAAATCTTCTGAACAAAGAGTGTGTACGTATGCTCTTCGCCGTGTTTGGCTTGGGTAAGTGTAAGCAACACCGCTACATCTTCGCCATCTTTATCTGTGAAGGATACTTCTGTACGAATACCGATATCTTTTATAGTATCCTTATCTGAAAAAATTACTTTGGAAGATCCGTCATCCAGTCCGTTGTCCACAAACTTTATAGGCATGAGCAGTGTAATGCTTCTTCTGAGAACCTCTGCTCTCGAAATACGCCAGATATCTTCAGCTGCTTTGTTGAAAAATTCTACTGTTCCCCGGTGATTAAAGGCAACTACCCCATCTACACATCCTTCTAAAATAGCTGTATTTTTAGCTTTTTCAGCTTCCAAATCTTTAATCTGGATCTTCATTTCTGCTTTGGCCTCCTCAAGTTTCTTGCTGAGTGTCCGCTGGAGTTCTTCCAATTCAGCAGTGTATTTGCGAAGCTTTTCTCCCTGCTGGCTTAATTCCTGTGCCTGTTTCTTAGCCTCAAGTTCCAGATGCTTTTCTGAAGTGATATCCTGTACAAACTTTATAATTCTGCTGGGCTTCCCATCAATATCCAGAATGACATTATATATCCCTCTAACCCATATTTCCTTACCCGATTTAGTATTACGGATAAAGTCACCCGAAACAAATTCATTGTTGTTCAGTTTTTGCCACAGCTGCTTATACTCAGGCATATTCCTGCGGACAGCACTTACAAAGATGCTATGGTGTTTGCCCTGGATTTCTTCCAGTGAATATTCCATAAGCTTTAAGAAGTTCTCGTTGGCCTGTAGAATATTGCCCTGCATAGTGAACTCTACCACACAATTAGATTTACTGATAGCTTCCAGTTTCGAGTTATATTCCAGGTTTTTAATTTTGGTATCGGTAATGTTGGCTTGTACAGAAATAAATTTATCAATATCGCCTTTCTCAGTAAACACCGGATTAATAGATAGAGAAATCCAGTAAGTTTCCTGCTGCTTATTGTAGTTGAGTACTTCTCCTGTAAATGGCTTTTTTTCCTGAATACATTTCCGCATGGCCAGTACAGTTTCCTGGTTGGTATCTGGGCCTTGCAGCAAACTGCCGGGAGTTTTATTCAGCACATCTTCCAGCGTATAGCCAGTCATTCGTGTAAATCCTTCGTTTACGAATTCTATTTGACCATCTTTGTTAGTAATGATTACAGAGTTATCGGTGTTATCGGCTACAAGCGACAATCTTCTGGCCTGTATTTCATCCCGCTTTTTTTCGGTAATGTCGTGCGCCAGGTGAATAATTTTATAAGGATTTCCCGACTTATCTAATACAGGTGTATAGGAGCCGCTTATCCATCGTTCTTTGCCAGTTTTAGTGTAATTCTTTTCATCGCCTGCTTTAATTACCCCCCTTTTTAGCTCCTGCCAAAGCTGGCTGTATTCTTCTGAACGCATATATTGCTTGTCTGAAAACAAGCCATGGTGTTCGCCTTTAATTTCTTCCAGGCTATAATTCATTAAGCGGCAAAAGTTTTCGTTAGCTGTCAGTACAAACCCATTCAAATCGAATTCTACCGTCAGTAACGTATTGTTAATAGAGGTAAACAAACCGGTAAGTTCTACCTCTTTCCGCTGCATTTCTTCTTGTGTTGAATTGAGTTCCTCCAGGTTTTGCCGCATTACTTCTTCCTGCTGGCGCATCTGGTCATTTAACCGGCGGGCATCGGATAATAATTTCTTGGTCCGTTCATTTGTTTTAACAGTAGAAAGCGTAGAGGCAATACTTTCAGAAAGTTTTTCTACATATTCAATCTCATATGGAGCAAATTCTTTGAAAGAAGCCAATTCAATTACACCATGTACTTCTTCATTCACTTTGAGAGGCACAAGCAGCATGCAAGTCGGATTAGCTTTACCTAGGCCGGACGTAATGGTAACAAAGTCTTGCGGAATATCTGTTAGGTACACGGTGTCTTTATCCCGGTATACCTGTCCTACTAAGCCTTCGCCTGGTTCTACTCTTCGTTTGAGGTGTTTTTTACGGTTCCAGGCATATGCAGCAAGTAGTTCTAAGTATACATTTTCTTGCTCTTCTTGTGTAATGAAGATAGCGCCCTGATTAGCCTGCAAATACTTTATTAAATCTATAATTATTTTTTCGGCCAGGTGCTCAATAGTGTCGCTGTTAGATCTGAGTAACTCTCCGAATTTGGCCATACCCTCGGTAGCCCATATTCTTTTTCGGTCTTCTGCTGAAATTTTTTGAAGTTTTTCGCGCATAGTTACCAGCGATTGCCCAAGTTTATCGCCTTCGCCTAACTGGGTGTATTGTATCGTAAAATCTCCTTCGCCAATTTTCTCAGCAAAATCAGATAATTGAAGCTGGTTTTGTGTAACTCTGTTTAATGACTGAGCAATTTTGCCTAGTTCATCGTTAGCTTCATAGGCTATTATATGAGATAAATCACCTGAAGCTGCCCGTACAGAAACTTCGGCAATTTGCTGAATGGGAGTCTTAAAGAACTTTTCTAACAGAAGATAAACAAAACCTATCATAGCTAACATAACAATAGCTAGTAAGGCCATGGCCATATGCATCCATTGCGTATGTCTGGTGCTGAGCTCCTGAAAATGAGTATTTAGTTCCCATGTCTGCTTTTCGAGGTTGCTCAAAATGTCTTGTATAGATGCCTGTTGATTAGCCGATTTCATGGAGGCATTTCTCTGAGATTCCTGCTTATACTGGCTCCAAAGCTTATCTATTGTACGCAACAACTTGCTTGCTTTCTTATCTTCATCATCGGCCTGCGGTAGTACATAGAGGGTATTGGCTACTTTCCCCCCCTGTAGTAAAGCTACCTGAGCTGACTGGAATAAAAAGCTGTTATTTTGGATGAGTTGTGCAGATTGAGCAGTTGAATTAGCATTAGGAGGGGTACTGGCAGACAGTAATTTCAGGATCATTGCTTGCCGCTCAGTTACTGATAGCAAGTTTCCGTATTGTACTTGTTTGGTATACATCCGGTTCAAAAAATACCCGGAAACACTACCTATAATGGCTATTAAAACAATTACTACACTTTGCTTAACCCCAACATTAAAGTCTTTATATTTTTTCATCTGCTTGTATGAATGATAAATTAAGCCAACTCTTTTTAAATAATTTTTGCAATAACTTTTAGCAACGATTATGAATATGGATTATTCAGCAGATATGAACCAAAAATTGCTTGCACGTACCAACATTTACCTCTAGCTAAAAAAATTATAATTACAAGATTGAGGAAAAAAATAGACTTGCCTGATGCGGATGGTTTTAAAACAATGCAGATGTAATAGTCTATGGCAGTTTAACGGTTACTTTTCTTTACCTTACTGTCAAGCGATGGCTTAAAGCAAGGCACTAGCGTAGCTTAAAATTGTTTTTAAGCTAAAATAGCCACGCTCAAATTCTGAACTTACCTGACTGCCTGGTAGGATGTATTGGCAAAGGAACATAAAGCACTAGTAGTTAGTGTAATGTTTGGCGGAGTAGCTACTGGACAAAGGCTTAGAAAAGAAAATAATATCAGCAAACCTTTGTAAGTAATTGAAAATATTTATGCTAAATAGAAGTAAGTCCGGCTTATACTAGTATAAAAAAATAGAGTAATAAGCTGATTTATTTGTAATTAGCAGAGTTGTTCAGAAATATATTATCTATGAGCCGTATTTCCCCTATGTAAGCAGCTATGCATAAAGAAACCATCTCATGCTCGTCTACTTCTTTTACTGGTTGTAGCGTATAACTATCCACTATTTCAAAGTATTCTAGCTGTATACCTGCTGTTGCAGCCAAGTGCCTTGCAACCGCTTCTTTAACCTGCTCCACCGACATAGCTGAGGCCCATTTTTGAGCCAATTGTAAGCTTTGATAAAGCAGCGGGGCTAAGGCTCTATCGTTTGCTGTAAGACGTACATTTCTGGAAGACATAGCAAGGCCATCTTTTTCGCGTATAATTGGGCAGCAAACCAATTGTACACCAAACGATAAATCGGTTACCAATTGACGAATAACAGCGAATTGTTGTAAATCTTTTTGGCCAAAGTATACTTGATCCGGCTTTACTATATGTAATAGTTTAGATACTACGGTAGCAACACCATTAAAATGTCCGGGCCGGTATTTTCCTTCCATTACATGTTCAAGATAACCAAAGTCAAATTTCAGCAATGTTTTTTGTGGATACATCACCTGGTCATCCGGTAAGAATAATACATCACAATTTACAGACTCTAATAGTTGGCGGTCGCTGGAAACAGTTCTGGGATAATGAACAAGGTCATTAGGATTATTAAATTGAGTAGGATTTACATATATACTGCACACCACCAGGTCACATTCTTGCCGGGCTTTCTCAATCAGTGATAAGTGACCGCTATGCAAGGCGCCCATCGTTGGTACCAGCCCAATTTTTTTTCCAGCATATTTATAAGCAGTTAAAAATCCCTGCAGGGAATGTATATCAGTAAAAAGATGCATAAAACCTGGATATGAGAAGCAACTAATAGTAAAGAAATAAACAGATGGCTAGGATATGATAAGCAGATTAACCTTTACAGCTTTTGATACTTATTTTTGTTGGAAGAAATTTTGTGAACTGTTTTTAAAGCAGGATATATTCTGTCAAAAATGCTTTTGTAAGGACACACATGCGCAATAATACACCAATCCAGGTAAAAAATCTTGAAATGCGAGAATTTTTTTGTATTTTTGCAAGCCATCAAATGGGAAGTATCAAATCCACACATATATGTCAAAACTCCGAATACTTTATGTAGCAAGCGAAATCAATCCTTTTCTCCAGACCTCTGAGGTAGCAGACTTTGTAAGAAAACTACCACAGGCTATGCAAGAACGAGGCATGGAAATCAGAATTCTTGTTCCCCGTTTTGGTTTGATCAATGAACGTAAAAATAGGTTACACGAAGTAGTAAGACTTTCCGGGATTAATATTGCTGTAGGTGAAGAGGAAAAACCCTTAATTATTAAAGTTGCTTCGGTGCCGAGTGCCAAATTGCAAGTATACTTTATTGACAATGAAGACTATTTTCACCGGAAATCCGTTTTCTTTGATAAAGAGAACCGGTTTCATGAAGACAATGATGAGCGGGCTATCTTTTTCTGTAAAGGAGTAATAGAAACAGTAAAAAAATTGGGTTGGTCGCCTGATATTGTTCATTGCAACGACTGGATGACAAGTTTGATTCCTATGTATCTGAAAACTACCTACAAAAACGATCCGATGTTTAAAGATACTAAAACTGTATTCACTGTTTACAATAGTTTCTTTTCACATAAATTTGATGAAAACTTACTCGATAAAGTAAAGATGATTGACATTGAAGATGAAATGTTGACCCATCTTAAATCAGCAGATTATGAAGGGTTTATTAAAATTGGCCTGGAGTATGCTGATGCCATTATTAAGGCAGACGAAGATTTTAGCGAAAGCCTTAATAATCTGTTCGAAACATTCGATAATAACAAGAAAATTAACTTTATCGAGCCGAACGGAAATTTCTCTGATTCCTATTATAATCTGTATAATGAGCTTTTTAATTAAGAAAGTATCACTTTTCTCTCTTCTTGTATTTACTCTGTTTGCTTGCGAAGAACCTGGAGATATTGGCCTGGACATAAAAAACCCAGGCCAATCTTTTGGAGTACAGTATACAGATACTGTAACTGTTCAAACTTCTACCGTGCTAGTGGATTCTGTCCGGACTTCTCTTAGAAATGGTTTGATTATCCCTGCTTCTAACCGGTATTTGCTTTCCGGAGCTTATACAGATCCACAGCTGGGAAATGTTTCAGCTACTAGCTACTTTCAGATTTATTCCGTCACCGATTCCATTTTACGTTTTGGCGATTCGCCTTCCATCGATTCTGTTGTGCTGTCTTTGAGAAAGAATTATATTTATGGAGATACCACGACAGCACAAAGCCTGAGCCTATACCAGGTAGAAAATCAGATAGACACGATACGTTATTATAACAACAGTAGTATTTCTTTTTCCCCTGCTATCCTTGGAAGTGCACAATGGCGTCCTGCACCAAGAGTTACCGGTGATACATTGAAAATTAAATTAGACCCAAGTGTAAGTAACCAATTAATTGCATTAAACGGACAAAACAGACCAGCTGTTCGGGAGGCACTCAAAGGCTTTGTATTAGTTGCTGACCCAGGTTCAAACAGTGCTGTTGTTGGATTTAATATTTTAAGTGCAGCTACCCGCATGAGAGTATATTACCGCAATGCTGCCTCTCAAACACAAAATACTTTCGATTTTATATTGGATGAAACCCGTGCTTTTAATCAGGTAACCAGCAACAGAAATTCACCCTGGGATATGCTTTCAATGAACCAGCCCGTTTCTTCCACTGTTACTTCGCAGGAAACAGCCATTGAAGGTGGTGGTGGTGTAATGACTAAAATCGAAATACCCCACTTTCAAAAATTAAAGGAGGGTAAAACAGTTAGACTCAATCAGGCTTATATAATTGTACAGCCAGTACAAAGTAAAACAGGTAACACTACTCCACCGCCGGCTGAATTAATTCTCTACCGGGCAAATTCCAGCGGGCAACCCTTAAAAACTTCCAATGGTATATATGTACCAATAGAGGCTTTCTCTAATCTAAATGCAAGCAGAGCTCCTATAACATCTAATTACAATTCTGTAGATAACTCTTACAGATTTGATATAACCCAATATTTGCAACAAATTCTAAATAGTAGCGAAACAATAAGCCCGGCTATGTATTTAACTGTTCCTTCGCTTACATTGGAATCTTTTTATCCACCTACTTCAGGTAGACCTTCTTATCCTGTTATTGCTGGTTCTTCACTTGAAAACTCAGTTAGCAGGCTGATTTTAGGAAATCAACAGCATCCTACAAACTCTTTAAAGCTGCAGATATATTACACAGAAATAAAGCAGTAGGGATTAGTAATAGATATATAATTGTATTTATTTAATGTACCATTCATTAAGTAAATACAATTTTTTTATTTTATCAGAACGGTACATTTGTAGTTTCGCCAGTATTTGAATAGATTATCGGCGTAAAGACTGGTAACATCTGTAAATAAACTATTTCATTAAAACTTATAAATCATGTGTGGTATTGTAGCTTACACAGGCCATAAAGAGGCTTATCCAATTATTATTAAAGGTTTAAAACGCCTGGAGTATCGTGGATACGACAGTACTGGTGTGGCTTTGTTAAATGGAGGATTAAATGTATATAAGAAAAAAGGTAAGGTAAGTGATCTGGAAGCCCATTTAAAAGATGTTCATCTGGCTGGTAATATCGGGATTGGCCACACCAGATGGGCCACTCATGGAGCACCAAACGATGTAAATGCCCATCCGCATTACTCATCTGATAAAAAGCTGGCTATTATACATAATGGCATAATTGAGAATTACAGTGTAATCAAGCAAGATTTAATTAATAAAGGCCACATCTTTTTGAGTGAAACAGATTCTGAGGTGCTGATTCATTTTATTGAAGATATTCAGGTACATGCCAATTGCTCATTGGAAGAAGCAGTAAGGCTGGCACTTCAGAAAGTAGTAGGCGCATATGCCATTGTCATAATGTCGGAAGATAATCCCAGAAGGCTTATAGCAGCCAGAAAAGGAAGCCCTTTGGTAATAGGCGTAGGGAAAGATGAATACTTTCTGGCTTCAGATGCTACACCCATTATAGAATACACCAAAGAAGTTATCTATCTGGATGATCATCATATTGCGGTCATTGCCAATAACCACTTAAGTATAAAAAGCCTGGAAGATATTCCAATTATTCCTTATGTGCATACATTAGAACTGGAGCTGGAATCTATTGAAAAAGGTGGGTACGAGCATTTTATGTTAAAAGAAATTTTTGAGCAGCCCAAGTCAGTAAAAGATAGTATGCGTGGCCGGATAAATGCTCATAAAGGACATATTTTATTAGGTGGCTTACGTGAATACATCAATAAACTTACCCAGGCACAGCGGATCATTATATTAGGTTGCGGAACGTCATGGCATGCAGGCTTAGTAGCAGAGTATGTATTTGAAGAGCTGGCCCGTATACCTGTAGAGGTAGAATATGCATCCGAATTTAGATACCGCAACCCGATTATAAACGAGGGCGACGTTGTAATAGCCATATCGCAATCTGGTGAAACTGCCGATACCCTGGCTGCGATTGAACTGGCAAAATCTAAAGGAGCTATTATTTTTGGTGTATGTAATGTAGTAGGTTCTTCTATTCCGCGAGCCACCCATGCAGGGGCTTACACGCATGCCGGACCAGAAATAGGAGTTGCTAGTACAAAAGCATTTACTGCTCAAGTAACGGTATTAACTATGATGGCTATAGTAGTAGCAAAAACGAAAGGGACTATCTCAGATTCTTTGTATCGCGAGTTACTATATGCCTTAGAAGCGATTCCTGATCAAATACAAAAAACATTAAATAATCATAGTCAGATAAAGTATATATCGAGCATTTTTAGAGATGCACGTAATTTTCTGTATTTAGGTAGAGGATATAATTTCCCTGTTGCCTTGGAGGGAGCCTTAAAACTGAAAGAGATATCGTATATACACGCTGAGGGATACCCGGCTGCCGAAATGAAACATGGCCCCATTGCCCTGATTGATGAAGAAATGCCTGTTGTATTTATTGCTACGCAAGACAGTTCGTATGAAAAGGTAGTATCGAATATTCAGGAGGTGCGAGCGCGTAAGGGGCGAGTAATAGCTGTGGTTACAGAGGGAGACAAATTAATTAAACAGATGGCAGAGTTCGTTATTGAGATTCCTGCTACGCATGAAGCATTAGTTCCGTTGTTATCTGTTATACCTTTACAATTGCTTTCTTATTATATAGCTGTGATGCGTGGATGCAACGTAGATCAGCCCCGTAATTTGGCAAAATCTGTAACAGTGGAATAATTGATTAAAATTCAGTTTGAAGCCTTCTGGAAGTAAAGATCTGGAAGGCTTTTTGATAAAATTCTATCTGAAACTCTCCACTCTCAACTAAACATTAGCAAATTATATTATATCGGAATATACAGAAGTACCGTTTTCAGGTAAATGCATGGTAACTATTTGCTTATCTATTTGCTTTATGGCGTAAAAATTGACAAGACGTATCCATTGATTTCATCTGTTTATTATCTATCACAAATAAAAGCTTCTATGAAGTATTATTTTTGTTTTCTAGCAGTGTATTTAGCTTTTACTATAGCTGGTAAGGCGCAATATGCTAGCCATTATACTTCTGCCAGAACCTATACACCTGGCTCATTGGCTGTATCAAAATTTGATATTTTAGATGCACAAGCAGCTAAAGCAAAATTGTTTCAGCGGAACTATGGCGTAATACTAGGCGTGCAGCGCGGGAAGTCTACTTTTTTTGAATTCGGCAGCGAAATCCATTGGCGTAAAGTAAGGTTAACTAATCCAAGATTAATAGCTGCTACAGCCAATGTAACGTATAATATAGCAGATAATGTATTGGGCTACCAGGCAGGTTTCTGGACGAAGCGTGGTAGAATAGCGCTTACTTTAGGAGCCAATGCCGGATATTATACAGATTTTGACCATGGAAGCTTCGCTGTAGGGCCTGCTGTAGGGTTTAGATTATTAGGATTTCACCTGACTACCGGATACAATTATTTATTTAATAAAGGAGTTGCAGAAACCACAGGGGAAAAACGCTTAGCTGATAAAGTAAATAACTTTCACATAGGTTTGCGGTATTATTTTCCGCTGGATAACAAGTTTAGCTGGAACAAAAAAGACACTAATAGCAAAGACAAAGAAAAGTCTAAGAAAAAGAAGCGCAAAGAGAAAGTAAAAAAGAAGAAACAAAAAGCTAAAGAAAAGCAGAAAAAAGCAAAACAACGGGAAAAAGAAAAAAAGAACAACAAGAAAAGCGAAGACACAACAAGGAAACCCTTCGATTTTCTGAAGAAAAAAAATTAAGCATAAAACAGAAAAAAGGCTTACAGTATGTAAGCCTTTTTGGTGAATTTATTGTGCTACGCTCAATAGCAAATGCTTATAGCTATCGAAGTCTGCATCAAACATCTGGTAATCAGAAACTATTTCTTCCCCAGGAAAAATATCTTTAGATGCAATGGTTAGCCCTTCTACATCATCCATCGTATCTATTGTATTTGGTTCATATGAATGATTGATAAATCTGGCATCATCCGTACAGAGTATATAACATCCGCTGATTTTGCTCTTATAAATATAATTATCTATTCTTTCACAATCATGTTTTTGCTTAAAGGCCTGATATTCCTTCTCATTAAATTTCAGGTCTAGCTTAGGCACGAAGCGCCAAATAATCGTGCCTTTGGGTATAAACGTATCGGCGTATAAGCCAATGCCACTTATCTTACTTAAACCAAGTTTGGTTTTTACTAGCAACATGTTATTCTTTAGTTAAAGGTTATAAGATTTTTTAAATGGATGAAATTTTAAATTTTGCTCTGGGTAATAATGAAAAAAAAGTAATTAAGTAACTAAATGTGTTGGTCTTTTACGTTGATTAGTTGAGTTAGTTAACATTTTAAATCGAAAGCTTATGCTTTCTTTTGGCTTATTTAAATTCTTATAAAATCTTACTATTTATAGCATTAATAGCACAAATACAAATTAAAATTTATATAAGTTCTATTTATTTTTATCAAATAGGTTTTATTCCTACATTAGGAGGGAATATGCTATGAATGTATTTTAAATCGCTGATAATCAAGATTTTGTATTTAGTTTCTGACTAAACTGCTAAATAAATTTGTATTGAATCAGAGTTGATTTACCTAATATCCTTTCATTTTGATTATCGAATTGGCACTATTTAATCAGAAACATACATAAGTGAATTTCTGATAACACATGCTGCCATTTACAAAGTCAGCCGAAATATAAAAGGTATGAATTGAATACGTCTCTAATAAAAAGTTATGCTAGTCAAGCAACTTGATTTAAGTTATCTAACGCAGAATAAACTTCAACTACTTTTTTCATGTTAAAGTAATGACTGTAAAATGGTATGAAAGTTGCCAAACCTTACATAACAGCAGTAGGAAGCATATTTTCATACCTAAAAACTTTTAGTAGAATTATATAATTATCATAAAGTTTTTGACTACTCTGTATACTAACACATACCTTTGAAGCCTGATAAATTACAAAATTGATAGACTCATGAAGAAAGCACTTTTAATAATCCTCGGTATAGTTATAGTTTTGCTTGGCGCAGCATTCATTCTTCCGGTTATATATAAGGATGAGATCAAGGCTAAAATTGATCAGGAAATAGCTAAAAAAGTAGATGCCAACGTGTATTTCGATGCAGATGACTTCAGTGTAAGCCTATTTAGGCATTTTCCAAATATTACCGCTTCCATGCAAAATTTTGGGATAGTTGGTAAAGGAGAATTTAAAAACGATACGCTAGCAGCTATTAAATCCTTCGAAGTTACCGTAAACATCATGAGTGTTATCAAAGGCGATAAAATCGGAGTAAAGGCCTTAGACTTGGAAGAACCGCGTATTTATGCCAAAGTACTCAAAAACGGAAAAGCAAACTGGGACATTTATATACCTTCTCCGGAAGATACTGCTTCTGTGGCTGATACAGCCAAGTCCGAATTCGCTTTTGGTATTGATAACTGGTCTATCAGTAATGGGTACGTGGTATACGATGACAGAAGTATGCCGATGTACGCACGCATTGTTAATTTAAATCACCGTGGCAGTGGGGATTTTACTCAGGATTTATTTGACATGAAAACCTTAACAGATGTAGGAGCACTTACGGTATTATATGATGGAACAGAGTATCTGCGTAATAAAAAGCTGAATGCCGACATGACGTTGAGTATGAACTTGCCCGAATCCAAATATACTTTTAAAGATAATACTGTTCAATTAAATGATTTTGCCTTTGGCTTCGATGGGTATGTTGCTATGCCCGACACGAATATTAACATGGATATTACGTATAAGGCAAAAGAAAATACTTTCAAGAGCCTGCTCTCATTGGTGCCAGGTATATACACGGAAAGCTTTAAAGATGTAAAAACAGAGGGAAATATTGCTTTTGATGGCTATGCCAAAGGAACGTACAATGCCGTACAACTGCCTGCTTTCGGAGTGAATATGCAAGTTCGTGATGCGATGATGAAATACCCTGATTTGCCAACAGCTGTGACTAATATCAATGTGGATATGAAGGTAGATAATAAGGATGGTATACTTGACAATACAATAATAGATGTAAAGAAATTTCATGCAGACTTTGGTAAGAATCCTATAGATGGACGTGTGCTCGTAAAAGGATTAACCAATTATGATGTGGATGCCAATGTCCAAGCTAAATTAAACCTGGCAGAACTAACCCAAATGTTCCCGATCGAGGGAATGACCCTGAAAGGATTGTATAACCTGAATTTAAAAGCCAAAGGAGTATACAGTGAGGCTAGAAAAACCATGCCTGCTATTGATGCCAATATGAGCCTGCAAAACGGCTATGTAAAATCAAAAGATTTTCCTGCCCCTTTAGAGCAATTACAGTTTACATCAACTGTCAAAAATGAGTCAGGGCAGATGGCAGATACAAAAGTATGGGTAAATGATTTTAATATGGTGCTGGAAGGAGAACCGCTTCAAGCCAATGCCTACATCGAAAACTTTGATGATTACACCTATGATGTACAAGTGAAAGGTACAGCTGACCTAACCAAATTGACTAAAATTTATCCGTTAGAAGGGATGACCTTAACCGGAAAAGCAAAGGCCGATATTGCTACTAAAGGTAAAATGTCTGATGTAGAGGCTGAGCGGTACGATAAACTGCCAACTAGCGGCACTATGGAGCTTAACAATTTTACCTATATCAGTGCAGACATGCCTCAAGGTGTAAAAGTTGATCATGCAGCAATGAATTTTACGCCACAGTACATCAACCTGACAGATTTCAAAGGTTTTCTAGGGAAGAGTGATGTAACTATGACAGGTACATTGTCTAATTATATAGCCTATTTGTTTAAAGAAAATCAGACTATCCGGGGAAATCTGTCATTCAAATCCAATCAGTTCGATGTAAATGAATGGATGACCGAAGATCCCAATGCTCCTGCTACTGAAGAAGAACCACTTACTGTAGTGGAAGTACCCAAGAATATTGATTTTACACTGGTATCTACCATGGGCAAAGTATTGTACGATAATATGACTATGACCGATATGGCAGGTACTATTATAGTAAAAGATGGGGCGGTACGTATGGATAAATTAGGTTTTAATAGTTTAGGTGGCCGGTTCCTTACTAGTGGTACGTATGATACTAAAGACCTACAGAATCCTGCATTTGATTTTACGTTAAACATAGCTGATGTAGCTGTATCCGAAGCCTATAAGACATTCAATACAGTTCAAGCACTTATGCCCTTAGCTAAGAATATTCAAGGTAATTTCTCCACAGATTTTAAAATTGCCGGTGGTTTAGGCCAGGACATGATGCCGTTATATAATACGTTAACCGGTGGGGGTATCATCAAATTATTAAGTGCTGTAGTAAAAGATGCTCCTGTTTTGAGCAACCTGAGCAGCTTTACAAAATTAAAAGATCTAGAAACCATTCAACTGAAAGATGTTATAATGCAGGCGGAAGTGAAAGAAGGCCGTATCCATTTTAAGCCGTTTGATGTAGCCGCAGGCCCCTACAAAATGAATATAGCAGGAAGCAATGGCATTGATGGTTCTTTGGATTATAAAGTAGCAATGAATATTCCGGCCGGACAATTAGGGAATACAATAAATACAGCACTTGCCTCGCTTACCGGAAAGCCAGTTGCCAATGCTGAAACCATTAAACTAGATTTGAGCATCGGAGGTTCTTATGCACAGCCTAAAATAGGATTGGCAGGCAGCAGTGCAACAGGCACGGTAAAAGAAGCCGTTACAGAAGCTGTGAAAGATAAAGTAAATACAGAAGTAGATAAGGTTAAAGCAGAAGCAGAAGCCAAAGCACGCGAAGAAGCAGACCGGTTAAAAACAGAAGCAGAAGCAAGAGCCAAGGCTGAACAAGAGCGGATTCAGGCAGAAGCAGAAGCCAAGAAAAAGCAATTGGAAGAGGAAGCCAAAAAGCGCATAGAGGAAGAAAAGAAACGTCTCAAAAATAAAATATTTGGTGCTCCCAAGAAAGACACTACAGCTACTACCGGTAATTAAGCATATTTTTAAAACAAACGCCTGTCCGAAAAACTCAGACAGGCGTTTGTTTTTATTAGGTACTCACCTTTAATAGATGCTACCTATTTTATAGGAAATTTCATCCGGTATTCAGCTTTGACCTGTCCGCGGCTAATATCAGTCAATTTAGACTTTAGCAGACGTTTTTTCATAGCAGAGAGATAATCCGTAAATAATATTCCCTGTATATGATCATACTCATGCTGAATTACCCTAGCAGCATACCCATCAAACTCTTCCGTATGTTCTTGCCAATCGGTATCGAAATAGCGGATTTTAATAGTCTCTTTCCGGTAAATATCTGCCCGTATACCAGGTATGCTTAAACAGCCTTCTTCAAAAGCCCATTCTTTGCCACGTTCTTCTATGATAACCGGATTGATAAAAACCTTTTTAAAGCCTTTTAACTTGTCTTCATCCAACGGCTCAGCATCTATTACAAACATCCGGATGCTTTTTCCAATTTGTGGAGCTGCTAAACCTACCCCATGCGATTCATACATGGTTTCAAACATATCGTCAGCTAATTGTTTTACATCTAAGGAGCCTTTTTCTATATCTACAGCTACTTTTTTTAATACTGGGTCGCCATAAGCAACAATCGGATAAATCATTATAATGTATATTGAATATTGATTAATAAATTACGGAGCAACAGCGAAAAATTAACGATTATGTTAACTAATGAAGAAACTGCCTCATTAGTTAATTTTTCTTATCTTTTGCTCTCCATAAAACTTTGCAGAATCAAAACAGCGCTTATCTTGTCAACGTTCGCTTTGTCGCGGCGGTCTTTCTTTTTCATGCCTCCACTTATCATGGTATGCAGGGCAATACTGGATGTAAACCGCTCGTCGGCCAAATGTATAGGCGTACCGGAAAATTGCGTCTGCAGTTGTTTTACAAATTGTTTTACTAAAGGAGCATTGGAAGAATCAGTGTTATTTAATTGTTTTGGCATGCCTACAATAAAAGCTTCTATACCTTCCTTTTGCTCATATACTTTTAAGTAGTCAAAAATATCTTTGGAAGCTACAGTATCCAGTGCAGTTGCAATAATTTGCATAGGGTCAGATACTGCCAGGCCCACTCTTTTAGCTCCATAATCTATAGCCATCAATCTACCCATAGGCATACTACATACAATTAGCCGGATTTAGTTCATAGGTATAATTTTATGGATATAGTCTCTTACTTCTTTTTCTAAAGCAAGGGCTTTTGGGAAAAGAATTTCATTTTCTATACGTGCATGTAATTTTAGCTCTTGTTCAAAGGCTTTCAATTCTGAAAATATTACCTTTATATGCAATCCATACTGTTTTTCTAACAAATATCCATTTGTAATCTGGCGGATGCCCTGCATTTCATCATCGTGTGTATCGTGATCCATGGCATATTTCTGAAGAGAGTGCTTTTCCATTTCTAAAAATACCCGGCTGGCATACGATTTTTTCTTCTTAGCAGAAGCCAGTAATGCGATATAGGTGAATAGGGTATCTTCTTCTTCATAGATATGATAGATAAAATCTTCTACAAATAAAGGAAACACAATTTGTAGATCTTTGGCTAGCGGTATAAGGCTAGGATTCAGCTTCTCAATTAGCCGGGCAATATACGGCAGCTTCTGCTTTATAAATAGATGATGGGTATGTTTCAGGTATTCTATTACCAGATCTATTGGCAGCTCATCAACGGGTACTTTTGAATAAGGTGATTCTGCCGGCTCAGAGATAGATTCCAGACTCTGCACTACTTGATGCACATTTAGCCCTTTCTGTATACACACCTGCTTAAGCGTATTTTCAGAATATTCATAAAACTGGATTCCAAAATAATACAAAACATAGGCGAATACATAGTTTTCGTCTACTAGGTCTGTAATCTTCTTGTTGCTAATTTCCACAGTATTGGTAGTATTAAGAGCCTTTTACAAAGATAATTATTTTGTCAGATTAAGTCCACTGCTATATTTTATATGTCGTGTTTTTAAATGGAAATTTAACGCATAAGCCGCTCATACAGTTTAATTAGTATTTTGTAGGTTAATTAGCCAACTTTATACTACACTCTTTTGTTATACTAACGAATAACTATATGAAAATAAGTAAAGCACAGGACAGTATTTATAAAATTTTATAGACTTTCGAATTTACTTTTCTTTTAGCTTATTCGTATATTTAATTTACTTAATCTTATTATTCAGCCATTAACATCGGTCAGCATTCTCTTAACTCAAAATTTCATACAAGGTGAGTAAAATTAATAATTCAAAGTTCTATGTCAGATTACCTCTGCTTATGGCTATTGCCATTTCAGGAGGTATATTTATTGGAGCCACTATGTTTGGGGGTAGCTCTAATATGAGTAGTATAACCAAAGGTTATATGAAATATAAAGAAATATTAACGCATATCGACAGAGATTACGTAGATACTGTAAATACAGAAGACCTCATAGATTATTCTATTGAGAAGATGCTGGAAAAACTTGACCCACATACGGTGTATATTCCTGCCAAAGATCTGCAAATGGCCAGAGCCCAACTGGAAGGCGATTTTGATGGAATTGGAGTAGAGTTCAATATTTTTAAAGACACTGTTTTTGTGGTAGCCCCGATAGCAGGCGGCCCTTCTGAAACTGCTGGCATACGTGCCGGAGATAAAATTGTGGAAGTAGATGGCAAACCGATGGTTGGTAAAGAGGTGGACAACTCTACTGTATTTAGCCGGTTGAGAGGTCCAAAAGGTTCTAAAGTAAAAATAGGAATCAAACGTGGCCTGGCTAATGATTTGTTGAACTTTACTGTAACGCGCAACAAAATACCAACCTATTCCATTGATGCTACCTACATGATTGATAACAAAACTGGATATATTAAAGTAAACCGTTTTGCTGCCAATACCTATGAAGAGTTTAAGAAAGCCATGAATACTCTTAAAAATGAAGGTATGCAGCAGTTAGTACTCGACTTGCGAGGAAACCCCGGCGGCTATATGGACCGGGCAACTAATATGGCAGATGAGTTTATAGCAGGAAATAAGCTAATTGTGTATACCGATGGAAAAGAATCGCGGTACGATTCCAGAGTGAATGCTTATATTAATGGTGTATTTGAGAAGGGACCAGTAGTAGTGCTGATTGATGAAGGGAGTGCTTCTGCTTCTGAAATTGTAGCAGGCGCCTTACAAGATAATGATAGAGCCCTAATTGTGGGAAGGCGTTCTTTTGGAAAAGGTTTGGTGCAAGCCCCTATTCCTTTGGAAGATGGATCTGAGCTTCGGTTAACTATTTCGAGATATTACACGCCGAGTGGCCGTAGTATACAAAAACCATATACCCACGAGGGAGAAGATGAAGATTATACTATGGATGTGATGAAAAGGTATGAACATGGAGAACTTTTCCATGCAGACAGCATCAAGTTTAATGATTCTTTAAAATTCCAGACGGTAAAAGGCCGCACAGTTTATGGTGGAGGTGGTATTATGCCCGATGTATTTGTACCCTTAGATACAAGTTACAACACCAAATACTTGAACAAATTAGTTAATGCCAACATCATCCGTGAATACGCCTTTAACTATTATACCAAAAATAAAGCTGAGCTGGAAAAAATGAAGTTTGAAGACTTCAAAAATAACTTTGCTGTGACAGACCAGATGATGAAAGACGTAGTCAACAATGGTACGGCAGCAGGAGCCCAATTTAATGAACTAGAATACAACCGTTCCAAAGAATTTATACGTACACAGTTAAAAGCACTAATTGCCCGGAGTGTATGGAAAAGTGGCAGTGGAAGTACAGGATTGAATAATGAATACTATCAGGTAATGTCATCTAATGACGAAGTATACAACCAAGCGCTTAATCTGTTTGATAGAGCTGCCGAAATTGAAAAAGGGAAAGTAGCCGTGAAATAAACTTCGGTTACCGATCCTTTCACAGCCGGTAGTCTATAGGTTAATGAGTTGTATTAGCCTATAAACTACCGGCTGTTTCTATTGAAGAATCATTATAACCCAATTTATATGAGTTATTATTATAAATTAGGAGAAATACCTCATAAACGCCATACTCAATTCAGGCAGCCCGATGGTAGCCTGTATAAAGAAGAGCTGGTAAGTTCCAAAGGTTTTCACGGTATTTATTCTATACTCTATCACAAAAATCCTCCTACTAAAGTAAAACAAGTAGATAAGCCTATCCCTTTTGGGTATACGATTGCCAAAGATAATCCTTTGCTGCAAACTCATCTGAAAACGTCTGTTTTACAAAGTACTGGCAAAGATTTTCTGGAAGCCCGTAAAACGTTGCTAGCCAATAGTGATGTATCTCTAGCTATGTGTAATCCTACGGGCAAGCAAATGGATTATTTTTACAAAAATGGCGAATCTGATGAGGTGATTTTTGTACATGAAGGTAGCGGATATTTGATTTCCCAGTTTGGCAAACTCCGGTTTTTAGCCGGCGACTATGTGGTAATTCCACGCACCACTATTTATAAGATTCAGTTTGATGATGCCCCGGTACGGTTGCTGATTATTGAGTCTGCCGGCCCAATAGAAACAGTAAAACGATACAGGAATGAGCTAGGCCAGTTGTTAGAGCATTCACCTTATTGTGAGCGGGATATCCGGCCTCCGGCCGAATTAGCGATAGACGATGAAAAAGGAGAATATCTGCTAAAAATTAAAAAAGGCGGGTACCTGCATCAATACATCTATGAATTTAGTCCGCTGGATGTAGTAGGTTGGGATGGCTTTTTGTATCCTTATGCGCTTTCTATCCATGACTTTGAACCCATAACCGGACGGATTCATCAGCCACCTCCTGTGCATCAAACCTTCCAGGCACATAATTTTGTTATTTGCTCATTTGTGCCCCGGCTATTCGACTATCATCCATTATCTATTCCTGCCCCTTATAATCATTCTAACATAGATTCAGATGAGGTACTGTATTATGTAGAAGGAAATTTCATGAGCAGGCGAGGCATAGAAAGAGGTTCTTTCACCTTGCACCCTGGCGGCCTCCCTCATGGCCCTCATCCGGGTACAACGGAAGCCAGTATAGGAGCCACAAAAACAGAAGAACTGGCTGTGATGATAGATACTTTCCGTCCTTTGCTGCTGACAGAAGATGCACTTGAATATGTAGATAAGAACTATCCTATGAGCTGGAATTGATTATTTCTCATTGGGGAGGCATCAACAAGTACTTACAAACCAATCGGTAGGAGATACTAATAGTCTGCTGAAAATGGGTTAGGAATAAATGTTTAATCTTTTATACGTTGAAATTTGAAAAATCTAAGTTTTCCATTAACGTTTACCTTTAAAATATCTACGTTTTCTAATGACTTTATTGTAGAGGATGCCAATGGCACAGTCATTCATTTTGTCAGACAAAAACTCTTTAAGTTTATTGAGGAAGTACAGGTTTTTAATAATGAGTCTAAGTCACAGGTATTGTATACTATAAAAGCCAACAAATGGATTGATTTTTCAGCAGCCTATATTTTTGCTGATACCAGGGGTTTGGAAATAGGACGGGTAGCCAGAAAAGGATGGGCTTCTATCTGGAAAGCCCGGTACGAAATATATGATGAAAACAGGATACAAGATATGTTTATTAGTGAAGAGAATGGCTGGGTAAAAGTAGGTGATGCAATCCTGGGAGAAATACCTTTGCTAGGCATATTTACCGGCTATTTGTTTAACCCCGCTTATATAGTAACCAGGCCAAATGGAACTAAAGTAGCTAAATTGAAAAAAGAGCCTTCATTCTTTGGGCGCCGTTTTACAGTATCAAAAATATCCGATTTTCAAGAAGGCGAAGAAGAACGCCTTGTTCTAAGCTTGATGATGATGATTCTTTTGGAAAGACGCAGAGGCTAACTTAAGTTTCTTACAATTCAGGTAAGATGCCCTACTCTTTTGCGGAAGGATATATTTTCAACTCCTTATATCCACTTACTGTATCATGTTCTCTTGCAAAGCGGTAGTCTGGCATAATTCCTATAATAATTTCAGCCGTAGTATATATTTGGCTGCCTTCTACCAGGTGTCCACCAATAGTTACTCCGGTAGAGTCAGCCAGCGAAACGTGCAGATGTGATCCCTCTGTAGATAAGATGCCTACCAAAGAGACGATTTCCATTTTTTGCGGGTACACTTTATACTCTGACTGGTTTGCTAAACGTAATGTGCTTTGCTGAAGACTTCCTACACAAGTTAGGATACAGGCAGCTTTAATAGCATGGGCCTCTGTAAATTTTTGTAATTCAAGTTTTAAATCTTGGCCGGGGTGCAGACGTAGCGCATACGTTTGCATAGTAGATGGCTGAAAGGCGGGAGTAGTCATAGAACAGGCAGTGAGGATAAACAAAGCTATACTAATCAATATCTTTTGCATCAGTTGCTATAATAGTGGATAGCTTCTTTAATTTCTGCTAACGAAAGTTTCTGGTCATACACTGGATTTCCTATTCCTTGTAGGAGCACACTTTGAATAGTTCCTTTCTCATTTTTTTTGTCCTGCATCATTAATGGAATAATAGCTTCTGCATCCTGACTGGTAATTTTTGCTTTTCCATAGATAGAAAAAATAAATTCTTCTATATGATACAACGCCTGTTCATCCAGAAAATCTCTCTTATGAGAAATATAACTTTCACAAATCATCCCAATAGCAATCGCTTCGCCATGCAACAATTTTTTGCGAGGCTGTTTCAAAAAGTAGCTTTCCACGGCATGGCCAATGGTATGGCCAAAATTTAATATCTTCCGTAATCCTTTTTCCGTAGGATCTTCTGCTACCACACGTTTCTTTATTTCTACAGAATGAGGTACTAATTCTGCCCAGTTTTGTTTTTCTAAATCCCGCTTCCGAATTTTCTCCCACATGGTGGCATCGGCTATGAGGCAATGTTTGATAATCTCTGCAAAACCAGATCGTATTTCTTTAGCAGGTAATGTATGAAGAAAGTCTGTTGCTATCAGCACAGCAGCCGGTTCTTTAAATACGCCAATATGGTTTTTAAAGTCATTGAAGTCAATACCCAGTTTACCACCTACGCTGGCATCTACTTGTGCAAGTAAAGTAGTAGGCGCTTGTATAAAATCTATCCCTCTCTTGTAAGTGGCCGCACAAAAGCCACCCATATCGCCTATTACACCACCTCCCAGGTTAATGAGTAATCCTTTCCGGTCAAATTGTTTATCCGTCAGTTGCTGCCATATATAACTACAGGTTTCCAGATTTTTTCTTTCTTCACCGCTTTTTATGGCAATGAGTGTATGCCTGGGTAGTAATGCCTTGACTTTAGGATAGCAATATTTTTTTGTGTGTTCATCCACTAAAACGGCTATTTGGGAGTAAGTATTTGCCGACAGTATGGGAGAAGCAATTGGCTCAAAAGACTGGTTTATGTAAACCTTATTCATTTTAGTACAGCAGGCTTAATTCAAGAATAACTCATGCAAAGTAAAACCAAAAAACACTCTTAAACTATATAGTCAATACTTCTTTTACCTCCAGGGGTATTCTATAAATAAACAAATAAATGATTAACATATTCACCTTGATTGAGTTATTACAAAAAGAGCCTATACACATCTGAAAATGCAGAAATTTCACAATACCGGGAATAGAATTATTTAAAATGGTTCTAAATTAGAAAAACAACGACGGAAATTAATTTGCAAGCAAATGAAAATCAAAAAAATAGTGGAATATATCATCTGTTGCAGCTTGTATAATTTATTTTATGGCGTAAGGTATTTGATTAGACAAATTCGCATACTACATTTGTGGGGTTTATGCAAATACCCATCAAATTACAGATAAAATAACCAAATTGTATGTATTTTATTTATTCAGTCAAACGATTTGTATGCCGTCAACTGCTGGTGTTCTTCCTGGCTTTTCTAGGAGGATCTGCTTATGTAGTGGCGCAGAGTGCTAATCAAGACTCTACTGTAACAGGCGGAGTTGTTGATACAGATGGCGGACAAGTACCTGCTGGCGGTTCGCAACCAGTTGCACTTGATCCAGCTAAAGTAGAAGCAGGCAAAACACTTTTTAATAACAATTGTACTGCTTGTCATGCGCTTTCGGATGAAGTGCTGGTTGGGCCCGGTTTAAAAGGCATTAACGAAAGACGTCCCCAAACATGGCTTATCAACTGGATCAGAAATTCTCAGAAGGTAATTCAGAGTGGCGATAAGTATGCAGTAGACTTGTTTAACAAGTTCAATAAGACGGTAATGCCAGCTTATGACTTTAGCGATGAGCAAATCGTTTCTATCTTACAATACATTGATCAGCAGAATACGGGAGGAGGAGCGAATACGGCGGCAGGTGGTGCTACGGATGGCCAGGCTGTACCTTCTGGCGGCGGGGCCTCTGTTACGCCTGGTGAAGGTGGAGGAGGTATTTCTTCGCAATATTTTACCATCATTATTGGGGCACTTCTGGTTATTTTACTCCTCATCTTGCTGGTACTGGTGTTGATTGTTTCGTTGCTTGGCAAATTCTTAAGTGAGCGTAAAGATTTGCCTGAAGAAGACAGAGAACTAGTTAATCAGCGGATAGATGTTAAAAAAGTAGTAAACAGCAATGCTTTTAAAGGTGGAGTAGCGCTTATCTTCCTGCTGATCGTAGGTAAAGTAGCTGTAGATAGCTTGTTTAATATAGGTATCAGCCAGGGATATGCACCCAAACAACCTATTGCTTATTCGCATAAACTTCATGCCGGCCAGTATCAGATCGATTGTTCGTATTGCCACACAACGGTATATAAAGCAAAATCTGCGAGCATTCCATCAGCTAATATCTGTATGAATTGCCACAATGCTATTCAAACGAGCTCACCAGAAATCAAGAAAATTTACGATGCTATTGAAAATGACCGTCCTATAGAATGGGTTCGTGTGCATAACTTGCCTGATTTTGCCTACTTTAATCACTCCCAGCATACCAATGTTGGAGGTATCGAATGCCAGAATTGCCATGGTGAAATCCAGACAATGGAAGTAGTGCAGCAGGTATCGCCACTTACCATGGGCTGGTGTATCGATTGCCATAGAAAAACGCAGGTTAATACGGAAGGCAATGATTATTACGACAAGCTTCTGGCGCTGCACAATAGCAAAGAACCTTTAAAAGTAGCAAATATTGGCGGTCTGGAATGTTCTAAATGCCATTATTAAAATATACATATTCTCCCTTTATTTAACTAGATACGTCAGTAAAACACATATATGGAAGATAATAATAAAACATACTGGAAAGGTATAGAAGAATTATCTAACAATACAGATTTTGTAAAGTCAGCACAAAACGAATTCCCTGAATATTTATCTGTAAAAGAAAAAAAGAAAGGCAAATCAAACGTTCCAAGCGATGATATAACTGGTACTAACCGCAGAGATTTCCTGAAAATGCTTGGCTTCGGCGTTACAGCGGTTTCACTGGCAGCCTGCGATGCACCAGTAAGAAAAGCTATTCCATATCTGAATAAACCAGAAGAAATAGACGCATCTATTGCAAACTACTATGCTTCTACCTATGTAGATTCAAGTGGAGACTACAGCAGCGTTTTAGTAAAAACACGTGAAGGCCGTCCAATAAAGATAGAGCCTAACGCTATGTCTAGCATTACTCCAACGGGTACTAGTACACGGGCGCAAGCTTCATTACTTGACCTATACGACCAAGAAAGATTAAAAGGCCCTTGGGTAAAAGCTACTAATAAGTTAACTACCTGGGAAGATGTGGATGGTAAAATCAGCAGCCAGCTACAACAAGGTGGTGCTATACGCATTGTTTCCTCTAGTATTATTAGTCCTACTACCCGCAAAGTTATACAAGAGTTTATCAGCAAGTACCCTACAGCTACGCATGTGGTGTATGATGCTGTGTCTTACTCAGGCATAATCAAAGCAAACAATGCTTCATTCGGTAGAGCTGTTATTCCTTCCTATAATTTTGCCAATGCTGATATAATAGTTGGCATCAGTGCAGACTTTCTAGGATCTTGGCCAAATAGCACAGAAAATAGCTATCAGTACGGACAAACACGTAAGGTAGGGCAGAACAAAAAACAAATGTCCCGCCATTACCAGTTTGAAACCATTCTTTCGCTAACCGGTGCCAATGCAGATTATAGATCGCCTATTAAACCATCGCAGGAAGGGTTGGTAGTTGCGGCACTATATAATCGGATAGCGAGACAAACCGGCGGTTCAGCTGTAAATACCCCTGATCTGAAAATAGCGTATTTAGAGGAAGCCGCCAAAGATTTGCTTGCTGCAAAAGGCAAAGCTGTTGTCGTGAGCGGATCTAATGACGTGAACGTTCAAACAATGGTAAATGCTATTAACAACTTGCTGGGTGCTTATGGACCTGTTATCGACTTGAATACGCCAGTTAATTTGAAGCAAGGTGATGATTCAGCGATGGCTAATTTCGTACAGGAGGTAAAGAATGGACAAGTAGCTGCGGTTATTTTCTATGATGCCAATCCGGTATATAATTACCCGGCTGGAAAAGAGTTTGCTACCAACCTGCAGAAAGTAAAGTTAAAGGTATCATTTGCCAGCAGCTTGGACGAAACAGCCGCTTTGTGCGATTATGTGTGTCCTAATCATAATTATCTGGAGGCCTGGAATGATGCAGAGCCTAAAAGAGGTTTTTATAGCTTAGGTCAGCCCACGATTAGCCCGGTATTCAAAACCAGAGCCGCACAAGAAAGTTTATTAACCTGGTCAGGCAATCCGCAAGATTATTATACCTATTTAAGAAACAACTGGCGGCAAACAATATTCCCTTCCGCCTCTGGTTTTAATTCATTTGATGATTTCTGGAACAAATCCCTGCACGATGGGGTATTTGAAACGCGTAGCGCAGCACCTGTTAATGTAGCCATTCCAAGTATACAAGAAGTGCCTTCCTCTAATGCTGCTCCAGCGTCTACAGGATCGGCGGTAAGTTTTTCAGGTGATGTAAATGCTGCAGCAAGTGCAATAGGTAGTACCTACAAAGCAGCTAATCAAACTGTAGAGTTATGTATCTATGAGAAAACTGGTTTAGGTAACGGCGAACAGGCAAATAACCCGTTATTGCAAGAATTCCCAGATCCAATTTCCAGAGCTTGTTGGGGTAATTATGTAGCTATTCCTCAAAGCATGGCTAACAGTATGGAGCTTGAGCAGGATGAAATAGTACGGGTAGACATTCAAGGCAAACAGCCACTTGAATTACCAGTGCTTATTCAACCAGGCCAGGCAGATGGCACCATTGCTATCGCGGTGGGGTATGGAAGAGAAATTGCAGGGAAAGCGGGTAAAAACGTAGGTAAGAATGCCTATCCGTTTATACAATACAATGGAACTACACTTTCTTATACACAACCATCAGTAAAGCTTACTAAAACTGGCGAGAAGCATCAGATAGCCCAGGTACAAACACACCATACCATTATGGCGCGTCCGATTGTACAAGAAGCTAACCTAAAAGAATACCAGGCTAATCCGGCTGCTGGTCGCTATGCTCCAAAAATTGCCACAGCAGAAGGCCCTAAAAAACCAGGTGAAATTAGTATCTGGGATGAACATAGCTATACTAATCACTCCTGGGGTATGGTAATAGACCTGAATTCATGTATAGGGTGTGGCGCTTGTGTGGTAAGTTGTAATGTTGAAAATAATATACCAGTAGTAGGCCGTCAGGAGGTAATTAACCGCCGTGAAATGCACTGGTTACGTATAGACCGGTATTATAGCAGTGACGCAGATCCTGAAGATAAAAGCATTAGTGGCTATAAAAACCTTGAACAAGCTTCTGCTAATCCTGAGGTAGTATTCCAGCCCATGCTTTGCCAGCAATGCGGTAATGCACCTTGTGAAACAGTTTGTCCGGTTATTGCCACTGCACACAGTTCCGAAGGTTTAAATATGATGGCTTATAACCGTTGTATTGGTACCAGATATTGTGCAAACAACTGTCCATATAAAGTGCGTAGGTTCAACTGGTTCAAGTACAATAATAATGAGGAATTTGATTACCATATGAATAACGATCTGGGTAAAATGGTATTGAACCCAGATGTAACCGTTCGTTCAAGAGGAGTGATGGAAAAGTGTACATTCTGCGTACAACGGATTCAGTTAGGTAAACTGGAGGCGAAAAAGCAAAGAAGAAGACCAGTAGATGGAGAAATTGTAACTGCTTGTGCCAGTGTTTGCCCAACAAATGCTATTGTGTTTGGTGATCTTCTGGACCCTGAAAGCCGGGTAGCTAAAATTCGCCAGGCAGAATACGAGAAGCGGGCATTTGAGGTACTCAACGAAATTAATACCAAGCCTCAAATTTCTTATCTGACAAAAATCAGAAACAAAGAAGTGTCTAATAAACAAGCGTAATCTATCACATTATTAATTAATAAAAAGTATGAGTCAAGTTGTTTCACCAGTAAGAGAACCTTTAGTTATCGGAGGTAAAACTTACGCTGACGTTACAGAAGATGTGTGTCGGCAGGTAGAAGGTAAACCAACCAAGTTATGGCTAATTTGCTTTACACTTGCTTTGATAACATTAGGATATGGATCTTACTGTTTATTCTATACCTGGTGGACGGGTATTGGAGTTTGGGGATTGAACAAAACCGTAGGCTGGGCATGGGACATTACCAACTTCGTGTGGTGGGTAGGTATCGGCCACGCAGGTACACTAATCTCCGCCATTCTGCTGCTGTTCCGCCAGAAATGGAGAACTTCTATTAACCGTGCAGCAGAAGCTATGACTATCTTTGCGGTACTTTGTGCTGCCAGCTTTATTTTGGCACACATGGGTCGTCCCTGGCTGGCACATTGGGCCTTGCCACTACCAAACACCTATGGTTCTCTTTGGGTAAACTTTAACTCACCACTGGTATGGGACGTGTTTGCGATTAGCACATATCTAACTGTATCCCTTGTATTTTGGTACATTGGTTTAATACCTGACTTAGCTACTATACGTGACAGAGCCCGCAACAAAGTATCTAAATTTGTCTATGGAGCAATGAGCTTTGGATGGGACGGATCAGCTAAAACCTGGGCACGCTACGAATCAGTTAGCTTAATATTAGCTGGTTTATCAACTCCACTTGTATTATCTGTACACACCATTGTAAGTTTCGACTTTGCTACATCAGTAATTCCAGGGTGGCATACTACTATTTTCCCTCCCTATTTCGTAGCAGGTGCCATTTTTTCAGGGTTTGCGATGGTATTAACTTTGATGCTGATCACCAGGGAAGTATTTAACCTGAAGGAATATATCACCATTGGTCACATGGAATCTATGAATAAGATCATCATGCTGACTGGGTCTATAGTAGGGGTAGCCTATATTACTGAGTTATTTATTGCCTGGTACTCAGGCGTGCAGTATGAGCAATATGCTTTCCTTAACAGAGCAACAGGTCCATACTGGTGGGCATACTGGTCTATGATGACTTGTAACGTAATCTCTCCACAGTTATTCTGGATACGTAAAATCAGAAGAAGTGTAGCCGCTACCTTTATCTTATCTATCATTGTAAACATAGGAATGTGGTTTGAGCGGTTTGTAATTATTGTTACTTCGCTTCACAGAGATTATCTGCCATCCAGCTGGGCGATGTTCTATCCAACCATGTACGACATTGGTGATTACATATTTTCCTTCGGTTTATTCTTTACGCTGTTCCTATTGTTTGCTAAGTTCTTGCCGGTAGTAAATATGGCAGAAGTAAAAGCAATCTTGAAATCTTCATCAGCGAAAGTGGCAGAGAAGAGAGGCGCTGCTGTACAAACTGATTTTCAAGCCCGGCCTGCATTTAATAAAGATGTTGAATAGATGATATTCCAACATCAATAGCTCAGATAAGAAAATACAAGGCATGAGTTATTGATAGGAGAGCAAAGAAAACAATATATGGAAACAAACAAGAGATATTTAGTGGGAGTATTTGATGATGAAGATGTACTCCTGAAATCAGTAAAGAAAATACGAAACAGCGGTGTCAAAATTCATGAAGTGTACACACCTTTCCCCATTCATGGATTAGACGAAGCTTTAGGATATAAAAGATCTAGATTGCCTATTGCTGCCTTTTTGTTTGGCATTACCGGAACAACGTGTGCAGTAGCTATGATTAGTTTAATGCTGGGCTATGACTGGCCCATGATAATCGGTGGTAAACCATTTGTTCCCATTCCGGATTTGGTGCCAGTATCTTTTGAGTTAACCGTACTCTTTGCTGCCTTAGGTATGGTAGCTACGTTTTTAATTACAAATAATTTATGGCCGGGTAAAAAGCCCATATTGTTCGATAGCCGCAGCACTGATAATAAATTTATTATGGCAGTAGACCTTAGTAAAAATAAATTAGCTTCTGATGAAATAACTTCCATCTTAAGAAATTTCGGAGCCACAGAGGTAAACACCAAATTAGTAGAAGAAGAAGTAGTAGTTTAATCATTGAATTAAAAGATCATAAGATCATATGCATTTTCAGTTAAGATATAAAGTAGTTTTTGCATGGGTAATTGGCCTAGGCCTTTTTACCGCTTGTGGCAAAAACTATGACGACCCAGGTACTGAGTTCGCACCAAATATGTATCATCCGGTAGCCTATGAACCCTATGTGCAAATAAAAAATGAAGAGGACGCAGGGAAGCGGGTGGTAGCCGAAGGTGAACCAAGCGATTATGAAAGTGCCAACTCTTATAATCCTTATGGGATGTCTATGCGATTGCCAGTAAAAGGAACTATTCCCCGGAGAAATTTCCAAACCGTGTATGGAGAAGGAACCAACGCTGTAACAGACCTGATGATTTATGATATTCATCGTGATAGCATAGAGGTTGCTGAACGGACACTGAAAAATCCTGTTCCGGCAACAGAAGAAGTATTAGCAGAGGGTAAAGTATTATATAGCCGCTATTGTCAGCATTGCCATGGCGAAAATGGCAAAGGTGATGGGTTGGTAGGAAAAGCCTATAAAGGTGTACCAAATTACTCAACAGGAAATTATAAAACCATGAACAGCGGACACATTTACCATGTAATTACACATGGGAAAGGCCGCATGTGGCCACACGGCTCGCAAATAAATCCTTCCGAACGATGGAAAATTGTTCATTATGTACATACACTTCAACAATTAGATTAATCATTACGCATAAAACCTTTAAAAATGGCTGACTCAACACATCATGCGCCCATTGTTTTAGATGAACATTATACATTTCCGCCTTTGGTACGCCGGAATTTGTTTATAGCAATAGGTATTGGGCTGTTGTTATTTATTGCAGGAATTCTTTTACTCATATATGCTCCACATGAGGCGGCTCATGGGGCAGAAGAAGGTGCCGCCGCTGGGGGCGAACATCATTTCCGGTGGCAATCTCGTCTCTGGACAAACCTATGGCTGAACAATGTATATTTTACAGGTATTGCTGCTATTGGAATCTTCTTTGTAGCCGTGCAATATGTGGCTTATGCCGGTTGGTCATCGGGTATTAAGAGAATACCTGAAGCCTTTGGGAATTTTTTGCCGATTACAGGCGTGCTGATGATTATCTACTTTTTCTTAGGTGGTCATGATATATTCCACTGGACACATGAATATTTATATGATACAGCCGACCCAAGGTATGATGAAATTATAGCAGGAAAAAAGGGATTTCTGAATACTCCTTTCTACTTGTTCAGAATGGTATTTTACTTTGCCGCATGGTACATTCTATACCGTTTGTTGCGGAAAGAATCGTTGCAGGAAGATCTTACCAAAGATGTAAGACACTATGACAAGAGCATTGTTCTCTCGGCTATATTTATAGTAATTTTTGCAGTAACCTCTTCTACATCAGCCTGGGACTGGGTTTTATCTATCGACACACATTGGTTCAGTACTATGTTTGGCTGGTATGTATTTGCCAGTTGGTTTGTAGCAGGTTTAGCTACCATAACGTTAACTGTGGTTTTTCTGAAGGAAGCAGGCTACTTATCTATTGTAAATCAGAATCATTTACATGACCTGGGTAAATTTATGTTTGCCTTCAGTATTTTCTGGACCTATGTCTGGTTTGCGCAGTTCTTGCTGATTTATTATGCAAACATTCCCGAAGAAACTATCTATTTTATTGAGCGCTTACACGGATACAACGGCACATACAAAGGGTTGTTTTTCATTAACATTTTCATAAACTTTTTGTTTCCTTTCCTAGTTCTAATGACAAGGGATGCAAAGCGTCATATGATTTTCCTCAAAATTGTATCAATTGTTCTGCTTGTAGGCCATTGGCTGGATTTCTACCTGATGATGATGCCAGGTACAGTAGGGGAGAACGCGGGATTTGGACCGCTGGAAATCGGTATAGTTATGATATATGCAAGTGCCTTCATTCTAGTAGTAGCTACTACTTTATCTAAAGCACCACTCATTGCCAAAAATCATCCGATGTTGGAAGAAAGTATACACCACGAAATCTGATAATTATACATATTAATAAAATCTATTGAACATGATGAATATATTATTAGGTATTGGGGCTATTTTGATTGGAGTCATACTTTTTATGATCTTCAGAGTAGGCACCCTAATTTCCGTAGTCAGGGGTTCTCATCATAAACGGGCGGGAACCAGTAACAAGGTAAATGCTGCTTTACTTCTGGTGTTTTTGGTTTTGGGGACAATTGGTGCAGTTTGGAGTTCTTACTCAGCAGCGGATGATTTTCTTCCGGCACCTGTATCTGTACATGGTGAACAAATAGATACATTGTTCTGGGTAACCATGGGTATTTTATGCGCGGTGTTTTTTGCCACCCACGTACTACTCTTTTACTTTCCTTTTAAATATCAGTTTAAAGAAGGCAACAGAGCTGCCTTTTATCCTGACAATAACAAACTGGAAGTAATATGGACTATTGTGCCAGCTATTGTATTAACTCTGTTGGTGTTATCGGGTTGGAAAGTATGGCGGGATATCACAGCTGATGCTCCTCAAGAAGCTGAAGTAATAGAAATAGTAGGGCAGCAATTCAACTGGTGGGTAAGATATCCTGGCAAAGTAGATAAAGAACTGGGAGCTTATAATTTCCGGATGATCGATGCTTCGAATGCAGTAGGCATTGATTTATCGGATGAAAAAAGTTTTGATGATTTTATGGGCCCATCCGGAGAACTCCGGGTACCAGTAGGCAAACCAGTATTGCTAAAAATACGGGCAAGAGATGTGTTGCACAGTGTATATATGCCTCATTTCCGTCTAAAGATGGATGCTGTACCAGGTATGCCAACCCGTTTCTGGTTTACACCCACCAAAACGACTGCTCAAATGCGGCAAGAAACAAACAATCCAGATTTCAATTATGAACTTGCCTGTACAGAGGTATGTGGACGCGGACATTTTAGTATGAGATTAATAGTCGTGGTAGAAGAGCAAGCAGATTATGTAAAATGGTATAACACGCAGAAACCTTGGTTAGCATCTACCAGGGAAGACAACCTGCAAAAAGTACCTGCCAATCTGCGTGAAAAGGCTTTGCAGATAATTGGGGCGGGAGATAATCCTTCAGCCGCTGTAACGCCTGTTCAAGAACCAACAACAGAGGCTCCAGTCAATCCCGCAGTAGTTAAAACTAGTACTTCTGCACAGTAAATATTTGTATTCCATAACTTAACATACTTTATATGTCAGCGGTAGATATTCACTCAACACATGGCGTAGGACATGACGCCCACCTGGATCATGACCATGAGCATGAACACCACGACAATTTTATAACAAAATATATATTTAGTACTGACCATAAAATGATTGCCAAACAATACCTGATCTCAGGTATCTTTTGGGCAATAATAGGTATAGGTCTTTCAAGCATATTTCGTCTGCAATTAGGTTTTCAGGATATAAAATTAACCTGGCTTAAACCTATTCTAGGAGAATGGATTTTAGACTCAGGTAAAATAGATCCAAATTTTTACTTGGCCTTAGTTACCATGCATGGTACTATTATGGTATTCTTCGTGTTGACAGCCGGGTTGAGTGGTACGTTTAGTAACTTCTTAATTCCCTTGCAGATTGGAGCCCGCGATATGGCTTCCGGATTTATGAACATGCTTTCGTATTGGTTTTTCTTCGTGGCCAGTGTAATTATGTTTGTTTCATTATTTCTGGAAACTGGTCCGGCATCGGGTGGTTGGGTTATTTATCCTCCGCTAAGTGCTCTGCCTCAAGCTATGCCAGGGTCAGGAATGGGGATGAACTTATGGTTGATCAGTATGGCTCTGTTTATTGTTTCCCAGTTGCTGGGTGGTATCAATTATATTACTACCGTAATCAACTTGAGAACAAGAGGGATGTCTTTTTCCAGATTACCTCTAACCATATGGGCATTCTTTTTAACAGCAATTATAGGTTTGTTGTCATTCCCTGTGTTAATGTCGGCAGCCCTACTGCTTATATTTGACAGATGGTTTGGTACCAGCTTTTACTTATCTGAAATATACATAGGTGGGGAGGCGTTGCCAAACGTAGGTGGTAGCCCAATATTATTTCAGCACTTATTCTGGTTTTTGGGCCATCCAGAGGTTTATATTGTACTATTACCTGCCCTAGGTATTACTTCAGAAATTATTGCTACAAACGCCAGGAAACCTATATTTGGCTATAGGGCTATGATCGGTTCTATGATGGCCATTACTGTACTGTCATTTGTGGTATGGGCTCACCATATGTTCGTATCAGGTTTAAATCCGTTCCTGGGTTCAATATTCATGTTCCTGACATTGATTATTGCAGTACCATCCGCAGTAAAAGCCTTTAACTATATAACTACTCTTTGGAAAGGAAATATTGTATTTACACCTGCCATGTTGTTTTCCATAGGCTTAGTATCTTTCTTTATTTCCGGAGGGTTAACAGGTATAGCATTAGGAAACTCTGCTATTGACATTCAATTACATGATACATATTTTGTAGTTGCTCACTTCCACTTAGTAATGGGTGCAGCCTCTGCTTTTGGTTTACTGGCTGGTGTATATCACTGGTTTCCAAAGTTCTTCGGTAGAATGTTGGATGAAAAACTAGGCTATATTCACTTCTGGTTTACATTTGTTGGGATCTATCTGGTATTCTTCCCTATGCACTATATTGGTATAGCAGGTTTCCCAAGAAGATATTATTCATTTACCGGATTCCAGGTATTTAATAAATATATGGACCTGAACCATTTTATCAGTGCAGCAGCAATCTTAACTGGTATTGCACAATTTATCTTCTTATTTAACTTCTTCTATAGTATGTTCAAAGGAAGAAGAGCTCCACAGAATCCATGGCGTTCCAATACCCTGGAATGGACAGCGCCTATTCATCCGGGACATGGTAACTGGGTAGGTGAGATACCTTCTGTGTACAGATGGCCCTATGACTATAGTAAGCCAGGTGCATCAGAAGACTTTATTCCGCAAAACGTACCATTATCAGCTACGCCAGAGTCTAACCTGCCACATGAACAAGGCTTAATTGGTGATGAAATTGAAGATATGGAAACTGGTGTAGTGTTTGATAAAAAAGAAGAAATCAATGCACCAACCGTTAAAGACCATAAATTACCGAAGGGCAGTGCAGGTGCGGATCAGAACATCCGAAATATTGGCGGAGACCCTGAGAAATTGTAAGGAAGTACAAACAAAATAAATGTCAGATACTCATAGAAACAGCCACAATGCTTTCCGGAAGATGGGAATTGTCACAATTGTGGCTGTTTATTTACTCATTTTGGTTGGAGGCATCGTACGCAGCACAGGTGCAGGGATGGGATGCCCAGACTGGCCACAATGTTTTGGCTCATGGGTACCACCAACAGATGTAGCACAATTGCCAGCCAATTACCAGGAAATATATAAGGATAGGGGATATGCCGATGTTGAATTTAACGTCTATAAAACCTGGACAGAATATATAAACCGGTTGATAGGCGTACTGATTGGGATATTTATTTTTCTGACACTACTCTTATCTGTTCCATATCTCAAAACTGATAAAACCGTTTTTTTTCTAAGCTTAGTCAGCTTTATTTTAGTAGGTTTTCAGGGATGGCTGGGCTCAGTAGTAGTAGCCACGAACCTGGCTCCATGGATGGTAACTGTCCATATGCTGGTAGCAATTGTACTAGTCTTTCTGCTCATATATACAGTTGCTAGATCATTCACGGGCAAAATCACTTTAGCTACTATTGAAGGGAAATCACGTATCAACAAAATACTGTACTTTTTGCTAGCAAGCTCTGTTTTACAAATAGTATTAGGTACGCAGGTAAGAGAAGCAATAGATGAAATAGCCGCAAGTTTAAGTGGCAATGGCAGAGACACTTGGATAGAGCAATTAGGTTTAGGATTTTATATTCATCGGTCGCTATCAAGTTTAATTCTTGCTGCTCACCTATACTTGTTATATCTGCTAAAAAGGAATACGATAAAAAATCCGGTCATAACCAAATATACTGTAGCTCTGGTGAGTATAGTGCTTTTAGAGATACTTGCAGGAATGGGAATGGCTTATTTAGGAATTCCAGCTTTTTTACAGCCGATACATTTGTTACTAGCTGTAGCTGCCATTGGAATTCAGTTTGTATTATTGTTGTTCATAAACTATGATGTTGTTTTTGTAAAATCAGCTGCAAAAACTTTCAACCAAGCATATTCTTACAAATGATTATTACTAGGCCACACCAAGCAGCAGAAGTAAATCAAATCTTAACAAAAGCCAGGGCTTATTTTGACCTGCTAAAATTCAGACTTTCAATTACTGTAGTATTCTCAGGTGCTATCGGATATTTATTAGCAGCCAAACAACCTATTGATTGGGTGCATATGCTGATTTTCTGTATAGGTGGATTTCTGGTTACAGGCGCCTCAAATATTATTAATCAAATCATTGAAATAGATCTGGATAAACTAATGCGGCGTACAGAAAACCGGCCTTTACCTTCTGGCAGACTGTCTGTTGTAGAAGCGGCTGTGTTTGCAAGCATTATAGGCTTTGCCGGATTGTTTTTGTTGTTTACTTTCATAAATCTGTTAGCCGCTTTATTTACTTTGCTTTCGCTTGTTTTGTATGCATTTGTGTATACACCTTTGAAGAGGGTAGGGCCTATAGCCGTATTTGTAGGTGCGTTTCCGGGCGCATTGCCTCCACTAATTGGATGGGTAGCAGCCACAAATATGTTAGAAGTAGGAGCATTTACTTTATTTGCTATACAGTTTGTATGGCAATTCCCTCACTTCTGGGCTATAGCATGGGTGGCAGATGAAGACTACAAAAGAGCAGGGTTTAAGCTATTGCCTAATAATGGAGGTAAAGATTTGCAAACAGCTTTTCAGATCATGATCTACACACTATTCTTGTTGCCTCTTAGTGTGCTGCCTGCCAAATTCGGTATCACCGGATTGAATGCAGCCTTAATTGCTGTGGTGTGTGGATCGTTGTTTTTAATACAAACCTTTTATTTAATGAAAGAATGCTCCCGGAAAGCAGCCTTACAAATGATGTTTGGTTCATTTCTCTACCTACCACTGGTACAGATTGCGTTTTTATGGGATAAAGTTTAAAATTATGGATAGAAATATAAATTTATTGCAGGAGGAGCCACAGCAAACACTAGCAATGCATCCTAAAAAGTTTGCATTATGGTTGTTTATTGTGAGTATTGTGATGATTTTTGCAGCCATGAGCAGTGCCTATATGGTTAGGCAGGCAGAAGGCAACTGGTTGGATTTTGAGATGCCAACGATATTCTGGGTTAACTCAGGTATATTGCTAGCGAGCAGCGTAACAATGCAATGGGCGTATATGGCTGCTAAAAGGGATAACCTGGCTATGCTAAAAGTGGCTATGATTATAACTACTTTCCTAGGGCTTGGATTTTTAGTAGGTCAATGGTATTCATGGGTGGCATTGGTAGATATGAAGGTATTTTTTGCAGGTACAGCTTCTAATCCGTCTGGCTCGTTCTTATATGTGATTACAGGTTTACATGCATTTCACTTAGTTACAGGGATTGTATATTTGGTGATTATCCTAGGTGCCTCGTTTCAATATAAGATTCATTCAAAAAATTTAGTCAGAATGGAAATGTGTGCAACCTACTGGCATTTTTTAGATATACTTTGGATATATTTGTTCGCATTTTTATTACTCAACCATTAAAAATAGATTTAACTCATGTCTACTACAACTACAGTAATTGATAAAAGAAGAAAGGGGAGTATATGGGATGGGGGAAATGAACCGCTTAAAGCCAGCTATGGTAAGCTGATGATGTGGTTCTTCCTGTTGTCAGATGCTTTTACTTTTTCCGCTTTATTAGTTACGTATGGAATGATCCGGTTTAGCCATCAGGCATATGACCCTGAAATCCACGGAACTTTTAAATTTTCCCAAGACTATTGGCCAATACCAGAAAAAGTTTTTGAAGCAGTACCATTTTTGCATGGATATGAGCTTCCGCTGGTTTTCGTAGGTATCATGACTTTTATTCTAATTATGAGCAGTGTTACCATGGTATTGGCTGTAGAAGCAGGACACAGGAATGATAGAAACGATGTCGAAAAATGGATGTTGTGGACCATCATTGGTGGTTTTGCTTTTTTGGGCAGCCAGGCTTGGGAATGGACACACTTTATTGTAGGTACCGAAGAAGGCTCAGTTGCGCGGTTTATGGAAAACGGAAAATGGGTAGAAAAAACAATATTCGGTGCAAACTTAGTAGTGAATCAATATGGTCCTCCTGCATTTGCAGATTTATTCTTTTTCATCACAGGATTTCATGGGACACACGTATTTAGTGGAGTGTTGTTAAATATATTAATATTCTATAATACGGCGACAGGTGTATATGAACGGAGAGGCCACTATGAAATGGTTGAAAAAGTGGGTTTATACTGGCACTTTGTAGATTTAGTCTGGGTATTTGTATTTACGTTTTTCTATTTAATTTAATAAAAAAGTATATAAAAGATGGCTGGACATTCTCATTCTCAACATCCTGCATCTACTGGAGGTGCAGCAAAACCAAATACAAAATTAATCTGGCGTACATTCTGGATATTATTTTTCATCACCGCTCTTGAATTCCTAATTGCTTTTACCATGCCCTCAGGCTGGTTACGGGTTTCTATCTTCGTTATTATGACGTTGGTAAAAGCTTTTTATATAGTAGGAGAATTCATGCACTTGAAAGGCGAAGTAAAAACCCTGATATGGTCAATCGTTCTTCCTTTGGTGTTTGTAATTTGGTTAATTATCGCTCTCTTACTGGAAGGAGATTCTATCTTACAGGTAAGATAGAAAATGTGACAGGTTAGAAATTTGAAATCGATTTTACGTGTTATTAAAATCAAAAGCATACGAAGTAATATTGCTTTTTTCAATTTTCACTGTTTCAACTTTTCAAATTAAGGTATATGAATACATACATAAAAGCCGGGTTGCTAGTGGTTGTGCTGGTAATTCCGGCTTTAGCTTTTTTATTTCTTAAAAATTTTGGCGAAAACCATTATAGTTTGCCTAGGTATATTCCCAGAATAGATTCTACCACAGGCAATATAATGATGGAGACAAAAGTAGTAGATGGCCAGGAGGTAACTGATACGGCTTTTCATACCATACCCGACTTCAAATTAACTGACCAGTATAACAATCAGGTTACATCAGCAGTTACTAAAGATAAAATCCATGTGGCAGATTTCTTTTTTGCACGTTGCCTGGGTATATGCCCTAAAATGACATCACAATTACAACGGGTACAGGAAGCTTTTCTGAATAATCCTGATGTACTTATTATGTCGTATACAGTAGATCCTGAAAATGATACAGTAGAGGCCTTGCAAAGTTATGCGGAGCAACACGGGGCGGTAAAAGACAAATGGTATCTGATGACAGGCGAAAAAAAGGACATATATAAACTTGCCAAACAAGGCTACTACGTAACGGCTAAAGAAGACAATGTGCAAAGCTCAAATTTGGAGGAAAAATTTGTGCACACCGACAAATTTGTGCTTGTAGATAAGCAAGGACATATACGTGGATTTTATAACGGCACTGATCCCAAAGAAGTAGATAAACTGATTCTGGAGATTAAGGTGCTGCTAGATGAATATAAGAACCAACAAGATCAGAGTTAACTATGAACCATCCGGTAGATCTGTCAGAAAAGACAAATAACCTATACCTGATTGTAATCAGTGTATTATCTGTAGCCATTCCAGTAGTAGTATCTTTACTTATATTTATACCACAAACCGGTAAATTAGGCGATTTGGACGTGTCCTTCTTGCCACATTTGAATGGCGTGCTCAATTCAGCAACTTCAATTGCACTAATAGCAGGTTTTGTATTTATAAAGCAGGGGAATAGGCGCTATCATACCGCGGCTATGATTACAGCTTTTGCCCTATCTGCATTATTTCTGGTTTCGTATGTTGTTTATCACTTTCAGGCGCCACCTACAAAATTTGGTGGCGAAGGAGTGGTTCGGGGGATTTACTTCTTCATCTTGATTACCCACATTATATTAGCTGCTATAGTAGTTCCGTTAGTATTGCTAAGCATCTATTTTGCAGCATCAAAACAATTTACAAAGCACAGGAAAATCGTAAAATGGACTTTCCCTATCTGGCTGTATGTATCGGTTACAGGGGTGGTTGTTTATTTGATGATAAGTCCGTATTATGCAACCTGATTGAACCCACTATATACACTTTTTGTTTTTTGAGGTAAGAGATAGTACTATGAATCGTCAATTAAGAAAAATACTAGTTATAATAAGTATTATAACCTGTTTTGTTATACTCTCACAAGATACATTCGCTCAATGCGCCATGTGCCGTGCAACCGTTGAAAATAACGTAAGCAGCGGTGAAAGTTCGATTGGTGCTGGGTTGAATAAAGGAATATTATTTCTGCTGGCTACCCCTTATACTATATTTTGCGTAATAGCATATTTATGGTATAGAAACAGCAGAAAGGAATATGAAAAACGTCTCAAAATTGCAGGCTATATTAGGAGCAAAATGTCCCCGATGTAGACAAGGAAATATTTTTGAATATAGTAACTGGAATTTAACCAGATTTACTGCTACGCACGAATATTGTCCGGTTTGCAAACTTAGATATGAGATAGAACCAGGGTTTTTTATTGGAGCTATGTATATAAGCTATGCCATGTCAGTAGCATTGGCATTTGCCTCTGGGGTAGCCGTATATGTGTTAGGAGATGACCCTGATTTGTGGGTGTATTTAGTAATTGTTACTGGCTTAGTAGTAGTCTGCTTACCTTTAATGTTTAGGTACTCCCGGGTGTTGTTTTTGTATATGTTTTCGGGCATTAAATATGATGAGCACGCCGCCCAGCAAACTTAACTAAAGAATAAGCAAACCTTATATTATCTTTCCCTGAAGGAAAGATTTTTTAATTTAAAACAATTCTTGACTATCAATTGCATGAAACTGTGTTTTGCTACCAATAACCTTCATAAGATAGAAGAAGTAAGTGAGATGCTGGGAAATACATTTGAACTACTCAGTTTAAAAGATATTGGATGTGAGGTGGATTTGCCGGAGAATCAAGATACCCTGGAAGGAAATTCTTTGGAAAAAGCACAATATGTTTGGCAGCATTACAACATCAATTGTTTTGCGGATGATACCGGTCTAGAGGTAGAAGCACTACAAGGAGAGCCAGGCGTGTATTCGGCTAGATATGCAGGTCCACAACGTAATAGCGAAGATAATATCAATTTATTATTGCAAAAGCTTCAGGAAGTGCCCAATAGAAAAGCCAGGTTTCGTACGTCTATTACCTTAATCCTTAATAATCAGGTTCATCAGTTTGAAGGTATTGTGCAAGGTAGAATAACAGAGAGACGTCAAGGCGGAAGAGGTTTTGGCTATGACCCAGTGTTCATGCCTGAAGGATTTAACAAAACTTTTGCAGAAATGAGTATTACTGAAAAAAATAAGATAGATCATCGGGGAAAAGCTATACAAGCCATGGTAGCCTTTCTGCAAAATGTATCCTAGTGCCAAAGGATGTTTATAGCAGCCCTGTTTTCTGCATAAAATCTATATTTCAAATCCCTGTAATACTACTTATTTTAGAGGCGTTCATACCCATAACATAAACCAATAAATACAGATCAGTGAAGAACATTACAGTATTAGGTGCCGGATTAGTAGGATCGTTACTTGCAGTAATGTTGGGTAGGCGGGGACATACCGTACAACTGATAGAAAAAAGGCCAGATTTGAGAAAAGTAAAGTGGGAAGACGGGCGTACCATTAACCTGGCGCTTAGTGAGCGTGGCTGGCGGGCGCTGGAAAGAGTAGGTTTGGTAGAAGAGGTAAAGCAACTGGCTATTCCTATGTATGGGCGCATGATGCACAATGAAAAAGGTGACTTAACCTTTCAGCCTTATGGCAAGGAAGGGCAATCTATTTACTCGGTATCCAGGAGCCAGCTGAATGAAAAGCTGATGAATCTGGCAGAAGAGGAAGGAAAGGTACAGCTGTTTTTTGAGCAGAAATGTACCCAGGTAGACTTGGAAAAGCCTGCTGTTCATTTGACACATGTCGTTAGTGGTGAAGAGAGTATACTACAGCCAGATATTCTTATAGGTGCCGATGGTGCTTTTTCAGCTGTACGGAGTGCTATGCAACGGACAAACCTTTTCAATTATCAGCAATATTTTATAGAGCACGGATACAAAGAGCTTACCATTCCCCCCAAAAGAGATGGAAGCTGGGCTATCGATAAACATGCCTTGCATATATGGCCTAGAGGTAATTTTATGCTGATTGCTTTGCCTAACCCAGATGGAAGTTTCACCTGTACCTTGTTTTTTCCTTTCAAAGGAGAGGTGTCCTTTGATAAAATACGTACGCAGGCAGATGTTATTCACTATTTTGAAACGTATTTTCCAGATATACTTCCACTTATGCCCAATGTAGCAGAAGAATACCTGCAAAATCCAACCTCGTCTCTGGTTACTATCCGTTGTTACCCGTGGACCTATAAAAATAAAGCAGCCATTATCGGAGATGCTGCTCATGCCATTGTGCCTTTTTATGGGCAAGGTATGAATGCGGGGTTTGAAGACTGTATCATACTAGACCAGTTAATGGAAAAATACTCCCAGAATTGGGAGCAGATATTTGAAGAATATCAAGGGCAGCGGGTAGATAATGCAGAAGCTATAGCTGACCTGGCTTTACAAAATTTTGTGGAAATGCGTGACTATGTAGCTGATCCAAAGTTTCTGCTGCGCAAAAAAATAGAAGCACACATTCACCAGCTCTACCCAGACTTGTGGACACCCTTGTATACCATGATTGCTTTTAGTCATATACCCTATGCAGAAGCTTTGCGCTTAGGCAAAAAACAAGATGCTATTATGCAGCAAATTATGGCGACACCCTCCATAGAAGAAAAATGGCCTCAGCTAGATTATAAAACTATTCTGCAGGAGCATCAGCAATAGTATATATGTAGAAAGTACAGTTTCCGTAAAGAATATACCCTGCTAAAACCCTCTCTTGCATAAACCATCTCAGCCACAAATCGTACACTGCCTGTAAACCCTTGTACTTATATCAAAGTATAGGTCTTTCTTCTCGTCTAATTAATCACCACTATGAACAGTCAGAATAACAACAATGGATTGCTATGGGCAGCAGCGGGTTTTACTGCTTTTTTAGCCGCACGGGCATTGTATAGAAATATCAATAAATATAGTTTCAGTGATAAAACCGTACTCATTACCGGAGCCTCCCGTGGGTTAGGATTGGTATTGGCCAGGCAGTTAGCAGCAGAAGGAGCCAAGCTTGCCATCTGTGCCAGAGATGTAGATGAATTAGAAACAGCCCGCCGCGAATTTGCCGGTATGGGTGCAGAGGTAATGACTATCACCTGTGATGTCACAGACCGCAACCAAGTACATGAGATGATCAGCAGCATCCGGGAAAGATTTGGAGGCATAGATGTACTTATAAACAACGCAGGCGTCATTCAGGTAGGCCCCATGGAATCTATGACCTTGCATGAGTATGAGGAGACGATGAAAACTCACTTCTGGGCACCCTTATATACAATGCTTGCCGTAATTCCCCATATGAAAGAACAAGGTGCCGGGCGTATTATTAATATATCGTCAGTAGGAGGTAAAATTAGTCTGCCTCATTTGGTTCCTTATAGTGCTAGCAAATTTGCCCTGGTAGGTTTATCCGAAGGCATGCATGCAGAGTTAAAGAAAGATGGAATTGTAGTAACCACTGTATGTCCCGGCCTTACACGCACTGGTAGTCCAAGAAATGTAATCGTAAAAGGGCAACATGAAAAAGAGTATGCCTGGTTTAAAACAGCCGATTCTCTCCCATTTATGACCATGGATGCCGAACAAACCGCCTATAAAATACTTGAAGCCAGCCGTCAAGGTGATGCAGAGCTGGTAACTACCCTGTCAGGAAAGTTTATTACAGCATTCCATGGCTTTTTTCCAGGAGCCACCTCCGAACTCTTGGGTATCGTTAACAAAATATTACCTGCTGCAGGAGGCATTGGTAGTACCGAGCGGAAAAAAGGCTATGAAAGTGAATCAGGCAAATCAGAAACAATTGCTACAGTACTTACTGACAAAGCAGCCCAGAAAAATAACGAAATGGGTGCCTCAAAATAATCTCACTTGCTGCCAAAGTATTTTATAAAAGCAATGGCTAAGCATGCCTCTATCAGAAGAAAAGCCAATAAAGAAGTATAGTAATTTTAGTAGATTTGTTTAAAATACAGGAAACAGTCTTCGTTCGATGCTGCTTTTTGTACTTGCAAATCTACATCTTCTGAACTATCTTCTCTTATGAAATGGGGCTGTCTGTTTTTCTTCTGGATAAGCATGGCTATAGGTTTACCTGGCCTTGCTCAAACAGATATTACTACCCTGGAAAACCGATTAAAAACTGCCTCTCAGGAAGAAAAAGTTATTCTACTAAATCAGCTTGCAAGCAGTTATTTAAAAGATAGCCCTGACAAAGCAATTGATTATAGTACTCAAACACTAATTATAACCCGTCAGTTATTAGATGATGGAGTGAAAATATCTCATCATCGGCTTTCATTGGAAAATGAGCCCAAAGAACCTATTCACCTAGAACGCGAAGAAGCCAAAGCCTATAACACTATGGGCAGAGCTTATTATGCCAAGGGACAATATCCCAAATCCATCAAACAATTTAAAAGCAGCCTGGAAATAAGTGAACGTATAAACTACGAAGAAGGAAAAAAAGAAGCGCTGGAAAACCTGGTAATACTCGATGAAACTCTAAAAGCTGAAAGAACAGATGGAAAAATAAAATGGGACCGTGCACTCCGCAACAAAGTAGAGTCGCTACGCTTGGGGAATAAGCTGGGAGAAGCCACTCAACAACTGAGCCTTGCAACGCTGGAAAAAATTGCTGCCATTCATGAAAAAAAACTGAATTATCAATCAGCCATAGATTTTCATCTGAAAACGATCCCCCTTTATGAGGCTACATATAAAAAAGAGAAGGTAGCCACTAAACTTAATCATATAGCCGATTTATATAAAGAAACGGGTAACTATAAAGATGCCCTAAAGTATTATGATCTGGCTATGCAGGCAAAAGAGGCGATAGGCGACACACTAGGTGTTACCCACTCTCTGGACAGCGTAAAAGCGATCTACCAAGATCTGGAAGCTTTTAACAAAACATTGCGTAAACCTGTGATCATTTCCAGGGAGAGTACCACAGATAAAGCAGTAGAGGCTGGTAAGCCGAATGCCGTAAAAGAAAATACGTACAAAGAATTGTCGGAGAATTTTGCTGAGAGAGGCGACTATAAAAAATCTCTGGAATACTTTAAACTATATGTAGAAGCAAAAGATAAATTAACAGCAGAAGAAAAAAACAGACAATTTGAGCAGTTACAAGCCGAATACCTTCTTACCAATAAATCGCGGGAAATAGAGTTGTTGCAGAAACAAAAACAGATTCAACAATTAGATTTGAATAAGAAAGAACTTGAGTTAACCCGGCAACGCGTTTTTAAAAATTCACTTATGGCTGGGTTAGTATTTATTCTGGCGCTGGCTTTTATGTTTTATCTACAGTTCCGCATTAAAAGAAAAGCACATACCCAACTCCAAGCTGCTTACACAGAGCTAAAAACTACCCATAAACAGCTTCAGTCCGCACAGATGCAGCTGGTGCAAGCTGAAAAAATGGCCTCATTAGGCCATCTTACTGCTGGAATAGCTCATGAAATTAATAATCCTATCAACTTTGTTTCAGCGAATATTGAACCGTTGAAAAACGATGTTTCGGACGTATTGGAGGTTTTGCACAAGTATGAAGAAGTTGTAGAAAGTAAGGGTCTGGCAACTCACTTTAGCACGGTTGATAAACTTAAACACGACCTGGAGCTGGATTATATCCGCAGCGAAATACATGCCTTACTTAGAGGGATAGAAGAAGGAGCTATACGTACGAAAGAGATTGTAAAAGGTTTGCGGGTGTTCTCGCGTCTGGACGAAAACGATAGTAAGCATTTTGATATACACGAAGGATTAAATTCTACGCTTACTCTCCTCAAAAGTAAATTAGGCGACCATATTACCGTGCTAAAGAACTATGGCCATTTGCCCTATATTGAAGGCTATCCCGGGAAAATGAATCAGGTATTTATGAACGTACTTACTAATGCCGTGCAAGCCATGCCGGAAGGTGGAGAAATTCATATTACGACCTCTATGCAAGACGATTTCGTTAGAATTAGCATCCGCGATACTGGTATAGGGATGACACCGGAGGTAAAGAACCACATATTCGAACCTTTTTTTACCACGAAAGATGTAGGCGAAGGCACCGGATTAGGCCTGGCTATCAGTTTTGGTGTAATAGAGCAGCATAAAGGAAAAATTGTAGTAGAAAGTGAACCAGGCAAGGGAACAGAATTTATTATTCTCATCCCAGTAAAACAATAAAAGGATCTATTTGATAACTTTAGACATAGGCAGATAACAAAAAAACCTGCAGATTTTATCTACAGGCTTTATAATTTATCAATTCTAAATTTATATTTTAATGCCTAAATCTACCAAATGCAGGGCTGTACGGACAATGCCTTCCGGATCAAACCCACATTCCCTGTGTAATTCTAATTGCTCTCCATGCTCTACTATAGTATCTGGGATACCTAACCGCTTTACTTGGGCTTGATATCCATGGTCTACCATAAATTCTACAATGGCACTTCCAAAGCCTCCCATTAAGCAACCATCTTCCACCGTAATAACTTTGGTAAAGTTAGAAAAAATTTCGTGAAGCATCTCTTCATCCAGTGGCTTTACAAAACGCATATCGTAATGGGCGGCATCTATACCTTCTTCCTGTAGCGCCTGGCAGGCCTTTGTGGCGTAGTTGCCAATATGTCCAATAGTAAGTATAGCTAGATCTTTTCCTTGTTTTACCAGACGTCCTTTACCTATTTCAATTTTTTCGAAAGGCGTGCGCCAGTTAGGCATTACGCCTTCTCCTCTGGGATACCGGATAGAAAAAGCTCCTTTTGTGTCTTCTAATTGAGCTGTATACATTAAATTGCGCAATTCCTGTTCATTCATAGGAGCAGATACAATCAAGTTAGGAATACAACGCATATAAGCAATGTCATAGGCTCCATGGTGTGTAGGCCCATCGGCTCCGGCAAATCCTGCTCTGTCCAGACAGAAAATTACTTTCAATTCCTGAATGCATACATCATGAATAACCTGATCATATGCCCGCTGCATAAAGGTAGAATAAATATTGCAGAAAGGCACCAATCCTTGTGTAGCAAGGCCGGCTGAGAAGGTAACTGCATGTTGTTCAGCTATGCCTACATCAAAGGCACGGTCAGGCATTTGCTGCATCATCAAATTAAGGGAACAACCAGATGGCATAGCCGGCGTAATCCCCATAATCTTACTGTTTTCTTTCGCTAGTTCTATAATCGTATGGCCAAATACATCTTGGTACTTAGGGGGCTGAGGTACCTCATACACCTTTTTGCGGATTTCTCCGGTTACTTTATCAAATAAGCCGGGAGCATGCCATTTGGTTTGATCTTTCTCTGCTAATGCATATCCCTTCCCTTTCGTGGTGATACAGTGCAGTATTTTTGGTCCTGGAATATCTTTTAAATCATTTAAAACACTTACTAGATGGTTGATATCATGTCCGTCAATCGGTCCGAAATAACGCAGCTTAAGCGATTCAAATAAATTGCTTTGTTTCAGAACCGAAGCTTTAATGCCACTTTCAATTTTCGATACTATTTCCTGTGCATTGGGCCCAAACTTACTAATCTTACCCAAAATATTCCATACTTCGTCTTTTAAGCGGTTATAGGTATGCGAAGTAGTAATATCTGTTAAATAATCTTTTAATGCCCCTACATTGGGATCTATAGACATGCAGTTATCATTGAGGATGATGAGCAGATTTGAGTTAGAAACTCCTGCATGGTTCATTGCTTCAAATGCCATACCGCCGGTCAACGCCCCATCGCCAATAATAGCAATATGTTGTTGTGTTTCATCTTTCTTATATCTGGAAGCAATTGCCATACCCAAGGCTGCCGATATAGAAGTAGAGGAGTGGCCTACGCCAAACGTATCATAAGGGCTCTCTTTGCGTTTAGGAAAACCGGAAAGGCCTTTATACAATCGGTTTGTATGAAATTTTTTTCTGCGCCCGGTTAATATTTTATGTCCATATGCCTGGTGGCCTACATCCCATACCAACTGATCTTTAGGTGTATTAAATACATAATGCAGCGCAACGGTTAGTTCAATCACACCTAAACTTGCCCCAAAATGCCCACCATACATAGATACATTATCAATAATGAACTGCCGTAATTCCGTACATACCTGGTAGAGTTGGGAAGGGTCCAGTTTCCGCAGATCGTCTGGGTTTTCAATTTGAGCTAATAAAGGGCCGGGTTTTATGAGCATGTGCTTTTCATCAGATGGATAATTCCTTTAACAAGTAAACGAAGTAAATGTTTCTGTTTTAGAAGTTTAAATCCGTTTTATATTCTATTCTATTTAACAAAAAAATAACTATTTCAAGTTGCAAACAGATGGTTTGTTTTTTATTAAAAGTAAAAATAGTATTTTTCTATATACTTACTATTAAACATTTTACCATTAATTTTGAAAAGATGCTATACTGCCCGGCTTTTTCAGGTTCTCTAAGGTATTTAAAGAATTGTATCTTGAAGCAAGCACGGCAAAGCTACTTGTTTGTCACTAATTAAATAGACTATATCCTTGACGTTTGAAATAAAACTTCCCCTTTTTGAAGGCCCTTTTGATCTGCTGCTTTTTTTTATAGAAAGAGATGAACTAGATATACATGATATCCCTATTTCTAAAATTACTGACGATTTTCTAGCGTATGTTAAACAGCTGGAAGCTATTAATATAGATCTGGCTAGTGAGTTTATTTTGGTTGCTGCAACCCTTATGCGTATTAAAGCTAAAATGCTTTTGCCGCGCCATGAAGTAGATGCACAGGGGAATGAGATTGATCCTAGAGCAGAATTAGTCCGCCATTTATTAGAGTATAAAAAATATAAATCTGTCATTGGGGAGTTAGCTACGCTTGAAGAAACACGGGCAAGTAAAGAAGCCAGAGGAAATGTAGTAAGAGAATTTCAGGCGATTGCAGATAAAAGTAATGTAGACATAGAACTACAAGACCTTAGTTTATATAAACTTCTGAAAGTCTATCAGCGGGTAATAAACCGGTATGAGCATGCAAAAAACAGACCTGTGCATACAGTGGTACAGTATCCATACACCATTACTCAACAAAAGGAATATATTTTGACTAAACTACAGGAGCATAAGCGGGTATCTTTTGAAGAGGTTATATTAATAGACCCGCTGAAGATAGCTGTTATTTATAATTTTCTGGCTATTCTGGAGCTGGCGCAGAGTGGTGCAGTTTCTATTCATATAGATCATGGATTTAATAACTTCTGGATTTCTACGTTTGAAGAAGAACCCATAAAAAAAGACCAATTACCTCAATAAAAAAGCGGCTGATCTAGATCAGCCGCTTTTTTATTGAGGTAATTAAGCTGCATTACGATTTAACACCTGCTGAAGCTGTTTGTGGCTTCTTGGTTGTAAGTTTCTTTTTGGAGAAATCCAATACCACTGGTGAGGCAATAAAGATAGAGGAATATGTACCAAATATAATACCAATAGTCAACGCAAATGAGAAACCACGCAATACTTCACCGCCAAAGAAAAGTAATATCAGCACCACAAGTAAAGTTACTAAAGAAGTCATAATGGTACGGCTTAATGTTTGGCCAATTGCCCGGTTAAGAATACTTGGCAATTCTTCTTTGGTTGTAGCCATGCTTGCAAATTCCCTGATACGGTCAAATACTACTACTGTATCGTTAATAGAGTAACCTACTACAGTTAGCATAGCAGCTATAAATACTTGATCTATTTCAAAGGATAAGCCGAATACCCGTGCAATAGCAAATGCAGACATGACAAACAACACATCATGAAATAAAGCTAATACGGCACCTAAGCTATATTGCCATTTACCAAAACGGATAAGGATGTATAAGAAAATGACAGCCAACGAAAGCAACACCGCGTTGCGTGAACTATCCTGAATATCATCCGCCATGGTTGCTCCAACTTTCGAAGAACTTACAATAGTAGGGTTCAGAGTTTGGTATTGTTGCAAGCCTTGCATTAAAGCTAGCTCTACTTGTTTATCAGCCTGCCCAGATTCGTCATCAATTAAATAACTTGTAGTTATTTTCAGTTGATCGTCTCCATCATAGGTCTTTACTTCAATACCGGTATTTTTGAAATCATCTACTAAGGCAGACCGTACTTCGGTAGCGGCCACGGCCTTATCGAAAGCTACTACATAGGAACGGCCTCCTTTAAAGTCAACACCCATATTTAAGCCCATAAAAGCCATTAATAAAATACCGATGCCTATAACAATGCCTGAAAATACATATGCCTTGTTTCTATTTCCGACGAAATCGAATTGAACACTATCAAACAGGTTTTTTGAAACAAACGTAGTTAACGTTACTTCCTTCGCATCTTTACGCTTGGCCACCCATTCCATAATTAGCCTGGTAATGAATACGGCTGTAAATAATGAACATACAATACCGATCATTAAGGTTACTGCAAATCCCTTAACACCTCCAGATCCGAACACATAAAGAATTACACCTGTGAGAAAAGTGGTCGCATTTGAGTCGATAATGGAACTATACGCTTTATCGTAGCCTAGTTCAATAGCTTTTAGCAGCGTACGGCCATTTTTAAGCTCTTCTTTGATACGCTCAAAAATAAGTACGTTAGCATCTACCGCCATACCCATAGTAAGCACAATACCAGCAATACCTGGCAGGGTAAGAACAGCACTAAACTGGGCAAGGATTCCTATAATGAAGAAGATATTGAAAAGCAAGGCCACATTAGCTACCATACCGCCTGAACCATAGTACAACAACATGAACAGCACAACCATACCAAGCCCGGCAGCCATGGATATCAACCCTTGTGTAATTGCTTCCTGACCTAAAGACGGACCTACAACTGCTTCTTCTACAATACGGGTAGGGGCAGCTAGTTTACCGGCCTTTAGAATATTGGCTAAGTCTTTGGCTTCTTCAATCGTAAAGTTACCGGAGATAACAGAACTTCCATTAGGTATTTCATTCTGTACAGTAGGAGCGGAGTACACATTGTCATCCAGAATGATGGCTATTCTTTTACCAATGTTACTGGCTGTTAAGTTTTTCCATTTTCTAGAGCCGGCCGCATTCATTTGCATATTCACCTCTACCTGGCCGGTCTGGCTAAAGTCCTGGCGGGCATCCGAAATGACGTCTCCTTCCATGGCCACTTTGTTGTCGCGGCTTTTCTTTACAGCATGAAGGGTGATAAATTCATCTTTTCCTGTAGTACCTTTCTCAGCTTTTACTTCCCATAAAAAACGCACATTAGAAGGAAACAGCGCCTTTACTTCCTGACGATTCAATAAACTGTTAACACGGGCTGTGTCATTTACATTGGCTATCAGTCCGTACATGGTAGGTGTCAGGTATCTTGCCAGGCCCCTTGTCTGATTTTGTAGACTGTTCAACGAATCTGCCTTGGTGGAATCAGCGCCAGCGGCATTTTTGCCGGCAAGCTGTTCTTCCAGAGAAGTGGCACCTTTGGCTGTATCAGACTGCGCAGTAGCTAAGGTAGTCGAATCTTTAGGAAGTTCTGCTGGGTTCTGAGCAGTAACAGCCGGGGAATCTGCTTCGGTTTTTACCAGGTATTCGTCTAACTGCTGTAAGTAAGCTGCCAGGTCTTGCATTTCCCATACTTCGGCAAACTCTAATTTAGCAGCACTCGACAATAAATTCCGTACTCTTTCAGGATTATCTACTCCAGGTAGTTCTATTTGGATACGGCCGGTACCAGGCAAACGCTGGATATTTGGGTTAGATACACCAAATTTATCAACCCTTGTGCGCAAAATTTCAAATGAGCGGCCTATCGCATCTTCTACTTCGCCATCGATCACACGCATTACTTCTGCATTGGAAGATTCATAGCTGATTTTGCCTTTGTTAGCTGCCGTAGAAAATATGCGGCTTAACTTACCTTCTGGGGCTACTTGCTGATATGCCCGGTAGAACAGATCTGTGTACTTATCTGTGCTGGTACGCTGCATTTCAGTAGCTCTTTTTATCGCTTCTTGAAATTTAGGATCGTTGCTGTTACCTGACATGGCTTTCAGTATCTCTACCGGAGATACTTCCATGGTAACGTGCATGCCTCCCTGCAAATCCAGGCCGAGGTTGATTTCTTTATCTTTTACCTCTTTGTAGGTAAAGCTGGTGAAGCCTAAGTCATACACTGGTTGCTTCCATAAAGAATCCAGGTACGTTTGTCTTTTCTTATAATCTATTTTGCCGTTAGTAGTTGCGAAAGCATTTGCTTCCTGTTGGATGTTGCGGGCTTTGAATGTAAAGGATAAGAAGTAAATACACAACAATGAAATTATTGCTGTGAGAATGATAATTCCGGTTTTATTACGCATAGCGTTAAACGAATAGTTATTAAAATTTTAATGGATAAATGGTAGATGATCAGCTGGTAAAAGCTGAAAATGAGCTAGTAAACCTACGAATAGTGTACCTTAGGTAAACAATAGGTGTTAAAACAGAATACTAAGCGAGGTAATCCGGAGCCTATGGGGCATTAATGGCTATATGATGGCAAAAGGTATTTTCAAAATACGTATTAACAAAAGCGGGCTCCTCAAAGCTATGGTGTACAAATAAAAAAAGCTTCGAAAAAGTGGGAGTAAAATCAAAATAAAAGTCTTGCGAGAGATTAAAGTGTACAAAGGATACAATAGCCTCAAAGCTAACAGCCTGGATAGTAGCTTTAGGTAGCTTTTCTTTTTCGGAAGACGCTGTTTTTTTTGCCTGAGCAGCCGAAGTTACTTTACTTGCCGTGTGCCGGTATGTAGCCATACTGGTACCTAGCAAAGTAAGGAAAACTAAAAGAAGGCTTATTAAGCGTAATATGTTGACTTTCTTAGACATGAAGAGATACAAAAGTAACTATTCTAAAAGTAATAACGAAGAACATTCTTGATTTTGTTCCTCTGCTCAGATTGTATTTATATACTATTTGATGTAATTTTTTCTACCGATTTATCTCAATAAATTTATCTACATCATGTGTCTTTCCCATAATAATCATAATATCTGAGTCATAAAGAACGGTGTTTCCTTTAGGAACACCAATAATATGCTGCACTTTAATTACTTCTCCGTGGTGTTTCTCTTCAAATATCCGTTTTACGGTAATCAGATTCAGGTTGTACCGTTCACGCAGGCCTATTTCACTGATTGTCCGGTTAGCTGCTCTTTTGGGCGTATTAACTTCTACAATTTCATAATCATCCGGAAGTGGCAGGTAAGATTTAATATTAGGATGAATCAATGTTTCGGCTACTGTACGTCCAACTTCATCTTCCGGAGAAAGTATTTCTTTTACTCCCATCTTGGTAAGAATCATTCGTTGATGGGCATTAGCGGCTCTGGCAATCAGCCGTTTAACATTCATTTCCAACAGTAGCACAGTAGTTAGTAATAATGCTTCAAAATCTTCCCCAATAGCTACCACAATGGCATCCATGTCATGAATGTTCTGGGCTTTTAGTGCTTTATCATCGGTAGAGTCGAGGGCTACAGCATAGGCTACATCATCTTTCAGCATTTCCACTGTTTCAATATTTAAATCTATAGCCAGTACCTCTGCACCTCTGGAGGCTAATGACCGGGCTATGGAGGTGCCAAACTGCCCTAAACCAATTACTGCAAATTTACCAATCATCTGATTTTACTTTTTAAGAAAATGATGAGCATATCCAATGCTTTTTCGAAATGGAGATTATTAGGAACAATTATATCCGCGTCTGATTTAAAAGGGGCAATATACTTTTCATACGTAGGCATTACATGTTTTTCATACCGGTAAAGTACATCTTCCAGGTCGTATCCACGCTCATCTTTATCCCGGACAATCCGCCGTTTAAGCTTTATATGCTCTGCTGCATCAATGAACACTTTTAAATCTAAAAGGTGCGCAATTTCCGGAAAATAAAATACAAATATACCTTCTACTACTATAACGGGAGCCGGCTGGAAGGTAAGCATCTTTGGCACTACACTGGGATTATTAAATGTATACTCCTGTTTTAGCACGGGTTTTCCGCTTCGTAAATCTTTAATATGTTGTGCATACAATTCAAAATCAATAGATTGAGGAGTGTCAAAATTATATATTCCGTTTTCATCTACTGGCTGCTCGTTCCGTGGCTTGTAATAATTATCTTGCGATATCAAGCTTATTTCTTCCGGCAAAAAGGCATTTAATAAACTCCGCAAGAACATAGTTTTTCCTGAAGCGCTCCCTCCGGTAATGCCAACGATAAAGGGTCTGTTCATCATGGCTATAAAATTACGGCTTTTGTTGAGGAGTTTAAAATGATTCTGTGTTTTAGTATAATAGAGGATTGAGTATTAACGACCTATGATCAAATTTACCTAAAACAATTTTTGTAACAGATGGTTACTAATTAGTAATCTACCAAGGATGAATGGCATTATGTAAAAATATAATTTTGAACTATATGCTATAATTAATATAATTTTTTTTATATTTTGGAAGTATTACTTATTTATTCTTTGCATTGGAAGTAGCAATCCTATGAAAAGCTTTACAAAACATTGGGCAGGAAATATACCAAAAATATGCGTAGCGGCTTTGTTAAGCTTATTGGTTGGGAATTGCCTATGGTTAAAGCCTACAGTGGATGTACTCTTATCTGATGAAATAACGAGTATTGCCCGTGCTGTGCTCGTATCCTCATCACATACGGAACTTTATGCAGAAGCAAGCTGTACAGAGTCTTTTACTTTAACTCCAGTTCATCGGCCAATCAAGGGTAAAGTAAAAAATTATTTTGCTTGTCAATATTCTCAAGATGCAATTACTGCTGCAAATGCGCAGCTGAATAGTTTAACCAAAACGTATTTTGCTAATTGGTTATTTTCTAATCCTCTCTATCTGCTTCACCGGGTTCTGTTGATTTGAATCGTGATTCTATCCGTTCAATTTTTTACTGTTTGGCTGGTTCATACACTTTTAAACCGCCAAGCAATAGGTAATTATTCTATATAATCCATTAAATCTAAATCAACTGTTACTATGCAAGGAGTAATAACTGTTCCGAAAGAAGATATCGGACAAATGAAATTTTGTAAAGAAGATGTACTACAAGATGCTATCAGCCGTAAATTGAGAAAATACGACCTGCAAAGGGCACTTTCTCTGGGAAATCTGTACCATCAAAAAGTAACTATGGTATACAAATTACGAACCGGAGAACTTCAACAAGTAGAAACCACCGTATGGGCTGTAGGGGAAGAATATGTAATTTTAAAAGGTGGTGTAACTATACCTGTTCATGCAATTGAACGAATAGAATTTTGATATAGCGTACGCCTTTCAAACAAAAAGCCGGAAATATTTCCGGCTTAGGTTAAAGTTCTATCTATTGCACTAATTTTAAAAAACAGAAGTAGAGTTTTGCAGGAGCATTAGGTATTTAAATTTTGTAATAAGTAGGCTTATCGTAAGCAGTAGAATTAGGCATAAATAACAGAAGGAGGCTTCCAAAGTCTCCTTCTGTTATTTATGCAACTTTTGCAGTGGCTTCTGCTAATTTGTTTTCAATATATGCTACGGCTTGTCCTACAGTTTTAATTTGCTCTCCTTCTGTATCAGGAATGCGGATATTAAACTCTTGCTCAAACTCCATAATCAGCTCAATGTAATCCAGAGAGTCAATTCCTAAGTCCTTTATGAAGTTGGCATTGGGCGTAATCTGCGATGCTTCTATACTTAACTTGTCTATTAGCATCTTTGATACTTTTTGGTGTACACTTTCCATACAGTCATTAAATTAATTTCAAAACAAATACAAAATAAATTGTGGTTTTGCACCAAATTTTAATACCTTATAATCTTATCAATTATTGAACCAATTTGTTTTAAGCTGTATAAATTTTTTTGTGCCTATACTATGAAAAAGATGTAGTATACACTAGTAAAGTGTTGTAAATAGTTTCCTACTAAAGCAATGGAAGCCTTAGTAAATTGTTATCTAGTAGGTTTATTCTGTCGCTATACTGTTCAGAGAATCAGTGTGTAAAGCTTGCCATATCAAATCTTTTAACTGTAAAATGCCATGCCTGGTAACAGAAGAGATTAAAATGCTGGGTATTTCTTTGGGTAATATTTTAAGTAAACTTTTTTGCTCATCTGCTGGTATAAGATCAGCTTTAGAAATGGCTAGTATTCTTTGTTTATCTAATAATTCAGGATTGTATTTTTGTAATTCGTTTAACAGAATTTCATATTCCTTGGCTATATTCTCACTGCTAGCCGCTACCATAAAAAGTAACACGGAGTTTCTCTCAATATGCCGTAAGAACCGTGTTCCTAATCCTTTTCCTTCAGCGGCTCCTTCAATAATACCTGGTATATCAGCCATTACAAACGACTGATGATCTCTGTAGGCAACCACGCCTAGGTTAGGTACCAGGGTTGTAAAAGGATAATCGGCAATTTCAGGTTTGGCTGCCGATACTACAGAAAGTAACGTTGATTTACCTGCATTCGGGAATCCTACTAAGCCTACGTCGGCCAGAATTTTTAGTTCTAAGATTATCCATTGCTCTAATCCTGCTTCGCCAGGTTGGGAAACTCTAGGTGCTTGGTTAGTTGCTGTTTTGTAATGGTCGTTTCCTTGACCTCCTCTTCCTCCGGGCAATAATATACTTTCCTGCCCATCCTCCGTAATCTCTAAGAGTAGTTCATTGGTTTCTGCATCACGGGCAACCGTACCTATGGGTACTTCGAGTATTACATCCTGCCCCTGGGCTCCGGTACGCCGCCCGCCTTCCCCAGATGAACCTGCTTCTGCTACCACATGTTTGCGGTACTTAAGGTGTAGTAAGGTCCAGAGTTGAGTATTTCCCCGAAGAATGATATGGCCACCCCTACCACCATCGCCACCGTCCGGCCCTCCCTTGGGTACATGTTTTTCCCGGCGGAAGTGAATAGAACCCTTACCCCCAGCACCTGAACGGCAAAGTATTTTTACATAATCTATAAAGTTGGAGGATGCCATAGTTACAAGTAGGGTTATGTTGGATTGCTCTCTTACGTCACCGCAGAAATAAATTATTTCCGGTTATCCTAGAGAAATGTACGATAAGTGACTAATAGAGTTTTATGTTAGTTTTAAGAATGAACAAGAGGTAAGAAGCCGGAAAAATCCTTCCTTGTTCTTACCTCTAATGTTGTTTTCAGCAGAATTTGCTTATACCGGTTCTCAGGATATAGTATCTATCTTGCTGCAAATGGTTGAAAAGATTTCATCAATTTCGCCTATCCCATATACAGAAAGGTATTTGTTTTGTTTTCTATAATAATCGGCTACCGGCAAAGTTTTTTCATTATACTCTGTAATACGTTTGCGAACCAATGTCTCATTCTGGTCGTCGGGACGTCCGGAAGTTTGGCCGCGTAAAAGTACCCGCTTAAATAATTCTTCGTCTTCCACTTCCAGGGCTATCATGCAGGTAATAGCTGTGTTATTCTGGCTAAGCATATAATCTAAGGCCTGCGCCTGAGTTACCGTACGGGGAAAGCCATCAAATATAAAACCTTTAGCCATGCTGTTTTCTTTGATTTTGTTTTCGATCATCCCGACTACTACCTCATCAGGCACCAGTATGCCTTTATCCATTAGTTCTTTTGCCTTCAGACCTAGGGTAGTACCAGCGTTAATTTCTCCCCTTAATAAATCGCCAGTAGATAAATGCACTAACTGGTATTTTTCTATTAACTTTTGGCTCTGTGTGCCTTTTCCTGCTCCCGGAGGTCCAAATAAAACGATATTCAGCATGTTATTTCAGTAAATTAGTAATATAGCTATAAATTCATTTTGTAAACTATTCGCTTTCTGGCATTAAAACTTTTAAAGCATGTTTCTACGATCTTCTTGCAACACATGGATGTCTTTCAAATTACGGCCTAATTGATCATAATCAAGCCCATAGCCTACTACAAACTGATTAGGTATAGAAAACCCAATGTACTGTAACGGCAGTTGTTTGGCATAAGCATCAGGTTTGTGCAGGAGTGTAGCAATCTGAATAGATGTCGGATTTTTCTTATGCAAATCGTTTACTATACCTTCTATCGTTATGCCTGTATCCACAATATCTTCCAAAATAATAATATGCCTGCCGCGTACTTCGTCTGACAATCCAATCAGTTGGGTGAGTTTGCCTGTTGAATGAATTTCTTGATAAGAGGCAACTTTCACAAAAGAAATTTCACATGGAATTGTAATATGCTTCAGCAAATCTGCTGCAAACATAAATGACCCATTGAGCACAGCCAAAAACATAGGAAGTTTATCTACATAATCCTGACTAATCTGCTCGGCCATGTTCTGAATCCTAGTCAACAGTTTTTCCTCAGGAATGAGTATATCAAACACCTTGTCTTTCAGTTGTACCATTAGTTTTTGTTTGCTTCCGGTTTCAAAGATAATAAACCTGTGATGTTTTCGGAAAAATAAAAAACTTCAAAAGAAAATAAGTTCTTCTGAAGTTTTTAAGGCAGTACGTATTAGTATTTATTTACTGTTAGTAAGCTGCGTAGAAATATTTGCCAGCATGGCTACCAATGCAATAACGATTCCATATAAGCCTACCAGCTTATAGGAAAACAGAATAGAAAGGAGAATGAGTATAACTGGTAAAAAAGTAGAGAGTGTGTTAATAAAAAAATGGAAAACAGCATCCATACTAGTTACTCTAAAAGATTTTTTCGCCAGGTAAGAGAAGTATTTGCGATGCAAGGCATAATAGCCCTGAATTACTTTGTTGGTAAGCAGGCCTCCAATAATACCAGCCTGGGCAGCATAGAATACTTGCATGGATGTATACTCAGTACCATTGCAAACCCAGAATGTTGGAAGCATGTATTGGGTTATAACAAAAGAAGCCATAATCATAAGTAAGGCACTCACCATTTTCTCTATAAGGTAGGCCACTGCATCTTTCTTCCAGCCATAAATTTTTGCCAGCATAGCTGCTACAGAAGAAATACCTACGCCTGAAATGGCCAGAAACAGAGGTAAAATAATTGGGCTGGCAGGTATTTGCATCCGCTGAAAACTAGTGATTTCAGCCATTGTAGTTCCCAGGAGCATAGCTGCAACCAGCGTTCCCATTAAGGCATCGAAGCGGTCGTTGGTTAAAATTTTTGTGGAATGCCCAGCATACACAGAAGAACCAGATGTCATATGGCTGCTAAAGCATTCGTAAAGATGCATGCATAAAAGCAAGCCTGATGCCCCAACAGTGAAACTAGCTGCCAGGGATAATACTGTAAATGTATTCCAGTCGTAGCCATTCTGGTAGTTCATCACCACCATAAGCAAACTTGTTAATGAAATAAACAAAGCTCCTCCATTGCTAATATGCTTTTCATCTAAAATAATATGAATTGCTTTGCCCTTATGATTGTGCATGACTCCTGTAGTTACCCAGGCCATACCAGACTTAAGCACTGTGCTGAGGCCAATACTTACTATACCTCCTATAACCGCACTTACCCAGATAGCCATATACCGATCTGCAGTAATTCTGTAGCACACGAAAAGAATAAAACCTGATAGAATAAATAAAGTAAAGGGCTTATAGGCTTGCTGCATAAACAGATGGGCTTTCTGTAAGGCAGAGTGAATAACTAACGTAGTTTTTGTAGCCTTATGAGGTAAACTTCTTTGTAGCATCATCTTCAATGTTGTCAACAGCACTAGTATGGCCCCCCCGATAGACATATTCGTCAGTATATTTTCCATAAATCTTCCAGTTAATCATTACATGACCGTATAGTTTCCTATGCTTTGTATAAAAGTAATATATCAGGATTTTTAATAAGCTATTCGAACATAATTTGTTGAATATAAGATATATATTTATTGCATTATATACAAAATGTATTTTTACAGCCGTTGCAACAATACCATAGTAACCATTTTCATAATCATTTATTGCATAACCTTACACGTTTTTTACCCATGTTTAGGTTTTAGCTGAATGAACTACTGCTTGTAAAACAGGGTTTTCTTCAGTAATTAGAGTTTGTATGAAATATAAATTATTGCTGATCTTCTTGCTGAGTACTGTGCATATGCATGGTCAAGAGAAACCTAAAATGCTTCTTATGGACGTGAATATGCAGATTGAGGCTACTCAGGCAGTGAATGATATGTACAATTTCCGTTTTGCGGAAGCAGAAGTAAAATTCAACTGGATTAAAAGGCAACATCCCGATCATCCTTTACCTTACTTTTTACTCGGCCTGAGTCAGTGGTGGAAAATTGTACCTAATATTGATGTACAAACCTATGATAATGCATTGCTCGCCTATATGGATACATCCATTTCTTTATCAGAAAAAATGTATGACCGGGATGAGAATAATATTGAAGCTGCTTTTTTTCTGGCGGCCGCCCACGGATTTAAAGCAAGGTTATTCTCCGAAAGGCGTGAATGGCGAAAAGCAGCCTTTGCCGGGAAAAACTCATTAAAATATTTGGATAAAAGTAAAGGTTTTGAAGAATTAAGTCCTGAATTTTTATTTGGCGATGCCCTTTACAACTACTACCGGGAATGGATTCCCGACAATTACCCGGCTCTTAAGTCGATCTTATGGTTATTTCCTAAGGGCAATAAAGAATTAGGGTTACAACAGTTGAGAGAAGTCTCTAACAATGCGTTCTATACGCGTACTGAAGCTCAATATTTTTTGATGCGTATTTATACAGATGAGAATCAGCCTGCCAAAGCGTACCAGCTAGCTAAATATTTGTACGAAACCTTTCCGGATAATGCGTATTTTCATCGTTACTTCGCCCGTATGGCCTATGCCCAGGGTAGAATAGATGAAGCGGAAGAGGCTTCAGCCAGTATATTAGATAAATTATCGAGAAACATGCCTGGCTATGAAGCTACCAGTGGAAGATATGCCAGTTATTTTTTAGCCTATATCCATTTTTATAATAATGATATGGAGCAGGCAAAATCTTTCTATAAAAAAGCCGTAGTCTATTCAGAACAGACAAATGCCTACGAAAGTGGCTATTATCTGGCTTCGTTGACGGCTTTAGGGCGTATTTATAACAAAGAGCGAAATTATACAGAGGCTGAAAAGTATTATAATGTAATTCTAGACCGGGCAGAGAAAAAATCGGATGCTTACAAAGAGGCGAAAGACTATATGTCTAATAAGAATAGAAAGCAGCGCAGAAAAGCAGAGGCTGGTGTGTAGCCCCTGCTTTTAAATACTTTATGCCGGGATAGGAAGTACTTTGCTATTTTTGAACGTAGAAAGAATTACCATAGACTGCATGCTGTCTATTTCTTCAATATCACTTACCCGCTCCAGCATTAGCTTCTGATAAGAAGCAATATCTTTCGAGATGATCTTCAGAAGGAAATCACCGCTACCGGTTATGTGATGGCATTCTATAATTTCTTCAATACCTTTAATTTTTTCTACAAAAGCATCGATATAGGACTTTTTATGACCAATAAGGGATACCTGTACGAAGGTGGTTACGCCCAGGCCAACCTTTTCGGTATCTAGCTGGGCATGGTAACTTCTAATTAAGCCCGCATTTTCTAATTTCTTTACTCTTTCCAGCGTAGGTGCTGGCGAAAGCCCAATTTCTTTGGAGAGTAATGCGTTGGTAATTTTTGCGTTACTTTGCAAAATCTCCAGAATTTTTCTGTCTGTTGGATCTAATTTGATGGATGTGCTCATAAAAAAAGCAAAATAAAATTTGGCGCAAATGTAGCACCTTTTTGGATTTCAAGTGGTCGAATTTCTATTTATTAACTCCGTTGTTAATTAGTTGATATTACTAATTACTATAATGTGGTAATTGGCAATATATTATGTAGGTATAAAAACTATTTTTAAAATTCAGTGCGAAAAAGAAGGGCTTAAAATAATTAAATATATTGCTGCAATATTACAATAAATTTACTTTACTCCAAGATGGTGTTTTTATAATTAATCTGAAAGCTTTACTGCAATTTTTCACTACTACATGAAATTATTACTGTCATGTGAAACTCAAAACCAAATCTATAACAGGCATTTCTAATAAACTCTGTATTTTTGAAGATTAAACGTTAGCAAAACTAGTATATAACTTTATGAAAGGAACCTATTCCATCCTGTTACTAATTCTATCAAATATATTTATGACGTTAGCCTGGTATGGACATTTGCAATTTAAAAATATCACTGCGTTAAAAAGTTTGGGATTGATTTCAGTCATTCTTATTAGCTGGGGATTAGCCTTTTTTGAGTATATTTTTCAAGTACCGGCTAATAAAATTGGGTACAGAGACAATGGTGGCCCGTTTAGCCTGTTTGAATTAAAGACCATTCAAGAAGCAGTTTCTCTTACAGTATTTGCTTTTATTACCATATTTGTGTTTAAAACTGAAAAAATGGCATGGAACCATTTGGTAGGTTTTCTACTGATAATACTAGCAGTGTTTTTTGTATTTAAAAAGTGGTAACTGTTTCAGGCCGACTTTTATAAGTTGATAAAAAAGGATAAAGTCGGACTTTGGAGTATAGCTAATTTAAATTTATGGCTGAAATTACTGAGTTAGAGCGGGTAAAGCTGCATCAGCATAAGGTGAAGCAGGTGTTTTCGGAAGTAGGTAAAGTAGTGGTAGGGCAAAGTTATATGATAAACCGGCTACTAATCGGGTTATTCACCAATGGACACATATTGCTAGAAGGTGTACCTGGCTTAGCTAAAACATTAACGGTAAATACATTAGCCAAAGTGTTGCACCTAGATTTTCAACGCATACAATTTACTCCTGATTTATTGCCTGCCGACTTAGTGGGTACGATGATTTACAATCAGAAGCTGGGTAATTTTGAAGTTAAAAAAGGGCCTATTTTTGCCAATCTGATACTTGCCGATGAAATAAACCGGTCCCCTGCCAAGGTGCAGTCCGCTTTGCTGGAAGCTATGCAGGAGAAGCAAGTAACTATTGGCGAAACAACTTTTTATCTGGATAAACCTTTTCTGGTACTAGCAACACAAAATCCTGTAGAACAAGAAGGAACCTATCCTTTGCCCGAGGCCCAGGTAGACCGGTTCATGATGAAAGTACATATAAATTATCTGGATAAAGCAGATGAACTTGAGGTAATGCGCCGGATGTCGAATATGAGTTTTACTGGTGAGGTAAGCACGGTGCTAGATAAGGCTGATATTTTTTCTATAAAAGAAGAAATAAACCGGGTAAGTATATCTGAAACACTAGAAAAATATATTATAGAACTGGTATTTGCTACCCGGCGGCCATTGGAGTATGGATTACGGGAAGAAGCCGCCTACATCCAGTTTGGAGTATCTCCCAGAGCAAGCATCAGTTTGAATCTTGCTGCGAAAGCTATTGCCTTTTTTAATGAACGGGATTATGTGTTACCAGAAGATATTAAAGAAGTAGCACACGATGTATTAAGCCATAGATTAATCCTTAACTATGAGGCAGAGGCCGATGGCATTGTAGCTTCGCAGATAATAGATGTCATTCTTAAAAAAGTGGCCATTAGCAGATGATAAACAGTTTCTAAATAAAGTTCAATTAGAAAAATTAGATGTATTTGTTAAAAAATTGTTAATATAAGTGACAGAAGCAATTTGCAGCCTTTGAAAAAACTAGTAAAGCTCGCCCATCCTTTCAAACAATGGTTTTAGTATAACAAGAGCCATATTTTTTAAATAACATCTAGTGCATAGCTTTGGTAAATAGCAAATTGTTTGAAAACAGATGAGTTATCCATTTCCAGAAGTAGTTTTTAATACTTTTTTAGTTTTATGCACCTGTTGATGAAAGTCAAATCAGATTAAGGAATTGTTAACAGAGCTTAACAGCTAATAATACTAATATAATTTTCGATTAATATTAGGCTAACAGTGTAAGACTAATTTTGCGGCAAAATCTTACATATGTTAAAACGTATAACTATTTTTTTTATACTTTCATTTCTTTGCACAATTTCTTTGTTTGCTCAGAGTGGAAGCATCAAAGGTACAATTCGGGATGCCGCAACAAACGAAGGAATTATTGGGGCTAATGTTATATTAGAAGGAACCACCACAGGTGCCTCTACAGATGTTAACGGAAATTATGTAATTCCCAAAGTGCCCACCGGCACAGTCAATCTTGTAATTTCTTATATATCCTATCGCACGAAGAAGGTAGAAGGGGTACGAATTGAAGAAAATAAAACTACTACAATTAACACCAATTTGGAAGAAGATGTAGCGATGCTACAAGACATTGTTGTAGTCGGTGCACGCGAGGCTCATACAGACATTGCCGTAATAAACGAAATAAAGAATGCTACTCAAGTAGTAAGCGGTGTATCTTCCGAACAAATTACACGCTCAATGGACCGGGATGCAGCACAAGTAATGATGCGCGTTCCAGGTATTACCATTCAGGATAACCGCTTTATTTCTATCCGTGGGGTTAGTGAGCGTTACAATCAGGTAATGATTAACAATGCTATTGCTCCTAGCACAGAAATAGATGTTCGTTCTTTTTCATTTGATCTAATTCCTAGCAACATGATTGAACGAATGCTGGTTTATAAATCGGGTACGGCAGACCTACCTGGTGACTTTGCAGGTGGAGTAATTAAATTATTTACACAATCTAGTGTTAACGAAAATTTTACGAACATATCGCTGAGTGGTGGCTTTAGAGTAGGAACTACCCTCAACGACTTTCAACAGAGCAAAACTAGCTCTACAGACTTTTTAGGTTTTGATAATGGTTTCCGCAAGTTGCCCTCTGATTTTCCTGCTAACCTAAATGATGTAAGTGGGGAGAATGCTTTTGACGTTGTAAGAAGTCTACCTAATAATTTTTCACCTATTCGTTCTACAGCTGCACCTGATTTTAGTTTTGGCGTAGGCTTCGGGCGTAAATTTTTCATAGGAAAAGTAGATGTAAGTAACCTCACTTCTATTAATTACTCTTACGGCTCGCAGTACATGAATATTGACCGTAATCTGTATTTGCAGTACAATTCCCAAACAGGTACTGTAGGCTCCCCTATATTTCAATATAATGATGATTTTTATGAGCGAAGTAACCGGGTAGGTATTATTCATAACTGGCGTTTTGTATTGAATCCTAACACAACTATAGAATTTAAAAATTTATATAATCAAATCGGCGACCATGAGACTGTATTAAGAAATGGCCAGAATTTAGTGCAAAGATCTTCTGATGAATTACAAAATTATGGCTACCGCTACACAGAAAGACGAATCTATAGCGGACAATTATTAGGCACGCACAAATTTGGAGGCGATCGTAGTACATTGAGCTGGCTGGTAGGTACTAATTACTTACTAAGAAATGAGCCTGACTTCCGCCGCTTCCGTACTTTCCGCACTGCTGGAACCGATAATGGATATGAAATAATTACGCCCTCTCAGAGTAGTTTAGTAGATAATTCTAGGTTCTATTCAAATCTGGATGAGTACAGTATTTCTAATGGAGTGGATTTTGAGCGTAAACTGGGTAAGACCGATGCAAAAAATCCTCTAGTTTACAAACTAGGATACTATGTAGATTACCGCGACCGTAGTTTCGCAGCCAGATATTTTTCTTATAACATCAGAAACCCTCGCCAAGAACTAACTTTGTTGCCAATTGACCAGTTTTTTGCACCTGAAAATATTGGCCGTGGAGATGTTGAGGCTACCGAAGGGACCAACTTATCTGATAGCTATAAAGGAACAAACTTGCTTACTGCCGGCTACGCAAGCATATCTATTCCATTCGGTCGGTTCTATTTATCTACGGGAGCTAGGGTAGAGCACAATCGCCAGCAATTGGAAAGCCGCGACAATGCAAATAGACGTCTAAATGTAGACAATCCTATATTTGTTCCTATGCCATTTGCTAACCTAAGCTTCGATTTGTCTGAAAGATCTCTTATGCGGCTAGCATATAGCCGTACAGTTAACCGGCCTGAGTTCAGAGAATTGGCTCCATTTTTATATTATGATTTTGTAAATGAAGCAAACGTAGTAGGAAGCCCTGATCTTGAAACTGCACGAATCCACAATATAGACTTACGATACGAATTTTACCCTCGTCCTGGCGAAACTATATCCATCGCAGGATTTTATAAAAACTTCGACAAACCAATAGAAAATTATGTAACGCAAGCTTCAGATGGTACCCAGCAATTCTCTTATAGGAATGCCGTATTAGCTAATAATGTAGGTGTAGAATTAGAAGTTAGAAAGTCACTTTCTGATATAGCAGGCGAAAGTTTTCTCAAAAATTTATCTCTGGTATTTAACGGATCGTACATCTACAGCCGCGTAGATTTAGGAAGTGATCCCACGCTTATTCAAGACCGTATCCGGGCCTTACAAGGGCAATCACCTTACATAGCCAATTTAGCTGCATTCTATGACGACAGAGATCGTGGCTTTGCCTTCAATGTATTTTACAATGTTTTTGGAAAACGCATCTCCAGAGTAGGTAGCGATATATTTCCTACCGTTTATGAAATGCCACGCAATATGCTGGATGCTACTATAAGTAAAACCATCGGCGAGAAAGTGACTTTGAAAGTAGGCGCACAAAATATATTGAATGCTCGCTACCGTTTCTTCCAGGATTCTAACAGAAACCGCGAAATAGGCGGAGTAGACCAATTAATTACCGGTTACCAGCGCGGAGCTTATTACACAGCAGGAGTAGCTATCAAATTATAATACATTGATTATATAAAGTTCACTTAACATTAGTTTAATACTAGAAATATAATTTTGCAACATACGTACATTAAGTAACCTAAACAATTATGAAAAAAATCCTAAGATTTGCTTTAATGGGACTACTGGTTTCTACTTTTGCTTGTAAAGACGATGATCCAGATCCAATAGATGCTGGCGAAACAGAACTGGTACTACTTTCAGGCAATCTCACTACCCAAACATTAGATGCTACGAAGCAATATTTGATTCAAGGGCAAACCTTTGTTCAAGATGGTCAAGTACTGACGGTACCAGCGGGTACTGTTATTTATGGAGAGAGACGTTCAAAAGGTACTTTAATTATAAATGAAGGAGGAAGGATAGTAGCAGAAGGTACAGCAGACAATCCTATAGTTTTTACCTCCAATCAGGCAGAAGGCGAAAGAGATAGAGGCGACTGGGGCGGTGTAATTATATTAGGAAAGGCGAATGTAAACCAGAACCGTCCGGCTATTGAAGGCATTTCTCCTGAAGCAAGATACGGTACACAAGGTAGCACAACCAACGATGGAGACAACTCAGGTGTATTACGGTATGTGCGTATTGAATTTGCAGGCATTGAGTTAACGCCTAACAATGAAACAAACAGCTTAACGCTGGGCGCTGTTGGCAATGGTACAGTTATAGAAAATGTACAAGTATCCTATGGTGGGGATGATGGCTTTGAGTGGTTCGGCGGTACAGTAAATTGCAAAAATCTTATTTCATACTCAACATGGGATGATGACTTTGATGTAGATTTCGGATATTCTGGAAATGTGCAGTTTGGTTTGGCAGTTCGAAATCCATCGTATGCCGACCAGTCAGGTTCTAATGGATTTGAAGTAGATAATGATGCTACTGGATCGGCTGCCATACCTCTTACCTCGGCTGTGTTTTCAAACATGACTATTCTGGGGCCAAGAGTTAATACAGGCTCTAGCCTTAATGCAAACTACCAAAATGCCTTGCATATTCGTCGCAATGCTGCAATTTCTATATTTAATTCTGTTATCTCAGGTTTCCCAACAGGTCTCCGGATGGATGGTGCGAATACAATCACTAACTATACAGCAGGCAGTGGTATATTAGCAAACAACACCCTCATTGCTATAGGTAGCCGTTCTGCAGCTGCTACACCATTTGCTACTGACCAGGCTGCTATTGGTACTGCAGGCATAGAGGCTGCTTGGGCCGCATCCGGTAACGAACTAGTTTTGAATACTCCTCCAGCAGATAATAACGCAGCAGCAACCAAGCCAGATTATGCAGCAAATAATATAAATGAACAGTGGTTTTTTAGTTCGTTTGCTCTAGGAGAATATCCTGCTAATCCCGGATTCACCATGACTTCTGTTAAAAGTGCAGATTTTACTAATCCGAAAATATCTGGTGCTTTCTTCGATAAAGTAGCCTATCGTGGTGCAATTGGTACCACAGATTGGACTGATGGATGGTCTGATTTCAATCCAGTGAATGCACAATATGCACAATAGATAATTTTATTGCTTATTTTAAAGGCTTACCTCAGTTAATGGGGTAAGTCTTTTGTTTAGTATATATTCAATGATAAAAAAGAAATTACCTATTTTACTATTCTGTATGCTCTCGATTTTTGTATGGAGTTGTGCTAAAAAAGAGACATACAGCCCGGAAACATACTTCTCTCCAGAAAAACAACACCAATTTTTGATGAATATAAGCCGATATGTTGCTAAACTTCCTAAACATACCTCGCATGAGCAAAAGTTTGATAGCAAACATGATCTATATTATCAGGAGGAAATGCAAAAGTATGAAATACAACATTATTATATTTCTTCAGATAGCGTACATTATTTTCTAATTAACCGTCCGGCCCCAAGTCTGTATGCTAAAAAGGTGGCTATAGGAGGCAGGTTAAAATACGACAAAGGCATGCTGATTGAATACGAAGAAGTTTTTAGAACTTGGAAACTAAAAGAAGACGAACTCGAAAAAAAAGGAGAAATGCTTTTTGCAGCGATGGTAGAAAAAGGCAACGTAGATCAATACCTACCCAATAAAACTCAAGATGATTGGGTAGAATTTCCGGATAGCAAAAATTATTTTGACAAAGCCAGCCGTCGTTGGCGTGTAAAGGGGCAGAATGATTCACATTTATAATTAACTACTAACCACAGAAAGTGCGCCTTTATAAAATTATCCTTCTTTTTTAATTTATTGTAAACCGTAAGAGCTATTCATATGTTTGTGAATAAATGGACTAGTAAATTTCTTTACAACCAATACGGTTAAGCTCAATTCATGCCAAAGAAAAAAATCCTGATTATCCGCTTCTCATCCATAGGAGATATTGTACTAACCACACCTGTAATCCGGGCCGTAAAGTTACAAGTAGAAGATGCCGAAGTACACTACTGCACCAAAATTCAGTACAAGCAATTAGTAGAACATAACCCATATATAGATAAGTGCTTCTATCTGGAAACCCGCCTGGCTGATTTAATTCATCAGTTGCAGCAAGAGAAGTATGAGTATATTATTGATCTGCATCATAACATCCGCACCAGAATTATTAAATTACGATTAGGGGTAAAGGCCTACAGTTTCGATAAACTCAATTATGAAAAGTGGTTACTCGTAAATCTAAAGATCAATAAACTTCCCAACATCCATATAGTAGACCGGTATCTGGATACAGTAAAAACATTAGGCGTAAAAAAAGACCAGTTTGGCCTGGAATATTTTATTCCTGACAAAGATGTAGTAGAACCCGAATGGCTCCCCCAGACTCATCGCCGGGGATTTATCGCCTATGCTATAGGCGGACAACATGCTACCAAAAAATTGCCCGTTTCCCGCATGATCGAATTATGTGATAAAATTAATAAACCCATCGTATTGCTGGGAGGCAAAGAGGATGCAGAAAATGGGGAAACCATAGCTAAGTTCTTTGAAAAACACGAACGGAACGCCTCTTACGAAAATGCATTACGTGATTTGAATAAAAAAACAGTTATCTATAATGCCTGTGGTAAATATAACCTCAATCAGTCGGCTTCCCTTATTCAGCAGGCGCAAGTAGTTTTTACGCATGATACTGGTATGATGCATATTGCTGCGGCTTTTAAGAAAAAAGTGTATAGCATTTGGGGAAATACCATACCTAGTTTTGGCATGTACCCTTATCAGACTCCTTTTGTTGTATTCGAAAATAATAAGCTTAGTTGCCGACCCTGCTCTAAGTTAGGCTACCCCAAATGCCCGTTAAAACACTTCAAATGCATGAATGATATTGTATTTGATTTTTATATTCCTTAACTGAATACCCTCTGAAATACAATATGTTAGCTGGCAATGGCATAAAGCAGATTTGCTTCTCTGTTAAAATTTTGTAAATTTCATGCATACATCTTACATCTAAGTTGTATTAACCAGCAAAGAGATAACCTAAGCTATGAATGCTATAATGAAACCTTTGAGAATGGTGCCCGGTGGTGTAGGTCCACTACTGGCAATTTTTTCTATTTTATTTTATGTGCCCACACATGCTCAGATTGCTATCAGAGGTGAAATTAATTCGTATGCCGCCGTAACTGGATTTGATGTGTGTGCTAACAAATTGAGTGTAGCAAGTACAGCTGGTTTCCAACCTGGTAATGTTGTCATGCTTATACAAATGCAGGGTGCAACTATTAATGAGAGCAATAGTTCTGCGTATGGCAGTATTTCAAGCTACAATAATGCCGGGAATTTTGAAAAAGCTGTGATCGCTGAAATACAAGGGAACACCATCTCTTTTACAAAAGATTTAATTAAAACTTATGATGCGAACGGGAAAGTACAAATGGTAAGCATTCCTCAGTACGGCACTGGGACTGTAATTGTGCTAGGTGAACTTACTGCTGCCCCATGGAATGGTACTACAGGCGGTGTTCTGGCTTTTGAAGCTATTGGTGGCACAGTAGATGTAAGAGCAAATATTAATGTTAATGGCAAGGGATTTAGAGGTGGGGGAATAACCTTACGAAGAGGTAATGGAAATAATTGTAATCCATTCTTTCCTAGTCCGGACTACTATTATGGAAGTGATAGCTGGGAAAGTGCTTTTAAAGGTGAAGGCATTGCCGAAACAATAACCGGAAAGGAATTAGGTAGAGGCTCACAAGCGAATGGAGGTGGGGGTGGTAATGACCATAACTCCGGTGGTGGCGGTGGAGCGCATGCCGCTTTAGGAGGAAACGGTGGAGAAAACAGAGAGCCTCCATTAAATTTGTTTGGTAGCAACCAGTGTAGAGGATACAATCCCGGCTTAGGTGGTAGAGCTTTACAAACTACAGAACTTATTTTCATGGGTGGCGGAGGTGGAGGTGGACATAGTAACAACGAGAATGCTGGTACTCCAGGAGCGAACGGCGGCGGTATTGTTTACATATCAGCAAACGAATTGATTGGCAATAATAGAGTTATAAGTGCAAATGGAAATAATGCGATAAATGGACTTGGAGATGGAGTAGGTGGGGGTGGTGCAGGAGGCACTGTTATTTTAAATATCAATCAAGTAAATGCACAAGATTTACAAGTACAGGTAAAGGGTGGTAATGGCGCAGATGTAGATAACTTAGGGGATGATCGTTGCTTTGGCCCAGGTGGTGGAGGTAGCGGTGGGGTAATTGCCTTAAGTGACCAAATAGATCTTACTGAGATTATTGCCGATCTTTCTGGTGGCATTTCAGGAGTTACATTAAACAGTACAAGTGAGCTGAACTGTAATGGCAGCACAAATGGGGCTACAGCCGGAGGTAACGGCATTGTACGTAACAGTGTATTTATTCCAACTGGGTTGCTTGATCCGGGAAGTGGTTGTTTTACACCTACACCTGTAGATTACCTGTACTTCAAGCTACAGCCCCAAGATAATATAGTGCACCTGGAATGGGCGACTGCCAGAGAAAAGGACAATGATTATTTTTCTATTGAACGTTCTGAAAATGGCAAAGACTTTTATGAGATAGCCAGAGTACCGGGTAAAGGTACCTATAGCGGCGTTTCTACTTATACCATTAACGATAATAATCCTTTATTTGGGCTTAGCTATTACCGTATCAAACAAGTAGATTATGACCGTAAGTCTGCCTATACAGGTATTGAGCCTGTACGGTTCAGCGCCGGTGAGATGCTGCTAAGTGTTTATCCGAATCCAGTCCAAAGTCAGGATAATTTAAATATAACCTTATACAGTCCGGTAGAAGGAGAAGCTACGTTACGTGTATATACACTCTTGGGTGAGGAAAAATATACTGCTACTTACGGTGTTACCAAAGGTGCTCAAAAACTTGACTTATCCATGAATAATTTCACTACCGGCTGGTATGTTATTCATCTGCAAATAGGAAACTACTATAAAGTTCAGAAGATAAAGGTAGTCAGGTAAAACAGTGTACAAAAAGAGACACCCTATACATGGCATCTGCTAATAGATGCCATGTATAGGGTGTACTTATTATTACTATAAAAGTTTGTAAAAATTATTGCTTAGTACTCTGCTGCGATTGTCCGTCGCCTGAATTCTTCCCTGAAGCGTTATTGGCATCCTGCCCATCACTATCTTCTACATTTGCATTGTTGCCATACCCTGAGGCATTGGTTCCGGATTGGTTTTTCTGAATAGAATCCATTTCAACTCCGGGAGTAGCTACTGAGTCAGAAATCTGGCCTGCACCACCGGGCTTCCCATTACTGCTTCCGCCAATGGAAAGTGTATCAGCAGGATCATCGCCGGCATTATCCATATCCGAGCCATTTACAACATCCGAACTATTGTCTACAGAGCTTTCCTGGCTGCCACATGCAGAAAAGAAACCTGCCAATACAATAGCTGCTATTGCCGTTCCTAGTTTAAGTTTATTCATAAGATGATTTATTTCCATAGCTTTATAAAGTTTGTTGATGAATTGTTGAATCCTTTCTTCGTAAGAAAGTAACTATAGATTAGATGAAGTTCGTTTGTAACTTATATTCTATGATATAGCTTGCTAGTTCTGTAAGACTTCATAAGTTATAAACTATCGGTCTTGTCTTTAATTTCGGTGTTGTCAATCATCAATGTGTCATTTTTACGAACTTCTGTATTGTCCTGATCCGCACCAGTGCTGTTATTGTTAAAGTTTTCACGACTCGCTTCCTGCCCTGAGCAAGCAGGTATACCGGCTAAGCAACTACATAACAAAGCCACAAGACTAATTTTCAAAGCAGATCCATTCCGGTTTATCTTACTATTTTGCTTTTTCATATAAGCGGGTATTTATTGTTTTGTTTTGCTACTGGCCCGCATGGCACTATCCGTAGACATTCCTTTATCTATTACAGGGTTATTATCTAAGTCTGGATTTGCAGCAGGTGTACTGTCTGCTCTAACGCCTATAGGAGCCGTAGTATCTTCGTTGTTTGATTGTGGAAGTGTTGCTTCATTATCAAAATTCTTATCACTCTGGGTGTCATAGTCCCGGCCTCCGCAAGAAGTTATACTTAAGCTGGCAATTAATGCCAAGAAAGCAGCATTGTATATAAAAGCAGACTTGATTTTTTCTAATGAGCGTTTCATAGCTGATAATTTAAAATAATTATAGGTTACTTTTTATTAACTGTATCAGCAGACATTTGCCGTCCGGTACCGCTTGTGTCAGTATCTGCACGGCCCACAGCTTCATCGGTGCCTGCACGGCCGGCTTTTCCAGTAGTATCCACCGTAAAATCAGTTTGCTCCTCGCCTAAGTTACTATCCTGCCCCTGCTGGTTCTGACTACTATCGCAGGAATACAAACCGGTAGAAATCATTAGCATACTCATGCCTACCCATTTTACCCAAGATGTTCTTGTATTTTTCTTAAATAGTTTCATTTTATTCGTATTTTAGGTTGTTGGTTTATGTTGATGCAGATACGAAATATTTTGAAAAAGTTTCATCCATAAAATCAACATCTTACGTGTTTTATTGTACGTTCATTGCTTACGAAAACAAAACCACTAAGTTTTATAGGTTTATAAAATAAATACACATTGATAGCAATTGTCAGGCATGCTTCCTTCATCCCTGCCCGGGGTATGGCCTTATTTCCATTTATTCTCGTTAAGCATCCGCAAGATCTGGCAGATGCCAGGTTAATCCGGCACGAATACATTCATATTTGGCAGCAGATAGAATTACTTATTGTTCCCTTTTATGTTCTGTACCTGGCGAATTATTTGTGGAACCGGCTAAAGGGGCAGCCACATGAGCAGGCATATTATAATATATGTTTCGAAAAAGAGGCTTTTATGCATGACCATGATGAAAATTACTTGCGTGAAAGGCGGCTATGGGGTTTTTGGAGGTATATAATAAAGAAAAGCAGCTTTTAAGGCTGCCTTTCTTTATTGCACAGATATCTTCTTGCTAAAATGTTATTCTGTAAGCTATCAATATATTTTATTTATGCTGATAGACTTTTACATTAAATACCAGATTTTGCAGATACTTTATTTGTTCAGGTCGCTTTAGCTCTTTAATAGAATTTTTGGCGGGCAAGATAATTGGCTCAGGCAAAGAATCTCTAGGTATAGAATCAATTACTTCTAAAAGATATTTAGCCTTAATGGCAAATGCCGCACCTTCTGCATCCGTATGTTTACCTGAGATAATACCTACCAAATTTCCTCGGTCGTCCAGAAGAGGGGCACCACTATTGCCTGGGTTTACAGGTATAGAAATCTGATAAGCAGCCGTATCTCCCTCAAATCCGGTTTTAGAGCTGATGGTACCGTCTCCATACACCATGTCTTCCCGGGGAAAGGCCAACGTATACACTGGTTCTCCCAGATCAGATTCTCTGGTCTTAAAGCCATAAGGTATTTTCATAGATATAGGAAAATCCGGATCAGTAATTTTGAGCACTGCCAGATCGCTGAATTTATCAATATATACCTCTTTTGCCTTGTAGCGGCACAATTCATTTACTTTAGATTCTACATATACTGAATCTGCCCCGGCTATTACGTGCCTGTTGGTGACAATGTATCCGTTTGAGGAAATTAAAAAACCGGTAGCGCTATAAGTAACTGGCTTATAATCAGATGTATTACTGGATGTGGCGCTAACTATGTTTTTCTGGGTATTTTTAATAGAATTCAGCTCCCGTTTCAACTCTTTGTAATAGCTGATCTGACGGTTTTCCAGAGAATGAAGATAATCAACGGTGAATAGGGTACCCATAACTGTAATAACTGCTACGGAAGCAGCAACAACCATAGTGGGTAAATGTTTTTTCCAGAAAACCTGTATGCTGTATTTAGCAAACCTGCTCCTGTTAGCAAAGCTTTCAGTTTCCATTTCCTCGTGAAACTGGTTAAGCTTTTGCTTTAAGCCTGTTCGTTTTCCATACAAGGTAAAACTTTCCATCAGTAGCTTATGGCTACTTACTTCTATCGCCAGCTGAGGATCTTGTTTTATTTTTGTTTCAAACAAATCTGCCTCTTCCTTGCTTAATGTACCTGCTAAGTACTGTTCAATCTGTTCAATGTTACTCATGTTTACCATAATATAGGCTTCCTGTCAAAATTATTCACTATGATAACTGGAGAAAAAAAGCTTTTTTAACCGCATCAGGCATTTATATTTTTGATTTTTGGCATTGTCCGTATTTGTATATCCCATTTTTTCCATAATCTGCTGCATAGTAAAATTATGAATAAAAAAATCTTCCAGGATGGTGCGGCAAGGTTCGCCTAACTTTTCCAATGCCTGTTTCATAACTTTAAATTGCATATCCTTGTCTTCAATCTCTGCATCCTCTTTCACGAAAGGAATAAAACTCTCAAAGTCTTCAATCTTACCAACGTACCTGCTTTTTTCAGCCAACTTTTTCAACCACAACCGGCGGCTTACCGAATAAATGTATGTTTTTACTTTGCAGGTAAGCTCAAACCCAGGAATTTGCAGATTTTCATACAGCACAATAATAGATTCCTGATAAATATCTTTGGCTTCCTGCTCGGTTCCGCTGTTGTTGCCAATAAAATGCAGCACCATGGGAAAGTACGTTCTATACAATAAATTTAATGCTTTGTCATCTCCCCGTTTAAGCGCCAAGAGTAGCTCTTCATCAAATTCAGGCAATACTTTATTCATTAAATTTGCATTAATACACTAAGGTAGGAATTGTAACCTGTAAAAAATAAATCTTTTTTGGGTTACCTTCGTTAGTTTTCGGTATAAAGCCAAAATTTATTAAACCTTTAACCTTAAAACTTGACAATGACTATGAAAAAAGTAATGTATGCAGCTTTGTTTGTTCTTGGAACACTTAGCTTTTCTGCCTGCGATAGCTCCACAAGTTCAACCACTGAGTCTGACGAAAGAGTAATCGATAGAGACACTGTTGGAACAGAGGTAGAAGTTGAAGAAACAGTTGTAGAAACAGACACCAGCACCAGAACTCAAACAATGGAAACTGATACAACAAAACAATAAAATAATATATTGTACTCTGATATAACAAAAAAAGCCGGTATTCTATACCGGCTTTTTTTATTGTAAAAAATATAAATAATCCGTTGGGTTACCTGTTTTGATTTATTGTATAAACCAAAATTTTAACTATTACTTTAAAGAAAACAAGAAAATGAAAAAGATTTTATTCGTAGCACTACTTGCCTTCACTACTTTAGGTTTCACGGCTTGCGATAGCTCAACCACCACTACTAACGATGAGTCTACTGATACAACTACTGTAGAAACAGCTCCTGAAGAAATTACTCCAGCTGATACTACTTCTATGTCTGCAGACACAACTAGCGCTCAATAATCAAATTTATAGCAACAAAAAAGGCCTGATATGTATATCAGGCCTTTTTTGTTGTATTATCTGTTACTTATCTATCTACAGTCAGGTAGTTGATCTGCAAATCATTCTGGAACTTCTGGATCAAATCCTGTTGAAAAAGATTAATAATGCCTCTTTCTTTCGCTTCAGAAGCAGGGCTGTGATGGCTGGCTTCAGCAATAGCTTTCAGGATACTTACAAGGTGTTCATACTCAGGGCTTGGGCCATGTTCTTTAAAAATATCCATAGCTTTAGCATATACGTATTCTACCGTGTTGTCTTTTTGAGCTTCATATTTAAACGACCATACAATATCTTTGGCCCAGCTATGGTTCCTTACTATATGTTCCAAAGTTGCCACTTCTTCTCCTTGCACCACTCCATCAGCTTTGGCAACGGCATAAATGAGCTCACCAAACGCTTCGTATAATTTTTCTTTCGTAACCATTCGTGTAAATTTTTTGCCTTTTATCTGAAGTGAATATACTTTGTAACCTTCATTTTCACAACTTATCCTAAGTGAATCTGTTGATTAAGTTATATATAGTTAGCTATCAACAAATAAAAGTTGGATGAAGCTTTATTTAATAATTCATATAAAAAACTGGACAAACGGTAATGAGTTTGCGTAAATATCTTACATAGGTTTTTTATAGGCTGAAAATCAGGCAGCTATATAAATCTTTTCTATTTTATTGTTGTTATTCATACACTGTACTACATTTAGCCAAACTTTAATGAATATAGCATATGAAACGGACAGAGCTTAAAGAGTTGGGAGAATTTGGCTTGATAGACAGAATAGAGGCTGATTTTAAAAATATAAATTCTGAAACGGTTAAAGGTATAGGCGATGATGCAGCAGTGATTGATAATGGAAGTAATGTATACACGGTCGTTTCTACAGATATGTTGGTGGAGGGAGTACACTTCGATTTAAGTTATGTTCCCTTGCATCATTTGGGGTATAAAGCAGTGGCCGTAAATATTTCAGACATTGCTGCAATGAATGGCATACCTAAGCAAATAACGGTAAGCCTGGCGTTGAGTAGCCGTTTTTCAGTAGAAGCAATAGATGCACTGTATCAAGGTATTAAAATTGCTTGTGACGATTACAAAGTAGATTTGGTGGGTGGAGATACAACCAGTTCCAGAGCTGGGCTGGTTATTTCAATAACAGCAATAGGAGTAGTAGAAAAAAATAAAATAGCCTACCGCCATACAGCCAGGCCAAATGATATTATTTGTGCTACCGGCGATCTGGGTGGCGCTTATCTAGGCTTACAAGTGTTGGAGCAGGAAAAACAAGTATATCTGGCAAATCCGGAAATGCAGCCTCAACTGGCAGGAAAAGATTATTTACTGAAGCGGCAATTAAAACCGGAAGCCCGGATGGATGTAATCTATGAGTTGAATGATATAGGCGTAGTTCCTACATCCATGATTGATATTTCAGATGGGTTAGCTTCCGAACTTATGCACTTGTGCCGCTCTTCTAATACTGGCGCAGTTATTTTCGAAGACAAACTACCTATTCATGGCGAAACGTACAATACGGCTGTTGAATTTAACATTGATCCGGTAACCTGTGTGCTGAACGGAGGGGAAGATTACGAACTGTTGTTTACGATTAGTCAGGAAGATTTCCCCAAAATTAAAAACCATGCAGATATTGCCCTTATTGGCTATATGACTAATATACCTAAAGAAATACTGTTAAATACTAAGTCTGGCACACCCGTACCGATACGGGCGCAAGGCTGGGTACATTTTTGAGAAACTTGATAAACTATGTTAACTATCTACTATTATGGAAGCATTTCATAAATATTGCATTTTCACATGCATACTATGGTTTGGTATGGGAATGCTTATGAGTATTCCGGTATTGGGGCAGGAAAATAAGATTACAGCTACAACTAAAACAAGCATATCTGACGAATTTGATCTGAAAGAACTTAAAAACAGGCAGCGCCGAACAGTTTCTTACTTAGTAGTAACTGATATCCGGGATATAGCTTATGGAAACCGCTGTGTAACGGAAGCTACCCGCAGATTAGGGTTTGTTTATACGCCCATGCCTATCAGTGAGATAGAAAGAAAATCAAGATTCCATTACTTCACCCATAACCAGTTCACCAAACTAAAGATTACATTAAAACACGGTCCGGGCTGGAAAAAGAAGTTGAGAAAAAGCATTGCACGATGCGGGTAAAAGGGTTTGTACGCAGGCACATACGTAGGTAAGTGCCTGTATTTTTTATAAACCAGTATAGTTAAAAGGCGTAATCAACCGTAGCTCTTCTTTCACTTCATCACTTACTGCCAAAGTATTGATAAAATTGGTAATGGCAGGAAACGTAATTTTATCATTGGTACGGGTAAGTTCTTTTAAAGCTTCATAAGGCTTGGGGTAGCCTTCCCGCCGCAATATGGTTTGAATTCCTTCTGCTACCACAGCCCAGTTATTCTCCAGATCTTCACTCATTTTTGCTACATTAATTTCAAGCTTGCCTAATCCTTTCAGCAGCGACTGGCAAGCGATAAGTATATGTGCCAAGGGTACGCCAATATTGCGAAGAACAGTAGAATCCGTTAAGTCCCGTTGAAGCCGCGATATAGGAAGTTTGGCAGATAAATGTTCTAAAAGAGCGTTGGCAATTCCTAGGTTTCCTTCAGAATTTTCAAAATCTATTGGATTCACCTTGTGAGGCATGGCCGAGGAACCTATTTCGCCTTTTTTGATAGCTTGTTTAAAATAACCCATAGATATGTATTGCCACATATCGCGGTTCAAATCTATGAGAATGGTATTGATGCGTTTAAGGTTATCGAACAGGGTTGCCAGAAAATCATAATGTTCAATCTGGGTAGTGTAGCGGCTGCGGCTCAGTCCAAGAATGGTATTAACAAAATAATCTGCAAAATTTACCCAATCTATATGCGGATAGGCTACTGTATGGGCATTAAAGTTGCCAGTGGCGCCACCAAATTTAGCTGCATAGGGTATTTGTTCTAACAAGGCCAGTTGCTTTTGAAGCCGTTCACAGAATACCATTATTTCTTTGCCTAACCGTGTAGGGGAGGCAGGTTGGCCATGCGTGTAAGCCAGCATAGGAATAGAGGTCCATTGTGAAGCTAAATTCAGGAGTTTTTGATGCAGGTTATTCAATACGGGCTTTATCTCTTTTTCCAAGCCTTCTTTTAAGGAAAGTGGAATGGCGGTATTGTTAATATCCTGCGATGTAAGCCCAAAATGAATAAATTCACTAAAATTTTCTACCTCCAATGATTCCATTCTGGACTTAATATAATATTCCAGGGCTTTAATATCATGGTTGGTTGTTTTCTCAATATCTTTTATTTGTCTGGCATCCTCTATACTAAAGTTCTCATACAATTTTCTTAAATCATTGTATTTCTCTTTAGGAAAATCAGCTAACTGGGGCAGCGGCAATTCACATAAGGCAATAAAATATTCTATTTCTACGCGTGTTCTAAAATAGATTAGTCCCTTCTCAGAGAAGTAAGGAGACAAATGAGAAGCCTGTTGCCAGTATCGGCCATCTATCGGCGAAATGGCAGAAAGTGAATCTAGGTGCATAAGTGGCGTTGTTAATCCTCTCAAAGTTGACAATTATTCTCGATTTTTCTATATATCTGTAAACCTTTCCCAGAATTATTGAAACGGTAGCAAAACCTGTTCCTCGTAAAACTTGTGTTGCCATAATTTGTTATCAAACTGAGAGATGAACTGAAAATAAGCAGACTTTAATTTCTAGGGCTGATATGTTAAAATATTCAGCGGTAATTATCTTAGTTTTGCTACATAGAAACAAAACCGGCTCTTGTACGCTATACTTAGCTATTAACTTGCGTAAATCTGTAAGGACTAGTGTAAGCAAAGGCCAGAAAAGTAGTTTAGTCAATTGTATTAGCCTATTACTCCATGAGCACCAAGTACCATAAATTACGCGTAACAAATATCATTAAGGAAACTCCGGACACCATATCTGTCTATATGCAACAGCCTGCTCAAAGCAAAATTGCCTATAAGCCGGGTCAGTTCCTCACGGTACTTATTCCAATGGGTGGCGAAACCGTGCGCCGGTCCTATTCTATGTCTAGTTGCCCGCATACAGATAAAGAACTCTGCGTAACCGTAAAGCGGGTAGCCAATGGCAAAGTCTCTAATTATTTAAACGATCATTTGCGGGTAGGGCAGGAACTGGAAGTAATGGAACCAATGGGGAGTTTTTCTTTAGATCTACGGCCTGTACAACGGCATGTTATTCTAATTGGCGCTGGCAGCGGCATTACTCCACTAATGTCTATTGCTAAGGCTGTGTTGCGTATGGAATCTTCCAGTATTGTGTCGCTGCTCTATGGCAACCGCAACCAGGATACTATTATTTTCAAAAATGCCCTGGAAGAATTACAGAAACAATATGCTAACCGGCTCCGGATTGTGCATGTGTTAAGCCAGCCAAATCCAGGTTGGAATGGGCTTACCGGACGGCTGAACAGAACATTGGCAATAAAGCTGATTAATGAATTGCCTAAACTAGATGTATACCGTACCGATTATTATATATGTGGCCCCTCTGGTATGATGGAGGAGATGGAGCAAGCATTAAATATTTTGTATGTACCCAAAGAGAAAATTCACAAAGAAAGCTTTGCAACTACACCTTCTGCAGATACTACTCCAAAGCCAGTGGAAGACGATAATAAAGAAGTAAAAACCCAGGTGGTTACTATTATTTATGAAGGCAGTGAATACAAAGTAAAAGTAGAGCCACATCAGAGCATACTGGACGCTGGCCTGGATATGGATATAGACCTGCCCTATTCTTGCCAAAGTGGTTTATGTACGGCTTGCCGCGGAAAGTGCATTTCCGGAAAGGTACTCATGGATGAAGAAGATGGCTTGTCTGAGTACGAAATGAAAGAAGGATATGTGCTGGTGTGTGTAGGCCACCCACTGACCTCCGATGTTGTAATTGAAATTGACTAGATATATTCTACCATTTATAAGCTGCTATTGAACAAATGCCTGAAACTACCTTATCTATCCCACAACGGAAACAAAGAACCTTTTTGCCGGATAATTTTCAGTTAATTACCTGGGAAAGTATCCAGCCTTTTGTGGAAAATCTAAAATACCGCCCAATTCATTCTGCTAAAGACCTCCAGCACTGGTTTGAAGACAGAAGCGAACTGGAAGCGTATTTGGCGGAAAATTTTGCCTGGCGGTATATCCGCATGACCTGCGATACAGCAAACGAACAGCTGGTAACGCATCTGCAAGATTTTATTACCAACATACAACCCAAAATTGCTCCTGAAACAAATGCACTCAATGAAAAAGCCTTGCTGAATGAGTACCTGACCTGGATTAAAGCAGAGGGATTTGAGATTATGATACGGTCTATGAAAAAGGATTTTGAAATTTTCCGGGAAAAAAATATTCCGGTTATTACTCAAATCCAGACAGAAGAGCGTAAATACGGTGCCATAGCCGGAGAGATGACAGTAGAGATAGATGGAAAAGAACTGACCTTACAACAAGCTTCCGATTTTCTACAATCTACCAACCGTGCTGCACGTGAGGAAGCTTACAAAAAAATTGCTGAAAGGCGGTATCAAGATAAAGACAAGCTGGATGAATTATTTAACAAACTCATTCAACTCAGGCACCAGCAGGCAACCAATGCAGATTTTAAAAACTTCCGCGACTACATGTTTGCTGCGTTAGGCCGTTTCGATTACACCCCTGAAGACTGCTTTGCTTTCCATACTGCTGTGGCAGAGTCGGTAGTTCCTTTATTGAATGAAATGGCTCAAGAACGAAAAGAAAAGCTGAAGCTAGATATACTTCGCCCTTGGGATACAAAAGTGGATATTTCCAATAAACCTGCCTTAAAACCCTTTACTAGTGGCGAAGAGTTAATTAATAAAACCATTGAATGCTTCACCAAACTAGATCCGTATCTGGGACAATGCCTGGCTATTATGAAGCAAATGGGCCACCTGGATCTGGAGTCCCGCAAAGGTAAAGCACCAGGTGGGTATAACTATCCACTAGATGAGATTGGCGTACCATTTATTTTTATGAATGCTACGTCCAGTTTACGCGATATGGTAACCATGCTCCATGAAGGGGGGCATGCCGTACATTCATTCCTTACCAGGGACTTGTCTTTGAATGCATACAAACATCCGCCTTCTGAAGTAGCCGAACTCGCATCTATGTCTATGGAACTCATAAGCATGGATCATTGGAATTTATTTTTCGAAAGTGAAGAAGATCTTCGCCGGGCTAAAAGGCAACATTTGGAGCAAATCATAGAAACACTCCCTTGGGTAGCTACCATTGATAAATTTCAGCACTGGATCTACGAGCATCCAACACACACAGTGGAAGAAAGAAAACATACCTGGCTACGCATCTATGAGCAATTTTCAGATTCTGTAACAGACTGGGCAGGATTGGAAGAATACAAAGCATATATCTGGCAGAAACAACTACATTTATATGAAGTCCCCTTCTATTATATAGAGTATGGAATTGCGCAGCTGGGAGCCATTGCAGTCTGGAAAAATTATAAAGAAAATCCGCAAAGAGGCTTACAAGGCTATATAAATGCTTTGAAATTGGGCTATACAAAACCTATAAGCCAGATTTACGAAGCTGCGTACATTCCCTTTAATTTTTCGAAAGAGTATATTACGGAGTTGATAAGTTTTGTGAAAACCGAATTAGAAAAGGTAAAATAGTACATAAATGCTTGCCACATACTACTTTCTACATAAATAATAAGGGAATGCTCCTGCACAAGCATTATATTATTTAGGTACTGGCATCGTCCGCAGAAGAGTTTAGGTATGTCGTGGGATTCTCTCTAGAAAATACCTTTTACAAGTCTACCAAAATAGCAGGTTACATTCATCTATGTAATATTTATTAAGGGGAAATAGCACTACGGATAAAATTGTGAAGCGCAACTACCAGAATTTGACTATTTGCCTCCTTATACATCTTTTTTGCTTAAACTTTACATGTAGGAAAATCTTTGAGAAGGAATGAGATTGGCCATAATTTGATAGAATAGTATACCATTACTTACCTATATTTGCATTCTATCCTAAACCAGCAGCGATTTTCTTCCATTTTATTCATTTTTTACAACATTCTTTTTGTTATAAATAGTTATGGATTCTCTTCACCAGCTGCTAACTGAACTGTTTGGGCAGGATCTACAGGCAGCGGCCTTTGTAATACTTAACCTGATCATTATAGAGAGCTTACTTTCAGTAGATAATGCAGCAGTATTAGCTACTATGGTAATGGACTTACCACGTGCGCAAAGGGCAAAAGCCTTACGGTATGGTATTCTGGGTGCATATGTTTTCAGAGGTATATGTTTATTATTGGCTTCATGGATTATCAATTTTGGTTGGCTGAAAGGTTTGGGTGGCCTGTATTTGTTTTGGCTCGCCTTTAACTATTTTCGGTCAAAGGCTACTCCCAAAGATGAAGACGATACACTTAATAAGCAGGACAACCGCATTTATAGAGCTTTTCTCCGGATGTTGGGTGGTCCTTTTTGGGCCACAGTTGTATTTGTGGAGATAATGGACCTGGCTTTTTCTATTGACAATGTATTTGCTGCAGTTGCCTTCACAGATAACCTGTATCTTATCTGGATTGGGGTATTCCTGGGTATTCTCTCTATGCGTTTTGTTGCCCAAGGGTTCGTAAAGTTAATGGAAAGATTCTCTTTTCTGGAGCCTACTTCTTTTATAGTAATTGCCTTGCTTGGAATAAAACTAGTGGCCTCTTACATCAGCGAGTTTGATAAGTCCAGTGCCTTCTATCATTTTATAAATAATGAAGAAACAGACTTATATGTCTCCATTACTACTGTGCTTATTTTCTTTATTCCTGTGTTCACTTCTTTGTTGTTCAATTATCCTAAACACACGGTAACAGAGCAGAAAATAGCTGAAAAAAAATAATTTTAACGTTGGCTTCTGTCTTCTATAACAGGTGAATTGCATTCGCAACGTATGCATAAATACGGTTTCAGGTAAGTTTTGCTAAAACAAAATTTACATAGAGGCGTATTGTCTTACAAAGTCCTATGGTAGGCTTATACATTCTCTGTATAGGTTTTTCTCCAAAAATTTTAGTTGAAAAACGGATTTTCCTGCTATAAGGAAGGATGAATAGTAATTTAGTTAACCACTAAACTAACAAACCACATGAAAAAAATAGAAAATAAGAAAGTAGCTATTCTGGTAGCTAACGGGTTTGAGCAGGTAGAGCTTACCTCGCCGAAAGAAGCATTGGAGCAAGAAGGCGCCATAACTCATATTGTTTCACCAGAATCTGGCGAAGTAAAAGGCTGGGACGAAACTGACTGGGGTAAAACTTTTAAAGTAGATGTACCCTTGAATGAAGCGGATGCGGAAAATTACGATGCGCTAGTACTGCCTGGCGGGCAGATGAACCCGGATTTTTTAAGGGTAAATGAAAAAGCGGTTGCGTTTATTAAGCGTTTTTTTGAAGCTGGCAAACCCGTAGCTGCCATTTGCCATGGTCCGTGGACATTAATTGAGGCTGATGTAGTACGTGGCCGCACAGTAACCTCTTATCCTTCTATTAAAACTGATTTGAAAAACGCCGGTGCCAATTGGGTAGACCAGGAAGTAGTTACAGATAATGGACTGGTTACTAGCCGGAAGCCAGATGATCTGCCTGCTTTTAATAAAAAGATGATTGAAGAGATCAGGGAAGGAAAACATCAGGCGCAAGCTTCTAGCAGCAAATAAGATAGCTGTATTTCGTTAGACAAAGCAAAAACTCCTCTTCCTTTACGAAGAGGAGTTTTTGCTTTATGTGCTGCTAGGTTAGGTGCGGATTCATAAGTGCAAAAAGAATGTTAAGGGATATATGCAAGAATATTTCATTGATCCGCAGTTTTTATTAATTTACTTCGAATCTGTCTGAAATTAACTAGTTGTATATGAAAAAGCTTTTGTCAAAGTACCCATATAGGTATAGTTGTTTGCTAAGTATATACTTCGCTTTTTCTATGCTATCCATAGCCACCGCTCAGACTTTTCAACCTAATTATGAAGAGGCCAACGTAGGCAATTACCGGTTGCCAGAGGTATTACAAACAGATAAGGGTAAGAAAATAACGACATCCAGGAAATGGGAAAAAAGTATGCGGCCAAAAATACTAGCAAAATTTGCTGAACATGTGTATGGCAAATTTCCGGGCCGGACAAAGGACATGCATTTTACAATAAATTCTGTAGACAGTACAGCACTGGGAGGCAAAGCTACGCGAAAGCAAGTAACCATATTTTTTACAAAAGCTGCTGATTCTCCAAGCATGGATGTATTGCTTTATCTCCCTAACCAAGTAAAAGAGCCAGTACCGGTATTTATTGGCTTAAATTTTTATGGCAATCACTCTATACAAACCGACCCTGGTATTCAGCTTTCCGAGCGGTGGATGAATAATAATGAACCATACAAAGTGGTAAATAACCGGGCTACTGAGGGTTCGCGTGGAGCGCAGGCTAGCCGGTGGCCGGTAGAAGAAATCTTAGCCCGAGGATATGGCTTAGCTACAGCCTATTATGGCGACCTGGAACCTGATCATACTGAAGGCTGGAAAACCGGAATTCGTACCACCCTGCAAGAAGAATTGACTATAAAACCAGAAGAATGGGGTGCCATTAGTGCCTGGGCATGGGGACTAAGCCGGATAATGGATTACCTGGAGACCGATAAGCAGGTAAATGCCAAACAAGTAGCCATCACAGGTCATTCGCGGATAGGAAAAGCAGCTTTGTGGGCAGCTGCCAACGATCAGCGGTTTGCTATGGTTATTTCCAATGATTCTGGCGAAGGAGGCACAGCCCTTGCACGCCGCAATTATGGCGAAACCCTTGAAAGAATTAACACAAGTTTTCCGCATTGGTTTGTTTCTAAATACAAAGAGTACAACACCAACGTAGATCAACTTCCTGTAGACCAGCATATGTTACTGGCTTTAATGGCTCCGCGTCCTTTGTATGTAGCCAGTGCCGAAGACGACCAGTGGGCCGATCCTAGAGGAGAGTTTTTAAGTGCTAAACATGCAGAACCAGTTTATGAATTATATGGTAAAAAAGGCCTGGGTACAGAACAAATGCCAGCTATTGAGCAGCCAGTAGGCGAATATATCCGTTACCACATCCGCACCGGGAAGCATGACATTACTCTATATGACTGGCAACAGTTCTTAACTTTTGCTGATAAACATTTTAAGCAAGTAGCAAAAGCAATCAACCAGTAACATCAACTAAAACAATTTACCTTTTGTGTTGGATGACTAACTCAGTAGCAAAACTCATGTAAATTTCGCTACATTAAGTTAACCAGTCGGTAAAAATCCTTCATTGTTTTGCGGAAATTATCCCGGTCAGTCTCGGTCTGAAACAATTCTATCCACTGCTTATCTTCCGTGTAAACCAGAAGTTTATGTTTGGCCATTACACTCTGGTAAATCTCTGAAGCAAACTTAAAATGATTATCCTTTGGGCCGAAGGTAAACCGGTACACACCAGATTGTTTCCTGTCAATATCCTGCCATTCCACTTCAATAGATGACATATTGTCAAAAAAAGCGCTAGGTTCTATTATTACATAGGCCTCATCATGTAGCCAGTTATTAACCAAAGCTAGGTTTAACACTGGTTTATCGATAGCTAGATTTCTTTTTCCAAAGCGGTATACTTCCAATTTAGTGTTTTCAGGTATCTCACGGTCATAATAGATTTGCCGTACATTTTTAAAAAATAATCTAGAATCAGCCGATGTGCTGAATTTTGCTTGGTTTTGGTCAACTCTCTTATCAGGGCTAACGTTGCAGGCGAATAACAGGAATGCAACTATGACTAAGGGGATTCGTTTCATGGGTAGTTACTTCAGTCTACTAGAAATTAGTTGGCTATTTGCAAGCCAATGTTACCATCCGGACAAATGGACATGTATTCCGGGTATAGCAGGTTTGGCAAGCATTTGGATATAATTGGTTTATAGCAACAGGTTCTATACCTTTGGTAACAATGTTGCCAGGGGATTGTTCCTCATCATGCATATTTTAAAAACACATCTACCTCCTATGAAAACAAGATTTTTTTCTGTTATTAGTGTTATAGTTTTATTCTTTTCCTTGAGCGGCTGTGGGTACAACAGCATGGTCGATAAACGTGAAAATGTATCTGGCAAATGGGCGCAAGTGCAGAATGCCTATCAGCGCAGAGCAGATCTGATTCCTAACCTGGTAAATACAGTAAAAGGGGCAGCTAATTTTGAACGCGAAACATTAACACAGGTTATTGAAGCCCGGGCAAAAGCTACCTCTGTCAATATTACCAGTGCTGATAGCTTAACTCCACAAAAATTTCAGCAGTTTCAACAGGCGCAAGATGCCCTGGGATCATCTTTATCCAGGTTGCTGGTAAGTGTAGAACGTTACCCGGAGTTAAAAGCTAACCAGAACTTTCTGGAATTACAGGCACAGTTAGAAGGTACAGAGAACCGTATATCCGTTGAACGTAAAAACTTTAACGATGCTGTACAGGATTATAATTCCTACATAGCCAGGTTTCCTAATAACTTATCTGCCGGGATGTTCGGCTTTGATCCTAAGCCCTATTTTGAAGCTCAGGCCGGTTCAGACCGTGCTCCGCAGGTAGAATTTTAACGCGTTTGTTAAGCAAAATTTAATAGCCTATCCTAGACTTGCCAAGTTATGGGTAGGCTTGCTTTATCCGGTAAGCTGAAAGGCTTGGCAGTTTCTGTTTGTTTAAGGGAATGCCAAAGCCACTTAGTAATTGTTCTATATTAATCGGCTTCTATACATCTGTTCATTTATTTATGGCATCAAGCTTTTTTACCCAGGCGCAGCAAGACCGGATTGTACAAGCTATCCGGGATGCGGAAAAAAATACATCCGGTGAAATTAAAGTGCATATTGAAAAAGAATGTTCCGGCGATGTTATGACACATGCCAAGGAAGTTTTTCTTTTATTAAAACTGCATGAAACCTCTCTACGGAATGGGGTGCTCTTTTATCTCGCTCTGGAAAGCCACAAGTTTGCCATACTGGGTGACGAAGGCATAGATAAGGTCGTACCTGCCAATTTCTGGCAAGAGATTAAACAGGCTATGCGCAGCCAGTTTAAACAGGGACTTATTACGGAAGGATTGTGCCAGGGCATACGAATGGCAGGCCACGAACTAAAAGCACATTTTCCTTATCAGGCCAACGATAAGAATGAATTGTCGGATGATATATCTTTTGGGGATAGTAAAGGATAATAAATGTTGATCTATACGAAGAATTATAGCTTTTTATAAAGCCTTGTGAATGAAAAAAACAAAATTTATACTGATAGCTTTTATTATTGGTTTGCTGGCTACCGGAGCTTCTGCCCAAACTTTTCCGGAGAAACCCAATCCGCCCAGGTTGGTGAATGATTTTGCCGGTGTGTTGAGTGAAAATGAAGAAAATGCTCTGGAGCGCAAATTAGTAAGGCTTGACGACACAACTTCTACTCAAATTGCTATTGTAATTGTTAATACCTATGGAGACTATGACCGGGCGCAGTATACCTTTGAGCTGGCAAATAAGTGGGGAATAGGGCAAGCAGGTAAAAACAATGGCGTATTAATTACCATAGCTATAAAAGACCGCAAATATTTTACAGCTACTGGCTACGGTGCCGAAGGGGCGCTGCCCGATGCGATTATTAAAAGAATAGAAGAACAAACATTTCCACCAAATTTCAGAGCCGAAAACTATTACCGGGGTCTTGATGAAGCAACTACCTTAATGGCCCGTGCTATTGCAGGAGAATATCAGGCGGAAAATACAGATGAAGGCGAAGGAGGCAGTGGAGGGATGAGTTTTATTTTTTTGCTCATTATTATCATTATTATTATTGCTGTGATCAGGCGTGGGGGTAGAGGAGGAAGAGGCGGAGGTGGCCGGTATTACGGTGGGGGTGGATTTTTCCCTCCGTTTATAACCATGGGAAGAGGCGGAAGCTTTGGTGGAGGCAGCTTCGGTGGGGGAGGTGGTGGCTTTGGCGGTTTTGGTGGCGGTAGTTTTGGCGGTGGCGGTGCTGGCGGTGACTGGTAGTAAAGAAGTTAACCTTAAGCTAAACAGCATTTTTTACAGTAGAACCCCGGATAATTAACCTGGTTTTTAATACTGTTTTCGGGCATACACTCTCCTTGGATGGCCTATTTATCTGTGCGAAAAGCAACCGGGCGGCCGTTTGCCCGATTTCAAAAGTAGGTTGGGCCACGGTTGTTAAGCCAGGATCTACAAGCGATGCAGTAGGTTCATCCGTATAGCCAGCAATAGCTATATCTTCCGGTATTCTAATGCCTTGCTCTTTTAAAACTTTCATTGCACCAAAAGCCACAGAATCGCTTACTGCAAATATGGCATCGGGTAGGGGGCGAACCTGCAACAACTGCCGGGCAGCATCCATACCGCTGGCAATATTAAAATCGCAGGATAGCATAAGTTCTTCTCTGACTGGTAGATTATGTGTTTTAAGAGCATCTACATATCCTCTTCTCCGTTCCTGGCTGATAGATAAGTTCTGTGGACCGCAAAAGTGTGCTATGCGTTTTCGCCCAATACTAATCAAATGTTCAGTGGCGGCTACTGCTCCATCATAATCGTCTACTACAACTTTGGCCACTGGCATGCCTTCATACACCCGGTTAAAAAAAACAATCTCGATACCCTTTTGCTGCAAACATTGTAAATGGTCAAAATTAGTTGTCTCTTTTGATACCGAAACTAACAAGCCATCTACCCGGCTGGATGCTAATGTATAAATATTCGATACTTCCGTTGTATACGATTCATTTGACTGGCATACCATTACATTGTAGTTTGCTTTGGCAGCTTCTTCTTGAATGCCACTTATAGCCGATGCATAAAAAGGAATTACGAATGTAGGAATAACTACGCCTATCGTATTTGTCCGCCGCTTAACCAAACTCTGGGCAATCTGGTTGGGCCGGTAATCTAACTCAGCAGCTAACGTTGTTACCGCTTTTTTTGTGTTTTCATTAATGTCCGGAAAATCCCGCAACGCTCTCGAAACAGTAGCTACCGAAATATTCAATTGTCTAGCTATATCTTTAATAGTTACTTGTCCACTTGACATAAGATTTGCAGATAATGTGAGTTAAGAATAGATAGCGAATCAAAAAGAAATTTCAAAAAAATAAGTGTCTTCCGAGCAAATAAAATTATGGTAATATATATTTTATATAAATATAATGCAATTAAAGCTTTATTAATTGACTATGTACCCGCTTAGCAGTAATTTAAGCCGGCTTTTGTTAAATATATATTTATGAATACATACCGGTTTAGTTTTTTTGTCAGCTCATTATTGCTTTTGAGCATAAGCCTGTTTTCTTATACTGTTCGGGCGCAGGTACACCCTTTGCTTAAAGCACATGCACATAATGATTATATGCATGCTAAACCTTTGTTCGATGCATTAACTTATGGATTTACGAGTATAGAAGCTGATATTCATCTGATTGATAATGAACTATATGTTGTACATGATAAGCCTGAATCTACTAAAGGACTACCTACTTTAAAAGCATTATATTTGGAGCCTTTGGCTAAACATATAAAACAGAATAATGGATTTGTCTACAAAGGACACACCTCACCTGTGTATCTGATGATTGATATTAAAACTGACGGCACAGCTACGTACGCAGTCTTAAAGAAGCAACTGGCTTTGTATAAAGAGATACTCTACTCGCCGGCTAATCCTAAGGGCCAGGTTCAAGTAGTATTATCAGGTAACAGGCCCATAGACTCAGTAAAAAGTGAGTCGGCTGCACAGGTTTCTATAGATGGCAGGCCAGAGGATCTGCCTGCAAATTATCCGGTTCAGTTTATGCCAGTTATCAGCCAGAATTATTTTAAAATACTTGCCTGGACAGGTGAAGGAAATATTAGCCAGGAAGACAAACAAAAGTTAGAACAGTTAGTAAAGGCTGTACATGCTCAAGGTAAGAAACTACGGCTTTGGGCATCTCCTGAAAAAGAAACAGTATGGCAAGTATTACTAGAAACAGGCGTAGATTTTATCAATACGGATAAATTACCTGCACTCCAGGCCTTTATGCAAAAAGCAACCACTAAATAAGTACTGAACAGAGGATAATCTTAATTATAAGGTTAACCCATTGTGATTAATTTTCTTGTAACAACTGGTGTATCTCCTCGATATGCAATAGGTATTTAGTTTCCCGGCTTAGCAGCATATTTTTATCAGTTGCCTTTAAAGTTTGGTTTCCGTTTTTCCATAAAAGCCTGTATTCCTTCCTTATTATCCTGCGTTCTGCCAGCTTGTTCCTGATAAAGAGCTTCATATTCCAGCATTTCTTCTAAGGAGGAATGAAAAGAGAGATTGAGCAGCCGTTTCATCAAGCCAACCGTTTTTGTAGGAGCAGCAGCGTAATAATGTACATACTGTGCTACGGCTTTATCCAGGTCGGAAGTAGGCACCGTTTTATTTACTAGGCCCATAGCCTGCGCTTCTGTAGCAGGGACCTTTTTACCCATGGTAGAAAGCTCAAAAGCTTTGGCAGACCCTACTAATCGGGGCAAAAAATACGAAGAACCAGAATCCATAACTAAACCAATACCAATAAATATTTCAGCTAACGAGGCTTCTTCAGAGGCTACAATAATATCGCAGGCTAAAGCTAATGAGCAACCAGCACCGGCAGCAATACCATTAAGCCGGCAGATAATCGGTTTTGGCATATGGCGCATGGCCGTAATAATAGGGTTGTATCGGGCTCGCACGGTTTCGGCCAGAGAAGCTATTTGTAAGCCTGCAATAGCTTTTAGGTCTTGCCCCGAACAGAAACCTTTTCCAGCGCCGGTTAGTACAACTACTCGTACAGCCTCATCCATACTAGCTTTTTTAAAAGCATCTTGTAGCTCGTAACTAAGTTTATCGTTAATGGCATTGTATACTTCCGGCCGGTTCAGGGTAATAGTACAGGTGCTTTCCGATACCTGATAGAGAATATGTTCAAACATAGCTTTAGATTTTTGGAGGTTTTAGGAAAGGTACAAATCCTGCCTTAGAAAAACTATTTATTAAAAACAGACTAATCTGGAAAAATAGCGCTGGTGAACGAAACAACGAACTGAGATTCCAGGCTATTTACTCTCTTGAAGCAACTATTCCGCTACACGGACGTACATTAAAAACCAGTTTGTCTTTACATTTTTTGCCCGTTAGGGTATTATGGCAAATGTGATAAATAAACATCAACCACTTAAACAGTCCGTTACACATATGACTAATCAGGAAATTCAAGAACGTATTAAAGTATTAAGCAATCAGTCGGCTTATCCTTCTGTTTCAATCTTGTTCCCTTTAGCAGAAGCAGGAAGACCTACGTTCAATTCACCAGAACATACATTAAAAGTGATGATTCAAGAAACGTATCAGCGGCTGGGCGCAATGGAAGATGAGCGGGCATTAGAATCTATCAAAAGCAAACTCAGTTCCATCGCCAAAAATATGAAGTTTGAAGAGGCAGGTAAAAGCTTAGGTATTTTTGTATCTCCGGAGCATGAAGAGGTAATGTCGTTGCCTTTTCAGGTAGACCGGAATGTATTTATTGGAGACAATTTTCAAATCAGAGACCTGGTAAAGGCACGTAACCGGCTAGACGAATATATAGTGCTCTTATTAAGCGAAAAGAAAGTTTTAGCGCTAAGAGGTGCAGCTACACAGCTTTCGTTTGTCGAAATACCTGGTTTACCGTCTGACAAAGGCGATCCTGGCGTGTCTGGCAATGCGCTCGATACGGATGAAATTATAACTGATCAGATAGATACTTCCATTGAACGTGACTCTCCTTCTCCGGATGGCTTAGCCGATCAACGTGCTCATCCCGATCAGTCTTCTATTGCCGGGGTACGGAACGATGAAAAAACCAGGTATTTTATGACCCGTGTAGATAATGCACTTGGAAAATACCTGACTGAAGAAGGCTTACGTGTAGTACTCGTGGGCGTAGATAGAACCCTTAGTCATTATAAGAAATTTTCTAAGTACACAGATAAAATTTTAGGGGAAGTACATGGGAATTACGACTTTGCGCCTGCGCCTGCTATTGCTGATTTAGCATGGCCTGTGGTACAGCAAAAGCTACAGGAAGAAAAAAATACCTTATTGAATGAGTTGGAAAATATAGGACGAAACTTCTATGTTGGAGGAATTGCCTCTGTATGGCGGGCAGCCTATGAAGGGCGTATCCGCACGTTGCTGGTGGAGGAAAACTATCAGATACGCGCACTGGCTCAAGACGAAGGCTATTCTCTGCTACTAGATATACCAGAAAATTCCAACGGTTCAGACAAAGTAATGGAGGATGCTGTAGACGATTTAATTGAACTAGTAATGAGCAGAGCAGGCCAGATTGTATTTGTTAATGATGGCGAGCTTGAAAAACATCAGCGGGTAGCTGCTATTTGCCGCTATTAAATCTGCATTGTTTTACTTACAAAAGCCTCATATTTTTAAAAGATATGAGGCTTTTGTGTATATTTTTTCTGCTAAACAATACTAAAATTTACTTAAACGCCGGAATACCGGTAATCTCATTACCTAAAATCAACAAATGTATATCGTGTGTTCCCTCATAGGTAATAACAGATTCCAGGTTCATCATATGGCGCATAATAGAATATTCTCCCGTAATTCCCATGCCTCCATGAATTTGCCTGGCTTCACGGGCAATGTGTAAAGCCATTTCTACATTATTACGTTTAGCCAGAGAAATCTGGGTAGTCGTAGCTTTGCCTTCATTTTTCAACATGCCTAACCGCCAGCATACTAGTTGGGCTTTCGTAATTTCTGTCAGCATTTCTGCTAGTTTTTTCTGTATCAGCTGAAAAGAGGCAATTGGCTTATCAAACTGAATACGTTCCATGGCATAGCGTCTGGCTGAATCGTAACAATCCATGGCCGCACCTAATGCACCCCAGGCAATGCCATACCTGGCAGAATCCAGGCACTTTAACGGACCTTTTAATCCATCAATATTAGGCAGCAGGTTTGCTTTAGGAATTTTTACATTATCAAATACCAATTCGCCGGTACAGCTGGCCCGTAACGACCATTTGTTGTGTATTTCTGGTGTAGAAAAACCTTCCATCCCTCGTTCTACTATAACTCCCCGGATGCGTCCGTCTTCATTTTTCGCCCATACAACGGCTACATCTGCCATCGGAGAGTTAGAAATCCACATCTTGGAGCCATTTAGCAGATAGTAGTCGCCTGCATCTTTAATTGTAGTAAGCATACCCGCCGGATTTGAACCAAAATCTGGTTCTGTTAACCCAAAGCATCCCAGCCATTCACCAGAAGCAAGTTTAGGTAAGTATTTTTTCCGCTGCTCTTCGCTGCCAAACGCATATATCGGATACATCACCAGAGAACCCTGCACCGATGCGGTAGACCGCATACCAGAATCGCCCCTTTCAATCTCTTGCATAATTAGGCCATAGGCTATGTAATCCAGTCCGCCGCCACCATATTCTGCTGGTATAGTGGGGCCAAAGGCACCTATTTCGCCAAATTTCTTTACCAAATGTTGTGGAAAGGCTGCCCGCTGAGCATAGTCTTCAATAATGGGAGAGATTTCTTTTTTTACAAAACTGCGTATACTGCTTCTGATGAGTTTGTGCTCTTCGGTAAGCAGATCGTCTATCTGGTAGAAATCCGGAGATTCAAATACGTCGTTTGCTTGTTTTTTATTGGCAGATACAGAGGTGTCTAGCGTGCTGGTAGCCATAAGCTTTAAGTTTACATTGTTTTAATTCAATTAAATAGTCAAATTTACAACATAAAAAATACAATTCCTGGTTTTAAAAAAGGGCTTTTTATTCTAGATACTTATAGCTGTACTCCATTATTCCCCGTATTTAAAAATAAAGACCGTGCAACATCATCAACCTGTTCCTGAAGACAAACAAGCCCAGTTATTAGAGGCATTAAAAGCAAAGTTCGAGACTTCCGGCCAGGATATAAATGCCTATCTGGAAGGCTTATTATATGCCGATTATCTGTCATACTGGGATTATATACACCTGGATACATTACTTTCTTTGCAGAATCAGGAAACTACTTTCCCTGATGAAATGATCTTCATTACCTATCATCAGATTACAGAACTCTATTTTAAGATGATCTTGTCGGAAATGGAGCAGATAGGAAAGCAAACGGACGTTAGTGAGGCTGATTTTACTATGCGCATGAGCCGGATCAACCGGTATTTTGAGATGCTGGTGCAATCGTTTGATATAATGGGTGAGGGGATGGAGGCGGCACAATTCAGAAAATTCAGACTTTCATTAACACCGGCCAGTGGTTTTCAGTCTGTACAATTCCGTATGATTGAGATACGGGCTACCGAATTTATAAATCTGGTAGATAAAGAAGTACGCCATGAGTTGCATGCAGACCAGCCCATGAGAGAGCTGTATGAACATATTTACTGGAAGCGGGGAGCCACAGAGCTATCTACCGGCAAGAAAACCCTTACACTCCAAAAGTTTGAGGAAAAATACGAGCATACCCTCATTGCATTTGCTGAAGAGGCCCGCCATACTAATCTCTGGACAGCATACGAACGATTACAAACCCATACAACGCCTGGCGAAAAACTTATACAAGCTATGCGCCATTTCGATACACTGGTAAATATAGACTGGGCTTTGGCCCATTTTAAATCGGCTATGCGCTACCTGCATCAGGAACCCGAATCGGTGGCTGCTACCGGGGGCACCAACTGGCAACAATACCTGCCCCCTTTTTTTCAGAAAAGAATATTTTATCCGGAATTATGGTCAGACACAGAAAAGCAGAATTGGGGAAAAAGCTGGGTGGAAAAACATGTGTTAACACAGAAAAATAAGCCTGGTAAAAAGTAAAACAGCTTTCTTTGGGATTTATACACTAAAAAAGATACTTATTGCCTACAGGTTATTATTACTCCACTAATGTTGCCGGAAATAACTATTAGTTAAGAAGTCTTGGCAAAAAATTCTTTTACATCTGCACAGATCATAACGGGCGCATATATTTTTATAATTTAATTACAAGTTTATCTGCCTACCTTTGTATAAGAGCACTACTGCCGAAAACGTATATTTTCAGGCTTTCTAGCCCATTATGCGACATGTAATCAGCATATTATTAATTATGGTTGCCACGCTTGCTTTCTCCCAGGAAAGACAAGTAGAAACATTTTATGACCAGGGTAAAAATACTATAAAAGAGAGATATACGGTTAAAGGCAATGATCCACCGGTTATACAGGGTTTATACACAAGTTACTATAGCAATGGCAATGTAAAAAGCAAAGGATGGTATAGTAACAACATACCCAATGGTGAATGGGAGTATCATTACGAAAACGGTAAACTCAAAATGGCTGGTACGCTGGCTTCAAATCTGGCTGAAGGCTACTGGAAGTATTATTTCGAAAATGGTAATCTGCATATGGAAGGCAACCTGCAGGCTGGGAAACGTCAGGGATTATGGAAGTTCTACTATGAAAAAGGCCAGTTAAAAAGTGAAGGTTATTTTGCAGAAGATATAAAAGAAGGCGCCTGGAAATATTATTATGAAGATGGCACAGTAAAAGCAAAAGCTAATTTTCAGGCAGATAGAGGGCTTTATCAGGAATTTTATACATCTGGTAAATTAAAAATGGAAGGAGTAATAGCAGGTGAAAAAAGTGACAGTACCTGGAAGTATTATTATGAAGATGGATCATTAAAAGCCACAGGTCCCGAAAAAGATGGCAAAAAAGAAGGCTTCTGGCGTTTCTATCACCGCAATGGGGAATTGCTGGGCGAAGGTAATTATAGTAAGGGGCAGACCGAAGGCTTCTGGAAATATTACGATTCTAATGGCAAACTCAGCACCGAAGGCATAGAAAAAGGAGGTGAGAAGGAAGGTATCTGGAAATTATATTATCCATCTGGAGCCTTTAAAGGAGAAAGTAATCTAACACATGGAGAGGGGCCCTACAAAGAATACTATGAAAGCAAAAAACTAAAAGCAGAGGGTTATCTGAAAGATGGAAAAAATCATGGGGAATGGAAGTATTATACCGAAGATGGCCAGCTGGAAGGAGAAGCTTTGTTTACTGATGGAGAGGGCAACTACAAAGGGTACTACACAAATGGTAATTTGCAGATGGAAGGAAGGATAAAAGATGATAAACGGGTAGGTGAATGGATATTATATAAATCTAATGGAGAAGTAGCCGGATATTATGAGGCTTTTTACAATGATGACACCTTTACATTTAAACCTTCTGAAAATGCAGTAGCCCGGCCAGATACTATACAACGACGTGCTAATTTCCCTTACGAAAAACCTCCGCTACGGCTAAAAAAGCCTCAGCTGCGCTATTTTAAACCTAAAATAAATGAATATAAAACGTTTATTTTAAGTACCAATCCGCTTGCCCTCACTACAGGCAGTTTTCCTGTTTCCCTGGAGTATTATATACAGCAACGCCTTGGCCATGAACTGAAATATACTGTTTACCGGAATCCTTTTTTTACGGCAAGTTCCAGAATAGAGTTAAATACGGTATACCGGAGTGGTTTTTCTGTAGATCTGCGGCAAAAATTCTACCAGCCGGAGGGGCAATTGGGTATGCTGTATGGTGCCCATGAAATCCGCTTCTCTTACCTGGACCACCAGGCCAACATTCTGGAGCAACGGAATAGTATATTGGTAAACCGAACTTTACATGCACCGGAAACATTATACGAATATAGCCTGCTATTGGGCAACCGATGGATGTATAATGTTGGAATGCATGGCATTACCTTCGACATTTTCTGTGGATTAGGTATTGGAATAAGAAACTACAAACAGAAGTGGGAAAGTACCCTGGAAAAAGATGCCTTGTTTGAAAATGTAAAGAAAAACAATATTACATTCCCAGTACGCTTGGGTGCCAGTATCGGCTATGCCTTTTAAATAATATACTATAATGTTGCTAAAGCTTTTTTGAGATAACGGCAATAGTTGTATACTTTTTCTATAAGTTGTTTTGTACCATTTAAGGATAACTCCCTTACAAAGTATTTATGAAAAAAATGCTTGATTTAGCACTCTCTCCGGAAGTAGCTTTCAATGAAGATGCCTTTACAAAGCATATCACGCAACTCCTCAGAATTACATCTACCGACCAGGTCACCATTCGGAAGTTAAAACGTTCCATTGATGCCCGTTCAAGGCAAATAAAGGTAAATGTGCAGGCAGAGGTATATGTAGGTGAACAAGCTCCTCTTTTACTCAGCTATAGAAAAGATTTTCCAAATGTACACAATGCTCCACAGGCTATAGTGGTAGGTGGCGGCCCTGCCGGAATGTTTGCTGCCTTGCGCCTGATTGAACTAGAAATTAAGCCAATTGTGCTGGAACGTGGCAAAGATGTACGGTCTAGAAGAAGAGATTTAGCAGCTATTACCAAGCACCATACGGTAAATCCGGATTCCAACTATTGTTTTGGCGAGGGGGGCGCAGGAACCTATTCGGATGGTAAACTATATACTCGTTCTAAGAAAAGAGGCGATGTTCGACGTATTTTGGAGATTCTGGTGGCCCATGGAGCCACAGCAGATATCTTGGTAGATGCCCACCCTCATATTGGGACGAATAAGCTGCCAGGTATAGTAACGGAACTGCGAGAAAGTATCCTAAACGCTGGCGGGGAATTTCATTTCGATACAAAAGTGACAGATGTTGTGCTGAGCAACCAGGAAATAAAAGGAGTAATCACTGAAAAAGGCGATAAAATTGAAGGTCTTGGTGTGATACTGGCCACTGGGCATTCAGCCAGAGATATTTTTGAATTGCTGCACCACCGAGGTATCTATATAGAAGCCAAGCCTTTTGCTATGGGCGTACGCATCGAGCATCCCCAACCACTTATAGATCGTATCCAGTATCATTGTGAAAACCGGGGCGAATATTTGCCGGCTTCTTCCTACGCTTTAGTGGCTCAGGTAAAACACAAGGGTGTAGAAAAAGGGGTATTCTCTTTTTGTATGTGCCCTGGAGGATACATAGTGCCTGCGGCTACGGCTCCCGGCGAAGTAGTGGTAAATGGCATGTCTCCTTCCCGCCGCGATTCTAAATATGCCAATTCGGGTATGGTCGTGGCTATCGACGAAGACGATATGCTTCCTTATCAAAAATTTGGTCCGCTGGCGGGCTTACAAATGCAGAAAGAGCTAGAGCAGCGGGCTTGTCACTTGGCTGGGGGTACGCAGGTTGCGCCTGCGCAAGTTATGTCAGATTTTGTGCAAGGGAAACTATCCAAAGAATTATTACCTACCTCTTATCAACCAGGTTTGCAGTCTGTGCAAATGAACGAAGTACTTCCTGAGAATATTGCCTACCGATTAAAAGAAGGCTTTAAAATCTTTGGCCAGAAAATGAGAGGCTATTTAACTGACCAGGCACAGATTATTGGTGTAGAGAGCCGTACATCTTCTCCGGTGCGTATTCCCAGAGATAAAGAAACCTTGGAACATGTACAGGTAAAACGCCTTTTCCCTTGTGCAGAAGGAGCAGGCTATGCTGGAGGCATTGTTTCAGCAGCTATGGATGGCGAGCGGTGTGCGGAAAAACTGGCTGCTATGTATGCTGGTAAAAAAGATGTTTCGTATACCTCTGCTTAAGCCTTCTGGCCAAATGCTTACACCCCCTTATTAAAGCATTTCTATAGACTTACTCAGCTGATGGCACATAAGCTAGCACACCTAAGTTTACTCAATATTTGTGCTGATAAATTTTTCATGAGGCAACAATTGAAAGTTTTGCTTTTTTTCTTATTTTAGATACCCGTCCCAATAAAAAATTAAAAATAGCATAACTAATTCCTATACATTTTAGTTGAATTTGCGTAGTATATATAAACCCGTTAAGTAGTATGATATAGAAATTCAATTTACTAATGCCATGACTATCAAATACCTGATTCTTTGGATACTAAGCTTTGCCACGGTTACCTGGATACTGATTAAAGCGTTGCGCAAAAGCTATTTTCCGCCCCATAACGACGACGACGGAGGTACTCCTGTAGATATAAATCTGCCAATTTATGATCCACCTAGTGGAAATGGGTTAGATGATCTGCTGATCGACCGCCCGCCTAAGAACTTTGGAGATGGCCCCACAAAGCCAGTTCCTCAACAAATGCACTGAGACGTTGCCCGGCAACGTCTCAGTTGTCTATAGCCGTTATGTATACTATTGAGAAGATTTTTTTCCCCGGGTTGCTTTTTCTATTTCATCCCAAAGTTGTCCGGGAATGGCATCCAGCATAGAGAACTCTCCGGCACCGTACAACCACTCGCCTCCATCTATTGTAATTACCTCGCCATTTACAAAAGCAGAAAACTCAGAAACCAGATAAGCCGCCAGATTAGCTAGCTCCTGGTGCTCTCCTACACGTTTTAAAGGTACTCTTTCTGCAGGGTCCAGTTTTTTTGCTAAATCGCCAGGTAAGGCATCAGCCGGAAATAGTCTTTTCCAGGCACCCTCCGTTGGAAAAGGTCCGGGAGCTATGGCATTACTCCGTATTCCGTATTTTGCCCATTCTACAGCCAGCGAACGGGTAAGAGCTAGTACACCAGCTTTAGCACAAGCCGAAGGAACGACAAAGCCCGAACCAGTCCAAGCGTAGGTAGTAACGATATTGAGAATGGTACCTGGTTGTTTGCTGGCAATCCACTCCTTACCAAGAGCAAGTGTAAAATTGTAGGTTCCTTTTAGCACAATATCTACAATAGTATCAAAAGCTTTGGCTGATAAACGTTCGGTAGGGCTTATAAAGTTGCCCGCTGCATTGTTTACTAGTGCATCTACCCTCCCAAAAACTTCCTTGGCTTTAGTTATTACTTGTTCGGTATCTGCGTAATTTCGTACGTCGCAAGCTACTGGCAATACCTTTCCACCAGTTTGTTGCATAAGTTCAGTAGCCGTTTGCTCTAATACATCCAGCTTACGGCTGGCAATTACCAGGTTGGCTCCTAATTCCAGAAAATATTTACCCATGGATTTTCCCAAACCTGTACCTCCGCCGGTGATTAGTATTGTCTGGCCTTGAAGAGCATTGTCGCGTAACATAGATTTTGTGTGTGCCATATTGGTTTGTTTAATTGCGTACAAGAAAGATAACATAAAATACCTAACATCCCTTTTGTGGCTAAGCAGTTGTTGAAAGAGTAATTAAACTTAAGACTTACAAAAGCCGTAAAGTTAAACAGTAGCCGATCAGGAATAGGCTTTATAAAAGTATAGCAATTGCACAGGTAAAAGGCTTTGTTGAAGTATAGGCTATTGATGGACAATCATTGCTTGAAAGATATATGTGGGTAAAATATACTTGTAAACATATACGAAAATTTACTACTTTACCGGATAATAGCCTGTAAGTGCCTGAATTTTACGTGTGCCCTGAAAATGATTAATACATTTAGTACGAACTTTCAATAACAAAAAATATACTTATGAAAACGTATTTACTTTATACCAGCATGTTGTTTATTAGTGTGAGTAGTTTAAGCAGTTGTGTTACAGCCAAACGATACGACGATATGGCGGCACGTGCCCGGCAGGCAGAGATAAGCAAAGCAGAATGTGAAGAGAAAATAGCTCTACTGGATGAGGACAAGAAACGCGCAGAAGCTCAGATACAGAGCCTGAATTCATTAACAGCCAGATTGCGTGAAGACAGCGTTCGTACACAGGATTTATATAGTAAGAATAAAGTGCTTTTAGATGACCTGTTTGATAAGTACGACCGCCTGAATAAGTCATATAACGGTCTGCTGGCCAATAGCGCGGCGGAAGCAGGCACCTTATCTAAAAACCTATCAGAAAAGGAAAGGGAACTGCTGGCCATGGAGCAAAACCTGTTAGCCAATAAAGCACAGGTAGATAAGTTGAGTGCCGACCTAAGTGCCCGGGAACAACGCCTGGGCGAACTGGAGCAAATACTAAAAGAAAAAGACCAGGCAGTGAATGATTTAAGAGACAAAGTAAACAAAGCCTTGCTTGGTTTCAAAGATAGCGGACTCACCGTAGATGTGCGTAATGGAAAGGTATATGTATCCCTTGCCGAAAAGCTACTGTTTAAATCCGGAAGTTATGCCATTGATCCCAAAGGCGTAGAAGCACTTACCCGTTTGGCAGGCGCATTAAAAGATCAGCAGGATATAAATGTAATGGTAGAAGGCCATACAGACGATGTACCGGTGTCCAAAGACAACGCTTGCATAGATGATAACTGGGATTTGAGTGTACTGCGGGCTACTTCCATTGTAAATACACTGGTAAGTAAAGGAGTGCCTCCTGCCAGGTTGATAGCTGCAGGTAAAGGAGAATTTTCGCCGGTTGAAGCAGCAAAAACAGCTGAAGCCCGCCAGCGCAACCGCCGTACAGAAATCATTCTGACTCCTAAGCTGGACGAATTGTTTCAGATATTGAATGTAAACTAAGTGTGAGACATATTCTGTAAAATGACTGAATTTTGTAGGGGAGCTTGTACGTTATAGAGTGCAGTCATTTTATGTATAACAATATTTTGCCATGAGTATATCCGCACAGGTTCAGCAAGCCTACGAGAAACAATATGAAAGTTATCAATCAGCGTGGCGGGAGATTGGTGCCCAGCAAAAAGCATTAAATATTATTGAATTAACACGAGGCCTGAAGCTAAACAAAGTGTTGGAAGTAGGAGCCGGCGATGGCAGTATTTTGCAAGTCCTCAGCAAACATTCGTTTGCTAACGAATTATATGCCGTAGAAATATCATCCAGTGCCTTGCAGCAGATTCACCAAAGGCAATTGCCGCAACTTAAACAAGCTGTATTATTTGATGGATATACCCTGCCTTTTGCCGATCAGACATTCGATTTAGTAATATTGTCGCATGTGTTAGAGCACGTAGAGTTTGAACGTACGTTGTTGAGGGAATTACTAAGAGTAGCCAATTACCAGATAATAGAAGTTCCCAAAGATTACCGCTTCAATGTTGACAAAAAGGTGAACCATTTCTTAGCCTATGGTCATATTAACATGTATACGCCTTCTTCACTCCGCTTTTTGCTTAGATCTGAAGGGTATGAAATTCTAAAACAAAAGGTAGCTATCTATTCACAAAAGACCTATCAGTATATGTTTGCAGGACCTAGAGGTAGCACTATTAAACGTATAAAAGCTGATTTGCTTTATTTGTTCAAAAGAACCATGGTTTCCTTTCCAGCTAATCGGGTACGTGATCATTTTGCCAATACCATTACGGTGCTTACAACTAAAGGGAAGGGCGGAGTAGAAATATTTTAGTTGATTGTAAGCAAGCTAAACCCAAAACTGCAGGTTAGACTGCTTTTTTTAGTATTTTTGTAACTATCTTAAAAATACATGCATAGAGTAAGTAATGTGGCTTATTCTACTAGCAACCAACCGTAAACATCAGCAAATTCAAAAATATGTTTGAAAATTTAAGTTCTAAATTAGACAAGGCATTTAAGACCTTAAAAGGGCAGGGGAGAATATCAGATATCAACGTCGCCGCTACAGTAAAAGAAATTCGGAAAGCTTTAGTAGATGCCGACGTTAACTATAAAGTGGCTAAAACGGTAACTGACAAAATCCGGGATGAAGCCTTAGGAAAAGAAGTATTAATATCTGTGCAGCCAGGACAATTGCTTGTGAAGATTGTACATGAGGAGCTGACCAAGCTGATGGGCGAAACAAAGCAAGATATTAATATTAAAGGCGATCCGGCCATTATATTAATTGCTGGTTTACAAGGTTCCGGTAAAACTACTTTTAGTGGAAAGCTGGCTAATTATTTGAAAAAAACCGGCCGTAATGTATTGCTGGTTGCCTGCGATATTTATCGCCCTGCGGCTATTGATCAATTAAAGGTGTTGGGCGAGCAAGTGGGTGTAGAAGTATATGCAGAGCCAGAAAATAAAAATGCTGTTCAAATTGCTAAAAATGCCATTCAACATGCCAAGAATACCAACAAGAAAATTGTCATCGTTGATACAGCAGGCCGTCTGGCGATAGATGAGCAAATGATGCGTGAGATTGCTGAAGTGAAAAAGGCTATTGCCCCCACCGAGACATTATTTGTCGTTGACTCTATGACCGGTCAGGATGCGGTAAATACTGCCAAAACTTTCAATGAACGGTTGAATTTTGATGGCGTTGTACTTACCAAACTAGATGGGGATAGCCGTGGAGGAGCGGCTCTTTCTATCCGCTCAGTAGTGGAGAAACCCATTAAATTTATAAGTACCGGAGAAAAGATGGAAGCTATTGATCTTTTCTATCCCGATCGTATGGCAAGCCGTATTCTGGGTATGGGTGACGTGATTTCCTTGGTAGAGAAAGCACAGCAAGCCTTTGATGAAGATGAGGCCCGCCGTATCAATCAGCAAATCCGCAAAAATCAGTTCAATTTCGATGACTTTATATCACAGCTGGAGCAGATCAAGAAAATGGGTAACATTAAAGATCTGGTAAGTATGATTCCTGGGGTAAGCAAGATGATGAAAGATGTAGAAATAGATGATGATGCATTTAAGCCTATAGAAGCTATTATCCGGTCAATGACAAAGAAAGAACGGGCGAACCCCGACATGATAGATGGTAGCCGCCGCAGAAGAATTGCAGCCGGTAGCGGTACCTCTATTCAGCAGGTAAATAACCTCATGAAACAATTTGGCGATATGCGCAAAATGATGCGTTCTATGAGTCAGATGGGAAGCGGCAAAGATGCCCTCCGCAAAATGAAGAACATGGGAAAGTAAGGTGAACCACTAAATATATTTTTCATAAACAAAAGAGGCTGTTAAAATTAACAGCCTCTTTTGTTTATATATCTGTATAGAATACTAACTCATTATCCATTCGTCAATATTTACTATTCATTACTTGTAGGTTACTGCTTGTATTGCTTGCAGTGTTCTCTTAACATTAGGCAATACAGCTTCAATTAATGTGGGTGCATAGGGCAAAGGCACATCCATACTGTTTACCCGGTGAATAGGCGCATCTAGATAATCAAAGGCATGCCGCTGTACATGAAAAGTTACTTCCGTAGAAATAGCTGCCAGAGGCCATGCTTCTTCTACAATAACCAGGCGGTTGGTTTTCTTAACAGAGTTCACAACCGTAGCGTAATCAATTGGGCGTACAGACATTAGATCAATTACTTCCGCAGCAATTCCATTTTTTTCAGCTTCCGCAGCAGCTTGTAAAGCTACTTTCATCATTTTTCCGAATGATACGAGTGTTACATCGGTGCCTTGCTTTACTACCTCTGCTTTACCAATAGGAATCAGGTACTCTTCTTCAGGTACTTCGCCTTTGTCACCATACATTAATTCTGATTCCATAAAAATAACCGGATCGTCGTCGCGGATAGCAGATTTAAGTAATCCTTTGGCATTGTATGGATTAGAAGCTACGACAACCTTAAGGCCGGCGGTATTAGCATACCAATTTTCAAAATTTTGAGAGTGCTGAGAGCTGAGCATACCAGCATTACCTGTAGGGCCACGGAATACCACCGGCGCAGAATACTGGCCACCCGACATAGACATAATTTTTGCAGCCCCATTAATAATTTGGTCAATAGCTACCAATGAAAAGTTAAACGTCATAAATTCTATAATGGGACGAAGTCCGTTCATGGCTGCTCCTACTCCAATACCGGCAAAGCCAAGTTCAGCAATAGGCGTATCTATTACCCGCTGAGGTCCGAATTCGTCCAGCATACCCTGACTTACTTTATAGGCACCATTGTATTCAGCTACTTCTTCACCCATCAAAAAAATGCGTTCATCTCTGCGCATCTCTTCTGACATTGCTTCCCGTAAGGCCTCTCTAAATTGTATCTCTCTCATGTGAAATAATCTTTAATTATAAGCGTAATAATATGTTTGCAGCCTGCATACCTTAGACTTGCCCGGCATTTCAACGGCTGCAAAGGTAGAAGATATTTTGTTTATTGTAAAGTATATTGTTTGGCTTCCCTACACAAATTTTATGGGTGTATGTTATCGCAAAAGACGTAAAAAAACCTGCCTCTATGGAGGCAGGTTTTGTATACCTTATTACTTATAAGAACTATCTAAGAGCATTTTTGAAGCTTTCAGAATTAGCATATGCATCGAACTCTAAGTCTTGCATAGCTTTTGTTCTTAAATCACTGCTTCCACTAACAGCTTTCTTCAAAGCATCTAGCATGGCGCTTTCATTTTTAGCTCTGGCCGCAGCAATAGCTGTAACATAGTGAGTCATAGCATCTGCACCTTCTTTAGCAGCAGCTTCATTTAGGGTACCAAGAGCCGCATCATACTGCTTAGCCAATACTTGAGCAAGGCCTTTGTTGTATAGTACATTTACATCGTCGCCAGCCTGAGACAGTGTATTTACTGCTTCACTGTAGTTAGCAGATCTAATTTGCATTACACCTTTAGCAGCATTAATAGCTTTTGTTACTTCTTCGTTACCTGTTTGCTGAGTTGCTTTGTTGATAGCTTCCATAGCTTCTTTTCTCATACCTTTCATGCTATAAGCTACTGCTAAGTTGTTGTATACTTCAGCAGATTCTTGCTTGTTTCTAGCCATTTCCAGGTGAGTAATAGCCATATCAGCAAGTTGAGTTTTACGTGACTGATCTGTCTCTTTTTTTGCTAACTCTAAGTGAATAGCACCTAAGTCATTATGAGATTGCCAGTTGTCAGTTTTCTTTACATATGCTTCATAAATACCTTTCTTCTCATTCAAATCAGGAGTTAATGTAGCAGCATAGGCTAGTTCTTTTGCATTCAAAGCACTGGTGTCAGCTCTGCCTTCAGCCATTTGCTTAGCTATTACAGCTATTTCATTATCTGGCTTCTTCTCCATTAGAGTTAACATCTCAGTTTGAGCTGTTCTCAATTTTGGATATACCTGATTTAATAAAGTTCTGTAGTACGGAAGTTTGTGCAGTTCATCTTCTTTTGTTTCAAAATCTCCACTACCATCAATAACAGTCAGAATTTGTTGTTCTTGTTCTTCATTCAAGATATCAGTAGCTGCTAAAGTATCTTTCAGTTGCTGCCAGTCCTGGATGATAGGCTTCAGAACAAACTCTACAGAATCTGCTTTTTGTTTGTAGTTGTAAGATCTCATTTTGCCACGGTAGTATTTTTCAATGGCTTCAGCTCTGTTTTCAGACAACCGGGAGTTTACTCTTTCAGCACCTTCTGGTGAGTGAGTACCGGTAATAGTAACTGTTTTAGTTACGTTCTTCTCTTGAATGAATGCATCTAGAAATTTACCTCTGGTACTTCTTGTTTCACTGGTACGCAACTGAGCGCTACCTTGAGGGAAGAAAAAGGCAACATCTACCGGCTCAAACTCAGGATTAGGATTGTATCCGCTCTCTGCATAAGCTACCAGATCTGCTTCTTTTACCAGCTTAGAGGTAGTAATAATACCTTTAGCAATAGGCATCTCTGGAGTGGTTTTAGATTTTTTGCCTTTTGCTGCTGTACCTTGAACTACTAACTCACCTCTTTCCATACCTTCCTGATAAGGAAAAGAGAAGTTTTTCTCGAGTTTGGGTTGTTCTTTTTTAGCATTTGGAAAATCAGCTGCGGCATACTCAAGATTACCTACATCTGTTTTTTTGTCGCCATACTTATAATCTACATCCGCCGTATAGGTTGTTTTTTTCTTTAACATTTTCACTGGAAGTGTTCCAGCAACATCAAATTTTACTTCGTCTGCATGCACTTCAAGAGGATTGGGTGTTACTTTCATCTCCTGGTCTTTAGACATTTTTACCATCTTAGGCAATGTACAGCTGGAGTAGCCCATTGCACTAACGATAGCAATCGTAGACAGTAAACTTCTAGTTCGAATCATGGTCTCAATTTGTTTAGTTGCGATTTGATATTTGGTTGCGAAATTATAGAGATATTAAATTTATTACAATTTTGGTGACACTTTTTTTGTAATTTGCGTATAAAGGAACTAAATTCAACCAACGTTTTTTTGCAACTTTTGTTTTATCTATGCAAAAAATTCAATATTTTTTCGAAAAACAAGCTTTTGGTGTTTGTACACGTTTAGGAGAAAAACTAGGTATTTCAATTTGCAGCATACGCTTGTTTTTTATCTACAGTTCGTTTCTAACGTTTGGTTCTCCTATTATAGTATATCTTTCTCTGGCTTTTATTATGAATATGCGGAAACATTTCCGTCGTAACAGCCACCCTTCTATCTGGGAATTCTAAAATTTTAATTGCTTAAAAGTCCGTTTTTTCTCTATAAAAAAACTGTAGACAATACTTTTTTTATATATTTCCTCATGGGCAAACCCTTTTGCCAAACGTATACTTTTCTTTCTTTGTTGTTTCCAGACAGAAATATTTTTATAGAAACTCATATGAGCTTTAAAAACTGCTGCGAAGTTAGCAAAGGAAAATGTCAGCAAAAACTGGATAGCAGCTACGCCATCTAATACTAACCGTATAAAAATAATCCGCCACAGTTGATCTTCCGGCAAGTTTTTGTATAATAATACAATACCATTTCTAAAATTCAGGAATGTTTTCCGAGGATTAGATACTGGTAGTGTACCTCCGCCTACATGAAAAACCGTGCTTTCTGCGCAATATATGATTTTATATCCAGCATTCTTTATTCGCCAGCAAAGATCTATTTCTTCCATATGCGCAAAAAAATGTGGATCGAGCCCACCTAGTAACCAAAATAGTTCAGCTCTTACCACCATACAGGCCCCTGTTGCCCAAAATACTTCCCTTGTATCATTATACTGGCCATTATCTATTTCAACATGTGAAAACAGCCTACCCCGGCAAAAAGGATACCCATACTTATCTATATAACCACCAGCTGCTCCGGCATATTCAAATGCTCGTTTGTCGGAATATGATTTTATCTTAGGTTGACAGGCAGCTATTTGGCTATCACTTTCCATTAAAGCAATCAGAGGGTTCAACCAGTTAGGTGTCACCTCAACATCAGAATTCAACAATATGTAATAAGTTGCCTTTATTTGCTGAAGTGCTAAATTATACCCCTGGCTGTACCCCTCATTACGGATGAGTCGAATAATTTCTATAGTAGGAAAATTCTGTTGCAAATATTCTATTGAGCCGTCGGTTGATTTATTGTCTGCTACTATTATCTGGCTACCTATACTATATGTAATAACGGAAGGCAGAAATTTCTCCAAAAAATGTTTACCGTTATAATTCAATATAACAACCGCAACACTGTACATATATTAAAATTAAAACATGCTGCCAAGGTCAAGCCCTGGTATATTTGGCATAATTCCTTGTGTGGTCTTTTTTAACTCTTCTTTTGCTTTAACATCTACTTCGGCCAAAGCTTTGTTAACAGCTGCCACTATCAAATCCTGCATCATTTCTTTATCGTCTGGCTTAATCACATCCGGATCAATTTCCAGAGATACCAATTGTTTTTTGCCATTAACAGTTGCTTTTACCATACCTGCGCCAGCTTCTGCGCTAGCTTGTACATGTACTAAGTTATCTTGAGCTTCTTTCATCTTGGCTTGTAATTCCTTTACTTTACCAAGCATTCCCATCATGTCAAACATATGTGTAAATCGTTGTTAGTTGTGGTTCTACTTATTTTTAAAATTGATTATTAAACGAGTATATAATATAAAGAATCATAAATATACTAGAGTAAATATTTTTACAAACGTATATCTAATATATACAGCTAAATTTTCTCATAAATATCCATCCTCAATCAACTTATAAGCATGCTTACTATTAGTAGAAAAAAATAATTGCTAAAGTATTTGGAAAGGTAAGAGGAGTCGGGTAGGATTGCAACCCGATTGGGAAGCGAGCGGGAGCTAATAGTACAGGGCAAGAATAAGAAGGCTAAGACAAGAAAAAAAGAGTAAAAAAAATAGGTCTTTAGATTTGGGGGGAAACAAAAAGCGTGGTATGTTTGCAGCCCGTTTGGAGAGAAAGAGGAGCAGCGAGGGAGGGTGAAAAAAGGCAGAAAATATTTTTCTTTACTTATTTGGAAACTTAAAAGAAAGCCCCTAGATTTGCAATCCTTTTGAGAAAGAGAGCAAAAAAGCGGGAAAACAGGGAAGGTAGAGTTTATACGAATAGATTAGTTTACGGGTAAAATAGTTTTAGGTTTGTAAAAACCACCATCTTAGCAAGTAGTGCTGAGAAG
>NZ_JAUKPO010000080.1 GCF_030503435.1 Rhodocytophaga aerolata
ACTACCCTATGGCTGCCTAATGTTGCACCGGCTAATCCATAGTTCACGTTAACTTAATTTTTCCATATTTAGAAATCAGTGTGCCTTTGAACGGAATAGTTGCTAAAGAAAGATTTATTAAAAAACCCCAAATTGTAAGTGGCATTCAGCTTTGAAAAAACATAGACTGTTGAAAAAGCAACAATTCAGGTCTTATTCAGCCATAGTCTTATCAGCATCAATTACTTTTTACTTCTTTTACTCATACTTTCTCTGTGCCAAGCTTTCTCCCTAAGCTGCTCAGCCGTGAGCAGATTGTTTTCCCAGCCACCTGCATAATCCGAAGGTTTTTCTCCTTTTTTATAAGTGCCTTTTTTAAATCCTGTTTTTTTCTTTGCCATTGTTATCTATCAGTATTCCTATCTAGAACTAATTTTTCATCACCTCTTCCCATTCTTACTCTCCTATCATTCCTCCTTGTTTGATTGCCTCCATCTATAGTAGAGTATTGAATTCTCTTATTGCAGACTATAGTCTGTAGTCTAAGGGAAGCCTTTCCCTTAGATTGCCTGCCCTATCAGAAGCCCCTATGAAAGCGGATTTGTTTGGTAAAGTACTTCAAGAAATGCGCAAAGAGCGCCATTTATCACAAGAAAAGCTGGCTGAACTCTGTGAACTGGATCGGACCTATATCTCACTCTTGGAAAGAGGCTTGCGGCAACCTACCCTTGCTACACTGTTCAAACTGGCAGCTGCCTTAGAAATCAACCCCTCCGAATTGGTGGTGAGAGTCGAGCAGAAAAGTGACTAACCCGCTCAACAATCTACTTTGTCAAGGCCCCATGCTTCTCATACCAGACACTTTTGAAGCACCCTTAGCTTCTTTTTTCATCTAGCCCCCTGATCATCCAAAACCGGTTCGAAGCGACTCACCATATGATAGGTGCGCTCTTGGCCTTTTTCTTTGTCAAAGAAGGTATCTTTCTTCACCCATATATAGAGCTTTGTTCCCAGCAGCCGCTCGGTTTGCAAGACAGCTCCACTGCGTACTTCTAGGCCGGCTGCCGTAAATAAGCGCACCACCGCTTTGATCCCTTTTTCTGTGGGGTAAAACCAGGCCTGTATCTGCCCATGCTCATTTTCAAAGACGCATTGAAAGTAGGAGTGGTTGGTTCTAGTCTTACCTTCTTCCACAGAAGTGATGGAAACTAAATGCTTTCCTTCGGGAAGATGGGCTTTTTTGAATTGATCTACATAAATATCCATACAGTAATAGGCATGATTTGTTGCCCTAGATAAGTTCTCGAGTAAACATAGGCTACCAGGGCCCTGTTCACAACTGCAAGTAAGATACAAATTTTTCCAAATTTGCATACTATAGTACTCAAAAAAAACAGATAGCTCGAAGCTCTACGTGATACCTATAGAGTAGTCAAAGCATTTTCAATGGTTGTGCGGCTAGGAATAATTTAAAGGGGGTTAACAGCCTTTCCAGCAAAAGCTGAAAAGAGTCTTTTAAGGAATGAATCAAGTAATTAACAGGCAAGGGCAATGAGTATGGTAAAAGTCGTATTTGCTCACAGATACGACTTTTAAGAGAAAAACCTGTAAACTCCTACAGGCGTGTGGAGTTACAAAAAAACGGTTGCATTCTTTTCTTTTTATAGGTATAGCTGTAGGTAAAATCATGGCTAGGGATGAAATAAGTAAGCAGGTTTGATCAGCCAGGCTAGCCTCATATCCATCTTTGAGAAATAGTTTGGCGGATACTACTCTCATCAAGAGCAAGACCATTCTTACAGAAAATGAAAAAGAATGTGTTTCTAACCAAAGAGCGAATCTTAAAAAAAGGATATTTTTAAACCATCCGCCAAGCATTGTCATCATCTTCTCATGTATGGGCTGCGGAGGCCAATATGCTTTATAACTAATTCAACTTATTGCTAATCAATTTACTCCAAATCGTTCTCATTTGCGTTCACAACAGAAAGAGCAAAATAGTTGGTATTGTCAATTTTTTTACAGGATGCAACTACTAGCAGAAAATGCTTTATTAGCAAGAAAATGTAGCGAATTTCCTTACCAGTAAATGAGAACGATTTTTGGATGATATCCTCGTCTGTTCTCCGTTCACATTTGCTTTGTTTATGAGCCTCAAAATCGTTCACATAAGCTTGCAAGAAATCCTTCTTATGTGAACGATGCAGGCAATACAAAAAAGTGCTTCAATTCCATTATTTGAGGCAAAATAAGCACTGAAAAGACTCAAATCTTTTTAAAGATATTTAAACCGATTCAGAACGATAGAAAAAGATTGAAATCGATTCAAATAAGGCTGAAAAGTTATGAAAAGAGAACAATCAATTCGAATCGTTGACTAAAAACCCTACATCAGGTTCCACAGAATAAAGCAGCATGTGAAGGCCTTTGAATGTAAGATAAACCAACCTAGAATGTTCACTAGTAAGTAATTTTCCATAAGCACTTACACCTAGAAATAATGCAACTTGGTAAAGGTTTGAATGAGCTTTTCGTGCCACTAGGCAAAAACGTATAATTCTTTATGAAAAGCTTTTTTCCATACGTTTCACCCACAGAATAGATACGCCCACTTCTAGCGCATGAGTTGTTTTTACGCAAAATATCTCCTTGGGCTAATCCTATCAAAAGGTAATCTTTCAGCAAGCAGATCAATGGACAAATAGCACCAATAGATCGATTTCATCCCATAAAGGTACCTTTAATCAGTTTTGGTACGCAAATGACAAAAGAGAAGCGTTTTCATGCTCTTTTGATGGCTAAGGCCATACATTTGCCATACTGAAAATGACTATTTTTTTCTATAGCATTTTTCCCATTCCGGTAGGCTAATACAAGTGTAAGCATATCCGTTGGTGGCTATAGGCACGGTTCATTTCAGTTAACCAATTCATTAAGGCATAGTGATGCCTCATTTTTTAAACTACAAACAACCCTATGTTGGAGTATCCCAAATCTAGCGGCCGCAGACCCCTGTATGCCTGTGAGCCAATCGACGAATCAATCCTGAAAAAGGAAAATATCACCATCGCCTGTACGGCTTATCTGAAAGAACGATTCTATCAGCTAGGCATAGATGAAGGCCTGGTCATTAGCCAGCTTGGTGAGCGTATCCTATGGCTTGTCTTTGCTATCCAAGAGAACTTAGATGGCCAAAGTCTGATCGCTTTTCTGGAAGGAGTGCAGCAGGAGCTAGAACAATTGCAAAGGGAGTTGCAAGCAGAGAAAAAAGCGAACAGTTTACTACGGGCAAAACTATTAGCCATAGAAAATCAAATCAAAGGACTGTCAGAGGAGGCTGCCGAGCAAAAAGCAGCAATAGCTTATCACCAAACAAAATATAGAAAGTATCAGCATAATATCGATCGGGCCATCAGCAGTGAGCAGATCTTAGAAAAGCTGTATGCGATCTATGGTCAAGCAGAGATCAGTCGGGAGATGTTAGCAAAAGAAGGATTCGATTTTCAACTGTGTTTTACTATTGTCGAGGTTGAAAATCGAGCGGTAACTAAACTGTTTGAGTATGGCTATGAACAGCTTTCTGAAACCCGCTACAAAATTTACCAACTTGAAGCATAAACCAACATACACAACATACAACATACACAACATACAATATAAACAGACACAAAGATGATCACATCATATAAGCCCCTTGAACTAGGGCAACTATTAGCTTCACAAGCGTCCTTCTCTACATGGATGAAAAGTAAATGGACGATGATAGCCATAGCCATATTCTTTCTACTACTGATTGCCATACACCTGTATAGCAAGAATGCCCATACAAACGGGGCACTGCTAAAAAGCCAAACAAAGGATCCGAAAAATTAACCTATCAACGATCCATGAGGAGTATCTATAAAAGGCAGATCTAATATCTGCCTTTTTACATTTCTAAAAGTTAGAAAGAAATCGATCTATAGGAGTTATTTTAATTGACCTATGAAGAAGGATAATAGCTTATTTACTTAAAAATCAACTTTGCTCATCTCAGTATCAGGAACCTTGGGTTTTGTGTAACTCAACAATCAATAAATCATTATTCCCTTCTTACTAAATCAGCCATAATGGCAGGAGTTACAAAAACTGGTTAAATTAATCAAAGTTCACTTAGCTAATTTTCATGAGTTTTTGTTACCATCAATTTCCTTTTTCATCTCATAAATCTCTACCCTGTAGACAGGTACATTTTACGTTGTGAGCAAAAGGCTATCTAGTCAAAAAGTGGTGGTTAAAGTTCATGCATTCGCTATTGTCTGCAACATTTTCCTTGTTACACGTAAAAGACGAAATATGGCAAAATAGTTCTTGACTTATCAGCAATATACCTGGAAATGGGTATTGACAGGTATAGGCCTTCTTAGTAGCTTTGTGGCCTACACTTTTGAACATTATCTTGCATTGTACAGGCGGGTAATATCCGCTGAAAACATAAATTAAGGCCTCCATTTTCTACAGGCAGCTTTATAAGCTGGATCCCGATATCCGAAAAGGAAGGCACACATTTACCTGGAACAGATACAGTAACTTGTATACACTTTTAACTACTTTATTTACAACCACTTAAGCTATTTATGTATGTTCAGCTTGTTTACTTGCTCTCCTAATCCATTAGTAATCTGCATCGCTATAAACAAGGTTTTCTCTGGCTAATCTTTTTTGTCAACCTTTTCTTAGGCTTTCTGTCTACTAGACAGCTATTCCAACTAGTGCACTTTCTGCTATCTATCCGGCAGAAATTTTATTAAAAACAAACAACTATCAAGTATTTCTTTCAAACCCTTACCAACCTTTTCATGCGTTATTTTCTACCTTCTACCAGCTTTGGCCCCTTAATTTGGCGGCACAGTCAGTGTAGTGCGGCTACACAAGCCGCAGTATTTCTGCTTACTTACTTTTTCTATGTAGTTCCCCTGCTCGCTCAAGAGAATCCCACAGGCCTCACCCATGTGAATGGTAGCTTATTCTTTGCAGCCAGCACACCTGATAAAGGAACCGAGTTATGGAAGAGCAATGGCACTACTTCTGGAACTGTTTTAGTCAAAGATATTGCCTCAATGGCCGCTAGCTCATCGCCGGCCAACCTGAAAAAGATAGGCAGCAGTTTGTATTTTACAGCCAATGGAATACAGCTATGGAAAAGCAATGGCACAGCCGAAAGTACAGTGCTTGTAAAAAGCTTTACTTCCTCAATTCCTTCTCCTTTTTCCCAACTTACTGAGGTGAACGGTCTGCTGTACTTTGTGTTGAATAAAGGAAGCAATACCTATGAGCTTTGGAAAAGTGACGGCACCTCTGGTGGAACCATTCTGTTAAAAAGTATTAATTCCGGTGCAGCCAAGGGCTTTTCCGGCTTAGCTAACCTGAATGGCGTACTGTACTTTTCAGGCTATGATCCGGCTACTGGCTGGGAACTTTGGAAAAGCAATGGCACAGCCGCAGGAACCCAACTGGTAAAAGATATATACCCTGGCACAGGAAGCTCCTCACCCTCTAGTTTATATGCCTGGAATGGCAGCTTATATTTTGCCGCTAGTACGCCTGATAAAGGAACCGAACTATGGAAAAGCGATGGTACGGCCGCAGGTACAGTGCTACTGAAAGATATTGCACCTGAACAGGAAGGGCGATATGGAGGTTCTTTTGAAGTTAGTTCCTTTCCCGACACATTCGTTGCCTTTAATGGGGCTTTATACTTTTTAGCGCAGACTGATTATGATCGTTATGACGTTGGAAACGATCGTCAATTGTGGAAAACAGATGGTACAACCGCAGGCACAGTGTTCATAAAATCAATAGGTTTACCTGTGGAGTTTGAGATGCTGGTAATAAATGAAACGCTGTTTTTTGTTGCCCAAGCTGCGCAGGCAGATGAGTTTGGAACAAAAATGCGCTCTCAGCAACTCTGGAAAAGTGATGGCACAGGAGCTGGAACAGTTATTCTAAAAGAATTCTATCAGGAGTATTATTATGATTTTTTCCCTTCCTTTGAACTGACAAACTTAAATGGCACGTTGCTGTTTACGCTTCCAGGTGGTGAAATTAATAATGGGGAACTTTGGAAAAGTAATGGAACTTCTCAGGGTACCGTGCAGGTAAAAGAAATCTATCCGGAAGGTGGGGGAATTCCAAATTCATCTACCCCACAAGATTTAACAGTTGTCAATAATACCCTATACTTTTCGGCGTATGATGGCTTTGGAGTAAGCAGGCAGTTGTGGAAAAGTGATGGCACAGAAGCAGGAACCGTTAAAGTAATACCACAAAGTAGCACCCTGCCTGCTCCCTGGAAAAACCAGGATATAGGTGCGGTGGCTTTGCCTGGAACTACTAGGCCTATGTCTGGCATAGAAGGCTTTTTAGTAGAAAGCGGAGGTAATGACTACTACAAAGCCCCGGATGCATTCCATTACGTCTATCAGCCCTTTAGTGGGAATGGTAGTATTACAGCAGAAGTGGAAAGCATGGGCAATACCCATCCCTATGCCCTGGCTGGCTTAATGATCCGGGAGGATCTTAGTCCAAGTTCTTCTTTTGTAGCCGTGGCTGTCAATCCTTCAAGTAGCACCAACTTTATGTGGCGACAGGGATCAGGTACACCTGGGTACAAATCTGTTACAGGTACAACACCCAGTCTTCTTAAACTCAAGCTGGAAAGAAGTGGAAACACATTTACCTCTTATTATTCTTTTGATGCAGTAAACTGGATTATGATCGGCCAAACTACTATTACTATGGGTAGCAGTGTTTATGTAGGATTGGCACTGACTTCACAAAATAACACGCAGCTCAATACGGCTACCTTTAGATTTGTATCAGTTACTGATACGCCTTCCACATCTGCATGTACAGCTAGTGGCAGCATTCTGCGGGAGTATTGGACGAACAATGCAGGCAAAGAAATAACAGCCATTCCCGTAAATACTGCACCTGCTTCCACTTCGCAGCTTAGCTCGTTTGAAGCTCCTACGAATATAGCTGACAACTATGGACAGCGCATCCGGGGTTATATCTGTGCCCCGACAACAGGGAATTATACCTTCTATATTGCTTCCGATGATAACAGTGAGCTGTGGCTATCAACCAGTGATAATTCGGCAAGCAAACGCAAAATTGCCTCAGTTACCGGATGGGCCAGAAATGGAGATTGGGTAAAATACCCTTCTCAAAAATCAGCTACTATTGCTTTGGAAAAAGGCAAAAAGTACTACATAGAAGCCCTGCATAAGGAAGCCACCGGGGGCGATAATTTAGCTGTAGCCTGGGCAAGCCCAGGAAGTGGTAGCATCAGCATCATTCCAGGATCTGTTCTCTCGCCTGTGATGCCGACGGTTATTGCTTGTAGTGCCACTGGTAGCATCTTGCGCGAGTACTGGGCTAATGTCAGAGGTGGAGCTGTAACAGATATTCCTTTCACTACCACTCCTACCTCTTCTACCCAAATCAGCTCTTTTGAAACCCCTTCAGGAATCGGTGATAACTATGGACAGCGGATCAGAGGCTACATTTGTGCGCCAGCTACCGGCAGTTACATCTTCTATATAGCGGCTGATGATCAGGCAGAATTATGGCTGAGTACTTCTGACAGCCCGGCAAGTAAACAAAAGATTGCCTACCTGACTGCCCATACTTCAGCCAGGCAATGGATCAAGTATTCTTCTCAAAAATCAGTAGCTGTTAGCTTGGAGAAAGGTAAGAAGTACTACATCGAAGCTTTGCACAAAGAAGCGGTTTATGGCGATAATTTAGCGGTGGGTTGGACTATCCCTGGCAGCAGTAACATCTCTGTGATTCCAGGCTCTGTGTTGTCGCCTTTTGTGCCGTCTGCTGCTAAATTGGCAGGAGTTGAGCTGCCAGCAAGCCCAGTAGTAGTTTATCCCAATCCTTTCTCAGAGAAGCTAACAATTGCTACAGGCGGACAAGAAGGCAAGCTAATAATCACCCTGACAGATATAGTTGGCAAGACGTATTTTGTAACAGAGTATGTAATATCTAATCAGCCGGAAGTGGAACTAGTCTTAACAGGGCTCTCGCTGAAAGCAGGCTTGCATTTGCTCAAACTGCAGACCGAAGATGGAGAAATAAAGGTGATTAAGGTGGTAAAAAAGTAAGATAAGAGTCGTCTACTACCTTTTTTAGGGCAGATAGGAAATCTATCTGCCTTTTTTCTATCTGCGTTCTTTAGTGCATTGGTAAGAATGCCTCTTTAACTAAGGAAAGTAAAAAGACAGCCGATTTTAACTGTTTTAATTAATACTAAGGCTGATCCTTAAAAAAAGGGGTAGTTGTGATACCCTTCTGCTTTTTAGGCCTTGGACAAGCGGGTAAAATAAAGTGTGGGAAACAGCATTTTATCCCCTTTCATCCATTTTGGACTTTATGTTATTCCATTTATCGAACCGAAAAATTAGTTTAAATAGGTGGTGAGAAAGATAAAAAGTTTATAGTAAGGATGTGGCATAGTAAGGGTGCATTGAACGTAGCCCCATTATTTAACCCCACATAACCTTTACTGGAAATTAAAGTAGGTTTATGAAGAAGAAATGCTTTATGTATTCCCTATTGGTAACTCAAGTTGGTATACAAGACAAATGAGCGCATGGACTATCAGTATTCTGAAATAAAATCTTATATCTCTTCGCAGAGAAAGATCAACTTAACAGAAAAGGATTCAATAATTGTTTAGAGAATGCTTGATAGGTGGGATACCTAGGCAAGTTTAAACAATTGATACGAGTGTCTTTACAAAATACAACCAATGAGAATGTATAAAAATTTAGGACTTTTCTTGCTGTTTTTCTTGATTATCCTTGCTTGCAAGAAGTCAGTAGAAACCCATCCGGTAGAGCAACCGCAGGCAAGCTTTGAGGTGACTTCCGTCCAAAAAGGGCAGGTAACATTTAAAAATTTGTCTTTATATGCAACTGCCTACCGCTGGAACTTTGGTGATGGTACTAGTTCCACCGAGCAGCATCCACAGCATCAGTACAAAATTAATGGCACCTACCTTGTTTCCCTAACCGTGACAGGGAACGGGCTCTCAAACAGCAATTCTCAGAGCATTGTTATCGAGGATTTGCCGATGGACAAATGGACAGCAGGTACAGACTTTCCCGGAGGCATTCGCTATATGGCGCTCTCTTTTTTTGCAGCTAATCATTGGTATGCCGGATTTGGCTACCGGGCCAATAATGAGATGCTGAAAGATTTATGGATGTATGATCAGGAAAGCAATAGCTGGATACAGAAAAACGATGCACCGACAAGTTTTGCTGGGGGTATAAGCTTTGTACTTGATAACAAGGTGTATATTGGTCTTGGAGAAAATGGCAGTGGCCAATCTCCCTTCTACGAATATACGCCTGAGACAGACAGTTGGAAAAGACTTGAAAATTTTCCAGGTAATAATGGGCTGGCTAATGTAGCCGCTACAACTTTCGCCCTGAAGGGGAAAGGCTATGTGGTTGGAGGAGCCAATAGCTTTAGCAACAAGCAGTGCTGGATGTATTCTCCACAGAGTGATGAGTGGACAAGGCTCAGTGATTTTCCTGGAACTGATAGACACAGTGCAGCCGGCTTTGTAATCAACAATAAAGCGTATGTGGGCACAGGTGTCACTAAAACAGGCGCAGGCAACCAGGTAGTGCTTTCAGATTTTTGGGAGTTTGATGGAGATAGTGGTCAGTGGAGCAAAAAGGCAGATTTCCCTGGCAAAGGCCGCTATGGAGCCGCAGGTTTTGTGATACACGGAAAAGGCTATATTGGATTAGGATGGAAAGATATCAGAAACGCTTCCCTAGAACGGGAAATTGAATATTATACGGATCTATGGCAATACTCTGCAGAAGATAACATCTGGACAAAGAAAAGCAGCCTTCCACAACCGGCTAAAACATGGCCTTTTCTGCTTACTTTTCAAGATAGGGTATGGATGGGAACAGGAATTGGACTTGATATTAAAGCAACTAAAGATATTTGGGAATATAGCGTACAATAGCTAGGAGAGTAATTATCAGAGAAACGAAAATACCTGTGGACTTAAACTGATATAGGTATATAGCAGCCATAAAGTATGCAACCTTAGGGCTTATTAGCTTGACATGATACCTACAGCTATTTAAGGATAAACATGAACAACTTTACATATTGCTACTTATTAAACAAAGGGTCAATTCCTGAATTAGCTTTACACTAACTCTGTAAAGTGATGACTAAAAAGAA
>NZ_JAUKPO010000081.1 GCF_030503435.1 Rhodocytophaga aerolata
AGGGAATTGGTATTGCCCGCAGGATTTGGCTAGAGCAAGTCTATTAAAATATCAAACTGACTTAAGCTTTGTTTCAAATACCGCCCCTTTCTTATTCCCATTTACAATAGAAAAGTGGGCAAGAGGGGAAAAGATACTTCTTTAAGATAAAAGGAAGGTACCTTTTAATTCCCCCTCTGGCCCCTTCCTTTACATAATTCCATTTATGTAACTTCAAAAAATCCTGTTTTCAGTAGCTAAGCCGTCCTACTAGGAAACGTTAAACCTTTATAATTTGCTTGTTTTTAAAAGTTTATGCCTATTTTGTTACTCCTATTGAAGGAGTAGACTGATGGATATATAACAGGGCATCAAATTCTTTCTTTAGTTCATGCCTTGTAAAATTATATTCCTGCCCGGCGGCAACGGCTCCTATATCTCGAAAGAATAATCGCTCAAACAGCCATTTGTTTTCTTCTTTCAAGCTTAAGCCTTGTAGCGGCAACAGGGTGGCTGGTATGTTTTGCTTATGCATCCCTAGAGAATGAAAATAATACTCATAACTTCCAGGATAAGAAACTTGCGCTTTCACCTGAGCTAGCTGGTTATCTTCGATGGCCCGGTAACTCCCCTGATGAAAACTAAATCCTGCGGCAAAATAGGCGTCTCCATACTCTCTTTTCAATCGTGCTCCCATGGGTATAATAAATTCCTTTCCTTGTTTAGCAATATGGTTGTTATGTGCCCAAATGGCTACTTTCTCTCCCTTATGCCGGTTTAGGGTCCAATGCAGATTTTCTGCCATACAGGCATCCCGGTAGTTGTATTTATCTGGCATATTTTGCAGGGTCACATATTGATAAATCAAACGCTCATTTTGCTTTAGCCAAGCTAGTTCATCTAAGGAGACAAGATCTCTCAGCTTGGCTACCTCTAAGCGATCCCTAATCAATTGCAGCAGAGCCTCAATCGTTGTCAGGAGCGTATCCTTCTTTTGCAGTCGTACATTCCTTTGACTTGGCTCCGTTTTTAACTGCCCTACAAGCGGTTTTAACCTCGAAAGATAGCTCACAAGACTGCTATCCTGCTTTGAGGCAAAAGCGAGCAAATTTTCAATGGCTACTCCCGCTGATTGCATATCAAAGCCAACAAACTGTATTTTTTTAGCCGGCTTGGCCGCATTGTAGCTTCGCATCCATTCGATCATGGCGAGTATTTCTTCTGTATTCCATGTCCAGAAGCCTAACCCGGCTAAGAGCGCTTTCGCCTCTCCTTTTCCATGCAGGATATAGTCATTGAGGCGGGCGCTGGCTCCCATTTCTGCCTCCATAGCTAGTAAAGTAAAACCTTTTTGTTCTACTAAATAGCGAAAGAGGCGATGTTTCATTTCAAATATCTCATGAGAACCATGGCTTACCTCACCTAAACCTACCAGCCTGCTTTGCCCAATGACGGAATTTAAGCGTAGTAAATCTTTTTGTTCGCCCTTGGGTGAGGTTGTTTGCAGGCTTATTACCTTACTTTTTAACCAGGAAAGTTGTTGCCCGGTAGGTAAGCTAACCGAAGCAGTCGTTGGATCTTGGTATGGAGTGCCATCTACCAGCACTTCTAACCCTTCCACCAAGACCTGTTCCTGGCCAAAGGTAGCTATCCCAAAAGAGGCCGTGGTTAGAAAAGCATTGGCAGGAACACTTGCTTGAATATCAAAGGGTATCCACTCCTGCTCAGCGGCAGGCAACGTATAGGGTATATACTGATACCTTTCATGATATCCTCTGTCTTCAAGCAAAAAAGCCACATACAGGTGGGCTTTCTGGTGGGCTGACCCTGTCAGCTTTAGTTGACCTTTGAAGGAAAGCATCTTGCCTTGTAGGCTGTCTAAGGAAAGCTGTTTGAGAAGTAAAGAGGGCGCTGCTTGCCTTAACACTGACGAAGATTCATGATTGTTAGGGAGAGTTGCTGTGTGCTGAGCGAAAGGGTCTCCGGTGGAAAAAGCTGCCTGCACCGATGAGCTATCTTGCCTAGGAGGGGCAAGAAAAGGCTCTGTCCCTTGTAACGGGCTATCGATATATACCTCTTCTCCCATCCATACCTGCATGGCATCAAACCAGACCTTGCCTTTGCCAAAGGTGCGTAGGCCAATGGCTATTTTATCGGCTTGTTCACTCACAGGTAGTTGAAGGGATATCTTTTTCCAGGTAGTATCTGCAAAAACACTATCGATGTTTTCCGCATAGGCTAATCTTTCTGATTGCCTTTCAGAGAGCACACTGGCATAGATACCGGCAAATCCGGTAAATGCTTCTGCTTTCATATATACATGAAGCGAAAGAATTTTTCCTTTGAATGGATCTATGGGCAGCGAGCGGGTATAAATAGATAGTACCTTATTCTGCGGCTGAATGAGCATGCTTCCTCTTCCTTGATGGGCGTGGAGGGTATCCAGATGGATGGGATGGGTACTAGTAGCCCATAGTAAGAAAGGCTTCCCCTTATTTACGGTAGGCTCAAAGTCAAAATTGATCGTAGCTTGATATGACCCGGAGAGGTCTTGAGCCAGGCTTAGAAACGGATGGAAGCTGAAGAAAAAAGTGGTGATAATAATTAGGCAAATCCAAGAAATTTTGTGCATAAAAGAGTAAATGAAGCGAATGATAGGTGATGAGTTTTTTTTAGAATAACAAAATACCGTGCCTTTAAAAAGTATGGTAAATGATTAGTACATTCCCTATTTGTTTCTCAAAGGGTTTATTAATTTTTTTTCTCCCTCGAACGCTCTTGCTTCCCCCAACTGGGCTGCATTTGATCAATATAGAAAATACCATCAAAAACTTTTGTCCAATCGGCCTCAAATAAGATAGTGTGATCTAACCGGGCAAGCATCGGCTTTGTCAGCCATCGCTTTTGTGGGGCTATTTTGTTCAAATCCAGGAAAGCTAGCTTTTTACCCGTTTGATGCAAGAGGGCATTCAAGCTGCCTTCTGGAGCAGCAGGCACCTTCTGCTTTGGATCCATCTTTACATGACCGGTTTGTCCTTCATAGGAAAGAGAAGCAATCACATACATCTTTTCTCCATACCTCTCATAGAGGTAATCCCCCATGGTGGTGGCTCCTTTAAATAAGTCTCTACCGGATTTAGCTACAAGGCTCGATGAGTTCTTGAGCAGATGAGAGATATTGCCCCATAAGATGATTTTTTTTCCTTGGAGAGGCCCTTCCAGCAGCCAGATGACATTTTTAGCCATTTGCACATCCCTGAGGTTAAGCAGCTCTCTTGTGGCAAGTTCGCCTTTGTAAAGCTTCTCCATCGACCAAAGAGATTGGGCATGTAGGGCTAGATTATGCATCAATTGCACATAAAAAGCCTTCTCTGTTAGACTAGAAGATTCAACTAAAGAAACCAGGTGCGCTAGTTCTCTATGAAACAGATCTTGCTCTTCCACAGAGGGATTGGTATAGGGAAGTTTGTAGTGAGCAATCTTTTGAGCCATGTCCCGGAATGCCTGATACTCTTTGGTGAGAGCATAGGAGGCGTCTATTATCTTAAGTAAGGAATCTAGTTCTCCAATAAACTCCTCTCGGCCATAGCTGCCAGTAAATTGCGAATCAAATCCTGAAAGTAGCAGGGGAGTAGGGGTATGGGCTTTATGGGCTATGTAGTCAAACAAAGGGGCTGCTTGTTGGCTTTGACTCCAGATAGAAAAAACACTTTTCTCAAAGGCTTGCAGGGGATCCCTACCTGCCTTGATCTGCTGCCAAGCCTTGTGACAATCATAAAAGCCACTTTCAAAAACAATAGCCTCAAAGCCATACTGCTCATGTAATAGCTTGACAAGCCTGCTAAATTGGGTAAAGGTGCTGCCATCTCCATGATTTTGTTCGCCAAGGGCGATGATTTGTTTGCCTAACAGCGCTTGATCAAAATAGTCCTTGGTTTGCCCAGAAGACCACGGCCCTTCTGAAAGGGAAACCATATCCAGCTCTATCCAGGCTAGGGCATCAGATTTTGGTTGACTATAGACTTCAAAGAAAATATTATGTAAGCATAGGAGTTGGAAAAAGAAGTAGCAAACAAGGAGCGATCGACTCATTGGAATAAGCAGGGAGGTGAAACGATTCTTTCTTGAAGGGCTTTCTTTATCAACGTTTCACAAGTGTGTATCTTTTACACATGATAGATTATTTTAGAGGTGGTATATATTCCTATGGATAGATCTACAATTTAAGCCATGCGGCTTTACATGAGGACACTTCAAAAACTTAGAAAAAGAGTAAAACAGACATTTTTCTTGTTTTTAAGGAATCTATTTATAAGATTGAATAGAGGAGCGCTACAAATTGCCTTCTTCCCACAAGCTTAATGAACGGGCTTTATATTCAATTTTAAACAATGCTTGTGCTATTCCTTTCTAATCTCATTGGCTATGAAATTAAAGGCTAGTATTCTTCTGTTTTTATGTACTCCTTTCTTTGGGTTGGCCCAGCCCAGTCCTACACAAGTTACCTTAGCTGGAAAATTTATAACAAACAGTTCCTTTCTCGATAAGCTTTTTCTTTTAAGCTGGACCAATCAGCTAGGCATGGCCTATCAGGATACGATTCTGTTAAAGGAAGACAACTCTTTTAGGCTACTAACAGCGAACATAAAAGAGCCAGTCCTAGCAAGTATCACTTACCAAAATGGCAAAACAGCTGGCACCAGGCTGCTGCTTGCTCCCGGCTACCACTTATCAATCATAGTAGATGTAGTTGATTCCAAAAATACCCGCATTACTGGCAAAGGCGGGGAAGTCAACAGCTATTTTTCTCTCGAAAAGAAACTTCTGAGCGATTCACTCTTTGTAAAAACGTACCCAGATCCATACTCCCTTTCTGAGCAGGCTTTCGAGAGCTATATCCGCAGGCGTAAGCAGATAGCTGATTCAGCCCGTCAGCTCGTGTTTTCAAGGGCCACAAACGATCCTTATCTGCCTTCTTTCGAGCGGATGCTCCATTTAGAAAACCGCTATGAAGTCATTGCTTTGGTGCATGATCAAGCCTGGTATTCCTCTAAACAACCTCAGGCTATGATAGAGCACCTACTGGGAACTAGTTGGAAGCAAGAGTTAAACGATGCGGATAATTTACTATCGCCCAAATTTCGCAATTTTCTGCCATATGTAGCCAGGAATGCATATTGGGCAAGGCATGGGTATAGAGTTGCCCCCGATAGTATTCCCCCTCTATATAGATATGAATTTGCCACTGAGTACTTCGGTGGGAAAGTACGAGATTATGTCTTGGGTAGCTATATCTGGCGCGACATTGCTAAAGAGTATGCTTCTAAAGAGCGTTTTACCGAAAGTATGTCCTCCCTATTACCCTTCTTGCAATTAATCCAAGATCAACGCTTAAAAACATATCTTACTTCTGTCCAAAAAGAAAAACTAACTTACTTGCAAAAGCCCGGGCTACGCTTAAAAGCAGGAGATCGGGTTCCTGCCTTTTCTCTGCAAGATGAAAAAGGGAAGCTGCATTCCTTGGCTGACTTTAAAGGCAAACTCCTTTACATTGATCTATGGGCCAGCTGGTGCGGCCCCTGCCGGGAGCAACAGCCGGATATGAAACGATTATACGAAAAGTATAAAGATTCCCCTATTGAATTTATCAGCATTGCTCTTTGGGATCGCTATCCGGCCTGGAAAAAAGCCTTGGCGAAAGAGCAGCCGGCATGGCTCCAATTATTTGATCCAACCGAAGAGATAGCTCAAGCTTTTGGTGTAAAGTCTATTCCGCACTTTATTCTCCTAGACAAAGAGGGAATAATCCGTCAGATCCATGCTCCCAAGCCAAGTGCCCAATCAAAAATAGAGGCACTCCTTGATCAGCAATTAGCTAACTGATTAGCTACACAGGATATTAGGTAAGCAGAATAGTGATCTGCTTACAAAGGCAATAAATTCTATCTAGTAAAGTTTGATAAGTAAGTTAGCCATCCATAAAGAACCCTGCTATGCCTAAAGTTTATCCCCGGAGAATAGTATTAGCTATCTCCCTACTAATGAGTGTAAGCGGTTGCAACAAAGCAGTAACTACGGCAACTAGCCGGGTTGATCAAGGCGGGAATGCCGGAAGGGATTCATCAACCTATGTTTTAACAAAGGATACCCTTTCATTTCCATTTGACTATAAGTGGGAAGAGCTAGGAGATTTTGGAAAACCTATTTCAAAAATACCTGCGGTGGATAACAGCTCGCCTACGAGCCGTGTAGGAATGCCGTCTGGCCAATTATCCGGTAGGTTTAATTTTGATGAGCTAAAAGATCCAAAGTATCTGCATTTCTTAAATGGAACCAGGATAGAGGAGAAGAAAAAAGAGAAAATCCTCAAGAAAATAAAGCCCGAAGATGTAGAAACGATCCAGATCATGACCGGCGAGGAAGGGGTTAACCTATATGGTCAGAAGGCTATTCATGGGGTTATTTTAATTGAGACGAAAAAAAATAAAACACCTTAAGCTACAAATCATCAAGCATGGGGAATACAAATGGCTTCTTACTCATTTTTTCCATTAGATATTTTAGCTGTAAGGCTAGTTCATGGGTATCGTATGGCCAATTCCTGAAACCGCCTTACACTAACCTTGTAGAGTGATGAATACGCAAAGCGTATATAAACCCCTTATCTTAACTTGTATCCTCTTCATACAAGGTATTTTACTGCATGCCCAAAGTCAGGCAGAGCTGGATACAGCCAATTTTTGCTGTGGTTGAACAAATGCTCCAATATCCGGGTGGCTACAAAGAATTTGAAAAATATGTCTTAAAGCGGCTAAACAAAGAGCCGACAGAATTAGCATTACGTGATAGAGTCCAAGTGGTATTTATCATCGATAAATCAGGAGCAGTCCAAAACGCACGTATAGGCATAGGAGGGGAGTAGATCCGGAATTAGACAAAGAAATCCTTCATGTTATAGAGCAATCTCCACCATGGATACCTGGTCAGCAAAGAGGCGTGGCGGTGTATGTACGAACAACGGTTGCCTTACCCATAGCAAAAACAAAAATAAAGTAACAACCGCACTCAACATCAAGCCTGATCAAGAGCCTAAGGCTGCGTAAATTTATATACATTATACGTGCCACCAAACCTTGTTATTTGGGTAAATAATTTTGTTCATTCCTTGTGCTTTGCATAGCCATATAATCAGTATCCATAACTAGAATCGATAAGTATTGTACCTAATAGTATGAACCATTGAGTAGATGGTAAAGAAATATAGAAAGTTGTTATGCACCCTTTTGCTTTTGCGATTTTCAGTAGGCAACAAAAATGTAGGCAAGAGGGGAAAAGATTATTTTTAACCGAGGAATAGAAGTATTTTTTATTCCCCTCTTGCCCCTTACTTATCATAAATAGACTTATTTAACCGGAGGTCAATTCCTGAAATGGCTTTACACTAACCCTGTAAAGTGATGACTAAAAAGAAATTAACCAAAACCGCTAAGAAGTCCTATTCTCCGCTTGAGAAGCGAAAGATTGTAGAAGAAGTCCGATCCGGGTTCTATTCCTTTGCACAAGCAAGGAAAAAATATATCTTGTCCAAAACAAAATTTAGTAGATGGAACCGGTGGTATTTCAAAATACGCTTGCTTCACCATTTCAAACCTAAATCTTTACCCACTATGAAAAAGGCTAAACAGTCAGTGGAAGAGTTGAAAAAACAGCTTTTAGAAGCCCAGGCACAGATAGATAAGCTGCAACTTAAGAATACAGCTTTAGAAACCATGATTAACATTGCTGAGAAACAATTAAATGTTGACATCAGAAAAAAGTCTGGTTCCAAACAGTCAAAGAATTGAATCAGGCGTGGCCTTTAACAGCTATGGGCACTGTGTGTGGACTGTTTGGAAAAACAAGACAAGCTTACTATGAAGCCTGTTGGCGGGAAGAAAAAGTGATCAATGAGCAAGAATTGATCTTACAAGAGGTAAAGCGGATCAGAAAAGATCTACCGAGAGTAGGCACAGATAAGCTGTATTTCTTATTAGCAGATTTCTTCAATAAAAACCAAATAAAGATTGGCAGAGATAAATTATATACGCTTTTGAGGGCACATCATCTATTGATCAAAAGAACCAAAAGAAGGGCTATCACTACCAACTCGAATCATCCTTTTTATAAGTACCCTAACTTAGTTCAAGATTTTATTCCCTTAAAACCTAATGAGTTATGGGTAAGTGATATCACCTATGTATTGCTACCGCATAAATTTGCTTACTTAAGTTTGATAACCGATGCCTATTCCAAAAAGATTATCGGCTGGTCACTGCAGGAAAATCTGCAGTCAAAAGGCCCCTTGGAAGCCTTGAAAATGGCATTGCATCATTCTAGAAGAAATCTTGATAACTTAATTCACCACTCTGATAGAGGCACGCAATATTGTTCACATGAGTATATAAAGCTACTCAAGAAACATGAAATTAGTATTAGTATGACCCGAGATGGAGATCCGGGTGAAAATGCGATTGCAGAGCGTATCAATGGTACAATAAAAAATGAGTTTTACTGTCGTGGTTTCATTTCTTTCCCTTTGGCTAAAGAAAGTATCGCAAAAGCCATCCATGCATATAACTACTTACGTCCACATGCTAGCTGTGATTACTTAACCCCTGCTCAAGCTCATGGTAAAGCAGGTATACTGAACAAAAGATGGTCTAGGAATTATTCTAAAGATTACAATTTATTAAATGCTATTTGAGTTACTTATTTTATCTTCAATCCTGTAAAGCTATTTTAGTAATAGACCGGATTGATTCACGCATCAATAGTGTATATTTCTCTATACTTTAATATACAGGCTATAAATATCCACTATATATATAGTGTGTGTAGAATGTTGCCATCAATATAAAAGTAATTATAAAATTATTCTACTTATCAGCATAAAGGGCATATTCATTCTATCGTAGATGCTTGGATGTTTCTGTATACTTATTTATTTACTAAATTTTATTATGTATGAGAAAAAAAACATGGATGATCTGCCTTTTACTCTGCTTAGGCTGGCAACTACAGGCGCAAGAAAAAGAAGAAAATAGTAGAGAAGTAGAGAGGTATACCTGGGATATTGGCACAGATCTGCTGTTTCTGATTAACAAAAATGTCGTTCCCCCTTCTCTGTTTGTCAGGTGGAACAGAGAGAAAGACAACAAATTATCTGCTTACAGATTCAGGTTAGGAGCAGATTTTGCTCAGCATTTGAATCCTAACAAGATTGATACCAGTTGGGCAGGGAGCAGTTTTAAGAAAACAGCTTTCACTCTTTTTAGTAGTGTAGGCAAGGAATGGCAAAAACAATTTAACCAGTTTCAGCTATTCTATGGCGCAGATGTTTTTCTGCAATATACTTATGAGGTATATGAAGGCGCCATTTTATTCGGTAAAGATTATTATCCCAGAAACAGAAACCTTATTACCGGTATTTCTCCGTTTGTGGGTATGAAGTTTTTTATTCATTCCCGCATATCCCTATCAGCCGAAGCCCATGCGAATATGGCTTATAATAGCATGGCCATACATTCATTTGATGCGGTAGCCAATCCACCAACACCTTCTAAACTTACTGCAAATTTTTTTCAGCTACGATTCAATCAACCCCTGTATGTATTTCAACTAAGTTATCATTTCTAACCTATGCACATTACTAAAAAAGTAAAGGATATATAAGATAAACTTATACATTATCAATCTTCAATCATAGCCCGTGCAGGTTCCATTCCGTTGTACTATATATAGATATGTTCTCTGAAAGCTCTTGTTCTAAACTTCTGTAAAGTTCAATAATCCTATTTACATAAAAAGTAATTATTGAACTTAGGGTTAATTCCTGAAATAAAGTAATAGAACATAAATTAAGTTGTAAGAAGAAAGACAGGTCTACCTCTCTGTTAGTTTTGTTTTGAAAGTAGTATATCTTTGTTCGATCACCATAATTTGTGTTGATGAAAGCTTTTTATAATCTGCAGCGTTTCTGGCCTCACTTACTAGTTTTACTTA
>NZ_JAUKPO010000082.1 GCF_030503435.1 Rhodocytophaga aerolata
CTAAAGAGATAAATAGGGTAACAATAAATGGTAGTTAAAGTAACAGCCCCTTTCTTGAGACTTACATTACTTGATAAGGTAGATTCATCAATTGGTGAACCGATGCAAGGCATGGCTTTTTGAGTAGGTAAATAAAGTTACTCTCTGATCGCTACAAAAGTTTCTATGGTAGGAAAGCCTACTCGTTGTACTTGCAGGGTGTCTTCTTGAAGCTTTTTGATTAAATATTCTTGGCTGATAGCCTGTTGGTTTCTGTTTTCTGGTGGAAAAATGATAACAAGCATATCATGCACCTTCCTCCATTCAATGATTTGTGAAATGCTGCCCATGATGATTTTATATCTTCCATCCTCATGAAAGACAACTTGGGTCTCAAGATTATTATTCGTCAGGCTCCACTTCTTATTGGTCAGTAAGGCCTGTGCTTGCAAACTACTAGTAGCAGAAACAACCAAAACCAAGCCCACAGCTAGCTTCAAAAAAATCATCGGTACATTCCCTCCCCTTTGTTTTTTTGTACAAAAACTATTCCTATCAATGCATTTTTCCTTCTAAATTTTCAAGTGGTTACCATACTAGGATAGCAGCTAAGGCATCACCAGGTTATTAGTATGGCTCATATGCCAGATCTGATTTTGAAAGGTTTGAAAAGAATTAAAAAAAATACAACAGCTGAAGGGCAGGTAAGCAAACCGACAGGATGAGTTTTGCCTGTGCTTGTTGCCGGAGTTTAGTTTGGTGGCGGTCCCTATTCAAATAAGTTAATCAAAAAGGGGTAGTTTGAGTAACTCACTTCAACAACTGCTTTTACCCCTAGACTGGTCAAACAACAAACCGCAGGGTGGCTTTGAATTGTACCCTTCATAATTTCATTCTTCTATTCTATGCAAGGTCTGTGAGTTATTTTCCTTGCAAAGGGTCGATTTTATTCCATTCACCTTGTAGCGAAGTAGGTTTGAAGGTAGGATCGTTGGTTCTATAATAATCTCCCAATCCATTGGTGTAGTTGTACTCATATTGACCATCCAAAGCAACTTTCGTATTTGTCCATGGATCATTGAAACTCTGTCTTTCATAGATTTGATCCACAAAAGCGTTATGACTTCCATGCTCACTTCCTATAGTTGAAAAACTACCGTTGCTCTTTAGCGTTTTCATATAATTTTCATGGGCCACCTCTTGTATCTGATTTAGTCCCGCCATATTTTTTTGATGAGAGGCAAATGAGGCCTGTTGGTCAGCCATCCTTCGTTGATGATCTGCTTGCATTTGCTGAGTCTGAGCGTTAAACTGCTGCATTTGAGCCTGATGCTGAACTGCCATTTGCTGCCGATATCTGTGTCCTATCTCTGTGACGGTTTTACTATATTCAGGGTTCTCTATCATCGAATCATCCATTCTTTTTGCCACTAAAAGCAGATCATCAAAATGTTCTTGCGCTGCAAACATCATTCTAAAAGGTTGCAAACTGCCCATAGTGCCAAATCCACCAACGTGTGATACCATATAGTTGATCAATATCTTACCCTTAAACGTTTTGCCTGCTCGTTTTCCGGTAAAAGTAGTCTCCAAGATATTATACTGTTGGCCCATTTGAGCAGCTCTTTGTGCCAGTTCTCGGTATTTAGCATTCTGCTCACTTTCATGGCTAATTTGAAGCCCAGTGAAATGCAAATCCGTTAGATTTTCTGGCTTTATGATATGAGTGATTGCATGATCAAGGGCTTGTTGATAAGATGTATTGTTCATCACTCCAAAAGAAAAAGTGCCGGCATAGGCTCTGATGTACTGGTTTTTAGGTCCAATAACCACAAATGTATATCTTTGCGGGCCTCCCGTTATCCGATCGCAGGCTATCTCATAGTGGGCTTGCCAATTGGAGGGAATAGTCAATTTGGTAATTACCATATTTAATCCAGAGTCATGAATCTGAATATCTTTGAATGAAGAAGGTTGTTGACTGATCATAGGCATGTTCGCATTTTAGTTAACATTGTTTGGTTGAGCGCTAATGCAACTTGATGAGGTTGCCATACGTAGGATCAGACCAAGGCGTTTAACAGTCTTATTGGTCAAAATTTCTTAAATAAATATAAAAAGTTTACTGGAGGAATTTTTCAGGCAGCCATTCTTTTTTCTTCTAAATTAAATAAATATTGTTCTGGACTTCTGTTACCAATGCAGAATGCCTTCTTCTTCTATTATACTATTATATAAACCTTCGATATATCCAAAAACACAGAGTTTGGCCTGCTGCTTTGTAAAATAATTGGTATGATTGAGGTACTCCCCATTTTCAGGACCAAAAATGGGTAATTGTTAATTGAAGAATCTATTCAGGCGCTGCTAGCCAATGCATTGTAATAGACTGCGACAGGTAGTTGCCTTCCGATACCTTGATGGTACTTCTGGCAATTGTATTTTTCAAAGAAAGATTTCAGCCCCTGATATAGCTGCCAGCCATCTTCAGGTGGGGTAAGGCAAACATAATCATATTTTACTGTCCGCCATAATCTTTCAATATATACATTATCAATTGCCCTGCCTTTGCCATCCATACTGATTAAAATCTGCTGCTCCTTCAGATACTCTACCCACTTTTTACAGGTGAATTGACTACCTTGATCAGAGTTAACAATGTGTGGCTTGCCATATTGGGTAAAGGCTACCTGCAATGTTTCTACTACCCAATTTGCATCCATATTATTGGAAATATCCCAACCTACCACAAAGCGGCTATAGACATCGATGATGGCTACTAGATACATAAAGCCTTTAGCCATAGGTATATAAGTTATATCTATCTGCCAAACCTGATTACTTTCAGTGATAGACAGATTTTTCAACAAGTATGGGTAAATGTACTCAGCTCGGCCTAGCTTACTTAAATTTGGTTTGGGAAAGATGGCCATGAGGCCCATTTTCTCAGCAATCGCCTCACTCGTTTATGGTTAACTTGATGACCTTCTGCCCGCAGAAAATCCTGTAATTGCAAGACTCCTTCTGTGGGATGGTTTAAATATCGTTCATCTAACAGACGCATAATCCGCAGGTTTTCCTCTGTTTCAGCCACCGGTTGGTAGTATAGTGTGCTCTTGTGCAAACCTAACAACTCACATTGTGCTCGAATACTTAATCTACTCTCCTTGTTAATCATTGCCCGTAACTGCTTTAGCCCAGCTTCTTCAAGCTTTTTTTAAAAACTCATTTTCTAATTCTAACCTGCCAATCTTGGCGTACAACTGATCCGGGTCAATTACTTCCTGGGATTCCCCTTCAGACGACTTTTCAAATACGGAAGCGGCTCTACTGAGAAAGTCCTGCTTCCATTTACCAATCATCGTTGGGTGTACTTCGAAGCGTTTAGATAATTCCGCTAACGTCTCTTTTTCCTTAAGAGCTTCAATAGCGACTTTGGCTTTAAAATTTGATGTGTACTGCTTTCTTTTTGCTTTCATTAGACCACTATTTTAATACTTGTTTTTCAACTTAACTATTGGTCTTAATTTTGGGGAGTAGCACAAGTTACGGCGAAGGTCAATTTTTCGAAATAAAGAATGGTTACGAATACAAGTATCCGGTAAAATTTTATTCCAGTGTTGATGGTGCCGATTAAGTCCAAATGGCAAGGATCTTTTAGTATTTGGTCAGAGCACAGAAACTAAGCTTTTGGATTTTCCACACAATGTAGGCGACCGTCGATCCTTAAACCATCAGAACGCCGTAACCAGTGCCGTATTCGGCGAAGGCGGACAGCGTGTTTTGACTGCAAGTGGTGGCTTACTAAGATTTTGGGATGTAGCAAGTCTGAAACAGATCGGTTCGGCTATCAATTTAAATGTCTATGCACAGCAAGCAGACTTAAGTCCCGACGGTGAGTATATACTTACAGTAGATTCGTATGGCAGGTCAGACCTGTGGCAGGCATCTACCGGCCATCCTATTGTCACACTTATCGGGAATAGCACCGACGTTACCCACGCCACATTCAGCCCGGACGGTAAAAGTATTGTCACAGCAAACAAAGACAACACCGCTCACATTTGGCATATTGGTGCAGATTTGGATCTGCCTCCCGACTTGTTAAAAATACAGGCAAAAGCAATTACTGGTTTGGAACTCGATCTCAACAGCAATGAAGTCAATTATCTTCCGGCGCGACGATGGTATGACATTAAAGCAGAGTATTTCACTAAAGCTCGCAATCACTTCAGAGTGTGCAAGTATCGTGAATACAATTTATGGCGACGCTTCAGTCCAGAAGAAGCCAAAAGAATTTTTGGAAAATAGTGAACTTGATAATATCAAATTAACGACAATGGCACAAGCGCACAACAAAAGTATTGCTACAAGTGGGGCTGAGGGAAGCCGTGTTTCAGCGGTTTCAGCTTTTATCAACAGCAGTTCCCGCTAGACAAACAACACCAGGCAAAGTGCAAATTATCAATATTAAACTATAAATTTATCAGCGGTTTGCCGGGCATACACAGCAGCAAATATCCCAATGAAATGATAACTCTAAAAAATAAAATATTTAAGAAAATTTTCGTATTGAATGAGGAAATTTCCGTATATTTGTTTTATAACAGATTTAATTAGAGGAGCAAATAGTTATGAAAACATTAACTATAGAAGATGATTACACCTTAATTGATGCTGCTCATGAAGGCATTAGTATTGGGTATTTTGATAAACTGCTTCAGGTGAGTGGTATGCAAAAAGGGCTGCTTGCCTCTTTAGTAGGCATAGATGTTAAAACAGTGGATAACTACCGGAAGAATGCTAAAAAATTGATGTTTTGGAAGGGAGCTATTCTTAAAATTAGAACGATTATTCCTTTGTGGAGAGGAGGTTTTTGAAGACATGAAAGAGTTTAGAGAGTGGCTCGGGATCAATTCTTTAAGTTTAGGCAATAAAAAACCCATTGAATTTCTCAATACTTCTACAGGGGTTGATTTAGTCTATGATGAACTCCTGCGCATAGCGCATGGGTATGTCGTATAAGGCATGGAAGTATTTCGGATTACTAAAGCTAAATTTGCTGACCAGCTCTATGCATCCGGCGTGGAGGGTAGATGGAATCAGCGCGGAGAAGAAGTCATTTACACAGCATCCTCCAGGTCTTTAGCCTGTTTAGAAAATTTAGCCCATAAAGGAGGCAGAGGTGGGATTGAGACTTTCAGGACCATGGTGATTTATGTGCCTGATAGGTTAGCTGTTCAGCATATAAATCTGAGAAATCTACAAACAGGCTGGAATCAGATTACCCTTCATAAGCAATGTCAACAAATAGGATCTGATTGGTATGTGGCTAAAGACACGCCGGTACTGAAAGTTCCCTCAGCAGTGATTCCTGATGAGTTCAACTATGTATTAAATGCCAGGCATCCGGAATTCAAAGAAATTAAATTAATCGCTGTGTTACCTTTTGCTTTCGATAAACGCTTATGGGAGGATATCGAAGATCTACAAAACCAGCTAGATAGTTTACGAAAGAAAGAGTCCTAAACAGGTAATATTTCAGAAACTTACTAATTTATACAAATGGGTAAGTTATACAAAAGGCAGCTATTCATTTGCAAGATCCAATATATAGTCAGTCTTTTCGAGTATAAATGAACTTGTGACCTTTGACTGGCGAAAAAACCAGTAGGGGGAGAGGGATCTATCTTTTAACAGGTATTGCTCGTGCAAAACGCTTCTTTAGCCTGGCTAAGCCATTGATTTTTCCTAGCGAAACGAGGTAAAAAGGGCAAATTAAAATTATATTTCGAGACCTATATGAGACCTGAGTGGTATATCTTATTGATTTACAGCATATAGGCGACTGCCTTCTAAGCAGTAGGTCTTTGGTTCGAATCCAAACGGAATCACTCTCAAAACCGCTTAATTTCGCAAATTAGGCGGTTTTTTGTTTTTGAAATTTTGCTGTATACAATAAACTGAGATTTTTTGCTGCTGATTTTTTTAATCGAAAAGGGGTGTTATTGGGCTTTTCGCTATTAACTTTAACAAGTGGCTTTTTTTTCTACTAGATACATCAATTAAGAGTTATAATAGTAGATAGACAAATGGGGATACAAAACAGTTATTTATTTCTTTAATGATTTAGAGCAGACCACTACCAGAAAACAGGATTTCTATTCCAAATTCATTGGCCAGAAGGAGCCGATGAATGGATTTGAGTACTGGCGCAATAGGATATATTGGTACATTGAAAATGCTCAATTCGGTATCAAATGGGCAGCCATTTATGAGAATCAAAATGCTGACCGGGAAAAACAACCTATTCTAACTATTTTGGGGAATGGTGTAGAAAGGGCGCATGCGTCATGTAGCCCTACTTAATTTAGCCCAAAAGGGGAGGTGCTTACATAGTAATTTCAATACTCTATTTTAAGAAAAAATCGTCAACCTGTTTTTTATCGGCTTTAGGGCTAAGGTTTTACAAAGGGGATGGATTTGAATAAGTAAGTAGATCTGCTTACTTAACAATACTACTAGTTGTGATTTGATTAATCTACTTTTAGTAAGGTAGTTGAATGGTTGCTAGCATAGCTTATAGCTGTTATCCATACGCTTTCCTCTTATATGCTTTATTTACCTGAAGGGGTAGAAAGTGGATTCATGGAGGCAAATGTCCAGGAGCACATAAGCCCCCGGCTAACCTATGTTCAAACAATGCATTTTAACGTAAGTATTGAAAAAATCTCTCATAAAGGAGCAGACCGCATCCGGGTCAATATACCCTATGCATCGGAAGCCATTGGGCAAGTAAAATCCATTGAAGGCTATGCCTGGAGTGCTTCGATGAAATGCTGGCACATTCCCTATACAGCGGCGGCTTACCAAAAGCTCAAAACCCTTTTTCCGCAAATAAGTATCTTATCCACCCAGAAAGCAGCGCAACGAACAGAAGGCTCTTCTGACAGTATAGGTATTCCATCTTCACCAACTGCTCGGAACAGGCCTTTAACGGATGTAGCTACAGGCAGCAGCAGAACAGACCACATGCCGCCAACAGCGGAGAAAATGAGTAATCACGCTTCCTTTTCTGCCGCTCCGGCACCTACTCATCCTATCCTTTCGGTGGAAGCAAACCAACGGCCAGGCGGAAATGAGCAGGCAGCCCCCACCCATGCAGCTACTACTAAGGAGGTGGTACTTTACCTGGGGGCAAGTAAGCTAATCTTGCAGCTGCCAAAGAATGCCGCCGACATTACCTTTGTGCGCTCGCTGCGCTACAGCCGATGGGATGATGTGCACTTCCGGTGGCATATTACTCCTTCTCTCACCAACCTGACTTTGCTGCGCAATTACTTTGGCCAACGATTAAAAGAAGAAGCACTGCCAGCAGTGGAAGCAGCCGCAGGAGGGCAAAGAATGGAAACGGCAGGTTTTAAAAAGGCGGGGCTTAGCCAAGAAACGCCAATCCAAGCTAAACGGGGAGTAGATAAAGCCTTAAAGGCAAAACAAGAGCAGGGTTTAGCGGCAACCACCCTGCTGCTGGTGACCTACATGCAAGGCCGTGTGCGGTTACTATTTCCCTACCATACAGAGCTGATCAGGCTTGTCAAAAGCTTGCCATTGGCTAAGTGGGACGCTGACAACCGCTGGTGGACGGTAGCAGATACGGAGGCAGTCAGAGAAGGGCTGCAGGACTTCTGCACCCACCATGGCTGGCAGTTGCGGTTGGAACAGGAGCAAAAGCCGGCTGTGAGTAGCCCGGTGTTCAAAAGGGATAAAAGCCTGTTTCGTCCGTGTCCGGATGCGATGATTGAGAAGATGAGCGTGCAACGATATTCTTACCGGACCATCAAAGTGTACAAACGGCTTTTTGAGGAGTTTATTAATTACTACCCCACCCCTCCGGTAGAAGAGATTACAGAAGCAGAAATCATTGCGTACCTGAGGCATTTAGTAACAGAAAGGGCTGTGTCACATTCGTATCAGAATAGCGCCATCAATGCCATCAAGTTTTACTATGAGCGGGTCTTGGGAGGCAATCGGAAGTTTTACTATGTAGACCGGCCAAGGCGGGAAAAAGTACTGCCGGTGGTCTTAAGTGAAAAGGAGGTAGCGAGTATACTGACCAAAACAGACAATCTCAAGCACAAGTGCATTCTGTTAGTGATCTACTCAGCCGGCCTTCGCATGGGCGAACTTTTGAAGCTGGAACTATCGGCTATCGATAAAGACCGCATGCGCATCCATGTCAAAGGAGCCAAGGGCAAGAAAGACCGCCTGACACTACTCTCGGAAAAGACCTGGCAGTACCTGAGTGACTATATCAACCTGTATACCCCCAAGCGGTGGGTGTTTGAAGGCCCGGATGAAGGGCCCTACTCGGAGCGCAGCGTGCAGAAGATCTTCAAAGAAGCCTGCCTGCGGGCAGAAATTCTAAAACCGGCAACTGTGCATAGCCTGCGCCATAGCTTTGCCACGCATTTACTGGAGCGAGGTACGGACCTGCGCTATATACAAGTGCTGCTAGGGCATGAATCGGCTAAGACTACAGAGATTTATACCCATATCACCACCAAAGGCATGCAGGGAGTGAAAAGCCCCTTAGATGCCATGAAGCTCTAAGGCAACAGCAGAATAGGAGCAGGCTTGCGCTAGCACTTTTCTACTAAAGTTTCTAAAGGATGGTAAAGGCCTCTTTTTCTAACAATTAGTTTAAAATAGCAGAAAAGCTACAGCTGAAAAGCCCAATTATATTTTTCTTAGCTGTGCGAAAAGACGCTCATATCAGGTAGAATGGGTAAAAAATCAGCAATATAGGCGGCACAAAGCAGAAAAGGTGCGGGTATCTTCCCAAATGAGGTGTATAACCGCACCCGGAGAAATACAAAAAAGGAGGTAAGAAAAAGGAGCAGAAGACAGAAAAAGGAGAAAAAGCTTCAAAAAAGCATATTCCGGCTTCTAAAACTAAAGAAAAAAAAGAATGGATGTTTGTAAAGAAACGAAAGAGTCCTATCTTAAACTTGAGTAGGGAGCAGAGAGTAAAAGAGAGAAATGAGGGGATAAAAGGGATCACAAATGCTTAAATATAGCATTTAACAACTCTTATAGAAGCATGGCAGCTATAAAAGTAGGCTTTTTAGGGGAGCAGAAATAGGGTGTAGCTAAAAAAGAAATACCCGCAACAAAAAGGAGAGAGTTGCGGCAATAAATATGTTGGCTGTCAGTAAAATATAAAATTGGATAAAGTAAAAATAAACATTGACTTGTT
>NZ_JAUKPO010000083.1 GCF_030503435.1 Rhodocytophaga aerolata
ATGCACCACCTGCTTTCTACCCTCAGAGATCTGGAAGTGGCAGAAGCCCTGATTGTAGAGGCCGGTAAAATTGCCGAGAGCACACGGGATCATGTGTTGGGCAGGAAATTGGAATAAGCCATTTACAAATCCAGATCATGCAACAAAGTACCACCTTTTTCACTACCGGGTATAGGTATGGACTTCTATTCGTGGCAGTATTAAAAACACATAAGATATCAGGACAATGTATCATTTTTCATACTTCAAAGAAAATGAAAAGCAAATCATACTGGATTTCTTTGAAGACCATCCATTTGTCTTTTTAACAGGGAGCAGTTTATCAGGCAAGCAAGTGGCTACACAAATTCCTGTCCTCATTGAGGAGAGAGGAGGCCAATTGTTTTTACAAGGACACATGATGCGAAATACAGACCACCATAAGGCTTTTGCTGAAAACCCACATGCCTTGGTGGTGTTTACAGGTCCCAGTGCGTATGTAAGCGCTTCCTGGTACAGCAATCCTCAGATTGGGTCAACATGGAATTACATGAGTGTCCATATAAGCGGACAAATGAATTTTATGACAAGGGATGAGCTAATTCAGTTTATGAGAAAATTTACACTAAAATTTGAAAAGGGGAATACAAACTCACTCACTATTTACGACAACCTTCCGGACAAATTTTTAAACAAAATGATGCCTGCCATTGCTGGTTTTGAGATGAAGGCAGAAGAAATCGATAATGTATTCAAACTAAGTCAGAACAGAGATGAGCAAAGTTATCTGAATATTATTTCAAAACTGGAAGAGCAGGGTGGTAACAGTGCTTTGATCGCTTTAGAAATGAAGAAAAGAAAAACAATATTATTTCCGCCAGGGGTAGAATGGGACGGTTCAAGATTTGATTCCTGACAAAAAATTTTTATCAAAACATCAATTTAACAAATGGAAATAAAAAGACTCGATCAAAGCGGGATAGCTAATTTCAGAAATCTCATTGAAGTTTTCACGGAAGTCTTTGAGAATAGTATTCCGATACCTAATGATCAGTATTTGAGCAAGTTGCTTTCTGATCCGGACTTTATGGTATTTGTCGCCAAAATACATGACAAAGTGGTTGGCAGCTTAACAATCTATGTCCTGCATCAGTATTATAGCGAAAAACCTCTGGCTTATATCTATGATGTTGGCGTTGCACCGGAATTTCAGAGAAAGGGTATAGGTAAAGCGCTAATTATTGAATGTTGTAATTTTTGTAAGGCAAATGGATTTGATGAAGTATACGTGGAAGCGGAAAGTGAAGATAAAGATGCTGTCAATTTTTACAGGAAGACTAAATACAGTACTGAAACACTAGCCACACATTTCAGTTATTCTTTTACTGACTAAACTCACTGAAGAAAACAACAAACCGTCAACGAGATATTGCCTGCCTGAGTATTTGGGAGACTGTTTTTAGCATCAATGATTATCTCTTGATGCCTATAAGCACCTGCTAAATATATGATTAACAGATTAGCTGATCTGCCAGGTAAAATAAATTTTCGAAATCACACAAGATCAATGTATTATGCCGGTAAGTACATTAAGGTAGCAATTTAGTAATGAGAAAGGGGCGAATAAATTAACTACTAATATTAATTGTTTAAACATGCCATATGAGAAGACTAGCCCTAGTTGATGTAATAGAATCCATGAAAGCATTTGTAAGGGAGCTACTCAAAGCGTAAAATAATAATGTAAATAAGTGCTTTACTAAAGGATGGCAAGAAACAAAACAATTCACTCAAGAAAGAAAAGAGGCGCTTGTTATTTTGGCATTAAAGGCTATAGGGGTAATTTCGTGCCATAGTTATCTACTAGATAGAGAGTCGTTACCAATAAAAAAGCCTCTATCATTAATACAGGCCTTTCTAAATATACACTTTTGCATTATTGTCTTTTTGTATGCAAATTTGCAGCCAAAAGATACAGTTAGAGAAAAAAATTATTGAATGGTAACAAGCCTATCTACTGTATAGGCTTTTTCATTTGTCTATAGCCTTACTTTCCTATAGTAATTACGAACTCCCTTCTACTAAAGTAGAAATAAGCGTTTGAATACAGCTAATTTATTTGTTGATGAATACGATTCTAAAGAACTTCTTTGATGGCCTGCTTTCTATGGGCAGGAAAACGAAGGCTACAGAAGTCTCCCAAACAATACTCTCCTCCATTGCTCAAACCGCTACGGATGCCATCCTTATTGCCGATGCCGATTCGACTATTGTTTTTTGCAATAAAAAAGCTACCCAAATCTTTGGCTACTCTCAGCAAGAGCTCATCAATAGCAATCTCTCTTTACTCATGCCTGCTCAATACAGAGAGGCCCACCAGCGGGGGATGGACCGCTTTGTGGCTACTGGTGTTGGTAGATTGATCGGCCATACCATTGAGGTGGAAGGCTTGAGAAAAGGAGGAGTAAGTTTTCCTATGGAGCTTTCGCTATCTTTTTGGCAGCAGGAAGGCATTTTTTTTACCGCTATCATCCGCGATGTGACTAAGCGAAAGCAAATCGAGCAAGAACTCGTAGATAAGAATACAGAGTTACAGCAAGCCAATGAAGAATTACTCCGCACACAGGAAGCACTCCAGGAGACGAACTATGAAATGGAAAAAAGAGTAAAGGAGAGAACTACAGCTCTTGCAGCCAGTGAAAAAGAGTTGCGCTTAATCACCGATGCCTTACCTGTACTCATCTCCTATATAGACAAGGATGAAACCTACCGCTTTGTAAGTCAAGCCTATGAGCAGTGGTTTAAATTAGAGCGCAGGGCCCTGGTGGGCAAAACCCTTCGAGAGATAGCAGGCGAAGAAGCCTATGGAGCAATTAAAGAAAATATCCGGCAGGCATTAGCCGGACACGCCCAATCCTTTGAGAGACTTATGCATTACCAACGGGTGGAATCCCGCTATGTGGATTTCCGCTTCATTCCCCGATGGGAGGACAAACAAGTCGTAGGCTTTTATTTGCTGGCGACCGATATAAGCGAGCGCAAAAAAGCTGAAAAAGAAGCTAAACAGGCCTCAGAACGGCTGACTTTACTGCTGGAATCCATCCCCCAACTTACCTGGACATCGCCCGGGGAAGAGTCAGCAATCAATTTCTTCAATAAGCAGTGGTATGCGTATACAGGGCTCACTCAAGAGCAAAGCCTGGGCATGGGCTGGCAGCAAGCCTTGCACCCCGATGATTTAGCTCTTGTCATCGCGCGTAGAACTAGCGGACGAAGAGAAGCCATGCCCTATAGGGCAGAGAATCGGTATCGGCACCGGGATGGCTCTTTCCGCTGGCATCTGACGCAGGTTGTGCCGATTAAAGACGAAAATAATCATCTTCTGTTGTGGGTAGGTACGGCCACAGACATTCATGAACTAAAAACCGTACAGCAGGAATTACAAACCACCACACAGGAACTAGCAGCGGCCAATGAAGAACTCAGTTCAGCTAGTGAAGAACTTTTAGCAGGCAATGAAGAACTGTCAGAGGCCAATAAAGCGGTGTTGGAAAGCAACCAAAAGCTAGCGGCAAGTAATGAGCAGCTTACTAAAATCAATACCGATTTAGATAACTTCATTTATACAGCCTCCCATGATCTGAAGGCCCCCATCGCCAATATTGAAGGCTTGACACTTGCTCTGGTAAAGAAACTAACCAGCACATTTGCGCTCGATGAGGAGCAGAGTCGGATCTTATCCATGATTGCTGCCTCGGTAGACAGGCTCAAAGCTACCATTGGCAGCTTAACCCAAATAGCCAAAGCCCAAAAAGGCGAGGAAGAGGCAGAAACAGTTTCTATACAAAAGTTGATAGGGGAAGTAGAACTGGATCTAGCTAAACTTCTAGCAGCCGGGCCAGTACTGATCGATACAGATATAGAAATAGATGAATTCAGGTTTGCCAAGAAAAACTTGCAAAGTATCCTCTATAACCTGTTATCTAATGCAGCCAAATATGCTTCTGCGGAAAGAACACCTCAGATAAAGATCATCACACAAAAACAAGCAGACTATCTGCTGATCCGGGTCAAAGATAATGGGATAGGGATTAGTGAAAACAATTTACAAAAGCTATTTACCATGTTTAAACGCTTTCATACCCATGTGGAGGGCACAGGTATTGGACTATATATTGTAAAAAGGATTGTAGAAAATGCTGGAGGAAAAATAGAAGTAGAAAGCACTTTGAATATAGGTACAACCTTTACTATTTACTTACCCTTTAAGAAGTAATTTGAAAGGGGTAGTTTTATATTACTACTCTATAACTTTGGATATGGCCTTAGCTGTTATGCTAAACTTGTACTTAACTTAGTGTCCACTTTTTCGAAGGAAGTCCAGCTTGGTTGTATTAGAAAAAAATGAAAATGTAGTATAGCTCTTTAATAAATGCGTGTGCAAGCATTAAAGAGCAATGTTACTCATCTACTGGCTTTGATATGTATTCGACTATAGGCAGATAAATACTTAAATAACCGACAGGTTTGAATCACCCTTATTTCCCTTTGGATCCTTCCATTCTAAACATATCCATAATACTACCTGTAATGTTCTTGTCATCCTTCTTTGACATAGTCAAGTACACCTCCACGCCCTCCTCTTGGGCAAAAAAATGAGCGGTGAGGGTATTATCAGCAACATCAATTTTACTAAAAGGAGTCTTTACCTTTTTAGTAGCAGCATCCACAATTCCGCCACTAAGCTTACCATCTTTTTTGTCTAGTTGAATGATCATATCAGTATCTCCTTGAGGTAGGCTATAGGCTTTCACATTCCAGGTACCTACAAAATAGTCTTCGGGTGCAGACTGTGCCTGCAGGTTGGTAACAAATAACACAAAAGATAAGAAACTAAAGAAGAAAAGGGCGCTTAACTTTTTCATACGAAAGTAGGGTTTAGAAATGATAGAACTTGATTAATTGATACAGAAATAATGTACTCCTAGGGGTAATAAATATTATATAGTAATATTTACGGAATAAAGGTAATTGTATTTTTTATATTTAGTAAGTTTTACGAAATAATATTTTATTTTTGACACTATGAACTCTCTAGAAGAAGTGTTAGACTTTGTTAATAATGGTCATAAGTACTATCTGCCTCATATGAGCATTGATAGTGTCATATTTGGCTATCATAATCAGCAACTTAAAATTCTGCTGCTCAAATGGAAAGGATATAATGAATGGGGATTACCAGGCGGTTTCATTAAGAGGAGAGAACCATTGAGTAAAGCGGCACACCGGATCCTAGAGGAAAGAACGAGTTTAAGTAATCTGTTTCTGCAGCAGTTTCACATGTTCGGAGATTCTCCTTATCGGGTGAAGGAAAGAATTCCTCAAGTATTTAGAGAAAAATTTGGTTTGGAGGTAGAAGAAGACAACTGGCTATTTGAGCGGACCTTATCCATTGGCTACTTCGCCTTAGTCGATTACTCAAAGGTTTCAGTTACGCTTGACTTTTTCACGGATGATTATCAGTGGTGGGATGTAGACGATATACCAGAACTTTTATTTGATCAGAAGGAAGTGGTGGAGAAAGCCTTGCTCACTTTACGGCTTCAGATCTATCACCAGCCTATTGGCTATAACTTATTGCCCCAGAAGTTCACCTTACCGGAGATTCATTCCCTCTACGAAACTATTTTAGGCAAAGAACTGGATCAGCGGAACTTCTCAAAAAAGCTTCTCACCCTGGGGTTGATTAAAAAACTCGATGAACGGCGCAACATTGGCCCCCACCGGGCTCCCTACCTATATCAGTTTGAGAAGGAAAATTATGAAGAGGCTTTGAAAGAGGGAATTGTGCATACGTATTGAAAGCGGGCTTTCTAATTCAATCGCTATAGCACTCTTTCTCTCCCTGTCCATGCCGATAAATTAAGTATAGTGAAGTAATAATCATTTTAATTTCCCTTTTCTTGTAACTGTATATGTGGGCAAGAGGGGAAAGTAATCAAAATTATTATCTTCCCCTTTTGTCCAATTTTACTTTTTATAACAATAACAAAGGGGGAGTTATTTTAACTACCTTTTTTTGGTGCTCCTCAGAATATAAAAAGAGAACAAAGTCTATCATTTAACTATTTATAAATATAATCATTATTTCCTTCTGCACTTTGTTTTCTTATAGCTAAACACATTAGCTGACAGTGCAAATGTGCTTATTGTACTTTGTAGCTTAATCCCGTTCAAAGCGATAGGTAGTGGAGGGATGTATGTTCTTTACCCAAATAAAACAATATATGTCAGCTGTTTACCCCTAGTTTTGTATATAACATACGTTCAGTATTAAACATCAGTAACCGGCATGGATGCATTTTTACTTTCCAGGTATACCAAAAATCGGGCATACCTTTTACTGTCTTTCTCCTTCCTTTTATTTTCCTGTAACAAACAGGAAGCTGTTCCAGTGCAAAGAGGCTTTTTAGAAGACTTTATCAAGAGCGATGGGGCGATTAAAGTTTACAAAACAACCAATTTCCCCAATGACTACCGCCATACAGCCACTTATCGGGGATATATTTTCAAACCCCTAGAGGCGATAAAAATCACTGCTATTGGTGGTAAGATTGCTGCCGAGGGAACTTACCGGATCGAACTCTATGATCATACAAACCTTTCCTGGACAAAGTCTGACCCCTTGTTGGTGGATAGCGTAGCAGTAAGTAATACTGACGGTTTTCAATATAAGCCACTTGCCAAAGCCTTAGAGCTGAAGGCAAATCACCTTTATCTGATCCGGTATTTCAATAAAAGCCATGATTCAGTATACGATGCCCTATTACCTGAGAGCTATAATCCTGATCAAGGCCTTTACTTTCCTTTTCAGATAAAAGAGATTGAAGTAATGGATATCTACTACACTTACCATTATTTGTATGAAGGCCAGTACTACTGGGGAGAAGAAGGAACCTATAACACACCAAAGTTTCGTGGCTTAGTGGACTTTACCTATGAGAAGGTCAGATAAAACGTTTCTACAGGGTATATAGTTTAGGTAACAGGGTAACTATTCCGGTAAATGTGGTTTTCCCGAACTTTTTTTGATTTGGCTAAATGAATTAAATAACAACAGCCAATTATTTAGCTAGCAAAGAGGAAACCTAGTTGAATATTCAAGCATCAACTTAGTGAGTACCGATACGCTGGTATAGAACTTACCTCGGGAAGTAGCAACAACTACCGTTTCTAGTCTCAAAATTGTAGTTATAGATGTAGTGTATATGATACAGGGATATGCTTTGCTATTCGCTGTGTCATTGATACATGGGGGAATACGCAAAAGACAACGATAAGCTACTATGTAAGATTCTCTGATATTCAGACAAAAGCTAAGAAGAATACAACTCGTACTTTAGTTTCAAGAAACGGAACATTATAGTTACAACACTATTGATAGTTATAAAAAATGAGAAAAATTTACCTGCTGTTAAGTTTACTGATATTTTTTCTCTCTTTTAATCCCGTTCTCTCTCAATGGCAAAAACAGAGCAATACCTATGGCGAATTTTCCTCCATTGCCGGCAATTCTAAAATTGTTCTGGCTGCCACTAATTATCATCTCTTTTATTCAGAAAATGATGTTGGGGGGTGGACTAACCAGCCAGAATTTCAAAGTTATAGAAATTATGTATTCAGAAAGGGAGATACTTTTTTTGCTCAAAAGGAAAGTGATTTTTTAGTGTCAACTGATGGAAAAACATGGCAGAAAAAAACCGGCTATGGATATTTAATGGCGGCTGATGAGTATACGTTACTGGGAGTAGCTCAAAATAAGATATATAGTTCCCTAGATGACGGCAATAGTTGGCAACTATTACCTTTTACTCTTTCTAGGTATACTAACATTCAATCTCTAGCTATTGCAGGAAACTACATTTATGTGGCTACCTCTGAAGGTCTTTATCAATCGAAGGATAAAGGGCAGACTTGGAATCAATTACAAAATTTAACCTACGATATTCTATCAGTGTCAGCCTTAGGTAATTATGTTCTGCTGGCCACAAGGTATCATGGTTTGATCTATTCAATTGATTTGGGTAATACCTGGACTAATATCAACAATTATGCTAATTCAGTAATAACCGATTCACAATTTTTATCTACTTACCTGACGGATAATAAATTCATTATTGGAAGTCTTTACACTGGTAGAATATACTTGTCGGAAGATAAGGGTAAAACATGGAAGAATTTCAGCGCCGGACTACCAACAAATGCAGGAGTTGACAATATCACTATAGTTGATGATAAAATAATTATAAATACAGTTGAAAGCTTTAATGGTGCTATTTGGCAAAGAAGTACAGCTGAACTCGCGGATGATTTTTTGGTAGCTCCCACTTCTCTGACTGCCGACGCTTATTCTCGTGATCAAACTTTGCTTAAATGGATTGATAATGCTAGCAATGAAATAGGCTTTAAGATAGAACGCTCCATAACAGATGCAGAACATTTTGTAGAAATTGGAAGTGTTCCAAAAGATTCAACCACTTTTAAAGATAACAATGTGGTGAATGGCCAAACGTATTTTTATAGGGTAAGGGCTTACAATCAAATCACGCATTCAACCTACAGCAATCAAATAAAGTTAAGAAGATTACCTACTACCTGTGAAGATTATGTTAACGCATCCTCTACCGCCTTATATGATATTTTTTTTGTCTCTTCAACTAAAGGCTTTTCAGTAGGTGATTTTGGGAAACTGCTAAAAACAGAAGATGGAGGCCAAAACTGGCAAGATGTGAAGCATTGTACGTATGGTTCTTATTCAAAGATTAAATTTACTTCCGCTTCCCTAGGATACGCGACCGGAAGCTGGGGATCAATGATGAAAACCACTGATGGAGGAGAGAATTGGCAACGGCTACAGCCACCCACTTCAAGAGATATAAAAGATCTCTTCTTTTTGAATGATAGCTTAGGTTTTATTGTCGGAGAAAATGTGTATAAAACTACTGATGGTGGGATCTCTTGGGAGAAACAGTATCTATCCTGGGATGAGCTTTACAGCATATTTTTTACTAGCGAAACCACTGGTTTCGTCTGTGGAAGATCAAACACTTTATACAAAACAACAGACAGCGGTAAAAATTGGAAAGCAATAGATTTAAATTTTTTGGGCTTTAATAAAGGCTTACATAGAAGCTGTTTAAAGTTATTATCTAAAAAGGAAGCACTGGTTAAGAAGTA
>NZ_JAUKPO010000084.1 GCF_030503435.1 Rhodocytophaga aerolata
AGACAATTGAGGATACGACAAGTAAAAAGAGTGAACATAAGAGCGTTTTCATAAAGGTGAATTAGGGGGAGAAGTTGAAAAGATGGTGTATAGGATTATATATAGAAATATAATCATTATTAAAAGACTCAAATCAAACACGGGGAATACTTTTACATCTTACTACGCATAAAATCTATAAAAGAAGCCCCTCCATCAGTGGGGCTCTTATAATCTATAACTTATTAAGTTACAATCTCCTGCTATATTGGTTTGATTATAAATAAGGTATTTGAATATCAGTATTGAGCGCAATATTCAAGGAGCTTTTTTAAATCTTTTTCCCTGGTAAAATCTACTTGGTTGGTGTCTATATAGGCTTCAATAGTTTTTTTGTGCCTGCCAAACAGCTTTAGTAAGGTAGACCTCTGAGCCCGGTAAATTCGCTCATTTTGATCGACAAAATAGTAGGATGTCTGCATGGTCAATTCTAATTCTCCTGGCGTTTTTTGTGTATATAATTTCTTGTAGTTATAGCTAGGAGTACCAGAAGCAGAGGTAGGAGGAGCGGGTGCAGGCAAGCCAAGTCCCCCTGAATTTCCAACTAATCTAAAATTGCTTCTGATGATTTCTATGTTCTGTTTCTTGGCAAGCTTGACAGGCAAGGGAGCCGTAAGCAGCTCAACAAAACCATTTTTATTCATATAATAAAATACCTGTTCACCGATAGTAATCTTTTTCAGCGAGTTTTCTTCTACCAGGGCTAGCGTATCTGCTTTGCTGTTGATAAACTGCATTTCTCCATATAAGTAATTGTAGTTAAGCAGAGCAGGTAAAGAGTTGCCATTTCTGAACCATACAGTTCCCTGTTGAAATTCACCATAGACGTATTGCTCGTTTATAGGAATTACAGCAGAGACTATTTCGCCAGCATGGATTATATAGCTAGGAGCTTGTTGTGCCCTCAAAGTAAAGTGGATGCCTACTCCTAAGAGAAAGCACCATAGGAATTTCTGCATATAGAAAAGTTATCAATTACTCCTATCATATACAAGCCAAAAGCATTTATTTATCTGTTTATTACCTCTAATATACCTACGCCCGAAACATATCAAGAGTTATCAATCATTTTTTAGGTAGAGTAAATCAAGGACAGATACCCGAAACAGCTAAACGGTTCATCGGCAACTCCTTTCTCATAATCTGCTTGTAGTTTGCTCATTACATGCACCAGGATAGATTCAAGCTTTCCAAAGATTTCACCACTGGCTGAGGAAAAAGTGAACTTCCCTCTTATTTGGGGGAAACCCAAAATAGACCTCCCTTTAACTGTATAGGATGGAAAAAGAGCGGATGTAGCATCTCTATTATGGAGTTTCAAATAATGGGGAGTTTTTTTAACCACCCCATTTCAATCCAACTTACTAATAAAAAACTGGGCGAAAGGGGAAAAGAAAATTTTAAAATAGGAAGACAAAAATTATTCATTCCCCTCTGGCCCCTTCCTTTACATAATTCCAGTGGCTGTTGCAAAAGTCAACTACTAGAAGCGAATAGTTGTTAAGTGGATATGTTAGGTGCATATTTAACTGATCCATCCCAACGGAAATTGAGTTTACTAGAAAAGATCGTGCCCTCTGATCAATTTTACCATCGACTGGCAAAAGTAGTTGATTTAGAGTTTGTCCGGGCCTTGGTTGCTCCTTATTATATCCACACAGGTAGACCTTCATTAGATCCAGTAGTCTTTGTCAAACTCCTCTTAGTAGCTCATTTTGAAAATATTACCTCCGACCGCAAGCTGATTGAGACAGCGACTCTCCACTTGGGTATCCGCTATTTTCTTGGCTATGATCTTACCCAGTCACTTCCCTTTCATAGTACTATATCTCGTACCAGACAACGTATTCCCCTCTCTGTATTTGAGCAGTGTTTTTTCAACGTGTTAGATCTTTGTATTAAAAGCGGTTTAGTCGCCGGCCATACACAAGCCATAGATTCGGCTTATGTGAAAGCAAATGCTTCCATCCATAACATGCAACCTAAACTTTCGAGTTGGCTAACTCTGACTACAGACACAGTAGAGGCGAATGAAGCAGAAAAGAAGACTCGGATTAGCGCTTCTACAGGTCGGCTAAAACATATTCATCGGTATCATTCCCTTATTCAACAGACAGCTCCTAAAAAAGCAGGCCAATTGCTTAGTAATCTAACCCACTATAGCCCTACTGATGTTGATGCTCGGATTTCAATTAAAACCGGAAAGCAACGTATGCTTTCTTATATGCTAAGTTTAGGAGTAGACACAGGTAAACACGTTATTACCTATATCAATGCTGATTTCTCTGATTGGCGCGATAGTCGATACTTACTAACCATAGTCGACACCATAAGAAAAAGGCTGAAGACACATAAACTGAAAGTAGATGAAGTGCTAGCAGATTCAGGCTATGGATCAGGCTCAAATTATCAACAGCTAGAACAGAAAGGCATAAAGGGCTTTATTCCTCCTCATGGGAAATACAAACTCGAACGCAAGGGCTTTACCTACAATTCTCAAACGGATAGCTATATCTGCAGTCAAGGTATTCTCCTTCCCTTCAACAATACCTTTACCGATAAGGAAGGTAATGTTAAGAAGCGCTATATGTCAAAAGCGGCAGACTGTAAAGATTGCCCTTTTAGAAAGAGTTGTATTCCCGGTACAGCGCGTGAAAAGCGGCTACACCATACGTATTACAAAGCCGAGTACGACCGCATGTTGGCCCGCTTATCAACTAAAGCCGGCAAACGTGCTATGAGAAAACGTGCTGCTACTGTTGAACCTGTACTTGGAAGTTTAATTGAATATTATGGACTGCGCAAGATCAGCGTCAAAAAAAGAGAAGGCGCCGCTAAGGTTATGTATTTGGCTGCTACGGCTTATAATCTGAAGAAATATCTTCGCTATGGCACCTCAAACCCATTAGTAAAAGCAGTAGCCATTTCAGTTACTGATAAGCTACTTTTATTGCAGCTGGACTTTTGCAACAGCCACTCCATTTATGTAACTTCAAAAAATGCAGGTATTTTACTGGCAGATCATATTGCCTTCGATTGTTGTCGTATTAGTTTTACTCCTTTTTATTATCTATGAGTTATTTTTTACTCTCTAATAACCTTTTTATCTTCTGCCTTTCTCTTGGCAGATTAATCATTACGCAACGTTTTTGTTGGGTTGACTAAAGCGGCTTTAACGCTTTGCCAACTTACAGTTAGTAAGGCAACTACCAGAACCAGGAGACCAGCTAAAGCAAAGCTCCACGGGCTTATCTCAATCCGGTACGCATAACCTTCCAGCCACCCATGCAGTAGGTACCAGGCAATAGGGGAAGCAAGAAGGAATGCCAGTACTACCAGCGGGATAACATCTTTGGATAGCAGAAAAGATAGTTCACTGACCGAAGCCCCTAACACTTTGCGAATTCCTATTTCTTTGATGCGTCTTTGGGCGGTAAAAGCCGAAAGGCCATATAGGCCCAGACAGGAAATAAATATAGCCAGGCAAGCAAATGTTTGGGTGATTTGGCCCATCCGTGTTTCACCGCTGTAGTTTTTGGCTATTTCTCCATCTACAAACCCATAGGAAAACGGATAATCCGGATTGAGTTTGTTCATAATTTGCTCAAGAGCAACAAGGGTTGCTTTTGTGGCTTGGGATTGGACACGCAAGACCAACTTGCCTCGAGTAGCGTTATTAAATTCAAGCACCAGGGGTTCTACCTTTTGATGCAGGGGGCGGAAGTGAAAATCTTTGACTACTCCAATAATCTTTCCTTTATATTGCAGGTCAAACCATTTACCAATGGCCTGTTTGGCATCCATCCCCATCATGCGCAGAGCCGCTTCATTGACCAGGTAGTTGGCCGTATCCTGCCTGATCTCGGCAGAAAATCCCCGGCCTGTAAGCAATTCTACCCTAAACGTCTCTGGAAAATGCGCATCTACTTGCATGGAATAAAAGATGACTTGCTCGTCTATGCTTTTACCTTCCCACACAGCATCACTGCCTTCCGTACTATTGATGGGTAACTCAGATACGAAGGTGAATTGACTCGTTAAGGGATTCGAAGCTAGCTGGGCAGCTAACGCCTCTCCATGCTTGTCTAGCTCCCCACGGATGGGTACATAGACTAAGTTTTCTTTCTCAAAACCCAGATGTTTATTTCTGAGCAGTTCCATCTGCTGATAAACAGTAGCTGTTGCCACAATCAAAATGATCGAGAGGGTAAATTGGGCCACCACCAAAACATTGCGAAATGGAAGGCTCCACCTGCCCTGTTGGATCATCCCTTTTAACACACTTATGGGCTGGAAGGAGGATAATAACAGGGCTGGGTAGCTGCCGGAAAGCAAACCGGTAAACAAGGCAATTCCAAACAGCCCTAGTAGGGATTCTATTTCCAGCAGCCGCAGAGTCAATTGTTTGTCTGTTAAGGTATTAAAAAAAGGTAAGAGGATCCAAGCCATTCCTAAGGCTAGCAGTAAAGCTAGGAAAGCTACCAGCAGTGACTGGGTTAAAAACTGCCCGACCAACTCAGACCTGCGGGCACCCATGACTTTGCGTACCCCTACTTCCCTGGCTCTTTTGGCAGATCGGGCCGTAGATAGGTTCATAAAATTGATACAGGCAACGATCAGAATACAAAGGGCAGCCCCTGAAAATAAGCGAACATAAGCGATATTGCCTCTAGAGGGAACATCCCCGACTAAGTCGGAATGTAAATAAATATCACTCACTGACTGCAGCCCAAATACGGCTTGACCCTGCTTTTCATTCTGCGCAAAAAGGGCATTCATTGTAGTTGTGATCCCCTGGGTTACCCCTTCTCGGGTAGAGATATTTTCTTTTAAGCGGATATAGGAATAGTATTCCAGATTTCCCCATATATGTAAGTCATGCCCCTGTTTTTCCAGAAAAGAAAGGGGCAGCAGATAATTGGCTTGCAAATGGGTATTTAACGGCACCTGCATGACCCCTGTGACTACCAAGGAATGATGATTGTCTAGGTGTATGATTTTGCCCAATGCCTGCCTGGTTCCAAAATATTTTTTTGCTAACCTTTCAGAGAGCACAATGCCATCGATGCGGGAGAGGGCAGTCGAAGAATGGCCGGCTAGGAGGGGAAAGGAAAAGAGATCAAAAAAAGAGGCATCGGCATAGTATCCCCCTTTTTCTTCAAACTTTTCTCCATTAACCTCTAGTAGGTTCTCTGTGGGTTTCAATCGCAGCATGTTTTCTACTTGGGGCAGTTGGCCCAGCAGGGTAGGAGCCATTGGAGAAGGGCTAATGGCTGTCTGCAGTTCACTCACCTGAGCGGTGATGCGGTAGAGCCCATCGGCTTTTGAATGAAAGCGGTCATAGCTCCACTCATGTTGGACCCAAAGGAGAATAAGCAGACTAAAAGCCATCCCTGTAGCAAGTCCTAGGATAGTAAGGAAAGCAAAAGCTTTCTCCCGGCAGAGACTGCGAAAGGCCATAGTTAGGTAATGAGAGAGCATAGAGGTCGATAAAGAGGTAGAGGATAAGGTGGAGGTATGGCGGGTCAGGTTGGGACGGACCAACAGCAGCAACGTATCAAGCAGGAATAAATACTTGGCCTGTCTTTCCCCTTTTGTGGCTACCCGCCGATAAAAAAGTTCATACAGGTCTCCCAGCACATCCTCTTGCCGTTCTGAAGAAAGAAAGTGTTCCAGCAAAGCGATGAGCCATGCTGGTGGATTGGGTTTGGAAGTAGGTTCCGTGCTCATGAGGCACCTCCAGTCAGGGCAGTTTGCGGGATAGCCTTCCACATACTCTCGCGCAGATCGCGCACGTCTCTCAAGGCTTTTTCTCCTATCGGAGTGAGGATAAAGTAGCGTTTGCGGCGACCCCCTCGCTCAGCGGTCGCTTCCCCCATGCGGGAACGGAGGAAACCTTTTGTTTCTAAGCGTTCCAAGGCACTATGTAAGGCACCAACACTAACCGAGCGCCCACTACGCTCTATAATTTCCTCCAGCAGAGCAACCCCATACGCATGATCATAGAGCAGGGCGACAGTCAGTAAGACGAGTTCTTCAAATTCACCCAGATAAGTTCCTTTCATTATGTAAGATATTACTTTCGTAAATGTAGAATATATATTTACAAAAGCAAGCTTTTTAAAAAAAAGAGAACTTCTAAGAAATGAAGAAATCAGAAATAGAAATTTCTATTTTACATATTGCTACTTATTGAACTGCAACAAAAGTTCAGATAAAATATTTACGAATATTTTGTATATCTACGAATTATTCGTATTATTGTATCGTATTCGTATTTGTAAACTCATACTTTATGGAAAAGTTGACACCTTCTGAAGAGCAAGCTATGCAGGCAATTTGGAAAACCGGTGAGGGGCATGTTAAACTATTTTTAGATAACCTTGCCCCTCCCAAACCACCTTATACTACTTTAGCTTCTACCATCAAAAACCTAGAAAAAAAAGGCTATCTCACCAGTCGCTTAGTCGGTAACACTTATTTATATAAGCAGGCCATTGGTGAGGAAGAATATAAGAGTAAATTTCTTAGTGGTGTGGTGCACAGTTATTTTGAGAGTTCTTACAAGAACCTAGTCAGCTTTTTTGTCAAACAACAAAAATTATCAGCCAAGGAGCTAAAGGAAATTATTGACATGATTGAAGGCAAAAAATAATAAGCTATATGGCTGATTTAATCTACTATAGCATCAAACTCTCCATTTGCCTGGCAACAGTTTATTTGTTCTACAGGCTGGCTTTACGCAGTCTTACTTTTTATAGCTCCAATCGATGGTTTTTATTGATAGCATCCGGATTCTCTTTTTTAATTCCCCTTGTCAATCTGCTTCCATTACTGTCCCTTGGGGAGACTACTAATGTAGAATCAATAAATGCCCTTATAACATGGAATAAAGTTTCTAACTCATTATTTGCCGTCACTAACGAAACAGACTCCTTTGGACAGTCTATGTTAAGCTTAATTGCTACTCTCTTTTGGATAGGCTTACTGATTCAAGGAGTAAAATTACTGATTCAATTTATAGCTTTTTTCCGTGTCCTTCACTCAGCTACTTTAGTACAGGATGGGGATATAAAAATCTATCAGGTGGATAAAAAGATTGCCCCTTTTTCTTTTGGGAACGCTATTTTTCTAAATATCAATCTACTTGAGCCAGAGGAAATACAGCAAGTAATACGCCATGAATGGATACATGCTAGTCAAAACCATACCATGGATGTAATATGGATGGAGTGCTTGCTACTCTTTAACTGGTATAACCCGTTTGCCTGGCTATTGAGGCAGGCAGTTCGTGAAAACTTAGAGTTTATAGTAGATAAAGAAGTACTCAACAAAGGAGACATAGACAGAAAGAGTTACCAGTATCTGTTACTTAAGATCATAGGTCTATCTAATGTACAAATAGCTAATCAATTCAATATTTCTTCACTTAAAACCAGAATCCAGATGATGAACAGAAAGCCAAGTAGCACGCACTCAGTAAGCAAATATTTTTTGGTATTACCGCTGCTAGTTTTTTTAACCTTCACTTTTTGTGGAAGAGTCATAGAAGAAGCAGCTCCCCCACCACCCCCACCTCCAATTGTAATGGATCCAAATTCGCTTTCTTTTGAAGCGTTTTTAAAGAAAAATAAGATGAAAGAATTTCGGCAGTTAAAAGAGGGAGGAGGTGTGTTTGAGGTAGAGTTAGAATCGGGCAAGAAAGAAACCTATGATATTAGTGATGAAAAACAGAAGGCGATATTTGAACAGCGCTATGGTAAATTACCAACAGTTGTAGTACAACCTGAATAACAATTTTTTAAGAGCTAGTTACCCTTCGCTAGCTCTCTTTTTACTTAAAAAAACTTTCTATGATCTGACCTCTTAGGCCTTGATTGAACTAATCCGAGAATTATACTTCTAAAAATTTATCACTAACCTACGTTAGAATCCTACAATTCTACTTAACATAAAAAGTGATGTCCAACAAAAACGACCATAATCCAATTTTATAGTTTTTTGGCAAGATTATTAAGTATTGCATTTTTC
>NZ_JAUKPO010000085.1 GCF_030503435.1 Rhodocytophaga aerolata
TGTTCAATTAGCATTCTTGCAATTTCTGCCTCTCTACTTTTTAAACATGATCTTAGATGCTGAGTAAAACATTCATATTATTAAAAGCTATTAAAGCTATTAAAGCTATTTACCGTAAAATACCTAAAATTAAGTATTGACATTGGTCTGAAAGTCAAGTACTTTTAATCAACATCCAGCTCTCTTCATTTTTTAGCATTATTTTATCCTAGTCATTGCTGCCAAGTTTCTTCTGCACTAAGTCACTAGTAGAATATTTTTTCATCACGCTCCTGAAAGTTTTTAGAATCTTTTTTGATATAAAAAATATCTTTTTAATCTAAAAAATCCATTCTCATATGAAAGCCAACTCTCTACTCTGCGCCTTATTGTTAGGCAGCATAATGCCCATGTTAGCACAAAATCAAACCATTAACAGCGATGACCTGGCTAAACGTATTGCTACCAGTATTGCCAATGTAAAAGCTGGGGAAGTAGTATTGATACAAGGAGGAAAAGACCAGATAGAACTCATGGAAGCTCTTGGAGAACAAATCCATAAAAAAGGAGCTTTCCCAACATTATCACTGGTAACCGAAAGAGTAACAAAGGCACTCTATACTTCTATCCCAGAAGAACATTTTTCTTCTCATCATCAAGCAGAGCATAAACTACATAGCAGGATAGACCTTGCCATCATTTTGCCCGATGGTATAGACTATCAAGCTATTGAAGCACAGGCTCCTAAAGAGTATAACGACAAGCACAATGAACTGATGAAGGAAGAACATGCCAATGGAAAAATTGAAGAAAATCCCCAAGTAAAATTTGTATTTGTTAACCTCCCATTGAAAAAAGATGCAGAAGATAGTGGTCTAGACTTAGCTACCTATGAGAAAATGATCAATGAAGCAACGGCTGCTGACTACACAGCCATAGCTGCCAAAGGAAAAAAGTTAGCTGAATTATTTAAAAACGGCAAAATAGTAAAGATTACAACGGCTAACGGAACAAACTTCTCATTTGATTTAGCTGGGCGTTCTCCCATTGTCAACGATGGGGTTATTTCCGATGAAGATATGAAAAGCTCTGTGAAAGCAGATAAAGCAGTAACCCTACCTACTGGCAGTATCCATATCACAGGAAAAGAAACATCAGCCAGTGGGAAGGTCTTTATGGCTAGAGATAAGGTAAGTGACAAGGGCAATAAGGTAAAAGTTATCAATGCATCTTTTGATTTTGTAAATGGAAAGCTGCAAAACTACAAAGCTGAAAAAAATCAATCCGCTCTAGCAGACAAACTAAAAGAGGCTGATCCGATGCTTACTCAATTTGGGGGTATTTCGATTGGATTAAACCCTGCTGTGAAAGTATTCAGTAATGAAAACCAGGATTTTCGTCCAATGGAAGCAGAAGGTCATGTATATGTTCTGATAGGGGGCAATGAATTTTTTGGCGGGACTAATAAACTTATGGATGCGGTGACGTTTCCGATAGAAAAAGCCACTGTAGCAATTGATGGGAAAACCATTGTCAAGGATGGAAAGCTACTCGACATCATAGATACAAAAACAGTTTCTACTTCCAAATAATCTAACCTACCAATACCATGAAAAGTAAATTACTCACAGCAACCCTTATGCTGTTAATTTCCCTCCAATTAGTAGCTCAAACAAACCCGCTAGTGGGTACTTGGCAAGCCGTATCTTTTGTAGGTACAGACGCAGATGGAAAAAAGATTACTTACGATGATTCTCAGTTTGTAGAAACCAAGATCATTACGCCATCCCATTATGCCCTTTTCACCCAAATGAAGCAAGGGGATTCACTTGTATTTGATAAAGCCATGACAGGTATAGTTACTGTAGAAGGTAACAAATACACAGAAACTCCTATGTATATTTCTCAACAGCAAAAAGGTGGAGCAGCATCATTTACCTATAAATTGGAAGGAGATAAGTTCATGCAGTCGGGCAGTGGCACAGATGCTAATGGAAAGAAAGTCTCTTATGTTATTACATTTCAAAAAGTAAAAGCTCCTGCCCAAAGCAACCCAGCCATAGGTACATGGAACCAGCTTTCTTCCAAAGGTACGTCTGCCAGGGGCGAAAAGTGGCAACATGATAACTCCACCCATACTCGGCTCTTGGTTGTTAACCCTACACACTTTATGATCATTGCACATAACAACAAGCAGTTTGAAAATGCTATTGTTGGAAGCTATAAGATGCAAGGTAATAAAATGGTGATTGATACCTACACACATTCCAAGTACCCAGGCACGGCTCAGGTTGAATTAATTCCACACTTAGAAGGAGCTAAAATGACTGTAGATGCTAAGGCTACGCTCAAAGATGGGAAGGTTGATACCTGGACAGATGTATATGAAAAAGTAAATGAGAAAACTAGCAAAACTGCATCCACCAAATAAACTTATAAGCTATATGAGTGCTAAATTATTCACTATCATCATTCTTTGCTGCTGCTCCATACAACTACTGGCACAGCCACATGTAGGTGTATGGGAATTAGAAAAAATCTTAGTCAAAGATTCCAAAGGAAAGGTTGTAGAAGAAGATATTTTTATAAACAGAGCAAGACAGGTAAAAGTACTAACTCCTACTCATTTTATGTTTATTGCCGAAAAAATAGATAGTCTAGATAATACTAAGAGCTATTTCAGGCGCAGTGTCGCAGGGCGTTATCAAATACAGGATGGAAAGTATCATGAATATTTTGACTATTCTACCCGCAAGGAAGATAAGCTAGGTCAAAAATCTGATGATATGGCAATTAAATTAGAAGCTGGTAAGCTGATCCAGATAGGTGATGCAGGAAAAGACGAAAAAGGAGTACGCTATACTTGGGAAGAAGTTTACCAGAAAATTGATCTACCTGCACAGGATCATACCACCGTAGGTGCCTGGGAAGAACAAACGGATACTTACCGAGCCATGCGTATTATCACACCCACTCATTTATTCGAAATAGCTACTTCAAAGGATGGAAAAGAAATTAAAGGTGTAGTAGGAGCCACCTATATCAAAAAAGGAGATGATTTTATTCATACTTTTATCTATGGGTTGGATAAATCCAGAAATCAAACTTCTGTAGCCAAAAGAAAAATGGAAGGGGATCGGTTGATCACTTCGGGACGAATAAAGGATGCTAGCGGCAAAGATATAGGGCAATTTACCCGAACTTTTACAAGGGTTGGTTCAAAGACTGTCAAAACTGCTTCAACTAAATGATCAAAAAGGTGAGTTAATTTCTCACCTTTTTACATTTAATTTACTATGGAACGTTAAATTTTAATAGTCCATAAATCCTCCCACCTAGTCGTATAATAGGGAGAGAGCATGTTTCTTTCCATCTGCCATGATGTGCTTTTATTTTGACAACCTTGGACTGCAAACGTTAGCTTATTTTTCTCACTAATTATTTATTGAAATAATCTCTTTAGGAAGTTTACAATACTCGCCTTTTTATCCTGGAATGAGGTTTGACTTAACATATCGTTTTGTAAATCTGCTTGTAGTGGTATACGATGGTCTATGTGTTTGTGAGAGGTTGTAGCAGGTAAATTTCTGATCACTTCTGAGTTGAATCCTGCTTGCTGTAATGCAGTTTGGAATTGAGACACAAACAAGGATAAATCGATAGGTAACTTATCAGCATCTGTGATTTGCTGAGCTTTCTCATAAAAGTCATAGGGAAGTTTACTGCTTTTACCAAAGCGCCAAAATTCCCACATATCCTTGAAGTTTACTTCTTTAAACAACGGCTGTAATTTACCATCAATCAGCCACTGTAGAGAATATATATTTACTTTATCTGCTTTACATTCTTTTATTAAAGCTTTCAGTGTTTGCTCAAATGCGCTTTCATCGAAGGAAGGGTGTTTTAGTAAATGGACTAAATCAAAAATATCTTTAAAGCGGGGTCTGACTAGAGTTTGATGCAACTTCCAGGCAACTTGCAAGGAAAGTGGAACAGTATAAGGAATAGTGAAAGGTTCGCCCCTTAAAGGTGTATAGAGTAAGGGAATGGGAGGTACTTCGACATCCAGGTTAAATGAAATATCTAAACCAAACCAATCAAATTCTTCTCCGTCTACCCAGCATTTGAGGTCCGTATTAATGGTAGGAAAATCATCTGCCATCGCATAGTCAAGCATACGCCAGAAGGCATTTTCCTTAAAGCTTTGAAACTCGACTCCATCCCGTTCATACGTTTCTGTTACTTGTATTACCCAGCTATCAAATAAGCTTCTAGCTTTCTCTATATCCGCTATAGAATGTAAGTAGACCCAGTCTAGGTCATTGGGTATCCGTTCTATAGGATTCACGAAATACTGCCTGGTCACATAGCTACCTTTTAGCATGAAAGGTAAGTTGACCTGGGAAGCTCGGCGTAGAAAGGCTTCATAAGCAAGCATCGGCATTATTTTTTCTTCTGGTATCTGCACATCGATTAGTTAGGAAGCCATCCTTTGTCTAAGTCTATATTCGTATCAGATAGGCAGTATTCGGACTGTTGTTTCAACACCTGCCATCCCCCTTGTGCTAATCTACTAACTACGGCATCAATTCGTTCCTGGAATATTTCCTTGCTTCCATATTCCCGTAAAGTAAGGAACCGAGTTTGCTTCTCATCTTTTAAGGAATTTCGTGATAAGTGAGCCTTATAGCTGCTACACAGTTCTAGAAGTTGGTCTATGCGATTTACCTCAATCTTTCCATGCCATTCAAAGTAAGGGGTAAATCCAGGTTGTGTCGGTATTTGCACGGTATCTACACAGGATGCTGGGATTTCAGTTTTTATTCGTTTGGTTTGAAAACCGTATTGATGTAGTAAATGAGTATAATTAGAAGCCTGAGCCATTACAGTATTTAAATTATCACTATAAATAACTTTGCTAAACATCGGTTGTGATATACACTCCCCTTGGTAGAGTTCAATAAGCAAGGGTTTTCCACCATTCTGCACACATATATTAACAAATAAATCAATCTTCGTTTTCGGCAAATCCTTGGTTGTGATATGTATCTCAAATGGTATAGGTTGAGTAAACATAAATTGTAATATTATTGAACAGGGTCAAGCAAGGTTAGCAGCCTACTTTTTATAGCAACTTAGAGAATACCACACAGTTAATGACGTATCTATAAGTTGACTTTGTGTCCAAAAATAGTGATATGCACTAGCTAGTTATTCTCTTCTGTATTTTATAGGTTGACAGCTTTGATAAAGATTACTATCGCTCCCAGCTCTTCTATGAAATCTTTTAATTCTTTTATTGTAGGGCTAATTGTTGATTTGCTTGCTATTAAGACAAGCAGGTTGTTGTCATAAAATCGCTTCTTATAATACAATACCTGCCCGATCATGCGCTGCATATCTGTTGCACTTAAATCATCAGCAATCTTCACTTCTATTCCTACTTGCCCATTACCAATATCAATATCGGTTTTAAGTGCCAGGAAACCACCTACGCTGTATTGTCTATGAACTCTATCTTTGCCAAATATCATTGCTAGCTGGTCAGCTACAAACTTTTCCAGGTCGGCTTCTGCTGATAATCTTCGTTTTAGAATAACAAGATTCTCTAGAACCTCTTTAACATTATCAGTAGTAATAGCTAAATCACTGGTAGCTTCAAACTCTTCTAGGTCCGCTAAATTAGTTTTGCTGTAGTCGACTCCTCGAAGGTCATCTTTCAAGATTTGGTAAAAATCATTGCTTACTGCAAGCTTAATTTCTTTGTTAGTGCGTTTGCGTTTAACCGTTTCTAAATCTGTCTCCAGGTTACCTAGAATTATTTCTAGTTTCTGCCTATAAATGTCACTGTTGGTTAACAAACGGTTTTTATACAAATTTTTACCTTCCCCATAAAGTAGGGCAATTTCCGACTCAGTAGCAACCTCTTGGTTAACCAAATCAAGATACTTATTGATTATTGTTTTCTGAACTCTGAATATCATTAGTATAGTAAATATGCGGTATCTTAAATTTAGTTATATCAATTATTTATCTGTATTGATAGTTATGTTCTTCAGATTTTGAGTTGAATATTCTTACTTCTTCTAGTATTTTGTAGAAAATGGTAATCAGCTTATCACTATATCTTATATAGCTGGACCTGTCCCTAATATGTATTTAATGAATTTTGTATAGGATGTCTAGTACTTTTTAATCCTTATCTTGCATAAAAGAAACTCTTCTACCTCAAAGTAGCCTTTGGTAGTATCCAAATCTAATATTTTCATCACTACTTAGCCTACATTGACGAATTGAGTATTACAAAAATTTTATCTTTCATCCCTCCCAGTAGCCTTAGGAGTTCTTTTGCTTCTTTCTCACCCTCTTTGTATTCTCCTCGTTCTCCAACATCTTTAGGATAACTACTGCTTCTTTCTCCCCCTCTTCAATAAGCCTTTGAAGATCGGCTTCCTCTTTCTCCTTATTTGCTTCTTCCTCCAACATTTTTAAGATAACTACCGCTTCTTTTTCAGCCTCCTCTATTTGCTTTTGAAGGTCTGCTTCCTCTTGCATTTCAAGTATACGTATTCGCTGTGCTTCTGCTTTCTTTCTAACTGCCTCTAGCTTGATTTGCTTGTCAGTTTCTACCTGATTAGATATTGTCTGCCCAGGAGCTGTGAGAACATGTATAATTTGCTTTAACTGCTGAATCTCCTGCTGGAGCTTTTGGTTCTGTGCCAATAGTTCATTTTCTCTATGCGAATTATTCATATCATGAATAATTGGTTTATGTGCATTGATAATCTCCTTAACAATTTCTTTAATTTCCTGTAATTCCATTTTAATAAATTTATATATGTCTAGCGGCTTCTAAACATCATTCAATATATAATAATGGATACAATTGCAGAAACGGTAGCTCAATTTAGTATTTATATAAAATGTAAGTTTCTATAACAATAGAATCATTAGCTTTATACTGCTATAGCTTTTATGTTTGAGATTTAGAATTATTTCATCCAATGCTGCTGTTGATCTAAAGTAATAGCTACTTGGTTGATTCTTCTAGAGGGAGTAAAATAGCCTGTTCACTGTTCAATCCTTCTCTTAAAACCATGCTTCTGCTTTGGAATGTATCTAATCAAAATTTAAGATAAATTTGTAAAAGGGAGCCTTATAAGCTCCCTTTTATATAGAGAGAATCATTTTATTATCAGTTGCTCTAGCTTGGGATGTTGTAGTTCCTCTTTTATATAATGCAACAGTTTAGATTTCTCATTTTCTAACCATTGAGGATTATTACCTTGATATAATTCAACCTCCCAAACTTGCTTTGATCTTCCAGCAAGATTTAAACTCAATACAGCTTTACTATGGTAGAAGAAGTTTATCACTCTCTTTAAATTTATCATTTTCCAGGATATTAAATCCTCTTTATCATGCTTGTCGATAAGGAATAAATTAAGTTCTTTGGAGCTGGTTAATGGGGTTTTTGTTACTCTAAAATTAATCTCGTGTATATTCTTATAGCCATTACATGTAACACAAAGCGTTTGCAAATTCTTTTCAGATGAATCACCACCAAATTTGTAAGGAACTATATGATCAATTTGTAGTTGTTTTCGCTCTTTCTTAATTTTTGGATTAATAGCTTTGCCACAACATTGGCAGGTATAGTTATCATGCTTGAAAATTTTCTCCTTAATTTCTTCCGTTGGTTCTCTATCTAGAAAAACTAATTCAGGCTTAGAGATATTTAATTGGGGTTCTTTACCATATTTTATCATATGAACAGCCCTTCTTCTTTCTGCATCGAAGGCTGATGTGAAGCGGTGATAATCCTTATAAAATGTATGTCGTCAGATAGAATTGGACAACTGATGGCAAAATAGAAGAGACAAATGA
>NZ_JAUKPO010000086.1 GCF_030503435.1 Rhodocytophaga aerolata
TTTGTAAGAAGACGGATGAGCTTTTTGTCTGTACCATCCTCCAAAAGTTCCTTTTTTTTAATGGCATACCACCAGACACAATTGTAAAACAGAGTCATCAACACCAATGTGCCATGATAGATCAAGGCTGCCATTCGTTCGTCTGGTTTGCCTACATGCCGAGCCAATAAGCCGGTTGTAAAAGACTGTAAGGTAACAAACATCAAAAACAAAATATTCAGGATAAGCAGGTACTGATCCGTCTGCCGTATGTAATTAAACATGTTGTGATGGTTGGACCAGGCAACACATATGAACAGGAAAGACGCAGCGAAAGCGGCGTAGTGAGGCCATTGGTTGACAATGGCCTGAAGCAAGCCTGTTTCGGTTTCCGGTTTTGGCAGTTCGGTAGCAAGTAGTGTGGCCGCTATAGCTAATACCGCATCGCTAAAATATTCGAGCCGATCCGTTGGTCGATGGTTGTGCATAAGAACCTTTCAAAAATTCGATGTATTGTATGTTGAAATTGAATGTGCTGTTAAAGAACTAGTACTGCTCATGAAAATACTTTATTGGTTTTACCGAATTAGATGACACAACCTCAAACAGGTAATTGCACACTACGAAGCGTCGATGAGCAACCATAAATGATTTCGCCATTGCTTATTATAACCTGAAAATCAGTAATTAGGCTATGATTTCGCACCTTGTAGTATTTCTAAACAAGGACGGGGTGGATTCGCTAATGAAAAAGCCTGTAATGCCGCGTTCTATTAGAAAGTCAAGCATTTTTATAGTAAATTTTTAAGAAAGTAATTAGAAAAAGACAATGACTTTCCTGTTTCCCTTAAAATCTTTAAGGGGATAGCGCATGCCCTAACCGCTTTCCCTTTTAGCAAGCAAAGATAAGGGATCGACACAACCCGTCAAGGGTAAATAAACAGCTGCTCACGCGCCTATCTACCCTAAGAGCTGCCCTTGACTGGTTGTGTCTCCCCTTGAAAAGGCTTCTAAGAAGGGAAAGCTCACAGACTAGGTAAAGCCTTACAACTATATTTGCAAAGCTACATAAGGGGTTTGTCTGCGGATGACAGCAAACATACGGCTGATGAGTTTATTGCGGATCGTGTTCAGCACTACCATGTGATGCTTTCCTTCTTTGATTCTGCGTTTGTAAAATCTTCGGTACTCGGTATCGGTTCGAATCATGTTGACAGCTCCCATGCTAAGCAAGCCTTTGAGTCTTCTATTGCCTATAGCAGAAACTTTGGTTCTGCCTTTGATACTGGTACCAGATTGCTTAGGAAAAGGGGCTGTGCCTACATAGCAAGCAAACTTTCTCCAGGAAGAAAACTTGGTAAAGCCTTCTGAATAGGCCAGCATATGAGCAGCAATCAACAAGCCGACACCAGGTACAGAGGAGAGCAACTTATACTGCTCTGCAAGCTGTTTATCTTCTTTGAAGAAGCCTTTGATCTGTGTGTTAGCCTGTTTGATCTGCTCTTTGATGGCTTTTATCTGCGCTTTATGAGCAGCAATAATAAAAGAAACATCTAGTAAAGACTCTACTCCTTTGAGTTCATATAAAGCACAAGAGAGCCGGTTCTTTTGTTTCAGCAGGCGATTTCTGTGGGTAAGCAGCAGCTTTAGTTCCATAAGTTTACTAGCAGGTAATTGATGTAAGGTAAGCGTATCAGCATGGCGATAAGCATAAGTAGCTACCATGGCTGAATCGGCTTTATCAGATTTTCCTCTGACAATACCCATGGAATGTTTGATCCGGTAAGCTGACTCTACGACATAGTGAGCCTGTATGGAAGAAAGAAAATAACAGAGATGGTAAGAATACAAACCTGTATCTTCCATACAAAACAGGCAATCAGTTAAACTATATTGCTTTTCTATCCAGGAGAGCATTTGCTTAAAACCACTCATTTTGTTTGAAAACTGTTGATGAAGGAGCTTTTGAGTAGCGGGAATAAAAAGAGAGACATCGATGGTTACTTTGCTCACATCAATGCCAATGAATACTTGTTTTTTCATCATGAACAAGAGTTAAAGGTGGAGAAATAAGAAGCTGAACAAACTACTACCTTTATGAGGTCTAAGACTAAAAGAGTCTGTTACCTAGCGTTCTATCAGGTCAGGTGTTCAACTAAGAGAAAATCAGAGGACTATCACGGCGTAAAGGTAGTGAGCCTAACACTGAACCAAGTTCTCCTCCGATTTCTCAAGATGAAAAAATTGTATTATTTTTTCTCAACAAATCTAAAGACATAAAGCCGACAACTGTGCCTCTCAAACTCAAAGCCACAGCTCATAGGCAGCAGTTGCGGTTATGTTTGGTTCATTACTTGCCATAAGAATCAAAATGAAAAGATTAATGACTATCCTATTGCTTCCCATCTTATTATTGGGTTGTTCAAAGAATAAGTGTGAAATACTATCAAAAAATTATAGGGGTTTAGATGCCATGCCATCGGCACAAGAGGTAATAGGTGTTTATAAAATTGTAGACGACAATAGCGACTTTAGGATACGTATTGACGAGCATAATTATAAGAAGCGGGTAGTCATTACCGGAACGCCTCCATGGTGTAGTGATACAACGAGGAATACTTTTCAGGGAGAGTGGATGCTTGTGAAACAAGGAACGTTGAAAGGATGGCTCAAAGCCGGAATCATGGAAAAGGGCAAATTATTCCCATCCCGGCAAGGCACCCCCCAAGGCGGATGTGTTTCCCCCTTGCTGGCTAATATTTCTTTACATGGCATGGAGCACACTTTGCAAGCGGCTCTTCCTCCCTACCGTCAAAAACAGGATGGGAAATGGGTCTACTATCGGCTCAATCTGATTCGCTATGCCGATGACCTGGTGGTCCTACATGCCGACTTAGGCCAACTGCTGAAAGCAAAAGCAGTTCTGGAAGCATGGTTGCAACCCATGAACCTGGAACTGAAAGCGGGTAAGACACGTATTGTGCATACCTTGAAAGCGTATAAAGGTGCAGCCGGATTTGATTTCCTGGGTTGCACGATTAGGCAATTTCCTGCCGGTAAGACGCATAGTAGAGCCTACCGGGATGGCACCTCCTTTGGGTTTTGCACCCGGATCTACCCCAGTAAACAAAGTTTGAAAACGCATCAACAGGCATTGAAAGGAGTCATTGAGCAACATCAGGCTGCTCCTCAACAAGCCTTGATTGATAAGCTTAATCCCATCATTCAAGGGTGGGCCAATTACTTTGCTGGTAACCATTCTTCGGCTGCTTTTGTAAAGATGAATCACTTGACCTTTCTCAAACTCTGGAGTTGGGCCAAACGCCGACACGTCAATAAAAGTAGACGATGGATTGCTCACAAGTATTGGAAAGTAGATTGGGGCAAGTGGGACTTCTCAGCAAGTAAGGACACTAGGCTTAGCTTGCACAGCGGGGTGAAAATCAAACCCTATATCAAAGTCAAAGGAAGAAAAAGTCCTTACGATGGAGATTGGGTTTACTGGGCTACCCATATGGCACGCCACCCGGAAGTAGGAACAAGGACAGCAATACTGCTCAAAAAGCAACAAGGCAAATGTAATTGGTGTAGCTTACACTTCAACAGAGAAGATCAACTAGAAACAGACCATATCCTGCCGCTTTCAAAAGGAGGAAAGGATAGGGTAGACAATCTGCAGTTATTGCATCGGCATTGTCATCATCAAAAGACAGCTAGTGACCTGTATGAAGTGAAAGAGAATAAAGAGAGGTACTCTTGACAAAGAGCCAATCCAAGGAGGAGCCGGATGATGGGAAAGCTGTCAAGTCCGGTTTTGAAGACCAGTACAGGAGGCGACTCCTGTACTGAGTTTAACTAGCCACAACTATAAAAAATGACGGGAAAAGCACTCCATAAGCCTTACCACGAAATTCTAAAACATCCTTATGATTTTAGGGTAAGATATAGATTTCTCTCTCAAGAAGAAGGAGGCCGAAGAAACCCGCCTTTTCAGGGCTATCGGTCAGATTTTGAATATGCCCAAAAAGCACAGGAAGATGAAGGTCTTTACATGATATGGCCCGAGTTTGAAGATGAGGCAAGTAATGTTATTATTGATAATGATTTGATGATTTCTAATTCTGGAACTGCACGCATGTGGATCATAGACCCAGAATTGAGAAGCACCCATCAGAAGAGAATAAAGCTTGGAATAAAAGGATATTTCAGAGAAGGTGCACGAAGAGTAGCAGAATGTGAAGTGATTGAAATAGGATCACTATTATCAAACCCAACTGAAAGAAAAAAGTGAAAAGATGTGGCTAACACCCTGCAAATGATAACCGTGGCCTATCGAAGCATTACTTCAGCACGAGCCAACGGTATACAGTTGCAGTTGCTACGTTAGCAGCAATATTTACATCGACAAGTGGAGTGATTAACAAGTGAACATGAGACAAGTAATACTTCTAACACTCTTACTGACTTCATTATTATCTAACGGACAGACAAGAACTATTACTGGACGAGTTCTTTTTGATGACTTAAGTCCAGTCTACGAGGCTAAAATTTGGGTACATGATACTCTTCAACTCGGGACATCGGGATTAAATGGAGACTTTGAAGTTGAACTTCCAACAAGCGAAGATGAGATAGAAATTGGTATGATAGGAATGGAAATAGCTTCGGTAAGACTTCCGCCGAATTGTTCCCGCGTAGAGATTATTATGATTCCAGATGGGACATATCATTATAGGTCTCACAAAAAGGTTGACCGAATACGCAAAAGCTTATTTGATAAAATACCCCAACTGCATTCAAACGCTTTCACTAAAGGGCTTTTTAGTACTCCGACACCATGCTACACAATGGAATTTAAGCCTGATAAACCACAGCTTGACGAAATAAGAAAGGAACTAAAAATAGAAAGCAAAAGAATTGCAACCTTATTTAGCAAACTTGAAATTGGAGATACAATTCAAGTTCCCTTCAGCGGAACGTATAGGTCCGATGGGACCGACAGGACAACTCTTACTCCGTGGGCCTATTTTACAGACGCGATAAAGTTTCAATGCTTGATTGAAGGAATGGTAACGAATAAAGACAGGCAAAATTCAGGCTACAATATTGAAATTAAAATAACTGATTGCAAATCATGCAAGTACGACACACCTATTATTTATCAAGAAAAGGACATGGTCATTGGGACTGTATTCAGACACAATATGAGAATTCTAAAAGTAGTGACTAAGTAAAAACTGCTGCCACAAAAGAAAAATGAAAACAAAATTGGTAATACTTCTTTTATTCATCGTTCAAGGTGTACATGGACAAACAGCTAAAATGCGGACGGTAAGTGAATTGATAAATAAACAAGACCCTGGGTGGGAATTAGTCCTAGAATGGATGAAGCAAGCGACAAACAAGGTAGAAGTGCTGCCAAAAGATAACAAACGAGCAGAGCAAGCTTTGTACGAAACACAAGTAACTACCCGCTCTCCCATGGGAGCCATTGTGTATGAAACAGGTGGCATCTTAATAGATGAAGGATGGATACGTATTTTGGGTTCCGGGTCTACTCATTTGAACAGAAGTTTAATTGGCTGGAATATGGGTAAGTCTATGAGCCAGCTAGGAGAGCGACCTTCTTTTTTATTGATTGCTGATGATGCCATAGGTGGTTTCTTTGCTATTAATGGTGGTGCCTTTGGGGCAGAGGATGCAGGTAAAATATTCTATTTTTCACCTGATAATTTAGAGTGGGAGTCATTGGGTATAGGGTATTCAGAATTTCTAACTTTCTGCTTCTCTGGAGATTTAACTAAGTTCTATGAAGGCCTGCGATGGAATGGTTGGCAGGCAGAAATCAAGAATATGGATGGTAACCAAGGCATAAGCTTTTACCCTTTCCTATGGACAAAAGAAGGGAAAGACTTAAGTATAGTGAGCCGTAGGCCAGTGCCTATTGAAGAGTTGTGGACCCTTTATAATGAACAGAAAAAATAAACATAGTTGCTGCCAACACTGCTCTGAAACGACAACCATCCGATCTCAGCGCAATACCTAAATTCGGAGGACCGGTATGCATCGGCACTTGAATCATTAAAGGTGCAAAAAAACCTCCCAATTCAGGTACTAGTGCGTTTTAATTCATAACTCTTATCCAACCTTATAAAAGCTGTACAGATAAGTTGTACCCAAAATCAACGTAGCTTTTACTTTGTAACATTGAGTAAAGGGTACAAAAGTTGTTCGCTGCAGTAATGAGTTTCAGGAAAGGGGGTATATACTATTACTATTTTTTCTTATTGTTTGTCCGGTATTATCTGACCATGTATAATTACTAGATAAGGAAATGCTGTTGGCTTGTTTTTACTAGGAGGAATAGCTAACTTTTCTAGATGCAGAAATTCCTATGCTGCTTTCTACTAGCAGTAGCCATCCACTTTACTTTAAGAGCACAACAAGCTCCCCTCTATACAATCAACGCCGGAGAAATAGTCTCTGATGTAATCCCTCTCAACGAGCAATACGTCTATGGTGAATTTCAACAAGGCACTGTATGGTTCAGAAATGGCAAATCTTTACCTGCTCTGCTCAACTATAACCGCTTATATGGGGAAATGCAGTTTATTGGCAGCAAAGGCGATACCTTAGCCCTGGTAGAAGAAAATTCACTGAAAAAGATTACTATCGGTAAACAGGTATTTTATTATATGCATAAAAATAGTTTCGTTGAGCTACTTACTGCTCAGTTGCCTGTAAAGCTTGCCAGGAAACAAAACCTGGAAATTATCCGAAGCACCTTTAGATTAGTTCGCAATTCGGGGATCGGCTCTACAGGGAATGTTTTTGCTGGGGAACGTGATGATACTATGAATGGGCCTTTTAATTCCTCTACTCACACTTCTAGCCTTAGCTACAGAAAATTATATACACAAAAAGTTCCGGGAGAATTACAGCTGGCCAAACAGAGCTCCTATTATTTTGTTGATCAAAATGAGCGGGTTCACCAGGCTAAGAAGTCCACTTTACTAAAGCTATTTGGCAGGCACAAACAAGCAATTGAAGACTATATAGACACCAACCAAGTAGATTTTACCCGGGAAGTAGATTTAAAAAATCTACTTGAATATTGCGCTCAATGGATTAATAAGTAAATACCTTATTGCTGAACAAACTGATATAGTAGGAGATAGTAAGTTAATAAGTTATGGATTATAAGTGTCGCATAGATTAAGGGCTTCTTTTATGGATTTTATGCGTAGTAAGATGTAAAAAGAATTTGCCGTGTTTGATTTGAGTCATTCAATAATGATTATATTTCTATATATAATCCTATACACAATCTTTTCATCTTCTCCCCTTAATTCATTTTTATGAAAACGCTCTTATGTTCACTCTTTTTACTTGTCGTATCCTCAATTGTCT
>NZ_JAUKPO010000087.1 GCF_030503435.1 Rhodocytophaga aerolata
AGGATTCACCCATTTTCTTCTTTAAGAAAACATAGCAGAAATCTCGCAAATCTACCAAGTGTTTTAGCATCTTAGATTTATTGTTTTAGGGTAAATTCGTTTTACTGTTTTATTTTGGCTAACATATGGATAAACGCATCTTTCACTTTTTCTTGCGTTTATTTCCTTTATAGTTGTAACTCCTCTCCGGGTAACTGCAAAGGTGCTTTTTTTGCCGATTTCCTCCCCCTTCTGCCCGATTAGCTACTCTCAGAGCCTTTTTTTAACTTATTTTTACCTTATTCTTCCCCCTCTTGCCCACTAGTCAAGATACATACTTTTTTAGTATGCACCTAGCCTCCCTAATTGATTTTTCGCCCCATATCGCTATCTAAATGCCCTAATTTGTTACTTTTCTTCCAATCTCTATTATTTCCTCTCCCTTATCAAAGAGGTAATTGTACTATTCCGACTGGTGTTTATCCGCCCAAAAGGGAGGAATAAACACCACTGCCTATGCCATTTTTGACGCAATTATACCTTTCCTCCCGCTTTTGCGACAATCGCTGTTCCTGCATGGTAAAAGAATGGGCAAGAGGGGAAGAAATATAGTAGGATTTAGGCTGTGCCTGATAGGAAAATTTAGCTAAACTCTTGAGGGTTAGGCAGGCAATAACAGAGCAGGGCTTCACGGAAAAAGTCAAAGAGAGTTCAAGTAGCACTTTTTAGAGTAACCCACTTTTCCAGGGGTTATCACCTGTACAGTGAAGATCGGGCCTTTCATTTGAGTAAATAGTCTCATTCTGTAGATCCTTCAGTAGCAAGCATTTTCTGTAAACTGGCTTTCTACATTACCATCTGTTACTTACCTTTAATTCCATCTCTAAAGGATGATGTTTTAGCATCTTATCATTTGTCCAGAAGGATGAATACTATGGGCTTACTACTGGTCCAAAATTTATTAATAAAGCCAGAAGAAAGGATCTTTTTTCCTTAAGAACACGAAATATACTTATTTTGCCTCTAGCTTAGCTAGTCCATATGGGCTCATCATGGGCGCACTATTGATCCTATGTTGTACAGCGTTAGATAGAAAGGATAGTTAGTATGACTTTCGTTTAGTTCTAAATAGTAATTAATATTTCTTAAAGTTTGTAATTTGATTCAAGCTAACTTGTGAAAAGTCAAATTTTTGTAACATAATCACATTTGCAGAATTATGAAGCAAATTTTCTATCTCATATTCTTTATTGTCCTTACCATTATCTTTGGGTGTGACAAGGATGAATCTAGCCCTAGAAGTTATTTTTCTCAGTGCGATGCACCTAGAGGACGTCTTATAACCGAAAATAGTGCAACGGTTATGCAACAAACCATTGATGGAAAAAGAATATATTACTTAGGGATTCCTCCTTATGCAGGCGGGTACTTAGTTTGTGATATGCCCAAAGAATTGAAAAAAGAAGGTTTAAAAATTAAATTCTCTGGCTATATGAAAGAAGTAAATTATCCTGAAGGCATGGACCCTATGTGGATACTGATCGAATTGACCTCTATAAACCAAAGCAATGAATAGGCATCATTATTTTTTCTATAACTATGTATTAGCCAGGTTTTATCTTCCAGGTTTACTTTGATGCAGGAAACAAAAGAAAACAAGGTATCAGTTGGTTGCGGCATTTTCCTTAAACTGTTTATCTAACCTGCTGCCTGTTTCTAAACTCTCTTGTATTTCCTGCGCTAAGGGATGCCTTTGCAGCATCTTGTAAGTTGTCCAGAAGGATGGATCATAAGAATGCCTGAAGGTATGTATTTCCTGGTCACAATGGATCTGGTCTTTGCTCTTGATTGCTTTAAATCCACTTATGAGAACTCTATCAATCCAAAGTGTGTGAATATCCAGCTGATGTTCTCCTATATCGCCATTAATAAGTCTGGGAAATTCATACCGGATCATCTGCGGATAATATTTACCTTCCTGTTTCTGACATATTACCTGAACCCTACCTGTAAACGAGTCAAACACATAGTTGGCATGCTCATATTCAATAATGGCATAATCACTGCTATTAATTTTAAGATATCCCATGCTATATCTGTGATTACCTTTTGCTCGAAATGCAATGGTATAGATGGTATCATTGCCTTCCACTTCAACGCTAGTTAGCTTAAAAATATGATCTCTGGCAAGCCATCCTTCTTGATTAAAAATATGGCCTTCCCGGTAAGCTCCTCTCAGTAGATTAACCTGATTCAAGCGGTACAAATAATTTCCATTTAGTACTTTTGGCGCATTTCTAACATATACTCTGGCTCCTTTTATGATCGCAGAGTCTACTTTGCCTAACTCATTAGATTGCCGTAAGTGGTTTACTTGTACTTTCAGGTTATCGCAAGTAAATTCTTTTTTATAATCTGTATCTTGAATAGTAACTGCTGCCTCAATTAACTTAGTGTATTTTTCATTTTCAGTTGATACCATTCGATAAAAACCTTCCATTTGATGAGTTTTGTCTGGATTATTGTTGACCATAGCAAGTAAAGCTAAATGCACTATGCTTTCAAGGTTTTGCTGCTCTGCAGAAGTAGTATCAGTCATTAGCTTATTCCAGTCTGAAAGCTTCTGCTGATGGTCCCTGATATCGGGGAAGGGTGAAATTTGTTTCTTCTTTGCCGGTAACTTAAACTGTAGGGTGTCTTCAGATGCCCTATTTGGAGACTGTAAAAGAGAATCATGTTGGCCATGTGTCTGTGAAGCTTGAAACAGTAGCAGGCTGAAGAGAATCATTATCCAATGTCTCATAGTCAGAAGTATAGGTATAGTCAATAAACCAATTTATCTACTACCAGGCAAGAGAAAAAAGTAAAAAGTGACTAGTCGGAGAGTCACTACCCTTTAAGGGCTTCCCAGAAAATGGCCAGACTAAAGTTCAAGTGCTACTTGTGGAGGGTTCTACAGCTTGAGAATTTTAAATTCCACCCGCCTGTTTTTTTGCCGGCCTTCCAGCGTCTCGTTATCTGCTACCGGCACGTTTTTGCCATAGCCTTTGGTGGTCAGACGTTTGGCTTCAATGCCTTTTCCTAGTAGATACCTCCCGATGGAAGTAGCCCTGCCTTCTGATAGTTTTAAGTTATACTCATCCCCTCCTACACTGTCGGTGTGGCCTGAAATTTCTATTTCAAGTGTTGGATTTTGTTTTAGGTAGGTAGCCAGCTCATTTAGTTCCCTATAAGAAGCAGGAAGAATGGTAGCGGAAGCTGTTTCAAACAGCACATTGCGAAGTTCTATTACCTTTCCTATTGCTACCGTTTCCAAGCCTTGCTGCAAGCTGGAGGACTCGCAGGCATAGAACTTGATTCTATCCAGCCCAAAGTCATTGCCATGCATACCCGGATTCTGGCTGACAATAGTAATTCTAGCTTGGGTATGCTCCCCTGACTGCCAGTTGACAAAAAACTGCTTCCAGGTTTCTCTCTCCTTGGGGGTAGCAAAAGGTTTATCGAGCAATTGCCCGTTGATGGAAAACTGCAAGACTGCCGGATGGATCGTATACAGATTGGAAGCCCAGGCAGAAAAGAAATACAGCGTATTAGGCTTTACGTCAATATCCTGTTGCCAGACAATTTTGTTTTTCCCCATAGAGCCATCCACGGCTAAGAACTTACCTTCCCCCTTGCCAATAAAGCCACCCCAGAAGGTATTGGCATCCATGACAATGCGGTATCTACCTGTGTCTGCCACTTGATGAAGCCGGTAGTCGGTGGTAAAGCTAATGGAATCCCCTTCAAAATCTCCATTGACAATCAGATTCTGCTCCCCGGTAATAAGGCCCTCCGGGCATTGCCCTTTAATCGCGTATGGAAAGAGCAGGCAGAAGAAAAAGCAGCTAAAAAGGGGGCTTAGAAAATTTAGTTGTCGTTTGAACATGAACTTACTATTTATTAAATAACTTTAATCCTTAACGCTACTGTACATCTTACCAGCACTATTTAGCTAGTCATGTGCACGGATTCCAAATCATCTATGAGCAAAAGTAGAGGCAAGTGGCTGCCAGAACAGATCAACTCTGCCTATTATTTTGTAAAAAGAAATTCTTTTTCAAACCCTTCTCCTCTGCCCGTTTCCTTTACTAACACCTTAAAGGTATGGATGCCTGCTTGCATATAGGCATACAGATTCAGCTTTACTTCTTCCTTTCTTTTAATGATCCGATCTCTTTTCTCAAGCAGTTCATTGGTAGCAGCATTATAGATGAACAGGGTTGCCTGTATTTTCTTTGGCAAGTCCATTGGGAGGATTTGGTTATAACGCTCTTCCAGCAGGGAGGGATTAAACGTGTCGTAGTGAATCTTTAGCTCTTTGAGCAAATACTTCCGGTTCAGGTTGGTGATAGCGATAATTTTATAGACGTAGACTCCCTCTTTATCCAGCGTGTCCACCCTGCTATAGGCTGATTGAGCTAACCCATGGGTATTGGCAGAGGCAGACATATTTGCTATTTGTTTAGTCCTTTTCTCGGAGGCATGCCTTCTCAAAATGGTAAATTCACTGATTTGCTCTACAAGCGAATCAGAAAGAACCCAGGCTAGTTGCACTACTTTACTGGTAAGCCGGCTAGTCACCTCTATTGGCTCAGGCAAGGGAAAGAGGACAAAATCCGGGGCGTGGGTGGTTAAGGAAATTTCAAACTGACAGAAATCATTCAGGTAGCCATCGATATTGATCAGATAGGTATGATTGGCTTGCAGGTTATCTAAGGGGAGGGCAATATCATCTTGTGAGCCGGTAGAATAGCAAACGATGTTTTTATAAGTAGAAGGCATACATGGATCGCCATCGATAACCAGCAACTGCACCCCTCTGACATCCCGGCATTGTTGGTTGGTTACAGAAATAAAGTATTGCCCTGCCTGAGCTGTGGTAAACTCAAACCACTGATCATTATGAAATTGAATACAGCCAGTGACCGCCTTTGCATCGACACAGTTCCATTGGACAGTGCAATTCGTGGTATTGGATATTAGCGAGGAGTTTACGGGGAGCTTGAGCCGCTTCTCAATATCGTTATTGACCACCTGGGCAGAGAGAAAAAAGGGAAGAAGAAAACTTAGCCAAAAGATAGATAGATTCATGCGATAGATAGATTCATGCAGGATTAATGAGAAGCCGTGTAGGGTGAACAGATGGATTACTCACGTTTTATGCTTAATTAAAGGATAAATAGTTAAATTGAGTAAAATTTACAGTGCTAGCGCATTTGCTGTACTAGCGCAAGCGAATCAGATTTGAAAAACTTATTGATGAATAGCTTCCTAGGTAACAATTGCATCCTTTTCCGGCACATACTCCCAACCCTATGTTTGCTCATCGCCTCATCGATGCCACTCTTGGGGCAAGATCATCTGAAAGAAGTTAAAAAGCAAGCCGAGCTGATGAGCCAGGCATTAGTCCGGGGAGAGTATAGCAGCTATGTCAAGCGAACTTATCCAGGGCTGGTAGCTGCCTTAGGTGGAGAGGAAAAAATGATTTCCGGGCTTGAAAAGCGGGCTGAAGGGCAAAAACAAGAGGGAGTAACCCTTGAGGCCGTCCGTTTAAATACACCTGCTCAACTAACCATTTCGGGCAGCGACTGGTATACGACCATTGTGCAGATACAAACTTTTAAAGTTAAAAAAGGAGGGAAAAAAGATAAAGGAGGATGGCTGGAATCCCCTTCCACGCTGCTTGCCCTCTCCACAGATGGGGGAAGCAGCTGGTATTTTATCGACACGGCTACTTTGCCAGAAAAAGAGTTAAGAGCCCTTTTGCCATCGCTGCCAAAAGAATTCAAATTGCCCTCAAGGCAGTTGCCTGTTTTTGTGCCTAACTAAATACACACTATATTCTTTTATTAGCTTGCCTTGAGCACGGATTCCCAGCGGGTGGTATAGCAGGGAGATAAAAACTTTCGCTGCATGGGCCAGTTTTTCTGCTCGGCCAGGTGCGTCTGCAAGGCAAACTTAACGGGTGGATCAAATACCCCTTTTTTACCCATTTTCCCATTCAGCTCATCTATGGTTTCCATCAAAAGGGATTGCCGGTTTCGGTCTAGGCTGTCAAAGAGATCCATCTGAATAGCATCCTTTGTATGCAGCCCTGTGAGCATCACGCCAGCCTTTTTGTAGGAATAGCCTGGTCGGTAGATAGATCGCAAGGCCAGGCGCACGTAATGCAGAATTTCAGCCGTGTTTGCTGTTGCTACCGGCAGGCGTAAAGTTCGGCTGTTGGAGTACTGGGGCAAAGTTGTGTTAAAGCCGTTTGTATGAATAAAAATGGTAACAGCTCTTGCTACGGTATTCTCTTTCCGGGCTTTCTCGGCACATTTAAAGGCAAAGTTTGCTACCACCTCCTCCATTTCCTTGTAGGTGGATACATAAGAGCCAAAGCTACGGGAGGTGCAGATGGCTTTTTTAGTGGCCGATACTTTTTCCAGCGGGATACAGGAGATGCCCTTTAGCTCGTATTGAAGTCTCAATCCCGAGATGGTCATGTGCTTTTTCACCCAACCTTCGGGCAGCTGCTTAAACTGCAAAGCGGTCTTTATACCCATTTCCTGTAACCGCTTGTTATACTTTCTTCCAATGCCCCACAAGTCCTCCACCGGATACTTCTCTAACAACTCATCTATTTGATCTGATGTCCGGATCAGCTTAATGCCTTCGTTTTTTTTAGCCACTTTATTAGCGGCTTTAGCAAGGGTCTTTGTGGGGGCAAGCCCGATGGATACGGGGATGCCTGTCCATTTGAGTGTCCGCTCCCGGATCAGGTGGGCATGCTCAGACAATCTACCCTCATCAAATCCGGAAAAGCCTAAAAAACATTCATCAATGGAGTAGATTTCAGACTCCGGGGCAAGCGAGGATAGTACAGTCATCATCCGGTTGGACATATCCCCGTAAAGCTCGTAGTTGGAGGAGAACACGTTTACACCATGTTCATCAATTGTTTTCTTTGCCTGATAGTAGGGCTGTCCCATCGAGATGCCCAGGGCTTTGGCCTCATTTGATCTAGCGATTATGCTTCCGTCATTATTTGAAAGCACCACTACCGGCTTTCCGTTAAGCGAGGGGTTAAATACCCGTTCACAGGAAGCGTAAAAATTATTACCGTCTGCTAAGGCGAACATAAGCTATCGGTTTAGATATATGGATCGTTTTTGATGGATTATTTTTTAGCGTTAAACTTGGTACAGATGGCCGTTACTACGCCAAACAGGTGAAAGCTCTCCCCTTCTTTGATCTCTCTTGCCGGATAGCCTTTGTTTTCCGGGCAGAGGAGGGTTTTGCCTTTCTCATAGCGCAGCCGCTTGACAAAGCATTCGCCATTGATAAAAG
>NZ_JAUKPO010000088.1 GCF_030503435.1 Rhodocytophaga aerolata
CTACGCTGCTTCTTTCCCCGATCTTTCGATCTTTCAAGAAAACGAGTCGCACATGTATCAAAAATTCCCGCATACCGTGTGCTGTGCTTAGGCTTTAGCTGTGAAGCACCGGTTGACGGCCTGAATTTGCTGTTGGTGATTGTTCTTTTCTATTCTTTTATTCTTTTCAGATCGTCGGAGAAATATCTCTTTTTCATTGCTCGTCCAGTTAAATCAGTTAGCAGATAAAACAGCCGATTAGCTTTAAAATGAAAAGCCATGCTCTTAATTATTCCTTCTTTTACGGAATTGGCTCCATTCTTAGAAACTACCTGTACCTTATTTCCCATATAAAAGCCTTCATAAACAACTAGCTGTAAAGCAGAAGCTTTAACTCTTAATCTAAAGTTATTTTGTTTAATGAATATATAATCTCCTTCTGCCATTTCCACATAAAATATACTTGACTGGAATGGGTATTCGTAGGCGATTACTAAATCTTCCGGATGGATCAGACTATCCCAATACAAGTCCTGTTGTTTATCAGGTCTCACCCGAGGATGCCACCATTGTAGATTAACTAAATTCATTCTCTTCTTTTAATTATCACCAATGGTGGGCCAATGCTACACGACGACGTGCCCTCATGCGTCAGCCCTGAGGTGAGGCGGGCCGCTGGTCGTTCGTAGCTGGTGTTATGCCCTAGTTGTTTATTGTTCATCTTCCGGCCAATAACCGATTTGTCTAAATTCTTGCGTCGCTTTTTGCCATGCTTTATATTCTTGGCTTTCGAAGTTGACGTCTCCCTCTTTGTCTGTTGGGGGCGACGGCTCATTACCTGTTAAGAACCCTGCTATCCAATATGTTGTCTGTTCTGAGCATTCGCTTATTTCAGACTTAGATACAAAAAAGCTTCTTTGTTTATGTTCACACCATGCCCACATCCTGCCTTTAAAGGTATGAGGGTTGCCAATCAGATAATGCTTCCCTTGGCATCCTTTGTGGAAAAACCACAACTTTTCATCATATACTAAGTTCATTTAATTCTTCTATTGGGCATAATGTAGCAAAGCTTCCCGGCAGCGTGTCATCTAGCTAAAGCCTTGTGGTGAGCTAGGCCGCTGATCGGTTGAAGCTAGCGTTATGTGGCGTTATTTATCCTATTATAACCTCTCCACCGTGAAGTCTAAAGTTGGGTACTTCCTCCCAACTCTTCCTGTCTTCAGTTTCAAAATCTTGCATTAATCTATATTCAGAGTATTGGTGATCAGGCATAGGTACTTTTCTCCAAATGTTCCGAGGTATCAGATTATATTCAAAACAACGTCTGAGAAGCTCTTGAGAAAATTTAATCAAGTTTATCTTACCCATTAAATCAGCTTTCTGAGCAAGATCTACTGCCGATTTGATTTGCAATTCAAGTACAGATTTCTCTTTCTCAAGTATCTCTCTTATATATTTCAGTTCCTCAGCTTTGTCTTCTGTCATCATTTTTATTGTTCTATTTTATGCCACATAATGCACCAACAGCACTCGACGGCAAGCCCTCATGCTGGAGCTTTAGGCGTTGGCGGGCTGCTGGCCGAAGTGAAGGGTGTTATGCGTTTTTTATTATAATTAATTCGATTGTTGCCAATTTGTTCCTCGATAGCTTACTCCCCCATTATCATCATAAAAAACGAATTCATAACTTCCATCATCATTGATTATTGCTGTAACCATTTGGTCATTTATCTGATCAGGATCTTCTGTAGCATCCTTTACCCAGGGATTAGGATTATAATACCATTCTCCTGAATTATGAAATGAAACTGATTCAATAGGTATGTCAACTGAAGCAGTATCTATATACTTGCGCAATAATTTCATACAAGTCAAGCTATCAAAGCAGGATTTACTGAAATCCTTAATCAACAACATATGTTGATATTGTCGAGTATCATCCAAGCCCTTACTAAAGGTTTTCATCCTTTTCATTGTCCTAAACTCACATTTTTCCTCTTTCATCTGTTCTTTACAACCGGAAAAGAAAAATACTATTATTACTATTAAGGTTTTGTGAATTAACCTATTCATTTTTAATTTAAATCAATTACGAATAACGTAACATGGCTTCCCGCTGCTATGCCCATCGTGTTGAGGATTTGCGCTCAGACAGGGCAAGTAGGCGGTCGAAGCTGATGTTAGCAGTAAGATGTTTTAAATTTTCTCATCTTTTTGTCAATTTCCTTATGATCTTCTTTTGACAAGTTAATTCGTAAGGTTTTTTCTTTGCCCTTCTCTTTATAAACTACTTTATGCAGTACTCTCTTATACTTTGGTCTGAAAGAGTCAATCAGTATTCCACTGAAAATTTCTTCAGTGTACATCCATGATTCATTGTATGGGTCTATTTCTGAGTTAACTGTGTATATATAATCAATGTCAGCTATTTGTATCTTATAATGTTTATTAATATAACCAAATAGATAGTATTTGGTTATATCTAATTTATCATACTCGACTTGTACTCTATCAAGAGTGATAAATCCTATAGTTATCACCACAAGTAACAGAAGAATTACATAATCGGTCTGTTGATAAACAAGTAATAGGCAACTTGTAAGTATCAGTAAAATGAATACCATGCGAAGTAGCCATATTTTTCTATTTAGCCTTTCTATATCTTCTTTCATTCATTTACTGCTAGTTAGACTCAGCCCAGGAGTCACCTCCTGAGCTGGTCCTCCAGAACCGGACTTGACACTTTCACATCATCCGGCTCCTCCTTGGATTGGCTCCCTGTCAAGGAGTACCTCTCAAATGAGAAGCTTGGTAAATTCGCTTTCAGAGCTTGAAAGTAAACCTATGGTTTGGACTTTCCATTCATACATCAGATTTGCATCCGTGCTCATAACATGTTCACTCCTACTGAAGACTTTACCTGCCAATTCTAAGGTGTCTAAGAAGCCAATGCTCCTGCATTACCAGGAGCATTGGCTTCTTAGACAATCCTACTCTTCGTGTTTGTGCGGCTGACTACCTACTTACCTTTAAGTTGTCGAGACAACTGCTAGATAAGAAAACACGAAGCTTTTCCTCGTTCCCAACATTCGTTTTGCGAAGGGACAGGACGCTACTTTCCACCGGGTTTGTTGGGAGTGAACACTGGTCGGATCCATCGCCGCCAGCCCCTATATCCTTTACCCTTTTGGTTAAGCCCTGTAGCTCACGTGGGCTTATCAGCTTTTACGATGGGTCAGAGTAGCTTCGCTGTACGCTGTCCATACCTTCCGGCTTGCAGGGGTTCGCTAGAGAGCTTAGCGTTACCTGCTTTTTACCCCTGCATTCACTCCTAGCTTTGTCAAGGCTAGTAGTGGGGGTAATGCATTCACTAATTCACTTTTAGGACAGGAGTTGACTAACAGTCTCACCTGTTCGAATGTTGAGTTGTCAGCGTATTGCTACGCTGCTTCTTTCCCCGATCTCTCGATCTTTCAAGAAAACGAGTCGCACATGTAACAAAGCTTCCCGCATACCAGTCCCGCTGCGGTTTGGCCTTCGATGAGGAAGGGCTGGTTGGCGGTCGAAGCTGGCGTTCACTGCCGTTAACTTAAGAAAAATAGGCGTATCTTGGATAGAATTGTTTACCTAAATCTTACCCCTATGAACAGTTTCCACCTCTCCATCTTCAAGGAATTGAAAGGCTTTCTGCAGAAAACTTCCTTCAACCCCTCCGCTTACACGATGCGTCAACAAGATTTCTCCCGCAAACGCAAACTAGATTTTTCTACCACCTTTCTGTTAATTCTCTCTCTTTTAAAAAAAGCTTGCAGGTAGAGCTCAATCAATATTTTGATGCTCTTTCTCTTTCCCCGCCTACCAAAGTTGCTTTCAGTAAAGCTCGCAGAAAACTCAAAGTAGAATTTTTTGAACACTTTTTTTCCCTTCTAGTCGAGCAATTTTATCAAAAAGCCCCGATCAAACGCTTCAAAGGCTACCGGCTATGGGCCTGTGATGGCAGCGTGGTAAAACTGCCTGATAACGCTGATACGCAAACCATCGGTACCCACAAAAATCAACATCTGACGGTGGCTTCTGTAAAGTTGCTTTGTTACTTTGATCTGCTCAATAAAATTATCGCCCGTTTATGGCTTAAAAACAAACGCATCGGGGAAATAAGGCTGGTTGAGCCCTACATACAAGAGCTACCTAAAGATGTACTTTCCATCTATGACCGTAATTTTGGTGCCCATATTATCGTCTTTTTACATCGACATTATGGTTCGCCTTGCTTAATTCGGATGAAAACTAAAGAAGGCTTCCACCAGATTAGACACTTTTTAGAAAGTGGCCTAAAGGAAACCCTGGTGACAGAAACCCTACAGGAAAGAGCTTGGCGGGAACTGAGAAAAACAGGTTTACCTAAATCCAAGTATCATACCCTTACTTATCGCTTAATCCGGGTAGAACTCTCTACTGGTGAGACAGAAGTCCTGCTTACCACCCTTTTATCGCCTGCTTTTACTGTCTCAGACTTTGCTTGGCTGTATGGAAAACGATGGGGAGTGGAAACCTGCTTTGATCAAGTTAAGAATATATTCAAAGCGCCCATTTTTAGTGGCTATTCAGCCTTGGCTTGCAAACAGGATCTATGGAGTGTGGCTATTATGTTCAATCTGCAGACCATTCTTATGCTGGCTGCTCAGCCTTTGCTTAAAGAGCGGTGCAAGCACAGAAAATACCTTTATCAAATCAACCGCAATGTAAGTTTGGATAGCTTAAAAAGAGGACTAGCAGCCTTATTCATCAGCGGCTGGAGGAGTTTACTGGAAAAACTCTCTTTTCTTTTGCATCGCTTTTTAGAAAGCCTAGAACAAATAATAGAAGTAGAGCCAAGGCCGAGAAAACCCAAGATGAGTAGGCTCCATGCACGCCACCAAACCGAGTTCAACTACAAAGCCGCTATCTGAACCTAATTCTGTTTCCTGCTTTATAGTCATCCCTTTAAGTAGGAAGGGCAACAAAATCTATGGGTTAAGTAATGGAAGAAAAGATAAACAGCCAATACTTATAATAAATCTAGTGCCTACAACCTTACCCTTTACTAACTACCCATGCCAACTTTTAGCCTTAAGTTAACGGGATTGAGCTGGCGTTAGCTGTTGCTTTTCATTATGATTTTTACTGTTCTAAATCGGTATTTAAATTCCTCATCAGTAGGCGGAGCAATAATGAATGTTATCTCATTCCCTCTATGAATTAACTTAGGATTGAAGGAGTGATTGATTTTAACACTATTGAAGGGAGCAATACTTCTGCCAACTTCACTTTGAAAAAGCTGCCCCCAAAAGAAGTCATAATCATTCATAGTAGCCCCCGAAGGTATTCCAACCATGTTGTGTTCCCAATTCACCATAATCACTCTACCTATTTGAGGGGTGTCACTCAGATAAAGTAAGATAGAGGAGTCACCATTGGAAAACACCTTAATGCTATCGTTTAATTTTTCGTCTGTATACACATCAGCTTGTAAAGGTGTTCCAAGATTTCTTGCTGTAAAGGTTGCGTATTTGAGCAGAATAGGATGTTCTAGGTAATACTTAACTACCATACTGGTAAGAACTACCCCAGCCACAAGTACTAGTCCAATAAGTAAGACTTTGTATCGGTTCATCTTTTCTTTAGTAACAGCTAATGAACAAAGCTTTACGACGGCAGTCCCTCATGCGTAGAATTGTGCGGTCAGCGGGCTGCTGGCCGATTAAAGCCGATGTTAGGTTGCGTTCTTTCTTGTGTGTTTAACAAAATTGTCTGCGTATACTAGCAATCTATCAGTTGGTTTAATACGCTCTTTACACTCCTTTTTAATTGTTTGAATTTCATTATTAAGCTGAGTAAGTAGTTTCAATTCTTCTTTCGTCCATATTTTCCTGAACCAATCTTGTTTTACATCACAGATGCCTAACCAATTTTCTACCCATCCATAACCAAAGGGTATCTTAATATTCTCCACTCGACTTTCTGTCCATTTTCTTATAAAGTCATTAAACTTTTGTTGGAATTCACCAGAGTGAGATTCATTGAGCAATTCTAGGCTTACTCTTTTAAAAGCTGCTATCCAACTTATCCTTCTTTTCTTTGCAAATTGCTCAATTTGATATGGCCAACCCAAAGCTCTATATTCATAGTGATATTTATCCTTCAAACACTTGCTTAGCAAAAGCGTGAAATTACATTGGTTTTCCGTTCCTATTTCATAACCGTCCAAGAAAGGAACTATTCTCTCCTTTGTCTCTTCTCCAGTGTACATGGATGTTCTTAAGATAAACAGTAAGAGCAATTCCTTATCCTTTTCTCTCATCTTTATTTATAATGCAACCTAACGTTCGCATATAAAGCGTGCCGGCAGTCGGATTTAATAATTAATTATCAACTCTGCCGGCATGACTTATATGCATTGTTATCATGCGTTTCTATTGTTCAAAAGGTCTTCAATCGCCTCAATTTTTTTAATCAATTTTTCTTTATCAATTTTATCGCCTACGAACTTCGTTCCGATATCTACAGTTCCTTCTATATCCTGCAAAGTCAAATAGTTATCGTCACTGAGTAAGCTTTCTTTTATTAATCCCAACGTGATAAGAAACAAACTGTGGCGATCCGGGTTGTCGTTAAATATGCAATCAAAATCTGTTGGATCATAAAACGCATCCCCTGGAATAGAATAGAAATACTTATAGTCCTTAATAATCTCCTGAAGACTATATTTTTCTATTACATCTGGATTACGTTCGAATTCTCTTACCAAAAGAAACATTATATCATGTACCCAGCCCGGATTCATTTCTAATTCTTGACCCCTATATTTAACTATAATGTTGCTCATTCGAGTAAGTCAATTATTACCGATTTGCTAATGCATGATGTATCAAAACTTCCCGGCTGCGTGCCCTTGTGCTAAGCCTATTGCTTGGAATGGGCCGCTGATCGGCTGAAGTTGGTGTGTGTGCCCGGCATGGCACAGTATATTTTGAAAGAAATATACACTTATTAT
>NZ_JAUKPO010000089.1 GCF_030503435.1 Rhodocytophaga aerolata
GCCTGACATCTTTTGTGTGAAATACCTGTCTAGGTTGCAGGTGCTAGGCCATGAAGTGAAAAAATGGGTTACCTTACCATGAAATCGTCACTATTACTGCTCCTTGCATTCCCAATTTTAGTTTCCTGTAACACACCGCAGGTGGCTCCTAAAGAGGAAATAAGCGTAGGTTTACTCAGCTATCGGGAGATCACCAAAAGCCCTATGGTGGGGCCAGTATGTGAAAATCAATACTGAATCTAATATATTTTTGCCTGGCGTTATTGATATAGCCTTTGTAGAGGCAAGCCATCAGCTTTTGTTGAATGAGGGCCGTTTTGAGATCGTATCTACCGGCAATGCCGCCTATATGCACACTAAGCAGGATCTAACCTTTGCTCCAAGAAGCATCAAACGGGTTGAGATCATCCATGACTGGCAGCTAAGCACATCCGGAGAGGATACCTACCGCTTAGTTCTTACCTACTGGGGGAATGAGAGTCTGAGCCAGACTATAGAGCATACGGCAACCTATAAGAAAGTGGTTGTAAACTAAGGTAGTGTTTTTCCTCTTTCTACGTGTAAAAAACGGGCAAGAGGGGAAGAAATAGCAAAAGGATTTCTAATCGAATAAAAAACCTCCCCACATTTAACGGGGAGGTAATGGAAATGCTTGATGGTTTCATAACTATGCGGAAAGCAACGAGCCGGGGTGTTATCTTTTCAGGGTATAGCCTATTGCTAAACCTACTAATGGATAGGTAAAGTTGCTATTTCTGTCCCATTGCCGGTAATTAAAATCATAGATCGTCCCATGCAGGGGCATAAAGCCTGCCCGGTAAAACACGCCCCCTTCCCTTTTCTGATACCGGTAGCCGATCCTTGCTACGCCTATCAGTATTGCCTGCTGTCTAGAGACCTCATTCAGTGAATAGGTATCATAGATAGGCGTGAAGCCAAGCCCTAGCTCAAAATGATGATTACCCTTTCCCCGCCAGTAGCTTACTTCCAGGGGCAGGCCAATCAGATGCCGGTTGGTTTCAAATATACCCGGCATATACATTCCTCCGATTCGTGCGGAGATCCTCCAGGTGGAATAATCTAAGAGTATTCGATCATAATTGAGGGAGTAAAAAAAGCCATTGCCGCCTATCTCTACAAAGAGTGTGTTTTTTTGCATGGACTTTCTCACCTCTTGAGCGTTGACTTCAATGAATGCTCCTAACAAAAGCAGCAAGGTTAAAAGTGTTTGTTTGAACATATTTTGCATCTATTTTAGCTTGTGCCTTTCAAGCGTTAGCCTTTGCTGTGGCAGGCCGCTGAGAGGCCGAAGCAGGTGTTATCGGTTGTACTTGCTTTTTAAATTATAATAAACTCTATAATTGTAATTGCAAGTATCAAAATCCAAATACTAATAAATACTATTGCTGATTTTTTGATTCTTTTCTTTTCTTTTTTTATTACTCCATTTATTAAAGAAGCAAAGGTTAAAACAAGTCCTGCAATTACTATCAACACTTTCAACAGTGAAGTTGTCATCATCTTATTCTATTGAAATTAGTATTTATTATATAACCGATAACGGGCGGGGTGGCAGGCGCAGCCGATCTGCGCCCACACTGTGCAATTCCATGCCGTTCGGGTGGAATTACCCCCTTCCTTCTTTTAATGGTGGGGCGGCGCAGATCGGTTGCGCTTCCACCGTGTTATGGGCTGTCGTTCGTACCGGGGAGTACCTTTAACTCTAGCGTTAACAGGCGATTCGCCTGCCACCCCGCCCGTTGATGTGCTTTGATAGCACATCAATGTAACAATGCTTCCCGCATACCAGTCCCATTGTGGTGTGGCCTTATATTGGGGAAGGGCTAGTTGGCGGTCGAAGCTGGCGTTACTTGCCAATCTTATGTATTTTCATTTGATTTTTTCTAACAATTTTTCTCCCTCTGTTTTCCTTCTTCGCTCTTCCATCAACTTGTAGGCTTCCTGCAAATTCTGTGGCACAACACCTATTCCATCGCATCCACAAGTAAAAAAGTTGAAGTTATTGTTGGCTAAATATTCAATAGCCAACCATTGCTCTTGTTTATCTTTTTTAGGTAGCCGTAGATCTTTACCCAAGTTGACCATTTGGTCTCCACAATCCGGGCACTTGATAAGCAAAGTATCATTTGCCTTTTTATCTGCAACTTCTTTCTTATAGATAAGCTTATCAAATTTTTTCTGCTTTTCAACTCTCAACTCTTTCTGCGAAAGCAAGTCCCTATCTAAACGCCGCTTAAATCCTTTTCGGCAGTTGAAACAAGCATAAGTGTTTTTATATTCTATGAACCCGTATCTACACATTTTTTTATTCTTATTGGCAAGTAATGTAGCAATACTTCCCGGCGGCGAGCCCTTGTGTTAAGGTTGTGGTTGGCATGGGCCGCTGACCGGTTGAAGTTCTTTATATTAGGTTCTATAAAATAATACAATTTCTCAACTTAGCAAAAAGAGAGGAGAACTTAGGTCGAATTCAGGTTTTCATGCCTAAACACCATGGTAGTCCTTTCTTTGTGCTAGGTGGTTGAACAATTGACCCAATAGAACGTTAGGCTAGCTTTCTTTCAAGTCGCTTTATGCTTGCTTAGATACGAGGCCTGTTAAAGATAGTAGTCGGTTCAACTTCTTTGGTTTATTCTCTCTTTTATTCCTTTCACTCTTCCTTCGTAAGCCATGAAAAAGACTGTTTTTGTAGGCATTGACATCAGTAAAGCTACCTTTGATGCTACCCTTTATCAGCCGGCTACCAACAAACGTGTGCATCGACAGTTTGACAACAAACCCAGTGGTTTTCGCCAACTGCTCACCTGGATCAAGCAACAGGCTGACTTAAATGAATGTGTGGTGTGCTTGGAAGCCACAGGACTGTATCACTATCGCTTGTGTTATTTTCTTTCCTACCAACAAATAGCATATGCCATTGAATCACCTTATCAGATCAAGCATTCCATGGGCATCATTCGGGGTAAGTCCGATAAAGCGGATGCTACCCTTATCGCTGAGTATGCTGCTCGCCATACCGATAAACTCCGCTTGACCCAACTGCCTTCAAGCAAAATACTGGAGTTAAAACTTTTGCTAACGCATCGCAATCGCCTCATTAAACAGAAAAATCGTTTTTCTGTTTCTGCCTCTGAGCTTATCCAAGTAAAAGAGTTAGTGGATGTTTCCTTTATTTTAGGGTCGCTACAGCAACAGCTCAAAATTGTCAAAGAGCAACTCAAAAAAGTTAACCAAGCCCTCAAAGCATTACTACAGGTTCCCGAACTCGACAGACAAGCCCAGTTACTCTGTTCGGTACCAGGGGTAGGCTTGCAGATTGCCGCTCATATGATTGCCTACTCGGAAGGCTTTACTAAGTTTACCACCTGGCGCAAGTTTGCTTGTTATATGGGCTCAGCTCCCTTCCCTCACCAATCGGGCAGTAGTCTTGCTGGCAGAAATAGGACTTGTCGGATTGCTAATCGGAAACTAAAAGGCTTGATGAGTATGGGAGCGGTGAATATGCTCAAGCGGGATACCGAATACCGAAAATATTATCGGCGTAAGCTCAAAGAAGGTAAACATCACATGGTCATTTTAAACACCATTAGAAATAAACTCTTAAGTCGCATGTTTGCTGTGATTCGGAGAAACTCCCCTTACATCGCCCTGCAACGATAGAGAGCAGAGGCTTGCCCCCACTGGTAGCTTCCCCCTCTTAGAAGCCTTTTCAAGGGGAAAGAAATTACTGTCAAGGGCAGCCCTTGGGCTGGGTTGAGAGGGAGCGCTGCGTGTGTAACCCTTGACAGCAATTTCTGATCCTTATCTTTGCTTCTGAAGGGGGAAGCGGGAATAGATCAACTAAACCTTAGGGCACTTTCGTCCTATAGTATACTTTTGCCTTTAACTAGAGAGCAGCTTAAAAAAATCCTATTAAAAATCTTGGATTTCTAATAGAACGTGGTGTTAGTGGCTTTTATTGTTTACTCTTTAAGGTAGAAAGATGTATCCTATTTGTCATCAATCTTTTCAATCTTAAGTAATTTAATACCTTTTCTATTAGCAAAAAATGAAGTTATTCCTGCAATAATAAAACCTATCCAAAACAATTGCATAAATCCTCCCGCTTCATTTCCCATTTCACTATCAGCATATTGAACGTAGAACTTTACAATCATTACAAGGAAATATACAGCAAAGATTCCTATAAAGGAGCCAAACACAATCAATAAGATCCCAATTAATATCCTTGTCATTTCTTATATAGCCACTAATGAATAGCAAATAAGCGCAGGCGTGGATACATGCTTAGGCTTGTGCTGGAGCATCCCGCTTGTCGGCTTAACTGCTGTTGGACAAAGTTTGTTATTGTTTTTCTTTAATGCGGCCCCTTTGAGGAAAAGTAAGCTTTTTACACCGGGAAGGCAACTATCACCTAAGGAATTTTCAATCTTTTACTGCTCTTATCAATGATCTTTTTAGCTGCTCGTGCGCCACCATAAGTGAGTGCTAAGAGGGCATCGTAACCTTTTTTGTTCTTTTTTGCTGCCACTTGCTGTTTTTTCTACACCCTTGCCTGGGCAAAAATACCTTGGGGCAATAAGCAGCCGGCTGCCTTTTGATCAAAGGCAGCAAAAAAGAAAACTTGTAAGAGAAAAGCCTTACAGAAGGCATCATACCATTCAAATCAAGAACTATCTGTCCCACCATTAGCAAGCGGCAAAGTGCGCCACTTAGCCCGGAGGCCCCTGAAATATTGACCTATATATTTAAAAGAATCCTGGCAGTTGCTACAATTTAAAGCCTTTTCTCCATACACTTCTTGCCAATAGGTTTCAAAATCTAAAAAGGTGGGGTCAGTATTGTTTGTAGAGGGTACGGCAAGAGCTGCATGCTGTTCGGCAGCAGTTTCCTTTCTGTTGACACGCGTAGCATACAAGCCGTAGTAGCGGACCATGCGGAAACCTTTGAAAGGTACATGCTGCAGGAGCCGGTCTAGAAACTGACTGTAAGGCAAGACCATCAAGGCTTCTTTGGGCTTTTCTCCTGATTTACTGTTTTTGTAGTCTTTGTAGCTGAAGCTTATCCGGCCTGCCTCGATGGAAGCAAGGCGGTATTCACTCAGGCAGGCTCTTTTGGTGTAGCGGCCTACATATTTGACAATATGGCTTTTATCAGCTAAGGCCGGCTGAACTGACACGACCCAATCCTGCCCGTTGAGCTTCTTTAAGTACGAAAGAAAATAACTTCTGCCCAAAGCCAGGCTGCCCGAAAGGCGTAAGCTACCTTTTTCATATAAGTCTACCAGGCCTTTTTCGAACTGCCACCGGAAACGCTTCTTGAGATGTGCACTGTTGCACAAATAGTTACCTGGCAGGACCACCTGTTGACCTGTGCTTATATCTAGGCCACCGCCTGAAACAATCAGATGCAAATGAGGATGATACTTGAGATCACTGCCGGCTGTATGCAAGACACTCACGATCCCACAGCTGAGCCCATGTTTATAGCCCAAGTAGTTCTGCAATACCTGGCTGCTGGCCCGGAAGAAAAGATCATAGATAGTTTTGGGATTATCCTTAGCGAGTTTGCGTAAAGAGGCAGGCAAAGTAAAAACCACATGATGGTGAGCAATATCTAAGAGTTTTATCTGCAGGTCTTGGGCCCATCGGTGGGTTTCTGCCGAACCACAGTTGCCGCAGAATCTGTGTTTACAGGAGTGATACAGATATTTCTGCTGCTGACAGCCATTGCATTTGAACAAATGATAGCCTAGCTTTCCGGTTCTACAGCATAGGGTTTGATTAACAGCGGTTAAATGGCGTTCTTCTAGAAATAAATGCCTGCTTTTAGATTGCAGATACGCTTTGAAGTATAGGCGATAGATGTCGGATAAATGGTATTTTTTCTCGTAGCGGTAGGCTGCAGGTGAGGCCTTTTCCAGGGTTGATTGACACACAAAGAATGCTTTTTACTCGCTTTTTTTTAATTTATCGTTAGATTTTGTCCAACATATGAATAAACACACTTTCCCTGTTTGAGTTGTGTTTATTTCTTTTATATCCACCACTCTTCTAGGGTAACTCCAAAATTGATTTTTGAAGCTTGTTATTGGGTTAATATATCCCAATACAGCAGAAATGGGTCCATTTTCTCGCCAAAGAGCGTATAGGCGAGCTGCCCCCTATCCTTCTTTAATATACGACTCTTTTGCTTTCTCAAGCAATTTTTACTATCCTATTTTCAGCACTAACAAGGTGAGATACAGCCAAACTGTTACTTTTTTAGACCAAAAGCTTTTTCTTCTTTTTTTATACCTGAAAAGATAAAGTGGAATTGTACTTTTTGAATTGTGTGTATTTCCAGATTTTAGAGAATAAACACAATTGCATTAGCAAATACACCTAACTTTTAGTCTAATAGACCAGAGAAAGAGTCTATATGAGCTCTTTGTGAAGAAAGGGTAAAAATGTCGGTTTATTAATTTAAAGATTTTTTACCTGATACGATTGATTTTATTTCTCTAATCCACTGATCCAAAGCATTGTACACATAAAAGTATGAATATCAGAAAAGTACAAGAAGGTTTAATAAGCCAAAATGCCTGTAAATTGCACTAGCTGCGATTTTGTTGGACATCATCTTTTATGTTAAATACCATTATAGTTTATTAAAAAGTGTAGGAATAAGTTTCTCAAGAAGAAAAGCTTCATAAAGTTTAAAAAGATAAGATTGTTTAGAGTATGGCCGTCACAGATACTATAGATTTTATTGTATCTGTGGCTTAGTTGAGATAGCTTTGATTGCTAGGATTATGATTGTTTATGTAGTAGCCTTTTGCTTTCCAACCATTACCAAGGATGTGATAATAAAACCTGATAACAGTATTGAACTTATCAAGGCAATAACCTCCCCCTTTTCATACGTACGAGCAGTATAGA
>NZ_JAUKPO010000008.1 GCF_030503435.1 Rhodocytophaga aerolata
GTTAAGATAATTATTTTCGCTTAACTTACCGTCTAGTCAAAGGTAGCAGGTTCACAATGTATAAATGACATCCTGAGGCAGATACTATTCTAAGTTAGATTTTTTTATAATTGAATAATCATTGATTAGGGCAAATGAGTATTCTTTGCAGAGAACAATCATTTGTTGTAAGAAGTGCACTAATTGTAATAATTCAAAAATCTTCTCCGGAAAGAATAATTAGTAGACAAAAATTTTACTGTTGTAATACAATAATATATATTAATATTGCACAGAAGGCTAAAACTACTTTTATCTGCCTACTAATTTTCGATAAATTTATGTATGAAAAGGATTTATTAAGAACTATCCTAAATCAAATTGCCGTAGATGAAAACTTAGAATTTATTCATCTAATTAATGAAAAAATTCATCCAAAAGATGAAATGTATATTAAAGGAAAAGAAGATCACTACTTTAAGGTTGGGCTTTCAGCTATATCTTGTATAGAGAAAGCATTAATTGTATCAGGAGTAAAGAGAGAATCGATTAACAATATTTTAGACTTTCCTTGTGGTTATGGTAGAGTTATGCGGTTCTTAAGAGCTTATTTTCCTCAAGCTACAATTGCAGGCTCAGAGATTGATGAGAATTATTTAGAGTTTTGTCAAAAAGAATTTGCCTGCTTACCAATTCTTTCAAATACTGACTTCACAAGAATTAAATTTAATACTAAATATAATCTTATCTGGTGTGGATCTTTATTTACTCATCTTTCTAAAGATAAATTTATTAAGCTTTTGCAAGTTTTTACACATATCCTTGAATCAGATGGATTACTTGTGTTTACAAATCATGGCCGATTTAGTTTAACAGCTTTAAAAAATCGCTGGTATGGTATTGATAAAAAAAAGAGGAGAATCGTAGAATTTGGCTACAAGTTTTTAAATTATGGCTATACAGACTATGCGTTTTCTAAGAATTATGGATTATCATTAATAAAACCATCATGGATTATTAAACAACTTGAAAAAAGTACAAGCTTGAAAATAATTATGTATCTTGAAAAAGGTTGGGATAACCACCAAGATGTCATTGTATGCAAAAAAGAATCTGTAATGATGTAAACACAACTCTCTTAGCTTTTATTTACTAATATATATACGCAATGAAAATAATATGTTTTTGTTGCGTTTTGATTTTTAAGCGAAACAACATCACATGAATTTACTCAAAGGAAAAACAGCGTTAATTACCGGTGCATCCAAAGGAATAGGACGCTCCATAGCCAGAAGATACGCTGAAGAAGGAGCTAATGTAGCCTTTACGTATCTGTCGAGTGTAGAAAAAGGACAAGCACTAGAACAAGAACTGGCTGCGCTTGGCGTAAAAGCTAAAGGATACCGCTCTGATGCAGCCGACTACAAAGCCGCCGAAGAACTGGTAAATCAGGTAGTTAGCGACTTTGGCTCTCTGGAAATTGTGGTAAACAATGCCGGTATTACCAAAGATGGGTTACTGATGCGTATGTCGGAAGAGCAGTGGGATGCCGTAATTAATACCAATCTCAAGTCTGTGTTTAATGTAACCAAAGCCGCCACCAGGGTGTTAATGAAACAGAAAAATGGTTCTTTTATCAATATTACTTCTGTGGTAGGTTTACGGGGCAATGCCGGACAAGCAAACTATGCCGCTTCTAAAGCAGGAATTATTGGTTTTACTAAATCTGTGGCTTTAGAACTAGGTTCCAGAAATATCCGGGCTAATGCGATTGCTCCCGGATTTATAGAAACTGAAATGACTGGCGAACTGGATCAGAAAGTGGTAGATGAATGGAAACAGGGTATTCCGCTAAAAAGGGCTGGCAGTGCAGATGAAGTAGCAGATTGTGCTGTTTTTCTGGGATCAGACCTTTCTAAATACATTACCGGCCAGGTATTACAAGTAGATGGCGGCATGCTAACGTAAACTTAAGCTTAGTTAAGGCTTATTGAATAGACTATTATTCTAGAAGTAGGCTACAAAAGTAATTTACCTTTGGGAAGCAGAAAGATATACCATGTCTTTCTGCTTCTTCTGTTAGTTGAAGCTTATTACCTGAATACATGCCCGCAAAAGAAAATTAGAGGTAAATTTATAGCCAAACACTTTAGAAAACAGCTTATCATTCCTATATTGAATCCTGCCCTTTAGCAAAACAATCAAGTTTCCGATGGGTTAGTAGTTAACATTTCCTCTCTTAGTATGAAGCAACTGCAAAAGTGGCAAATTCTTAAATCAGCTCTGGTATTTGACCATAAATGGTATAAACTCCGACGGGACGAGGTGCGCCTGCCGAATGGAGCCCTCATAGATGATTATTTTGTAAGCGTGCGGGCCGAAGTAGCTATTGTATTTCCGGTAACGCAAGAAGGCGAAGTAATTATGGTGCGGCAGTACAAACACGGCGCACAGGAGATATTGCTGGAGTTTCCCGGAGGCGTGTTCAATTCAGACAGAGAGCCGGCAGAAGAAGCAGCCATGCGGGAATTACAAGAAGAGACCGGCTATACGTCTACCCAGATTACCAGATTATCTACGGTGTTCGATAATCCTACAAAAGATACCAACCGCATACATTTTTTTCTGGCTCAGAATGTTGAAAAACTATACGACCAGCACCTGGATAGCACGGAAGACATAGTGATAGAAAAAGTACGATTGGAACAAATTCCAGGAAAAATCAGTAGTGGAGAAATATGTGTGGCAGGTTCCATTGCCATCTCTTTTCTAGCCTTACAACATTTGCAACAGATCACAATCAAATAGCCGCTGTAGCGTTAGTAAATAATCTGAAATATGTGAGAAATGGATAAATTTCAAGTACTTATATCATCTTCGCCCTGGTTTATACTACTTTGTCTGGTGGTGGGGGCTGTTTATGCAGCGGCCTTATATCAGAAAAAACCTCTGTGGGGCCAAAATCTTAACTGGGCGCTGGCCGCCTGCCGGTTTATAGTGGTTAGTGTGCTTTGTTTTTTATTGCTGAGTCCGTTTGTGCGTCAGGTAAAAAACTCGTATGAAAAACCAACCATTGTACTGGCAGTAGACAATTCCCAATCAGTAGCCCTTACCAGCGACTCTGTGCAACTCAATAGCTTACTTACCAAACTGGAACGTATGCGTCAGGAGATGCAGGAAAAAAACGTAAATGTAGATGTTCAGTTACTGGATGAAAGTGAGGCTACCACTCTCCGAAGCGGTATTTTTCAGAACACCTCTACAAACCTGAGCCAGATGCTGAACAACATCAACAGCAATTACCAGAACCGGAATCTGGCTGGCGTAGTACTAGTATCGGATGGTATATACAATCAGGGTACTTCTCCGGAATATCAGCGGTATAACTTTCCTATTTATCCGGTAGCTTTAGGCGATACGGTTGCCAAAAAAGATATCAATCTAAAAGTATTGCATTATAATAAGATCACCTATTTGGAGAACAAATTCCCGGTAGTAGCAGAAATTCATAGTACCGGGTATTCGGGCAAACTGGCCACTGTGCTGCTCAAACAAAACGGCAAAGTGCTGGAAAAGAAAAGCATCTCTTTAAAAGGGGAAAATACTGTACAGGAAGTAACCTTTGTGCATGAAGCCAAAAACAAAGGAATGCAGCATTACGTGGTAGAGATAGATATGCTGGAAGGCGAATTTACCGGACAGAACAATGGCCGTGATGCTTATATAGATATTATTGACGGGAAAGAAAAAATCCTGCTTCTGGCTCTGGCTCCCCATCCGGATATAAAAGCCATTAAAAGTATTCTGGAAAAAAACGAAAACTACCAGCTGGACATTGTTGTTGCCGGCAACGGAACACCTAAGGAAACTAAATACGACTTAGTTATTTTGCATCAAATTCCAGATAACTATAATACCGGAACGGCTGTAGCCCGCAAATACCTGGAAGGCAATACCCCTATCTGGTATATTCTGGGAAATCAGAGCAATGTTAACCAGTACAACAGTGTAAATAACCTGGTAAAAATAGGCACACGTATGGGACAGACAGATCAGGTTACACCGGCTTTCAACAAGAACTTTACTATTTTCCGCTTTACCCCAGAACAAGCAACCTTACTACAAAAACTACCCCCGGTTTCGGTTCCTTTCGGTGAATATAAAGCCACTGCTAATACAGAAGTTATTCTTTACCAGAAAGTAGGAGCCTTAGTTACCAATAAACCATTGCTGGCTGTAAATACCGATAAAACTAAAAAATCGGCTGTAATGGCGGGCGAAGGCTTATGGGAATGGTGGCTGGAAGAATACAACCTTACAGAAAAACACGAAGCCGTAGACGATCTGGTGAATAAGCTGGTGCAATACCTGTCTGCGAAAGAAGATAAACGAAAACTACGCGTTTACCCCATTGCCGATGAATTTCTGGCTACCGAGAAAGTAGTATTTGAAGCAGAAACCTACAATGATATCTATGAGCGGATTTATGATATTCCTATCCGGCTGCAAATCACCGATGAAGCAAACAAGGTGAATAATTATTCCTTCACCAATTCGGAAAGCAACTCCCGTTTTGAAGTCAGTAGCTTGAGTAAAGGCATATATACCTACAAAGCTACGGCACAGGTACAAGGTAAATCAGAAACGGTTACTGGTGAATTCCGGGTAAAAGATCTGCAACTGGAAGCCCTGACCACTACCGCCGACCATAACTTGCTGCGCAAGCTGGCAGAAGCCACAAACGGCAAATTCTATCTACCAACAGAAGTAGATCAGTTAACCGCCTCTCTGACTCAGAATCCACCGCCAGACGTAATTCAGACCAGCGAAGAACTACTGGAGCTTATTCACCTGAAATGGTTGTTTTTCCTGTTGCTGGCACTGTTAACCCTTGAGTGGGGCACACGCAAATATCAGGGAGCTTACTAGCACAACATACTGCTTTATATAAGCAACATCTGGTAGAAAATATTACAGAAAAGCATTAAGCCTGTCACGCCTTAGTGCTTTTTTTATTTATCCATGAAAATGTAGGATAAGATATAGAATCTGTCTGGAGAGTGAACATCCATCTGGACAGAACTGTTGCCTTATATATTCCAAATTCGTAACACAACTACCTATTACCTCTATTGTTCATGTGTCTCATAGTATAGCCCTATCACGTTTGTACCTCCGGGCAATAGCGGCTGTATGTTGAGTAAATGGAACACAAACCACCCTACACGTATATGAAAAACAAAGAACGCATTATTCTGTTGATACTAGCCTGTATCAACTTTACCCATATCATCGATTTTATGATCATGATGCCACTGGGGACGTATCTGATGCCTTTATTTAAAATTAATCCGCAACAGTTCAGCTTCATTGTATCTGCGTATACATTCAGCGCCGGAATTAGTGGTTTTGTTGCCGCCTTTTTTGTAGATAAATTCGATCGTAAGAGTGTACTCTTACTGGGCTATATTGGTTTTATTGCCGGAACGTTTGCCTGTGCTTTTGCTCCTACCTATGAATTGCTGGTGGCTGCGCGTATTTTCGCCGGTAGTTTTGGCGGATTAATTGGCGCACAGGTATTATCTATTGTAGGCGATATTATTCCATTCGAAAGGCGGGGTACAGCTATGGGAACACTGATGGCTGCGTTCTCTGTAGCTTCTGTAGTAGGCGTTCCGGTAGGATTGTTTCTGGCTGCGGAAATCAGCTGGCATGCTCCTTTTATTGCTGTAGGCTTAATTGGCCTGGTAGTTATTCCCCTGGTGTACTTTTATATTCCTACCATGACCGGGCACATTCAGAAATTGTCTTATAAACCAAGCCCGTTTGCTGTTATTACTAACATAGTAAACGATGCTAACCAGCAAAGAGGCCTTTTGCTGATGATTATTCTGCAACTGGGGCATTTTTCTATCATCCCGTTTATCGCGCCGTATATGGTGTCCAATGTTGGCTTTACCGAACATCAGGTTACGTATATTTACCTGGTAGGGGGTGCATTAACATTCTTTACCTCACCATTAGTGGGTAAACTGGCAGATAAATACGGAAAATTTATTGTACTCAGTATATTTATTGTACTCTCTGCCGGGCCGGTTTTTCTAATAACACATATGCCCCCTATTCCTTATTATTATGTATTAGTGGTTACTGCCTTTTTCTTCATTTTCTCTGGTGGGCGGATGATTCCGGCTCAGGCGATGATTACAGCCGTAGTAACCCCACAACAGCGGGGCGGATTTATGAGTATAAACTCCTCTGTACAGCAGCTAGCTTCCGGAGCCGCTGCCATGCTGGCTGGGGCTATTGTAACCACCAATGAAGCCGGGCAATTACAGAACTATAATTATGTGGGTATTGTCGGTATTATCATCAGCTTATTCAGCATTGTTATTGCCAAAAAGTTAAAAACGGTTAATCCTGCATCAGAGGTACCACCACAGCCAGTGGAAGCGAAAGTAACGGCTGAGTAAGCTACTGTTTCTTATGGCAGATTATATAAATAAAAAAACGCCTTAGAGGCGTTTTTTTATTTATTAGAATGTATTGAGCTTGTATTAAGCTGTCACTTTGCTAGCAATCCGCTCGATAAGGTCAGCTGTACGGGCAGAGTAGCCAGATTCATTGTCGTACCAGCCTACCACTTTCACCAAAGTACCATTCACAGCAGTCAGTTCAGCATCGAAAATACAGGAATGCGGATTACCTACAATGTCCGTAGACACAATTGGATCTTCCATATATTCCAGAATACCTTTCATCTCATTGAGGGCTGCTTTTTTCATGGCTGCATTAATTTCGTCAGCAGATACTTCTCTTTTCAGAATAGCTGTTAAATCTGTTAATGAACCAGTTGGCACTGGTACACGCATAGCCGTTCCATCTAGTTTTCCTTTCAGGTGAGGCAATACCAGACCTACAGCTTTTGCTGCACCAGTAGAAGTAGGCACAATAGAAAGAGCGGCAGCTCTGGCGCGTCTCAAATCTTTGTGTGGCGCATCTTGCAGGTTTTGGTCAGCTGTATATGCGTGAATAGTAGTGATGTATCCTTTTTCTATACCGAAATTATCGTCCAGTACTTTGGCCATAGGAGCCAGGCAGTTGGTGGTACAAGAGGCGTTGGAAAGGATAGTTTCGTTGCCTGTCAAGGTATTTTCATTTACACCCAACACAACAGTGGCTATATTTCCTTTGGCCGGCGCAGAAATAACTACTTTCTTAGCACCTGCAGTCAGGTGGCCGCCAGCGCCTGCTTCATCTACAAATCTACCGGTAGACTCCAGAACCACATCTATACCTAGTTTGCCCCATGGAAGGTTTTTAGGATCTTTTTCTGCAAAAGCAGCAATCTTGCGGCCATTCACTGTAATACTTTCTGCATCAGAGCTTACCTGACCATTGAATTTGCCATGTATAGAATCATATTTAAACAGGTGTGCCAAAGTAGCATTGTCTGTTAAGTCATTAATGGCTACCACCTCTACATTTTCTTTGCTTAGGAGTGCACGGAGTGTAAGCCTGCCTATACGGCCAAATCCATTGATAGCAACTTTAATCTTTGCCATAATTGATAAACGTTAGTTTGTGAAACAATCTTCTGACCGCAATATTACAATCATTACTTACCAAAATCAAGCAATTAAGACTTTACTCATCTGAGTTTTTTTATAATAGGATAAGTCAATAATTTTCTTTGATAAGTGCTTCAATCTCAGTTGGCGACAAGTAGTAATCGCTGCCCAGGTTCGTTTCATCGTATTTCATTACCTGGCGTGCATACTGGGAATAGTGCAGCAATTGCCAGCCCAGCCCATGAAACAAGGCACGCCGGTCAGTATTTTTTTCAAAAGCAGCTCTGAAATCAGGAAAAGGATAATTCAGGGCAATAAGCAACATCTGGGCAACATTCTTATCTAAATAATACGCTGTATGTGCCAGTTCATGCCCGATAATGCCTATTTGGGCATTAAAAGGTATGCGGTGCAGAAGTATAGGTTCCAGTTCGTCAATAGACTTTGTACTAATGATGACGTTGTATTGCCATGTATCTTTCGCTCCCAGCATACTGGCAGGCTCGGGCCGGGAAGCTAGGGGCAAAAAGGCTTCTTCTTCATAAAAATTAATAAAAACCTCTTTTAACTCAGGATAATGAGATAAAGCCAGTAGTGTCTGTAGTTCATATTTTTTTAACAGGCGTTTATTCCGGCCATAGAGTTGCTTCAAACTATCCAGGTTATACAATATGTCAGCCTTGTATTCTTCTACAATACCTGTAACAGAGGCAGGTGTTGGTTCCGGCGGCACCAAATGTTTTCCTGCCAGATAAATAATGGCTACGATAACGGCTAGTATACCAAATAACCATAAAAACCGGTAAAGTCCATGCTTTCGGTAGTAGTCCATCTCACGCCTGCTCTATCAGAACTTAGGACAGGGAATACGTTTAGCAAAGCGGCTGCGGGGTTGCGGGCTGTTGAAGATATAACTTAACGAAAGTTCATGCGCCCCCCCACTGGCAGGCCCCAGATTAGAAATAGTTAAATCGTAGCTATAGCCCACAGACAAACTTTCATACTTAAACCCGAATAAAAAGATAACGGCATCGCTGTTATTCAAGCCTGGTTCATATTGTTTGATGGGCAAGCCCCGGTACCATAAGCCGAACACTAATGGATCATAGGTAGCATACAACCCGACATCCAGCTGATCGAATTTGCCCTGCATTTTGTAGAGAATTGCTGGTGTAATGCTGCGTTCGGGAGCATCTACATTTTGCGCCAGACCATTAGCAGTAGAGGCATCCAGCGGAATTTTATAACCGGCATGAAAAGTTGTTTTCATAGGCAGGCGGCTTACATCTCCGGTTAGCGACTGGTTAGGCCGGTTCATGTGATGGGCCGATACGCCTACATAAAACCGTTCGGTATAAAGCAAACCTCCGGAAGAGAAATCCAGGTAAGACCGGTACTCTCCGGCAAAAGGCTCTGCTGTACCCTGCCCAGGGATAGGCCCTAAATTATTTAACTGGTCCCCAAACGTAAGATTAAAGAAATTAGCATCCCGCAGTACATACGATAGCTGAAACCCTGGCTGAAAGAATAAATTTTCTGATAGTTGCAGCCGGTACGAATACTGGGCACCAATATCTGTAGACCGTACCCCTCCTACCCCTTGCCGATCGTGGGTAACCAGCAAACCTACGCCACTGTTCACTTTAGGGAAGTAATAATCAAAGGAAGCCGCATAGGTGACAAAGCTGGCGTCAATGTTGGGCCACTGGTTCCGGTAGTTCACCACGGCTCTGGGTGCCAGGGCTGAGCCGGCAAACGATGGACTTAAATATAACGGGGCTGCATAAAACTGCGAGAACTGTGGATCTTGTGCAAGGGCAGTAAGAGCAGTGGCAAACAGGCAAAATAGCGTAAAGATATACTTCCTCATGTACGGTGTCTTAAGGGTACTATTTTATCAAAAGATCAATAAATAAATTGTTTGGTCAGTAGAATAAGCCGGCAAAATAATCTCTACAAGCCCAGTATTCAAAGTTATAAAATTACTTTTCAATCAACCGGGTTAAATTTATAAAAAAATAGCCATTCTGCTGTATGGTATTTTCTACCTCAACGTTGAATAAGTACAAATCCATATCCTGAAATAATAATATTTAACTACCTATTTATACTATTTGCCCAGGTATAGTTTCACCTGGAATGTAACCAGGATGCCTCTGGCTGCATGAAGCTAGAAGCTAACGTACAGATTACTTAATACACCCGGATAAGTACAGCTGATAAATATTCCGGCTAACTTACTTTCCGATACGCAATAAGTATACTATTATTACTTCTGACAAACAGCTCTCTTCGGTAAGCGGAATGAGCACAATCCAAACGGGAATCAGTTTTTAAACAATATATATAATTTTTAATTATTTTAGTGCAAATATCTTTACACAATGCTCAAACCAGTATACCGAGTACCCTGCTGTTTATTGATTTTTTTATTGCTCAGTTTAGTTCATTTTCAGATACAAGCACAATGTGTAACTCCCACAACTGCCGGGCCTTTCTGCGCTGGCGGAAACTGCGATACCGATGCGCCCACCTTCCAATATAACGGAAGTACTCCTCCTGGTACCAGCGTAGTATACAAATGGGATTTTGGCGATCAAAACGTTACTACGGATACACTTACGACCACTACCAACACTGCTACGTATGCCTATCAGCAACCTGGCAGTTATACGGTAACTGTAAAGGTATTTATAAATGGAGTTGAGCAGCCGGAAGTTTGTGCCAGCACTCCGGTAACAGTAAATGGCATTAATCAATTTACCATTGGTCCAGTAGATGAAAATCTAGGCCCCCAGGAAGAAGAATTTTGTATAGATGCAGATTTTCCAGATTTAGTTCCTGAATTTCAAGGTGGTGCTGAGCCAGCAAATGCTACCTATACCTGGACAGGGCCTGGTGTAACAGATGCTACCCGTAATAATCGTTCCATTAGCTTTACTGAAGAGGGTTGTTATTCGCTAACCATTACCGACCAGACTACAGGTTGTACCAGAACAAATAAATTAGATGTACGCCTCTACAAACCAGACCCAACCCAGCCGCCGCCTCCGCAAGACCAGGCCCGGTGGATATTTGGAACGAATGTAGAAATTCGCTTTACTGGGGGTCAACCCAATGTAACAAATGAACTTCCGGCTAATGCACCACAAGGAAGCTCTTCTGTATTAGATAGTGAAGGAGAATTGCTGTTTTATACAGATGGTACTACTGTATATAACTCCACTGGTGCGCCGATGCTGGATATTAATAATATTCCGGTTACCGGAGCAGATGGATTAACTGGAAGCCCTACCGCTTCTCAGGGAGTTACCATTGTGGCACAGCCCGGCTGCGATAATTGCCAGACTATCTATTATATATTCACTACTACAGAGGTAGCCCCCTCTGGTTCACAGGTATTTTACAGTGTGGTAGATATGTCGCTAAACAATAACCTAGGCACCGTTATTCAGAAAAATGTACCTATGTCTCCTGGTATTCCTTCTACAGAGCGGGTTATTTCTGTACAGGGCAACCCTACCGACCCCAATGCAACGGCTACTACCTGGATTGTTACGCATGATTTTACAACAGCTACTTTCCGGGTATATCCTCTTACTGCACAAGGTGTAGGTGCGCCAGTTACCTATACTGTAGGCACTGCACACGGACCAGAACCCGCACAAGGTGAAGGCTATATGAAAGTTTCGCCAGATGGCAGTAAGCTAGCAGTAGTGATTCCTGGGTCAAATGGAGTAAATAATAAGGTGGAAATTTTTGATTTTGATACAGCAACCGGTGAAGTGTCTAACCCAGTAACTATGGATCTGGGTCCTGCGCCACCTACCGCTTACGGCCTGGAATTTGCCGGCCAGGAACTATTTGTTTCGTTGACAGGAGATGGATCGGCCCAGTCGCAGCTTTACCGTTACAACCTGGCTAGCAGCGATTCCCTGTTAATTGCCCAAAGCAAAGATACCATTGCTTCATCTACAGACCCTTTTGGAGCCCTACAAATCGGCCCGGACCAGGTAATTTATCTGGCTATTGAAGGCAGCGGCTTTCTGGGCACCATAAATAATGCAACAGATCCTGACCCTGCCAATGTTGATTTCCAGATAGAAGGATTAAGCCTGAATGGCGGAACCAGTGGATTAGGCTTACCCAACAATTCTCCTTCCTCAGGGAACTCCTACGGCCAGAGTCTTTCCTTCGACGGACCGAGTTGTGCCGAAATAGGAGAAATTGTACAATATATCTTTACCGCTCAGCCTGACCGGGCCGGCGGCGATCCGGAAAAATCGTCCTATCAATGGACTATTACCAACCTGACAACAGGCGCTATTGTAAGAAGTGTAGCCAGAGGCGCAAATGGGCAGAATGCTACGCTTACCGTAGACATGCCTGGCCCAGGAGACTACCGCGCAGAGTTAACAATATTCAATGATTGTAATGAAGATGAAGGAGGTGAAGCGGTAGAACCACAAGACTTTACTATTTTCCAGAGCCCGCCCCCTGTACAATTAGGACCAGACAAAACCGTGTGTACTGGCACCACAGTTACCTTAGATGCTTATATTAATGGAAGCGGCCCAGCCGGAGCGCAATATTTCTGGACGAGCCCGGATGGGACCACTGTGCAAGGCGGAGAAACCTTTACTGCTACGCTGGGTGGGGCTTATACAGCCATTGTGCTTGTAGGGCAATGTGTGGAGACAGGTACTGTAAATGTTATTTTAACTGGCCCTCCAGCTAATTTCCTGGGTAATGATGTTACCTTATGCGAGCCAACCAGCCTGGTACTGGATGCTGGTGTAGCTCCATCCGGAAATGTACGCTTTGAATGGCGGAATGTAACTACAAATCAGGTAATCGGCACTTCACAAACCATTACGGTTACCCCTACCACTACTACTACATACCGGGCTACGGTTACTAATCTGGCTGCCAATCCAGCTTGTACAGTTACCGATGATATTACCGTTACCGTGTCTGAACCTTTCACCGTTACAGCCACCTCTGCCCCTGCTTCCGGCTGCGTGGGGAACCCTATAGCAGCTGATGGTAGCATAACCTTAACCGTGCCAGCAGGTACCTTTACCTACCTTTGGACAAAGAATGGTGCACAAGTAGGGACAACGAAAGATTTAACTGGACTTGAGCCGGGCATTTACCAGGTAGTAGTAACTAATACGGCTACAGGTTGCACCGCTACGCTAAGTAAAGAAGTAAACTCCATCCAATCTACCATAATCTTAGGAGATCCGGCGGTACAAAATGCCGTATGCTCGACAAACAATGGCTCTATTACCATCAATGTTACCAGTGGCACACCTACAAATTTTATCTGGCGGGATGCAGCTAATGCTATTGTACAAAATGGCCCTTCTAATGTACTTGTTGCTCCTGCGGGCACCTATAGTGTAGAAGTAGAAGCACTAGCCGGATGCCAGGCATTTCAGTCAGCTACTATTGAGCCTGCGCCAAACAGCCCGGTAGCCAATCCTAGAGCGGTAGTTACCAGTTGTGGGCAAGTAACGTTATTCCCAGGGGCCAGTGGCGATTTTATTTATCAGTGGAAAAATGACTCTGGTGACATTGCAACCGATGCAACTACTGGCACCGCGATTGCTACTACCACAGGGCTTTATACGTTGAGTATTGCACAAAGAGCAAATCCAGATTGTTCTTCAGATTTTAGTATCCAGGTAACGGTTACCCCTGCTCCGCCGGCAATTACCGTAGCAACACCGGCACCTGTTTGCCAGGGCCAACCGGTAACTCTGAATGCTACCTCTCCCAACTGGACAATCTATACCTGGACATTACCAGACAATACGACGTTCAGTGGACCAGTGTTGAATGCAACTATAGGTGGCACATACCGGCTTACAGTCCGGAATGCAACAGGTTGCGAAAGTACAACGACCGTAAATGTTACCATTACCCCTACTCCTGCCAGACCTACCATAGCCAATCCGGCACCGGTTATTTGTTCAGGGGCAGGTATTCCTCCTTTTACAATCAGCAATCCAACTAATAATACGTATATCTGGTACGACAATGCTAATCTCACCAGTGAAGTAGGCCGGGGAACCTCATTCAGCCCAAATCTGACAAGTACTGCCGTACCAGGAGTCTATGCGTTCTATGTCGTACAAACTGCCGGAACCTGCCGCAGCGAAGCAGCAGAAGCCAGGCTAACCATTAACCGTTCACCTGTTGTGAATTTAGGCGCTGACCGCAGTATTTGCATAGATGATGCCGCTGTATTGGATGCAACCAACCAGGGGGATGGCGTAACCTACCGGTGGTCTACAACGGAGACTACGCCAACCATCCGCCCGACACGTTCTGGAACGTATTCAGTAACCGTTACTATTGGCAATTGCTCGGTAACCGATGAGGTAGCTATAACTATCCTGCCTGCCATCAGAACCAATGTAGTAACCAGAGAAGTAGCTGTTTGTACCAGCGACCGGCCAGTAAGACCTATAAATCTGGATGCCGGCCCAGGCGACTTCACCTATTTCTGGCCACAGCTCAACAGCCGCGAGCGGATTGTAGAAGTTACACAGCCCGGTGTTTATGATGTTGTACTGACGAATCCGGGAGGCTGCACCAAAACAGAACAAATTACAGTGTTAGACAGATGCGATGCCCGGGTATTCGTTCCGGATGCCTTTACTCCAGATGCAAGCGGCTTAAATGATGTATTAGAGATAAAAGGCGACTACATTACCGATTCCAGAATTGAAATTTACAACCGCTGGGGCGAGGTGGTATTTGCTGCAGAAGGTATCTTGGAAGATGGCAGTTTCTGGGATGGTACCTATCTGGGGCAACCGGCGCCTGTAGGCACGTATGCCTGGAAAATCACCTACCGCAGCCGCGACTATCCGGACCGTGAGCCTGTCGTAATGCGGGGTGGTGTATTATTGATTAGATAACTCTTGGTATTTTTCACACATATTTTATCTTTGAAGGCTATAGGTTATTCTATAGCCTTCTTCATGTAATACATAAAAGAAGGATGCCTTGGGAAAAGACTTCCGTGTGAATAGTTAACTCTTAGCAACAGATTTACAACCAGGCAAATAGTAATTTTGCATTGTACGTATGGAAAAAGCACTTTGGGGAATAGATTTAGGGGGCACCAAAATAGAAGGTGTCGTTATTCAATCGAAAAGCCATCCACAGGTAATTAGTCGCATGCGTATACCTACTGAATCTGAGAAGGGGTATGGGCATATTATCGGGCAAATAAAAAAGTTACTCGATCTGCTGAAAAACGACTCAGGGCTGACTCCTGAGAAAATAGGTTTTGGCACTCCTGGCACGCTTGATCCGATTACTCAAAAAATCAAAAACAGCAATACGGTCTGCCTCAATGGGATGCCTTTTCAGCAAGATCTGGAGCATACCTTGGGAATACCCGTTGTACTAGCCAATGATGCCAATTGCTTTGTACTGGCAGAAACGCAGATGGGAGTAATCAGAGATGTATTTCCGCAAGCAACTGTCGTGTTTGGCGTCATCATGGGCACCGGTGTGGGAGGTGGCATTGTCATACATGGGCAGATTATTGGAGGCAGGCAGGGCATTGGAGGAGAATGGGGACATAACTTCCTGGACGAATCTGGTGGCAAGTGTTATTGCGGCAAAACCGGATGTGTAGAAACGGTAATAGCAGGTTCTTCCCTGGAAAAATATTACCAGACGCTTAGTGGCACACGTCTCCGGCTGCCCGAGATTGTAACGCGTTACCAGGAGCAAAGCGATGCCTATGCAAAAGATACGATTCAACGGCTGCTCACAAAGTTCGGACAAGCTATTTCAGTAGTCATTAATATCCTCGACCCGGATGTGGTGGTACTGGGTGGCGGCGTAGGAAACATTGATATTCTCTACAGAGAAGGTGTTGAAGAAGTGAAAAAGCATGTGTTTAACAACCGGCTGGATACGATCTTTCTTAAACCTAAACTAGGCGATAGTGCTGGAGTCTTCGGAGCAGCTATGCTTACAGGCTAAGCAATCAGGATTCTTATTTAGTCAGATGCTTGCACCCAAATTATTGCATGAATGATGCTGCTTTTTTGTAACGCGTAATATTTAGCAGATAACTCTATACTTTGCTGCTATTTTTTAGGCAGATGTTGGGAAAATAGAAAATAACTTGCGTTAGTGGTGTAACGGGCATTGATTTTTTATTTTTTAGTGCTTAGGTATTTTTTGTTTTATTCAATATTTATTTATTTAATTACATCAAAATTCAATAAAACTAGTCTGATTAAGGATTTTACTGTAATTTCGTATATATTCAAACATTATTTACCAGCTAAGTTTTATTCTAGTATTCAGGTTATTAACTTATTAATCCATGATTTTGTATCAAAAACCCTATGTAACCCTTGAGCTTGACGAAAAAGCACAGTGCTTAATTCAAAACTGGAAAGGCTTTGCTACTTCTGAACAGTTTAGAGAAGCTATAAACCAATCGGTAAAGTTTTTCGAGGAAAAAAAGAATTTAAATAAGATTATCAGCAATACCAAAGATTTTGCGGTAGTGAAGAAGGAAGATACTGACTGGGTAGCAAGCCATGCCAATCCGGTGCTGATAAAAAACGGACTAAAGTTTATGGCTTTCGTTCTTCCTACGAATGTTTTTACACAGGTATCCGTTAATAATTTCAAAAGCAAAGCAGACGATGTTCTCCAGATTCAGTATTTTGACGATCTGGAAAAAGCCAAACAATGGATTAGCAGTCTGTAACAGATCAAGGGTAGTCATAGAGTAAAAATATAAAGTCTTCTTTCAGCCTGATAAGCTAAAAGAAGACTTTTCCTATTTATCCTTCATTTGTAACAAGCCTATACCTGGCGGCTTGCCATCATAATGGCTACCATAGGCGTGCCTTCAAATTCCGTGGTGACAAACCGGTTGTCTTTCTCATAGATAATATTCATGGTTGGATGATCCAGACTTTTGGCAAACTTATGGAGGTTAAAGCCTGCCTTTATTAAACGTTCCGCCCATATGTCCGCCTTTTCATGTTTCTCCGTCCGTTTGTCTTCCTGATTACCCAGAATATCATTTATTTCCCTTCCAAAGAATTTGTATTTAATGGCTCTGGCCTCCCGTTCTTCCAACTTTTGTTTATCTACCAGTTTAAAGATAGTACCAAACAGGTTATAACAGTTTACCAGGCGTTCAGCTAATACCGGAGAGTAATGGTTTACATCCGGCTCTATCAGCAGGAACAAATACGGGTCACAGGAGGCAATTTTTGTCAAAACATTGTTTCTATCGGCTACCGTAGGTAAATGATGTAACGTAAAAGCTGAAACAGCGCCAAGTAATTCTGTTCCATGGTTTTTTATGCTACTCCATATATGTTGATCTAGTTTTTCGGCAAACCCGCAGATCGGAATATACTCCAGTACGGTAGTCATCGGGAACAAATCCTGCGCTGCTTTTTTAATATGCCTACCGGCTTCTTCCAGCGACTCTTTATCTATATCAATTCCAATTATTTTTATATAGTCTGGCTTTCTGTTGTAGCTGGAGGCTAGCTGCTGAAGCATTTTTACTTCCAGATGGCCTTTTCCGATTCCCACATTTAAGTGTGTAAAGGAAGGCACCCCGGTATCATATAAGTTTTTCATAATTTCCAGGGCTGTCTGGCTGAGGGCCTGTACAGGTGGAACAGCTTTCAGGACCAGGTCGAAAACATTTATTTGCTTATCTTCCTTACCCTGATCTCTCAAATACAGCGGAGTTGCCTGCGTATTGCGCTCCCGCAATGATTGCTTGCAAAGCTTAGAAATATCGTCCAGAGGCTCGATATTATCCAGCAGCGAATGGGCTTCTTCCGTCTGATTGTTTGCGATTAAATAGCTAGCCTGAATAAGAACATCCAGGTAATTGGGGTCATTTTTTTTCATTCTGAAGTTACAGTTTATGTAAATCTGTGTTCTTCAATATACCATATTAGCCCTTGCATGATTATAGCTAACTTGGAGAATACTTACTTGTAAGATATATCTTGCATTTATGTAATATAAGTGAGTATACTTTATACTGGTCTGGGCTGAGGACAGCAAAAACCAGCCTCGTTCCACTAAAAAACAAGCTACTACTAATGCGTTTTACACCCTTTTACCTAAGTACCTGATTTATTTTTAATCAGCTGATTCATTGACTGATAGAGGTCCTTTTGAAACACTTTGTAAGGGAGATGTATGTTTTAGGATTGATTAATGAAACGGGCTATTTTTTCCACTAAAACTTCATTAATCCTGACATAGGATTCATGCGTCCAGCCTGCTACATGTGGCGAAAAAATGACATTTTGTACACCGCTTAAAAAAGAAAATGCTTGTTCTTGTACGTCAGTTAAGGTCTGTAATTTCTCGTTTTCCAGCACATCCAGACAGGCTCCACGTACTTTTCCCGCTTCAACAGCTTTGGCCAAGTCAGGTAAAGAGATGATCTCTCCACGGGCAGTATTGATAATAAAAATGTTCTTCCTGAAACGGTTGATGAATTCAGTATTGACTAGTTTAAGGGTTTCAGGCGTTAACGGAATATGTAAGCTCAACACATCTGCCTGCTCAAATATCTGTTCCATGGTAGCTTCCTGCGCATAGGAGTTTGTATAGGTACTCAGGTATTTATCATAAGCCAATACCCGGCAATTAAAACCACTCAGCCTCCGGGCGAAGGCATTACCTGTGTTTCCATAGCCAATAATGGCTACTGTTCTACCACCTAATTCTATACCCCGGTTAGCTTCCCGTTTCCAATTCTTCGCACGTACTTCTTTGTCTGCCTGGAGAATATTATTGAATAAACATAAAAGCATAGTAAGGGCATGTTCACCCACGGCGTCACGGTTGCCTTCCGGTGCGTTAAAAACCTGAATGTTGCGTTTCTCAATTGCTTCTAAATCCATCTGATCCAGGCCTGCACCTGCTCTACCAATAAATTTCAGGTTGGTGGCCCTGGAGAGTATTTCCTCATCTATTACGGTTTTGCTGCGGATAATAATACCATCATAGGGAGCAATATTCTCCAGAATATCTTTCCGTACGAAAGCAGGTTTGTAATCGGCTTGTATGCCTTTTGCCGAAAGCATGGGAAGCAAAGAAGGGTGCATTTCGTCTACCACCAGAATATGTGTCATAGCAAAAAAATTATGTTCAGCGTTTAAGGGTATCTATTTAGAAAGAATAGGCAGGTATTTAGTTTTACAATAACATTCGGGCAGTCATAAAGTACACGGCAATTCCCAGTATATCATTAGCTGTTGTAATAAAGGGACCAGTAGCCACTGCCGGATTTACCCCAAATTTATCTAAAATAAGGGGAGTGACCGTACCGGTAAAGGATGCCACTAACACTACAGAAATTAAAGCAATAGAAACCACAATAGCCAGCTTGAACTCTGTACGGAGCAGTAACATATTGAATGCAAACACGATCAGGCTTAACACTAACCCATTCAGAATACCAATTAATAAGACTCTGGCCAAGCGTTGCAGGGTATTGGTTTCAATAACCGACTTATTAGCCAGGCTCTGCAGAATAACCGATGACGATTGAATACCTACATTTCCGCCGGTTCCCTGGATAAGTGTTGTAAAAAAAGCAAGTGCCGGTACTACTGCTATTTCATTTTCAAAAAAACCCATAAACCTGGCTGCCAGCAAACCGCCAGCCATGCCAATCATTAGCCAGGGCAACCTGGCTTTTAAAGAAGCAAACACGGTATCGTCGTCTTCAGCATCGCCCGTAAGACCGGTCATCGCCTGACGATCCAGATCGGCCTGCTCCCGGATTACATCCACAATGTCATCGATGGTGATACGGCCCAGCAATTTTCCGCGGACATTCACTACCGGAATGGATTCCAGATCGTAGCGTTCCATAATCTCTGCTACTTCTTCGGCTGACTGGTGCGATTCTACAGAAATTACATCATCATCATAAATATCGGCTACCCGCGTATTGGCTTTATACAACACTAGTTTTTTCAGCGACACTCTACCTTTAAGAATTCCCTGGTCGTCTACTACATATACGGAGTTCACTTTTTCTACTTTCTGCGCTTGCCGCCTGATCTCATCTACACACTGCACAACCGACCAGTTAATATTACATTTCACCAGCTCTTTAGCCATCAGACCGCCCGCCGTATCTTCCTCGTAATGCAACAGATCTATAATATATCTGGCTTTTTCCCGGTTTTGCAGCAGGGCTATCACCTCTTCGCGTACCTTACCTGGTTGTTCGTTAAGAATATCAGCCGCATCATCCGAATCTATATAGTTAATCAGTTCGGCTAACTCTGCTGTGTCAAACAGTTTGAGGAAATCTACCCGCCGGTAGGGGTCCAGATTACTGATAATCTCTGCACTTTCTTCTTTATCCAGGAGATCTATAATGTATTTGGCTGGCTTATCTTCCAGTTCATACAATATATTTGAAATGTCGGCCGGATATAAATCTTCCAGACTTTGCCTGACAAAAGAGTCATTTCGTGCTTCTATCGCTTCCTCTACGTCATCAAGGAATTCTCTGGTAAGTTCAAATGCCATACTTTTCAGGTTAGCAGGCCGGCGGTAATGCCAGCTCGTGAGTATTTTATTACAAACAGCCGAGAGATAGCTGCCTGAAATTTTCGCCTGCAAAATTGCTTATCTTTTCGTAAGAATCCTAACAGGTAAGCTGCCCAACAGGATTATTTTACGCCTGCTGATGGCCGTGGAAAGGGAATATAAAAGCCACAAACGTATAACACACCCGAATCAGAATACTTCCAGTTGCTTCCATAGTTTATTGAACTCTTGTTCAAATTGCTGAACAACGCCTGGATGGTTGGTTACAAGAATATTTTCATGATTATGTGAAGCGGCACTACGGGTCCAGTTATAGCTCCCGGTCAGCACAATCTGGCTGTCTAGTATTGCAAATTTATGATGCATGTGGTCCCGTGTCCGGTCTACCATTATGGGAATGCCAGCTTGCGCCAGCTGTTTAATATCCGATCCCATATCATGCAGTTTTTCATTATCGGTGATAATACGCATCCGTTTCCCGGCATGGTAACAGGATAAAATCTGGGAGGCTATGCGGTCATCACTAATGGTGAACACACAAATATCTATTGTATCAATGGCTTGCTGTAGATGTGTTATAATTGCCTGCAAGCACTGTTCTCCCGGACTGAAGTATACCTGCTCTTCCGTTGCCGGATGCACCGCAGCAGCTAACAGTTTATTTGCTTCTTCCAGCCATGCCAGTAGTTGCTGGCTAGTTGCGTCTTTTAATTCATTATGTACCCAGTCAAAGATGCGGCTTCGTAACCAGGCTTTTTTGTGTTCATCTGGCTTTTCTGCTTGTAGTATTTCTTTTAACGCTTGCTTCTCTTGCCTGCTTATCAGTTTGTCGCTGAATGACTGAAAAAAAGCCTGTTCTAACTTCTCCATATACTAAATATTTTTTGTAAAATTTCGTTTTATACTAACCATCTTTGCACTGGTTCTTGGTCTTGGCTGCTGCCCGGATTTGTTTTCCAGGTAGCTACGTCAGGTAGTGTATATACTACAATCAACCAGGTTGCCAGCTTGGATGAATTACTTGACGGGACGTAAACTGCCCAAAGAACAAGCCTTGATTTTTCCGGTTGAAGTTTACAAATTTTATTAAGGAATTTTCAAACAATCTTTAGTATCTTTAATTATAGTTAATGAAAAGATGTAGCAATGGAAGTTTTTGTACTATTTGTTCTGTTTCTAGGAAGTCTTTTTGTTAGAGCTCTCCTATTCAAACCTAATGATCCTACCTCCCGCGATGAAAAAAAATTTAAGGCAGGCATACAACTGATTACCGGCCGGAGATATGAGGAAGGATTCCAATACTTTAACAAAGCCCTGAAAGAAAATCCTAAAAGTGGCCTAGCGTATGCTTACAGGGGCAGATGTAATCTGTATCTGAATGATTTATTTGCTGCAATCTACGACACAACCGAAGCCCTGGCATATGACCATTGTATTGCCGATGCGTATCTGGTAAAAGGGATTGCCCTGTTTGAGTTGGAGATGTATAAAGATGCTTTTATTGAGTTTGATAAAGCCGTATGGTATGCCCGCAACAACGGTGAAGCTTACCGATGGCGGGCACTATGCCGGGCAAAACTAGGCATGACCGACAAAGCCTATGAAGATTTTGCCAAAGCCATAGAACTTGGCGACGAGCACGCCAGTTATTATATTGGCAAACGTGGCATGATTGAAATACTTTAGATAGAATGAACTTCTGTTTCCCAATCCTACTGTAGAGCCGCTGATGCCGGCTTTTTTAGTAACGGCTTTTCTGTTTGGATAAATCAGCACTCAGATATTACAGCAGCACTATTGATTTTATTGAGGTTTCTCACTAAACTGCCATGGCAACAAATACTCAGGCCAATGGTTAAGAATGTACCCACCACACAAAAGCTTTTTTTTAAACTCGTAGCTTTTCTTTTTGGGGGCCTGCTGACCATCCATAGCTATGGGCAGAACAGAAAAGACCTTTCACCCATACAGTATGTAAACCCCTTAATTGGAACAGCCATCAGCAATACGGAAAGTGCCAAAATTCACAGTGAAGCAGGTTCAGAACTAAAAGGGCAAACATTTCCGGCCGTAGGCGTACCGCATGGCATGACCCACTGGACTCCTCAGACCCGTGCCACCGAAAGGAAATGCCTTTCCCCCTATTACTATGAAGAAACCCGTATCCAAGGCTTCCGCGGCAGCCATTGGATGAGTGGCTCCTGCACACAGGATTATGGCAGTGTAACCATCATGCCCATGAGTGGCACCTTGAAAACAGATGTAGTAGCCCGTGCTTCAGCTTTTGATCATAAGCATGAGAAAGCTACACCTGCCTATTACTCCGTAAAACTTGATGATTACCAGATTACCGCGGAACTAACCGGGACATCCCATGCCGGATTTCTTCGGTTTACCTATGCACAAGAACAAGAAGCCTATTTAATTATTGAACCCAATAGTGATGAAGGAGAAGGCTACGTAGAAATTGATGCAGAGAAAAATGAAATAAGTGGCTATAATCCGGTGCACCGCATTTACCAGGGATGGGGAAAACCTGCCGGCTTTAGCGGGTATTTTGTGGCTGTATTCGACCATCCGTTTGCGGAGTATGGCAGCTGGCAACAACAAGATAGCTTGCAACCCGGCGTACGCACAGCCAAAGGAACCCAGTCGCCGGTTGGAGCCTATGTGCGGTTTGCCTCTGAAAAAAATCTGGTTGTGCAAGTGAAAATCGGCCATTCCTTTACGAGCCTGGAAGCTGCCAGAAAAAACCTGAATGCGCAGATAAAAGGATGGAATTTTGAGGGTATAAAACAACAATCGGAACGGGCCTGGAACTCCGCATTGAGTAAAATCCAAGTGAAAGGAAGCTCAGAGAAAGACAAAATCATGTTCTATACTGCCCTGTATCACACCAAAATTATCCCCCGTATTTTCAGTGATGCTGATGGCACTTACCCCGGCTTTGCCGATGATGAAAAGGTGTATACAACCAGCGGGTATGACTATTATGAAGACTTCTCTCTATGGGATACCTACCGGGCCGTGCATCCGCTGCTAACGCTACTGGAACCCAAACGGACATCCGATATGGTAAACTCGTTGCTGCGGAAAGCCGAACAAGGAAGCTGGTTACCCATATTTCCCTGCTGGAACAGCTACACGGCTGCCATGATCGGCGACCATGCCCTTTCGATGATTGGCGATGCCTACATTAAGAACATTGAAGGATTTGATGCCCAGCTGGCCTATGAAGTAATGCGGAAGAATGCCTTTGAAGCAAATACCGACATAGCAGATTATAAAGAAGGAAAGGGCCGTAGAGCAATGGATTCATACCTGAAATACGGTTACATTCCGCTGGAAGACTCTGTACCAGATGCCTTTCATAAACGGGAGCAGGTTTCCAGGACTCTGGAGTATGCTTATGATGATTTTGTACTGGCACAGGTAGCTAAAAAACTTGGAAAAGAACAAGACTATCAACAGCTTATTCAACGGGCGGCTAATTATAAACATGTATTTGATACTAGCACTGGCTATGTACGTGGCCGCTACGCCGATGGCCGATGGATTGAGAATTTTGATCCGTTTGCCCTGCGGGCTTCTTTCATCACCGAAGGTTCTCCTTATCAATATACATGGTATGTACCACATGATGTAGCCGGGCTGATACAAGTAATGGGTGGGAAAGAAAAATTTATCAACCGGCTGGATACGTTGTTCGAAAAACGGTATTACTGGCACGGCAACGAACCAGGTCACCAGACAGCATATCTATATGCGTATGCAGGTATACCCTGGAAAACACAACAACGCGTACGGGATATTATCCGGGAAGAATATTCATCAGAATCGGGAGGATTAAGTGGAAATGAAGACTCCGGACAGATGTCTGCCTGGCTGGTATTCAGCATGGCGGGTTTTTATCCAGTGTGCCCTGGTATGCCGTATTATGTACTGGGTAGCCCCATGTTCGATACTATTACCTTAACAGGGCCTGCTGGTAGGAAATTTACCATTCAGGCCAGAAAACAATCAGATACGAACCGGTATATTCAGTCAGCCAAACTCAATAATAAGCCCTTTACCCGTAGTTACCTCCTGCACGAAGAAATTGCCAACGGAGGACAACTGGTGCTGGAAATGGGCAGCAAGCCCAATCCTGCCTGGGGAAATTCAACTGCTGATCTGCCGCCTTCTATGGGAATGGGAGAGTAATTGAGAGAAACTTCTTAGCTTTAATGACCGTGTGAGGAAGTATTTTTATTAATTTATCCCGAATGTATACATGGCCATACACATAGGCACTTCCGGCTGGAGCTACGACCATTGGCATGGCGTGCTATATCCACACGTCATTCCTCCCAGAGACCGGCTTGGATATTATACAGAGCGGTTTCACACAGCGGAATTAAACAGCAGCTATTACAAATGGCCAGGCAACGCCAGTTTTTCAAGCTGGAAACGCAGACTGCCAGACTGGTTTATTCTGACAGTAAAAGCCCCGAGAGGGTTAACCCATTCCAAAAAATTATATAGTCCTGAAAAATGGATAAACCGGATTTCACAAGGCATGCATGCATTAGGTGGAAAATTAGGTGTATTGCTGGTACAGCTCTCTCCTAAATTTGAATACGATTATGCAAGATTAGAATATTTTCTGCAGCAAATGCCCAAATGGATTAAAGTGGCTGTAGAATTCAGGCATCCCAGCTGGCACCAGGATTCCATTTTTCATCTCTTAGAAAAGCATGGAGCTGCCTACTGCATTATGAGTGGTGCCCATCTGCCTTGTATGTTGAGAGTTACTGCTCCCTTTGTGTATGTTCGACTACATGGCCCGGACACCGAATGGTTGTATGGCGGATCTTATTCCGATAATGATCTGCACTGGTGGGCCGACCGCATCCGGGAATGGGAACATATGGGTAAAGATGTTTATGTGTATTTTAACAATGACGGCGGCGGAAATGCGGTACGGAATGCACAAACCCTTAAGTGGATTTTAGGCGTTTAACTTAAAGAATTCTTCTTATACGTTAGTTTATACCTTATCTTTATACCATGCACATAGGATTTATCGGCCTGGGAAGAATGGGATTTCCCATGGCCCAATGTTTACTGAATGCCGGATTTGAATTAACTGTTTACAACCGTACCTCCTCTAAAGCTACGCCGCTGCTGAACGCAGGAGCCAGGCTAGCCAACTCGCCTCTGGAAACAATCAGTCCGGGAGGTATAGTGATTACCATGGTTTCCGACGATCAGGTACTGGAAGAAACACTCAGTGAGAAATTCTGCCAGACACTCGGGAAAGATGGTGTACATCTATCCATGAGTACTTTGTCTTTGGAAATTGCCCGGAAACTTTCTGCCAGGCAGCAGCAGTATGGCAACCACTATGTAGCCGCCCCGGTTTTTGGTCCACCGGCAGCCGCCGCAGAAAAGAAGTTATGGATTTGCCTGTCTGGGAATGAGGAAGCTAAAATGCGGACCATGCCCATACTGGAAGTAATGAGCCAGGGGATTTATGATTTTGGGGTAGAACCTACAGCGGCTACCCTCGTTAAGCTCACCGGAAATTTCATGATCCAGTCTGCCCTGGAAGCTATGTCAGAAGGGCTAACCCTGGCCGAAAAACATGGACTGGATCAAAAGCAAGTAATGGGTATGCTCACCGATACTATTTTCGCTTGCGCACCTTACAAGAACTATGGAAAGAAAATTGCCGAAAAACGCTTTGATGAGGTAAGCTTTTCACTCAGCCTGGCAGCTAAAGATAACCGCTTGGTCAGAGAAGCAGCCGCAGAAAAACAACTGTCTATGCCGCTGGCACAATTGGTACAAGAGCATTTTCAAGCAGGTTTAGATAAGCAGCGTGGCGAACTGGATATGACGGCTATAGCCCTGAAATCTCTGGAAAGTGCCGGTTTGGCCGGAAAAGAAGGAACCAACAGTTAATACGCCAGCAAGCGGCCACAAGCAATAATGGCAATCCATAAAATAAGGGAGGCACCTGCAGCTAATTTAGCGCCTGTTGGCGTAGCCATTTTTTCATTCCAGCTGGCCGACGACCGGAAGGTAAGTCTGTGAAAGATGGCTACATTGATTCCTGCCAGAAGCAGTAATGCCATTTTTAGCCAGAAGGTAGGATCTGTACTCAGGGCCAGAGCGTTGGTAATAAAAAGTAAGATGCCCGAAGGAATAACCAAGGCTAACCCTCGTCTGGACCATGGCAACAGGTGATCGGCCAAACCTACGACAGGCAGGTACGCAGAAAAACCGAGTAGCCGGAGATCAAACATAAAAGCAGCGCCTACCAGTAAGGTAATGCCAATGATATGGATGATCTCCAGGCCCGGATATAACCATAAGGATTGCCGGATAGCTACAGATAGATCCGTATTTTCCAGCCATTGCATCCAGGAGTTAACAGAACCTACGTCCATTAACGCAATTCATATTTCTCACCATTAATAACTATCCGTTCGGCCCGCATTTCATCTTTTATTTCTTTATGAGGATAACCCACCACTTGAAGCGTTGCGCCTTTTTTTATCATATCGGCTTTTACTCCCCGGGCTTCCATGCGGCTGGTGGGTGCTAAGATCACTGTCCACACTTTATTTTTATCATCTTTTATTTTAGCGCTTGCATGTGGATTTTCATAGGTAGACTCCTGAATGGTGCCAGTGTAGTCGAGTACTTTTGTCTGATCATAATTCCCCCATCCATGATGGAAGCTGGTGAAAGCAGCAAAAATCAGAATAAAGGCTGCTAAAAAAAGTTTATGAAATGTAGTCATGGTGGAAAGTGGTTTACTGATTATGTTATATAACGATAAAGAAAGAATCTTAGCATTTTTTCTTGAATAAATTCTACTAGGTGTGTCTATATATAGCCAGAAAAAAAAGGAGCCAGAAAATTTCCGGCTCTTTTTTAATTGTTAACTTTTACTATAAAATTTTCGAGTTTCTTATGACTAGGCATGAACAGTTGCTATCTGCTTAGCTCGTTTTTTATCCTTCACTTTATAAGCCATCTCAAATACAAGCGGGAAAATCAATAATGTCAGTACAGTAGCTGTAATTAGGCCACCGATCACCACAATAGCCAGCGGCTTCTGAGTTTCTGAACCAATACCTGTTGAAATAGCCGCCGGTATCAGGCCAATAGCCGCCATTAAAGCCGTCATCACTACCGGACGTACCCTGGAAGCTACGCCCTCTTTTAGGGCTTGTTCTAAGGGCATTTTAAATTTAATGAGGTTGGTTTTAAACACGCTAATCAGGATAACCCCATTCTGGATACAAATACCAAACAAGGCAATAAAACCAATGCCGGCAGAAATACTAAAGATGGTGCCAGTTACATGCAGCGCCAGAATTCCCCCTATTAAGGCAAAAGGCACATTCACTAAAACCAGGCCGGCATCTTTGCTGTTGCCGAAGGTGATGAACAAGATCAGGAAAATAAGCACCAGACTGATAGGCACTACCTGGGTTAACTTCTGCGTGGCCCGCACCTGGTTTTCAAACTCCCCACTCCAGGCAATGCTATAGCCTTTCGGCAGCGAAATCACCGCATTTACTTTGTCTTGCGCCTCCTCAATGGTACTTCCCAGGTCCCTTTCGCGGATAGAAAACTTAATTGCAATAAACCTGGAATTATTATCACGGTACACAAAAGCAGGCCCGGTTACGGTTTTGATCTCCGAAATCTCTTTCAGGGGAATTTTACCGCCCCGTAAAGTGGGCACTTTTAGTTCTTCAATATCACTCACCGACGAGCGGAACTCTTTCGGGTATCGGATTCGTACATCAAATTTCTTCTCTTTTTCATATAGCTGCGTCACCGACTTTCCGCCTATAGCCATTTCTATCACGGCCTGGGCATCGGCCATGGTTACGCCGTAGTTACCCATTTTCTCTTCATTCAGCACAATACTCAGTTCGGGCTGACCCAGGTTCCGCAAAATACCCAGGTCTTTTACGCCTTGTACCGTTTTCAAAATACCTGCTACCGAATCGGCTTTGGTATTGAGTTCTTCCAGGTCTGGGCCAAATATCTTCACTGCCAGTGATGCATTGATACCGGCTACGGCTTCGGCTACGTTATCAATAATAGGCTGCGAATAATTGTACACTATACCCGGATATTGCCGCAGTTTTTCATCCATTTCTTCAATCAGCTCATCCACAGAAATTTTGCGTTTCCACTGCTCTTTGGGATATAGGTTTACCTGGCACTGCACATAAAAAAAGCCAGATGGATCGGTGCCGTCGTTGGAGCGGCCAGTCTGGGAAAGTACCGATTCTACTTCCTCAAACGAATTGAGGGTTTCGCGGAAAATACGCACCATTTTGGTGGTTTCGGTTAACGAGCTACTCATCGGCAGTTTGGCTTCTACCCACAGAGCCCCTTCGTTGAGGGTAGGCAAAAACTCAGAACCCAGGAATTTAAAGGAGTACAAACTGCCCATCATAATGGCTAGGGCTACCACCATGCTTGCCAGTTTATTGGCATAAGTAAAGCGGAACCCATTGTTTACAATCCGGTTAAAGAACTCTACAATCGGGTTATGCTTCTCTTTTACATTCTTATTGAGCAGGAAGCTTACCAGAACCGGCACCAGGGTAAGGGTAAAGATGAGGGCACCTAGCAGGGCAAAGCCGAGGGTATAGGCCAGAGGCGAAAACATTTTACCTTCTACTTTCTCAAACGCAAAGATGGGCAACAAACAAGTAATGATAATGAGCTTGGAAAAGAAGATAGCTTTCCCCATTTCCGCGTCGGTTTTCTTAATTAACCCTAATTTTGACAAACGGTTGTACACGGGCATCCCTACCTGATGGGCTTTCTGATCGAGCACCACAAACAGACCTTCCACCATTACTACGGCCCCGTCTATAATAATTCCAAAGTCGATAGCCCCCATGGAAAGCAGGTTGGCCGACATGCCTTTCATTTTCATACAGATAAAAGCAAAGAGCAACGAAAGCGGAATAATGATAGACACAATCAGGGTGGTACGCCAGTCGGCCATAAACAGGAACACAATTACAGTTACGAAAATAATGCCTTCCACCAGGTTATGGGTCACTGTTTTGGTGCAAAATTCCATCAGCTTATCCCGGTCGTAGAAGGTAACCATTTTCACATCCGACGGCAGCACTTTGGTATTCAGTTCTTCTATTTTGGCTTTTACCAGCTTCAGCACTTCGGCCGGGTTCTCCCCTTTCCGCATTACTACAATGCCCTCTACCACATCGTCATTGTCATCCATGCCTACCTGCCCTACTCTGGGAAGCTCACTTTCTACAACAGCCGCTACATTTTTTACCAGGATTGGTGTATTATTAATATGGTCAATAATGATGTTTTCAATATCCGGAATGGAGTTGAGCAAACCAATGCCACGCACTACATAGGCCTGGCCGCTCCGCTCGATTACATCTCCGCCTACATTGATATTACTCTTGGCTACTGCATTATATACTTCCAGTGGAGTAAGTCCATATTTGCTAAGTAAAGCCGGATTTACCGTAATTTCATACGCTTTAATGGCTCCCCCGAAGGCTACAATATCGGCTACCCCGGCCACACTCCGCAGCTGCCGGTCGATGGTCCAGTTCTGGATAGCCAGCAGGTCACGTACATCGCGGCTTTTGCTCTGCAGGGTATAGCGGAATATTTCGCCAGTCGGGCCATAGGGTGGCTGTACATTGGGGTCGGCACCATCGGGCAGGTTTACTCCGGAGAGCAGGTTATTTACTTGTTGCCTGGCGAAAAAATCTTCTACATCGTCGTCGAAAATAATTTTAATAACCGACAAGCCAAACATGGAGATCGAGCGGACACTGGTCTTTTTCTGCACTGAATTCATGGCTACCTCGATGGGCACGGTTACGAAGCGTTCTATTTCTTCGGCACTGCGGCCATTCCACTGGGTAACAATGATAATCTGGGTGTTGGTAACGTCCGGAAAGGCTTCCAGGGGTGTTTTTATATAGCTATATACACCCCCAATAATGACCATCAGGGTAGCAAAGAAGATAAAAAAGCGGTTCTTCAGCGAAAACGCTACAATATTTTTAATGAACTTATTCATAGTTGGAAGAAGGGAACTGAGGGAACATAAGTGAATGGGTGATGGAGGAGTGGGTGAATAGCAAATTTACTTGGCAGATCCACCGTTTGTTCGTTTATCCTTCAGCGGTTAGTCGTTCAATGCATCGTATACCAGTAACTTATTGCGGGAGAATATTCTTTCTCCTTCCTTGAGGCCCGACTGAATGTAGGCTCTTCCGCCGGCTACCTTATACACCTGAATTTCACGGGTTTCTATGTCACATTTGGCATTGTAGAGCATTACATAATTTTTGTTTTTATCGAAAATCAAATCTTCTGCCGGAATTTGCAGCATCTGCTTGTCTTCCTGGTAGCGGATGGTTACATTGGCAAACATATCTGGCTTCAGCTTAAAATCTTTGTTCTGCATTTTGATGCGGATTTTCATTACCCGGCTTTCGGGGTCCAGAGCATTAAAAATTTTATCTACCTTGCCGGTAAAGACCACATCCGGATACGATAAGGTAGTGACACAAGCTTCCAGACCCAGTTTTACTTTGGCAATATCTGACTCAAATACATTGGCCACCGTCCATACTTCTTCCACATTGGAGATCGTAAACAGATTATCCATGTTGTCGCTGCGGAAGTGCATATTCTCGTTGATGTTCTTCTCCACAACAAATCCCGAAATTGGTGCTTTTACTGTGTAAATGGATTTCTTGCCTACGCCATACAGGTTCAGGATTTCCTGTATCCGGTTTAGCTCAGATTCTGCTTTTTGCAGATCCTTGCGGGCAGTTACCACGTCTTTTTCAGAGTTTAATCCGGACTGGAACATGTCTTCAGCAACATCCAGGTTTTTCTGGGCAATAATCTGGTTAGACTGGGCAGAGATCAGCTGGTTTTCAAATTCAGCAATCTCCCCGCTACGGATCACGGCCAGCACCTGGCCTTTCTGCACATAATCGCCGAGTTCTACTTTCAGGTCTTCTACATTACCTCCCACCAGGGGATATACTTTGGCTATTTTGTCTTCATTAAAGGTAATTTTTCCGGATAGCTTCAATTCATTTTGTACAGTCTTCATCCGTACAGTGTCCAGAGATAGCTGGCTCATTAAGGTATCGGTGAGGCAGAAAGGCATCGAATCGGAATTTTCAGCTGTTTTGGCATCTGTACAGCTCTGCAACAGAAAAAAACTATTTATACATAAAGCTCCTACCGCTACTGCTTTTATAGGATTTACTAGTTTATACATGGGTTATGTGAATGTTTAATCGGATGTTGAAAAAAGGGTTATTCGTAGGAAAACAGATTTTTACCGGTTGCTAAGGATAGTTCTTCCAGGCTGTGGATGCGGTCGGTTTGCAACTGGTGCAGGTGCAGCACATTTTCCTTATAGGACTCAAAGAAGTCAATAAATTCCAGTAAGGTTATGTTTTTCCGTTCATAACTTCGGGTCATGCCTTCCATTAGTTTATCAAAATCGCCGGCAAACTGCTTGTCAAATTTTTTGTACAGGTTTTCCGCTTACAGTGCTTTGGTATAAGCTACCTGTACTTCTTTTCCTACCTGCAATTCATAATTATCTGCCATAGTCTGGCTGGCTTGTAGCCTGGCCTGGGCAGCTTTAATATTTCCCTGATTGCGGTTAAACACCGGCAAGTCGATACCTACACTTACCCCAGTGTAATTAGATATATAGCTGCCATTGCGGTCGTATACCCCGCCCAGGTGTACATCCGGAACGGCCAGAGATTTCTGGTATGCCAGATTCTGACGGGCATACTGGTTACCTGCCTGGTATGCTTTTAGGTCGTAGCGGTTTTCCAGAGCCAAATCTGCCAGCTGACGGATCGTATAGGGCTGAATGCTTAAGCGTTCAGTAGTTTCTCTGGAAATCTGCGGAACAAGATATACTGTACGCTGATCGCCCATCAGTATTTGTAGCTGCGATTGATTTTCAGCTATGCGGTAGTGAAGCGACTTCCGTTCATTTTCCAGGGTAAACAGAAATGCTTTCAGGCGGATGAGCTCTTTCAACGGTACATTTCCCCGTTCGTACTGTGCCTGGTATAAGTCTACTGTCCGTTGCAGCGACTGTATTTCCGTCTCGTAAACAGACAGGGATTGTTGCAGAAAATACGTATCAACAAAAGCCTTCCGCAACTCAAATTTAAGTGTGCGCAACAAGTCAAAAAATTGATATTCTGCAATCTGTGTGTTAATCTTTTCCAGACCTACCCGTTTGTTGCGTTTGCCGGCCAGTAAAAACAACTGCTGTATTTGCACAATATTTTGCCCATTAGGTCCCTTGGCTGGCAATATTTCGCCGGTTACGCGGTTGTGGGTACTCTGTTCCAGATAAATGCTGGGATTATCCCAGAGCCTGGCTTGCAGGGCAAAAGCTTTGCTTTCTTCTATGGCAAACTTCTGAGCCAGAAGCAGGAGGTTATTTTGTGTAAAGGAGGCTTCTGCTGCTGCCAGGCTTACTTGTACTGTATCTGTTTGTGCATAGGTCCCAGATGAAATGAATCCCATTAAACCTAACAGGATGCAGATAATATTTCTTCGCATAGAGCTGGCTGTAAACTGCCGGATGAGTAACATGTTTATTCTCTTCGTTTATGATTAGTATTTTCCAAGAGTCTTTTATAGATATCTTCCAGAATTTCTGCTTCCCCAAACTCTGATTCGCCGGCTACTGCTTGGCTAAACATACGAGTTGGCTCACAGGTATCTGCTTCTTCTTGCTGCCAGCAGTAATAATCATTTATTATTTCTTTGTAGCTGAGTCCTTCTGGCTGGGCAAAGCGGTTTCTACTCTTGTTGCTTTTCTTTTCCATAGCATTTACCTTTTGATAGTTAGACAATTAAATGGTGCCTGCCTAACTACTGTTAGGCAGGACTTGCAAATGGAAGGATTAAAAGAATCCCCCATGCTTTAGTTACTTGTTTTAGGATTGGCAAGAAAATTATTGGCAGCCTGGAACAGCGGTTTACCTACAGAGGCCTGTTACCCAGATGCATTGATACGGTTAGGTTTTGTGGTTGTTGAGCAGGAAACTACTACAGAACCTGCTTCTGATACTACAAAAATACATCAGACGGCAGGGCGAAAAATTAGAGCTTAATTAAAGTTTAATTAGAAGTTGATTAGAGATGGATTAGAAAACGATTAGAGCTGTTTGGGTAGGAATATAGTAAAGGTAGTACTTTCATTTAAAGAAGAGACAACCGTTATAGAACCTTTATGCAACTCAATAATCTTTTGCGTTAACGATAGCCCAATGCCATGCCCTTTTATCACTTTGGCATTGCCAGCTCTGTAAAATGGCTCAAAAATATGTTTTATTTCCGGTTGGGCAATGCCGATGCCTTTGTCTATAAACCGTATTTTGAGAAACAAGGGCTCTGTACCCAGTATAACCTTCACCGTTTTGTCGGGAGAGAATTTGCAGGCATTTTCCATCAGATTCAGAAAAGCTGTAGACAACAAGGTTGCATCTCCTATGCCAATAAAGCCGTGTTCATCATCGGTAGCTAAGTCTTCAAATTCAAAAGACACATGATAGCCTGGGTATTTGCTGTTCAGGGTTAAGGCCGCCTGATAAATAAGTTCATCAACCTGCACGGCTTGTAAAGGTTGCGCAGGTATTTCCATGCTGACTTGTGCCAGCTCCAGAAGGTTATTAGATAGTTTGTTGAGGCTGATAATATCGGACAGAATGGATTTCAGGTGTTTCTCGTACTCTTCTACAGTGCGGCGCTTAATCAGGGTGACTTCTATCTGCCCGGTTATGATGGTAAGGGGGGTGCGCAGTTCATGAGAAGCATTGGCTACAAAGCTCCGTTGTATTTCAAAAGCTTGTTGCAGGCGGTCGAGCATCCGGTTAAAGGTAATGGCCAGCTGGCTTATTTCATCTTTGCCTTTTCCTTCATACACCCGCAGGTTCATGTTAGAAACAGTAATTTTATCTACCTGTTGTACAATCTCTGACATCGGATTAATGGCCCGGCCAGCATACATCCACCCGGCAACCGCCACCACCACCAGACTTCCCAGCCAGCCAATGCTGAGTATTATTTCCAGATTACGGAGTTTGCTTAGCCCATATCTATCTAACGCAGAGGCAATAACTACATAATGGTCTTCTTTATAGGTTACCAGCACGCCTACTACTTCCTTCTGGCCATCTTTAAACCGGATGAGTTTTTCACTGCGGATATGGTTGAGAAATTGTTTGGAAGCCGCCTTGGTATTGGGGTTTTCGTCGCTGTCGTAAATAATCTGATTGAGGGCATTGTATACAATTACTTGTTCCTGGGGTAATGAAGTCAGGTTATTACGGTCTATGATCTTCAGCAGAGTGGCATCCACTTCATCTATTTCAATGAGTAGCCGGGCAGTGGTCCGGGCTTTGTCCCGGAGCCGGTTATAGAACTCCCATGACCTGTATTTAGCAGAAAAATAATAAACTCCCAGCGAAAACAAGCATAATATAGAAGCAACAACAATAGTGAAGAGTAATGTTAGCCTGGTACGTATTTTCATAATTACTCCTCTTCCTTCATAATATAGCCTATACCTGTAAGGGTGTGAATTAATTTTGGGGTAAAGTCCTTGTCAATTTTTTTCCGGAGGTAATTAATATAGACATCCACTACATTGGTACCGGTATCAAAGGAAACATCCCATACTTTGGCAGCAATCTCATTTCTGGAAAGAGCCTTGGACTGGTTTCTTAAAAAGAATTCCAGCAAAGCCATTTCCCGGGCAGTAAGGTCTATTTTTTTACTGCCCCGCTTTACCATTTTCGTAGTCAGGTTTAATTCCAGGTCGGCAATTTTCAACACATCACTTTCTACTGGCATATGTCTGCTTCGTTTATGCAAAACCCGTAATCTGGCTACCAGTTCCCCAAATTCGAAAGGCTTCACCAGATAATCGTCGGCTCCGGCATCAAAGCCAGCCAGTTTATCGTCGGTGGTGCCCAAGGCGGTAAGCATGAGAATAGGTATGTTCTCATCCTGCTGGCGGATACGTCTACACAACTCAAAGCCACTCATCTGCGGCAGGTTTACATCCAGAATAATTACCTGGTATTTTGTGGTTCCGAGTTTTTTCTGGGCAATATCTGGAGTCAGGGCTATATCGGCTTCAAATCCATACTCTTCCAATCCCCTTTTAATAAAAGATGTCACTTTAATTTCATCATCTACAATCAATACTTTCATAAGGCAAAACTACTCATTCACAAAATATACCTGAGATTTTAAAGAAATATAATGCATTTTCTGAAAGGTAGGGGTTAAAACAAAAAAACGCAAAGGCAAAGCCCCTGCGTTTTCCGACCAATAATTCGTTGCTTATAAAAGTTGTTAATTCGTTTTTCTCAGGAAAACATCGTTGCTGATAGACTCCAGGTGTACATCCGGCCCACCTCCGTTTACGGTGCCCTTCAACAAATAGCCTACTATTTGCGGTGAATCTTTTTTATTCAAGAAATTAATGTCCAGATCAGAATACACTTCGCCGGTAATGGTTTTCATGGCTACACTAGCCCCTTGTTTCACCGGCCAGTTCATATCTACATAGCCACTGATTGATTTGGCATGTACCGGCCCGGTGACATCTTTGAGATCAATATTGGCACTGATGGTTTCCAGATCTAACCCGGCTGCTTTAGGTATATACACTTGATAAGTAATGGTGCTGCATATATAATTATTGCCGTCGTGATACCCTCTGAAAGTGCCGTCTTCATTGGGGCAATCTTCCCGCCTGCCTTGTTTAATTAGTTGCTTGTCAAAATCTGCCAGCACCCGGATGGCGCCTTTATCGGAGGTAAAATTCATTACCAAGGCATCGTTCAGTTTTCCGCTGTTGATCTCAATCACTGCTTTAATGTATACTTCTTTTTTATCCCAGGCATTTACCTGAATGTGGTCGCCGAACTTCAGGTTCATATCTATTTTCTGACCGTTGGCATAGGGCAATGTTTTTTCTACAATCTTCTGAGCGAAAGTGGGGCTAAGAAACAGCATAGAATATAGGGTAGTCAGGATAATTATCTTTTTCATACGATTTAACATTTTAAAGTTTTAAAAATACAGTGCATGGTTTACTTCTTTTTGCGGATGAAAATATCACTGCCTATACTTTCCAGGTTAAGCGCTACGCCGCCACCATTGGCTTTGCCTTCTACCACATTGCCCCCGGCCACTTTTTTTAGCCCGTCTTTGGATTCGTTTAATGCCAGATCAAAATCTGTGTAGATTTCTCCCGATATGGATTTCATGCGGATGTCGGCTTTGGTGTTGGAAGGTAAAAGTACGTCGATGGTGCTGCCCACTACTTTGAATGAACTGGGATTCTCCTGACTCAGGCTGGTAAATTCCACGTTAATATCTCCCCCGATACTACTGGCTTCTACCGAACCTTTTATATCTGTTAGCCGGATAGCCGAGCTTTTAGATTCTACTTTTATATCCCCTTCTATACCTGAAATAGTAATCTCATGCCCGTGATGATTCACCTCTTCAAAGACCAGGGAGATTTTTCTAGGGACTTTTACAACATAGGCTGGCTCGCCCCGGTTGGTTATTTTATTGATGGTGATGGTATTGTTTTCCTGACTAACGGCCAGACCTAAACCTGTATTATCTTCCCCTGTCCGGTACAAGGCTTTCAACCCCTTAGCCCGTTCCGGGGGAGTAGCGTCAAATTCTCCGGTCGCAGAAATTATTACTTCATCGCCATCGTAGCCGGTTATATCTATGTCGCATTTGTCTATCTTCAGCACTACTTTCCGGTTGCCGGTACTGCTGAATCTTATTTTATACTCTTTTTGCTGAGCCTGAATCTGGGTTGTTTTTGTTCCGGTAATCCAGAACTGGTTATAGGAGAAGAGCCCCATCAACAAGAGGGGTAAAAAAAAGAAGGTGTGCATAACAGATAGTGTTTGTGTTGTCGGTTTGTTTGTAGTATTGGACAGAAAGCCAGCGTTACTCAGTTAGCTTTCCGCAGGTAAATATCAGAATTGATAGATTCCAGGTGGATGGCCGTTCCCCCGCCTTTTACGGTACCTTTGAGCAGATACCCTACTTGTGGGTTCTTGTTTTTCTTGTTCAAAAACTCAATATCCAGATCGCTGTAGAGTTCGCCATTAATGGTTTTCATGGATATATCCGAAGATTTATTCTGCGGCCAGTTCATATCTACAAAGCCATTAATAGTTTTAGCAACTACTGGCCCGGCTACATCTTTTAATTCGATATTGGCATTGATACTTTCAATGCTAAGAACAGCATTGCGGGGCACGGTTAGTTCATACGTAATGGTAGAGCACAAATAAGAGCTGCTACCATCCCGGTAATGATTCCAGGACGAATATTTCTCTTCCGGGCAATCTTCTCTTTTTCCGGTTTTAACTAACTCCTTATCGTATTCGGCTAGTGCCCGGACTTCCTGGTTTGTGGCATCAAACGTAAGTACCAGGGCATCGTTCAGCTTACCATTGTTAATATCTATGGTAGCTTTAAACGAAACTTCGTTTTTATCCCAGGCTTTTACCAGAATGGTATTTCCAAACTTGAGATTCATGTGTACTTTCCCATCGTTAGCTAATGGAAATGTTTTCTCCACTACTTTTTGGGCAAGCAAGAGTTGTCCTGGGCTTGCCAGTAAGGCAAAGGCAAGCAAGAGTAATTTGTACATAAAAGAAAGATTAGGCGTGGTTAAAACATAGGTTGATGTGTTAATTTACAGATGTGCTTAGTATATACCTGTAAGGTTTTAAAAACCTCACAGGTGGTATACATGCCTTATTTCTTTTTCCGCAAATAGATATCGCTGTTGATGGTAGAGAGGGTAAGTTGTACGCCTCCGCCGTTGGTAGCTCCTTCGATGGTGCTGCCCCCCACTTTTTTCAGGTCGCCTTTGTTTTTAATATCTACTTCAAAGTCGGTATACACTTCCCCGTTGTGGGTACTCATTTTCAGGTTAGACTTTGCACCGACAGGTAAAGCCACATCTATATGCCCATTTATAGCCCGGATAGAGCTTGGTTTCTGCTGATTCAGGTCGGTGAATGTGACAATAATATTGCCATTGGTGGTATTGGCAGTAACAGGGCCGGTTATATTGGTTAGTTTCATAGAAGAATTATTAAGTTTTACTTCTACGTCGCCTTCAATATTTGCTACACTCAGGTTGCCACCATTCCAGTTTACTTCTTCGTACATAATAGCTGTTTTTCTAGGCACTTTTACGGTATACCTGGCATCGTGCCGGCTGGCTTTTACTACCCGCATCACATTGTTTTCCTGGTTTACAGACAATCCGATGCCTGAGTTATCTACAGCCGTGTTATACAAAGGTTTTAATCCTTCGGCTCTTTTAGGAGCTTCTTTTACCCCAACAGCCGTAATCAGCAGTTCCTCACCATCGTAGCCTTCAATCGTTACTTTGCTCTTATCCATCTCAAAAATAACTTTGCGGTCTTTGCTGGAGGCAAACTTGGCCTTAAACTCCACGGTTTTACCCTCATCCTCTTCCCAGTCGTCATCCCAGTCTTCGTCCAGATCATTATCTCGCTGGTTAACTATTTTCTCCTTGGTTTTATCTTTGTCTTTGTCCTTGGCTTTGTCGTTTTGTGCCTGCAAGGTAGTACCTGCCAGAACTGGCAGTATCAGCATAAATAGTAGCTTTTTCATATATCTTTGAAATAAAAATCGTTTGGGGTGAATGGGTAATTGTGTGTTGCCATACTGGCCAGAGCTTGTTTACGAAAGATCTGTTTGCCGGCTTGCAAAGGCTCAGGCCAGATGGCTATGGATAGTAATTATTCGGTTTATTTTGTATTCAAATTAAGATAAGGTACCTATCCCCTGCTCTGCTTTGGTTTTTACAACATCCAGCACCTCTTCACTTTGCAGCAATTTACGCATGGTATCTACGGCCCTTGTCTCTTTCAATTGGATCAGCATATCTATTAAGGTGAGTTGAATAGCCGGGTCTTTCTGTATTTTGAGTGAATTAACCAGGGCTAAGCGTACCATTGGATCATCGTTGAACTGAAACAAGGCTTCACTGGCAGCAATCCGCACATTAATGTTCGGGTCAAAATTCATGGTATTAATCAGGAGTTGTACCAGTTCTTTGTCTGCTTGTTCCAGTTGCTGCACCTGGTTTACGGCCTGAATCCGGTCGCTGGCAGAGCTCGATTCATCCTGGCTGGTCATCAATACCTGTTTCATCAATTTCAGTTCGTTGGTTGAAGCCGTAGTAACGGTTGATATGCCTGCATCATCCGCCAGATTTGTTTGTTCGTACCATTTGCCAGCCACAAAGCCCAGGAGTACTAAGCTGATACCTGCGGCAATACGCATTCCCCACTGCACCCATACCTGGAATGGTTGCTTTACTGGTGCAGCAACGGCTTTGGTTGCTTCTACTTTGGCCAGAAAATGCGCTATGTCTTCCTGCTCACTGGCCGATTCCTCCTTTTTTTGCGCAAACATCCGGAACTGGGCAGCATACACTTCTAAATGGGCGGGAACTTTCTCTTGTGAGAAATATTTTGCGAGCTGATCTTCTTCTTCCAGCGTGGTTTCTCCGGCATCATATTTTTCTACTAGGGCTTCTATATCAATCATCTTCATACTTCTGAATCTTTAAATAATTTTCTTTTACTTGTTGCCTGGCACGGGAGAGAATAACCCGGATGTTATTAATGCTGAGTCCGGTAATCTGCTCTATCTCCTCAAATGAGTACCCTTCGACATTCCGTAAATGCATAATTAATTTCTGCTGCTGAGGCAGTTCGTCAAAAATGGCATTCATGATACTGACACTATCCTGCAGTTCTACCTTTTTGTAGGGTGTTTCGTAACCAGAATCCACTTCCAGATGCATCACGTCTACCATTTTGTTCTGCTTTTGCGATTTTAACTTATTCAAACAAACATTCTTAGTCATTTTCATGGCCAGGGCTTCCACACTTTTGTAAGCATGCAGGCCCTGCCTGATTGTCCACAGCTTCAGAAATACTTCCTGCAGCGTATCTTCTGCTTCTTCTTTACTCTGAAGCATCGTCTTCGCTAAGCGGAACAGCTTATTTCTGGCCGGAAGTACTTTGTATGTAAACTCGTCAATGTTCATTTCTACTACTAAGACAACCTGGTGAGGCAAACATTACAGGGTTTTGCAAATTTTTTCTAAATTTTTTTTGGACTGAAAACAAAAATGGAAAAAATCAATTTCAATAAATATAAACTAATTTCAACATTGTCTTTCCCAACCGCGTATATCCATTTAGTAGGTTGTGTTTCCACGGAAAAACATAAAATGATTTTCTTCCGCTTGTATCACTTTCCCATACGGCATAACTGAGCCAACTATCAATCTTGACTTATTAATTTAACCAGCTATGAAAAATTTTACTCTATTCCTGTTTGTAGTATTCCATATCAGCCTGGCGCAGGCACAATACAAACCAGTGATTTTCGACTACAATAAATCCTTGTTTGATGAAGGCAATCCGTTACCTGCCGAAACATTCTTTATGCTGCAGGGCGAAGTGCCAGCGGATGTAGACCTGGTAAGTGCCAGCCTGCTGGCAAAAGATGGCGAAGAATTGTTGTACAAAGGGGTGTGGAAACGCGCAGCAGGCGACCAGGGCAATACCTTCCAGATTCCTGTTTCTTACCGCCTACGTTCTAACGATGAATATTCTTTCCGGATTAATTATTTTAAAGAGGTAGACCAGGAAAGCAGCAATAAGTTTCAGGAGCAATTACATGGGTATCTGGATGGATACATAGACCAGACTATTCAGATTGAAAAAAACCGGATACGGCTAAATGAACCTGTTTCCCGTATCATGGATAACCTGAACGACATTGTGAACCGGTCCTCGGCTTACTATGACAATAAAAGCAACATTACCTTTCAAGGTTTTTCTGACCTGGTAAAAAAGAGCTTGCAAAACATCCGGAATACACCGCTTAGCGAAGGAAGGTTTACTGTGTTCAAACGGAAGGATGACTCTAACCGGGATGTAAAAATAAAATATGCCCAGGATCAGATAACCCAGCTGAAAGAGCTGGTAAAATCAGAAGTAAACACCCTCACCAGCACCAACTTGCTAACCGTTTATGATAGTAAATACATCAGCAAGTATGCTACAGAGAAGGTAAATAAACCCCTTACCGTAAATGTAGGCTATGGCGCCACGTATTTGTCAGGAGATATCAACAGTTTCTCTTATGATTCAGCCCCGTATGTAGGCATTGCTTTTCCATTAGGCAATGGGGCATTCAATTCCAAATTCATTAGCCGGACTACACTTTCGGCAGGTGTATTTCTGGGCAACTTCCGCAATGCAGAAGATCAGAGAATTACCGGGCCAGTAGTAGGTTTACCTATATATGCCGCTCTCGGATACCCCATCTTTGAATTTGTGCGGCTGAATGCCGGAGCAACGCTGCTACAAAACTCAGCTGCTGCACCCGATGGACTTAATTTTCAGCAGGTAACCGTACGGCCTTTTGTGGGTATTAGTGCCGACATTAATTTGTGGATAGGTTTAGGAAGAAACCGGCGAATGAAGTAAGCTTTTCACCGTTTCCTGGGAAGCTATTCCTACAGGCAACGCTACTCTTTCATCCTTCACCTTTACTTCCATCAGCTATGAAAAAGATATTTAGTTTACTTATTCTATCGTATTTGTGTATACCAGTGCTTCTGGCACAACAGCAATATTATCAGTGGTCTGTTACAGCCGGGTCCGGAGCCATGACCTATAACGGAGACCTGAGCCATACCTTACGTTCTGCCAAAATTAATGCCCCAGCCTATCAGCTATCTATCGGGCGTACGATCAGTCCTTCGCTGGCGTTAACCTTACAAGGGAGTTACGGGCATATTTCAGCTAACGACCGGGCCCGCGACTGGAGTGGCAATTTGCAGACCGATAATCTAAACTTTACCAGGGGGTTAAACTTCCAGACAACCATCCGCAATGCCAGCCTGCTGCTTACCTACCGGCTAAACAACGGACAAGTGTTAAGCAAACATGCAGCAGTGGCGCCATACGTTTATGCCGGCATTGGTATAACCGATTTTACGGTGTATGGAGATTTATATGGTGCAAACGGACAGCGGTATTATTACTGGGATGATAATACCGTCCGGAATTTACCGCAGCAACCTGCCAATGAAGCTTCAGCTCAGGTTATTGGCCAAGACCGTAAATTCGAAACTAAGCTAAGTGGCATGGCTACCGAGCAAACGTATCCTACCCAGGTATTTACTATCCCTGCCGGGGTGGGTTTGCAATTCCGGATATCCGACAGATTGAGTGCCAACTTGCAAGCAGGAGCAAACTTCACAAATACAGGCTACCTGGACGATGTAAATGGATCATACCGCAGTGAATATACCAGTCCGGAGCAGGCCTATGCGGCCAATCCTACCGGCATCATACGAGACAAAAGAGGCAATGAAGAAAATGATCTGTATTTTGCTGCCTTTTTATCAGTAGGTTACCATTTCAATTTTAATAAAAAGTCCTTTACTCCTCCTGTAGCTTATGCCGGACATACGTCTGCAATGGCTACTGCATCTGCTCTGGAGAAGAAAACGGATGAACAGGAGAATGATACCGAACAACCGGAAGAAGAGCCGGTTACGCCTTCGTCTCAAACTAATTCTAAGGCATTGGATACTCCCCCTGCCCCACCCCGTACACAACAACCGGTAACCAGTACGACAGAAGCTAATAGAGAAACCAGCCCGCCAACCAGACAAACCGTAGATATTAACCTGCGCATTCTGCTGGAAGACGGAAAAATGAGGGTAGATACCATTAACCAGACCTTGACTGAGCCTGTTAATTTGATGGGTCCACAGCAGCAAACCACTACGGTAGAAGAACTAAATAAGTCAGCCAACAGGCAATTTTCAGCGGAAGATACCATCCCGCTAAAAGTACCTGTCAGAAGAATACCAGACGAAACTGCAAGGCCAGGTACAGCAACTATACAGGGGGTAACTGACACAGCTCTGGCAGAAGAAGTAAGCAAACTCCGCAGGGAAATAGACTCTTTGAAACGCACGCCAAATCCGTCAGTACCAACAAGAATGCAAGCACAACCAGAGCCTGCCACATCCAGTCAAGAGAAGCAAACGGATATACCGGCAGATCAACGGCAAACGCAACAAAATCAACGCTTACAAGCACAGCCAAACAATACCGCTGAAATTGCAGCACTCCGGCGTGAAGTAGATTTGCTCCGGCAAGAACTACTCCGGGAGAGAAATACGCCTACCAGGCAAGCGCCTCCACAAGTAATCACCCGTGAACGGGTAGTAACGCCAAACGTGGGCCTGGGTGTACAAGCTGGTAGTGGCCAGTATACCGAGAAAGAAATGGAGCAACTACAAAACCAGCTCACCAGTATTCAAACACAATTAGATACCCTGCGGACACAAAACAAGGTAGATGCCGACCCAGCGGTAGATAACCGTATAGATTCACTGCTGAACCTGGTAAACAGGCTCCAAACTATGAATGCAGCACCCGCCGGACAAGCAAACATACGCCAGAATGAGGCTCAAAAAGCGGAGCAGGATGCCTTAATTCAGTCTTTGCAGAATCAGGTTGCCGGATTAAACGAATCGCTGAAAAATATGGAAACTAACGTGGCAGCCGGAATAGATACCTTGTCGCTGGGTGTGCCCTATACGGCATTGGGAAATACGGTAGTCTACTATAACATAAACGATGCCCAGTTGAAAGAGGCGGATAAACAACGGTTGAGTATCCTGGGCAGAAAACTGAAAGCCGAGCCTGCCGTGTTGCTGCTAGTTAAAGGCTTTACCGACCAGACTGGCAATGCCGATTATAACCTGAAGCTTTCCCAGAAAAGGGCTGAAAATGTAAAAAATTACTTTGTAACTCAGTTAGGCGTGAAACCTGAACAAATTTTAATTAACTATTTCGGGCAACAAAAGGCTTCTGCTTCTTCCAGCAGTGCCTACGACCGGCGGGTAGAACTGGAATTATTCCGGGAGAATTGAGTGTATTTTTGTAAAGTCAATACGATTTCTATTAACAAAAGAGGCATTCGGGTGGATATAAACTCCTTATTGAATGCCTCTTTTGCCTTAGTAACAGGAAATGCTAAAGGAAGGGTGTATTAATAAAAATTAAAGAATCAGCTTAGCGGAATATTCTCATAGTGAAAAGGCCACATGTAAAGCTGCATTTATTTTTTCAGTAAGCAGTTCAATCAATTCTGAATCCAGGTAATCATATACATCCGCTATATGCAGCACTTCTATGGTTGGTAAATGTATATGCCGGTATGTAGCTACTATTCGAGCTTTCTGGCTTCGTTCCATTACAAGAATTATATCAGCCCAGGTAATATCCTTTTCTGATAGTTGTCTGTCACTTTTTGGGCTCAGGCCTGCCGACCGGATACTAAAGCGCATATCATTTTTAAAGATATATTCGGCCGTTCTGCTTCTCCGCTTGTTGCGCCCGCAGACTACCAATACAGTAGGCTTTTCACTCATCTTGTACATCCCTATCCCTAGTAGGGGGAAACTATAGCTTTTTATACTTTTAATTCCTGCCGCAACTCAAAGGTTTTCCGGAGTTTGTGAATTAAGGCTGCTGACTCTGCAAAATTTAAGGTTTGCTGACCATCAGATGCGGCTTCCTCCGGCTTTTCATGCGATTCGTAAATAATGCCGTCTGCCCCTGCCATTACTGCTGCTAAGGCCATAGGCTCTACATAGGTGCGGATGCCAATGCCATGCGAAGGATCTACAATAACTGGCAAATGCGATTTTTCTTTTAAAATGGGCACGGCATTCAGATCCAGGGTATTCCGGCTGGCAGTCTCGTAGGTCCGGATGCCTCTTTCGCATAACAGTATTTTTTCGTTGCCTCCGGAAAATACATACTCTGCCGACTGGAGCAGCTCATCAATAGATCCGGAAATTCCCCGTTTAATCATCACTGGCTTGTCTACCTTGCCCAGTTCATCCAACAGATTAAAGTTCTGCGTATTGCGGGCTCCCACCTGAAATACATCTACATAGGGATACATCGGCTCAATCTGCGATACTTGCATTACCTCAGAAATAATCTTAATGCCATTTGCCTTACATACCTCGTAAAATAGCTGAAGCCCTTCTATACCCATCCCCCGGAAGGTATACGGCGAACTTCTGGGTTTGAACACACCGCCGCGCATAATACGTACGCCATTTTCTTTCAGGTGGTTAACCATGCTACGTATCTGCGGTTCACTTTCTATGGAACAAGGACCAGACATAATGGCCAGGCTTCCTTCGCCTATCTGCACTCCATCTCCCAAATCAATGGTTGTTGGTTGTACTTTCCATTTACGGGAAACCAGTTTATACGTATCGGATACAATATGAATGTCTTTGATTCCGGGCAAATGGCCAAACCGGCGGATATCAAACTCATTTTTGCCAATGGCAATCAGGTAATCGCCATATTGCGTATGCACTTCGGTAATCTTATACTGAATTTCTTTAATCTGTTGCAGAATACGTTGTTTCTGTTCTTCGGCAATTTCTTTTTCTAATTGTATAATCATAGGTGTATGGGGCTAGTTGCTTCTGGGGAAGATTATCAGATGCTTTGATAAAATAATCAGCCTTCGACTGCTGTCAGTTTAATATCTCTTACAAACCTTATAATATCTTTTTGCAGCTCTGTACTTTGTTGAAGCACTTTGATAAACGCACTACCGATAATAGCTCCATTGGCATACTGGCAGGCTTTTTCAAAGGAGGCATGGTCGGAGATACCAAAACCGATCATAGTTGGGTTCTGTAAGTTCATGTCTTTTACCCGCCTGAAATAATTTTCCTGCTCTTGCTGAATACCTTTGGTAGAGCCAGTAACACTCGCCGACGAAACCATATAGATAAACCCTTCAGACTGCGCATCAATCTGGCGAATACGTTCCTCAGAAGTCTGCGGCGTAATCAGGAAAGTGTTCAATAGTCCATATGAATCGAAAATGGCCTTATACTCATCCAAATATACTTGCATGGGCATGTCTGGCAGAATTACGCCATCTACCCCTATTTCTTTACACCTGGCACAGAATTTCTCAATGCCAAACTGGATCACCGGATTCAAATAGCCCATCAGCAGTACCGGAATCTGTACATCTTTGCGCATAGCCGTTAACTGGTCAAACAACAACTTCACCGTCATTCCGTTTTGTAAGGCTACATCGTTACTTTGCTGAATGGTGGGTCCATCGGCTACCGGGTCAGAGTAGGGCATCCCGATTTCTACCATATCGGCTCCTGCTTGCTGCAAGGCTTTCAGCACCGGAAGGGTATCGTTTAAGGCAGGATAACCGGCTGTGTAATATACATTCAGTACGCCCTCTTTCTTGGTAGAAAATAATTCTATAATGCGGTTCATAGGTTAATGTAGGCTTGGTTTGCCATTCCAAATGGCATTGAATTTAATCAATAATCAACCAATCTGTTGATTTTCCAGGCAACTTACTGCATTTCCTATTTCTTTTCAATGGATCAGGAGAAAATAGTTGGTTAGTTGCCTGTAAGCTGGACGTATAACCAACTTAGCCTTTTTACAGCCCGGAGGAAATAGCAGAAAGCTCGTACTGGTTTACATATCTGGGTTTTATTTTCTAATTTTGATGGCTGTAGTTTTACCAAACCACTTATACTAAACGCTTGGCTATACTTCAACCCATTGTTAATATAGCAGAGATCTGTGCCCAACGCCATGTGACACAGTGTATATTGTCTCCCGGCTCCAGGTGTGCACCCCTCACCCTAGCCTTTGTTCGCCATCTGCAAATTCATACACGTACTATTCCCGATGAACGGTCGGCTGCCTTTATAGCTTTAGGCATGGCCTCTCAGAGCAGGCAAACGGTAGTGCTGGTTTGCACCTCCGGCACGGCCGTACTGAACTATGCTCCGGCTATTACCGAAGCGTATTATCAACAGGTTCCGTTGCTGGTACTAACTGCAGACCGCCCATCTGAGTGGATTGAACAGCAAGACGGGCAAACCATCCGGCAGCGGGAAGTATATGGCAAACATGTAAAAGCCAGTTTTGAACTGCCGGTAGCTTTTACTCACCCCGATGCTGAGTGGCATACCTACCGGATTATTAATGAAGCCCTGACGATTGCCCAGACTTATCCTTTTGGCCCGGTACATATTAATGTTCCACTGCGGGAGCCTTTATATCCTTCTGCAGGTGAAGAAGTAGTGTTTGACAAAACGGTGCGTATTATTCAACCTTTCAAGCCTGAGCAGATACTTACTGTCGATCAATGGATACAGATCCGGGAACAGTGGGAAGATGCTGATAGAAAGTTAATTGTAGCGGGCCAGTATCCCTACCAGGCACCGCTGGCTCATGTATTAAAACAACTACAGACAGAACTGGAAGTACCGATTATCGCTGATATTATTTCAAATCTGCATACGCTGCCCGATGTAATCCGCTACCAGGATATGTTGCTGATGCAGAAAAATACAGAACTACTTGAAAACCTGAAGCCAGACTTGCTCATTACTTTTGGCAACTCAGTAATCTCCAAAAACGTAAAGCTTTTTCTCAGAAAACATAAACCATCCATACACTGGCATATTCAGCCAGCCGGAATACCGGCTGATCCTTTTCAGTCGCTTACACATGTGCTGCCGGTAGAACCTTTGTATTTCTTTAAAACCCTGTTTGAAGATTTAGACTATCAGCATTTTTTAAGCAACGACGAACCTGAATATGGCACTGATTATTATGCTCTCTGGCAGAAAGAGAACCAGAAAGCAGCCAAGGTGTACAGTTCACTGTTTAGCTCTGCCAGCTTCAGTGAATTTGAAGCTGTAAGTGAAATGATGGACCGTTTGCCGGACGAAAGTATTTTGCATCTGGCCAACAGCATGCCTGTACGCTATGCGAATTTTATCAGCTTGCAAGCAGGCCAGACGGTGGAAGTATTTGCCAACCGGGGCACTAGTGGCATAGATGGCAGCAATGGTACAGCCTTAGGAGCCGCCTTAACCACAGAAAAACTAGTGATATTACTAACCGGAGATATGGCTTTTCTATATGACCGCAACAGCCTCTGGCATAATTATCTGCCTAAAAATTTACGGATTATTGTGCTTAATAACCATGGTGGTGGCATTTTCAGGTTGTTGGATGGCCCGGCAGGTCAGCCAGAGTTAGAAGAATATTTTGAAACCAGGCAACGGAATACAGCCGAGTTAACAGCGAAAGATGCAGGCATGCTCTATTCTTATTGCAATTCCCGGGAACAGCTTGGCAAACAATTAACGGCTTTTTTTGATTTATCTGGTGGGGCCAAATTACTGGAAATTGAAACCGATCCGGCAGTAAATGCCGAAGTGTATGCCAGGTTTAAACAGTACTTTACTACCTGAAAGCTTTTTGTACAGAAACAAATTCTATTCACTACTAATATATATCTCTATGCAATCTACTCTTCCGTGGGAAACAATTAAAGAATATAAGGAAATCCTGTTCCAGTATTATGATGGAATAGGCAAAATCAGTATCAACCGTCCTAAGGTACACAATGCCTTTACTCCTCTTACCATCCAGGAAATGCGTGAAGCGATGGATCTTTGCCGCTACGACGATAGAATTGGCGTGGTAATATTGACTGGTGAAGGTGGACAAGCCTTCTGCAGCGGTGGCGATCAGAGTGTACGTGGACATGGCGGCTATGTAGGCGAAGACAATGTACCCCGATTGAATGTGCTTGACCTGCAGAAGCAAATCCGTTCTATTCCTAAACCAGTCATTGCCATGGTGGCCGGCTGGGCAATAGGTGGCGGCCATGTATTGCACGTCATTTGCGACTTAACCATTGCTGCCGATAATGCGAAATTTGGACAGACAGGCCCAAAAGTAGGAAGTTTTGATGGAGGCTTTGGCGCCTCATACCTGGCGCGTATTGTCGGCCAGAAAAAAGCCAGGGAAATATGGTTCTTATGTGACCAGTACAATGCACAGGAAGCCCTGGATATGGGATTGGTAAACAAAGTAGTTCCCCTGGAAAAGTTGGAAGAAACCACGGTTGCCTGGTGCCGGAAAATATTAGAAAAAAGCCCGATAGCCCTGCGTATGCTAAAAGCTTCCTTTAATGCAGAACTTGATGGGCAAGCAGGCATACAGGAACTAGCCGGGAATGCTACCCTGCTTTATTACTTATCTGATGAGGCAAAGGAAGGCAAAAATGCGTTTCTTGAAAAACGCAAACCCGACTTTTCAAAATTTCCTAAGTTCCCCTGATTTTGTTTATCTGCACACCGCTAAAACTAATCTACCCTGTAGTCTTGCTAGTGTACTACAGGGTATTTTTTATCTAATCTCTGTTAAGTTCTACTATAGGCAGTATCCTACCTGGGGCAACTACAACAGGTTTATTCATTTCCTCTGTAATCGCTTCCACAAACGGTAGTGGCTAAAATAGTATATTCCTTATCCATTAATTTTACCACCCCTGGCTTCCCGTTATGTTGGGTGCAGGTTATATTATAAAAAGCCAAAGCTCTGGTTTTGTCCTCAAATCTGAAATAAAACTTAATATTTCCCTCTAAATCATCAACTCGTACATAGTAGTGCATGGGCACAACGTTAAAAAATGTTTACAGGCAACAATACTATTGCCCGCTTCTTTCTACTTATCCTGAAATGTTTAAGTTGTATAAAATGGGTATTTAATCGCAAAATCCGTATTTGTACGGACTAATTTTTTTACATTTGTGCTTCAAACCTGGAATAATCCAGTATCTGGCAACTTATTTTTCTGGAAAAGCAGGATATTATTTGTTAGTAAAGAATAAAATTTGCCAGGAATCCATTTACTTGCCAGCGCTTATATATACAATTAACCTATTCGTTATGCATCCCTATTTTATCAGTTGCGACTGGGGTACGTCTGCGTTCAGATTGCGTTTGGCAGAAACTGCTTCTGGCCGGGTATTGCATGAAATTTCTGATGGCCAGGGCATAGCGGCTACTTATCAAGCATTTCTAAACTATAGTGCCGCCAATCCACCCACACAGCAGGAAAGAATAACTTACTATACACAGTTTATACAGACCCATTTGCAGGAGTTACGTAAGCAACTTGCGTTTCTGCTACAGGGCATTCCCATGTTTATATCCGGTATGGCTTCTTCTTCCATCGGAATGCTTGAACTGCCCTATGCTTCGTTACCCTTTGCGCTGAATGGAACCAATGCCATCGTTCACACTCTTACGGCTCAGCCCGGTTTTCCACATGATACATATTTACTTTCCGGTTTGAAAAGTTCACAGGATGTCATGCGTGGCGAAGAAACACAGCTCATCGGACTGGCGGCTACTCATCAGATAGATAATGCCATTTGCGTGTTTCCGGGCACTCATTCCAAACATATCCGGGTAGAAAACGGCTACATTACCTCCTTCCGCACCTATATGACCGGCGAACTTTTCCAGACAATTTCCAATCATACGATCTTACAAGCTTCTGTAGAAAAAAGAGATACGGCAACACTTAGTGATGAAATGATGCTGCCATTCAAACAGGGGGTGCAGGCTGGGGTGGAACTACAAAATATTCTGCATGCGTTGTTTACCGTACGTACTGGTGAATTGTTTAAAGAACGAACAAAGCAGCAAAACTACTTCTACTTAAGTGGCTTACTAATCGGGTATGAATTGCAGGAACTTGCCAAGCAGCCACAAACCCCTATATATTTATGTAGCAGCAGTCACTTGCTAAATTTCTACCAGGCAGCGGCAGAAGTACTCGAGTTAACCAAAAACCTGACCGTTATCTCTGGAGAATTAATAGATCAATCGGCTATAGCAGGTCAACGGCAAGTAGGATACAGCCTTAATGCATTACCTTAGCAAGTTCGTGAGCCTGGCTTTTCACACATAAGGGCGTATCCATAAATTTAACAAACGCATTAAACCCTAACACTTTATGTTCTCCTGGGAATTATTTTACAAACTACCCATTATTGGAATCCTCCGGGGTGTAGCCCCATCGGCTCTATACAACATGATTCCATTGTATATAGACGCCGGGTTTACCAACCTAGAAATTACGATGAACTCACAAGGGGCAGTAGAAACAATTAAGAATCTGAGAAGCACCTATGAAGGGAAGTTAAATATTGGCGCAGGCACGGTTTGCACCCAACAAGACTTACAAACTGCTTTGGAAGCAGGCGCCACATACATTGTTACGCCTGTAGTTAGCGAAAAAATAATTGCTTTATGTGTACAGCAGCAAATTCCTATATTTCCCGGCGCCTACACGCCTACTGAAATTTATACAGCCTGGCAGGCGGGTGCCAGTATGGTGAAAGTATTCCCGGCCACCACACTAGGTGCTGCCTATATTAAAGAGGTAAAAGCACCCTTGAATGAGGTAAAACTGTTACCAACCGGTGGGGTATCTGCGGAGAACCTGGCTGATTTTTTTAAAGCTGGGGCAGAAGGAGTTGGTATGGGCAGCCAGCTGTTTCCTGCAAAGTTGTTACCAGAAGAGAACAGGCATGAGCTCAGAAAACATTTCACGAACGTATATCAAGCGTATGAGCAGTACAAGCGTTCGTCTGCAAAGTAGCCGGTCAAATAAATACTTTCTTGCTTTTATTTCCGGTATAAGGATACTTACTGGTAATAAAAAATAGGGCAAGTTGAACTACGCAACCTGCCCTGTGAATTTTTACAAAATGAGTTTTTATCTCAAAAATTACTTTTTCACAACTTTTATCACCTGTATTTTGCCATCTTCTGATTGCAGTTTGAGCAGATGCATTCCTGCTTTTAACTGTAAGGCTGAGAAGTCAAGGCTTAGTTCTGCTTGTCCGGAAAGTGAATAATCATGGATAAAATAGGTTTTGCCTACCACATCTGTCAGGCTAATAATTACCTTGCCCTGTTGCCCTTGTGTAGCAATGGTTAATTTATCTGAAAAAGGATTTGGGTATGCGGATATTAAAATTTCCTCAACATCTTGTTCACTAACTATTCTAGCAGCAGGCACAACAGGCGATAGTACTGATCCTGGAAGTACTTGAATGCTTGTGCTGCCGGGAAGTGTCCAGCCGACAGCTAAGTTATCGCCATAGACGGATTCTTTATGTAAGGCTTCGATGTAATACTTTTTGCCTTTTTCCAAAGCGATTTCTACTGACTTCTGGGTTGGAAATTTCGTCCACTGCCTGCTGGCAGCATGTCCGGTGATATAGGCAATCTTTTGTTTGCTTGCCGGATTGTCGTTGGTACTCAGCCATAATTCTCCCTGGTCATCAGATGCCAGATAGAAGGTATAATTGCCGGTTACCGATGGGCAAATATAGCCCCGGATGCGCTGCCCGTAGTTGTCGCCAATGCCAGATGGCGTTTCAAACGAAGTAAGTTGGGTAGAAGAGGCCGGAACGGTGTTGACCGGAATATCGGTTACAGCTCCTCCCCTGACATTCGCCCAGTACTCCCGTAAAATACTACCGGTAGCAGAGCAGGCAAGCATAGCAGGCGACGTAATTGACACATTAGAGAAAGTAGCCGTATTAAAACTACTGCTGTTTTGTGAAGTCAGTGCCAACCCTACATAAATATCACTTCCCATATTGATGGTAGTTTGTCCGATCGCCGTCCAGTTTACTCCATCTGAAGAATAGGAAGAAGTAAAGCTGTTGCCGTTTCTTTCTAGTTTGAGCCATCTGGGAGCCGTACCAGGAACTGATTTATAGCCGGGAGAACTACTTTCTTGCCGCCACATAAAGTTAGTATTACCTGAGGGGTTCACGGCAGTAGCTACAAAGGAGGCATCCGTGCCAAAATGTTCCCGGATCATTATGCCAGCCAGTGCATTCGGATGGGTGTTTTGCAGGCTTTCTACTTTAGCTACAATCGCAACATTGCCATTTAAGGGTTGATAGACGTAATAAAAATCGTCTGGTGCCCGGTAAAAATCATTGCCTGCACTTTTAAGAGTAAATACGCCATTCCGGTACCCTGAACTACCTCTTTTAGTAAGTGGAGTTCCCACATCCGAGCCTGCCCAGGGTTCAGGTAAGCCATCAACCGTTACGGTTACTTCTGCCAGCTCACTATACCCATCCTGATTGTCGACTACCCGGGCACTTATACGGTAAGTTCCAGCCTCCGCATCATTCCAGGTAACACTGTATGGGGCTGTATAGTCGTATTCTACAAAAGATGTACTTCCATTGTCTGCATAGAATTCAACTCTGTTAACGGAGCCATCTGCATCAGAGGCAGTAGCTGTAACTGTAAGAGACGCAGGAGAAGTTGGTATTTTTTCTCCATTTACCGGAGATGTAATGGTAACCACTGGAAGTTTGTTTTCTACATAGGGAGACAGTGAAGCACCCGAAATGACAGATATAGCATTGCTACCTGGGGTTGTCCAGGCAACCGCCAGATGGTCGCCTCCGGCTCCTTCTTTGTGCAAGGCTTCTATATAGTATTTGTAGCCTCTTTCCATATATATGGTTGCCGATTTTTGGGAAGCATATTTCGTCCATTGTTTCGGGCTGGCGTATCCGGTAACAGAAGCTATTTTTTGTTTTCCTTCCGGATTCTCATTATTGCTCAGCCAGAGTTCGCTATGATCATCTGAGGCAACATAGAAAGTATAATTCCCACTGTATGGTGCACAAATAAATCCTCTGAGACGCTGTCCGTAATTATCGCCAATACCGGAAGGGGTTTCAAAAGAAGTAAGTTGGGTAGAAGAAGTAGGAGTACTTGTCAGCGGAATAGTAGACACAGTGGTACCGGACACATTTGCCCAGTATTCTCTTGATAAGCCACCTGTGGCACTGCAAGTAGCCGGAGGTATGTGTACTTTTAATTCCATCGTGCCTGCCGCTGTTCCATCACTCTTCCATAATTGGTTTGCTGTTGTTGCAAAAAGCAAGCTGCCATTCACAGCTAGTAAATCAGTGGGAACAACTTCTTTTACCAAAACGGTCCCTTGCGCTGTGCCATTACTTTTCCACAACTCCCAGCTAGGAGCTGTATACCCATCGCTTATACCATTTTTATCTGCTGCGAAGTATAAAACTCCATTCACATCGGTTAATTCTACTGGTACAGAACCGGCTGCGCCAGGGGCAATATCTTTTACTAAAACCGTGCCCTGGGTGGTACCATCTGTTTTCCACAATTCACCGGCAGCATACTCCGTAGCACTTGCCCGATCATGATCGGCCACAAAAAATAAAGTACCGTTAGAAATAGTTAGTTGACTGGGATGAGACCCGAATAAACCTGGGGCAATGTCTTTCACTAATACGGTGCCCTGGGCAGTACCATCTGTTTTCCATAATTCCCGGTTTTGATTCTGATATGGATTCCTTGTATCAAAAGAGCCACTCGCTACAAAATATAAGGCTCCGTTGTACACTTTAAAATCTTTAGGATAGGAACCAGCATAATCCGCTGACCCAGCTTGATTGGGTGCAATATCCTTTACCATTACCGTACCTGAAGCCGTACCATTGCTTTTCCATAGTTCTAAGCCGGCTGCCCCTCCATCATTGGCATCAAAGTATAGGTTTCCGTTCCAGTAAGCTAAAGAAGTGATTCCTGAAAAGCCCGGACCTGGACGTATATCTTTCACCAAAACTGTACCTGCACTAGTGCCATTGCTTTTCCATAGTTCTAAGCCGTAGGTGTAATCAATGGCTGTAAAGTATAAGGTACCATTCCCATTTACTAAGCGGATATCCTCTACAAATGAATAGGGAAAGGAAGTCCCCCCAGTGGGAGATTCAAAGCTTTTGAGAATGAGCGTTCCAGCTGCTGTCCCGTCACTCTTCCATAAGTCGTAAATACCAAGAGCTTTTTCAACTATGAAATACAGTACCCCATTCACATCGGTAAACTGGTAAAAATTTCCAGGTTCTGTAATAACTTTGAGCTTCACCGTCCCTTGAGCTGTCCCATCGCTTTTCCATAAAGCATTTTTGCCTTCCATATCTTGAGCTATAAAAAATAAGCTATTGCCTACTCTAGTCAGATTATAAAGATCACCGCTTGGCTCGCTATAACCTGCAAGCAGGTTTTTTACACGAACTGTACCTGCACTAGTACCATTGCTTTTCCATAGTTCATTTCCAAAATCGGGTGTATAAGCAGGGAAAAATGCTGTACCATTCACATCCGTCAGTTGAGGTGTATATTGCAACTGCAATGAAAATTCCTGAGCCATCAGAGGTGAGAGCGAAAGAATAATTACACTTAGAAAAACAGCAGTATATTTAGAAATTTTACAGTGAAAGGACATCCAGGCCGGAACGCACGGTAAAGGTGAGGGTAATAAATGTATCATAAAAAAGGTAGTTGTAGGAAATAAGAAAAAATTTATGGTGAATAGTTATGTTTTATATACCGGCAAAAGTGGGTGGTGCAAATGGGTTAGTAAACGATTTTAGCTGTATTTATAGTACTATAAATTCCTTATCCGTTAAACATAGGCATACCTGTAACAGGAGTCATAACTAGTAGCTATGGCGTCGTTAGTGAGGTAAGCGTAGTAATTACAAAAGTGGATTATTGTGTACGTGCAGGTTGAGCAAAAACCGGCCTTACGGGCAAATACAGTGGCTTGTTGAGTAAGTTAAAAGCTTGTACATACATTCGAAAAGTTAAGATGATAATAAGCAAGTTGATATAAAAATAATAACTGCCGTGCTAGATTCATGTACGTTAGAGCTTTTTTACTGGTGTGTGAATGAATAAATAAACGGAGTTGCCAGCAAAAAGTTAATGCCTGTATGAGTATCTGGGCAAAAATTTTACTTAGGTTATGTAGCCCGCAGAAATGCTGAAACTGGGCTTAGCAAAAGTGTAGAAAACAAAGGTACTTTATCCGATTATGCTTGTCAATACCTGGAAACAGGTATTTTTTATTTATTTTGCAACAAAAATCTCTCCAATTAACCTGTTGATAGCTGCATGTTATAAAAATAATTTTTAGATCGGTCTATTGAAGCTTAGCAAGAAAAAATGAAAGGCAGACTGAATAATTCAATCTGCCTTTCGTATGTTAACAAGAAATGACTAACCTGGGCTTTCTACTTCTTAAGTAATTTGATCACCTGTGTTTTGCCATTTTCTGACTGCAATTTAAGCAGATGCATGCCTGCTTTCAGCGAGAGCCCTGTTAAGGCCAGCTCCACTTCCGACTGGCCGGATAGAACATATTCTTTTACAAAATAAGTTTTGCCTACTACATCCGTAAGGGTAATTGTTACCTTGCCTTCTTGTTCGCCTGTAGCAATAGTCAGCTTATCTGAGAAAGGATTCGGGTAAACCACCAGTGGGCTTGCTTGCAGCTCAGCTTCTCCGGCCAATCTAGCAGCCGAAGGCACAAAAGGTGACAGTACAGAACCTGGAATCACTGAGATGCTTGTGCTGCCTGGTGTAGTCCAGCCGACCGCTAAGTTATCGCCATAAACTGCTTCTTTGTGCAAAGCTTCGATGTAATACTTCTTCCCTTTCTCCAAGTTAACAGCTACCGATTTTTGAGAAGCATACTTGGTCCATTGCCTGGCTGAAGTATGTGCAGTCAGGTAGGCAATCTTTTGTTTACTTGCCGGGCTGTCACTCGAACTCAGCCATAACTCTGCCTGATCATCAGCTGCTATATAGAAAGTGTAACTGCCGGTAGCAGGCGCACAAATATAGCCTCTGATCCGCTGACCATAGTTATCGCCAATTCCTGAAGGGGTTTCAAATGAAGAAAGTTGAGTAACGGAAGTGGGACTAATACTAAAGGGAATATCGGCTACAGTTCCTCCTCGTACATTAGCCCAGTATTCCCGCAAAATACTGCCACTGGCTGTGCATGCAGGTGTGGAAGAGGTAGTACTTACTGCCACATTGGAAAAGGTAGCCCTATTTAGCTGAGAGCTTTGGGAAGTCAGGGCCATGCCAACATACGTAGAGTTACTCATCGTAATGGTTGTTTCCCCAATGGCAGTCCAGGATGATCCATCTATTGAATGATAGGCAGTAAACATATTGCCATTTCTAGACAGTTTGAGCCATTTAGGAGCAGCACCGGGAACCGACTTATACCCAGGGGTAGCCGCTCCTTGCCGCCACATAAAGTTAATGTTTCCCGAAGGAGTAACGGCCACAGCTACAAAGGAACTACTAGGGGTTTGGTCTTGTCTGATCATTACCCCTGCTAAAGCATTGGGATGGGTATTACCTATACTTTCTACCTTTGCTACAATGGTGGCATTGCCACTGAAAGGCTGATTGACATAATGAAAAGCATCCGGAGCTTTGTAAAAATCATTGCCTCCGCTTTCTACTATAAATCCTCCTATGTTAGACATATATCTGGCACTTCCAGGCAGAGCCACTGCACCGATATCCTGGCTTTTCCAGGGAGCAGGCAAACTGCTGATTTGAGGTAGTAATTTGACTGTGCCTGCTTCCGTGCCATCACTTTTCCACAACTGTCTGTTTACTTCAAAGCCATCAAAGGCAGAAAATAATAATGTATTATTAACGACTGTTAAGTCTTTTGGATTAGCAGAATTCGGGTGGCCTCCATTCCCATCCGGATAGATTTCTTTTACTTGCACGGTACCCTGAGAAGTTCCATTACTTTTCCAAAGTTCCCCATTATTAATTTCACCACCTGGAAGAGTAAACAGCAAGGTGCCATTTAGATTGGTTAGTTCAAAAGATGGAAAAAAATTATAATAATACTCCTTGTAGAATTCTTTTAGAATACCTGTTCCTGCTCCTGTGCCATCACTTTTCCAGAGTTGTTGAGCGCGCATCTCACTCCCAAAGGCATCTTTTTGCACAGATTGGGCAACAAAAAACAGTGTTTCATTTATTACTAGCATCTCAAGCTGCGCTGAGAGCCCGATTGATTTTACAAACACTGTACCGCAGTTGTACCATCTGTTTTCCACAGCTCACGCTCGTCTCCAACAGAATATCGATCATAATAGGTTTGTGCGACAAAATATAAAGCCCCGTTGAAGGCAACGAAGGTGGAAGGAGAGGAACTGACACCAAATTTACTTCCCCATTGGCCATATTCTTCAGGTGCAATGTCTTTTAGAAGAATAGTGCCTGCAGCCGTGCCATCACTTTTCCATAGCTCAGTTTTATGTTCACTTCCATCATTAGCAGAAAAATACAAGTTGCCATTCCAGGCATATAGATTGGATGGCCAGGAACTAGTTGTGCCAGGATAAATATCTTTTACCAGTACTGTTCCCGCACTCGTGCCATTACTTTTCCAGAGCTCCCAGCCAGTGGCTGCCTCATAACCGGAAAAGTATACTACCCCATTCAAATTGGTTAACCCAGCAATACCTCTAGCTTAGGCTGTAGATACTACACTCTTTAATAGGACGGTTCCAGAGCCTGTCCCATCGCTCTTCCAAAGCTCATAGCTATTACCGCCTTTATCTAATACAAAGTATAGTATGCCATTGACATCAGTAAGCTGGGAAACCGGAGAAGCTACCGAAGAAGTAAAGCTTTTTATAAGCACTGTACCTTCAGCTGTTCCATTGCTTTTCCATAATTCTTTGCTATTGGCTGTAAAGTACAGGGTGCTGCCTATCTTTTTCAGGTTGGCTGGCGAGGAACTAGCTGCCATGGAAGCAATATCTTTTACAAGCAGGGTACCTGCCGGAGTACCATTACTTTTCCATAATTCAGTTCCTTTATCTGGTGTACTAGCTGCAAAAAACAAGGTACCATTCACATTAGTTAAGCCTGTCGGGTTCTCCTGTGCTAGCAGAGGAGCTACTAAGAAAACGGAAGCAAGAAAAAAAATGACGGCTTGTGTAGCTGACATCCAAGGATTGTGCCTCCAAATTATGGGGCGAAAGCTGGTAAAAGATAGAAAATAACGCATGAGAAGGTTGGTAAAGGTTTGAAATAATTATGGTTGTTTGTTTATAGTAATTTTTTGCCGGATCACCAGCAGCCAATGCAATAGTTGAAGCAGCTATGTTTTGCAGTGTAAACTGCCTGTGTCGTATACATAAGAGCACCAGTCGTTTTATAACAGATCTCTATTCTTTCGTCTGTTTTCTTTGCTTAGCGGAAATAAGGAGAAAAAATTTGCTTAAAAAGGCTTCGCCAGGAAAAACGTTGTTTACAGCCGGACAGATTAATAAAGGATATTGAGAGGAAGTTAAAAATTTGAACATAGTTAAAAAGTTAAGTGGTTGTAAATAAACTAGTTATTTTGTATATAAGTTACTGTATCTATCGCTAGTTGATTTAAACCTTTCTGCTTAGTTATTGGAAGCCTGCTAATAAAGCTACCTGTAGAAGATGGAGGCCTTAATTTACCTTTTCGGCGGATATATTCCGCTTGTATAATGCAGGTTATTTTTCAAAAGTGTAGAAAACAAAGGTACCAGGAAGGTACATACTTGTCAATACCCATTTCCAGGTATATTGTAGTTAAATTTGTTCTTTTTAAACCACCTAGCTTGCTGCCCGTATATCCGGATAAAACACGTAAGTATGGAATCAGAAAAATCAACCAATGAAGTGGCACTGGAATCTACAGTGACGTATCTGGAGGGCTTGCCTACGGGTACCTCTACCAAATCTGCTATAGACAATATAGCCGGATGGGAACAGAAACTAAGAGAAGGCAACAAACCCGAATGGAACACGATTGCCGATGAATTAACTACCCTGAAACAATTGTTGACCTCTGGCACCATGGAAGGCAAGCAGATTAGTAAGTCATTAATCAGGCTTGGCGAACTTACTCAGCAGACTGCAACCAGTGCTGAGAGTAATATAGCGGATGACTTAAAAAAACTAGGCAGCTGGTTAATAAAAATAGGCAATGCTATCTAGAGTTATTAAATTTTATTAATAAAATACATACAGTTTACAAAATATCTTGTAAATTTAGGGAGTTAAAAGTTTGAACATAATATATAAAGGGCCTCTCTTCTAGAGGGGCTTTTTATTTAGGTTTCTCCGCCAGTAGTTTTTTGCCTCCTTCTCCCCCTTCTTGTTTTCCCAACCCATGTGTCTACGCAAAGTCTCTGCAAACAGCTGATTGTGTACGGTATATTAATTTTAGATTAAACCCAAAGAATAGCTTTTATTTTAAGGCGTAATTTTGTAAGTTTGGTTAAGCTGATATAATATATTGACTACGAAAGACTTGAATTCTCAAAATAATTATATACTGCCTATGGATTTCTACGCTACTACAATTGTTGAGTAACTAACTTTCTAACCTAAGCTTACAGCTATGCAGTATATCCCCAGCCTCCAAGAAGTATACCTTGACCAACCCTACGCCAAAATTATGTGGATAGCCGATGGCAATTGCCTGCACGTAGAATGGAAGGCGGCTCCTACGGAAGAAGGCTTGCATGCAGTATTGGTTATTCAGCGGCACATCATCCGCAAGTATGGCTGCACCAAAGTAGTAGTTGATAATAAGGGGTTAAAAAAAAGAACGTTAGCGTCTACTATCTGCTAACCAATGCCTGCCTGTAGCTGCCTTACGATTTAGATTTAACCGCACCCGATGATTGATGGCCGGAATGTTTAATGCCTGCCTGGCTCTCTTCCACTTTTTTCTTTTGTGGAAATAACAGGGAACTCACGACACTAATCAGTAAAATACCTACAATAATGTACAGCGAGTACTGTGTTTGAAAACCTATTTCTTTCAGGTAGGAATGCGCCAGCATTTTGCCTCCTATAAAAACCAGTAATACGGCTAAGCCCACCTTTAAGTAATGGAACAAATGCATAACATTGGCCAGGAAAAAAAACATAGACCGTAAGCCCATAATGGCAAAAATGTTTGAAAAAAACACTACATAGGGATCAGTGGTTACAGCAAAAACCGCAGGAACAGAATCTACTGCAAAAATAAGGTCTGTAAACTCAATAATCAGCACTACGACAAATAGCGGCGTAAGCATGAGTTTCCCCTGTTTCTTTACAAAGAATTTATCATTCACATACCTGGGGTACACAGAAAAATATCTGGAAGCAAACTTTACGACTGGGTGCTTTTGTGGTTCAATCGCCTCATCTTTATTGCGGCCGATAAACATGTTTATCCCGGTAAATACCAGAAATGCGCCAAATAAATAGAGTATCCAGCCGGCTTTCATAATCAGCGAGCCTGCGGCAAAAATAAAGATGAACCGCATAACAAGAGCTCCCAATATTCCCCAGAACAATACCTTTTTATAATATTTCTCGCGTACACCAAAAGAGGTAAAAATGAGAATGATTACAAAAATATTGTCTACTGACAATGCGTATTCTACCAGATACCCGGTTATGTACTCCAAAGCCATATTATTCCGGTAGAGTTGAATGCTAGCCTCCAGATCCCCTGGAATAAGCGCCAGCTCTTTGGCATATTTTTGTTGGATGGTTACCAGGTCCTCATAGGTATCTACGCCATGAATGAGCTCGCCATGGGTCCGGATAAACACGTAAAAGGCAAGTGCAAACACAACCCAAACGGCACTCCAGCTGGCCGCTTCTTTAAAACTAACTACATGGTTCTTTTTGCTGAAAACACCCAGATCCAGCATCAACATACCAATGATGAATATCAGAAACCCGGCAAAAAATATAAATTCGTTTGAAATCATCTATTAACCTACGTTTACAGCAAATACTAGCGATATATACACAGCATGATGCGAAGGTAGCTTGAAATCTGCAAATACACATGATCTGTTCACATATTCTTCAGCCGCCCATTTCTTTCGGAGTAGAGCTATGTTACAAGTGATTGCTAGGAGCTTGTTGTCCATCTTTAAGATAGAATAGCTTTATCGCTGACAAACATTCCCGGATTAGGCTATTGTATAGCATTTACTGATTATTTAGTTTTGCTCCATGTATAACGGAAAAAAGGTAGTAATTGTATTGCCTGCCTATAATGCAGCTCTTACATTAGAGCAAACCTACCGCGAAATACCTTTTGATATTGTAGATGAAGTAGTATTGGTAGATGATGCCAGCCGCGACAATACCATGGAAGTAGGGCGCAAACTGGGCATTACGCACCGCATACGCCACGAAGTAAACAAAGGCTATGGGGGCAATCAGAAGACCTGCTACAAGAAAGCATTGGAATTGAAAGCTGATATAGTGGTAATGCTGCATCCGGATTATCAATACACCCCTAAACTAATTACTGCGATGGTAGCTATTATTGGGCAGGATTTGTATCCGGTGGTGTTTGGGTCCAGAATTCTGGGCAAGGGAGCCTTAAAAGGAGGTATGCCTTTATATAAATATATAGCTAACCGCTTTCTTACCTTGTCGCAGAATCTGTTGATGAACAAAAAACTATCGGAATACCATACCGGTTACCGGGCTTTTTCGGCAGAGGTGCTGCATGCGATTGATTTTACCCATAACTCTAATGACTTTATCTTCGACAATCAAATGATTGCCCAGATCTTTTACAAAGGGTATGAAATTGCCGAAGTTACCTGCCCCACCAAGTATTTTGAGGAAGCTTCCTCTATTAATTTTTCCCGCAGTGTTACCTATGGCCTGGGTGTGCTGAAAGTATCTCTCTATTATATGCTTACCAAGCTGGGGCTCATGAAATGGAAGGTGCTTACCGGGTAGCTTTTCTGCGGAAGAACACAAATCCGTTCTCTTCTTTTAACTTTTCCAGGCCTGGCACCTCTTTTAGTTTTTCAGCATGGTTGATCTTGGCTACTACATATACGTCCTTGTCAATATCTCCATATAACAGCCACTGGTGATCGTAACTTTTAGGATTGGTTACCGGTTGCTTGTTGGTATAATACAACTGTGCATAACTTTTATAGCCTTCCGTAATCACATAGCTATCTTTGCCTTGCAGGCTCTCGAAAAAGCGGATGGCGGCCCCTTGTGAATACAACTCTATCCGACCTATAAAGAATATAAGCGTCAGCATAACAAAGGTGGCTGTACCTACATATAGCGTTACAAAGCCTTTTTGCATGGTACTAGGGTTACTTATCCATTTTATGGCCAATCCGACTACCAGAAAAAGAACAATACCAGCTATGGTTTCCATGCCTGTCCAGTTCACTACCGCATCCAGATTAGCCTGTGCAAAAGGATCTTTGCTAAACAAAGGCTTGAGTACTTCTACCTTCATACCGATGAACGGAAGGGCTAGCGTAGCAATAATATATAAGGTACTCACCGCCATTAAGCCAAACTTCATCCAGGAGTTAAACTTTATCCGTTTTTCCAGCATCTGGTACATGGTAAGGGCAGCCAGATAGGTTAAGGGAAAATAACATAAGGATGAATAATGAACTATCTTAGATTTGACAATCGTGAACAAGATGAGCACAACCCAGAACAAAATGACCATCCAGGTTTTAAAATCACGCTGGTAAATGTACAACTGGTCGGTGCGGGTAAAAGCCCGGATACAGAAGATGGAAGCCGGAAAACAGCCTACCAGCAACACCACAAAATGATAACCCGGAAAGCCGGCATGTCCTGCATCCGGCGTACTAAACAAGCGGTACTGATACTTAAAAAATTCATTAACAAACCATGTTCCGTGTGCCAGGGTTACTAGTCCATACCAGATGGCTGATACCGCTATAGCTACCAGCGTATAAAAAATAAACTGCGGAACATTGATATAAAACCGGAGCTTCTGCAGCACCCAGTACACAAAAAAAGTCAGCCCTGCCATAATATACGCTGCCGGACCTTTAGTTAACAAAGCAAGCCCCATAAATAACCCGGCAATGGTCAGGTAGTAATACTTACCTTTATTGAGGAAGATGTTTGAAAACGACTCTTTTTTCCAGTAGAACAGGATAAAGAAATAAATAGAAAGGAAAATAAACAGGTTGAAATACGGATCTATAATTCCTGATTTGAAATACAAGTGCGGAAGAATAGAGCCGAAATATGCACCTGCCCACAAAAAACCAAACCGCCGGTCGTATAACTTTTCTCCAATCAAAAACAGCACAATCAGGGTAATTACGCCACATACAGCATTTGGGAACCTGGCAGCATACTCATTCATGCCAAACAGTTTCATAGACAGGGTTTGCAGCCAGATAAAGAAAGGAGGCTTTTCCCAAAAGGGTTCATAATTGATATATACCCGCAGATAATCCTTTAAGATGATCATTTCACGGGCAGCTTCAGCAAAGTTTATTTCATCCCAGTCAAATAAATGCACTCCGCCCAGGAATGGCATAAAAAACAAGGCTGCCAGCAATCCTATTCCAATTGAATATACAGTTCTTTGCGACAAATCTGATAAAGGGTTACTGATCTATTTATACAGGTTTTTTAAGTATTTTTTAAAAAACAGGTACAAAGGTAATTCTTAAATTTTCATATGTGCATGCTTGCCTGCTAAAATTCCTCTGTAATAACATCAGATTTGCAGGAATATTGTTTCAACCTACCCTACAAACCAGCTAAACAGCCTTGTATATGCGTCAGTTATGTTCATACTGCAACAATCCTTTGCTATGCCATGACCTGCTATTTTTTCTAAAGAACAAATCCAGTGCGCGGAAGGTAACAAGCGTTAAAACTACGCCAATGATAGAACCAACGTATATATCGCCAAAGAAATGTTGCGACAGATATACCCTGGAATAACTGGCAATCAGGGCCAGGCAAAACCAAAGGTAACCCAGGCTTTTGTTTCTGGAGAAAATACTCAGCAAGCAAAAAAGTGAAAAAGCAGAAGTAGCATGGCCGGAAGGGAAACTATTATGCGAATGCAGGGTCACGCCTTCTACCATGTGTAGCACATAAGAGCTGTTTTCAAAAAAAGCTTTTGGCCGCAACTCATCCGTAAATATTACTTTTTTCAGCACCTGCGCTACTAGTGAACTGGTGATGTAGCAACTCAACGCAATAGCGGCTTTCCGGTAGCTTACCAGCGCCAGCAGCACAACAACAAGTATATAAAACAAGCCATCGCCCACATGGGTCATGTACTTAAAAAAGTAATCGGCTGCCGAATGATAGTTTCCATTAATAAAAGAGAATAATTCAACTTTTGTATAAAAAAGCTGTAATATCCCACCCAAGATAAAAAATACCTGATACGGTAGAAAGAAAGGAAAATTTACTTTTACTATTTTATACATAACTACAGTGGAAAGCCGATGCAAGTTATTTATTTATCCTGCAATCTGGAAGACTGAGCCGGTATTCCAGATTTTTAGCCAATCCTGAAAGCACCTTCTTGAAGAAAACAAAATGACAACCAATGAATTAACTAATAGAGGGTGCAAAGCTCCTCATAATGAAAGCGTAAGCATAGATGTTTTTCATAGAAAAAGATAATTTTTTATCGAAAAAATCAAGGAAGTTATATGTTTATTGGGGAAAAATTGATATAATTGACATTATTTTTTAAAAATCAAAAAAGCTATCGGTACTCTACGTTAACCTATCCTTATTCTTAAACTTTTTATTATGGCTACAATCATCAGTACACAAACTTCTACTGCTGTTAATGCAGACCGCCTTTTTTATGGGAGTTGCTTAGCACTCATTACTACAGCCTTTTCCTTTAGTATCAGGGCGGGTATTTTACCTCAATTAGGCACTTCATTTGGGCTTTCAGCCGAGCAATTGGGTTTTATAAACTCTATGTGGTTTGTTGGCTTCCCTATTGCTATGATTATAGGTGGTCTCGTTTATTATTCTGTTGGTCCTAAAATTATTATGTCCGTTGCCTTTGTTTCCCATATGCTAGGCATCCTGCTAACAATCTATGCAGGTGGATACTCAACCCTGCTCATCTCTACACTTTTTATTGGTATTGGTAATGGTTGTACAGAAGCAGCCTGTAATCCAATGATTGCAGATACCTACTCAGGTGAAAAAATGAATAAAATGCTGAACCGCTTTCATATGTGGTTCCCTGGGGGTATTGTTATTGGTAGTCTTATTTCTAAGTTCATGACTGATGCAGGATTACCCTGGCAAGCCCAGATCTGGGTTATTGTGGTTCCTACCGTAATTTATGCATTCTTGTTTTTCGGACAAACATTCCCTAAACCAAAAGTAGAAGGCGCTACTTCTTTATCTCAAAACTTCCGGGCAATATTCACTCCACTGTTTTTGTTTATACTTGCTTGCATGGCGTTCACAGCGATCTCGGAATTTGGTCCGCAGCAATGGGTGGGGTTAATTATGAGTAAAAGTGGAGCCAGCCCTATGCTGATTCTGGCACTTGTTACTGGCTTGATGGCCGTTGGCCGGTTCTTTGGTGGCCCTATTATTCATAGATTCGACCAGACAGGTGTATTACTTGGAGGTTCAGTTTTTGCACTGATCGGAATTTATCTATTCAGTACCCAAACAGGCGCTATGGCCTATGTTGCTGCTATTTTCTTTGCCATTGGGGTATGTTATTTCTGGCCAACTATGATTGGTTTTGTGGCTGAACGCATTCCCCGCAGCGGTGCGTTGGGTATGTCTATTGTAGGAGGTATGGGTATGTTCTCAACGGCTATTTTCCAGCCTATTATTGGTGGATGGATCGACAGCGAACGTGCAGCTATCTCTACACAGGGATTGTCAGGAGATGCCTTGGAATTGGCCGCTGGTCAAGCCACTTTGCTTAAGATGACAACTTTCCCTATCATCCTGATCGTTGCTTTTACTGTGCTCTTCTTCTGGGTACGCAGCCGGAAAGGTTCTCATGTAGATGGAACAGAAATTCCTGCGCCAGGAGCTTCATTATAATATAACCAGGTAGCAATAAAGCCACTTCTATTGTATATATTTGTTCGTTTAAAACATAAGGCAGGCTGCAAAACCTGCCTTATGTTTTACTTATTTCCAACTATTCACCTATGTACCTTAAAAAATATATTGCCTTACTCAGCACAGCCTTCAGTTTCATGATGCTGATAAGTTGTAATTCATCGTCGTCTACAGAAAATAAAACCACCACGGCCAATACAGAAGGCGGCACTGAAAAACTCCGCATTGCCGTTATTCCAAAAGGCTCTACACATTCTTTCTGGAAATCTATTCATGCAGGTGCCGTAAAAGCCGGACAAGAGACTGGAGCTGAAATTATCTGGCAGGGCCCTCAGAAAGAAGACGACCGGCAGATGCAGATTCAGGTGGTACAAAACTTTATCAGCCAGGGGGTAGATGGCATTGTACTGGCCCCACTCGACGACCGCAGCCTGGCTACGCCGGTAAACGCAGCTGTTAAACGGGACATTCCCGTTGTCATTATCGATTCAGACCTACAATCCAAAGAATATTCTAGTTTTGTAGCTACGGATAACAAAATGGGTGGAAAACTGTGTGCTCAACGGCTGGCAGAATTATTAGGTGGCAAAGGCAAAGTGATTATGCTTCGCTATAGTGAAGGTTCAGCTAGTACAGCCGAGCGGGAAGCTGGTTTTCTGGAAGGTATGAAAGAGTACGGTCCCAACATTGAATTAATTTCTACCAATCAGTATGCCGGGGCTACCATGGAAAAAGCATTTCAGGCCTCTCAAAACCTGCTAAACCGCTTTCCTCAGGTAGAAGGGGTATATTGCCCCAACGAATCTTCCACACAAGGGATGTTACGGGCATTGCAAACATCTGGTAAAGCAAAAAAGGTAAAATTTGTAGGTTTTGATGCCAATGCCACGTTAATTGCAGGGGTGCAAAATGGCGAAATTCATGGCCTGGCGGTGCAAAATCCGTTTATGATGGGTTATGAAGGCGTAAAAACCATTGTAGCTGTTGTAAAAAAAGAGAATTACGAGAAAAGAGTGGATACTGGCGTGAAGCTGGTTACCCAGGAAAACATCAATCAACCTGAGGTGCAAGAATTGATCAATCCTGACCTGGACAAATGGCTGAATCAGTAAATGTCTGTGGTTTATAGAGCTATGATTCTGTTGTGTAGATAATGACTTTTGTAGCCTTTACAGTTAGTTATTTGACCTGTATCTGTTTTATTACCTGAATTGGTTTATAAATGCCTGACACCTTACTTAAACTAACAAACATCATAAAAACTTTTGGGCCGGTAAAGGCCCTGGGTGGGGTACAACTGGAAGTAGCCCAGGGAGAAATTCATGCCTTGATTGGAGAGAATGGAGCAGGCAAAAGTACCCTGATGAAGATATTGAGTGGCGCTGAAAAACCAGACTCCGGTGAAATCATGTTTGATGGCAAGCCGTATCATCCACAAAATCCGGCAGAAGGCCGTTTGTCTGGTATTGCCATGATTTACCAGGAACTGAACCTGGCCCCTCACCTGACGATAGAAGAAAATATTACCTTAGGTATAGAAAAGTCTAAGCTAGGATTTGCCAAAAGCCAGAAAACGCTAGTGCAGGAAGCCTTACGTATACTTGGCCAACCCGACCTGGACCCTTCTACCCCAGTAAATACGTTAAGCATTGCCAAGCAACAGCTCGTGGAAATAGCCAGGGCACTCGTACTGGATACCAAACTGGTTATTCTGGATGAACCTACCTCCTCTCTAACAGCTGCCGATACACAGGCTTTATTTGAAGTAATTGCCCGCCTGAAAGCCAAAGGAATTGCCGTTATTTATATTAGCCATTTCCTGGAAGAAGTGCAGCAGATTTGTGACCGGTTTACAGTGCTACGCGATGGACAAACGGTGGGTACTGGTAGCATGGCAGGTACATCCATTCAGCAATTGATTGAGCAGATGGTAGGCCGTTCGCTGGAAGATATGTACCCTCATATTCCACATACACTTGGCGAGCCTGTATTAGAAGTGCAGGCATTACAGGGAAAAAGTGCTTTACCCAGAAGTGCTTCTTTTACACTTCACCGCGGCGAAATATTAGGGATATCCGGCCTGGTAGGTGCCGGCCGCACCGAGATGATCCGTTGTTTGTTCGGCCTGGATAAGGTGGCCAATGGGAAGGTGACTATTATGGGGAGAAAGGATTTGCAGGCGCATTATCTACGTCCCGAAAAAGCATTGGATAGCGGATTGGATTTGCTCAGTGAAAACCGCAAGGAAGAAGGCCTGGCGGTGAACCTGCCCATTTTTACCAATATTACCTTATCTGCCCTGAAGAGAGTAAGCCGGTTTGGCTGGCTCAATCTTGCCCAGGAAAAACAGCAGGCAGATGAGTGGTGTACCAAAATGAATGTAAAATGCCGTGACTCCAGGCAAGAAGTAGGTGCCTTATCCGGAGGAAATCAGCAGAAAGTTTCTATTGCCAGGTTATTAAATCACAATAGTGACATATTCTTTATGGATGAGCCCACGAGAGGAATTGATGTGGGCAGCAAAGCAGAAATTTACCGCCTGATCCAGACATTGGCTTCCCAGGGAAAATCCATTGTCATGATTAGCTCCTATTTGCCTGAGTTGCTGGGCATATGCGATACATTAGCCGTTATGCACCGGGGTGAACTGTCTGCTGTAAAACCAATTTCTACCTGGACAGACCACGACATTATGCTTTATGCTACCTCCGGAGTGGCTGTTTAATTCAAAATCTTTATTCGTAGCTACACAAACCAGTTAAATTTTTCATTTTATAATGACTCCAAAAGTAGAAATACCGCCTGCTACCGTAATGCCGCCCTTGCCAAACAAATCTAAAGGTGAATCTTCTAGTGTAAAAAAGGTTCTACTCCAGTTTGCGCCGTTTTTTGGGTTGCTTTCTGTATTTATATTATTTGTCATTTTATGTCCTCCGGCCTTTTATAGCTTTTATAATTTTAAAACTATCATTACCCAAACCGTTATTGTCGGAATAGCTGCTATGGGTATGACCATGATTATTATATCCGGAGGAATAGATTTAAGTGTAGGCTCCCAAATAGCCCTGGGTACGGTTGTTATTGCTACTATACTAAATATGGGTGGTCCGGGTGTTGAAGCAAGTACTGGCATTACTATACTGGCTGCTTTAGGTGCCATTGCAGCATGTGCCGTTTGCGGATGGCTTATTGGCCTCACTACTTCCAGGCTGAATATTGTGCCTTTTATTGTAACATTGGGTGTAATGCAGATAGCCCGTGGAGTAGCCAAATGGATAGGCAAGGAACAAACCGTAAGCACCCCAGTTAATAATTTGCAAAAACTGATGCTACTGGACCCCGAGCCAGAATGGTTGATATTTGCCCCCGGTGTATGGATTACCATTCTGCTGGTTGCTCTTACGGCGGTAGTTCTCAAATATACAGTTTTTGGCCGCTATATTTTTGCTATTGGTTCGAATGAAAAAACCGCTAGGCTGTGCGGAATTAATGTTTCGCTGACCCGGATGGCAATTTATACATTCAGTGCCCTGTTCACCGGTGTGGCTTCGGTCATGCAATACAGCAACCTTACCGTAGGCGACCCTACAGCTGCAGCCGGTATGGAACTAGATATTATTGCAGCCGTAGTGATTGGCGGGGGCTCGTTAAGCGGTGGTGAAGGAAGTGCCATGGGCTCTATCATTGGTGCCTTAATTATGGCCGTGTTACGTAACGGATGTAATATGCTTGGGGTACCTAATTTTGTACAGGAAGTAATTATTGGTGTAATTATCATAGGGGCTGTAGCCATAGACCGCCTGAAACATCATATTAAAGCCTAAGGAGTTGTTAAGATTATTATTGAATTACCAGTGCCAGTTTTAAAGTTATTACACCAATACTGCCCGCAAGCAGCTGTAAATTATTGCTATGCGTTATGGCAAAAGGATAGTTTTGTTCTTATAATCAAAAAGGACAGAAGAAGTAAATTAGGCGACTACCGCTTCATTCCGGGCAGCTCTACCCCGCATCAGATTAGTATTAATCATACACTCAACCCTTATTCTTTTCTGATTACCTATATTCATGAAGTTGCTCATCTGCATACCTTTACTAAATATAAAAGAAAGGTACTTCCTCATGGAAAAGAATGGAAACGGAATTTTCATCAGCTGATGCTGCCCTTGCTGAATGAACAAATTTTTCCGTCTGATGTGCTCTTGCCTTTGCAGCTATACATGCAAAATCCGAAAGCTTCCTCTTGTTCGGATATGCGCCTTTTTAAAGCGTTGCAGACTTATAGCACTTCGGCAAAACCTTTATTGATGGAATTATCTACTGGCGAAAACTTTGTGCTGCATGGAAGAATATTTCAGAAGGGACTTACCAGGCGTACCAGAGTACTTTGCACGGAAAGAAGCACCGGCAAGCAATATACGATCTCAGCCCAGGCACCAGTAGAGAGAATGATTAATGAAGGATAGCCTGTAATCATTCATTAATCATTCGTACAGAATCATTATTCCAGCCTTCTGACTACTAAATCTTTTACGGTGTCGTAAAAGCGGCCGGGAGTAAGGGTACGCCAGTTGTCTATTTCCAGAGTTCCACCAAAATTAATGTAGTAGTCGAGCCGGAATTTACGCCATTCCGCTTCTACAAAATCACGGAAATTGATGGCTACAATCCACCCGTCTTCTACCTCTTCAAACCATTCTTCATAATAGCAATCATCTGAGCCGTGGAAATTGAGGATATTTTCGCCAATCAAAATAAATTGATTGATTCCTTCGCCCAGCAGATAATCTATGACATTCCGTTTGAAGTGCATAATATCATTATGCAGCGTGTCATTCCACTCTCCGAACATCTCTATTATGGCAAAGCGGCGGTTGTAGTCGGTAAAAAGAATTTTAACGTATAAGGTTTCAGAGCCAATTTCGTCCCATAACGGGTGAATGTAATACCCATAGATGTCATGGGTATATTCCTGCATATTGTATTCTCTGCCATAGAAGGGAGACCGGTCATCGTCTGAAGCTACGTAATAGTTCTCCCAGTTGTAAAAAGGTTCTATTTCGTGCATGTAAGTGCAAATGTATACCCTACTTAACGTGCATCCCTTAGCTGGCGTTCATTTTCTACCTAAAATTTGCCAGGGAATTTATTTTCCTATTGTTAACTATTTAGTTCCTCTGACACTGTCTACCGCTTTGCGTACACTGCCGTGCTGCTGCAATAGTTGAGCGGCTTTCTGTTCGTCAATCTGTAGTTCATCCATTACCATTTTTACACCGCGGCCTACTAGCTTCTCATTGCTCAGTTGCATATCTACCATCTTATTTCCGCGTACTTTCCCCAGCTGAATCATAACAGAAGTAGAAATCATGTTGAGTACTAGTTTCTGCGCCGTGCCAGACTTCATACGGGTGCTGCCTGTTACAAACTCTGGTCCAACTACTACTTCTATAGGGTATTCTGCTGCTTCTGCCAGTTTGCTTCCAGTGTTACAGGTAATGCAACCGGTAAGAATTCCTTTTTCCCGGCTGGTTTTAACTCCACCAATAACATACGGCGTGCGGCCAGAAGCTGCAATACCAATAACCGCATCCTTCTCACTGATGTTAAAGGCTCCCATATCTTTCCATGCCTGATTAGGATCGTCCTCTGCATGCTCTACAGATTTACGGATGGCGCCATCTCCACCGGCAATAATCCCGATAACCATATCAAAAGGAACTCCATAGGTGGGCGGACACTCTGAGGCATCTACCACTCCTAAGCGTCCGCTGGTGCCGGCACCAATGTAAAATAGCCTCCCTCCTTTTTTCATCCGGTCTACAATCTGCACAATCAGTTTCTCTATCTGAGGAATGGCTTTTTCCACCGCAAAAGGAACCGTTTTGTCTTCATTATTGATGTTTGTCAGCAGTTCATGTACCGACATTTTTTCCAGGTTATTGAAATGAGAAGCAGATTCGGTAGTAAGCATAGCTACAAGTTGAAAAGATTAAAGTTTATGAATTTGGAAATCTGGAAATTAGCAAAGTGATATTTGTAAATAAATTGAGAAAAAGAGAAATCAATTTGTGTGTAATAGAGCACAGAAAGAATAGAATTACAAAAGTTTTTCCTGTACATTTTCAAACCGCCACATTTTTTCATTGGCCCATCAGTTTTGCCATCCATTTTTCTGCTGATGGTAAAGGGTAAGTCCGGCAATAGGGCTTTCCATAATATGGCCAATGGTTAATCCTGTATCCTGGGCTGCCTTCCGAAGTACAGTATTGTAATAAAATGCTACAGAGCCAGTAAAATGTACTTTATACGACCGGGCATTCTCATATTTGAGTACATACCGATTGAGAAAAGTAATAAATCCATCATACACTAACTGGTAAGCATAGGGATGGCTGATATTATCAAACAGAAACTTGGAATACGAGGCAAAATAACTATTGGGAAAAGGCTTTTTGTAGGCATTTTCCAGTACAGTACTTAGTACAGGCTTATACCGCTTCTCAAACTTTTGCCGCAGGTCAGCCGGCATATCCTCATGAAAATAGTGCTGAATGAGTGTTTTTCCCATGTATCCTCCACTGCCTTCATCTCCCAGCCAGAAGCCTAACGAAGGCCGGCCAGTTACAATATCTTTGCCATCGTACAGGCAGGAATTTACACCCGTACCCAATATACAGCCAATGCCTGGCTCATGCCCGCAAAGGGCTCTGGCAGCCGCAAGCAAATCATGGTTTGCATCTACCTGGGCATTGGGAAATGCTTTGTTTATAGCAGTACGAACTATAGTCCGGTTAGTATCCGACGAGCAGCCAGCCCCATAATAGTATATTTCAGAAATAGCTGTAACGGAGGTAGAACTTAGCTGCGGAAGAAGTGTTTTTTCCAGCTCTTCATAAATCATGTCGGAATCCTGAAAATACGGATTAAAACCGACAGTTTTGGCTTGTGCTACGGAACCATCCGGGCCCAGCAGCCGCCAGTCTGTTTTAGAAGAACCGCTGTCTGCGATTAATATCATTCGTGTAGGATAGGAGTTATAGTAAAAAATGCAAATTACGGATAGTATCCCAATGTGCAAATTTAAGAATATGGAAATGTGCTAAATATGCCACAATAGGGTAGAATGCAGGTAAAAAAGTTCAGCTATGCCGCTAAGCCTGGAACTTTTCCTATCCAGATTACTTCTGTTATTTTCAAATTTATACATTCCCTAATTTTCTAATTCACCAACCTGCCTACAACTTCGAACTTATCAAATACATTTTCGTTGTGCGGTGCATCGTTGAGTTCATCTGTCAGATCCTGGCCAGCCCAGTGCTCATAATGTTTGCCATTTCGCCAGAGCCGCGATTTTTTCACATCGTAGATTATACCTTTATACGCACACCAAATTTCCTCTCTATCTGAACCATTCCGTAAGGCAAGCTGAGATCTGGTGTATTCTTTCATACTATAGAAGGGAGATTCAGAAAATTGGTGTTTTAATTACTAGTTAAAAATGAATAATCTTTCAGAACAGTATGTAAAAAAGCCATCGGCGGCATGGTAGATTCTATCTGTAAAATAGACTTTATCCGGTTGGCCAATGTTTCCAGTAGGCGATAATCCGGACTTTCGCTGTTTTTGTGTACATGCAAGGCTTCTTTAATTAAAGCTACATCCCGGTCGGTGAGGGAAGTTACCTGTGGGTACAGTGGCTGGTAGTTTTCCTGTACCTGGGGCATCACCGTTTCGGCCAGGCCGACTTGCCGGTTGAGGCTAATGACAGAGGTACCAGCCGCTAAATCTCCTAACCGCTGCCCTTTTCCATTAATAGAGATAGTTAAGATTGCTACGGCACCAGAGAAAAATACATCAATCGGCCGGATGAGCCACCGCAGCAAATAGCTGCCAATAGTCGGTTGGGTGCCATCAAGCTTTACTACTTTAATATTTCTGGCTTTTTTGCCAATGGTTTGTCCGTCCAGCAGAACCTCCAGCACCAGGTCGTAAAACAGAAAAGGCACACCCAATACACCAATATATATCCATATTTCATTCACTTCCATAGACCCCAATAGTATCGAAACCAGGATCACATAACTATAGAGGGTTACATAATCTATGAGGGCAGCCAGGATACGGTCACCAATACTGGCAGGCTGGTATTCAATAAAAACATTTTGCGCTGTTTGTATGCGTACGGTTTGCATAGTCACTATTTTTCGTAAAATTTATCTACATTTAAACAATTTACTAAAGGTAATTTCTTTTCCAGAATCTTCAGAAACTCATAATTTCCAACGTTTCGCGGCTCTGTAAGAAATACCTAGTATTTTATAAAATTAACTAAAAACAATATGCGGGAAGCCCTTTTTATCAAAAAGAATACCCCCAGATGGCAACAATTTGAATCGCTGGCGGCCGGCCGCAGTGCTTCCAACCCCGATACCCTGGCAGATTTGTTTATACAACTCACCGATGACCTTTCATATGCCCGGACCAATTATCCGGACAGTCAAACAACGGTTTATTTAAATAATCTCACAGCAAAGGTTCATCAGTCTATCTACCGGAATAAAAAAGAAGAAAAAGGCCGGTTTGTCAAGTTCTGGAAGTACGAACTGCCGCTCTTATTTTACAGTGTACACAAACAGTTGCTGTATTCCTTTCTTATTTTTATGGCTGCTGTCATCATAGGTGCCGTTTCAGCAGCTCACGACAACACGTTTGTACGCCTTATTCTGGGAGATGGCTATGTAAACATGACCCTGGAAAATATTGAAAAAGGAGACCCGATGGCAGTGTACAAAAGCAAAGGTCAGCTGGATATGTTTTTTATGATTACTCTTAATAACATTTTTGTATCCTTCAAAGCTTTTGCCTACGGAATTTTTGTATCGCTAGGAACGGTGTATATTTTGCTTTTTAACGGAATCATGCTGGGGGCTTTCCAGTATTTTTTTCATCAGCAAGGCTTGCTGCTCACTTCAGTGTTAAGCATCTGGATTCATGGCACGCTGGAGATCTCGGCTATTGTCATTGGGGGTTGTGCAGGGTTAGTAATGGGGAATAGTATATTGTTTCCGGGCACCTATTCCAGGTTGGATTCGTTAAAGATAGGAGCAAAAAAAGGATTAAAAATTATTATTGGCCTGGTACCTATATTTATTATGGCAGGCTTCCTGGAAAGCTTTATTACCAGACTTACCGAATGGCACTGGTTTTTCAAACTATCTATTATCCTTTTATCAGCCGCTTTTATTGTCTACTATTTTGTAATCTATCCTATACAATTAAATAAACATGCTTCTGTCGACCAATAAAATAGAATTCCGGAAGAAAAGAGACTTTGGAGAAATACTGAATGTTAGCTTTACTTTCTTACGTCAACACCTGAAACCAATATTTAAAAGCCTGCTCTTTATTGCCGGGCCTTTTATTCTGGTGGGCAGTGTACTACCCGGTTTGTTATTCTACCCCTGGATAGGAGCTACTACAGATACCGGATTTTCTTCGTTTGATATTTCCAGCGTACTGGTAAACATTGTTTCGTTTATTGTAGGAGTAGTGATGGCCGTAGCCACTGTTTATCAGTATATGTTGCTGTATATGCAAAAAGGACCTGACCCTATCAGTACCAATGATGTTTGGAAGGCTGTACGGAATAATTTTTTCAATATCCTGATCAGTTGCATGGGGCTGGTATTTTTATCTACCATAGGCATTTTATTTTCCGGATTCATTGTTTTTAGCATATTCAATGAAGGAGCCGGGGCTGTTCTGGGATTCTTTCTGTTACTGGGGTCTATCATTTATCTGACTGTATTGTTGTCTCCTCTGCTTATGATGCGGTTGGTAGAGAGGGTGAACTTTTTCAAAGCTATTGCCCGGTGTTTTACCTTAATGGAGGGCAAATGGTGGCAAACTTTTTCCCTGTTGTTTGTGTGTTATATTATTCAGTCGGCCTTGGTATCGGTAGTGTTTATTCCTTTTTATACATTTGTTTTTGCAGAACGCATGCTTTCTAACGATACCACACCCGACCTGACAACCAGCCTTATTTATGTAGCAGTAGGAGGAGTAATTCTGGTATTAACTGTTACTGCTTCTTTTTGCTTAACACTGGTAGTTACCGGTTTTCAATATTTTAGCCTGGTAGAAGAAAAAGAATCTGTAGGTTTGCTGCAACGGATTCAAAAAATGGGCGACCCCTCTACTACAACCCCTGCCCCACCATCCACCGATTTTTACGAAAGCACCAACGAACATTGAGCATATTTTACCACCCAAGCGTGTACACTTCGTCTACGAAACTTACACCATTTACCTGCTCTCAATTTTTCCACTTAGCAACTTATTGTTTTATTTGTTCTGCATTAGCCTAGCAATTTTGAATAAAATCAGTACACATAGTATAAGCCGGTTTATCTTTGCTTGCCTGTGCCTCTTATCCAATGAAAGAGGTAATGGAAAGGCTATTCCGTTGGGTAAATACATATATTTAATTCTTCTTACCTGCTTGCTGCCCTCTATTGGTACCTATACGGCAACCGCCAGGCCAGTGATAGAAGTAAACGTTAAGCCTGTTGACTCGGTAACAATAAGAAGTTTTAAGAAAGAAAACCTGGAGAAATATCTTTCCGATGAAGAGTACCGCTACGACCGGGAATACCGTCCGCAAGCACCCAATCTATGGCAGCGGTTTAAGCAATGGCTGTTCGACAAATTGATTCAAGCGTTAGGAGATGAAAATACCAGTAATCTTGTAAAGTGGACAATTTATATTATTTGCGGAGCAGTAATTTTATATGTAATTCTGAAACTGACCAACACCAATATCAGAGGGCTGATATATAACCAGTCACAACGCGGCAGAATGGCGTTTCAAGAGTCAGAGGAAAACATCCATCAGCTGGATTTTGCCACTCTATTAAAAGAAGCCATTGCAAAGAAGGACTACAACCGGGCTATCCGAATGTATTACCTTCGAACGTTAAAAACCCTTTCGGATAAAAATATCATTGACTGGCGGATTAACAAAACCAATCATGATTATGTACAAGAATTAAGCAACACGGAATTAGCCTCCGGATTCCGCAGGCTTACTATCCTTTTTGAATATATCTGTTACGGAGATTTCCACATGAACCAGGCAGATTTTGAAGAAGCAAGTGCCCAGTTCAACGCCTTTGACGAACAGGTACATAGCAAAAATCCCTCTATTAGTAAAGCAGTTCCCCACGTATGAAGGAAAACAAAAAATATATTCTTCTGCTGGCCGCTGCCATTCTTCTGGTGATTGTGGTAGAGTGGCTTACTCCCAAACCTATCAACTGGACGGCTACTTATTCGCAGGACGATAAGAATCCGTTCGGCAGCTTCATCTTGTATGACCTGTTACCAGATCTATTTCCCGGAAAAAGCCTCCGGACACTCAACAAAAACCTGTATGAACTGGATGTATCAGAAGAACTGGCAGATGGTAATTATATTTTTGTATCCGATGAATGTACCCTGGGAGAAGAAGACAGTAATATTCTGCTCAATCTGGCAACTAACGGCAATTCGGTCTTCATTGCTGCACACCGTTTTCCGCAATACCTGAAAGATACCCTGGTGTTTGAAACAGAAAACATTTTCTTTATCGCTGACTCTCTGGGGTTGAACTTAGAGCATCCGCAAATGAAATCGCCAGATGCCTACTACTTAAAACGGGTGGATTATTACTATGCATTTACAGCACCAAAAACTAAAGAAAAAAAACCTTTATTCCAGATACTTGGCAATAGCAAAGAAGGAAAACCAAATTTTATCCGGATACCTTTCGGAAAAGGATATTTCTACCTCAACACACTGCCTTTAGCGTATACGAATTACAACATGCTTTACCGGCAGAATGCCAGCTATATAGCCAATACACTTTCGTATCTGCCAGTACAAAACACTTTCTGGGACGAATATTATAAGATAAACAGAGGCGATTCGCAGACACCCTTACGCTACATTATCAGCCAGCCTCCGCTCCGGTGGGCTCTGTACCTTACCTTAATAGCACTTGTTCTTTTTATGATTTTTGAAGCCAAACGCAAACAACGGATTATCCCAATTATAAAGCCTTTAGCCAATACTACCCTTGAATTTACTGAAACAGTCGGCCGGTTGTATTTCCAGTACAAAGACCATCGTAATATTGCAGAAAAGAAAATTACCTACTTTCTGGATTATCTGCGGTCGCAGTATTATGTAAAAACTACTGAATTTGATGACGAATTATACAACAAATTAGCAGATAAGACCGGGCATGACAAACAGCAAATTATAACACTCTTTGAATTGATAAAAAACATTCGGTCTAGCAAAAATATCAGTGAAGAGGAATTGGTAACACTCAACCGACAAATCGAAAATTTTCACAAAAAAAGCATCTAGCAAACCTTCTTTTCTGATAGGTGCCATTCTCTTTAAAAATTAATTTTAGAAGAAGTATATCATGAATGAATTTGAAAACCGGGTTGACCTGACACAGTTAAGTGAAACCGTAGCAGAAATAAAAAAAGAAATAGGGAAAGTGATTGTAGGACAAGAGAAAATGATAGAGTTGCTACTGGCAGCTATTCTGGCAGATGGCCATGTGTTGATAGAAGGAGTTCCCGGAGTTGCCAAAACACTTACTGCCAAACTAATCTCCAAAATTATTTCGGTAGGTTTTTCCCGTATCCAGTTTACTCCTGACCTGATGCCATCGGATGTGCTGGGTACCTCAGTTTTCAACATGAAAACTGCTGAATTCGAATTTAAAAAAGGCCCTATTTTCTCCAACCTAGTGCTCATAGATGAGATTAACCGGGCTCCGGCAAAAACGCAAGCTGCCTTGTTTGAAGTAATGGAAGAAAGGCAAATAACGATGGATGGCAAAACCTATCTAATGACGGCTCCTTTCCTGGTATTAGCAACGCAAAACCCCATCGAACAGGAAGGTACCTACCGATTACCAGAAGCACAGCTAGACCGTTTTTTGTTCAAAATAGAAGTGAACTATCCCTCTACTGATGAGGAAACTCAGATTCTGCTGCTAGCACATGAACGGAAAAATCACACAGCTTTACTGAAAATAAACCCATTGCTCAGCGCCAACCAGGTTGCAGAATACCGCGAAAAGATCAGTGCTTTACATATAGATACATCGTTGCTCAAATATATTGCGCAGATTGTTACACATACCAGAACACATAATTCTTTGTATTTGGGTGCCTCTCCGCGTGCTTCTCTGGCCATTATGAATGGGGCAAAAGCGCTGGCTGCTATGCGTGGGCGCGATTTTGTGACCCCGGAAGATATCCGGGAGATTGTACCTGCCGTGCTGCGGCACCGGGTAATGCTCACTCCGGAGCGGGAAATGGAAGGCGTAAGTATAGACAGTATTATTAAACAAATTGCTGATAGTGTAGAAGTGCCCAGGTAGGGCGCCTGCATAGATGGCTACCACAACTACATATGAAATCTTTGTATCTGAATAACCGGTTTTTTATTGCGCTGGGAATAATTATTTTCCTGTGCATGCTGGGCTTTGCTTACCGGATTTTTTTTGGAATAGCACAGGTATCATTGCTGGTATTTGCAGTAGTTGTAGCTATTGATATACTGTTATTGTACCGGTATAAAAATGGAATGCAAGGTAACCGGGAAATGGCTGAAAAGCTTTCTAACGGAGACGAAAATTTAATAAAGTTGTACCTGGAAAACCATTATCCGTTTACCATTCATGCCAGAATAATTGATGAACTTCCCCTGCAATTTCAGCTCCGCAATCACGATATCCGGACACACCTGGCTACTGGGACAGGCAAAACCCTTACTTACCAGGTACGTCCGGTAAAAAGAGGAGAATATCATTTTGGCGCATTAAATGTATTTGTATCTTCCATATTCGGCTTAGCCAGCCGCAGATTCCGCTTTGCTCAGGATAAAATGGTGCCGGTATACCCTTCCTATATTCAGATGCGGCAATATGAGTTAATGGCCATTTCCAACCGTTTAACAGAACTAGGTATAAAAAAAATCCGGCGGATTGGACATAACCGGGAATTTGAACAAGTAAAAGAATATGTAAGTGGCGATGACATCCGCACTGTTAACTGGAAAGCTACGGCCCGGAAAAACTCTTTAATGGTAAACCATTATCAGGACGAAAAATCACAGGCAGTATACAGTGTAATAGATAAAGGCCGGGTCATGAAAATGCCTTTTGAAGGGTTGAGTTTACTGGACTATGCCATCAATGCCAGCCTGGTTATTTCTAATATCGCCATTCTCAAAGAAGACAAAGCAGGTATTATTACTTTTAGTAGTGCAGTGGGTACCATGCTGGCGGCAAGCAAAGTACATTCCCATATGCAGGCTATACTAGAGACCTTATATAACCAGAAAACTGGCTTTCAAGAGTCTAACTTCGACAGCCTGTATGTGCAGATTAAACGTCAGATTAAGGGACGGAGCCTGATATTACTCTATACCAACTTTGAGACTCTTACGTCACTGGAAAGACAACTGCCCTACCTGCGAAGCATTGCACACCATCATGTGTTAGTTGTCATTTTCTTTGAGAATACAGAGCTGAAAGAATTACTGGAAAAGCCTGCTTCAGACACTGAAGAGATATATCTAAAAACCATTGCCGAAAAATTTGCATTTGAAAAAAAGCAGATTGTAAAGGAGCTGCAGAAGTATGGGATTCATGCCGTATTAACTGCCCCACAAAATCTTACCGTCAACACCATTAATAAATACCTGGAATTAAAAGCCAGAGGCTTACTTTAAAGCATCTGAATACTGCATTTTCCGTTTCTTTTTTCTGCTCTCCGGCTAAGCAAACTTTTCTCAGATCACAGCGTTTTACAGGTAACAAAACATTGAAACTACTATGATAACCTGGAAAGACGTAATTAAATTTGTACGAGAAGGAAATCCCAAACCCGACCGCATTGTTGAACGGAGCGAAGAAGAATGGAAGTCTATGCTGACAACCGAGCAATACCATGTAACCCGCAAAAAAGGAACCGAACGTGCCTTCAGCAGCGATATGTGCAGCTTATTTGAACCTGGGTTGTATGCCTGTGTGTGCTGCAATACGTTGCTTTTTGATGCCTCCACAAAATTCGAGTCACGTACCGGATGGCCTTCTTTCACGCAGCCCATTAAAGAAAACGCTATAGCCTATCTGGCTGACTATACCTACGGCATGCAACGGGTAGAAACCGTTTGTAATGTATGCCAGGCGCATCTCGGACATGTTTTTCCGGATGGTCCGGAGCCTAGTGGCTTACGCTATTGTATGAATGCAATAGCCTTGCAGAAAGTAAAAGTAGAAGAGACTCATCAATAAAATAAACCTCTGGGTACACTTAATATATTAGTTAGAAGGTGCCCAGAGGTATTGCTCGTTTTTTACAAGCATACAAACAAGCTTACCGAAAAAAATAGCTTGTAGTTGCTTATGACCGCAGTAGTTCATTTTCTGCTTTAAACCAATTGTCCTCAACGGCAGAAGGATTCTCATGAGAGAGTTCATAGGCCCGTCTGCCAATTTCATCATGGCTGGTGATGTTGCGCAGAACAAAACTAGCTGATCCATCAGCTTTTTTCTTTTTAGAAAACTCACCTAAAACCGTTACAAACTGTCCGCTGTAGGAAGGTATCCGGCTAGCAAGCTGATTATCTTTTGGAACCTCCAGTTGTAGCTGACCTTCAGGCACACTTCCTTTTTCAATAAAATACTTACCATTAGAAGTTAAAATCTGGCCATATACTTTGGTGAAGGCAGAACTATCTGTAGCAGTGGCTTTTGGAGCTGGCGTTGCTTTTTTCTTGGCAGGTGCGGCAGCTTTTACAGCAGGCTCAGGAGTTACCGCTGTAGCAGTTGTTTCTGCAGGTTTAGCAGCAGGTGTTTTTTTGGGAGCAGCTGCTTTCTTTGGTGTTTTTGCAACAGCTGGCACCGGTAGTTGCGGATCTCCAGGAACAGTACTTTCTGGTGTGGTTGGTTGTTTTTTTGTTGCCATATTCATGTAGTTTAACTATCTGCTTATCTGTGTATTTTTTTATTGTATGTAGAGCAGATATATTTTTTCTTTCAAAGTAAATGAAATGAATCAAAACATCAAATTATTTATAAAAAAACGCTTGCAAATTTGCTATTTTTTTACAGTTTATTTTGCAACCAGATAGTCTGAATACAAAATATCCTGTATTTACCAGGAAAAAATCAATAAAATACTAAGGGCTACCGAGTTAAATGGCAACTTGAAATTATACAACCAGCCATTCCTGTACTGGTCATCCGTACTTATTGCAGGATTTCCATAACCACCCGGTTTGGGAACATCAAACGCTCATCCTAGCGGCTACTGAATACATGTAGTAAAGGTGTTAGGTATAGAGTAAAATCAAGGGAAAATACCCATCATCTCGTAGCTTAACCCTATCTTTTTGATGGCAATATAAAATGCAGCCGTACGCAGATCACTTAACTCAGGTTTTTGCCTCAACGCTTCTCTCATTTCCCGGAAAGCCTCAATCATGGTATCTTCCAGGCCCGAGCGTACAATGTCCAGTTCATCGGCACCACGGGTAAGCTGTATGCGTTCCTCTGGCGTAATCTTATTGCCGGTACTGCTTTCTATGGCATTTACCAGACGTTTGTAGCCGGCTTCTTCTGCACGTTTTCCCATTCGGCCAAACCGTACATTCGATAAGTTTTTCAGCCACTCAAAGTACGATACCGTTACCCCTCCGGCATTTAGATAGATGTCAGGGATAATAATTACACCTTTAGAAAGCAGTATTTCTTCTGCCTCTCTAGTGGTTGGCCCATTAGCTCCCTCGGCTATAATTTTGGCTTTAATCCGATCAGCATTGCCTTCATGTATCTGATTTTCCAGTGCCGCAGGTAATAAAATATCACACTCCATTTCCAGCATACTGGCAGAATTTTCAATATTTTTTGCTCCCGCAAAATCAAGCAACGAACCTTTTTCAGTCCGGTAGGAAAATACCGCTTCTATATCCAATCCATTTTCATTATAAATACCTCCCTCTCGTTCAGCAATGCCAATAATTTTCGCGCCATTTTCCTGGCAGAATTTAGCCGAGTAATACCCTACATTTCCCAGCCCCTGCACAATAATCTGTTTGCCGGCTATTCCAGTGGTAAGGCCAAGTTTCTGTACATCTTCTTCATTGCATAAAAATTCCCGGATACCAAAATATACCCCCAAGCCGGTAGCTTCCGTGCGGCCGCGGATACCTCCTAACCCAACTGGCTTTCCGGTTACACAACCCTGTGCATCGGTATCGCCGTACTTAAATGTCATATAAGTATCCACAATCCATCCCATTTCACGACTGCCAGTACCATAGTCTGGAGCAGGTACATCTACAGCCGGGCCTATCAGATTTTTCTTGATCAGTTCGGTAGCAAAGCGGCGGGTTACTTTTTCCAGTGTTTTCGGGGAGCTGCTTCTGGGACTTATTTTTATGCCGCCCTTGGCGCCTCCAAAGGGTACATTTACCACAGCACATTTAAAAGTCATAAGCGTAGCCAGGGCTTTTACCTCATCTTCAGATACCTGTATGCTATAACGGATACCTCCTTTGGTAGGCATTTTATGGTGGCTGTGCTGTACACGTATGCCTTCTATGGCATGAATTTCCCCATCTATTTCTACGGGAAATATGGTTTTGTACACACTGTTGCAATGTCTGATCTGCTCAATTATACCTTTGGATAAGCCAGTATGGCGGGCAGCTTTGTCGTAGTAGTACATCACTGTGTCCAGGAATTTGGTACCTTCGGCATCTTTGTTTTCCATAAATAACAGATTTTAGTTAAGTAAACTTGGTATAACATGCATATACGTGTAGACGCGGCCTGTAGTGTATAAAAAATTGCTTTTCCTGCTTCTTAGGAACCCCAATATCAGGAATATGTTCAGCATTTTCAGAAAATTTATTAGCAATATGTTACTCCTCATGTCGATCACTAAGTAATTGACACAGCACATAGTTTTAGCAAGAGCTCTGTATAAGCTGTAAAGAAGATTACCTGAATTTTGATGTTACTAATTTGCCTTACCTCAGCCTGAACTCCACTAACAATCAGTAGAGCTAGTGTATAGAAAAAGATTCGCTTTTATAGCAATTAAAAGTTGAGGGAAAGTTCCGTATCTAATGGTTTGTACAGCTGCCAGCGTTGAATAGACGGGCGGCTACTTAATAGAAAAATGTGAGTAGCTAATTGATAAATTCAGCTGAAAATACTGCAGAAACTGAAAAAGATACTAATAAGTCTTTTGCTTCCCATTTCCGCTACAGTTACTTACAGCAATGATTTAAGGCGGTCTATAAATTCTATCTGTGCGGGGTTAATGTAGTTTTTTGCTTCTTCACTATCAAACCAGGCACAACGGTCTACCTCCGGAAAAGTTAACCAGTTACCAGAGCCTTTCGGATATTCCATTTTCATCAGGTTACTCGTTGTTTGCGAAGGATCGGCTTCGCCTTCCCAGGCCCAGGCATGTACCGTTTTGCCAGCTTTCTGGCGGATACTTCCCAAGGGCAGAAAATTGCCTGAGGGCCGTATGCCGGTTTCTTCTTCAAATTCCCGGCAGGCGGCAAGTAAGGTAGATTCTCCCTTGTTTATCAATCCTTTGGGAATAGTCCAGGCACCTGCGTCTTTATGTGCCCAGAAGGGACCGCCAGGATGTGCCAAAAAAACTTCCAGTTTATTATCTTTTCTGCGGAACAACAACATTCCCGCACTCTCTGTAAATGTTTTCGCCATAGTGTACAAAACGGTATGTAGGTTACCAAAGGCTTAACTTATTTTCGGGCTCCGACGTTCTACTCTAGCAGGAACCATCTGCGTAACATACGTATAATTCTCATTTTTTTATCTAGGCCACATGAAAAAAGACCAGAATACGCCAAAAACACCTCCCATTGAAAAGGCCACCAGTGGATCAGAAAGGAAGAGTCAGTCAACTACGGCTGAAAAAAGCACTGACATTGAAATAGACGGCCATACGTTAACCCTTACCAATTTGAATAAAGTATATTGGCCGGAAGAAGGGTATACAAAATCGGATCTGATACATTACTACCGCAAAGTAGCCAAGTGGATGCTGCCCTATTTGCAAGACCGTCCACAATCGCTGCACCGCCATCCGAACGGAATACAGGATAATGGTTTTTATCAACGGGATATCAATAGCCAGCTGCCCGAATGGGTTGAACGGGTAGAGATTTATTCTGAATCCACTAAACGGAACCTAGGCCATGTACTTTGCCAGAATGAAGCAACGTTAGTATACCTAAATAACCTGGGTTGTATTGAGATTCATCCCTGGAATGCCCGCATACAAACGCTGGACAAACCTGATTATCTGGCCATAGACCTGGACCCAGGAGAAAACACTTATGATGAAGTGGTAGAAGTAGCGTTAGTTGTAAAACGCATTATGGACCATGCAGGAGCCATTTGTTTTTGCAAAACCTCCGGAGCTACAGGCATGCATATTTTTGCGCCTCTGGGCAAGTTATATAGCTTTGATGAAGCAGAATCATTTGCCAGACGGGTTGCTGAGATTGCCCATGCACAGTTGCCCAATCTTACCAGCGTGGAAAGAAGTCCCAAAGACCGCCGGAAGCAAATATACCTGGATTATTTACAGAATAACAAAGGACAGTCGTTAGCTGCTGCCTATAGTGTACGGCCTAAACCTGGGGCTACTGTTTCAACGCCATTATATTGGCATGAGGTAAAAAAAGGCTTGCATCCCTCAGCATTTACGATACATACTGTACCAGAAAGGCTGCAGCAAATCGGTGATATTTTCGGTGGTGTGTTGGGTGCAGGAATTGACTTAAAAAGCGGCCTGCAAAAGCTTGCTACTTTTCAAATGTAAGTAATCAATCATTACAAATGGCTGAGCTGCTTAAGGTAGATAATGTATGTGTAAATGAATCCACAAACAAAACAGTTTCCCTTATATATTGGCACTTCCGGGTGGCATTATAAACACTGGGTGGGTAATTTCTATCCGGCCGGCACCAAACCGGCTAACTTTCTGGCGCATTATCTACAATATTTTAAAACCGTAGAAATTAATAATTCTTTCTACCGGTTACCTTCAATTGAAACCTTATCTGATTGGCGGGAGTCTACTCCGCAAGATTTTCTGTTTACGGTAAAAGCCAGCCGCTTTATTACCCACATGAAAAAACTCAAAGACCCTCAGCAAAGTTTTTCCTTACTGATGGAACGCGTACAGGTACTGGCAGAAAAACTAGGCCCTATTTTGTTTCAGTTGCCTCCTGCCTGGCGTTTTGATGAAGACCGCTTTCGTACATTTCTACAAGCATTGCCCCGCACTTATAGGTATGCCTTTGAGTTCCGTGACCCCAGTTGGTATAACGACAAGGCTTATGCACTTTTGCAAGAGTATTCGTGTGCCTTTTGCATCTATGAGTTGGAATACCACCTCTCCCCTTTACTTGTAACTTCCAATTTTGTCTATATCCGCCTGCATGGGCCAGCCAACAAATACGATGGCAGTTATCGTGATGACGTGTTAGCGCAATGGGCAAGCCGCTGCCAGCTCTGGCTGGAACAAGGCAAACAGGTATATGTATACTTTGATAATGATATGCATGGCTATGCGCCAGTGAATGCCGCTACACTTCAGCGTCTCATGCAGGGCACACTAAAGGCTCTGAAATAGGCCACCTAAATTTACTCTACCTACTTCTTTAGCCGGATCTCCGCTATGACTGGCAGATGGTCAGAAGGGTAGCGGCCATTCTGAGAGTCGGTGAGAATGGCATGCCGGAGCACTTCATACTGATCATTTACAAAGATATAATCAATCCGTTCTCCTAATTTATTAGCTACTTCAAAGGTACTGAAAGAGCCATCAGGTCCGTAATGCCCGGTTTTAGATAGTGTTTTTGCGTCCTTCAGCATGTTGCTGTTAATAATGGTTTGGTAAGGAGCTGCACTGTTGGGTGTATTAAAATCTCCCGTCAAAATCACCGGCAGCTTACCTGATAGTTCTTTTATTTTCTTCACAATCAGGGCCGCGCTTTGCTCCCGGGCTTTTACCCCCACATGATCGAAATGCGTGTTATACATAAAAAAATCCTGGCCTGTAGATTTGTCTTTTAGTTTTACCCAGCTACATACGCGCACAATGGCCGCATCCCAGCCTTTGCTGGGCTTATCCGGCTCTGTCGACAGCCAGAACGTGCCTTTATCCAGTAGAGTAAAGCGGTCTTTGTTGTAAAAAACAGCAGAATACTCACCGGCTTGTTTACCATCGTCACGTCCTGCGCCATACCAGGCATATTGCGGAAGCGCTTTCTCTATATCTTGTAGTTGATTAAACAACACTTCCTGGGTTCCGAACACATCTGGTGCATGATAGGCAATCAGCTGGGTTAGCCGCTCTTTGCGGTTGCTCCACCGGTTGTCGCCATCACCCGGATTGTCGTAGCGCACATTGTACGACATTACCCGCACATTTTCTTTGGCAGACTGGCTGTAGGCAATTGTAATCATGCAGAACGACAAAAATGCCGCGTACATACTTACCACAAGTAGTTTCATAGATCAGGCTTGAAAAGGATATAGGTGTAAAAATAGCTTGACAAATATAGCTGCCAATATAAGGCAAGACTTCCAATTATTTCTAAGGAAATAGAAAATGAATCTGCACCAAGGATAGAATAATAAAAGTAATAATTGTACTATCCAAAGTACTATTGCAGGATATATTAGTTTTTCGCCTTGTAAAATATACACATTCTAGGGTTACCTGCAGCAAGGTTTTCAATAAAGAGCATCTAGGTTTTGAATTGGACAGGTAAATGTCCGCCAAGTGTACGGAAACGAACACAAGTTGTATCAAAAGTAAACAGTGTGTCAGGCAAAAAAGGCCTAAATCAGGCAGAAAACGAGGTTCAAGGTGGTTGGCACAGCAATTGGATTACTGGAAGCAAGACAGCGGACGAAAAGTAGAAGAAAAAAGCTAACAAAAAATACTGAAAGCCGGCTGCAACCTGGATACACAAATAGTAATCTAACAGACAAACAAACACATAAACTTAAAAACACAACAATCATGAAAACGATCAAATTATTCTCTCTTTTAGCCGCTACCGGCATTCTTACTATGAGTATGGGTTTCCCTACCAATTTAACTGAAAAAGGCATAGATGCAGAAAGCTGCACAGAAGCCAGAGTCGTGAAGGTGCCAAAGAAAAAACCGGCAAAAGTTGTACTGGTAGACACCATCGAAGAAGATCCGGCACTGGCTACTACCATGCCTATGTTTGCTGCTAGCTCAGACAAAATCACAGTGAAAGTGTTTGACGCTAAAGGTGCTTTAGTTTTGAATGAACTAGTAAGCATGAGTGATTTCTTAGCAAAAGAGAAAAAAGCAAGCTTACCTGCCGGCAGTACTTTTGTTATGTTCCACGCAAACACAGCCTATTATTTCTTAGAAGCAGGCTTAGCTAAATAAGCCTGGCTTCTAAACTTTAGTACATGTTGCCTTGGCATGGTACTTTCTCCACTACTCTCTACTAATATTTGTTTACTTCCATGTAGTACACTCTCCCTTTCCGATGTATCCATGCTTTATACCAGTTGCTTTTTTAGCAAAACCAGCTGTCCGGCGTGGTACAAATCGTGTTGGATAATTCCCTGTAGCAACACATAGTAGGTGTATGTCCGTCCAGGAACTATCTTATCCAGCAACTCATCTCCGTTTTGTTTTAATATATCTAGTAAATGCTCCTGACTTTGTTGTAAGCCATGTAATGCTTGCTGCCATGCCTGCTCACCGGTTGTACTTACCGGAGGCCAGTCTTGTTCTGCACTAGTAATATCATAAGCGGCATTTCCGCGTACTTTCTCCCAGGTAAAGGTGCGCCAGGCAGTCATATGCAGTACTAACTCCCATATACTGTGAACATTCGCAACCGGCTTTTGGCTGGCTTGTGTGGCGGAGATACCGGTTAAACTGCTCATTACAGAAGGGCCATGCCAAGGTTCGCCGTTGAAGGTGGCTTGCAATAAATGGTGAATTCGGTTGATTTCTGTATTCATAGGAGAACAATGATTAATAGCTATGCCGACAAGATAATGCAAAGTAACTACATGCAAAATGATCCATCGTTTAAAGATAAATAGTCAAGTGTTTGAAACACAGATTTATTTTTAGCATATTTATTAGTTGATACATCTTTTGCATTATGAAATTATTGATTCTTGTTCTTTTTCTGGCATGCCTGCTTTCAGGCTGCGGAGGCTCCCCTGATGACCTGGCTACCGATTCCAGTGCCACAGCCGAAGCTTCTATTAGTTCCGATACGTTCTCTAATTCCGATACGGATGACCTTCCTATGGAATCAGTAGCAATAGCTATAGACCAGGCAGGCATTATTAATGTAGGTATGTCTCTGACAGATGTATACCAATGGTTCGACTCTGCGCAGGTGCAAAAAGTATTGGAGAAAAAATCTGCTAACAACGCAGCGCATGTGTATAGTTTGCTTTCTACAGAGGCGGTTCCTCTCATGATTTTATTTGTTTCTGCTACAGATACTATTACCGGTATTATTATACATAACCCGGCTTATCAAACAGAAAAAGGAATTGGGGTAGGCAGCACGTTTTCGCAACTTAGCCGGGAATACCATATTGCCAGTATCACCGCAACCAAAGACCGGCAGGTAATAGCTACGGTGGAGGAACTACAAAAAAAAGAGATAGAAAACGGAAAAGAAACAACTGTAGCCGTTAAGTTTGAATTAGGCGTAGATTCCGGCAGTGTACTTGTAGAAAACAATGCAGTCGTGCCCAGCTCTATTCCACCTCATATTCAGATTACCAGAATATTTTTGTAACGCGGGTTACCATTGGTAGACAGTACTCACTAAAGCTAATCTGCGCCAGAGAAGATTTTACCTGAGTAAGCCTTTTTGGCTTGTTATTCTGTCTAATTTTTATGTATAAATTGTTACCCTTCCTAGTAACTACTGCTTGCTTAGTTACCGGATTAGCCGGGTGTTCTGAACAAAAAGAGCCCCAACATAACGTTTCTACCCATACCTCCACACCTGTTACCCAAATCAGCCAGCCGGAGCCAGAGGCATCATTCTCTAAAACATTTTATGGCAAGATAGATGGTAACTATGACATTACCCTAAACCTGACCCGGCAAGGTAAGCAATTGAGCGGCACCTATTTTTACAACAAGGTAAAACAACCCATTTCTCTCTCCGGCGAACTAAACGAAGAGGGTACACTTTTTCTGAAAGAGACGGATGCAAAAGGCAACGTAACCGGAATTTTTGAAGGCACCTTAGTTGCCAATTCAGAACTTACCGGTCATTGGCGAAAACCGGATAGTAGCAAACAGTTACCTTTCTTCGTAAAAGAAAACTCAACAGCAAATTCCACGGCAGGCGTAGAGATCACCGAATATAGTTTTTCTGTACAGGGTACAGATAACCGCCTGGCTGATTTTTCTTTTCCCAGAGTTCAGGGTAAGCATACCTCCCAAGTGGTTACTAAAATGAATGAGCAGCTTTCTATTCAAAACCTCACCGACGATACGGAAGAAGCCATTAAAAAGAATTTTGCTGAATGTGCCTGCGGACTGGTGAACAGCAGTTATGTAATAAACTATAACAAGCATGGCATGTTGAGCCTTACAGTGGTAAATGAATGGCTGGGAGCTTATTCTTCGTTCAGTAGCAAATACTTTAATTTTAATACGCAAACCGGTGAGCTTATATCAGTAGATCAGTTATTTGCCCCTGCTGCTTTAGATGAGTTGACAAAACTGGCCAATACTATTTTGCAAAGCCGGATTAGTGAAACAAAGAAAGAAGTAGCTGGCATGGATGAGACAGAATGGGCCAATGAGCTTTTAGCTGATAAACAGTTTACAAAAGCAGATTTGCAAAATTTTACCCTACATGCAGATGGAATTACCTTTTACTATTCCTTTGGATTCCCACATGCAGCTCTGGCTTTAGAGCCAGATGGCGAAATTTACTTCACGTATGAACAACTCCAACATTTTATAGCCCCTAAAGGCTTGCTGGCTGTGGAAAATGAGTAAGCCATGCATCATAGGTAAAAGTTTGTCTATGAAACCTATGATGCACCACTCCAAAACGTCACAAAAATATGCTAATACCGGCATCCAGTATTTTTATTTACTGCCTTTACTCCTATGTAGCTTTTTTGTCTTATACACAACTTTTCGCCCAAACTCTTTATTTGTAAAAATACATGTGCCAAATTCATTCAAGTCGGCACAAAAATTAACGGGTAAAGAAATTTATGGAGAAGCACCATGGATTTTTGTAGGTGAGCCGCTAGACCCAATCAGATGTTTTAGTACTTCAAAATATTCTATCCAGGTAAATGACGTTTTTATTGATTACGACCTGATACCCTTGTTTCTTCACCAATCTTTCCACATCCATACGCGTCATAAAATAGTGATGCTTAAAATAGATAGAAATGTAAAAATGGATGTGGTCTATAAGATCAGAGATAAAATCAAGGAAGAGGGTTCATATTTCCATCTTATTTGCTATGTGGTCAGATAAAGCCTGTTGTACCCTGCTATAATTTAACAGCAACTGCTTACCTACTTCTATGCTCAACCCTGTTAGGTTTCAAAAACCTAACAGGATTGAGGTTGGATGATAATATATTAAAACAGCTGAAACGGATTTTTCTTACTAGGCTGCTTTGTCATTTTGTAGCCGGAGAAACTAAGTTACACGGCTATCACCTCTTTCCGCATGTTTACAATGTCTATGGCCAGGAAGATGGCTTCACGCATAGAGGTTTCGCTGGCTACATTTTTTCCGGAAATGTTGTAGGCTGTACCATGGTCTGGTGAGGTCCGCACAATGGGCAAACCAGCTGTATAATTGACACCACTTTCAAACGCAATCGTTTTAAATGGAATAAGTCCCTGGTCGTGGTACATGGCTAGTACGGCATCATATTTTTTGTAGCTCATGGTGCCAAAAAAGCCGTCTGCAGGAAAGGGTCCAAATACCATATTTCCTTTGTGTTTCAATTCCTGGATAACCGGGGTAATAATCTCCTGCTCTTCATTTCCCAGTAAACCTTCTTCCCCAGCATGGGGATTTAAGCCAAGCAAAGCAATCTTAGGTTTCTGAATTCCAAAATCACGCTTCAGTGTTTGCAGCAAGATAGTGGCCTTGCTTATAATTTTTTCTTTCGTAATCGACTCTTTTACAGCTCCCAAAGGTATATGCCCGGTAACTACCCCTACCCGCAAACCTTCGCTTACCAGCAACATCAGGCTGTCTTGCACGCCAAATGATTGGGTAAAATATTCTGTATGCCCGGCAAACTTAAACTCTTCGTTCTGAATATTAAATTTATTGATAGGTGCCGTGACAATGGCATCTATGTGTTTATTCTGCAAATCTGCAACCGCCGACTTCAACGCAATAAAGGCGTTCTGTCCGGCTTCTGCGGTTACTTTACCAGGTTGTATCTCCAGATTTTCGTTCCAGCAGTTAAGAACATTGGTCCGTTTAGGGCTTATCTGGTCAATGCTTTTCACCGGATGCAAGGTCCACTCCTCCAGATTCAGCAGTTTACGGTATTTAGAAAGCACCTTTACCGAACCATAAATTACCGGTGTACACATTTTTAATATGGTATTGTTAGAAAGGGCTTTTAAGGTAACTTCTGGGCCTACTCCATTAAAATCGCCAAGGGTTATCCCAATAATCGGTTTGTGTTCAGACATACAGGAATGTAATAATTTTAAAATTTAAGATTTAGAAAATGCACTACACCATTTTCACTTAACCTACGCTTGACTTCAGAAAATGATACAGCAAACGCACGCCCAGGCCTGTTCCATTTTTTCCCCGGTAACTATCCGGACTTGTCAGGAAAGCCCCGCCAGCAATATCCAGATGCAGCCAAGGATAGCTGATAAAATGCTCCAGAAACTTGCCAGCTGTAATGGCCCCGGCATCTGGCCCACCCAGGTTTTTAATATCTGCAATACCGGATTCTATCTGGCTACCATACTCCTCCCACAGAGGAAACTCTACCAGGCGTTCGTATACTTCGTTGCCACTTGCCTCAAATGCTTTTTTTATCTCATCAGAAGCAGTGCCCATGTAGACAATACCTTCTTTGCCGATGGCTTTGGCGGCCGAACCAGTTAGTGTGGCCAGGTCTATTACTAACTGCGGATTGTATTTGGCAGCAAAATGCAAAGCATCTGCCAGAATGAGCCTTCCTTCAGCATCCGTGTTTAGCACCTCTACAGTTTTGCCGCTGTACATGGTAATAACATCCCCAGGTGTAATGGCATTTCCATCGGGGCGGTTTTCAGTAGCCGGAATCAGGCCCACTACGTGTACAGGTACCTGATTTTTAGCCAGGGCATACATCGCTCCTACCACGGCCGCCGCACCCGCCATATCACTCTTCATCAGATCCATAGAATTTGGGGTAGGTTTCAGGCTTAAGCCACCTGTATCGTATACTACGCCTTTGCCAACGAGAATATACGGCTGACTGTTTTTTGCATCCGAGGGCTTATATTCAAGTATATTAAAAGTAGGGGGATTAGGGCTACCCAGATTCACGGCCAGTAAGCCGCCCATTTTCAGGCTGGCGATTTTGCTTTCATTTAATACTTCTACAGCAAACCCGGCTTCTTCTCCAAGTTGGCTAATATCTTCACTTAATTGTTCAGCAGTCAGGTAAATAACCGGCTCATTCACCAGATCGCGGGCAATGCAGGTAGCTTCGATTAAGTTACGTATTTCTTCTACTCTCTCTTGTGTTAGTCCTTTCCCATAAAGCCTGATTTGTTTCAGTTTTGTCTCTTTTTTGTCTTTGTCAGTCTTGTATTTGAGAAAATCATAACTGCCAAGCATTAAACCTTCGCATAAAGCCAGTACATCTTCCGGATCGTCTGTGAAAGAGGCCAATTGTAAAGATTCCAGTTTTAGCTGACTTACTTGTTTAAATAGGTCGGCTCCAGTTTTACGTAAATTCTCTTTGCGGCGATAGGCTATATTTTCTGCTTTCGGTTTAATAAAAAAAAGTTGTTTTACGTATTGATTAATGGAAATCAGGGCTGTCTCAGCAGATAATCCTTTTTCTACATATTCTTTTTCGGGTTCGCTTTTGTAAAATCCAGAAACTGCCGACCCATCGGTGAACAGCAGCGCTGTGGATTCTTTATCAGAAAGCGACGATATATAAGAGATTGTGATAGACATAGTATGTTATGAGTAGATAGAAACGTTCCAGGAAACCTACCCGGCCGGGCAAGTGTGAAATTTAAATTTGCCTGTGCTTAAACTTCCTTATTTTTGGGGGTGCAATATAGCAAATTAACCAATGAATGCGTGAGAAACGGAAAGAAAGTATCGCTAACCCATTCTCTTTGCTGTTATATGTCACGTTTCACTCAATCGCCTGTTCATGAAAGTAAAACCCAAAAAACATTTAGGTCAGCACTTCTTAAAAGATAAGCAGATAGCCGAAAACATTGTAAATTTATTATCCCTGCATGGCGGGTATACAAAGGTACTGGAAATTGGCCCTGGCATGGGTGTGCTTACCGATTTTCTCATTACCCGGCCTGACTACGAAACCCACCTGATAGATATTGATGCGGAATCCATTGTGTATCTGAAGAAAAAATATCCACAACTGCAAAACCGCATCATTCAGGGCGACTTTCTGAGGTTAAATCTGGATACGTTGTTTGATGAACCTTTTGCCATAATTGGGAACTTCCCCTACAATATTTCCTCGCAGATTTTATTTAATATTCTGGATCATAAAAATAAGGTGCCTGAGGTGGTGTGTATGCTGCAAAGAGAAGTAGCTCAACGGCTAGCCTCCCCTCCTGGCAATAAAGAGTATGGTATACTGAGTGTGCTGCTTCAAGCATATTATACTATCGAGTATAAATTTACAGTCCATGAAGGGGTGTTTGATCCGCCTCCCAAAGTAAAATCCGGGGTTATCCGGTTGTTACGGAACAGTGTTGAAAAATTAGACTGTGACGAAAAGCTATTCAAGCAGGTAGTGAAACAAGGGTTTAATAACCGGCGAAAAACGTTGCGGAATGCGTTAAAACCTTTGCATCTGCCAGAATCTATGCACACACATCCTTTGCTAGATAAGCGGGCGGAGCAGCTTAGCGTCGCTGATTTTATTGAACTAACGAAACTTGCTAAAGAGGCATAAATTGTTCCATCTTGGCATTCTTATGACGACCTTTATTAACTTAATAGCTATAGGTAAAAATGAAAAAGAGTAGCTAAATGCTACTCTTTTAGTTTGCACAGAAAATTTACTAATCAGCCATTTATATTGTTAGAATCCTTATAGCATGGTTATTCTTTAAACTCTCCTGTAAGCAGACTTACTCTGCGCTTGTTTGCAAATTCTGGCTGCCTGGCAGTGTTTGCAAATACCGGAAGATGGCTTTCATTTCGTCATCTTTGAAGTTTTTAGTCGCTTCCCAAGGCATGTCTTTGTTATCTATCTGCCGGCCATCCGGACGCTTCCCTGTTTTCAATACAGTCATAAACTGTTCTTCTGTCCATTTACCTAAATCGCCGGTAGATGTAATGTTGGCGGATGCTTTCATACCTGGAATGGGCATCTCCTGACCTTTAAAGTCTTGACCATGGCAACCAGAGCAGCCAACAGCCAAATATTTTCCATATTCCGCATTTACGGCAGGTTCTATTTTATCTACTACCTCTTGGGTATGATCAATTTTTTGTGCACTGGTGAGCATAGAAAGAGGGCCGGCAATGTATAATACTCTGGCCAGTGGTTTCAGATTATGTACAGGCAATTCATTATCTACTGGAGGTAAGCTTTTCAGATAGCCTATCAAATTTGCTAGGTCAGCATTGCTCATAGGAAAGAACTCATTAGAAGGCATAACCAGTAATGGTTTATTATCTGTACCAACTCCATGACGAATGGCTTTTACCCAATCTTCAGGAGTAAAAATTTTGCCAATTCCGCCTTTTCCAGAGGTTAAATTAGAAGCAACTACTTGGCCCAGACCCGGATCATCAATAAATACTTTTCCTGCCAGATCTTTTCCATGGCAGTCCTGACATCCTCTGATGGCTAATATGTGTTCACCCAATGCCAGACTAGCCGAGTCGGTAGGAATGGCCAGTTTCACAGGCGTAACCTGGTATACCTGATTTAGCCTCTGTTCAGATTGATAATAAATTACGCCATAAGCCGCCAGTAACAAAAGTACCAGTGCCCCTACTACGCGGAGAGTCCATTTAAGAATAATACGGAATTTGCTTTTCATATACTAGGAAATAGTTTATTGTTTTATGTGTTCGATTGTTAGCTATAGAATAAATTTTTGACGGGTGCAAAGCATTGAGAACTAAGGTCTGTTTGCATGTTGAGCTTTATGAAAGGCCGGAATGCAAGTAACCCTATACCCAAAACTTTTTTTAATTCTTTTACCGAGGATGTTAACTTTTATAATACAAGTATTTCATTTGTAAAATTTTTATTTACATTCCTTTTCCCTACTTTTGTAGAACATGCCTAAGTTCACGTTAAGAAACTATGTTTTTGCCTATGGAATCACTGCATAACGAAGTGGCTATTGGTCAGAAAATTAAGGAGGTGTTTGATGCAAGCGGAATCAAAATCGGAGATTTTGCAGATAAACTTGGCATGGTCAGGCAGAACGTTTACCGCATTTTTGAACGTACCAATATTGATACTGGCTTACTGATCCGCATTTCTGAATTACTGGAACACGATTTTTTTCAATATTATATAAAGCCTGCTGCACAACAGGTACTAGAAACGCCTGACAATAAACCCACAACTAGTAGCCTACCTACTGAGGAAGCTTATACTGAACTAGCTTCTGAGCTGGCAAAAACAAAAGCTGAATTAGCATTGGCCACCAAAGAAATAATGTATCTAAAAAAGATCATCGACTTAATGGAAGAGCGGGCAAATTGGCTAAGTACTAAATGAAAGGTGATCTTTTCTTAAAATCTCCGCTTTTGCAGCAACTATAATGTACATTTTCAGACAGGCACATTTCACAAAGATGTAAAAACAATTTATTCTACAGACTCCTACCAAATACATAATTTAACATACGTTATCCAATAAAAAACCCGGCCTCTGCAGAGATCCGGGTCTATAGGGAATAAATTGATAGCTACAAGCTATGTAACCTTATTTGCTACATAAGCTGATCTATTGGATTTTGGTTTATGGGTATATGAGTAATTTGTTGGCTTTTTACAGAATCAAGCAGCTAATACTAAAATAAACATCACGCCAAGTACCAAATACGATAGAAAATAATAAGTGAAAGTTAAATGTTTAGAGGTTTCCATAAGTTTATTGTTGCAAGTTCTATGAGGTATATGCTCTCTTAAAGATGTAGTTCAACTCTTCCTCTAGCTACTTTGCTTTCCTATTATGTAAACTACCATGCAACATTAACACTTAAACTTTAAATACGCAACAAAAAGTAAAAAATAATTTTACAAAACCCTTTAAAATGTAATACATAAATTTACAAAAGAATCTAAGCAAATAGAGTGTGTAAAAAATACGATTTGCCTGCAAAGGGTAGCTAATAAAAAACAATACAATCCCTGCTCCCCATAGACGGGAGAAATAAGGAGCTAGAAATGTCAATGAAGTAGAATTAAATAAAGGTGTATAGTTGTTTCATCAAGCGTTGTTTGGGTTTAGGTGTTTACTAAAAATACTGGCTTACCTCGTTGGTTAATTTAAACACACTGCTCATTGCCGCTATACCTACGAAAATAACCGGAAACATATACAGGGCCATTATCTGATTTTCGAACATCATCAGAAAAGGAGCCACCATAAAACCAACAGCAATCAGTGCACCCATCAGGCAAACCAGATATGTAATAATCTTAAACGGCATATACCAGCTGGATTGCTTGAATAGTTCATTATTCCGCTTAAACTCTTCGTACTGCATTTTAGCAAAACGGGCCGCTTTCTCCTGAGGGGTTTCCTGCCGGTAGGAATAGTAGGTTTGCTGCTGATAAAATACCCAACCTGAATTGTAATAATAATTATTGGAAAGTAGTTGGTATGCCTGGCTCACGCGCAGGAATTCCACAAGTGCATCGGCTGAATGATTAATATCCGGATGAAAGGCCTTCGCTTGTTTCCGGTAGGCACGTTTGATCTCCTCGGTAGATGCTCCTGGCGGAAGATCCAGAATCTGATAGCATTCTTCAATAGACATAGGAATAGGATTTATCGCCCTAACAGCCTTTTGGGGAAAGGATGCGCAGGTTGTGGTTAAACAAATCGACTTCTCGAACTACTCAGTTAATCAAACACCTATGTCAGTACTTATTGTGCAAGATACGCTATTTTTACCTGACAGATATAAATATAGTGCATTTTATTGGCAAATTAATATAACATAATACTGTTTCGGCCTATATAAAGTTTTACCGGGTAAAGATTTTTTTTATGCCATGTAACATTCTTTTTTCGAACTTCCAGAAGAAAGCAAACTGGCCTAACAAAAAGCCATACATCAGCAGCAACACCTGGTAAGCCGGCAGAATAGTGACCATCCAGACAAGCGTTCTAATCCAGAAGGGTGTATCGGCATCTATGCCCAGTAACGCAAAAACAGGCCGTTTAATATACATCGACGAAAAACCGGTGAGAGCAAACACCAGAAGGATAACCAGCACTTGCCAGATACTGTTAACTCCCCACCGTTTTTGTAGTTTATATAAGAAATTATCCTCTTGCATGTGTTTGTGTGTTGTATTACTAATACTTACCACTATTGCTATAGACGTAAATTAGAGCTTCCTTAGGATTTTTCAAATTGTTTCCAGAGTACATCTTCTGGCAGTGGAGCCATACAGACAATTTGCTCTTTCTTTACCGGATGAATAAATTCCAGCTGCCGGGCATGCAGGTAAATCCGTCCCTCCGGTTGTACTGGCACACCGCCATATTTGCTATCTCCACGGATGGGGCAGCCCATACTGGCCAACTGTACCCGAATTTGATGCGGTCTTCCGGTAACTGGATTTACTTCCAGTAAGTAATTTCCTGACAGCTGAGTTTGCAAGCGGTAATGCAGGCGGGCCTGTAAACTGCCCGGAACTTCTCTGGCATAGGCCGTAGTTATATTTTTTTGCTCATTTTTTACCAGCCAGTGTACCAATTCTCCTTGTAGGGCAGCAGGTTTGCGGGTAACCACAGCCCAATATATTTTTTTAATTTCCCGGCTTTTAAATAATTCATTCATCCGCTGCAACGCTTTGGAGGTACGGGCAAATACAACTAATCCACTTACTGGCCGGTCCAGGCGGTGTACGGTTCCCAGAAATACGTCTCCCGGTTTGTTATATTTCTCTTTGATGTAGCTTTTTACCAGATCTAACAAAGGAACATCGCCGGTTTTATCGCCTTGTACTAGAATTCCGCTTCGTTTATTTACCACGATCAGGTGGTTATCTTCATACACAACACGAAAAGCATCGCCGGCACCGGGCATAACATACACAGTTAAGTTAATTTTTGCTGATTTAAATAGGTAGTCTTTTGTCTTGGGAAATATCCATTCGTAGTTCAGCAGACTAGGAGGTAGTTTTTCACCTGAAGCAACAGTATGTCTTTATAGCTAATATCCTTCTTGTTCTGTAGGAAATTCTTTGTTCTTTACATCCGCAATGTATTGGCTGACAGCTTCTGTCATAATTGTATGTACATCAGCGTAGCGGCGCAGAAACTTTGGATTAAAATCTTTGGTAATGCCCACCAGGTCATGCAGCACCAATACCTGTCCATCCACGTGAGGACCTGCGCCGATGCCAATCATAGGAATTTTCACTTCTTCCGCCACCCGTTTGGCCAGGATAGCAGGTATTTTCTCCAACACAATAGCAAAACATCCACATTCTTCTAGCATTTTCGCATCGGCAATCAATTTGTTGGCTTCTGCTTCTTCCCTGGCACGTACGGCATACGTACCAAATTTATAAATGGACTGCGGAGTTAATCCCAGATGGCCCATTACTGGTACGCCAGCACTCAGCACCCGGATTACTGATTCTTTTATTTCCATGCCGCCTTCCAGTTTAATGGCATGCGCCCCGGATTCTTTCATGATCCGGATGGTCGACCGCAACGCTTCAGATGAATTGCCCTGGTACGAACCAAAAGGCAGATCTACCACCACTAAAGCTCTTTTTACTCCTCTCACCACCGAAGCCGCATGGTAAATCATCTGATCCAGGGTAATAGGCAAGGTAGTTTCATGCCCGGCCATCACGTTTGAAGCAGAATCGCCCACCAGAATAATATCCATTCCGGCTCCATCTACAATACGGGCCATGGAAAAATCGTAGGCGGTAAGCATGGAAATTTTTTCTCCCCGGCCCTTCATCTCCTGCAAGATATGGGTAGTTATTCTTTTGATCTCCTGGCGATGTACTGACATACAAGTAAATATGGAAATGTGAAAATGAAAATTTAATAATTTGGAAATGCTATTATGTATCCCATCCTGAAAAAGATGTTGCTGCTAAACTTTCTTTAAACCGGTGGCCATATACTTCTCATGATAAAAAGAATAAGTGCTTACCCCCGCACCAAAATTAAGGTAAATATTCAAATTTCCGGGTACTATGCATAAGTTCTGCCGCACTTTCTTCATTTTTACGTTTTTCCTGTTTTCACATTTTCAAATTTCAGCTACTATGCTTGTCTTCCAGAAAGAAATACGCTTACCAGCCTATAAACGAGGTTTTCACCTGATTACAGATACTATTGTAAAAGAATTTACAGACCTTACACACATACAAACAGGCATTTTGCAAGTGTTTATTAAACACACCTCTGCGGGCTTAACTATTAATGAAGATGCTGACCCAACGGTACGGGCAGATTTTGAAAGCCATTTCAACCAGATGGTACCCGAAAATGCTCCGTATTACCGCCACAACACCGAAGGGCCAGACGATATGCCTGCTCATATAAAAGCATCACTCGTAGGTTCTTCTGTAAGCATACCTATTACTGGCGGCAAACTTAATATGGGCACCTGGCAGGGAATTTACCTGTGTGAATACAGGAATCAGGCTTCTTCAAGAAAAATTGTTGTAACTGCCTATGGGATTTAGTAGGTGCGGCTATACAGAATCTGAGAGAATCCTGCTATTTTTGCCCACTTTCTTCTAAATATAAATACACTAGTCCTTTGAACCAGAAAACGATATATCTTATACGCCACGGGCAAACCAATTATAATCGCATGGGCATTGTTCAGGGCGGGGGTATAGACTCTGATTTGAATGAACTTGGATTGCAGCAAGCACAAGCCTTTTTTGAACATTATCAACACATCCCGTTCGATAAAATCTATACTTCTACCTTGAAACGCAGCATTCAATCGGTGAAGCAGTTTATAGATAAAAATATACCCTGGGAACAGCATGCTGGCCTGAATGAAATTAACTGGGGGCACCGGGAAGGAACCAAAATTACCCCCGAAGAAGATGCCTACTATTACTCGGTTATTGAATCATGGAGTAAAGGGGAGATAGATTTACGCATAGATGGCGGAGAAAGCCCCACAGATGTAGTAACCCGCCAAAAACCTGTTCTGGATCTGATACTATCTCGTCCCGAAGAAAAAAACATTCTCATCTGTATGCATGGCCGGGCTATGCGCATGTTTCTCTGCCTCATGCTTAACTACCCGCTTCAATGTATGGATGTATTCGAACACCAGAATCTTTGCTTGTATAAGCTGCATTATTCGGGCAACATGTTTACCGTAGAATCGTACAATGATGTGACGCATTTAGGCGGATTGGATATACCAACAATTAGTTAAGGTGTACAACCTAAAAATGATTGGGCAGCTACACCTTAGCTGCTTTTCAGGTTTAGTTGTCTGCCCATTTACATTCACTTCAAATACTGAAATCATGGATTTTAATAATCAAACCGTAACCATCTTTTATAAAGGAAACAAACGTTCGGATGAAGAGGCCTTAGGCTATGCCCGTCCGTTAAAACCCCACAGCCTCGAAATTGACTTAACTAAGGACAATATTACGAGCACACAGCTGATGGAAATTGCCAATAAGTTAGGCGTAAGCGTTGGCGAACTAGTAGACCGGGAATCTGACATGTACAAAGAAAAGTACAATGGAATGGATTTTGACGACAATAACTGGCTTACCTTGCTTACACAAAATCCGGAGTTGCTCCGTACACCTATTATATTTAACGGAGATCAAGGCATTATTGCTGAGTCGGGCCGGGATGTAATCAAATTCGGAACAGCCCAGAAATAATGACCATTGACGAATGATTAATGAACAAGTTGTTACTCATTAATCATTCGTCATTATTTATTCATTCTCACCCCTTTTTATCTTCCTTTTATCTCCTTAATTTCCCCTTTCCTGTAATACTATTTTCGGTTGTTTCCAATTAATAGTAACTTTAAATAAATATTTTTTTGCTTTATAGTAAAGCTCCAAATATTGTTTGGAAAAAATTAGTACTCTTTATCAGGCATACGCATACTATTGCAGGTAACCATGACTGATGCATATAATACATATTTATGAAGAGAATGGACAAAAGAAAAGTCTACTGGCTTTGTCAGATTGGTGGATGGTCAGCTTATAGCTTAAATGAACTGGCCTTATATAGTTTTAGCTTCGGCTATAGTGATGGGTTGCTGATAAATGCTATTGTTACCATTGTGTTGGGTATATGTATTACGCACCTGTACCGTCTGGCCATTAAACGTCTCTCCTGGCTAGATCTTCCTCTGAGCCAACTCATTCCACGTATTGCGGCCTCTGTTATGTTTATGGCTATAATAATGGTTATGCTGAGTGTGCTGCTGGATTACTACACCGTACCGGACATACGCAAATATTTCTCCTTAACTTCCATGGTATTTTTTGTGATTAGCTGGGGAAAACAGTTGCTCTTATGGTCAGTTATTTATCATTTGTTCCAGTACTTTGAGCGTTCCAAGAAGAATGAAGTAGAAAAAGTAAAGCTCTCTTCTTCAGTTAAAGAATTTGAAGCCAAAATTCTCCGTTCTCAACTTAACCCGCACTTCATGTTCAATGCCCTGAATAGCATCCGGGCACTGGTGTTAGAAAATCCGGAAAGAGCCCAGATATCGGTTACCCGTTTATCAAATATTTTGCGCAACTCCCTCCTGGCCGACCGCCGCCGTACCGTTACCCTGGAAGAAGAACTAAAAACCGTACAGGATTACCTGGCTCTGGAAAAAATACGCTACGAAGACCGCTTAAATGCACAGCTGAATATAGAACCTTCCACCCTTTCTGTGCAAATCCCTCCAATGATGGTACAAACCCTGGTAGAAAATGCAGTAAAGCATGGGATTTCCAAGCCTCTAAAAGGCGGATTTATTACCGTAGATTCAACAATTAAAGGAGATTTTGCCTATATTTTGATCAGAAACACAGGTATATTGCAGCAGGTAAACTCCGATGGATTTGGCCTGGTAAATACTACCCAGCGGCTGGCGCTTACATTTGGCAGCCAGGCGCACTTTGAAATAAAACAAGAATCTGCCGAAGTGGTATGTGCACAGTTAACTATTCCGCTGGCATCTGCACAGGAAGCACCTAAAAATCAGATTTTAAGCAGAAATAAGCAATTGATAAATACGCCATCGGCTACAAGTATTCAAGGAAAATTAGCGTGACTCTTGAGTTATACTCCTAGCCCAGAATAATTATATAACCCTGTTAAACCTTTATGAAAGCACTGATTATAGATGACGAACGCCTGGCCAGAAACGAGCTAAAACGGCTGCTGGAAGCCTATCCCAAGATAGATGTGGTAGGAGAAGCGGTAAATGCCGAAGAAGCCCTGGATAAGATAGAACAACTCGGTCCAGACTTACTTTTCCTGGACATTCAAATGCCTGGAAAAAATGGGTTTGAATTACTTGCTTCTATTGAAGGCAATGTGCCAGACGTTATTTTTACCACAGCCTACGATGAATATGCCCTGAAAGCCTTTGAATTCAATGCATTAGATTATTTGCTCAAACCAATTGATACTAACCGGCTGGCAGAAGCCATTAATAAAGTAGAAGATTACCAGAAAACAGAAACTGTCCGGAAAGAAAATGTAAAAATTCTTACCGAACAAGACCAGGTTTTTGTGAAAGATGGAGAAAAATGCTGGTTTGTAAAGCTTAGCCGCATACGCCTGTTTGAATCTATGGGCAACTATGTACGTTTACACTTCGACGACCAGAAACCCTTAATCCTGAAATCATTAAATGCGCTGGATGAACGCCTGGACCCTCATACTTTTTTCAGGGCCAACCGTAAACATATTATTAATTTGCAATGGATTGAAAAAATAGAACCTTGGTTCAGCGGAGGCTTGCAGGTTACCCTTAAAGGCGGCGACAAAATAGAAATTTCCCGTAGGCAAGCAATCCGGTTTAAAGAATTGCTGAGTTTGTAAGCAACGAATATAAATTTCTATAAGAGAATCTTTAGCGGAAACGGATTAAAGGTTCTCTTAGCTGAATAGTACCGCTTTTAGAGAAAGCAAGTAAAATTTCCTATTTTCTATAGGCGCACATTATGACTATTTCCATCAAACCTACGCCTGTTCAGTTGTTGCAATCTGGCCACTACCAGAAAATTGCCGAAATAGATATATTTCAGCCGACGCAATTTTTTCAGCAATATAGCCGCAATTCTACCTTCCTCACTACGTTTTTGCTGCTTACCATAGCCGGATTCGGGCTTATGGGTGCTCTTACCGGTTTGGCCATTGTTAGGGGGATGGCACTATGGCAAATGCTATGGAATGTATGTTTGTTTGCCGCTTTTTTACTCCTGATCCTATTGCCTTTTCATGAATTAATCCATGCAGTTACCTACAAATACTTTGGAGCAGCCAACATCCGGTTTTTATTTTCCTTAAAGCCACCGGCTATTTTCACTTGTGCACATTTGCTGGTAATTAACCTGATAGAAGTTATCTGGCTCGCTGCTTTGCCTTGTGTAGTAATCAGTTTGCTGTTAGTAGCCAGTGCTTTTTTTGTACCTGCTTACCGCTTATTTTTCGGCTGGGCTTTAATTGTACATGCTTTCTGCTGCCTGGGAGATATGATTCTGATTAGCTATGCGCAGAAAAACCGGCACAAACCCATTTATAATTTTGATGACCTGACAGAAGGAAAATCATACTTTTTTGAAAGAACCTTTCCCACCCAATAGATAAAGAAACAAATAAGTCCAACAGGTATTAGCTGTTGGACTTACTCTATAGAATAGCTTATCTACTTTCTAATTTCTTCTGTTCAATTCGTCCCGGATCTTGGCAGCCCGTTCATAATCTTCTTTCTCCAGGGCTTCATCCAGCATAGCTTTTAGTTGCTCATACGGAATATCTTTCAATTGTTCCATGGAAGAAGACGAAGAAGATTTACGGGAAGACGCTGGCCGCTTGGTCTCTTCTTTTTGAATCAGCGGTTCATCCTCACTGGCATCGGTAAGAACAATGCCTGCTTCCGACAGAATGGCTTCAAACGTGTAAATAGGTACATTAAACCGGAGACCAATGGCAATAGCATCGGAGGGTCTGGCATCTATTTCTACTTTTTTAATACCATCTGTGCACACAATTTTTGCATAGAATACGCCTTCCTTCAAGTCGGAGATAATAATTTCTATAACAGAAAATTTAAAACTGCTGGCAAACGAGCGGAACAGGTCATGGGTCATGGGCCGGTTAGGCACAATCTTTTCTATTTCTATGGCAATTGCCTGGGCTTCAAACATGCCAATAATAATAGGCAACCGGCGGTTACCAGTTTCTTCACCTAACACCAGTGCAAATGAGCCGGATTGCGACTGGCTGGAAGAAAGGCCGAGTATTTCAAGTTTTATCTTGTTCACGTGAAAAAGTATGCTTTTTATTGAGAATTTGCAAATTTTCAAGAATTTAAAAATTCTCAATCAGCTGTTAAACACCAAAATTACTTCAATTCTTTTACTGCTTTTGTTAACCGCGGCACTACATCAAAGGCGTCGCCCACTATTCCGTAATCGGCGGCTTTGAAAAACGGTGCATCTGCATCTTTATTAATCGCTACAATTACTCTGGAGGAGTTAACCCCGGCCAGATGTTGTATAGCCCCTGAAATTCCCACAGCAATATACAAATTCGGACTAATTTTGATACCGGTTTGTCCAACGTGCTCGTGGTGAGGCCGCCAGTCCAGATCTGATACTGGCTTGGAACAAGCGGTGGCCGCTCCCAGAGCGCCGGCCAGTTCTTCAATAATACCCCAGTTTTCAGGTCCTTTTAAGCCCCGTCCGCCAGATACGACAATATCGGCTTCCGGTAACAAAATATCTCCAGTGGCTTTTACGGTTTCTTTAATTTTAACGTTGAAGTCTGCCTCCTGTAAGGTTGGAGAAAATGCTTCAACACTGGCTTTATTTTCGGTTTCGGCAGGTGTATATACGTTCTTTTTAATGGCAATAATCTTCTTATCACTATTCATTTCCGTATACGCAAAGGCTTTACCTGTATAGATACTGCGCTTTACTATAAATCCATTGGATGTATCTGGTAACTCTACAGCATTGGAGGCCAGGCTTGCTTTTATTTTGGCAGCCAGCCGAGCGGCCACTGCATCGCCTAAAGAGGATTTAGCCAATACAACAACTTCTGCATTTTCCTTTTCCACCGCCTGTGCCAGCACGTTGGCATATGCTTGTATATTTCCTTCATTGAGGCGGCTGTCAGCAGCTTGCAATACCTTTGCAGCACCTATTCTACCTAAATTTTCTAACTCGGCAGATGCTATTTCGCCTAGTACTACCGCAGTAGCCGTGGTGTTACGCATCCGGGCAACTTCCGCTGCATAGCCAACTGCCTCCTGTGAGGTTTTTTTTATGGCTCCTTCAGCAATCTCTACAAATGCTAATATAGACATAGCTTTATAATGAATAATGAGTGATAACTAATGAACAATTACCTTAAGCAGGCAGAGACAATTTTCCTCTCATCTGCTTGATGGTACTATTAATGTATTTTTACAACACTTTTGCTTCTGTCCGGAGTAAGGTAATGAGTTTTTCTGCTTCTTCAGCCGGAATCATTTTACAGGCTCCCTTTGGTGCAGGCAACTCATATTTTGTAACCGTGGTTAACTCTTCCTTCCCGGTTGGCTCTACAACTTTCAGCGGTTTAGTGCGGGCAGTCATAATACCGCGCATATTTGGAATTTTCCATTCAGCAATCGGTTCCTGGCATCCGGCTACCAATGGCAAACTTACTTCCAGTTGTTCCTTACCTCCTTCAATTTCACGGCTCAGTTTGGCGGTAGTGCCTTCAATATCTAGTTTCATTACCGGAGAAACAGATGGTATGCCCAGCATCTCTCCTACCAGCCCATGAACTTGTCCACTGTTAAAATCAATCGATTCGCGGCCCATCAGGATGAGATCATACGTATTTTGTTTGGCAATGGAGGCTATCTGAGTTGCCACAAAAAAAGCATCGGTGGGCTCAGCATTTACCCGGATGGCATCATCTGCTCCAACGGCCAGGGCTTTCCGGATGGTTGGCTCCGTTTCTGCCAATCCAACATTTAATACCGTTACCGTACCTCCGGAGGCTTCCTTCAACTCAATAGCTCTGGAAAGGGCATAATCATCATAAGGACCGGTAATAAACTGTACCCCTGCCTTATTAAGCTTGGTGTTATTATCTGTGAAGGAGATCTTGGTAGTGGTATCCGGAACGTGGGTTATACAAACTAATATTTTCATGAACAGGAAGGTGATTATAATACGTATAACTTGTATTTTGCTGCGAAGTTACATAAACTTCCCGCAAAATGAAATCCTGGCTCCGGCTTATGTAGAATTAAATAGTTTACTCGTTGGTGTATTCAGTCGGTTTCTTTGCAGGTATTTAGTAATTTTACTGGACAAACGATATGAACCCCTCCAGACTTGAACAGCTGCTTGCATTTTTGAAAGAAGATCCCCACGATCCGTTTAATCTGTATGCCCTTGCTATGGAGTATGTAAAGACGGATGCCTGGCAAGCCTTAAATTTTTATGAACAGTTGTTGCAGCAGCATCCTGGGTATGCGCCTACTTATTACCATGCAGCAAAACTCTATGAACAACTGAATAAGCCTGAAAAAGCCAGGGAAACGTATGAAAAAGGTATGCAAATAAGTCTTCAGCAAAATAACCGGCATGCCCACCGTGAGTTGCAAAGTGCCTACAATCAATTTCTGGATGAATGGGAAGAATAAAAAACAGTTCCTGATAAATGATTTTTGATTAATCCAAGACACTACCTATATGAATGAACGGGTAATCAGCGAGTATACCATTAGCACCGACAAAGCCAGGTTAGATATTACAACCATTCACGACTTTCTGGCTAACCAATCTTACTGGGCTATGGGAATTCCGATAGAAACAGTTCGCAAATTTATTGAACATTGTCTCACAGTAGGGGTATACCATCAGGATAAGCAGGTGGGATTTGCCCGCGTAATTACCGATTATACCACTTTTGCTTATCTGGCAGATGTATTTATTATTGAAGCCTACCGCAAAAAGGGTTTATCCAAACAACTAATGCAGTTTATTATGGACCTGGAGTTTGTAAAAGACATCCGGCGGTTTGTGCTGGCCACTAAAGATGCCCACAGTTTATATGCTTCCTTTGGCTTTGTTCCCCTGGACCAGCCAGAGTTATTTATGCAGATACACCATTTAAATAAATACAAAGCGCAACCCTAGCATTTAATCTCTCCTAGGTTAGGAGAAGGTTTTTAGTATGAAAGCAAAGTTATATTGGGCTATTAATATACCGGAAAACGTTTATTTTATAAGCTAGTGATTAATATACCAAAAGAATCTGCCCTACAGCTATCTGCTAGTCTTAATATAGTAGACAAGTAAACGCAGCAGCTCTTACCTTGCTTCCACGGTTCTGGGCAGGTATACATAGAAGGTAGTCCCTTTGCCCAGATGGCTTTCTACCTCAATGCTGCCCCCGGCATTTTCAATAATACGTTTGACAATATACAAGCCTACGCCTGACCCATCGACATGGTCGTGAAAACGCTTGAACATGGTGAACAGATTTTTGATATGCTTTTCACTTATTCCCAACCCGTTATCTTCCACCGATAAAAGCACATACCCATCTATTAGTTTTGTTTTTACTTTTACCTGCGGCGGACGTTCCGGAGACCGGTATTTGATGGCATTACTCATCAAATTAAACAAAATGCTGTACAGATTTTTCTTAGAGAACTTAATTTTCTTGCATTCGCTGAAATCTATCTGCACATCGGCTTTCGAACTTATCAGCATATCGCGGATATTAACAAAAATATCCTCGGTAAGCTCACTCAGATCAATCCACCGTACATCTTCCTGCTTATTACGCTGGATACGCGAAATATCCGTCAGATCATTGATAGTATTCTTAAATTTATCAATGGTTGTTTTCATCAAGTCCAGAATGAAATTCACATCCTGGCTTTCAGTATTCAGGTGCTTTCCCAGATTTTTGAGCAAGCCATCCAGATTGATAATGGGAGCACGCAGGTCATGGGAAGCCGTATAGACAAAATTGTCGAGATCTTCGTTAATTTTTACCAGATCCTGGTTGGTCCTCTCCAACTCGTCTTGCACCTTTTTCAGGTTGGTCAGATCTACCAGAGAACCTAGCATGCGGTATGGAATACCATATTCGTTCTGTAGCACATATCCTCTGCCGAAGAGATAGGCATATTTTCCGTCGGCCTTCATGTAGCGGAACTCATCTGACCATTGGTTACCTCCCAGGTTAATTACATGGTTTATTCCTTCAATCACCCGCTCCTTGTCGTCCGGATGCAGCCGGTTATACCACGATTCTATGCCTTTTTCCATAGCTTCGGGATTATGGCCCAGCATATTTTGCAAGCTGTTGCTCCACCAGAATTCGTTGCTAACCAGGTTCCAGTCCCAGATTACATCGTTGGTTGCCAGCGATACCAGCCGGAAACGCTCTTCGCTTAACGACAGTTCTCTGGTACGGTCTTGTACCCGCTTCTCCAGTTCGTTATTGAGGTTGATCAGGTTTACTTCAGCCTGTTTCACATCTTCATAGGCCCGCAGTAAGCGTTCTTCAGCCTCCTTCTTTTCGCTGATATCAGCAAACGTAATGGCCAGCCCATCTTCCATTTTAATGGCTACGGTTTCAAACCAGGTTTTTATGCCTTCATGGTCATAAAAATGTTCCAGATGCAGCGCTTTACCGGTTTCTACTACCTCTACATATTTATCGAACAGACCTTCTTCCCGGTTGCCTGGCATCTGTTGCAACAACCTTTTTCCTACAAGCGTCCCTTTAGAACGTTCCAGCAGTTGTTCAGATGAATCGTTGGCCAGTACCCATTCAAAATCAATAATTTTATTGGACTTATCCCGGATAGATTTAAATGCCATAATACCATTCAATGAGCTATTGAGCACACTAGAAATGATCAGGTTCAGATTTTTAAGCGTAGTAATATCTACGAATGTAATAACCACGCCATCGGTTTTTCTATCCAGCCGGATGTAGGGCAGAATCCGCATCAGATAAAACCGTCCATCCATCAACTCTACTTCCCGCTCTATGCTTTTAGAATCTTTAATTACCTGTTTTATGTCCCTTACCAGACTAGTATATTTCAGGTTGTAGGAAAAATGGTTGATAGGCCGGCCAATATCTGTTTCAATAATGTTGATCTGGTTAATAATGGCCGGAGTATATTTGCGGATTACCAGGTTGCTATCCACGAAAATCTGCCCGATCTCTGTGCTGCGGAAGTAATTGTTTAAGTCGTCGTTTAACTCAATCAGCTCTTTTATCTTCAGCTGATGTTCCGTGTTTACCGTATGCAACTCTTCGTTGAGTGATTGCAGTTCCTCATTGGTACTTTGCAGCTCTTCATTAGAAGAAATAAGCTCTTCGTTGCTGGATTGCAACTCTTCATTGGAAGTTTCCAGCTCTTCTACCGCTGCATGCAAATGCGCTTTGGTTTCTTTCAGCTCAATTTCTAGGTCTTTAAAATACTCCAGGTCTGCTACATTACGTGTACTTGTTTCTGTTTCTTCCGGAAGCACCTGCCGTTTGCTATCTTCATAAAAAAGAATAAATAAGTACTTGAGGCTGGATTCTCTGGAAAGCAGAAAAGGTTTAATAACCATATTTACAAACCGGATGTTGTTTTTATCTTTCCACCGGACGCGGTTAATCGTTATTTTTTTATCATTCTTCAGGGCTTTGCGCAAGCCTACTCCCAGAGCCACCGATAAGTCTTCGGGTACTAGCTTGAGCAAGTTAAAATGAAGTCTTTTTTCGGGTAAGTTCAGGTATTTTTTGTACTCTCCTACGGCTTGTATTAAGTCGTTACTTTCATTCACCAGGATACCTGCATATCCGAATTCTTCTGCCAGTACATCATTAAACATTTCAGTTAACTGGTTATTAACTGTCAGCTTAGATGTTTTATTGGCTACGGCTTTGTTTAATTCCTTATTAGCTCCATGATAAGCTGGCACCAGCGAATCCATCACAAAATTCTGGGAAGGACGCACGTTTTTATAAACTTTCCATTTGCGGCTTACTTCTTCCAGTTCAGAAGCCAGGTCACCTGGATTTTCGCTAGTGCCCAGGAAAAGATAGCCGCTAATATTAAGCGAAAAATGAAAGGTAGACAGAATTCTTTTTTGTAAGCCCGGATTCATATAAATAAGCATATTCCGGCAACTTACCAGGTCTATTTTACTGTAAGGAGGGTCTTTGATAATGTCGTGGTTGGCAAAGATTACCATCTTACGTATGTGCTGATTAATGAGGTATTTGCTACCTTCTTTGGTAAAAAAATTATTTAACCTTTCCGGCGATATATCTTTACTTATGTTGTTGTTATAAATGCCTTTTGCAGCAAACTCTACAGCATGTTTATCTATATCGGTAGCAAATATTTTTACATTTAACTCCAGCTTTTGCTTAACCAGGTATTCTTTAATAAGAATGGCTAGGGTATACGCTTCTTCCCCGGTGCTACAGGCAGCCACCCATATTTTTACCTGATCGTTGATGGTTTTATTGTCGATAATAGCGGGCAGCACCTGCTTCCGGATAACTTCCCAGGCTTCGGTATCGCGAAAAAACTTTGTTACCCCTATCAGAAAATCTTTACTCAGTGTTTCTACTTCTGCCGGGTTAATCCGTAGAAAATCCAGGTAGGCAGTAAGGCTGGGAATATCCTGCTGCACCATGCGGCGCATAATCCGCCGCTTAATGGTATGAAGCTTATAGGCCGTAAAATCATTAGACGTATTAATCCGTACCAGGGCCAGAATCTCTCCAATGCAGGCTTCTTCCGCGTTTACAGGCTGATTGTCGAAATAGCGCAACAGCCGACCTTGTTTAATGAATTTAAATATCTCTTCCGGCATCAGTTCCGGAGGCAAAATCAGGTCTATGTTCCCGGAAGCAATAGCACTATTGGGCATACCATCAAACTTAGCCGTAGCCGGATCTTGCACCACGACAATGCCACCTGTTTTTTTAATAGAATCTATTCCCCGGGTGCCATCGGTGCCTGTGCCAGATAGGATAATGGCAATAGCTCTATCACCTTGTTCTTCGGCCAGGGAATGCAAAAACACATCTATGGCATTGTTTGGTATAGCAGCGGTTTTCTTCTCTGTCAGGCGTAACTTCCCATGGCGCAGCGTCATCAGTTTTTTACTGGGGATTACATACACACAGTTGGGTTTTACCAGCACGTCATCTTCGGCTTCACTTACTTTCATCTGCGTATGTTTGCTCAGCAATTCAGCCATCAGGCTTTTATAATCCGGCGAAAGGTGCTGCACAATGATGAACGAAAAATTGGTGTCCGGAGGCATATTATCAAACAGCTCATGGATTGCTTCCAGCCCTCCGGCAGACGCACCTATACCCACAATGTAATGCAATCTGTTCGTGTTACGTGTATTTATTGCTACTTCTTTTTCAGAAGATGCCTTCTTTTCCATATTTATCCAAAAGCTATCAGCTGGTTAAATCATTTATAAAACCTGGTATAAAACAAGCCTGCCACCACCCATGCCCTACTCAGTAACAGCGGCTTTCTACAAAAGTATAGGTAAATTTTTACAGAACTATTCTTTTTTTACCTGTCAGATAAAATTCGTTCGAGAATAGCCGTACGTAAAGACTCAGCTGCCTCTATTTCCTGCGCTGACCAGGGAAGGGAAGTATGTTTCACCGTTTCTTTCCAGGCAGCAAAAGAATTTCTGGGATGATACGTTTTTCCATCTGGTTCAAATTGTATCCGTTCATTTGGATTTCCTCCCCAGTCTACGGTTTGAATAACCTCCGGACGGAAGCCTATTACATATTCTCCTTTCCGGTAAGAAATAGGCAAGGCTATAATTCCGCTGCCGACACCAGCATATTCCTGACTTTTAGAGAACGACCTTGGCAGACTATCTGTTGCAAATACTTTATCTATTTTTTGTATCTGCAACCATTTAATTAACTCTCGAATCTGCTCTGTTTTAGGGGTGTTACCAATTACATGCATTTCGCCTTCGTAGTAAATGGAAACTCCGGTAGCCGCAAACAAATTCATGAGGGTAGGCGTTTTTACCATCAGCCCTTTTATAAAATCCTTAGAGGCATACATCAGCTCAATAAGTTTGCCGTTAAGCATATTCAGTTGCGACCTGTAGGATAACTCTTTTTCACTCTCTTTAGCTGTTAACTGCACGGATATAATATTTGCCAGCAGTTCAAAAGCTGAGCGCATTTCATAGCCCGGGTACAGAGGTGTTTTATGGTGGCAAGAAATAAGCCCCCATAGTTTGTTGTGAATAATAATTGCCGTAGACATAGAAGCCATTACCTGCATATTTCGCAGGTACTCCACATGTACGGAAGGCACACTCCGCAGGATAGATTCCGAGAGGTCGGTAAATGTTTTAGTCATCGGATTTACCACTGGCACTAATCTGGCAGGTGTAAAATCTCGGTTAGGAATTACCCGGTAAGGATTTTTAAAATACAGGTCGCGGGATTGTTTGGGTATATCAGATGCCGGGAAACGCAGGTTCAAGTAAGGTTCCATGTCTGGCTCCCGCGCCTCTCCTATAACTATCCCATTCCAGTCTTTGTCAAACTGGTAGAGCATTACCCGGTCGAAGCCTGAAAGTTTTTTTATTTCGGCGGTAGCTATTTTGCCTATTTCCTGCGTATTTCCGGCCTCTTTCAGCACCGCCATAATGTATTTCACTTCCTGGTAAATGTGAATAAATGACTGCATGGCGGTAGCAGCCGTATTTTCCTCCAACTCCATCATCACATACCCGTCTTTTACATACAGGGTGGCGGAAAACATTTTTTGCTGCTCTCCGGCCTTTAACTCCACATTAATAGAAACCCGGTCTTTAATATCCCATTTATCTGTTTTACTACGCAGGGCCTCCATCACCGATTCGTCAATGAAGGCTGAGAGAGGCTGCCCAATAATTTTTTTTACCGGTATGTTGAGTACGCCTTCTATATTCTCACTTACCTGTACAATGGTAAAGGTATTTTTATCCAGAATTAATAAAATTCCATGAGGCTGTATAAGATTGATCAGATGCAAGGGAATACTTCCGCAGAACTCTGAGTCATAGTTTTTTTCTTGTAGTGGCTGCATGTTGGCAATATGGTAGTTAAGGTGGTTTCTGACTTGTAACAATTATAAATTAAGTGTGGAACAGCTACACAGTAACGGAGGAAGGGCACCTGGTTGTTGTATGTAGGCTGTATATCTGGCTGACTATCCCATGAGAATAGGAAGCCATTTGTAACTTATTCACTTTCAAACCATTTTTTCAATTTATTAAAGGTGTTGTTGGCTGCCTCTATCAGTTGTTCGTCCTTGGCAGGTGCCCGACTGCTTACGGCTTCTAACGCTTGCTGAAAAGCTTTCCATTTAGGACCCGTCTCGGCCCCATAGCCATAAAAGAAGGAGATCCCATTTGTATGATCCAACCCTAAGGTATCGTTCACCATTTTATAAATCATTTTTCCTCCCAGCGTAGATCCTTCCATTACATACAGGCAGCCAAACGCCTGTTCCAGTGTGTGTACCTCTGGCAGATCATAACACATAGGCAGAATGGATGCCGGGTGGGGCTGCAGGTGCTGCAGATCGTCAGCCAGCATGCCTGCTTTCCGTCGTTGGCCGAAGTCGGCAAGGTACGTTTCAATAGGGAATCTGGTTAGTTGAAGTTCCAGCGGATAAAAAAATCCATAAAACTTCTTAAGTATAGTTATGTATTGAGTAAGGGTTAAACTTTTTTGGGAGATTGGACGTAAAAAAGGACTATTTTCGAGGCTGGTATGATTACCCTGCGTCTGTTCCTTAATTTTTTTTAAAATCATATTATACTAGCTGAAACGGAAATACTATTCAATTATTAAGTAGCTCATATGGTAATATCACCAGTGAAAATTACCCCAAAATTTGCAAGAAGGTTAATTCAAAGGGAAATATTTCTAGTAAATTGCGGGCAGAACCTAAAATACTAATGCAACAAACACCAAAGCTTAATACAATATTACTGATTGATGACGATAAGGTTACCAATTATTTGCACTCTATTGTCATTAAAGACATGGGTATCAGCGACCGGATAGAGATTCAACAAAACGGAAAAGATGGATTAAAGTTTCTGGAAGAGTGTAGCAAAGCCGGAAATATGCCCGATATTATTCTGGTAGATCTGAAAATGCCCGTTATGGATGGCTTTGAGTTTGTAGATTCTTACCGGAAAATGGGTTTTCCGGAACACCACACTAAAATTGTGATGCTTACAACGTCCTCGAATCCCAAAGACATTGAAAAAATGAAGGAAAAAGGCATTACCGATTTTTTTGATAAACCCCTTACCGAAGAAAAGCTGATGGAGCTGGTGGCCAAATATTTTCAAAATTAAGGATACGCTTGCTGCAAGCAACAGTAACACTCGAATAGCCATTTAATTGCAGGTCTTTTGGCGGCATAACAGCCGGGCATCTTCTTCACTGCTGGCAATCGGAATTACTTCTTCAAGACCGGTAACGGCAAAAATATTCCGTATACTTGGGCTCATGCTGTAGAAGACAATACTTTTGTCTTGCTCTCTCATCCGCCGGATATGGTAGATAAATGCCCCTATACCGGCAGCAGAAATATAGGTTAGCAGCGTAAAGTTTACCAGAATAAACTTCTGCTCCCGCTTGAGTATGTCTTCCAGCAGTTTATCTACTAATATGGAGGAAGAAGCATCCAGGTCGCCCTCCAGGGAGATAAAACACGAATCGGTATCTATACGGGTAGACAGCTGCATGGAGTTCCTGGAATGAAAGGTGGTACTAAATATAAGAAACTCCGGCTAATAATCTAGCTTTTTTCTCAAAAACTCCGCCTTGGTTTTCAGCCGTTTACTTTTTACCTCCTTGTGCAGATGGTAGCAGGGTATTGTTTTTTAACACATATTCTATCGTACGTTTGCCGGTTTTGCCCTTATCTTTAGTTGAAACCAGAAACTCCCGGATAATTTTATTTCCTTTTACAAAAAAGCTGTCCTGCCCCTGGTAGCCTTCTAAAAAATCGGTGGTTAATTCAGGCAAGGTAATCTTGTTCTGGTTATTCAAACTATCTATTTCATGGACAATTAAGGTTCCTTTCTGATCTTGCGGAGATTTAATGGAAATAATTATTTCCATTTGTTTGTCTGCATCCATATCGGTAGCATAGGCTTGTACTATGCGTCCTTTCTTATCACCGGTAATAGATGTAAATTTTTGTCCATCATTCGACGATTTTATAATCAGATAATTTCCCGAAGCCATGGTGCCTAGGCCCAACACATGGAAGGTCATATTCTGTACGTTCAGCTTCCGGTGGAATGTAAACAACTCAGTTAGATCCCCGGCTTGTGCCTCAGGTTCTACCACAAATGTGTCTGTAGCTTGCTGTACAGGTGTATCGGCGGCAATGCTAACGGTAGCAGCACCATTATTTTCTGTACAACTACTTAGTATACCTACCCAATAAAGCAGGCTGATTAATAATTTTCCTGAGCGCATCATTTAAAGAAGTTAGCAGGTTCCTGTAGCAAGTGCTAATGAACATACAGGCACCTAATGGCTTAGATATACTGTTTCTAGGGAAAGAATGTTGTGTAGGATGTAATTTCCCTTCTGCCACACAAAGAAAAAACCCACAAGGATGGCCAGATACTAACTATCTGACGCTAAAACCTTGCGGGTTATTCTATATACTTTGTAAGTAAAATGCATAAAAAAGCATTACAGAAATTCTTCTCAACTGCTTCTCCCTTCCGACTTTCTGTAATGCTAGTATTCTAAACAAGTTTACACTGTCCTATCTTTATTCCCCTCTTTCTAATCTTGCTTGGTATAGGGATATATACGGGCTTGTTATAGAAGGGTTATCATCAAAGAGCATAATTTTTCATTTTTTTTGAAAATATTTTATCTATTTCGTTTTAAACAAGAAAACACCTGATAAATAATGCAAATTGGTAACAAATAAAATTGCCATACCTTACTTAATACCCGCTGATCGGCTTAGTTTTTTGCCTGAATGATAAATGCCCAGTCACCGGAAAGTTCCTTGGGATATTGCCAGGCTGCCTGGTCTGCTTGTACATCTGGCAAGCGGGTTTCTTCGCCAGTACGGGGGTTCATCATGGTCACCTGATACGATTGTCCTTTTTCCAAGTTTACCCGGCAATACGGCAAACGGCTGTAGATGAGGTATTGCTGCCCTGGTTCTGCCAGACAAAGATTGCCATAGTTTACCAGCTCCGGATGTGGATTCATTTTCCAGTAGGCTACTTTGCTGAAAATAACTGTAATATATCCATACCCTTGCAGCATGGTCATGGAGTCGTTGCCACGTCCATTAATCCAGCCACCGCCAGTATCTGCTCCAGCACCAGTGCCATCATTGGCTCTTTCGCCGGTGGTCTGGTAGCCGCCAGCCATATAAATTTCCCAGGCTAGCTGGCGGCGGTTATCCGCAGAACGCCCGTTTTCCACTTTTTTCGCATTAGCGCCGCATCCCCATTCCGGATAATGATCTTCATACCCATATTCTTCATTCACTTGTGGCAGTATCCGTCCGGTTTCTGCTTGTTTCTGGCGGCAACTGGTTATAAACGCATAGCCGCCGCATTCATCCCACGACTGATACAAAACTACATCTACCCAGGGTGATTTGCGGAAGGGAAAATCTGCATGTCCATGTACCGATATCAGATGTTTGGCAGGATCAATCGCTTTAAGCAGCGTACCCATTTTTTCCACCCATTCCTCCGACCGGAAAAGGTGATATTCGTTGGTAACATCCCACATAACGTTTTCAAACGCCCAGTAACGGGCAACGGCATACTGGTAGTACCGCTGTTCGTCAGCATTGCCCATGTTGGCCTTTTTAAAAGGATCGCAGCCATGGTCGAGGCCATCTACATAAAAAATGAGTGAAACCACTATTCCTTTGTCTCTGGCATGTCTCACCAGATTGTCCAGTTTTTGCCAATGAGAGACATTAAACCGGCTTACATCAAAGCCCGGATTATCCAGATCTGCTGGCCGCTCGGCTACCCAGGGGTTAAGCATGAAGGTAAATTTATCTGATTCCTTTACCATAGGTTCCGACCAACGGCTACCATCGTCTTGCCGCCCGTTTATGGCTACCCGGATACGGTTCACCTTCAAAGCTGCCAGCCGGTCAATAGCGTTGATAATAACGGCATCCTCTTTCCAGCCGAGCATCCAGTACGTAGTGGTACTATTCCAGAAAAAATGTTCACCTGATCCTTCCCTCTTAAAATGCCAGGGATTTTCTTCATCTACCCGTAAAGGGCCATGCCTGCCAGACTGTACAGCCTGAAAATTTCCTGTGTATGCTTGTTTTTTACCTTCTCTATGGATAATTATTTGGTAGCTGTATCTGCCGGGTTTGGTAGGCATAAACCGGATTTTATGCACTTCACCCTCCTGGCTGTCGCAGAAGCCCTGGACCTGGGTTACTTCCCCACTCTGGTGAGTAAATTTTCCTTCTACAGTAACTTCTGTAAAGGGGTTGTAGGAAACCGGAGTTTTTGAAGAAAAGCTAAGTTCCAGAAAATCATAAACTTCTACCTGTTTTGCGGGCTGCGGCTTGCTTACCGGGCCGGACGTGTTGTTTGCTAATACGTGTGTGGCTATGCACACAAAGCATAAAAATAAATTGATATATTTCACCATAAAATATTGCTTGGGCAGTGACGGTTCTCAATCTACAAATTATTTACCGGCCTTTCAACACCTACGAATCCTGATCAGTATCCGTCTGCCTGCCTGTTAACTGACTATTTTTTTTAACGGTAAATACTGGTTGCCATCTTTCTGTTGAGCAGGAAAATAGCCACCATATAGAGGGCAAATCCACTGCTTAAATAAAGCAGAAATTGAGGCGTATTTTCTGCCATTTCCAGACTGCGGTACGACCAGTAGGTGGGTATAACAGCCGCCAGATGCATCCAGGGAGAAGGAACAAAATAAATCAAAGCAGGCAGGATAAGCAACAGATTGATAATTTTCATTTGTGCCAGGCCCTCAATCCGGTTCTGCGAAAAAGCCCCCAGCAACAAAGCAATTAAGGGAGCGGCCAGGCTAAACTGAAAAGCAAGAAGCCATTCTTTGACCAGTGTTAAAGACACAATTTGTCCGTAATGAAGCAGAAAAAAATTAACCAGCGAAGAAATACCCAGCCCAAAGAGCATTCTGGATAATACCAGGTTTAGCGGTTTAACCGGTAATATGCGGATCACCTGCCAGATGTTTTCCTCTTTTTCTTCCAGAAACAAAAACCCATAAATAAACCCGAACATAATGGCAGATTGCAGGCAGGCCCACATCAGAATTACCTGACTGTAGGGCTGTATAACAGGAAAATTGTTCAAGATAGCAGGTAAACCCCATCGGATTAAGGTAAAAGACATAAACGGGAAAAAGAGCAATACCTTAAACACAGGATCGCGGAAGGTGGAACGAAGGTCGCTAATGCTCAGGCTAATCAGGTAATTCATGGGTTAGTTAAATCTACAAAGGCTCCGCTTAAAGGTACAGGAAGTTTTCAAGGCAAACCAGGTAATATCCCGGACTCAGAAAAAACATCTTTCCGGAAAACGGCGTACAACCAGATAGTGCTTGACCATTCATCCGGCATTTTAGCTGACAAAACCGGATGTACGCTTGTGCACCGGGCAAGGCTGATCGTATAGCCCGTTAACTGCCTGGCTCTTTAGTTACTGATTTAAGCTTTTATTTTACTTGTCTTGTTTATGAACGAACCCATATTTTCTATACAAACAGCCGATAGCCCTCTGATAGCGGCGGCAATACACGATGGAAGCCGTATCCGCCCAGAACTTCACCCATACCTATCCCTGGACACAGCAGGGCGGTTGCGGGAAGAAGATCCGCATACAGCTCAATGGACCAGTATAGCTCCTACCCGCATCATTGGCTTGCATTCGCGTTTCGAAGTAGATTTGAACCGCGCCAGGCAAAAAGCCATTTACCTTACGCCAGAAGATGCCTGGGGCTTGACTGTGTGGAAAGAAGCCTTACCCGATGAAGTCATAAACCGGTCTCTGGCTAGCTACGATGCTTTTTATAGAGAAATAAAAAAGGTACTGACAGCTATTGTAGAAAAGCATGGCAGCTTTGTGGTGTACGACCTGCACAGTTATAATCACCGCCGAGAAGGGGCCAACGGGCAGGAGGCTGATCCGAAGGAAAATCCGGAAGTAAACATAGGCACTGCCAACATCAACCGGCAACGCTGGGCACCAGTAGTAGATCAGTTTATAGATGATCTACGCAGCTTTCCTTTCCAGGGCAGGCATCTGGATGTACGGGAGAATGTTAAGTTTAAAGGAGGGTATTTTTCGCAGTGGATACACGAACAATTTCCTGAAGAGAGCTGTGTAATGGCTATTGAATTCAAAAAAATATTTATGAACGAATGGACCGGAGAAGTATATCCGGGCTGGCTGGAGTCTATACAGGATGCCCTAACATCTACCGTTCCGGGTGTATTGAAAGCACGTGAAAGCGTACAAGTAAACCAGTTGCAACGATGATAGCAGAAATTACCGATGAGTTTATTCATAAAGTTTCCAGGAGGTTAAAACAAGGGAAAGGGATCAGGTGGAAAATACCCCCTCATGGCTGTATTCACATAGACCGCCCCTTGCCTTTTCTCTGTATCTACCGGTATTCCGACCATTCGCCTGATAAATGGACCGGGCAGCTTATCCGCTCGGAAGCATCGTACCTTATTGCTTCTGCTTCGCAAGCTGCCAGGCTTTCCGAGCTGGTAAAAAGTATTACGGAAACACTTTCTGATCAGTTTGGTGCTTGCCTGCTTATTGAGGTATGGGCAGCATCTCCGCAAGAAATACTTACCTCTCCTACGCCTACTTTCCGGATTTTTGGTCCTCCTGTAGAAAAATCGGTAGTGGTAGAGAAGTTTGCTGAAAATCTCCGGCAACTAAACTTACTCCATCTACCCACCTCCGTGGAACTAAGGGAAGAGAATCGGCGACAGCCCGTTGAGATGCCTGCTTTGCTCAGGCATGAATCTCTAAAAACAACCGAATGTTTGTCGCTAGGTCTGGAGATACAGCCGTTTTACCTCAATACCAGTCTACATTCGGTTTATCCCTTATCTCTGCGCCTGCTAAACCGCGAATTGTCCAAAGCCCTTAAGAGTACTTTTTTTGAATTTGTACGCCTGGAAACAACCCATACTATCTCTGCTTTTCAGGAACTAGGAAATACACATATAGACCGGGCTGTATGGGAAGCAGACCAACAGCTGGCGCAGATTAGCCAGTCTTTTCAGTTTTTGCTGCTGGTGACACCCATCAATGCCAAAGAAGCCTGGGAAGAATTTAAAGAAACAAAATTCAAAAAGCCGCCACATTTTCATTACCGGCTGTTGCCCATCGATCCGGATGTAGTAAAAAGAGAGCTATATAACATTCCTATTGAAAAAATTACCGATCCTACTCTGGCTTATATACTCCGGGACAAGCGGCACGAACTCGACAAAATGATTACTATGCTAGCTGATAGGAACACCCCTAACTTCCGCCTGAGCAGCCTGCAATTGTTTGGAGGGGTCTCTACAAGTTTAAGGCAAACCGCTGAACAGCTGCTGCAGTTGCTGCCTATGAAAGAGGATAGCGAAACCCAACCAGATACCGTATCAGCTCAGGAGTTTGCCCGCAGGGCTCTGGAAGAGATTGACTATTTCCGTGCCCAGTATGCTGACGTGGCAGCCACCGTAAAAATCCGCGACGATGTGGTAGGACTGATGGTGTCGGAGGGAAATCTACACATACAGGCGCAGTCCCGCATTCCCCGGAAACGGGTCGAGGCACTCATTCAGCACGAAGTAGGCACGCATATTCTTACCTATTATAATGGCAAAGCGCAGCCGCTGCAACAGTTATATTGCGGGGTGCCCGGATACGAAGAACTGCAGGAAGGCCTGGCTGTGCTAAGTGAATACTTGGTAGGAGGCCTTACCCATGCACGCCTCCGGCTACTGGCCGCCAGGGTGATAGCCGTGTCAGATATGATCGACGGAGCCTCTTTTCAGCAAGTGTTCAGTCAATTAACAGAGCAATATGGTTTTGCTCCACTCTCAGCCTTTAATGTAGCGATGCGGGTATTCCGGGGAGGAGGCCTGACCAAAGACGCTGTATACCTGCGTGGGCTGGTAAGCTTGCTGGTTTATTTACGAGAAGGAAATGAGCTGGAACCTTTGCTACTAGGTAAAATCCGGCAAGACTATATTCCCATCGTACAGGAACTGATCTACCGCCGGGTACTTCGTACCATTCCTATTAAACCCAGGTACCTGTCTGATCCACTGGCACTTGCCAAGCTCAGACAACTTAAAAAAGAGGGTACCGTATTTACATTACTTAACCCACATCCCCATGAAAATCGCATTTTTAGTGAATGACATACAAACCGAAGAACCCTCGTATACCACAACTTTCCTGGCGCATAAAATGCATACCCTGGGACATGAAGTATACCAGATGGGAGTAGGTGAACTGGCCTACTACCCGGAAGGCCATATGGGCGCAACTGCCCACCGGGTGCCTGCCGCCAAATATAAAACAGCAGAAAACTACCTGGATGCCCTGCAAAGTGAAAAAGCCATTATAGAGAAAATAACCGCGCCCGATCTGGATATAATTATGCTCCGCAACGACCCGGCTTCAGAAGGAGAAGGACGCGACTGGGCCAGAAACGCAGGTATTGTATTCGGACAGCTGGCTTTACGGAATGGTGTAATTGTGCTGAATGACCCTAACAGCCTGGCCGATGCCATTAATAAAATGTATTTTCAGCATTTCCCAGAAAGTGTTCGCCCCTTAACCCTGATCACACGCGACAAGGAAGAAATCCGCCGGTTTTTTGCAGACCTGAAAGGAAACATGATTTTGAAACCCTTACAGGGCTCTGGTGGGGCAAATGTATTTATGGTCCGGAAAGACGATGCCACCAACCTAAACCAGATGATAGAAGCCATTTCCCGTGACGGCTACATTATTGCCCAGGAATACTTGCCAAAAGCTGCAGAAGGAGATATCAGGCTTTTTGTAGTAAATGGGCAGGCACTTAAACATAAAAATAAATATGCTGCCCTGAAACGGGTAAGCAAAAAAGGAGACGTACGGAATAATATTCACGCCGGAGGATCTGTAGAAAAGGCTGAAATAACCGACGAAATGCTGGAGTTAGTAGAACTGGTACGGCCAAAACTCATAAATGACGGTATGTTTATGGTGGGCCTGGATATTGTCGGAAATAAGCTAATGGAAATCAATGTATTTACTCCTGGTGGGCTACATACGTGCAGCAAACTGGAAGGTGTAGATTTTTCAGAACCAGTGATTGAAGCATTGGAAAGAAAAGTGCACCATAAAAAAGCCTATGAGACGGAGGTAAGCAATAAGACAATTGCTGTTATTTAACAGTTTTAACCCGGTTCTTAAGAAGCAGACAGGCACCTCATCGCTTGTCTGCTTCTGTGTTTCCCCTACACAGACTTTTTTGCTAATTACAGGCACTGGTTTACAAAAGTTTTTTCACCGTTACTTTACTGGCAATAATCCAGCTGATAGCAGTCCACAGCAATAAATGCCCGTACATAAGAAATAAGTGCCCGAAGCTTTTTTCTTCAAAAGCCGCCTGCAAAACGCCAATTCCCCCGGCCGAAGGAATAATAAAATAATGCACCAGATCTCCAATTCCGAACAGGCTTAGAAAAGGAAGACCAGTCAGCACAAAAAAGGGGACGGAATACACCAATAGTTGATTGAAGGAACGGGTGAATGCCCCTACAGCGAAGCCAGCAAGCGAAAACATAAATGCAGATAAAAAAGCAGCTGCCAGCAAATGGAATAGATTGAAATCAGTTCCTTTGGTAGCAAAAGCCATTATAAACGAAATACCAGTTGCCAGCAAAGAAAGCAGCACTGTCTTTGACAGCAGATAGGTTTGGAATGGCAAGGGTAACACAGAAATAGCCTGCAAAGTATGCTGATTTTTATCGAACAGGAGCAGCACACTGGCAAACAAATACCCAGTTATGACCGGATCGTTAAAGATGAGGATAATGAGTATGTTGGTTAAATTGCCCAGGGGTTTAAGCAGATAGAACAGGGCGATATAAATTCCGGCTACTAGCGCTGCCAAAAGAAAAAGCCGGTTACGGTTCAGCAGAATAACGTCCCATTTAAGCAGTTGCCAAAAATAGGTCATAGCAGTGTTGCCCCGGTTAATTTAATAAACACTTCTTCCAGGGTAGCTTCCTGCGAATGAATGGTAGCTACCTCATGCTTTCGGATAAGCTCTATAAAATCCGGATTATGCCCGATGTTTTCCAGAGGAAAAACCAAGGGAGCTACCTCAGTATTGGTTACTTCAACTTTTACCGTTTGCCTGCCAAACTTTTTTTTCAGATGCGCAGGTGTATCCAGCGCTTTTATTTCTCCCTGGTACAACAGGGCTACCCTGTCGCAGAGCTGATCAGCATCGAACATATTGTGGGTGGTAATGAAAATGGTTTTTCCTTCGGCCTTTAGCTGCTTAATCATGTCCTTTATTTTGCCTGCATTAATGGGGTCCAGGCCGGAAGTAGGTTCATCCAGAAACAATACATCTGGGTTATGAAGTAGGGCCCGCACAAAATTCAACCGCATTTTCATACCCTTGGAGAAGTCGGCTACTAGCTTCCGGGCATCGTGTTCCAGGCCAACTTTTTGCAGCAAGGAATATTTATTTTGAGTGGGCTTGCGGTAGAAAGCAGAAAAAAAATCCAGGTTTTCTTCCGCGGTTAATTTTATGTAGTGATTGGGCAGTTCAAAGGATACGCCTATCTGTTCATAAAACTCTCTACCCCATTCGGCCAAGGGTTTGCCATCAAACAAAACGTTGCCTGTGTAGCCGTTAAGCAATTTATACAATATCTTCTGGGTTGTACTTTTGCCTGCGCCGCTAGGCCCCAGAAACCCAAACACTTCCCCTCTTTCTACCGAAAAGGTAAGCTTTTGCAGGGTATCTTGGCTGTTGCCGGCATAGCGGAAAGTCAGGTCTTTTACTACTAACATCAGAATGATTACTCCAGCGTAAGTTTCAAGGCTTTCACCAGCTCATGTTTGTAATTACGGCCTATGGGAAGCTCTTTTCCGGCAATATACAAATGTTGGGGAGTATATGATTCTATTTTATCTGCCGAAATAATATATGAGCGGTGGATGCGCAGAAACTTCTCTTCCGGCAGCATTTCTTCCAGGGAGGTAATGGTTTGCTTGGCTACCAGCTGCCTGGCTGTGGTAACAATACGCACATAATCTTTCAGGCTTTCAATGTACAAAATATCTTTCTGGAACACTTTTACCATTTTGCGGTCTACCCGGAAATACAAAAAAGCCTCATGGCTTGTAGGAAGTGTTTCTACAGGAGGCAGGGCTGTGGGGGCTGTGTTTTCCAGCGAATATACTTTGCCGATGGCCTTTATAAAGCGTTCCAGCGAAACTGGTTTTAGCAGATAATCGATGGCATCCAGCTCAAAAGCTTCCAGGGCATAGTCCCGGTAAGCAGTAGTGAATATTACTCTGGGCGGATTGCGCAAGGTTTTTAGAAAATCGGTTCCCAGCAGTTTAGGCATTTTAATGTCTAAAAATAACAGATCAACTGGCTGTTGTTGCAGCACTTCAAAGGCAGCAATAGCATTTTGACACTGGCCTACTACGTCCAGCATAGGAACCATGGCAATATGCGCCCTCAATACGGCAAGCGCATGGGGTTCGTCATCTACTAACAGGCATCTGATTTTCATCTGGCTTGGATATAGGCAGTACGCTCACTGGTCCGGCTTTGTCAACAACAGAAAGGGATTCTAGCTGCAGGCTGAGATTTACAATAAAGGTCCCTTCCTCACTGGTGATTCTCAAATCATGCAAACCCGGATAAAGTAAATCTAAGCGTTTCTTTACATTCGTCAAGCCGATTCCTGCTGAATGGTTGATTGGCTGGGTGTACGGCACCTGTACTTCCGGCTGGCTGTTAACTAGCTTAAACTTTAGAGTATCTGCCCGTACAAACATATCCAGGCTTATCCAGGCCTGATCGAGCAGTTCGCTGGCCCCATGCTTAAAACTATTTTCTATAAAGGGCAACAGCAGCAAAGGGGCTATCTGTTTGTGTCCGTATTCGCCGCGTATATTGACCGACATATCCAGGTGATTTCCGTACCGCAGCTTTTCTAGTTCAATATAATTTTGCAGCATGGCTATTTCTTTATCCAGAGGTACTCTGGGCGTATTACATTCATAGAGCATATAGCGCAGCAATCCGGAAAGTTTCAGTACTATTTCCGGCGCCAGCTCTGACTTGGTTAAGGTAAGCGAGTATAAGTTATTTAAGGTATTGAACAGAAAATGCGGATGTACCTGCGATTTGAGCAGCTGCAACTCGGCTTTTAGCTTCTCCTGCAACAGCTGTTGATTATCTTTTTGTTTGAGATAAAAATATTTCATCAGTTTAATGGCAGCTGCAAAACCACCTGTTTGTATCCCTCCCCGCAGGCCAGACATCATCCCATAATAAAAGTTACTTTTGGGAATAGCTAAACCCACGCTTTCACGAAAAGGGATAATCGCCAGCAGGGTAATTGCATGTGAAATAAAGGCAGCCAGCAGGGTACTGCTTATTAGACATAACATAAACAGCCAGTATCTACCTTTTAGCAAAAACTTTGGAATCAGCAGGTAAATAATGCTATAGCTAAATACGATGTGGCTCGGCAGAAATAAAAAAGCTTCTATACTGGACAAAACTATGGTATCTTTAAAAATATACCACCCTGAATCCGTTTCTATGGGCCTGGTTCCATATAAAAAGGAGAAAAAAAGCCACCATGCAACCCAGAACACACCATGCCGGCTTATCCGGTAAAGTGGTTCATCAGAAAAAATAAAACGGGTTTCGGAAAACTTCATATAAACAGCCTGGGCTTCCCTCTCGGTCAACTAAAAATAATAAAAAGCACAGACCGCCACTAATTTTCGGACCATTTGTAGACAAACAACCATAAAACAAGTCCGAACAGCTAAATGAGCTGATGAAGGGAGTTCGTACTTACTTTTCTGTTTTCTGTCTTCAGCACATCAGCCAATGGCGATTTCTTCTGCATACACATAAAATACTTTTTATTTTAGGATTGACCATTGACTGAAAAAGAAATAAACACTACCACTGCTACCATATACACCTATGAAAACACTTATAAACCCATGCTTTATAAAAGCTACTAGTTTATTCTTTCTACTGATTCTGCACATACAGGCTGTTGCCGAATCACCTGCGTTTAGCCCCGACGGCGGCTACTGGGTTGTAGAAACGAATGTCCAAACGAAAGATTTTACCATTATCAAATTCTACGATGCCCGGCATCATCTACTGTATGAGGAAAAGATAGAAGGCAGGTTCGTAGATATACATAAACCTAAGCACAGAAAAATGCTGGACAAGAGCCTGAAAATGCTGGAACACAACAACCTGATAGCCTCCCAACTTAAAGGATACCAGCAGCAAATAACTTCTGCCCTGGCTAGAAAAAGAGAATAATACCAACCTGTACAACAACCTATCAAAAAAGCTGCGGAAGTATCCGGCAGCTTTTTTTATTTACCTGGCAAGTTTGAATAAGTTATGGATTCCTGTAAATTAGTTAAGCAGTTTATAGGAAAAGTTAGTATCTACGTGTCTTCCTGTTCGGTGTATAGCGCTAAGCATGCACGGAAATGAATCTCAGGAAGCTGGCTGTCTGTAATTTTACGCTTGTATGAAGGAACGATACTTTGGAATAAACATAGAAGAAAGCCTGCACCGCATAGACAACCTCCTGGCAGAAAACAACGAAGCCTATGCGCAGTATACCACCTTTCCTCATAAGTGGCAGGAAGAAGGCTTGAAAGGAATTTATGTCAATGCGGCTATTCTGTATTTCGACCTGAAAAGAACGTCTATGTTGTTTGGCCACCATTCTATTCCTACGGTGGCTAAAATCATCCGCACCTATATTTCGGAGATCACTTCTGTGCTTAAAAGTGTACCCAAATGCAAAGGTGTGGTGCTGGATGGCGATAATATTTATGGCGTGTATGATGCCTCTCTATCCACTGGCCTCGACAATGTATTTGCACTTGCCGTAATTGGCAAAAGTATTCTGGAGGTCCTAAATCATAAACTCCGCCTTCAGCAAATGCCACTCGTGAATGCTGGCGTAGGCATAGATTTTGGCAAGGTGCTTATGGTAAAAACAGAGTTTAAATACGTAAAAGAACCCGTATGGCTGGGAGATGTCATCTACTTTGCAGCCCGCTACAGCCACCTGGCCAATCATGCAGAAAGCGGTTCTCCTATTTATCTGTCCAAAGTAGTTTATCAGCATTTAAGCAAAGAATACCAGGCCTTATGCCAGCCCAATGAACCTCTGGACTGCTACCAGTCTACGGATACGTACGACCCTATCACCTACTGGCTACAAAAGCAGGATTAAGAAAACACCTAGACAAGTAAGTTGCCGGAAACTTCATTTTTTTGATTTTCAAATCTTCCAATTTGTTAAATTGCAGGTGCTATGACGAAGGGCGCTGCTTACTTTTTTGACATACCGGCCAAAAGAAAACCGCTGATAAAGGTAATAGGTATAGGCGGGGGCGGAAGCAATGCAGTAAGCTTTATGTACAAACAAGGCATTAAGGATGTAGAGTTTGTGGTGTGCCATACCAATGCCAAAGCCCTCATCCAATGTCCGGTTCCAAACAAGTTGCAACTGGGAAGCAAAATAGCCCAGGGAATGGGTTCTGGTTCCAACCCGGAGAAGGGAAAAATGGCCGCTGAAGAAACCATTGAAGACATCTACGAACTATTTGATTCGTCTACCAAAATGGTATTTATTACCGCAGCCATGGGCGGCGGAACTGGCACCGGCGCAGCACCTGTGCTGGCAGCTGTAGCTAAAGAACGGGATGTACTCACTATTGGCATTGTTACCTCTCCCTTTGGCTTTGAAGGCCGCAAAAAGAAAGAACAAGCCTATTGGGGAATAGAATACCTGAAAGCCAACTGCGATGCCGTTATTGTAATTTTGAATGATAAACTTCGGGAAATTTATGGAAACCTCTCCATTAGCGAAGCCTTCCGCAGAGCCGATGAAGTAATGCTTTCTGCCGTTAAAAGTATTGCTGAAATCATTACCGTTCCTGGCTATGTAAATGTGGACTTTGCCGATATTAAAATGATCATTAAAAATTCGGTAGTAGCGGTAATGGGAACGGCAAAGACATCGGGCGAAAACCGGGCCTTGCGGGCTGCCGAAGAAGCATTGTCTTCTCCCCTGCTCAATAAACGTGATATTCATGGTGCCCAGAAAATACTACTCTCGATTGTATCTGGCGTAAAAGCCGAGTTGCAGGTAGAAGAACTGATGACGATTACCGATTATATCATTACTAAGGCAGGCAAAGAAGCAGAAGACGTAATATTCGGCCATGGCATTGACCAGTCTCTGGGAGAAAGCATCCAGGTAACAATTATTGCTACCGGATTTAACGAAAACCTGAGTGAAATGATGGGCACCCAGGTGGACGAGGTACCGGATACCAGTCCGCTGCTAATTGCCAAAACTGGCGACAAACACCTGATCTGGGATTCGCCTACACCCGAAATAGGCTTTGGCATGTATTTCCCTAAATCGAAACAACCCGATATCCAGGAGCAATCTACTGAGGCCAGTGCAGACACCCAGATCCTGGAAACACCAGACACCGTTGAAAAAACACTCAGCTTATTTGAAGCCCCTCAACTTACTCCCACTCTTGCAAAGACGCAGGCTACCAACGCAGGAAAAGAAGAAATACGTGCAACCAGAACAGAAGATCAGCCTGCCGCTGCTGATCCGGGTAAACAGGAGGAGAAGAAAACAAAATTTGCTTCTTTCTGGAAAAAACTAAAAGATTCCCTTTGGTAATCCTTATATATCAGTAGTTATCTGTCCGCCAGTTTAGGGAAGGCAGCTCTTATGAATAATTCTACTTATAGTTCTTTTAGCAAATAATCACTTAACACTCAACCTCAAACCTGGTAGGTTTCTGCTTAGCTAATCATTCACTGTAAAAGCTATACTATACAAGATTCGAGATCTACTCAAACAACGGTTTATTCCATTGCTCAATTAGTTTGGCAGAAATGTGGCCATCTTTAAGCACTATCCGTTCTTTTTTCCACATCACAAACTCCCCCCTTTCCCGCTCTTCTTCCTTAACAGCTAGTAAACTTTCAGGTTTAGCTTTACGGAATACTACAGTCTCCAGTTTATTTTTCCGGTTGCGAAGCAGCACATCCAGGTAGGTAGTATCTGTCTGGTAATGGTCAGAAATTGCTTTTACTAAGGCATATTCAGTAAAAGGATTAACTCTGGAAAGTAAGTGTGTCCGTTCGAAGCGGCCTAGTGAAGGGTTATATTTTCCTATGACAAAGGTATGCTGGTATTGAGTTTCCGGTTCATAGGTCTGCTGTTGCTGAAATACCACATCAAACTCCCGGAGCCTTTGATAACCGGCTATACTGGCCGGAAGTTCCCGCATATGTGCCCATTCAAACTCATGCCATAATGTATGTTTGCGTACATTACTATCTCCTGCCGTAACCAGTAGAAAGAAGACAGGGAAAACAAAAAAACTATTGACTGGAAACAGATAAGTATATATTGTTTTATACACCCGGTATCGCATATACAGTTAAATAGATTTGCTGTATATGGCCTGCCATGCTTTCATCGTAATCTTAGTGCCGGTGCTGGCAGGCTTACTAATGCCACGAAATGGATTCAATTTATTACTTAGCTGTTGATAAACCTTTCAAACGCAGGTAAACCTTACAGCTTTTTAGAATATGCTTCTTCACTCCAGGGGGCATCTGCATACCGCTCTTCAGGTAAAGAAATTTTTCGCATTTCATCCGGAAGCAGTCTGTTTTATGAATAATTCCAGGGAACCGCGGGCTATTTGTGCATAGCAATACCAAGGCACAATACACCGGCAAAATGGATTTTTTATTACCTTTTACTAGATATTATCCTTCCTATCGTATACCTTAAACTCAAAATACAGACGCAGTATGGTCATTGGCTATATAAAAAGTAAAGGGCGGATAAGAGCAAGCTTCGCCATTTTAACATTTTTACTCATGTCTTGCAGTGAACGGGGTAACCACTCTACTGCCAGTGTTCAAATGGTAAAGGAAGAAATGGCATTTTCCTCGCCAAGGATAGTGAGCCAGCAGCCGAACACTACTCCCTTACCGCCGCAAGAAAGCCTGAAGACTTTCCGCCTGCCCAAAGGCTACCGCCTGGAAGTAGTCGCCAGTGAGCCGATGATTTCTGAGCCGGTGGCCCTCGCCTGGGATGGCAATGGACGAATGTATGTAGCCCAGCTGGAAACCTATATGCAAACAGTGGATGCCAAAGACCAGAATGAACCTCGCAGCCGCATCATGCTACTGGAAGATACAGACAATGATGGCCGGATGGACAAAAGTTCGGTGTTTCTGGATAAACTTCTCTCTCCCCGCATGATGCTGTGTATAGGCAATGAACTGCTGGTTAATGAAACGAATACCTTTGACATTTACGCTTATAAAGACAGCAATGGAGATGGCAAAGCAGACCAGAAAAGACCTGTTTTTCAAACAGAAAATAAAGCCTATGGTAATGTAGAACATCAGCGGAGCGGCCTGGACTGGAACCTGGATAACTGGATTTATGTCACCACTGACCCGGTACGTTTCCGGTACAAGCAGGGCCGTTTAATGTCCGATTCCCTGGTGAGCGGCTCTAACGGGCAATGGGGGCTTACCCATGACAATTACGGCCGTTTATTCTTTAGCCGGGCTGCCTCTGGCATGGCTGCCACCGGGTTTCACCTTAATCCCGCCTATGGCCAGCTGGATTTTGACGATGCCTATGATTCTACCTTCCACCAGGTATGGCCTGTAATTAAAACACCCGATGTCAATGGTGGACCCAAAACCTTGCGGGCCGACAGCACCCTAAAAAGCTTTACTTCGGTTTGTGGGCAGTCTGTATTCCGCGGCGACCGGCTTCCACAGACCATGGTAGGCGACTACCTGGCGGCTGAGCCAGTAGGAAGGTTTATCCGGCGGGCTAAAATTACAAATGAAGCAGGCAAAAAAATGTTAACAAATGCTTATCAGCAAGATGAGTTTATTTCGTCTACTGATATGAACTTCCGCCCCGTAAACACTTATTCCGGCCCGGATGGTTGCTTGTATATAGTAGATATGTACCGGGGAATTATTCAGGAATCTACCTGGGCACAGCCTGGCAGTTACCTCTACGACCAGATTATGACCAAAGGCCTGGAGAAAAATATAAAGAATGGCCGTATTTACCGGTTGGTCTATGAAGGAATAGCACCTGGGCCGAAGCCGCAGATGTTAAATGAATCCACGGCCAAGTTAGTCACTTACTTAGATCATCCCAATGGCTGGTGGCGGGACAATGCCCAGAAAGAAATCATTCTCCGGGGAGACAAATCGGTAGTGCCGGCCTTGCGGCAAATTAGTTTGGGAGAAAAAGGGCCACTCTCAACAAAACCTTCCTTTTTAGCCAGATTGCATGCTCTCTGGACGCTGGAAGGATTAGATGCCACGGATAAGCAACTGTTAGTAAACATTTTAAACGATCCAGATGCACAGTTAAGAAAAGCTGCTATCCGCATCAGTGAACCGTACTTAAAGCAGAATGATCGGGAGCTTGTAGAGAAGCTCATATCCATGGCAGAAGAACAAGACACCGATGTGCGTATGCAACTGGTAGTATCCCTGTATAGTCAGGGGCAGAAAAAGACTAAATCTCTGGCAGATTCTATGCTTAGCAATAGTTCAGACGACCAGCGGATGGCTGCTATCCAGACAAGTTTACAAAAGAATGAAGAAGCTAAAAAGTACGGGGTAAACTTAGTAGCTTTAAAGGATGCTGACCGCAGAATGGTAATGAAAGGAGCAGCCATATTTCAAACCCTTTGCGCCAGTTGCCATGGCAGCGAAGGACAAGGTTTATCTACCAATATTGCTCCGCCTTTGGTAAGTAAGTTTAAGCTGATCGAACAAAAAGAAAGCGTGATTAAGATTCTGCTTCATGGCTTAAAAGGTCCGGTAGATGGCAAAACCTATCCGGATATAATGCCCCCTATGGGAGCCAATGATGATGAATGGATTGCTTCTGTGCTGAACTATGTCCGCTATGATTTATGCATGCGGAGTTTTCCAAAAATGTCGCAGGGGTATATTGATTGGGTACTTATTAAGCCTGAAGGTGTAAAGAAAATCAGGGAACAGCATGCCGGAAGAAAAGAACCCTGGACCTGGGATGAACTTATAAGTAATGCACAAAAGCCAGCTACTCAACCCGTAAGTAGCCAAAACAAAACAAATAACTAACTACCTCTCCAGGCCATACGTTGAATACTCCATGAATTGTCCCTTTTGTACAAAAACACCTGCAGATTACTTTATAGAGACAGAGAGTTTTGCTGCTATCTATAACATAGCTCCTATTTTACCGGGCCATACCTTAATCATACCCAAAAAACATTATGAAAGCCTGTTTGAACTTTCAGACCAGGAGCTGGCTGAGTTTATGATTCTGGGAAGAAAAGTAGCCAGGCTATTAGCTCATTTATTTCTGACAGATGCCTTCGACTGGGCTATCCAGGAAAAAGAAGCGGCTGGCCAGTCGGTAGCTCATTTGCATATGCATGTAGTTCCCAGAAAAATCGGCGACTTGCCCCATCCTGGCGACTGGTATACTGCTTTGGAAAAAAGTGAACTGGTGGGTATCGACACTGAGATCAGAAGAAAATTGAATTCTGAAGAAATGCGTACCATTACTCATCGTTTAAAAGAGGAAGTTGGCAAATTTTTCAGTACAAATAGTATTTCAACATAAGCGGGATACTTTCCTGATTTTTAGTTTCTGATTCTTTTTAGCTATCAAGTTTACGTTAACTTAACATTTTCAACCATTGTTATTACCACTATGCACTCACCGGTTATTTCTAAACGCGAATTCTTTATTAATACCTTCCATACGGTACTCGACAAGCTCAATACAGCTATTATTAAAGGAAACGATCATTATAAAACGCATGGAGAAATAGTTATTGATATGGCTGACTTTCCCGAACTCTCGCACGAAAATGTCAGGCAGCAACTTAAACTTATTCTGAAGGAACTAGGCTGGGAATCTACCTTCCAGACCGACAGGAAAAAAGACCTAATGATTTTATATTAATCTGGTTTTACTCCAAGCTCCAGTAAACATTGTGGTATTTTACTTAAATTATCCTTTCTAAATAACATTCAATGGCAAAGGCAAGTAAACCGGTTACCGGAATAATTCTGGCAGGCGGCAAAAGCTCAAGAATGGGTTTTGACAAAGGTATGGCAGCATTCAATGGCAGAGCTATGGTGACATGGGTAATAGATACGCTGCAAGCTGTATGTACCCATAGTATGATTATCAGTAATACGGATGCGTATCATCAGCTGGGCCTGCCGGTATATGCGGATATTTACACAGATAGCGGCCCGTTGGGAGGAATTTATACAGGATTGAAGTATAGTACTACAGAGTATAACCTGATCATGGCTTGCGATATGCCGTATGTTAAACCTGAGCTGCTTGTTCAGCTGTTGGCTTTTGCAGATGACTACAGCATAGTAGTTCCTTCTGTTAATGGTCAATTTGAGCCTTTATGCGGCTTTTATCACAAATCTACCTTACCCAAAATGGAAGAACTGCTTCAACAAAACACCAGGAAAATGCAGCACGTAATCCGGCAATTTCCTTACAAAGAGATCCAGATTGAAGGTTCAAGCCCTGATTCACAAATGTTTGCCAACATTAACACACCAGAGCAATTGCTGCAAAACCAGATTTCCACTCAATCAAAGCAATAAAGAAGCCGCAGGGTAAATATATAGGTAGAATAACCAGTGATTGATTTTTTTCTACGATAAGCTTGCAACCCTTTGCCTGTATGTGTGGTCTTACAGATAGTCGCAATACCCCTTAGAAAACAACCATGAAACGTATTACCCTATTTCTGCTGGCATTCATTTGCTTGGCATTCACCTCCTGTTCACTTCTGGATGATATTGAACCTACCCCAGATGAAGATAAACTTCCCCCGAATACCCTTACCAGCAGCCGTTATTACTTCTCTGATAAAACGTCTAATCAGATCAAATACATCTATAACCGGGCTGGCAACCTGCTAAGAAAAGACTGGTATACCCAAAATAATGTGATTGACTTCCAGGAAAATTTTATTTATGAGAATGGTGTGCTAGTAAAAATTAAAAGAAGTGCAACTAATGATGAATTTGCTGAAGTTAGATTTACCTACAAAAATGGCCTGACAAAGTCTCTGGAATACTGGATGGAAGATACAGATTCTACTCTTTCCAGATTGCACACCACCGTTTATGAATATTCCGGTAGCCTGATCACCAAAGCTACTACTACCTTTTACAATGGCGGCCCATCTTACTACAGCGTGTACACGTATGAAAACGGAAATATAACTTCAGTAAAAGCCTATAACCTATCGAGCCATGTGCTGCTGGAAGAGGATTACTATACGTATGACAATAAGCCTAATCCCTTTTACAAACTAACTAATCAATATCATGGAAGTCCTGTAAACTCTTCCAGGAATAATGTGGTGCATTATAAAATAGTCTCCTACAATCATATTCCCTCCAAACCGGAAATGTCGTATGAATATATCTATAATGATAAGGGCTATCCGGTAGAAAAATTTATTCTGGGCAATGCGAACAAAAGGTATCTGGATGAATCGTTTTCCTATAATGACTAAGGATAGTAAATTTATCTATTCAAACTCTTTTTGTACCCTCTAATCCGTATATTCTTTCATACCTATATATTTGCTTTGTAAGGCGTACCCAATAAAACATTTTTTGCAGAGTTATGCTTTGTAAGAAGTATGTACAACATCTGTATAACATGAAAGAAAAGAAATCTAAACTTCCCTTTGTTCTGATTGGATTGGTACTTGTATTGGTGGGCCTGGGTATATGGCTCGGTTCCGGAGGTTCTGAAAAAGCTGCCAATAGCCCTGCTACCCCAACAGGTACCCAACTTCCGCAGACTTCTTCCCAGCGTATAGAAGGACAGTTAACGTTCATTAAACGTGCGGATGCCAGCAAAATTAAACAAATAGCCATTGAAATAGCCGATACGCCCGAAGAAAGAAACCGCGGATTAATGGACCGGCGCAGTTTGCCAGACTCTACCGGCATGCTTTTTATTTTTGAAAGATCCGGGCAACAAAGCTTCTGGATGAAAAACACCTACATTCCACTGGATATTATTTTTGTGAATGCCAACAAAGAAATTGTAAAAATCCATAAATATGCCGCTCCGCACTCCATAGATTCATATCCTTCTGAAAAAGAAGCCTTATATGTGGTAGAAGTGGTGGGTGGGTTTACCGATCAGCATACTATACAGGAAGGCGACCAGATTTCTTTTAACTTAACGCATGGGCCAAGTTGAGTAACTAAATTCTATCCCAGCCATCAGGCATCTATAGCAGGTGAGTGGAGTTGAAAATCCCTGGCAACTGCTTTTTTTATATACCTGATCTGTATTTATTCCGTACCATGCGATGATACCTGTTTTGTTAGCTATTCTGATGTTTTATACCACATTTATGAGCAACTCTACCCTTGACGTTTCTCCGGACAGGATTTACAAAGATGTGGAAGTACTAACCACAATCCAGCCAGCCAGAAACTATGCAAATCTTGCCTCATTAAACAAGGCAGCCGACTACATTCACCAGCAGTTTGGTCAGCTGGACTGCCAGCTGGAAGAGCAAACGTTTATAGTAGATGGAAAAACATACAGAAACATTATTGCTTCTTTTGGAAAGTTAGATGGTGAACGGGTAATTGTAGGGGCTCATTATGATGTATGTGGCGACCAGCCCGGAGCCGACGATAATGCCAGTGCGGTTGCTGGCTTGCTGGAAACTGCCCGTTTGCTGCATGCCCAGAAACCAGTATTAAACTACCGGATAGATTTTGTTGCCTACAGCCTGGAAGAACCTCCTTATTTCGCAACCGAACAAATGGGCAGTGCAGTCCATGCAAAATACTTGCACGATAACCAGATTCCTGTAAAAGCCATGATCTGCTATGAAATGATTGGATACTTTTCAGATAAACCTTATTCACAACAGTTTCCTGATCCAGCTTTGAGTAAAATTTATCCTAACAAAGGCAATTTTATTATTGTGGTAGGCATACAAGGGCAGGAGACTTTTGTAAAAAATGTACAAATGCTGATGCGGAAACATTCCTCCATAGATGTGCAATCCATTACCTTTCCTAATTCGGAAGGATTAGCCGGCCTCTCTGACCACAGAAATTACTGGAAATATAAGTATCCGGCAGTAATGATCAATGATACTTCTTTTTTAAGAAACCCCAATTACCATAAAAAATCAGACACTATTGACACTCTGGATTTTAAAAAAATGGCAGAGGTAGTGAAAGGCGTGTATGCCGTTGTTACGCAACTTTAATGCATACTAATAAAATATTGCTACCTCGCTCCTTTCCATTATCCGTCGCTTAGCAGTAATCTTTCTTTTTCTTACAGAAATTAGCTTTTTTACCAGAAGGCTCCTTTTGGCTAGTTGCTTGCCAAACTTCTCTGCTGACTGTTCTTTACTTGCCTGAACGACCGCTACGAAAATACAAGGCTGCAAGCGAATATATAGTCCCAAAGCCAGGAAATAAAAAGGAAAGAATAGCCCAGGTATGGCTACTGATGCCCTCTCTTTCATGAAAAAACTAGCTTTTACTCATATACTGATGGTATACAACGAAAGAAATTATGCTGGCTCCTCTATCTAAATGCTAAACGTACTTCCGGAGGCAGGCATGTAAATAGTACAAAAGAGTCTTTTTTTGCACTATTTTTATCAGACAGTACGAAGGTTCTCAAAATAAAAATCTCACGCCAGATATAGAGATAACTTGCTTTTTTAATGGGATTGTTACATCTTTCAGGCAATTGAAAGTGTAAGCATTGGGTTACGGGATAATTTAATTTTTCTGCTTTTATGTATATTTATTGAAGCAAATAGCCGTTACTCCATCATAAATTTTCTAACAAGTGATTAAGCAGACTCTCCTCCGTTGTATATATGCAGGTTTACTTAGTGCCAGTTTGTATGCCTGTACAGAATCCCACTCCAGCGAAAAGAAATTTGTCGTAACTGATAGCCTTCAGTTGCACAACGATAGTATTCACCGGATGTTTAACCAGGCGGATGCTGCCAGTAAAGCGTACCAGCTGGATACTTTCTTTCATAGCATGCATAAAAAGAGAGGGTTCAATGGTACCGTGCTTATTGCTCAACATGGACAGATTATCTACAAAGGCGCTTTTGGCTATGCCGATCTCCGCAAGAAAGATAGTTTAACAACCAATACGGCGTTCCAGCTTGCCTCTGTATCCAAACAGTTTACGGCTATGGCTGTGATGATTCTAAAGGAAAGAGGGCTGCTGTCGTATGATGATGAAGTACAGAAATATTACCCTGAATTTCCTTACAAAGGCATAACCGTACGCATGCTACTTACGCACCGTTCTGGTCTACCTGATTATACCTATTTTAGTGAAGACTTCTGGCCCGACAGAAAGAAATTTCTGGACAATCAGGAGGTGATTAAAATGATGGCCAAGCATCAGCCTAAGCCTTATTATTTGCCTGATAAACGCTACGATTACAGCAACACTGGTTATTCTGTACTTGCAGCTATTGTAGAAAAAGCTTCCAAAATGAAGTTTGAAAACTTTATGCAGAAGGAAGTATTCAAACCCTTGGGCATGACGCATACATGGGTATTCAATGGGAATAATACGGCGCTTACTGAAAAAGTAGCTGTTGGTTATACAGCTGGCAGACGCGTAGTCGCAAATAGTTATCTCAATGGCGCTACCGGCGACAAAGGCGTATATTCTACGGTAGAAGATATGTTTAAATGGGACCGCGCCTTGTATAGTGGCAAAATAGTAAAAGCTACCACGCTGGAAGAAGCTTTTCAGCCGGCTAATAAAGAAATGAAAAAAGAAAATTATGGCTATGGCTGGCGACTCAAAACCCTTGACTGCGGACAACCGGTAGTGTATCATGGCGGCTGGTGGCATGGCTACAAGAGTTATTTTATGCGTAACCGCCATGACCAGAGTACAGTTATTGTGCTCACCAATATTGCCAACCATAGTTTAGGCCATCTGAAAAATGTACAGCCTATTTTATATCCAGAGCAAACTTTGCTTACAGTTGCCAAAACATCGCCTACCGATAGTGTGCAGGTGGCTGGTGGAGAATAGCCATATGCATTTTAAGATTTTCCTTTACAGATACCCACAGTTCTAGTAAGTATTTTTGTGGTATCTCCTCACTTTGCCTATGAAAGATATACTTGCAGTGAACTTTAGTTAGATTTTATGCATGTATTCTTTGACATTTGGCATAGTACAAGGCCATTAATTCTAACATACATGCTTATTGTCCTAGTCAAAATATAATTGTGGAAAACAAAATCACTTTCACAATAAAAGTACTAGTAGTAATATTTATTTTAGGTTGTATCCCTCCTGCAATCTTGAGCAATATCGAACCCAGAAGTATATTAGCTCAGTTGCTTATGAGTGGTTTATTACCCTTAACTGCTATAATATTTTTGATGGTTTGTGTATTTTTAATAGTGGTATTGAGCTTATTTAAAGGTAAAATTTTTGAAGGGCTTTTAGTGATAAGTGTGGCGGCAATTACATTCCTATTTTTTGTTTTTTTTGCTGCTTTAGGTTATGGGGAAATTGGTATCTTCAAGCAAGATAGAATTATATACACTTCTATAAAAGACTCAAAGAAAAAACTTATAGTTCAGTATTATGAAGTTGGAGTGACTGGGAATCCACGATGGCGAACCATCATAGTTCATAATCAGAGAGCAAATTTCAGAAAGTATGAAGAATTATCGTTGGATTTTCATGCAATTGCCGGACAAGAAATGTCTGTTATAGGAGATGGCCATATCAATTATTCATTACTTCCCAAAAGTATAGGCCTATTTAAAGAGGAGAGATTTATCCTCGAAAGTGTGTGGCTATTTAGTGGGGAAATAATAACTAAGAAGAGTGAAATTTAACTACTTATGCGCTACATAAAATTCAGCTTATGTTTGAAGTAGGTTTGAATAAGAATAGCTAGTTTCTGGTTGTCTGGTACGCGGATTCTTTCTTGCAGGACTTTAGAAGCAGGTAGACTTTTTATTTTGTTGAACAACGACACATAATACATATAGGCCAGGTATACGCCCCATTTGGCCCCATTTGGCAACCGGATAATTCCCTCGTAAGCAGCATCAAAATCATTCTGAATATCCTGCTCAATAGCGGTTTTGGCATCTCCATTGAAGGCTTCAAAATTTACTCCCGGAAAATAGATGCGGCCTCTTTCATAATAATCGCTTTTAATATCTCGTAAGAAGTTTACTTTCTGGAAGGCAGCACCTAGGCGGCGGGCGGGTTCTTTTAACTTTTCGTATTCTTCTTTATTGCCTTCGCAAAACACACACAAGCACATCAGCCCTACCACTTCCGCCGACCCATAGATATATTCCTCATAGCCACCGGAGTTGTATTCACTAAAATACAAATCCATTTCCATGCTCTTCAAAAAAGCTTCAATCAGCTCATGACTAATATCATACTCATTTACAACTAGCTGGAAGGAATTTAATACCGGATTCAGACTAATTTTATCTGTTATGGCCTTATACGTGTCTTTCTTGAAGCAATCCAGCAATTCTTTCTTATTGTGGTTATGAAAGGTATCTACTATTTCATCGGCATACCGCACAAATCCATAAATTGCATAGATTGGAAAGTGAAACTTCTTATCCAGCGTTTTAATCCCTAAGGTAAAAGAGGTACTGTAGTTCTGTGTAATGAGCTTACTACATTGAAGCGTAGTCTGGTTGTATAAATCCATAGAGAGCATAGGCAAGGTTACTTAGGTCTGAAATGTAGATGTTTAAAGTATACGGCTTAACTACAGGTGCACTCGAAAGTCGCTAATTTCATTAACCAGTATTTGGAAAATATGTTTTAATATGGAAAGAATTAGCTAAATTCTTTTTGCACTTCGCCAGCCACTACCTGCCCTGAAATGAGTGAAGGAGGCACACCGGGCCCCGGTACCGTAAGCTGCCCGGTAAAATATAAGTTTTTTACCTTTTTGCTTTTCAGGGATGGTTTTAAAATAGCTGTTTGCATTAACGTATTAGCCAGGCCATATGCATTGCCTTTAAAGGCGTGGTAATCTTGCTTAAAATCTGCATGGGCATAACTCCGCTTAAATACCACATGTTCCTGTACAGATTGGCCCGTCAGGTTTTCCAATCGCTGCATCACCATCTGATAGTATTTTTCCCGTACTTCCGCAGTATCTTGTAAATCTGGAGCCACCGGAATAAGAATGAATAAGTTTTCACACCCTTCCGGAGCCACACTGCTGTCGGTTATGGAAGGAGCCGACACATAAAATAAGGGTTTAGATGGCCATTGGGGACTCTCGTATATTTCCTTCGCATGATCTTTAAAATCTTCATCAAAGAACAGGTTGTGATGGCGCAGGTTCTTTAACCGCTTGTTGACACCCAGATAAAAGATAAGGGAAGAGGGAGCCATTACCCGTTTATCCCAATACTCTTCTGTATAGTTCCGCAGATCTTTTGTTAACAAATCATATTCAACATGGTGGTAATCGGCTCCGGCTACCACTATATCAGCTTCATATTGGCCCTTGCTGGTAACTACCCGGCGTGCCTGCCCATTCTCTACTATAATTTTACTTACTGGTTCGGCATACCTGAACTTTACGCCTTTTTCCTCCGCAACTTTAACCATTCCTTCCACAATCTGATGCATACCTCCCATAGGATACCAGGTACCTAAACTTATATCAGCATAGTTCATCAGGCTGTATAGCGCAGGTGTATTTTCCGGTAATGCTCCTAAAAAAAGAATGGGAAACTCAATTAATTGCAGAATCTTTTTGTGATGGAAAAACTTGCGGATATGACTTGAAAAAGACTGAAATACATCTAACCGGAGTACATCTACCAATAATTTCAGGTCAATAAACTCTGTCAGCGAACGGCTGGGCTTGTATACCAGATCGTTAATTCCTACCTGATATTTATAGGCGGCCTGGGCCAGAAACTTCTCCAGCATCTTGCTGCTTCCTGGCTCCAGCGACTCAAATAATGCATTAATCTCAGTCATACGGGCCGGAATATCCAGCAGGTCATCTTTTCCAAAAAATACCCGGTAGGAAGGATCTAGGCGCACCAGCTGATAATAGTCCGCTGTTTTCTTTCCAAACTTGTCAAAATAGGCATCAAACACATCAGGCATCCAATACCAGCTAGGCCCCATATCAAAAGTAAAACCTTTGTCTTTGAACACTCTGGCCCGGCCACCTGGGCTTTCATTTTTTTCCAGCACCTCTACTTCAAATAGCCCTGTAGCAGCAAGGCTGGTGGCAGCAGCCAATCCGGCGAACCCTGAACCAATAACTAATACTTTCTTCTTTGCCATACACTAATCTGTTCTACAGGACTGCTCAATGCGTATTTAAAATAAAATTTTATGTCAGGTTTCCGGACCATCTCTCCAAGATATCGCTCTAGAATTAATATCAAAGCATTTAATATAATAATCTAGCGTACAGGGATTATTTAATTTATGTATTAGGTTACATAAACCCATCTAATTTATCTGTGCTCTGGTAATTTACCTTTCTGATTGCCTAAAAACGAAACTTCCTAAACAGCGCAATGTTTAGGAAGTAACCAGTTTAATTTAGGCCGATGCAAAAGTGTATATTAATAGCTATAGGAATAATTCTGCAGCATATCCTTTAATTCCTTTCTGGCAATGTGAATTCTGTTTTTTACCGTTCCAATTGGTATGTTAAGTTTCTCAGCAATCTCATGATACTTAAATCCTCTGAAATGCATGATAAAAGGAGTACGGTATACATCATCCAAGCTCTTCATCGCCCTACTGATGTCGTCCAGGGTAAAGCTGGAATACGCCAGGTTATCGGTGATGTTGTCCATTGAATTAATGTAATGCAGATTGCTGGTAGTATCAATGAACGTTTTCTTTCTTACTAAGCGCTGATAGTTTGTAATAAAGGTGTTCTTCATGATGGTATACAACCATGCTTTTAAATTAGTACCCTCTGCAAACTTATCACGGTTGGTAAATGCCTTCAGCAAGGTTTCCTGAAGTAAATCATTCGCATCTTCTCCATCCTTAGTCAATCTTAGCGCAAAAGGCCTAAGAGACTTGGATATCTTATTAATTGAATACGTAAACTCTAATGCTGTCATACCCTTATGCGTTTTGTTTAACCAAATATACAAATTATTAAACGAAATTTCCAAACTTTGTTTAATGTTTATTGAAAAAACTTTAACAAAAATAATTAACTATCGCTGTTAATAAACAGATTAATATAACAAATTTTATCTTTGTACTATTTACAGAGACAAAACACAATATAATGATTGTAATTTAGCAGGACAACTTTGTTTAACTGAAATATGCTAATATTAAACAAAGTAAATTGACCTAAAGATTTTTAAAGGGAGTATTTTTATTGAAGCTTTGTTGTACAGAAATGGGTTGTTGTATCTGTCTAAAGGATAAACGTACACCTATTTACCAGTTGCCACATGTAATGGCTTATCAGATTATGTTATTGTAGACGTATACGCAAATTCTATTTATTAGATAAGTATTATTTTATAATACCTGAAAAATTTACCTGGCTACAAGCTGAGACAAATAAAAAGCGCTTATATTATTAATATAAGCGCTTCTGCTAGGCATCACTAGTATCTTTACTCAACCATCTCCTGCGGTTTGTCTAGTTTTTCATAGATGGAATTTTTGCTGATGTATTCAGGCACAATCTTTTTCATACTCATAATAATAGCTTCATTATTGTGTAGAGTAAGCAGTGTAGACAAATCGAATATCTGTTCTTTAATGAGTGCAAAACTATAATTACGGGTTTTGGCAATTAATATCTGCGGATGGTGGGTTGGCTTGGTATTTTCTTCATTACTTAGCAGTTCCTCATACAATTTTTCTCCCGGACGCAATCCCGTATAAATCAACTGTATATCTTTACCTAATGTTAAGCCTGAAAGTTTTATCATTTTTTTAGCCAGATCTACTATTTTGATAGACTTGCCCATATCAAACAAAAATATTTCCCCACCTTCACCGATACTGCCTGCTTCCAGCACCAGCTGGCAGGCCTCGGGTATGGTCATAAAGTAACGGGTAATTTCCGGATGAGTAACTGTAACCGGGCCTCCCTGAGCTATTTGCTTCCGGAAACGGGGTATTACGGATCCATTCGAACCCAGCACATTGCCAAAACGGGTGGTTATAAACCTGGTATTTTGTATGGGGCTACCATCATCTATACTAGCTAGTTCATTATTAAGAGATTGGGTGTATATCTCCGCAATACGTTTGGAAGCTCCCATTACGCTTGTTGGGTTAACCGCCTTATCAGTAGAGATCATAATAAATTTCTCTACACTATATTTAGCGGATAAATCGGCTAGTATTTTGGTTCCCAGAATATTTACAATTACAGCTTCGGCAGGGTTTTCTTCCATAACTGGCACATGCTTGTAGGCAGCCGCATGAAAAACAATATCAGGCTTAAACTTCCGGAAAAGTTTCTCCATCCGGCTACCGTTAGTGATATTGCATAGCCTCATTTGGTAATTAATCTTATAAGGCAGCTCGGAAAGTTCTAGTTCCAGGTCGTACAAAGCAGACTCGGCCTGGTCTATCAGAATCATGTTCTTAGGAGAGAAGAGAAGGATCTGCCGGGTAAGTTCACTGCCAATGGAACCAGCAGCTCCCGTAATCATAATCGTTTTTCCTTCAATTTCCTGTTTAATTCGGGTTTTATCCAGTTGTATAGGAGCCCTGCCTAATACATCTTCAATATTTACATCTTTAATCTGCTTCAGGCTCAACTCTCCATTAATCCACTTCTGTACCGGCGGAATGCTACGGGCCTGTATACCAAATGCCAGACAAGTATCTATTACCTCTTTCTTTTTTTCAGGTGACAGATCCTGGATGGCAATAATGAGCACTTCTACTTTCTTTTGATTGATGAGTCTGACAAGATTCTCATTATTATTCTGATAGATATGAATCCCATCAATAGTGTTCCGTACTTTTCCGGGGTCATCGTCCAGAAAAGCGACTACATTCATATTGTTATCTTTGTCCTGGGAAATAGTTTTTTTTGTAATAACCCCTGCTTCTCCGGCCCCATAAATGATAATGTTTACTTTCTTCTGGCTATGGCTCTGGTTTTTCCATTCAAAGTAAAGAATCTTGGCCAGGATGCGTATGGCACACATACATAACATAGACACACAATAATCAATAATAAGAACAGAAACCGGTATGATATAGGCGTCTTTTAAATAATAATGGAGGCTGTTCACCAGGAATATGACCAGGAAACTAAAACTAAGCGCCTGAAATATTCTTTTGGCATCTTCTACACTGGTATATTTAATAATACCTGCAAAACTTCCGGTTATGAGAAAAAAGATACTCTTTACGCTGATGGCTAGCAGTAAAGCAATGGATAGATCAATCCAGTTAATAAGTTCTATTTCAAAGTTTAGCCTTAATAAAAAGGCCAGAACCAAAGATGCCACACATATAAGAACATCAATCTGGAAAATAACCCACCTGGGTGTGTACTTGATCAGATTGAATAAAGCGGTCGGTTTCATAAAGTAATGAGCGGATTATATAGCTTAATGTGCAAAAGAGGCTAATTAAACCCTATGCTTGCCTGGAAATAATTTAGATGTTAACGTATGCTGCCAACTTCTACACCCGGGCTTATTTTTTTCACCAGACCTTGCAACACTTTGCCAGGCCCACATTCAATAAAGGTAGTGGCCCCATCTTTTACCATATTTTGCACGGACTGTGTCCAGCGGACAGGTTCTGTTAACTGGGCAATCAGATTGGCCTTAATGGTTTCTATGTTGGTAGAAGGCTGAGCATTCACATTCTGGTAGATAGGACAACGAGGTGCCGAAAAAGTAGTTCTCTCTATAGCCTTTGCCAGTTTTTCACGCGCTGGCTCCATCAAAGGAGAATGGAAGGCACCTCCTACTGGCAATGGCAATGCACGCTTAGCACCTGCCTCTTTCAACCTGGCGCACGCTATTTCAATGCCTTTAATACTTCCCGAAATAACCAGCTGACCCGGACAGTTATAATTCGCTGCTACAACTACTTCATCTATCTGGGCACAAACTTGTTCCACTTTCTCGTCTTCCAATCCAAGTATGGCAGCCATCGTAGAGGGGTTCATTTCACAGGCTTCCTGCATAGCCGATGCCCGCTGGGCCACTAAAAGCAATCCATCTTCAAAGGAAAGGGCTTTGCTGGCAACCAGAGCAGAAAATTCACCTAATGAATGACCGGCAACCATTTGCGGTTCAAAATTTTCAGAAATAGCCGCCAGGATAACCGAGTGTAAAAAGATAGCAGGTTGGGTTACATTAGTTTGTTTCAATTCTTCTTCGGTGCCTTGAAACATGACTCTGGTAATATCAAATTTTAGTAGCTGATTTGCCTTTTCAAACAAGCTTTTTGCTTTGTCAGATTCTTCAAACAGCTCTTTTCCCATACCCGGAAATTGTGAACCTTGCCCAGGAAAAATATATGCTTTCATTACAACAGGTGGTTTTAGGTTGGTAAATTTAGTAATTACAGTCTAAAAAGTAAGTAGTTGTCCCACTTTTATACCAGAAGGTTACGTAATGAATCTGTTACATACCTAGTATCAACTAGTTACTAAACTATTATAGGAATTTCTGCCGGAGCTGCGGGGTAGGAATACGGCAGGTTTCAGACTTGCCAAAAAGTTTATACCGGTTTTTAGCCAGTAAATCATAGAAGGTATCTAGTATAAACGATGGCAACAGGTTAAATATAGACAGGACAGGCCATAAGCCATTTAAGTCTTTTACAATTTCCAGAGCTGCAGCAGACTTTTTATACACCTTACCATTTTTAATCAATACCACACTATCCAGGGAATTTGTATCTGGCACCTGGTATTGCTGAAGCAGTTTCCGGCCTATTTCTGATTGCAAAGAGGCAAAGCTGAACTGGTTTCGGCTGTCCCGGTCAATTATAAAATTGATACTGGCGTTGCAAAAATTACAAACTCCATCAAAAAGGATTATATGCATCGTATATAAATTAAATCAGTGAAGAATAAATGCCTCTGGGCAAATTGCAAACTTCTTTCTCTTAAACGTGAATTAAGTACAGAAGGTATACTCCGTATAACAAGCTATTCTAAATTTACATTCAGTTGCCTGATCGCTATATTTAATCCCTATATTTATTTGAGTACCTGCACCCATCCTTTGATCTGGGTGAGCTCATCACTTCGCCGCAAACGGGCAAACCTGACCTTGGCCAGATAGTAGTACACCCCGTTGGTCACCTCACTGCCCCCACTCTCCTCTCCCGAACCAATCATACCATCCCAGTTGATGAGCACATTGCTGGTCTCAAACATAGGCCGGCCCCAGCGGTTGTAGACGGTCACCTCCACGGATTCCACAAATCGAGGACAAGGAAAAGGGGTGAACAGCTCATTTTTGCCATCCCCATTGGGGGTGAACACATTGGGCAGCTCATAGTAGGGACAGTTGTCTTTGCAGACCACATTGCTCGGGGCACTCTCCTGCCCATCCTCATCGACAGCCGTCACATAGTAACAACCCGCATACGAGCTCAAGCCGCTATGCTCATAGAACATGGCAGGTGGCCGGGGGCTGTTGATAGTGGCGATCAAGGCAAACTCGGTATCCTCCTCATAGCGCTTGTAGTACAAGCGGTAGGCCACAATGTCCTCATCACAGTTCTCCCCAACAGCTGTTGGATAACTCCAGGTAAGCTTATTGGCAAAGCTTTCTACATTACAGAAAGATTCCCCTGTCAGGCTGCCGCAGTCCAGGCTGTCGATGGCTAGCAAAGGCGGACAAGGAGCCAGCGTATCTAGGGGGGCCGCACAGGCGATCTGTGACTTGTTGATCAAAGGGGATAAAATCTTGGGGTTACCATAGCTGCCATAGGTTTCTACATAATAGCAATAGGTGGAATCCTCATCCAAGACCAGCCCATTGCCGGTGTCACTGAAGCGGAAACTGCCTGCATCGCTTACCGCCACATCCGCTAACAGCTCAAACACGCCCGGCAAGGTGCGGCTCTCGCGGTAAACTTTGTGAGTGGTACCGGCATTGCTCCAGGGCACATTAGCCTGCCAGGAAAGGTCAATCACATTCACCCCCGGAGTCACGGTCAGGCGCACCGAGGAAGCAGTGGCCGAAGAGTCTTTGAGCCTGCTTGTCTGATAGTAAAACAGGAGCATATAGTTGTAGGCATTGACCTCTGTGTCTAGTCCGCTATCCCGGAAGGTGGTGTCATTGACTGTGGCAGCAGTAAAGCTAGTCACCGTACGGCTGCCTACTAAAGAGAAATCCGTGCCCGAAAGCCCGGTGGCCCGGTAGAGCTCATAGCGGTAAGGCCCGGGGAAGGCAGCCTGATCCAGCTCCCGGGGCTGCAGCCAGCGGATAAAGATCTCGCCTTGTGGAGCAGTTCTTTCCACCGACACATTGGTGATGAAGGGCACATCCAAGGCCAACGAGGCACAGACAGCATCAGAAGCCAGGCTTTCTCCACCTGAGGGAGGAGCAAAGGAGGCTGAGATCACATAGCTGTAGCTGACCCCTGACTGCAAGCCTTGGCCCGCATTGTCATCCACAAAAGAGGTGGTGCCGATGGGCACTGTACCGATCTGCACATAGCCCGAGGCCGGGTCCACACCTGTCCGGCAGGGGTCATCGGGCAGCTCGCCACAGCCGATTCTGCGCCAGATGACCATCTGCGAGGCGTTGCTGCAGGTGTAGGCATCCCAGGAGAGCCCAATCGAGTTGCCTTGGGCAGTGGCTGTCAGCCCGGTGGGCTTAGGACCTACTACCCGGATCTGCCAGGTCTTTATATCAACTAAAGTATCTCTTAATGGTAAGTCTTCTGCCTTAAAAATAACCTGATAGGGTTGCTCCCGCACATGCAAACATTGGGTTTGCCAGGTAAAATTACCCACTGCCGGGCTATTTTGAGGAATCATATCTGGTGTAAAGGTTGCTCTGGGAGCCGGAAAGTTCGGCTCATATAAACCACTACTCGACGACAAGCGTATCTGATTACCATCCGGATCAGTGGCGCGAATTACTCCGGTAACCAGAGAGCCTGCCACAACACACGTATCATTTGGAATAACTAGTAATGGGTGGTTATTCCGGCAATCCGACACCCTTATCTGCATATCTCTGGTAACTTCACCGATTTTCACGCCATTCCGCCATTCTTCAATGATAAAAGCTACATTGTATTCTCCTTGTACCACTGGCGCATCCCATACAAGATCTCCGCGCTGATTAATATTAAAACTCGCAGGCCCGGTTCCAGCCTCATTGGTGCCGGCTCTAACCGTAGTAGGATCTACATACCCAACAGCATTAATTCCCACATTTTGTTTAGGCACTATCAACCGGTAAGCCAGGCTATCCCCGTCAATATCAAAGGCATCCGGGTTATGCACAAACCGTTCGCCTACGCAGGCCCGGTCTATAGGAGGGTTGAGCAGCACTGGTGTATTGTTAATTCCTACCTGCTGATTAATAAACAAGGTAGTCTCCACATAGAAGCTAATCATATCAGAGGGAGATCCTAAATTTACAATTCCTGCATTTCTGTTTGGAATAATAACACTCACTGTATAGATACCTGCTGCCGGATAGGTATGGGTAAAAACAAACTCAAGTTCTTCGGTGTCATTGCCAAGCGGGGTAGTTCTTCTAATATCATTGGGTTGGGAAAGGGTACCATCGCCAAAATTCATGGTTACCGCCGCTTGCGGTACACCTCTGGTGTTCCGGTACATAACAAATCTAAAAATATAGCGGAATGAGTTTTGGTTTCCTCCGGTAGTATCCCGGAAGGCTGAAATTTCGCCAGCTCTGACATGGGTAGCATATATTTCTGATAAGGGAATAGCCAGAAAAATCAGAAAGAGTAGTAAGCGTTTTGCTAACGGCATTAAATTTTAATTAAAGGTGAATTGAGTGAATGGCAAGAATCAATACTGTAAAATATGAAATTTGTTGCAATTTCAAAATTGTATTTCACATACTGATTACCTTCCTGAATCTTTCTGAAAATTACCAGGAGCCCCAAAGTAGACGGATGAGTTGTTTGAGCTGACTCAAGTGTAAACCTCTGCTTTTGCAAACATAAAGAAATCCAATTATTAGTTTACATCCTCAAATGCACACATCCTAAGCCATTTTCAAAAATTGCTATATACCAAAATTACAAACTCCGGTATGTTTCTATACCGGAGTTTGCAAAAAATACTATTAGTATTGGATGATTAAGCTTATTGGGCAAGGATACTTATCTCAGAATCTGCACCCATCCTTTGATCTGAGTAAGCTCATCACTTCGCCGCAAACGGGCAAACCTGACCTTGGCCAGATAGTAGTACACCCCGTTGGTCACCTCACTGCCCCCACTCTCCTCTCCCGAACCAATCATACCATCCCAGTTGATGAGCACATTGCTGGTCTCAAACATAGGCCGGCCCCAGCGGTTGTAGACGGTCACCTCCACGGATTCCACAAATCGAGGACAAGGAAAAGGGGTGAACAGCTCATTTTTGCCATCCCCATTGGGGGTGAACACATTGGGCAGCTCATAGTAGGGACAGTTGTCTTTGCAGACCACATTGCTCGGGGCACTCTCCTGCCCATCCTCATCGACAGCCGTCACATAGTAACAACCCGCATACGAGCTCAAGCCGCTATGCTCATAGAACATGGCAGGTGGCCGGGGGCTGTTGATAGTGGCGATCAAGGCAAACTCGGTATCCTCCTCATAGCGCTTGTAGTACAAGCGGTAGGCCACAATGTCCTCATCACAGTTCTCCCCAACAGCTGTTGGATAACTCCAGGTAAGCTTATTGGCAAAGCTTTCTACATTACAGAAAGATTCCCCTGTCAGGCTGCCGCAGTCCAGGCTGTCGATGGCTAGCAAAGGCGGACAAGGAGCCAGCGTATCTAGGGGGGCCGCACAGGCGATCTGTGACTTGTTGATCAAAGGGGATAAAATCTTGGGGTTACCATAGCTGCCATAGGTTTCTACATAATAGCAATAGGTGGAATCCTCATCCAAGACCAGCCCATTGCCGGTGTCACTGAAGCGGAAACTGCCTGCATCGCTTACCGCCACATCCGCTAACAGCTCAAACACGCCCGGCAAGGTGCGGCTCTCGCGGTAAACTTTGTGAGTGGTACCGGCATTGCTCCAGGGCACATTAGCCTGCCAGGAAAGGTCAATCACATTCACCCCCGGAGTCACGGTCAGGCGCACCGAGGAAGCAGTGGCCGAAGAGTCTTTGAGCCTGCTTGTCTGATAGTAAAACAGGAGCATATAGTTGTAGGCATTGACCTCTGTGTCTAGTCCGCTATCCCGGAAGGTGGTGTCATTGACTGTGGCAGCAGTAAAGCTAGTCACCGTACGGCTGCCTACTAAAGAGAAATCCGTGCCCGAAAGCCCGGTGGCCCGGTAGAGCTCATAGCGGTAAGGCCCGGGGAAGGCAGCCTGATCCAGCTCCCGGGGCTGCAGCCAGCGGATAAAGATCTCGCCTTGTGGAGCAGTTCTTTCCACCGACACATTGGTGATGAAGGGCACATCCAAGGCCAACGAGGCACAGACAGCATCAGAAGCCAGGCTTTCTCCACCTGAGGGAGGAGCAAAGGAGGCTGAGATCACATAGCTGTAGCTGACCCCTGACTGCAAGCCTTGGCCCGCATTGTCATCCACAAAAGAGGTGGTGCCGATGGGCACTGTACCGATCTGCACATAGCCCGAGGCCGGGTCCACACCTGTCCGGCAGGGGTCATCGGGCAGCTCGCCACAGCCGATTCTGCGCCAGATGACCATCTGCGAGGCGTTGCTGCAGGTGTAGGCATCCCAGGAGAGCCCAATCGAGTTGCCTTGGGCAGTGGCTGTCAGCCCGGTGGGCTTAGGACCTACTACCCGGATCTGCCAGGTTCTGATGTCTACCAGCTTTCTGGAAGTGTCGGGAGTTGGTAAGTCTTCTGCCCGGAAAACTACCTGGTAGGGTTGCTCCCGCACATGCAAACATTGGGTTTGCCAGAAGAAGTTGCCGGTTGCCGGATTGTTTTGAATAGGTGCAGGTACAGTAAAACTTGCTCTGGGAGCCGGAAAGTTGCTTTGAAATAATCCGCTGCTGGCTGAAAGCCGGATACGATTGCCATCAGGATCGGTAGCCCGCACGAAACCTGGCAAAGGAGAACCTGCTACAATACAGGTATCATTAGGAATTTCTAGAAGAGGCCGCAGGTTTATATTATCCCGTACAATAATTTGCATATCCCTGGTAACTATACCTATCTTTTCCCCATTCCGCCACTCTTCTACCACAAAAGCCACATTATATATCCCGGGCCTGGTTGGAGCATCCCAGATTAAATCTCCTTTCTGGGTAATACCAAAAGTGGCAGGGCCAGTACCTGCTTCGTTGGTGCCTGCTTGTACCAGTTGTGGATCGCGGTAGCCGTTTACCTCAAGCCCAAATCCCTGCTTAGGCGTTACTATTCTATAAGATAAACTATCGCCATCAATATCAAAGGCATCCGGGTTATGCACATACCGCTGCCCTACCCTAGCCAGGTCTACCGGAGGGATTCTCAGTATCGGTGTATTGTTAATTCCTACTTGTTGATTGATAAATATAGTTGTTTCTACGTGAAAGGAAGTATTGACAGAATTAACCATATTCAATACATCCCTATTGCGGTTATCTACTGTTACATATACCTGGTAAATTCCTGCCGCCGGATACGTATGGGTAAACTCATACGTTACCCGCTCTGTATCATTTCCGATAAGCACTCGTGGTGAGTTTGGCTCTACAGAACCGCTGTTCTCCGGAGGGCTTCCATATCCAAAATAGAGGGTTGCCGGACCTGCAGCGACGCAGGTAGGACAGGTATCGCGGTACATGGTGAATATAAAGCGGTACCTAAACGTACCAGAATTGCCTCCAGTAGTATCTCTAATGGCTATAATTTCTCCTGCTCTTACATGGGTGGCATTTGCTTGGTTAACAGATATAATAAATAGCAGCAGAAGCAAGCTAAGTGCTTGAAATATGCGGCTTTGCATAAAAATAAGGCGATACGGGAGCATTGATCAGGCGCTATAAATTTGTACTTTCCTAACTAATTATATCACAAACAAATGTGCCGGTGGTTTGTTTCTTTACTAGCAATTTACATATATAAATGTAATTTACATATGTAAGGTAAGTGAATAAATTGCATTTTAATTAAAATGGTGTATTGCGTTGTTTAATATCTTTGCCGGGTGTAACTTTGAACGTTTCTTAAATTTGGTACTATATTTTAACTATTTGTTAACCTATTCTCTAATTATACATTAACCCATGAGTTGGATTACACAAACCCTCACCAGTACTATCGGCCGGAAACTGGTAATGGCACTTACCGGTTTGTTTCTGGTTTCTTTTCTATTTGTGCATCTTTCCGGCAACTTCCTTATTTTCAGAGCTGATGGTGGGAGAGCCTTTAATGAGTACTCCCAGTTTATGTCTTCGGCCGGCATTGTCCGGGTACTTGAAATTATAATGGTTCTGGGCTTTGCCATTCATATTTATACCTCGTTTGTGCTCACCAGGCGCAATCAGAAAGCCCGGCCACAAGGATATGCTTTCAGCCAGCCTTCAGCTAATAGCAGCTGGTTTTCCAGAAACATGGGACTTAGTGGCAGTTTAGTCCTAATTTTCCTGTTATTGCACCTTCGCACCTTCTGGTACACCTATAAGTTCGGTGATATACCTACTGTAACTTACGAAGGCACAGAGTATAAAGATATGGCTTACCTGGTAAAAACCGTGTTTCAGCAGGAATGGTGGCTATCTATCTTCTATGTAATTATTATGGTATTGCTCTCGTTCCACCTGATGCACGGCTTTGGCAGTGCTTTCCAGACCCTGGGTATCCGCCACAAGAAGTATACACCACTTATTGAGAAAATAGGTATTGCCATTGCTATTCTGGTTCCTGCCGGATTTGCCGCTTTTCCTATCTATTTTTTACTTACCCGCTAAGGTTTTAAACTTTATATCTGTAAAAAAGTTATTTATCTGAATAACGAGTTTTTCTTCAAAATCATATCAATCTATGAAATGGCCTAAACATGTATTTTACAAAACAGGATGCACATGCCGGCCATTCCATGTGATCATTAAAAAATAAAAATATATTCACATGAAATTAGATGCTAAAATTCCAGAAGGCCCTCTGGCGGAAAAATGGACCAAGCATAAGTTCAACTTAAAGCTTGTCAACCCGGCAAACAAGAGGAAATATGATATAATTGTAGTAGGAACCGGTTTGGCTGGCGCCTCTGCCGCTGCCTCACTGGCTGAACTAGGCTACAATGTAAAAGCCTTTACCTTCCACGATAGCCCCCGCCGTGCGCATAGTATTGCCGCACAAGGAGGGATTAATGCGGCTAAAAACTATCAAAACGATGGCGACAGCGTTTACCGCTTATTTTATGATACCGTAAAAGGAGGTGACTACCGTGCCCGTGAAGGAAATGTATACCGGCTGGCAGAAGTAAGTGTAAATATTATAGACCAGTGCGTAGCTCAAGGTGTGCCTTTTGCCCGCGAATATGGTGGCTTACTAGCTAACCGGTCTTTTGGAGGAGCCCAGGTATCGAGAACATTCTATGCCAGAGGCCAAACCGGCCAACAATTGCTGCTGGGCGCTTATAGTGCCATGAGCCGCCAAGTAGCCAATGGCAAAATTAAATTATATACCCGTACCGAAATGCTTGACCTGGTAATGGTAGATGGGCGGGCCAGAGGAATTATTACGCGTAACCTGATTACCGGACAAATTGAAAAGCATTCTGGTCATGCGGTATTGCTTTGTACCGGAGGGTATGGTAACGTATTTTACCTGTCTACCAACGCAATGGGTTGCAATGTAACAGCTGCATGGAGAGCCCATAAAAAAGGTGCCTTCTTTGGAAATCCTTGTTTTACGCAAATTCACCCTACCTGTATTCCTGTTTCAGGTGAATACCAATCGAAGCTTACCCTGATGTCGGAATCACTTCGGAATGATGGCCGGGTATGGGTACCTAAAAAAGCAGGTGATACCCGCAAACCAGAAGATATACCGGAAGCCGAAAGAGATTACTTCCTGGAAAGAAGGTATCCTTCTTTTGGTAACCTGGTGCCCCGCGACGTAGCTTCCCGTAATGCCAAATATGTATGTGATGAAGGAAGAGGCGTAGGCAATACAAAAATGGCGGTGTATCTGGATTTTGCGGATGCTATTAAAAGGGACAGCGAGAAAGTAATTTCTGCCAAATATGGAAACCTGTTTGACATGTATGAGAAGATTACAGGCGAAAATCCATATAAAACTCCAATGCGCATCTATCCGGCTGTTCACTATACAATGGGTGGTTTGTGGGTAGATTACAATTTAATGACTACCATTCCGGGATGCTATGCATTGGGTGAAGCCAATTTCTCTGACCATGGCGCAAACCGGCTGGGAGCCAGTGCATTGATGCAAGGCTTAGCCGATGGCTATTTTGTTATTCCTTATACTATTGGCGATTACCTGGCTACCTTACCTGCAGCAAAAGTAGATACAACCCATGCTGCTTTTACAGAAGCAGAAAAGGCTGTGATAGATTCCATTAAACGGCTGCTTTCCATCAATGGAACTAAAACAGTAGACCAGTTCCATAAAGAATTGGGGAAAATTATGTGGGATTACTGCGGCATGTCGCGCCATGCAGAAGGCTTAAAAGGTGCCAAAGCTAAAATAAGAGCCCTAAAAGAAGAATTCTGGCAGAATGTAAAAGTCTTGGGTGTAAATGAAGAACTCAACCAGACACTGGAAAAAGCCAGCCGCGTAGCCGATTTTATTGAACTGGGCGAACTAATGGTGGAAGATGCTTTGCAAAGAAATGAGTCTTGCGGAGGTCACTTCCGGGAAGAGTTCCAGACCGAAGATGGAGAAGCCAAGCGGGATGATGCCAATTATGCGTATGTAGCTGCCTGGGAGTACAAAGGATATAATCAGCCAGAGGAACTCCACAAAGAAGACCTGATTTTTGAAAATGTAAAACTCACTCAAAGAAGCTATAAATAATAGGCAAATGTGTTGATATGCAAATGTGCCAATGAATAGCATCAGCATATCAACACATTAATTCATTATACATATGAAACTGACACTAAAAATATGGCGGCAAAAACACGCCAACGATAAAGGAAAATTAGTAGATTATAATGTTGACATCAATCCGGAAATGTCTTTTCTGGAGATGCTGGATGATTTGAATGAGAAACTTGCCGAAAGAGGTGAAGAACCAATTGCTTTCGACCACGATTGCCGCGAAGGAATCTGTGGAACTTGTAACTTATATATCAATGGCAGACCACACGGCCCTATCCGTACCACCACCTGCCAGCTGCATATGCGGCATTTTCATGAAGGAGAAAGCATTGTAATTGAGCCATGGCGCGCCAGATCTTTCCCGGTTGTAAAAGATTTAATTGTAGACCGCTCTGCTTTTGACCGCATTGTACAGGCTGGTGGCTATATTTCTGTGAACACCGGTAGTGCTCCGGATGCCAACGAGATTCCCATACCTAAACAAATAGCTGATGAAGCGTTTAACTCTGCGGCTTGTATCGCCTGTGGGGCTTGTGTAGCCGCTTGCAAAAATGCGTCGGCTATGCTTTTTGTGGGTGCCCAGATCAGTAAGTTTGCCTTAGTACCCCAAGGAAAAGCCGAAAAGAAAATACGTGCAGAAAAGATGGTGGCCCAGATGGATGCAGAAGGTTTTGGTGCATGTACCAATACGGGTGCCTGCTCAGCCGAATGTCCTGTAGAAATCTCTATGACAAATATTGCCCGTTTGAACAGAGAATACATAGGAGCTAAACTTACTTCTGACAACGTGTAAAGTCTACATAACACGCATTGAATAGTTTCATATAAGTAAGCATACGCCCAAGCGTATGCTTACTTATTTTATAAGATCCACATCCATAATTTTGTGTCATTCATAGAAACATAGCTTACTACTTCTTTGCATACTCCTGCAAATAAGCTGCCTTAGGAGTACGGCGGCCCACCAGCCGGAAAAAGGTAATTAGCCCTTCTTTATCTTCCTGCAATGCTCTGGCAAAAGGTTCATTCTTCTTGTTTTTATAATCTTGTATATACTGCTCTTTAATAAATTGCACTTGCTCGCCGGGCAGATTTTCGGCACATACCACTTCTACTAAGCCGGTCCGCTCCCATAGTTTCTTCCACCACTCTGCCGAATGAACATAATACCAGTAACGCGAATAATCTGCTTTTAAGAAATCGGGCACCTGTTCAAATGTCTCTATTTCCTGGGTAAATGCTACATCTACAATACCAATTAACCCTTCCGGTTTCACAAATTTGGCTAGGTAAGGCAGGTATTTATCGTCTGTTCCAAAATACGTATAGGAGTCAATCACTACAATGGCATCAAAATAATTTTCTGCAAAAGGCAGGTTACGGGCATCCGCCTGAATAGGAAAAACCTTATGGCTACAAGCACTTTCCTGGATACGGGTAAAATTGTCTGTAGCTGATACGGCCTCATCCACTGCCCATACCTCTACTTCAAATTCCTTAACCATAAATATCGCACTGATGGCCTTGCCACAAGCCAGGTCCAGAACCCGCATCTCCTTTTGTAGCGGCATTACCTGCATTAAACTTTCCAAATTAAACAATACATTCTCGCCCATGGAGTTACTTTTCACCCACACCGGATCGTAATTCGTGCTGCGAGGAAATACATGATACATTGACTGGCCGGATACTGACATCTTTTAAATTTTCTGTTTGAGATTCACTTATAGTTACCTAACAGGATAAGCCATGCTTTCATAGGGTTTTGCTGAGCTTAAGTGTACATAGATAAGCTCTAGCCTTTACTATTTAAGTTTTTTCCTGCTCAGGCATTTGACGAATAGTATGCATAAATAGTTGCTTCTGAAACACTGCCGGAAAAGATAACTTCCTGGCTTGCGATACGTATAGCTACAAAGCATTTTACTTAAACTTTGAAAAACAACCTATGGAAGATATAAGAAAAAAAACATTATCGGTTTTGCAAAACCTGATCGAAATAAATAATGATGGCAACCATGGCTACCGCCTGGCAGCTGATAAAATTGAAAATCAAGAATATGCCACCTTGTTTCATGCCTATGCACAGCAGCGGGCATTATTTGCCAGCGAACTGGAAAGAGAAGCAAACTTGCTGGGCAAAGACGTGGATGGCAATGAAGAAAGTATTCTTGGAGCAATTCACAGAGGATGGATCAATATTAAATCAGTAATTGCGGGAGGAGACAGCGAAGCTATTTTACGCGAATGTGAAACCGGAGATAAAGCGGCTGTGGAAGCCTATGAAAAGGCCATGAAAGAAAACTTACCTTCTAACATTGAAGCAGTACTCAGAAAGCAATATGCTGACATTGCAGAGGCCTATAATAAAATAAAAACCTTCAAGCACGTTACTTCTTAACGCAAGGAGTAGCCGTAATTTATCGTACAAAAGAAAAGGATGGTTTATATAAACCATCCTTTTCTTTTTAGGTTGATTGATAAAGCTATAAAATATGTACGAATGCTTTCTATTTTATGGACATACTTTAACTTTGCGAATTAAAACAGATATATATGCATCTTAGCGAACAGGAAATCAGAAGACGCGAAAAAAGAGAAGAATTGATGAAATTAGGCATACAGCCTTATCCATCCGAATTATTTGAGGTAAACGTAAGTGCCCAGGATATACATAAAAACTACGCCACCCACAAAACCGACTATAAAGATATTTCCATAGCTGGCCGCATTATGAGTTTCCGCATTATGGGAAATGCCTCTTTTGCCGAAATTCAGGATTCTACCGGCCGTGTTCAGATCTATGTCCGCCGCGATGACATCTGCCCAGGCGAAGATAAAACCCTGTACAATACTGTTTTCAAAAAGCTGCTAGATATTGGCGATATTATAGGTGTAAAAGGCTACGTATTCACTACACAACTGGGCGAAGTATCTATCCATGTTACTAACTTAACAGTACTTACTAAATCCTTGCGGCCGATTCCTATTGTAAAACGCGAAGAAGATGAACAAGGCAATGAAAAAGTGTACGATGCTTTCTCTGATCCGGAACAACGTTACCGCCAGCGGTATGTCGACTTGATTGTAAATCCGGAAGTACGGGATACATTCCGGAAACGTACGCAGTTGACTAATTCCATCCGGGAATACCTGAATAACAAAGGATATATGGAAGTAGAAACGCCAATTTTGCAACCCTTGTACGGAGGCGCTGCTGCCCGGCCATTTAAAACGCACCACAACACACTGGACATGACGTTATATCTGCGGATTGCCAATGAGTTGTATCTAAAAAGGCTGATTGTAGGTGGATTTGATGGGGTATACGAATTTGCCAAAGACTTCCGTAATGAAGGCATGAGCCGTTTCCATAATCCGGAATTTACGCAGGTGGAGTTGTATGTGGCTTACAAAGACTATAACTGGATGATGAACCTGGTAGAAGAAATGGTAGAAAAAGTAGCCATAGATCTGCATGGAACAACGGAAGTAACAGTAGGCGAACACGTTATTAATTTCCAGCGTCCCTGGAAGCGGTATACCATGTTTGAGGCTATACAACACTACACCGGTATTGATATATCCCAGATGGACGAAGCACACCTGCGCGAAACAGCTAAAAAACTGAACGTACCGGTAGATGAGACCATGGGTAAGGGAAAACTGATAGATGAGATTTTTGGCGAAACCTGCGAACATCAGCTGATTCAGCCAACCTTTATCACCGATTATCCGGTAGAAATGTCTCCGCTGGCAAAAAAACACCGCAGCAAAGAGGGGCTGGTAGAACGGTTTGAAGCCATTTGTAATGGTAAAGAAATATGCAATGCCTTTTCTGAGCTAAACGACCCAATAGATCAACGCAAACGGTTTGAGGAGCAACTGGAACTGGGCAAACGAGGCGATGTAGAAGCTATGGTACTGGACGAAGACTTTTTGCGGGCTTTAGAATATGGTATGCCCCCTACAGCAGGCTTAGGCATCGGTATTGACCGGCTGAGCATGATTATGACTAATTCGCCATCCATACAGGAGGTATTATTCTTCCCGCAGATGAAGCCCGAAAACCGTACGCCTGCCCCAACAGATGAAGAGTTTTTAGCCTCAGGTATCCCTGCTGAATGGATTCCTCTGGTGCATAAACTCAATTTTGCTACGCTGAAAGATTTTAAGGAAGCCAATCCCAATAAACTTTTCAATGACCTGAATGGCCTGCGCAAAAAGATGAAGATGGATATTAAAGCCCTTTCGGCTGATGAAGTAAAAAACTGGCTGAAGTAGCAAGCGGAATTCCTGTATTTCTACACTACTGTGATGCTATAAAAGCATTGCCCGTATAATAAAAACGCCCCGCTTAGTTGCATAAGCGGGGCCACTAACGACTGATTAATGTAAAGAATGATATGCTTATATTTTTTTTACATTAACGGCATTAACGCCTTTTTTTCCATCGATTTTATCAAAGGCAACTTTATCATTCTCACGTACCTGATCTACTAACCCGGTAATGTGGACGAAAATTTCCTGATTTGATAAATCTTCTTTAATGAAACCATATCCTTTACTTTCATTAAAGAACTTAACTGTACCTGTTTGCATAAAAAATGAAATAAATTTAACCTTACCAAATATATAAATAAAAACAAAATAGCAATAGTTTTTTACAAAAGTTTTTATACGATATACGGATTTTGAACGTTTAATACAACTTTTTCACCTCATTATCGGGGTAAAGCATTCCTGAATATTTTGCATTTCCGCAAAATTGCCAAATGCCTCTATATGTAGGTTTTTAGGCTTTGTTTACCCACTTACGCAGCGTAGCCAGGTCCTTTTTCATAGCTTCCAGGACTTGCTCTTTAGGAATAGCCAACGATTTTGCACCCGAATCTGCCCCTCCCAGTGGGTATTCATAATGAAGAGAAAAAGGCCCCTTAATCTGGTAGCTTCTCAAAAGGCTAAAATACTGCGTAAAATCAACCATACCCTCACCCAAGGGCACATTCTCTATTTGCCACTTGCCATCTTTATTTTCCCACCGGAAATCTTTAATATCTAATGTACGGATATGGCTCTGGACTAATTTTAAACCTAAAGGCCAGGAATTAGCGCCCTCTATAATGGCATGGCGGATATCGTACTGGCAGCCCAGCCACTGCGGATCAAGATCTTTAATCACCATCCATAAATCCCATATGGCCGATCCCAGATTTTTACCGGCATGGTTCTGATAAGCGCCATGTATCTGGTATTGTTTATTTAAGGCAGCCAGCTGGCCAAACATTTTTTTGAAAACTTCCAAATTCTGCTCAATACTTTGCTTATCCTCATATTTTACCCAACCCATGCGGTAATATTTGATTCCCAGTTTGGCCGCTGTTTTCAAAATAGCTTGTGTATGCGGCTGGTCAGCACTGGTGATTTCGGTAGTAAGCATATACACTTTCAATCCCGCCTGTTCAACAGCTTTTACTGCTTTAGGCAAATCTTCCGCTACCCGTTCTGGTTCCACATGGCCATTGGGCCGCACCGTAAGATCTATGCCATCAAAGCCCAGCATAGCAGCCGTTTTAGCCATTTCCTGATAGGTAAGCCATTGCAGGTGTTTAGAAAAAATACAAATCTTAGTGTCATCAGCATCCCTGGCAAAGTTGGCTGGTTTTTCAGAAACTGTATCTAGGTTGATAGAAGCCGCAGCATTTGTTCCGGCGGCTAGTCCGGCAGTTGCCAATATAGACCTGTAAAGAAAATCGCGTCTGGTGTAAGGTATATCCATAAGTAAAGCAGAAATAAGATTATCAGAAATGTATAAATTTTCTTATATATTTTTCAACAAAAAAAAGCTTACCCATTAAAAGTTTAAACTTGATCATTACAGCAGGTGGCCTGCGTAGAAAAAGTACAGGATACTATTTGTCCGTTGCCCATTGGCAGAGCAATTTTATTGATAAAAAGGGCCGGGTTAAACGCATTAATTTCAAATTTGACGGAACACTTATTACCCATAATTCAAATCTTTCCTTTACCTTTGTATCCCATAAGTTTATTTGATAACACTACTTATGGCATCTGCTAAATATATTTTTGTAACGGGCGGCGTTACGTCTTCTTTGGGTAAAGGTATTATTGCTTCTTCTCTGGCTAAACTCCTGCAATCGAGAGGTTTTTCAGTAACTATACAAAAGTTTGATCCCTATATCAATATAGATCCTGGTACCCTGAATCCGTATGAGCATGGCGAATGTTATGTAACGGACGATGGCGCTGAAACGGATCTGGATTTAGGACATTACGAACGTTTCCTCAATAATCCTACATCACAAGCCAACAACGTAACTACCGGAAGAATTTATAACAGTGTAATTACCAAAGAACGCCGGGGCGACTATCTGGGAAAAACCGTACAGGTCATTCCCCATATCACCGACGAAATCAAGCGTAATTTTACAGCGTTAGGTAATACTGGCAAGTATGACATTATCATTACTGAAATTGGCGGATGCGTGGGTGATATAGAGTCTTTGCCATTTATAGAAGCTGTACGCCAGATGAAATGGGACATGGGTGCCGAAAATGCAATAGTTATACACTTAACTTTGGTACCTTACCTTAAATCTGCCGGAGAGTTAAAAACGAAGCCTACTCAGCACTCTGTAAAAGACTTGCAGGAATCCGGAATTCAACCGGATATTCTGGTATGCCGCACTGAGCACCCACTACCAATCGAAATCCGGAAAAAGATGGCTCTGTTCTGTAACGTACACCTCAACTCTGTCATAGAATCCCTGGATGCCGATACCATATACGATGTGCCCCTGCTGATGAAGAAAGAAAAACTGGATGAACGGGCACTGGAAAAACTAAACCTGCCTCATAACCAGGAACCGGATATAGAAGCATGGAAAGATTTTCTAGGCAGGTTAAAAAATCCTACCGAAGAAATTACGATCGGTTTAGTAGGGAAATACGTAGAATTACATGATGCCTATAAGTCTATTGTTGAGAGCTTTGTACATGCAGGCGCCCATAACGAATGCAAAGTGCATATCAAATGGATACAGTCTGAAACGCTGCTTTCGCATAACTTTGAATATACCTTATCGGAACTGGACGGCATAGTGGTAGCCCCCGGATTTGGTCAGCGGGGTTTTGAAGGTAAAATAAATGCCGTGCGGTATGCCCGCGAAAATGGTATCCCATTTTTCGGTATATGTCTGGGTATGCAGTGTGCTAGTGTGGAGTTTGCCCGGAATGTGTTGGGAATTAAAGATGCCTGCTCCAGTGAAATGGACCCGGACACCCCTAACCCGGTGATAGATTTAATGGAAGACCAGAAACAGATTACGGCCAAAGGCGGCACCATGCGGCTGGGTGCCTATGCCTGTGAACTGAAGAAAGGATCGAAAGTCAATCAGATTTATGGCAAAACGAGAATATCCGAACGGCACCGCCACCGGTACGAGTTTAATAACAAATACCTGGAAGCCTTTGAAAAAGCCGGTATGATTGCCTCTGGCATAAATCCGGACAGCAAGCTGGTAGAAATCATTGAACTAAAAGATCATCCCTGGTTTGTTGGTGCCCAATTTCATCCGGAATTAAAAAGCACAGTTATGAATCCGCATCCACTATTTGTTACCTTTGTAAAAGCTTCCGTAGAACATGCACTCAGAAAAAGATTAGTAGTAAGGTAATTCCTGTAGGTGAGTGATATATTCCTATAGCTTTTAAACAAAAATATCTGTAACCAATTTAACATCAATCAACGCTATGCAAGGTACCCTGGTATCTTGCACATTTAACGAAACAAAAATTAATGGATAGGAATCAGGCGACGGGCATTATGCTCATTTTACTATTGCTGTTTGTGTACTTTCAATTTTTTGCTCCCAATCCGCAACCCAAGCAAGTAATGAAAGACACTGGCGGAGCAAAAAGCACACAAACAAGCAGAGATACCACCGGAAGACAGGCTATAGTTACAGATTCTCTGCGAAACGATACCGTGGTAAACGAGCAGTTACAAAGAACCTATGGCGATTTTGCGGCGGCGGCTTCCGGGCAAGACCAGGAAGTAGTGCTGGAAAACAAAGATATACGGGTTACCTTTGGCACACGGGGCGGTAGAATTAAGGAAGTATTGCTGAAAAACTATAAGACCTACGACCAGAAGCCATTAATCTTACTGGATGAACAGACGAATGAGTTGAGCCTCACCTTGCCTACCAATTCCGGAAATATCGCAATACAAGATCTTTTCTTTACAACCAACAGTTCCAGTACCCAGGTAAGCGAAGGCGATTCCAGTACCATAACATTCAGGCTTGCCCTCTCTCCTACCCAGACTATTGAGCAAACCTACTCCCTGCGTGGCTCCGGATTTGAGCTTGGCTATGATCTCAAACTAAATGGAATGAATAATCTGGTGGGTAATACACCTGCACAGTTCTATTGGCTAAATAATCTCAAGCGACTAGAATTGGATATGGAACAGAGCCGGATTACCTCAACCATCAACTACTATACGACCAATGGAAACTTTGAACAGGTAACCGAAGCCTCTAAAAGCGAGGAAGAAGAAATAGTAGAGGTTCCGCTGCAGTGGGTTTCTCTGAAACAAAAATTCTTTTTATCTGCCATTATTGGCAATACAACTACTTTTACTAACAGTATATTCCGGACTAGTGTAGATGAAGCAGACAGCAATACCGTAAAAACGCTGGAGGCTGCTATGAGTATTCCCATAGCAGATTTAAAAAATGGAAAAGGTAATTTTTCCTACTACTTTGGCCCTAACGACAGCCGGGTGGTAGAAGGGGTTACAGAAGGATTTAAGGAAAACGTCTATTTTGGATGGCCGGTAGTGCGGGTAATTAACCGCTATATGATTGTGCCTCTCTTCCATTTTCTGGAAAACTTCTTTACTAATTATGGGCTCATCATCCTGATTTTAGTGCTGATTGTGCGGGTAATTCTACTGCCCCTTAACTACAAGTCGTATATTTCACTGGCAAAAACCAAAGTACTACAGCCTGAAATACAAGCTATTAAAGATAAATATGGCGATGACATGACCAAAGTACAGCAGGAGCAAATGAAGCTTTATGGACAGGTAGGTGTAAATCCATTGAGTGGCTGTATTCCAGTACTTTTACAAATGCCGTTCTTACTTGCCATGTTTAGCTTGTTTCCGAACCTGATTGAACTGCGGCAGAAGGAATTTTTGTGGTCTACTGACCTCTCTACCTACGATTCCATTCTAAATCTTCCGTTTACGATACCTTTTTATGGCTCACACGTTAGTTTGTTTACTATTCTGATGACCATTTCATCGGTAGCCTATGCATACTTCAATAACCAGGTTTCTACCATTCAAGGGCCTATGAAGTCACTGCAATATGTAATGCCGGTTATGTTTATGTTTATCTTGAATAATTTACCTTCTGGTTTAACGTATTATTACTTTGTGGCAAACGTAGTATCTATTGCGCAGCAGGTAATAATCCGGCGGTTTGTGGATGAAGATAAAATAAAAGCCTTGCTGGAAGAGAACAAACTTAAAAACAAGGATAAAAAGAAGTCAAAGTTTCAGCAAAGGCTGGAAGATGCACTAAAAAATGCAGAAGAAGCCAAAAGAAAGAAATAAAGGGCATTACCGCCTACTTTTCAATCAGCCTATACTACTTTATATGATACAAAGATTCTTTCTATTTTTTTGCCTGTTTATGCTAAGCTCTCTGGCTTTTGCACAGAATGCAAAAGAATATCAGCGCAAATTTGAGTCAGGCAAAGAACTATTAAAACAGGAAAAATACGCACTGGCGAAAGAGGTATTTACGCCGCTTACCCAGCAAAATCCGGCTAATCCTTATTCATCCTATGCCAATTATTATCTGGCCTATGCACATTTTAAAACCGGAAAACTGGATAATGCCAGGTTGCAATTAACGCAGCTGCTGGAAAGAAATCCAACCTGGCCTGATGCAGAAAATGCCTATTATTTACTGGCCAATATTGCTTTTGAGAAAAAAGACATGGCGGCTGGTTTTGGTCAGCTGGAAAAAATAAAAAACAAACAAATCCGGGAAGAGGCAGACAATCTGAAAAAACACTACCTGGCACAGGTAACCGATCTGGCTGTGCTGAAAAATTTACAAAAAAAATATCCGGAAGACAAAGCCCTAGCCAGCGTAGTAGTAGATAAGTTATTGATGAGTCCCAATGCCGATGAGGTAAAGTTGGCGCAGCAGCTGGATGCTAAATTTAAATTTGGCAAAGTAAAAGAGCTTGAAGAACAGAAAAAGGTATCTGTGAAAGATGAATACAATGTAGCGGTGCTTTTTCCCTTTCAACCAGATAATCTGCTAGTCACCGACAAACCCCGCAACAACCAGTTTGCGCTGGATATGTATGTGGGCATCAAAATGGCGCAGGAGCAATTAGCCGCTAATGGCGTAAAAATAAATGTATATGCCTACGATATTGGCTCCGATGGCGACAAAATGCTGAATCTGATTAATCAGCCGGAATTTTCCGCGATGGATTTATTAATCGGCCCCCTATATAGTGCTTCCAACAAAGTGGCTGTAAGCTATGCCAACGACCGCAATATTGCTTTAATTAACCCCATTTCTACCAATGCCCAGTTAGTAGAAAATAATCCGGCTGCGTATTTATTTCAGCCGTCTGTTGAACAACAGGTAAAACAAGCGGCTGATTATGCGTTTGCCAGTTTCGATAAAAAGCCGGCTGTTATTTTCTTTGGCGCTACGCCTAAGGATTCTTCCATAGCGCATAATTACCGGCGTTTTTACGAGCAAAAAGGAGGAAAAGTAAGTGCCATTACGAAGCTGTCTCTGACAGATGTAGCCAACGTTTCAAAGATTTTCGAAGGATTAACTAATGAGACTACCGGACACGTATTTATTTCTACTGACAACACTACCATTGTAGCCAATTTTATAAATGCCCTGGAACGTAAATCGTCCACTTTTCCGGTATTTACACTCCCCAACTGGCTGGAGCAGCGGATGATCTCTTTCGAGCAGCTCGAGCGGCGCAATGTACATGTTATTTATCCGGAGTATATAGATTATAATGCAGATACTGTGCAGGCCTTTCGTAAAAACTATATTGCCAGAAGAAACATTGTGCCCTCTATCTATTCGTACCAAGGGTATGATATGATGCTGTTTTTTGGCCAACTAATGGCAGAACATGGTACATTTTTCCATCAGGCATTGCACCAGCAGCCTCCGGTAAGAGGAGTAATTATGGCTGGGTACAATTACAATGGTTCTAACATTAACCAGTATGTACCTTTGGTAAAATTTGACAAAGCCAACTTAATTCTGGTCAATCCAATTTCGCCCTGATAAGCTTAAATAATTTTCATTCCTAAAAAATCAATAGTATATTGTTAATGGCAAACGGAAACCTTCACGTTTGCCATTACGCTGAATGCTCCACCAGACAAAAGCTGAAACTGTCTCTCTGAACCGATCTTTAGGACCTTTTATGCTGTGGGGATTGGGAGTAGGCCTGGTTATTTCAGGCATGTACTTTGGCTGGAATCTGGGCCTGGAAAAAGGAGGTACTTTAGGCTTTGCTATTGCTACCTTCTTTGTTATTATACTTTATACAACCTTTACCTTTTCCTATACCGAACTTGCTTGTGCCATACCCAAAGCTGGTGGTGCTTTTGACTATGCACATAAAGCTTTGGGTGAAAAAATGGGTTTTGTTTGCGGCATTGCCCAGATTATTGAGTTTGTGTTTGCTCCGCCGGCTATTGCAGCGGCTATAGGTGCCTATTTTCAGATTTATTTTCCTTCCGTGCCAGGCATCCTCATTGCCATTACTGCCTATGTATTCTTTACAGCATTAAATATTATAGGTGTTAAACTGGCCGCTACCTTTGAATTGTTTGTCACCATTTTCGCAGTAGCTGAACTGCTTTTATTTGCCGGCGTTACCTTACCTCATTTCCAGGCAGCAAACTTCACGAAAAATGCTTTCCCCAATGGGTATGCTGGCATTTTTGCATCTATTCCCTTTGCCATCTGGTTTTTCCTGGCAATTGAGGGCCTGGCTAATCTGGCAGAAGAAACGGTAGACCCGGACAAAAATATAAAAAAAGGATTTGGCTGGGCATTATTTACCTTGGTTGCTTTATGTATCCTTACCTTTGTTTCGGCTGTGGGTGTAGACGGCTGGGAACGAATTGTATATACCCCAACTGGTGAACCTTCTGACTCTCCCCTCCCGCTTGCTTTATCTGTAATAGTAGGAAACAACAATTTGCTCTATCACCTGTTAATCGGTATTGGTTTGATGGGGCTCGTTGCTTCTTTTCATGGCATTATACTGGCAGCAGGCCGGGCAACGTTTGAGTTTGGCAGGGTGGGTTACTTCCCGGCCATTCTGGGCAAACTACACCCAGTACGTAAAACGCCGGCGGTTGCCTTGGTAGTAAATATGCTGGTAGGAATAGTTGCCTTGCTTACCGGAAAAACTGGTGAGATCATTACAATTGCTTGCATGGGGGCTCTTTCGTTGTATATTATTTCTATGTTTTCCCTGTTTGCCCTACGTAGAAACTATCCCGACATGCCAAGGCCATTTAAAGTACCTTTATACCCGGCTTTCCCAGCCATTGCTTTGGTTATTGCCCTCGTCGCCTTTATTGCTGTATGTATCTATAATCCGGGGCTTACCCTTATTTATTTTGGCATCCTATGCTTTACATATGTTGGGTATTTCTGGTTTCTGAAGAGAAGCCAAACACGTTGACTTTGATGCATTTTGCTAGATAAACATTACTGCGAATGTTGCCCACTTATTCCGTACTGAATTTTAACGGTTTAACTATAGAGTATTTTTTGTTATCTGCCGGATTTTTATCAAATTACCCACCATCGCTTTATCATCTATTCCACAAAGCAACGCCTTATGACGACTGATCAAATTCTGGAATTTGTCCGGAAACATCCCCTGGCAAAAGTAAAACTGGCCGTTACCGATATAGATGGAATTTTACGAGGAAAGTATATTTCCGCTGAAAAGTTTTCCGGAGTAGCAGAGGGAAATCTGGGATTTTGCGATGTGGTTTTCGGGTGGGACGCCGGTGATCTGGCCTACGATAATACAAAACTTACCGGATGGCACACCGGTTATCCAGATGCTTCTGCTAAGCTAGACTTAACCACCTTCCGGAAAATACCCTGGGAACAAGACATACCTTTTTTTCTAGGCGAATTTATAGACACCCAGAACCAGCCAGCTTATTACTGCCCGCGGCAGTTACTAAAAAAACTCAAAAATGAGGCCGAATCGGAAGGGTACAAAGCGTATTTTTCACAGGAATTCGAGTGGTTTAATTTCCGGGAAACGCCTACAACGCTGCAAGATAAAAATTACCGAAATGCAACACCGCTAACCCCGGGAATGTTTGGCTATTCCATCTTACGGACTACACTGGAGAATCCTTTTTTTAGTGATTTATTTGAGCTATTACGTCAATTCAATGTTCCCCTGGAAGGGCTGCATACAGAAACAGGGCCTGGAGTTTATGAAGCAGCCATCACGTATAGCGACATATTGGAAGCCGCAGACCGGGCTGTGTTATTTAAGACAAGTGTGAAAGAAATAGCCTATAAGCATGGCATTATAGCTACATTTATGGCCAAGATAGATGAAAATTTACCCGGATGCAGTGGCCATGTACACCAGAGTATCTGGGATAAAGATTCAAAAAATAATCTGTTTTATGAGGAGGCTGCTCCCCATAAAATGAGCAAATTTATGAAAAGCTACATTGCCGGGCAGCTATATTGCTTACCTCATATTTTGCCTATGTATGCCCCTACGGTAAATAGCTATAAGCGCTTGGTTCAGGGAGCCTGGGCACCTACCACACTCACCTGGGCTATAGATAACCGCACTGTGGCACTCCGGGCATTACCTGCAAGCAATAAGTCTACACGTTTAGAAACCCGGGTAGTGGGATCAGATTGTAACCCTTATTTAGCTATGGCTGCTTGCTTAGCTTCCGGCTTATATGGCGTACGGAATAATATATCGTTACAGGAGGCTACGATAGGAAATGGATATCTGGATACCTCCCATGGCTCTCTGCCAGGCAATTTACAGGAAGCTACTGCAAAGATGAAAGAGTCCGCCATTGCCAAAGAATTACTAGGCGAATCATTTGTCGAACATTTCTGCCAAACACGGGAGTGGGAGTGGCGGCAATATGCCAAAGCCGTAACAGACTGGGAATTAAAGCGCTATCTGGAAATTATCTAGTATCGAAAACTATATATACAAGTACGCTAAGAGGAACAATCCAGGTTTTCTTATCTTTAACTATTGAACATTGGCATATAACAGCATATAACTTTTGATTTATAGCAGCCCTTACTTATTAGACAAGTATCAGCATATCATTTAATCAGCACATCTACTTATGACCTTTGATAAAGTATACCAGTATAATTTTCCGACCACTATCCGTTTTGGAGCCGGAGCAAGCCAGGAATTAGGTGATTATCTGAAAAGCCAGGGTTTGTCAAGGCCCCTGGTTGTAACTGATCCGGTGGTAGCAGAATTGCCTTTTTTTAAAACTATACTCAAGCAGGTAACAGATAAAGGACTTTCACCAGAAGTTTTTAAAGATATACATAAAAATCCGGTGAAGTCAGATGTATATAAAGGAACCGAAGTTTGGGACCAAACCAACCGGGATTGTATAGTGGGTATTGGTGGAGGCGCGGCGTTAGATGTTGCACGGGCTATTTTGCTTAGAATTAACCACCGGGAAGATTTATTCAAATACGACGACCTGATTGGAGGCGATGTATACGTAACTAACGATGTGCCTCATTTTGTAACGATTCCAACTACCTCGGGTACAGGAAGTGAAGTTGGCCGGAGTGCCATTATTTCCGATGATGAAACCAAGCAGAAACGCATTTTATTTTCGCCTAAACTATTGGCTAAAATCGTGTTTGCCGATCCAGAGCTTACTATGGACTTACCTGCATTCATCACAGCAGCCACCGGTATGGATGCCCTGACACATAATATGGAAGCCTTTCTGGCCAAAATGCCGCATCCTATTTGTGAAGGAATTGCGCTGGAAGGAATTAACCTGATAAAAGATTCATTGGAAAAAGCTGTTAACAAGCCTGATTTAGAATCACGGAGCAAAATGCTACTGGGTTCTATGATGGGAGCCATTGCGTTTCAGAAAGGGTTAGGCGTGGTGCACTCTCTGGCTCACCCGCTTTCATCGCTGCTGGACACGCATCATGGCCTGGCTAATGCAGTAAATATTCCGTATGGGATGGAATATAATATTGCAGGGTTTGAACCTAAATTCAGAAGAATAGCACGCACCCTTGAATTGAAAGAGGAAACTGGCAACGCCGTCGTGCAGTATCTGTTTGACTTAAACTCCCAGATTGGCATTCCGCATAAGCTCCGGGAAATTGGTGTAAAGTCCGAACATATAGAAACGTTAGCTGACCTGGCCATTGCTGATTTCGCTCATCCGAATAATCCAAAGCCAGTATCCCGAGAAGATTTCAAACAGCTGTACCAGAAAGCACTGTAAATAAGTCATTAGCCGTTGGAATAATCATTTGTAGTTCTATTTGTTCATGAATAAAATAATCATTGGCGTTACCGATTGCAGCAAGTACGACAACTACGCCCGCTGGATACAAGCATTTGGCACTGAGGTAGAAACGTTGAAGTTGAGTGAGAAAGCCAATAACTTAGCAGATGCGGCGCGTTGCCAGGGTATTGTATTTACCGGAGGAGAAGATGTACATCCGGGGCTTTACGGCAAGCCCGAATATCTGTCTTTCTGCCATCAAGATGATATAAATGAACTCCGGGATGAGTTTGAGTTAAAATTGATGGAGTATACAGAGCAAAATCATATTCCTGTACTGGGTATTTGCCGGGGTTTGCAGGTGTTCAATGTTTTTAAGGGAGGCACCCTTATTCCGGATATTCCCGCATGGGGCAAACCCACCCATGCGAAGCTAGCCGACGGCTCCGACCGATATCATTCAATTAATGTTATACCCGGCTCCTGGTTTGAACATGTAGTAGGCAAAGTAACAGGAGAAACCAATAGTAATCATCACCAGTCCATTGACCGTGTGGGCGACGGGTTGGTAGCAAGTGCATTTTGTCAGGATGGCATTATAGAAGCAGCCGATAGAAAAGAGGTAGATGGGAAAGGCTTTTTGTGCCTGGTACAATGGCATCCTGAGAGAATGCATAATCAGCAAAACCCTTTTGTATACACTATCAGAGAAGCATTTATTAAAGCAGCCAACGCTTTAATCTAAAAATAAGATTTATGAATGTAACTAATCCGGCAACCGAAGAAATAATTGCCACCCTTCCTGAAGACACTTCCTCCACTTTGCAGGAAAAGTTTACACTGCTGAAAAAGGCGCAAAAAGCTTGGGCACAGCAGACCATACAAGAGCGGACTTTAATTCTGAAAAAATTCAGTAGTCTGCTTGAACAAAATATAGAACAGCTAGCAGCCGTACTTACCTCTGAAGTAGGCAAGCCTCTGCAACAATCCCGCAACGAAATTAAAGGAGCGATTGCTCGTATTCAATGGCTGACAGATAATGGAGAAAAATACCTAACGCATGAATGGATGACCCAAGAAGAGGGCTTGGGTGAGCAAATAAGCTATGAGCCCTTAGGAGTGATCTGTAACATATCGGCCTGGAATTATCCGTATCTGGTGGGGGTAAATGTATTTGTCCCTGCACTGTTAGCAGGAAATGGGGTGCTTTACAAACCGTCGGAATATGCGGCACTTACAGGCCTGGAAATAGAAAAAATGTTAAGAAAGGCAGGCGTTCCGGACGAAGTGTTTCAGGTAGCTATTGGCGCATCTGCTGTGGGCGAATTGCTGCTTGATGTGCCATTTGATGGGTATTTTTTCACTGGCTCCTACCGGACCGGGAAATACATTTATGAACGGGTGGCTTCTAAAATGGTTCCTTGTCAATTAGAACTGGGCGGTAAAGATCCGTTGTATGTAGCTGATGATGTGGAAGATATAAAATCGGTAGCAGCAGGTACGGCAGATGGTGCCTTTTATAATAATGGACAAAGTTGCTGTGCAGTAGAACGTATTTATGTGCATGAATCTATCTATGACCAGTATGTGGAAGAGTTTGTAAAAGAAGTAAAAACCTACAAAGTGGGGCCGCCCAGCGAAGAAGGAGTTTATGTAGGGCCGCTGACGAGAAAAGACCAGATAAAAGTACTGGAAGCCCAGGTAAAAGAGGCTGTTGAGAAAGGGGCCACAGTTCTGACAGGTGGGAAGCCAATACAAAAGAACGGATATTATTTTGAGCCGACGGTGCTTATCAATGTAAACCATCAGATGCGTGTGATGCAGGATGAATCCTTTGGACCCATTATTGGCATTATGAAAGTGAAAGATGACGAAGAAGCCTTGCAATTAATGGATGATACAAGCTATGGCCTTACAGCTGCCGTTTATAGCAAAAGTATGGAAAGGGCTGAGAATATCTTATCCAGATTAAATACCGGTACCGCTTACTGGAATTGTTGCGACCGGGTAAGTGCGGCACTACCCTGGAGTGGACGTAAAAATTCAGGCTTTGGCTCTACATTATCTTATACCGGTATACGTGCCTTTGTCCGCCCCAAAGCCTATCACTTGCGAGGATTAAAGAAGTAAGCTACTATTGTCAGTAAGTTTAATAAATATACCTCTATTTGGTAGGTCGTCAATTTACGGTCTTCTGGGGTATTATACTTGTTGTACATTGAAAAGTACATTTAACAAGAAGCAAACTAATTAGCTGGTGCAAACTTTAATGGCTTCTTTTAACCAGGCCAGGATACTATTCAATTTAAATTATATGCCTATAGTTGCTTACCTGTCAATAGTTTAATAAATTACTTAAGGTTAGTAGTAAGGGGTAAGCATACCCACATTTCTGTAAAGACAAGTATTCGTTCAACAGGTAACACACATCACTAAACGTCCCATCTTTAAACTCTTCATCTATGCAAGTTCTTGTTAAAGACTCTCCTGCACCTATCTTAGCAGGAAAGAAGCGGATAACTTCTATTGACTTGCTCCGGGGACTGGTAATGATTATTATGGCGCTGGACCATACCAGAGATTTTTTTCATATTACGGCACAAACGCAGGACCCAACAGACTTGGCTACTACCACACCCATACTATTTTTCACCCGGTGGATTACCCATTTTTGTGCACCAGTGTTTGTGTTTTTAGCTGGCACATCGGCTTTTTTGTATGGCCATCGTATCCAGAATAAATTACAACTAAGTACGTTTCTGCTTATCAGAGGAGTGTGGCTGGTTCTTCTGGAAGTAACTATCATTAATTTTGGCTTCTGGTTCGATGTTACCTTCAGTTTCACGGTATTGCAGGTAATCTGGGCTATAGGGATTAGTATGATCTGCCTGGCTGGTTTCATTCATTTGCCTTTCCGCTTCCTGTTGGGAGTTGGATTATTGATCGTATTCGGGCACAATCTGCTGGATGGTATTTCCCCTCCTACCGGCACTTTTGCTGATGTTCTGTTTTCTATTCTGCATCAGCCGGGGCCTCATCCACTGGATGCTTCCCACACCATTATGGTGATGTATCCGGTGTTGCCCTGGATTGGGCTTATACTTGTTGGCTACTGTTTCGGCTATCTGTACCGTCCGGAGCTGGAGGAAAGTTTCCGTAAAAGAACACTCCTGCAACTTGGTTTGGGTTGTATTGTGCTGTTTATTATCATCAGAGCCATTAACTTTTATGGTGACCCTGCCCCTTGGAGCATCCAGAACACGTTTACTTATTCGCTTTTGTCTTTTCTGAATACTACCAAATACCCTCCTTCCCTACTATACCTTTTAATGACTATTGGTCCGGCATTGCTATTTCTGCGGTTTATAGAAGGTAAACAGGGTGAGATCTTGAAAGTATTTGATGTATTTGGCAGAGTACCGCTGTTCTATTATATACTCCACTTTTATACGATTCACACATTTTCCCTGCTGGCGGCTTTATCAGCTGGGTATACCTGGAGTGACTTTCAGTTCAACCAAACATTTGGAGGATTGCCAGAAGGCTTCGGTTATGGATTAGGCAGAGTGTATCTGATCTGGATTTGTATTGTTGCTATTCTTTACCCAATATGCAAGCGTTACAACCGATTCAAAAGTAAAAGCACTTCAACCTGGGTTAGTTACCTGTAGGACATTTGTTGCTAGAAATCTGCACCTTGGGTCTTCAAGCATTGTCTTATTAGTTAATTACAGCTATTTTGCCATTCTTCCGTATATGCACACAATTATTGGCTACTTACATAGAATGGACATAAAAAAGATATTTGGCTCAACACTTACAATTCTGGGGATTATCATTGTGCTTTTTGCCTGTGCTGCTTTCCTCTCCGACGGAAAGCCGGTCTTGGGGTTTTCTGTAGATAAAACTGAATCTATTGTACCTTTTCTGGTCGGCCTGGTCTTTCTGCTGTCAGGCATTAGTCTCATCAAAAGAAGTTAATTTTCTCCTTCTGCTATTATATAATCTATATGTATAACAGGTAGATACGTTACCATAATAAGCATTTTTCACCTACCCATTTGTCTATTGGTCTCATGCATTGGCTTACTCTATTAATTATTACAGCTGTATTTTTCGGGTTTTATAATTTTTTTATTAAAGTTTCAGCCGGGCATATTCACGAAATTCTGGGGGCAGTTATTCTACAGGCCATTGCTTTGCTATTGGGTGGGATTGCCCTTGTATACTTAAAATTGAAGCAAGTGCCATTCGAAAACTCTGGCAAAGGCTTACTGTTTGCTGTGCTGGCAGGGGTATTTGTAGGATTAGCGGAGATTACTTCTTTTTATGCGTTTTCTAAAGGTACACCAGCTAGTGTGGGCATTCCGGTAATCGTTGGCGGAACCGTAATTGTAGGCACTCTATTAGGGGTTATATTTCTGAAAGAACAATTGCATTGCCAGCATTACGCTGGCATCGTTCTCATACTAACTGGCATATATATACTAGCTTCCAGGTAACAAAAAGACTAAATTAATAGGAATAGATCGACCTGGTAAACTCTCCAGCAATTATATGCTTGTCAGTATATCCGGGATTTTCTGGTTTATATTCTTATTCTTAAACATCAGAGCATCCAGGTAATACAAAACTTTTACTGAAATATTATTGCTTTGGGGCGTTTGAAGTGTCCGGTTAAAATTATCGGTATAATTTCTGGCCATATCAATGCCATCGGTCGCAATGGCATTTTTCCATACCAGGCTTACTTCGCTGCCTGGAGCAAACCACCAGGAAAATACCATATCTACATTAAAAGTATTGAAGTTGACATCTTTCTTTACGTCATAGGCTGCTTCCGTTAAGTTGCCATTTTCGGTAAGTGAAAAATACTTCTGATACATAGCAGAGGAGTTATAATGCCTGGCACGCAAGGTAAGCGACATCCGGTTGGTAAAAATATAGCTACTATTCAGGGTGTTAGAAATGGTTTTTACATTACGCATGCCAAAGAAAATAGAATCGTTCCGTACATTATCTCCAAATGAGCCGATGTCATCACTTGCCTGACGTGTATCCAGGTTATAGCGGAAAGAGAGTTTGTCATTTACCCGGTACCTGGGAGAAATGCCAAAATTATAAGAGTTGCGGTTATTTTCCTGGAAAGTGCGGTATTGCCCATAAAAATCCAGAGCTAAGCGCTTCCGGGTATCTGTAGATAGGCTGCTGCCTACTAAAATATTGGTAGGGACCACATAATATCTCCCTTCCACACGGGGCTCATAAAAATCCATATTCTGCACAGGTTGTATATGGATATAGCTCCCTACATTGTAGAAATTTTTTAACGTAGTATAAACATTCCCATTCAGAGTTAAGCTTTGAAAAGTATAGGGTTTATATAATCTGGAGTAGGTTACGGCAAAATCAGTATACAAATTGTTCATCTTCCAGAAAGGCTTGAATATATTATATTCAACTCTGGCCCGCTGAGTGATTTCATTGTTATTAAATAAAATCCCCATATCATTCGGATTATAGGTATCGGTTTCAATTACCTGCGTAAAATCATACTGAAAATTGCCGCTTATTTTAGCCCCTGTTACAGAAGAAGTATGCCCAAGCTTAGGACCTTGCTTTTCCGGATCTAGAATCTGGCTGATGGCTCCACGGCCACTGAGCGAAAACATATTTGTTTTATCGGCAAAGCGAAATAAGCCCCCGGTAAGATTTGCATCATAGGCAGCACCTCTACGGGCAACATTGGTGTTTATAAGGCTGACATAGGAATTGTTCTTTAACGACTGATCCAATACCACAATGCTGTAGTTCGTTAACGGCTGGGTAAGAATCTGCCTCCTCTCACCCTCTTCATTTTCCACGGTTGCAAACATATTGGCCGATACGGCATTAAATACACCTAAGCCCAGGCCTCCGGGTGTACGGCCAGATACCTTACTGGCATTCAATAAACGGCTGGTCGTAGGGTTTGATACAATTTGCTCTCCCTCAGCTAGCTGTCCTTCCACCTGATCATAATTTAGCGGTTTGCCTCCAATTCTACGTGAGTAAAAGAACCCTCCTTTATTAAACAACTCCGTGCCTTCTGTAAAAAATGGCCGGTTTTCGTTAAACTGAACCTCATACGGAGATAAGTTCAGCACCTGGTTATCTGATTGTACTTGCCCAAAATCCGGCACCAGGGTCATGTCCAGGGTAAAGCTTTGACTGATACCATATTTCACATCCATGCCACCAGTCAGGTTCATAGAAGTGATATTTTTGCTTCCCTCTACCGGACTATTATTCACATAAGAAGAAATATAAGGCATAAAGGATAAGCGCAGGGGAGATTTAATTTGCTCTACGCCCAGCAGTTGCCCGGACTGGTTCAGAAAACCACTTACCGAAGGTTTAACCGGGTTCCAGAAATAGGCTTCATTCTTCCGGCGGATCTGCCTTTTAAAGTTAATTCCCCATACTTGTTCTTCGCGGTTTGCAAAGCGAATGGCTGAATACGGAATTTTCATTTCCACAGCCCAATGGTCATCGTGAATACTTACTTTGCTATGCCAGACGGCGTTCCAGTGCCAATCCTGGCCATTGGAAGAGAAGCGTGTATCCGATTGCACGCCAGCGGCTGTAACCATAAAGCCATATCCATTAATTTTATCATGATAGGTATCCAGGTAAACAGCAAAGTAATCAGAATTGCCAATTTCGTCACGTTTTACCAGCTGCCGCAACACACTATCTGCCGCAACATCATACAGAATAGCCCCTATGTAAATAGCTACATCGTCGTACAATACTTTTGCAATGGTTTTATGCGTTTCGGGCTTTCCAGGTACCGGCCAGTTCTGTACAAAATCTGTGGCATCGGGTGCCATTTGCCAGTCTGCTTCATCTAAGTTGCCATCGACTGTAAGAGTTTGCAAGGTACGTAAGGCCCTTACTTGTTTGGTAGGCACCTGCGCAAGCACTTTTGAGAAACTAAAAAGACATATGAAGACTGGTAAAAGTATTTTTTGCATGTACAAACAGTTAGGCGTAAAAAATGGCAGAACCTAGTTGAAGAAACTTTACCAATAAAACCCCAAAGGTAGCTCAACAGCCATTAATCGGTGTTATCTTTTCAGGTAGCTTCTGCGAGTTGTAGGAAATCACTAAAAAATGCATTGCCCAGTACACCTGCCACCTCTATAGCTAGCCATTTTATGGTAAGAGCTTGCTTTACAACTTTGCAAAAAGCCCTGCAATTCTTACACCAAAAAATAATTTTTATGTGAATTTTCTTTTAGTTTGATAAATTTGAGAACCCACTTTTCCCTAGCATGATGCGAAACTACTTAAGCCTGTATTTTTTATTAAGTTCTACCTTCTATCTCTTATGCTTACCCGCCTTTGCTCAGCAGATTGATACAAAAAAGCTAACTAATTTTGTTAATACAGCCTATCCGGACCTGTTTACCTTATACAAGCAATTGCATGCAAATCCAGAGCTTTCGTTTCAAGAGAAAAATACAGCAGCTACATTAGCTAATCAGTTAAGAAAGATAGGGTATGAGGTTACAGAAAACTTTGGCGGATACGGTATAGTAGGTGTATTGAAAAACGGGAACGGACCTTGTGTAATGATCCGTACCGATCTGGATGCGTTACCTGTAGAGGAACAGACCGGCCTTCCGTATGCTAGTAAGGCTCATATGAAAGATGCAGGGGGCAAGGAAGTATCTGTTATGCACGCCTGCGGACACGATGTACACATGACAGTATTTACAGGCGTTGCAAAAAGCCTGATGGAGTTTAAAAATAATTGGAAAGGCACCCTCATATTGATTGGGCAACCAGCTGAAGAACAGAGTGGCGGCTCTATTGCCATGCTGAAAGAAGGCTTGTATACCAAATTCCCACGGCCCGATTATGCCCTGGCCTTTCATGTAAACTCTTCGCTGGCAGCCGGCAAAGTAGGATATACAGAAGGTGGAATTATGGCAAGTGTAGATGCCGTGGATGTTACCATAAAAGGAATTGGAGGCCATGGAGCCATTCCGCATAATACGAAAGACCCAATAGTTATTGCTGCCCAAACAGTATTGGCTTTACAAACCATTGTCAGCCGTGAAATTTCCCCACTGGAACCAGCCGTTGTTACGGTAGGCTCTATTCAGGGAGGCACTCAATACAATATTATTCCCGATGAAGTAAAGATGCAACTTACCCTGCGTTCTTATTCCGATGAGGTGCGTAACCAGACGATTGCTGCCATCAAACGCATAACCAAGGGTATAGCACAGGCGGCGGGCATACCCGATGACAGATTACCAACCGTACAGGTGCGGGAACAATATACCCCCTCCAATTATAACGACATTCCCTTAACACAGCGGCTTACAAAAGTGCTTATCAGCAGCATGGGCCAGGATAATGTAGTTAAAACACCTCCCTCGATGGTAGGAGAAGATTTTTCCAGATACAGCCGGGTAGACCCTCCTATTCCTACTTGTATGCTCTGGCTGGGAGCAGTGGATCCTAAGAAAATAACCGAAAGCGAGCAGACAGGCAAGGCATTGCCTTCTTTGCATTCAAGTTCATTTGCTCCGTTGCCAGAACCTGCTATTAAAACCGGAATTCAGGCAATGACGGCTGCGGCTTTAGATTTATTTTTGGGGAAAGGAAAATAATATACACCAGGGAATTTTGAATTATCTGTGCCCGAAAACAGGATTCTCAGTAAAAACAAGGTAGCTAAAAGGCTTATATCATACATCCTGTTTTACGGGATATATACTTAGAATAAAATAATTAAGGTTACTTCCCAAAAAGTTTACAATTAATAGTCAAATAATGCTTTTTGCTATAAAATGACAAGTATAGAACGTGTTGGAAAGAAAGCATAAAGCAGTAATAACCGGAATTCATGAGTCAAAACTTTGATAGTTGATTACCCTTCAGAGCTTTGTTCGATACAATAATACATCCGGCAATTTTCAGAATAGAATACCAGTATACCTACTACCGATAAATGTATTAACCTTAACCAGATTAGTAACTTCTGCTATGAGATGGCATAGGATATTAGTATCCCTTAAAATAGTGTGGTTCACCTTGATGCTGATGGCGTATGTAATGCCCTGCACAGGACAATCTCATGAACTGGATAGCCTTGAACAGAAACTAAAGGATACGAAAGATTCCCCGGCCAAAGTACAGGTACTCTATGCACTCACCAACCAATATCTGCTACAACAAGGCTATTCTCTCAAAGTAATTGAGCTTGCCGATCAAGCCTGCCAGCTAGCCCATCACCTGAACGACCAGCTAAGTATTGCTTATTGCTGGGATCTGCGCGGGGTAATTGCCCGCAATACCAGTAATTATGCCGAAGCCCTGGAAGGGCATAAGAAAGCACTGGAGATAAGCACCATGCTAAACCACAAAGCCTCCATGGCTCAGTTCCTGAATAATATGGGAGTTGTATACCGGCGGGTGGATGATTATCAGCAAGCCTTAACCTTTCATTTGAAAGCCCTAAAATTGTCAGAAAGCATTGACGATAAACCCAATATTTCAGTGGCAGTAAATAGTATTGGCAATATTTACCTGTCTATTAAAGAATGGGGAAAAGCCCTGAACTACCTGACGAAAGGTCTGGAGCTGGAAACAGCCCGTAGCAACAAATTAGGGGTAGCTATTAATCTGAATAATATTGGCGGTGTACACGAAAATCTGGGCAACTTTGATAAAGCCTTAACCTATTATCAGCAGTCGCTAACCCTGAATACAGAGATGAACAATAGTAAAGGAATTGCTATTTGTTTGAATGATATTGGAAATATTTACGAAAAGAACAACCGTCCAGATGAAGCCCTGGTTTATTACCTGCAAGCCCTGGAAATAAACAGCAAATTAGGCGATCAGGTGTATATTACTGATAGTTATATTAATATCGGTAAAGTTAGCAGCCGGCTTAAAAACTACACGCAGTCTTTACAATATCTGCAAAAGGGGCTTCATACAGCGCAGGAAGTTGGTTCTAAAAAACATATACAACTTTGTTTTGAAGCAATTTCTGACACCTATTCCCAAATGGGTATGCATGAACAGGCATTACAGGTATACAAAAAAGCTATTATCTATAAGGATAGTCTGCTCAATGAATCGAATGCCAAGAATATAGCTGGCTTGCAAGCTTTTTTTGATAATAAGAAAAAAGAAGCAAGAATAGGTGTTCTGGAGCATGAAAAAGAAGATAAAGAACAAAAAATACAGTATCAACGCATTGTTACTGGCGTGTTAGTATTTGGATTATTGTTAATTCTGGTGGTTTTTGCTTTTTTATACCGGAACTATCATATCCGCAAACGGACCAACCAGATTCTTGCTTACCAGAATGCAGCTATCAATCTACAGAAAGATGAAATTCTGCGGCAGAAAGAGAATATAGATCTGAAAAACCAGGAACTTGTACTGCTAAATGAAGAAAAAACCCACTTGATTGGCATAGTGGCTCATGATTTAAGAAGCCCTTTGAGCAGGATGTATGGATTGACAAACCTGCTAAAACTGGATGAAAAGAACCTAACCGGCGAACAAAAACAGTATATACAGCTTATATCAGAAGAGTCGGCCAGGCTCAATGACATGATTGCCAAAATTCTGGATATGAATGCCATAGAGCAGCAGCGGATTAATCTTAAATTAGAAAAAACGGCTGTCCACCAGCTGATACAGGAAACGGTTAACCATATTCAACCGGCTGCAGCAAAAAAACAGATCCGCATTCACTTCTCCCCTTCCACGCTGAAAAGTTTTGCTTTATTAGACTGGGGATATGCTATACAAATTCTCGATAATCTACTTTCTAATGCGGTTAAATTCTCCCCTTCCGGCAAACAAGTGTATATTGATTTGCAGGAAAGTACCGAAACTATAGAAATTACAATTGTAGATGAGGGTCCGGGATTTAGTACAGAAGATCAGGCAAAACTGTTTGGAAAGTTCCAGAAGCTCAGTGCCAGACCAACTGCCGGAGAACCTTCTACTGGATTGGGGCTTTCTATTGTAAAAAAATATGTGGAGGCTATGCATGGGCAGATCAGGTGCGAAAGTACTCAGGGCAAAGGGGCTAAATTTATAGTAAGCTTTAAAAAATACACACACGCAGAAACAGCGGTAGCATAACCCGCCTTCCCTAGTGACTCTTAAGTGCTGAACCAGTATGCTCACCCAGCTAAAAATGAACTGCTTGCATGCTATTTTCCAAGCTATTTGGGCTTTTACAAAAAAGGGTATGGCCTGGTTAACTTTCTGAATAAAAAAACTATATTGTTTATACTTTCCTGTATCAGTAGCGTATAAGTAACAGTATTTTTGTAAAATATGGCTACACAAGCTACCAGCGCAGAAGGAATACACATCAGGCAGGCTACCGAAAAAGATGCCAGTCTGCTGCTCGATTTAAGCGCACAAACTTTTAACCAGGCTTTTGGCAACCAGAACAGCTGTGATAATATGACGGCCTATATGGCTTCTGCTTTTACACAAGATCAGATCCTGGAAGAAATAAAAAGCCCTTCTTCCATCTTTCTAATGGCATATATTGCAGGCTATGAAACCCCGGTCGGGTATACCAAACTACGGACAGGTAAAACGCCTAAAGAACTAAAAGGAGCCAAAGCTTTAGAAATTCACCGCATTTATGTGTTGCAGGAAATGATCGGACATGGAGTTGGAAAAGCCTTAATGGAACGCTGCCTGGCTATTGCACAACGGGAAAAGTACGAGGTAATATGGCTGGGAGTTTGGGAGAACAATACCCGGGCAATTGAATTTTATAAAAAATGGGGGTTTAAAAAATTCAGCTCTCATATTTTCCGTTTGGGTACCGAAGATCAAACAGATTACTTGATGAAGAAAGAGTTATTGTAGACAGCCAAAACAAGTAAAAGGCAGACATTGCTGCCTGCTTCTCTGTTTCTTTAACTAGATTATATCAATTTACTCTGCTGCTTCCAGCGTCATTTCTGATCCATCGCCAGCCTTGAGTTTTATCTGATCGTCGGACAGGTTTACTACACTGTGCGATTCTGTTACAGAAGCTCCGGCAAATTGCAACGTAAGCAGCTTCGCCGAAGGGTCGTACTGCCAGTTTCCTTCAGCATTACCCTGCGCAGTGTTGGCGCTAAAGCTACCATCGGAGTTAAAACGGAGTACATCTTGTTTTTCTTCATCTGTAAGTTTTTCTTTTTTGCCTGCTGCGTTTGTTTCTTTGGCTACATGCCAGGTTTTGCTACCAGCTCCATAAAAAGCTTCTCTGTCGTCACCCTTTTTCTGGCAACTGAATGCTACTACAATTAAGCTCAGCATCCACATAAGTATTAATTTTCTGACTTCCATAACGTAGGTAATTTAGGTGGTTATTAGTAAACGATTGTTGGGTATTATCAGTCTTTGCTCTTGTACGGTATCTGGCTACCGGGGTTGCTTATTGGATAGTTCAATAGCCTGTCATTCCTTGATATACTAGCCAATTATTCCGCACAACTATAAGTCATATAATCCCGTTCAATTAAACAAAACACCTATTACTACTATCATTCGTTAAATTTATGGGACTACTAGATTTTTTAAATAAAGGTCAGGAGAAGCCAGCCCCTGATGCACCTAAGCAGCCAACAAAAAAAGATACAGATTCTGTATTTGACAAACCTGGCGGACAAGTAAAGCCTCCGGTTACCGAACAGCCGATTGCCAATGCCGACAAGGCAACTCCATCGAGTATACAAACGGAACCTGTACAAACGCTAACCTATACGGTAAAAAGCGGCGATTCACTCTCTAAGATTGCTCAGCAGCAATATGGAGATGGCACGCAGTGGAGAAGAATTTTTGAAGCCAATAAAGATATAATCAAAGACCCGAATCTGATTCATCCGGGACAAACAATAAAAATACCCAAATAAATTTCAAACATGTATTGCAAAAAATTGCCGGAGCATTGATTAAATAAAAAATCCTTGCTCCGGCAATTTTATAGCATAGGACTTATGCTTGTGCTACCTGATGCGGACTACCGGGCTTGGCATGCACTAAGATGTCTCTCTTTAGTAAAATTTCCCGTACGTTGTGCTTAATACGCAAAGACATCTCTTCCATAGGTAAATCATTAGAATCCATACCAAAAGGATCTTCTATTTCTTCAGCAATCAGTTCTATACTTACCAAAATATAAAATACCAGCATAACAATCGGAATCGTCCAATAAGCAAAGGTGGTAATAAATCCAAGAGGCATAGTCATGGTATAAATGAAAATAAACTTCTTCATGAACATGCTGTACGAATAAGGAATAGGTGTATTTTTAATCCGTTCGCAAGCCCCTACAATATCCGTAAACGACTTAATTTCTTTATCCAGAATAATTAACTGCTCACCCGAAATAAACTTCTGCCGGTACAAATGAATAATTTGCCCATATATAGAATTGGCAATCATATTAGGCACATGCTTTGCCTGCCCTAACTCTTCCAGCGTAAGACTTTCTGTATCTTCAAGTTCCGATAAATTTACTTTATTGCGCAGATGCCCCTTCAGCGCATATACATAATTGGCTATACTTTTGGCAAAAAATATTCGCGGCTTGGTTTCTGTATCAGGCAGAAAAGAATTTATTTTGATAGCAATGGACCGGGATTCATTTACCAAAGCTCCCCATAATTTTCTTCCTTCCCACCATCTCTCATACGCCGAATTAGACCGGAACACCAGCACCAGACCTAGTACAGTACCCAAAAGGGCATGCACAGCGGTGGTACTTACCGCTTTTAAATCTAATGCATTCAAAGCAATGTAGGTAACTATAGCTGTGTATATGCCTATCACAATCATACTGGGAAACAGAATCCGCAGGGTATCACTTTTATGAAACTGGACAATAGGCAAAAACCATTTCTTGGGATTATATTTAATCATATTTTCGGGATGCCAATGAGCCTTCAAATATAGCCATTTTGCATATTAAAACAGCTAATGGCCGCCTACAAACCATGATCAACAAAATATCTTTTCATACAGTAATTACGATTATAAGCTGTTTCATTATTGCTGCGCTTGTGTATTATGCAGGAAGCAAATACGGCCCAGGTATTACCTTTGATTCTATTAATTATGTGTATGCCGGGCACAGTCTGGCGGAAAAAGGAGAATTGTTACGGCCTTTTCAAACGCCATTTATCGAATGGCCTCCTTTGTATCCGCTACTAATTGCTATGGTGAGTTATGTGCCAGGCTCTATACTTACCAACCTGTTTTACTTTCAAATTCTGATTGCCGCCCTTACCGTAGCACTGTCATGCAGCCTGGCCCGGAAAATGATCCGAAACAACATTCTGTTTGTAATAGCTTGCCTGAGCCTGGCATTCTCTACGCCACTCATACTGGTTAACCATTTCATATGGTCTGAATCCTTTTTTTCAATTCTGGTGGTGCTGCAACTCCAACTCTTTATCTGCTATCTGCAAAAACCCAGCTGGCAACTGTATATGTTGCTGGTGATAAGTGGCCTGCTGTTATGCGTACAAAGACAAGTAGGCGCCTTTTTTGTAGCCGGGGGCGCCTGTATTTTATGTATATATCCATCTTCTATTCCCTTTTCTAAAAAATTAATCATTAGCTTATGTTATGCATTGCTGGCGGCCGTACTGCCTTTACTTTTGTGGTGGATAAGGAATTACCAGCTCAGAGGCCTCCTCATGAACGATTACCGGGATACCCTATTTCTCACTTCGTTCTTCTCACACCTAGGCATATACCACGATATAGTTACTTCCTGGCTTTTGCCCGATGAGTTACCTATTTGGCTACGGGTACTGCTTTTGTACGGACTACTATTTTTTCTAGCGTTTATCTATGTTTACTATAGAAAATCCATTACACATCAGCCGGTAGTAGCTGTACTTAGTATACTCTTTTGGAGCTATTTTGTATTGCTTTTCCTTATCAGCTTTATTGTAACCGAGCAAATAGACGACCGGAAACTAGCTCCTATCTATGTTCCAGGTATGTTGCTCCTGTTTAGTTTGGTAGATGTGTATAGTAGAAATAAGCAACCTGGCAGAACCCACTGGGTTATATATATCTGCCTCTTATGGACAATTTATCCGGTAACCAGAGCCCTATATAATGTACATGCCTGGCATCAAACAGCTATGCCAGCTGAGCTGCCACAGCCGGTAGAAGAGTCATTCAAAGATAATCTGCGCTTTTACTAACAATTCGTATAACTCTATTAAAATTGCTCCAAAATGAAGGACGGATTTTTTTCAGGATGTATAACAACTTATACCAAAATTTGTAATTTTGATAAGAAACAAATGCCTTATTATTCCCATTGAAAAAGTACACCTACCACATTTTATTTGTTTCACTCCTGCTGCTCATTTGGGGTATATTCGGCTACCGGTATTGGAAGAAAAACTATGCGGCTAACAGCTGGGAACTTGTACCGGCTAGTGCTGTGCTGGTATTGGAAAGTACCAACCCTCTAACACTTTGGAAAGAATGGCAGAAAACAACGCAGTCCGGCATCCATACTTTGCCCGATATACATACCCTGCTTACCAACGTTTACTCGCTGGCAGAATATGACGGCGACATACAAGAGTTTTTTTCAGACAAACAGATCCTGACTTCCCTGCATGTAACTACCCGAAATAACTTTGACTATGTATTTTATTTGCCAATAAAATCCGACAAAGAGCAGCAGACAATAACTGAGCTTATTGAAGAATATAGAAACAGCCCTAGATCTAAAATACGTACGCGTACTTTTCAGGAGCATCAGATAACAGAAGTAAGCCTCCCTTCGGCCAGGCTTACTTTCTCGTTTTTCTTTCATCACAATCACCTGATTGGCAGTTATACCCCTTTCTTAATAGAAGATGTAATCCGGAATATTGATCAATCGGTGGCATTGCAAAAAAATACGTGGTCGAAAATCAAGGAGAGTTACCCGGCTCCTACTGGCAGCCTTCAGGTATATGTACAGGCCAGTGCACTACCCAGATTGTTTCATGTATTCACAGACGAGCCTTTTAACCCTTCGTTATCGCTTTTACAAGAATATGCACAATCATCCAGCCTGGTATACAAAGCCAACGACCAGGAAATCAGACTAGATGGCCTTAGCATGCTTAGTCAGAAAGAAAAGGCCCTTCATTTTTTAAGTGTATTTAAAAATCAACAGCCGCAACCCCTCTCCTGCCTGAACCTCATTCCCAATCATACGGCGGCATTGCTACACTGGGGATTTCATGATCCAAAGAAGCTGGCTTTTTCGTTACAAAATTATTGGGCAGCCAACGATGCCCAGACGGTGAAGGCACAGGAGAAATTACGTACCCATTACCACATTAGCCCAAGTGCTTTTACGCAATGGATGGGTAATGAAATTGCCCTGGCTTTTCTGGAAAATACCCACTATACGCCTGAGAAATTGCTTTTTATTCAGGCACAAGATATAGCCCTGGCCCAGCAGTCAGTCGGCAAAATTACCAGTACGATTAACGCTGCGGATGAAACAACCCCTTACGCTGAAAGCTTTGCAGGCATTCCTATCCGTGAAATAGCCTTGCCCGATTTTCCGGCTGCAATGCTGGGTCCGTCTTTCAGCGGATTTTCCCAATGTTTTTATGCGCCTGTTGAGAACTATATAGTTTTTGCTGAAAGCGTACAATCCTTGAAAAAGCTGCTGCATGAAATAGAATCCGATAATGTATGGGCTACTTCTGCTAAAAAGAAGAACTTATTAAAAAAAGCCGCTGCCAACGATAATGTAGGCATTTTTATGGCCAGTGCCAGAATATGGCCTTTGTTGCATAGCTATGCTACACCTGCCTGGAAAAAATCTATGCAAACCTATGCCAGCGGATTAAAAAACATAGCCTATGTAAGCTTACAGATGCGTTATGAGGAAGAAGAAGCATTCCAGACAAATATACTTCTACAGCTGGAAGAGAAACTTCCGGCAGGCCAGGAGCAAAATAAGTTTTTAGTAAATGCTACCTCTACGATAGACCATTCCCTGCAAACTCCCCCGTACATTGTCAGGAATCATGCAGACAAAAGCAGGGAAATTTTGGCTCAAGACATAAATAATCAGTTATATTTAATTGATAAATCCGGAAAAAAGCTCTGGAAAAAACCATTGCCAGCTACCATAGTAAGTGATATCCGGCAAATTGATTATTTCGCAAATAATAAGCTACAATATCTTTTCGCTACACCCTCTGCCATATATGCCATTGACAGAAAAGGAAATATGGTGAGTGGGTTTCCAGTACGCCTGCCTGACACTGTACGCATTCATACCCTGGCTACACTCGATTATGACAACAGCCATGACTACCGTTTTCTGGCTTCCGACCGTAAAGGCGACTTATATTTATATAGTAAAGAGGGTAAATTACTGGATGGCTGGAATCCTCTCAGGCTCCCTTATGGCTACGGATTAAGCAGTGCTGCCAGCCACATCCGTATTCAAGGGAAAGATTATATACTTGTACCGCAGGCAAATGGTATTATCCATGTGCTTAACCGCAAAGGAAAATCCTATGAAGGTTTTCCCTTTTTAATCAACGATCGCATACATAATCCTGTTTTTATAGAAGCTGGTGTTAATACACAAAAAACGTCCATTTCGGTATTGACAGATAACGGAGAGATCACAACATTTAATCTGATGGGCGAAATTCTTAGCCAGCGCCAGCTATATCGCCCAGATAAGTCTACCGTATTTAAAGCCATTATAGAAACTAGCGGAAAAGACTGGCTGGTAGCCAGGCAAGACAATGAAAAGCTAAGTATACTAGATAAAGAAGGCAAAACGCTGTTTGAGAAAGAATATAGTTCTCCCCGACATACCTTTGTACAGCTATATGATTTTGGAGCCGGTTTGCGGATTATAGCTATTACTGACCTGGCCCAAAAACAGACTTTCTTATATGATTATAATGGCCGGCTGTTAACAGACCAGGCCATTAAAAATAGCCAGCTAATCTCTATTCTTTACCAGGAAAACCAAGACCGATTAGTGATATACCGCTCGGATGGCCATGAACTGGGTACTGTTACCATCCGGCTATAAAATAATCGTTAATAAAAAAGGCGCATATTCTGCGCCTTTCCGTTTTCCATCATTTAATAATAACTTATTTTCCGCCTTCTTCTCCTTTACCTCTCAGGGCTCTTGGTATTTCAACGGTAGCAATCGGAGTGTTCGGATTGCTCAGAACGGTATAGTTTTCAGGCTTTATTTCGCCTGTTTTAATAGATTTACCCAGATCCAGGTTAGAGATATCTACGGTGATATAATCTGGAATATCGTTTGGCAAAGCTTTAATAGCTAACTTTCTTAATTTAGAGACAAGCTTACCCCCTTTTTGCACACCGGGAGCAACTCCTGTAAACTGTATCGGCACTTCCATCTTTACAGGCTTATCATCCTGCAACTCCAAAAAGTCTACATGCAGAATTACTTCATTTACCGGATGAAACTGCGCATCTTGTAATACAGCCTTATATTGTTCCCCTTCAATATTCAGTGCTACCTGGTAAACATTGGGTGTATATAGTAATTCTTTAAAAAGAATCATGGGAGTATAGAAGTGAACCTGATCTTTACCTCCGTACAACACACATGGAGCATAACCATCCAGACGTAAATCATTGGAGGCTTTTTTTCCGAGATTTGCTCTTTTATACCCTATAATCTCTAACGTTTTCATAATTGTTTGATTGAATTAATAAATGAATAAATAAACTAGATTTTTATAAATAATGAACTGATGGATTCATGATCGTGTACATTCCGGATGGCTTTCGAAAACAGTTCAGCGACTGTTAGTACTTTTATTTTGGGGCTTTCCTGGGCTAGCGGAATAGTATCTGAAACGGCTATTTCTGTTAATACAGAACTATTAATTTTTTCATACGCATTGCCAGACATAATAGGATGCGTACAAATAGCCCGAACAGATTTTGCGCCTTTCTCCATAATTATTTCGGCAGCTTTGCAAATAGTGCCTCCGGTATCTATCAAGTCATCCACCAAGACCACGTTTGCGCCTTCCACGTCACCAATTACCTGCATCGAAGCAATTTCATTGGCTCTTTTGCGGTGCTTATCACATACAACAATGTCGGCCTGGAAAAACTTGGCAAAACTTCTGGCACGGGCCACCCCTCCTACGTCTGGGGAAGCAAACAACAGATTGTCTAATTTCAGGCTTCTCAGGTAAGGAACAAATATAGCTGAACCATCCAGGTGATCTACCGGAAAATCAAAAAAGCCCTGGATCTGGCCGGCGTGCAAATCGCAGGTCATGAGGCGGTCGGCACCGGCAGCCATAAACAAGTTAGCCACCAGTTTAGCAGCAATAGCTACCCGTGGCTTATCTTTTCTATCTTGCCGGGCATATCCGAAATAGGGCACCACTAAGGTAACATACTTTGCAGAAGCTCTGCGGGCAGCATCTACCATTAGCAGCAGTTCCAGTAAATTATCGGCCGGCGGAAAAGTAGATTGGATAAGAAACACATCGCAGCCCCGCACAGATTCATTGAAACTTGGAGATAGTTCTCCATCACTGAATTTCTGTAAGGATACCGATCCTAATGATTTGCCATAATAATAGGAAATCTTTTCGGCTAGGTACTGCGACTGGCTACCAGAAAATAGTTTTACGGAATATGGCGTAGGCATATGGCTTATAAGTATGCGGAGATGCTGTATTACAGACCTGTGTGCAGCAAACTTCTGCAAAACTAACAATTAATCCCAAATACACCAATAGCCATTCTAAATAAGCCTGGTTCGATGATAGAAATTAATGTAACAGCTAATTTCTATCATCGAAGTACCTGTGTGCAAAAAATGAAAATCAAGTAACTTTTGTAAAAAACAGTTATCGCCCGTTCTTTTCAATAACTACGGCTTTGCCATTATTGAAGGTATATGCCGGAGCTTTATTATCGTGTTTGCCCATCTCTTTCTCTGACCGGCCATACCGTATTTTTTCCGAATGACTGTTGGGTTTAATATCTTCTCCTTTCCTACGCACATATACATAAATGAACTCAGCGCCCATAAACAGAATTAAGGAAGAATAGTTAACCCATAAGATTATGGTAACAATAGAAGCTGCTGCTCCATAGGTATTGGTCAGGTCACTATTCCCTATCTGCCAGCTAATAGCGTATCTACCAATAGAAAACAGAATAGTGGTAATAATTGCCCCCAGCCATACGTTTTTCCATCTGATTTTAACATCGGGCAGAAACTTAAAGATCATAGCAAATAGCAGGGTAATAACTGTAAAGGATATAAGAAATGCTAACGCCTGAATCAGATAAATAGAATACGAATCCAATACTTTCTCAATATAGGCGCTTAAGGCAATCAGTAAACTATTAATAACCATGGAAACCAATAGCAAAAATCCAATACCTATGACCATTGCAAAGGACAACACCCGGTTGATCACCACAGCCATAATCCCGCTCTGAGGTTTCAGACTAACTTTCCATATCTTATTCAGTGAATCTTGCAAGGCCGTAAATGCCAGCGTTGCCGATAAGAAAAGCGTACCTATCCCTATAATTGTTGGCAACAACCCTTTTCCATCAACATAGGCACTTTGTATCATTGTACTTACAGCCGATGCGCCATCTGCACCAATAAGTCCAGAGAGTTGCCGTTGAATTTCTCCATTAATGGCATCTTCTCCAAAAAAATACCCTGCCACTGAAATTACAATGATCAGCATAGGGGCTATAGAAAAGAGGGTGTAATACGATAAGGCTGCTGCTAATTGAAAACAATTATCTGCTGACCATTCAGCAAACAAATCTTTCAAAAAAGACCAGATATTTACTAATTTTTTCTTCATAACCGATAAACTCTTGGTAACATCTTAGACTAAGAATTATTTACGCATACGAATCATATTGCACTATAGTTTGGTTTTTTAGCTACTATGTCTAATTATCACATTAGTTTTCAACTGCTTATTGGCCTAAAAGCAGCCTATCACCTGACTTTTGTTTCTATTACTCTTCGTATGTGCTTGCGTGTATAGTTTTCCTGTATTGGAAAGCATACTTTATTTTCCGATTTTTGCCGCCAAACAAAAATCAAAACGGATCTTATCCGTTAACGTAAGTAGTAGAGTTCTTTACTAAAACCGCAATTACCATGAAGACGTTATATCTCAAAAATGAATATGAAGATGGAATTGTTTATTTTAAAATAGACAAGATTGAAGATCCTGAGGATGAATATATTTATGATGGCACTGAGATCATGATTGAAGAAGACATGATCAGCAAGGATGAGTATGAATTAACGGAAGACGATCTGCAGGAGATGTATGACGATGGCTTTGAAGTGATTCCGGCCAAAGAATATGAAGAAGCCGATAAACGACATAGCAGCCTGGATATTTAATTAAGTTGGAAATGTGCTAAGTAGAAAGGGTTGAGAATAAACAGACGGATGGTCTTGTAAATTTGCTTTGTTTTCAATTCCACATTGACACATTTCCAGATTTTACTACTTATCTGCTATTCATTAACTGTTCTATTTCTTCTGCTTCAATGGGAATATTTTTCATCAGGTCAATATTACCATTTTTAGTAATCAGAATATTGTTTTCCAGCCGTATGCCCAAGCCTTCTTCAGGTATATAAATGCCTGGTTCACAGGTAAAGACCATACCTGGCTCAAAACGGCGGTACTTGTTTCCTACATCGTGTACATCCAGCCCAAGAAAATGTGAGGTGCCATGCATAAAATATTTTTTGTACAAGGGTCTTTCCGGATCTTGTTTACGTACCTCAGCTGCATCTAGCAAACCCAATCCAATCAGCTCACTTTCCATTATTTTACCTACTTCTTTGTGGTACTCGTCCCATATATTGCCGGTTACTAACATAGAGGTAGCTTCTCTCATGACGCGCAGTACAGCATCATACACTTGCTTCTGGCGGCCTGTAAACCACCCATTCACTGGAATGCTGCGAGTCATATCGGCCGCATAGTTGGCATACTCGGCTCCTACGTCGAGTAGGATTACCTCTCCATCTTTACAAACCTTGTTATTATCTATATAGTGCAGCACACAGGCATTGGCCCCAGAAGCAATAATAGGCGCATAGGCAGGGCCTCTGGAGCGGTTGCGCAAAAACTCATGGTATAGCTCGGCCTCAATTTCAAATTCTGTTACGCCCGGCTTTACAAAGGTAAGTAACCGCCTGAATGCTTTTTCGGTGATATTACACGCCTGCTGAATCAATTCTATTTCCTTTTCCGACTTTATAGCCCTCAACTGGTGCATCAGTGGCGACAGACGCTTATAGGTATGCAGAGGATATTTGTCTTTACACCATTTAACAAACCTGGCTTCACGGGTTTCTACTTCCACTACGGCCCGGGTGTGTTCGTTGGAATTCAGATAGACAAATTCACATTCGGTCAGTAGGCCATGCAACACTTGTTCAAATTGGTGGGTCCAGTAAATAGTAGGTATACCGGACGTTTCTCTGGCTTCGTCTTTGGTGTATTTATGCCCTTCCCAAATGGCAATGTGTTCATTGGTTTCGCGAAGAAAAAGTATTTCCCGGTGCTTGGGTTCATGGGTATCGGGAAAAATTAACAAAATGCTCTCTTCTTGATCAATCCCAGACAAGTAAAATAAGTCGCTACTTTGGCGGAAACCCATTGTACCGTCTGCATTAGTCGGCATAATATCATTAGAATGTAGAATAGCCATAGCATTCGGCGGAAGGAGTTTTGCCAGGTTTTGCCGGTTCCCTGTAAATAATTCTTTTCCAATAGGCAAGTATTTCATATTGCGTATCTTTACTTTAGTGGATAATGGTGGAATAGGTGGCTGTAAACTTTTTATTTTGGTGATTTCAGCAACCTGTGTCTGTCGTACGTTAAAACCTAAAAATACTATAAATTCAGATAAAATATGGCTTCCGGCACCTACTTCATCAGCAGGAATTTTATGAGAAAAATAGCCTACATCCTTTTTTTTTATTGTCTGTTAGGAAGTGTACAAGCGCAACAGAAGTACTGGGTAGTATTTAAAGACAAACCTGTTGAAAATAATACCTATGAGTTATCGGCAAAAAATCAAAGCAACCGGAAAAATCTAAAACTTCCCCTGGCACAAGTATCTGATCTGCCTGTACATGCAGGCTATATAGACAGTTTGCAGATAGCTGGAGTGGAAGTGCTATGCACGTCTAAATGGCTGAATGCTACTTCTGCTTTTTTGGATACACAGCTCCTGGAAAGAATAAAACAATTTTCTTTTATACAAGAAATAATTCCTATAGACCGGCATTTACAAATCAGTAGCTATCCCTCTGAAAACCTAACGCCGGAATATTATTCTACAGTAATGGGCCAGCTGAACGCTTCTGTATTTACTGAACAGGCCCTCACAGGAAAAGGCATTACGATTGGTGTAATAGATGTAGGCTTCTATGGGGTAACCGACAATAAGAGCTTGCAACACCTGCTTAGTGAAAACCGCATTGCCGATGTACAAGACTATGTAAACCCAGCCAATACAGAGCCTTTTACCCGTTTGGAGACTAATTCAGATTTTCATGGAACAGAAGTTTTACAGATGATTGCCGGATTTGAGCCCACTAAAAAACTGCAGTATGGCATGGCTACTGGGGCAAAGTTCTGTCTGGCACGTACCGACCACGGCACCCGGGAAACCAGGCAAGAAGAAGATAACTGGATAATGGCTATGGAACGCATGGATAGTTTAGGTATCCGGCTTATTAATACATCGTTAGGCTATGCTGTTGGTTTTACTAATCCTAAAGAAAATTACAAACCACAAGATATGGATGGGAAAACCAGTATCATTAGTCGGGCTACCCGTATTGCTTCTGAAGAAAAAGGAATGCTTGTTATTGTATCGGCAGGTAACGAAGGCGATGACCCTAAATGGCGTATTGTATCTACTCCGGCAGATGCTGAAGGCGTGATTTCGGTAGGAGCCACTAAGGCAAAGTCCAGAGATAAAATAGGCTATAGCAGCATTGGTCCAGAATTTTTACCCTACCTGAAACCTAATGTAGCTTGTTTTTCCCCTTCCGGAACCTCATTTTCTGCCCCAGTCATAACTGGCTTTGCTGCCTGCTTAATGCAAGCTGACTCCACATTAACCAACAAACAACTGAAACTACTTATTGAAAAATCAGCTCATTTATATCCGTATGGAAACAACTTTGTAGGGTATGGTGTGCCTGATGCTGGCAAGGCACTTCAATTATTAAAAGACTCTACTCTTTCTTTAAACAATATCCGGGTAGTAAAGCAGAAAGGGAATGTATTTCGTGTAAAAGCAGAGGACAAATCGGCTGAAAGGGCTGTATTGTTTCGCAAAAAGAATGAGTCTTTTGTATTGGAGCAGAAACTGGTTGGGTTACTAAAAGGCGAACTGGAAGTAAAACGTTTGCCTCAGGAGAAGCAAACAACAGTAGATTTAGGAAACGAAGTAATAGAAGTAATCTGGGAGTGAGGGTAGATCTTAATGCGTTAGCTGCATGATGGAGTCTGTGGTAAGCGGTTTGGGTAACACAGCCTCAATACTGCTATATCCATACACTTCCTTTATATCATGCCTGTTATCTGTACTGGAAAGGACAACCAATTTGCATTTCTTCTTAAAATCAGCAGGCATGGCATCGTAGGCATGTAAAAAGGAGAGGCCATCTATAGCCGGACGGTTAATATCCAGGAAAATAACATCCGGCACTTCACTTAAATGGTTGCGTGCATTGGTTAAGTAATCTAATGCACTCTGTTTGGTGTTTTTAATACAAATATCCTTAGCAAAACCTGTAACTTGCATCAGCTTACGGGCTATTAGCTGATCGGCTTCGTTATCGTCTATTAATAATACGCTTTTGTAGATATTTGTCATACGCAGGAAAAAATGATGGCATGTAAAATAGGAGGATTCAACATGCCATGGATTATTAAATATACGTGTAAAACTATTTGCTTACTAACTGAGGCAATCTTTTTATTTCTGTTAAAGCGCTTTCTGTTAATGGTTTTGTGACAAATTTCACTACGTAATTGTTATCTACTATTTTTTCAATATCCCGTTTATTATCAGAACTTGATAAAATTACGATCTTACACTTATTCTTTAATTCTTCTGGAAACATCTCAAACTCAAATAAGAAGACAAAGCCATCTACTATGGGCATATTTATGTCTAAGAAGATTATATCAGGCAGGTTGTGGGCATTAAATTTTTCTCTTTCTAAATATTCCAGGGCACTTTTTCCTGAGTTCTTTACTTCTACACGCTTGGCAAACTTGGTGATTTCTATAATTCTTTTGCTAATAAAATTATCGGTATCGTTGTCATCCACAAGCATGACTAAATCTACGTTATTTTCCATTTCCTGATTGGTTAACATTTAATCAAAGTTATTGCTTTGGCATCACTCTGTTGTACCTAAATTAAATATTCCGCATGCAGGTAATATATGAAATTAAATTTTTGAAAATAGTTAATCGTGGCTCTTTTTGCCGCAAACCAGTTTTTTGTATACAGTATAAAAAGCTGCAGTATGGGTAACTAGTTGTGCACTTTAAACTAAGCTACTCTATCCCTGATATACCTATTTTCTGTTAAATAAACGGCCAGAATACGGCAGAAACAAAATACGTTTGTACACTATATATCCAGTCAATTTAACTTTATATTTTCATGAAGCGAACACTTTCCATAAAGTGTTTCTATAAAGTAACCAATGCTAAAAGGATGTAAGCAGATGTAAGTAAAGAAAGGTTTATTGTCTGTTTTTAATAAACAAACAAGATTTACAAATGTAGTAATGCAGAGCAAAGAATATAACGAAGCCTAACCTGCCACATAAACTACTTTCTTCGTCTCAAAAAACTCTTCGTCAAAATAAGCTGATAGGGGATAAATCTTGTGTTTGAGCCTTGCTTCGTTTAGTTCTTCCGTTAGGTCGCCCCCCTTCAATGCCAGAATACCATTTTTCAAAGTATTATTATAAGGCTTATTAATTTTATACCGCACCCAGTTGTGTAATTCTTTCAAATGGGTTACTGCCCGGCTCACCACAAAATCATAGCTATCTTCTAGTTTTTCCACCCGGTTTTGCTCAGCTTTTACATTTTTAAGGTTTAAGGCTCTGGCTATTTCCTGCACTACTTTAATTTTCTTCCCGATAGAATCTACCAGATGGAAATGGCACGCAGGAAACAAAATAGCTAAGGGTATTCCCGGAAACCCGCCTCCAGTACCTACATCTAAAATACTGGTATCTGGCTTAAACGAAACCACTTTGGCTATTCCTAATGAATGCAATACATGCCGTTCGTAAAGTTGTTCGATGTCTTTGCGGGAGATGACATTGATTTTTTCGTTCCACTCTTCATACAGCGGCTGTAGTTGTTTGAATTGCTCCAATTGCTGCTGGGTAAGGTCAGGAAAATAGTGAAGTAGAAGATCCAAAGCAGTAGAGGATTAACCGACCGGCGTTAATGTAAACTATGTTAGTTGGGTGTAAATAACTAGAGACGTGAAATATCACGTCTCTAGTTATAGTTTGTTATATGAAATCCTTTTTATCTTTTACCAGGTCATACAGCAGTTCGCGGGCTCTGTGAAGTTGTGCCTTTACGGTACCCAGAGGAGCTTGTAATTCTTCCGCTATTTCTTCATAAGACAATTCTCTGAAATACCGCAGGTTCACCAATGTCTGATATTTGGGAGGCAGCTTGGTTATAATTAGCTGCATAATTTCTACCTTCTGGCTTTTAATAGCTTCTTCCTGTGGATTCAGATTTATATCTTTAATGTCCATGCCCACATCGTCGCCATTATCGTCGCGGAAAGAAGAACTGATACTGGTAGTTTCGAGCTTTTTTTTCCGGATAAAATCAATACAATTGTTGGTAGCAATTCTGAAAAGCCAGGTACTGAAGGTATAGTCTTTCTTGAATTTGTGCAGGCTTTTAAAAGCTTTAGCAAAGGCCTCTATGGTTAAATCTTCCGCATCATCTACATTCCTGACCATTTTCAGGATGGTGTGATATAACGGTTTTTTGTATCGCTTCATTAATTCAGCATAAGCCTTCTGATCTCCCTCTTCTTTGGCAAGGTCAATCAATTTAAAATCTTGAAGAGCTTTATCTGAAAATTGTTTGTCTAATTCCATCTTACCTGTTTTGAAATAGAAACGGATGAACCTATAATGATGTAATAAATAGTATATAAAAGATCAAAAATAGGAATAAAAAACCACTTTATCGTAGTATCTATCTTTTTTGCTATATTCTGTAACATCCATAGTTGGGTAGAAGTTCTGATTAAAAATCCGGCCAGTACCCATGGGATATACTCGTTAGAGAAAAGCAATATAAAGAATGTAAACCAGAACATCATTTGTGATAATGACATCAGGCCCAGCATCACTTTATTACGGAAAGTATAATGTTTTCCTACCGACAAATGCCTTCTTTTCTGCCTGTACCAGGAGAGAAAGGTTGTTTTTGGAACTGAAACCACATGTGCTTGCTTTTCAATACAGATGGCCACATTTTTTGGGGTGGCTACTTCGCTTACGAACAAGTCGTCGTCGCCACCCAATACATTCAAATGTGAATGAAAGCCTTTATTGGATATAAATAAAGATTTCGTGTAAGCCAGATTTCTGCCTACTCCCATATAAGGCAAGCCTGCCAATGTAAAAGAAAAATACTGTGCTGCCGTATAAAAGGTTTCATATCTGATCATAAAATTTAATAAGCCTTTATGATACACATAAGGCGAATACCCTAGAATAACTTGTTTCTCGGCAGAAAACTTTTGCTGCATCTGGCTGATCCAGTCGATGGACTGGGGCATACAATCGGCATCGGTTAGCAGAATAATATCGTATTGAGCAGCTTTTATTCCTAAGCTGAGGGCATATTTCTTCGGCGTAATATGATCAGGTGTCTCATTAATACGAACCAGCCGCATCTGCGCATGTTTGAATGATTCAAACAATAGAAAATCGTAGCATTCATCGTTAGACCTATCATCTACAATAATTAGTTCGAAAACCGGGTAATTCTGCTCTAACAACCTGGGGATAAGCTTTTTCAAATTTTCCAGCTCGTTCCAGCCACAGACAATTACCGATACGCCAGGTTTCTTTAAAGAATCAGATGGGGCAGCAGGTGCCTGCTTATAGAATGCAAGCCGGGAAAAAATACTTGCCCAGTATAAAAGTTGAACGGCTACACTTGCTATAAAGCTGTAGAGGATGATATGAATAAAAACGGTATAAATGTTCACAAATTAAGGAAGTTAAACTATTCTATACTTCAATATGGGTGCGTAAATATAAATTCAAAATTAGGAACAAGAATATGAAGAATAAGGCATAATTTTGTGCCTTTATACGGATGTAAGCTTGTACTCTATATGGTAGGCATAGATAAAAAAAGCAGGTTCATCCTGATAGGAATATATCTATTTACTCCGATTTTATACACCTTTATTTATAGTTAAAACTGTTCTTTAACAAAATAATTTCATAGGTTACCTAACAAATTCAACTTATGGAAATATTAGCTCTCAAAGATACAGTCTGGGAAGAATACGAATGAATTTTGACATACACGCAAAAGATACACATTGCAACGCACGAGCCGGTAGTATCACCACCGAACACGGTCTTATAGAAACACCTATCTTTATGCCGGTAGGCACAGCAGGTTCAGTAAAAGCGGTGCATCAGCGGGAATTAACAGACGATATACAAGCACACATTATTCTGGGAAATACCTACCACTTATACTTAAGACCCGGGTTAGATGTACTTAATAAAGCTGGCGGTTTGCACCAATTCAATAGCTGGCAAAAACCTATTTTAACCGATAGCGGAGGCTACCAGGTATATTCCTTATCCGGCACACGCAAAATAAAGGAAGAAGGGGTTACGTTCAAATCGCATATAGACGGATCTACGCATCATTTTTCACCAGAGTATGTAATGGATATTCAGCGCATTATCGGGGCAGATATTATAATGGCTTTTGATGAATGTACCCCCTACCCTTGCGAATTCAGCTATGCCCGCAAATCGATGGAGATGACCCACCGCTGGCTGAAACGCTGCTGCGACCGCTTTGATAGCACAAGCCCGGAATATGGCTATAGCCAGACTTTGTTTCCAATTGTACAAGGCAGTACCTTTAAAGATTTACGTAAGCAGTCGGCTGAGGTTATTGCTTCTTTTGAACGGGAAGGCAATGCAATTGGCGGCTTATCGGTAGGAGAACCGGCTGAACTGATGTATGAGATGACAGAACTGGTTTGTGGTATATTACCTGCGCATAAACCCCGTTATCTAATGGGAGTAGGCACACCTGCCAACATTCTGGAAGCCATTGCTTTGGGTATAGATATGTTTGACTGTGTAATGCCAACCAGAAATGCAAGAAATGGCATGCTTTTTACTACACAAGGCATTATTAATATCAAGAACGAAAAGTGGAAAAAGGACTTTAGTCCGATTGATGAAATGCTGGGAGGGTACGTAAGTACAGCCTACTCAAAGGCATATTTGCGGCATCTGGTGATAAGCGGCGAATACCTGGCTGCCCAGATTGCCAGTGTACATAATCTCACGTTTTATTTGTGGCTCGTAAAGCAGGCCCGTCAACAGATTATAGCGGGAAATTATGCAGCCTGGAAAAACAAGATGGTTCAACAAGTGATGCAACGGTTATGAAAATTCTGGATTTATATATTCTGAAAAAATTCCTGTCCACTTTTTTGTTTGTGGTGCTCATCCTGGTTGCCATTATCGTAGTAATAGATTTTACAGAGAAAAACGATGATTTTATTAAACGGAAAGCCCCTACAGAAGCCGTTATCTACGATTATTACTTAAATTTTATACCATACATAGCCAATTTACTGAGTCCAATTACGGTATTTATTGCCACCGTGTTTGTCACCGCACAACTTGCCTCCCGCACAGAGGTAATTGCCATTTTAAGCAGCGGGGTCAGTTTTATGCGGTTTATGGTGCCATATGTAGTAGGTGCCATAATCATTGGGTTGGTTATCTTTCTCTTCTCGGGGTGGGTTATTCCTAATTCTAACAAAGTACGGGTTAATTTTGAACGGCAGTACCTGAAAGACCCTTATTACAACGATTCCAGAGATATCCATAAGAAAATAGCTCCTCACACCTATGTATATCTGCGTACCTACGATGTAACCAATGATGTTGGCTACCAGTTTACGATGGAAAAAATAGTAGATACCAAGCTGCTAGAAAAGCTGGAATCCCAACGGATAGAGTGGAAGCCTAAGCAAGAAAAGTGGCTGATCCGGAACTACAAACTCCGCACCTTTGATGGCATGAAAGAAACCATTTCCTATGGTGATACTTTAGATACCTTAATTAACCTGCATCCAAAGGTTTTCGGCAACAATTATATGCTGTACGAAACCTTTACCCTTAACGAGCTGGAATCGTTTATTAACGAATTGAGAGAAAGCGGGGCAGACAATGTAGCCATTTACCAGATAGAGAAATACCTGCGGTTTACCAGTCCTTTTGCTATCATTATTCTGACCTTGATAGGTGTAATTGTTTCTGCCCGCAAAAGCCGGGGTGGTGTAGGTTTCCAGATTGCCTTTGGGTTCGTACTAGCTTTTGTCTATATACTATTCTTTATTATGAGCCGCGCCATTGCCCAAACTGGCTCCATGGACCCTTTGCTGGCTGTTTGGCTACCTAACATTATTTTTTCTGGTATTGGGCTGGTTATGTACCATACGGTTCCCCGGTAACTTTCTTGTTTTATCCTGTTTAGCTAACCTGCATTTACATCAGTCTACCTGCCACTATCTATGCCCGTTTTAAAAGATTATTTACAACTCCATTTTATTGTACTTATCTGGGGATTCACCGCCATTTTGGGTTTACTGATTTCCATACCCACCGTAGAACTTGTTTTCTTCCGCACGTTGCTGGCTGCACTACTATTAGGAGCTATGCTAATGCAAAAAAAAGAACAACTCTTTATTCAGAAAACAGATTTGATCCGTATGTTGCTGACTGGGGGGTTAATTGCGGCTCACTGGATACTGTTTTTTGGAGCAGCCAGAGTTTCTACTGCTTCTATCTGTCTGGCGGGCATGGCTACCGGCTCTCTCTGGACAAGTTTGCTGGAACCACTGATGCTTGGCCGGAGAATAAGCCTGCTGGAAATGGGCATTGGGGTGGTGGTAATTTTGGGCTTATATGTTATTTTTCATTTTGAATTTACCCATGCACTGGGTATTTGTATGGCTATCACATCCGCCTTGCTAGCCGCACTCTTCACGGTGATAAATGTGCAATTCAGCAGCAGATATTATGCGTATACGATCACTTTTTATGAAATGGTTGGAGCTTGTCTGGTTACAGGGATTTTTCTGCCTTTCTATCAGTGGTTTCTTGCCGACAATGGACAACTACACTTAACGCCCAGCTTAAATGACTGGTTCTATATTGCCATACTTGCTTTCGTATGCACGGTATATGCCTATTCAGTAGCCGTGCAACTGATGAAAAAATTCTCAGCGTTTGCCATTAACTTAACTGTGAACCTGGAGCCGGTGTATGGAATAGTGTTAGCTTTTTTGTTTTTTGGCGATTCTGAAAAAATGACCCCAGGTTTTTACCTGGGGACACTTATCATACTCTCAGCTGTATTACTTTATCCGGTTTTAAAAAATTATCTGGCCAAGAGAAAATCTTACCGTTTAGCGAAACCCACCAGATAAGGTCTGCCGGTTAATATTCATCTGGCATAATAAACACCAAGATAAGATAAACAATACCTGGTGCACCCACCCCCAAGACCGCTGCAACAGCAAAAGCTACACGTACAAGGGTAGCATCTACATTCATATATTCGGCAATGCCTCCGCAAACACCGGTCAACATGCGGTTAGTCTGCGAACGTTTCAGTTTCTTTGTCATACATTTACTTTTTTAATTATGTCTGTTCCTACGTATATCCCTTGTGCTACTATAATCAATCAGCTCTACGTACATTAAAATTACTCACTTTTTACAGGGATTTCTACAACAATGTGATTATCTCCTATATATTGTTCTATTACAAAATTCTGCAATAGTAACCCTCTTTCCTGCGCATAATTCAGCAAGCTTGCCCGTATCTTATCAGGCGAAGGAGCTACCAGATAGTGAGATTTTATAGTGGCTTGTGCTGCCTTATCGGCAGGAATATATTTATAGATATACTTATCAGGCAAAACAGTAGCCGAATCTTTTACAACTACACCTACAAAAGCCTCTACTTCTCCTTTTTCTGCGTTAGGTATATCCACATACAAGGCAGCCAGAGTACCGGGCAGTTTGTTCTGCTGATGATAGATACGGGTTTGCTCAAACAGCTTCAGCAACCCTTCGTTAGAGGCCATCCCTTTAAAAGCAACACCAGCCATTAGATAGCCAGAGACCGGTTGGGTAGTAAATTGTGGCTTTGTTAAACCTCCTAGTGTTATGTAGGTTATAATACCTCCGATAAGCAATAAGGAAGCACTGATGAGAATAATTTTACGCATAAAATAAAAGCATATGTATCCATATGCAAACTACTCATAAATATGCTTCTATTGTGAACTATAAAGGCTTATTCGATAATCCGGCTGCTTAACCGCATTAATTCTATTTCAGCTAATTTTGCATTGAATTCCGCTTCTATCAAGCGGCTTTCCGTAGCAACCGCATTCCGCTGCACCTCGCGCAGTTCCAGGGGTGTAGATACGCCCAGGCGGTATCTTTCCAGGGCAATATCAATGTTTTGACGGGCAACTTCCAGGTTTTGTTTTTCCAGGTTTACGAGAGTCAAGCTGTTTGTATAGTCCGTATAAGCCCTTTGTATTTCGGCTTCCAGTTGTACCTGTAAAGCTTCCAGCTGATAATTGCTAATATCCTGCTGAACCTTGGCATTTTGCACCCGCCGGTTTATATCAAATCCGTTTAAAATAGGCATGGTCAATCTGGCTCCATAGGTATAGCCGTTATTCCGGTTACTTAAGGCAAAACCTGCCGCCGCTTCCGTTCTGGAATAAGTATAATCACCTGTCAGGTTGAGGGTTGGAAATCGTTCTGCCCGGATAGCCCGGGTATCTAAATACGCAATATTTTTATTTCGCTGGGCTAATAGTAAGTTAGGATTCCGCTGAAGGGCAGAGGCACGTAACGTTCCAAGGTCTATGTTTTCATCCACAATAATGGTATCTGTTACCACAAATTCGACATTGGGTTCTCTGCCCAAAAACTCATTAAATGTAATTTTAGCTTTTTGTAATTCTTGTTCCTGCAAAATTAACGCAGCTTTATCTGTATTATAATCTACTTGTGCAGCCAGATAATTTAACTTGGAACCTGATCCTACCTCATACTGGGCTTGTGCCAGATCCAGGCGTTGTTGCGATATTTTCAGGGCATCCAGAAAGGCACTTACCCGTTCCTGCCGTTGTATGATGTCATAATAGGAATTACTTACCAGGGCTACAGAATTTTCTATATCAATCTGGGCACTTTCTTCACCGGCAGCTTTTAATTCTCTTAACTGGTCGTACGCAACAAACATGCGAAGTCCATCAAAGATAGTCCAGTTAAATAAGGCAGATGCAGAAAGTCTGTTCGATTTTCCATTATCTACTTCTCTTACATCCCCATTAAATGAAACCTGGCGGGTATCACTAACGGAGTTGGTTCGTAAAGCATCCAGATTTATGGTAGGAAGAAAATTTGCATACCCGTAACTAAAATTGTTCGCTGCAAACTGCTTTTGATTTTGAGCAATCTTTATGGAATAGTTTTTTTCTAATGCCAGCTGAACTGCATTTTCAATAGTGAGAGTATCTACAGGTGATGCGTTCTGTGCTTTACAAAAAAATGGAACAGATAATAAAAGAGATACGATAAAAATGTTTTTTATCATAATTGATTAAAACGTTAGGTTGTGTATGCAAAATTGTAATAAAAACGGTTGAATAAGAAGCTTAGCCCTTTACTTATTCAACCGTTTTTATCTGGCTATAAATATTCAGTATGCTTAATTAAACAGTTGCGCTTTCCAGTTCTCGTACCTCTGCTGGCGTTTCTTCTTTTGCTTTGGTTTTACCAGAGATATAGGTGTACAAAGCTGGAATGACATACAGCGTAAGAATCAAAGAGAACATTAACCCGCCAATAATAGCAATACCAATCGGCATCCGGCTTTTTGAAGCAGCGCCTAACGCCAGGGCAATAGGCAACGCACCCAGTACAGTAGCTAAGCTGGTCATTAAAATTGGACGAAGCCTTTGGGTAGCAGCATCTACTACGGCATCCATTACCTGTAAACCTTCTTCTTTTCGCTGGTTGGCAAACTCCACAATTAAAATACCATTTTTGGTTACAATACCAATCAACACAATGATCCCGATCTGGCTAAAGATGTTTAAGGTCTGCCCGAATAGCCACAGGGATAATACTGCTCCAGCCAAAGCTAATGGCACCGTAAACATAATAATCAACGGATCAGTAAAACTTTCGAACTGCGCTGAAAGAATGAGATAAATTAATGCTAATGCAAGCAGGAAGGCAAAAAGCAAGCTGCTGGAGCTTTCTGCAAACTCTTTGGATGTACCCGCCAGACTGGTTGAGAAAGTATCGTCCAGTACTTCATCGGCAATTCTATCCATGGCTTCTATACCTTGGCCTAACGTAAGTCCTGGAGCCGGAGAAGCAGAAACTGTAGCAGAAACATAGCGGTTATACCGGAATAATTGTGGCGGACTGCTCTGGTCGCTTAACCGTACTACGTTATCTAGTTTAATTAAGCCGCCTCTGTCATTCTTAACATATACGGAACTTAAGTCTACGGGCGCATCTCGGCTTACCCGGTTAGCCTGGCCTATTACCTGGTATTGCTTTCCATCTTTATAAAAATATCCGAAACGCTGGCCGCTATAGTATAATTGTAACGTTTCAGCAATATCCAATACAGATACACCCAGAATTCTGGCACGTTCACGGTCTATTTCTATACTTAGCTCTGGCTTGTTGAACTTCAGATTTAAATCTACTACCTGGAAGCTGGGATCTGCCTGCGCCCGGTCCATAAACTTGGGTATGATTTCCTTTAGCTTTTCAAAATTGGGTGCCTGAATAACAAACTGAACGGGTAAACCGGAGCCTCTACCGCCACCAATAGTCTGCTCTTGCACCACAAATGTGCGGGCAAAATTAAACTGCCTGGTAATGGCTCCTAATTTGTCAGCTAATTGCTGCTGGGTTACTTCCCGTTTGGTAGGGTCTACCAATGTTACTCTGACAAACCCACTGTTTACAGCTGCGGCTCCTCCAAACCCTGGCGCAGTTACCGATAGTATGGACTCTTTCACATCCATAGTATCTACTACCTCAATTATTTTACCTATGTATTGCTCCATCAACTCATACGAAGTGCCTTCCGGAGCAGTAGCCTGAATGTTCAGGCGGCTTTTATCTTCCAGGGGAGCAAGCTCGGAAGGAAGCTGAGAGCCAATGCCGACGACAATGCCCAGTGAAACAACCATGATGACAATAGCCACCCACCGATAGCGCATAAACGTCTGCAACGACCGGTTGTACCCTTCTGTCATATTCACAAAGAATTTTTCGGTGATGTGGTAAAACTTACTTTCGCTTTTTTTCTTTTTCAGGAATCTGGCACTCATCATGGGTGTAAGTGTCAAGGAAACAAACGCGGAAATAATTACCGAACCGGCTACTACTACGCCAAACTCCCGGAATAACCTTCCGGTAATCCCTTGCAGAAATATAATAGGCAGGAATACAGCTGCCAGCGTAATGGTTGTAGAGATAATCGCAAAAATAATTTCCTGTGAACCTTTATGCCCGGCTTCCTTTGGGTTCATGCCTCCCTCTATCTTCGAATAAATATTTTCCAACACCACAATCGCATCATCTACTACCAGACCGGTTGCCAGTACTATACCTAGCAGAGTCAAAATATTAATAGAGAAACCGGCAATGTACATGATGAAAAAAGTCCCGATCAGCGAGATTGGTATAGCCAGTACAGGAATTAGCGTAGTTCGCCAGTCTCTGAGGAACAAGAAAATTACCAACACTACCAGTCCAAAAGCTATCAGAATCGTTTCTTCTACTTCCGTGATGGCCTTACGTATATTAACTGTGGTATCCAGGGCCATGCCTAACTGGAGATCTTTTGGTAGTTCCTTTTTTATCTGGTCTACCCGTTTGTAAAACTCATCGGCAATAGCAATGTAGTTAGCGCCTGGCTGAGGGGTTACGGCTACACCTACCATAGGGATACCTCCGTTTCCTCGTAAAAGGGTCCGTTCGTTCTCTGGAGAGAGTACAGCCCGGCCAATATCACTGAAGCGGACAATAGATCCTTCTGTTTCTTTAATGATCATGTCGTTAAATTCTTGCTCAGTCCGTAGGCGGCCTAGTGTCCGAACACTCAGCTCTGTGCCGTATCCTTCAATTCTTCCGGAAGGAAGTTCTACATTCTGCCTGATCAAAGCATTCCGTACATCCAGTGGCGCCAGCTGATAAGCCGCTAATTTATCGGGGTCCATCAGCAAACGCATGGCGTATTTTTTCTCTCCCCATATCCGGATTTCGCTTATCCCGGGAATAGTTTGCAGTCTTTCTTTAAATACGTTGTTGGCTATTTCAGAAAGTTCCAGTAAGGTGCGGCTATCGCTTTGTACAGTAAGAGATAAAATGGTTTCGGCATTTGCATCTGCTTTGGATACAATGGGTGGGTCCGCATCTTGAGGCAAGTTTCGTTGTGCACGGGATACCCGGTCGCGTACGTCATTGGCAGCTGCCTCCAGGTCTACTTCCAGGTCAAATTCTACCGTAATACTGCTCCGGCCATCGCTGCTTTGAGAAGTTAACGCACTAATCCCGGCAATACCATTGATCGATTCCTCTAAGGGCTCTGTAATCTGGGACTCAATAATATCTGCATTGGCCCCTGTATAGTTGGTTTGCACCGTAACAATGGGTGGGTCTACGCTGGGATATTCTCTTACACCTAAAGCTGTAAATCCGATAACCCCGAAAAGTACAAGCACAATAGAAAAGACAGTGGCCAGTACCGGACGGTTGATGCTGAGTGAAGAAATATTCATATGGTATAATTTATTTTACTCTGATATACTGGAGATCTGGTTATTTTTGGCTGCTTCTGCAGCAGACAAGTCTCTTACTTTTACTTGCGTACTATCTTTTAGCTGCAATAACCCAGTTACAATTAAACTATCGTTGGATTGTACACCTTTAGTTATCTGAATTGCTCTTTCGGTACGTAATCCGGTTTCTACCGGCGACGATATAGCGCGGCCATTCTTATATAAGAATACCTTTTGTCCTTGAAGTTCAGGAATTAAGGCTTCTGTGGGAATCATAATGGCATTATCAATAGTTTCCAGGGTAAGTTCCACTCTGGCAAAAGCCCCTGGAAATAATTCTCCGTCCGGATTTGGACTGATAGCCCGTATACGTACAGAACGGGTGGCCAGGTCTATTTTAGGTTCTACGGCATATACGGTACCTTCGTACTGTTTATCTCTGCCGGTAATGCTAAAGGCAATTTTACTTCCCGGCTTTACCTGAGCTGCATACTTTTCTGATATAGAAAACTCAACTTTTACCTTGTCAATATCCTGCATAAAGGCAATCTGAGAGGTTGGCGATACATAGCTTCCTTCGCTGATATAGCGCAAACCAATGATACCACTGAAAGGCGCTCTAATTGAATACTTGTCTATCACTGCATCCAGCTGCTGCAACTCTGCCCGGATCGTATTAAGCTGTGTAAGAGAAATATCATATTCCTGCTGACTAATAGCTTCTTTTTCTAACAGACGTTTTTGACGGAATTCCTGATCTTCATTCAGTTTTATATTATACTGAAGCCTTTTCAGCTGAGCTTGCTGTTCTTCATCATTAATGCGGACAAGAACCTGTCCTTTCTTTACGCGGTCGCCTTCCTTAAAAAAAATCCGGCTCACTTTACCTGAAATCTCGCTACGGAGTTCTACTTCCTCATTGGCTAAGATGGTACCTGTAGATTGAATTTTATTGTCTAGTTTTTCTGATTTCACCACAATCACATCCACAGCTACGTTCCCTGCACCCGGACCGCCTTTTCCTCCTGCACTTGCACCTGCACCGGTGGCCGCTTGCCCTTTCGGGTCAGTTTTGTTGTCGGCCTTCAAAAAATCCATACGGGGCAGTGCGATGATTAACACACCTACTACGATCACTACTACTATTAGGCCCCTTTTTACTGACTTATTCATCTACTTTGCAATTAAAAAATCTAGCTTTTACTGTTATTTTATACTGTTGTTATCTAACTTTTTGGGTTATTCTGCCGCATCCCCTACAGACACGTTAGCCGACTGCTGTTCTGATTCACCTACCTTCTGGTATACGACAAAAAGATCTTCAGCAGGCAGTTCGGACATATTTATGTATATCTTTTCCAGATACTGGAAGAATTGCTGCTTCTGCTCTTCTGTAAAATTCTGCAAAGCACTTGCTTCTACATCTGCCAGCGTTTGTTTGATCAGGGGAAGCTCCTTCTTCGCCTTTTCAGTAAGAATCAAAAAATGTTCTCGCCGGTCTTTAGTATTTACTCTTCTTTGCAGATAGCCTTTTCCAGTCAGATAATCTATAATTCTAACCATCGACACTTTACTTGTTTTAAAGTAGTCGGAAAGCTTTTGCTGCGTAATCGTCTCCTTCGATTGCTCCACAGCCACCAATACTCTGAAATATTTATCCAGATCAATATGAGACATCTTTTTTACGGTAGCACCAGCAAAACACTTAGTAAGTAAACTAAAGTAAAGTCCTAAGGGAGCCGTACCACTTTGCCACTTTTCTTTATCCATTAATTAACTAACTGCCATGGGTCATAAATAGTTTACATCGTAAATAGTTTACACTGTAAACTATTTGGCCAGAATAAAACAGGCTTCCTGCTAATCTGCTTTACTTGCTTTCTCCTACTATCAGGCAGGAAAATCATCAGCAGATGTACATTGGTATTGTTAATTACCAGTAAATAATATGCAAATTATAACTTTTGTTGCCTGAACTCTACAAATTTTAGACTGTTGGGCAGAATCTTTCGACACTTCGGCAAATTGCCTGCTCAAAAGCAGGAACTTTCAGCAGAGTACAAGTGCACAGTACATAAAGATGGCCGCCCCGGAAAGTAATAATGGATAAGGATTGATAGAAAAGTCTGAAGATAGGCAAGGCATTAGAGGATAGCCAATGAATCGTATAAGCGTATTTTTTAGTAGCAGGTATTACAGCTATTTTATTCTTCTTCATCCAGTTCATCAACAAAACTGTCGTCTTCATCTTCGATTAAATCTACCTCCTCGTCGTGGTCAACATGTTTTTGTCTGTCGAGTTCTGTTAATCCTTCTTCCCAGGTATCTTCTTCATCATAATCCTCTGCATCTGGCATGTCTTCCGGTTGCAGATAAATAGTTCTGGTATGCAGTTGCTTATAAGCTAAAGCGCATAGTACTAAAGCCAGTTGAATGTTTGCTTTCATAGGTTAGTTAGTGGTAATGGGTTAGGCGGAGTAATGCTATTTGTAAAATAAGGGAATACTACCCTCAACGTTAATTCCAGCGATGCAGTTGTTTAATTAATTAGTTACTCTAGTAAGCTGCATAATATTTTGTTGAGCAGATAAACGAGAGAACTTAACTGTATATGTCATTAGAAAATTAAACAAAATAGCCGCTCATGTGGTATACTCCATAAGAGGCATGCTATAGCAGAAAATGACTATATGACATACTATAACCGAAGCAATATAAATGAATATGACAAATTAACATAGAATGCATAGCTATAGAAGGTTTCTGTCTCTGGTATGTTAATTGTATAACTAGATGTGTAACCTAAAACAGAAAATCATGGAATTTATAAAAGATAATAATATGTGGCGGGGTTTTCTTAAGCAAATCGACTTAATGAACACGCTGAATGGCGGTGTAAGCATGGCCTCTATGAACATGGAAGAAACCGAAAATAGCTTAGTTATTACTGTTTCTGCCCCTGGTGTTAGTCCTGAATCATTCAATATATTCATAGATCATAGTAAGTTAATTGTGTTTTCTACTATCCCAGGCAGGCATCCGGAAGAGGAATCAGAGCTTCCATTACAGGTACCTATGTTCTATAAAACCTTTGACATCCCGTATTTTGTAGATGGCAACAACATAGATGCAGTATATGAAGAAGGTGTATTACAAGTAACGCTGCCTTACCGCCAGAAACGGACGAGTCTACAAAGAAAAATAGATATTAAACATTCATAACTGTTTACCTCGGTAAACGTAAAATTACAGGGCTGTAGAGCCCTTTTTTTTTGCCTACGCAAGAGACTTACCAGCAGATATACTAAAGTTCTGTAATTTTCTGTTTATCATATCAAAACTACCTGCTGCTCTGAAAAATAGGCAAAAAGTGTACTGTTCGTTTTGCCATCGTACAAAGCAAGACAGTTCTACCTATTTCCGGTTATTATATGTGCGGAGAAAAGGATTTGCCGTTTAATAGATTGTACCTAACATGTAGAAGATTACCTATGGCTAGTATGCGATATTTGTTACTTCTCTTGCTGCTTTCATGTCTTTCTTTGAGCCAATCTGCTACACAGGCTCAAACGGTGTTAAGCTTTCCTCAAAAAAGGCAATACGCATTAGACCTACTTGAAAAATATGACCCGGAAGGCTGGTATGTAGTTAACAAGATGAACGAACTGTCCTACAACAATCATTTCGACCGGTATGCTGAAGGCCATACCAAGAAAAATGTACGCGATGCATTAGGCACCATTGTACATGAGTTAAATCATGGGTATAGTGCTCTTATGGCCTGGAAAATACGCCCCAGAGAGCGGGACCAATATGCCTGTTATTACATTGGCGATACCACACACATTCTCGTAAAATACACGCCGGTATTCTTAACTGAGGAGATTGGTAAAGAAATACGCCCGGAACTCCATACCTTCCGGTTTGATACCTACATCTATAACCCGAAAGAAAAGATACAGATCACGTCCAATGTTTTAGGGATTTATGGCTTACTCGACGAATGGAATGCCTATTACCACGGCACCAAAACAGATGTATATATGTACAAGTGGTATGAGGAGAACAGTAAAAACACCGTAGACGACTGGCGTAACTACTTTTCTACGGTAGGGAGTGTCATTAATGCTTATGTGGAATTTAAATTTTACTGCCTTACTTACCTGCTGCATGCCCAGAAATACAAGCCGGATGTATACCAGGGTATTATTAATAACCCGGAATTTATTGAGGTATTTATGATTGTAGATCAGAAATATGGTAACCTAGTAAATGAATACCTAAACATAAAGAAGAATATTTTAAAGAAGTTGCAAAATAAAGGAGTAAAAGTAAGCGAAGATGAAGAATGGATATTTATGAACGGCGAAGGTACCGGCAATTTTATTAATGAATACAAAGTATTGAGCCGGGAAATAGAAAAGCCACCCTACCAGGGTATGCTCAAAAACCTGGAACAAGTTGCACAGGCAAGCAGGAACAAGTAAGTTTAAAAATGAGGAAGTTTGAGAATGGGAAAGTAAACTGAAGCTTACTGTAAAATGCACATTAATTTATTTATATGTAATGGTTTCATCATAAATTGCTCTTATAGACTTATCATGCTTACTAAATTATATTAAATTTCAACAACTGGTATATTCTACAACAATTCTATTTCAACTAAAAGACGAGCTTATCTCATTTCCAAATTTCCACATCTTCTCATTTTCAACCTAACTTGTTTGTTCGTTTTTGTTTGCAAATGTTAGCTTTTTACACTACATTTACCAGACAAACACACCTCACGTATGAACCAATCTGACAGACTTAAATCCCTCCGCCGCAAAGCCGGACTTAATCAGCAGCAAGTAGCCGCCTATATTGGCAAATCCCGTTCAAGACTAGCCATTTACGAAACCCAACCCTCCCTACAAATTCCGTATCCTGTTCTTCAGAAACTGGCAGATTTGTATAAATCTACGCCTGAATTTATTGAACAAGGTCTGGAAACTCCCCGGATGGCACCCGAAACAACAGACAAAGTAAGTGGCAAAAATGTCCGTCCGTTGGTTGTTACTGTAGACAGCACCGGCAAAGAAAACATTTTGTTTGTACCGGTGAAAGCCAGAGCCGGATACTTGTTAGGCTATGGAGATCCGGAATACATACAATCCTTATATGCCTGCTCTATGCCTGGTTTTACCAACGGTACCTTCCGTATCTTTGAAGTAGAAGGCTACAGCATGACCAATACCTTGCAACCGGGAGATATGGTGATTACCAGATATGTAGAAAACTGGAACAATCTGAGCAACGACAATGTATATGTAATAGTAGCCAAAAACGGAATCTGCATTAAGCGTATACAAAATGTAATAGATAAAGCGGCAGGTATTGTTATTCAATCAGATAATCCGGAATTTGCGACAGATTTTATTCCGGTTGAAGATATTCTGGAGATTTGGGAAGCCAGAGCCCTGGTATCTAAATCAGTCTCCCGTAAGCCAAGCGATGTAATTTTTGAATTAAACACCCTTAAATCCAGATTTGAACACCTTACCAGTAAAAAACCTGCTTAAAGTACTTGCTACGTTAAACCCTAAAAAAATTAGAAAATACTATTATGCCAGCTTCGTACCTGTATTGGTAAGTATGGCTCTGATCATGCAGTCTTGCTTGCTGGCAAAAATAGACCGGACACCTTATCACCAAACAGATTTTTATCAGCAATTTCAGCAGCAGATAAATGAAGTAAATACTGACTCTTTATATACCAAAACCGACACCATCCAGGCGGGCTGGGCAAAAGTTAATATTACCCCTGATGAACCTGTAGCAATGGCTGGCTATGGTAACCGGTGGGGCAAAAAATATGTTTCCGTGCATGACTCATTATGGGTTAGAGCTTTTGTGTTCGACAACGGGTATCAAAAAGCCGTGCTACTCACCATGGATATGTTAATTGTACCACCTGAAGTAACCGAAGCGTTGGAGAAACGGCTGCCAGAAATCGGTTTTACCATCAATCAAACCTATCTGACGGCCACGCATACCCATTACGGATATGGAGGCTGGGCAAAAAAACTGGTAGGCAATATCATAGCCGGCAAATACCGCGATAAATTAGTAAACCAGTTAATCAGCCGCATTCTTTCTGCTATTCAGCAGGCAGAGGCTCGTAAGCAAAAAGCTAGTTTTGGCTTTGCCCAGTACCACGCCGGCGAACTGGTATACCACCGCATTAGTAAACAAGGCAATATAGATCCCTGGTTGCGGGTGTTCCTTATCCGGCAGCAATCTGGGGCCACAGCCGTAATTACTTCCTTTGCCGCCCATGCTACCAGCCTGCCGTCTCGTCAATATATTCTGTCCAGAGATTATCCTGGTGCCTTGGTAGATTCCTTAGAAAAGCACCCGGATATAGATTTTGCAGCTTTTTGTGCAGGTGGTGTAGGTAGCCATAGTACTGGTGGAGAAGGAGAACATTTTGAGAAAATTGGCAATGTAGCAGCTGCCCTTTCCCAGAAAATCACTTATAACCTGCCTGCCATTTCTACACAATACCATCAGAAACTGGCAAGTGTACATATGCCTTTGCCGCTCCGTAAACCACAATGGCGTATCTCTGAAAACTGGCGGCTGCGCCCGTGGGTATTTTATGGATTATATGGCAACTACCCCTCTTCTTTAACAGGCTTACGCATTGGAGATGTCACCTGGATTGGCACCCCTTGCGACTTTGCCGGAGAAATGATGCCTGCTATTGAAAAAAAAACCAATCAACAGCTTATTATTACTAGTTTTAATGGAGGATACATTGGCTATATTACCTCAGATACCTATTACGATGTAGACCATTACGAAACCAGGACCATGAACTGGTTCGGTCCGGAGAACGGGGCTTATTTTATTGAAGCAATCAGCCGGCTGGCCAATAAACTTTAAAAATTTATAAAATATTTTTGCAGATTATGTTTTTCATCCTACCTTTGCCACACCAAATTTTAAAGCAGTCCTAATTGACCTATGGTGTAACGGTAGCACTACAGATTTTGGTTCTGTCTGTCTAGGTTCGAATCCTGGTAGGTCAACAAAAAGCCCTTAATTCACGAAATTAAGGGCTTTTTGCTTATATGCTACTAAAGCTTCTACTCAACTCCTCTTCTTTTAAAATTTTACCAAATGGTTCTTTTCTAATTTCTTTGCTTTCTAAATCTTTGCGTACTCTTCTTAAAAAGTTTTTGAAATCCATATTCATAGTTAATTGATTGTTTGTATCCCAATCCAATTCTGGCCTGGCTTTAGCAGGAAATAGAACTTTTGATGAAGTAGATTCCTCAACATCCAACTCAATAATGCCAATACCGAAGGACGTTGAAAGACGAGATAATTCGCTTGAAAATCTTCATTTCTTGCTATTCCAGCAGCTACAATACAGGTCTCAGTTGAGCGGGAAAAATTGGAATTTCATTACTAGAAAAGATTGCTTTACCCTTACTTTTATGTAAAATTGCAGGCTAACAGATAAACAGTTAATGGCTCTCACATTGATGAAACATATAAAATGAGAGAAATTTCCTGTACATAACTCAACTTCTGAATGCATACAATCGTCGTTTTTGGAGCTTCTGGGCAATTAGGGCAATGTTTGCAAAAGTTGGCCAGGGAGCAAAATCTAGAACAAATCAATTTTCTTTCCAGTCAGCAGGCCAACATTCTGGATGTAGATACTTTACAAAAGGTATTTGCTGAATACAAACCTGCTTATTGCATTAACTGTGCGGCCTACACAGCTGTAGACAAAGCAGAAGATGAAGCTGAGCAGGCCATGAAGCTGAACCGGGATGGGGTCAGTAACCTGAGCCGCTTATGTAGAGAACAGGATGCCACGCTTATCCATATTTCTACGGATTTTGTCTTTTCCGGCAGCCACCATTTGCCACTAACAGAATCCGAGGATACCCTACCTATCAATGTATATGGAGAGAGTAAACTAGCCGGAGAAAAGGCAGTGGTAGCACTAACCCAAAAACACTTCATTATTCGCACCAGTTGGCTATATTCTGAATATGGCAATAATTTTGTCAAAACCATGCTGCGGCTGGGCAAAGAACGCGAGCAGCTGAAAGTAATATGGGATCAGGTAGGCAGCCCTACCTATGCCATGGATTTGGCAACCTGTATTCTCTCCATCATCAAGAGCAAAACTTCCCAGTATGGCCTCTATCATTACAGCAACGAAGGGGTGGCTTCCTGGTACGATTTTGCCCAGGCTATTTTCGAGCTTAGCCGCATGGCCGTAAAAGTGACTCCGGTCCGCAGCGCTGAATACCTCACCAAAGCCAGACGGCCGGCCTACTCGGTGATGGATAAATCGAAAATCAAACGAACGCTGGGTATAGCTATCCCTTATTGGAAACATAGTTTGCAAACCTGTATCAACCGACTGTATATATCAACCGACGATAAATGAAAGGAATTATTCTGGCCGGCGGCTCAGGCACCCGCCTCTACCCCATTACCAAAGCCATCAGCAAACAACTGATGCCTATTTATGATAAGCCCATGATCTATTATCCCTTGTCGGTGCTGATGATGGCAGGTATCCGGGAGGTATTAATTATAACCACCCCGGAAGACAATCCGCAGTTTAAACGCTTATTAGGCGATGGCAGTCAGGTGGGCTGCCAGTTTTCATATGCCGTGCAGGAAAAACCCAATGGCTTAGCCCAGGCGTTTGTCATTGGCGAGCGCTTTGTGGATGCAGACAAAGTGGCCTTGGTGTTGGGAGACAACATTTTTTACGGGGTGGGCTTAGGCCGGCAATTGCAAACCTTAAATGGGGTGGAAGGCGGCTATGTCTTTGCCTATGAGGTATCTGATCCGGAGCGCTATGGGGTTGTAGAGTTTGATGAGGCAAGCAAAGCTATTTCCATCGAAGAAAAGCCGGCCAAGCCTAAATCGAATTTTGCTGTACCCGGACTTTATTTCTACGACAACCAGGTGATAGAAATTGCCAAAAACATCGCTCCATCGCCGAGAGGTGAGTATGAAATCACCGATGTCAATAAAGAATACCTGCGGCAAGGCAAGCTGAAAGTGGCTATTTTAGACCGGGGCACAGCCTGGCTGGATACAGGCACCTTTGATTCGCTGCACGATGCGAGTGAGTTTGTACGGGTGATTGAAAAAAGGCAGGGAGCCAAAATTGGTTCTATTGAAGAAGTAGCTTACCGGATGGGATTTATAGACGAAACCAAGCTTTTGAAACTAGCCGAAGAACTCTCCAAAAGCGGCTATGGCCAGTATCTGCGTAAAGTGTTGCAGCAAAAATAATCCTGACAGACAGTTCTTTTATCTAAAAGCCTCCGGCTGATACATAGCCGGAGGCTCTTGTGTTTTTATCAAGCATAAGCATTTTAACAAACCGTATTTTTACGTTGATACTAACCGAAGTAGATCAAACAGGCTATGAAGCATTCGGAAGTAAACGTTAGGCATAACTACCTGAATAATTTCCTACTGCGTTAGCTCTTTATACAGAACATATACATTCCTTTTTCACCTGGTATACGTTCTACTTCATCTCCTTTTTTTCCTGTCTGAGGGAGGTAAGGCTTTCCCACATGTCTTTTCATGAATGTAGAGGCGTATTTTTGTCACCATAGAAAATCAGACAAAACGTATGAAACCTTATTTCAATTCTCAGGCGCTTATACAAAGTACACGCCTCGAAATGGTAGATGCCTTGCGGGGCTTTGCTTTGCTGGGTATTATTCTGGCAAACATTCCCTATTCCCACGATCTGACAGAAGTATATACTAGCAACCGATCTATACTAGGGTCTGCCTATTGGGATAACCTGCTTAAAACAGCTACTGCCTTTTTTATAGATAAAAAATTTATTACCGTATTTTCTATGCTGTTTGGATTTGGATTTTCTATACAGGTAGATAGAATGGCTGAGAAGAACACTGATTTCCGCAAATACTTTATCCGGCGAATGTTATGGCTCCTGTTAATTGGATGTATCCATGGATACTTGTTATGGTTTGGAGACATTACTAGAGATTATGCCATCTGCGGCTTGCTGTTAGTGCTTATTTACAAATGGCCCATACGAAGGATTTTATGGGTAGGTTTATTACTGGCCATTCCTCTTACTGCCCTGGTATTTATCTTGAATGCGGCGCTGAACCTGCAGGAATACACGTATGATGTGTCTATTGTGCAGGAATTATATATTACAGAATCCTACTGGCGGTATTTAACCATTAATTTTACCATAGATCCATTAGTCAACTTTATACAGGACTCTCCTATTACATTGGTTTTCTGTTCAGGACAGATCTTATTAGGCTTCTGGCTAGGCCGGATCGGTTTTTTTGCCACACCTCAACTCTTCCGAAGCATGATTAATAAATGGATTTTGTTTGGTAGTACATTCGGCATCCTGAGCAGTGTCGGCTTCTGGGCAGTAACTACTGGCAGACTGGAGCTAGATGGGGCTTCTGTAGGCTTGATCTTTCTGATTGTAGGCGGCCTGGTATTGCAAAGCTTATGTTATATAGGTTTGTTTGTGAAAGCCTGGGAGAATAGCCGCCTGCAAAATATTTTGAAAATTTTTGTACCAGTTGGCCGGATGGCACTTACCAATTATTTGATGCAAACCATTTTTTACCTATTGCTCTTTTTTCACTGGCCGCATGGGTTGCAATTATATGGAAAAGTAACCATCACGGAAACGTATCTGATTGCCATGGCTGTGTATACCCTACAAGTCTTGTATAGCCATTGGTGGATGAAGCACTTTTCTCAGGGGCCAGTAGAAATGCTGTGGCGGAAGCTCGCTTATCAGGGGGTACCCGCACAACCTACGACACAACCTTATTAACTACTAGCGGCTTACCCATTCTTTAAAAAGCGGGGCTCTTTTCTGACTGACAACAACTGCCTCGTCTGCCTCAGGAAGCAGTGCTACTTCTAGCTTTCCATAGTCTAAAGTACTATAGTATTTACAGGCATGAAAACTAACTATCGTCTGGCGGTTTGCGCGGAAAAATTGCCCTTGGTCCAGTTGTGAAAAAATATCCTCCAGCGATTCGTCAATTAAATGGGTTTCGCCGGTAAAAGTCCGAAGGTAGCAGTATTCTTCTTTTTTATAAATATAAGCGATTTCTTCTACTGACAGTGGTATATTCCGGTGGCCTTTATTGATGATAAACACCTGCCGTTTCCGCTTAACAACAGGTGTTTCAATAAGGGGCTGCATCAAAGAAGTTGCATTGGCTGAAGCCAAAAAGACACCTTGCTGCTTCAGTAAATGATATTGGCGAAAAAAGTAATAAGTCAGGTAATAAGTATTGATCAGGATTATTAACAAAATACAAACAGGAAGCTCGTAGATATACCAGCTGGTAACGGACATCTGCTGCCCGAGAATATAGGTAAATTGCAAATACGTGAGCATATGTAATACAACCGATGGAATAAATACGGCTACTAACACTTGTAACCCTATGCGTTTTACCGGATGCTTTTCCCAGGGTACCCTGGCATCCAGGTACTGGGTAGCACGTGCAATCATCTCCCACACGATAAAAGCAATAAAGAATCCGGAGATAACATCTATATAATAGAACTTTTGCAGCAACAGGTAAAACAACGATTCTTCCCGGCCAAGTACTTCTATAAAATGTGTAGCAGCCAAAGAACCCACTATTCTCAGCCAACTATCGTTATACGAAAAGGTACTTGCGGAACCAGCAGACGGTTGAGAACTAGCAGCAGACAGGTGGCGCACTCTTTTTATTTTCTGCCATACATGTTGATAGCTAATTTTTTGTGGAAATACGTGTAGCATACCATTATCGGATTACAATGATAAAAAGCGGGTGGTGAAAATCTTATACTGCCATAGATGCTGAGTTTAGACTACTCGTTGCACCTTGACAAATATATTTATGATAGCAGCATTACAATGGCTTCAAACTTCCATCAAACTGATACATTTTGCCTTTTTCTGTCTGGATTGTAATTACCTGGTTGCCATAGCGGATGGTGCAGGGATTACCTAGTTTAGACAGAATGGTACACTTTGACAGCTTCCCTCCTTCCCAATCTATGTTCACCTCAAATCCACCCCGGGCGCAAAGGCCATGTATATACCCTTTCTGCCAGTCGGCCGGCAAGGCAGGTAAGAGCTGTATTTCCTTTGCATGGCTTTGCAACAGCATTTCAGTAATTCCGGCAGTAGCGCCAAAATTTCCATCAATCTGAAATGGTGGATGTGTATCAAATAGGTTCGGTAAGGTAGACTTGCCTAGCAATGCGAGTAAATTCTGGTAGGCTAATTCACCCTCTTGCAAACGGGCAAAAAAATTAATAATCCAGGCCCGGCTCCAGCCAGTATGGCCGCCTCCATGAGATAAGCGGTAATCGATGGTTTTGCGTGCTGCTTCCAGCAATTCCGGATTGGATTGTTTGGTAATTTGCCGGCCGGGGTGCAAGCCAAACAAATGGGAGATATGGCGGTGACCTTTCTCTGGCTCTTCAAACTCTTCAGTCCATTCCATAATGCGTCCATCACGGCCAATTTTAGTTGGAGCCAAACGGGAAAGTATATTTTCTAACCTGCGGCGGAAAGCAGCATCGGTATTTACTATTTTGCTTGCCTGAATACTATTACTCAATAAGTCCCGGATAATCATATGATCCATGGTTGGCCCCATCACCATGGTAGCAATTTCGCCATCTTTGGTTTTGAAGGTATTTTCCGGTGAAATAGATGGCCCAGACACCAGTTGCTTGGTTTGAGGATTTTCTACCAGCCATTCGGCACAAAACTGGGCTGCTTCTTTCATCACCGGATAGGCCAGGTCCTGCAGGTATTTTTTATCTTCCGTAAATAAATAGTGTTCCCATAAATGCTGTGCACTCCAGGCCATTCCCATGGGCCACATAGCCCACTGTGTTTGTCCGTAGGTTTCGCTGAAGTGCCAGGCATCGGTTGTAAAATGGGCTACGGTCCCGTTTAATCCATACATATCTTTAGCCGTTTTACGGGCATCTGGCCGCATATCATTTAAAAACTGAAGAAATGGCATATGCATCTCGGAGAGGTTGGTTACTTCGGCAGGCCAGTAATTCATTTGTATATTGATATTGATATGGTAATCTGCATCCCAGGGTGGATTTAACCCATCGGCCCAGATACCCTGTAGATTAGCCGGTAATCCACCCGGCCGGGAACTACTGATTAACAAATAGCGGCCAAACTGATAATATAGTTTTAATAAGTGCGGATCAGTATTGCCTTGCTTTATAGCTGCCACACGTGTATGGGTCGGAAAATAAATGGCCTGGCTTGTACCTAAATCAAAATCTACCCGCTTGAAGTATTGCTGATAATCTTTTGTATGTCTGTTCTTTAGCTCTTCATAATTTCGGCCTGCCGCAGCTGTCAACTGCTTGGTTGAGATTTCTGCCGGGTTGCTCCCCCAATAATCGGTAGCAGCCGTGATAAGTAAGGTAACCGCATTAGCTTTGTCAACGGTAATAGTCTCTCCGCTTATTTGTAGGCTTCCACCTTCATGTTGTACTTTTGCCCGGGCGACAAGTTGTACGCCTACTCCATTCCCAACGTGTTCACTCAGAGTAATTTCTCCATTGGCTGCCTTAATACTGGCTTTGTTTCCAGGCCTGCTTAGCTTCATAGTAAAGGTAAGGGCTCCGGGTTGATCTGCAGTCAACCGCACTACCATGGCCTGGTCTGGGGCACTGGAAAAAATTTCCCGAGTAAAAACTACTTTTCCTGCCCGGTAACTTACTTTAGCTACCGCTGTTTCCAGGTCTAGTTCCCGGTAGTAATCCGAAACGGCGGCATCTGCATAGCTGAAGTCCAGTTGAAGATCTCCTAATGTCTGATAGGTGCTATGCACTTTTTTGTCGCCCATCATCGTTTGCTGGGCTAGTTTCTGTGCTTCTGCATATTTTCCGGCAAATAGTAATGCACGTACTTCTTTCAAAGATCCCCTTGCCTGTGGGTTTACAAAATCAGACCGATTGCCAGTCCATACCGTTTCTTCGTTGAGTTGCAGCCGTTCTTTATCAGGATCGCCAAATAGCATAGCTCCCAGCCTTCCGTTGCCCACTGGTAACGCTTCATTCCAGGTACCGGCAGGATGTGTAAACCACAAAGCAAGTCCTTCTGGTTTTTGGGGTTGCGATTGAGCCTGGAAAGCTATAAGGGTGAGGCAACAAAGCAGCAGTGATGATATTTTTAGTAAAAAGTAGTAGCAGTGCATACACAATTGGCAAAGTAAAAACAGTATGGTTAGACAGGAAAGCCGCGGCAATGTATCCTGGGCAGTTTAAGTAATACTCTTAAGCACTAAAATTACCCTTTCTTATTTCAGATAAAACACTTCTGTTAAGGGAATAGCTACCGGTGAATGATCGGGATTGGTATCCATAATATCTGCCATGTATTTCCACCATTTTTTGACTGCCGGATGTTCTGGCAACTGGCTGCTTGTATGGCCCGGCTCCAGTTTCTGAACAGCAAACAGGGTTAATGTTTCTTCATCCAGAAAAATGGAATAGTCATGAATACCTGCTTCTTTTAATGCTTTTTCCAACTCTGGCCATAATGCATCGTGCCTTCTTTTGTATTCTTCCTCAAAGCCTTTTTTCAATTTCATTTTAAATGCATGCCGTATCATGGAGGTATTTAGGGTTTGTGCTTGGGTAAAATACGTTAAGTTTTTACAGAAAACAAAGCAATAAGCGCACAGCCTACAGCAACGTAAATTTGCAAATCCATTCCGCTACTAAAGAATATTTGTTATTTTACCAGCAGTAAATAATAGTTAAGGCAATGGCGTGGTTTACAATATTGCTAACACCCTACTGACCTGCAAGCAGATGAATACACCCTTTGACGTAAACCAGAAAACAAGCTCTGTACATCCTGGTAAGGCACATGATATGCAATGGCGGCTAAAAGCTATTTTTGGCGGGGCTATTGGGAATCTGGTAGAATGGTACGACTGGTATGCTTACTCCGCTTTTTCCTTATACTTTGCTGCCTCATTTTTTCCAAAAGGCGATCTTACGGCGCAGTTATTAAACACGGCAGGAATTTTCGCTGTTGGCTTTCTGATGCGACCGGTAGGCGGCTGGCTGTTTGGCCGCTTAGCCGATAGAAGTGGCCGCAAAAAAGCCATGACTTCCTCAGTGTTGCTAATGTCATTTGGCTCTTTGCTGATTGCCCTTACGCCTACCTACGCCAGTATAGGCATTGCTGCCCCAGTATTATTGCTCGTAGCCCGGTTGTTGCAAGGATTAAGTGTAGGAGGAGAATATGGTACTTCCGCAACTTATCTAAGCGAAATCGCTACACCGGCAAGACGCGGCTTTTATTCCAGCTTTCAGTATGTAACGTTAATTGGCGGACAACTCCTGGCACTGGGTTTACAATTAATTTTGCAAAAAGTATTGCTTACATCTGAACAACTGCATGACTGGGGTTGGCGCATTCCTTTTTTTATCGGTGCATTACTATCAGTCGTAGCCCTGTATCTGCGGAGCAAACTTAAGGAAACAGAAAATTTCCAGAAGGCCAGTCAAACCCATACAAACAGAGGTTCTTTGCAGGAATTATTCCGGCATCCGAAAGCTATTGCTACGGTGATAGGATTAACATTGGGAGGAACTATTGCTTTTTATACCTATTCTACTTATATGCAGAAATTCCTGGTCAATACGGTACAATTAACCAAAGATGAATCTACCTTACTCACCTTTCTTTCGTTAGCCGTATTTGCCTTGTTGCAACCTGTGTTTGGCTTACTATCCGATGTAATTGGCCGCCGGTATTTACTAATGGGATTTGGCATTTTGGGTACCCTTTTCACTGTTCCTTTATTAACTTCTCTAAGCCAGGCTAGCAGCCAGCTGGAAATACTGGGATTACTCATCACAGCATTACTTATTGTAAGTGGATACACGTCCATTAATGCAGTAGTAAAGGCGGAGCTTTTCCCGGCAGAAGTACGGGCTTTGGGTGTAGGCTTACCCTATGCCCTGACGGTAGCTATTTTTGGAGGGTCCGCAGAATACATTGCCCTGTATCTGAAAAGCATCGGCCATGAAAACTGGTATTATTACTTTGTGACAGTTTGTATTTTTACTTCGCTCATCGTGTATGTTAGCATGAAAGATACCAAGTATACCTCCCTGATTGAGAAAGAATAGCTTCAGACGGGGATTACTTTGTGGCAGACAGTTCCAATACAGTAATGGAAGTAGCAGGTAACTGAATAGCCAAGGAAGGACGATTACTTTCAATACTTTCTTTCTGTATCCATGCCGGAAAAAGATCTCCCGGGCCTTTTCCACTATATTCCCATCTTTTCCCACTAAAGCTCGCTGCATAGTTTAGCAGAGAAACAGTTGCTTGCTGAGGCTTTATATCTTTATTGATCAGAAAAACATGGAGTTTCCCAGTTGCAGGGTCTTGGCTGGCGAATGTACGGATAACTTTGGTACTGGTAGTATGTATCATTTTTGGCAACAGATAATTGCCCCAGATGCCAAGGACTTTTCCGCCCGGTGTCAGGTTGGCATACTTTGTTAGGGCATCATTTACCTCATGATCTAGGGTGTTTTTTGCCCATCTGGTAGTCCAGAAGTTGGTAGAGACGATAATGGGAGTAGTAAGGTGTTCCCCTAGCATTTCAAATGAAAATAAAGCATGCCCCAGATCATTCGTATTTTTCCAGGCGCCAGACCAGTCTATGGCATTAAACTCTGTAACGAAAATTTTGATACGTTCTTTATCTTCAGCAGGTGTATACTTAGCAAGAGCATTGGTAGCTATGTTGACTACTCTCATAAAGTTGGGCTGGTGGGTACGGTAGTATTCATAGCCGCCAGTGTAGTTCCAGGCCGGATAGTTACTGAGGCCCAGGTAATCAATATAGGCAGCGGCCTGTGGCAGTACGGTTGCCCACCACCCCTCTTCCTCCCCATTGGCTATGATCTTAATACCAGGATCAATCTTTTTCATCCGGCTGGCAAATTCAATGACATCGTCCCGGTATTGTTCTGCCGTAGCGCAGCCATTATATTCGCAATTCTTAAAACTTTCATTGCCGATCATCCAGTATTTTACGCCGTATTTCTTTATCACATTTGCATAGCGTACCCATTCTTCTGCATTTTTAAGCAATTGTTCTCTTGTTGGTATACTGGCTTGCTGAGTAGCTGCTTTTTTATACATCCCATCATAGGCTACTACTAGTATTGGTTCGGCTCCAATGGCTTTACTTACTTCCATAAACTCATCAAAATCCAATGCAGTCGGTTTCAATGTTCGATGGTCTGTTTTGGTAAAACGGGCATCACCGGAAGGCCATTCCATGGGACCAGGCCTGGCTACTACTGGTGAAGATTTAGTCCAGGGAGCCACAGACCACAAGTAGTTGTCTGATTTCTCACCACCAGGGTATCTTAAAAACCGCACACACATGCTTTGTAAGGCGGCTTTCGTACTGGTTATCTGAGAAGGTCCAAAAAAAGTGCCGTCCATCAGATAATTCATATTGATTCCTATTGGACTATCCGCCACATCATTCAGAACCTGATGGGCATCTACCTTTACTATTTCCTGCGCCCAGGCCTGCTGGCAAGTGAGTGAACATAGCCACAAAAGCAGGCATAGCTGACCTATATATTTCAAATCTCGCATACAATAACTGGAAGAGGCAATACAAATCCCCTGTACCTGGAAGATAGGTAAGAATTGGAAACTTTTTAAGTTTCTGCCCCTTACTCCATGTAATATATGCGCAATCCTGTGGGCACGGTACAGATCACCAGCAACACCCAATAAAAGCAAAAACCCCAGAAACTGGGGTTGGTTATATAGGTTCAGGTAAAATAAGCTTTATTATACTTTCATGATCTTTAGCCGCTGGTATAACTCATGCACTTGTTCTTCCAGGCCGGGCTGGCTAGGGCAAATGAGCAGCATATATTCCAAAACCCGCAAAGCTTCTTTGTAATCATTGTTGGCCAAATAGATTGAGGCCAGGCCAGAGAGCGCCCCAAAATGACGTTTTTCTATAGATAATGTCCTGAAAATATCTTGCAGGGAGGCATCATAGTCGCCGTTCAAATAATAGGCCGTGGCCCGTTTGTTCCAGCCTTCTACGTATTCAGGCATTCGTTCTGTAACTTTTGTAAAAATAGCAATGGCTTTGGTGTATTCACCATCCGATACAGCCTTGCTGCCCTGCTGCATCCAGCCGTTTACTTCTATTTCACCACTATCCATCCACACATTCCATATTTTTGCCTGAATCTGCTGCACTTCTGTTCCGCTTTTGGCGGTTGCCAGCTGATCAAACAACATATTTAATTCACTTCTGCTTGAGACTAATTTTGCAGAAATAGGTAATATTTCCCGCGTAGAAGAGGTGATGTTTGCCGGTTTGCATAAAGAAACCAATAATACCAGGCCTGGCAAGATAAGCAGACACATTACTAACCTGTATAATACAAATCTTCTCATAATCCAACTGTTATAGTAATCCAACATTTTTCAAGGCTGTAAAGGGGTACCCGGTTCCTGTATCGGCGGAACATAAGGGTCAGGAACTTGAGGGGTAGACGGTTCCTGCACTGGTGGTGTTTCCGGCTCACGCGGAGGTGAATAGGGTTCTGGTACCGGCGAGTTTGGAATGGGTTCCTGTGTCGGTGGAATTTCCGGATTCTGGCCTGGGTTAGGCGGATATATCATTTCTAGCATATAGAGTTTCAGATTATAGTATTGCCGTATGGGGCAAGCACAAACCCGCGTTAAGCCGGTCTGTTTTAAGGCCATACAACCTATGGACACTTACGTGAAGCCCATAATAAAGTTTTGTCTTTATCCTGGATGCATCTGTCCTTAAACCAGAGCTTTGTAAAAAATAGTCAGCCTGCTTGGACCCACACCAAAAGTAGCTTTTCAGGTAGTTTTCCAAAGATCCGGCAGGTGCCGGAGGCATAATCTCGCTTTATTTATTTCTATTCCTTCTATTATTTGTTATATTGACGCGCATTGCCGCAAGGACAGTGATTAACTAAACTTCTACAATTAATTTTTCCGATTTCTATGTCTACGATTACCCGTAAAGAATTTTTACAACGCTCCGGGGCCGGCGTATTGGGAAGCACGCTGCTCTCTGGCTTCTCCCCTTCGCTTGCTTCTTCCAACGCTGTACAGGATAAACTGAATCTGGGTATGGCTTCTTATACCTTACGTAAGTTTACCCTGGACGAAGTAATAGCTATCTGCAAAAAACTTGAGTTAAAACATGTGGCGTTGAAAGATTTCCATTTGCCGTTAAGTTTAACTCAGGAGCAACTAAAAGCCCGGGTAGCCCAGGTACGGGAAGCAGGCCTTGATCTGTATGGGGGTGGGGTAATTTACATGAAAACCGAAGACGAAGTAAGCAAGGCGTTTGACTACGCCCGGCAGGCCGGATTTAAAATGATTGTTGGCGTACCGTCTCATAACCTGTTGAGCCTGGCCGAGCAAAAAGTGAAAGAAACCAATATTATGCTGGCTATTCACAACCATGGCCCAGGCGATGAAGTATACCCCAGCCCTGAATCGGTTTATGAAAAAATAAAAGATCTGGATAACCGGATTGGCCTGTGTATAGATATTGGGCATACCCAGCGCATTGGGCAAGACCCAGCAAAAATGGCTGCCAAATATGCGAATCGCCTCTACGATATTCATATAAAAGATGTAACAGGCTCTACCGGCAAAGATACCCCTTTGGAAATTGGCCGGGGAGTTATAAATATACCTGCTTTTCTAAAGGCACTGGTAAAAGCAAAATACAAACATGTTGTATCCCTGGAATACGAGAAAGATGGTGATGATCCGGTACCGGGCTCTGCAGAATCAGTTGGCTATATCCGGGGTGTATTGAAAGTACTTTAGAATACATATAGAACTTAACCAGTGGCTGGGAAAACTAAAGCTTATCTTATTTCCGGCCATTGGTTATCAACTTCTGGGCTTCACTTTTTGTACTTCTGCAAAAGCCATGAATCAAGAGTTAACTTTACTATTTGACGAAGACCAGCAGGAATGCCTCAATCAGCCTCCAGATAGTACGCCTGAACATAAAGCAATGCGGATGCGGATAAAAGCACGGATAGCAAAGGTTCAAGCTATTATAGAATCGGCAACACGTTTATCAGGGGAAGATTATTTTTATGCTTGTATTATTTTTCTGCATGGAGACTGTCCGGAAGATTTCTGGCAAGCCTATACCTGTGCCCTAAAAAGTGTAGAACTACAGTATGCACCTGCCCGAAAACTGGCTGCAGCAGCTTACGACCGGTGGCTGATGTATCAGGGCAAGCCGCAAAAGTACGGACTCCAGTATGTGCCGGATGGAACCAGATTAAGAGTATGGGATGTAGACCCGCAAACAACCGATGCCGAAAGAGCCGACTGGGATGTGCCACCCCTAGAAGAACTCTACGAACACGCCCAACAGCTGACAAAAACCTACGATTTGTCAAAAATAGACATGCATAATAAGCCTCAATGGTTGAAGGATGCTATAAAAAGGTGGCAAGCAGAAGAAAATAGCTATACCAATAAAAATCACTGAATAACTATCTGGTAAGAATTGAATAAGAGGCAAATGTATAAAAGAAAAAGTTCTACGTTTCGTTCTGGAAAGCCTGGCATAAAACAGTGAATTTTCAGTTCATGCAGTCTTTACTTTGCCTGCAAAATCAACGTCATATATTGAAGCAATGGCTGATAATAGTATAGTAGTCGCTGCTGTATAAATCGAGGCACCACTGATAGAGTTCCAGTACTTCCGTATCAGCAAGGTTTTCAATGGCTTTTAGTAGTTCTTTTTCAAATAAGCTTTTATCAAAGCTAACTTTTTCAAGAATGTATTTACTGTACTCCAAATAAGTAGTTTTCAATAGAAGTAAATGTTTAGTAAGTAACCCATAACCAGACGATGTGCAACGAATAAAGGCATAAGAAGCAGAGACTTTTTTAGCTTTTGATCAGCCATTGCCCTAGAAATCCAACATACAGTATGTGAAAGAACCGCCAAGTAGCTCGGCGGTTCTTTTCTACTATAACTCTACAGCTAATACAGCATGCACAGGAATAATATACCCTCCTGTAACCTGCATATAATCTTCAAGCACTGACCATACTACTGATTCTACTTGTTGAATTTCTCCGTCATCTGCCTGATAAACTATGTTTACTGGCTGATGGAAAAGGTTTCCTAAACATTGCGCTTTGCTCAACAAATACTGGCGGTTTTCCCGGGCTTGCTGTTCAGCTAAGGCGTCTTTTTTGCTAAAATGGATATGACCTATGGAATTCATTGACATATTTTTAATACCTATCATGGCAATACAATTTTATTTGGGTGAGAATAATAAAAGATGGGCTGCTAATAAAAATTAGCAGGTAAGCGTAGCAGAAAGATAGTACAAGTCTAATTCAGCAAAACTCTGTACAATAAATAGAGGGGGCAACGTTGATGGAGGTATGGGCTTATCTGGAATAAGCTGTTCTTTTTGCCGGATATGAATATAATATAATCCAGGCAATACGAAGTATACAGTAAATTCTTAAGTGATGGATCTGTTGATTTAAGCGTTAATCCGGGAGCAGAAAGTTGATTATCGCGCGTAAATTCTACAGGGGTAGAGGGGTAGCAGGGTAATTCAAAACTTAGCTTATTTTGTTGGCTGATGTTTTGGTGTTTTACCGCAGATACAAAGGTATGAGCCGTTAAATTTACATTGAACGTATATCCTACTATCAGAGCCAGCAGGCCAGATATAAACCAATATTTGATTGGCGGACAACTATTCATAGCAGTAGACCTTTAGCATAACAACTTTACCAGAAGATTTCTCACCATACCTGGCATCCTTAAATGTACCAAACAATCATTAATAAAGCATTAAAATCATATTAAAAAGCAATTAAATAGAACCGGATTTTTCTCAACTGAAGTTTATACTCAAGCTGCTAGCTTTAAACTAATCCACCAGAAAGTGCATATAGATAAAACAAAGCAGAAAGGCACTAGCAATAATATACCGAGGTACTCATTGGCATCACTCACCCGATTGGCTAAAAATGGGTAACTAGGTAATTTTGCAGACGATGGCAATTAGACGGATGCAGGCGCAGGTATGCATACTTGTATGCTCAACACTAAATTTTTTATATAAAAACAGGCGACACCTAAGTACCAGACTCTTTTATCAGTATTTATATTTTTCTACAGAAATACACAATTTCTCCTTCGGGAAGGGCATATTTTGTTACTACCTGTTTTTCCAGCTCTTTTACAAAGGTATCGGCTTTCACCTGGAAACCAGCTTTTTCTAACCTATCTTTATAATCCAGGCCATATAGGCGTACATGGTCTTTCTGCCAGTAATATTTTTCACGGTCTGCTTCGGAGGTAATGGAAGGATCTTCGAGTGTAGTAGCCCTGGTAACATCCATTGGCGATTGTACAATAGCCCAGCCATTCGGCTTTAGTACGCGGTGTAATTCACGCATGGCCTGAATATCATTATCCACATGTTCCATTACGTGGTTACAAAAGGCTACATCAAAAGTATTGGCTTCAAAAGGAATGGCATGAATATCCATTTTTACTTTGGCCAAAGGGGACTCAATATCTGCCGTAATATATTCCAGATTTTTCATGGCCTCGAAACGGTCTATAAAACAATGTTCCGGAGCCACATGCAATACTTTTAGAGGATCTTTAAAGAAATTCGTTTTTTTCTGCAAATACAGCCACATCAGCCGGTGCCGTTCCAGGGCAAGGCAATTGGGGCAAAGCGCATTATTACGGGGATTTGTACGCCCATAGGGCATAAATTTACTAAACTGGCTATGGCATACCGGACATTCCACGGCGTTTCCCTTATAAAAAACAGCTATTGCTTTGAGGGCAACATGACTAACCAGCTGAAGGTATTTCCGCGGCACATGCCGGATAACAAAACTTATTATCTGCTTCATTTAGAGGATGCGTAATTGAGTGAATGAGTGCTCTGCACACTCTTCCAATAGGGTAGTTTCATGAAGTAAGCATTCCAGACAGCATTTGTAAAGATTTCCAAATTTTGTTTGCTTTCTACTGACAGCATGCCTTCCTAACTGAAAATAATTTTATACCATCAGCAAAACCCGAATTATTCTATCACCTTACCTAGTTGTTGTCTCTCGTGTTCACTTAATTTCTTGTAGCGGCAAAGATAAACATAAAAAAAATATACTATAGAGCCGTTCGAGTATTAACTATTTTAGATTATATTTAATATTTCAAGCTTTTAACTAAACCTATCTACCTAACCCACCTCCTATGAAAAGCAAAATCTTATATGTACTTATAGGGCTTATTGTAGTCCTGGCAGCCGCTTGGTTTGTTTTACGTCCTGGCAGTAAAGCAGATGCAGATATGCTCGTACCGGTGAAGAAAGGGGAATTTGAGATTCTGGTAAGTGCTTCCGGCGAATTAGAGGCAAAAAATTCTGTACGCATTACTGGTCCATCTTCTTTGCAAGCCATCCAGATATGGCAGGTAAAAATTTCAGATCTGGTAGCTGAGGGAACGGCTGTAAAAAAAGGAGATTATATTGCTTTACTGGACAAAACTGAAATTGGAAATAAACTCAGAGAACGGGAAACCGAACTTCAGAAAGAAGAATCGAGGTTTGTACAAACCCAACTAGATACTACCCTTACCTTACGGGCTGCACGCGACGAATTAACAAACCTGGCATTTACGGTAAAAGAAAAAGAAATAGTGCTGGAACAATCTAAATACGAACCGCCAGCCACTATCCGCCAGGCTGAAATAGATATGCAGAAAGCCAAACGAAGCTACGAACAAGCCAAAGAAAATTACCGCATTAAGAAAAACCAGGCAGCTGCCAAAATGCAGGAAGTAGCCGTATTGGTAGACCAGAATAAGAGCCGCGTACAACAGATTACCGATATTATGAAGGAGTTTACCATCAATGCTCCTGAAAGCGGCATGGTAATTTACCAGAGAGAATGGAATGGCCGGAAAAAAACAGTAGGATCTACCATACAACCCTGGGACCCCACCGTAGCCACGCTGCCCGACCTGTCGGTTATGCTTTCCAAAACTTATGTAAATGAAGTAGATATACGGAAAATTAAAAAAGACCAGATTGTGCGGATTGGCCTGGATGCTTTCCCCGAGAAAAAACTTAGCGGCAAAGTTATCTCTGTAGCCAACGTAGGTGAACAAATGCCTAATTCCGATTCCAAAGTGTTTGAGGTCAATATTCAGGTAAACGAAAGTGATACTACCCTCCGCCCAGCCATGACTACCAGTAACAACATTGTGGCTAATAAGCTAAAAGATGTGCTGTTTGCTCCCCTGGAATGCTTGCACAGTCAGGGAGATAGCCTTACCTATGTATTCAAAAAAAGCGGAGCGAGTATAGTTAAACAACAAGTAAAAATCGGGCAAACCAACGATAATGAGGCTGTCATTATAGAAGGTGTAAAAGAAGGCGACGACTTATACCTGTCTGTGCCAAAAAATGCAGAAAGCAAACAACTCGTCTTGTTACCTGCATCCCCGGCTGCCCCTGCCATTACTTCCAGAGAGTAACAGCTTTGCTACCAATTTCAGGACAGTGTATAGGAAGTCTGCAACAGAACTCCTGAAATTCCATTAGGGTCTCTATTAAATTTATTACTGGCGGGGGAAATTCGTGAGGAACAAGCGTTTTACCCGCTATTTTGGAACCTGCACATTCGCACATCAACCATCAGCACAACACTCAATGCTTACCAAATATTTCGTAAATCTTGGAATTGCTTTTGAAGCGATACAAGCCAATAAGTTGCGTTCTACCTTAACTGCCTTAGGTATTATATTCGGAGTAGCCGCTGTTATTTCTATGCTTGCGGTAGGCAATGGCGCCCAGCAGGAAATTCTTGAACAGATAAAACTGGTAGGGGTAAACAATGTAGTAATTACCCCCATTGTCGAGCAGAAAGAGGAAAAAGTAGAAGCAGAAGAGGGAAAAAAGGAAAAGAAAACCTATTCTCCGGGCCTGACACTGGCCGATGCCCAAAGCATAAAAGCACATATCCCAGGTATTAGCAAAGTAAGTCCGGAAATTCTGCTGGAAACCAATATTATCAAAAATGGTGTCAGGCGGTCTGCCAAGCTGGTAGGCGTAGAACCTACCTACTTTGATATAGGCAATTTTTCATTAAAAAGCGGCAAAATGTTTAATGATCACCAGCTATCGCATGGGGAGCAAGTATGCATTATTGGCAAAGGAATTCAGACCAGATTTTTTACCAAAGAAGAACCACTGGGCAAATACATTAAATGCGGCAAACACTGGCTGAAAATTATCGGCGTGCTGGACGAACGGCTGATCTCTGAAAACTCGGTATCTAAACTAGGCATCCGCGACTATAATATGGATGTATATGTACCGCTGAAAACTGTGCTGATGCGGTATACTAACCGGTCGTTGCTTACCGAAGCTATGATTCAGCGGGCAGCTAATGAAAATCAACAAAATGAGGGAGAACAAAACAAAGAAGCAAAAAACTACCACCAGATAGACCGCATGGTGGTGCAAGTAAACGAAACTGAGTTTCTCACGCCAAGCTCTGAGGTTATATCCCGGATGCTGCAGCGTCGGCACAACAACATGATCGATTATGAAATAAGCATTCCTGAACTACTGCTCAAACAACAGCAGCGCACAAAAGATATTTTTAACATTGTGCTAGGGGCTATCGCCGGTATTTCGCTACTGGTAGGCGGCATTGGCATTATGAACATTATGCTGGCCTCCGTGCTGGAACGGATTAAAGAAATTGGCTTGCGTTTATCTATTGGGGCTAAAAAACAAGATATTATTCTTCAATTCCTGATGGAATCTACCATGATCAGCCTAACTGGCGGGTTAATTGGCGTGTTTTTAGGAATTTCTATTGCTATTCTGATCTCTCATATAGCCAACATTCCGACCATTATCTCTCCGATGTCTATTGTCATTTCTTTTGGTATTTCTTCGTTTGTTGGCCTGGTATTCGGCATTGCACCTGCCAGGCGGGCTGCTAATCAAAACCCTATAACCTCTCTCCGGTATGAATAAATGTATTTTTCTTTTCTTTGTTCTTCTTTTAACTAGTGCAGGAAGCATACAAGCCCAGGAAGTAGACACCCTAAAACCGCCGGTGGTACTAACCCTGGAAGATGTTATTGACCTGGCCAAAAGGCAGTCTCCCTCCTATTATCAGGCCTCTAATAATAAAGAGCTAAGTTACTGGCAGTGGCGGACCTACAAATCCGATTATATGCCTCAACTATTTCTGTTTGGAACACTACCTAATTACGAAAAAGCATATAATCCTATTTTGCAGCCAGATGGAAGCTATGATGCCAGACTTCAGCATTATGCTAACTCAGATGTAGGTTTATCGCTGCAGCAGAATGTAGGGGCTACAGGCGGGCGTTTTTTTGCTACTTCCCGGCTTAACCGCATTGATAATTTTAACGATGGCCGCACTATTAACTACAATTCCCGGCCCTTTCTGGTAGGGTATCAGCAACCGCTTTTCCAGTTTAATGCCTTACAGTGGAACAGAAGAATAGAACCTTTGAAGTTTGAAGAATCCAAGCGGTTATATCTGGAAGATTTGGAAGAAATTGCTGTGATAGCTACCGACCGGTTTTTTAGTTTATTACTGGAACAAATTAATTTGGAGATTGCTCTTAAGAACCAGGCGAATAACGACACTATTTATAAAATAGCCCAGGGCCGGTATAATCTGGGTAAGATAGCCGAAGATGAATTGCTGCAACTGGAGCTTACGGCTATGAATTCTGACCAGGCTGTTTCCCAGGCAAAGCTTAACCTGGAAACATCTACCCTGCGGCTGAAAATTTTTATTGGAGTTACAGATAATCAACCCATCCAGTTAGTGAGACCTGATTCTATCCCCACCTTTGAAGTAGACGAAAGCGAAGCTATTGAAGAAGCGAATAAGAACCGGCAAGCGGTTATTGGTTTTAAAAGAAGGTTACTGGAAGCAGAACGGGATGTTGCCAAAGCAAAAGGAGATAACGGCTTGAATGCAGATATTGTAGCTACCTATGGTACCACTGGCGCATCGCTGACGCAAGTAGGCGATTCCTATGCAAACACGGTTCCGCAACAAACCTTACAGGTTGGATTTAATATACCCATTATGGACTGGGGACGCAGCCGGTCCAGACGTAAAGTAGCCATGGCTAACCTGGATGTTACGAAAAACATTGTTGGCCAGGATGTGCTCAACTTTGAACAGGAAATTTATACCCAGGTACGCAACTACCGGATGTTAAAAGACCAGTTGAAAATAACACGTAAATCAGATGAAGTGGCCCAGAAAAGGTATGATATCTCCAAAAACAGGTACCTGATCGGGAAGATAGACATTACAAATCTAAATATTGCCTTGCAGGAAAAAGACAAAGCCAAACGTGATTATGTCGCCTCTCTACGAAGTTTTTGGATGGCTCATTACAACCTTCGTCAGCTAACTTTATATGATTTTGAAACCAATCAAGCGATTAGTTCTCCCGATAAATAAACTCAAGGAGACAACTGCTAACACAACAAAAAAGCCGGCCTTTACTAGCCGGCTTTTCTGCTTAAACCACTGTAGCAAGCGCTAGCGTTTACTACGCTTTCTGGGTTCTTTGTGTCCAGGCCGTTTTCCATCCGCTTTTTGGGCTTTACTTTGCTTATATTTTTCTACCTGTTCAGGGGTTAGAATAGCCTCGTATTCCTTTTCTGTTTCCGTAGCAATAGCTTTTGCTTCCTGGCGGAATGTCTGGTTTTCTGCTGCCTGCTTTTCACGCATAGCCTTCATTTTTTCTGCCTGCTTCAGGTGTATTTCTTTAAGCTTTGCTGCTTGTTCTGGAGTTAAGGCTAACTCGCCTACCATTTTGTTAGTCCGGATTTCTACCCGTTCTTCCATGGTTTTTCTTTCTCCTCTGGCTTGTGCAGTGCCATCCTGGGCAAACGAATAACCCCAGGATACCATTATTATAAATACAATAACACTAAATTTTTTCATGATTGTACAATTGTTTACTACACACATCGAATGGCCATTTCGTGTATATAGGTGATGAAAATTAAAATCTATCTGTTAGAGAGCAGGAAAGAGAGAAGGTTTAATGGCATGGAGATTTTTTTTTGGGCAAGGGCTACAAACAAAAAGAGACTGCCTGATTAGCAGTCTCTTCAGAAAATCTATTTATCTATTTTTTTTATTCCATGCGTTCAATTACCGCACCCAGTTTTTGCAGACGGGTGTCAATATGCTGATAGCCGCGGTCTATTTGCTCTGCATTATCAATTATGCTGGTACCAGTAGCAGAAAGAGCAGCAATAAGCATAGATACACCGGCACGAATATCCGGAGAGGTCATACGCATTCCCCGCAAAGGCACACTTCTGTTCAAGCCGATAACAGTTGCCCTATGTGGATCGCAGAGAATGATCTGGGCACCCATTTCCATCAGTTTATCTACAAAGAACAGGCGGCTTTCAAACATTTTCTGATGAATAAGTACGGTACCTTTGGCTTGGGTTGCTGTAACCAGCACAATGCTGATTAAATCTGGCGTAAAACCTGGCCATGGCGCATCGGCTACAGTCATAATCGATCCATCAATAAACGTCTCTATTTCATAATGTTCCTGGGCTGGAATAAAAATATCATCACCTTTAATCTCCAGGTTGATGCCCAGTTTGCGGAAAACTTCCGGAATTAAGCCTAACTGATCTACTCTGGCATTTTTTATCGTAATTTCAGACTGGGTCATAGCAGCCATACCAATAAAGCTACCAATCTCAATCATATCGGGAAGCATGGTATGCTCAGTGCCTTTCAATATCTCTACTCCTTCAATCGTTAACAGGTTAGAGCCAATACCCTCAATTTTAGCTCCCATGCGGTTGAGCATTTTGCATAATTGCTGCAGGTAAGGCTCGCAGGCTGCATTGTAAATAGTAGTTTTACCTTTGGCTAATACGGCCGCCATTACTACGTTAGCCGTACCGGTAACAGAAGCCTCATCCAATAACATATAAGTGCCTTTCAGATTGCTGGCATCTATGTGGTAAAAACTGTCGTGTGAATCGTAAGTAAATTTAGCGCCCAGCTTCTCGAAACCCAGGAAGTGGGTATCTAACCGGCGGCGGCCAATTTTGTCGCCACCTGGTTTAGGTATTTTGCTTTTTCCAAAACGGGCTAATAAAGGACCCAGCACCATAATAGAACCACGCAAGGCAGCCGCTTTCTCCTTATAGGCCGGCGATTCCAGATATTCCAGATCAATGTTATTGGCCTGGAAGCGGTATGAGGAGGTGTTAAGCTTTTCCACTTTTACCCCCATGCTTGCCAGAAGTTCAATTAATTTATTAACATCCCGGATGTCTGGTACGTTATGGATGATTATAGGCTCGGCAGTTAATAATACTGCACAAAGTATTTGCAGGGCTTCATTTTTGGCACCTTGTGGAATAATTTCTCCCTTGAGACGGTGGCCGCCTTGAATCTTGAATGAAAGCATAAAAGGTAAGCTGGGTAAATAGTTAATGGTTAATTAAAGATATATGTTATTCTGCATACAAAACTTTCAATTGTATACGCTTAATTAGTTAACCATGTAGTAAAAAAACAAAATTCAGGTAAAAACCCGGAAATGTAACCGAGCAAACAGCCTTTGCTCGGTGAAAAAGGTATAGTAATACACGGCTAACTTCCTGTTTTTCTTAGCTATGCATTGTTTTGCAACACCTATTTATTTAAAAAGCCGGAAGTACCTTACGCATACGTATTTTATAAAAAGAAAGTAACCATTTAGCGGTTACTTTCTTTTTTTATCCATTTTACGGTTGTTGTTTTTCTTGTTGGCATTGTTCCCGTAAGGCTTATTACGGTCGCCACCGCTGCCCCGGTTATCCCGGTTATCAGTACGTTCTTTGCCTGAGGCATCAAATAAACCTTCTGCTTTTACTTTCTCCAGACTGATCTCCAGCTTATTGTCTGAAAGTTCCCGCAGGTGTTCTACAATCAGGGCATCGTCTACATTCTCTTTGTTCCAGGTCGAATAGAAGCTTTTCATTAACCGCCCAATGTGTACAATGGCGGCAAAGCGTTCGTCCGGATTTTCCATCACAATTGCCTTTTCAATCATTAGTTCTACATTGCGGCCATAATGTTTGTAATGCAACTCATGTGTATTGTAGCCTACCCGCTTTGGTTTTTTGCCCAGCAATGTCTTTTCTGGCATGGGATAAGGGCTGTCCACTTCCAGGTTGAAACCCGATAGTATGTACAGGTCATCCCAGAGTTTGTTGGAATAGTCCTGGTTGTCGCGCATGTTTGGGTGAATCTGGCGCATAAGTTCCACCAGAAGTTGTGCATACTTCGTTCTCTTGTCTTTGTCTTGAATCGTGATGATATGATCTACGAGTTTCTGGACATTTCTACCGTACTCTTTCAATATAAGATCGTTTTGTTGTGTGTTATAAATAAATGCTTTCATGTGTAAATAATTTTGTTTTCTACGGCCACATGGAATGCTTCAATAATGCTTATGCTTATAAGATTTACTCTTTAAACATTTCATACCAGATTAATTCAATTAAAATGGTTTAACAAGCCTGTCAGATACTTGCCAGCATAGAAGAATTACGTTGTTCTCCATAGGTAGCAAGTAATCCGGCATATTTTATATACCAGAAATACGCTATACTAGTTATTTACGTTTTGTGAATCTAACTAATTTGTGTGAATCTTCAATTTTGCGAAGCTTAATAATAAAGTTTTTTCGCCAACTTTTTCAAAATCTATCCTGGCTTTCTTGTCGTTTCCCTGCACTTCTACATCTTTTACTATACCAAATCCAAATTTAGGATGTTCTACTTTCATTCCCCCGGTAAGTTGAGAAGTATCGCTTGGTACAAAATCCTGCGAGGGCGTGTGTAGGTTAGCAGGCACCACGGTAGGTTTCCGGGGTGTCATACTTTTTACCAGGGTAGCAGCCGCCGCCTCCCGGCCGTTCAATGACTTATCCATGCGGATAAAAGCCGGATCAATTTCATTCAGAAAGCGGCTGGGTTCGCAGGTTTTTAAGCGGCCAAACTTATACCGGGTTTCTGCAAAGGCTAGTGTCAGTTTTTTTTCTGCTCGGGTAATGGCCACATAAAACAACCGCCTTTCCTCTTCCAGATCCGCCCGGCTGGCTAGCATCATCTGCGAAGGAAACAAATCTTCCTCCATACCTACAATATATACATGCTTAAATTCCAGGCCCTTAGCCGCATGTATTGTCATTAACGTGATTTTGTCGGTATCGGTATCTTTTTCGTCGTCGGCACTGGTTAGTAGCGATACACTTTGCAGAAATGAACTCAGGGTTTTGTCTTCATTCTCCGGATTATCTACAAACTCTTTAATAGCGTTGAGTAATTCCTGCACGTTTTCGTAGCGGGCCAGGCCTTCTACCGTTTTATCTTCATGCAGGTCTTTCAGCAAACCGGAATTTTTGGCTACATGCGTAGCTGTTTCAAAAGCATCTTTCTGATTGGCAATTACTTTGAAGCTTTTGATCAGGGTAGAAAAATTATCAATGGGTGCCGCCAGCCTGCCAGGCATAAATTGCTGCACTTTGCTTACTACTTCCCATAAATTAATGTTATTCTCATCGGCAGTAACCACTATTTTAGCAACTGTACTCTCACCTATGCCACGCTTAGGCAGGTTAATAATGCGTTTAAATGCCTCTTCGTCGTTCTGGTTTACAGTAAACCGCAAATAGGCGATCAGGTCTTTAATTTCCTTCCGCTGGTAGAATGACACTCCACCAATAATCCGGTATTTGATATTACGCCGCCGCAAGGCTTCTTCAAAGGCACGTGACTGGGCATTGGTCCGGTAGAGAATAGCAAAATCACTGTTGCGGAGCGAATTGTTCATTTTCTCCTCAAAAATCGAATTGGCTATCAGGTTGCCTTCTTCATTATCCGATGAGGCTTTGATTAAATCAATCAGTGGGCCTTCTATATTCTCCGTCCAGACATTTTTGCGGAGCTGGGCTTTGTTTTTATTAATAACCGAATTGGCCGCTTTTACAATATTCTGGGTAGAGCGGTAATTTTGCTCCAGCTTAATTACTTTCAGATCCGGATAATCCTTCTCAAAGTTGAGAATATTTTGAATGTCGGCTCCACGGAATGCATAAATACTCTGTGCATCATCGCCTACCACACAAATATTCTGATGGACAGCGGCCAATTTGCGGGTAATGAGGTACTGCGAAATATTGGTATCCTGAAACTCATCTACCATTACATACTTAAACTTTTGCTGATATTTATTAAGCACCGCTACGTGGTCGCGGAAAAGCACATTGGTATTAAACAGCAGATCGTCGAAATCCATAGCATTAGATTTCCGCAGCCGGTCTTGATATATTTTATACAACCTGCCCATTTCCGGCATCCGGTTGGCCTCGTCATCCGCCTGGATAGTCGTATTCCGCAGGTATTCATTGACGGAAACCAGGCGGTTTTTGGCTCCGGAAATTCTGCCTAACACTCCGCCAACCCGGTATATTTTATCATCCAGGCTTAATTCCTTCAAAATAGACCGGATCAGGGATTTGGAGTCGTCCGTATCGTAAATGGAAAAGTCTCTGGAATAGCCAATTTTATCTGCTTCTATACGCAGGATACGGGCAAAAATAGAGTGAAACGTTCCCATCCACACATTTCTGGATTCGGTACCTACTACTTTCTCAATCCGCTGGCGCATTTCGGCGGCAGCTTTATTGGTAAAGGTTAGGGCCAGTATATTAAATGGGTCTACTCCATGGTAGATCAAATGGGCAATCCGGTAAGTAAGTACGCGTGTTTTACCTGAACCTGCGCCAGCGATAATCATTAAGGGGCCTTCTGTTTGCAGAACGGCTTCGCGCTGGGGTTCATTTAAGCCTTCTAAGTAGTCCATGCTGCTCTCTGTCTCTGTAAAATGAGGTGCAAGTTAACACTTAATCGGGAAGTATAGGATAGCTGTTGGGAAGAAAATTGCAGTCCACACCACGAAATCTGGTAGCGTTTCCGAAACTGCCAGATTTCGTAGAGAAGGCAAGCTAGTAGTACTCATTATACAGTTACAGTTCTCTTCTGTAGCTCTTCCATTGTCACTATTGGAATATCCTTGCTAGCTGCTTCTTTCAATGGCTTTTCAGTTGTTCTATTATACTGATAGCCATTGTCTGCCAGTGGCCATAACATAGGTGACAGGAAATATATGGTAGCTTTGAAACCTTGCACAATGGCTCCCAGGTTATCTGTACCTTTGGAATTATTGGCTTCATTTTCCATCTCAAAAGCTCCGGTAAATCCTTTTTCGTTGAGTGTATCTACAAAAGCCCGCCAGTCCATGCTGTCGGAGCCGCCAAAGCCGGGCATCATGGCTTCGTAGTTATGGCGGTCCCAGCTATGAGAAGGAATAGGTACGCCTGCTTGTTGTGCTAAGGCTGGGTTTACTGTCTGCATTGGGTACATGCTCCCCCAATAGGTACGCACTTGGTTTTGCAGATTACGGGTAGCTTTTACATGGATTCGGTGCAGCCGCTTCATATCAGTAGCCTGAATAACATCCACCGGATTGGTATGCTGCCATACATCGTGCGAAGGGTCATAGATTTCGCCATGGGCCTTACTGGGAATAAGCGTATACATCAGTTTACGGGCCGCCAGTACACCAGTCAGGTTATTAAAAGTACTGGTATACCCTTCAGGCCGCCAGCCTTCCATGGGGCAATTTTCATACAATAGGGTTACTCCCAGATCTTCGGCATATTGGATAATGGGTTTAAATACTTTTACATATTCATCCAGATTTTTCTGGAAACCGCCTTCTTGTACACCTAATTCATGGTTGTAGCCTACAAAGGTGCCCACTGTTACGCCATTTTCATTACCTCCCAGCAAGTGAGCCATCCGGATTAAACGCAGCAGATGGTCCTGATTTTTGCGCCTTTCTGCTGGGTCGCCTCCAATCAGATTTTCGAAAGCTCCAATAGATAATTTTAATCCAGCTTTGTTAAACGCTTCTATTACCTGGCGGGCACTTTCCAGGGTGAAGTTTTCATAATTTAGGTGGGTAGCTACGTGATCTTTGCGGGTACCATCGTGGCGGAACACACACAGGTCTATGCCTTGTGCACCCATTTCTTTGGTTTTTTCTATGATTTCGGGTAACTGTAGCTTTTTAAAAGCAGAACTCATTACCCAGATGGGGTTGTTCAGGGGTTGCATATGTATAAGGTGTTTATTTTACTATCGGTTTCCAATATAAAGGATATAATTTCACACGGATATACTATAGAAATATCTCTTATAACGGATCTACATCCGCTACGATGGTTACCTGGCGGAATTCTTTCTGCGTACATACCTCCTGCATTTCATTCCGGATCATCTCTTTTACGGCTTTCAGGTTAATGTTGTCCTTCTCAAGTTTAATAATAATATCTTTTAAATACTGGTTCCGGATGCGGTTTACCACAGGTGACTCTGGTCCAAGTACTCGATTCATCCCTAGTTTTTCTAATAAACGGCCAGCTAATACAGCAGCTGCTTTTTCGGCCAAGGTATGCTGCACATGCTTCACGGTGAGGCGGATCATGCGGCAAAAGGGCGGATAGTTATATTTTTTCCGGTCATGCATTTCCTTCTCATATAAGCCGGTATAATTTCCATCAATCACATTTTGCAAAAGAGGTTGTCCGGCATTAGCGGTCTGGATAATTACTTTACCCCGCTTATCGCGCCTGCCGGCCCGGCCGCTTACCTGGGTAATAAGTTGGAAAGCCCGTTCATGGGAGCGGAAATCCGGGAAGTTGATAATGCGGTCAGCATCGAAAATACCTACCAGGCTTACTCTTTCAAAATCCAGTCCTTTACTAACCATTTGTGTACCGATGAGTACATCAGTTTGCCCGGCTTCAAAGGCTTCAATAATTTGCTGATAGGCATTCTTCTTCCGCGTAGTATCCAGGTCCATGCGGCCCAGGCGGGAATGAGGTAGCAATAGTTGCAGTTCATCTTCTATTTTTTCGGTACCATAGCCCATGGTCAGAATTTTTGTAGAACCGCAGGCTGGGCAAACGGCCGGCGACTTTTCTGTATGTCCACAGTAATGGCAACGCAGTTCATGGTTATGCAAGTGATACGTCATGCTGACAGCACAATTCTGGCACTGAGCAATCCAGTTGCATTCTTCACAGGCAATATAGGGTGCATAGCCTCTCCTATTCTGAAATAAGATAGACTGCTGCCGGTTTTCCATGTTCTGCCGCAGTTCCTCAATCAGCACCGTAGAAAAATTGTTTTTGATCTTTTTCATCCGACGTTCCATGCGGGTATCAACCAGTACAATCTCTGGCAGCTGAGCTTCACCAAACCGTTTATCTAACTTTACAAACCCATACTTACTTGTTCTGGCATGATAGTATGACTCGAACGAAGGTGTAGCGGAACCCAGTAACACTTTGCCATATTGTTTTTTAGCCACCATCAACGCTACATCTCTGGCATTATACCTGGGAGCCGGATCATGCTGTTTATAGGATGTTTCGTGTTCTTCGTCTACGACAATCAGCCCTAAATTATCGAATGGCAGAAAGATGGCTGAACGCACGCCGATTACAAAGGAATATTGCCCATTCAGTACGCCTTTCCAGATTTCTACCCGTTCGTTATCCGAAAACTTGGAGTGATAGATGCCCATGCTGTCGCCGAATATTTTTCGAAGCCGGTTCACCATCTGGGTAGTCAGGGCAATTTCCGGTAGCAGGTATAATACTTGAGATCCGCTATCTAATACCTGCTTGATAAGTTCAATGTAAATTTCTGTTTTACCGCTGCCAGTGATGCCATGCAACAGCACTGTATCTTTTGTTTTAAACCACTGCAGGATCTCATCTGCTGCTTGCCGCTGCGTATCTGTCAGCTTCAGCTGGTAGTTTTCTACCGGACTCCCCTCTTCGAAGCGGGAAACAATTATTTCAAATTCTTCAACAATTTTATTCTTGATCAGCGTCTTCAGTGAAGAAGCAGAAGCATCGTCCTGGGTTAGCAAACTTTTATCTACGCCCTCTTTATTAACAACCGGATTGCTCAGCACAGGTACTAGTTGTAAGTACTTTAACAGAATATTGAGTTGCTTAGGCTTTTTGTCCAGTATCTGGAAGAGAGCTTGTAGATTGTCCCGTTGTTCATAGATCTCTAGCAGGCGTATTTTCTTTACAATCTTGGGCTTATACTTTTCCTTTACCTCTTCTATAATAATAATGGCTTGTTTGGCAATCAGGGACTTTACAATTTTATACAAATGCTTTTGCCCTACCAGACTTGCCGCCTCTTCATACGACAGGGATTGCTTTTTTTTAATGGTTTCCAACAACAAATGTTCCGTATCAGACAGAGGTATACTGCTATCAAAATCCGGATTATACTGCAAATGCGATTCACTGCTGATCTTCATGCCAGAGGGTAAAGCGGCATTCAATACTTCTCCTATACAGCACATGTAATAATCAGCCATCCAGGAAAACAGCTCCAACTGATGGCCGGTAACCATGGGGTGTTCGTCGAGCAGTTCCAGTAAGTATTTGGCAGGGTATTTTTCCGGAGGTGTTTGATGGATTTTGGCAATTACTGCCGTAAGCACACGGCTTTTCCCAAACTGTACAATTATCCTGGCACCCACCTTAACAAGTTCATTCAGCTCAAGCGGTACCCGGTATGTATATAAATTCGGCACTGATACAGGCAAAATCACATCGACAAATAGAGTAGTCCGGTTCTCGTCGGGGAGCAATGATACTTGTGGCAGATCTGTCATCATAGTTAGGTATGGCAATTTACAGAGAAAACCTGTACCACTAATGTTAAATTTTTTAACCCCTTCATACACTGTTAATTAAATTTATGCATGATAATTTGCTCTACCCAATGTGAAAGCGGGCAGCGTACAGATAAAATAAAAGCAAATTAAACAGTTGATTTTTAAAGCTTTACCTAATACATTTGTCTATATCTACAGGTTTATTGCTTTTTCCCTGTCACAATTAATACATATTACGACCCCTACCCCCATGAAACCACGTTCCCTCCTTTTCGCCTTAGTTCTCTACAGCTGCCTGGCTGCTTGTTCCATTAAAACAAGTATAGACGAGTCTGCACTTCCCGGCTTCAGTAGTATAACTTTTATCAGCTTACCTAGGCTAGCTGCTGAGTCTACAAAAGCTGCTTTACCTGGCAATTGGCCACCGGCAGATCCCGGAAATTTTTGCAGTTCACCAGTATCCTTTGCCAGACAAGTAACCGATACTGTGGGGCCCGTGCCTCCGCTATTCGATAAACTTGGTACTCTCCAACACACCATCAGTACACAATCTTCGCAGGCACAAACCTATTTTAATCAGGGATTGCGGCTTATTTACGGGTTTAATCATTACGAAGCTCACCGGTCATTCATGGAAGCTGCCCGGCTTGATCCTGGTTGTGCTATGGCCTACTGGGGACAAGCTTTAGCTCTGGCGCCTAATATCAACTCTCCTATAAATGAGGAAAGAAGTCAGATGGGGTACGAAGCTATTCAAAAAGCCTTGTCGCTGAAAGCAAAAGCCTCTGCCAAAGAGAAAGCCTATATAGAGGCAATGGCCAAACGTTTCAGCAATAATGCAGCTATACCACAAAGCCAGTTGGATTCTGCGTATGCTGTGGCCATGGGTAAACTGGCAGGAAAATATCCGAATGATCCGGATGCTGGTACTTTGTATGCCGATGCTTTAATGAACCGCAAACCCTGGGATTACTGGACTAAAGAAAGCCTGCCCAGACCGGGAATAGCACAAGCCATTACTACGCTGGAAGCTGTAATTAAACGGTTTCCTGACCATCCTGGTGCTCACCATCTATATATCCATGTGGTAGAGGCCTCTAACAATCCTGACCGGGCGGTACCTAGTGCTGACCGGCTGGCCGCATTAATGCCAGGCTCCGGGCATCTGGTACATATGCCTGCCCATATTTACTTGCGGGTGGGCCGCTATGCAGATGCCCGGCAGACCAATATCCGCGCAGTAGAAGTAGACGAAGAGTATATTTCACAGTATATGGCTCAGGGAGAATATCCAACGGGGTATTACCCACATAATATTCATTTTATATGGGCAGCAGCAGCTATGGAGGGAAACAGCCGGGTAGCCATTGAAATGGCCCGTAAAACAGCCTCCAGAGCTAACCCGGCTTTAATAGAAGAAATGCCTTTTCTACAGAATTTTCATGTCTTGCCCCTCTTCGCTTATTTACGGTTCGGCAAGTGGAATGAAATACTTACCGAACCATATCCGGGTAAAAAGTTAAAACATGCTGCTGCTATGTGGCATTATGCCAGAGGGATGGCTTATATAGCCAAAGGGCAGATAGGCCAGGCACAAAAGCAATTAGCTACTTTAGATTCTTTACGTAACGATACAACCTATAGCACTATATTCGCATCTCAAAATCCTACTTCTAGCTTGTTGCCTATTGCTTATAAAGTACTAGCCGGAGAGATAGCGGCCAAAAAGAAACAATACACAGAAGCAATTACATTACTAAAAGAGGCTGTGCAACTGGAAGACGATCTGAAGTATGATGAACCCCGCTCCTGGCCACAGCCTGTGCGGCATAGTTTGGGTGCCGTACTTTTGGATGCCGGCTTAGCTTCAGAAGCAGAAAAAGTATATTTGAAAGACCTGGAAATCCACCGGGAAAATGGCTGGTCGTTAGTAGGCTTACAACAAAGCTTGCATAAACAAGGTAAAGAAGCCGATGCTACTGCCTTAGAGCAACAAATTAAGCAGGCATGGAACGGAGCCGACGTTCAGTTAACAGCTTCCAGATTCTAGCAAATACCGGAAATATATTTCTCCTGTTCCTGATTGCTGGTAGAGCAGGTGAACGCTTGTCTCTCTTCAAGTATAATGATTGATTAGTTACTATTGCATTAGTAACACACACTTCTGCCTGTTTTGCTATTCCCCATAACTTGGCTGCTTGCCTTCTGTATAAGGTTTAGCTGACAACAATGGAAAAACCTACTGATAAGCTTCTTAAAAAAGAAAGATTACGCACAATAATTGCTTTATTCCTCTAAAACACATGCGTACCAGATTTGCATAAAAATAACATCAATTTCTCTGAAAAAAATCAAAAAAAATTACAAAAAAGGGTTTACTAATCTTATAAAAGCAGTATTAAAGGTTACAAAGCAGACGTAAGAAGAAGCCGAAAAATAAAAATTTTGTAAATCAACAATTGAGAACTAGCAAAAAAAAGTATATATTACATTCGAGATATTTTACCTCAAATGTTTGATAGTCAGAAAATTATTAACTCAAAACAGAAAGCAGTAACTTACCCCTATCAGTGTTTTTAGCCTGGAATAAAGATCAAATTTTATATAAACACAACTATAGTTTCACTCAAAACTTAAATACATATGAACCTCTCATTAACTATGGAAAAAATTGCGGATGAAATCAATGGAAAATTCCTTGAGTATTCAGCCGAGAACACCATCATTACTGTACCAGTTACCAGATACCGTTACCAGAATGTAACCGGATACCTGATCAACAGGAATAATGTAAAAGTGGTAGAGTTTATGTCCAGAATCTGTGAACTGAACGAAAGTATTGACCACAAAGCTATGTTAGAACTTAACCAGGAGTTGTTCTACAGCAAAGTAGTAATCCATGAAGGATACCTGAAAGTAGCTGCCGCCGCTTTATTAGATCATTGTACAGAGCAGTTAATCAAAGATATGATCCTAGAGGTAGCGAAAGTAGCGGATGAGTTAGAGCACGAACTTGTTGGAGCAGATATCAACTAATAGTTATTAGCTTTAGTGTTTCATTAATTTAGTATGCACACTTAACTCATACCCTATTGATATAAACTTTACAAATATTTACCCTTCAAATCCATATTCTTAAACAAAGAGTATGGATTTTTTCTTTTATTCAGATTAGTAATTATATTGACCAAAAAACCGCATTTTTAAATATTTTACTAAAACCGCATTTTTTATGAAAAGAACAGCATCAGCCGTATGGCATGGCACCGGTAAAGAAGGAAAAGGTAATTTAACTACTCCGAGTGGTGTACTAAATAATACAGCTTACTCATTTCATACCCGCTTTGAACAAGGTACTGGCACCAACCCTGAAGAACTGATTGCAGCAGCGCATGCCGGATGTTTTAATATGGCACTCTCGTTTATGCTGAATGGCGAAGGATTTACTGCCGATAGCTTAAATACTACGGCTAACCTGACCATGGAAAATAAAGATGGCGGTTGGTCTATAACCGCTATCCACCTGGACCTGAAGGGAAAAGTACCAAACATTGACCAAGCTAAGTTTGAAGAATTGGCTAACAAAGCAAAAGCCGGATGCCCGGTTTCCAGAGTGTTGAATGCCAATATTACCATGACTGCTAAGCTAGAAGCCTAAGCAAAGAAAATAAAGGGCCAAGAGTAGATAGATCTATATTACACTCTGGCCCTTTGTACTTTCTATTAGTTTCCCATATTAAACAGCTCTTGGGGTACAATAGCCGAATATACAGGTATACTTATTTTGTAAAGAGAGAATAGTATATTACCTAATATACCTGCATAGGCAACTAATTAAAATAAGGTAGAATCTGCCATAAAGCTATTTGTTTCGATAGAGATGCTTGCTATTCTTTCTGCTGAATACTTTTACCAGTCTTTTTATGGATATTAAGCACTGACAACAGGCACATATTAGTTAATACTCATTTTTCTCTTCACTCTCCGAATAAATTTCTATAAATCAGCTGTAACTTCTTACTACTAGTTTACCAGGGCATAGCCATTCCAGCAATTTTGGCTGCCTGTTTAGGTAGAACGGGTATAGTATTCATTGTGTAGAGAATTTACCAAGTTACCAATAGCAGCTTATATTGTCCGAAAACCGATAGTTACCAACGCTACACCCACCATACATGAGGCTGCGAAAATGTTCTTTGCATACTGAAATGCCATATACCTCGCCATAAAGTATGGCAGTGGTCATCAAGATGTGTTCTTCAAATTGGCCCAGGTAGGTTTTTGCATATGTATCTGTGTGTGAAATAAGCAATAAACTAACTTCGCAACTGCACCTTGCTGCATAATTACCCTACAGCGTATCTCTCACATTAGTAATAGATACAGCTAACAAAAAGATATACCAGCAGACTGCCTCAACCCTACAACATTTGACAGCGGTAAGCGTATCAAAATCATTAGCTGATCAGAAAATGAAAGTATATGGTTCTGGCTGCATGAGTACAGGCAAATAAAAGATATATTTGCCATGCTATTCGTATATAAACAAACTACCTAACAGTGTTCTTTAACGTTGTATTTACATTATTTTTAGTCTTCCTTAATGGATTTTTTGTAGCAGCAGAATTTGCCATCGTTAAGGTAAGAGCTTCCCAGGTTGAATTAATGGCCAAAACCGGCAGTAAAACTGCTTTAATGGCTAAAGAAATAATTAGCAAACTGGATGCCTACTTATCGGCTACACAATTAGGAATTACAATTGCCAGTTTGGCGTTGGGATATGTGGGCGAAACAGTGGTAGAAGAGATCATTCTAGATTTGTTTCATGTTCTGGGAATATCCATGAGCCCCTCACTTACTAATAAGATTTCTCTGGTTGTTTCTTTTTCTCTAATCACTGTACTGCATATTGTTTTCGGGGAACTTGCCCCAAAATCATTGGCTATTCAGCGGCCTGAGGCTGTGACCCTGGCAATAGCCTATCCTTTGCGGTTCTTTTACTTTGTGTTTAAGCCGATTATCTGGTTATTAAATAGCTTTGCCAATTTGGTATTAAAATCTGTTGGCATTGAGCCAGCATCCGAACACGAAGTACATAGCCCGGAAGAGCTGCGCTACCTGGTAGAGCAAGGCAGTGAGAGCGGTAGTATTGAAGAAAATAATTACGAGATTATTAAAAATGCATTCGATTTTTCGGAACGTACAGCCAGACAAGTGATGACTCCCAGAACTAAAGTAGTAGGGTTGAATATAGATCAGGCCGATGAGCAAAAGCTGAACAAACTGATAGACGAAGGATATTCCAGAGTGCCGGTTTTTAAAAACTCGGTAGATAACATAGTAGGCATTATTTATATAAAAGACCTTCTGCTACGAATGCGCCGGAAGGAAACCCTTGTAGTTAAGGAACTGATGCGCCCAGCCCACTTTGTACATGAGTCCAAAAAAATCAGCGATCTGCTTCGCGATTTTCAGCGGGAACACATCCATATGGCCATTGTCGTAAATGAATACGGGGGCACAGAAGGAATACTTACCCTAGAAGATATTATTGAAGAAATTGTAGGCGAAATACAGGATGAGTATGATAATGAAATACCAATTATTGAAGAAATAGATCCTACACAGTTTAAGGCCCTGGGGGCCGCTTCCATAGCCGACATTAATGAATATTTGCCCGATCCTATTCCAGAAAACAAAGAATATGATAGTCTGGCAGGATTACTAATTTACCATTTTGGGCGTATTCCAAACGACAACGAAAAAATAGTGATTGAACCCTACGAATTTACTGTGCTCAAACGGCTGAGAAACAATATTGCCCAGGTGCAGATAGCCCGATTACCTGACGAAAACTTGAGTACAGCCAAGCCTACTATCTAAAAATAGTACAGAAAAAACATCTTGGCTTTCGTCTATTGCGTAAAAGAGTTAAGCAAATGCCTGAGATTTTACGCTAGATAGCTTTGCATTCTTGCAAAAAAATCAGTACTTTCAATAAACAAGCAGGTTACTAAGCCTGCCAAATGCCATTAATTTCATCTTACTGATATGGTATAAGTAAACCTAGTATACACTTAATTTTTTTCATATGGCTGGCTCAAACCGATTCAACTTCTCCCAGGATACTCTAGCCAGAAGTTATACCACTGAACAGGAACTACTGATTGAAGCCCAGAAATCTGTACTCGAAAACATTCAGCTGACAAAAGCGTCTATGGCTATGTTGTATCATATTTCTCAGTTGAATCATTTTCCTAAACAACTCGCCGACGACTTACGCGATGCGCTTCAATCGAATGCCAGCAAGCAGTCGCTCATTAAAATTTTCAACAAAATTCATCAGGCGTTAACGGATATTAAAGCCAAACATTCTCCAGAAGAATAGGTGCCTGCATACGAATAGTCAAGCAATTGGCTAGAAAATTTAACCTGGCAGGAGTAACCCAAGAATATTGTTTCTAGTCTACTATTAGGCGATAAAATGCATAAACCAGAAGCTAAGTGACTAAAAGCCTGGCAATAGTTTTTGTATGATGTAGAAAAACTGTAGCAAAACAGGCGTACAGACTTTTGGTAAATTCTGTAAAAGTAATACTACTAATACACCTTATTTTCTGATTGCTCTCCCAGGCTTTGCACCCGTAGATTGACCCTTGTTAATGACGAGTTTTCCATTTACTATAACATATTCAAACCCTTTGGCATACTGGTGGGGCTGCTCAAATGTGGCCTGATCGGCTACTGTATTTTCATCCAGTATCAACAAATCCGCAGCATAGCCTTCTTTAATTAGCCCTATGTTTTTTAAGCCAAACGTTTGAGCAGGCAGAGATGTCATTTTACGGATAGCATCTTCTAGTCTGATTATTTTTTTCTCCCGGACGTAGCGGCTCAACACCCTGGCATTGTTGCCGTAGCCACGCGGGTGAGGCACGCCAACGCCATAATTTCCCGGACCTGCATCGGAAGCAACCATCGTGAATGGCTCTTGCATAATCCGTTCTACGTCTGGCTCATCCATGGAATGGTATACCATCTGCGCATCGCCAGCCAGGTACATATCCAGAATCAGGCTGATCTGGCTATCTACACTGGTATCTTGTCTTACCCGCTGGGCTAGTTGCGGAATAGATTGGCCATTATACGAAGTATCTGTTTTATAATTTGCTACTACGGCATAACTAAAATCCGTATGGGCTCTTTCTCCCATAGCTTTTTTCATATCGGCTACAATTCTCTGTAAAGTATCAGGCTGCATAATGCGGCTTTTCGCTTTGTCTAATCCGCCGGCCAGTACCCAGGAAGGAATCAGGTTGGATGAAAGTTTGGTAGAAGAAGCTGTATAGGCATATTGATCTACCGTTACCTGTAAGCCTTTTTGCCGGGCATCTGCCACCATCTGAATTGTCTGATCGCTGCTACCCCATATTTTTTGCTGGATATTTTAAAGTGAGATATTTCTACCGGCATTTGTGCTGCTTTTCCAATCTGAATAGCTTCCTGAATAGCCTCTTTTACCTCATTCCCCTCGTCCCGGATATGCGAAGCATAAATACCTTTGTGCCTGGCAGCAGCTTTTGCCAGCGTGATAATTTCATCCGTGTTAGCATAGGTGCCAGGCACATAAATTAAGCCTGTCGACAATCCTACAGCTCCCTCTTTCATAGCCATTTCTACGAGTGATTCCATCTGCTTCAGTTCTTCCGGGGTGGGCCTGCGGTCTACTTCATCCATCACTTTGCGGCGTACAGAATTATGCCCGATGAGGGTGGCAATGTTCAACGGAATAGGTGTTTTATTTACATAATTCAAAAAAGTATCTACTTCTGTAACAGAGCTGCCACAGTTCCCGGTAATTAGCGTAGTTACTCCCATCCGCACGAAACGTTCACTGGAATTACTGTATACATTCTCTGCGTGTGCATGTACATCTATAAACCCTGGGCACAACAATAAATTATCAGCATCAATCACCTGGGCAGCATCTGCTTCTAAAGCTGGTTCTACTTTGGCAATAATTCCATCTTTAATAGCTACATCGGCATAATACCAGGGATTGCCAGTACCGTCGGCCACCCGTGCATGGCGGATCAATACATCATAGGTAGCCGGTTTGGAAGATTTACCTGTACGGCCGGAACACGCAAAAAGAAGAAAGATGAAGCAAATAAGAATAGAAAATGTGCCCTTAATCATAGAGAAGATCATTATCAAAAGGCTTAAGTTAGCTAATGGATCTAATCCCTACAAAAAGAATAAGAAATGAAGATAAATGAATTCTATCTTTATAAATCTCATCCAAAGAAAATCTCCTGCTAAAAGCTTAGCTTACAATAAAAAAGCCTTATAACAGATTATTATAAGGCTTCTGATCCATAGAGAAAGAATTAAAAATCGGCTGACACGAGAAATGACATTTGAGCATGTATTTCCGTATCTTGAAAAACAGCTTCCCGCAGGACTGTTTCTGTTGCCAGACTATAACTTTCCTTTTTTACATATGAATCCAGGTTTTCACGGGTAGTCTCCAGAGTCAATTGATTGCCAACGGTTGTTGGAATATCATTTTTATAAGCAATCAGTTTCTTAGGCAAGCCCTCACTCACAATGTAAATATTTATTGATTTTACCGGCTTAAATGTAGCATTAGATGGAGAAGTGATGGTTAGATTTAAGGTCTCCAGCTTAATATCTTTTACTTTATTAACATTTGTATTGTTATTGCTGAATGATTGGCTAGCATTTGTTGGTACATCGGGCGTAGGAAATGAATAAGGTGTATTGATTCCAATGGCGGAGGGAATCATAAAAGAAACCTCATTTTTTATGCGGAAAGTCAGCAAGTTTTCAACTTTTTTGCAGGCTACCCATGAAACAGATCCTACTAAGCAGATCAGACTGTAAGCAACCACTTTGAAAAAGACAGGATGTTTATACATACTACTTGGTTAAATTTTGCGTAAATATATTTCCGCCTGCCATTTCTAAGGAATGATAAACTAAAGAAAACCTACTTTTGGTATAAAGCTTTCTAATTTGTGTTAATCTGGAAAAGGAAAATACCTGCCAGATAATTTTTAGAAAATACCCGCTCCCATCCCTTCCATAGCCGGAGGGCAATTGTTATCATAATCAGGATTATAGGTCTGGAAATAGGCTTCGGCTGCTTTGGCATCTGGCAGAGAATGCACAGATTTTCTGCCAATATGGTATACAAATAACTGATTGCTATAACCATGGAAGGTGCGGTTAGCTCCGCCATACATAAGCGTTACCATACCATTCTCTTCTATTTGCAAGTTCGGTGTAACAATATCTGCATGGATAGTTGTATCGCGGTAGGCTATTTGGATAGCTCCTGCCAGATCCCAGCTCGATTCAAATACTACAGCCGGCCCGGCATAGGGACAGATACCATCCAGAAGCAAGGTACTTTTGCCCGGAAGCTGCGGAAATTTCTCTATAATATCAGCTACTACTTGTTTTTGTTGACGATAAGAATCTACCCAGAAAGCAGCAATAACATTACTTGTAAACAAACTTCCCGCACACAGAAGCGCAACAAGCGAACTAAAGGTATATCTGTATACCTGCATAGAAGACAGTAGACTACTTACCCATCCGATAACTCCCACAAAAACCACAGCTGCTCCCATGGCCGAAGCTAAAAAAATACGGTTGCTTATGCCGGTAGGCGTAATAATGGCATTGGTGTTAACCAAAAAGATTCCAAAGCCTGCTACAAACAATACTAACCCAATGAGTGTAAGGCATGCAAAAAACAAATTGTTTTTCCCTTCAGCCGATTGTTTCATTGATCTGTATACATAAACAAATATGAGCAACCCGGCAATAACCGATACCCCGATCATCAGTTTATCGGCATACAAGTTAGCTGATGTCCATACGATACCCGGCAGTTTTACACCAAACATACTGAAGCTGATTTTAGCTAGCTTCCAAATGAGGTGCCCAAACCATTCCACTTGCTTTGCAAAGCCAAGGGTACCCATTCTGGTAGCTGTTGATACTTTGTAGAGTACTACCCCTACCATAGCTGCCAGATTTAACAGGTAGAAAAAATGCCAGTTTTTATTAATTGATTTGGCATTTGCCGTATCTTTAGAAACATGCCAAGCCAAGTATCCAACCAATACCGGATTGACAAAGAAAAGGGGCATAAAAATTTCATAACTCAGGGCACTACCCGCCAGGCTCAGGACACTTACTGCTTTCCAAACCCAGGATTTTACTCCTGCAGAAAGTAAGAAGCGCAAATCGGCATACAAGCTCAGGAAATACAGCAACATGCTTAGTGTAACCATAAAGGCTGAATGCCATAGACGGTCAGTAGAATAATGAGGCATTAAGCAAAATACTAAGGGTATCACAACAGCCATTGTCCGGCTTTGCCTCATTTCGCGCAGAATAAAATATAGCAGCCACATGCTGAGCAAAACCATACTGGTATTGAAAATATGATGGCCCAGTGGCTGCAATCCAAATAACCAATAGATTAACCCTTGCAAAAAAGCCTGCACCGGACGGGAACGTAAATTAGGGCTTCCCATTAGGTTACGGTAATTCTCAAGAAGTGAGCTATTTTCAGTAGATTCTAAAATGGAGAAATAGGCCCAATCGTCACTATAAAACCCAATTTTGGTAATATACAGCACCACAGAAAGAAATAAAATCAGGCCTAGAAACAAGCAGTCTTGCCAAGCACCTTTGTACCTGACTGATAAAAGGGTTTGCTCTTGCAAAGATTCCTGAGTTAATACCTGTGTAGCGTTCCAATTCATAGTTTTTATTTACAATACAGTTGATTTTTAAGCCGCAGCTTAAATATTTATAGAAGCAAAGAGTAGGTAGGTGAAGGTGAGATGAGTCAAAGTTCATTTTATTTTTTCTACCAGATAAAACCTGCGGTAATCAATATCTTTTAAGGTAGTAACTCTATAGTGGGGGTTATTTGCCAGACGCATATTCAGCCACCGTGCACAAAAACCATTTTCTAGTTTTTTATCTGGATCGCATTGCCACGAAAAACCTACTACCAGAAACTGCGAATGCTTGCTGAGAAACTCCTCTGTATAGCTAATGTTGTTACCAAACACAGCGGGATAATTTCGCTTCCATGCCTCCAGATGTTTATGAAATTGCGGAGCAATAAGTCCACTGGTAGAATCTACCGCCACTTCCCAATCCAGCACCATGTGGTAGCGTTCTTTTTGAGGAGAGTAGTACATCCGCTCCAGAAAATCATGGGAAAACAGCACCACAATTGGCAAATGCGCATAGCCTGCCTGATAATCATTCTCTCCAGGCATTTGTTTGGGATAAGCTTTTATTGAGTCGTAAACTGGTAAGATGAGCAGTATACCAGATAGGGTAACTAATAAAATGGAAAACTTAGCGGAATAGATAAAGTGATAGATACCTAGCTTCTTTAGTATGCTATGAAAATTAAAAAGATTGATAGATAGTAAGGAGAATAAACTGGCAAACAAAACAGGCCAGGCAAGTACGCTAGGTAACAAATAGCGGTCCCAGAATGCAGGCCGGATGGTTAGGGAAAACACCCACATGGCTATGGGAACAGCCAGAAATAAATACGCCAGCAAAAGCAAACGGCCCGCAGCCTGATAACGGATAGTTGTACCAGCTGTATTTTTTTTTGCTTCAGCAATGGCCCGCTTGCCCCATAGAAAAACGATACCTGGAATTAAGGCAAGTCCCAACAGAGCAGCCGATTTCAATAACACAGATTTAGAAATAAAATCATAGGTAAAGGCTGTGAAACAAAGTACATCCAATACATAGCGCAAATATGGTACTGTCATCCAGGTACGCGGATTGCCGGCATCGGCTTGTATAAGTAAGGCAGGTATGTAGAGAAGAAATGTTGCCCAGCCGAATAGAACACTTGCATACAATTTCCACCGGAACTGCCTGGTTTGCCAATCGTTCAGTATAAAAGCAAGTAAGATGGCACCGCTATACAAGCACCCAAATAAATGGGTATTCACTATAGCGGCATGTATTAAAGCATTGAGAAATAACATTTTCCAACTTACCTGACTTTTGCTGCCGATGAGATCATATATCCATACACCTGCGGCACTTACCGCCAGATATAGTCCATACATTCTGGCTTCTGCGTTCTGGGAAAGCACCAAGGTAGATAAGCAGAATATAATTAATACAGCAAAAGAGGTTGACCAGAAATTGAATGTACGCCTTAATGTAATCCAGGTAAACCAGCAGGCTACACTTATTCCCAGACTGGAAAATAACCGGAGGGACAGTTCTGAAGCACCGAAAACCCAGCTCCATCCCCACCCCAGCAAGAAATATAAAGGAGGCGTATTATTTAATTTGTCATGAAAAGCCGCCCACATATGGGTAAAAGACGAATCAGACAGAAAATAGTAGGAAAACAACTCATCGTTCCAGAAGAACTTCTTAGGTGAATAAATGATGCAAGAGGCAATCAATACAACTGTAATTAGTCCTGGTATTAGATATTCTTTTTTGGAAATGCGATTCCGGCTTTCAGTTTCATCCGATGGAACAGAATGAATAGAATATGAACTAACTATTTTTTTTGACAGGGAATTTGCAGTATCGTGTTGCAATGCTTGTTTGCCAGAAAACATTTGTCTGATTTGTATGAACGTATACAAATATTGCTTTTTTTGAATTAGTGTAAAATAGGCAAAGCCCGGGATGTACTTTTACCGTTCATTTTATTCTAACTCTTTATAGCTCATCCATTTACCGATACATTAAATTCCCTCTTAACGCAGCAAACGAAAGCATCAGGTGTCATAAATAATTTACTTTCTAACCTCTGATACTTTCGATTCTATGTATTATCTCAACGGCTTATTTCAATTTTGTTAGCTACCTAAGTTTATTCTCACGTAAAGATCTGATAAAATATACTTATCTATAAGTTATGGCATAGCTACCTGCTCTACTGTTCGTAAATACTTTACCAAATCCAGAATTTCTGTATCCGACAAGTTCTTGAACAAGCCGGTAGGCATCATGGATACCGGTGTAACTTCCCGGGATTGAATATCTGCTTTATTTACTACCACGGCCTCTTGCCCGACTACACGCAAAGTTACCTGCCTTTGGTTTTCGCCAGCAATATTACCACTATAGGTACGGCCATCGCGGGTAGTAATGACTACAAGTTTATAATCATCCTGGATTTCACCGCTGGGGTCAAGAATGTTGCTGAGCAAATACTCTACATTGCCCCGGTTAGAGCCAGTAATATCCGGACCGATATTCCCGCCTTCTCCATACATTTTATGGCAACCACCGCAAGTTCGCCCAAATACTGCCCGTCCTTTTTGTGCATTCGCAGCAAGCAAATTCTTATCGGTTAATAGTTTCCGGTACCTGGTATATTCTGCCGCTTGCTCGCCAGTGGCTAATCCGTCTATCGGCCCCCATACTTCTACAAAACCACTGCCTACTACTCTGCGCAACTGCCGGGCCGCATAAGCCGGCACTTCTGCTTTGGGAACTGTTTTATCCTGAATGGCTCTGGTTAACAGCCATCCGTAGGCCGGACGGGATGATAAAGTTTGTACAACTTCCAGCTTTTCTTCCTGACTAAAAGTCTTGTACTGCTTCAGCAGCAATTTCCCTAAATCTTCCTGATCATAACTGGCTATAGCCCGGATGGCATCTATCCGTAAAGTTTCATCTGCTAACAAAGAGGGCAATTCTTTAGGAAGTTCTTTCCGCTGCCGGGCCGTTAGCATCTGCAAAGCTTTGCGACGTTGTTCAAGTGAGGCATTTTTGTCTTTCAATGTAACCAGGGCTTGCTTGGCAGCTTCGGTATCACCAAACTTCCCAGCTATTTCTCCGGCTAACCCAGCCACTTTCGGAGTAGATTTCTGCAGACTGGCGTATACTGTTTTCCAGTTTGCTGGAGCCGCTAAATCATAGCGGCCTTCCAAGCCATCGCGCATTCCTTCCATTAAGTAGAGTTGAGTTGAAGGTGCGTTTCCAATAGCAGCAGCCAGTACTTCCAGGGCATCGGCATCTACAGCACGCCTGGCAGTAAACTGGGCTAGCATCGGTATTTTACTCTGAGATGCCATTTCTAAGGCACGTTGCGGGTTTTTCGCTACTAACGATTCCATGCCATACCAGATCATTTTTGGAAGGTTATGGTCTGTGGAATCTTCTGCATGCTGCATGAGTTCTCCGGCAATTTTCCAGCGTGATTCTTCCGCTATTCGTTGTAAAGCAGAAGCCAGGTATAGCCGCACCACTGGCGAATTATCTTTGCGGGCCATTTCAGTAAATACAGCCAATACCTCTTCAGAAGGCGTTTGATCTTCACACAATAATTGTATGCTCCAGGCCCGGATATACGGATCTTTATCCGCTACTATTTCCCGTAATTGATTCTCTGTAAACCCACCTGTGACATGCAAAGCCCACATAGCCCGCAAACGGATGTCCGGAGTTGCATTGCTTTTGAAAATAGAAAAAAGATTTTTATGTGTATCCGGTTGCAATTTTCCTTTAACAGCCCGGTTTTGTAAAATTACTCTCGCCCGGCGGGCATGCCAGTCACTTTTACTGGTTTGCAGATCTACCAGCTGCTTATCCGTCATTTTGGTCAGGTCAGCATAGCGGCCTTCAAAGTTTTGGGCCAATGATTCTTTGGGGGTAACTCTAAAAATACGGCCTGTTTCCTGATTCAACACATCCTGCCCGCAAATATCCGCATCGTGCCAGTCTAATACATATAACCCTCCATCCGGGCCAATTTCCACACTAAAGCCGATCCACTGTGCATTATTGGCCATCAGAAAATCATCCCCATGGCTGGCTTTGAAACCAGAACCTTTAGCCTCCAATACATCCGATAAGATGGCATGTTCATGAATATTAGCCATAAAGATGCGTCCCTTGTGAATTTCCGGAAAAGCGTCGGATTGATAAATGCGTGCTCCTCCATGCGCAGACCGGTGACTATGATCGGTGATGGTGCGGATGTCGCTGTACACATACGGATTAAAATGTTGCCCACCTTGCCGGTGATAAATGCCTCCAGGAACCACATGCCACATATGCGGAATGACACAGGCACTCATGAACAACTGGCCTTTGGCATCATAATCTATTCCCCATGGGTTGCTAAAGCCGTGTGCCACTACTTCAAACTTATCTTTCGTTGGATGATACCGCCATACGCCGCCATTAATATCTACGCCTTCTCCTTCCAGAATATCTTCCGGAAAGGGATCTTTATGCTTATATAACTTGCCTTTCCCTGTAGGCTTTCTCACTTTGGAAGGTGTAGCAAAACCTTGTAAGCCATAAAGCCAGCCGTCTGGCCCCCAGTGCAGGCTGTTTAAGGTTTCGTGCCTATCGCGGATTCCCCAGCCAGTGAGCCGTACTTCAATATCATTCACATCGGCTTTATCATCGCCATTACGATCGGGCACAAATAGTAAGTTGGGTGGGGCACCAATAAAAACACCGTCAAAGCCTACAGCAATGGCTGCCGGGAAAGCCAAGTCTTCCATAAATACCTTTTTGCTATCGGCTATGCCATCTCGGTTAGTATCTTCCAAAATCAAAATGCGGCTGTCGCCAGCATTAGAAAAGCCATGTCCGCGTGATTCGTAATCCCGGTTTTCAGCTACCCAGAGCCTGCCCCGGTCATCCCAGCAAAACGCCATGGGTTGGGTAATCATCGGTTCAGCGGCCCAGACATTTACCTGAAAACCTTCTTTGACAGTCATGGCTTCTACTGCTTCCTGAGGCTTAAGAAATTTAGCATCGCGGCCTTCCTGTTGCGCTATACTCCATAAGGCTGCGGTAGAATAAGTTGAATTATTGCCAGAAAACTCGCCATAAAGCCCATTGAGTTCTACATCGTTTAATTGTCCTGTATAAACTACCAGCTGGTGGCGGATTATTTCTGTTTCACCTTTATTGATTTTCCAGTCGCCTGTTCTGGCTCTAGCCGGACCTATACCTAGTTGTCCATCTACCCGCCAGGGTTGCGGATAGCCTTTGTTCTCCGGATGATCAAAGATAGCAATATGAGCCAGGTCGTTGCGGCCTTCTACCTGCATGCCCACATCTACCCACATAGCTTTTTGTCCTTCCGCCTTCTCGTTGCGCTGCCGGGCAGCATTTATTACTTCTCCATTAATTCCTTCCCGCCAGGGCATGCGTAAGAACAAGCCACCATAGTCGTATTTGCCAATGGTTACTTCTGTTTTTGCCTCTCCCCTCCATTCCAGGTCTAAAAGAAATTTGCCATTCTGCTCCCGCATAGCCCAGGTTTGGGTTTCAGTGAGTACAGCTTTACCAGTGGAATCCAGCAGGTCATATACAGTTTGCCACCGTACCTCCTTTCCTGTTCCGTCTATAATTTTAGCTTCCACTCTGCGCCAGTAACTGCCTTCCGGATGATGAAAATAGTCGCGGCCATTTACCCGGGTGAAGCCCCAATATAGTCCTGTCTGGTGTTTATGATGGCCAGGACTATATTCAGTAAGGGTACCTTTGCCATCGGGAGCCATAATAGGATGCAGATAGGGCCGGAAATCCGGTTTGGCATTTTGGGTAAGTATCAATTCCTTGCCTCCTTTCCTGAACACTGAAATGGTATGTGCAGCTCTATCCTGCACAATACTCAACATTGTGTCACTGGTAGTTGCTGATGCATTGGTATTGTCTTTTGTTCGGGAAGGTCCGCAACAATAAAGGATACTTGCCAGAAGCAAAAGGGTTATTGCCTTCATCATACAATAAAAGAAGTTAGGGGTTAATAAGGTTATTTAACAAAACGACTACTTATAGAATCAATCTGATATTTGCAGCCTGTTAAAGTTAACAGAAATAGGTATTGCTTGTAAAATTTTATAAAAATTTTAAGTTTAATTTTTATTAAACTCAGCTATTTCTATTCTTTATTTTATACTTCATCTATCAAACCTTTGGCAATAGCCGGATGAATTAAGAGGAAATTTTGCTTGACCTCAATAGAAAATAGAATATATTTGGCTTTGTAAATCATCTAATACACATGACAAATAAAATAAAAGTGGGTGTAGCAGGCTTAGGTTTTATCGGACCTGCTCATATTGAAGCCCTCCGCCGTTTACCCGATGTAGAAGTGGTAGCCATTAACGACTTTAGTGACGACTATGCCAGATCAAAAGCCCAGAGCCTGGGTATTGAAAAATCGTATGGAGATTTTCAGGCCATGCTTGCTGATCCTGAAATACAATGTGTACACATTTGTACGCCTAACTTTTTGCACTACCCCATGGCTAAAAGTGCCTTGCAAGCCGGTAAACATGTAGTGTGTGAAAAGCCCCTTTCCAATACATCTGCTGAAGCAAAAGAACTGGTAGAACTGGCAGCCAAAACCGGGTTAGTAAATGCCGTACACTTCAACCTTCGGTATTATCCGCTGGTGCGGCATATGAAAGTAATGCGGGAAAAAGGCCAATTAGGCAAAGTTCATTCAGTTATTGGCACTTATCTGCAAGACTGGCTCTATTACGAAACAGATTATAACTGGCGGCTGGAGCCTGATAAATCAGGTGAATCCCGTGCGATTGCCGATATCGGTTCCCATTTGATGGATATTATTGAGTATATCTCCGGGTTGCATGTAACAGCTGTAATGGCTGATTTTGCTACGGTACACAAAAACAGAAAAAAGCCAACCAAACCAATTGAAACCTATTCTGGCAAACTATTGCAACCAGAAGATTACCAGGAAGTGCCGATCAATACGGAAGATTATGCTACAGTGATGCTCCGCTTTGATGATGGCAGCAAAGGAGTAGTAACGGTAAGCCAGGTTTCTGCCGGACGTAAAAACCGCCTGGATCTGGAAATTTCCGGTTCTAAAGAAACCTATCACTGGTGCTCTGAGTCACCCAACAATCTGTGGGTGGGTAAACGTGATACGGCCAATCAAATGCTGATGCGTGATCCTTCTTTAGTAGACCGTGAGGCTGCCGGACTGATTACTTTCCCTGGTGGCCACAATGAAGGTTTCCCAGATACATCTAAGCAGTTGTTTAAAGAAGTATATAAAGCTGTACGTGAAGGCAAACAACCTGCTAACCCCACTTATCCAACCTTTGCTGATGGTTTACGCGAACTAATTTTGTGTGAGAAAATCATTGAAAGTAACCGGAAACAAGCCTGGGTACAAGTATAAGTTCATCAAAATAAAAGAAGATTAATAACAAAAAACCTGTTAGACTATTTAATCTAACAGGTTTTTTGTTATTCCTCCGAAACATCTTTTACGTTGTCATCCGGAACACGGTCTATTAACTTATTATACGGATCTATGCCTGCTCTTACCGGCTTGCCTTTAACCGTAAACTCCAGCGTATGTTCTCCGGGGGCTAACCAGTGCTTTTTCAGATAAAGCGGTTTCTTAACGGTCATACCTTGCTTATTTTTCCCATCTTCGGTAAAAATACCTATATCTATATACTCTTTGTATTTTCCCTGTGCCATTTCATTGCCTGTGCCATCGTAATAGATTTTTTTGGTATCTACCGTCAGTTTTACTTTATATTCATCATCTTTTACTTTCTGGTAAGTAGCCTCTTTTATACGGTTTTCATACAAACAAATATTTTCCCATCCGTCTACCACAAAGTATTGCAGGGAATCTGGCGTAGCATTCATCAGATAAGGCAGAAATTCTCCTGTAGTAGCAAATGGTGCCTTCTGACGGAAAGCTGCTTTTTCCAGAAAAGCTTTTAACCCTTTATTTACCGCATCTTCTCCAATATAATCGGCCAGGGCATACATTATGAGTGAACCTTTCTGATACCAGACATAGGCCCGCTGATCGTTTTGCATGAGGGTTTCTTCAAACTTGCGTTCGCTTGCCCGGCCGGATAGGTAACGGTCCAAAGCATATTTTAGAAACTTCTGCATGGCATCTTCCCCATACTCTTTTTTCAGCACCATTAAAGCAGAATATTCGGCCATAGTTTCGGAAAGTTGATTGGCTCCCCGGGTATTGGAAGGCGTTACCTGGTGGCCCCACCATTGATGGGCTACTTCGTGGGCAGTTACATAAAAACCATAGTCTGTTTTATCCGGATCGCTAAAGTCGCCTACCCAGGCAAAGCTCTCAGAATAGGGTACAGTATTGGGAAAAGACTGTGCAAATCCGGCATACCTGGGAAACTCCAGAATACGCATTTGCTTGTATTGATAAGGGGTAAAGTTGGTATTAAAGTAATCCATGCTTGCTTTTACCGAACCAATAAACCGGTCGATATTATAGGTATGGGTAGGATGATGGAATATTTCGATATTTACTGTTTTTCCATCCTGCCCTTTCCACTGGTCTTTGGCTACAGCATACCGGGCAGACACTACGGTAAAGAACATATCCATCTCCCCTTCCATTTTATACTGGTAATACTTCCGGCCATTATCCTCCCAGCTTTTCTGCAAATAGCCAGGAGACACAGCTATCTGATCGGGTGTGGTGCTGACCACTGCTTCATAGGTAATATAATCGGCATCGTCGTTAAATAGCAGGTTTCCCAAACCCCAGGGATCGTCTTGCGCTGGCTGGGTGTATTTCTTCTCTGGTAAGTTCCGCTTTTTTCGTTCCTTATCACTGGTTAGTTCTCCTTGGCTAGAATAGCCGAAAGCAGGAATTCCACCAGTGTAAAAGGTACCATTCTCTACTACTTGCCTGTTAATACCACTATTGGTGAATCCGCGGTAAGCCAGTTCTGTCTGTGTTTCCATGGTCACTGTATCGCCGGGCTGTAGCGTCTGCGGCAATTTATACCACAGAAATCCTGTATGGGTACGGTCTGCATCTGTATTTATGCCTTCTGTGGGTAGCAATGAAGCATCCTGAAAAAAGGGCTCCAGAGCCGTACCATTAATTTTCAGATATCTGATGGGTGCATTGCTATTGATATACAACGTATCAATGGGTTTATCCCATTTATTGGTTATTAGGCAAATGGCCCGCATAGAAGCCCGGAAGTCATTGGGATACAGATCGGCATATAGTTTTACATCTGTGATTTTGGGTTGTAATGCCCGTTCCAGGTGACTATACTTCTTCTCTAATTCCGCCTGGGCATTCCTATTTTCTTCTGCTGTTCTATAATTATTGACTATACTGGTATTATAATAAATATACGACCCTGTGCCTATCCATAAGAGTGTCACTGTAAGTAGGCTGGCTAAGACTGGTGTATTTATCCGATGCCGGGCTAGTTTTAATCTATTTTGCCAGTCACCTTCTGTTCCTCTTACCCATAGTAAGTTACCGATCATAAGCAGCAGTACACCGAGCAGCAACCAGTATACATTAAACCAAGCCAGTGGCTTTAGAAAGTGGCCAAAGCCATTCATGTCAGATATGCGGTAGCCGGGGGTATAGCTATAGAAGAATAGGTTGTAATCGTATTCGGCAAAACTTCGCAGCGAGAACATAATAACCCATATACCAATGGAAACTACGTGTCCCGGAAACTTATTATTCACCAGAATATGCACAAAGAAAGTCAACATGGTCAGTTGCAGGTACTCTGGCAGTTCTATGAGATACAAGTCGGTAAAATACTTACCAAATTCAAAAGTATAATAGCCTTTAATTACCTGATTTAATACACCACAGATCAGCGGCATATGTACTAACATCAGACATATATATACCAGAGCAAGAAATTTACTGCCATACATGAGCCAGTTGGGTACCGGCAGGGTATCAGAAATCTGGTTAAAACGTACGGAACGGTCGCGGTGCACGACTTCGCCTGTGTAAAAAATCAGCAGGATGTAAATAAAAATAATATAATTAAAGTCTTTTACCTCCAGCATGTAGTAGGTGGTGGGGAAAGAAGGTGTACCATACTGCGGAAAACCAAACCATCCATCCAGGAAAAGAAACAATAAACCTCCCAGCAGAATGCCCAGAAAATAGATATCGGTAACAACATTGGTAAACTCCAGCTTTGCCAGGCGGAACATTTCACGGAAATATCCGGAAGCAGAAAAACTTTGCACTGCCACAGGAATATGCACATGTGTTTTAGAGATACCTAAGTCCAGTTCTATAGTTTTCTTTTTGCCCAGTTTTACATCCAGAAAGCTCTGAAAGTTAAACCGGAACACGGTATAGGCAAACACCACAGCCGCCATACTCATCCATATAATCCGGTTCCATAACGTATTTCCTTCTAAGGCTGCCAGGGAAGTATTTTGCTCTACCACTGTCCAGTAACGGGTAGCATTTTGAAACGTGTTCAGGCCGAATGTATCTATCAGATCTGCCAGGTTACGCTTTTCAATATCCGAGGTTAACGCATTGGCTACCAAGTAAGCTACAAAAAACAAGATGCTTCCAGTATAGGCTACCACAATTTTTCTGGTGAGGGTAACCAGGCAAAAAAACAACGTACCTGTAAAAAAGATATTAGGCAGCAGAAATAGTATAATGCCGTTTGCATACGCAGAGAAATTGACCGGGCCGAAGCGGCTGGTTTCTTCAAACCCGAATAAAGGTCCCATAATACCTCCAAGCAATAGACCTAAGGTGCCTGCTAAAAATACCAGAAATAACACCACAAAAGAACCGGCATAACGGCCAAGCAAATACCCTTTTTCTGTGATAGGATAACTGAGAAAATAACTTCTGGTATCGTGTTCTATGTCACGGTATACCGGTACCCCCATAATAGCTGAACAGATAAGCACCCCGAAAATGGACATGATAATCAGGGCTTGCTGTATTACAAACGCGGAGTTGATGTAGGCTTTCTCACTTCCTGGGGTCCATCCGTTAATGATGCTGATAAAAAAATACAGGAATAAGATCAATGCATACAGGTACGTTGCCGGGCGGCGGGCACGGTATTTTAATTCAAACAGAAAAATATCTTTGAACATGGCTAGACTAGTTAGTGGAACAGGCTGTTTACACAGCTACAGCATCGGCATTTCCGGTGATTTTGGTAAAATACACATCTTCCAAATCAGCATCTACCGGTTCAAAGGTGGAGTCAGGCAGGTCATCACTGTACACATGAATATTAGTAAGGCCAGCTTTCAAATGTGTAGAAATTACCTGATACTCTTTCTGGTATAAGGGCAGTTCTTCCTTATTAACCACCCGCTTCCATATTTTGCCTTGAACACTCGCGACCAGGGTATTCGGATTTCCTTGCGCCACTACTTCTCCCATGCAAATAATAGCCATACTCGAACAAAGATTGGTAACATCTTCCACAATATGCGTAGACAAGATAACAATGGTATTCAACCCAATCTCGCTGAGTAAGTTATGAAAACGATTCCTCTCTGCAGGGTCAAGGCCGGCGGTAGGCTCATCTACAATAATCAGTTTGGGATTGCCAATAAGGGCTTGGGCGATGCCGAACCGTTGCTTCATACCCCCGGAAAAAGTGCCCAGATTTTTTTTGCGGAATTGATATAGATTTACTTTTTGCAGCAATGCTTCTACCACTTCTTTTCGTTCGTTGCTGTTGCGGATGCCTTTTAGGGTAGCAATATGATCCAGCATAGTTTCCGCGGAAATTTTAGGATACACTCCAAATTCCTGGGGTAAGTAACCTAGTATTTTCCGCACATCCTCTTTTTGTCGTAATACGTCTATAGTATTCAGCCGGATGCTTCCGCTGTCGGCTTCTTGTAAGGTGGCAATGGTCCGCATGAGTGAAGATTTACCGGCACCGTTAGGGCCAAGTAAGCCAAACATACCTCTGGGTATAGTCAGGCTGACGTTTTTCAAAGCCTGTACCCCATTCGAGTACGTCTTCGAAAGGTTCGAGATAACAAGTTCATTCATAAAAAATTTATATGGTTAAATAAGTAAGTGCACTGTAACGGATTAGCATCGGCCAGACAATAAATAGCTGCCTTGATACATGTTAAAAAATCTATTGGGTATAGGTAAATAGCTGGAGATAAGTTAAATATAGAAAATGTATTTAGCTGTTCCAATAGTATGCATAAAGTTTTTTGTAGGTAGCTGCCGGATCATGCATATGATTTTCTCAGGCAATTTACCGGCATAGCTTGTCTGAATCCGGCGATTCTTCAACAATCCCTGAATATTTCATAAATAAGAGCTGCAATATTTCCATTTTAGCAAGAAGTGTATTTATTTAACACAATTTTTGTACACAAACCTAATATCTGTACAGCTGTAACCGAACATGGAATATATTACCTCCGTATTAGCCCCTTTACACCCGGCCGTACAAGCGTTAATTGCCACCTTATTTACCTGGGGAGTAACTGCGCTTGGAGCTGCTTTAGTGTTTTTTTTCAAAAAGTTTAACCAGAAAGCTTTGGATTGTATGCTGGGCTTTGCGGCAGGCGTAATGATTGCTGCCAGTTTCTGGTCTCTTCTGGCTCCGGCTATTGAAATGAGTGAACAAAATGGGAGCAGCCTGCCTTCCTGGGCTCCAGCCTTAATCGGTTTTATGACCGGAGGCTTATTTTTGTTTCTAATTGATAAGCTTCTGCCGCACCTGCATCCGGGTTTTGATATTCAAAAATCGGAAGGGCCCAAAACCGGTTTCCGCCGGAGCATATTATTAGTGCTGGCTATTGTGCTGCACAACATACCAGAAGGCTTAGCTGTAGGAGTAGCTTTTGGTGCGGTAAGCCATGATTTACCTTCTGCTTCGCTGGGTAGCGCTATTGCATTAGCCATAGGTATTGGGTTGCAGAATTTTCCGGAAGGCACGGCTGTTTCGGTGCCCTTGCGCCGAGAAGGCATGAAAAGATCCAAAGCTTTTTTTTACGGGCAAATGTCCGGTATTGTCGAACCTATTGCAGGAGTTATTGGCGCCTTGCTGGTTATTCATATGCAGGCTATTCTGCCTTATGCTTTGTCTTTTGCCGCTGGTGCCATGATATTTGTAGTAGTAGAAGAATTAATTCCAGAGTCTCAGCTAGCCGACAATACGGACTGGACCACTCTGGCTACCTTGCTTGGTTTTGGTGTGATGATGACTCTGGATGTAGCCTTGGGATAAACACTTCCATTCAGCAGGAAAATTGACATCCACGTAGGTTTTATAAACCATTAATCCTTATGGCTGGCAAACGTAAAGCACCAGATGATAAAATTCTGTTGATATTGGATATAGATGAAACCCTGATTTATGCTACTGAAAAGCCACTATCCAGGCCGTCTGATTTTCAAGCATTGGGCTATTATATTTACAAACGGCCTTACCTGGAAGAATTCCTGCGGGGCTGTAATCAACATTTTACACTGGCTATTTGGTCTTCTGCTTCTGATGACTATGTAGAAGCTATTATAAAACAGATAGTTCCACCAGATGTTCCTCTGGCTTTTATCTGGGGACGAAGCCGGTGTACCTTCTGCGCTGCTACATATATATTTGATACTGACCATTATGTAGATTATTTTAACCATTATAACTATATAAAAGTACTAAAGAAGGTTACGAAGCTGGGGTATTCACTTGAACGTGTATTGATTGTGGATGATACTCCTTCCAAAGCAAAAAGAAACTATGGAAATGTGATTTATCCAGCAGAATACAATGGTGAGGTAGCAGACCAGGAACTACCGCTTTTGTTAACCTACCTGCATAGCCTGAAAGACACACAGAATGTCCGGATACTGGAAAAAAGAAACTGGAAAGCCAAAGTATCTCTCATGCAAAAAGCTGATTTGTAGCAATATAACTTGCCAGGCTTGTTTGTAAATGGGAATTATAGTAACAGGCAATTCTACCAGTTTTGTCCAATTAGTCAAACAAAAAATACCTGCACCCGTTGTTCTAGAGATAGAAACCTCTCTGTATTATGACAAATCTGACCCCTAAAACATTTGATGCCATTATTATCGGAGCCGGGCAGGCAGGCAAACCTCTGGCCCTGGCATTAGCCGGAAAAGGCCGGAAAACAGCCATTATTGAACGGAACTATCTGGGTGGCACCTGCATCAATTACGGCTGTACGCCTACCAAAACCTTAATCGCTTCTGCCCACATGGCTTATCAGGCCCGCCGCTCCAGTGAATATGGCGTGCATACGGGAGAGATAAAAGTGAATATGAAGGAAGTAAAAAAACGGAAAGACAAAATAGTAGAACAATTCCGCAAGAGTGTGCAGGATAGCCTGGATAAAGCAGAAAACATAACCCTTATCCGGGGCGAGGCCAGCTTCACTAGCAGCAAGGTGCTCGAAATAAAATTAACAGATGGCGGAAGCCAGCAAATACAGGCAGAAAACATATTTATAGATTGTGGCAGCTCTCCAATGATTCCAGCCATAGAGGGTTTATCCGATGTTCAGTACTTAACTTCTGCGTCCATAATGGAACTGGAAGAACTACCCGAACACCTGTTAATTCTGGGAGGTGGCTATATTGGCCTTGAATTCGGGCAGATGTTTAGGCGTTTTGGTAGCCAAGTGAGTATTCTGGAACATGGCTCCCAGCTACTAAGCCGCGAAGACCCAGATATTGCCAGAGAATTAGCCGCTATTTTGCAGCAGGAAGAAATTCATTTGTTTTTTAATACAGAAGTTACTAAAGTTGCCAGAAGTTCCTCTGGAGGTATAGAACTCACACTTAGGGAAGATGGAAAAACTCGAACAGTACAAGGGTCTCATCTTTTAATTGCGGTAGGTACTACGCCCAATACGAAAGCTTTGAACCTGGATGCAGCCGGAGTAAAGACCTCTGACAAGGGATATATTGTGGTAAATGAGCGTCTGGAAACTAATCAGGCCGGAATTTATGCATTGGGTGATATCAAAGGAGGGCCAGAATTTACGCATATTTCCTACGATGATTACCGCATTGTTGAGAAGAATCTGTTAGAAAAAGGAAATGCTACCACAAGGGATCGTATGGTACCTTATACCGTATTCACGGACCCTCAGCTTGGCAGAATAGGATTAAGTGAAAAGGAAGCTCATAAGCAGGGCTATACGATTAAGACGGCTAAATTTCCTATGAAATATGTTGCCAGAGCTATTGAAACCGGACATATGCAGGGTATAATGAAAGCCATAATAGATGCAGAAACCAGCCAGATCTTGGGAGCCGCCATACTGGGCATAGAAGCGGGAGAAATTATGTCGATGATCCAGATAGCCATGATGGGCAAACTGCCTTATCCCAAACTAAGAGATGCGGTCCTTGCACATCCAACCTTGGCAGAATCGTTAAATTCACTTTTTAGTAAAGTAGAATAAATATAGATTTAGTTCAGTCATATAACTCATCCTTATTGTGAAGACCACTGTATTTCAAGGAATACTCCTGCTTTTACTAGTAATTACGGTTGTTTCCTGTACGCCGTCAGAGAGTGCTGCTAGCCTTACAACAGGCCAATGGCGTGGCGTACTTACCTTACCGGAGCAAGCGTTGCCCTTTACTTTTGAAGTGGAAAAGAAGGCTGAAGGCAGTTTCCGGATGTATCTGATCAATGCAGGAGAACGCCTGGAACTAGACAGTATACTTATCAAAGGCGATTCAATTTATATACCCATGCATATTTTTGATGCACAAATCGCCGGAAAGTTTACTGATACTACCATACAAGGTGCCTGGATAAAAAACTATGCCCAAAACTACCATATCCCCTTCCGGGCAGCCCATGGCCAGGAGTACCGTTTTGAAACAAATGATAAACAGCCTGCCGCCAACATTACCGGAAAATATGCTATCCGTTTTGCCGACCGGCCAGATTCTTTAATATCCATTGGCGTGTTTGAGCAGCAAGGTGCTAAACTCACCGGAACTGTACTTACCCGCACAGGCGATTACCGTTATCTGGATGGTGTAGTAGCTGGCCATGAAATGAAATTATCAACCTTTGATGGAGAACATGCTTATGTGCTTACAGCTACGATACAAGGAGATAGCCTAGTGAATGGAAAGTTCTGGTCTGGCAAAGCCAAAGGCCGTAGTTGGTCTGCTAGGAAAGATGCAAATGCCGCCTTACCTGACCCTAGTAGTCTTACTTTCTTAAAAGATGGCCATTCTACTATTGATTTTAGCTTTCCGGGATCTGATGAAGACACTATCCGGTTAAGTGATGCTAAATACCAGGGTAAAGTGGTTATTTTACAGCTATTCGGTACCTGGTGCCCTAATTGTATGGATGAAACCAGATTTCTGGCACCCTGGTATGAGAAGAACAAAGACCGGGGCGTAGAAATTATTGGCCTGGCGTATGAAAAAAAACCTGAGTTAGAGTATGCCCGAAAACGGGTACAACAGATGAAACAAAGGCTGAATGTCGGCTATGACTTTGCTATTGCCGGCACTTCCGATACTGAATCAGCGTCTAAATCTTTGCCTATGCTCAACCAGGTAATATCTTTTCCAACTACCATCTTTATAGATAAAACCGGCAAAGTCCGCAAGATACATACCGGATTTAGCGGACCAGGAACAGGTAATTATTATGAGGCTTTTGTAGAAGAATTCAATTTGTTTATGGATAAACTACTGTCGGAGGAAAGCAAAGCCATGTAACAAGCTACTTTAGGGAAAGCCGTTGAAACACTTACCCATTGGGTAAAAGGAAACTTGCCTTATTTTGACCGTTCATCCATTTTTCCTTATCCTTCATCTTGTAATTTATTTTATTCATCTAAAAATCAGTACTATCCGGGTAACGATTCAGTATTTACTACGTAGTTAATTTGATACACCCATAATAAATTTAACTTAATGAAGCATATTCCCCAACTAGAAAAGGAGTTACCAGGTGTACTTGCCGGCAAATATCTGTTCCTGGAATCGAAAATTCAGGCTGAGCAACGTGTAGTAGCTGCTTTGAATCATTTTGCCAATGCTATTCAGCATAAGACGCGCAAACAACTGGTAGACATTAAGTTAAAAATACTAGATGAGAGTACGTCCAATAAAGATATTACGGTATTTATTGCCTTTATGCTCAATATTGTAGATATACAATTAAAAAAAACAGCCCCTTAATAAAAGAGGCTGCTTTATACAATAAGTTATAATCGTATTATTGCTTTCTGAGCAGTTCCAATAATTTCCGGTCCAGTTTGTGACCATGCCAGTCTTCATAGCTTACATCTGCTCTTCCAGAATCCAGAACACCAAAATCTCCCTGGAATTCCCACAAGGCAAACCCGATTCCGTTGGACGACAAAATATCCAGTACATCCGTAAACCAGGCTAAAAACACATCGTGTGGCGTTTTGTTCCAGCAGCCACATTCGCCGCAATGTACCCCTACTCCCTTGTTCACTAATTCAATCCAGGGCTTATAGAATTCCTCCAGCATCTGGCGGCTTAGGTATTTATCTCCAACCTGCCCTGGCCACTTGGGCTCCGGCAAGTTCTCCGGATCTTTATTAGCCCACGGAGCTTTGTAATGAGATATAATTCCCGGATGATACCCCCGGCAGCTTTGGGCAATATTCAGGTCTGTAATCTCCGGAATTACTTTGGTACCTACGTCATTCCCATCGGCAATTACCAGGTGGTTTTTATTTTCTTTGCGGATACTTTCGGATGCGGCCTTGGCTACTTTCCGGTATACATCGCCGGGCACTGTGCTGCGTTTGGAGTGCTGATCGTTCATATCTTCCCGCATACTGGGCTCATTCACCAGATCGAAACTTATTTTTTTAGAAGACACATTCTTATACCGCTTCGCCCACATATTCCAGTGAAAACAGAATGCATCCAACGCTGCCTGGTCGGTCCATAAGTTATAAGGCTCATAAAATCCGGCATTCACACAATATCCTGGGGCGCGGTGAAGGTTCAGGCTTACATGCAGGTTATGCTTATGTGCGGTAGACACTAGTTGATCAATTTTGTCTACGGCTTGCTCATCTATGCGATATACTTCGTCGGGCGTAATATTTTTGCTATGGTCTATTTTCAAATAATGTGGATAGGCCATAGGTAAACGCACAAAATTAAAACCCCAGTCAGCTATCCATTTCAGATGTTCCTCGGTAGTGCCTTTGCGGGATTTTGCCGGGTCTGGTGAGAAAAAATCCAGAAGGTTAAATCCCTTCCATTGAGGTAATTTATTTTTAGGTTTAGGCTGGATAGACCTTAAAAAATCGGGAGTTGCTAAGCCTAACCCAAGGCTGGCTATGCTTGCACTTTTTACAAAATCTCTGCGGTTTATTTTTTGCTCTTCACTCATGCTGAAAATATCTAATGCGTATAGGTTAAGCATTGAAGATATTAGTTTTTACGCAAATACAGCAATAAACTATAAGTAAAGTTATATTTGAACTCAATAAAGGCATTAACTGAACTTTCGAATGAGATATACAATCAAAGAAATGAGCACACTTAATAGGATGCTACTGGCTAAAGGAAAGTAAAATGTAAAATTTTCTTTCTTGACCATAATATCTCCCGGAAGCTTACCTAAAAAAGGGATTTTTGGAGAGAAAACAAAAAATAATCCGGCGATGAGCAAAACAATGCCCGCTACAATAAGCATCTTACCTATTCCTTGCATAATTACGTAAAGAGAGAATGGTTTTTAAACTAACAAAAACCAGATTGTTTTTATTTCTTTTGTTGCATAAAACTATTTGTAGATGAACATAAAAAAAGGACAACTTTATCTAATTCCGACAGTACTGGCCCCTGGCACTAATGGTCAGGTGCTTACCTCCCAAATCAGAGAAGTGATTACTCAAACAGATCATTTTTTTGTGGAGAATATACGCACAGCCAGGCGTTTTATTGGTGAGTTGCAAACAGGAAAGGTAATTGATGATATCCAATTTTATGAGCTTAACAAAGATACCGTACTCAATGACATCCGGAAACACTTTAGTTTATTGAAGGAAGGCAAAAATGTAGGCGTTATTTCTGAAGCCGGATGCCCGGGAATAGCCGACCCTGGAGCCCTTGCCGTAAAACTGGCTCATGAGCAGGGCATCCGGGTTATTCCTTTAGTGGGTCCTTCTTCCATTCTTCTGGCATTAATGGCTTCCGGTTTCAGCGGACAATCTTTTGTGTTTCATGGGTACCTGCCCATTGATAAAGGAGAAAGAGCCAGAACAGTCCGGCAGATGGAAAAAGAGGCGTTGCAAAAAAACCAGACACAAATTTTTATGGAAACCCCTTTCCGGAACAACCAGCTGCTGGAAGATTTACTAACCCATTGTCAGCCTGGCACCTTGCTCTGCATTGCCTCAAACATAACCGCACCTGATGAGTTTATCCGGACTATGACAGCCAAGGAATGGAAAGAAAACAAACCGGATTTACACAAAAAACCAACTATTTTCCTGTTATACAAGTAGGCTAGCCAAATTACACTATTTACTATGATTCAGATCCAGACATTCACTTTTAATCCTTTCCAGGAAAATACTTACGTGCTGTTTGATGAAACCCGCGAGTGTGTCATTATTGACCCCGGTTGTTACGAGAAACAAGAGAAACAGGAGTTAACAGATTTTATTCAATCCAACCAACTACACGTAAAATACCTGCTGAATACCCATTGTCACATAGACCATGTACTGGGCAATGCTTTTGTAAAGCATACATATAAAGTTGACCTCTACATTCACCAGGCAGATGAACCAGTACTTAGGGCTGTAGAAAGTTATGCTTCTTCTTATGGTTTTGCCCAATACGAGCCTACCCTGCCCGATCATTTTCTGGAAGAAGGTGACAGGGTAAAATTTGGCAACTCTTCGTTAGCAGTCTTGTTTGTACCTGGTCATGCGCCGGGGCATATTGCTTTTTATCGTGCAGAAGAGAAATTTTGTATCGGCGGAGATGTTTTATTCCAAGGGAGTATTGGCCGCACCGATTTACCTGGAGGAAACTTTCATACCCTTATCAAGAGCATCCAAACCAAGTTATTTCCATTAGGTGATGATGTTACCGTCTATCCGGGACACGGCGATCCTACTACGATTGGTGTAGAAAAAAAGTACAATCCTTTTTTAACCTAAAAAGAGACATTTAATACGGCTCTTTTTAGGTTATTCTATTAATCATCATCGTCATCACGATGGTGGTGTTTATGTCCTTTGCCATGCTTATGTTTATGCTTGTCTTTATGTTTATGATGATCACAATGCTCATGATGGTGATGGCAATCGTGGTGATGGTGGTGATCTTCGTATACTTCTACTCGCCGCCGCACATTTCCTCGGGTATCTATTTCTACATCCAGGGAACCATTACCATTTCTAACTCTGATCCGGAAGGCTATGCCCTGGCCAAATAGCTCCATCCGGGTAGCCTGGCTTACCTGATACCCCGGAAAATTTTGGGATACTGAACGGCTAACCGCCTGCGGAATCTCATTTTCAGAAGCTGGGCTTTCAATAACCAGCCATTGGCCGGCATTTGAATATACTACCTTTTTAACTACGCCTTTATCCTGAAACCGGCCTTCGTAGGTATTGTTGTCTGCTGTGCTCCATGCCACCTGCCGGATGTGCGTGAATTTGCTACTGAACTGCATAGCTACCTGCTCTGGTATGGGCTTATTTGATTTTTGTGCCACACTTATGGTACAGCTAAACGTAGCAAATAAGAGTATTCCTAGTGTTTTTCGCATGTCAATCTCCTTAGTTTATTGCAATTATTTATAGGTATTTGGGTAGATACAAATGCAATACCACTCTCTAAATATCCCAAAAACAGGGGTAACTGGGAGCGTAATATTTCCCTGGAAAATATCCTATATGAGCTTGTCTTCCAGGTGCGGTTAACTGACAAAAAGGCAAACCCCATAGGGAATACTGGCCACTTATGCCTATATTTGCAGACTTCATTTTCAAACTCATAATCGATCTTAACCATGATCATTGGTGTTCCAAAAGAAATAAAAAACAACGAAAACCGGGTAGCGTTAACACCTGCCGGGGCAGCTGAAATAAGAAAACACGGACATACCTTGTATGTACAAACCAATGCCGGAGTAGGCAGCGGTTTTTCAGATGAAGATTACAGAACTGCAGGAGCTACCATTCTACCAACCATAGAAGAAGTATACGGGATTGCAGAAATGATCATCAAGGTAAAGGAACCGATTGCCCAGGAATACAACCTGATAAAGGAAAATCAGTTAGTATTCACCTACTTCCACTTTGCCTCTTCCGAAGAACTAACACATGCCATGATCGCCAGAAAAGCAGTATGTCTGGCCTATGAAACGGTAGAAAAAGCCGACAGAAGTTTGCCTTTGTTGGTGCCTATGTCGGAAGTAGCCGGCCGGATGGCTATTCAGGAAGGAGCCCATTATTTGGAGAAACCCCTGAAGGGAAGAGGAATTTTATTAGGCGGTGTACCTGGCGTACCTCCTGCACGCGTACTTATTTTGGGAGGCGGTATTGTGGGCACACAAGCAGCCAAGATGGCGGCCGGTTTAGGGGCACATGTTACTATTATGGATGTGAGCCTGCCACGCCTGCGCTATTTGGATGATATTATGCCTGCTAATGTGGATACCATGATGTCCAATGAATATAATATTCGCGACCGTATTAAAGTTTCTGACTTAATTATTGGAGCTGTTTTAATTCCTGGAGCTAAGGCTCCACACCTGGTTACCAGAGATATGCTGAAAATGATGCGTCCCGGCACTGTGTTGGTTGATGTAGCCGTAGACCAGGGAGGCTGTATTGAAACTTGTAAACCTACCACCCACGAAAACCCTACGTTTATTATTGATGATGTGGTGCACTACTGTGTGGCTAATATGCCAGGTGCCGTACCGTATACCTCTACTCTGGCTTTAACCAATGCCACCCTGCCCTACGCTATTCAGTTAGCTAACAAAGGATGGCAGAAAGCTTGCCGGGAAAACATAGAATTACAGCTTGGCTTAAATGTGGTAAAAGGAGAGGTTGTGTACAAAGGTGTATCTGAAGCCTGGAACCTGCCATACACAGAGGTAACGGATGTTCTACAGACTGCTACCGTTTAAATACTCAAAATATCTAGTACAAAAGCGTAAGGCAACAGTCTTACGCTTTTTGCTTATTATACCCTAGCATTTCTAGTAGATGCTTCTAAAAGAAATACATAAGCTATAGCTATAAATAAAATACTTTATCAGAGAGATAGCTGAAAAAGCAATGTTTTCTATATTGGTGTTAAATAGCTAAACCTAAACTTATTATTACATTATGGCAAAGCAAACGGCAATTGTTACCGGTGCAGCCGGCAATCTTGGTCAGGCAGTTGTGCAGAACTTTTTGAATCATGGATTAACCGTAGCAGGTACTGTTTTAGCACATGAACACGACAGGGTAAATAATTTTGACAATACTCCGGATTTCCAGAAGTACGAAGTAGATGTAACCAATGAAGATGCGGCAAAGCAATTGGTTAGCCAGGTCATACAGAAAAACGGCACTATTGATGTGGCTGCCCTACTGGTAGGTGGTTTTGCAATGGGTAATCTACAGCAGACCCGGGGAGAACACTTGAGAAAACTATTCTCACTGAATTTCGAATCTGCCTTTTATTTAGCCAGAGAAATATTTGCGCAAATGGCTACTCAAGCAACTGGCGGACATATCTTCCTGGTAGGAGCCCGCCCTGCGCTTATGCCGGAAGCAGGTAAAGATATGATGGCCTATGCCCTCTCCAAATCACTCATTTTTGAGTTTGCTAAAATGCTGAATGCCGAAGGCAAGAAGAAAAATATAGTTACTTCAGTAATCGTACCCAGCATTTTAGATACGCCACAAAACCGCTCAGCCATGCCAAATGCCAACTTTACTGACTGGGTAAAACCGGAAGAAGTAGCAGAAATTATGTACTTTACCCTTTCAGAAAAGGCTAAAGTATTGCGGGAACCAATTATTAAAGTTTATGGAAATGCATAAATAAAGGAATAAAAAAAGCCCTCAATGGAGGGCTTTTCATTATTGTGTGGTTTGTTTTAACCAATTTGAATTCTCTTAAAAGATGAAACGGTTAACCCTTTGTGAATGCTATCCAGCATCTGGGCTACAGTTTTCGAATTATCTTTCACAAATTCCTGATTTAACAGCGTGCTGTCTTTATAGAATTTATTTAGCTTACCCATGGCTATTTTCTCCAGCATAGCTTCTGGTTTGCCTTCTGCACGGGCTTGCTCCTTACCAATTTCAATTTCCCGCTGCACGGTTGCTGCATCTACTTCATCTTTATCTACGGCTACCGGGCGCATAGCTGCAATTTGCATCGCTACATCTTTACCGGCTTCTGTTACGTCAGCACCACCAGTATTTTTTAGTGCCACCAGTACGCCTAATTTACCATTTGAGTGAACATAAGGCACTATTTTCTCGCCCTCTACTTTCTCATAGGATACAATCTCTATTTTCTCACCAATTTTACCAATCAGGTCAGTCAGGTGTTCGGCTACCGGGCGGCCATCTACATGCAGGGCCAATACTTCGCCGGCTGTGTCCATATCATTTTTTACAGCAGCCTCTAATACAGTGTTTCCTAATCTTTGGAACTCTTCGTTTTTGGCAACAAAATCAGTTTCACAACCCAGGGCTAATAAGGTAGCTTTTGTGCCAGCATCGTTTACTTTTATAAATACGGCACCTTCAGAAGTTTGTCTGTCAGAACGGGCGGCAGATACTTTTTGTCCTTTTTTTCGTAGAATATCGATGGCAGCTTCAAAATCACCATTTGCTTCGGCTAATGCTTTTTTGCAATCCATCATTCCCGCGCCGGTCATTTGTCTTAGTTTGTTTACGTCTTGTGCTGTAATAGCCATTATCGGTAAAGTTTTGGTTTATAATTTAGTTTGATCTGATCGTTGGTTAAAAAAAATTGAACACTGAATTATTAAGCTCAATGTTCAATTTGTTCCCTGCAAAGCAGGTATAGAAATATCCAGAGTAAATCCGGATTATGCGTTATCTTCAGCGTCTGTTGCTTCTGCTTCTGTTTCGTCAGTTTCTGCAGCTACGGCCGCAGGAGCTTGTTTTCTGCTGGCATTATCCACCTGACGTTTGGTTTCTTCTTCCTCTTGCAGCTTCTGATCGTCTTTGTCTTTCTTTCTTTCCTGCAAACCTTCTTCAATAGCTCTGCCAATAGCCTGGGTAATGATAGCTATAGACTTGTATGCATCATCATTGGCCGGAATTGGGAAATCTACTACTTCAGGGTTAGAGTTTGTATCTACAATAGCAAACACTGGTATACCTAATTTGTGAGCTTCTGCAATAGCGATGTGTTCTCTCTTCACATCAATTATAAATAAAGCAGCCGGCAAACGGGTTAGATCAGCTATTCCTCCTAATATTTTTTGTAACTTTTCTTTCTCACGGGTTACCATCAGTCTCTCCCGCTTTGCCATGTTGGTGAAAGTATCTTCTTTCATCATCTTCTCAATAGAAGACATTTTTTTCAGAGACTTACGAACCGTAGCAAAGTTAGTCAGCATACCACCCAACCATCTTTCAGTTACATAGGGCATTTTCAGCCTTTTTGCTTCATCGGCTACTACTTCTTGTGCTTGCTTCTTGGTAGCTACAAACATTACTTTTCTGCCGGAGCGTACAATTTGCTTGATAGCGTTAGAAGCTTCTTCGAGAAGAGATAAGGTTTTATTTAAATCAATAATGTGAATGCCATTCTTCTCCATGAAAATGTATGGAGCGATCCGTGGGTCCCACTTTCTGGTAAGGTGACCAAAGTGCACACCTGCATCCAGAAGATCCTTGTACTGTAGTTGAGCCATTTTTTGTTTGTTAAATTGTTAATGTAAAATAAAGAACCTGCTCATACGCAGGTAAGCCTTGCATCGGTCTCTGCAAGCAAAGCTTTTTTAATGATGACTGAGTAATGATGAATGAACAAGAAGTACGCTACTCTCCATGCACCATTCACTCTGCTGTTAACGTTTGCTGAACTGGAATCTTCTGCGGGCTTTTCTTCTGCCGTATTTCTTACGTTCTACCATTCTAGGATCTCTTGTTAAGAATCCTTCTTTTTTCAAGGCAGGACGGTATTCGGCATTTACTCCGCAGAGAGCTCTTGCAATTGCCATTCTCAACGCTTCTGCCTGACCGGTAGTACCGCCACCAGCTACATTAGCATTGATATCAAAAGATCCTAAGGCCTGTACCGTGTTGAACGGCTGGTTAATGATCGTTTGCAGAATTTCTGATGCAAAATACTCTTTGTAATTCCGGTGGTTAACTGTAATATCTCCCTTACCTGGAGTGAGATATACTCTGGCAACCGATGTTTTTCTTCTACCTATTGTATTGACAACTTCCATATGTTTGTTGTTAGCCTCAGCACTTAGCTTAAAGCTGCGTGAAATTTATAGTAAGCTTGATTGTTTTCGTTAAAACGGAGCCAGTTTACAATTTTACTTCTTTTGGTTGCTGAGCAGCATGTGGATGTTCAGCACCGTTGTAAACATATAAATTGTGAAATAACTTTCTGCCTAATCTGTTTTTAGGAAGCATCCCTCTTACAGCCATTTCAACAATCTTGCTGGCTGACTTTTCTCTGATCTGGCGGGGAGTAGTAGCCCGCTGCCCACCTGGGTGGCCAGTATGAGAAAGATACACCTTATCAGTCCATTTCTTACCTGTCAGGCGGATTTTGTCAGCATTGATGACGATCACATTGTCGCCACAGTCTACGTGAGGCGTGTAGCTTGCTTTGTTTTTGCCTTTAATGATTTTGGCAACTTCACTAGCCAGGCGGCCTAACACAGCAGATTCGGCATTCACTACTATCCATCCTTTTTCTACCGTAGCACTGTTGGCTGAAATGGTTTTGTAACTTAAAGTATCCATTGGATATTTTTTTGTCTATCTAGTTTATATAATAATTCTTAGTCTCTGTTAAAGGCTTAGAAATCTTGTTTTTGCCGCAAAAAATCTAATCTAACAAAACGGAGTGCAAATGTAGGAGCATTTCGGCGGAATTGCAAATGAGCCGCAGATTTATTTTTGGAAATCATCCCTCCCTGTACTTCCTGAAACAGAGGAAATTAATGGCTGATAACCAATGATGAATGATTATTCAATCTGCAATTCTCATTCATTCTTATTAAGAACCCAAATGAATTAAGGCATCGCCGGCATTGACTACCGGCATATTGTTAAGCCCAATTACATAGCCATCGTTTGGGCTTTTCATTATCATTTTAGTCTTGCCGTAGGGATCGGTAATGTTAGCCAGAGGCTGATTTTTGCGGACAGTAGTCCCATATTCTACAAAACAATTAAAAATACCCGATATTTTTGCCCGCAGCCAGGTGGTCTGTTGCAGCACCACGGAAACCTGAGGCCGCTCCCGGTAATTTTTCATTTCCAGGTATTGCATCAACCGGCGGATACCTGCTTTTCCCTGGTTTATTGAGAATTCATCTAAGCGAAGGGATTCACCCCCTTCGTAGACTAATATGGTTTTTCCAATTTTTGAAGCTTCTTTGCGAAATGATTTATCAATTAAATTGGAGTTAACCATATAAGGCGCACCAAATGCAGAAGCCAACTCACGGTTCATGGCATTGCTCAGCACACATCGGATCTGGGGATAATTGGTAATACGTGAACCGCCTGTATGAAAATCTACGCCAAAATCTACCAGAGGCACCACTTCGTTCATGAGAATATAGGCTAAGCGGTTAGCTAAAGACCCATTTGCAGAGCCTGGAAAAGAACGGTTTAAGTCTTTGCCATCGGGTAAATTACGTGAGTTGTATATAAAGCCATACACATTTACTAATGGAATGGCAATAACCATCCCTTTATCTGGCATGAGGGCATCTTCAACAATTAAGCGGCGTATTACTTCTATGCCATTAATTTCGTCGCCATGCAGGCCGGCGGTGAGTAATAACACAGGGCCATCTTCTTTGCCTCTGAAAGCATATACCGGCAAGTCTATAATGGTATGAGAAGGAAGCTGGGAAATTACAATATTAACTTCAGTAACTTTTCCTCTGGCTAATTTTATGCCGTTAATGTCAACTTCTGCCATTCAAAAGTGGGTAGCTATTCATTTGATCTTGGAAAGATGATACTTTATTTTAATATTATTTCCACAGAAACTATATAAATATTACACTTTTTTATGTTGCAGGCTTACTACAATCAAAGCAATTAGCTCACTACGTTCTTCGCAGCCTGCTTACCTACATTACCAATTGTGAACCCAGGCTACTGAGCATTACCAGCCACGCTTGCATGAACATCAGAGCTTTGAAAGCCAGCTTCCGTTACTAAATCTCTTACTTCCTGTTCGGAAATATCTTCATTACAGCTTACCTCCATTACGTGTAATGGCTCTTGTGTAGCAACTTTAAACGAAATTATCCGGCGGTCTCTGTTAAAGACTTTGCTTAATTCCTGGAGGTTTTCGGTATTTTCAATGTTTGTATTAAATCGGAATATCTTCATGACATAAAGGGTTTATGAAGCAGTTGTTCTGCAACCAACCAGTGTACGTATTCCCCGCATAAGTGACTACATTTAGTCTAGGAATTTATTGGTATGCCAGCTGAATCTATTGAAAATAGGTTACTTCCCTATGTATGCAGGATGCAGGGAATCATAGCTTAAGATATGGTTTCTGTTGGTTTAAGAACAAAACCATATCTTACATCTGTTAAATACTCTGTATGCTGATGAAATAGAAAAAGGCCATAAATTGCACTACCATCAACAATAGCATTTACTTTCCCACTGTTACTACTATTATGCATATCCAGAAAAATATTTCGCTAAAGTCCTATAATACCTTTGGCATTGATGCTACGGCAGCTTATTTCATAGAGATCCGTACAGTAGCCGAACTGCAAGAACTACTTACGCATTCTATATATAAAGCAATGCCCAAACTGATTCTGGGTGGGGGTAGCAATTTGCTGTTTACACAAGATTTTGATGGATTGGTAATTAAAATAGCAATTGAGGGAATAGAAAAGATTAATGAAGATGCCCAGCATGTATATGTGCAGGCAGGGGCAGGCGTAGTATGGCATCAACTGGTATTGTATTGCATAGAACATGCGTATGCAGGTATTGAAAACCTTTCGCTAATTCCGGGTACGGTGGGTGCTGCGCCTATGCAGAACATTGGGGCCTATGGGGTAGAAATTAAAGAGATTTTCGACAGGCTGGAAGCTGTACATATAGATACAGGTAATATCCGTGTATTTACCAATGAAGAATGCCAGTTTGGCTACCGCGAAAGTATATTCAAAAAAGAATTGAAAGGCCAATATGTGATCACACGGGTTACATTCAGGCTAGGTAAAGTACCTGCTTTTAATACTTCCTATGGAGCTATTCAGGACACGTTGAAACAAATGAATGTAGAGAACTTAACATTGCGGTCTGTCAGTGATGCAGTCATTTATATCCGTCGAAGCAAACTGCCAGATCCAGCGGAAATAGGAAATGCCGGAAGCTTTTTCAAAAATCCGGAGATTCCAACCAAACAATACGAAAACTTAAAAATCCACTATCCACAAATGCCCGGCTATGTTACCTCGGATAAAACGGTGAAAGTACCTGCGGGATGGCTAATTGAACAAAGTGGCTGGAAAGGCAAACGCCTGGGCGATACAGGCGTACATAAAAACCAGGCACTTGTGCTGGTAAATTATGGAAACGCCAAAGGAAATGAGATAAAAGCCTTAGCTGAAGAAGTACAGAAATCGGTTCTGGCTAAGTTTGATATTCAATTACAGCCGGAAGTAAATTTTATCTAGCTACTTGCGTAAGCGTATTTATATGTATTTTTAAAGGCTACTCTCCGGTAGCCTTTTTCCGTATATACAAAAAATCTTATACTATCACCTATGTTTTATTCTAGAATTACCGGTGTGGGCCATTATGTACCCGAAAACATCGTTACCAATCAAGATCTGGAAAAGCGGATGGACACCAGTGATGCCTGGATTCAGGAAAGAACCGGCATAAAAGAACGGCGTTTTTTTACCCCAGGTACAGATACAGTAGCCAACATGGGTACGCGGGCCGCCCGGATGGCCATGCAACGGGCAAATGTACAAGCCAGCGATATAGATTTTATTGTTTTTGCCACTATTACGCCAGATTATTATTTTCCCGGAAGCGGTGTTTTGCTGCAACGGGAACTGGAGCTTACCTCAGTTGGTGCATTGGATATACGGAATCAATGCTCTGGATTTGTGTATGCGCTTTCAGTGGCCGATCAGTTTATAAAAACAGGCATGTATAAAACTATACTGGTGGTAGGCGCTGAAATACAATCCTCTATTATGGATATTAGCAATAAAGGGCGAACCATGGCCGTAATTTTTGGAGACGGGGCCGGGGCAGTTGTTTTACAGGCAACCGAAGATAAAGATCACCGGATTTTGTCTACCCATTTACATGCTGACGGTAAGTATGCCGAAGAACTGATTGTAAAAGATCCTGGCAGCAGCCGCGAAGGCCGGTGGATAACCAAGGAAATGGTAGAACAAGGCAGCACAGATCCCTATATGAATGGCAATGCAGTGTTTAAACATGCAGTTGTGCGCTTTCCGGAGGTCATTAAAGAAGCTCTGGATGCCAACGGCTATACCAAAGATAATATTGATCTGTTGATTCCACACCAGGCAAATTACCGGATTACTAATTATATCCGGGAGCAGCTTGGCTTACCGGAAGAAAAAGTTTACAGCAATATTCACAAATACGGAAATACTACCGCAGCTTCCATTCCTATTGCCTTAAGTGAAGCCTGGGAAGAAGGCAAATTACAGCCCGGATATCTTCTGTGTCTGGCAGCTTTTGGTAGTGGCTTTACCTGGGCATCGGCATTAATCCGGTGGTAAGAAAGAGATACGGCTAGCTTTATATCTGATACATTTTTTGACAAAACATCCCGTATTCTGAAAGGCTAATAAGCCTGGCACTTGTGTTTAATTACCGGCAATAGGAATGAAAAAGATATTTGAAACGGAAAGATTACTGGTTAGAGAACTGCAGGAAGAAGACTGGCTAAAAGTCTTTGAGATGAATACAAGTATAGAAGTAATGAGGCAGATAGGTGAAGGAAAGATTAAAACCGCAGAGGAAGAGCAAAGTAGTTTTAAAAGTATTCTCGCCAATTATCAAAAGGGAACAGGTTTGGGAGTTTGGGCAGTAGTGAGAAAAGGGGATAATACTTTCATTGGCGCAGCTAGTATGGCTCCTTTAGCAGATACCAATGAAATCCAATTAGGCTATCGGTTGAAAAAACAGTATTGGAAACAGGGGTATGGAACGGAAATAGCCAAAGGATTAGTCGATTATGGCTTTAACTATTTAAATCTGGACAAAGTTACCGCTACGACTAATTTGGATAATGATGCGTCCAGGCGAGTTCTTCAAAAAGCTGGATTAAGCTTTGAAAAGAAGGATGTATATAATAACTGGCCCATGAATTACTTTGTAATCCATAAAAAGAAAGAATAAAGCCGTTAACACTATGTTCACCGTTAGCCGGCTTTGCCTCACCGCAGGGCTTCATCACAACAAGAGCAGTTTACAGGAATGGTTGATCTATGTGCGACTCGTTTTCTTGAAAGATCGAAAGATCGGGGAAAGAAGCAGCGTAGT
>NZ_JAUKPO010000090.1 GCF_030503435.1 Rhodocytophaga aerolata
TTTATTAGTATCATTTTGGCAAGAATGCCATAGATAATTTTTAAACATGCTCTAAGACTTTTCTATATTATCCATTACAGAAATGGTGTTCCTAACACTCCAGGAAAAAGCTCAATATGTGTGGAATAACGGAAAATATTGTAGCAGTAGAAGGGAGGACCGTTACCGTATTAATTTGTACTGGATGGGTAATTTCTATGCTGAGGTATGGTATGATAATGTGGCTAATGGAATCAAGGATGTTGTTTTGAAAGAAGCTTTTCACAACAATTAGGTATGAATCTAACAGCCAGTAATTACTCTCCAGAATTATAGAGGTATAAATTACACTGTACACTTTTAATTCTTTGCAGATACGTTCACAGATTTTTTGACTTTATCTTGTGTCTTTCACTTACAAATGGCATAGGATGGCTCCTCTTATACAGAATCGGTTTATAGCAAGTATCATTATAGTGTTTGGACTACTATTTATCCACAAACACTCAGTGGCACAAGCCAAAATTGGAAATCTTCTAATTTATACGGTAGACAAAAAAGGGAAGCCTTACTCAGATTATTTGGTAAAACTAGATGTTTACTATCCAGCGTACGAGCGCTACCTTCCCTATGCAGACTTTGCAGCTTTCGTGTATAATGATTTAGGAATGAATATTTTTAACAATCTTCCACAAGGGAAGTATCAAATCTATGTGCGGTGTTCAAGAATACAAACCGAAGCCACCAAAGAAATCTATTTTACTCCATCTAAAAGAATCAGCCAAGTAGTTATTACTTTAGATCAACAGCAGTATTGGAAATAACTCATAAGCCTATTTCGTATCAATAAACCGTAATACAAAGAACACACAATGCCAGAAAAAATATATTATCTTGATCCTGCCAAAGAACAGTCGCTTATAACAAGATGGGGCTTTAACTGGAAAAACTTTACCATACTATTAAATAATCAACCCATTGGTACAATAGCAACCCAAAAAGAACTCAAACAAGGCAGAGAATTTACGCTACCTGATGGTCAAACGCTAGGTGTTAAATTAACAGGGGCAATTCAACCAGAATTAGAGTTATTGTTAAATGGCAAAGAACTTCCTGGTAGTGCTACTGATCCCAATGAACAACTTCGTCAAATATTCAACTTAACCATTTTCTTAGGTATTCTAAATGTGGTCATTGGAATAGTATCCCAAATGGCAAACATTGATGTACTTACCCAAATGGGGCTTGGTATAGGGAGTATCATGGTAGGCATAGTAATGGTTGCCCTAGCTTTTGGTATCAGAAACCGATCTCTAGCTGCTTTGATAGCTGTTATTGGGTTGATCGGCTTAGATATAGTCTTAACCTTTTACTTTGCAACACAGAATCCTTCTGCTCCGAATCCTACAACTACTATATTGATTCGGCTATTTCTCATTTACTATTTATGGAGAGGTATAGCAGCAATTAGGAAACTAAAAGCGGAAGGTTAAATTCGAGCAGTAATATTCAGGAAAACAACACTCATTGAGTACAAGTTTATAAAAGTATATTATAACTAGCATGGAAAGCAGTAAGAACGCTTATTTTACGTTCAAATATGGACTTCTCCTCTTGGGAGTACTATTTACTCTTTTCCCTATACTATGCTTTGTTTCACTAGAGAACATAACCTATAATGGAAAACCAGGTCCACCCCCTCTGTGGGATTTGGTGGAGATTATGCTTATCGGGTTATTGATTATAGCCCTTAACCTGCTGCTCCAAAGGAAGCTCTATTTTGCCAGCTTGGGAGGTCAGAAGGTTAGATTACAAAATGGAAAAAGGGTTGTAGAAGAAAATTGGATGGAAGTGGATTCTGTTAAGCTGATACCTATTGTTTTCCCTCCCTTATACAAAATCACCTTTAAAAACAGAGAAGGCTATTTCTTATTTACTTCTGGACAATTTGGTATCAATTTGTTTGGATTTACCATCGATTGGAGTGATATGGGATCATTGATCAAGAAAAAGAAAAGAGAACTAGGTATTTAACAAAGCATGAACAACTTTCTTAACAAGAAAAATTGGTCTATCGAAACTAATGCTACATCAACTTATCCGATATATTAAAAGATTGCAAATAGAGACTCTAAAACCATTTGGCAAGCAAGCTACTACCCCACTAAAGCTTAGTATTTGTGAACAAAACAAAGAAATAGCCCTTCACCTAGCTGAGTTTTTTAAAGGGGAACCAGGTGTTGAAATACTATGCGGGAATATTTTATATCTGGCTGCACATGCTATTGTCAGTCCTGCCAACAGCTTTGGAGATATGGGTGGAGGCTTAGATAAAGCCATTGATGATTTCTACGGTGGAGAAGCGCAGGCAAGAGTGCAAAAGGAAATTAGGGAAAAATACTGGGGAGAACTGCCTGTCGGCACTGCTGCCATCCTTGAGATGCATACCCCTAAATTTCCTTTTCTGATTGTGGCTCCCACCATGAGAATACCTGGAAATGTGAGTAGAACTATTAATGCCTATTTAGCTATGCGAGCTATCCTAGTGGCTGTACTAAAATATAATCTGGACAGGGGTAATAAAATTATTCATATAGCCCTATCTAGCTTATGTACAGGGGTAGGTGGCATGCCCTATGTGGAAGCTGCCGAACAAATGCTAGTTGCCTACAAAACCATTATCCATGAAGAATGGAGAGCAACTGTACATCCCAGTATTGCACCTTATGTGTTAGGACCAAAGTGGATCAGAACTGAAAAGAAATAAGCTGGAGTTGCCCCTACAACTATTGTAAGGTTGAGCTTACAGTCTTTTCAAAATACATACTCACCTGATTAGGTGAATAGTCTCCAAAGCGTTCAATTTGAGAATAGCCTTGCTTTTGGTAAAACCTAAGTGCCTGGTGATGTTTATTACCTGTCTCTAGGCATATACGCAACATACCTTTTTGCCTGGCATACTCTTCCAGATGTCTTAAAATGTTCTCAGCAATAGAGGAACCACGATAAGCTTCTTCTACATACATTCTTTTGATTTCCCCATAACTGTCAGCTAGCTTGATAGCTCCAATGCCTACAAGCGTTTGCCCATCATATGCACCTAGCATCAAAGCCTTGTTCTGCACTAATGACTGGGGTGATTCTAGATTACACCTCTCTACGCCATATAGACTTATCTGATAGGTATTCAGTTTGTCAATCAGGCTCATTACACGTTCATCAGTAGGAAATACTCGCTTAATAGAAATGGTCATTTTTTATTAGAATATAATGATCTACATTAAAGGGAGCAAGATAGAGTTGTTACCCTAATACCAAAGGAATTTTTTCGTGGGGATTCATCCTAAATAGTCTGGGGGGTAAAGGGTTTGTCCATACTTTTGGGCTAAGGCTTTTAACTTTTCTAACTCCTCAGCAGATAAACTGGGAGGTGGTAAAAATACGCCTGCCTCCACAGGTTTTCCTATTTCTTTAAAAAAGCTGTCCAACCCTGCTGGAACTACTGTACATAATAAATGGGCAATTTGGTCTGTAGTATTTTTAAAACTGTGAACTGCCCCTCCTAGTGGAATATTTATCAATGAACCTTTTTGTGCCCTATAGCCCCCTCCTTCCATTTTAAACTCTATTTCTCCTTCCACTACATAAAACATTTCTTGCATGTCTTTATGGGCATGAGGACCTGGTCCGCCACCTGGTGGAACCAGCATGTCAATAACTGCATAGTTGCCCCCTGTTTGTTCGCCTGAGATGAGAATCCGATAAGAGTTGCCAGCCACTGAAAGACTTTGCCCTTCTCCCTGGTCAATGGTAGCAATGCTGTTAATTGTCATTGTTTTAGGTTGTTTTTTAGCTAAGATACCTCTCTAGCATGATTGCTAACGAGTATAGATAACTTATATGGTTTGTATATACCAAGATAGAAAAATAGGCTTTGAAAGAAAACTATCTGATTCTGTTAAGTGACTAGAACAAAAGCTTATGAAGATAAAAGCTAGTCTTTTCATTAGGCTCATAAAGGGCTGTAGATACGTTATATTTTCCAGGTACTAACCCAAGTACTAGGAAGTCAACATTCTCTGCTTTGTTTTAACCGATCTGCCATCCCAAGCTGCATCAAATAAGTATTGCATTAGAGTTACAAAAGTCACTGTTAGTGCAGGCTCCCAATTATCAATAGTTGCACAGTCATCTAAAAGTGAATGTTAGCTTTACTGCATTACAGTCCTCTACTTTGTAAACTTGCTTTTAAATCTTCAATTCTTGCTTTTGTCTTCTCTTCCAAACAAGTAGCCCACACCATAGGTTGGATACTTCCACCATCAAACTCTTCTGCTGCAAAATCGCAGTGGGAATCACGAAATTTAATCCAACTTCTTTGAGCTTGGATTAACAGTGATTTTTCTTTTGGGTTTAAGCTACCGAGTAATTTCTTGTAAACTAGATTTAACTCCTTATCAGCTTTTTTGTAATTGTTATAGGCTTCTTCATTCATTTCTAGCTGCGTTTGAGCAGATAAATCATGAAAGATACTAGCTAAGCCTAGTAAACTGAGTACAAGTGACAGTATAGTCAGTGTTTTCTTCATAAAACAGGAATTAATCAAAGAGTATGAGTGCTTATGGCTGTTGTTTTTTTACTTGCTAGGCATTGTTCAAAATGCACATTATTATCTTAGTGATGGTCTTGGTAGCTTTTATTTTTCCCATTCTTCCATGGCTCGTATTTTTCTATGCTTCAAATTCTTTTCAATAAAGTTATAGCCTAAATCAAGGGTAAGTAAAACCTTTTTCTGATGATAAAACCGATAGAATCTACCATCAGATTTAATAGCTGTAACTTGGTTGCTATTTTTGCTTTCTTCTATATCCTGGAAGTAATTAAAAGATACCTGATAGGTTGGAGTAAAATCTTTACTTGTAGCCTTAGCTAATCCCAATTCCTGCCATAGAACAAACGCTTCTGTTTTCTCTATATTCAGAATGGAATCCTCTTTGATAAAGTCAAAATATTCTAGGTGCAGGTAAAATGGCAATCCTTCTTCTGCTATTTTCTCTAGCTTGGTGGTTTGGTAGGCAAAGAAAGCAGGAATGTATGCCCATACTAGCTGTTCAGGGGCTGCCATATCCGAATCTACGACAGTTTTGTAAATCATCCTGTCTTTCATGAAGCTGGTCGTAGTAACGTATGGATGGCTAGATATAAAATTAGCATGATAGTAGGTAGTGTCTAGATTCTTGATATAGGCTTTTCTAAATTTCTCAAAAACATAGGATGTATACACTTTTGATAACCTGCCCCGATAGAAGCCTTGCTTATCCATCCTCCCTTCTCCATGAAAGAATATTTCTCCGTTTGAATCAATACTAATGCTCATTACGGATGAACAACTATAACAAAAAGTAGAGAAAATGATCCTATCAAAAGCTGGTAGGCTATCCTTAATAGCTGGCAGTTTGAGAAAAGTTACGGGAATACTATCATTATCTTGAAGGATTAATGTATCAGGGACTAGTTTCTTGATCAGTAACGTTTGATAGGTATTTTTTACTTTATGAAATAACTTAAATGTATCTTTATTCAGCTGGTAATGGGTAAAGTTACCTAAGTACCGTATAGAATACCCTTTTGTTGTACTGTCATCGGTTATTTGAACAAATCCTTTGAAATAATCTAAGCTATCCTTATAAATACCCAAACCTACAGGTTCATACAAATCGATTAAGGAGTGTGAAGGAGGAAGAGGAACATGTTCTGGCATAGCTATTTCAAGGCTATCTTCTGTAAGCCAAATGGTATCTCGCTTTGCAAGTTGCGTTTCGGTGAGCTCTATCCAATCTCCTAATAGGAGTGTTTCATAGCTATTGTCCTTCTTCTGCGCTTTTTGGCATGAGACAAAAACCAGTAAAAAAAGCCATATATAATATTTCATCTACTATGACTAAAGGAATGAAGATATGTATGAGTTGATGTACAAAGTTGATTTAGCTACTAATCCTTCTATCCTTTATTTGCCTTTACTTTGTTTCTTCTGTAGCTCAAGTATTCGCTTCTGTCTTTGCAATAGCTGCTGTTCTTTTTCCAAGATCATCCTTTTTCTTTCCAGCTCAAAACCTTCATCGGGTATCTCAAACCCACAGCCTCTATAAAATTCCTGGTCTTGAACAATAACATCAATAAGTAATTCTATCTGCCGATTAAGGCTATCATTATTGGTTCTCAACTTTTGAAAACTTCTCCAGCTAGGATTTCGCTTCAAGATAATACCAATCTCAGGCACCCAAAAGAGGCTCACACAGCCATCCATCGTTACTGCATTGCTCGCATATTTATAGACTTTATATTCCTTCTTTACTTCTGCATTGCCGAAAAAAAACAAAGAAGTGCTATTGACCATGGGAAGCATATGATCCCGCATATGGTTTCCTTTAGAGACAAGTTGGGCATCAAATTTTTGAGCTTCTTTTAAAATGTAGGTGATAGTATCTGGGGTTTGCTCAACTTCATAGATATATGTTAACGTATGGATGCTATCTTTTACAGAGGATGAATACTGTAGGGGTTGTTGCTTCAACTCTACCATGGTACAACACTCCAGATCATAGGCTATATAAGAATATTCTAGCTTCCCAGCAGGTTGTGCTACTTCCTCTTCTTGCCTGGCGCAAGAGAATAATCCAAATATGGAAAATAAAAGTACTAATCTCACCTAATTTGCTGCTAGTAAGCTATCTTTAAAGTCTGCCCTTCTAGAAATTTCCCTTTTGATTGGATAATCTTTAGCTTCTGCTCAGCTGAGAGTCCAATGGTTTCGCCATCCTGCAAGCTCACATCCTGGGAAATGACATAATGAACTAGTGAGGTACTCCCCATTATTAGGACCAAAAATGGGTAATTGTTGATTGAAATTTCG
>NZ_JAUKPO010000091.1 GCF_030503435.1 Rhodocytophaga aerolata
TAGAATGTTGTTTAACGTATGTCTGTTGCTATGAAAACGAGTTACCCGAAAGGGGTATATTTTATTACTCAGTTTGTTTGTTGTTTTCCACTTGCATCCCACTTCGAGTGAATTAAATTTTTATTTTTCTATTGAACTTCTGTTTGCAAAATAAAGGCTTATACAATTTCAAAGCATTGTTTTCAGGCTACAGTTGTCATGTAAATTTTTGTAACGCCCAAACCCAAATCCTAGCACAGGTCACATATGTTGTTTAATGTGTAAAGATTATCCTCCGGTAACTATACAATGCCGGAATTCCGTTGTCCTTTACCTCACAAATTATATGAAGTTCCCCGTTTGCTTCAAGGCTAGGCATTATGAAAGACATGTTCTCTGCTGTAGCTTCTATGAGTGAAGGATCAGCTATTACATTGTCGTCTTTTGGATAAATAAACCACCGGTATGAAAGCTTGTTAGTATCCGGATCATACGATCCGCCCGCACTCAGTTTTACCCTTTCGCCGGCTCTTGCCCTATGCATGAGTACTTCTTTTGATGATTCTCCATTGATAACTACTACCGGATTATGATTAGCTGCGCTGAAATCAGCATGACACCAGTCCATCCTGGCGGCAAAATCATTCTGAAAGGCATATTGCCACATGTTAATAGATTTCCCATCTGGCTCAGCCTCCATCCAGTGTTTGTTGTTTTGGGTGAGTGGTCGAAAAAGGCCACCCCATCCGCCATACCCTGGTTTTTCAAGATGGCTCAACCCTGAAATGCCACTGAACATATACAGGAAAGAAGGCGTATCTCCTTCGATTACCCCTTTTTTTGTATGGTCCCAACCACTTTCGGGGTAGATCATTCCCAAAGGACCATGATCGATTCTGATATGTTTGTTTATCCAATAGAGATCCCCCATGGTGGTATCGGCACCAGGGGCATTATAGAAGATACCTTTAAAGGCCTGTTTGTTAACAATGATAAACATATCAGGAAAATTTTCCATTAACCACTGCCCGGTTCCATCCTGGTAGGCAATCATATAGACTCTGATTTTGGCAATGGCTTGTTTGAGTAGTTTTGGGTTCCGGGCCTGTTTCATTCGCCAAAGCGCCTGGGCCAGTTCCTGGGTACCCCCCCAAAAGCAAAACCATATGGGTTCTGTATCAGGGTCTTTTAATAAGCGGATGATATAGTCAGAGGCTTCACTATCTTTTCCCTCTCCCAGTATCTGCTCATAAAGCTTGGCATAGGTACCTGAAAGACCGGCTTTCGTCACTTTTCGCAACGCATCTGCAGTAGGAAAACCGGGATCGTGTTTTCTTAAATTCCCTTCTGCTTTTTCATAGATGTTCAGTACATCCAGTATATGTTGTTTATTGGCAACATTGGCCAGGGTTCCGGATGCAGCAATCAGGCCAAGCACTTCAAATTCATTGGAATAGACCAGAAAGCGCACCATCGACTGGACATCATCCGGGTCCGATCTTTTCTCTGGGGCGCCAACCGTAATTGTGCCTGGAATAACATCAATGGGCGGAAAATCAGAAGAGATTACAAGGCGGGGTTTGGAACATAACCCTACAGTTGGTATCAACTGTAAAGCCATGCAGATATAAATTAGCAGTAGTTTCATTCTATGTTGATCTTATTTTTAGCTACAATAAATACGAGGTAGTTTCCCCAAAATGGTGGTTCTCCCAAAAGTTACGTGCTTAGGCTGCATACAGGACACGTTTGCGAAGTAAATCAAATTTAGCTCTACCATACATCTGCCTTTTTAACAATTTAAGTCGGTTGATTTGTCCTTCTGTTTGACCGTTACTCCACTCAGTCTCCAGAGCAGCTCGGATAGCAGCAGAATCCTGTTCTATACGAGCTGCAAAAGTTTGAAACATAGCAATACAGGAAGCTTTGCAATCCTTTAGCCACTCTTCTAACTGCTCTATTTGTTGCTTTTTAACCATCTGAATAAAGCGTTGAGCCAATGAATAAATTTGCTTCACCTGTGTATGCTGCCCAATATGTAATAACAGCTCACATTCCTCTTCTTTTAATTGATCTGCTTCACACATCATCAGCCAAGCTAACTGCCTAGCCGAAGGTATTTTATCTGTTACAGCGGGTGGAAGATTGGCCGGATTAATAATTTCTATCATTGTATTGTTTTGTTGATTATCTACTATAGTTTCCCCCTGATGACGGCGTTTGCTCATCCACTTGGATACTTGACGGTGTGTGCCTGGATAGCCTTTTTCTCTGATTTCACGCCATAACTTCATAGCATTCTGACAGCCTTCCTGGTAGCGTGATTCTAGGTAGGACAAATATGGATTCAGGATGCTACCTCCGGTAGATCTTCTGTTTCTTTCCGGAAAGCTTTCTGCATAAAAATATTTCCTGACAGTAGTAGGATTGATATCAAGTCTTCTGGCAATCTGCCCAATTTTCCACCCAGCAATTTGAAGTTGTTTTATTTGCTGATAAGTCTGTAAGCGCTGCTCACGACTAGCCTTACTAGCCTTTCTCTCACTTGTTGAGGTGTCTCGAATGCTAGTAAGTAGATGGGTAATGATGGGCTCTGCTTTATCTTTTTGTTCTACAAGTAATGGCCGTATCTGCTGATACATGTTAGTTAATAATCGATCCAGCATCTGTTTCAAGTTCTGAAGTAGATGAAAACGGTCAGCTACCTGTAGTGCTTGTGGAGCGCCCTCCTTAGCACCTAGTGCGTATTCACCAGAACGATCCCTAGCAATCACTTCTATACCTTTATGCTCCAGCAACCAATCTTTCACAGTAACAGCTGTTCGGTCTTTTAAAAGCTCTATAGGCTTATGGGTTTCCAAGTCCACCACAATAGTACCATAAGAGACCCGCTTACGCAGAGCCCAATCATCGATACCTACTATTCGTGGCATAGGTGGTTGTGGTGGAGACCAATTACGAATTAGACGCAGTAGTGAAGCTGCACTAGTAGGCATTTGTAACTGAGCAGCTAAGCGGTGGCCGGCTTCACCCCCTAAGCTAAAGGCTATAGCTTGTAAAATAGTAGTGAATCTTGCAGTACGTTGAGCTTTAAAAGGTAAGAAGTCAAATCGTTGAACAAATGTACGCTTAGCACAAGTTTGGTTTGTGCAACGAAATCGTCTTGCTTCTATCCGAAGCTCGGTTAGTTGGCCACTCATTGGCAGATCTTTCCCCTTGCGCCAATAGTAACTGTGGATACGGTGGGAAACTACACCGCATGTTGGACAAATAGCCGTAGAAGCTTTAGCATGTGCCGTAACACTTACTTGATTGTTGAAATTTTCAATTTTCTGAATCTGTAACTCTGGTAAATTTATAGGTGTTCTGTTCATCATTTCTTATTCCAGTAAGAGAACAAGTAATGACTCCAACTGAGTTTAAAAACTAACAGCACGTAACTTACGGGAGAACCACTTTTACGGGGGAAACCCATTTTTTCTAAGCCCTTAAAAGAGGAGCATCTTCGCTTATTCGGGCAGCAAATTAGATGACGAGTCTAGTCCTCGATAAATCATCTGCCTGCCAATCAATGCCTGCACTCCCTTGTCCGTGTTTACAAACCACTAGCAGCTCTGCCTGGTTTATATTCTTTTTTCCAAAGGAGCAAAACAGCGGCTGATCATCTTGTGTAGTTTGTCTTCGGTTAAGGGTTTCACTAGGTAATAACTAGCGGCAAAGCTAGCAGCCTGACTGATATCAGTGGCATTTTCTGAGGCAGACAGAATCACTACGGTATAGTGCTTTTGATAGCTTTGTCTAAGTTCCTGCAAAAACGCAAATCCGTCCATACCCGGCATTTTGATATCAAGTAGAATCAGGTCTAAGTCGGCTTGTTTGTCTGCTTCTAGTAGCTTTTCCTCGCTTAATTGATCAATATAGGCTAAGGCTTGCTGTCCATCTTTACAGAGAATCACCTCTTGAGCAAGCCCCATTTGTTGCAAGACCGTTTTACTTAAATAGGCATCAATGTCCTGGTCTTCGACTAGTAAGATTTTGTTAAATTGTTTCATGCCTCAATGCTAGCTTAATTAAAAAATATTTCCCTTTTTACACTTTTATTCTAAAAGGCCCATGGCAGCACCCCTTCTACTTAGCTAGGCAAATGCCTCTAGCCTCTCTTTGTACCCCATCAGTAAGTCATTTCATTTCCCCTTTCCCCTGCTTGCAAGTATGTCAGCATAGATCTTGGAGAGCTAACAACACCCAAGCAGGGTACCCCCTGAAGGGTTCATACATTTTACCTTTCCTTGTCGTACCTATCGCCTCTACGAGGAAAGCCTACAGACCCTATCCTGTTGGCTTTCCAGCAACTGTGCGGGTAAGGTTCCACTCTGCCAAACGAATAGTCTGTTTTTTGAGAATACATCATGAACTAAAAAGAGCGTTTTTTTAGGAATGGTACTATTTTTTAATACCACCTCACTTATACGTATGTAAAAAGAAAATGTCGAACAAGAATCTGTATTTTTTTCCAATACCCGTACAACTACCTCCCTTATTTGGTTCTCCTTGAAGAAAAAAGCCTTGGTAAAATCCCCTTTGATTGTTGGAGCGGTAGGAGCCGATCAGCCGCTCCATGCTTGATCATAACCGGGGATCATCTGTGGTAACGGAGGTTAATGGGAGAAAATGGCTGCCTTATTGCGTGTCAATGCTAAGCGCCTACTAGCATGGCGTGGTACAAGGAACTAACAACCTACTACCTCTCCATCTAAGCTGCACTTAAATGGCTAGTCATGATCTGCTGTAACGGCGAATGCCAGCCTCTCGACCGGCTGCCGGATGATAGCTTGTCACTGCGCTAAACTAAAGAAAAAGCAGCCATAGCTAGCCCTATTGGGTAAGCAATACAACAAAGCAGGTGGGATAAAAAGAGTAGCCGCTCTTTTTACTATCTTTTCAAATAAAGCTTCCTAACTTAGCTTTTCTTTCTTTCAATACCTTGAACTTGTTGAAGCGTATACGTATTTTATTTACTAAGTTGAGTTTGGCTCAGCGAATCCTTCTGGGCATTGCCCTTCCAATCTTACTTGTTATGATCACTATCCTGATAGGCAGTGAAATGGCTGGTCATAAAAGAGACCCCTTTGATTTTACCCATACCTGGCCTGCTTGGAGTAGCTGCGTACTATTGATTATTTTTTTGGAGCTAACCCTTTTTGTAAGAAAATAAAAGACCTTGCTGCAAAAAAGTTTAGGCCTTTCTTTCAAACAAAGCCTTTTGAGAAGCTAACTGCTTAGCCCCTGGTTTTCTAGCTTGCTAGAGGGCTTAGAAAGAAAATATCGGCAAGTATTCACTTGCCTGTAGGCTACTATACGAATGCATGACTGCCATCTATGTATGGAATCAACATGTATGGAACCAAGGCGTTAGCTTACTTACCATAAACAACGGTACTCACCTCTTGCTTACTTATTGTCTTTGTTTTGGGCAGGGTCCTCTTTTTTTCCAGTGCTATCTTTAGGGGTAGCCGCAGGTTGTACTTGCTTGTCATCGGTTTGCTTGTCATCGCTCGATTCGGCATCATCCGCACCACCAGAAGTGGCAGGACTTGTCGTTGTGCCGGTAGAAGATCCGGAAGCAGGATTATCAGAAAGTTAACTTTCTCACCCCAAGCAGAAAAATTGAATGAAAAAATTTACCTACTAAGAAAGAAAAAGCTAGGAAAACCGCTGTGAGCGCAAAAGATCTAGAAAAATGTTTTTTCTCTTCAAGGCACTTCTCCCATGTCCATTCTTCCCTGGAATAAGCCCTAGTGAATGGTAGTAAAAGGCAGGGGGACACATGAAAAAAGCACCATCATCTCTTGGGATAGTGCCTTTTTATATACACTTTTTTGCATTATATAGGATTATATACGTAGAAAATGGGACAAAGGTTATCGGATCCCAAAGAGCTCGTTTCTTGGTATCTGGCAGGTTGATAAAAAGCTCTGTATGAAATATGCCCCTTTCTCTTAGAAGCAGGGTTTGCACCAACCTGCAATATTATCTCCATCTGATCCATCAGAATCCCTTGCCTAAAGCAATCAAGTTGATTAAACAAGCTGATTAATCGGGCTATACTTCCATCCCTTCATACTGCTTCCCTTTGCTTGTTTAGGGGTGAAGGTTTTAACAGGGGATAGATTTTTTGCCCTCTACTCTCCTTCCCATCAATAACCAAACCTTACAGTCTTCGTTTACCTGTTGTCAACTTTTGATATTTAACCTAAATCAACAACAGGAGAAATAAACGTTATTTCTCCACGATTCATCCATGATCCTACTCCCTGTATATATTAGTCGATTGATACGCCAGTGTATTAATTCAAAAGTAGGCCAGAGG
>NZ_JAUKPO010000092.1 GCF_030503435.1 Rhodocytophaga aerolata
CAGCACTACCCTATGGCTGCCTAATGTTGCACCGGCTAATCCATAGTTCACGTTACTTTACTAATACCTATCTGCGTACTCTAATCAGGAAAACAAGCACTCCACCAGATACGTAAAGGGCATAGGTATGCCGGATAAACGAAAACAGCCTACTCACACAGGCTTTTTTCGTCAGTCAACGTTGGCCCGACACCACCGATAAACCGGAAACATCGTATGAAAAAATATTATTTCTTTAAAGATTATTTGATTGCAGGAGACAGTCAACGGGGTATTATCAGGGGAACATCAACGGTAGAAGTAGATTTTGCTCAAATTGAGCAAGAACTTCCCATAGGTGCCCAGATTAAGATAGAAACGCTGCAAACCATTGTAGAAGGAGGCCGTTTTCTGGTATATGGGGAATATACATTGCCAGTTTCCATGGAAGAATTAGTAGCCAAAGATTCCATTGATCTGGATCAGGTTTTGGGTGATGAGGAAAGTCTACCATCCCTAAATTAACTCTTTTAAACCGAGGATTTCACTTTCCAGGCAGTAAGCTTTCTATACAAACAGGAAAGCTTACTGCCTGGTTAAAAAATAAGTTAAGTTAAACCTTAGCAAACTCCGGCAAAGCATACAAGTTTTGAAAGATAAGTTAACTAACATTGGTTGGCTCTGGCCCCCGGAAGGCATCCTTCTTGGTTACTTCCGGCAGTTTTACCGGCTTACCTTCCTTGGCCGATTGGTAAATTGCCTCCATAATCCGCTGATCCTGCATGCCTTCTTCTCCAGGCGTATAGGGTGATTTGTTTTCCAGGATGCATTCAGAAAAATGATCCATTTCGGTAGCAAACTGGTTTTTAGCCATAATATTCAGATTTTCTTTCCGCACCACTTTTCCATCGGCATGAGACGTTTCAATCTGCTGACCCTGGTAAGCAAACGCCGATTCTATGTTCATCCATCCTTTTTCGGCTAGCACCCGGTAGCGGCGCGACTCATGGGTATTGTAATGGGTGGCACAATTGGCAATAATTCCATTAGCAAACCGCATCTGCCAGGACATTACTTCTTCTACTTCTTCAAACAACGGATTACCCGGTGTACTGTACTGGTAGCCAAATACTTCTGTCGGCTCCTCGCCAAGCAAAAAACGGATAGTATTTAAGCAATACAGGCCGATGTCTGGCAAAGCCCCACCGCCTGCCAATGCCTTAATGTGCCGCCAATGCTTCGGATTAGCTGAGCTTTGCGCATTAAATGCTTCTATCATTTTAACATCGCCATATTCTTTAGAGCGGATCAGTTCCCGTACCATGCGGTTGTTAGCCTCATACTGGATACGGTAGGCAATCATTAACTTGCGGCCAGCTTTCTGGCAAGCATCTATCATGGCCTGGCACTCTTGCACAGAGTTAGCCATGGGTTTTTCGCACAAGATATGCTTACCTGCCTGTGCCCCACGGATGGTATATTCTGCATGCATCGAGTTTGGCAACACAATGTAAATAGCTTGTACTTCTGGATTATCTTTCAGTTTATCATAGTCCTGGTAGCTATAACAATGCTCGGGCTTTATGCCATACTGCTTACTGACTTTTTGCAACTTTTCGGGGCTACCACTCACAAGGGCTACTGGTTTAGATTTTTTACATTCACCGAAAGCGGGCAATAGTTCCTCTAACGTGAGGTGACCCAAGCCAACCAGGGCATAGCCCACCCGCTGATCTGGCGGTAAGGGAGAAGGTGTAGGCGCCGATTCCCGGTCGGCTTTAGATTTCCATTCCTCTAGTTCTATGGGTTCATCCACTTTTTCAGGCACTTTTGCTGGAGGAGAAAAAGGGGCTGAAGAAGGAATAGCCGTACCGTTAGGTGTGGTGTAAACAGTAGACCGGCCACTTACCGGCTGGCCGCTGCGGCAGGCAGAAAGGCCGCCTAAGATACCGGCTGCCAGGCCTCTCCCGGCGGTTTGCAGAAAATTCTTTCTGGATACTTCTTTGGTTACTCGTTGAAATAATTGTGCTTCAAGCTGGTCAAATCGAATCATAAATAAGTAGATGGTATTAGTAAAATGAACGAAACAAGGCGTAATTGGAAAATGTTACTGGGCACTTACCCGCCAGATTGTATTGGCTGCATCGTCTGCTACCAGCATGGACCCATCGGCTAATACTGTTATACCTACTGGACGGCCATGCACTTCTTCGCCGTTGGCAATAAAACCAGTCAGGAAATCCTCTGGTTTATCGGTAGGTTTGCCGTTCTGAAAAGGCACAAACACGACTTTATAGCCAGAGAAAGCTGAACGATTCCAGGAGCCATGCTGCCCGACAAAAGCCCCGTTGCGGTATTTTTCAGGAAAGGCATTTTTATCGTAGAAAGCTAGCCCCAATGAGGCACTATGAGAGGCCAAAGCTACATCTGGCACGATGGTTTTTTTCACCAGGTCTGGCCGTTCGCCTTTCCGCCGGGGATCTTCGTGTTGGCCAAAGTACGCATAGGGCCATCCATAAAAACCATCTTCCTGCACACTAGTCAAATAATCGGGCACCAGCTCATCGCCGAGTTCATCGCGTTCATTTACCGCTGCCCATAAGGTATTGGTGCCTGGGGCCCAGGCTATGCCCACCGGATTGCGTAAGCCACTGGCATAGATGCGCTCTCCGGTTCCATCCGGGTTTACTTCCAGAATAGCTGCTCTACGTACTTCGTTCTCCATGCCGTACTCACCTACATTACTGGCCGAGCCTACCGATATGTACATTTTGGAGCCATCTTTACTGGCTATAATGTTGCGGGTCCAGTGGTTGTTGTAGCCATCGGCCGGCAAGCTGAGTATTTTTTTGCCACTGGCGGCAATTTTTGTTGCCCCTTCTTTATAGGGATACTGCATAATGCCATCGGTATTGGCTACATAGAAAGAGTTATTCAACACCACCATACCCAGTGGTTGATTCAGGTCAGTGAGGAAGGGTTGCTGCACCTCCGGTTTTCCATCGCCATTGGCATCGCGCAACAGGGTTATCCGGTTGGCACTCCCTAAGTTTTGAGACTTACTTTTGCCCGAAACGACGGCTTCTACTTTTTCTACGGCATTAGGCATAGTAGCACTTTCAGCCACAAAGATATCTCCGTTGGGTGCCTGATACATCCACCTGGGATTATCGAGCCCCTCGGCAAATTTAGTGACCTTAAAACCATCCGGTGCTTGTGGGGTTTTCCCCTGCGGCCAGCCAATAACATTGGCAAACTTTTTTGCAGACTCTGTGGCAAAGGGTTTAGGCAGATTTACCTGCTGGGCGGCAGCTGTAGTTTCGGTATAGGTACGGGAAGTATCGGCAATGGCTTGCTTTTCTTCTTTGGTGTCGGCCTGCTGGTCGTTTTTATTGTTCTGGCAAGCTCCGGCCCATACCAACAGCATACACCCGGTAATCCAGGAAGTTACGTTTTTCATATAATTTGATTTTCCGGCAGCGGTTTACTGCCATTCATAGCGGATAGGTAATTTGTATTACTGTTCTTTTTTTAATGATTGCATGTCAATTACATAGCGGAAACGCACTTCCTCTTTCTTCATCCGCTCAAAGGCCTGGTTAATGTCCTGGATCGGGATAAGTTCTACCTGCGGAAGAATGGAATGCTGGGCGCAAAATTCCAGAACTTCCTGTGTTTCTTGGATGCCCCCGATAATAGAGCCTGCTACCGTGCGCCGGTGCATGGCCAGTTCCATGTTGTTAAGCGGATTTTTATAGGGTCCCAGTAAGCCTACGGTTACCAGGGCCCCATCGCGTTTCAGCAAGCTAATATAGGGGGTTACATCAAATTTATCGGGAATGGTAATCAGGATAAGGTCAAAGGCAAGTTCGTGTTTAGACATGGCATCACTATCTTCAGACACCAATACCTCTTTGGCTCCCAGTGCCTGTGCTTCTTGTCTTTTTTCTTCACTGGTGGTAATAACTGTAACCTGTGCTCCCATGGCCGTGGCTAGCATCACACCCATATGCCCTAACCCACCCAGACCGACAATGGCTACTTTACTCCCTTCTTTTACCTTCCAGAATTTTAAAGGCGAATAGGTAGTAATGCCTGCGCAGAGAATAGGTGCAGTGGCTTTTATATCCAGTGTCTGGGGAATTTTCAGCACAAACGATTCTTTCACTACAATACTGGTAGAATAGCCACCAAAGGTATTCGTTCCGTCTGGCTTCATGGGGCCATTGTACGTGGCTGTCCAGCTTTTGGGTCCTTCGCAGTATTGCTCCAGGCCTTCCCGGCAAGAGCCGCATTGCCCGCAGGAGTCGATCATACAGCCTACGCCAACGGTATCGCCTATTTCGAATTTTGTAACAGCTTTTCCTTTTGTAACTACTTTTCCTATTATTTCGTGGCCAGGCAAACAGGGATAAACGGTGTTTCCCCAATCGTTGCGCACCTGGTGCAAATCGGAGTGGCATACGCCACAGTAGAGAATGTCAATTAATACCTGATCGTCTTTGGGCTCTTCCCGCTCAAAATCTATTCTGGATAACCGGCTTAAGCGGTCTAGTAAGGCTTCCTTGGCTGCATAGCCCTTTGCTTTAATTGGTGGCATACTGGTGTTTGTAGGTTGAATACTAATGATTAATGAATGTAGCCTGCAGGGATCAGGCGGGTAGCGCGGCGGGTAGAAGTAATTTATTCAGGGTGAATGCAAGTAATCCTAACGCTGCATGCTGTCTTTACGGAAAAAAAGGAGAAGGGTTATAGGTTTGCAAATACAGCTAAGCAAATTTTAACCGCTACAAACCCTGGCCAGGGGAGTCCTAGTCACCGGAATTGTAAAACCATCCGGCAGCAAGTAGCCAGAACCGTGCCTATCCATTCGGTTCAACTGACCTTAACAACCTGCTTTCTACCTACATACGCTTGTCGGCTAGCCTGCTTCCGGCCATCAGTGGTAACTGGCCATATTCCTATGCTACTCCTCCTCTACTAGATACATATCCATGCCTATAGTCGGTTGGCAGCCATTAGACGCAGTAAAACTTTAATTTCTTTTTAATTCAATTTATTAGGGCATCGGAAGAGATAGCTGTAACTTTCATTCATAGTATTTGTTCGAATATTGGTTTTGTTTAATGAATAGATTTGGTTAATAATGTAAGGTATATTTTAAAGAGTCTTTCTTTTAGGGAGGCTCTTTTAGTTTTAGTGTAGCTGCCTGCGTGTCGACATCATTACCTGTGTTTGTGCCAGCTGAGGTTTTTTACCTTTGGAATAGCACAGGATAAACCAAAGGTGCTTTGAATATTGTTAAAATAATTTACCCGCGTGTACATGGTGAATCCTGTATTTACTTTTCTCAGGTATGCTAACCGGTGGTTGCGTAATACCTTTAAGCTTTATGATGCTGAAGACAAAATTATAGCAGAAGCACATCAGTATTGGAATGATCCATCAAAAGCTATTTTGCCGCAGTATACCCATAGCCGGGGAGCGGGTATGTTTCAGGATGAAGAAAAATGGTTATCCATTGGCCGGCAGAGTCTGGCAATTTATCAGGAATTAGAACGGTGCCTTCCACCACACAAACCGGTAAGTACTATTCTGGAATGGGGATGCGGCGGCGGTGCAAATGCTATCCATTTTGCTCCGCTGGCTAAAACTTTTTATGGGCTTGACATTTCTGCAGATGTGTTAAAGGAATGCGCCAGGCAGCTAACCAGTGCAGGTATCCAACAGTATCATATGGTGGAAATTAATGCTGCTCAACCGGAAGAAGCCCTGCAGCACGTTCAACAGCCCATAGACCTGTTCTTCTGCGTTAATGTAATGGAAGTATTCCCTAGCAAAACGTATACTGAACGGATTATCGATATAGCCAGTAAGATGCTGGCGACAGGCGGCATTGCTTTACTACAGTATAAATACACTACTCCCCGCTGGGAAACGCAGCCAAAACGCTGGAACTACACCAGCGATCCTCCCAACATGACTACTTTTTGGATAGATGAATTCTGGCAGCTTTGTATAAAACATCAGCTAACGCCAAAAGTCATGAAATTGCTGCCCCCTATAAATGAGCAGGATATTAAAAGAAGATATGTTTACCTGCTTTGTGTAAAAGAATAATGCTATGGCTTTTGAATTCCGGATGCCCACCAATTCTTGTCTAAGAAACTTCTAACTGTTGTTGAACCGATGAAAATACTGATTGTCGAAGACGAACCCAAACTAGCCTCCTATATCCAAAAAG
>NZ_JAUKPO010000093.1 GCF_030503435.1 Rhodocytophaga aerolata
TATAATCTATCCTTGTTTATAATCTATCCTTGTTTATAATCTATCCTTGTTTATATAGCCTGATCAATCAGAGAACGGTTACTTATATTTCTTATAAGTATGCACATTCTACTACTTTTTAAGAGTAGTTCCTTTGCTTTCCTAATCATACACCAGCTGCTGATCTGGAGAGGTGGTTTAACGTACTATGCCATTCTTTTTCAACCTGTGATCATCTACCGATGAAAATCAAGACAACCCAGCTAAAACATTACCGGATAACAGCCATCACCTTTGTCGTATTGACCCTAGGTTTTTTATTCTATTTTTTTTTCTATGTAAAAAGCAACGAATCCTACCTGAATGAAAGAGCATTCCGCATCTTAAGCCAGATAGATGAAAACTTAGGAGTTAAATACGCTACAACGCTAATCAACGCCCGCCGCGAGGCAGGCTATCTGACAGGTTTGCTTGCCGATACCATTCCTTCAGGGAAGGCTACTGCCCATGCTACGCTCAGTGATAAAAGAGGTGTATTTAATAAAAGCCTGCGTTTTAGAAGCATAAAACCTATCCCATTGGCTAGTGTACAGGTTTCCATGAAGCGTGCCAGATTACTAGAAATCACCAGCGGATGGCTCATGTCAATCAAAGACACCGCAGATTTAAGAAGCGAGCTCTCATCGGCACCTCTGAAAAAATTGAAGAAAATTAATCTAGATTCTACCATTATTTATTTTGAGGCAAGCACCAGATTAGCTGAATTTGTATCGCCACTGCTCTCGCCCTCAATCCCGGAAGTGTTTGATGAATTTGTGTTATTTTATGATACCAATACGCTATCAAAAACAGATACATCCGCAAGAAAGGGACCCGCCTCATATAAAGTTGTCTATGAAACCTTTACTAGTGGTTTTTTCCACCACCAGATCAATGATAGTTTACTTAACAGGGCGCAGCCGATCATTATCAGTGGTATAGCTTATAAAGTTTTTGTGCAACCGGTAAGCATGGGAAAAATACAAGGCTTAGTTTTATGTGGCCTGATCAAATCGAAAAGATACCAAGCCCAGGTATTTGCCGTTCCCATGTTCACAGTGATTGTCATGCTAATCCTGTTAATGCTGCTAGCCTTGGGCTATCCTTTTTTTAAGCTTCTGATTATGAGCGAATGGGAACGGGTGCGGGCAAGTGATGCTTTCTTTACGGTTTGTTCGATGATCGTGGGCTCCTTCCTGATCACGCTGCTCTTGTTTGCCATGTATGAACAATATTTTCCAGATAAACAAATCAAACGGGATGATCTGGAATCTCTATCTAAAAGCATCTCTGCTAGCTTAGTTGCTGAACTAAAAGCCATTGGTTTACAGCTGCATGCCTATAAGCATCTAGCCAAACAAGATACACCTATCAGATCCAATACAACTGCTAGATCCAATACAGCTATTAGATCCTATACAACGATTCTCTCCCAAAAGAAAGATACTGCCAATACGTTATATCCTGCTTATTATCCTTATTTGAAAGATGCTTTCTGGATAGATTCAGCTGGATATTCCAGGGAAATTTGGACCATAGAAGACAAAACCTCGCCCTCTGTATATGTGGGTGACCGGGAGTATTTTAAAAAAATTATCTATGACCGGGCCTGGTCTTTGCCACTATCAGATACTTCGTGGATAGCTGTTGGGTTTATGCCCATTTTTGACCGTATCACCGGTAAAAATTTAGCCGTTATCTCCACAGCTTATCGCAACACACATATATCTGCCAGCAGTCAGCTTCCGGTTACCTATGCGGGATTAGCCATTGAAACAGAGCTCTATTCGGTGGTGGATCCCATCCTGCCGCTCGGGTACGGATTTTGTATCCTGGATGATCGGGGAACCCCTTGGTTTCATTCAGACAAGCGCAAAAATCTGCAAGAAAAGTTTGTTAAGGAAACCAAAGACAACAGTTTGTTACAATCTGCCTTGCTGGGCAATAGCAACACGCATCTGGAGTTAACCTATAATGGAAAAGAGTACGAGGCCTATGTAAGCCAGATCCAACATCTGCCCCTGCATCTGGTGGTATTTTATAACAAGGATTATAGCAAAACTACCAGCGTTTTAACAATTACCCTATCGTTTCTCTGCTACCTGATCTGCTTACTTCCGCTGTGTGTGTTGTTGATGGCACAAAAATTTTCATACGTATCTGATTTCCGGTTGCGGGGTGAAAACTCTCCTTTTGCCTGGCTTAGGCCTAATAGAAAGAAAGCTTCAGCCTACAGGCGTCTATCAGGTATCCTTATCAGTATGTTGGGTTTGGTATTGGTTTATTTTTTCTACCCGTATCAGGCTATCTTGGTTGAAAAAACCAATCAGTATACCAATGGATTACCCTTTGTCTCTACAGCCCTTACCCTACATGCGCTAACGGCGATTTATTCTTTTCTGGCTGCTCATTTGTTGCTTTACGATCAGGTGCACCTAAAAACGTTCCGTAGCTTCAGTAGAAAGATAAATTATAGATTCTTTGTATCCTTTTTACTACTTGTTGCGCTCCTGAACCTGTATGTATGGCTGAAAAATGTTTCGTCAGAATTTTGGCTGCTTGTCTTCTTCCAGCTACTCCTGCTAGCGATTATTCTGCCCTGGAGTCTGATAAAGCCCTCTTCTTTACCAATCTACATTACGAGCAAAATTCCTTTCTCTACCTTAACCAAAAATTATTTAGCTTTTCTTTCCCTCTGGGTATTGCTTATTGGTGTACTACCGGCAGTGTCTTTCTTTCGGGAAACATATAATTATGAACAGCAGGTGGCCGCCAAGCATTATTTAATGAAAATGGCCCAGGATCTCACTAAACGAAAGGATAATATAGAGGATACGTATAGGGAGATTGCCTTTGCCAACGCTGATGATAAAGTTTCTTTCCTACACTCCTTGGTATTTTTGCAGGCAAACTTCAAGCAGCATAGCTACCATTCCACGGTAGCGCATCACAAAAAAGATAAAGGGGTAGATAAACAAAAAGGAGCCAAGTCTTCCATCGAAACGGATACGCATGCACTTCCTAATGAATTTACTCACCAAGATGACTTTGCACATAGGCTCCGCAATGAATTTCTCTATAATCCGGTGGTCGTAGAAAACCAGCATTTATCTTTTGGGACCAACAGTGGCTCACATCAATTTTCATTTAGCAGAGATCCTCAGGGTTCACTTTCCAAGCTGACATGCATCTTGCGGTATGCCGGGTTCAATCAAGGCAATGCGGAGGAAGAGGACCTGATTCTCAAGGCGGATCTTCCTCATTTTTGGTCAAGCTATGTAAGCCACCCAACTTCCTTAACAGTTTTTCTCATTATCTGGGGCACTCTACTATATTTGCTATTCTCTTTATGCCGGTTTGCTGTCTTTCGTCTATTCAATTTAGGGATAATCGATGAAAACTACCCGCTGCCAACGAATTTCAAACTCATAGCAGATGAAATACTGGCAGAGAAAAAAATGTATTCCTGACTGGGGTGTACCTCTCAGAATCCAATAATTTTATTACCCGCTATGTAACTTCTATCGATCACTCAACCGAGATTAATCTAAGTACAGCCAATCCAACGCTGATAACAGACTCAACAGGTGTCCCCACACCTCATCTTAAATTACTTATTTTCAGTTATTTTGAGTATATCCTTTTCTACTCCCCTAACAGGGCACTAGAGATACTTCAAGCAATTGAAAAATTACTCATAAAAAAAGACATACGCCTCTTGATTGTTTCCCAAAAAGATCCTGTCCAACTCTCTCAAGCCTTTCTTGAAAGTATAGACAGGCAAAAAATAGAAGAGAAACTGCTTATCCAACAAATACTAAATCGCTGGCAGAAGGTAGTAGGAAATTTCAATCAACAATTCTACCATATCAATACCAATTATCCTCTGGCTGGACATACCAATGGAAAAGCGGATGAGCTCGAAAAACCAAAATCAGCCCGCCCCAGCAAAGCGTTGCAGAGCAGAGCTAGCGGTAAAATAGTATAGCAAAGTAGTGATTTTTATAAAAAGCCTTAACCAATTTGTAACATGGAAGAAGCAGTAAAGAAAAAAGCACTGATCAAACAGGAGTGTGAGGGACACGGACCTTTTCTGTATGCATTGAAAGCATCCATGGAAAGCCAGTTTCTAAGCAATAAAGTATCGCAGGGCGATATTATTTTAAAAATTCAAAGCATCGCCCGCACACATTACCAGTGTTTATGGAAAGCCTGCACCCGGGAAGAGCAATACATCCTTTATGATATTGCACAAGATGGCCTGGTGAACTCAAAAAATACGCAGGTGATCATAGCGCTGATAGAAAAAGGATTACTCGTCTATGATGGAACGCTGTGGATTATGAACCACAGTTTCCGTAATTATATCCTTACCACCATCTCGCCGGAAGAAGTTTCAAAAATGAAAAGTGAAGCGTTAACTAGTGGGGCCTGGAGTGCCATAAAAGGACCTCTGATCTTGGTGGTGATTGCGTTAGTTGGATTTTTGTCACTAACCCAGCAAGAAACCTATAAACAAGCCATCGCTTTATTAGGTACCCTTACCGCTACCATTCCAATAATGATTCAACTGTTAGGAAGCAGCTCTCCTAGTCTAGGAAAAGGTGTAGAAAAAGAGTAACAACTACTCAAAATAGAAAACAACTAAACTTCCTGTTTTTTAGCTTATGTCATACCTTGCTTGCAGGCTTTGGGCATTCATGTCTTTTGTAGGCATACTGTGCTTATCATTCATAGCCCATATAATTGCTAGCTATAAACAGGTGGATGGTTTAGGTGAATTTCTTCATTTACTCTTAGAAGGCGTAGGTTCATCTTGTATGTTTTCGTAAGTTAGCTAGCTTACGTTTAGTTCAGTGATCTACTGATCCGCCCACCTATCATGTAGTTACATCTTGAATGGTATAGACGATTAAGAGAAAATTATTTTCTCCTTTATGTCCAGTACCATGGTGCAAACTTTAGTTCACTCGTTAAGAGGAGCAATGCTGTTGATGCTTATTTGTTTTTCTGCATTTGCTCAGTCAAGCCAAGATCTTATAAAAGAAGGGATCGCATGCTTTGATAAGGGGCAATATGAGCAGGCGATCAACCTCTATCAGCAAGCATTAGCCCTTGAGCCTACTTCTTCCCTGGCAAATTATGAAATCTCTATGACCTATCAGGCCATCAAAGATCACAAAAATGCCTTGAAATACAGTGAGCAAGCCCTTAAGCTAGATGCAAACCAGATGCCTGCCTATCTAGTCAAAGGCTCTGCACTCGATGATTTAGGCAGGCCCAAAGAAGCAGTGATGGTTTTTGAAAAATGTCTTCAAAAGTTTGGGAGTCACTACTTAGTGCATTACAATTTAGCCTTAACCCTTTTGCGCGTAGCGGATCAACAAGGGGCTGAAAAAAATCTGCTCAAAGCTATTGAGCTTCAACCTTCTCATGCCAGCAGCCATTTAATGCTCGCCAATAGTATGGGTAGCAAGGGAGCAAAAACACAGAGTATGCTTGGATATTATTATTTCCTCTTACTTGAACCAGCAACCGAGCGTTCGAAAGAAGCCTATCGTTCTTTGCTGTCTGTGATGAAAGCAGGGGTAAAAATTGATGAGCAGAATCCTAAACATATCACGATTACTGTAGACTCAAAAGGGGGCGCTACAGACATGATGATGGCATTAATGCAAGCAGCAAAGACTACAGAAGAAGTGAAAGAAAAGAACAAAAACAAAACAGCCGGCCAATTATTTATTGAAGATACAGAGATGTTTTTTGAGTTCTCCACTAGTCAAAAAGTAAAAAAGAAAGATAGAAATTTGTGGAATCAGCTCTATGCGCCATTATTTAAAAGCCTAGCCCAAACTGACCATATGTATGCTTTTTGTTATTATATCACCCAAGCCTCAAGCGAAGAGTCTGCTAAGTGGCTAAAAGACAACCCAGGGAAAGTAGACCAATTTAGTTTATGGTTAAAAAACCAATAATAGCCATAACCGATTTGTATTTACAAAGGTATCAGGTAGTTGGATGATTTACTTTTTAGCTGAGCCTCCTTCTCTTTTAGAAGTATATATACTTAGCGGTGTACGTAGGTAAAAGGGTATGTAATTACTAACTTGACGTGAACTATGGATTAGTAAAAGCATAAAGGGCTCAAAATGAATTAGCTTTGTA
>NZ_JAUKPO010000094.1 GCF_030503435.1 Rhodocytophaga aerolata
AGGGGAAAAAGTGCCGGTTTATAGCAAAGATGTTTTTTATAAACGAGCGAATTTTTCTAAAAAGCTTCAACCCGGGCTCTGCGTTCAGCTAAGCCCTCTCATGGATGTAAACAAAAAAAATAGAGCGTAAGGCTCTATCCTTTTTGCTAATTAGTCAACATACTTATCTCGCAGGCCTGCTAGCTATCTTTTCGTTTTTAGCAGATAATAGGCACTTACCCCAAGCACCCGGTTGTTTCCAGTAGGGGGTGTGCTCCAGCTTCCATTCCCTTTGCGAAAGCTCACTTGATTTAGCCTTCGCAGTCCTAAGCTATAGCTAACCTGCATTCCCAGCCTGGGGGTGAACTTGTAGGAAACGGCCCCAACAATGCCTGCATCGATTTTTTTGAATTGGCTTGAAACATCAAAGTTTAAATCTCTGCCTATGATAGATGTTGCTCTGATCAGCTCTCCAACCTGCGGGCCTGCCAGCAGCGATAGTTTATCCGAGAGCCGGTAGCCTACAAGCAAGGGAATATCTATATAATCAAAGCGTACCCTTCCCTGATGGCCACCGTCAAGTTCCGGTCTGGATCGCCATCCTTTGAGCGAATAGAGCAGCGAGGGCTGAAAGAATACTTTCTTGCCAAGTGAAATCTCTGCGAATAGTCCACCGTGATAGCCCAGCCGGTTATGGGTGCTTCTGTAAACGCCTGGCCTGCTATGAAAATTAGAAACATTGCCTCCCCCCTGGATACCCCAGCTAACCTGGCTAAAGCCTGGCAGGGATAGAGCGAAAGTAAAAACAAAAAATAGGGTGCCTAAGAGTGTGTTTTTCATAAAATTAGCCTTGGGTTAAAAGTTGAACAGAATATAATTACTTGCTTTAACGGTCTTTTTTTACATCGCTATATTAAATAGTACCTTTTTCTTTGTTTTTTAATCCTTCTTCAAGGGCAATCCCCTTTAGCATGGCAAAGCAGCGGCCAACTAAAAGAGGAAGCAGCACAAACAGGCCCGTGAGCGCAATATAGGCTAACAAGTCATAGGTGTTCATCTCAGACTTACTCATACACCCTAATAGCTTTTTTCTTATCACCAGCCGCTTTGTGTACTCTATATAGCCGCTTAACCCGACTAGTACTGGAAGCGTGGAGAGCAGCAATATAGAGAGCAGCAATATAAGCAGGCGGTAGAGCATGGATTAAAAGCACTTTTCCCTAAATACTAAAAAAGAAAAAGCATCCTTGCTCATAAAAGAGAGAGATGCTTTTAATCCATTTAGCTTTTTCTACCTGCTTATAGGCCTTTACCGCTATTGCCAGCTACTGCCGCATCATTTACTACCGCTGGAGAAACCTCTTTGTAGCTTACATGAAGTTATAATGTAACTTTTCCCTAACAGAGCAGACACCGTATTCAACTTTTTAACAAACTCTCTGAAAGGAGGCTATTGAAAGGCTTTAGAGGTAGTAAAATTCTACGAAACGGTTTGCCCCCTATACCGGATTGCCTTTTTGGTGGCCATTTATACCAATAAAGGTAATAGAGCGTTACTTTGCTAGCTACAAACTTTTAACTTTTAATGTATGAAAATGCTTTTTGCAGCCCTGCTTCTAGGATGGGCATTGCAGGCCGCCTTTCCTCTGCAGGCCCAGACTGCCAAAGGGGGTTGGCTATTAGGCGGCTCAGGCAGTGTACGGTTTACTGATCCGTTTTACCTGGATATAAACCCGCTTGCCGGCCACTTTTTGGCAGATAACCTGGTCGTTGGAACGCAGGTGCCTTTCAATATAACAACCCAGCGATATAGCTCTTCTTCGCTTACCACTATTGGCCTTACTCCCTTTGTGCGCTATTATTTTCTAAGCACAAAGCTGCGGCCTTTCCTTAAAACGGATATCGGTTACCTTCGCACCCTTTACCGCTATGAGGTTGCCAATGTCAGAGAGCAGGTGCGCTACTCTGAAGGATACTTCAATGTAAGCATGGGCCTTGGAGCAGTATACTTTATCACACCTGCTGTTGGCCTGCAGGCAGCCCTTGATTATAGAATCAACCGGTTTGCGAATGCTTACTCCAGCGATCATCATCTGCTCTTTAGCATAGGTTTTGGCATCTACCTTTCAAAAAATGAAAAGTAACAATGAGGATAATAGCAATAGCTGGATAGGAATGTATTCTTTGCTTTTGCTTCTACTGCTTAGTCCAAGCCTACTGTTTGCCCAAACGATTGCAAAAAAAGTATGGACCCCTTTCAGGTTATCTGCCGGTCTGCAATGGCAGGGCGCCATCAATAGTAACTTATTCGATGTTTCTGCCATTCAGCCATTCAATCTACCCTATAGTATATGCGGAGGAGGCCCTTGTATGCCTTATCAATATGAGCGCAATATTCAAGGGCTTGGCCTGAGCCTTTCTGCGGCTGTGCGAACAAGAAACTTTTATGAATTTCACTATACGCCCATTTTGCGCTATGATGAAATGCGGTTTGCTGACCTTAATCCGGGTAAGAAAATCAGAGGGCTGATCCTCAATCAACGCATGGGGGTAAATAAATATATTAAGGGGAAATTAGGCCGGCCCAACGCTTATGTAGGGGTATCTTACGGCTTGTTTAACACCGGAAAAAAGTTTGAGTTTTATGATAGCTTTTTTAAAAAACAGGCAAGTTTCAAAACGCAGTTTCCGGCCTTTATTGTTAGTTATGGGCAGCGGGTGTATAAACAATGGTTTGCCGGGTTTGATTTCCATTTGCTTCATAAAGGCCTGCCCCATAACCATACCCGCCACTTTTTCATGTATGGGCTAAACATCTCTTATCATCATGGCTTTTCAAAGAAAGGCAAATAGCACGTTGCTCACTTATTTATGGCCTCACCTGCCTCTATATCTGCTGCAAATGCTTACTTTAAACAACTTGGGCTTGTTTATACAGAAAAAGAATCTGTCCATGCTCCCCAAATTTTGAAAAAAGCATCAAAATTTCAAGGGTATCAGCTCCTTAAAAAATATGCCGTAGCTATTGCCAGAATAGCTTTATTCCTAAGTAAATCATTTATAGATGACTTGCCCGCTAAAGACCGCTCACCAGCTATGCAGACGAAGTAAAACAAGCTACATTCGCGTTTATACACATAGTCCCACAACTTCATAGGAAAACAGCCTTAGTTTAGAGGAATTACTTTTCATTCGGTCTCTAAACCAGGTATCAAAATTTAACATAACTTGCTTGGATTAGTATATAACGTCCCATTTATACGCCTTTGGATTTAGCCTGCTTGATCTACTAAGACTACTATAGACTCTTTGTATAACACCTACCTAAGCCTTGGGCCACGCTTTTTGTTTTTCCGGTGGTCGCTCTCTACGCCGTCATCATCGCCATCAGCAGCACCGCCGTTGGCTTTTTTCTTGAACACTTCTTCCCCTCTTGTCCCCACTTGAGACAAGTCCTTATCCAAGCCTTGTTTAACATCTTTGAGCGTATCTGTCGGATGTTTCTCTATCCTATCTATCAGGTGGAGGATAGCTGATCTTTCCGTTTTCTCTTTCACTGCTCCTTCGCTGCTAGCTGCTCTTTGCAGGATGGGCAATACTTCTCTGCGAAGATCAGAGAAAAACCCCGGATTTCGCTTCTCTACGCCTCCTAGAGCACGCTCAATGCCGGATACATCCTTTCTATCCAGGCTCTGGTAAAGCCCGCTTAAAACGCTGTATTTAGCGCTAGCCGGTATGAGCGCTGGTTTATAAGCTTCTCTTTGCAGCCGCTCTATAAAAGCTGAGGTGATCTCTATTGATCCTTCCGGCATCTTGTAATACTGCAAGCGGTAGCTAGCCTTGCCATCTTTCTCTGTTGGCACAAGCTGTAAGCCCCGCTTATCTAGTTCTTTTGCCAGATCACTTGCCTTCATTCCAGGCGCACTGAGTAAATCAATGGTCTGTTTGGCATACTTTTCTGTCAGATGCCTTGCTACCTGCTTTTTATTCTCTTCTGAAAGCAGGGGCTTGAACACATCGTAGCGGAACGAAAACAGATCCAGCTCTTTGGTAGAAGCTTTGCCATCTGCAATAGATTTGATAAAAGCTTTCTCTCCCTTACTGTAGGCTGGCAGTTTCTCATTAGCTACCGGCAGCATTCCATTAAAATGCCTAATGGACATTTCTTGGGGAAGACCTACCTTTAGATGTGGTCCCTGGCTATGGGTTATCACCAAACCTCCAGAACCCGATTGTAATTTATAGCCATGCTTGTTTAAGAAGGCTATCCGGTCAGCAGGTGTTAAGCTCTTAGGTGACTGGTCTAAAAAGTTCATTACTACCTTTACCCCTGCTTTAAAGTAATCTTTCTCCTTTTGCTCAATCTCTCCTAATTTACCCTGCTTATACTCCACAAAGCCTTTTACTACGCCTTCACCAGCGGACCTTTCCAGTTGAGGCATTTGCTTTAACAGCGGAGATACTAAATCCATCAATGGCAATTTCCGGATCATCTGGCTTTCAAAGTAGGCTCCGGTCTGCTCATCCTTTTTAAGCGTATCGAAAATGGTTCCTAGAACAGAATTTCCTTTGTTGATAGTTTCCTTATCAAGCATGTCAATACCTCTTTTCTCTATGGTGGTATCTGATAGCCTTGATTGCAAAATGTTCCAGCTGTAGCCCTTGCCAAGCTCTGATCCTTTGAATACGGCTCTGTTCGCATTGTCAATAAAGGTCACACCAAACACGCCTTTCGTCCATTCATGATACTGCAGGTTAATTCCCCCCTTGGCTAGTTTTGCTTGCAAGTCTTCTCTCGTGATGGACTTATGGGAAGTAAATACTTTCTCTATCGCCGAAGCGGTTTTTGGGGCAATCTCTTTCTTTGATTCCTTGTTATGCTCAAACTTTAAGTTCAAATTGTGCATCGAAGTTTTTGAATACAGCTCACTAGCCTTAATGCCGGTACCAACACGCTTCCCGTTCTCATCAGTCACTGAAAAGACTAATCCCTCATATTTGCCATTCTTGTTCTCTCCGCTAACCGTTTCTGCTTTGATGTTGTACTGCCCAAGTACGGCTTGCAGTTCTTGCATGCTTGTCAGCTTGAATCCTGAAACTACCGGCCTTACAATATCAGATATGGCTTTCTTAATTTCCGTTTTCCCATATTGCACCCCGTGCATCATCTCAACCGGAGTCAGATCATCAATTCCTACCTTCTTTTTATCTTGTGCCACTACGAGGCCAAACTCTTATTCAATGGCCTTTCTTATATCCTCTGACCGGTAACGGTTATTGGAATCATTGATCTTCTTGCCGTCCCGGTCCACGCTCGTAGAAACGATGTGTATATGGGGATGGTGGGTATCTTCATGCCGGTAGATCAAATAAGGCTGCCCGCCATAGCCCATGTGCTTCATGTAGGCAGAGGCAATGGCTTTTAACGTTTCATCGGTGGGCTTCTCTGTGGGGTCCAGGCTTAAGGAGGCATGAAAAGCTACTTTCTCATGCTGAGTGTTCTGCTTTCGGGTAATCATTTGCTCAAACCTTGATAGCTTTTTTTCATAACTCAGCTTATCAATATCTGTGGAGTTACGCATATTATCCCCACCAATGATTCTACCTTCCCCTTTCTCTACCTTCTTCTCATTATAGTCAATAACGGCTTTTATGCTTTTGGCTGTGGATATTTTGGCGATCATAGCTATCGTTTTAGTTGAGCCTGATTTTTTTTAACTCCTTTTTTGCCTCCCTTTGTATATTTATTTCCCTCATCCCCCTTCTGCCCTCTTTATGTAAGCTTCCTGCTTACTCCCCTACTTTACGGTTTTGATTGCTCTCTATCTCTTTTTTGCTCTCTTCCCTCATGCGTCTCTCTTCCTCCCGTATATCATCTGAATGCTCAATGAGTGTTTCCATAAGTGCTAGTATTCTTTGCTGCTCCACCTCTATCGCCCGTAGCATTATCTTTGCCTCATTAAGGGAAGTAAACAGATTTCTCTCGCTTGCCACTGAATTTACGCTCGTGGCAATCTCATTAAAATTCACGCTGATTTGATTGATTTCGCTTTGAATATCGCCTAATTTATCGTATATTAACTCGGTATTTTTATCAAAATAGT
>NZ_JAUKPO010000095.1 GCF_030503435.1 Rhodocytophaga aerolata
GAGCGCTGGAGAGGTCCAACTTGCTGAGCAATAAGGCAACGCCGACGCAAGTCAACCCGGATGACGTATAAGCTCGCACTTAGCATCCGGTTTTTTTCTCAAATAAGAAGAGATATGGGGAAAACAATTAATAAGAACAAAAACCAGGTATCCATTCCTCCTTTAACAAGAGGGCAATGGAACATCTATCGTCCGGAAGATATCAAAAGATGGGGACCACAAAGATTTCTAGAGGAAGTATGTGTTAAAGAACCTTTCCTGATTCCTAACCTAAGCTTTAGCGAAGAGGAAAACCAACGCATGGACCAAATCTTGAAAGAGGAAAGAGCAGCAAAGGACAATGATATTTGATACTAATCTCATTATAGAACATATTAGGAAAGAGCAATCTTTACCAAACACTGTCGTGATCCCGGTAGTAGTAGTGGGTGAGTTAAGAGCCTTTGCTTTGAAAGCAGATTGGGGTAGTCAAAAAATTGCCTTTTTAGAAAATCTCTTCAAGCGCTATCCTGTCGTCGAAATAACCGTGTATTTAACAGAGAATTATGCTTTGATAGATGCATACAGCCAGGGCAAACTACAATTTCAACCTTTACCGACAGGACTAACAGCTCGTAATATGGGCAAGAATGATCTCTGGATCGCTGCTACAGCTCTATATTTAGATATGGAGTTGCATACCAAAGACAATGACTTTGACCATTTAATCAATATTGGGCTCAAACTAGTTAAGTAAGCTTGATCCTTCCGAAATCCTGTCGGATTTCAGGTTTTTTAAGCCATCAGCGCCTCTGCAGGGCGGGGGAAGGAGAGGGAAAGTAGAAAATATTAAAGAAGCTAAAAGTAGTAAAAATAGTAGTAGTTAATAAATCTAATTAACATGAATCAAGAAAATAAGTCCTATGACCTTCTAATCCAAGGTGATGTGTATTATGAAGAAATTGATGAAATTAGAAAATTGATTGAAGGACAAAATATTGAAGCTAATAAATTAGAAACAAAGGCTGTAGGGATTGAAGAGTATATTCAACTCATTTTTAGAGACTTTAACCCTACATCTTTTTCTAGAGATTTTATTTTGTCTGTTGGTATATCAAGACTCCTTTCTAAAATTCACCCTGTAGTTGAATATTTTCGCAACAAGAAAAAGAAGATAAAAGCTATTTGTTTAGATATTGATAGCCAAAATGAAAAAGGTGAAAACTTTTATTTAAGTGTAGTAGCAGAACCTCATAAGATGGAAATATTGATAAAATTATTAGATGAACAATTATCCATAGAGGAATTAAGAAAAATAGAAGCTATGAAAACGCTCCATATAACTTTAGACGAGCAAAACCACCTTTCTATAACTATTATTTAATGCATTCGTAGCACTAAATATTTTTGTTAATAAGAGTAATAGACTATGGTTACACGCGAACGTATGCTTGAAATGAGTTTAGTGGTGAAATGAATCGCTAGTTAGGTAATCAATCCTGTGTAGAACTTTATTGTTCTATTTGAAAAGGCAAGTTATTTTGATTTTTATAGTAATAATCTAATAATGTCACTTGTAATTGCTTATCAAACTCCATACTCAAAAACACTTCATGCTTTACCTTTTGGAGTAAGTCTTGGTTGGAAGTGAATTTCTGCTTTTGCTTATTGGTACTGGTTGTAACGTAATTTATAAAATTGTCCATAAATTTACTCTTTTCTGGATCCTCACTGAGCATATTAGTAAAGATGGCTTCAAAACAAAAAGCTTCCAACAAAGTATAGTCTTTATCAAAGACAACATCTTGTAAACCATTAAATCCTACGCATACGTGCCAACTAACCGTAGTATCAGGCTTTACTAGGTCACAATAAAAGAACTTTGAAGCGACCTGCATCATTTCTTCAACTGAAAAAGCAATTTTAGTACTGTTTTTTGTTGATGGTGAGTTGATATAGTAAGTGAAAGCATTGAAATATTGCTTGAATACTTGGTTGTGTTGTAGACTATCCGTGTAACGTCTAGTCATGGTCAAAGTATCTGGATACAAATGATTATATACTCTGGCAAAATTGGTTCTATTTTGTAGCAAATAGTTGAATCTTCGAGAATACATTTTAATGAATTTTCCCGTTTCACCTTTTGGGTTATCCACCACAGCAGGATAAACTAATATTTTCTCATTCCCAGCAGATCGTTCTGCTTTAAGGGTGAAATAAGAAGAAAAATCAACCATAGATCGTTGATGCTTCTGACTAAAACTAAAAGTAGATAGCATCAGTCCAATGAATAAGCTTAGGAGTCCTTTCATATTCTGATTTATTTATACAAAATATAGGTGTATCTGAAACTCTAAGAAAAATTTTGGTATATACTAACATAGACGAATAATCCAGGATTAAATTTGAGCTCCATCAATAGTCCAGCCTGATAGGGATTGTTCAATAAGTAGCTTTGTGTCAAATAAAACCTTTTATATTGATTTTAGCCATTATTTTATCTACTTTGAGGGCAGACTTAAATACAGACTCTAAAAAATGGATGAAAAAACAGGACAGACTGAAACCCAGAAAAGTCCGACCTTGAAAAGCGAAGGCCAAATTGATCTTGCAGCTGAGAAGTATACTCAACATGAAGGGCAGACTAAAACGGAAAAAAGTCCGCCCGTAAATAAGGGAGGAAGGCCACCAAGAAACATACCCCAACCTGAGAAGTGGACCATAAAAGGGATAGATAGGGATACAAGAGCTATTATTCAAAAAGCGGCATCCAGAGCCGGTAAACCTTTAGGCCGGTGGTTTAATGAAGATCTACGAGAATTTGCCCAGTCTCAAATCAAGAAAGGGAATGCAGTTCCTGCTAAACAAGAAGATTTAGTAACCGGCTTATTCGATAAGCTACGTACTGAATTGAAAGCCGAGCAATCAGAAGAACTTAAATCACTCCGCCTGGCTATTGAAAACAGGCCTGCTACTTTTTGGGAATGGTTAAGCGGAAAAAAGAAATCTTGAACTCATGCTCACCTATGCTTTTGCCACCAGCACTTGTGGCCAACATTTTAAAGTAATTTACAATACTGACAAAGATGAATTGTTTAAAAAGGTGAAGCATTGCCTACCTGTTAGAACAAGATTTGAAGAGTATCTACAACAAGCCTTAACAAGTCCTGAGCAGCTAATCCGGTTAACAGATCTGGATGCTTATGAGGATGAATACTTGGAAATTCTCTTAGGCGAAAGTAAGGCCATCAAGAAGTATATTCGATTAAAAAATCAGTAGAATTTCCTATTAATCTTTGAGCGTATAGTTCAAAATGCAAAGTATACAAGAAAGAAAAATGGGCAAGAGGGGAAAAAATAGAAAAAGAAAAATCACCTCCTTGCTTGAAAAGTCGAAGAAAACAGCGTACTTAGCGGGTACACTGAGCGCGCGAGTGTGTACTCACTACACAATTTTATCCTCGCCCTTCGGTCTGCGGGTAAAATTGTTCCGTTCGTCCAGCCGCTCAATACAACCCTAACCCAATCGCTATGTATGCTATCCTAAGAACAGCTAAATTAAAAACTGCCGGTAATTGCGGTGGTTTGAATAAACATTTAGAGCGCACCATGGATGTGCCTAATGCAGACAAGGACTTGACTCATTTAAACACACGATATATAGGAAGTGGGGATTTAGCTAAAGATGTAGCTAAGCGAATTAAAGAAGCTGGCATAGACAAGCCTAGAAAAAATGCGGTGCTAGCTGTTGAACATTTAATGACGGCCAGTCCGGAAGCTTTTCAATTTAAAAAGAAACTAGATCCACAGAGCGGGAAAGCTAGCTTAGTAGGCTCTAAAGAAATGGTGAAAAAGTGGACTGCTTTTGAAGAGCATTGTCATCAGTGGCTCAAAGAGCAGTATGGAGAAAAAAACATAGTCAACTTCACCACGCATGTAGATGAGCAAACGCCCCATATCCATGCTGTAATCGTACCAATTGATCCGAAAGGCAAGCTCAATTGCCGGGCATATTTAGGAGGTAGGGAAAAACTCAGAGGCCTGCAGGATAGTTTTGCCCAAGCACACCAGGGCATAGGATTAGAAAGAGGTATCAAAGGCAGTAAGGCCAACCATACCACGGTCAAAGCGTTTTATGCCCACGCCAATGAGTTTACCCAGGCACCTTCTTTGGATATAGCCTTACCACCCTTTCAGGCTTCCATACAGCTCCCACAAACGAACTTTGCGGGAATAATGAAGCAACACCCGGGAGAGTACAAAGAATCCCAAGAGAAGCTTGTAAAAGCACAATTGGAAGTCCAGCAGAAAAAGGTTGTAGAGCAAGCTAAAGATAAAATGCGTGAGCTCCATCAAGTAGCTATAGCTGCCGAAGTGCTTAAAAAAGAAAATGACAAATTAAAAGGGGAATTGAAAGGTTTACAACAGCAAATTAAAGAGTCTACCCAAAAACAAGCGCAACTTTCCAGTAAACTCACTAATCAAACCACTAAAACACAAAGTCTGATCCACTACCTGCTATCAGGTAAAATAAGTAAAGCAGAGTTAGGACAGGCCATTGAGCAAGTGCCGGCTAAAGAGGATAAGAGACAAGAAAGTATTCGAGCGCTTCTGACAGAGATGGGCATAGCGGTCAAACAAGCCCAAGTGGAGCAAAAAATAGATGGTAAACTTACCCAGCAAGAGAAGCCAAAAGGTCCAAAACATAACCTGCCTTAATTTTTTCCCCCTCTTGCCCATATTTAGTAAGACAAAAAACAAGGCATATACAACGTAAATGCCTTATCTAATTCAATAAAGGAGTACTCCTTTATTTCCGGTTGCATGTGATGTCCATTAGACACCACGCCAAATTATATTTCATGTATTTGGATTGACAATAATACCTTAAGTAAAACCACCTAGAAATTATAACGAGAAAACTTTGATTTAGTTAAACTGCTCTGCTAGGATGGTGATTGACCTGATAATGAGCTCTTTCCTTTCCCTGACCTGCAGAGGTGCAGATGCCTAAAAAAACCTGAAATCCAAGGGATTTCTACAAGTAAAGAATAGAATGAGAGGAAAATGCCGTAACTGTCTGATTATCATTAGGGGTCATTCCAGTGGATTGGAATTTTATTCCAGCAGATTGGAATAATAACACGATGTTTTAAAAACAAATAGAAATATTTTCCAATTCGATAGGTAAAAAATTGGAATTATTATCCAAAATGATTAGAATTGTATTCCAATATGTACGTATATTTTTTGGAAATTTACTCTAAATATGAATGAGCTATAATGGAAATTAAGAAAAAAGGAGTTAGTGATTTTCCTGAAAACCGTGATAATCCTTTTCTAGAAAAATTAATGGTTCCTGTGAAATCTAAAAGTCAGGCTGTTGCTACTAGTAAGAACGATATTATCTTAAATACTATTACAGGAGAGCATAAAGAAGACGCCTTATTTCTAGCAACCAAAAAAAGTGTTGATGCTGAAGAATTTGTAAAAATATTTCAAGGTAGCATGGCTGCAATATTTGGTTTATCAAAAGCTGCTCAAAGAGTATTTAACTATGTCTTCTCAATTGTTAAACCTTCGCAGGACACCTTATTATTTCGTGTAGATGATTGTAAACAAGCAACAGGCTATAATAGTATTCAAACGATTTACAGTGGCCTAGCTGAATTATTAGACAATGAGTTTATTGCCAAAAGTGATATTACAAATGTTTTCTACATAAATCCTCAAATATTTTATAAAGGTGACAGATTGATTATACTTAGAGAATATAGGAAAAGGAAAGAAAAACTTAAGGATAAAGATCCTACCCAACTTGACTTATGGACAGAATCTGAAACAAGATTTGAAAAAGAAAAAAGCAAGTTAGAAGATATAGATATAATAGATATATAAGATATTGCCTGAAGGGGAAGCGAGCGCTGGAGAGGTCCAACTTGCTGAGCAATAAGGC
>NZ_JAUKPO010000096.1 GCF_030503435.1 Rhodocytophaga aerolata
ATAATAAGTGTATATTTCTTTCAAAATATACTGTGCCATGCCGGGCACACACACCCTGCTGAAACGACAACCGGCCTTGCCTCACCGCAATGCTCCACCGCAGTCGGCACGGTTTGCGTCAGCAGTTGTTCCGTTAGGCACTATTCCCTTATATTGGAAGAAGTATTGATTTCTAGAGCTAACGTAGGTACTTTTAGCTTGTCCTAAGCAAGACCGATTTTTTTATGGTGTTCACAACCCGTGCGCTATTCTGGTCAGAAATGTAAAAAGCCCTTCTGTTCGAGCAGAAAGGCTTGAGGTGATTTCAATGGAGGAGCTGTCAGCTACCCCGGTCAGAATACTTTCAATCCAAAGATACATTTCCTTAGGACTTTTTCAACTTTTTATCCAAAGAATCATGAAAAAGAAATCCTTACCTATGGAAGTGATTAATCGCTATGCTGCCGGTATTGATGTAGGCAGCCGCTTCCATTATGTAGCCATTGGCCAGAATCCTCAAGACCTAAGAAAGTTTGGCGTGTATAATGAAGATCTCAAAGAACTGTTACAATGGCTCAAAGAAAACAAGATTAGCACAGTAGCCATGGAGTCAACTGGCACCTATTGGCAGAGCTTATTCAATATGCTCCAAGAAGCCGGATTGGAGGTATATCTCTGTAATGGCAAGTTCACCAAAAACATCAAAGGTAAAAAGACAGATGTGCAAGATTGCCAATGGATACAGAAGTTGCATAGTTTGGGACTACTTACTAGTAGCTTTCTACCGGATTTAGCTACAGAGCAACTCAGGACTTACTGCCGCCACCGCACTTCCCTACTAGAGACCTCAGCCATGACTACCCAGAAGATGCAGAAATACTTACGGTTGCTCAATCTTAGACTTGATGTAGTAGTCAAAGATGTCTGTGGATTAACAGGGTTGCAGATCATCGAGGCTATTTGCAGCGGGGAAACTAATCCTCAGGTGCTGGCCTCTTTTCGTCATAGCAACTGCCGTAAGTCAGAAGAAGAGATTGCCAAAGCTTTGCAGAGCAATGGGAGAAAAGACTACCTGTTTGGCTTACAACAGGAGTTTGACTTGTATCAAACTTTGCAGGCACAGATTGCAGCCTGTGATCTAGCAATAGCTAAGCTGCTTTCTGAGCAAATTGAAGCCGATGAAACAAAGAAAGCATTACAGGCAGAGGCAAAGCCACATAAGAAGGTCAATAAGAATGCGCCAAAGAACATGGATTTGAATCAGCTTTCGTATCAATACTTTGACGGGGTGGACCTGTTGCGCATTGAAGGGGTGAGCTATGGAACAGTGATTGCCTTAATGAGTGAGGTAGGCTGTGAAGGCATTAAGAAGTTTGCGACTGCTAAGCAGTTTACTTCTTGGCTCAGGCTGTGTCCCAATACCAAGATTAGTGGTGGGAAGGTGCTCAGTAAAAAGATTGCCAAAGGAAGTAACCGCCTAAAAATTGCCCTCAGGCAAGCGGCCAATGCAGTGGGAAAACTCAAGGACACGCATCTGTCTGATTTCTTCAACCGCATCAGCTACAGAAGAGGCCGAGCAGCAGCCGTTTCTGCCACAGCCCGAAAGCTAGCCGTCATCATCTGGCATATGATTGTCAAGCATGTACCCTATAATCCACCAAGCCAGTACCTGTTCATGGACCAGAAAAGAAAGATGAAGTTAGTCAAGAGGATCAGAAAGAAGATTGCTAAATTGGAGCTAAAGCCGCAGGATGTTGGCTTTGCCATAAGCTAAAATCAGCATTAGACTTGGACGTTAGTCAGAATAAAATGAGCATGCACTATTGAAATAAGCAAATGAGAAAAGTTTGTGTATTAGTACTAACCTTTTTATTACTGGTAGGCATAGGGAAAGCTCAACCGGTTATGAATCAGAGCAAACCTATATCTAAAAATGTATTTAAAGTAAATCTTTTAAGTGTATCGGCTCGCCTGTTGTCTGGCTTCTACGAAAGGAAAGTGAGCCAGCGCTTAAGTGTGCAGCTCGGAGGAAACTATCAGGTGAGAGAACGCGAGATTATTTTTAGCCGCTCTACACTAACAAAAGCCTATACCTTCATTCCAGAAGTAAGAATCTATTCACTAGCCAGGCATCAAGCACCCAAAGGGGTGTATTTGGCGAGTTTTGCACGCTATCGCTATTTAGAGATGGAAACTGAGAATTCAGGTTTAGGTAAAGAGTATGGAAAAATAAAAAGCTATGGAGGGGGTGTTCTAGCTGGTGTTCATGCGCTATTTTTGGATGATCACTTATCGTTGGATTGCTTTCTTGGACCTCATCTTACTAAGCATGATTTTGAGGGCTTAAGTCGGGAGACTGTCAAATATGACTATTTTAGTTTATTATTCAATACATTAGATATCAGATTTGGAATAACAGCTGGAATTGCCTTTTAATTCAAAAAGTAAGGAACAGTGCCTAACACTGCTCTGAACCGACAACCCTGCTGCCAACGCACTAGGCTCTAGCAGGAAGCAAGGGTATGACGGCAGCACTAGAACCATTAGGCTTAATATAAAAGAAATAAAGAATGTCATACGAATTACCAATCTAACATATTTCTGTTTTTGATTATCACTTCTCGGAAGGTAATCGGCTATCAGAAAAGTTGATTATACTTAAGGGGAAAGAGGGGATAAAGATTGGCTTTTGGGAAAAAAGAAAATTGAAGAATGCCATAGCACATTACAACAAATGCCTAGAATTGATCCCTAATCATTGGCAGACTAAGTGGCTGTTAGGTAAATTATATCAGTCCATTAACGAACATGCGAAGGCGATGCAATTATTTGAGGATGCCTTAGCAATAGAGAAATTAAACCCTGATGTAGCAAGAGAAGCATCCATAGCGGCTATAGATGCAGGGCATGTTGAACTTGCAGTAAATTATTCGCTTGAGGCAATAAAAAGGTTGCCCACTGATTCAGGTTTAATGTGTAACCATGCCATTAATCTAATGGTAGCAGGAAAAGATAAAGAGGCCCTTGAGTGGATTGAGAAAGCCTTAGCCATAGATCCGATGGATAAGATAAACCAGAATGCTCATCAGCTGATAAAATTAGTCTCTGAAGGCAAAAGAAAAAGACCAAAGTTTGATGAGTTAATGTAAAAATAATAAGCCTAACACCACACACTATCGACAACTAGGCTGCCTCACCGCAGAGCTCCAATTTGAAGCCATAGTTGCGAGTGTGTTTGGTTAATTGGCAGCAACTAGAATAAATTGGAAAAAGAAGTGAAGTATGCAGTTGGAATAGGATTATGTTTAATTCTATTCAAGTATACAGCCTTATGGATAGGAGGTTGGACAGGTATGGTTATTTATTTGTTCTATTATGCTATAGGCTTTATTACAATCCTTTTCGCTAGTATCTTAGCTATTAAAGCTATAAGTAAAAAAACACTTAATAGAGCTAGAGTTTTCTCTGTCAGTATTTCTTTACTTGCCTTAGCAGTGGTAGTTTTTCAACCAATAGAGTGGAGTATAGAAAAGTTAAAAAGCCCAGTGGTTTATGCAGGCTCCTGCAAACATACGGTTTCAAGGGTGTGGTTAAAATTAAGAGCTGATGGTAGTTGCGAATATAATGCAGGCAAGTTTATGGAAAGTGAGATGTATACTGGTATTTATCACCTGAAGGAGGATACTATCCAGATAAATTTTCATTCCAGTAAAGTGCCTAAAGATATTAGAACACAATTCGTAATTAATCAACTAGGAATAAGAGAGATTGGTGATTCAATAGGCCATTATCATATGTTTATAACAAAGATCGATAAATTAAAAAGATAAAAGAGATGCTGCCAACATCGCATTCCTTCGTCAACTGCGCTTGCCTCACCGCAAGCTCTAGCTCAAGCAACTGTTGCGAGAATGCTTAATCCATTGGCAGCAAGTTAAGAAAATATGAAGCAATTAATTATACTATTATTCCTACTGGGCTTAAACCCTTTCATGGCCTACAGTCAAGAAAGAATTACTGGACTTCTTTTCTTATTTGAAGATACTCAAGCCATCGGCCACAACTTATTTCTACCTTGCTTGCTTGATACTACACACAGTTTACAGCAAAATATACAAGCACTAAAAGCAGATACATTAAAAAAAGTATCCTTCCTATCCGATACCATATATTCTCAGTTAGTCGCTCAGGCAACTCTTATAACAAATCAAGCAGCAAATAAGGAATCACTAAAAGTAGTAGCTATTGAGACCCAATATGGCAGATGGGTCATGGAAAGCAGAGGAATAGCAGATCGAGCGTATGTTCCATATCCTATAAAATGTTATGATAGTATCCTCAGCCATGGTTACAACGAACGACGAAACTGGACGTTGATGTATGTGAAAAAATTATACTTGAAAGAATAAAACATGCTGCCAACACCCTGCAAGCTGATAACCTTGGCATTCCAACCCTTTACCTCAACACAAGCCAACAGTATACAGTTGCAGTGGTTCCGTTAGGCGAAATAAAAAATTAGAAATGAATAGAAAGAGTATTTTCCTACTAGCAATAGGTATATTATTAATGAGTAAGAGCTATGCTCAGATCGATTCATTACCGGTTAGGAACAATATTAAATTAAAAATTCCTACTGGGGGATATAAGCATTTCTTTTCTGAGTTTACCCTTGTAGGCTTGCAATATGAAAGGCTATTAACCTCAAAAAATTCGATCAGTCTTTCTGCTCATTTCTCAAATTCAGCTAAAGATCGGACAACAGTGGAAGGAACAATCCAACACTACAAACAAGTCATGTTGCTTCCACAATGGAGACACTATTTGAGAAAAAATAAACAAAACTACTTCAATGGATTTTATGTTGGATTTTCCACGGCTTATATGCGAGATTATATTTACAGAATAGACAATACAGAGAAAAGACATCTCATAGGGGCAGGAGCTTTAATTGGTTATCAACAAGTAATTAAGAAAAAGCTATCTATTGGATTTACTCCCTCACTTCATTATGGAGCAAACTTTTCAACTACTAACTCGACAGTTAGACAAGAAAGAAAAACAGAAGGAAGTTTAATTTATCTCTTAGACTTTCATATAGGATACATATTTTAAAAATTAAATCGCCTAACACCGCTTACATCAATCACCGGGCCGCCGAAGCGCAAGGCTGACGCAAGAGACCACGGCGCTGTGTAGGCTCGGGCCATTAGCCACTATACAATAAAAATGGATTCGCTTAAAAACAGAAGCATTGAGCAAATAAAGGCACATAGCAGGTACTTTGCACGTAACTCAAAGGATAACAGTCGATTCATTCCTGAATTAGAAGGATGCAATAAAATAATAGCAATAATTGATAAGGAAGTCATTCAGCCAGCGGACTTAGCTCAAATTGCAGAAGCATTAAATCAAGTGGAAGAACAAGACCATTTTAATGGTAGTGGATGGGAATCTTTTGGATTCTGCGTAGCAAGTTTTGCTCGAAGTTTAGGATATCGAATGATTACTAATCAAAAAGGGGAAATAGAAATAACAAAGTAAAAGTGGCTAACACCACCTCCACGACAACCGGCCTTTCCTCACCTTAAGGCAAAGCAGAAGGACCGGTTTGCGGGGAGGTTTGGCCCATTACCGGTAATTAAAGGAGATGAAAGAAGTAAAGCCACAATGGATAGGGGACATATGCCTGTTACTGTTGATAGTGCAATTCGCTCTTTATACTCTTGATTGGCAATTTGGATATAGTCTTTCTGATGTAAGTCCCAGATTCAAAGGATTAAGAGATGTCTTGTATTTATTTAATATTCTTTTATTTGGGCCTATCCTAATTCTGATGGGAGTTACAAGGTTGATTCTTAGTATTATTAATAAAAAGAGGTTCTACTGAACTTGCAACAATAAACTGGACAAATAGTTAAGCTGCGTTTTTATAACTGTTT
>NZ_JAUKPO010000097.1 GCF_030503435.1 Rhodocytophaga aerolata
AAAGCTAATTCATTTTGAGCCCTTTATGCTTTTACTAATCCATAGTTCACGTTAAGTTAACATTTCATAGGTGCTCCTTTTAAAAACGCAACAGGAATAGTAGGACTCGGGGGATACTTTTGTCTTATAACACTTTTGCATGTATTTTCTGCCTAACATAGATATTTATATCATCCAACAGAGAATATCCGCTGTTTTTGTTCTTAATTATTGAGTAAGAGACACAATCAATATATAGATTTAGACATTATTTCTTTAATTCTGCTTTTAGTTCTGCTACAGTAGGTAGTTTGCCTGTTAAGGAAACAGGTAATTCTTTGGTGAGTTGATATTCTGCCACTCCCATAGGTTTAGTAGAAACTCTTAATGCATATTCTACTTCCAAATTATCTTTTTCAGCACATAAGATAATCCCTATCGCGGGATTCTCACCGTCTAACTTTTCTGTTTGATCCAGCACTTCTAAGTAAAAATTCATTTTCCCGGCATACTCAGGTTTGAACTTGCCGGTTTTCAGTTCTATGGCTACTAAGCACCTGAGTTTTCTATGGAAAAAAAGCAAGTCAATGAAATATTCATTTTCTGCTAACATAATCTTATATTGGCTGCCAACAAAGCTAAATCCATACCCTAGCTCTAACAATAGTTCTTTTACATGGGTGATCATCCTGGATTCTAATTCCTTTTCAAGAACCGGTTTATTGATGCCTAAAAACTCTAAATTATAACTACTCTTGATAGCTTCACTTGCTTGTTCGGCTAAATAAATGGGAAGCGCCTTGTCAAAATTGGTTTGTTTAGGCTCGAGTAGATGCCGTTCATAGGCCTTGGCTTTAATTTGATTGAGCAGTACATCCCGGCTCCATCCCAGCTGGGAGGTAGCTTGGATATAATAGATTCTTTCTGCTTTGTCTTTTACTCTTGCCATCAACAGCAGATTATGGCTCCAGGGAATTTCTCCAACAAGCTGTTGGAGATTTGTATCCTCTCTGTATTCGATATAAAACTGTCGCATATACCATAGGTTCTGCGACGAAAAGCCAACCGTTCCGGAAAACTCCTTTTGAAGGTCCTTAGCTAATTGTTCGACTATTGACTTGCCCCATCCAAACTGCTCCTGCTTGTGTACAATGAGTTGCCCGATATGAAGATAAAGCTTGATCATTTCTTTATTGACAGCCCGGACGGCTTGAATACGAGAACTCATAATTTGCTGCTTAACAGCAGAAAGGAGTTGTAAATAATCGGTTGTCTGGTTCATAGAAGCAATGGCAGAATAAATCAGGATTAAAGTACGCTATTATTTTTAAAAAGAAATAGGGATATAGCGGATTATAGGGGAGAGTCCCATCTTTACCACAAAATGGCCTGTACTTTACGTTCAGGCCATTTTCAATAGTTTTTAAGACATTTTTTGGTAATAGTCTTTCCAAGGCTTTCATATCGTTTGGCTGGCGCACTTGAGATCCATGAGAAAGCTATATAAAATCAAAAAGGCTTGCTCTGCAAAACTCTATAATTGAGGGGGCTATATATCTAAACAGTGGTTTGTTTATTTCTCTTACTGGAATCCGATACCTAGTTAATGTATTCTTGAAAGGTATCATAGTCCATAGCAGAGCAAACTCTTCTGAGTCCTAATAAAAGATTTTCTGCTGTTTGGTCTTTTGTTGAAAAACGAGCATAAATAGCCACTTTACTTTTTTCATTGTTAATCTTTTATAATATCATCGATAAATTCTATTAACTGATCTTCAGATTTTACAGCTTTTGTATTTCTACTTAAGATAGATCCATTGTAACTTGGTTCAATTCTCTTCACAATGGCATCAGGATCCCTAGAGCAAATGTATAATTTTGTATTATCTCTATTGAAGTGCAGTTTAATTTGGTTTTTCAAGTGTGGCTCATTTATCATTGAATTACCAAAAATAATTAGCTTTTCAAATACCTTTAAGTCATTAATGAATTGATGAAAATATTCAGATAAAACATTATCATTTCTAATAATTTGTTCCTTCATATCTGGGTTATTAAATACCATAACCGGATCTTTATTTTCTATGTTGGACTTTGTTTTGTAAGTACTTCCAAAATACCGTTGAAAACGATAAGAACCATGTAAATGAGCAATTAACTGTTTTTGATTAAACAATCCGTTTGGGTCTAGTTCCAATAAACCTTGGATACTACAAAAACCAAAACCATCATTAAACACAAAGCCTTTAGGATTACCTGTTAGTAATGTATCTAATACTCCATCATAATTAGTAGTATATATGTGCAATCCCTGAAGATTATTCTTTCGAATAACTTCTTGAAATTTTACACCAAAATTTGGAAATAATTGTTTTACAGCCCTATAGCCTTCAGATTCTTGATGCTCTCTAAATTCGTTTGCTATCTGCTTAATCTGATCTAAAATAAAATCATTGAATACAACTTTAAGATTGTTTACTATTTCTTTGCTTAAAATCTTTTCGAAGCCTCTAATAGTTGAAAAGAAATCTAAAACAGCATATATCATTCGAATGAGTTCTTCATCAGATAATTGATGTTCCTTGGTGTGCTCTTTAAGATTATTGAAGACAGTATTAAACTTCTCCCAAAGTTTGGTTATATCCTCTATCCTCTTTGCAACATCTACAGTTGAAGCATTTAATATTTTAGGAATATTATCCTTAGGATAGTTTCTAACAAGATCTCTAATCAAATAGTTAAATCCGTTTCCTATAATAAAGGCTACCTTCATTTTCTATTATTTAAAATTTTTATGAACATAAAACTACTGTTTATCATCCATCAATAAAATACCCAAAAAAGTGTATTTTTAACTGGAAAAGAGGGTATATTTTAATAGGGTTTTTCGTCCACAGCTTTACACGAAGAATTTAGCCTGATCTGAAATCCCTTAGATGAATTTCCTTAAAAATATATGGATGAAATTATAAAGTCTCTGATTGAAATATTGAGAGAAGATGGAGATGATAATATTGCAGATTTACTAATAAATTCACGTTTTAACCTTATACAATCAAGTACTTTTGGAAGCAGAGCAAATTCAGTTATTTCAACAGCTGAGATTTATTCTTCACCTAAATTAAATACTTGCCTTACAAGATTAAGAGATGATGATAAAGAAAAGATTAAAAGTGCAATATTTCAAATCTTTCCGATTCAAAGTGACGCCCCTGAAATAATCGATGTTTTGTATAAGGTAGATTTAAGACTACAAGCAGAAAGTATAGAATTTGAATCTATTCCTAAGCCTGACTTTACCAAGCTTGGTTTTTCGGATGACTTAAATAACTTGTTAATATTACGATGGGATGAAAGCAAAAAATGTGTTGATGCAGGTGCTTTCTTAGCTGGGATAATTATAATGGGGAGTCTTTTAGAAGGTGTAATTTTTGGGATGTTACATGCCTATCCAAGAGAAGCAAATACTGCACCTAATGTGCCTAAAAATAATGGCAGAGTAAAACCTTTTACTGAATGGAAACTCATTGAAATGATAGAAGTTTCACACCATAATGGATGGATACAGTTAGATAGAGTACGATTTAGCCATGCATTAAGAGAATTTAGAAATCTGGTTCATCCAAGCTCACAACTTGAACTAAGGAGTTATCCTGATAGGGACACTTGTATTATCTCATGGCACGTAGTTCAAGCAGCATGTCGAGATATTATAAATTGGAAGATAAAACATCCTTCAATATAAATAATACACCTGTAGCTTTGTTTTTTATCCTATTAAAGTAGTTCATTATTTGATCTTTAAAATAGGAGAAATCAGATATCATAAAAGCATCTAGGTTAGTATTTCCACATTAGGTGAATAATGTAAAGTTATAATTGATAAAGCTAAAGAGTGAAAACCACATGCCACGCCTTGATAGATTTTATATAAATTTTAACTTACTATGGGACTCACAGTATCCGATTGATACACTTACAAGAAGATGCCTATCTCTTTATGACCCAATTGATGTTTACGAAGAATATAGGAACATAGATAGCAAAGATATAGCATATGATGTGTTTTGCACTATAAGAATATCAAGATGGGAAGATGAATTAGCTGTAGTCAATAACATAAACTCCTTATTAAAGGAAATCAGGAAAAATTATGAGAAAAATTCCTTGAGATTAATTTATTTTATGCAAACATACAATACACTGTTTGAACCTGCTACCTTTGACTGGACGGTAAGTTAAGCGAAAATAATTACCTTAACGAACATGACAGAAAGAAGAAAGTTTGATAAAGCATTTAAGTTGATGACCGTCGAGCTGTGCCTCTCGGGCAAATCAACTACAGAAGTAGCAGTAGAACTAGGACTGCGTCCCCAACTGGTCAGCCGCTGGAAGCGAGAGTATGAACAAAGAAAGGAAGGCAGTTTTTCAGGGCATGGCAAGCCTGCCTTATCAGCAGAACAGGCGGAAATAACCAGGTTGAAAAAGCAACTGCGGGAGGCAGAAACAGAGAGGGATATACTAAAAAAGGCAGTCAGCATCTTCTCCAAGAACGATGGCAAATTTTTCAATTCATGAAAAAGCACCACTCTATATTTGCTATTGAGAAGATGTGTAAGGTGTTTAAGGTTAGCAAAAGCGGGTATTATCATTGGCTCAAGCGTAAGCCCTCTATCAGGCAGGTAGATGAACAACAAGCCCTTAAGTTGATTAAAGAAATACATCAAGCAAGTAAAAGCCGATATGGTAGTCCAAAAATTACTTATGAACTTAAGAAAAAAGGTGTTTGTATCTCTAGGCAAAGGGTGGCCAGAATCATGAGAAAAGCTAGTATTAGAAGCATCGTTCATAAACGATTTCGAATTTGCACGACTAATTCAAAACATAATTATCCGGTAGCTGAAAACTTATTAAACAGAAACTTTACACCGAAAAATATAGGCAAGGTATGGGTATCGGATCTTACCTATATTAGGACAACTCAAGGCTGGCTATACCTGACAGTGATTGTGGATTTAGCTGACAGAAAAGTGATTGGATGGGCATTAAGCCAAACGATGAAAGCTTCAGACACAGTGATTCCTGCTTGGAAAATGGCCATCACAAATAGGCCCATAACTACTGATTTAATTTTCCACTCCGACAGAGGCGTTCAATTTGCTTGTTGTGAATTTAGAGATGTACTCAAAGTTCAACCGCTGGTAGTCCAAAGTATGAGCCGAAAAGCTAACTGCTGGGATAATGCAGTAGCTGAAAGCTTTTTCAGAACACTAAAAGCTGAACTGATCCATCAGATGGAAGTAAAATCCATGGCAATGACAAAAATTGAAGTTTTTGAATTCATCGAAATCTGGTACAACCGAAAGAGAATACATGCTTCTCTCGGATATATGACACCGGATGAATATGGAATACAACTAAATCACCATCAAAACGCAGCTTAACTTTTTGTCCAGTATTATGTTGCAAGTTCAGTTTGCATACATTGATAGAGAGGGAAAGTATAGACGTATTTTTATAAATCACTATGGTGAAAGAGTATATTGTAACACAAACATTTTTAATTCAGATTCATATATATCATTAAATACGTTTAACTGTCTAACTTTAATAGTGTGAATAGTGTTAAGCTGCAATTTTGCCCCAATTTTCCAGCAAAGGATAGTTAGGGTGATTTTTCAACAACTCAGGCTGTAAATCTAACTTTGTAAATATTGTTTCAAGGTAATTTCGGTTGAAGTATTCACTCTTAAGATCAGCTATAGAAATACTGCTTTTGCCATTTTGTAGGATCTCCCACTTAGCTAAGTTGAGCACAACAAAAACAAAGTTGAAATGGAAAGCAAGTTTATCCTCTTCTCTTGCCTGGCAGTGCTGTATGAGGTACTCCCCATTATTAGGACCAAAAATGGGTAATTGTTGATTGAAATTTCG
>NZ_JAUKPO010000098.1:2500-5675 GCF_030503435.1 Rhodocytophaga aerolata
AGTTACAAGAAACGAGCACAAAGCTCTACCTGCACGCAAAAGGAGGGTAGAGTGTGTAAGACAAGTTACAAAGGGCGTATGGAGGATGCCTAGGCTCTCAAAGGCGAAGAAGGACGTGATAAGCTGCGAAAAGCTATGGGGAGAGGCACATACTCTGCGATCCATAGATATCCGAATGGGGCAACCCGGCTGTTTGAAGAACAGTCACCTGGTAACAGGAGCAAACCTGCCGAACTGAAACATCTAAGTAAGCAGAGGAAGAGAAAACAAATAGTGATTTCCCAAGTAGTGGCGAGCGAACGGGAAAGAGCCCAAACCGGAAGTGTTACGGCACTTTCGGGGTAGTAGGACCACTTTTTAGAACTAACCATCAACAAGAACCCTGTGGGAAAAGGGGCGAGACAAGGTGAGAGCCCTGTATTGGCAAGTGCGTTAGTTTGTAGTGGGATCCTGAGTAGGGCGGGGTAGGAGACGCCCCGTCTGAATCTGCCGGCACCATCCGGCAAGGCTAAATACTCTTGAGAGACCGATAGTGGACAAGTACCGTGAGGGAAAGGTGAAAAGAACCGGGCATACCGGAGTGAAAAGAACCTGAAACCATACGCTTACAAGCGGTCGGAGCAGACTAGTTCTGTGACGGCGTGCCTTTTGCATAATGAGCCTACGAGTTACTGTTTCTAGCCAGGTTAAGTATCTGTAGATACGCAGCCGCAGCGAAAGCGAGTCTGAATAGGGCGTATAGTTAGAGGCAGTAGACGCGAAACTTTGTGATCTACCCATGAGCAGGTTGAAGTTGCCGTAACAGGCAATGGAGGACCGAACTAGTATCCGTTGAAAAGGATTTGGATGACTTGTGGGTAGGGGTGAAAGGCCAATCAAACTGAGAAATAGCTCGTACTCCCCGAAATGTTTTTAGGAACAGCCTCGTGGTCAGAGTGTGTTAGAGGTAGAGCTACCGATAGGACTAGGGGGTGTCACAACCTACCAAATCCTGACGAACTCCGAATGCTAAACACATATACACGGGAGTGAGGGCTTGGGTGCTAAGGTCCAAGTCCGAAAGGGAAAGAACCCAGCCCAACAGCTAAGGTCCCAAAATCTATGCTAAGTTGAACAAAGGAAGTCTACCTGCAAAGACAGCCAGGATGTTGGCTTGGAAGCAGCCATTCATTTAAAGAGTGCGTAACAGCTCACTGGTCGAGCGGGTGGGGCATCGATAATAAACGGGCATCAAGCATAGTACCGAAGCTTTGGATAATATAGGTTACCTATATTGTGGTAGGGGAGCATTCCTGCAGCAGAGAAGCGGAAGGCGGCAAGCCACCGTGGAGCGGCAGGAAAAGCAAATGTAGGCATAAGTAACGATAAGGCAGGTGAGAAACCTGCCCACCGATAGACTCAGGTTTCCTGATCAACGTTAATCGGATCAGGGTTAGTCGGGGGCTAAGGGGTTAGCGAAAGCGAAGCCTCGATGCAAGACAGGTTAATATTCCTGTACTTGAGCAGTCAGTCAGCAGATGACGGAGTAAGCAAGGGTTTGCGCACAGACGGAATTGTGCGTTGAAGGTGCTATGGCACTGATAGTACCTGAAGGCTTCGGCCGGAGGGATAATGACCCGGAGGAGCTTCCAAGAAAAGTTTGTCTGACAATGATTGTTCAACCCGTACCGCAAACCGACACAGGTAGTCAAGTGGAGAACACTAAGGTGCTCGAGTGAATCACGGCTAAGGAACTCGGCAAAATAACCCTGTAACTTCGGGAGAAGGGGAGCCTACTTAGCAATAAGAGGTCGCAGAGAAATGGCCCAGGCGACTGTTTAACAAAAACACATGGCTTTGCAAAAACGAAAGTTGACGTATAAGGCCTGACACCTGCCCGGTGCTGGAAGGTTAAGGGGGGGAGTTAGCGCAAGCGAAGCTCTGAACTGAAGCCCCAGTAAACGGCGGCCGTAACTATAACGGTCCTAAGGTAGCGAAATTCCTTGTCGGGTAAGTTCCGACCTGCACGAATGGTGTAACGATCTGGGCGCTGTCTCAGCCGTGAGCTCGGTGAAATTGTAGTAGCGGTGAAGATGCCGCTTACCCGCAACGGGACGGAAAGACCCCGTGCACCTTTACTATAGCTTCACATTGACTTTGGGTAACGCATGTGTAGGATAGGCCGGAGGCTATGAAGGGGTGTCGCTAGGCATCCTGGAGCCGCCCTTGAAATACGGCCCTTGCTTTACCTAGAGCCTAATCTGTAATAAGAGACAGTGTGTGGTGGGTAGTTTGACTGGGGTGGTCGCCTCCAAAAGAGTATCGGAGGCTTTCAAAGGTACCCTCAGCACGCTTGGTAACCGTGCGTAGAGTGCAATAGCAGAAGGGTGCTTGACTGTGAGACTAACAAGTCGAGCAGGGTCGAAAGACGGATATAGTGATCCGGTGGTTCCATATGGAAGGGCCATCGCTCAAAGGATAAAAGGTACGCCGGGGATAACAGGCTGATCTCCCCCAAGAGCTCACATCGACGGGGAGGTTTGGCACCTCGATGTCGGCTCGTCACATCCTGGGGCTGGAGAAGGTCCCAAGGGTTCGGCTGTTCGCCGATTAAAGTGGCACGCGAGCTGGGTTCAGAACGTCGTGAGACAGTTCGGTCCCTATCTGTTGCGGGCGTTAGGATATTTGAAGAGGCGCTGACCTTAGTACGAGAGGACCGGGTTGGACCAACCGCTGGTATATCAGTTGTTTTGCCCAAGGCATCGCTGAGTAGCCACGTTGGGAGCAGATAAGCGCTGAAAGCATCTAAGTGCGAAACTGACCTCAAGATGAGATATCCCTGAAGGGTCGTGGGAGATGACCACGTTGATAGGTGGCAAGTGTACAAGTTGAAAGACTCTGAGCTGAGCCATACTAATTGCCCGATAGGCTTCTCTTACATAAGCTGTGCACCGTCCTATTACTCTTACTGCTTTGTTTCCTGCTGTGACAATTACTTATTAAAATTATATACTAGCCTAGATTGTACTAGCTTAGTCAAAGACATTGGCTGCTTACACAGCCGCAAGCCTAATGGTGGGATCGCACAGGTGATCACCTCTTCCCATTCCGAACAGAGAAGTTAAGCCCTGTAGCACCGATGGTACTGCCCTCACAAGGTGGGAGAGTAGGTCCCCGCCACCTCATTATCAAGCAA
>NZ_JAUKPO010000099.1 GCF_030503435.1 Rhodocytophaga aerolata
CATCTTCAGCTTTCACCTATAATAAGGCTTACTTGTTGACTGTCAAACCTTCTATTTTCCAGACATCCTACCATAAGAAAATTTATATTCAACCAGCTTAATTATGAGTAAATTTATAGGGGACAGGCTGTTGCACAACTGTTGGATTGGAATCTGCCTTCTGATTGGTAAATTCAAGAATGGTAGGCAAAAGAAAACAATTCAATAAAACTTGCTCTTCACTTCTAGTGGAAACCTATGTTCCCAAGAACAATTTCTATCGCCAAATCAAGCAGCTACTCAAGTTAGACTTTCTCTATCAAGCAGTCGCTCCTTATTATGGCAAGTGTGGGCATAAATCAGTAGACCCTGTAGTATTTTTTAAATTGCAACTGGTAGCACATTTTGAAAATATCTGCTCTGATCGAGCCTTGATTGAAAAAAGTGGGTTACGCTTAGATATCCTTTACTTCTTAGATTATAGTCCTGGAGAACGCTTGCCTGGACCTTAAATCACGATTTAATCGTGAGGTCCGCCACAGCACTCTGTCTCGTACACGCAAGCGATTACCGGCTGCTGTATTTGAGACTTGTTTCCAACACATTCTTACTGCCTGTGTAGAAAAGGGGATGGTTAGTGGACATACGCAGGTGGTGGATGCAGCTTTTGTCGAAGCCAATGCTTCTACAGATAGTATGAAGCGAAAAGCGCTGTTGGAATGGCGGCTGCTCCAGGGGGAGGCTAAACAAATCACAGCTGCTAATCTTTTAGGGCAAGCTTCTTCTTTTACTGCCCTAGAAAAGACAGCTAAGCCGAAAAGCTGTTCAAGAAATAACCGTAGTCATATCAGTATAAGCGATCCTGAGGCAAAGCTCACCCAAAAAGCAGGTAAACCTTCGCGTCTCTATTACCTTTCCAGTATGGCTGTTGATACTTATCGGCACGTGATTACCCATATACAGGCAAATGGAGCGTCTTGCTCCAATGGCAGACGAACGGGATTCTCGCCATCTGATGGCAATCGTAGACAAGCTATTAATAAATCTGAAGCAGTATGGTTTATGTCTGCAATATCTACTAGCCGATGGAGGCTTTAGTTCAGGCGAAAATTATTCTGCCCTGGAGGCACGCCACATCAAGGGCTTCATTCCTCTTCATGGGAGTTACCATCCGGTAAGGGAAGGCTTTTACTATGATTCTATAGAGAACGCCTATGTGTGCCGCAATGAAAAGTTGCTTTATTACCATGGCATTAGAATGGAAAATGGCTTTGCCACTCATTACTACCATGCCCGGGTGAAGGATTGTAAAGAGTGTCCCTTTAAAAAGGAGTGTTGTGGCAATAAAAGGCGACAAAGTCTAACTTTTAGTGTTTACCGCCGCTATCATCAACTTATGCAAGAACGGGTAGAAAGCAGTGAAGGCAAAAGTATGAAGAGGCGAAGGATGGCTACCGTAGAGGCTGTTTTCGGCAGTTTACTCAATTACTATGGCATGAAAAGAAGTCATGCAAAAGGAAAACAAGCTGCTCATAAAATCATGCTCATGGCGGCTTGTGCGTATAATCTGCAAAAGCTCCTCTCTCATATACCTCATCCAAAAAGTAAGGTCCAAAGTCTTCCTCTTCAGCGTCGGCTTACTTTTTATTTTGTCCTCTTACAGGTTGTGCAACAGCCACGGGTGGTTAAATTAACTATTAATATGATAAAAGCAGAACATCGTCACTATGTCCTGCTTTTGTAATTGTTTATTACCCTTTACTATTTAATTTCTACTCCTCTTGATCTTAAATAGCGGTAGAAGGTAGGTTTGCTAATCGAAAGTTGCTTACAAAGATCAATGACAGGCAGTTGCCTTTGCTTATATAGCGCTTCTGCGATTAAGGCTGTCTTTTGTGCTTTTGCTGATAAGCCCTTTTTTCTACCTCCTAATCTACCTCGAACCCGTGCACTGGCCAGCCCGGCCATGGTGCGTTCTCTGATCAAATCGCGTTCAAACTGAGCTAAAGAAGCAAAGATATTAAATACTAATCTGCCTTGAGCGGTAGTTGTATCAATGGGATCTGAAAGACTTTGCAGCCCTACTTCTTTCTGCAATAACTCTTGAGTTAGAGTTACTAAGTGCTGCAGGGACCTGCCTAGTCGATCCAGTTTCCAGATCACCAATACATCGCCTGCCCGAAGATGAGCCAGTAGTTTTGCAAGTTCAACCCGGTAAGTTTTCATGCCACTTACTTTTTCTTGATAGATTTTACCGCAGCCGGCCTTTTTGAGTGCATCTACTTGCAAGTCCAGGTTCTGATCTCCTGTACTGACTCTAGCATAGCCTATTTTCATAGTTATATGGATTTTGTTGAGCTGTAAAGCTACTAGGAAAGGTTCCACGTGAAATTTTAATTGATTGATTTATAAATAGTTTGATAAAAACTCCTACTACATTTGATAGGGTTTCCTTTTATTTTTTTTTGCCCTTAGTTCAAAGATATTTACTTATGAGCATCATCTTTGCTAATTATATATAGCTATATGTAGCTTTTTTTAGTAGAATTGCCAACGCTACTTATTGTCCTCTACTGCGCAAATGGATTTGATTTTTTATACATCCCTGCTCGAAGAAGTAAAATCACGTATCCGCCTGGCTCAAACCAAAGCTAGTTTAGCAGCCAATACGCAAATGATTATGCTGTATTATGATATTGGAAAGATGATTCACCATCGACAACAGCAACAAGGCTGGTCTTCAGCTGTGATTCCCAGGTTGAGCAAGGATCTAAAAAATGAGCTGCCTGAAGTAAAAGGCTTTTCAGAACGTAATTTGAGCCGAATGCTCGCCTTTTTTAGAGAGTATACGCAGGAGACTGACTCGACAAATTTGCCACAGAGCGTGGCAAAATTAAAAGGGCAAGGTATGGAACTGCATATCGCTTTACAATTACCCTGGGGACATAACCTGGTGCTGATCGAAAAAATTAAAGACCTATCTGAGCGTCTGTGGTATGGGCAAAAAACTATTGAACATGGTTGGAGCAGAGATGTATTGAGCCTGATGATTGAAAGTAAGCTTCATCTTCGGCAGGGGTCGAAGACAAATAATTTTGTAGAACAATTGCCTGATCCACAATCAGACTTAGCCAGACAGAGCTTGAAAGATCCCTATATTTTTGATTTTCTGACGCTCTCGCAGCCTTTTACCGAGCGAGAGCTGGAAACCGAACTCATCGTCCATATAGAGAAATTCCTACTGGAACTAGGCAAAGGCTTCGCTTTTGTGGGCAGGCAATATCATCTAGAAGTAGGAGATCAAGACTACTATCTGGATTTATTGTTCTACCATCTACAGATGCGCTGTTTTGTTGTCATTGATCTGAAGAAAGGTGAGTTCAAGCCGGAGTATGCCGGTAAAATGAATTTTTATTGTGCTGTTGTAGATGACCTGTTAAGACATCCCACAGATGGGCGAACCATTGGTTTAATCTTATGTCAAACCAAAGACAAAGTAATAGCAGAATATGCCTTGAGAGGAGTGCAAACGCCTATAGGTATCTCCGAATTTGAACTCACTCGGGCACTGCCGGAAAACTTTAAATCCAGTTTACCGACTATCGAAGATATTGAAAATGAACTGACACATAACAAATAGTAAAGAAGGAGTTAAATTATCTACCCATTTTCTGAAAATTCATATTTGGGCAAGAGGGGAAGATAATAGTTTCCATTGTTTTCCCTACTATGCCTTTTCCTTAACAAAACACTACTTATTGAACAAAGAGAAATAAGTAGTGCAATTTTATAAGTAAGGTGGTGGCGTATTATTTTCTACAAAAGAAATAAGTATTATGTAGATTAATAATTAGCAGATAATCTAAAATTGTTCATCTGTATGTCCGTTCTACGCAGTAAAAAGGATATCTAACAACTGTACTTGAAATTATAATTATTAAATTATCAGATAAACAGCTCAAAAATTAATTTATATTTTTCGCTTAATTATGAAATTGTATTTGCATAGGGTGTATGTTTTATCAATAATTTTGTTATTTTTTAATTTAAGTGCTTGCAAAAAAGATAACCAAGATCCTGTAGTCCAGCCGCCTAAAGTTGATCCTACAGTTCCAGAACCTGTGGCACCCACTATAACTACTATCACTCCAGATAATGGGATTAGCGGTACAGCAGTCACAATTACAGGTACAGGATTCAGTACGGTTCTTACTGAAAATGTAGTTACGCTCAATGATAAAAAATGTACAGTAACAGCAGCTACCTCCACCTCTTTAACCATTACTATTCCTCCTGGGGCAGGAAGTGGAAATATTGTAGTGACAACCAATAGCAAATCTGCTAAAAGTGCATCTCCATTTAGATATATGCAAACAATCACTGTAACTACTGTTGCAGGAAGTAGTCAAGGATATGCTGATGGAGAAGTAATGAATGCTAAGTTTTGGCTCCCTCATTCCATAACTACAGCAAGTGATGGCACCATTTATATAACAGAATTTGCTAATAGACGGATCCGCAAGATTAGTCCTAATGGCATTGTGAGCACTGTAGCAGGTGATGGTCTTTCAGGATATACTGACGGGCCTGCAGCACAAGCACAATTTGCCGCTCTCACTGGTATCGCTATAGCAAGTGATGGTACTCTTTATGTATCCGATAATCATATGATTCGCAAGATCACTCCGGATGGTATAGTAAGCACACTAGCAGGAAGTAGTCAAGGATATGCTGATGGACCTGCAGCACAGGCTCTTTTTACATATCCAACAGGCATCAAGATAGCAAATGATGGTACCCTTTATATAGTGGATGGAAATGGCAACCGGATCCGCAAGATTAGTCCTAATGGCATTGTGAGTACTGTAGCAGGCAACGGAACTAAAGGATATACTGACGGGCCTGCAGCACAAGCACAATTTGAGATCCCTTACGATATCGCTGTAGCAAGTGATGGTACTCTTTATGTTGTTGAAGGTCATATGATTCGTAAGATCACTCCGGATGGTATAGTAAGCACATTAGCAGGAAGTAGAGAACGGGGTATTAAAAATGGCGTTGGAATAGAAGCAAGATTTTATGATCCTATGGGTATTGCGGTAGCAAGTAATGGTACTCTTTATGTAACAGAATCGAGTTATCACCGAATTCGCGAGATTACTCCAGATGGTGTAGTAACTACTTTAGCCGGTGGTCCATTTGACGGATATGCTGATGGTACAGCTACAGAAGCAAGATTTTATCAACCTAAGGGTATAACTATTGCAAATGATAGTACTTTATATGTAGTGGATCACGCTAACCATAAAATTCGTAAAATAACTATGAGATAACTTCCAAACTTTCTTTTCATACCTTTATTGTTATTACATTTTATAGATCAAGCATTATTATAAGAGGTTGAGCCATTATTGTTAACTGATGAATTATAATTCTGGATTTTTGTATTTCTCTTAGAGATTTCCTTCCAAAAAGTGATATTCACCAATTGTTAAAATCTTATCAATCTATTTAACATAAAATGAGATGTCCAACAAAAACGACCATAATCCAATTTTATAGTTTTTTGGCAAGATTATT
>NZ_JAUKPO010000009.1 GCF_030503435.1 Rhodocytophaga aerolata
TTTTTGTCATTGCCACAAAAAAGTAACAAAAAAAGTCTAGGAAAAACAATGCTTCGGCTCTCAAGGCTTACGCACACCCCGCTGTTTTTCCGGGCCAACGCACTTGTTATAATTATTCTTAAAAGTTTAAACAGGTTCTATAAAGGGAAGAGAAGCAGCAGGAGTTTTCAGCGGAGCGAAATCAGGTTGCTGTTTGTAAACGCTTCGAACAGTTTATGAATAGATTTTCGGGCGGCTTGTTTGCTTTTCCACAATTCATCGGTTACTAGCTTCCCTTTCCAGATGATTTCATTCGTCTGATAGTTTTTGATTTCTATCAGGCAAACACGCCCATCGTTAACCATAAGCGGCGTATACATATCCGGAATTACTAACGGGGTAGTGGTTTTACGCAGCTCTTTAAATTCCATGACCACCTGCGGATTAAATTCGGCAATCATTCTGGTAATATCTTCTTCTGTTTTCAAGGACAATTCGTCTATCGTCAGAATTTCGCTGCGGATGGTGTTTGACAGCAGTTCTCTTCTCAACTCTGTTACCAGATTCCGGTAAAATCTAGTTTCATTGTAGTTGTTAATAATAATAAAAGCCTTGTCAAACGTAGGCAAATCCCCTTCTTTATGGTTGGTGGTCAGTTTGGTAGAATTGCAGCCAGTAAATAAAAGGATACACGTTAACAGGGCTGAAATAATCGATTTGACATAAGTTTGCATGGCGGTAACAGGTTAATGGTTTGAACGCATAGGAAGAAATGGATTCCGGTGATTTATACGAGAAGTTAATCTTTTCCGGCAAAAAATCCAATTAGCCAGGATGAATTTAGTGAAGCGGCAAGAAAAAGTTTCTACCGGTAATTTTGCTTAGTTAAAAGCTTGGATATATATTCCTTCCTGCCCGAATTGTTCGTGCAAATGCCTGGCAAAATCCAGGGCATGTGGCCCATCCCCATGAATACATATGGTATCTGCTTTTATGGATATTTCTTCGCCTGAAAGTGTCCGCACTTTCCCTGCATTCACCATTTGTACTACCTGCTTAATGGCTTCATTAGGGTCAGTAATAAGGGCATGAGGACTTCTGCGGGAGGTTAAAGTGCCATCTGGCTGGTAGGTACGGTCGGCAAACACTTCGCTGGCGGTCCGTATGCCTGCCTTTTCTCCTGCTTTAATCAACTCACTGCCAGATAAGCCATATAATATCAATTCAGGGTCTAGTTTGTATACCGCTTCTGCAATTGCCTGGGCGAGCATAGGATCAACAGAGGCCATGTTGTACAAGGCTCCATGGGGTTTTATATGGTGAAGTACTCCACCTTCCGCCTTTACAAAAGCCCACAAAGCACCTACCTGATATAGTACTAAGTCGTAAGCTTCTTCAGGGGAAATAGCTATATTCCGGCGGCCAAACCCCTGCAGGTCGGGCAAACCAGGATGAGCCCCCAGGGCTACCTTATTGGCTAACGCCAGTTTTACTGTTTTTTTCATCACCGAGGGATCACCAGCATGAAATCCACAGGCAATATTGGCAGAACTTACTAATGGAAGCAGCTTTTCATCGTCGCCCATCTGATATGCACCAAAACTTTCGCCAACATCTGCATTCAAATCTATTGTCCGACTGGGTTGCATGCTTATTTTACTTAACATAAATAATATATACTAACAAAATCCTTGTATAAGTTTCCTGGATCAAAATTCTTAAGCCAGGGGTACTTGCCGTGTGCTTTCACTTCGCTACCTTAGTAAAAGTAAGTAATTGTTGGGTAAAGCTTATTTCCCGTCTGTAGAGAAATTTATGATCCGCAAAGATTTTCCAGACTTACAATGGCTAAAAAAGCAGATTGAAGCTGAACAGTTCAAAAAAACTGGTTGGCCGAATGTGGTGATTCATGCTATTGGGAAAAGAGAGTACCGTCCGGATATTAAAGGGACTTTATCTCTCTTTATGAATATGAGAGGGGAGAGCCGGTGCGGGGTTGGGAAAGGACTAGTGCGGATAGAACCTGGTTATTTTTTTCTTACCAATCAGTATCAACCCTATACCCTGGAAATTGAAAATACACATACCGAAACATTTAATATCCACTTTGGGGAAAAATTAGTAAGTGAAGTTTTCGCCGGATTGGAGCATTCTCCGGAACAACTGACAGATAATCCACAAATCGAGCATTCTGCTGGCATAGCGTTTTACAACCGGTTATATCCTAAAGACGATCGTTTCAAAAGTCTGATGGCAGCTATCTATTGTCATAGTCGGCAAGGATGGCAGAATGCTTTGCTACTGGAAGAGCAATTGACAGAGGTGCTGGTGTATTTGCTTTCAATGCACCAGACGATAACCAGGCAAGTACACAAACTGGTTGCCGTAAAAAAATCTACCCAGGTAGAAGTATACAAACGTTTATGCCTGTCCTTGAATTATTTGCACAGTTATTACTCGGAGGAAATCAGTCTGGATGACTTGGCGCGGATTGCTTGTCTGTCTAAGTTTCATTACCTGCGCATGTTCAAGGCTGTATTCGGCCTTTCACCTTACCAATTTTTACTAACCCTCCGGCTGGAAAAAGCCCGAGAATTGTTAAAACACAGCCAGTTGCCGGTTACGGAGATCAGCACAGTTTTAGGTTTTCAGAATAGTAGTTCTTTTAGCCGTTTGTTCCATCAGCGCTTTGGGTATGCTCCTGTGCATTACCGGATGGAAAACACTTCCAGAAAAATAGCAATTTTAGTCAACTGAAATTTAGCCCCGGCAAGCTAGTATTGTAGTATAAAATTTACGCTAATGTTATGGAAACTAATCTTTATACAATCGCAAAAGTATTGTTTGTATTGCTTGTGCTTATACTTTTTGGCCTGCTGATGTACGGCTTGCAATATGCATTACAAAAAGTAGCGTGGGAGCAAAGTAGGAAGAGAAATTTATTTATATACACCCTGTGTGGCTTTATTGGTTGGTTTGCTTTTACAGGTATATTGGCAGCTAACGGCTTTTTTATGCAATTTTCTGCGATGCCGCCCAGGTTGCCTGTACTTTTGTTGCCACCTCTTCTCTTTATCATCTGGCTGGCAAATTCGCCGACTTTTACTCATTTACTCAGGCAAATTCCTGAAAGCTGGTTAGTGTATTTGCAATCTTTTCGTGTAGGAATGGAAATTATTTTATGGATGGCTTTTCTAGACAACATCATTCCTGTGCAGATGACTTTTGAAGGACGTAATTATGATATTCTGGTAGGGTTAACGGCTCCGGTGTTCGCCTATTATTGTTTCACCCGTAAAAAATGGCCCCGCATAGTAGCCATCGGATGGAATATCATGGGTTTGCTTTTGCTCCTAAATATAGTTGTGGTTTCCATCTTGTCAGCCCCGGTACCTTTCCGGATGTTTATGAACGAACCTGCCAATACCTTTGTAGCGGAGGTGCCTTTTGTCTGGCTACCTGCCTTTGTGGTACCAGTGGCCTACTGGCTGCATATTTTATCGGTAAAGCAGTTGCTTGCCAAAAATAAAACACAGTATGCTCATTCCTGATTTTGACTAAAACAATCTGATGAGGTAGAAAAATTTCCATAGGTAATGTGGCTATTTTGTTAGGTGCGATGTAACTAAAACTATCATCCGGTAATGCTGTCATATTGGCCGGGAGTGGAAGGAACTCCGTCTTAGCCTGATTTTTGCATCCATCAAGCAAATCAAGATAGTAATTAATTTATATACATAAACAGCAGATTTGTCAATGGAAGTTACAGCCCAAAATAAACTAAAGAAACTGATTATCGTAGGCGACCGGGTGCTGATAAAGCCCAAAACCCCGAATGAGCGGACGGAAAGTGGGTTATTTCTGCCGCCCGGCGTGCAGGAGCGGGAAAAAGTGCAAAGTGGCTATGTAATGAAGGTGGGACCGGGGTATCCGATACCTATGGCTGGTGAAGAAGATGAACTTTGGCGGGAGCCGGAAGAAAAAGTAAAGTATATTCCGTTGCAGGTAAAAGAAGGTGACCTGGCCATATTCCTGCAAAAAAGTGCCATTGAGTTAGTGTATGAAGGGGAGAAGTACTTTATTGTTTCCCAGGCCGGTATTCTGATGATTGAGCGGCAAGAAGACTTATTTGATTAATTAATAAAAATGGATGCAAAAAGAAAAGGCTGCCTTAAGGGCAGCCTTTTTAGCTTTATTGGGAAATCTGCGTTTTACTTGGTTAGCTCCAAGGTACGTTGAATAAATGAAGTCAGTTCTGCTCCGGAAAGCATGTTCTGAGAAAGTAATCCCAGATCATAGGTTTGTCTTACCAGTTTAGCTTTTTCGGCTTCATCTTCCGATTTCAAAATTTTATTAATTAAGGTATGGTTGGCATTAATAGCTACATTATAATTCATGGGCATTTCTCCAAACATAGCCATTCCGCCGCCGCCGTTAGCTGCCATATCCCGCATGCGGCGCATAAACTCTGGCAAGGTAATCGTGACAGGCAACTCATCTACGGGAAGGGATTCTACGCTGAAGGTCAGATTTTTATTATTCAAGGTGTGTTCAAAAACTTCCTTCAGCTTTGTTTTTTCATCTTCTGAAAGTACACTTTCATTGGCAATACCTTTATCAATTAACTTATCAATGGTATCAGAATCTACCCGTTTCAGGTTGGTTTTTTCCAGCTTGCGTTCCAGGGTATTAATAAAGTGGCTATCCAGCATCCCATCCAGTTTCAATACATCATAGCTGCGTTTTCTAGCAGACTGAACATAGGCATCTTGCTTACCAGGATCAGAAGTGTAAAGGAAGGTTACTGTGCCATCCTTATCTGTCTGGTTGGCTTGAACGTGTTCCCGGTATTCATTGAGTGTATAAAATTTGCTTTCTGTATTTTTCAACAGGCAGAAATCTTTGGCTTTGTCATAGAACTTGTCATCGGTAATCATTCCGTATTTAATAAACAAGCCAATATGATCAAACTTATCTTCAAACGACTTTCGGTCATTCTTAAATAGCTCCTGTAGTTTGTCGCCTACTTTTTTGGTAATGTGTGCATTGATCTTTTTTACATTGGCATCCGCCTGCAAGAAACTTCTGGACACATTCAGCGGAATATCAGGAGAATCAATAACTCCATGCAGCAGCATCAAAAACTCTGGGACTACATCTTTTACTTCATCAGTAATAAACACCTGACGGGAATATAGCTGAATTTTATCTTTGTGCAGGTGCAATTCATTTTTTACTTTCGGGAAGTACAAAATACCAGTAAGGTTGAATGGATAGTCTACATTCAGATGAATCCAGAATAATGGATCTTCTGACATCGGATACAGATCTTTATAGAACTTCAGGTAATCTTCGTCTTTCAGCTCAGAAGGAGATTTGGTCCAGAGAGGAGCCGTATTGTTAATAACATTTCCGTCAAACTCGATAGGTACCGGAAGGAATTTACCATATTTATCCAGGATATTCTGGAGGCGGAATTTTTCCAGAAACTCTTTAGAGTCTTCGGCAATATGCAGCACGATATCCGTGCCCCGTTCTTCTTTCGTAGTTTGGGTTATTTCAAACTCAGTGGTTCCAGCACTTACCCAACGGGCTGGTTCGGCATCTTCCCGGAAAGATTTGGTAATAATTTCCACTTTTTCAGCCACCATAAAGGCAGAGTAGAAGCCTAAGCCGAAATGCCCAATAATCTGCTGATCTTCTCCTTTGTCTTTGTATTTCTGCACAAATTCTGTAGCACCAGAAAAAGCAATCTGATTAATGTATTTTTTTATCTCTTCTGCCGTCATACCAATGCCATTGTCACTGACAGTAATTGTTTTGGCATTTTCATCGAGCTTTACTGTTACTTTTAGTTCGCCTAGCTCTCCATTAAACTCACCAATAGACGATAGTCTTTTCAACTTCTGGGTAGCATCTACGGCATTCGACACCAGCTCACGTAAAAATATCTCATGGTCTGAATACAAGAACTTTTTAATGATCGGAAAAATGTTCTCGGTATGAATGGAAATGGTCCCTTTTTCTTCTGTAATTGCCATAATCGTTTGTTATCTGTTGATTCTGTCAGTAGCTTTTCAAAAGTATTGCCAATACCTTACATTTCTGACAAACTGACAGGGATTACTTTTAGTGCAGGAAGTATACAAGCCACAAGTACTCCAGACACGTTCCTTTGTAAAAGCGCTGAATAAGCAACTATGTATTAGACGTACCTGCCAGTAAACCTACGGCTTTCTGAAAGTCGGTTTCAGTCATGTAAATCTTTTCTATATTTGCAGGCATACCTACACAAGCCATTCTGATGAACGTTACAAAAATCAACCTGACAGATACCAAGCAATTCAATACATTTTTTACTGATTATATAACACACCATCCTTCTCTTTCTCCTTTCTATACCCATTACCCGAGTATTGAAAATTTTGCGAAGCTGTTAGAAAAGAAACGTTTTGCCAAGGCCAAGCGGGAAGTACTGCATGAAGTGCTTTCTGAGCAATATACGTCTGTTGCGCCGTTTCCTGAAAAGCAGCTTGCCTTGTTGTTGGAGGAAAATACGTTTACGGTGACTACTGGCCATCAGCTCAACATTTTTAGTGGCCCTTTATATCTGATCTACAAACTGGTGACGACCGTGAATCTGGCAAAAGCCTTGAAACAAAAATACCCGGCTTACAATTTTGTGCCAGTATACTGGATGGCTACGGAAGATCATGATTTTGAAGAGATAAGTTATTTCTATTTGTTCGGGAAAAAATATACCTGGGAAAGCCAGCAAACCGGTGCGGTCGGAAGAATGCAGACGCAGGAGCTAAAGCAGATTCTGGACGAATTGCCGGAAAAAACGGCGTTATTTGAAAAAGCTTATCTGGAGCATAAAACCTTGGCAGATGCCACCCGATGTTGGGCGCACGAGCTGTTTGGTGAACAGGGATTGCTTTGTATAGATGCTGACGATGCCCGGTTAAAAGCCCAGTTCAGAGAGGTAATCCGGCAGGATATTTTTGAACATACCACGTATCATAAAGTTACCCAAACTTCCAATGAGCTGACAGAACTAGGGTACGAAACACAGGTAAATCCCCGGCAGATCAACTTTTTTTACCTGGATAAAGGGGTACGTGAACGGATTGTCAGTACAGACAATGGGTTTGAAGTATTGAATACCGACCTGAAGTTCAGCCGGCAGGAACTAGAGAAACTCATTGAAACTCATCCTGAACGTTTTAGCCCCAATGTACTGCTGCGGCCGGTTTTTCAGGAAACCATATTGCCTAACCTGGCCTATATTGGCGGCCCGGCAGAGCTCATTTACTGGTTGCAGTTGAAAGAGTTATTTGGCACATTACAGGTAGATTTTCCTCTGCTAATGCCCAGAAATTTTGCGTTGATTATAGGGAAAACGTACCATAAAAAACTAGAGAAGCTGGGTATAACACCAGAAGAATTATTTACTGAGGAAACTGCTCTAAAAAGAGTATTTGTAGAAAAAAATGTAACTGACCCAGTAACTGTAGACGAAGAGCAGCAGTTGATAACCAAAGCCTTTGATCTGTTAGTAGCCAAAGCCCTGCAATTAGATAAAACACTGGAAGGATTTATAAGAGCGGAGCAACAGAAAGCTGTTAAATCACTAGAAAACGTAGAAAAACGGTTGAAAAAAGCGGAAGAGAAAAACCAGGAGACGGGCATTACTCAACTACTGAATGTAAAAGCCAAATTGTTTCCCAATGGTGGTTTGCAGGAACGGACAGACAATTTCCTGAACTTCTGCCTGAATAATCCACAGTTTATTGATAATCTACTGGAAGTATTTGATCCCTTCGACTACCGTTTTCAGATGCTGACGGAAGATGAATAAAGCTGATTTACGAAAATTATTTCTGGAAAAACGCAAAAGCTATACGGCCGAAGAAATACAGTGGAAGAGCCTGCAGATTGCTACCCATTTCTTTGCCAGGTTCATGTTAGCCGATGTACGGTACCTGCATATTTTTCTGCCCATTGTCAGGCAACAAGAACTAGACACCTGGCCTATTATTCAGCGGATAACAAAAAATTATCCGTCCGTACAGCTAGTCATTCCCAAAACAGATATACCAAACTTGTCTATGGGAAGTTATGTATATGAACCTGGTATAGCTTTACAAACCAACAAATGGGGCATGTCGGAGCCTGAAAACGGTCAGGTTGTCGACGCCTCTCAACTGGATATGATTCTCTTGCCACTATTGGCGTTTGATGAACAAGGATACCGCGTAGGCTATGGCAAAGGCTTTTACGACCGGTATTTGCAACGGTGCAAGCCAGCTGTAATTAAAGTTGGCCTGTCAATAGAAGCCCCGGTACCGCAAATAGCAGATATAGATCAGTACGACTATAAAATGGACTATTGTGTTACACCGGAAAAAGTGTGGGAGTTTGTCTAAGTATTTACTGCATCTTGTATTAGATGATGGGTTTCACAGCCCGCACCATTTCCCGTTTACCTGGTGGACCCGGCAGCGTTTCTACTTTCCAGCCTACTTCCTTTAAATCACGCTTAAATTGTCCTTTGGCGCTATAGGTCAATAAAATTCCTCCGGGTGCCGTAATGTCGTAAATTTTTTGCAGCATGTCTTTCTGCCAGATTTGGGGATGTTTGGAAGGAGCAAAGGCATCAAAATAAACCAAATCGAAAATCCATTGGCTACGGAAATCTTCTAAGGTATACGGCATTTTGCGAAGTTCAAATTCAGGGGTCAGGTGGATAAATTTCTCCCATTCTGCTTTGTGTAGCTGGTAAAACAACCGGCTCCGGTATTCGCTGCTATGCAGGTGTTCCGGGTAATTCAGCTTTTCGATGACACCCAGTTCTACCGGAAAAGGCTCAACGCCTACATAATGAATTCTGGCATCGCTATGCAATACCTGGTTCATGGTGAGCCAGGCATTTAGGCCAGTACCCAGGCCTACCTCCAGCACCCATATGTCTTTTTTTACTTCCAATAAATAATCCAGCCCCGCTTTTATAAACACATGCATCGATTCCTGCACAGCTCCATGAATGGAATGGTACGTTTCATCCAGGTCAGTGTTGTATAATGTATGCGAACCATCAGCTGTCGGGCGTAATTCTATGGGCATATACAGTGAATAGGTTAAAAACCCTGACAAAGGAAACTGCTGTTTAGCAGAGATGGTTTATTGTAGGTGAAAATATTTCCTGAAGCATCCTGCACTTGTCCACCTGCCGCGGTAACAATGGATTGTCCGGCGGCTGTATCCCATTCCATGGTTGGGCCATGCCGGTAATAAATATCGGCCTTCCCTTCGGCAATCAGGCAGAATTTCAGGGAACTGCCAATGCTGGTGGTTCCGGAAATATCGTATTTATTCAGCACCTCGGCTTCTGCCGGATCTGCGTGAGAACGGCTTCCCACAGCGGTTAATAAGTTTTGTTTGTTGTTTACCTGCAACTTTACCGGCGTCTGTCCTGGCGTTTCCTTAAAAGCCCCCAGATGGTGTATGCCATAATACAATAGATTCCACACTGGTGCGTAAATAACACCTAGGACTGGTACATTTTTCTCAATCAAAGCAATATTAACGGTAAACTCTCCATTCCGCTTAATAAACTCTTTTGTGCCATCTAAGGGATCTACCAGCCAGAACCTGTCCCATTCTTTGCGAATCTCATAAGCTGTATGCTTGCCTTCTTCCGACAGCAAGGGAATTTGCGGATATAAAGCCATTAATCTTTCCGAGATAATGGTATGAGAAGCCTGGTCTGCCAGAGTTAAGGGAGAATTATCAGCTTTGCGTTCTGTAATAGCCTCTAAATCTGCGTACTTTTCATAGATTTCCAGGATCTTTCTGCCTGCTTCGATAGCTATTTGTTTAATGGGTTCTATGGATACATCTACCTGGGTTGTCATATACCTGTTGCTGATCTAAATGAGTTGGCTTAGCAAGAGCCCGGTAAATTACAGAAATGAAAACATATTCTAAAAGTTTTGCCTGCTTGAAAATAAAAAAATACGCGGATGGTTGGCTACTCCCTTACTTGCAGGCTTGTCTGTCAGATACCTATTTCCAGATTTTCGTATTTCCAGGTTTGCTTGTTGGCTTTTTTTGATACTTTTGCCTTTTTAATTTGAATACCTTGCAACACATACATCCCATATTTGATACGATATTAAGCAGGCAGCACAAAGAAACCCTGCTCGGCCAGAAAGCCACCGTACTCTGGATGCTGGGTTTATCCGGCTCAGGCAAAAGTACACTGGCCAGAGAAGTTGAAAAACAATTGCACGCACAAGGCTTTTTAACGCAGCTGCTCGACGGCGACAATTTGCGTACTGGCATTAACAATAACCTGGGTTTCAGTGAGGCAGACCGATTGGAGAACATTCGCCGGGCAGCAGAAACCGCTAAGTTATTTCTTAATTGCGGAGTTATCACCATCTGTTCCTTTATCAGTCCGACACGGGAAATCCGCGACATAGCCAGAAACATTATCGGGGCAGATGATTTTCTGGAAGTATTTATTAATTGCCCAATAGAGGAGTGTGAACGGAGAGATGTAAAAGGATTATACGCCAAAGCAAGACGCGGAGAAATCAAACAATTCACTGGCATTGATTCGCCATTTGAAGAGCCGCAAAGCCCTTTTATCGAAATCCGGACAGATAAACAGGAACTATCAGCCTCATCGAATCAGTTATTGTCAGCAATACTACCTAAAATTACCCTGAAAGCTACCCATTAACCCATTACTTAGTAACTTACTTACGTTATATACATGCAATCCTATAATCTATCCCACTTAAAACAATTAGAATCCGAAGCTATTTTTATTATGCGGGAAGTAGCTGCCCAGTTCGAAAAACCGGTGCTGCTATTCTCAGGTGGAAAAGATTCTATTGTGATGGTCCGGCTGGCGCAAAAAGCCTTCTGGCCTGCTAAATTCCCTTTTCCCTTGATGCATATTGACACCGGGCACAATTTTGAAGAAACTATTCAGTTCCGGGATGAACTGGTAGCCCAAACCGGGGCTAATCTGATTATCCGGTCAGTGCAGGACTCCATTGACAAAGGACGGGCAGTAGAAGAAAAAGGCCTGAACCCCAGCCGGAATTCGCTGCAAACAATAACGTTGCTGGATTCCATTGAAGAATTTAAGTTTGATGCTGCTTTTGGAGGTGCCCGCCGCGACGAAGAAAAAGCCAGAGCCAAAGAAAGATTTTTCTCTCACCGGGATGAATTCGGACAGTGGGACCCTAAAAACCAACGCCCAGAATTATGGAATCTATTTAATGGAAAAAAACAAGCCGGCGAACATTTCCGGGTGTTTCCGCTAAGTAACTGGACGGAGATGGATGTGTGGCAGTATATTTCGATGGAAGGCTTAAAAATACCCAGCATATATTTTACGCATAAGCGGACGATTGTTAATAGGGGAGGAATGTTGCTGGCAAAGTCAGACTATATTACCCTTATTGGCAACGAGCAATATGAGGAACGCCAGGTCCGTTTCCGTACCGTAGGCGATATGACTTGTACAGGAGCCGTGGAGTCGGGTGCTGCCTCCCTGGAGGAAATTATCCAGGAAGTGGCTTCTGCCAGAGTAACGGAAAGAGGGACACGCGCCGATGACAAACGTTCAGAGGCAGCCATGGAAGACCGGAAAAAACAGGGATATTTCTAACAGTCCAACCATTTATTGCAGAAAGTATATCAGCCGCCGCTACTCGTTAACTAAGCATACATGCAACGAGTAGCGGCGGCTTTTCTCTATCACTTCTCGTGTCTTATTCAATATTCATTACCCACACAGATTGAAATAAGATTTTAATATATCCTATCATTTAGCCGTATTCTGCGGCTACTAAATCTGGTTTTGAAGCATGCGAAGCGTAGGAAGAAAATTACCTGATTTTTTCGGGAATATGTAGAGACTGGTAATCATCCGGAGAAAAACTTGTGCCAATGGCCAGGCCTTCCCACCGGCCGTTTGTTTTTTTGAGATACATAATGGCTTCATCTGCTTGCCCGGGGTCTGCCGGGCTTACGTGTACTCTGGCATACTCATCTACTACTTCCTCCAGTTCTACATTTACTTCAATATCAGAATTGGTTTTTGCATATTCTTGAGCAGCTTCCAGAATCCGGGTATCTTCCGGATCGCCACTACACGCAAAAATCAAAGACATCAGCATTACCAACATACATAGCTTGCCAAAAAAAGGCACTACAGAAAAAATCTTGTTTTGTAAGAAAGGATTGGGCATGGATAGTAATAAAAGTTTATACTCAGTAGCTATATAACTTCATCCGTCTGTAAGAAATTGCTTTACAGCAGCTAAGCATTCTTACGGTACGGATGGGGCTGTAAAGTAAGGAAAAAACCAGGGGGATGCACAAATATATTTTACAAAAAATGCTTTTCCCTTTTCCAAATAAAGAAAATATGCTAAGTTTGCAGGGCAAATCAATACGACCAGCTCCTATTGAACTCCTCCAGGTGCGGAAGCAAGCAAAGGTAAATAGTTGTAGCGGTGCGATATTGGTTTGCTTTTTTATTTTATAGGGTTTGATCCCTCATCCTTCCTGCTACTCGACCCAGCTTCTCTGTTTTTTACATCTTTGTATACCCTCTTTTTTTCTTGCTTTGGTTTTTAACCAGGGAACAGATTGTTGTCCTTCACTAACTAATTGATGGGAATTGTTACCTTTGCTGTGAGCTTACTTGCTTCCCTGCCGGTAAGTGCTGTATTAACCAGGCAAATGAATCTATGTATATAATAAAAGTAAAAGGAAAAGCTAAAATTCCGGATTACATTCAGTTACGTGACGAAAATTTTGTGCTGATTGCCTACTTTCGTGCCGACAGGCCTCTGAAGAATATGGATAAATATGGTCTGGAAGGAAAAGAGGCAGCTTTGCAGGAATTAATCAGCAACTTGCCCTTTGGTAAATTACAAAAAATAGAATTGTGACAGGAACTGCCTACGGTTTTATATTTACTTCCATATTTATATAGAATCTGAGTATTCCATGTGACCTTTAACCATCGTATTAAACATGAGTGTTTTTTCTGAAGAACCAGTAGTAGATGTTCAGAATGCCTATATCCTGCAAGAATATCAGACTGTATTGGGAAAAGTAACCTTTCAGATTACAAAGGGAGAGTTTGTTTATTTGATTGGCCGGACAGGAAGCGGCAAAAGTTCCCTGTTAAAAACCTTGTATGCGGATCTGCCTTTACGTTCAGGCGAAATGAAAGTAGCCGGATATAGTATACAAAAAATCAAACGGGCTGACATTCCTTTTTTACGCCGGAAAATAGGAATAATCTTTCAGGATTTTCAGCTGTTTCCCGACCGCTCTGTAGCGGATAACTTGTTGTTTGTGATGCGTGCCACCGGCTGGACAGACAGTGCCCGGATAAAATCCAGGCTGGCAGAAGTGTTAATGCGGGTAGGGTTGGGGGCTATCGGAACAAAAATGCCACATCAACTTTCCGGAGGTGAGCAGCAACGCGTAGTTATTGCCCGTGCCTTACTGAATGAGCCACAAATTTTGTTTGCCGATGAACCCACCGGAAACCTGGACCCGGAAGTATCGGAAGGGATTTTGCAATTGTTTATGGAGATTAACAGGAGCGGCACTGCTGTGCTCATGGCAACACACAACCATAATTTTCTTAAACAACATCCGGCACGCATCTTAAAATGCCAGAGTGGTAAACTAATTGATTCCTTAACAGATGAAATCTCTCTGACCAGCTAAGGTAGCGCCATTCTGCTGAATGTATGTACCCGTTAAAATAAATACATTAACTCCCTATATCGTATGAGAAGAATTTTAATCATTATTGCCATACTCGTAGTAGTTCTGGTAGCCGGATACTTTGGGTTGCGTACTTTCACCAAATCTGCCAGTCCGGAAACTACCACAAGCTTTCAGAAAAACGACTTTCAGATATCTGTAACCTACAGCCGGCCTTCCAAAAAAGGGCGGGTTATTTTTGGGGAGCTGGAACCGTATGGAAAAGTATGGCGGACCGGGGCAAACGAAGCTACAGAAATTACCTTTAGCCGCCCCGTACAATTTGGCGGCAAACCATTGCAAGCAGGTACCTATACGTTATTTACCATTCCACAAAAAGATACCTGGACGGTAATTTTAAATAGTACGCTTGAGCAATGGGGAGCATTTACTTATGACGAAACGAAAGATGTTTTGCGTGTTCAGGCAAAAGCAGACTCAACAGCTGAAGTAACAGAAGTATTTACAATCGATTTTCCACAACCTTCCAGCAACACCGTGCATATGCGCCTGATGTGGGACCATACAAAAGTGGAAGTACCCATCCAGATTCCTTAATTGCCATAAAAAAGCAGGTAAAATGAAAAGAATAGATAAATTTTGCTAGCTGGCGTATCGGTCTATATCCAAATTGCGTAACATACCTAAAACCAGATAAACAGACGTTATGCAAAATTCCCAGTTACCGCCCAGCGAAACCCGTTACGACGATTTAATCGGCGTTGTTTCCGTAAACTTGCCCGAGGGAGAAAACCTGAATGCATTAGCTGCCAGAATGGCTATTTATGATCCTACGCGTTTTGAAGCCGTAGCCTTGCGAGTATTTATCCAACACCTCCCAGTGGTTACCTTATATGCCATAGATAAGCAAATGCAGCAACAAACCGATGAAAAAGGCAAATTGCTAGTGCACAAATTTAAAATGGAAATGAGTTTTGAGGAGCTGTTTTCAAAATTCAAAAATCTCAATTTTACCTTGGTTACCGGCCAACACCCGATAGAGAATATGGAAGTAATTAACCTGTAGGGTATGGGTAGGACGCTTGCTATTTCACAATCGGTGTAACCTCAAGCCACATTATCTGACACGAATGCAGATCCATTGTAACAAGAAGACAGATTCGACTAAAACTATCATAAATTTTACCATTAACCGGAACTGAATTGTTGAAAAGGAGGGAAACTAATGTTGCCTAAACTCTTGCACTTAATACCATAGTTTACCAGTTTAAACAGAAACAGGGGGCTTGAGCCTTTATATGTCATTACAACTATGAAAAAGTATTGAGACAGGGTACCGCAAAAATTAGCAGTTCTAATGACTATGGAAAAATAATATAGTGCGATAAACGATAAATGGAAAATGTTAAAATAAAAAAGCCGGGTGATTGCCCGGCTTTTAGTCAAATTTACTACGAATGTTAAAGACTAGATTTGTATAAACAATACTATATAAATGGGTATAGTTATAATCTGCATTAACTTTAAAAATTCTTAGTCAATTACTTTTACTTTTACAGCGTTCTTTCCCTTCTTACCCATCTCTACCTCATAGCTTACCTGATCGTTTTCACGGATCTCTTCAGCAAGAGCGCTTACATGAACAAAAACATCTTCACCTCCATCAGAGGGCTTAATAAACCCAAATCCTTTTGAGTTATTAAAAAATTTAACGGTACCTTTTGGCATTTTTATTTGAATTAAAAACAAATAAAGCCAGAATATCCTATATATCAAAAAAATATTGTAAATATTATAATAAATATATTTTCCCTCCAGATAAATTTTACCCAACTACTCTAATGTATCAAAAGAACCGCATGGTTGCTTTGCGTCTGTTCTGGTGACTACAGGAAAAATTAATTGGTGTAGATACATGAATAAAAAGTATTTGATAATTAGCTAATTAACCGAATTTTTTAGAATAAATTATTGAAAATGAAAAAACAATCTACTGTTTGTTTGAAATAGTGCAAACTTTTTTAGTAGATTTAAACCTGTTTTTTCTTAAAAATACAGGTTTTGCCTGTCCCTTTATAAATTAATTGGCAAGTAACCGTTACCTATTTGATAAAAAAATTACCCAGCAGTTTGCTATTCGGCTTTGGATCGTCTGGTCCTCTGCTGTATTCTGGCTAAATCCCTTCTTCCGTCGTGGGAAGTGTATTTAAGGGGCCATATGACCAACTATTTTTATCTGTTCATTCTTTAAACCAAGTAACACAAATTTTAACCACTAACTTTTTTACTTTATGCGTAAACCTTTAATAGGATTACAGGTAACTTCTGTAAGAAGCTTTTCCCGTACTTTTGTTGCAGCAGTAGCCTTAGCTGTAACAGCATGTAGTGAGCCGTCGTCAACTGATGTAGCGCCAGACATTACTTCCGCACAGGCAAGAGTAAGTGCAGAAAAAGCTGGTAATAAATACATTGTTGTACTCAAAGCTGATCCAACTATTTCTTCAGAGGCTCCCTATCAGGAACGATTAGTAAAAGTGAAAGGCAGAGGTGCCGGTTTGCTTAAAGCACACGGAGCCAATGAGAATGCTATAGAACATGTGTATGGAAAAGCCCTGGAAGGTTTTTCAGCCACCTTGTCTGCTCAGGAAGTAAAGGCGCTGAAAAATGACAACCGGGTAGCTTATATAGAACCAGACCAGGTAGTTACGTTAGCTAAACCGGGAAGCAGCGGTGGGGGTAGCACAAGCCAGGAAATTCCCTGGGGTATTGCCAGGGTAAAAGGAGGCCTAGATGCCTCACAAAGCGGTAAAACAGCCTGGGTGATCGATACTGGAATAGACCTAACCCATCCGGACTTAAATGTAGATGCTTCCAGAAGTGTTACATTTATCACTAGCGGCCGGGATGCAGACACACCCAATGATTTTAATGGACATGGATCACATGTAGCCGGAACTATCGGAGCCAAAAATAATAGTACCGGTGTTATTGGTGTAGCCGCAGGGGCAAAAGTAGCTGCCGTAAAAGTGCTAAATTCACAAGGCAGTGGCTCGTATTCTGGGGTAATTAAAGGGGTAGATTATGTAGCTGCCAACGGAAAAGCAGGGGATGTAGCCAATATGAGTCTGGGAGGTCCGGTTTCTACAGCCCTGGATGATGCTGTTCTACGGGCTTCAGCGAAGGGAATTCTCTTTGCACTGGCTGCAGGAAATGAGAGTGATCATACTAGCAACCATTCGCCTGGCCGGGTAAATGGCAGCAATATTTACACAGTTTCTGCCATGGGAAGCGGGGATAAATGGGCCTCCTTCTCAAACTTTGGGAACCCACCGGTAGACTACTGTGCGCCCGGTGTGGGAATCAAATCTACTTGGAAGAGTGGAGGCTACAACACAATTAGTGGTACGTCTATGGCTACTCCACACGTAGCCGGTATATTGTTGCTGAAGGGTAGAATAACCATAGATAAATATGTGCAAGGCGACCCGGATGGGAAGGCAGATCCAATTGCTTCTGCTGGTACGCTGCAATAATAGATAGTAGAAACAACAAAAAGCCTGTCATAAATCATGACAGGCTTTTTGCTTATATATGTATCCAGGATAGACTAGAGTTTCTCAACAGAGCTTTTTGTTTGTCCACCAGCTCGGTTACGGCGCATGGTAATAAAGGTACGGATAAGGGCTACGGTAGTAATTCCAATAAAAAACAAGATAATGTATTCTACATAGTTGATAATTTGAGGAAAACGTTCGCCCAGATAATAGCCGGCAACTGGCAAAGAGATACCCCAGGCCAGGGCTCCGGCAACATTAAATAATGTAAATGTGCGGAAAGGCATTCCCACAGTCCCAGCAATAATGGTTGAGAAAGTGCGGACAATCGGCATAAAACGGGCCAGTATCAGGGCTTTGCCCCCATATTTGGCAAAAAACGTCCGCGATTGATCCATGTACCGCTTCTTAAAGAACAGAGAATCTTTCCGGGTATCCAGATTTTTTCCCAGCAGTTTCCCAAATAAATATCCGGTGTAACTCCCTAAGATTGCCGCTCCAACAATAGAAGAGGATACAGTGGTAATCGGGAAATTTAATTGGCCGGAACTGGCAAATAACCCTGCCAGGAAAAGCAGGTAATCGCCAGGCAGAAAAAAGGCAAAAAACAACCCGTTTTCTGCATACACAATTAGTACAATCAGAGCCAGGCCCCCATATTGAATTATTTCTTCAGAGTCTAATAAGAACTTAAAAAAATCAACTATGCTGGAGAAATCCATGTCTAAAACGTTATTGCGTTGGGTCTGCGTTACTATTCTTTAAGGCTGTACGCTGAAAAGAATGAATTGTTTGTTATTTCACTATCTCAGTAAGCCTCCTCTACTAAAAGACGTACAATATTACTTTACATTTTATCTATAACCAATCCCGGATAAGCAAATTCTGATAAACGGTTGTATAGCTAAATATGGTTTCACTTCTTTTAAATGATGGAAAAAAGTTATCTGGTTTTATTATCTGGCGGTTTAATGGTTTTTTTCTGCTTTTATAGCTATACTTGAGACAAAATAGCAGAGGCTTTGTAAACCTGTGTTATTTAGATAGTGTTGATAAAATAATATTAATAATTACTCTTATGACTCAAGTTGCTTCAAGGTTTAAGCCAGGTGTATTAACCGGTGATGCGGTACATGAACTGTTGAATTATGCAAACGAAAATAATTTTGCATTGCCTGCCGTAAATGTGGTAGGTACCAATTCAGTAAATGCTGTGCTCGAAACGGCCAAAGCGGTAAATTCTCCGGTAATCATTCAGTTTTCCCATGGCGGTTCTCAATTTTTTGCCGGAAAAGGATTGTCTAATGATCAGCAAAAGGCTGCTATTGCAGGTGCTGTTTCCGGTGCACAACATGTACATACCGTGGCTGAATTATACGGAGTGCCAGTAATTCTGCATACCGATCATGCAGCTAAAAAATTGCTGCCCTGGATAGATGGCTTACTGGATGCCGGAGAAAAGTTTTATAAACAACACGGCAAACCTTTATACAGCTCTCATATGCTCGACTTATCAGAAGAGCCGCTGGAAGAAAATGTGCAGACTTGCAAAACCTACCTCAAACGCATGAGTAAACTAGGGATGACACTGGAGATCGAACTAGGGGTAACCGGCGGTGAGGAAGATGGCGTAGACAACACTGGAGTAGATAGCACACACCTGTATACCCAGCCTGAACACGTAGCCTATGCCTACGAAGAACTTGGCCAGGTAAGCGACCGGTTTACGGTGGCAGCGGCTTTTGGTAATGTACACGGCGTATATAAACCAGGCAACGTAACCCTGCGTCCGGAGATTCTGAAAAACTCCCAGGAATTTATCCGTAAAAAATATAATTTAAATTCGGCTACCCCGGTTAATTTTGTGTTCCATGGCGGGTCAGGCTCACCTCAACACCAGATCAGAGAAGCCATCGAATACGGTGCCGTAAAAATGAATATTGATACCGATATGCAATGGGCATTCTGGGAGGGCATTAAGAATTATTATGAAGGCAAAAAAGCCTACCTGCAAGGCCAGATTGGTAATCCGGAAGGCGAAGATAGCCCGAATAAAAAGTATTACGACCCAAGAGTGTGGCTGCGTGAAGGCGAGAAAACCTTTATTGCCAGACTAAAACAAGCATTTGAAGACCTGAATGCTATGAACAGAAATATCTGATTGTAATAATTTAGTAGAATAAAAAAAGCTGCCTGCCCGGGTGGCTTTTTTTATTTCTATATTACATTATCCCTACAAATAAGGGAAAGCAATGGAAGAATAAAAATAGCCCCTGAATGCCTGAATAGGGATAATTTATTCGGAAGTTTTGGCTTCCCTGCCAAGGTAACCACCGTTAGGCAAAATCTTCCCATGAGTGCCGGAGTGACTTTTGTTACTTTATTACATAGCAATAAATAATCGTCCACGCAAGATCAATTTATAGCTACTTTTGTGATCAACCACACAGTTTCCTTTACCCTTCATGGATTCCAAAAGTAAGATCCTGAAAATACGTTTTGAAAAAATTTCTGCGGAAGAAAGCAGGAAACGGCTTCTCTTTGCCCTGCAACTAGTAGGATTTATTGCTGTTCTCTATATTACATTTCACTACCAGCTGCTTGATTATTTAAATGGCGTAACCAGCCGCATTATTAGAGCAATTCTCTTTTACATTACCACCAGCCTGGTAATTACTTTTAGCAGACTAATACTGGTCTACTGGTATATTAAGAAAAACCGCCGGCAAGAAGATTTTAAAGATAATTTTATCATTGGCATCAATAAGATCTCATCCATCTTATCGTTTCTGGCCCTTATTATTTCGTTGTTCGTGCTTTTTAATGTGGGAATTATTCAGTTTCTCACATCCATTAGTATCGTGGCTGCTGCCATAGCCCTGTTATCTAAAGACTATATCTCGAACATGATCAACGGCATGATTCTGATGTTTTCAGATCAATTGTCCATCAACGATGATGTAAAGATAGGGGAGCATAAAGGTAAAATCGTCAATATTACCCTTATCAACGTACATATGTTGAATGAGGACAACGACTTGATTTTTGTTCCCAACAATGCTGTTTTTACCACCGATGTCGTGAATTACACCAAGCATAATGGATATAAGGTAAGCATGGAATTTGAATTACAGAAGGACCAGGGTTGCCATGTGCCGGAAATGGAATTGTATATTAAAGAGTGCCTAAGAGCCTATGCTAAACTGATTGGCTACAGCACCATTGAGTTCAGAGTAACTAAAATCAGCTTGTATGCTATTTCGCTGAAACTTCAGTTTGCTTTGCTGGCTAACAATAAGCAATTAGAAAAAGAAATAAAGAAATACGTATTTGAACAGATCATCCGGTTTATCAGCGAACGTCCGGCAAATAAAAAAGTGCTGGAAGATGAAGAATAATACCGGAAAATAAGAGATACCTAGTCTTCAACGGATCTTCCAGATCTCACCCTACCAACTCATCGTTATTTTATACAGCAAAAAGCCTGAGCCCATAAGCCAGGCTTTTTGCTGTTAGCAAGCCTTCCAAATTGAATAGACTACATGGTGTAGGCAGCTTATTTTCAGCCGGAAGCAGGTGATATATAAGGGTATACCTGAACCTCTACACAGCCTAAATACTCTTTTTGCTTCATCTCTTCAACCCAAAACTTAGTCAATGCTTTTCTATACCCTGCAAACCTATCTGGCAAGTAACCTTACGTAGAAAAAAATCGCATGCGTAAAATGTAATTCCAGGAATTATTCTAAACATTTCAATAAGCTGTTTCTTCTTTCTGATCTAAAACTTACTTCACTTTTTTCAGGTACACTTTCCTTACATGTCCTTACTCTAGTAATTTGCTTAGCCTGCCTGCCAAAAGGAATATTATTATTTAAATAAAATACATTTTATGGATAATTAGTTAAAATGTTGGAAAAACTGGGATAAATGTAATATTTTTACGGGGTATGGTAGCAAAAATAATCTCCAGTCTTCCCAGTCCTTACAGGACATTCGAAACGTTATGCAAGTATTATGCATTTCTGCGTATTCATGGTTCGTATTCCGAGCAAGGTGAAAAAAAGTACAGTTACCAGCTGTTCAGCTTTGTTCCTGCCGGAGGAATATACAGCCAGCGTACCATCCAGGGTGTGAATGTTGAAAAGATAATGACTTACCTGGGCATTAAAAACGACTTTATTAAAGCCTATAATCAGGCAGAAGGTTTGGGTAGTATTTATTTGCAAATAGAAGCGAATCAACTGCCTATGCTGCTGGATTAAATAATTTTTTGCTACTCTACCACCCTACACATACACCTTTTCTATTGATAACCTCTGGCTTGAAGCCGGAATAACTCTGCGTAGCGGCCATCGTTGGCCAGTAAATTTTCATGGCTGCCAATTTCCAGTAACTCTCCATTCTCTAATACTAATATGCGGTCGGCCATGCGCACGGTAGAGAAGCGGTGAGAAATCAATACAGCTGTTTTTCCTTTCGTAAGATCTGCAAACCGCTGAAATACTTCATACTCTGCTCTGGCATCCAGGGCTGCTGTAGGCTCATCCAGAATCAACACTTGTGCATCACGCATATAGGCGCGGCCTAAGGCTATCTTTTGCCATTCGCCTCCGGATAGTTCTACGCCTTTGGCAAACCGGCGTCCCAGTACCTGCTCATATTTTCCAGGTAATCGGTCAATTACCGTGTCGGCCAGGCTTTGGTGAGCAGAGTGTTCTATTCGGTTTTTATTTTCTTTATCGGCAATCCGGCCAACGGCAATATTATTAGAGGCCGTCATCTGGAACTTTACAAAATCCTGGAAGATTACACCAATTTCCTGCCGTAGTTCAGTTAAATCATATTCACGCAGATCATAGCCATCCAGCAGGATACGTCCTTCTGTAGGGTCATATAAACGGGCAAGCAACTTGACTAACGTAGTTTTACCTGCACCATTTTCTCCGACTAGGGCTAGCTTCTCACCAGCTCGTAAATGGAAAGATAAATGTCTGTTGGCCCACTTATCCGAATTGGTGTATTTAAAGCCTACATCTTCGAATACAAACCCATGTTTAATTGGCCGGGGAAATGCCCGGGTCTTTTGGGGAGAATTAATTTTAGGCTGTATCTCAAAAAAGTCGAACAGATCACGCAAGTACAAAGCTCCCTGTGATACACTGACAAACCGGTTGAGCATGCTTTCTAACAAAGCCCGTAATTGCCGGAAGGAACCCGCCATAAAAGTTAAACTACCCAGTGTAATACTGCCGCTTACCGTTTGCCAGATAATGAAAACATAGGCTCCATAATAGCCTGCGCTGCCAATAGCAGCAAATAAACTACCCCACGAGGCCCGTTTTACAGCCAGTTTCTTATTTGCATGGTAATATTGTGTGGATAAGCTACGGTACCGGTCGGTAAGGAAGTTTGACAAACCAAATATCTTCACTTCTTTGGCTGTTTCATCACTGGCACCAGTATACCGCAAATAGTCCAGTTCCCGCCGTTCAGGTGTCCAGCCATGTACCAGCGAGTAGCTTTTTTCGTTGAAATGCGCTTCCCCTAAAAATGCAGGAACCACAGCCAGTACCAGCAATAATATCAGCCATGGATTAAACACCACCAGACCGGTAGCCAGAAAAACCATGGTAATCATGTCTTGTACTTGCCCCAGTACCTGGGCTAGTAAAACTGTTCTGCCCAGCGTTTGCTGCCTGGCCCGTTCAAGTTTATCGTAAAACGTAGAATCTTCAAACTGATCCAGGTCTAGTTTGGCGGCATGCTCCATCAATTGGATAGATGTCTGGTTGGCAAACAAATCTCCCAATAAACTATCCAAAAGGGCAATAGCCCGGCTTAACGCATCGGACACAATAGCCAGTACCAGTTCCAGGCCCACCAGTTGCCAGAGGTAACTCAGGTCACGGGGGGCAGGCAGCTGCGTAACCTGTACAATTTCGTCTATAATCAACTTGCCAAGGTAGAGCATCAGCACTGGCAGGGCTGAACGGACGATGCGGAGTATAATATTGCCGACAAACATCGGCGGACTGGTTTGCCATACAAGCCGGAAAAACTGCGGAAGGTTACGCAAAGCCCCCATTCTGTCTTGGAAGGTGAGGGGTTTATCTTTGTCGGAACGGCGGCTGCCATTTCCCTTTCCATTGTTCAAAAAACTGGAGAATATTGCCATGAAGAAATAACAGATAAAGATGGGGAAGCATGTAAGAGAACACTTGAAGGCTTCTTAAATTGATAAAGGTGAAAGCAGGAAATAAAGTTTCCGGACCAAGATACCATGTTTTCTTTTCTGCCTTCCAGATACTATGTTTGTAAAAACCAATTGTATGAAAAAGGTATATTCCCTTATTTTTCTGCTCCTATTCACAGGTGCGGCTTTTGCCCAAAAGCAGGGCATAGAACAAGCCTATGTAGACCGTCTGATAAAAACCTTGTCAGCCGATGACATGCAAGGAAGAAAAACCTTTGAACCTTCTTCGGAAAAAGCAGCAGACTTTATTGCAAAAGAATTTAAAGCCATTGGCCTGAAAACCCTGCCTGGCCTGTCGGGCTATAAACAAACCTTTACTGTAAACCGCATAAAACCGGGCACGCCTGAAGTTAAAATTAACGATCAGGCCGTTGACCCGGGCAAGGTATTTATTATAACCGACCAGCCTGGCTTGCAATGGCAAAAATCTGGCGGTGCAGCTATTGATGTAGTAAGTATTGGTGCCCAGGATAGCTACTCTCAGAAAATGGGTGAGTTAATGAAAGCTCACAAAAACACGTTGGTATTGATCAACCCGGCTCATCAGGATATTTTTACCAAATACCGTAATTATTTTGGCAAAGGGAATACGAGTCTGGCAAGTACGGCTGCAGAACAAGGGTCACTGGTAGTAGTGCTGCATGAAACTGCCGAGCCTGCCAGCTATCAGGTAAAGGTAACTAACCAGGTACAAACCTCTCAGATCAGCAATGTGGTGGGCATAATTCCTGGAAAAAAGCAAAAAGACGAGAAAGTGGTTTTTTCAGCACATTACGATCATATAGGTATTTTAAAACCAGTGGATGGAGATTCTATAGCCAATGGTGCCGACGATGACGCGTCCGGTACTACTGCCGTAATTACCCTGGCTAAACATTTTAAGAAACAAAAAGCCCCAGCCCGTAGCTTGATTTTTGTAGCTTTTACAGCCGAAGAAATTGGCGGCTATGGTTCGCAATATTTCTCTAAGCAACTGGACCCGGAAAAGGTAGTGGCTATGTTTAATATTGAAATGATTGGCAAACCTTCAAAATTCGGAAAAAACACAGCTTGGATTACCGGTTATGAGAAATCTGACTTTGGTAAAATCCTGCAAAAGAACCTGGATGGTACACAGTTTACCTTCCATGCTGACCCATATCCGGACCAGGACCTGTTTTACCGTTCCGACAATGCCACCTTAGCCAGATTAGGCGTACCGGCACACAGCATCTCCACCGATGAGATTGATATTGACAAACGTTACCACAGTGTAGACGACGAATACGATTCTCTGGATATTGCTAATATGACACAAGTAATCCGGGCAATTGCCCAAAGTGCCAGCAGTATTGTGGCCGGAAAGGATACGCCCAGTCGGGTAAATGCAGCCGCCTTGAGGTAATACAACGTTTTTTAGAAAGAGAAATGCTAATAAAATAAACAACCCTCTCACAAATTTAATTGGTTATGAGAGGGTTGTTTATCTTATGTAAACTACAAATTCTCTACTTCCTGATGCAGATAGTGGCTCTGAACTTCTGAAGCCAGATCTATCATGATGTCTTTCAGGCGTTCCGGTTTTTCAATCTGAACCGCATTTCCGTAACTGAGCAGCCATCTTCCCATAGATTGCAGGTAAGCCGTATTAAAAACAACTCTAACTTTTTCGCCCTGCCGCTCTTCCGACTGGTAGCCGTACAAATGTTTTTGTTCTCCCAGAAACCGGCACATTTGCTGGTCGAAAAGGATTACTACTTCTTCCAGGTTCTGAGGGGTGCCATACTGCTGAAAATAATGTTGCAGCGAAAGGTGCTGAGTTTTGTACATCCGGCCAGTATTCGTTAGTTGAATAATCCGGTCGGCCCGGAAATCGCGGTAATCCTGCCGAAGATGGCAGAAAGCGATCAGGTGCCAGCCTTCTCCATAGTAACTAATGCCGATAGGATCTACTTCGCGTTTGGTGGTTGCTTCGTTGTAGTAAGAAAAATATTCCAGAAGTAAGGTGCATTTCTTAACAATGGCTTGCTGAATGGTGGTCAGAAAATCGTTTGAGAATACTTGCGATTTCACTGGCTTCAATACCTGTACCCGGTTCTCCAGGTCTTCTACATGTTCCTTATCTGCTGACTTCAATACCGATTTTATCTTATACAAAGCCGAATTAAACTCTTTATTAATGGATTGATCCGACATTTTTTCTATCAGCTTGGCTCCCAGCAGCAAGGCACTGGCCTCTTCAGTGGTGAACATAACTGGAGGCAGGTGATAATTTTCCAGAAAGTAGCCAATGCCAGCTTCTGCACCAATGGGTACGCCGGCTTCTTCCAGGGCACGTATATCGCGGTACACAGTGCGTAAGCTGATGTTGAAGCGGTCGGCAATTTCCTGAGCTTTTACTACTTTTTTTGTTTGTAGTTGAATAAGTATGGCCGTAAGTCTGTCTATCCGGTTCAAGGCTAAAAAGTTTGATGGAACAATCTATCTCCAATTACGCGAAATATCTGCTTAAAAACAATCATTTTATCGTCTTCCTTGCTTCAATGTGCCTTACGCATCCGGTGTTATTTCACTATTCTGCCTGCCCGCATAAATACCGGAAAACGGATTGATTTTCTGTCAGTAGGTGTTTGCCAGTGGGCTCGGAGCTGCTCAATAAATGGTGTAACCGGATTGTGTTGATGCTTCGCCATGTATTTCTGCACACTAGACCAGGTATTGAAATAGCCTTCCAGTTCCGGTAAATTCCAGTTTACTTCGATAGCAAACATAGGGGTAGGTATTTCTTTAAATGGAAAAGGAATGGTTTGGTAGTCTTCATCAATGTATTTCCGCTCACTGTCCCAATAGTTGCCAATCTGGTCACTATAAAATGCTTCTATAATAGGGTCTAGTAGGGGATCTATATGCAGTAAGCCATATCCCCAAGCAGCAACTAGAGCATTAGGCTTGGCAGTTCTGTAGACTTCCTGGTAAAATTTCTCAAAGTCGAACCAGTGTATAGCCTGCGCAATGGTTATTAAGTTAAATGTATTGGAGGGAAAATCCGTTTGTTCTGCCCTGGTTTGTATATACGTAATGTTGGTAATGGCAGGGGCTTGTTTAAGCTGGTTTTCACTAATATCTGTCGCCCATACATGCGTCATTCTCCTGGAGAGTTCTACTGCTACTTGCCCATTACCGGTGCCACAATCCCAGGCAGCTTCTTTGCCGGAGATATGGCTATACAAAAACTCATATAACGCTTGCGGGTACCTGGGCCGGTACAAAGAATACTGGGCAGATTGTTTAGAAAAATTGTCTACAGGTGGTTTCATAAGCAAGGAATCTACTAACGGAGTGTCTGGCAAAAAAAGTAAATCGGATATATATTTCCTTAAATACCCTAACAAACATACCGTATTTTTACTCTTTTGTTGATAAGTTTGTTATTTTAGGCACAACCAACCTTTATCCGTGCAATATCCTTTCAAAATATATGCTTCTTCTGCCGGGTCAGGCAAAACCTATACGCTTACCAAAGAGTACCTGAAACTGGCTTTGCAAACGGATAATACCGCCTATTTCAAACAGATACTGGCCATTACTTTTACCAACGATGCAGCCAATGAAATGAAGGAACGGATACTTTTGGCACTGAAAGGGTTTGCGGATGAGGCTGCGTTACCTGAAAACAAACGGGCAGCCAACGTGCTGTTGCTACAAACAGTGGTGGAGGAACTCAACCAGCATAGTAATCAGGAGAAAGTAACTGCTGGCATTTTGCGTAAACGGGCGGCCAAGGTGTTCCGCAATATTATTCACGACTATTCTGATTTTGCGGTAAGCACCATAGATAGTTTTGTTAACCGCCTGGTAGGTGCTTTTACCGAGGAATTAAATATTCCCTTCAACTATGAGGTAGACATGGAAGCAGCCGAACTGCTGGACAATGCGGTAGACCGGCTCCTGGAGAGAGTAGGAGAGGAGGAAGAAACCCTGTTGTCGGAGTTAATGGAGGGATATGCCCTGGAAAAAGCCGAAGATGGCAAAAGCTGGAATAATTTGTCTGGCGACCTGGCTAATTTCGGGCTGCACTTGCTAAATGAGAAAGTATTTAAAGCGGTAAATAAACTACAAACGCTGAGTCTGAAAGACTTTAAGGAGATAAATAAACAGCTGATCGAATCCAGAGAATTGCTAAAAGGACAGGTCGCTTCCCTGGCTGATGAAGCCCTGGAACTAATTGCCAGTAATGGCTTAGATAATAAGTCTTTTGTAGGAGGCATGAATGGGATATTTGGCTATTTCGACAAAATTAACGCAGACGTAGAAAGCCGCATTATCTGGGAGCCTACCGATGCTTTTAAAAATGGAATTGAAAATGCTGACTGGGCACCCAAAGCCATAAAGGAACCCCAACGCAAAGTAGTAAATGCTATATCTGAAACGCTTCTCACCTATTATAAAACGATTGAAAAGCTAAAAGGGGAATATATGCTGATGCAGGCGATTGGTCGGCATTTTTATAAACTATCGGTTATTCATGAGATCAACAAAGAAGTGGCGCAGATAAAGCAGGAAAAAAATGTGGTGCATATTTCCGACTTTAACAAAGCCATCATCAACATTGTATTGCAGGAACCAGTCCCTTTTATTTATGAACGCCTGGGAGAAAAATACAACCATATCTTAATTGATGAATTTCAGGATACCTCGGTGCTGCAATGGAATAACCTGCTTCCACTGGTAGAGAACAGTGTAGCCAAAGGGCATTTTAATATGCTGGTAGGAGATGCCAAACAGGCCATTTATGGCTGGCGGGGTGGCGAAATGGAGCAGATTGTTTTTCTTACCCAGAAACGTTTCCGCGAACTGGTGGCCAGGCACGATCAGGCAGAACTATTAAAGCTCCGCTACGAAACCTTTGAACACTCGCTGCTGGCTGAGCAACTCAACACTAATTACCGCAGTGCCAAGGAAATTATTACTTTCAACAACGAGCTTTTCCGCTTGCTGGTAGAACTCTACAAAGAAGAAAGAGCTTTATTAGCTGATGTCTATGATGCATACTTCGAGCAGCAGACACCAGCCAATCCGAAAACCGGCGGCCATATTGAGGTACGGTTTATAGAACGGACAGAAGAAGGCATAATTCCACTAACAGTCAGTGCGTTATCTCCCTATCAGCGGTTTACTTTAGAAGCTATTTGGAACATTATACAGGATGCGTTGGCCGCTGGCTACGAATACCGGGATATAGCCATCCTCAACCGCAGTAACACGTCCGGAAAACTGGTTGCTACTTTTCTGAAAGAGAATAACATAGAAGTAATTTCACAGGATTCTCTGGTGTTGCAATCGGCTCCTTCCATTCAATTGCTTATTGCCCTGTTCCGGGTAATTTGCCTGCCCGACCATGTGCTGTACCGCTACGAAGCGCTACACCTGTTTCATACCTATATTTTGCAAACCTTGCCAGATGCCACTATCGACGAGGTAAAAAACGTATTGGAAAGCCCTTCGTTGGAGCCGCTTTATGAGTATCTGGCAAACAAAGGATATGCCCTGGAACCCTATAAATTGCAACAGGCTGGCATCTATGAACTGGCAGAAAAACTCATACACCTGCTGCACGTATTTGATAAGCCCAGGCAACAGCCATACCTGTTCCGGTTTCTGGATGTGGTGCTGGAGTTCAGCATCAAGCAAAGCAACCATCTGGCTGATTTTATGGAATACTGGGAACGGAAAAAGGAAAGCATCAGCATTAACACACCCAAAGACTGGCAGGCGGTGACGGTTTCTTCCATTCACAAATCCAAGGGATTGGAGTACCCGGTAGTAATTGTGCCTTTTGCCGACTGGGAGTTTTCGCATAACAAAAACGATCTGCTTTGGCTAAGCCTGGAAAACGAACAACTGGATCATAGCACCTTACAGCTTCAGTCTATTCCAATCAGCATGGCTACTGTTTCGCCGGTAAAAGAGTTGGGCCGTACACCCTTGAAAGGCCAGTTTGAGAAGGAATCAGAAAAAGTATTCATTGAAAGTTTAAATACCTTATATGTAGCCCTTACCCGGGCAGCCGATCGGCTGTATTTACTCGCAAAAAAAGATGACTTTGAGAGGAAAACAGAAAAAGGACGGGTTACTGTGAGCTATTTATTATATCAGTATCTGAAGCATAGGGGTATTTGGGAGACCGGAAAAGATGCGTATACAATCTGTGAAGGCAATAAAAATCAAAGAAAGGGAGAAGTGGCGGCTGAAGACCAAGATTTTCTGCTGAACCAGATTATCAGCACCGACTGGCAAGAAAAAGCCAGGCTTAGCCGCAAAGCATCCACGGTGTTTGATCTGGAAAATTTTGACCAGAAAAAAGACTTACCCAATTTAGTAAGCTATGCTCTTTGCCAGCTAAGGTATGCCGATGAACTGGAAAAAATACTAACTACCTTGTCTGAAGAAGGCTTGCTGGAAACTGCAGAAGAAGCACTTTTTATGACTAAAGTCCAGGCCCTGTTGCAGAATGAGTTGTTACAGCCGCTCTTTTCCAGAAAAGCAATGCTTATTTCTACAAAAGATATTATCTGTAAACAAGCAGTAAACCTGCAAGTGCCAGACCGGGTAGTGCTGCTCCAGCATACCATGTATATCATAAAATTTACTTCCTGCCCCCCAGAAGAAAAAGATAAGCGTCTGCTAAACCGCTATGGTAGATTCTTACATGAAATGGGCTATACTGCCGTAGAAAAGCTGATTGTTTGTACTGATGCGGACTTTATTGAAAGATGGTCATAAAGCAACAACCCTCCCCAAGTTAAAATTAGAGAGGGTTGTTACTTTATTTTTTAGTTGCCAACATTTTTTACCAGGCTCCCATTGAGTTGAAGGGCATTCCAGGTGTGTAAATTCCAGGGTTACCGTATAATCCGTTTCTCAGGTAGTTGTTGCCATTAGATATCTGGGCTCCCGCGCCAATAGAAAAATGTTCCGAAACTTTGTACTCCGCATAAATGGAAGCACCTTTAGAAGTTAAGTTGGTAGCCTGTGGATTCATCCGGAGGGCAGGGCCACTAAATTGATTCAGTTCATAGAAAGCGGTACCAGTTAACCGGAGACGCTCACTCGCCATATATTGTCCCTGCGTATAAACAAACGTCTGAAAGTTATTTATCCGTCCGGTACCGGCACCTTCAGAAGCCATCATTGGAGAATTAAACTGGGTGTTTACAAACATAGTACCCACACTCAAATTCCACCTGGGGTGGAGGTTATACCTCAAACTTGGCGCAGCATAATTGCTCCAGTAGCTTCCATTGCGGAAATTCGTACCGACACTGGTTCCTATCTGCAGATCGAAATCCGTTTTGTCGGGATTCTCTAAAAAAGATGTCTTTTTGCGTTCTTTGTATAATGGCGTATTAGCTGTTTGCTCCACAGCCGCCTGGTCATCGGAAACCGGCAAACCAGTTTGTTGGGCCTGTGCGGCAAAAGTAAAAGTAAATAAGGCTGAACAGAGAATAACTAATTTCTTCATATATATCTAGAACTTTATAAGCGTTGAACCAAAATACCTGCAAAAATAGTTCTCAGGTGGCTAAATATACAATTTTACAGGCATTTTACCAATAGTCAAGGCTTGTTTAGTAAGGTTATCAACTCGACCAGATGTGTTTTTATCCGCAAGCTTTGACTAAAAAGCATTAATTTGCAAGTAAATTATTTTATATGTTACGGGTAGAAACATTCCTGGTTGCCGAGCAGATTAATGTAAAAAAATTCAGGGCTGAATTTACTGGTACGCCGCATTCGGCCAGTGCTTTCGAAGCGTTTTATGCCCAGGAAAACAACCGCTTTTTGTATGTGCTCAATTATGGGGTAGTCGGCTTTGTAGGCTACAGCGACGTAGAGAAAAGTGATTTTATCAAGTTCCTGAAAAACTATACCGAAAAACCAGTAGATGGCGATTATAAAGAAGATCTGCTGGTAGATTATAACCCAAATGCCAGACTCACCTTCAGCTACAATTCCGTATCTGTGCCGGAGTGGAATGAAAATGTGGTAAAAATTATTATTCTCAATATTGCCCAGTCGGTTGCCATGGACTTTTATGAAAAAATGGGAAGTGAAGTGCTGGATAGTACCCGCAAATTTACCGATGAGCTGGAAAAATACGGCAAAATCCGCATCTCCAAAACCAACCTGATGAAGTACATTGGCCGGACCCTGAACGTAAAAAACAATATTTTTGATAACCTGTATGTGTTTAATTCACCAGATTCGGTGTGGGAAAATGAGTTTCTCAGCAAGCTAGATCATGGTCTCAGAGATACATTCGACATCAATATGCGTTTCCGGGAGCTGGATTATGAACTCAAAATTGTACAGGACAACCTGGCTCTTTTCACCGATCAGCTACAACACCGCGAAAGCAACCGCCTGGAGTGGATTATTATTTTACTCATCCTTTTTGAAGTAATAGACCTGCTTATCAGTAAAGTAATCTGAGAGCCTTAACATTCAGTAATTTTGATGTAAAGATAAAATCCGGCAGATTGGCTATAAGAGAAAAAGTTACGAGTAGTTGATGACTATATAGCTACCTGCCGATAACTCTTTTGCCAGGTTTGCGTTTTGCTTTGCATGCACAGGTTGAAAATAAAGTACGTTTAGCAGAATTTTACAGGTAACCATTGCAACGTGCATAGTCCCAATCTACGGTCATGAAGAAAGTATTAATTATACAACGGTTATTACCCCACTACAGAATTGATTTTTTTAATAAACTGCGGACTACCCTGGCTGCCAACGGCGTAGAACTAAGTCTGGTGTACGGAAAGGATATACAATCTCAGAAAAATGACGAAGCCGACCTGGAATGGGCCACCTATATTGATACTCAGGAAATCAAGCTGGGTAATACGGAGCTTTACTGGCAACCCAGCCTTCCTTACTTACCAGGCAAAGATTTAGTGATTGTAGAGCAGGCCAATAAAAACCTCATTAATTATCTGTTGCTGGTACGCCGGCTGTTTTCAGGCCATAAAATAGCCTATTGGGGACATGGACTTAACCGGCAGGCTAATCCAAATGATTTCCGGAATACCTTTAAAAAAGCCTTTCTTACCCGATGCGACTGGTGGTTTGCCTATACAAGCCAGGTAAAAGAATTTCTGGCAGAAAACGGCTTTCCCAGAGATAAAATCACTACGGTACAAAACGCTATTGATACTACCGAACTTACGAATCAATACAATTCACTTACGGCTTCTGATGCAGAGGAGTTAAAAAACGAATTAGGCATCCAATCCGATAATATAGGTCTGTATGTGGGAGGTATTTACAAAGAAAAGCGGATCAATTTTTTGATTAAGGCCGCTGATTTGATCCGGGCGCAAGTCAAAGATTTTCACCTGATAGTAGTAGGCTCTGGGGTAGAGGCAAGCGTAGTAAAAGAAGCAGCTTCTACCAGAGAGTGGCTGCATTATGTAGGCCCAAAGTTTGGCTTAGAGAAGGTAAAGTATTTTAAGATAGCCAGGCTTTTTTTGATGCCGGGTTTGTTAGGACTGGCCGTATTAGACTCATTTGCCCAGCAAACACCTACCGTTACGACAAACTTTCCTTTTCATAGCCCTGAGGTTGAGTACCTGGAAAATGGGGTGAATGGCGTCATGACAGAAGATACAGTGGAAAGGTATGCTTACGAAGTAAGTCAACTTATGCAAGATGAAGCCAGAAGAGAGCAATTAGTAGAAGGGTGTAAAGTAGCTGCAAAAAAATATACATTAACCCATATGGTGCATAATTATGCAGAAGGTATTCTTAAGTGCCTTCATTTATCTCCGGTAGTTCAACTACCGGAGATAAATAGGTAAAAGGCAACAAATTCTAAATTTAAAGGTAGTTGTGCAGATGCTACAGAAAAGTGATTGGGCAAATATACTAACGTATTTCAAATATGTAACTATTGTACAGGTATATTTTATACATTTATTCCTAAACGGATGGCTTGTTCTACAGGTGAATAGGCTCCATCAGCCCTGTTAAGCATAAAAGGCCCGGCTGGTAGTAGAGGAGGCTGAGCCATAAACCTGGGCTGTTTGCCCTGGTGTGGCTGCGCTGCATGTACCAGAAAAGGATGACATAGATAGACGGTACCTGCCTCTCCGGTAGCCAGTTCCACAGGCCACTCCTGGCTTATAGAGATTTTTCCTGCCAGTTCCATAAATGACATACCTGCTTCTCCGGCAGGTAACAGCAGCTTAGCTACTTCCAGGTGTGAACCCACTGCAATACGGGTTGGTGCCTCTTGTTTACCTACATCTGAAAACAGAAATAACATAAGTAACGCCCTTCCCTGGGAATATATATTTACCCGCCAGTTGAAAAAATCATTTGCATCTTCTCCGGGAAAGCCAGCATCCACATGCCAGCCATCATCTCCCGGCTTCTCCGCACTTGGAAAACGGACAGGAAACGTACCCAGACTATTCCTTGGTTGCCACCGGCCCACACCCACCAGTTGATCAAATGCTTGATGGAGTTGAGGGGTATTTACAGCTTGGGCAAAGGGTGGCTGTGCATATCCGCCAAGCCGGATCACTGGCTGGGTCCAGGTGGCGGGGTTATCCGGATCACAGCCAGTATCTTGCCATAAAATCTCCCGTCCCTGAGCAGCCAGCTCTCTGGAAAAGGCACCTTCAATTTTTACAAACCCTTTTTCAATAAACTGTTGGATGGAAGCTGGAGAAAGCATATTGATTTTCTATATAAAATAGTTTGTCAAGATTCCTTAGTAATTCGCCGATGATCGTGCTGCTGTTCAGGGGTAAATTAAAAACCTGTTAGGTTTCTCATCCTAACAGGTTTTTAGTTACTTATTTGCTTCCTTGGCCCAGGTGTCTCTCAAGGTAACTGTCCGGTTAAAGATCAGGTTATCTGCTGTAGAATCCGGATCAATGCAGAAGTAGCCTTTTCTCAGGAACTGATACCGGTCTTCTGGCCTGGCCTCTTTCAAGGCAGGTTCCGCATAAACGGCTGGCAGTACTTGCAGGGAGTTCGGATTGATATGATCTTTAAAATCGCCTTCTGCCTCTGCTAAATCTTCCACTTTAAATAAGCGGTCGTATAGCCGTACTTCTACTGGTATGGCATGCTGAATACTTACCCAATGCAACGTGCCTTTTACATTAATGCCGCTGGTATCTGAGCCACTCTTACTTTCTGGAATGTAGGTACAACGGATTTCAGAAATATGGCCTGAAGCATCTTTAATAACTTCCTCACATCTAATAATATAGGCACTTTTTAAGCGGACCATCTGACCTGGAGACAAGCGGAAATATTTCTTCGGTGGATTCTCCATAAAGTCTTCCTGCTCTATGTACAACTCACCACTGAACGGCATTTGCCTTTTGCCTGAATTAGGATCTTCCGGATTATCTTCACTCTCCATCATTTCTACCTTGCCTTCCGGATAATTGGTAATTACCACTTTTACAGGTTCAAACACCACCATGCGTCGGGTAGCAATCTTATTCAGGTGCTCCCGTACACAGAATTCCAGTAAGCCTACATCTATCAGATTTTCCCGTTTGGCAATCCCTATTTTGTCACAAAATTCCCGGATACTATCTGGCGTGTAGCCTCTTCTGCGCATGCCGCTAATGGTAGGCATACGCGGGTCGTCCCATCCATTTACATGTTTTTCGTTCACCAGTTGCAGCAGTTTACGTTTGCTCATGGCCGTATAGGTCAGATTCAGCCTGGCAAACTCTATTTGCTTGGATGGAAAAATTTCCAGATTCCGGATAAACCAGTCGTATAGCTCTCTGTGAGGTATAAACTCCAGCGTACAAATGCTATGCGTAATGTTTTCAATAGCATCGCTTTGTCCGTGGGCAAAGTCGTACATTGGATAAATACACCATTTATCGCCAGTGCGGTGGTGGTGGGCATGTTTAATGCGGTACATAATCGGGTCACGCATGTGCATATTCAGATGCGCCATATCGATTTTAGCCCGCAATACTTTTGCGCCATCCTTGTATTTGCCGTCTTTCATCTCCTGAAACAACCGCAGGTTTTCTTCGATGCTGCGGCTGCGGTAAGGACTATCGGTACCGGGCGTAGTGGGCGTGCCTTTCTGCTTGGCTATCTCCTCACTGGTGCTGTCGTCTACATAAGCCAGGCCTTTTTTAATCAACTTTACGGCATATTCATACAGCTGGTCAAAGTAATCGGAGGCATACAACTCTTCGGCCCACTCAAAACCCAGCCATTTCACATCATTTTTAATGCTTTCTACATACTCGGTTTCTTCAGTAACCGGGTTAGTATCGTCGAAACGCAAATTGGTTCTTCCGCCATACCGTTTGGTGAGGCCAAAGTTCAAGCATATACTTTTGGCATGGCCCAGGTGCAGATACCCATTGGGCTCTGGCGGAAACCTGGTGGCGATACTTGTATATTTGCCAGCTTTCAGGTCATTTTCAATAATTTCTTCGAGAAAGTTCAGACTTCTCTCTTCTTTCATGGGTATGTTCATAATAAAAAGTTCAGTTAAAAGGCAAATGCCAGAACCGCTATGATTGTTGGTGCAACCTAACGGTTGAAAAACAATAGATCTGGTTTTATAAGTTCATCTGCCATTTCTCTGCAAAATAAACAATCCTGCCTCAAAAGCAGGTAGTCAATCTTAAGAAAGTTGAGGAAAATAATTTTGCCAACGCATAAAGCTCTCAGGAAGCCAGACAAAGTAAAAGCTAACCGAACAATTCCGCCATATTTCTGTTGAAGAACTATCATAGGAAAGCAAAAATAACGTTACAGAAGATAGTATAATACTTATTTTATTTACAACCATTTAAACATCCTAAAGTATGATTCAGGAAACCATTAATTCAATGAAAGGTGAGCTGACAGGGTTATTAACCCAGAAAACCGGCCTGACCGCCGACAAAGCCGGGCCAGCTGTAGATCTTGCCAAAGATAATATTCTGAGCGGCTTACAAAAAGAAGCTACTGGCGGAAATATAGGCGGACTGATGAGTATGCTGAAAGGCGGAAATACAGCCAGCAATCCTATTGTAACCAATATTGTGAACCAGTATGCTGGCAGCTTGATCTCCAAACTGGGTTTACCGGAAGCCATGTCCAAACAGGTAGCTACCTTTGCTGTACCTTTTATTCTCAGTAAATTTCAGTCGCAAACGGCCGGAAAATCGGATGGGGATATTGCCAGTATGCTAGGCGGTGACCTGGGGGGTGGTATGGGCGATATGCTCAAAAAAGGACTTGGCGGATTGGGTGGCCTAGGGGGGATGTTTGGTAAGTAATTCTCCTTCAGGAAACTAGCAAGTAATTTATTACATATGTGAAAAGGAATGAGAAACGGAAGAAACGTAGTATCTTATACAAGATATTACCTTCTGCGGTCTTCATTCCTTTCTTTTTGGTTTATTGTTGGCTAGTCAGTTGTTCTATCCGGCTGATTAATACATCGGGTTGAAAAGGTTTGGGAAGGCAGTCATTGGCACCAGCTACGATATATTCCTGAATCTCTTCCTTCTGTACATGGGCTGTGAGTGCAACAATGGGTATACTGTGGTAAGCTTCTGTAGAATTCCTGATGCGTTTAATGGCTTCAAACCCGTCCATGCCAGGCATTTGTATATCCATCAGGATTATATCGAATGCCTGCTGGGAAAGTTGCTCCAGCACTTGTCCGCCGTTAGTGGCAAATGTCAACCTGAATTTACCATCTCTGAGTACTTTACCAATAATAAGCTGATTTACTTCATTATCTTCGGCTACCAGCACCCGGATGATCTTTTCTGTTTGTTGAGATTGAGAAGTAGCTCTGTGTTCTGAGTGAGTCCCCATCGGAAACGAGAGTAAAAGCTGGCAATTCGTGCCTTTGCCAGGTTGGCTACTTAGCCAGATTTTGCCTCCCTGAGCTTCTACCAGACGTTTGGCAATGGCTAGTCCAAGACCTGTACCTCCATATCTGCGGTTATTCTTGTTATCAGCTTGCGTAAAGCTTTCAAATATATCCTTTACCTTGTCTTCTGCAATGCCTATTCCAGTGTCTTGTACCGTGAAAAGCAAGGTAATCTGTTGCTCGTCTTGCGAATGTTTATCAACGCTTACCGTAATCTTGCCCGATTCAGTAAATTTAACGGCATTGTCAATAATATTACTCAATACTTGCTGGAGTCTTACGGGATCGCCGATGAGGGTATCTGGTATTTCATCCGCATACGAGGCTATGAGTTGTAAGCCCTTCTGGTCGGCTTTGGCACTGAATAACTCAATAACTCTTTTAAAAAGCTGTTGAAGGCTGAAAGGCACTGCCTGAAGAGCCATACTGCCCGATTCGATTTTAGAATAATCAAGAATGTCGTTGACAATACCGAGCAGATTGTCTGCAGAACTTTTAATGTAGGTGAGAAATGTATGTTGTTCTCCGGAAAGCTGTGAGGCGAGGAGTAGATTCGTTAAACCCATAATGCCGTTGAGCGGTGTACGGATTTCGTGGCTCATGTTTGCCAAAAACTGTTCTTTCACTCTGGCCGATTGCAGGGCTTTTTCTTTTTCTTCTTCGAGCTTCTTTTTCTGCTCCCGCAATACCAGCTGGGTTACTACGGATTTTGCCAGAGTCTGCAAGGCATTTCGCTGTTCTGCATGTAAAGTATGTGGTTTTGTATCTAATATGCACAGGGTTCCTAAGGCATATCCGTCTGGCGTAATCAGCGGAGCTCCGGCATAAAACCGGATATGAGGATAGGTGGTAACGGATGGATTAGTAGCAAACCGTTTATCCTGCTGCAAATCGGGTATTTCCAGAATGTCACTGCCCATAATAGCGTACTGGCAAAAAGAAATACTTCTGGGAGATTCCGGCACTTCCATGCCTACTCTGGATTTAAACCATTGCCTGTTCCTATCAATCAAGCTGATAAGGGCAATTGGTACCTGGCATATATAAGAAGCTAGTTTGGTAATGGCATCGTATTCTTCTTCCGGCAAGGTGTCTAAAATAGAATATATATTAAGAGCTTCTAACCTTTCCTGCTCATTTTCAGGGATAGGCAACTCATTTTTTATATCATTATTCATAGTAATTAACGGGGTCGTAACTAGTATTTAACAACAGACCAGATTTATTTGCTTGTCTGATCAGAATTCGTTTCTGCCGGTCAGCTACTTGTGATGGCTCAACATCTGGCAGGCTGTGCTTGGCTGCCTGCATTCGCGATACATACATGCAAAAAGTGGTGTGTAGGAAAATAAGGCGTTGCTACATTGGCAGAAATTTCAAAATAGCCCAAGCTTGCTAACTTACTTAACTTTAACGTAAAATTGTGTACATCAGATAAGTAATGGATGAAAGTTTTTATCTGATTGTGGTGTAAATTTTAGGTGCAACTGCCTGATACACAAATAGCTTATTAGTTTCCACATAGTAGTAATAACCGAGTAAAACAGCATGAAATCTTAACCAATGTATCTGCCAACTATCTGCTTTATTTGTATGAATTTTACGTTTGAATAAGTACATTGGCAGCTTAAAAATATTCAGGCATCAGACTTATGACATATTGTTTAGGTGTAAAGGTGAAAGACGGACTCGTGGCTATTGCCGATACACGCATTACTTCCGGTACCGATACCACAGTTAAAAAGAAAATTTTTGTCGAGCAAAAAGACCTCCATTCTCTTTTCATTATGACCAGCGGATTACGGTCTATCCGCGATAAAGCCCTTATTTACTTTCAGGAACAGGTAGACGAAGGAGAGGGGTTTAATCGCCTATATAAAGCCGTAAATGCCCTGGGTGAGCAAGTACGTCGCGTAAGCCACGAAGACCGCCACGCCCTTGAAAAATCCGGATTGAAATTTAACCTCAATACTATTGTTGGCGGGCAGCTGAAAGACGACGAAGAACATAAGTTGTTTTTATTGTACCCGGAAGGAAACTGGGTAGAGCTGGACCATGGATCACCTTTTGTGATTATTGGAAATTCCGGCTATGGCAAACCCATTCTGAACCGCACACTTAACAGTGATTCTTCCATGGCCCTTGCCCTAAAGGCTGGTTTCCTGTCTTTTGATTCTACCAGGGTAAGTGCCAACGATGTAGAGTTCCCCATAGATGTGGTGCTGTATAAGAAAAATACCTTTAACATGGTGGAACACCGCTACGAAAAAAAAGACCTGGAACAGATTTCTGCCCTCTGGGAAGAAGAGCTAAAAGCAGCCCTCAAACAAATTCCCGAAGACTGGATGGAAGCAGCCCTAAAGAAATTACCATAAGCTTGTAAGCATACGCTGAACCAGGTTGATTGTTCCTGATTCAAAAACCCAAGCAGCCTTATTACTCATTGCATCGCAGCCAAAGCCTTTTGCAGATCCTCCGGCGTGTCTATGCCCATGGTATCATAAGGAGTGATGGCCGCTTGTATGCGGTAGCCGTTTTCCAGCCAGCGGAGTTGTTCCAGAGCTTCGGCTTTCTCCAGGCTGGAAACTGGCAATTGTGTAAGTTGGGCTAATACATCGGTGCGGTAGGCGTACATGCCGATGTGCTTGTAATAGGTATGCTTCTCCAGCCAGTGTTCTTTTTCTGCCCCCCGGATATAGGGCAAGGTTTGCCGGCTGAAATAAATAGCTTCTGCCCGTGTGTTTAACAGTACTTTGGGCTTATTAGGGTCTAGTAATGTTTGCAGGTCTTCTATCTTTTTTACCAAAGTGGCAATTTCCGTTTGCGAATCTTTTAAGCATTCAGCCAGAATATTGATCTGTTCGGGTTGAATAAACGGCTCATCGCCCTGTATATTGATCACGTAATCGCAAGAAAAATGGCTTTTCTGTAAGGCTTCAAAACAACGGTCGGTACCACTGGGATGATCCGGGCTGGTCATTACTACTTGCCCACCAATCTGGCGGATGTGATCATAAATTAGCTGGTGGTCGGTGGCTACTACTACTTGTTGAAGAGCACTGGCTTGTAGGGCCTGTTCGTATACCCGCTGAACCATCGTTTTGCCATTAATCAGCGCCAGGGCTTTTGCGGGAAACCTGGTGGATGCGTAACGGGCAGGAATAATTCCAAGGATTGTTGTCATTTGGCAAAGGTAAAAGAATGTGCCAATAAATTGGATAGTGATAGGGCATATAGCCTAAAATAGCAGACAAAGGCTAGTGGGTATAGTCAAAATAGATAAATGCATACATGGTTACTATTTCTGTATAGTTTGAGAAAAAAATTACCCTCTCTATAGATACCTTGCTCTATTTGCAACACGTACAGTCAAAAAGTTTCTTAAGTAAACTTTTTCCATTCATTCCCTTCTGCCACTTTTTTGATAACCAGATTCCGTTGAGCTAATAGAGTTGACATATACGATTTGAGAAACAGACCATTAGCCAGTTTACCGAGCAGACCCAAGGGTGATTCAAAATAAAAAACATCCTTCATACGCGTACCAGCTAGCTGTTGGATAAAATGGTGCTCATGCCGGAAGCTTTGGAAAGCTCCACTAATCATTTCATCGCAAAAGTAAGTGGGGTATTGATAGGCTGTAATTTTAGAAGTAAGCTGTTGCCAGATACCAAAATGCCTTGCCCGCCAGGTTACCGTATCTCCCAGTTTCATTCGACCTGACATGATCCCAGCTACAGCCCGCTCCTGAGTATGTGCCGTAGAAAGCGTATGCACATCTACACTCAGGGACAGCAAAAAACAACGTTCTATAGGTGCGTTAATTAAGGTATCCAGTTCAATAACAGCCATTATTCCTGTACTTTGCGGACTTTTATGGAAGAGCCTTCCTGGTCAACTACTACTATTGTAGATCCTTTGTCAATATAATCTCCCCGGGTAAAGGCATCGTAAATGGTATCTTCAATAATAACTTTTCCACTGGGGCGGAGCACCGTATAGGCTTGTCCGGTTCTGCCAACCATGGGTTTTTCAAGGAAATTAGAGGTATATCCTTGATCTTTGTCCAGTTTGTGTTGCAAGGTCATTTTCTTGAACCGCTCAGATTTTACAAACTTCGCCCCTCCGAAAATGATAGTCAGAATAGCTCCCATCATCCCAATGCCCACAGCCGTTAGCGAATCACGCAGAGAATAGGCAGGAATCCGGGAAAAATCGAACCAATCGTTGTCTACCATAATCAGAATTAAAGACCCAAAAATGCAGACCAGTCCGGCTACCCCAGCTACCCCAAAACCTGGCAGTACAAACATTTCAACGGCAAGCAATACCAGGCCAATAAAGAAAACAAGAATCTCCCAGTTTGCTGCTAGCCCGTTCAGGTAATAGGGTACAAAATATAGCACGGCCGCTACAATGGCAATTAGTAGCGGAAAGCCGATTCCCGGGGATTGCAGTTCAAAGTAAATACCCCCAATAATTGCCAGAATCAGCAGTCCGCTGATAAAGGGATTCAAGAATAAAGCAATAATTTTTTCAACTGTAGAGAGTTCGTAGGTAGATATGCGGTAATTTTTGATATTGCTTTCTTTTAATACTTCGTCAATAGAGTTGGCGCGTCCTTCACAAAAACCGTATTTGATGGCTTCTGTTGTGGTAAGGGTAATTACTTTCCCTTCCTGCTTAATACTGTCCAGTTGAATGGTTTGATCTACCATGGCTTCGGCTATGCGGGGATTGCGGCCATTGGCCTCTGCTGTAGACCGCATCAGCGAACGCATATACGACTGGTATTTATCAGGAGCGGCTTCTCCTCCTGCACCATTAACCACAGTTGCTGCCCCAATACTTGCGCCATTACTCATATAGATGCTATCGCAGGCAATAGAAATCAGGGCTCCGGCAGAAGCGGCATTCGGATTAATAAACACCATTACGGGTTTAGGAAAGTTGAGTAGCTTGGCCCGGATCATATCGGCATCGTTCAGGGTGCCTCCGTAGGTATCCATGTTGATGAGCAGGTAGTCAGCCTTGCTTTTGGTTGCCTCCTCCAGCGCCAGATTTACATACCTGGTCATGCGTGGGTCTATCTGGTCGCGTATTTCCATCACAAATACATGCACCTTAGCAGGCTGTGCCATGGAACTAAAGGCCGCTACCAGCAGATAAATAATCAGCAAACATTTTGTAAAACTGTTGTTCATAGCCCAATAAGCATGTAAATTGCCATAGAAAGATGTAGAAGTAAACCAAAAAGTCTTTTTTGCAAGCCCTTTGTATATTAAACCGCGGGTGTCAAAATCAGAAGACGTAATCTATCTACGCTTGAATTACTTTAACTTACAACAAATTTTTTGGTAAAAAAATTATCATCGTACTTTTCCTTTACCCTGCCAGGCAATATCTGGCGGATGCTGGCCAGTGAACATTGGCTTGTGGCTGAGATCCGCGATGGCCAGACACGAAAGGCGAACTTTGCCGCTGTAGATATCCGGTCAGGCCGTTTACAATGGGATTATCTGGAGTTGCCCGAATCATGGTGGGTGAGTGGTACAACTATTCAGACAGATACCCTGCTAGTGCAGTTGTATCCCGACCCGCAGCAGCCACAAACCAAAGGCATTATTGCTATTGATCTGCCAACAGGTACTATCCGCTGGCAACAACCACAACATAGTTTTCTCCGCTTAACAGAGCAAGGCATTTTAGCTGTGCAGGGCACTGAAGGTGAGTCTATTTTTCAACTGCTGTCGCTGGCTACGGGTGAAGTAGTATCAAGGATAGAGCCTGTACAACTAGATGATTTTTCTTCTCCGGCTCAGCCCTATCTATTGCTTCCAACCCATTATACGCAGGAAAATACGTATTTTGGCAGCATTGTTTCTTTTATACATCATAAACTGGGTCTGCAGCCACAAAAAGCCGTTGATTATGCAGAATTTCAGCAACTGATCAGTATTTCTTATTATATTTACGAACATAAAAACCTAACCAATTATTTACTAATACTCGATAAAGAAGGAAATGTGCGGCTGCATGAAAGGCTGGCTTCACAGCTTCCAGGTATCGGACTAGATACTTTTTTTATCATCCATCAGTATCTGATCGTTGTTAAAGACAAAAAAGATTTAATTGCATATGAGTTATAAATTCCTTCCTTCTTTTTTCACTATTGCTGCTTTTAGTGCTTTCTTTTTACCTTCTCTCACTGCCAATGCTTTTATGAGTATGCCAGCAGATTCTATTGGTGTAGAACGTAAAGGGAATAAAGTGCTGGTATTATATAAAGTAGAGGCCGGCGAAACTTTAAGCTCTATTTCCCGGAAATACCGAACCACCGTGGATGCCATCAAAGCAGAGAATTCGTTAGGTGACAGTGGGCTGAAATTAGGCGACGTGATCCGCGTACCGTATTCGGCTAAACCTTCGGTAGCCGGAAGAAAAGTGCATACCGTAGAAGCTTCCCAAACCCTGTATGCCATTGCCAGAATGTATAATGTTACATCGGAAGACATAAAAAAGTGGAATAATTTGGCATCTAACGAAATAAGCCTTGGCCAGGAATTGATTGTCAGCGGAGACGGCCAGGCGGCTTCCTCTTCCACGCAAGCAATTACTGTTACTGAAAATACAGCCGCCAATACGAAAACTCCCACTGTCTCTACCAATGCTGCCGGCCAAAAGGTGCACGTAGTAGAAGCATCGCAAGGGTTGTTTTCTATTGCCAGAATGTATAATGTCGCTATTGAGGATTTGCGTAAATGGAATAATCTGAAGGCCGATAATTTAAAAGTAGGGCAGGAGTTAATACTAGAAGCTCCGGCAAATGCCCCTGCGCCAACAGAGACGACCGTAGAAACGGTAGCCCAGGCAAGCACAGAACAACCGGCTAATGTTGCCGAAAGCAATAAGCCGGAAACCAAAGAAGACATATTCATCGAAGAACCGGAAACGGCTCCGGTGGCTGCGCAAACGACCAACGCAAAAACCGAAACTACCCGTCCTGAAAAGGGTACCCCAAAAAAGGAAGAGAAACCAGTAGAAAATACTAGCTATACCATATCCAATACCAGCGGCTATGTGAAAAAAGTAGAGAGCGGATTAGCCGAAGTAATTGCCGGAAATAGCAGCAGCGACATGTTTTTAGCTCTGCACCGCACGGCACCTGTCGGAACTATTATGCAGATTCGAAACCAAATGAATGATTTAAGTGTATTTGTAAAAGTGATAGGTAAACTGCCTGATACTGGCGCAAACGATAAGGTAGTGGTGAAGATTTCGCAAAAAGCCTATGAACGTTTAGCCGCAGTGGACAAACGTTTCCGGGTAGAACTATCGTATATGCCGTAAATCAATCAGGTGAGGTGAAAATGTAAAAATTATCCATCTCGTTAGTTTATTTTCACGTTTCCAAAGCAATATATTTTCAACTTAAAGTCTATGTCTCAGATCTCTCAACCGCCTGTAATTCTTAAGCACCTGTGGAATGTGCTGTTTGCCTTATTCTATCCGGTTCTGGTCATATTTTCACTGGTTTTTACAGGGATTCTGCTCGTTTTTTCAAACTTGTCCAGGCTGGCTTTTGCCATTATCCGCCTGTTCGGTAAAAAAAATGGGCAGGAACTAGGTTCAGTCAGACGTAAAGCGGCCCATTCACATCATCACCACCACTGATTTTACTCCACCGCATTCTATAGTCATCCATCACATTTGCTTTTTGCAGGTAATGTGATGGATGACTGTTTATATATTTTCTACTCCCCGATTGATTCATTTTATCCTTGCATAATCTTCAGGCTTTCCTCGACGAAAAAGTACAGCAATACAATCAGCCGGCATTTATTGAGAATGACCCCATTAGCATCCCACATCTTTTCAGCCGAAAACAAGATATTGAAATTACCGGGTTATGGGCTTCTGTCTTAGCCTGGGGGCAACGCAAAACGATTATTAATAAATGCCGGGAGTTAATCACCCTGATGGATCATGCCCCTTATGATTTTATCATCAATCACCAGGAAGAAGATTTAAAACGGTTTTTACATTTCAAACACCGTACTTTTAATGCTACGGATACACTGTATTTTATTGCTTTTTTCAGGGAATTTTATAAGACCTATTCTTCCCTGGAAGAGGGCTTCGTACAGTTCATACAACCAGGTGACCAAACCATAGAGAATGGATTAAAAGGCTTCCGCAATTTATTTTTCAGCCTGGAGTATGCACCTGCCCGTACCCGCAAACACATTTCTACGCCGGCTGCTAACTCGGCCTGTAAACGCCTGAACATGTTTCTGCGGTGGATGGTGAGGAAAGATACAAATGGGGTGGATTTTGGCATATGGAACAACATTCGTCCTGCTCAACTGGTCTGCCCCTGCGATGTACATGTAGACCGGGTAGCCCGCAGGTTAGGATTAATTAGCCGCAAACAAACCGACTGGCTTACGGCCCTGGAACTTACCCAGAACCTTCGCCTGCTCGACCCTACGGACCCCGTTAAGTATGATTTTGCTCTATTCGGTTTAGGAATAGAGGAAGGGTATTAAAACAAAAGAACAAGCATTTGTGCTTGTTCTTTTATATATGAATTGACTGTATAAGCTAAGCTTGAGTTAATTTCCTACCAGAAATACAGCATTTCCAAATAGTAGCTTGCCACTTTGCCAGAATCCGCGGAACAAAGGATTGTCAGCCATATAGATAATGGTTCCTTTGCCTAAATCCTGTACACCTAGAATAAGGGCATCTTGCAAATTGGGCCTGGCTTTTTTGCCTACATAGCCACTGATGTAGCCATCTTTTTTGAGTATTCCTACATTCCAGCCGCTTTTCATAAATTCATAGCCTGGAGCTTCGCGAAGAAGGGCAAAGTAAGTGCCGTTGTAGCCAAAAGCGAGTGGATGCGTTTTATCTAAGGTTATCCGGTATACACTGCCTAGTACTTCTTCGTTGATCTGTTCCCGTTCCCGGTTGCCATATATGGCCAAGGTATCATAGGGAGTAGCCGTTTTATCCTTAATGGCAGCCACCTGGGTAGCTTTTTTCTTAGCCAGAGCTATGTCTGACTTTCCGGCAAGGAAAGAGGCTGCACTTTCCATAGCAATGAGTTTACCCCCGGCGCGAACCCATTCTTTCAAACCTGCTACTGACCTGTCGTTGAAAAAACTATTGTAGGAACCGGCCGGCAGAATCAGCACATCAAATTCTGAAAGCGGAACTGTATTAAAATAACTTGTCCGGATAACGGTAATCGGGTAGCCTATCTGCTGTTCAAAATAGTGCCATACTTCGCCGAAAGCGGAGGAAGAAATGCCTTCTCCGGCCAGAACGGCTACTTTGGGCGCTTTTATGCCCCGTACACTATACGAACCAAAATCCGAACCTTTGGTGACAAATCCACTACTTACTGGCGTTAACGTTATCTTGAATGTTGCTGCCTGTTCCGTTACTAGTTTATCAAAAGTATCTCCCAGTGCCTCGTTGCCAGTACGGGTAATAATTAACGAGCCAGGCTGAAAAGTTTGTCTGTTCACTTCAAAAGGGGTTTCTGTATACCTGGCTTTCACCTTTTTATTCAGCAGTGATGCCAGAAATTGTAGGTCCGCACTGGTTTGCCATTTGGCAACATACGCATAAGGTTTGGTAATGGAAGAATTAGCCGCTGCTCCAGCTACGTTGGGTTCTTTATTCCCTTCAGGCAGCCGGCTGGTAAGAGCATAGGCTTCTACCCCAAACGCATAAGGGACGGCCCAGGAAGTAATGTCATAGGTTAAAGAATCTTCCAGTACCGGATTAGGTTCAAACAACACTTTGAGTAAGGTTGACTTTGGCTGATAGGCACTGATGAGGATGTCGTTTTCCTGGATGTTGAATGAGGCTGATTTGCCGGTAGTATAACTAAATCCTTTGGCTGAAGATCCTTTGCTGGCATAGGTAAAGGTAATTCCCTGGTTCTGGAGATATTGCGTAATGGGTCCAAGGGTAGCTGGCTCGCCGCTGGCTTTAATTACATAACTTTTGTAGGTGCCTATGGGTTTCTGGCGGGCATTAGTATAGTATTTTTCAAATTCTTGAACAGCTTGTGTACTGCGGGTAGCAATAGCTTCAATGGTGGCCAGGCTAGCTGTATGGTGGTGGGCTACCCGCTGAACCAGGGTTAACGTATCTCCGGATTCTCTGGCTATGGCCAGGCCGGCTCGTCCGGAACCGCCTTGTTCATAAGTCATGCCGATAGCACCATTGAACGTGGGCCAGGTATCTCCGTAACTCGGGTAGAACAGATCGTACCGCTCGCGGGTAAAATACAGCCAGTTATTGGCATCGAAGTATTTGCGGTTGTTTTCGCCGATAATGTCCTGAAACTGACGCTGCCAGGCAGTAATATCCTGATGATAGGGCTTGGCAGCCGGAGAAAAATAGTAGGGAGCCTCTACACCCATTTCATGAAAGTCGGCATGCAATTGTGGAAGCCACTGATTATAAAGAGCAATCCGGGCTTTGGTTTCTTTTTGTGTTTGCCAGGCCCAGTCGCGGTTCAGGTCGAACAGATAATGGTTAGGACGACCTCCAGGCCAGGGCTCATGGTGTTCCCAGGCTTGCGGCGAAACATTAGAAGGCTGTCCGGCAGTTTGTTTGTACCACTGCACATATCTTTCGCGTCCATCCGGATTTTCGCAAGGATCTATGATCAATACCGTATTTTGCAGCCAGCTTTGGGTTTGTTGGTTTTGCGGATTTAACACATCGTACATTACTTGCATAACGGCCTCTGACGAAACAGATTCATTGCCATGTACATTGTAACTTAGCCAGGCAAGCACAGGCTGGTTACCAGCTGGCTGTCCGGAAAGCACACCTGCCCGCTTTAGATTGCTGGTACGGATCTCTTCTAACTGGCTAATGTTGGCTTCTGTGGAGACAAAGGCAACAACGAGCGGCCGGCCTTCATACGTAGAGCCATAGGTCTGCATTTTGCATTTAGCAGGAGCCTGTTTACATAGATACTCCAGGTAATCGAGTATTTTATCATGTGTGGTAAACTGAGTGCCAATCGGATAGCCTAAATATTGTTCAGGCGTTTGTAAGGCTTGTTGCGCCTGAACATAGGGTATGCCTACCAGGAAAAAGCACACCTGTAGAAATTTCTTCATAGAATACTGGAAAAGGAAAGGTCAAATAAGCTTACAAAATGAATCAAATACTTGAACTTTTCCAAGAGAATCCAGCTAGCAAGAAAAACTACTGAGCTGTATATGCCAGTTTGCTAATTCTACCCCGGTCTAATACCAGATAGTTGTTAACAAACGTAGGAATTTCGTGGCTGTAGTGACTAACAAAAATCAGGGTAGTAGCCGGTGTACAGTACATTTGCAGAAGTTTTGCCGAAAGATTAATATAGTACGCATCCAGTGCCTGGTAAGGTTCGTCCCAGATAATAACTTCCGGCTGCTTAATTAATGAACGGATAAGCAAAACAATGCGCTGCTGACCGGATGAAATACTCTGAAAGCTTTGCTCCATGAGATCTGCGAGATGAAAAAAAACGAAATGTTTCTGAATACTATCTTTCTGACTATCAGTAACTTTTTGGTTTAAGTATAAAGTATCAAAATATCCGGTAGCAACTACTTCCCAGCAAGGGATTTGCTGTTTGAAATACAGATGCAACTCTGGCGACACAAACCCGATTCGTTTCTTTATGTCCCAGATACTTTCGCCAGTTCCTCTGATTTTATCAAACAAGACAATCGTATTCGCATACGCCTGCGGATGATCGGCGTTGATCAGGCTAAGAATGGTAGATTTACCGGAACCATTCGGCCCTAACAAAGCCCATTTTTCCCCCTTTTTCACTGTCCAGTTGATATGTTGCAAAGCCGGTTTATCACCATATTTCACTGATACATCTGTAAATTGGAAAGCTATGGTAAAATCAGGTTCTGGTTGTGATAGAAGCGAAAGAGTTGGTAGTATCTTTTCACCATCAGGCAGGGGATATTCATTAAATTGTTGCTTAAGGTACTCTTCTTTGGTATATACTCGGTTAATCTGAAAATTATCGAGCGCTAAAATATGCGTAATCTTTTGCGGAAATTCTTCAGAAGAAGTAGTCAGAATGACTTGTGTACCGGTTTCAATCAGATGGTTGATAATCTGGTTTAAATCGGCTCTTGTGGCTGTATCTAATCCAATAAATGGGTTGTCGAGGATTAATACCAACGGTTTCGCGAGTAATGCCTTCGCAATCCGGAGCTTTCTGGTCTGTCCGTTAGATAATTTAATGAACTCCAGAGGTAATACTTCTTCTATTCCCAGCAAGCGGCAAACCTGATTTATTTCACTTGCCACCGGGTCTTCAGACAAGCCTTTTTCCAGAAACTCCTGTGCCGTAATAATACCCTCCGATTGGGCTGCATTAAAGCGCTGCTGGTAATAAAAATTGGCATAATTGAGTAAGGCGGAATCTTCTCCAAAAGAGACTACGCGAATAAAATCATTCACTGGTAAGTAACTATCCGGCGTTGGCCGGTATTGTTCCAGGAAAGGATAGGAGAGTTGTCCATGCCGGAGTATAAATTTTCCGGTAAGTGCATTTATTAAACTGGTTTTACCCGAACCTGTGGGACCTATAATGGCCCATTGTTCATTTTTCCTGATTTGCCAGGTTAGTTGATCGAAAAGCAAGTGCTGCCGGTGATAAAAACTGGCTTCTGTCAGCTCTACAATCGTTTCAGTGTGGGTTCTACTCATGCGCTATCGTATGCCGCAGCTATGGGAGTTACCTGCGAAAGCTACAAAGATAGGATTTCCCGTACAGGAATAGCCTTACTAAATACGTGAATTTATATAGCTGGCAACACGTTACCCGTATGTACATTGGAATGAAATTTACATGACCTATATTCATCTCTTACTAGTAGTTCTAGTCAATTTGCTTGTTGTTCCTTCTGCTATCGCACAAAGTAGTAAAGATAACCTTCAGCAAATCCAAGGCATTATAAAAGCGGAAGGCGAAGTATTCATTGCTATCGACCGGATTAACCCCGGTGATTCTAAAGTTTGCCTGGAAGAAAACTCTTTTATTAATCATGTGCAGTTTAATGGCGATTCGGCTTTTGTAAATTATGTTAATTATACCGAGCTTTTCTGTGAGGCGTATGTGCTGCGCAGCCAGTATACTTATCAGTTTAACCTGCAAGCCATTGATCCGGCTACTTTGCGTTTGGTGGAGAAAAAATATACTATTGGCCAGGGAAAACTCCGGGAAGGCAATCCGGGGTGGTATGAAGTGCAGGCATTTACCAAGGAGAATAAACCATTGATTATAAAAAATGATCTGGATAGTAAGCAAACAGAAAAGGTAAATACCGTAAGTATGCTCGTAAAGGAAAAAGAGAAAGCAAAACAGGTGCTTAATTTACTTAAAACTGCTTTGCAAGATTTGCAACAGGAATAACCCTGGGCACAGAAAGAGAGTAAACCCCTTTATTCATCTACCTGATAGGTTTAGGTAAGTTTGTGCACTAAATAATTTTATATTTTATTGTAAAATCGTTATATTTCACCTGTCTAAGATAGACTTCACTCTTACTCATAAATCTATGGATACGAACTTGTCTGATACCCAGTCTAAAAAGCATATATGGCTCAATAATTATCCCAAAGGTGTTCCCAAGGAAATCAACCCAGATAGCTATCCATCTCTGGTAGAACTGATGGATGAAAGCTTTAAGAAGTTTGCCGGCAAACCTGCTTTTGCCAATATGGGTACGCAAATTACCTTTGGCGAACTGGACCGGCTGTCCAGGAATTTTGCTTCTTTTCTGCAAAACGACTTAGGGATGGTAAAAGGAGACCGTCTGGCCATACAAATGCCCAACTTGTTGCAATATCCCATAGCTATGTATGGGGCTTTCCGTGCAGGGCTTGTAGTGGTAAATACCAATCCCCTGTATACTCCCCGGGAAATGGAACATCAATTCAAGGATTCGGGAGCAAAAGCTATTGTGATACTGGCCAACTTTGCTTCGAATCTGGAGAAAATTATTGCTAAGACAGACATCAAGCATGTAATTGTGACAGAAATTGGCGATATGATGGGTTTTCCAAAGAAGTTTATCGTCAACAGTGTAGTGAAATATGTGAAGAAGATGGTGCCTGCTTATAACTTGCCGGGAGCAATACCCTTTAGCAAAACAATTGCTGCCAATGGATCAGCTTTGAAACCGGTAAGCCTGAAAAGCTCTGACATAGCCTATATTCAATATACCGGCGGCACTACTGGTGTATCGAAGGGAGCAATGCTTACTCACCGGAACGTGGTGGCCAATGTTGAAATGAATTATGCCTGGATGTTGCCGCAGATGAATAAGATTAAGAATAATATTATGATTACGGCTCTTCCCTTATATCATATTTATTCATTAACCGTCAATGCGTTAAGTGCCTTGAAAAGCGGTTACCTCAACGTGCTGATTACCAATCCGCGGGATATGAAGGCTTTTATTAAAGATTTGAAAAAGTACCAGTTCTCCATCATTACCGGATTAAATACCCTGTACAATGGCCTGTTAAACCAGCCGGATTTTGCTACCTGCGATTTCAGCGACTTAAAAATTACGTCTGCCGGAGGTATGGCTTTACAAAATGCCGTAGCTGAAAAGTGGAAAAAAGTAACTGGTTGTCCGGCTTGCGAAGGATATGGACTTTCTGAAACATCGCCAGTGTTGAGCAGCAATCCTGTGGATGGAACAGGTAAAATAGGCTCTATTGGTATACCCTGGCCTAACACAGAATTAAAGATTGTAAAAGTTGATGGCACCGAAGCAGCTATTGGCGAAAGAGGGGAGATATGGGCCAAAGGGCCACAAGTGATGCCAGGCTACTGGAACCGCCCAGACGAAACTGCCATGGTACTAGAAGATGGCTGGTTCAAAACAGGAGATATCGGCATTATGGACGAGGATGGCTATTTTAAAATTGTAGACCGCAAAAAAGACATGATTCTGGTTTCCGGGTTTAATGTGTATCCCAATGAAATAGAAGATGTGGTGGCCAAACATCCAGGGGTATTAGAGGTTGCCTGCATTGGTATCAAAGATGAGCGGTCAACAGAAGCAGTAAAAATATTTGTGGTAAAAAAAGAGCCTGACTTAACGGAAGATGAATTAAAAAAATATTGCCGCGAAAACCTCACCGGGTATAAAATTCCAAAGCACATAGAGTTCCGGACTGATCTGCCCAAATCCAACGTGGGTAAAATCCTCCGGAGAATGCTGAAGGAAAATGCCGGATAAGAATTTGTAAAATTTGAAAAGTAAAAAAGCGTAGTCCAACAGGCTACGCTTTTTTTATGTCAGCAGTAGCAAATAGTATGTTTGAACAAAAAATTTGTACCAAATATGAACGGCCTACTGTCCGTTTCCGGACACTTATTGTTCCTTGGTTTATTCAGAATAAAGCCCCCCGATAGAAATTAGGCTCCTTTTCAGAGCTGGCAAATGGTTTGTTTAGCAAATGTGAAGATAATCCCTTCCTTTTTTATGAACCGAAACTACCTGGGAGAATTTGAAGAACTCGTACTGCTCACTGTAGCCCACATGCATGGCGAAGCCTATGGAGCCGCCATCACGCAAGATATCAAAGAACGTACCGGCCGCAGTGTAGTCCTGAGTGCGGTACATGTAGCCCTTTACCGCCTGGAGGAAAAGGGCCTGGTAAGCTCTGCAGTAGGTGGGGCAACCGCAGAAAGAGGAGGCCGCCGAAAAAGGCTGTTTACCATTACCACCTACGGAATGAACATTCTGTCGGAGATTCGCCAGGTACGGGAAGATTTATGGCAATTAATCTCCAAACCCATTCAACCGGCTGTTCTATGAAAAATTTGAATCATCCACCGCCATGGCTAGACAAGTTTCTGCAGTGGCGTATGCCGGAAGAGCAGTTTGAAGAAGTGCAAGGAGACATGCACGAGTTGTACGGGCAATGGGTAGAAGAAATGGGTGAAGGCAAAGCCCGCCGCCGCTACCTGTGGACGACCCTGACCTTTCTGCGGCCTTTACCTAAAGCTAAAAAATCTCTTTATCCAACATACAGTGATTATTCACAAGCAAATTTTTTCGATATGATCCGTAATTATTTTAAAATAGCCTACCGGAATTTGATCCGCCACAAAAGTTTTTCCTTTCTCAATATCCTAGGGCTTACCCTGGGGTTGACAGCCTGCCTGCTGATAGCCCTGTTTGTACGGGATGAAAAAAGCTTCGATACCTTCATTCCCGAAGGCGACCGTATATACCGGATTTACCTTCAGGTCACCAATAATGAAGGCACTAATAATTCGGCTGGTACGCCTCCCAGGTTTGCTACTACTTTACCCCAAGAGTTTCCGGAAGTAGAAAAAGCTCTGCGCTTATTGAAGCTACAAAGTAAAGACCTTTTTGAAGCCGGAGATAAAAAGATATATGAGGAAGGCGGTATTGCCGTTGACTCTACTTTTTTTGACTTCTTCCCTCTTTCCTTCGCTTATGGAACCACTACTGGCATATTTGACGATCCTACGTCTATCATTATATCAAAGGAAATGGCTGAGCGGTATTTTGGGAAAGAAAATCCCATAGGCAAACAAATCTCCCGCAATAAAACGCCTTTTCAAGTTAAAGGAGTTTTTGAAAATAACCCCAAATTCCATTTACAGCTTACCTATATTCTTCCTTTACGCATAACCGGCATCCCACAGGAACGGATGCAAAGCTGGGGATGGCAACAATTCAATACCTATGTGAAACTAAAACCAAATGCAACGATCAGTTCCCTGGAAACCAAATTCCAAGACTACATTAGAGAGAATGTTCATCCCATTCTCAAAGAGTCTAGTTTTACGTATTTACCCAGGTTTCAACCCTTACACAACGTTCATTTATATTCTTCCGACTTCAAGTTCGATAACCTGGCTGTACGGGGTAACATTACCTATGTAAATGCCTTGACCATTATTGCCCTGTTCATTCTGCTGATTGCCTGCTTCAATTTTGTGAATCTGGCGACAGCCAAATCTTTGCAGCGGGCCAAAGAAGTAGGGGTACGGAAAACGGTAGGAGCCACAAGAAAACAGTTGATTATCCAGTACATCAGCGAAACCGTGCTACTGGCATTTATTAGTATGAGTATATCGGTTATTCTCACCTTTTTGATTGTGCCCTGGCTTAACCGCTTTACTGAAAAACAGATCACTTTTGACCTCTTTACTAATCCGCTGTTATTACCTTTGTTGCTTATCCTCACCATCGGAGTAGGAGTGCTGGCAGGTTTTTATCCGGCATTGGTCTTGTCTGGGTTTCAGCCAGTAAAAGTGTTGAAAGGGGCAGGTATGGCTGATTCAAAGCCTGGCCAAATACCCTGGCTACGGCATAGCTTAGTGGTGGTGCAATTCTCCTTATCCGTTTTGCTTATTGTAAGCGCTATGGTAGTGATCAGGCAGGTGAACTATTTGCATAACAAGGATTTGGGCATAAATAAAGAACAGATCCTGTTTTTTCCCATGCGTGGCGATAACATGTTCAACAACTATGAAACTTTTAAAAACGAGTTATTGAAATCATCCACTGTTTCTTCCGTATCCATTGGCTATGGTTTTCCGGGCGATATGGTGGCAGGCGATAACATCATTACAAGCAAAGAGGGCAAACGGGTTTCCCAACGGGCCATTCAGCTTATGGTAGACCATGATTATGTAAAAACCCTGGATATTCAATTGATAGCTGGCCGGGACTTTTCTAAACAGATGTCTACTGACAAAGATGCTGCCTATATTATCAACGAAACAGCCGTTAGAGAACTGGGTTTTGGAACGCCTGATAATGCATTGGGCAAGACTTTGTGGTGGGAGGTATGGGGAGCAGAGAACTCAGATTCATTAAAGCAAGGTCAAGTAATTGGGGTGGTGAAAGATTTTCATTACAATAGTTTGTATGATAAAGTGGAAACCACCGTCTTACAGATATTCCCAGATGCCTACTGGAAAGTGGCTGTAAAGCTAAAAACAGCTCAAATGGCCACTGCCTTACCCCATGTGCAAGCTGTATGGAATAAGTTCTCTCCCGACTATCCGATCGAATACCGCTTTCTGGATGAAAGCTTTGAGCAGATGTACAAAGCCGAAGATAAACTTAAATCTTTGTTATGGATCTTTACCTGTATCACTGTTTTTGTGGCTTGCCTGGGTTTGTTTGGCTTAGCAGCTTATGCAGCAGAACGACGGAAGAAAGAGATTGGCATCCGCAAAGTTTTGGGAGCCAGTGTAGAGAGCCTAGTGCTGCTCTTGTCTAAAGAGTTTGTTAAGCTGGTAGCCGTGGCTTTGCTGCTAGCCACCCCCTTAGCCTGGTATGCGATGGACAACTGGCTGCAAGATTTTGCTTACCGTATAGATTTAGACTGGTGGATCTTTGCGTTGGCCGGGGTGCTAGCTTTGCTGATAGCCTTGTTAACGGTCAGTTTTCAATCCATCAAAGCTGCCCTGATGAATCCTGTCAAGTCTTTACGCAGCGAGTAAAGTTTCCATTTGCAAAGTGTGTAGCAAAGATTTAATGGCATCTATGAGTAAAGATAGTAAAGGGCATCTGCCACCGCCATGGATAGACAAGTTTCTGCAGTGGCGGCTACCCGAAGAGCAGTTTGAAGAGGTACAAGGCGATTTGCATGAGCTCTATGGGCAATGGGTAGAAGAAATGGGTGAAGGCAAAGCCCGCGGCCGCTACCTGTGGACAGCCCTGACCTTTCTGCGGCCCTTACCTAAAGCTAAAAAATCTCTTTATCCAACATACAGTGATTATTCACAAGCAAATTTTTTCGATATGATCCGTAATTATTTCAAAATAGCTTACCGGAATTTAATCCGCCACAAAAGCTTTTCCTTTCTCAACATTTTAGGACTCACCCTAGGTTTAACAGCCTGTTTGCTGATAGCTTTGTTTGTGCAGGATGAGAGAAGCTTTGATAAATTTGTGCCTGCAGGTGACCGCATCTACCGGGTGTATTATCAAGTGGACAACAATGAAGGAACCAGTGTTATTGCTACTACTCCTCCGGTATTTCCTACCATTTTGCAGCAAAATTTTGCAGAGGTGGAAAGTACGTTACGGGTCTTGAATCATTCGGGAAAAGAGTTGTTTGAGGTAGGGGATAGGGAGGCTTATGAAGAAAGAGGAATTTTCGCGGATTCTACTTTTTTCGACTTTTTTCCACTCTCTTTTACCTTCGGTAGTTCATTAAAAGCCTTGGATGGCCCGACTTCTATTGTGCTTTCTCAGCCAATGGCTCAAAAGTATTTTGGAAACGAAAATCCTGTTGGTAAACAAATTCTAATGGATAAGCAGCCCTTTCAGGTAGCAGGGGTTTTTGCAAGTAATCCCAAATTTCATCTTCAGGTAAACTATATTCTACCTATGTCGGCAACCGGATTATCTGCTGAGCAATTGCAAAGCTGGAGTACCTATAGCCATAATAACTATATAAAATTGAAAGAAGGTACGAATGTAGCTACCTTAGAGACTCAGTTCAGGCAATATACCCAGCCGTATCTTAAGGATGAAGTTTCTACGTTTCTGCCTGTATTTCAACCGTTACATGACATACACCTGTATTCTGCTTCATTTAAATATGATATGGCTGTACGGGGCAACATCACCTATGTAAATGCCTTAACCATTATTGCGCTGTTTATTCTGCTGATCGCATGTTTTAATTTTGTGAATCTGGCGACAGCCAAATCTTTGCAGCGGGCCAAAGAAGTAGGGGTACGGAAAACGGTAGGAGCCACAAGAAAACAGTTGATGGTACAATACATCAGTGAAACCGTGCTACTGGCATTTATCAGTATGATTTTATCGGCTTGCTTTAGCTATTTATTTCTTCCTTCTCTCAACCGTTTTGCCGAAAAGCAGATCTCTTTTGATTTATTTACCAATCCGCTTATGCCGCCTGTTCTTTTGCTATTAGCCTTAACTGTGGGTATACTGGCAGGTTTCTATCCGGCACTAGTCCTATCCGGTTACCAGCCAGTTCGCGTCTTGAAAGGAAATGTGGTGGGAGAGACTAACTTGGGAAAAACACCGTGGCTGCGGCATAGTTTGGTAGTCGTGCAATTTTCTCTGTCGGTACTGCTCATCATCAGCGCAATTGTGGTTATTACTCAGGTAAATTATTTGCACAACAAAAACCTGGGATTTACAAAAGAACAGATCTTGTTTTTCCCCATGCGTGGTGATAACATGTTCAACAACTATGAAACTTTTAAGAACGAGTTATTGAAATCATCCACTGTTTCTTCCGTATCCATTGGCTATGGTTTTCCGGGCGATATGTTTGGCGATGGCTTAATGACAGCCCCTGTGGAAGGAGTGGAGAAAAAACTAAAGGCAACACAGCTAATGATAGACCACGACTATATTCCCACCTTGGGATTACAATTAGTAGCCGGCAGAAATTTTTCCAAAGAGATGTCCACTGATAAAGATGCTGCTTATATCATTAATGAAACCGCTGCCAAAGAGTTAGGATATGCTGTTGCCAGTCAAGCGATTGGGCAAACATTACTCTGGAATACCTGGCGGAAACCAGACTTGGTAAAAAGAGGGAAAGTGATAGGGGTGGTAAAGGATTTTCACTTTAAAAGCTTGTATGATAAAATGGAGCCTGCCGTACTACAAATCTATCCGGAAGCCTACTGGAAAGTAGCCGTAAAGCTAAAAACGGCTCATATGGCCACTGCCTTACCCCATGTGCAAGCTGTATGGAATAAGTTCTCTCCCGACTATCCGATCGAATACCGCTTTCTGGATGAAAGCTTTGAGCAGATGTACAAAGCCGAAGATAAACTTAAATCTTTGTTATGGATCTTTACCTGTATCACTGTTTTTGTGGCTTGCCTGGGTTTGTTTGGCTTAGCAGCTTATGCAGCAGAACGACGGAAGAAAGAGATTGGCATCCGCAAAGTTTTGGGAGCCAGTGTAGAGAGCCTAGTGCTGCTCTTGTCTAAAGAGTTTGTTAAGCTGGTAGCCGTGGCTTTGCTGCTAGCCACCCCCTTAGCCTGGTATGCGATGGACAACTGGCTGCAAGATTTTGCTTACCGTATAGATTTAGACTGGTGGATTTTTGCGTTGGCCGGGGTGCTAGCTTTGCTGATAGCCTTGTTGACGGTCAGTTTTCAATCCATCAAAGCTGCCCTGATGAATCCTGTCAAGTCTTTGCGTAGCGAGTAGCGCCAATGCCAGATTGCTGAAAACTTAAACAATTGCTCTAAGGAAATAGATAGGTAAGAACAGGTAATAATCCGGTATGAAATCAATGACAAAAACCGCTGCTGGTATCTGCAGCAGCGGTTTTTCTAAAAGACGTTTACTTGGTAACCACCTCTACCTGATAAGTTTTAAGAATGCGGCCTGGCCCTTCTTCTTCTTTTTGCTTTTCGGCGAAGGAAATTTTAACACTTCCGGGAGTCACTCCTTTTACCAGAAAAACCATGTTGCCCTTGTCTGGTACGGTGCTGGTAGTAGTTTCCTCGGTAGTATCTGCTTTATCGGTTACATCCACAATTTCCTTGTTTTCAGAAGAACTGGCTACCTGCCAGGTGCTGTCCCGCTGGCTGGTCAGGCGGATTTCTTTAATTTCCCCAACCGCAAGTTTAATTTTCTTGGAAGGTTCAGAAAATGTATAGCCATTTTTCGATGACATGCCTCCACAGGCAGCCAGGCTACAGCAAAACAAGGTTAGTACGACAACAGATACTTGTTTCTGCAGCTTTTGGGTATAGGTAGTGACAAAGGAGTGATGCATAGTTATGTAGTAAGGTCTACCCCTTATTCTATTGGCTTCCGAAAAAGGTTGCATCTATATGCTGTATTATTTAGCAATACAGGCTAAATTCATAGCACACTAGCTACGTATGTGAAAGAAATAGCTAGGTACCCTTACAGCAGAAGAAAGCAAAGATAACCCTTGTTCTCTCCAGGAGCTATTTATCGTAAGTCTGCGAACAAAATATTCCAGGTCTGCTGCTTTCTATGTAGTTTTAATAAATTATTTTTTAAAGATGTTAGACCAGTTAAGAGATAAATTTTCAGGAGAACTTTATTATCAGGATACCACACACCACCTGGCAATGAAAAATGTATATGCCACCGATGCATCCGTTTATCAGGAGCAGCCCCTGGCAGTGGCAATTCCCAGAACCGCAACAGACCTGCAACAACTAATACGCTTCGCCAGCGAACAATCCATCACACTAATACCTAGGGCAGCGGGCACCTCTCTGGCTGGTCAGGTGGTAGGGAAGGGTATTGTAACCGATATATCTAAGTATTTTACAAGCATTCTGGAAGTAAATAAAGCCCAAAAATGGGTACAGGTACAACCAGGCGTTATCCGCGACGACCTGAATGCGTATTTAAAGGAGTATGGGTTGATGTTTGGCCCGGAAACTTCCACAGCCAGCCGGGCCATGATCGGCGGTATGATAGGCAATAACTCCTGTGGGCTGCACTCTATTATCTGGGGAGCCACCAGAGACAATCTGCTGGAAGTAAAAGGATTTCTGGCAGATGGCAGTGAGGTAGTTTTTGGTGAACTAACTAAGGAGCAGTTTCTGGAAAAATGCCGGCTGACTACAGCGGAAGGCAAAATTTACCAGGGGATTTATGCCTTGCTTAGCAAACCCGAAAATAAAGAAGCCATTAAAACAGGATTTCCTAAGGCCTCTATTACCCGACGCAATACCGGATATGCCCTGGATTGTCTGCTCCAGATGGTAGAGTTCCGGGAAGGCAAAACGTTTAATATGTGCAAGCTAATTGCCGGGTCAGAAGGTACCTTGTTTTTTGTTACCGAAGCTAAGCTGAAACTGCTTGATTTGCCGCCCAAAGAAGCGGGCATGGTAGCCGTACATGCCCGCAGCCTGCATGAATCATTACTGGCCAATCTGGTGGCCTTGCGGCATCAGTGTTCCAGCTCCGAACTAGTAGATGACTTTGTGCTGGAGTTTACCAAAACCAATATTGAGCAATCAAAAAACCGCTTCTTCATTGAAGGGGAACCTAAAGCCATTCTGATGGTGGAGTTTTTTGATGATACAGCCACTGGGCTCCTAGCCAAAGCCAATGCCTTAATTGCCGATTTGAAAAAAGAAGGGTTAGGCTATGCACATCCGATTTTGCTAGGAGAAGAATCTAAACGGGCATGGGACCTGAGAAAAGCAGGCCTGGGTTTGTTGCGCAACCTGCCTGGCGATACGCAACCAGTAAACCTGATAGAAGATTGTGCCGTGGATACTCAGGATTTGCCCTCCTATATTGCTGAGTTAGAAGCCTTACTCAAGAGCCATAATGTTACCTACTCCATGTATGCCCATGCCGGTGCCGGGGAATTGCATGTTGAACCCATGATCAACCTGAAAACATCGGATGGAAAAAAACTATTCCGGACTATTCTGGCCGAGACGACGGCCTTGGTAAAAAAATACAATGGTTCCTTAAGCGGCGAGCATGGAGACGGCCGCCTGCGGGGTGAGTTTATCCCCTTTATGATGGGGGAAAAAAACTACGAACTGTTCAAACAGGTTAAAACGATTTTCGATGCTAAAGGCGTATTCAACCGCAACAAAATTGTGGATACGCCGCCTATGAATGAGTTTTTACGGTATGAACAAGATCAGCCGCAGCGGGAAATACCAACAACGCTTGATTTTTCAGAGCAGGAGGGAATTTTGCACTTAGCCGAAAAATGCAGTGGATCAGGCGATTGCCGCAAAACACACATCACTGGAGGTACTATGTGCCCCAGTTTTATGGCCACCCGCAGCGAACGGGATACTACCCGGGCCAGAGCCAACATGTTGAGGCATTTTTATACCAATAACGAGGCTACCAATGTAGAACGGGTAAGTATGGAACAGGTAAAAGATGTACTGGACTTATGCTTGTCTTGCAAAGGTTGCAAATCTGAATGCCCATCGAGTGTGGATGTGGGTAAAATGAAGGCAGAGTTTATGCAGCAATATCAGGAGAAATACGGCGTATCTATGCGGTCCAGGCTGGTGGCTGATTTTACCAAGCAAATGAAAAAAGCTTCCCTGGCTCCTTGGTCTTATAACTTTATATTCAGCAACCCAGCCTTGCGCCGGGCAGCCAATATGGCTGTTGGATTTCACCCGGACCGGACCATGCCGCTGCTGCATAAAACTACGCTGCGTGCCTGGTGGAAAAAACATCACCAGAAAAACACAGGGCCGCGGCCAAAGGGTAAAGTATATATTTTCTGCGATGAATTTACTGATTACAACGATGTAGAAATAGGCCAGAAGATGATCTTGCTGCTACAGAAACTGGGGTATCAGGTAGAATTACCAGAGCATTTGGAAAGTGGCCGTACCTACTTATCTAAAGGTTTAGTAAAAGAAGCAAAACTCATTGCATTACAGAATGTAGGCATGCTGCAAGGTCTGGTAAGTGATGCTACGCCAATCATCGGAATAGAGCCATCGGCTATTTTAACCCTGCGGGATGAGTACCTGGATCTGATGCCTCCCGAACGTAGAGAGGATGCTTCCCGCCTGGCTACGCACACCTTTCTGTTCGATGAGTGGTTTGCCAGGGAAATAGACCGAGGGCATATAACAAAAGAGGTGTTTACTGATGCCAAACGGCTGATTAAACTGCATGGGCATTGTCATCAAAAAGCCTTATCTTCCCTTACATTCACGAAAAAAGCCTTGTCATTGCCTGCTAATTATGAAGTACACCTGATCCCTTCTGGCTGTTGCGGTATGGCAGGTTCGTTTGGCTATGAGAAAGAACATTATGAGGTATCTATGCAAATAGGCGAACTGGTCTTGTTCCCAACTGTCCGGAAACAACCGGCAGACGTAATCATTGCGGCACCAGGTACCAGTTGCCGGCACCAGATAAAAGATGGTACCGGCAGAAAATCCATGCATCCGGCAGAAATTCTGTTTGAGGCATTGAAATAACCAGAGAAAATGTAGGATGAACAGGAGAAAACTTATACGCCGGGTAGCTGCCGGAGGCATTGGCCTGGCCATAGCTCCATCGGTGTACTTTTACAACAAAGCAGAAAATTATATGCCCACCGCTACCAGGTATACTTCCAATCCCGAGCTAAAAACCTTGCTTTCCTCCAAAGAGTGGCCAGGTACACCGCTGGACCAGAAAGGGTTATTTGTGAATGAAGAATATGTATTCTGGCCGAAGTTTGCCGATGTACTCAAGTGGCAAACGGAGAAAAACCCCTACAAAGAAGAAAAGAAAAATGATACCAGCAGGCTAGAGGTGATTAAACATACTTCCCCGGATGTGTTACCTGACAATAGTTTCACCTGGCTGGGTCATGCCTCTTTTCTGATGAAGCTGAACGGGACAAAAATACTGATTGACCCAGTGCTGGAATCACCATCTGTATTGATGAAAAGATACACTGACTTACCTTTTCCAGCAGAAACTTTAAAAGGTATGGACTATATTCTGGTCTCCCATGACCACCGCGACCATTGTGATGAAACTAGTATAAAACGTCTGGCTGGGCAAAACCCTGGAGCCACCTGGCTCTGCGGACTCAGTCTGGATCTACTGCTTAAGAAGTGGACAGGTTCCGATCGAATACAGGCTGCGGGCTGGTACCAGCAATATTTCCTTCAAACTGCCGGATTAAGTATTTATTACTTGCCTTCCAGGCATTGGGCCAGGCGGGGGCTTACCGATACCAATACTACCTTGTGGGGTGCCTTTCTGATTGAATGTAACAACAAAAAAATATATTTTGGTGGCGACAGTGGCTATGGAAAACATGTAGGAATAGTACGCGAGCTTTTTGGTGAAGTAGACTATTATCTGGCTGGTATTGGGGCTTTTGCTCCCCGTTGGTTTATGGGGCCTTCCCACATGCATCCGGAAGAAGCTGTTCGGGCAAGTAACGATCTGCAACCTAAAAACTTGTTACCGATGCATTATGGAACGTTTGATTTATCTGATGAGCCCTTACTAGAACCAGCCCGCATTATCAGGCAACTGAACGAAAATAAGCAGATTACCAGTAAGCTGCTGCTTCCGGCTGTGGGACAGGTAGTGCCTGTGTAACGTTGTATACCATTTAAACTCCTTCAATTTATGCATCTGCAAAAGTTACTGCTTTTTTGTTGTTGTTGGTTGCTTTCTATCAATCTGATGGGACAGGAAAAATACCGCGTCGTGATTATGACCGACATGACGCATGATGATGGCAACTCCCTAATCCGGTACTTGTATTATACACCCTATTTTGATACAGAGGCAATCATTGTAACTCAGCAACTGCCGGATTTCAACTATAACCAGGATGGTCCCTGGAACAAAGTGCAATCCATTTTGAGTGCATATAAACAAGAATACAATCAGTTGAAAAAACACGATGCCCAGTTTCCTACCTATGAAAAGCTGGCAGGAATTACCAAGAAAGGGCGGGGAGCTTTACCGATTCTTTGGCTGACGAATGAAAAGAAGTTTGCCGGAAAAATTGCTGAACGGTACGTAGAAAGTTCCTGGGGTGACATCCGCTTTGCCGACTGGATTGGAGAAGGCAACACACCAAACGGAGAGACCAAAGATTCGGAAGGCAGTGAGTTTTTGCAACAGGTGTTTGATAAGCCCGATAATCGGCCCATTTTCGTACAGATGTGGGGCGGGCCTGTTACCTTCATGCAGGCATTATACCGGTACAGGCAGCGGCAAGGGGAGGAGAAATATCAACAACTGCTGAGCAAATTGCATGTGTTCAGCATTCACCTGCAAGACATTACCTTTGATTATATGCTGGATCTGGATAAAATGCAGGATACCAAATGCCTGAATATGGGCACAGTACGCTCCACGTATGAAGGAGAAAGGGTGCAACCAGGCTGGTTTTTGTATGATGGCAACCACTTCTGGAAATATATCCGGGTGATGAAACAAACAGAAGTGAATGGACATGGACCAATGTCCGATTTGTATGATCATGGGGGAGAGGGTGATACGCCCGCTTTTCTTTATTTGCTGAGTGCCAGATTTGGGTTAAATAATCCTTTAAAGCCCACACAGGGCAGTTGGGGAAGCCGTTTTGTACCGATGAGCGAAGCTTTTCCCGGCAACTACTTTCATACATGCCAGGTAGAGCAGGCTGAACTGGAACGCTGGATACCGCATGTAAAGAATAATTTTCTCAACCGGCTAAAGTATTCTACCAAAGATCCCAAACAAGTAAATCATGAACCAATAGCCCAGGTAAATAAAGATAAAACAACGAAAATACTATCTATCAAAACCAAACCTGGAGCTTCTGTCAATCTGAATGCTTCTAGCTCTACAGATCCGGATGGAAACAAGCTCTCGTTCAAGTGGTACCAGTACAAAACCCACAACAGTTATACTGGAGATATTTCACTAGCAAACCCAGCTGCGGCTCTACAAACAGTTACTCTTCCGCAAGATATAGGAGACAAATCCCTACACCTGATTCTGGAGGTACACGATAATGGTACGCCCTCTCTGGTAACTTACCGGAGAATACTGCTATCAGCTGAGTGAGATGGTATTACATTCTTTGTTTATCAACCTAATTCCTTTATGAGAACCCTATTATTCCTGTGTTGCTACTTGTTTACTTTTTATCTTATTGCTCAGCCTTCATTACAATTTACGGACCCAGGCAAGCAGCGCATTATTGTGCTGACAGATATTACCAATGAACCAGATGATCAGCAATCGCTGGTGCGGTTTCTGGTGTATGCCAATGAATTTGATATAGAAGGTCTAGTAGCAACTACCTCCGTACATCTGAAAAACAAAGTAAGGCAAGACAAAATAGAAGAACTACTAAGTGCATATGGTAAAGTAAGACCTGCTTTAGAAAAACATGCCCAAGGATATCCCACAGAGGCCTATCTCAAAAGCATCACTACCACCCACTTGCCCCTCTATGGTCAGGAAGGAGTAGGAGAAGGGAAAGATTCTAAAGGCTCAGACTTACTAATTCAACGGGCAGATATCGCAGACAGCCGCCCTCTCTGGATTAGCGTATGGGGAGGCGCAAACTGTCTGGCACAAGCCTTATGGAAAGTAAAGCAAACTCGTACCAAAGAAGAAGTTGCAACGTTTGTGGCTAAGCTAAGAGTCTATACCATTTCCGACCAGGATGATTCCGGCCGCTGGATACGGACTAACTTTCCGGACCTTCAATATATTGTAAGCCCGAGTGCAGAAAGCTCCAAAGAGTATTATAGAGCTACCTGGACAGGTATTTCGGGAGACCGGTTTTATAAAAATGGCCCTATGTATAAATTTGAACTGGTGGACAATCCCTGGTTATCGACCCATATCAGCCAGAATCATGGTCCCTTGGGAGCCCTCTATCCAAAAGTAGAATATATTATGGAAGGCGATACTCCCTCGTTTTTAGGGTTGATTAACAATGGCTTAGGCAGTGCTATAAACCCAGGATATGGCGGTTGGGGTGGCAGGTACGATTACTTTAAATCCTATGCAGAAGAAGGCAAAATATGGACGAATACCATCAATTCCGTAGATGAAGTTACGCTGGAAGATGGCCGTAAAGTAGCTTCAGACCAGGCTACTATCTGGCGATGGCGGGAAGCTTACCAGCACGATTTTGCCGCCCGTATGGATTGGTGTGTTGCTGCAACCTTCAAAGAAGCCAACCATAATCCGGTAGTAGTACTGAATGGAAATAAAAGCAAAGGAGTAGCCACTGCAAAGTTTCCTGCCGGAGAAACTGTACGCCTAAGTGCCAAGGGTACGACTGACCCGGATAATCATACGGTGAGTTACCGCTGGTTTGTGTACAAGGAAGCTGGCGGCTATAAAGGAGACTTACCACTTGCTACACCCACAACTGATGAAATTTCGTTCACTATGCCAACATTGGATGCTAATCAAACAATACATATTATCTGTGAAGTGAAAGATAATGGTACGCCAGCCTTGTTTGCTTACCGGAGGATTATTTTGCAGCAATAGGTAATTGCTTTTGGATTATTTTATGAAAGATTGTTGACAGACTATAATTTCCTGCATATTTGTAGCTTGCATTCAGTAAACGTTACTCAGATTTCACTTTTTACATTCATAACCCCCAAAACAGTTATATGCACATAAAAATGATACAATGGCCTGCTACGTTTCTGGCCTCCCTGTTTTTTCTTGCGATCAATGTAGGCTTTGTAACCCATAGTACGGCACAAGTAGGTGTTGGTACCAAAGCGCCCAAAGGGGCAGAAGTGCTCTTTGATGGAAGCCGCAAAATGTTAGACGACAAATGGACCTACTGGCAAGGCCCCAGGTTAGCGGCCAGCCTACCCATAAAATGGCAGATTGTGGAAGATCCGGTGGATAAAGGCACCACCATGAGCAGCAATGATCCGGCAGGAGCAGGTGGCAAATATGGCGCAGCAGATATTGTAACCAAGAAAGAGTTTAAAGACTTCCGCTTACATGTGGAGTTTTATATTGCCAACCCTGGCGGCAACAGTGGGGTTTACCTGCAAAACCGCTACGAAATACAAGTACTGGATGGGGATACTACCTCTCATGGAATGGCTGCTGTTATTAATGAGTCGCCTTCTCCGTACTATGCCTACAATGGGGTGGGCAAATGGAATGCCTATGACATTGTATTCCGGGCGGCCCGTTTTAAAGATGGAAAACGTACCGAGAAAGCCAGGCTAACCATGTATTTCAATGGGAAAAAAGTGCACAACAATCAGGAAATAAACCAGGTTTGGGGCGGACCTAACTCTGGCATGGATGGCGGCAATGATGGAGGAAAAGGCATTACGGATAAGCCAGGCGGAATAAAACTACAAGCAGAGGGCCATGACGTGTTGTACCGCAATATCTGGATACAAGAGCTGGACCTGAAAAAAGCGGATACAAATTTTTAAGGATTACCTGTCAGAATAGAAGTCTGGAAATGTGCCTGGGCTTCTATTCTGACTTTTCTTTTCTGTCCCGCATAGTCTGCAAAATTTGCCGTACTTCGGCTATACGTAGCATCAATCCTGAACGGTACCGCCACGCCTGATATTCCACACTATCAGATTTATGCTGAATCTCATTTTCCAGCTCTTTCAAATATTGCTCACTTAGGCCAATATAATGGGCTATCGTAGCAGGGTCATGGAAACCTCTTCCATCCACCGACACATATACCGGTGTGGTATGGGCTACCCCATTATTTTCTGCAAAACACCGGGCCGCCAGCCAGATTCCCTGCTCTGCCGGAAGTTTTAATTCCAGGGTGAGATGGCCAGAGGTCTGCTTCAGGTCTTTGGCGGTTACCCGGGCAAGTACTTTTCCATGCCTCACAATTTCAAGTGCCTCCAAAGGTTGTTGGGAAGAGTGGCCGAAAGCCTGTGCAGTAATCGTAAGCATTTGCCCTTTTTCTGCCTCTATCTTATCGCCGGGCAAATGGTTGTTCACTTTAAAATCCAGAATAGGACCATTGCTGACAAACGTATGTCCCTTACGTAACCCTTCTTTCCAGCGGCTGTAACTAAATTCTGCTCCGGTATAGGTATAAAAACGGACATTGCCTATCTGAGCTGAATTTTCTGGCTTCCCACCTGAATGATCCTGGCCACACCAGGGAAAATCAGAGCCGGCAATGGCTGTTATGGGTATGCCCATATTTAATAAATGATAATAGTTTTCTTGCATCAGCGGCTGGGAGGAAGCACAATACTGAAGAATTTCCAGGTAATCTAATTTTTTCCGCAAGCCATCTAAGATTAATCCCCGATACCCGTGAAAGGAGTCTCCCCCGTGGGCATAGCCATTTAAGCCTCCCAATATTCCCAGACTGTCAAATACTTTATCGTAATAATAGTAATCTTCCTTCATACGGACTCTGTCAGAGGCGCCGAGGGAAAGAACGTGGCCTAGTTCCGGAGTCCGGGGATCTTCCTGCCCTGGAACAAACATATAGTCTTTCTGCTGATATATTCCTTTTTCACCATAGGCATATTGCGGATAGTAAATCTCCCAAAAGTCTCCCATTCTAAGCATTACCCCCACGTGTATATCTTCTGCTTTAATCCAGGTAGCGAGCAAGGAATCTTCTCTGGGAGACCGCCGGATGTGTATATGTCCATCTGCCGAGTACCACCCCATTTTCGGTGTATCAATCCAGCGGCTGAGGGAATACGTTTGTTTAAACGTTTTTCCTGCTTCTATCCGGATACTGTGGGTTTGAGAGAGGTACTCATTCCCTTTGGCAAGTTGTAGCTGATAATTTCCGGCAGGCAGTTCCAGTTGAAAACTGCCCTCTACATAAAAAGAACTATCGGGCTGAAATCCATACCCATCGGCATGGTCCCATAACCCATACATAATAGCTACTGCCTTAGCTGGTAACTGTTTAACAGCATAGCCGTTTTGGGTAAGTTTCACCCGGACGGCTGTGGGCTGACGGGTATTCTGGTCTTGTACAACAATAGACAAACGTCCTGCTTTGTTTGATTGGGCCATCACCATAGGTAGGCTTAAAACAACCAACAAACCTATACAACAGCCATGCCTGCCTATTGACAACAGAGTTTGAATGATACGCCTGACACGTTGTTTACTAATGTTTTCTTTTCTTAGGTGTTCATGCAGATGGAAGGTGAATAAGCTGTTTTTGCGGAATAAAGAACAGAATAGCGTTAAGTCAGGCATGCATGAATAATTACAGGTGGCTTTGTTTGTGTAAAAATTAGAAAAAATTGAAAGAAATTGCTAATCATCCCCTGTAAATTCCTATAAAATAAATTGTTAGTCCTTGCCGGTCAGGCAAGTAGGGGAATATATTTGTGGGAGTAAATAAATAAAAAAGCCGGGAGGAGGGTCCCGGCGTATGATGAGTAAGAGTAGCTTATTTTGTAGCAGCACCTTGCTGGCTAGGCATCAATTTTAATAACAGTCCCGGACCTTCCGTAATGGCATAAATGTATCCATCCGGACTTTGAGCCACACTTCTGAACCTGGCCATATCTGCAAGTAATTTTTCTTCTTCCACGTATTTAGTACCGTTCAACTGTACACGGGCAATATGCCGGTGAGCCAGAGCACCCACTAACAGGTTTCCTTTCCAGGCTGCATACTTATCACTGGTTACAATAGCCATACCACAGGGAGCAATCGAGGGCACCCAGTACCGCACAGGGTTCTCTATGCCAGGGAGTTCTTGGTTGGGGGTAAGCACACTGCCATCATAATTAATGCCATACGAAGTTTTAGGCCATCCATAGTTTTTTCCTTTTTCAATCAGGTTCAGCTCATCGCCTCCCTTGGGGCCATGTTCTACAGCCCATACCAGGTTATTGGCCGCATCGTAGACCATGCCTTGCGGATTTCTATGGCCGTAAGTCCAGATAGAGGCGTTGGCATTTGCTTGCCCGGAAAATGGGTTGTCTTGCGGAATGCGGCCATCATCAAAAATTCTGTGAATTTTGCCATGGTCGTTGTTCAGTTCCTGTACTTTAGGCTGGGTTCCTCTTTCCCCTACACTGAAAAACAGGAAATTGTCTTTATCAAAAACAATCCGGCTGCCATAGTGGAAATTTGCAGAAATATAGGGTTTTGCTGTAAAAATGTCGCTGAATTCCGTTACCTGATTGCCTTGCAGTTTAAATCTGGCAATGGCCGTGGTGGCACCTCCCTGTACTGGTTTTGAGTAAGAAATATAAATCCATCCGTTACTCTGGTAGTTGGGGTGTAGTTTAATATCTAACAAGCCACCCTGGCCGGCATCCGATACTTTGGGAACACCGGAAAGTTTTTCGCCGGTGTATTTATCCTCTTTAAAAACCAGGATCTCTCCGGATTTTTCCGTTACCAGCAACCGCCCGTCTGGGAGCCAGGCCATACCCCAGGGATTTTTAAAGTCTTCATATAGTTTCTGGGGAGTAATTTCCAGGATAGCCGAGGTTGTATCAGTGGGCGTGGGATCAGGGGTTTCTTCTGTTGCCTTATCCACTGCTTCGCAGGCAGATAAATTTCCTAACAACAGGAAAAGGTAGACGATGTATATAGATAATTTTTTCATTAGGTAAATTTTTAGAATAAACGTCAAACATACACTATTGTTTAACGCAAAAAGTACACGTATATTGAAAGTAGTAGCTGTGTATTCACTTTTGGCCCAGGTCAGGATATTTATAGGCGTCACCATCATTCACTTATCTATGGTATTACTTATACTTGCTTCTGTTGGTAGTATGCTGCTTGCATATTATGCTATTCATAAAATATCTATCTGGTATTCGGAGAAAGGTATTGCCGACCTGAGCGATGCCAATTTTAGGTTGAAAAAAGATGTAGCTATCAGCCGAAAAAGGGCGCTGCAATTACAGCAAAGCTTACATGAAGTAAAAGAATCGATGGAATTGCTACAACTGGAGCGGGAAACTTTACTCACGAAACAATATGAATTGCTATACTATCAGAAAGAAAATCTGCAAAAGTGGCTAGAGGAAGATGAAGCCAAAAATTAGCAACAACTCCATACAATAAAAAAGCTCAGCCCCACTAAGAGGCTGAGCTTTTTTATTGTATACATGTTTGGCAGTAGCTAAGACATGCATAGGTGGAATAGTTTAAAGGATTACCAAGATCATAGGCAAGGCTGATATTGCTCATCAAAAAGTTTTCATTTCTACCCCAATTTTGAATTGTCAAAGGAAATAAACGCAACCTTATCAGATACAAACAATCATATTCTACACATTCTTAATCTTTACCATTATGAAACCGAGAAACCTATATATGTTAGCAGCCGCCTTGTCATTTGGAGGCGTAGCTATGGGACAGCAAAGAGACCTGCAATACTGGAGACCGTATGATCAGCGCGGCGTGAATGTATTTGAAACATCCAAACAAGATACTATTGGCTTTACCGATCAGCGGGTAAGAATAGGCGGCCACTTCACGCAGCAGTTTCAGGGTTTGCGTCACAGCAACCAGGCTGAAGCAAATGTGGTGAACGGGGTTAACCTGAATGAGCTTAAACGGATCGGCAATGGCTTTAACTTAGCAACGGCCAACCTGATTATAGATGCTCAATTGGAAGATGGTATCCGTGTACACCTGGCTACGTATCTTTCTTCCCGCCACCACCAGGAAACCTGGGTAAAAGGAGGCTATATTCAATTTGATAAGCTGCCTTTCTTCAAAAGTGCCCTGGCCGATAAAATTATGGAGAACGTAACCATCCGTATCGGACATATGGAAATAAACTATGGCGATGCTCACTTCAGAAGATCTGATAATGGCAATGCCGTGTATAATCCCTTTGTTGAAAACCTGATCCTGGATGCGTTTACAACAGAAATTGGGGGAGAAGTATATTATCAGAAAAATGGTTTCCTGGCTATGGGTTCTATTACAGGTGGGGAAGTAAAAGGAGACATTACTCAACCTGAAAAACGTTCTCCCGCCTATATTGGTAAAATCGGCTATGACAAACAATTGAATGAAAAGCTGAGAGTACGGCTGACTGGTTCTGTATATGGCAAAGAAAAGTCTGTAAGCAATACCTTATACAGCGGAGATAGAACAGGTTCCAGATATTACCTGGTGATGGATAATGTAAATGCCACTACCAGTGCCCAGTTCACTTCCGGTAGATTCAGCCCAGGATATGCAGATAAACTGATGGCTTTTGTGGTGAACCCATTCGTGAAAGTTGGCGGATTAGAAGTATTTGGTAACCTGGAATTTGCTTCCGGCCGAGGCCATGGCGAACCTGCCAACCGGGAAACCAAACAGTATTCAGCCGAAGCCATTTACCGGTTCCCACAAGGCAGTGAACGTTTCTTTATCGGTGGCCGCTACAACACCGTAGAAAGCAATTTAAAAGATATGACTGCCCCCATTACTATTAACCGGGTACAGGCATCTGGCGGATGGTTCGTAACCAAAAATATCTTAGCTAAGGTAGAATATGTAGATCAGCAATATAAAGGTTTCCTGCCATCTGACATTCGCCACGGAGGCCGATTCAATGGCCTGATGTTCGAAGCAGTACTTGGCTTCTAACCAGAAAGAGACATACTCGTTTACCTAATTCAAAGTCCCTTCCGGCAGAGGCTACAACCAAGGTGTAGAACAATGCAAGAAGGGACTTCTTATTTTACCAGTAGATACCTTACCCATGAATCCGATCCATTTTGCCATGAGTTGTTTGCTGCTATTTATTCCTCAAGGAATTTTGCCTGCGCATCTTCTTCCATATAACGCACCAGTAGAGCAGAGTTACCGGGTTATACTTTCCGATGAGAGTAAGTTATCCATCGTAGGCCGGACCAACATCAGTCAGTTTACCTGTAAGTACACGCAAACCATAGAGCCCGATGTACTGGATGTATATGTACGGCAGGAGAAGGATGGCCTGGTTTTTTCTAACGCCTTCATCCTGCTGCAAACTATGTATTTTAAAGCTGGTCCTTCGCAGATGAATCAGGACCTGCAAACATTTCTGAAGGTAAAAGAGTATCCTACTGCCACTATACGGCTGCTAAAGCTCCGGCTGACAAAAGCACAACTAGCCGATAGCCAGTTACAAAAAGCTATGTCTGAAATGGAAATTACCCTGGCCGGTGTTACAAAAACCTATGAAATACCAGTCAGCATTAGCAGAAATGGGGAAGAACGCTTGTTAAGTGGAGGCCTGGAGCTGAATATCTGTGATTTTAATCTGGAGCCCCCAGTAGTGATGATGGGCATGATCCGGGTAAAAGAGGCTGTGAAAGTGAATTTTATGTTACGGGCATGTATTGAAAAAAACATCATCAATTAATAGTTCCGCTTTCTTGTACCGCCTAAGCCTGAAGTATCCAGTTCAGGCTTTTTGTTTAATGTAGCAGGTAAAAAGCAGTATACAAACAGATTCATTAATATATTTGCACCACAGCAAGAATAAACCAGCTTCCAATGATACAACAAACAACCGATTCCCTGAAATTATGGCAATTCCATAACTTATCTCAACACAAAGGGATAAAGCATTTTATATCAGGGCGTTCTGGAGGGGTGAGTGAAGGAGAAATTGGGTCACTTAATTTGAGTTTCCGGGCAGGCGATACCAGGGAAAATGTACAAGAGAACCGCAGCAGGCTGGCGTATGCATTGGGCATTTCACCAGAGCAACTTTTTTTTCCGGCCCAGACGCATAGCATTCACGTAAAAAAAGTAGAGCCAGGCACCCAGTCAGCTTCTTTAACCGATACAGATGCCTTAGTAACAAATTCTCCTGGTCAATGTATTTGTGTCATGTCTGCTGATTGTGTGCCCATCCTGTTGTACGATCCGGTGAAAGAGGCTGTGGGTGCGGTGCATGCCGGATGGCGGGGAACAGTAGGCAAAATAGTGACGGCTACGGTGCAGGCCATGCAGCAAGAGTTTGGAACAAAGCCTGCTGACCTTATTGCTGGAATAGGCCCTTCTATTTGTCCGGAAGTATATCAGATAGGAGAGGAGGTGATAGAAGCCGTTTTGCAAACTTTTGGGAAAGAGGCTAATTTAATCTCTAACCAGAATGGAGAAGGAAAAGGCTATTTTAACTTGTGGGAGGCTAACCGCATTCAGTTGCTAAACTTGGGTGTACAGCCCACCTCTATTGAAGTGGCTGGCATTTGTACCTATCAGCAAAGCGATCAGTTTTTTTCTGCCAGAAAATCTGGCAACCGGGCCGGCCGATTTGCAGCTGGTATACTCATCTGCCCTGAATAAAAGTCTGTTGCCTGGGCTTATTTCCCCAGAATAACTGTTTTTAGAATGGGGTGTCCAGTAGCTGAGATGCCTTCAATCCGGATTTCCATAGTACTTGTAACATCAGAGTTAGAAAAAGATATGTTGGCTTTGCCATTTTCATCCGTGTAAAGAAGCGGCTCCCAATATAAGGTAGCTCTGTGATCTGGCTTTACGTTTTCTTCTTTCTCTACTTCATAGTCTGGTGAGTAAAACTCTCTGGGATAATTAAATCCAGTTACCTGAATTTTTTTCATCCCTTCGGTCGTGGGCATCTGGGCCGAAAATTTCCCTTTTTTGGTATAAATAGCAATTACGCCGTTGCCTCCCCGCACACCATACATACTGGCACTGGCCCCTTTCAGTATTTCAATGCGGGAAACATCCATAGGGTTAAAACTCATCAAAGCTGTTCCTTCCAAATCCTGAATGGGCATACCATCCATCAGGTAAAGGGGTTGTGTTGAAGAATTAAACGAAGAAGCATTGCGTATCTTAACATTGTAGGCATTGGGATTTTCGGCATCTCTGGTCACTTGTACACCTGCCAGCCTGCCTGAAAACAACTCATAAATGTTAGAAGCTGTTGGAAATTTTTCATCAATAATCAATACATCATCGGCTTGGCTATGAAGGCGGTGTACTCCGGCAGACTCACTGGGTGTCGGCGTAACTTTCTTACCTTTCACTACTACCTCTTCCAGCATTTTGGTGTCGAACATGGCGTAGGCGCTATCTATCTGACTCCGGGTTCTGGCACTTTTAATATAAGTCAAGGCATAACTTGTTACGTCTAAGTTTTTTACCGGAAACTTTGGGGGCATAATCTTAGGAATTAGCATTGTATCCAGCTGAAGGGTAGCCTCCGTTTTTCTGCTTTTGGCATCTTTTGCTTCATACATTACCGTAGCTGTATTCATAAAATCATAAGTAGGTAGTACAAAGCGGCCATCGGCTCTGGTGGTTGTTTCCTGAGGCATGGAATACAAAGTGTCGATTGGAATAAATGTTAGTTTGGTGTTGCTTAAAGGAAGTACTTTTTTCCGGGAAGTGGTAAGGGCTTGCCCACTGATTACCAAGCCTTTCTCGTTGGCGTAGCTAACTGGCGCACGTTGCCCTGCGATAATCGGTTGCCAGGTAAATCTACGCCATCCCTGGGTCAGCAAAAGATTATCCAGGTCTTCCGGGCGGCCAACCTGATTGCCCTGAAAATAGTAACTTGGGGATTCGATGTATCCCTTTAGATCAGAGGTAAGCAGCAAATAGGAAAGGATATGTTCTTGTGTGCTATCGGGCGGAATTTGCTGCGCATCGGTTACCGACAGAGATACCGTCGCGGCTACTGGGTTTCCGGATGCATCGCTAAAAGTCAGTTCTATTTCAGCCGGTTCCCGGGGTTCGTATTTTTCCTGGTTGGCTTGCAGATTCACTGAAACTTCTGTTCCGTTATCATGCACAAAAAGGAGACGTTCGCATAAAGGTTTCCCTTCGGACGTAAAAAGGGTAAGCTGGCAAATGCCATCCGGAAACTTTGCTATAGGGATTTCTATAAATGCAACACCATTGGTTAATTTTTCATCATGGGTATAGTAAATTCTTCCCCTAGTCTGGCCAACCAGTGTTATGGTTTCCTGCCTGTATTTACTGGAGCTAAGGATTTTCACTTCTACCTTTCCGGAATCAGGCAGAGAAGCAGTAAGGGTAATGCCTTCAGCTTGTATTTCAGGCAAAGCAGTAATCAGACTTCCGGCTGTGCTTTCACAAACTGCCTGATACTTTTTGCCTGGCAATGGCTTAAAATAAAAACTACCCATCCCCAGAGCATTGCTTTCAAACGAAACTATTTTATTTCCTTCCTCATCCATGACAGTCCCCTTTATGGCAAGCCCTTTTCCATTCGGACCTAGTGCCTTAAAACCTACCCGGCTGGCTATATTCCGGACCAGATTGCCTCCTTCCGGAAAAAACTGTACAGCCAGGGCTTTACTAGTTGTTTGAGCAAGATTTTGTGTGGCAATAGGTTGTTTCTGGTGGATATGATAAATTTCAATCGGTTTGTCGAAAAAATAGTCTGGCGCAGCGTTCTGCATCCAGTTAGTGTAGGCCCTCAGTCTGTATACGCCGGTAGGCAGCAGTGTGGGAAGAGCCAGGTTTCCTGCTGCCCTCCCGTCTATTACTTTAATCTTTTGCTGATTGATCTGCTTCCCCTCCGGAGAAATTAAGTCTATGTAAGCTACCTGGCTTTCCGGATACAAGCCATGGCTGCTGGCATCTACCAGGTAGGCACTGTACCATAGCATTTCGCCACTTACATAGAAGTTTTTATCCAGGTGCAAGTAGATTTTTTGTTCAGCCTGCAAAGTGTTCCATCGAACCAATCTGGCTTGTAAGCTATCCAGAAAGGAAGTTGCTGCCACAGCATTTGCATCTTGTGCAGCAAGGCTACCGGCAGGCAAATAATCAAAGGGGAGCATATCGGCTACGCCTTCTTTCACCAGATATCCGGTTAATTCATATGAGGAGGGATCATACGCTTGTCCCATGGAATTGAGTTCAATAAAGGCCTTTCTGATGCGTATTCTCGATACCTGAAATGGCGCATCTTTGTACGGAGAATTGCGGTCGTTTGCTTTGATATAAATAATTTCAATTTTACCCGGAAATACCATTCGTTTCTCAAAATTGAATGGGCCGGGAAACAATACTTTCGCCGGGATAAGTTTTGACAGTGTGTTTCCGGTTTCCTGCGATAAAAACCGGTGCATGGATTGTACATTTTCTATCGGATCACGTTCTACCTTATAGGCCAGAAAACCTTCCGCTTCCCAGGTATTATCAATCAGGCTTTTAAAGAAATGCCGGATAGACCCCATGTAAGCATCCCGGCGGTTCTTTTTCCATCGTTGCTCTTCCCGGGTATTTTCAGCTTTCAGTTCCTCAAACTTGGTTTCACCCAGGTACAGGGCGCCGGTTTTGCTCAGTTCAAATTGTTTGAGGTAATAAATTAGTTTATAGCCCAGTGCTCTGTTTTCTATTTCCAATGGCTGGGTGGCTGTGGCGGTCAGGGTGCTTTCAGTTTCGTTAAATTCAAGTACCCAGGGATTTAATATTTTGCATAAAGGTGCATTAACCGTTTCGCCCAGTATATTCCGTTCAAACCGGCGGTAAAGCCGTTGCCAGGTTTTATCTTGCTTTGCTTGTACCCGTACTTCGCCCAGCACTTGTTCAACCGGAGAAAGAGAGATGTTCAACTCAAGGGTAGATATAGATTCTGTGCGGAGCGCCCGTTTGTAAGGGGTAAAGCCTACATAAGAAACAATGAGTTCGGAATTACCCAGCGGAACACCGGGTAAGGTATAATATCCTTGCTCATCGGACGTAGTGCCTACTGTGCTGTTGTTCAGGAATACGTTAGCAAAGGGAATCGGTTCACCATTATCCGCCTGGGTAATTCTGCCTTTAACACTACCGGTTTTTAATGTATCGGCTGCAACTGGCTGGGATTGCTGGTAGGAGAGGGCCCGTGCGTTATGCGTGGAAAGAAAAAGCCAGAGGAAGAAGGAGTAATATAGTAAAAGTTTGGTTATCATAGCTATAACCCTAAACCCTTAGAGTTTAAGAATAAGTAGTTTGCTTAGGTAAAATAAATTCGTGTATAGTAAGTTACGAATTTTTATCTGAAGTATAGTATCCAAACATTCAGCTACAGGCTATAACTACCGGTCACTGCTTTGAAACGGTCGGTCACTAATTATTGACAGAAAGTGATGGATCAGACTGATGAGTAATAACTATTCATTACTCATTACTCATTAGTCATTACTCATTGTTCACTCTTTCCCAGGTTACAAAGTCGAAGGCATAGTCGTGTTTTTCATCCTTGGGGAACGACTGACGGGCCGTTTCTTTCCATTCATTTTTGGAGAACTCCGGAAACAGAGCATCTCCTTCCGGGGCAGCTTTCACTTCGGTTAAATACATCTTATTGGCCAGAGGCAATGCTTGGGCATAGATCTGCGAGCCACCAATGACGTAAATTTCCTCATCCAGTTTTCTGGCTTCCTGTATGCCTTCATTCAGGGAATGTACGACTATACAGGATTCCTGCTGGTACTGCTCATCGCGGGTAATAATTATGGAAGTCCGTCCTGGCAAGGGCTTGCCCAGAGATTCAAACGTTTTTCTTCCCATAATGATCGGATGGCCTAAGGTAAGTTCTTTAAAGTGTTTAAAATCTTTCGGCAAGCGCCAAACCAGGTCGTTGTCTTTACCAATTACCCGGTTTTGTGCATGGGCAGCTACAAGGATTATTTGCATATAGAAAATGGGTTGATTAAATAGCTCAATGGATTAGTATGATTTTCAATTCTCTAGTCTGCCTCACAAGGTATTTCCCCGTAGAAACTCTGCTGTCTTCATTTTTTTCTTCCCTTCCTGTTGCAGTTCGTCAATAGCTACCCAGCCATCCTGGGTTCTTATCCGGATGTATTCCTTAGAATCGGTAACTATGGTACCTGGCGTTGCCATACTGTTTTCTGAAGAAATACCTTTTATAGCATATATCTTATAAAACTTATCCTGAAGAGTAGTCCAGGCTGTAGGGTAGGGAGAAAGGCCCCTGACAAAATCATATACTTTTTTAGCAGGTTGGTTCCAGTTAATTTCACAGGTTTCTTTGTAAATTTTGGGAGCTGTTTTAATAGATTCACCAAGCTGCTGGGGAATCTGCGGATACGTGCCTGATTCTATGGCCTGTACCGTTTGTAAAACTAACCGGGCACCTTTTTGCCTCAACCGTTCATATAATCTGCCGGCAGTATCGTGTTCATAAATAGGCTCTTTCTCCTGAAAGATAATATTGCCTGTATCTATTTCATGTTTCAGAAAAAAAGTAGTAAGGCCAGTCTCCGTTTCACCATTGATAATTGCCCAGTTAATGGGAGCGGCACCGCGGTATTGGGGCAATAGGGAAGCGTGCAGGTTGAATGTGCCTATTTCGGGCATATTCCAGACCGCTTCCGGCAGCATCCGGAAGGCCACCACAATCTGCAGGGTAGCTCCGTAACTTTTAAGCTCTTCAATAAATTCCGGCGATTTTAAGTTGGTAGGTTGAAGCACCGGAATATGATATTTTACAGCTACTTCCTTCACCGGCGATGGGGTTAGCTTTAACCCTCTGCCGGAAGGTTTGTCGGGTGCGGTAATAACGGCCACAACCGGGTAGTTATGTTGTAGTAATATTTCCAGGCTGGGAACAGCAAATTCTGGTGTTCCCATAAAAATAATTTTTAAGGTAGAATCCATAGTTTATCTTGTATACGCAAGCAATAGTGCCAGCTAAAAACGGTGGTCTGAATATTAAACTATTAAATGAAAAATTTATAAATTTTGTAGGCACTACTTGCCATGTTAGGCAATAATTAGTAAGTTTAACTTTCCAAAATCGAAAATACAATTGATAACTTATTCTGATAAACAATTTTCGGGTTTTGATTGATTTTCTACAACTATCAATTGCAGATTGTAGTATTGTAGAACGGCTAAATCAAATTTGCCGTTCTTTTTTATTGTATCATATTAAACGGTTTTAACCATATGGCATCCAAAATTTCGTATTACACTGAGGAAGGCTTACAAAAACTAAAAGATGAGCTGAATGAACTTAGAATTAGAGGGCGGGCTGACATTGCCCGGCAGATCGCAGAAGCAAGGGATAAAGGAGACTTAAGCGAAAATGCAGAATATGATGCAGCCAAAGATGCACAAGGCTTATTGGAATTGAAAATTTCTAAGTTAGAGGAGGTGGTTGCCAATGCCCGAATAGTGGACGAATCCACGATAGATACTTCCCAGGTTTCTATTTTATCCAAAGTGAAAATTAAAAACAAAAAAAACGGTACCACCGTGTGTTATACCTTAGTCTCTGAAGAAGAAGCTGACCTTAAGTCGGGTAAAATCTCTGTACAGTCACCGATAGGAAAAGGCTTGCTAGGCAAAAAAGTTGGCGAAACCGCTGAAATTAAAGTGCCTGCCGGCATGATGACCTTTGAAGTAGTAGAAATTGACAGATAAATGATTAATGACTATTGTCTAAATAGTAATCATTCACCACTAATCAGTACAAAATGGCCACCTTGTTCACCAGAATTATTAACGGAGAAATCCCTTGTCATAAAATTGCAGAAGACGACCGGTATCTGGCTTTTCTGGATATTAATCCGGCGGCGGTGGGGCATACGTTGGTTATTCCCAAAGCAGAGGTAGATTATATTTTTAATCTGGATGATGATACATATACTGGGCTTATGTTATTTGCAAAAAAGATTGCACCGGCTTTAGCCAAGTCTGTTCCTTGCCTGCGTATTGGAGTTGCCGTTATCGGCCTGGAAGTACCGCATACCCATGTGCATCTGATTCCACTCAATACTATGAACGACATTAATTTCAGTAAACCTAAACTCAAACTGAGCCAGGAAGAACTGGCCGCCACTGCCGAAAAAATACGGCAAACCTTAGGTAATGGGTAAGGATGATTGACAAATAAATAGTTTGCCCGTAGGATGGACCTACGGGCATTTTTGTTTATACAATCAGTAATCCTTTGCTTCTGAGGGTTTTCCAGGCATGACTCTCCAGAAATAGTTCAAAGGAATAGCTTTCAGAAGCTGGAAACGTTTGTATCAGATCTTTAAGTAGTATGGGCTGTTCCGAAGTTGCCAGCATTCTGGGAAAGGATGCCAGCAGCCATTGCCCTATTTCCTTCGTAACTTTAATCTCCAGGTCTTCTGTCTTTTCAAAGAACGTAAGCAAACCTTTTTCCCGGAACTTGTCTTTTTTCTGTTCCTGAATCAGGGTGAATTCCGGCATATTTCCTACCCATACTACCCGGCTGTTTTGCCGCATCAGGTCACTTTTAGCAGGTGTAGCAATAGCTTTGGCAATCAGCGTTTTTGGAACTGTGGTCTTGGGAGTTTTAAATGGAAACCAATAGTTTACAGGCTCATCCAGGAAAAGCCCATGCATAAAGTTATACATAGATTTGCTTAAGCCTTCACTAAACAGGGAGTGATCACACCCTTTCGGGTCTTCATGGATCAGATCATTATTGGCAAATAAACCTTCTTCCGGACCTACTTTTACAACCCCATATTTCGCCGGATTTTTTCCGACAGGGCTATGAGCAGTCATAGAGAAGCGGTGCCAGAAACCGGATTGTATAACCCCTTGCTCCATCAATTGCCGGACAACTTCCAGCGAGTCAATAGTCTCCTGAGCGGTTTGGGTAGGAAAACCATACATCAGATACGCATGCACCATAATGCCTGCTTCTGTAAAGGCATGCGTTACTCTGGCAACCTGATCTATGGTTACACCTTTTTCCATTAAGGCCAATAAGCGGTCGGAGGCAACTTCCAGTCCGCCGGATACAGCAATACAACCCGAGGCGGCCAGCAGCCGGCAAAGGTCTGGGGTAAAGGTTTTTTCAAAACGGATATTCGTCCACCAGGTGATGCTGGTACCCCGCCGGAGCAGCTCTATGGCCAGATCGCGAAGTGCCAGAGGAGGTGCCGCTTCATCAACAAAGTGAAATCCGGTTTGCCCGGTTTTTGCCACAATATGTTCAATTCTATCGACTAAAAGGGCTGCAGGCGCTGTTTCGTAACGATGGATATAATCGAGGGTGATATCGCAGAAGGAACATTTTTTCCAATAACAGCCATGCGCAATGGTCAGTTTGTTCCATCGGCCATCGTTCCAGAGCCGGTGCATAGGGTTTGCTATTTCCAGCACAGATAAATAGTTATCTAATGGCAGGCCAGTGTAATCTGGTACACCTACTTCTGTATGGGCAATGTCTTTATCCTGACAGCCATTAAAATAGGTTACTTCCCCTAACTCCAGCATAAAAGTCCGGTGCAACTGTTCTTTCGGACGTTTGCCCTGCCAGTGTTCAATAACCCGCAGCAAAGGACTTTCGCCATCATCCAGGGAAATATAATCCATGTACTGAAATATCCGAGGTTCTTTCAGGGTGCGAAGCTCAGTATTGGCGTATCCACCACCCATTACTGTTTTAATGGAAGGATACTTTTCTTTTATAAACTTAGCGCAACGCAAAGCCCCGTACAGATTGCCAGGAAACGGAACAGTAAAACCAACTAAATCTGGTTTGGCCGTTTGAATATGCTTGTCGAGCAGTTCTTCCATTAACTGGTCGGTCAGGTTGGATGGCTGTTGCAAGGCCCCTTCTATGGGATCGAAGCTGGTAGCCGATAATCCTAGCTTTTCTGCATAACGGCTAAATCCGAAATACGGACTTACATAGTTTGTTATCAGGTCGCCCAGATCTTCCAGGTAAAGTGTAGCGAGAAATTTAGCTCTGTCGGTTACACCCAGGCTGCCAAAAGCCCAGTCCATATCTTCCAGGGCGGCGAAACGGTTGCCTTCGGGCAGGTATCCGCCATAAGCAATCCGGTTAGCAACTGTATTGTCTTTGCCTTGCAAAAAGCGGACGACCGTATCAATCGTTTGCAGATAATCTTTTTCCAGATGGAGCATACGCTTGTAAGCAGGAACCATCGCAGATTCAGCTTGGCTGGCAATGGCAAAGGCTTTCCGGAGGTTAGTTCTGCTAAATAAGCTCAGTACCAGTTCTATTCCCAGATCAGCCTGATGCACGGTGAAGCCTTTTGTTGAAAGAAACCCTTTAATATAGGCTGTGGCCGGATACGGCGTATTAATTTGTGTCAGGGGAGGGGTAACCAGCAGAATAACAGGCGTGTCCAAAATACTATATGCGAAAATTGAGGTTGCAAAAATAAGAAAAATAGGCAGTAAAGCAGTTGCGTCGAACAAACTGTTTATGGAAGATGAACAGCAAAAGTTGCGGGAAGGTTTATTCTTATAGTATTTCTCAGTAACTTGGAAAGTTACCCCTTTGCCCGGTTATGGCTAGTAAGCCATCGTACACCAGATAAAGGCATACAATATAATATGGCAATGCAGTCTCTTTTAGCGTAACTAGTTATTGAATTTTGTTCATGCGTAAATTGTACAAGAACCTCACCTTCCAGGTACTCGTAGCGATCACCTTGGGTATACTTGTAGGGGCACTGTTTCCGGAAGTAGGGACTAGGCTCAAACCCATTGGGGATACGTTTATCAATATGATAAAAATGGTGATTGCCCCCATTATTTTCCTCACTATTGTGCTGGGGATTGGCAGTATGGGCAACCTGAAGAAAGTAGGCAGGGTAGGAGGCAAAGCCCTGTTGTATTTTGAAGTGGTCACTACTTTTGCTTTACTCATCGGGTTGGTAGTAGCCAACCTGACCAAACCTGGGGTTGGAGTAGATACGTCCAGAGTAGGAGGTGGGGATATATCTGCTTATAAAAAAGGGGCAGAAGAAATAGACTGGGTTCAGTTTATTACCCATATTGTGCCTTCCAATGTGGTAAAAGCCTTTGCCGATGGAGACATTCTGCAAGTATTATTCTTTTCCGTACTGTTTGGCGTGGCCCTTACCAAAGCAGGCAGTGCCGGACATTCCATCATCGCTTTTTTTGAAAAATTATCAAAAATATTCTTCAACATTCTGGCCATTGTCATGAAACTTGCCCCCCTGGGTGCTTTTGGAGGAATGGCTTTTAGTATTGGCAAGTATGGCCTGGATACACTGATTCCGCTGGCTAAACTCATGCTCACCGTCTACCTAACTATGTTTCTGTTTGTATTTGTGGTCTTAAACATCATAGCCCGCCTATATGGGTTCAGTCTGTGGAAATACCTGGTCTATATTAAAGAAGAGTTACTTATTGTGTTAGGCACTTCTTCTTCTGAAGCCGCGTTGCCACAAATGATGTATAAGCTGGAAAAATTTGGCTGTTCTAAGCCAGTAGTAGGGCTTGTAATCCCAACAGGCTATTCTTTCAACCTGGATGGTACCACGATTTACCTGGCCATGGCTACTATTTTTCTGGCACAAGTTTTCAATGTAGACCTGACTCTGAGCCAGGAAATAGCCATCATCGGTATTTTAATGGTAACCTCTAAAGGGGCTGCCGCTGTTACCGGAGGGGGCTTTATTGTTTTGGCCTCTACCTTATCTGCCTTGCAGGTGGTGCCGGTAGAAGGCCTGGCTTTACTTTTAGGAGTAGACCGTTTTATGTCTGAGGCCAGAGCCATTACGAACTTAATCGGGAATGGCGTAGCTACCATTGTAGTAGCTAAAAGTGAGAAAGAGTTTGATCCAGTGAAAAATGCGCTTGCCTTACAAAAAGGAACTGAGCCCTTAAATTCAACTCTATCTGCTGAACAAGATAAGACCCTGGTTTAGAAAAGATTATCCTCTATTTATTGCAGTAATACTTTACTGAACTTAGTACTTGTGTCGTGCCTTTTAATGCATGTCTCAACTAATCTATAGAGTTGCTTAGAGCTCTGGAAATAAAAATAATTGAATAAATTAGCCTTGCATGGAAGCATATAAATTTTTTGTATATTTAAAAAAATGTTAACTAAAATTTTCCGATTCTGCTATGAAAAGGCTGTTTATCCATACCACCTGAACATCTAAAGATAAATAGCCAGGCATTAATTTATTAACCCTTTAATATTACAAGATATACTAGCTAACTGCATACATGCTTTTTGATAAACAGGTTTTGTCCCAGGTACAACTTCTGGAACATCTGCCTGCTGCTGTCTTTACTACCAATGCACAATTTAATGTTCTCTCTTGGAACCATGAAGCCGAAAAGTTATTTGGATGGCGTACAGAAGAGGTAATCGGGAAACCAATCTCAGGGTTTTTACAACTCAGCGATACAAACGTATATTCTGCAGTATCTGCTGAGGGTTTGCCGAGAAAGGATTTCTGGACTGGACAGATTGAACAGCAGCACAAGCAAGGTAATCCAAAATGTGTTGAACTTTCTATCAACTTTATCTACAACTCTGCGGGCCTTCTGGAAGGCACGGTCAGTGTAGGGAAAGATATTACCCGCCAGCAAGAACTGGAGGCCGGCTTACGAAAAACACAAAGCCTGCTGGAAGCGGCTACCAGAAACTCTCCCATTATATTAGCAAACCAGGATATTCACTTAAACTATACCTATTTTTACAACCAGCAAGATGAGTTTGAAGGGGTAGAGGCACTAGGAAAAACAGATGAAGATATATTTCCCAAGGCACTCAGCAATAAAATTATTCCCATAAAAAAACGGGTACTCCGGCAAGGGCTTGGCGAACAGCACGAAATTTCATTCAGCCACCCGTCAGGCACCTTCACGTATTTGTTTACCATAGACCCGGTATTGAATGAGTTGCAGGAAGTTACCGGAATTACGACGGCTGCTATCAATATCTCTTCTTTTAGAAAAATTGAATCGTCTCTACAGGAAAAAGAAACCCAGTTGCAGCATATTACCAATGCCTTACCCATCCTTATCTCTTTTGTAGATGCAAAAGAATACTACAGGTTTGTAAACCAGAATTATGAAACCTGGTTCGGTATTCCTAAAGAGTATATGCTTGGCAAAACGCTGCATGAAGTGGCTGGAGATGATTTATACGAACAACATAAATCCTATTACAAAAAAGCCCTTGGTGGCGAAAAAACAGAGTTTACCGAACAGGTACTTAAGCAGGGGACAAAGGCTTTTCTGCGGATATTGTTGCTTCCATCCATAACTAATGGCACGGTTAACGGGTTTTATGTACTTGCCCAAGACCAGACAGAACTGCTTACCACCCAACAAGCTTTAGAAGAAAGTAACCAAGTATACAGAGCCATTACACATCATTTTCCCAAAGGAAATATATTTATCCTGGACCATCAGTTTACCATTATATTCGCTGAAGGGGGAAGTATGCGGGAAAGAGGGTTAACTTCTGATGCATTTGTAGGGAAAACCGCCGCCGTATTTGTGAATAATGAGCACCAGTTGAACGGCTTGTATGCAAACCTGGACAGGGTATTACAAGGTGAAACCATCACTTTTACTGATTCAATCCTGGGACAGCATTATGAATTTACGGGAACCCCCCTTCCGGAAAAAGACGGGCGTATTCTCCGCATTTTATGTATTGTCCGCAACATTAGCGAACAAGTAAAATTACAGCAAGATGTAGAGCATTTTACAGCCAATTTGCAGGAGGCCCAGCAGCTGGCCAAACTTGGTTTTTGGGAATATTATCCGGAAAATCAGCAGCTAAAATGGTCGGAGATGATGTATGAGATATTCGACAGGCGAAAAGATGATCCGGTTCCGCAGGTTTCGTTCTTTAAAGAACTGGTTTCCCCGGAAGATTGGAACAAGCTAATCCGCCATGCACAGCGAGCCCACAGTTTGCGTACCGATTTTAAGATAACCATTCCCATCCGGTTTCTTTCAGGAAAACAAAAGTACGTGCAGCTGTATGCCAGACCCTTGGAGTATTTGAATGAACTTCCGTATAGGCTATTTGGTGCTGCTATGGACGTTACCGAACAATCTATTTTAGAAGAAAAGGTAAAAGAGCAAGAGGCGCAGATGAATAGTTTGTTTGAATCAGACACTGTGGGGATTATTTTCTGGGACATTTTAGGAAAGATTACGCATGCCAATGATTATTTTCTGAAGATGCTGGGCTATACCCGGCAGAACCTAGAGGCCGGAGAGGTTAACTGGCGGCATCTTACACCAGTCCCTTGGGAAGAGCTCAACCCTAAAGCACTGCAAATCTTTTTATCTGCTAGTGCAAATACAACGACCGAAAAAGAGTTTTTTCACAAAAATGGAAAGCGCATACCAGTCTTGCTAGGTTCTGCATTTCTTTCCGGCTATTATACCAAAGGAGCCAGCTTTGTTCTGGACATTACCGAATTACAGAATATCCGGCAAAAACTGGAACAGAAGGCACTAGCATTAAAAGATTCTAACAGTGAACTGGAAAAGTTTGCCTATGTAGCGGCGCATGACTTACAGGAACCCTTAAATACATTATCGGGGCTGGTTACCCTGCTGAATTATCAGGCCGGTATCACTTCGGATGAGGAGATGCAAAAGCTGTTAACGTTGGTTCCGGGTATTATTAGCCGTATGCAGCAATTAATAAAAAATCTGCTGGAGTACTCTAAAATTGATTCGGCAAAGATTCAGGTAACGGAGTTTCCGATGGAGGATGTGATACAGGTAGTGCTTGGCTCACTGGCCAAACGCATCGCTGACACTGGTTCGGTGATTGTTTATGATAACTTGCCGGTTATTCACGCAGACCAGGCGCAAATGACGCAGCTCATTCAAAACCTGATTGGCAATGCAATTAAATTCAGATCTCATAAGCCGATGCATATCGAAATAAGCGGAAGCGTACTGCCTGATGGTTGGCATTTTAGCATCCGCGATACTGGGATCGGCATGAATATGGCTGATGCCTCTAAAATTTTTGGTGCGTTTCAGCGCTTGCACACCCGCAACGAATACGAAGGAACAGGCTTGGGTCTGGCGATTTGCCAGAAAATTGTAGAGCGCCATGGCGGCAAAATATGGGTGGAGTCTGTGTTGGGCGAAGGATCTACGTTTTATTTTACCCTCTGTAAACCTGAATTGGACTCTACTTTTGCTCACGTAACAGCTGAAGTTTCCTGAGCCGTACACTCAAGCCGTTTATTCGGGATGTTTATGACAAATAAGGTTCCTTCGGCTTCGGTGGAGGTAACTTCAATAGTGCCGTTCAATTTATTGATTACTTCTTTCACAATAAATAAACCCAGGCCCGGACCTTTGGACAATACAGCAGATTTTGAAAAAATATCAAAGATGGTGGCAATCGTTTTAGCCGAAATTCCAATTCCATTATCCTGAATATGAATAGTTGCCTTTTGTGCATCACTATAAACGGAAATCTTGATAAAAGGAGAAACAGAAGAGAAATTCTGGAAAGTGATACTATTGGAAATGAGGCATTTAAATATAACGCGTATTCTTTCTTCATCCGACCAGAAACGGCCATCCGTTTTAATATCTGTTTGGAACTGAATGCGGTTATAAAAGTCAATATGGGTGCAGGCATGTATACTTTCTGACACAATCTTCTGAAAATCAACAGGCTTGTTAAGCAGGCTGTAATGAGTATTATTGGAGTAGCTCAATAAGCTATTCAGGATGTTTTCCAGTTTCTCCACCGTATGGTACATCAATCGCAGGTATTCATGGTGATTCGGGGCTTCATGATCCTGGCGTGCAACATTTAGTAAGCCTTTCAGCGAGCAAAGCGGGCCCAGTAAATCATGTGAGGCCCGGTAAATAAAAGTATCTAAGTTTGTTTTTGTTTTGGTAAGGGTTGTATTCAGTGCCAGTAGTTGCTTGGTACGGCTTTCTACCTTTAGTTCCAATTCAGTTTTTGCTTTTTCCAGCAGTTGCTGTGCTATCTCTTTGTCTGTAATATCCTGAGCAGAACAAATGACATAACAGTTTCCTTCATCATCGGTATACTTGAAATTGCGGTAAACCCAGAATTTTTCTTCTCCAGGCGCATTTTTTATCTGCAATATGCCATTAGCTATGCCTGACTCCTGTATCTGGAGTAAATAGTTATGGAAAGAACCTTTATCGGATGTAAGCAGGTTCTGTAGATTGGTTTCAAGTAGTTCTTCAGGCTTGTAAGCTAAGGCACGGGCCATTTTAGGATTTACAGATAAAAGTTTTCCCTGCAAATCATGGGTGAAAATATAGCCTTCGTTATTGTCTACCAGGGCTTTGTAGCGTTTCTCACTTTCTGCCAGTTTCTTTTTTTCTACTTCCAGTTGTTTTTTCTGGCGTCTAAGCTCTAGCCTGGCCATTATTTCACCAGCTAAGGTTTGCAGGGCTTGTTTCTGGTGTTCAGAAATAGTAGTAGGAGCCAGGTCAATAACACACAAAGACCCAATATTGGACCCTTCAGGCGAGGTAAGCGGAACCCCACAATAATAGCGTATATGCGGATCGCCGGTAACAAAAGGATTGCTCTGAAAGCGGGCATCTTGTTGCGCATCTGGTACTTCCATTGTTGCTTTACTTCTAATCGTATGCTGGCAGAAAGATATTTCACGGGCTACTTCCGTGGCATCCATCCCAACAGAAGATTTAAACCATTGCCTGTCTTTATCAATCAAGGTAATGAAAGCAATAGGGGTATGGCAAATATAGGCGGCAAGTTTAGTAAGAGCATCAAACTCTTTTTCAGGAGCCGTATCCAGAATATCATAACTGCCTAAGATAGCTAACCGGACAGCCTCTTCACTGGCAGCGTGTTGCTCCTTTGCTTTACTAAAACTATTCAATGGCATAGGTGGACTCACGTAAATGTTACTTGCTTTTAATTAAATATATTATATTCTTTCCAGAATTCTTACCTTTTTTCTCGTTTTTACGCTGGTATTACAATTATTGCATATGCCACTCCCTGGCTGTAGTTATTTATAGCATCGATCCCTTGTACCCGTACAAAAATGGACAAAATTCTGCCCTTGGTACTGGAGATGGGCCTTCTTTTCTAAATTCCGGATCGTAATACGGCCATGCTTGTTTCTTGTACCAATGCGAAAATATACTTTTTTCTAAAAGAAAATTACCTGCTTGTTTTTATATAAATGCGAGTTTATTAAAACACATTCCTGCTTTACTACGTCTGTGTGTATATTGAATCAGGTAAATAACGTATGACTCCCTTGAAGGAAGTAAAAGTAATGGTCTGGAAAAGAGACCTGGAGAAAAATAAAGACATCAGCCGCCAGTTGACCATGCTATCCCGCAAGATTGAAGAGCAGGAGATTGCTTGTGTGTATATTCCTAAAAAAAGCTACAAATTGCTGACCACTCTTCTGGAGTCCAGATACATTTCCTACGGTATTATCTCCTCTGAAGAGTTGCAGGGCTAATTCATTTTCTGCTCTGCACAAGGCTTCTGCCTGTTACCAACACCTTGCTGAAAGAAAATTAGTTAACCTAAATCTACCTTTGTCTAATCAATTCTATTAATCTATCTTTTTGTAATTGAAATCCTACACATTACTCACCTAATGTTATGCCATATGGTAAGTAACATCCTGTTCTGGAATGAAGGGAATAGAAGCTTATCGTATACGCCTGAAGTCATAGCTACGGGAGATTTTAAGGTAGATTGTCAATTTGTATAGCTGTTTACTGTGAATTGTGGATAGAACTTCGGATTTTTGCACTACTTATTCCTACTAGGGAGCATTTATTTGTTAAAGCCATTTATGAAAGGTACGTACTTGTTAATCCGGTTTCTAAAAATATTTTCGCTGCTTGCTTTTGTGGGTATGTTGCTGTTGGCCTATTATCGGTTACCCAATCCGGTGGCTATTCATTTTAACTCCGCAGGGCAGGCAGATGAATATGTTGATAAGTCTGTGTTGTTTTATGTCGGGGGTATTTTTATTGTGCTATTCAATGTATTGCTTTCCTTAGCCGCTAAATTCATCTTCTCTGTGCCGGCACAATTGTTTCCAATGCCTAAGCGCCACTACTGGCTGGCTGATAAAGAGAGCCGTTTTGAGTTTTTGTCGTTGGTGCGTAACTGGATCAATAGTTTTGTGTTTATCGGCAATACCCTGCTGTTTGTTTGCTTAATTATTCTGCTGAAATTAAACAACGCAGACGGGGCCGCTCCGGCAGATTATTCATGGGTGTTGATTGTAGGACTAGCAGCACTCGGGATCTGGTTGTTTTTTCTACCAGTGCGCTTGTTCCTTAAGAAAAGTGAAGCTGTAAGCTAAGCGTTTACTCTTTGTCCGCCTCAATTAAATTCTGAATAGTAATTTCAGCCTGGTTCAGGTATTGCTGACATTGATGGATCAGCTTTTCAGCTTCTGCAAATAATTTCAGGGAATCTTCAAAGGGTACTTCTCCCTGCTGTAGCAACTGTTGTATTTCTTTGATCCGCGCAAAAGAGTGTTCCAACGAAAAAGTATTCATAGGTTTTGTCTGAGCCATATGGGTAGTAAAGTTAAATTTACTGGAATCTGCAGTGAACGCCGCAAACGAATTTCTATAAAAGTTTAAAAATTCTCAGGTAAATGCCAAAACTAAAGGTTTATTTTGGCTTTTCAGGACTATCGGCCTGAAATTTCTGCATGGCTTACAGGGTTATTTTCTTTTAAGCTTTACCGGCTGCGTGTTATCTTCCGGATTGCGGTCGATGAGTTTATAATAAGGATCAATTCCTGCTCTTGCCGGCTTTCCTTCTATAGCTACTTCAATACTGTTACTTCCGGCATGAAGGCGGTGTTTTGCCAGGTATAGGGGCTTCTGTCCACGTGCGGATTTGCTGTTTTCCTCCGCAAATACACCTATTTCTATCCAATCGTTCAGCGCAGTTTCACGTTCATATCCGAGGCTGTCGGCTATCAGTTTTTTTGCCTCTACTTGTAAGGCTACCTTATACTTATTTCCTCCGGTGTGCTGATAGGTTGCATCCGTTACTCTGTTTTCGTACAGGGTGATTTCCTTAAATAAGTCTGTAAGCAGATAGTGTAGCGAATCGGGCGTTGCTTTTTCAATGAATGTTAGCAATTCCAGGGAGTTGGTATAAGGAGGTTCCTGGAAAGAAGTTTGTTTAATAAAAGCTGCCAATGCCTGGTTTACTTTGTCTTCACCAATATAATCACGCAAGGTATACATGGCCAAACTGCCTTTGTTGTAATGAATATAATCCTGGTTTTCTACCTTATAGAGCGGCAATTCTTTTTCAGATTCGGCACTACGTCCGGTAAGATAGTTGTCTAGTTCATAGCGAAGAAACCGCTTCATTTGCTCTTTCCCATACTCTTTTTCCATTACCATTAAAGCCGCGTATTGGGAGAGGCTTTCGGAAAGGAATGTAGCTCCTTGTACATGCCCGCCAATTACCTGATGTGCCCACCACTGGTGCGCCACTTCATGTGCCGTAATATAATAAGGGTAATCTATATCGTCTTGTTTGTCAGATACTCTGGCAATAAAGCCCAGCGACTCGGAATAGGGGATGGTGTTAGGAAAAGACTGGGCAAACGTTGCGTACCTTGGAAATTCTATAATACGTATTTGCCGGTGTTGGTAAGGGCTGAAATTCTGCGTAAAATAATCCAGAGACTGCTTAACAGATTTAATCATCCGGCCAAGGTTGTATTCGTGCCCTGGGTGGTAGTAAATTTCGATGTTAACCTGATTGCTAGAGGTATCTTTGGGTTGCCATACATCTTTTTTTACCTGATAATGTGCAGATAAAAAAGAATAAAAGTTCAGCATTTTGGCATCCATTGTATACTGAAAGTACCGCCTTCCATTTTCCAGCCACTCTTTTTGTAAATATCCGGGAGCAATGGCTATCTGGTCAGGTGTAGTGCTAAGGGTAGCCTCAAAAGTGATCCAGTCGGCATTCCGCGATATATAGTTGTTTTTCAAGGCAGCACTGTCGGTTACACTGGCCATCCGCTCTTTGGCAGGCAGGCCCAGATCTTCTCTTTGTGTATTACCAGCCAGCTCGGCATCTGGATTGTATCCGATGCTGGGCAGTAAATTGCTGTTAAAAAAAGTGCCGTTCTTCACCAGTTGGTTATTTTCAGTAGACGAACGGAAACCGAGGGTATACATCTCTAAGGTGTACTGCATAGTGATGCGCTGACCAGGTTGCAAAGGCTGTGGAAGTTTGTAAATATAATAGCCCACCCGGTTATCTGTGAGGATATTGCGGCCTGGTTTATTGTCTAGTTGCAGGGTAGATAACTTTATTTTGGAATGAAGATCGGCCTCGGTTCCAGTATTGATGTGCAATGAATCGATTATACGGTTGGTTTTATTCTGTAAAATATAGGTGCCTTGAATGTATACGCGCCTCTCTTCCGGAAAAAGATCTACCTGTAGCTTTACATCTGTAATACGTGGCTGGGGAACATGCTGGTATTGTTTGTATTGCTTTTCATAGTCCGCCGCTAATATACTTTGATCGCCAGGGCTGTAATACGCATTGAGTACATTGGTGTTGAAGTAAATATATCCTCCGATCGCACAAAAGGATACACCTAATAAGAAGAGAGTAGCCCATGGCATTAATCCATATTGTGGCCGCAAGTCGGTGCCTCTTCTCCAGAAAACATTACCCACAACTATCAGAATCCCTGTAAAAACACTCCAGTATAAGGTAAACCAGAACAAAGATTTTCTAAAATGTCCATACCCGTTCATATCCGAATAAATATAATCCGGACGGGTAGCAAACCGGTAGAGATGATGAGGATAGTCCAGCTGAGGCAATACAAGGGTATTGATTATGAACAGCAAAATAACCAGTAAGTGGCCGATAAATTTGTTATTGACGAGCACCTGCACAAAAAAGCTGAAGGTTGCCAGCATGAGATAGAAGGGCAAGGTGAGCAAAAAAAGCTCCTTTATATACAAGTCCAGTTCAAGGTGCGTATATCCCTGGAGAAGTTGGGTGGCTAGCCCTACTACCATTATGCATATACATAAGATACAGCAGATGGCATACAACGCCAGAAGTTTGGACCCATACGATAGCCAGTTAGGTACTGGAAATGCGTCTGCAAACGTAGCAACTCTGGTAACTCTTTCGCGCCAGACAAGTTCACCAGCATAAAAAATAGTGATGACGACAGCAAATAAAATGAAATTAAACTCTTTTATGGCCAGTACCAGGTAGGTGAGGGGATAGGTAGGGGTACCATAAATACGGTTGCTGTAATAGGCATCTACTCCCAGAAAAATTACTCCGGCAGCCAGGATGGCAATAAAGTATATATCTTTCAGGATGGCTACTGTTTCAAGTACAGCTAAGGAAATCAGTTTTCTGTAACTGGCAAATAAATGAAACCGTTTTTTAACCTTGGGCAGTACTATCTCATTTTCATATTGAATGCTGATTACCTCTTTTTCCTGCTTTTTACTGGCTTTTTTAGCAGATGCACGTGTTAGCAACGATAAATCAAACCGGAGGTAGGTTAAGCCCAGCAAACACAAACTAATACTAATCCAGATGAGCCGGTTGAGTAAAATAAGCCTGTCAATAGGAAGCAAGGCCGTGTTTTTCTCTGCAATTGTCCAGTAACGGGTTACATATTCACTGGCCGATATGCCGAAAGGATCAATCAGGGCTACCATCCACTGATCTTCCAGAGTGCTCACTGCGTCCAATGCAATCAGATAAGCTACCAAAAATACAACACTTCCCAGATAGGCTGCCATAATGGTGCGGGTAAGGGCTACCAGTGCAAAAAATATAGTTCCGGTAAAAAGCAGATTGGGTAGCAGAAATACGACGAAGGGGCGTAAATAGGCTTGCCATTGAAAAGGAACCAGTTGATCGTCTGGCTGTGAGGGCCACAAAGTAGCGGCAAAAATGCCCAGTTCAACACTCAGGAAGATAAATAGTAATACTAAAAAAGAACCAATAAACCGGCCGGATAAGTACTGGGTTTTGTTGATAGGGAAGGTATAGTAAAAGGTGTGTACTTTTTGCTCCAGATCCCGGTAAACTGGTACACTCATAACAGCAGAGGCTACCACGGTACCAATGATGCTCAGGATAATGACCATGTTATTGATGATAAACGGGGTATTTTTATATAACCTGCCGTTGCCTCCACCAATTTGCACTACATCGGAAACCATCGCCAGAAAGGGTAGCAGAAAAAAGATAAGAAAGTAAATATAAGTAGCCGGCCGTTTGCTCCTATACTTTAATTCAAATGAGATAATCTGGTTTACCATTTATGCAGATGCATCTATAAATTCAAGCAAATTTTTTCTGTATGGAGTAGGTTTCTAGTATAGAACAGAACAATACGTCTGGCGCAGTAAAATTACAAGATATTTTCTTATGGATGGGTAGCTTCCACTGCCTGGGCGGTAAATTCTATTACCTTTTGTAAATGGGCAGGGTTATTGAAATTGATCTGGTGATTTTTAATAAATTCATGAATTTCTCGCCGTTTTTCCGGGAAAAGTTTAAATAAGATGGCCTTCTTTGCCGGGTGAAACCGCAGGTTCCGGTCCATAAATATATAATCTGCCCGCTTCAAAACTCTCATTAAATTATCTGATCTATGGTGGTACACCTGCCTAAGGGTAGGGGGTTCGCCTATATATGTATTCTCACTGGAATACCTGGAAGTTGGGTATCCACCCAAAATAACGGACATAGATTCTGTACGGGCTAATGCAATGGGAAAAGTAGCGGTAAGCAGTTCTATATACCCTTGTCCGAATAGTAAAAAATATTGATCTTCGCCGATGCTTATTGTTTTTACCGGATCATTATTGCGCAGCACGATAGTATCCCCTGCGGCATTGATATAGTGCATCTCTTTGTAGAGGAAATTATAGTTGAATTTTCCTGCTTCTGTTCTTCCATTTAAATACTGAACAACCCCATCTCTAAATTCCGAATATCGTGTTTGGTCCGCTTTGGGAATAACTTCTATGGGTATCTGGCCACTTTTAATAATATAATAGGTTTTCTCAACCTGAGCCTTCATATACACGAGAGGGAAAAATACAATACTTATACTAAGAAGTAGCTTATGCATATAAAAAGTGTTGAACATACTGCATTAATCTACGATTTTTTATAATATTAGCCAGATAAAATCAATAACATTTGTGAAAAATTACCTAGCCCGTATAAATGAATAGATCAAAGAGCCATCACATTCGTTTTATCTGAAATAACTGTAAAATAAACATCTTCCAAGTCGGTTTCTACCGGCAGGAAGGTATCATCAGGACGGTCGTCGCTGTATACATGTATAACCGATTTGCCGGCCAATAGTGTAGTTGAAATTACCTTATGTTCTTGTAGATAGCCTGGAAGATCCGTTTTCAGGATCGTTTTTTTCCATATTTTACCTTCCATGGAGTCAATAATCTGGGAGGGTTGGCCACTGATGAGTAGTTCTCCTCTGGAAATAATAGCCATATTGCTGCACAAGTGGCTAACATCTTCTACAATATGCGTAGATAGAATGACAATGGTATTTTCGCCGATTTCACTAAGCAAGTTATGAAAACGGTTCCGTTCGGTTGGATCGAGGCCGGCAGTGGGTTCATCTACAATTATTAATCTGGGGTGTCCGATCAGGGCTTGTGCAATGCCAAACCGTTGTTTCATCCCGCCAGAGTAGGTGCCCAGGTTTTTCTTACGGGCGTCGTAGAGATTTACTTTATGTAACAGGGCTTTTACGGTTTCTTCGCGTTCTTTTTTCCGGATAATGCCTTTCAGATAGGCAATATGATCGAGAAAACTTTCGGCACTTATTTTCGAATACAAGCCAAATTCCTGTGGTAGGTAACCTAGTATTTTTCGTACAGCCTCTTTCTGTTTTAATACATCTGTCTCCCCTAAAAAAATGGTTCCGCTGTCGGCTTCCTGTAACGTGGCCAGTATCCGGATCAGGGAGGATTTTCCGGCGCCATTGGGACCTAATAATCCGAACATACCCTGAGGGATGCTCAGCGAAATGTTCCGCAAAGCTTGCACACCATTCGAATACGTTTTAGATAGATTAGTAATGGTTAATTGCATAGTATAGAGAGATGCATAATGACGAATGAATAATGACTGGCTTCAGCATTACTCATTCGCCATTCGCTAGTCAGTTTATTTCTTAGGGTTGTAGCCAGGCTTTACGTAAGGCTGTTTGTTCAGCGCTTGGCGCTTCAACTGGTTTTAACACATGGCGTTGTTGCTTTTCAGTTTCTATGGCTTTTGCACGTAGCTTCACTTCTTTTTCTTTGCCCTGATCATCTTTCCGGGCTACCAGCATAGTTACTTCGTCACCAGCCTTTCCATTCATCATGTAATCCATAATTACCTTTTGAATGTTCTCAATGCTTAATTTTGTGCCATTAAATGCTACAAATTCGTCGCCTTCTTTAAAGCCCATCTCTTTGCCAAACTGATCCAGTTGCTCGGTATTGGTTACTACCAGGCGTTGTGTTTCGGGATTAAAATTTACTTCCATATTTCCTAAGGTAACACCTTTGGTTACAGAATTTGGCTCATAGGTAACACCCACTTTGCTCAACAGTTCTTTCAATGGAAGGGGTTCGTTGCCTTCTACATGTTTGGCAAAAAACGTGCGTATCTCCGGATAGGTAAGCTTAGCTATCTGATCAAATAATTCATCGTCGTTAAAAGCTTTTTCTTTGCCGTAGGTTTTGGCCAGGTCTTGCATAAGATTCTGCAGGCCATATTTGCCCTGAGATAGTTCCCGTAATTTAATATCGAGTGCCAGGCCAATCAAAGCTCCTTTTTGGTACACATTGCCATATTGGTCTTTGTGAATATCCAGGGCATTTTTACTCATCACCGTAAACGGCAAGGTATCATTAAATTGTTCGGCAGCCATCATTTTCTCCTGAATCATGCCTATATATTGAGGCACATCAATAATCCCATGTTTCACCTGCATATGGCCTGCAAAGTATTCAGTTACGCCTTCATACAACCATAAATGTTTGGACATTTTAGGGCTGTTAAAATCAAAATTGTGGATTTCTTCCGAGTGGATGCTTAATGGGGTAAGAATATGGAAAAACTCATGAGCCGATACATCCCGTACAGTTTGAGCCAGGTACTCCGGCTGGGCTTCCGGTAAGGTGTACAAAGAAGAGTAAGAATGCTCCAGGGCTCCCATGGAACCGGATTTTGTTGGTTTGTCAAACAAATAAATGATAAATGCATACTTTTTAATCGGTAACTGGCCACCCAGGTATTCTTTCTGGGCATTCAGTACTTCATCAATATTGGCGGCTATTTCTTTAGAAGAAGCTACTTTGTTGGGAGAGTAAACAGAAACCAGAATGTCGGCTCCGCCTATTTTTAATACGGTAGTATCCGGGCGGTTGTACATCATAGGAGCATCTACCAGATCCATATAAGAACCTACCTCATATACATCTTGTGTGTTGCTAGTTTTGGCAGCGGTTAGGGAAGTTGAGCCATAAAACCCGTCTGGTTTGGTGATGTTTATTTCATACTTAGCCCGTTTCAGGTCGTCAATATATCCAAAAAAACCGTGGGTGTTCAGTACAAAATTGGTGTCTTTCTCAATGTTGGTGCCTCCGGGTTCAAACACAAAATCTTCACGGATGTCGGTATCCCAGGTATCTTGTACATCATAGCTGATGCGGTTCAGGTTTTTGGCATTTTTTATACGCCAGCTATTTTCATCAATTTTCTCTACAGGCAGCACTTTTCCTTTTTTGTCGCGGGCGGTGAAGTTAGAGACAAATCGGCCAAAATTATAGTTGGCATAGGTACCGGGCACTATCTTGGGCATATAATACACTACTTCCTTCTTCTTCATGGCCGGCACAATCAGATTTACGGTAAGCTGGTCGTTTTGCACCTTGGTTAAATCTATGGAGTACTGATACAGATTCTTCTCAGGCTTTCCGGTGTCGGCTAGGGCCATGGTGATGGCTGTCATGCAAGCCAAGCAACTCATTACAATTTTTTTCATGTGTTAAATATTGGTTAATACTGTTCAAAAGTTAAGTGCTAGCCAGCTATGCAGCGAATGACTGGTTGCCTCCTTACTTTTGCAAATATGCTGGTAGTATAGCCACTCAACTAGTTTTTCTATCCTGCCCGCTAACAAAACAATATCTCCTGTATTCGTATTTTATCAGGGGAATGTTTGTGCAAAGGGCTTACTAGTTTGTAAGCTATGTCCGCTCGTTCAAGAACAGTTCCAGTAGTGGCAAGTTACCGGATATTCTACAGAAAAGGCGGATGAATTACGCAAGCGGAAAATACTATGGATGATTGGAGCCTTTTAAATTTTCCAACGGTATACATAACAGGGCAGTATTCTGCCAATTATTCATGGTGCGGTTACTTACTTTTGATCAGACGGTATGTTTTACGTTTGCCATGCATATCTTTTACAACCAGAAAGTATATTCCAGGTGTTAAACCATTGGTTGCCAGGGATAAATCGTGTGGTGTACGGGTCTTGGAAGGTTGGATTCTTTGCTGAGAATACGTTTTCCCCAATATATCTGAAATAGTAATCAGCAACTCGCCATTATCGGGAACGGTCTCCAGGTAAAGTACATCAGTAAAAGGATTTGGGTAAACTTGTGGGGGAGTAACTGTTTGTTCTTCTGCATCAGAAGCGGCTATTCTGGCAGCAGGGGAAGCTAAGAAAGGCGATAACCGCATGCCAGGAATGGGTCTTTCCAGGATACCGTTGGGTAATTGCCAGCCTACCGCAACATTATCTATACCGGTTCCTTCTTTGTGAAGAACTTCTATATAGTATTTTTTTCCTGCCTGCAACGCTATTTTAGCAGACTTCTGCGTATTGCTTTTGGTCCACTCCCGGGAGTTGGTTCCTCCTTTAACTAAGGCTATTTTCTTCTTACTGAAAGGGCTTTCATCAGGACTCAACCATAACTCACTGTTATCGTTACTGGCAATCCAGAAAATATAATTTCCGCTTGCCGGCGCATGCACATACCCCCTGATACGGGCTCCATAATTGTCTCCGGCATTTACGGGTCCTTCAAAAAGTGTGAGAATCTGAGTGCCGGACGGCGGTGTATTCAATGGAATAGCACTAATAGTAGTACCAGCAATAGTATTCCAGTATTCCCTTCCAATAGTACCCGTACCTGGTTGTGGACCAGTACCAGGATAAGGATTTACCTTGTCTTCCATTTGTCCGTACATAAATAACAAGCCAGGATAGATACCCCAGTCTCCTGTCCATACCAGATGCTTGCCGTTTACTTCCGGATAAGTCCAGTACGGAGTAATGCCCGGGCCTTGCCGCATATACATGGCTTTAATGTTGTTATCTTTAAACCGCAGATTGCCCATAGCCAGCCATACATCGTGTAGTGCTTTCCAGGTGTCAGTCTGCCCATCTATCAAGTAAGCGGCGCTGGCATTTTCTGCGATGTTTGTCCCATACCAGAACACTTGTTTAGCGGCAATAGCATACATCATCTTCAATACCTTGTACAGATTTTTTGTTTCTCCATTGCTTCCTTCGGTACCATACAAGCCAATACTGGTACTATACTCATACAAGCTTAGGTCGCCTGTACGGGCTAAGGCATCTACTATTGAGAGGGCAGGGGCGGCTACACTGGTTGCGTATCCCCAGCCTAAGTCAGGGATGGTATTGCTCCATCTTTCCATTTCTCCTACCACACCATCTGTAAATACGGAATATTTTATCCAGTCTTTGACATATCTCTTGGCGGCATCTATCAGTTGCGTATTACCTACCTTGATCCCAACCATTGCAGCAAACCGGTAGCAAGCCATGCGGCGGTTGTTAAAAGTTTGCATCAAGCCATAAATGGTATGGCCGGGACCTGTTGCAGTATAGTGAGTGGTCAGATTCAGGCCGTTCCGCTGGACAGGATATTGAATGGCAGCAACCGTATAGGCTGCATCCGGACTGGAACTACTACGGTTGATAAAGTTTCTGTTTACATCCCAGTCTTGCTCTTTCTGGGCAAATGCTGCTGCTGCCAATAGCCAGGTATGTATGCGGGTTTTTTCATCTGACGTAAAGGTTATTTCTCCGGTTAGCTTATCCGATATCTCTATGTAGTCATAGGCGTGTAAATAATTATTGAACCAGTTTACGATTTGAAACAAAGGATTAATATCGCGGAAATAGGTAGCAGGCCAAAGGGTAGTATTTTTCAGGTCAAGCGTGGGTATGGTTGTGGCATGCAATAATTCCGCTTTTACAGTAGCTTTCAATATTGCCCTGTCGGCGCGGTTTTCATCTACTATACATACAAAAGCAGCATCGCGGATGTGATAGCCCAGGGTATTGCCATTGGGTTCATTGCTAAGCCTGACATCCTCACCGGTTCCTTTCTTTACTGCCCCGGTAAAAGTACCTGAGGTTTCGAACAGGGTAGGTCCTTGCCAGCGGTAAGCAGCCGGATTTGCTTTGAACGCATTGGTATTATTTACAATTCTTGTCCAGTCGTCAGGGGAGTTGGCGGATACATCTGACCGGGTTTTATAAGGTCCATTTAAGGCCCTTTGTTTCCAAACAGAAAGTTCTTCTAAGGTTACATGCAAACCAAGCCGGGTTTGTGCCAGTAAAGAAGCAGAATTGAAAAGGCATAACAGGAATAGAGCTATGCAGAAGCTATAGTATGTTGTTCTAAACATATGGTCAGGAGAAACTGCAATATATTCGAAATCAGCATGCTATACTTCTATTAATTGATAAATTATTTCTACAGAAAATAGTACAAGAGTATCTTAATTAAAAATGTACGTTTGTTTGACTTTTTTGTAGAACCGTTCCATATGCTATATTAGGCTATACCAATTACTAGTAGTTTATAGCTAACAGCATTGTATTTTTCTTTTTAAAAGCTTTGCGCAGCTTTAGAAGAAGAAATAGAGTTTATGAAAAATATTTTTACCAAAAAGTATCACCAATCGTACATCATGCCTAAACTAAAAGATGAAAATATTATTGGTTAACTTATTGCTTTTATTGACAACCAATCTGTGGTCACAAACAGAGCTTGGATTGGGACTTGTCTCTATCAACTTGAACGACAAAACAGTTTTACATTTTTATAAAAATATCACTGACAAAGCGCCTTCAAAAACCATTGAGTTCTTCAACGACAAGACAATTAACAGTTGGAATATCAAAGAACTCGACAAACAAAAGAATTGGTTAAAACCAGAAGTATTGTGGTTGGATTATTCCTCATTTATTTTTCGATGTGTAGTAAATAAGGAGGGTTGGTTCCAAGTAATCACCAACCAAGAAAATGGAGAGAGGTATTGGCTGAAGAATAGCAAAATGACGACTTTCAACACTTGGGAGAATTACTTGAAGGGGATGTTTGGGGTAAAAAGGCTACCAACCAATCACCAAAAAATAAGGTCTTCACCGACAGACAACTCGGCGGAGATAAAGTACCAAGGAGAAGATTGTTTTGGTGTAAAATCAATGAAAGGGGATTGGATAGAAATTTACACAGCAGACTACTGTGATGAAAGCTACACTGATAACAAAACACCATTGAAAAGGGGATGGATAAGGTGGAAGAGGGGCAACGAATTGCTAATTGAGTATTTTACAACAAGTTGATAAATAAAAACTAAGCCAAGGCATAACACCAGTCCCAGGTCAACCGGCCTTCTTGTCGCAATGCCTCACCGAAGCCGCACCGTTTGCGTGGGCCTCTGGTGCATTTTCCCTAATGTACATATTTTACTGCCAGCTGTCGCCAAAATTTCAAAAAGCTTGTTTATCATTTATAGAAATTTTTCCGGCAACGGCTTTGGCTTTTTCCACTAACTCAGCAGGATCTATATCTGCCTGATCATAGGCCAGTGCCACAGCCATTCGCCGGTAGGGTCTGGTAATAGGTTTGCCGAAAATGCGTACATCCGATTTGGGTACGGCTAATGCTTCCGCTAAACCGGTAAATTCAGGAGTAATGCCATCGGAATGCGCCAAAATAACGGCACTTGCCCCCGTTCTTTCCAGCGTAATTTCCGGGATAGGCAGACCTAAAACCGCCCGTACATGCAACTCAAACTCAGATAAATTCTGGGTGCCTGCCAGGGTAACCATGCCAGTATCATGCGGACGGGGTGAAAGTTCGGAGAAATATACACCATCATCCGCCAGAAAGAACTCTACTCCCCAGATGCCAGCACCTGTTAATGCGTTGGTTACTTTACCGGCCATTTGTTTGGCTTCTTCCAGCTGGGTAGGCGTAATGGCGGTAGGTTGCCAGCTTTCCTGGTAATCGCCTCTTTCCTGCCGGTGGCCAATAGGCGGGCAAAAGAGGGTAGGGCCGTTTTTCTGTGTTACGGTAAGCAGGGTAATTTCAGAAGTAAACGTAATGAATGCTTCTACAATTACTTCTGTATAATCGCCCCGGCCTTTGGTGGCGGCTATTTCCCAGGCTTTGGCTATGTCGGCTTCTGTATAAATGACCGACTGCCCCTTTCCTGAGGAAGACATTAACGGTTTTACCACACAAGGCAATCCGGTAAAAGAAACTGCTTTTGTTAATTCTTCTAAGGAACCAGCGTAGGTATATTTAGCCGTACGAACACCCAGTTCTTTAGCAGCCAGGTCGCGTATGGCTTTCCGGTTCATGGTATAGTTGGCTGCTTTGGCACTGGGCACTACCTGGATATTTTTTTTCTCGTACTCATAAAAACGCTCCGTGCGGATGGCTTCAATTTCAGGTACAATAATATCCGGTTGGTGAAGGTCTACTATCCGGTCAAGTGCTGTGCCATTTAGCATGTCTATCACTTCAAAGCTGTCGGCTACTTGCATAGCCGGTGCACCGGCATAAGAATCCACAGCAATTACATACTGGCCAAGTCGTTTAGCAGCGATTACAAACTCTTTGCCGAGTTCACCAGAGCCCAGCAGCATAATTTTTTTTTGCATAAGTATATGAACGTGATTTGCTATCAGTAAGAATGAATTACTCGGCCCGTACCGGCTCTGTGTCTGGCTTAGCTTCCAGGGATTGTTGTAGTGCTGCCGGAAGGTTGCTTAGAAAATCGTAGCCGGTAGCCTTTTCTATATCATCTACAGATACCCTGTACTCGGACCAGGGCTGTTCGTCTACAGCCTGTTTATTAGGCATATCCACGGCAATGACTCTTGTAGAGGACGATATCCGGCTTACATCCTTGTCTCCCTCGGGGAGTATGACTATAATTTTATAGAATCGGGCAGGCACGGTTATTTTACCGGAAGCAAGGGTATTGGTTGTTCCTCCGTTAGATCCGCTGCCTCCACGGCCATACACCCCTGCCACTATATATAGTTCATTTCCTCTGTCAATTAATGTGCGGCAGTATTCTTCCAGGTTACGCCAGGTAGTCCGGTTGTTGTTGGGCGCTTGCGGTACAATGTTGCTCATCAGAAAAGTGGCCTGGTTATCTTCTTCACTTTTATCGCGGTCGTCGGAAGGGCAGAGGTGGCCCCGGTCAAAACCAGTATTGGTATAGTCGCCCGGTGTGGCCCGGTACCAGCTGTCTGGCAGGGTATGATCTGGGCGGAAATTATCCTGCCGTTTTACGGTGCCTTTCCAGGTAGCATTCAGGTGCCAGCTTACCCAGTTGGCAGTACCTCTGGCGCTGTTATAGGATAGGGCATACTGTGGCCGGATGACCAGAAAATTTTCACTATTGGCCGGATCTGCAGTAGCTTTACTGGGGTTGCCTAACAAAATATGAAGTTCTTCAGTTGAAGAAGCAGGGCTGAGGGTTTTCTTTGCGCACGAATGAATACCAATACAAAGAATAATCAGAAAGTATAAAAATGATTGCCGCATCCGGTGGATTTTCCTGTAAATATAGAAATATTTGCAAAGAGTATGGAGTACTTAACGACTAACAAGCATGACTAAAGAAGAGATAGAGAAATATATGCGGGAGGCTATACGCCTGTCCAGAGAAGGTGCTGAAAGTGGCAAAGGCGGCCCATTCGGCGCTGTCATCGTAAAAGATACTCAGGTAGTGGGTAAAGGCTCCAATCAGGTGTTGCTCACCAACGATCCTACGGCCCATGCAGAAGTGGTAGCTATTCGTAACGCTTGCGCCACGCTCCAAACTTTTCACCTGGAAGAGTGTATCTTGTTTACCTCCTGCGAACCTTGCCCTATGTGCTTAGGTGCCATTTACTGGGCCAGAATCCGGAAAATCTATTATGCCAATACCCGGAAAGATGCGGCAACCATTGGCTTTAATGATGATTTTATTTACTGTGAACTGGATCTTCCCATTGAAGAAAGGCATATTCCCATGGAACCCCTGCTGAGACAAGAAGCCTTGCAGGTATTTCAGGACTGGGAAATTACAAAGAATAAGAAACTGTATTGATCTGGAAACTTCCGGGTTGCTCATCGACTGATTTAGTTACAGCTTACTAGAGTAACGGCTTACAACAACTATCTCTGCTAATGTAAAAAGCAATGTAGTCATAAGTTTTTATGGATGAAGCTGCCACTGAAAAATGAGTCCCAGCCGGATAATATGGCGGCTCCAGTAGGCATCTCCGGAATCACGTAACTGAAAGGCATTGAGATAGCCTGCTTCGACGGTGACAGATTTTGATGGAGAATAAATAAATCCTCCATACAGCCTGTTCTGGTTAAACAGATTTGCCTCGTTGCCTGCCTGGATCATAAATTCGTCGTACAACGTAAAATCTACCAGCGAGGCATCGTCTTTTTTTTGTTTAATCAATGTAAATTGCCACTCCGGCCGCAACCGTAGCCGGAAAGTTAAGCTATACGTATTGTCTATTTCAACTGCGGTGATATCCCGTAAAAAACGTTCTTCCAGCCGGAGACGGAACAGCCACGTATGACGGTTGTTTTCCTTTTCAAAGCTTAGCTGCTGGTGAGGCCTAAGCTCGGTGCCTAAGGGATCGTCGAATGACCGTAACGAATCAGCCTCCTGCCCAAAATAAGCAAATCCTGCTCCGGCAGATAACACTTTGTTGAGTTTGTAAGTAAGCTGAAAACGGCTAAAATATTGATGCTCATTGCTGACATATTGAAATCGCCTGTCTTCCAGTTCCAGAACAGTTTGCCATTTGGGAGATATATCCAGTACACCTTCCAGATGGTACCAGCCTAGCCATTGCGTAGTAATTTTGTTCGTATGCATCTGTGCAACACTAAACTGAAATAGGCACAGCCCCAATACACATGATAGGAAGATACGTTTCATTGAAAATTAGCAAGGCTGATTTTCTTTTCTGAGTATCAGCTCCTGCTGCTTGATACAGCAAATAGCCAGTAAAAGTTGTAAATCTTTAGTAAAGGTGTGTGATATGCAAGATTCACTTGAAAGCCCATTAGCCAAGAGACATCCTAAAACCACATCCAGAAGGCGTATGCAGCGATGTATACTACTTAAGGAGAGGTACAGGAAGGGAGGAAAACAAAGGTGTGGTGCTGCAAAAGCTGAAAGAAATATTATACAATAAGCTACAGCATCATTACTTATAACATATTCTGCAGGATTGGGTAGATCTGTTATTTCCTACTATAATGGCTTAATTAGTAAAAATAATATAACAAATGTCAGAAGTAATTAAAAATTTCTAAGCTTTTGTCGTAATTTTATAGGTTGAAACAGATAGATGTTTTCTATTAAACGATCAATTACTAATTACTGCTGTAACTTTCTGACTATGTTTTATTTAAAATTTACCTATTCCCGTAACCTGCGGTATCTGCATCTGCTAACGGCAGTGCTAGTGATCTTTGGTTTAGCCTCTTGCCATCAGGAGGAGAAAAGAGAACCCAAAATATTAGTATTCTCCAAAACAACCGGCTACCGGCATCAGGCCATTCCAGATGGCATAGCTGCTATTATAAAGCTAGGTGCTGAAAATGGCTTTAAAGTAGATACCACAGAGGATGCTGAAAAATTTACGGAAAACAATCTCAAGCAGTATAGTGCTGTTGTCTTTCTGAACACAACCGGCGATCCCTTGAATGCTGTACAACAAGCTAATTTTGAACGCTACATACAAGCCGGAGGCGGATTTATGGGGGTACATGCGGCAGCCGATACCGAATATAACTGGCCCTGGTATAACAAACTCTCAGGAGCCTGGTTTGAAAGCCATCCGGAACAGCAAAATGCCGTTATCCGTGTTGTAGATAGCAACCATCCGTCTACCAAAGATTTGCCCAAAGAATGGAAACGCTTTGATGAGTGGTATAATTTTAAATCCATCAATCCGGACGTAAAAGTACTTGCTTACCTGGATGAAAAAACCTACAAAGGCGGAAAAAATGGAGATAAACATCCCTTTGCCTGGTATCATGAGTTTGATGGGGGTAGAGCCTATTATACAGCAGGCGGCCATACAGCTGAAAGTTACAAAGATCCTCAGTTTCTGAAGCATTTGCTGGGAGGGATTACCTACGTGATGGGTGGCAACGAACCATTAAACTATCAACTGGCGAAAACTACCCAGGTACCGGAGCAGAATCGCTTCACGAAAACAGAGTTAACAGCTAATCTGGATGAGCCAATGGAGCTGGATGTTACCGCCGATGGCCGCGTATTTTTTGTGGAAAGAAAAGGCAAAGTAAAAATGTATGATCCTTCTTCTGGCGAAACAACAGTGGTCGGAGAAATTCCAGTCAACACCAAATATACTGGTGGTAAAGAAGCAGAAGATGGTCTATTAGGCATTGCCTTAGATCCAGGATTTGCCAGCAACCGCTGGGTTTATTTGTTCTATTCTCCCTTGGGAGGTGCACCAAAGCAGCATGTATCCAGATTCACTTTAAACAAAGATTATACAGTGAATATGGATTCTGAAAAGGTTGTTCTGGAAATTGCTACCCAGCGCGACGAGTGCTGCCATTCCGGTGGTTCTCTGGCCTTTGATGCCTATGGAAATCTATTTATCTCCACTGGGGATAACACTAACCCTTTTGCCTCCGACGGGTATTCTCCTTCCGATGAACGTCCTGGCAGAAGTGCCTGGGATGCACAAAAATCGTCTGCCAACATGAATGACCTGCGTGGAAAAGTAATGCGAATTCATCCGGAAAGAGACGGAAGTTATACTATTCCCGATGGCAACTTATTTCCTAAAGATGGCTCCAAAGGCAGACCTGAAATTTATGGTATGGGTATGCGTAACCCTTACCGGATTGCCATCGATAGCAAACGGTACTATTTATACTGGGGTGATGTAGGACCAGATGCCAGAAAAGACAGTACACAAGGGCCACGTGGGCACGATGAAGTTAATCAGGCACGGAAAGCAGGCTTCTTTGGTTGGCCGTATTTTGTGGGCAACAACAAAGCCTACCACAAGGTAAACTTTGCTACCGGTGAAATTGGCCAGGCACATGACCCTAAAGCCCCAATGAATACATCTCCTAACAATACTGGTGGAAAAAACTTGCCTCCGGCACAGCCAGCCTTTATTTATTATCCGTATGATGTCTCCCCAGATTTTCCGGATGTAGGTACTGGTGGACGTACAGCCATGGCAGGCCCCACCTATTATTATGACGATTTTAATGCCGATTCTGAAGTGAAGTTTCCAAAATATTACGATGGCAAACTGCTCATTTATGAGTGGATGCGGGGATGGATTATGGCAGTAACGCTGAAAGAAAACGGCGATTTTGATAAGATGGAACCAGTTGCCTCCCACCTGAAATTTGAAAAGCCCAGCGACATGGCCTTTGATAAAAATGGCACTATGTACATTCTGGAATATGGAAGCAACTGGTTTGCAGCAAATGACAATGCCAAACTGGTAAAAGTTGAGTATATCCGGGGTAACCGGGCACCGGTAGTTGTAGCCAGTGCCTCTGAAAATGCCGGAGCTGTTCCGTTAAAAGTGAAGTTTTCCAGCGAAGGCACCTACGACGACGATGGGGACAAACTTAGTTACGACTGGCGCTTCACAGATAAACGCATTACCTCAAATGAGCAAAATCCGGAATTCACCTTCGACAAGCCAGGAGTGTATAATGCCAGCCTGACAGTAACCGATGCCAAAGGTAAAAGTTCTGTAGCCAATATTGCTATTAAAGTAGGCAACAGCACACCGGTAATTGCAGTGAATACTGCCGGCAATAGTACGTTTTTCTGGGACAATGCCACCATTAATTATGATGTGCAGGTAACGGATAAAGAAGATGGCAACCTGAAATCAGGGGTTGATCCGTCCAAAGTAAAAGTATATGTAGATTATCTGCCACAGGGGAAAGATATGATTGAGGTACTGGGCCATCAGACGAAAGATGCTGAAGCGCCTACCGCCGTTCATCCAGGATCACTCTTAATGAACAAAAGTGATTGCAAAGCCTGTCATGCGATTGATAAAAAGTCCATCGGCCCGGCCTATATTGATGTGGCTAAAAAGTATCAGAATGACAAAGGCGCTGTAGACCGTCTGGCCAGAAAAGTAATAAATGGCGGAGGAGGAGTATGGGGCGAAAACGTCATGAGTGCCCACCCACAATTATCCGAAGCCGATGCCAAAGAAATGGTAAATTATGTGTTGTCATTAGCCAACGAGAAGGCAGCCAAAACCAGTCTGGACCCACAAGGTACATTCACAGCTAATCAACATGTGGGTAAAGGGGAAGAAGGTTCTTACGTAATCTCTGCTTATTATACAGACAAAGGTACCAAAGAAGTAGGCCCGCTAATGGGTAGAGGTATGTCTATATTGCGTCATCCAAAAGTGCAGGTAGAAGACTATGATGCTGCTCAGGGAGTTAATAAAGGAAATTTTGCCGGGCAACCTGCCATAACTGGCATGGGTAATAATGCATACATTTCCTTCAAAGGGATAGACCTGAAAGAGGTAAACAAACTTACGTTTAGCTATTACGCCAGAAATACAAGTGGTAAACTGGAAGTACGCTTAGATAAGCAAAACGGCCAAGCTATTGGAAGTATAGCATTAACTCCAGGAACAGAAAATAAGTGGCAGGAGGGAACTGCGCCGATCAGCGCTGTAAATGGCAAACATGATCTTTATATAGTATATGTAGCTGACCAGGGGCAACAAGGAGCTGTAAACCTGAACTGGATATATTTCCACAACAGCAACCAGACACCAGCCAGGAGTCAGACAATCTCTTTGAAGTAATTGGTAAAAAATTATAAAATGCGAATAAACCTAACAGGACGAGTTTGTCTGTTAGGTTTATTTTTATCAGGTGCCGGCAAATTTCTCCATGTATGAATGGCATATACATTGCGGGTATTACCAAAACCAGATTCCGTATTTTTGCTATTATTCGTGTATCACTTATACATAAATAGAATTTTAATTTAATATTTGCTGTTTCATTCATACCCATTTGTTAAGTTCAGATAGACTTTACCATACATGCAGCCTATAGTTCAGAAATTCAGTGTTCCCTTTCAGTACACTGTTCATTTTACCAATGGAATATTTAATCTCAACAATCCATTATTCAGCCAAATATTTCTACAAGACGGTAACAACACTCCCCGCAAATTATTTTTTGTTGTAGATAGTGGCGTGGCAGCACATCATCCCCAATTAGTAGCAGATATAGAAAAATATGTGCAACACTATCAGCAGGTGTTCAAATTGAGCGGTAAGCCTGTTATTATGCCTGGAGGAGAAGCCTGTAAAACAGATTATTCGCTGGTAGAGCAAATCCAGCAAGCCGTGAATGAGTATGGTATAGACAGGCATTCGTATATTGTAGGGATTGGTGGAGGGGCTATTCTGGATATGGTGGGTTTTGCTGCTGCTGTTTCGCATAGGGGAGTGCGGCTGGTACGAATTCCTACTACGGTGCTGGCGCAGAATGATTCCGGCGTAGGGGTGAAAAACAGTATAAATGCTTTTCATAAGAAAAACTTTTTAGGCACCTTTGCTCCCCCTTTTGCTGTACTCAACGATTTTGACTTTCTTCTTACGTTAGATGACCGCGACTGGCGTTCTGGTATTGCAGAAGCTATAAAGGTTGCCCTGATAAAAGATATTCATTTCTGGCAGTTTATTAAAACGCATGCACAAGCTCTGGCCAACCGCGAGATGAATGCCATGCAATACCTCATCCACCGTTGCGCCCAGATGCATCTGGATCATATTGCGGGGGGCGATCCTTTTGAGATGGGCTCAGCCAGGCCACTCGATTTTGGCCACTGGGCTGCTCATAAGATGGAACAGTTAACCAACTATCAGTTACGCCATGGAGAAGCTGTAGCTATTGGCATAGCCCTGGATTGTGCGTATGCTTACCTGGCAGGCATGCTTACAAAGGATGAATTAAATGAGATAATAGAAGTGATGGAAGAAATAGGCTTTCAGCTATTTGACCCAGTGCTGTTGCAAAGAGAAGAAAATGCCCAGCAAGTTTCACAGCTGGCTGTTATTAAAGGATTGTCCGAATTCCGGGAACATCTGGGTGGCCGCCTGACAATTACCTTACTTGAAAGAATTGGAAAAGGCAAAGAGGTAAACCAGATAGATTCGGCCTTGGTAGAAAAAGCAGTTTACTTCCTACAAAGCCATAGTGTAAACATAAACGTATAAGTATTTCTGCAATACAGCAGAATGTCAGGGAGGAATGGCCAACTTCAGGAGAAAAGCTATTGTTTGCCTGCCTTAGTTTTCCTACTCTCCTATATAAATTTAGCTATGTTTATTCAGATTTAAACCATGCAGAATTGCATGGTTTTTTGTTTATATCTCTTTTAACCCCCTGTTAAATAATAAATTATTTTCATCCCTATAGAAAGCTTAACTTATAAAAATTGCTTGCGTATAGATGGACGATAATTTTTTATTTAGCTATATTTCAATTCCTATTTTTCTTAACAGCCACGGCAGGTAAACTATGCAAAAAGCACCAAAAAAATTAGTATTTGTTATCAACCCCATATCCGGAGGGCTTGATAAAAACGATACAGAGGTAAGTATCCAGGGATTCTGTTTGCATAAAGGTATCGATTGCACCATCTACCGTACTACTGGCCAGGCTGACGATATGCAGATTCTTGATCTTTGTGCAGTAGAAAAGCCAGATGCCGTGGTAGCTGTAGGGGGAGATGGAACAGTGAATCTGGTGGGGACCATGCTTATTAACAAACATATTCCTTTAGGCATTATTCCACAGGGATCTGGCAATGGTCTATCGAAAGATTTGAAAATTCCACAAGATTTTGAACAAGCATTAACTGTACTTAGCCAGTTTAAAGTAGCCGAAATAGATACCTTACGAATTAACCAAATACCCTCTTTACACCTGAGTGATATTGGGTTTAATGCCCTGATAGTTAAGCGGTTTTCGGAAGGCGACAGGCGGGGGCCAGGTGCGTATGCCTGGAATTTGATGAAAGAATATGTAGGCTATCAGCCAAAGGAGTATGAAATAAAAACCGATAAAGATTATTTCAAAGGAAAGGCATTTATGGTGACCATAGCCAATGCCAATATGTTCGGAAGCAATGCTACGATCAATCCGGATGGAGAAGTGGACGATGGTATTTTTGAGATTTGTATTTTAACAGAGTTTCCTAAAACCGCAGGCATTAATATTTTGTACCAGATGTACCAGGCAGATATTAACAACTCACCCTACAGCAATGTATTTAAATGTAAATATGCCACAATTCTTAACCTAGAAAAAGAACTCATCCAGATTGATGGCGAGCCGGTCGACACTGTAGATAAACTGGAGGTGAAAATATTGTCCAATAGTTTAAAGGTGATTGTCCCTTAAAGTATGAATGAATGTAGGCTCCATAGAAGAATAGCTATGTGTTAAACAGAACTTATCTGAATACGAGGGAAGCTGCTTGCTGATGGGTAAACAGTAGGCTAGGGCAGATTTTGATAAGAATAATTGCAAGTCTAGGCTGTAGTAAAACATTCTGTTAGTAAAGTAGTTATATATTTGGTCTGCTTTTTACAGACAGTAATTCCCTGCAGTACTTTCTATAAACATGCCACTAACCTATGAAAAAGTCTGTTCTGTTGCTGTGCACACTGGCTCTGCTTACCTCCTCCTGCACAACTTCTAAAAATTCACTGGCAAGCATGATGAATCTATTAAATGCCAAGTGGGCGCTTCAATCGCTTGCCGGGCAAAGCAATTTAGGCGAATTGTTCAGCAATAAACTGCCATTTCTGCAATTTGATACTGCTGCCAAGCGGGTAAGTGGAAATAATGGATGCAATAATCTTTCTGGTCCGCTAACCATTGAAGATGGCAACAAAATTAGTTTTAGCCAGCTGGCGGCAACTAAAATGGCATGTCCGGGTAATGGAGAAAATGCATTTATGGATGCCCTAAATAAAGTCACCAACTTTAAACTAGATGGTGGAGTATTAACCTTGCTTTCTCAAGGACAGGAGTTAATGAAACTTACGAAAGCCAATCCATAAAGTGTGTATGCCATAGGTACGAATACCAACCTATCTTGCCATTCTACAACCTATGTCTTCTGAAACAGCTATGTTCCTGTACTCTCCCTGTTTCTGCTAGTCTTCTTTCGGTAACCTTACGAAAATGATGGCCTTGCTTAGGTAAGGGCATAAAGCTGTTTTACATAACGTATCCGATGATTATGCAACCATCCTTGCCAACAACTATAGTTGGGTGTATTCTTCTCAGCTTAGGCTTCTTTGGTGTACAGGCACAATCCACTGAACGCGACAATAAGATACTCTACTTAAATAGCGTTGTTGGAGTTCAGATACCTACTACTTCTGCGTTAAATGAGGTTCTCAGCCAAGAAGGATTCTTGCCAGTGAGGGATGTATATTTTAGCAGAGGGGGAGGGTTTTACACTATTTTTCCAAAAATTCCTATTGCCACGCTGTTTACGCTGTCTTCTTATACAGCAACCAATAGTGAAGGGGGGAGAAGCAGTTGGGTAAGAGCAACGCAAGCAGGCACAGCCATAGGCCTCACCATTATAAATAACCGCACCTTTCAGCTTATTCCCTATGGGGGTATAGTATACTCCTGGTTTGGGGTACGTGTAGCCAAACAGGAGCCTGCCAGTACTTCGTTTAGCGGCTATTTCGCCGGTCAGCCTAATCAGCTACATACGGCTGCTAATGGGTTTATGGCAAATGCCGGGTTGCAAATAGCCAGAAAAGCAGTTGGTAAAAGCAAGCTGGGAGAGAACCTGGTATTGGGTTTACGGGCAGGTTATTATTTACCCTTGGCAGCGCAAGTCTGGAAAACCCAGAACACACGTCTCTCAGATGGCCCCCAGGTTAATACAGGCGGCCTTTATTGCAGTCTTCTTATTGCTTTTGCTCAATAGTTTTCCACAACGCCTCACCACTATCTACGGACTTTAACTATTCAACCTATGTACAAAAAAACACTGATTCTGTATCTGACTTTTACGCTAGTATCTATTACCTCTTACACACAAAACCTGCAACCGGGGTTTGATAAACGAGAATGTATGGAACTGCTGAAGGTTTTTTCCAGGTGGGGAGATTCTACGTTTTACCAGGGTATACCTGAATCGGAAGATTTTAAGCGGGTATACGGTTCCCCAACGATGGGTCTGGAAAACCGGTGGGAATTATATACAGGCAAGCAAAACAATATTGCCCTTCTCAATATCCGGGGTACTACCACAGACCCGGTAAGCTGGCTGGAGAATTTTTATGCGGCTATGGTGCCGGCCAACGGATCTATTACATTAAGTAAAAAGCTAACTTTCGACTATCAACTGGCTACCCATCCTAAAGCAGCAGTACATGTGGGATGGCTGATTGGAATGGGTTTTCTGGCCACGGATATGTTGCCTAAAATAGATTCCTGCTACAAGGCAGGTGTCCGCGATTTTCTGATTATGGGCCATAGCCAGGGTGGAGCACTGGCCTATCTGCTTACTTCGCATCTGTATCATTTGAGGGAAACCGGAAAACTGCCCGCTGATATCCGGCTAAAAACCTATTGTATGGCAGCCCCTAAACCAGGTAACCTGTATTACGCCTACGACTATGAAGAACGGACGCGGGGAGGGTGGGCTTTTACCGTAGTCAATGCTGCCGACTGGGTGCCGGAAGTTCCTATCTCTATTCAGACAGTGAATGACTTTAACCAGACTAATCCATTTAAGAATGCCAAAGCGGGGATAAAAAAGCAATCTTTTCCCAGAAAGGTAGTACTTAACCATGTGTATTCACAGTTAACCAAACATACCTTAAGAGCCCAACGGAGGTACCAGAAATACCTGGGCAGAAAAACCTCCCGGTTTGTTAAATCTCAGCTAAAAGGGATAAAAGTGCCGGATTTTGTAGATTCCAATCATTATGTACGCACAGGTACTTTTGTTGTCCTGCAGCCAGACGAAGCCTATTTTCAGCAATTTCCTGATAGCGATACTAAAATATTTATACATCATTTAATACAACCTTATTTGTATCTGGTTGAAAAAATAGAGCAAACTCCTTAATCTATGTCCTAGATATGTACATCCGCGTTTTCCTTAATTTAGTTGGTGGAATATGGATTTTGGGCAGTTTAGCTGTACAGGCACAGCCCGATCCGCTGTTTCAAAAAAAACTAAATGCCCATAGTTTATCTGAAAGATGGGAACTAGATTCCGTCACCAAAAGAGGTGTTTTTCTGATTACACCATACAAACCAGTGTATATTACAGCAGGCCGGTGGTCGGATAAACCTAATGAGCAACCATTCAGTGAGAATCCTGCGTATTCGCTTCCTTTCCGCGTAGATTATGGAAATTATGAAGCAAAATATCAGTTGAGTTTCAAAGTAAAACTATTGCAGGAGATTTTCGGCAAGCATGGAGATTTATGGATTGCCTATACACAGCGGTCGCACTGGCAGATTTATAATACCGAATTTTCCAGGCCATTCCGCGAGACCAATTACGAACCAGAAGTCTTACTCAACTTTGCTACTAACTTTTCTTTGCTTGGTTTTAAGTTAAGAATGATGGGCATTGGCCTCAATCATCAGTCTAATGGCAGGGCACTGCCGCTTTCCAGGAGCTGGAACAGAGTTATTGCCCATGCTGCCTTTGAACGGGGCAAGTGGGTGCTGCTTATACGGCCATGGTACCGGCTAAAAGATACGGACGATGAAAACCCAGCTATCACAGATTATATTGGAAGAGCAGATGCTACACTAACCTATAATGCCGGGCGAAATTTATTTGCCCTTACCAGTAGCCATTCTTTACGATTAGGGAGAAAGAACCGGGGCCAGCTGTTATTTGACTGGACTTGCCGAATCCGGAATTACCTGAGAGGCCATATGCAGCTGATGCATGGCTACGGCGAAACATTAGTTGATTACAACCACCGTCAGACAACTATTGGTTTAGGCATATCACTGGTAGAGTGGTTATAATACAGGCTTTTATTCCCTAAGTTTTCGCCAGCCTTCTGTGAGGAAGCCGATACCATACCCAACTAATTGTACAAATACGGCAATGATACTTAATAAACCTACTTCCAGGCTTTTATTTTTGATTGTAGCATCCAGCAGGATAAGCAGGAAATAAAGAATAAATAAGCTAAGGGCCAGCTGGTACAGCGGGGTAGAAAAAAGGGAAAGCAGGGGAATGCTGAAGGATGCGAGCGTAAATAATGCCGGAAAGATGTGCACCAGCTTTAGTTCTTTTGGATAGAACCGGGAAATATTAATTCTGGCTCTGCCAAAAAAATGCAACTGCTTAAAAAACTGCCGGAAATTGGTACGGCGCTTATGATACACATAGGCATCTTCTATCAAACCGGTAGTAAACCCATGTTTGATAATGTTAATGGTGTAAATAATATCTTCTCCCATCCGGGTAATCACATAGCCGCCTACGGTTTCATATACTTTGCGGGAAAGACCCATATTAAAACTTCTGGGATGAAAAGCTCCGCCCACCCGTTTTTTATTTCCGCGGATACCCCCGGTAGTAAACAGCGAAGTCATAGAATAACTAATGGCTTTCTGGATAGGAGAGAAGTTGGGATGAGCCCGGTCTGGTCCTCCATAGGCATCCAGGTAATGAGTATTTAAGTATGCGTCAACTGTAGCAAAATAATGTTCCGGTATCAGGCAATCCGAATCAAATATCACAAAATAGTCGCCTTTGGCTAGGGTAAAGCCATAGTTCCTCGAAAAACCCTGTCCGCTATTCTCTTTAAAATAATACCGGATTTCCAGCTGGCCGGCAAACTGTTCTACCATATGCTGGCAAGTCAGCTTTGAGCCATCTTCAATAACGAGTACCTCAAAATTCCGGTAAGTCTGCCTGGTTAAAGATTCCAGCAATTCGTTGATTTCGTCAGGACGGTTGTATACCGGAATAATAATGGAATACTTGCGCAAGGGTAAAGGAAGATTAACTAAGGTACAAATGTGCAGATAAGGTTACTAACTAGCAAGCGCAATACGAGGAACAGCCATATAGAAACCTGTAAAGTCTGGAAATATACATCGCTCGTACAGCTTTATTGCAGACCTCACAGGTTTTGTCATAAGTAATTCAGCAGTACCTTAGTACAACCCAAATTAGCACATTAAACTACTGCTTTCCGGATTTTTATCAGCTTTTCTAACAAATTTTCCAGTTTATCCAGAGGCAACATATTAGCCGCATCAGATTTAGCTTCCATGGGTCTGGGATGCGTTTCCATAAACAAGCCATCGGCACCTACGGCAATGGCAGCCTTGGCAATAGTTTCAATTAATGCGGGGCGGCCACCGGTAACACCAGAACTTTGATTAGGTTGTTGCAGGGAATGGGTGCAATCCATTACGACCGGAACTCCGGTTGCCTGCATTTCCGGGATATTACGGTAGTCTACTACCAGGTCAGAATAACCAAAAGAATTTCCCCGGTCGGTGAGGAATACGTTTTCGTTGCCTACAGATTTGATTTTTTCTACAGCAAAGCGCATCGCCGCTCCTGAAAGGAATTGTCCTTTTTTTACGTTTACGGCTTTGCCTGTCTGGGCAGCAGCTACTAGCAGATCTGTCTGGCGGCATAAGAAAGCTGGTATTTGCAGTATATCCACGTAGGGGGCGGCCATAGCTGCATGTTCGGTTTCATGGATATCTGTAATGGTCGGAATATCGAAGGTAGCTCCAACTTCTTTCAAAATTTCTAATGCCTTAATATCGCCTATGCCAGTAAAAGAGTCCAATTTGGTCCGGTTGGCTTTGCGGAATGAGCCTTTAAAAATATAAGGTATCTCTAGCCGGTCGGTAATTCTTTTTATTTTATCGGCAATTTCTAAAGCCATGTCGCGGCCTTCAATGGCACAAGGCCCGGCAATGAGGAAAAAGTTCTGGCTTTGGGTATGTTTTAACTTGGGTATTTGCATAGTCAGGCTAATTATATGTACAAAATTTGATAATAAGATAGTTTACTGATTTAAATAGCGCACAGCATCTATTACTTTATAGTCAGGGTCATCTTGGAAAATATTTTTTAAGGAACCTATATGTGCTACACCAATGATCAGTAAGATCCTGGCAGGTGTATGGGCCAATTGGGTGGTTACAATATTGGAATAAATTTTATAATCTCTGTTTTTAAAAACCGAAATGAGTTCAGCACCTATATAAGCTGGGTTTACAAATGCAGTATCAATCATCTCGTCCGGATTCTTAAATGTGCCATTCACTACTCTGGCTGGGGTAATGTAGCGTAAGTGATAAATCAGGTTATAGGTTTGGGGCTGGTTAACAAAAGTCAGATACTCTTTCAAGGAAAGGGTGCCTTTTTGTAAAGCCTGGTACTTTTCTGAAACGATTTTTCTTAAGGCTACCGTCTCATTTTTATAAAGCTCTATATTCTCCCCATTATCAAGGACACTCTGGGAGGTTCCGCCTGGTGCATTTACACAATAAATTCGGGGCAGTCCAATTTTTTTACCCAGCCGGAAAGCCAGCTGATACACTTCACTTCTGCCATTCTCCAAAGCAGCTAAATTAAGCGTATTCTTTAAATAAAGGGCATACAAACTATCTGTACTTTTCTGCTCTTCCGGCAAAACTTCCACCATGATCATATCCGGATTATACTTTTCTATCAAAGCAGTAAACGCCTGTAGTTCTTTTTGTTTGGCAGGAAGTAGGACATCTGTATTGGGGTACTCTTTTTTATAAATCTGTGCCAGGTGGTCAGAGCCGAGTAACAGTATTTCCGTTCGGTTTGTTTGTGCGGATAAGGGGATGCACATCACCCATATTGAAAAAAGCAATAAGAGTAGTTTTTTCATTTACTAATTATACCTGCACTGTATGGTTGCACGCAGCCTGCAATATACGCAGCCAAACCCATATCTGTACTTCGGATACCTTGTAAAATATGTATATCTTTGAGTTTTATTAACCCACCAATCCTTATGAGACAAAAAATTGTAGCCGGAAACTGGAAAATGAACAAAACGCTGGATGAAGCGTTGGCATTGGCATCTGAAGTAAGCAACATGGTAAAAGATGAGGTGAACACCGATGTTCAGGTTATTCTGGCGCCCTCTTTTATTTCATTAACCGCCGTAGGCAAACTTATTGAAGGACAGAAACGACTGGCCTTAGCTGCCCAGAATTGCCACCATAAAACATCCGGTGCGTATACCGGTGAGGTTTCGGTAGATATGCTCAAATCAATTGGCGTTTCGTTTGTAATTATCGGACACAGTGAGCGCAGAATGTATTTCAATGAAACCAATGAGCAACTGGCTGAAAAAACCAATCTACTTTTGCAAAATAATATCCGGCCGATTTTCTGCTGTGGCGAATCGCTGGAGCAACGGGAAAAAGGCATTCATATTGATTTTGTTAAGCAACAATTGACAGAAAGTTTGTTTCATCTGGATACCAACCAATTACAAAAAGTCGTTATTGCCTATGAGCCGATATGGGCTATTGGCACCGGCAAAACAGCCAGCACCGAGCAAGCGCAGGAAATGCATGAAGTAATCCGGAAGCATATCGCTTCTAAATACGGAGAAGCCGCAGCGGCCGAAGTGTCTATTCTGTATGGTGGCAGCTGCAATCCAACGAATGCACCCGAGCTGTTTGCTTGTAAGGATGTGGATGGTGGGCTTATCGGGGGAGCTTCCCTTAAATCCAGGGATTTTGTGAGTATAGTAAAATCATTTAGCGAATAAAAATCTGTTTGATGAAGTATTTCTTTATATGTATAGGTGCAAGTTTGCTGATGGCGTTGGCCGGTCAGCAAACGCATGCACAGAGTAGCCGTTTATGTGATGTATATGGTAGTGTGTTTATAGAAGATGACAGGCGTAATGCTGATTTTACTATTTACCTTGAAAAAGAGGAAAGTTTTGCCGACCTGGTAGTTTTTAAAGAGGATAACCAGTTGTTTGCCGACAAATCAGGCGTGTGGTTTTTTACCAATAACCGAGGCCTGGCAGATTTTAGGGTATTTATTGAAAAAGAAAAGAATATGGCCGATGTAAAAGTATTTTACACGGAAACCAGGTCTTTTGCCGGCTGTAGATAAGCTGAGGTCAATTTATCTGCTCCCTGAACTAACCTATACAGGAAGAGGCATTTACTCAGTATCTAGAAGCCCCTGTATTGAAACTAAATTTTTCTGTAACTGGGTAATTAAACTAAGCTTTGTTTCTACCCAGATTCAATATTATGATGTAAAGTAACTTGCAAGCAGTCAGTTTGTTATCCTCTGAATGTCTGGTAACCGCTTTTTAATAAAGCTTGCCTGTACATATGTAAGTTTGCAGGGCCTTCTATACTGGCCTACCTTGATAATAATAGTAATTTGCCCGTTGTTCCGTTATATACATATAACTAGCCCGAACATACCTTGGATTTTATTGAACTGAAAGTAACAGTACCACCAGACTTTTCTGACATTCTTATTGCAGAACTGGCAGAGATTGGATTTGAATCGTTTCTAGACACAGACTACGGGGTGGATGGCTACATACCAGCCCACCTGTTTGATGAACAGCAGGTTGCATCCATTACAGAGAAGTACAGCCATTTAACAGCCATCACGTATACATTCTCTATCATTAAACGTAGAAACTGGAATGAAGAATGGGAAAAAAGTTATGAGCCTATTATCATCGGAAATCAGTGCCTGGTGCGGGCTTCCTTTCATGATGGCTTAGGAACCTATCCCTATGAGATTATTATCAACCCTAAAATGTCGTTTGGAACAGGGCATCATGAAACGACTGCTCTGATGTTGGAAAATCAATTAGCTATTTCACATACCGGAAAGCGTGTACTGGATGTAGGCTGTGGCACTGGTATTCTGGCTATAATGGCCTGTAAGCGGGGGGCTGCCAAAGTAGATGCGTTTGATATAGATGAATGGGCGGTAGAAAACAGCCGCGAAAACTTTGAATTAAATTCCTGCAATACAGCCACTATTCAGCAAGGCACAATCCGGGAGGTGAAATTGGCTCCTAACTACGATATTGTGCTAGCCAACATTAACCGAAATGTGTTATTGGATGAGATCCCGGTATATGCCACGCTTCTGCCAGCAGGAGGGAAGTTGCTGTTAAGTGGCTTTTATGAAAAAGATATTGCCGATATAGAAAGCTTAGCTAGTACACAAGGCTTTTCTAAACGCGAGCAGCGAATAAAACAACCTTGGGCTTCGCTAGTTTTTGAAAAATAAACGTTTAATACCTATAGCATATTACAATGTTGCCTGCCTTCTCTCATAATCAAAACTTTGCTGGCCAATGCGCAGAGGGTAACGCAACTTCTACTATACAACCTGTTTTCGTATGAAAATGAAAATACTACTTACTCTCCTTTTATTGAGCTTGCTGCCTCAACTATTGCTGGCTCAATATAAGTTATCAGATAAGCCGGATGAATTTCTGGTGGATGTTTCGGCTATGATGGCTGCTACCAAAAATGCAGATGCCATAAAAGCAGGAAAAGATCTGGAAAATATTTTTACTACCCGGATGAGTGAAGGCCAGCGGCAGAAACTAATAGCTATTTCCAAAAAAATGTCGGGCAAAAAATACAAAGCGTTTGCTCACTTTTATCCGGTATACCGGATGCTTAACACAGCCACCATGGTAGAAAACATCTCTTCCGGTGAACTGGATAATCTGTTGATGGCTACCGAAAAATCAGCGGAACAATACGACAGTAAGCAGTTTTTGAAAGTAGTAGAAACGTTTAACCTGTTTTTTTCTAAAAAAGCACTGTACAACTCAAACTATCACCGCATATATGCACAGGGCGGCACCTATACGATTGCTTTTAAAGATGAAACTGCTGCCTCCCAGGTTCCAGATACTTTTAAAGAGATAGGTGAGCAACCAGAAGAAAAACAAGAGACAAATACTAACACCTCTCAGCCTCCTGCCAATGATGGTTGGTCAAGCTGGGACAATCTGGAGACAGATACTAATGCGGGAGCAGACGCCCCACTTCCCGTACAGGAAATGATATTTGAAAAACCTATTCAGCCAGTACCCCAGGGTGCCTTGTTAGTGTTCACCAATACCAACCTGGTGTTTGCCACGGCGTATGATTCAGTTCAATTAACAGGTACGCAGGGTTCGTTAATGTTGAAAAAAGGTGTTTTTGTGGGGGCTGGTGGTAAGTTCGACTGGGCTATTGCCGGATTACCCCAGGCATATTGCGATATGAAAGAATATAATTTTGATACGCGGTCGACTAAACTTACGGCAGAAGGCGTACAAATGACCTATCCGGATGTGTTAACCGAACCAATAGAAGGTATTTTTGAATTCATCAGCAAAAAACACAAAGGACCCGAAGATGCGCAGTTTCCACGGTTTATGTCGTACTACAATAAGGCAAGCCTGAAAAATGTAGGAAAAAATCTGGTGTACCTGGGTGGTTTTTCAATGGTAGGCAAGCGTACATTCAGCACAGCTTTAAACAATAAACCTGCCTTGTTGAATTATGTTGAAAATGGGGAAACCAAGTTTAAAACTTCCGGTCATAAATATGAGTTTGGCGATTCAGTTATTGTTGCTCCCAGAATAAGTGTTGTCATTCCACATAACCGCGACTCTATTTACCATCCGTCGGTAAAGTTGAATTACAATAAAAATATTCCCTTGCTGCGCTTAAATCATACATTAGATGGATTCAAAAGTACCCCTTATGTAGACACCTATCATAAAGTAGAAATTACCGTTGATGGCGTGCAATGGGATCTGAACTCGGAAGAACTTAATTTTTATACTTTAACTGCCCGGTCAGAAGTGCCGGCTATATTCGAGTCCTATGATTTTTTCGATTCTACCAGGTATATATCTCTAAAAGGAAACTACAATTTCCATCCGCTGCAAATGCTGATGGCCTATAGCAATTCCACTAAAACCCAGTCTTTTTATGTAGGGGATCTGGCTGCCAAATACAAGCTGAATGAAAATATTGTGCGGGGAGCCATGATTGAAATGATGCAGGAGGGTTATGTGGATTATAATGCAGAAACTGGCATGGTAAAGATGAACCGGAAAGGAGACCACAATGTGCTAGCCAACGGTAAAAAAAGAGATTATGATAGTTTCAGGGCAGAATCTAAAAGTGTAAGCGGGCCAAATGCTACTTTAAACTTTGGCAGTAACGAACTGGTAATTAAAGGAATAGAGCGGTTTTATTTAAGTAATAAACTGAACGTATCGGTTAAACCCAGAAACAAAGAAATAAAACTGCTGAAAGACCGGAACTTCCTGTTAGATGGTGAGGTAGCTGCGGGTACCTATAAGTTTAAAGGATCGGGTTTTTTCTTTCTCTACGACGAATTTACCGTAGAAATGCCTCAGATTGACACCATTCTGTTTACTTCACAAGAAGCATTGAAAAAAGGGAATAAAAAAGAACTGGGTGGAGAGATCAGATATGGTGCCGGAACCCTGTACATCAATAAGCCTAACAATAAGGCTGGTTTAACTGATTTTCCTGAATACCCCAGATTGAACGTAGAGTCAGGAGCCACCATTTATTTCGATCAGCGGAATAGAATTGCAGGTTCTTATAATAAAAATGTGCGGTTCGAAATTCCATCTGTAAAACTGGATAGCTTAAACAGCAAAGACCCCGATTACCAAGGAACTTTCTATTCGGATGGTATTTTCCCGCCTTTCAAAGAAGCATTGGTGCCTATGCCGGATAATACCTTAGGATTCCGTCATAAACCAACTCAGAACGCGTATAATTTATACGACTCACCCTCCAAAATTGTGTTCAGTGGAGACATAATTATGGATATGAAGGGTTTGCGGACTTCCGGTACTATTGAGCATCTAAGTACTACCCTTACTTCGAAAGATGTATTATTCACCCCTGATTCTGTGATAGCCAAAGGTCCTACAGCCGAAATTAAAGAAACCACTATTGGTGCAGGCTCTTTCCCACAGGTAAAATTGAAGAACTATTCCCTAAAGTGGATGCCCCGGGCCGATAGTATGAATATTTCTAATACCGACACACCTTTTGAAATATATAAACAGACAGGGGCTACTTTCAAAGGGATGATGGTAGTCCGCTCTACTGGCTTATTTGGTAGTGGTACTTTAGATAGAAAAGATTCTGAAACCTATTCTTCTGCTTTTCAGCTGGATAAAACCTTCTTTAAAGCAAGTGATGCCGAATTCCGTATTAAATCGAATGTGCTGACCAAGCCAGTATTATCTGCCAATTTTGTAAACGTAGATTTTAATATGGGCCAGGGATTAGTAACTATTAGTACCAGTACTAATCCGGCGCTTTCAGGTTTTGCCAGTCTGGAATTTCCCTATGCCGCCTATAAAACATCTATTAATAAAGCAAAATGGGATATAGCGAAGAAAAGTATTATCATGGAGGGGGATGTACAAACCAGTACCTTTACTTCTATGGAGCCTACTCAGGAGAACCTGACATTCAATGCCCGTTTTGCTCTCTATAACATAGAAAAATATACGCTGAATATTGGTGGTGTTCCTTATATCCAATCGGCGGATGCCCGCATTATGCCAAAAAATGGTGTTGTCCGCATCCAAGAGAATGCCTTAATGGAACCATTGGTTGAAGCAAAACTTTCGATAGATACAGTATATGCTTATCATAATCTGTTCGACGGAAATGTGCAGATTCTATCCCGTTCTAAGTTTGTTGGAAATGCTACGTATAAGTACATTAATTCTGAAAAACAAGAGTTTAATATTAAACTAGGTGATTTTGAACTCAAACAGGAGGAAGCTACTAAAAAGGACAAGACTCCCCGGAGCTACACAGTGGCTGCCGGTGAAGTACTGGAAGAAGACAAGTTTCTTATTGCTCCCAGAATATTGTACAAGGGTAATGTAACCATGCTTGCTCCGGAAAAAAACCTGATTCTGGACGGGTCAATTAAGCTGGATCTGAAGAGTCAGGCGACACTGGGAGCATGGTTGCCCTATAAAAACAATAAAGGAGAAGAAAATATTGTAATTAATGTGGATGAAAACCTGACCGTAGATAATTTACCAGTAACAACAGGCATTCATATTGATAAGCAAACTTCCTCCATTTACACTACCTTCCTTTCTGTAAAATCTAACCAGGATGATAAGGATCTAATTACAGCCAAAGGGCAGTTAAAATATAACCCGGCTACTAATGAATTTACGGTTGCTCCGATAGAGAAGCTAAATAATGCCTCCATGGAAGGAAACCAGCTGGTATTGAATGATGCTACCGGAAAGCTTAAGTTTTCTGGTAAGGTTGATTTGTTCAGTGCACCCAGTGAGTATCTGTTATCTTCTGGTATTGGTGAAGTAGATTTTGCATCAAATGATTATAGCCTCAATTCTTTACTTGCCTTCAATTTTCCACTGCCTATGCAGGGAGTAACGACCATGGGAAATACCATCGTTCAAACCAAGTTAGATAAAGGGGTAGGCGATAAAGAAGCGAATGACGATAAAGAACTATTATATGAAAAACTAGCTGCTATTATTGGTAACGGAGCTACTAAAAGTTATAAAGAAAAATCTAAACAAGGATTTATTCCTTTACACCAGGCCTCTAAGCGGCTGCTCGCAACCATGGTGTTGTCTAACGTGAATTTGAAATGGTCGGAAGCAAATAAGGCTTTTTACAGCAATGGCCAACTGGGTGTATCCAATATTGCCAATGTTGATATTAATTCATTGCTAGGCGGAATGGTGGAGATTCGAAAAACACCTTCCGGGGATGATGCCACCATTTACCTTGAAATTACTTCAGATGACTGGTATTATTTTGATTTTACACAGAACCAGCTAATGGTTTTATCGTCCGATGAGAAATTCAATGACGTAATGGGCAAAAAGGCTAAACCTGGCAAACCCGGCCAGTTTAGCCTGGCAATGGCTACCCACGACGAAAGAGCCACCTTTATTGACCGCTTCAACCGCGAGTACAAAGGTATTGCGACCAACACAGTGAAGCAGCAGGTAAGCAAAACGGAGGAACAGCCAAAGCCGGAACAGACACTTACACAAGAAGCCCCTGTTGAGCAGCAGGTAGAAGCGCAACCAAAACCAGCAAAGCAGAAAAAAGAAAAAACAAAGAAGAAAAAAGGCAAAGAAGAGCAACCAACCCTGGAAGTACCGCAGGAAGAAGCTCCAACAGAAGAGAAACAACCAGAGAAAGATACTAAGTTTGAGAAAAAAGACGGATTTTAATGAGGTGTTTTCCTAAAAATACATCTTTAGTAAAGGAAAGTTTCGTAAAAGTAATGGTAAACCAGTAGTCTAAAGTGAGGGCAGGAATATTTGGAGTTATCCTGTGAACTTATATATATTTGGAGGACCTACTGTAAATTATTTTTAACTAACTTCTGTTTCAGTTACAATTACTTAAAGAACTATTTTAGATGGATATATTGCTGATTATTTGTGGTGCAATAATGGCTTATATGATTGGCTCCCTGCCTACGTCGGTTTGGCTGGGCGAAGCTTACTTTGGTATAGATGTGCGTAAGTACGGCAGTGGCAACGCCGGAGCAACCAATACATTCCGGGTACTAGGTAAAAAAGCAGGTATTATTGTGATGCTGGTAGATATTTTTAAAGGATGGACCGCTACCTCTCTTGCCCTTATTTTGTACTTCATGGACGCCATTTCTGCAGAGTCTATCATACAATTTAAACTGTTGTTCGGTATTCTGGCGGTGGTAGGGCACATCTTTCCGGTCTATGTTAATTTTAAAGGAGGAAAGGGCGTGGCTACCTTGCTGGGAATGGCACTGGCTATACATCTGGAAGCCTCCTTGCTTTGTGTGCTGATCTTTATTATTGTATTGCTGACATCCAAATATGTTTCACTTGGTTCCATGATTGCAACGCTGGCTTTTCCGATTCTGCTACTTATTCCCAGATTTAATCCAGAAGAACCACTGTTAAATATTTTCGGATTTGTGCTGTTTGCCATTGTGGCCCTTACCCATCAGAAAAATATAGTCCGGTTGATAAACGGGGAAGAAAACCGCACCACTATCCGGCTGAAAAAGAAGTAACATCAATTTTTATACACGATTACAAAAGGGTTAAAAGCAGATTTGCTATTTTAGCCCTTTCTTATTTTATATCAAGCATTAACCAAAAACCTATGCAAGATTACATTCATCAACATAAAGACCGGTTTATCAACGAATTACTTGATTTATTACGGATACCCTCTGTGAGTGCCGATAGTAAATATAAGGCTGAAGTGAGAAAAGCCGCAGAATTTATCCGCGAGCAATTACTGAAAGCCGGAGCAGATCAGGCCGAACTATGCGAAACAGCTGGCCATCCGATTGTGTACGGCGAAAAAACCATTAATCCGTCTTTGCCTACAGTACTGGTATACGGACATTACGATGTGCAGCCTGCCGACCCCTTAGAACTTTGGCATTCGCCGCCTTTTGAGCCGGTAATTAAAGACGAAAAAATTTATGCCAGAGGTGCCTGTGACGACAAGGGCCAGGTATACATGCACGTAAAAGCCCTGGAAACGATGCTAGCCACTAATACGCTGCCCTGTAATGTGAAGTTTATGATTGAAGGCGAAGAAGAAGTAGGCTCTGACAATCTGGGCATATTTGTAAAGAATAACAAAGAAAAGCTAAAGGCAGAAGTTATCCTGATTTCTGATACCAACATTATTGCTAATGATTGTCCTTCGCTTACGACGGGATTACGGGGGCTGAGTTACCTGGAAGTGGAGGTTACTGGACCCAACCGCGATCTGCATTCAGGTATGTATGGAGGCGCCGTGGCAAATCCCATCAACATCCTCTGCGAAATGATTGCTTCCTTAAAAGATGCAAACAATCATATTACAATACCAGGTTTTTACGATGATGTGCAGGAACTAAGCGAACAGGAGAGGGCGGAAATGGCAAAAGCCCCATTCTCTCTAGAAGAATACAAGAAAGAACTCAACATTGGCGATATCCATGGCGAAAAAGGATATACTACTCTGGAAAGAGTATCTATCCGGCCAACGCTGGATGTTAATGGTATCTGGGGTGGCTATACCGGAGAAGGATCCAAGACTGTACTTCCTTCCAAAGCAAATGCAAAAATCAGCATGCGGCTGGTACCCAACCAACATTCTCACAAAATTACGGAGTTATTCCAGAAGCATTTTGAATCCATTGCTCCCAAAAGTGTACGGGTGAAAGTTAAACCGCATCACGGGGGAGAACCTGTAGTTACTCCTGTAGATTCGGTGGCCTACCAGGCGGCAAGCAAAGCCTTTGAAGAGGCCTGGGGGAAAGTACCAATCCCTAAACGGGAAGGTGGCAGTATACCTATAGTAGCCTTGTTTGAAAAGGAACTTGGGCTGAAAAGTGTATTGATGGGTTTTGGCCTGGATTCTGATGCTATTCATTCACCCAATGAAAGTTATGGTATTTTTAATTACCTAAAAGGGATAGAAACCATACCGCTGTTTTTTAAACATTTTGCAGCACTTAGCAAGGCTTAATTTGGCTGCATGAATAACTTGATACATAAGCAAAAAGCCTGCATCGCAAGTGCAGGCTTTTTGCTTATGTATATAATCGGACGGCTATGTACCTATAGAATAGTACTACTATATGCATTACTATTTCACTGGCTAAATAACAGTATTCTGCGAAAAATTTGATAATATTGAAGATAAGAGACTTATAACAAGAACTTTATGTATTGGTTCTTTCCAAAAAAGATAATTGATTTTTTTATCATCTATGCATTCAATACAAGCATACGATGGCTCTGGCTGTTGTTTTGCTTAGTGCATTTTTCCCTTTCTGCCCAATACAACACAGCCAACTTCGATCATATTTCAGTAGAAGATGGGCTTTCGCAAAGCGAAGTATATACCATCTTAAAAGATAAGCAAGGCTTTATGTGGTTTGGCACCGTAGATGGCCTCAATAAATACAATGGATACACTTTTATTCATTATAAACACGACCCCTACGATTCCACTTCCTTGTCCAACAACCAGATCCATCATTTGCATGAAGATAAAGTAGGCAACTTATGGGTAGGTACACTGGACGGATTAAATAGATTAGACAAAACCACCAATACATTTGTGCGGTTTCCTCAACTTTCTGCTGACACTGCAAGTGCCGATATATTTCCGATTTTTAGTATTTATGAAGATCAGTGGCAGAGCATATGGCTGGGAACCGTTGAAGGATTAAAACGGATGGTATTCGATAAAGAAAAAAACGAGTACCAGATCTATACTTATAAGCCAGATTCTACAGATGCAAGTAGTATCAGCAACCATAGGGTATTTACTATTTTCGAAGATAAAGAAGGAAAAGTATGGCTTGGCACAGCAAAAGGCCTCAATCAGGTAGTTATTCAGAATCCAGACAAGCATCCAAGTCAACAAAAACTCAGTTTTGTGCATGCCGGGAATAGCTCAAGTTCATTATTTAGGCTATCGGATTATGTGGTAACAGCCATTACAGAAGATCATTTTGGAAACTTATGGGTAGGAACCACCCGGGGACTTAATAGAATAGATAAAAACACCAGCGAAGTCCAACATTTTTACCGTGACCCAGATAAGCCAATGGGTTTAAGTGATAATGTGATTAAAACGTTACTTGTAGACCAGAAAGGCGATCTATGGATCGGCACTCAATCTAACGGGATCTGTAAAATCATCATGCAGGATAAACACACTGTGGCTTCCATTATCCATATAAAAGATGATTTTTTTGCAACTAAAGGCTTGAAAAGTAATATGATCTTTTCTCTCTACGAGAGTAAAGATGCTTTTGAAGATGTAGTGTGGATTGGAACCCGCGGAGCCGGGGTGCATAAATACAGCCGGGCCAAAAATAAATTTGTGTTCTGGAACCGCTTCACCAGCCAGGAAAAGTCTTTTGCCACCAACTCTACCTTTGCTATATACACCGATAAAGAAGATAACCTCTGGATAGGCACACAAAAAGGGCTGGTAAGAATCAACCGCAAAACCAATCAATACAAGAAATACACCTACGATCCGAAGAATACAACAAGTATCAGCGACGATATGGTGGAGCGGATTTATGAAGATAAACAAGGTACATTATGGGTAGGTACGCATTTTGGGCTCAATAAATTCGACAGGCAGAAAGAAACTTTTACCAGAATTTACTTTAATAACCATCAACGGAAATACATGGAGAATGAAATCATGTATTTGTATGAGGATAGTCAGAATAATTTCTGGATCGGCACTGGGTTCGACTTAAAAAAATACGACCGGGCTACCGGGGAAACAAAAAGCTACTGGGAAGATACTGGGCTGAAAGGGTATTTTATCACTTCCATTTTAGAAGATAAACAACAAAACCTATGGATTGGCTCTTTGTCGGGCTTAAGTAAATTTGACCGTCAGTCGGAAACATTTACGCAATACCTGCATCAGGAGAATAACCCATATAGTATTAGTAGCAATATGGTTTGGTCTGTTTTAGAGGATAAGCAGGGAAATTTGTGGTTTAGTACAGACCAGGGCATCAACAAACTGGAAGTTACCAAAGGAAACGAACGGTTTATTCATTACAGTGAAAAAAGCGGTTTATCTAATAATTATGTCTACGGTGCCTTACTGGATGACAAAGGTCGTATCTGGATGAGTACAAACCTGGGCATCTCCCGGTTTGATCCGGTAAGTAAACAGTTCAAAAATTATGATGTAACCGATGGATTGCCTAATAATGAATTCAACTCAGGTGCCTATCATAGAAGTGAGAAAGGAGAGATGTTTTTTGGAGGCAATAGTGGCGTAGTAAGTTTCGATCCGGATAGTATCTCAGATAATCAGCATGTACCCAAAATTCAGCTTACTTCCTTCAAAATATTCGAAAAACCAATAAACCTCGATAGCTTGCTGGCTGCACAAGGCGAAATCCGCTTGAATTATAAGGAAAATTTCTTCTCTTTCGACTTTGTAGCCCTGGATTATACCAATCCGCGCAAAAACCAGTATGCCTTTAAGCTGGATAATTTTCAGGATGAATGGATGTATGCCGGAAACCGCCGCTATGCCAGTTTCACTAATTTGAGTCCGGGTGAATATACATTCCGGGTGAAGGGGTCTAACAGTGACGGAATCTGGAGTGATCAGCAGGAAGCGGTGGTAAAATTGATAATAACTCCCCCTTTCTGGCGGACCTATTGGTTTTATCTGGCCACTTTTGCAGTGCTGGCTATTGCCATCAAACTTTCCTACGATTACCGGGTAAAACAAAAAGTACATCACCTGATGGAGATTGAAAAGGCCAAGCTCACCGAAAATGAACGGGTACGCAAGCTAGCAGCCCAGGACCTGCACGATGAGTTTGGGAACCGCCTCACCCGTATTTCCTTAATCACTGAACTGATCAAAGCAAGATTAAATGGGCATGGCGCAGAAGTAGACCACCTGTTAACCAAAATCCGCGACAACTCAAATCAACTTTATCAGGGCACCAAAGACTTCATATGGTCTATCAACCCAGAAAATGATAGTTTGTATGAGGTGGCCATCCGCCTGAAAGATTTCGGCGATGACTTGTTTGAAAAAACGGACGTATGTTTCGAAGTGATGGGAATAAGTGAAGAACTACGCCCGGTAATGCTACCTATGGGCGATAGCCGTCATCTGATATTACTCTTTAAAGAAGGGATGAGCAACATTCTTAAACATGCCAAAGCCCGGAAGGTACGGCTGCAATTCGGCATAAATCATACCCAGATGAGCGTTAGTTTGTCAGATGATGGGCTGGGGTTTGAAAAAGAAAAAGAGAAAGGGGGAAACGGGCTTATGAATATGCAAAGCCGCTCCAAAAAACTGCAAGGCCATTTGCTGATCGAATCTGTTCCAGGTGCCGGAACATGTATAAAGTTTGTGTTGCAGATTCCTCAACCTGTCCATTAGTTTTTGTAGGCGTATTAGCTGGTATATGTCTTGCTTTGAATACCTTTGCCCTGATTTTGGCATCCAATCTCCAGCTTTTGCACTATGCTCCGAAAATATACAGGCTCCCTTGTCATGCTTCTGGTAAGGATTGGGAGTAGCCTTGCGATAAACAAGCTGTTTGCTTTTTTTCTCGGAGCAACCGGAATTACAGCCTTAGCCCACCTGCAAAATTTGTTTAGCATTGTTACCTTGGTTCCGGCAGAAGGCATTGGAAAAGGCCTGGTGAAATACATAGCAGATCAGCAAGTAAACAAAGGTCTCCGGAGAGATTTTTTAGTAGCAGGATTACTCTGGCATATGCTGGTATGGGTAATTTGTAGCCTGGCTTTCCTGCTGTTGATCAATCCGTTTTTTAAGGTTTTTCCAGCTTCCTGGCACCGTTTTCAATGGTTTACTTTAGTGGCCGTGGCATCCCTTGGCCAGTTAGTATACCTTTATTGTAGCGCCTTATTATTAGCTGCACAAAAAACGAAAGTGTATCTGTTAGCTCAGATAGCTTCCAGTATAATAGTCTTAAGTGGAGTAATCGTGGGGGTAAGTACCTCAAGTTTATCCTATAGTTTAGCTGGTTTTGCTGCCGGGCAAGGGCTTTCACTTGTTGGTATATGGATCTTGTTGAAATTTTACCATATTTCTGTTACGGATTTATCTACAGACCTTTGGCACTATGTGAATCAGGGAGTAGTTCAAAATAACCTGAAGCAGGCATTTATTGCCCTGGGAAAATATAGCCTCATGGCGTTGAGTCTGGTTCTATTTGGCAGGACGGTTGATTTCTTTATCCGCCAATTTGCCATCAATCAGTTTGGTAGCCAGGCTACTGGCCTTTGGCAGGCTGTTGTTAGAACATCTGAATGGTATACTCAGGTATTTACGGCCTTGCTCGCCGTGGTATATTTCCCAGGTGTGGCAGCAGCCATTGGCAATAAGCAAGCGATAAAACAGGTTCTTTCACAAGCAATACTAAACTGGTTGCCTATTATCATGTTGGGATTGATTGGCGTTTATCTTACCCGTTACCATATACTGCTGCTGCTATTCGACGATCGTTTTTTAGCCGGCGAAGCCTATTTTAAATGGCAGGTATTAGGTGATTTTTTTATTATGGTATCCTATTTTTTTGCCTACGTTTTGCTGGGAAAAGCCCATATCCGCCTGTTTATTATAATGCAGGTTTTGTCCGCGGCTTTGTATATACTTGCTGTTTTTTCTCTGTATACACCTATGGGTATTGAAGCCTTTCCGATAGCCTATTGTATACGGTCTGCCGGATATGCCATTTGTTTACTTATTTTTACCACAAAAGATCTATAACTCTTTAACTAAATAGCTATGATTAACTCCAATGTTACGCTCGACTATTTGAACAAACTCAACCAGGGTAATATGGGTGAACACCTGGGAATAGAAGCTACCGAAATAGGCAGTGATTATATATGTGCCAGAATGCCTGTAGACCATCGAACCAAACAACCTTTTGGCCTGTTACATGGGGGAGCCTCTGTTGTATTGGCCGAGACTCTGGGGAGCTTTGCCGCCAGCCTTTCAGTAGATCTGGAGAAATATCAGTGTGTTGGGTTAGAGATCAATGCCAACCATATACGGAGTGTACGGGATGGATATGTATATGGAAAAGCAACTGCGCTACATGTAGGCCGGCAAACGCAGGTTTGGGAAATCCGGATTACCAATGAATCTGGCCAACTGGTATGTGTCAGCCGGATAACAATAGCTGTACTGGAAAAAAAACAGTAAGGCCCTCAGGATGGTTATACTATAAACAGAATTCCTTTGCCCATATGTGTAGAACAAGGGTAAATGTATGGTCAGACATCAGGCTTTTATAAAGTAATATGTCTTAGTGAAAAAAGAAAAATGTAACTTGAGTGGACACAACGACAACCATTGCCTTTCAGAATAACACATTAGATTTCAGCAAAGCGGTATGGCACCAGGCTTTGCAACACAATTATCCGGTAGCTCTCTGGCGTTTGCCACATACCGGCACTATACACCTGATGGTCGATTTTTCCGGTACAGCCACTACCACCCCTATAGACCTGGAAGAACTACCTGCCGGTTTTGCCTTCAGCCCTTTTTTAAATGACAATGGCCAGGCCAGTTTGTTTATCAGAGGAGATATGTACTATACCATTACGGATGGTGCCATTACCGAGGAAACCCTGAAAGCGAATATTTTCAATGCTAGCAGATATGACCGCTTCCGGCAGCAAGTGGCTGATGAACTAACCGATCCGGAAAGTAAGCAAACATCCGACATTAAATATACAGAAACTCCTCTGGAAAATGTGGCAAAAAGTACCTTTGAGGGAGCTGTTTCCAAAGCCATAGAGGCAATTAATCAAGGCCATTTCCGGAAAGTCGTCTTGTCCAGGACAAAAGAAATAACTCTACTCTCGAATCCAGACAATGTGCAGAATTTCCTGAGCTTATGCAGCCGGTACCCGCATGCATTTGTTTCCCTGGTTTTTATTCCCGATGTGGGTATCTGGATGGGAGCCTCGCCTGAAACACTGATTAGTGTTGACAAACAGGGAATATTCCGCACGGTATCGCTGGCTGGTACGCAGCGGCTGGTGGAGGGGCTTCCGGTAAGCCAGGCTGTATGGACACAGAAAGAGATTGAAGAACAAGCCTTGGTAAGCCGGTATATTGTTAATTGTTTTAAAAAAATACGTCTGCGGGAGTATGAGGAAATAGGCCCCAGAACAGTGGCCGCCGGAAATCTGATGCACTTACAAACGGAATTTACAGTAGATACCCAGGAAGTAAATTTTCCGCAGTTGGGTACTGTTATGCTGCAACTCCTTCATCCAACATCGGCGGTGTGTGGTACACCGAAAGAACCTGCCCTGCAATTTATTCTGGATTTTGAAAAACATGATCGGTCTTTTTATAGCGGATTTTTGGGGCCGGTAAATGTAAATGCGGAGACACATTTATTTGTAAATTTACGGTGTATGCAGCTAAGTCCTGATAAAGCCATTTTATATGCCGGAGCAGGAATCACCGCCGATTCTGATCCGCAAAAAGAGTGGATAGAAACCGAACTGAAATGCCGCACCTTACTGGATGTTTTTAAGCAGTAACGAATCAAATTCCGGCATAGCTACTAAATTTTTATGCGTTAAACATTGCTTATTGTTGTTTGTTTAGTGATAATTGATAACTCATTTTTTTATGGATACTCATTTTCTGCATACACTCCTACAGGCACATAAAGCATCCGAGGCAATACCCCGCAAAGAGGCTGTTTACGGATTTGCTGAGAATCTCCTTAAAGTACTGTTTCCGCAGTTTGCCAGTAAATCTTTCAGTTCTACTGCAGAAATACAAGATTTTGTAGAGAAGCTGAGCCTGGATTTTGTGCAATTATTAAAATCTTCCCAGTGTCATGCCCATTTGCCGGATACTTTACTAACTAAGAAATTTTTCTCCTTTTTACCGGTTATTTATACGCAATTACTGAAAGATGCAGAAGCCATTGTACGGGAAGATCCGGCGGCTAAAGACATACATGAAGTTATTCTTACTTACCCTGGATTTTATGCGATTGCTATTTACCGGATGGCACACGTGCTCTATAAGCTGGATGTTCCCTATATCCCCAGAATGCTAACAGAGTACGCCCACCAAAAAACAGGCATAGACATTCACCCGGGTGCCCAGATAGGCTCTTATTTTTGCATAGATCATGGTACCGGTATAGTCATCGGACAAACCACCATTATTGGCAATCATGTAAAACTATATCAGGGCGTAACGCTGGGAGCCGTTAGTGTAGAAAAAGCACTAGCCAATGTAAAAAGGCACCCCACTATCGGTGACTATGTAGTGATTTATGCTAATGCAACAATTTTAGGGGGCGAAGTAGTAGTTGGCGAACATAGCGTGATCGGGGGAAACGTATGGCTGACAGAAAGTGTGCCGGCCTATTCCAAAGTATACCACAAAAGCCAGATTAAAGTTAGCGGACAAAAAGCGGTAGAACAGTATCTGGAATTTTATATATAACTAACATATTATATAGCCTGATACACTAGGTACCAGGCAACAAATAAACACATCTAACTAAACTTATGAGAGCAAATAATATATTAGAAACCATTGGAAATACCCCCATTGTACGCATTAACCGCTTGTTTGGTAAACGTGCAGAAGTATGGATGAAATTAGAACGGGCAAACCCCGGCGGCAGTATAAAAGACCGTATTGCCTTATCAATGATTGAAGATGCGGAGAAAAAAGGCTTACTGGGACCAGATAGCATTATTATTGAGCCAACTTCCGGGAATACGGGTGTAGGTTTGGCTATGGTAGCTGCTGTAAAAGGGTACAAATTGGTGCTGGTGATGCCCGAATCTATGTCCATTGAGCGCCGCCGTTTGATGTCGGCATACGGAGCACAGTTTGAGCTAACCCCCCGCGAAAAAGGAATGAAAGGAGCAATTGAACGTGCACACGATATGGTAGCTTCTAACCCGAAAGCCTGGATGCCGATGCAGTTCGATAATGAAGCCAATATACGGGCACACCGGGAGCACACTGCACAGGAAATTCTGCGGGATTTTCCAGGTAAAATAGATTATATGATTACTGGCGTTGGTACCGGCGGGCATATTACCGGCTGCGACCTAGTATTAAAAGAATATTACCCGAATATGAAAAGCTTTGCTGTAGAACCTGCCTTATCTCCGGTTATCAGTGGCGGTTCTCCAAGCCCGCATCCCATTCAAGGGATAGGTGCCGGTTTTATTCCAAAAAACCTCTATGTGGACCGTGTTGATGGAACCATCCAGGTAAGCAAAGAAGAAGCCTTTGAATATACCATACGGGCAGCAAAAGAAGAGGGAATATTTATAGGCATTTCGTCTGGCGCTTCCCTGGCTGCTGTAGCTAAAAAATTACCTGAAATACCAGAAGGTTCTAAAGTGCTTACCTTCTGCTATGATACTGGCGAACGATATTTATCTATCGAGGGGTTATTCGTATAATAAGTAATACTCTCTATTCACACAAACAAAAAACCACCTGAGCTATTTCAGGTGGTTTTTTGTTAAAACCCTCAGCGGTTTATTTTTGTGCAACAGAGCCACTTGTTCCTCCATTCACTGCTTCTATATAGCGAAGAATAGATTTTATCTGATCATCGGAATAATCATAAGCAGGCATTACTGTTTTGTTATATTTGTTAAAAAGCTCAATTGCATACTTATCGCCACTTTGTATCACTTTCTGTGAGTTTCTGATCCAGGCAACCAGCCATTCTTCGGGACGCCGTTGAGTAATACCGGCTAAGCCCGGGCCTACAACTACTTCCGTAGAACTTGCATGGCAGGCCGCGCAGTTATTTTTGAATAACGTTTCTCCGGCTTTGGCTACCGGGTCGGTAATAGCAGCCGCTTGTGCAGGAGCCGCCGATGCCTGTCCATTAGCAGTAGCAGTAGCTTGCTGGGCAACGTTTTCACTACCAGGCGTATAGGTGGCCACAAAAGCAATACCAGTACCAATAGACAGAACAACAATCACGCACAGCAGAATAATAATCAATTGAAGTTGTTTAATGTAATCCATATCTAGGAAGTTAAAAAATAGTGTATATGTATAAGGGATAAAGTTTATTGGTAAATGAATAGACTATTTTTCCTGGTTTTGCTCAATGTAGGCCAGTATGGCTTTAATCTCATCGTCACTAAAGTTCTCATAGGCAGGCATAGGCACTTTGTTGTATTTGTTAAATAACTCCACTGCATATTTATCTCCGCTTTCTATCACCTTCTGAGAGTTTTTAATCCATTTAACCAGCCATTCCTGCGGATGTTTTTGGTTAATTCCTGCCAGGCCAGGGCCTATCAATACTTCATTATTCAATTTATGGCATACGGCACAATTGGTATTGTATAATTGTTTAGCTTTTTCCAGATCAGCTGCAGAAGCCGTAGGTGTAGACGCATTGGCTGTGCTGTTGCCTGTAGCCGTTTGATCAGCTGTATTTTCAGTAGCTGTAGCATCGGGAGCTGTATTTTCTGTGGCTGTTGTCTCAGTAGTCGTGTTTTCTTTGTTTTCAGAAGAATTACAAGCCGTAAATAATAGCATACCGGCAAGCACAGACAACATAACAGATCTTTCTATCAAATTTTTCATACGTAGTTATTCAGTTAATAGGATAATAGTTAGCAATACAAATTTGTACGTGAAATAAATAAGAAGGATAGAAATAAAAAATTTTAATTTGTGGCTAACCGCATTATTTTCCGGCGAAGAAATAAGCTATTGCCCACTTTCAGTATCTGTACGGGTGGAGTCAGTTACCTGCTCTGTGGAAGTGGATTTCTTTTTCCTTTTCCAGGGGGCTGTAGTCCGCGAAAAAATATCTACTGTAAAATAGATCATCAGCAGAATGAAAACGGCGCTTATCAGAAGAAATATTTTTTTAGATCGGTTCATACAAGCCAGATAAATGAAATAGCAGGAGCAGCAAAATTATTTATTCTTCACAAGAAATGATAATTTGAAGAGATAGTTTAATTTCGCAGCATCCCAATCGATAAACACCTGAGTTAGCCCATCTGTTTATCGAATAAATAAATCAATTACTATTCATAAGCCCATAAGAAGCCACCATGCAGATAAAAAAAATACTGATAGCCAACAGAGGAGAAATAGCTTTACGGGTAATGCGTTCCGCACGTGAAATGGGCATCCGCACAGTAGCCGTTTACAGTGAAGCAGACCGCAATGCCCTACATGTTCGTTATGCGGATGAAGCAGTTTGTATCGGTCCGGCTGCTTCTGCGCAATCTTATTTAAAAGGAGATAAAATAATTGATGTCTGCAAAAAATTAGGTGTGGATGCCATTCACCCCGGCTACGGATTTTTATCTGAGAATGCCGCTTTTGCTAAGGCAGTAGGAGAAGCAGGTATCGTATTTATTGGGCCTTCCCCGGAATCTATCCGGATAATGGGTGATAAGCTGACAGCCAAAGCAGCCGTATCTAAATTTAATATACCTATGGTGCCGGGCACCCCAGATGCGGTAACAGACATAACCGAAGCAAAAAGAATATGTGATAAAATTGGCTACCCAGTATTGATTAAAGCCAGTGCAGGCGGCGGAGGCAAAGGTATGCGGGTTGTAGACCATCCACAAGACTTTGAGGAGCAGATGCAACGGGCTGTAAGTGAGGCTACTTCGGCTTTTGGCGATGGCTCTGTGTTCATAGAAAAATATATTATCTCTCCCAAACACATCGAAATACAAGTATTGGGTGACCAACATGGCAATATTGTGCATTTGTTTGAAAGAGAATGCTCTGTGCAGCGCCGCCATCAGAAAGTAGTAGAAGAAGCGCCCTCTTCTGTACTTACTCCCCAGATACGGGAGGCAATGGGCGAGAGTGCGGTAGACGTAGCCAGAGCCTGTAATTATTTTGGGGCCGGAACCGTTGAGTTTATTGTAGATGAGAATCTGAACTTCTATTTCCTGGAGATGAATACCCGGTTACAGGTAGAACATCCGGTAACTGAACAAATTACTGGCGTAGACCTGGTAAAAGAACAAATCCGGATTGCACAGGGAGAAAAGTTAAGCTTCCGTCAGGAAGATCTGAAAATACATGGACATGCTCTGGAAATACGGGTATATGCCGAAGATCCGGCAAATAATTTCTTGCCAGACATTGGCCGCCTGCAAACGTATGTACGGCCACAAGGCCCAGGTATCCGGGTAGACGATGGGTTTGAGCAAGGTATGGATATTCCCATTTATTATGATCCGATGATTGCCAAACTGATCACGTTTGCCAAAAACAGGGAAGAAGCCATCAGCCGGATGATCCGGGCAATAGATGAATATCAGGTAAGTGGTGTACAAACTACTTTAGGCTTTTGTAAATTTGTTATGCAACACCCGGCTTTTGTTTCCGGTAAGTTTTATACCAATTTTGTAGCCAGACATTTTACGCCACAACAGCTGGAAACTCCCTTTGAAAATGAAGCCCAGCTAGCGGCTGCCTTGGTAGCCAGGCTGCTAATTCAACAAAAGCAAACAGAGGCTGTACCTGTTACCCAGCCTGTGAATGCTGGGCAGCGTTCGTGGAAAAAGAACCGTTTGTAAAAACATATTGCTTGTGTTTTTACGTACAATGGCTCTGCGTACCATTTGCTATTTTTTATGAAGTTTGCTGTTGATAAGGTTACAGCTATTGTGGAAGCTGCTTGTGCAGCTATTGCCCAATTAGAGAAAGAAAAAATTTCAGACAAGGAACAACAAGAAGCAGCTACCCATCTACTGGCGGCACTGCCTTATCTGTCGCATTGGCAATATGAATACCCGCACCAGGCTTTTCCATTTAAGCTTTATCGCGTACGGGCCGAAAAAGGAATAGGAGAGGCGTCCATAAGCCAGGTAAAAACTTTTTCGTACCCTACCCCTGAAAAATGTGAACTTGCCAGAGCTAATAAAAAAGGGTGTCCGGTGTTTTATGTAGCGGATAACCCAACAACTGCCTTAAAGGAAGCAGAATGCAAGAAGGGAGACGTGGTATTTGTGAGTGAATGGCAAGTGAAAAATGCTGAAAAAGCCCGCCTGTTCTTATTCTTCGATCATCCGCTGCCAAAGCAGCATCCCTGGGAAAAGGTAAGAGCCAAGCAGGAAGAACAATTCCATCAATCTCTGGCAGATTCACCAGAGGCTCTAAAGGAAAAGCGGCATCAGTTACATAAGGCCTATTGCAAAGCTTTTCTGGGAGACGAATACACGCTTTCTTCCCTGATAGGTCACGAGTTATTATATGCCGACAAAAAACCTGACACCAATATACTGGTGTATCCTAGCTGTGTAGATGCCGACCAGTATTGCAATCTGGCCATTCATCCGGATTTTGCTGACAAATACCTGCAGATGACTGGAATCTGGAAAGTAAAAGTAACGGACAAAAATTTTAACAAGCAGCCAGACTTATTCCAGTCAGGAAAAATTGAAGGCACAACTATTTCCTGGCATCCAGCTACACAGGAAGAGCAAAAAGGTTTTCCTTTATAAAACATTAAAAACTTCTGCCCAGGCTAATACTGATACCAGGAACGAAGCCGGCCTTTTTTCCGGATGGTTCACTATAGATACACAGCACACATCCATCTTTCCCTGCATCTAGATAGGTGAGAAAAAATGGTGTAAAACTTGAATATAACACCGGCGTAAAACCCAGCCGGAAGAAGAAGCCGCCACCTGGCTTCTGAAACCTGTAGCCAATCCGGAAACCGGCTGTTGTCCCTATTGCTTTTTTTGTAATTATTTTCGTTGGCTCTGCACTTACCAAATAGTCATTATACAGGTAGTAGTCGTAATATAGGCCTGGTATCAGCCATATACCACTTTCCAAATGATGTTTACCATTCCCCGTAAATAGGGAGGTTTCAACTGGAAATAACGGTTGCCAGAGCGTACTGTAAGCTACTGGCTCCACAGATATGCCGGCACTGGCTGTTAAGGTAATTGTATTTTTATGAAAGAGAATCCTTGAGTAACTCACTGAGGAATTAAGCTGATAGATATCTCCAACATCTACGGACACAGCATTTTTTGCTGTCCATGACTGGGCATGCAGACAAGGAGCATATATGCAGAAAATGACGAGAAAAATGTAAGTAGGCATGTTCGCAAAAAACACCAAGATGCCCTTTAATCTGGCAGCACTTTCACCATAATGTCTTTGTAGTATACTTTACTTTTTGGGTCGTGACCTTGCAAGGCAAATGTACCGCTGGAAATCCAACGCCCTGGCTTATCCTGTAAACGTGTCAGCGTATCAGGTTCTGTGTATTCTACCAGTACCTTGTCGTTTACGCGAATAGTTACCTTTTTACCTTGTACAGTTATATGCTGGGTAAACCACTCATTATCTTTAGCAGGGATTTCTTTTACATCTTGAACGGCATATAAACTGCCGGTTTTGCGCCAGTCGGTGTGGGTGTTATTTACCTGTACCTCGTAGCCTTTGGATGGCCAACCGGTATCCTGGTATTCGGTATGGAAATACATGCCAGAATTAGAACCTGGGGTAGTCTTTACCTGGGCTTTAAATTCGAAGTTCTTGAAATTGTGGTTGTTTACAGGCCCTACATAAAACAAATGAGCCCGCGGACCCTCTACTACAATGGTGCCATTTTCTACTTTGAAAGTAGCCGGGTTATCGGAGGCTTTCCATCCATTCAATGTTTTACCATCAAACAAGCTAGTCCAGTCTTTTTGGGGACTGCCTTGTTTGGCACTAGTAAAAGCAAGAAATACTATAAAGGCTGCGCAATAAACGATACTTTTGTACATAAAAAAGGAAATTAGGTTGGGTAGTGAACAGGAATATAACGTAGTTTAAAAATATAAGCTTATTTGTGTTTTATTGGATATTTTCTCTATGGAAAGATAAACATTTCTTCTACACAATTCACAAAATAGAGAAAAAAGCTAGCTTATTTTGCTTACCGTATTACGAAGCCTCAATTAACCTGGCCAGGTATGACTCACCTTCTTCGTAAATAATCTGGCATTTCCAGCCCGATGCTTTTGCTACTTTTTTCAGCATAGGGGGGGCCAGGTATAACCAGCCAAAAGGCTCACTTTTTTCTCCCCTGTATTCAAACTGATAGGTTACTTCGCCAATATAATGCTGGTAAATATTTGCCCCGGCCAAATACGCTACATCACAGGAGTCGAGCAGCAGTTGTCCGCCGGGAAGTAGCAGAGATTTAAGATGTTTCAGGAGATAGTTTATTTCAATCATGTCTCTGGCAATGCCTATTCCATTCATCAAGAGCAGAATGGTATCAAAACGGCCGCCCTGGTAGGTAAAAATATCATCTGTTACGGCATGTAGCACACCTCTTTGCTTCATAATCTCTACTGCTTTAGGCGAAATATCCAGGGCCACCACTTCCAGATTCTGTTTTTGAAGTTCCAGGGCATGGCTCCCGGCACCAGCTCCAGCATCCAGGATTTTGCCCCTGCATAACGAGAGTGCATATTTTTCAAGGTCTGGCATATTTTCATACGTTCTGAAGAATACAGCTGCGGGCATGGTTTCAATCTCTCCATAGCTGGTGTGTACCAGCAGAAATGCCTCTTGATTGCCTGTAAAATAATCGTTTAGTGCCTTGCCCAGTAAATCAGCCATAAAACTACTCGGTTGTATTCCGTTGATACTCCTTATTGATCTGAATTTTCCGCTTGTTCCTGTTCTTTAGCCCAGGGAAAGTTACCATTCGACTTAATATGCAAATCGCGTTGCGGAAAGGGAATGGTAATATTGTTTTCTTTGAAATCTTTCAGAATGGAGAAGCGGATTTCACTTTTTAGGCTTTCTATCCGCCAGATGTTATGCGTCCAGAAGAGTAAATCGAAATGCAAGCCAATTTCTCCAAAATCTTGCAGGCGCACAATAGGCGCAGGCTTATCTACTACATCGCGGTGCTGTTTTACACTTTTAAGCAGCGACTGTTTCACCTGAACCGGGTCGGAACTGTAGGAGGTACGGACGGAAATGGTAAAGCGGGTCATTTTTTTATTATGACTCCAGTTAATCACATTGTCTACAATAAATTTGGAGTTAGGTACAATAATGGTAACATTATCGCGGGTTTCTACTTTCGACGTCCGCACACCAATGGCGATTACCCGGCCAATCAAGGTATCAATTTCAATAATATCGCCTACCCGTACATTTCCCTCAAACAAAAGAATTAGCCCCGAAACCAGGTCGTTGAAGGTTTGTTGCAGACCTAACCCTACACCTACCAATAAAGCTGCCGACCCGGCCAGTAGCAGCGATACACTTATGCCCAAAGCCTGAAAGATCATCAGCACTGCTATGGTATACACAAAGTATTTGATCAACTGCGTAAAAGCAAATTGCCTGCCTTCGTCTATGGTGCCTTTAGAGTAAACATTCTTCTGTAAAAACTTCTGGATGAACCAAACTATTAACCGGCTTCCGGCAATAATCAGGAAAGCAATCAGCAGGTCAATAACAGAGATTTCATAATCTTTTATTTTGAAAATAGTAAACTCTAAAATTCTTCTGAGTTCTGCTATCATACAGCGGTGGAATAGGTATAATTTGAGGAAATATACGTGATTTTATAAGTGGATGCTATTCCTTATGAAATTTTAAGCTCAATAAACGATCACCCATCTATCTGCTGGAGCCTGTACTATTGCCTTAAAAATGGTTTCTGCTAGGTGAAATGTGTGGTTATCTTTTAAAATATCCCCGTTTTTTACGCACCTAAGTAAGGTAATAAGCCCTGGCAGGCTAAGTACGTAGCTTATTAATATTTTGATAATTAGGTATATATTTCATTTCACTTACCTGCCGGGTATCAGGAGCTACCAGTATTCTTACATCTGTGGAATATCCCACCAAATAACCCAATCTTTTCCGGTTGGCCAGTATATTTTTGAAAATATATTTAGTCTGATCAACAACACATGAAAACATTTACAAAAGCTATTGCAGTATTCCTGTTCTTTATGGGGTCGGCGCAGCTTGTTTCTGCACAGGCAGCCTATAAAGTAAAGTCATCTGGCGGGGCTAATCTACGACAAGGGCCGGCTACTGGAAAAGAAGTTATTACAACTATACCCGCAGGTGCTAAACTTAAAGTGGTAGAAAAAAACAACGATGGCTGGTATAAAGTGGAATACAACGGAAAAACCGGGTATGTATCCAGCTCCCTGGTAGAAGAAGACAACAATCAGAGCAATCCTTCATCAACTTCTGCTAATAATAGCCGTTCAAACGATTCAGCTCAAAAAAGTAATTCTAATGCATCTCAACGTCCGAGCAACTCAAGCAGCCAGAATAAAAACAGCAACAAAAGTTCAGCAGCTAAAAGCTCTGGTAGTAGTAATGCGTATAAGTGGGGGATTGGATTACGTTTAGGAGAACCTCTGGGTGTGAGTGTAAAAAAATACAACTCCAACAATACAGCCTGGGAAGTTAACCTAGGTAGAGCTTCCAGATGGGGGCACCATTACAACGGGGATGATTTTTACAAACATGATAAATACGATAACCGGGATATGTATAAATATTATGGGTATTACCCAGGCTTCACTACTGCTTTGCAGGTTCGTTATTTGTGGAGCAAACCAATTAGCGGAGCAGATGGCTTAAGTTTTTACTATGGGGGTGGTATCCAGACCCGTTTCACGCCTGTAAGATACCGCTATATGTATTACTACAATAATGACAGAGATTGGGAATACAGAGAAGACCGGGTTACAGACATTGACTTAGGTTTGGATGGTGTGTTAGGTCTGGAGTATATGATGAAAGACATTCCTTTATCTTTCTTCCTGGATGTAAACCTGTTTGTAGAAATAATTGATGCTCCTTTTGTTATTTATCCGCAAGGTGGCGCCGGTATCCGGTATAACTTCTAATTTGCAATAAACACCCTATAAATGAAAGAAGCTCCCAATCGAGGGAGCTTCTTTTTTGTTTGTACAGAGGTACTCTATCTTAAATCCCGTATCTCGGCTACTTTTTCAATTTTTACTTTAGGTTGAAGTTGTCCGGTTTCTGGGGCATTTACATTTACCTCGTTGGTTACCAACAAGGGAGCTATAACCAGCGCCACTACTGACATCAGTTTCAATAAAATGTTAAGCGATGGGCCAGAAGTATCTTTAAATGGGTCACCCACTGTGTCGCCTACTACGGCCGCTTTGTGTGGTTCAGATTTTTTATAGTACATCTGTCCATTAATTTCTACACCTTCTTCAAAACTCTTTTTAGCATTATCCCAGGCACCCCCAGCGTTCGATTGGAAAATGGCCATTAATACACCGGTAACCGTAACACCGGCTAATAAGCCGCCTAATGCCTCAGCACCAAAGCCAGGCATAAAACCCACCACTACAGGTACAATTACAGCCAGCAAGCCAGGCAATACCATTTCGCGGATAGCGGCTTTTGTAGAAATTTCCACGCATTTGCCATATTCTGCAGAGCCGTCTGCCGCATGGAACGTACGCTGATCTTCAGCGGACCAATGCTCCATTTCAACACCTTCATTTTTGCGCATAACCGCCAGTGCTTTATTTAATAATGGAATATCGCGGAACTGGCGTCTTACTTCTTCAATCATAGACATAGCTGCACGGCCAACTGCATTCATAGCCAGGGCAGAAAATACGAAAGGCAGCATACCTCCAATGAAAACCCCGGCCATTACATTGGCTTTGGAAATATCAATGGTACTGATGCGGGCAGCCGTCATATAGGCGCCGAACAGAGCCAAGGCTGTTAATGCAGCAGATGCAATAGCAAACCCTTTCCCGATAGCGGCTGTGGTATTCCCTACGGCATCCAGTTTATCGGTTCTGCCACGGACTTCTTTGGGTAATTCAGACATTTCAGCAATACCACCGGCATTATCTGAGATAGGGCCATAGGCATCTACTGCCAGCTGAATACCCAGGTTAGATAGCATACCAACGGCAGCAATGGCTATCCCATACAACCCGCCAAAGTAGAAAGCACCAATAATAGAAAAGGCAATAATCAGGGTAGGCAGGGCAGTAGACATCATACCTACACCCAGGCCGGCAATAATGTTGGTAGCGGCACCTGTGGAAGACTGGCGTACAATAGATAATACAGGTTTTTTACCCATACCCGTATAGTATTCTGTAATGAGGCCTACTAATACCCCGGCAACCAGACCAATAATAGTAGCAATGAAAATACCAGTAGAAGTATATTGTGTAAACTCTCCGGGCTGGTTATATAAAGGATCGTTATACTGCCAGGACTCGGGCAACATGGCTTTGATAATAAACCAGGAAACCACAATCATAATGGCAGAAGAGCCAAATTCTCCTATATTTAACGCTTTTTGTGGATCGCCCCCTTCTTTTACCTTAACAAAGAAAGTACCGATAATAGACACAATAATACCGGCCGCTGCCAAAGCCAACGGAAGCAACACAGCAGATAAACCACCAAAATTGTCGGTAAATCCTGGAATCAAATAAAAGGCAGCACCTAGTACCATCGAGCCTACAATAGAACCCACATAAGACTCAAATAAGTCGGCACCCATACCGGCTACGTCACCTACGTTATCGCCTACGTTATCGGCAATAGTGGCTGGGTTCAAGGGGTGATCTTCCGGGATACCTGCTTCTACTTTACCAACCAGGTCGGCGCCCACATCGGCTGCTTTGGTATAAATACCGCCACCTACCCGGGCAAAAAGAGCAATAGAAGAGGCACCAAAAGAAAAACCAGTAATAATCGTAATTACGCGGTTAAGATTGGCCGTCGTATCAACGCCAAACATATTACTATAGATGATAAACAGTATGCTTAACCCTAGTATGCCCAGGCCTACCACACCCATTCCCATTACTGAGCCACCGGTAAAGGCTACTTCCAGGGCTTTTCCTAAAGAAGTACGGGCAGCAGCTGTAGTACGCACGTTGGCTTTAGTAGCTACCCGCATACCGATAAATCCGGCCAAACCAGAGCACAAAGCACCCATAATAAAGGATAAGGCAACTAATGGAGAGGATGTTTCGCTATTGGCGGTTATACCTAGCAATATGGCGACACATAGTACAAAAATAGCCAAAATTCTATATTCTGCTTTAAGGAAGGCCATAGCTCCTTCAGCAATACGGGCAGCAATAGCTTGCATTTTTTCTGAACCCGGATCTTGTTTGGCTACCCACGATGACCGCCAGGCTGTAAAGAGTAAGGCCACTACACCAAAGAGTGGAATAATGTAGATGATTTTATCCATATATTATGTAACTTTTTTTATTTGACTCGCAAATATATCATTTGAGCAATGATTTTAAAATTTTATTAAGCTTTCTGAATAGATTTTTCTTTAGCAAGAAATAATAGGAAAAAACAGTGTTCACATTTAGCGGACACTTTTTCAGGCATCTGTATAAACTATGGTACTAATACTTTATGTATCAATTTGTTAAAAGTTTTCATCGGTACAGGAAAAGTATATGCTCAGTACGGCTTATTATATGCACAGAACATCCTTTCTAATGCCATTCATAGAAATAGGTTTCTATAGAAAACCCCAATTTTTTATAAATTCCTATGCCATCTTCCGATGCTTGTAATACAGCTTGTGCACATCCCCGGTTTTTTGCTTCATTAAGTACATAGGTAAAGAGTGTAGAACCAATTCCTTGACCGCGGTAATCTGCCAGGGTAGATAAGCCAAATATTCCAGCCGTAGTGTGGCCGGACATAAACAATTCAACACCTGCTACTGGTTTTCCGGAAATAAAATATAAAAAGAAATGGGAGGGAGAGGTATGGCTTAGAATAATTGGAGTAGCCTTTATATAATAATTGACAAGATTTTGGTCTGGGGGCTGCCAGTTTTGCGCTACTATCTGTGCAAAAAGTATTACCTCTTCAGGAGTTGCTACTTTTTTAATATGTGCAAAAGAATTTTTATCAATAGGTGAATAGGAGATAAGGTCCAGAAACATCCCCGGTTCCCGGTTTGTTACCTCCATATTGGCAGATGTTAGTAACTCTCTGGCTCTGGTACCGAGTTTACGTTCTTCAACCCACAGTGTATAGGCAAAGTCTTTTCTTTCAAAATGTTGTTTAGCTTGTTGAAGATCCGCCAGGGTAAGCCTTTCTGCATTCCGTACATAGATGATATTAAATGTATCGCAGGATAATCCACAATCAGCTATTGTCATACTCTCTGTAGAAACCACCTGCATATTTTCAATTTTGTCGGTAAGTTTCCAAGAATGCTGAAAAAAATTGTCGTCAATGAGCTCAAAAGCTTTTTTCATGGGCAGTGTATATGGTAGGAGAACAGGCAACAATACTATAAATAAACAGGGGTAAGTTCAAATGCAGGCTAAGGAACTGTTTATAACATCTGTGTATAACCAGAGGTACTTACTGCAACTTTTTTAATTCTTCGTCAGTAAAGTGACGTACCGCTTTTTCCTGTGCAAATTTACCAGTATTGTATTCGTTAGATTTATTTTTGGGAATAGATAAACTTTGCCATTCGCCTTTTTTTAGCATTTTAGCTGCATATACAATTTGTCCTACGTGGTAGGGGTAATGAGCTAATTGCCGGTTAATGGCATCTATTACGGTATGGCCTTCGTTACGGATGTAAATGATGGCAGAAAGTTGTTCGGGCTGCAGGGAATCCAGGGCAGTAAACAGGCATGCCCAACCTGCATTCCATCTGTCCATTACCTGTGATTTACCGGTAAGATCGTTTTCAAACTCGGCATCTCTGGTTCTCCATACTTTCTCACCGTCTGAATTCAAAAAGTTAGTCCAGCGGGATAGCATATTGCCATGTAGGTGTTTCACAATAGTGGCTATGCTATTAGAATCTTCATTGGTGGCCTGGAAGAGTTGCCCTGGCTCCAGCTGGTCTATGGCTTTTTCACCAAGCATTTTATAGTATAAAAACTGTTTTTTTACACTAGCCAGATAGTTTTCATTCGTGTTCATAAACAAAGGGGTTTATTGCATAGGATTTCATCGTTTTGCCTGCTGAAGACAAGTAGCAGCGTACATTTACTAAAAGGTAAGAAAATTTCTTATAAATGAATGTGCTTCCTACGTAAGAAAATAGCCGTTAATTTTATTATAATCTATATTGTTCAATTAGCTCAAGCCGCTTAACTATTGAATTCTTTGGTAAAATGGTGCCTGGGGATAATACAGCATTGGCACCTATTTTGGAATTGTCGCCTATTAACGCGCCAAATTTTGCTACACCTGTGTTCAAAACCTGCCCCTCATAAACCACGCTGATCAGTTTATCTGCTCTCTCATTGTAATGGTTAGCCACAATAGAGCCGGCCTCAAAATTTACACGGCTGCCAATGAGGCTATCGCCAATAAAGTTGAAATGTGCTACAGCAGAATTATCCATCAAAATACTTGATTTTACCTCGCAGCTTGTGCCAATAACAGATCCTTTACCGATATACACACCGCCTCTCAAATAGGCATTTGCCCCGATAAAACAACCTTCGCCAATAATAGCAGGTGCTTTTATTGTTACATTGTTTTCAATAATGGCTGAAGCATGTATAGCAATCCCCTTATCAATGTTAAAATGGGCATCTAAATTGGTAATTAGTTCAGGTAGAAGCTGTAGAAGATGTTGAGTAATATGCCAGGGCTGGGTGTTGGTTAACGATAGAAAAGTTTGAGAAAAGCCTTCAATAAAATCATCAATGTTTATTTTCATGGTGAGGGGTACATTAGTTTCAAAGGAATTAACTCACTTTTTGCCTGGAGCAACTGTTACATCATTGTTGATTGCCTCCGATGTAAATACTTATATACTATTTATAGTCTATTGTTTCCTCACTTGGTTCTAATCGAATAGTATCAATTTATGGGAATGCTTCTCTAAAGAAAATATACGAATGATACAATGCATTTCAAAAGCAATCATTCACCCTGTCATGCGGGCTCTATGTGTGTAAGTACGTCGTATACAGTAGGTTTGGCTTGTAGTACGGCATTTTTTACCGAATGAGCAATATCATGCCCTGTACGTACAGAGAGGCTTCCGTCAACAATTACATGAATGTCAACAAAATATTCAAACCCCATTTTCCGAACAAAACATTTATCAATGCCCTGTACCCCTTTCACGGTTAGGGCAATTTCTTTAACCTCTTCAACTAATCTACCATCTGGAGCTTTATCCATAATTTCGGCGAAAGAAGGCATAAAAATGCGGTAAGCGTTAAACACAATAATAACTGAAGCAATCAACGCTGCATAATCATCAGCACTTTCGTATCCTTTTCCGCCAATAAGGGCTATCGTAATACCAATAAAGGCAGTAGCGGAAGTAATGGCATCGCTGCGGTGATGCCAGGCATCGGCTTTTACGGCATTGCTTGCTACTTCATCTCCTACTTTATGTACGAAGCGGAACAAGCCTTCTTTTACGGCTACTACAAGCGCCAAAACTACCAGTGTAAAAGCCGCAGGAGGATCGTGAGGGGTACGAATATTTTCAATACTTTGAATAGCAATTAAGATAGCAGCCGCAATCAGAGATAAGGAAACAACCATAGCCGCCAGCGGCTCTGCTTTTCCATGTCCATACGGATGGTCCTCGTCTGGTGCTTTTGAAGCTGTTTTCAAGCCAACCCAAGTAATAAATGAGGTAAAAATATCGAAACTGGACTCTATAGCATCGGCTACCAGGGCATATGAATTTCCCAGCACTCCAGCCACTCCCTTAATAATTGCCAGTAACGCATTCAGCAAAATACCAATGATGGTACTTTTAAGTCCTTTTCGGGAGGGGTGAATTTTTTCTGACTCATTTAATAGCATAGTGACATCACTGGAAATTACCTATACTTACCTTGTTTTATCAGCTAACACCGATTACCGGAGAACTGGTTTCATTGGCAAAAGTACGTATACTTAGAAGTAATAGATGGCAAATAGCATAAAAAATCCTTCTCTACTGAAAGAGAAGGACGGTGTTCACATAGCTGCTATTAGAAAATATACCGGATATGGCACCAGGGAATTACCTCTTCTTGTAATTGCCGGAAATTTGAGACAAGCTGGGCTTTTAACTGATGCTTGTACCGCACATTAATTCCACCAAACTGGCTGCGTTTGGTTTCCTGGTTTTCCGGAGTCCATATCATGTTTTCTGCTTTGGGGTTAATCGACAGATTGGTCTGGTGCTGCCAGTAGTTATGAGTTAAGAAAATTACCTCACAAGCCATCTGTGCTTTTACTTTGGGATGCACAGCCTCATTCAATTGCTCAAATAACAGGCGATAGTCGTCTTCCCAGCCCTCGTATACAATAATGGGCGCAAAGTTGACCTGCACATCATACCCTGCTTCATAAAAGTCATTAATGGCTAGTATCCGCTTCTCTATAGAATCGGTGCGTACATCTACTAACTTGCTTACGTTGGGCGGCATCAGACTGAAGCGGATACGTGTTTTCCGCTGTGGATCATAGGTGAGCAATTCCGGGTTCACAAATTTGGTAGCAAAGGTGGCAAATGCTTTAGGATGGTTCCTGAAGAACTCGATGGCTACCTTTACATTGTCGGAAATAGATGCATCTATTGAAATATCAGAGTTACATCCAATGTCGTAGGTATAGTAGATTGGATGTGTCTGATTGGGTATTTTTGTCCAGGGCTGTTTGTTTACGTGTTTATCAACAGCTTCCAGTATTTCTTCTGTATTGGTAAAAAGTGTTATTGGATTTATCCGTTTATTCCGGTCTACATAGCAGTAGGCACAGGCTCCCACACAGCCATTGGCGAGACTCGGGGCAATGAAGTCTGAACTGCGGCCACTCTCCTTACAAACCAGTGTCTTCAAACGGCCCAATACGAGTACATCTGACTTTACTTTATAATGGTGTTCATCTTCCAGGCGAGGAAGGCGGTTGTGCTGTACAATCTCTTCACGTATAGCATGCGGATAAGCAAGTAACGTTTTTACACCCCGGTCGTTAAGCGAATTTGGTGTATAAAGAATAGTATTCGGTTGATAAGTATGCATATACAAACAACACAAAACAAACTAGCATTGTTCATTATGTAAACAATTTAATATGCTGATAATGAGATAGTTATATACTATTTTTGTACTTTATTTTTTTATTAAAACTATAATTGTTTATTGCTCTGTTGTTGCACTTTTTGTAGAAGATTGCTGTTGTTACTTTAATAAGATATATATGAATTATGAATTGTATCAGATGTAAAAAACCTATAGTGGAGGCGAGGTTAAAGGCTTTACCTGCAACCAAAACCTGTGTAGCCTGTTCAAGCGTGGAGCGGGTTGCCGGCTTTGCTCTCATCACCGGGAAGACAGAATATTCAGCCTTACAAATAGTTTCGCAGCAAGAAGCGCAGCGGCTAAGCAAGATGCAGGCAAGAAAGGGCACAGGTGCTTCAGCGTATATTACTAAAGAGAAGCGTAATTAATTTTGTTTTTTGTCCTAAAAAAAGCTGCCTTAACAAGGCAGCTTTTTTCATTGTATCTGTTTGCAAAAATATTCTTAAGGTTTCAAACTGGTATTCCACATATCCTGGTCCAGTTTCCACTGATCCTGATGGCGTTTCCAGATCACCATGTATTTTCCCTGATCCAGGGTTTGTTCGTTTTCGCCACTTAGCACATACTGGCCTTGTTCTATGGTTGTATCGGTTAGCTGTTCCACTTCTACAGAAACAAGCTTAACCTGCTTAATTCCCATATTCATAACGGCTTGCCAGAAATTCCTGATTCCTTCAAATCCCCGAATAGCCTCGCTACCTGGTGGTAATAAGGTGCCATGCACGGTATATAAAGAAGCTACGCCCGAGGCGTCTCCCAGGGCAAATAATGTTTCGAACCTGTCGTTCATCTTCCTAATCTCTGTCCGGATATCAGGCGTACTTTCTGTTAAGGTTGCCATATGCTTGAAGTGTTAGTATTGAAAATGAAATTTGTACTAAGCAGTAATAAGCAGTAAATAGAGGTACGGTAAATGTGAAAATATAAAGTGCGGGTATAGCCCTGGAATAAAAATTACTTTGACAAGCGTTGAAAAATCTTAATGAAGTAAGCCACTGCTGGATGCGTCCTGAATGATGATGAAAATATGTATTTATACAGATTAAAGCAAGTTAAGTATATAAAAAATTATACTAGCAAAAGTCAGCGAAGGAGGGAGGTGCTTTCCTAACCTTTGCTGACTTTTGCTACTATAAATTAAATGAATAAGAAAGTTATCTGTACAGCACTTCATCTATTAGTCCATATTCCTGGGCTTCGCCTGCTTTCAGCCAGTAATCCCGGTCGGCATCTTTTTCTATTTGTTTAAATGGCCGCCCGCTATGCCGGGAAATTATTTCATATAACTCATTCCGCAGTTGTACATATTGCCGGGTAGCAATCTCTATATCTACCGATTGCCCCTGAGCTCCCCCATGTGGCTGGTGAATCATGATGCGGGCATGGGGCAGCGCCGACCGTTTGCCTGAAGCACCTCCACAAAGCAGCACAGCTCCCATGGAAGCTGCCAGGCTGGTGCAAATGGTAGCCACATCTGGCCGGATATATTGCATGGTATCGTAAATGCCCATGCCAGAGTAGACATTGCCACCAGGGCTATTAATATATAACAAGATGTCTTTTTTAGGATCTGCTGACTCCAGGAAGAGTAACTGGGCTACAATAACATTGGCTATGTTGTCGTCAATAGCAGTTCCAAGAAAAACGATTCTATCAGCCATTAAGCGGGAAAATACATCTACCTCCCGGAAATTAATAGGTCTTTCTTCAATAACTGAACGGGTCATGTTTTGCATGGAATGCAGATACTGGTCTACCATTAGCCCGTTGAGGTGTTGACCGTGCACAGCGAATTTATAAAACTCCTGTTTGCTGAGTTCTTTGTGATACATATTGGAAAATGAGAAAATTGATTGAGTTAGATTTACTTTTCTAGAGGGTTGGAAAACTTGGCAAATAGGCTGTCAGCCTCACCGGTAGGGAGGAGGATAATTGCCAGGGTACGTTCATTTATTTACAAAACAGCCGGGTATGAATAGCTTCAAGTTCTTTTCTTAACTGCTTTCGGCCTTCACAACGAATGGCCTCATACGCCACCTGCTGGCTGCTTACATTTTGCTGCCATTCTTTATCCCACAGCAGGCGGATTTCTACATCCTGCCTTTGTTCTTCCGGCAAATGCTGATGCAGGTAATTTTCCAGTAGCTGTAGGTGTTCCAGTTGAGGTCGCATATTAGTTCAGAAACTGATTGTAGGAAAAAGAAGAAACAGCTTTACGAAGCCTTTCCAGGCACTTGAACTTCTGCACCGTAGCCGAATGTATCGTGCGGTACTGGTGTTTGACGGAAATTTGTTCCATCCGAAGGTTGTGGTAATAAAAGTCTACCAGGATGTCTTTACACTTCTGGCCTAAGGCTTCCATATACTGCATCAGCTGCTTCGTTTGTTGGGGCGTGTCTGCCAACGTTTCGTCAGTCGGTTGATCGACTTCATAATCATCAAGCGAATCAAATTTGCTGCGTTTTCTGTATTCTGTCCGCCATAAATTTTTACAGATAGCCATTAAATAGGTAGTGATAGAGGAGGTAAGTGTAAGTTGGTCTACCATTACTTTTTCATACACAAGAATGAGGGCTTCTTGTAACACATCTTTGGCATCTTCGGCATTGCCTCCATGTTGTTTTATATAATGTACAACCATCGGATAGGTTTTGGCATAGATCTGTTCCAGGGTTTTTTCACGGCTGGTAAGCAGAGCTTCCCGTAACTGCTCTGCTTTATTTATACTAACAGTTGGATACATAGACGTTGTGTTTACTGGTTTATGCAGGGGAAAGACCATTATCACCCTTATGGCCAGAAATATTTATCAAATAGTACGAATTTTTTTGCAGAAAGAGAAAGAATAACAGACTACCGGAATGTAGCCACCTACCTAGTATAAAAAAGGAAGCCATTCTCTGGCTTCCTTTTAATTATAGTTCTTTTAGCAAATACCTACTTCAGATTTACGCTTAAACCTGTTAGGTTTGCAAAACCTAACAGGTTTCTACTTGGGTAATCATTCATTGTAAAAGCTATAACCATACTTGTAATCTATTAATAGTCTCCTTCACCTACTACTTTCGTCTTCTTTTTTGCCTGGTGTAAGCGGTAGTTGAGTGTTAAATTAATTTGACGAAGCCTGCCCTGGGAGTTAGTTTCTGTATAAAAACCTTTCCCTTCTGTAATCGTACGGAAACGGCGGGAGTTAAACACATCAATTACATTTAGGGTAAGGGTACCATTGTTTTTCAGAATATCTCTGCTAATGGCCATATCCAGCGTGGCAATGGCTTTGCGTTTGCCTTGTGGCATTAACTGAGGCGCTTCATAATTGCCACGCAGCTGAAAATCAGTGTTTTTCCATAATGTTGCCCGCGAAGTGGCTCTGGCAAACCAGCTATAGGTATCACTCTGTAGTGCATCATCCAGGTTGCTTCCATCCGTAATGGCTCTAAAGAAGTTTACACTCCCATCTACTTTCCACCAAGTAAATGGGGCATAAGAACCTGTAAACTCTGCGCCATAGGAATCTTCGGTAGCCAGGTTTTCTGGTAACAAGGTAGAAAAGCCAGTAGCGGGATCTACCCGGCGGATACGGAGAATTTTGCCTGTGGTATAGCGGTAATACAAAGAAGTGGTAAAAGACCCTTTCTCCACATATTTAATATGCCCTAATTCATATGAATCCGTAAACTCCGGGTTCAGGTCTGGATTTCCGCTAAAGAAATTCCGCTGGTCGCTGATGGTCATAAAAGGGCTCAGATCATTGTAAAGTGGCCTACGCACTCGGCGGCTATAACTTACCTGCAAGGCATGTTGGTTTGGCAGATCATAGGTAAGGTGGGCACTGGGAAATAAATTCGCATAATCGCGTGGATTTACTTCATTTTTCTTTTTAAGAGTAGTGGTTACATCTGTCCACTCTGCCCGGAGCCCTACCTGGTACGAAAATTTACGGACCTTGTTCCCGATAATTCCATACACGGCATGAATGTTTTCTTTATATAAAAAAATGTTATTTAAGCTATCCAGTGGTTCCCAAATACCACTTTCTTTCTGCTCAGTTACTGAAAAATCATTCATCATATCGCGGAAACTGCTACGCATACCTGTCTCAAATTTGCCTTCTTTTCCGAACGGATGTACATAATCTATCTGCAATAACCATTGCTGGTCTGTTTCATCATTAAGCGACCGCTGCAGAATAGTTGGTTCGCCGGAGGGGCTGCCATCTGGCAGAAATTCTTTCTCGGTAAAATACTGGTCTGACTTTTCCCAGTTATCTAAAAAGCGGAGATCAGCCGTTAACTCATGGCCTTTGTGGATAAACGATCTTTTATAGGTCAGGGCATATTCCGAATTGGGTTCGGTTTCTGTCTCATCTTGTGTGCGGTCAATAATGCGGTAGGGGCTAGCGGTGGTGTAGTAATAATCCCGGTATTGAATGTCCGACAGGCGTTTGCCTTTGCTGATGCGCCAGGTATAGGCACCGGTAAGAATATTTTTATCATTAAAAAAGTAATCAATGCCTGCCCTGGCATTATTGCTCATACCCAGTAAACGTCCGGCAAATGTTTGTTGGTAAATAAACGTGGTGTCATTATCATATAACTCTTGATAAATAGAAGTTCGGTTGGGGGCAACCCGGTAAGAGGCTGTATAATTAACGAAGAAATTCAGGTTTTTGCGGCGGTAGTTTACATTGGCCGCAGCGCCAAAGTTACTCGGATAGCCGGTAATAATATCAAAAGAGCCATTAAACCCTTCTGTGCGTTCCTTTTTCAACACAATATTAATGATGCCCGACATACCTTCCGCTTCGTAGCGGGCTGATGGATTGGTAATAACTTCTACCCGTTCAATCTGGCTGCCCTGTAACTGCTGTAACCCGCTTCCGCCCCGTAGGTTTACCAGGCCGGAGGGTTTTCCGTCTATCAGAATCCGCACGTTGCCGCTTCCCCGCAGACTTACGTTTCCTTCCACATCTACTGCAACAGAAGGTACATTACTCAAAATATCTATGGCGGTTCCCCCGGCATTCGCCAGGTCTTTTCCTACGTTAAACACCTTTTTGTCTAAGGTCAATTCCATTTTGCTTTTTTCTCCCTGTACCACTATTTCCTCCAGCATTTTGTCTATACTCGTTAAGGTGATGGTACCCAGGCTTATATCGGCATTAGAAACCTGTATTTTGGCTATGGTTTTGTCTTCGAAGGATAAATAAGTGATTTTGGCATAATAAGTCCCGGGAACGACAGTTACATCAAATTTGCCGGCATCGTCTGATACTGCACCAGAAACCAGTGAAGAATCTTTACTTGAATACAACGCCACATTTGCGTAGGGTACTACATTTTTCTGATCGTCTATCAGGGTGCCTTTTACATGGTACTGCGAAGAAGGGCTCTGGGCAAAAAGTAAACTGCTAAAAAGAGTAAAAAACAATAAAGTAAAAAAGTGCTTCATGAAAATGGAATTTTACTGCTACAAGTTGCAAAAATATTTTGAAGAGATTTTGAAGACCGGTAATATAATCTACACCTTCAGCAAAAAAATAGACATTTGCCTGTAATTTTTGTACAACACCGCCATGCTATAGTCCTATTACCCAAGCACACTACAATTGGTAAAGTCAGCCGCTAAACATCGGTTTCAGTAGTGGCAGCTATGTTTATTTAAGTGCCTACCCTGCACTTGATGGTTGAGAGAGCAACTACACCAGATACAGATCAGGCTATCTAAAACTGCAGCCTACTTTACTCGGGACTGTAACTGATTTTTACGTAATATTGTAGATGCTGTGAACGGATAAGCACATTTGCAGCAACCAAACAGTGTTTTGGGATAAATAATTAAGATCATCACCCTACCATTTTCTAATGAAAAAACTGTATACGATTTTTTTGTTAGGCTTTATTGCGTTGGCCTGCTCAAAAACTCGGGAAGAAAAACGCATTCTGGTTTTTTATAAACCCACCGAAGCCACTACCACCAATATCTACAATGGCATTGCAGCTATTGCTAAATTTGCCAACGAACAGGGAATACAAGCAGATACCAGCCAGAATGGGCTTTATTTGAGTGAAGACAGTTTGAAAAAGTATAGTGCAATCGTTTTACTGCATACAAAGGCAGAAGCCCTGGATTACCGTCAGCAGAATGCCATTGAACGCTATGTGCAGGCAGGGGGAGGAGTGGCTGCTATTAATGCACCGTTACAATCCCGGTATTCATGGCCCTGGTATTATAAAGCGGTTGGTATGGACAGCTTGCAGGCCACAACTTCTGAAGAGAAAACAGTAAAACCTGTACAAAATACACAGGAAAAGCCTGCCAAAACCCTGGCCTATGATGGGGGAAGAGTGGCCATTTTAAATGGCGCAGAAGAAGTTAATCCTTACGGAGAGGAAGAATATATAAAGCTGGTAGCAGAAAGCGTTCAATATGTAATTGGTGAAAATAAAGAAGCAGACTACAAAAAAGCCAAAGCTGCCCTTATCCCTGACGATAACCGTTTTATCAAAGCTGACTTGGGCGGAGATCTGGATGAACCTATGAAACTGGATGTAGCAGGCGACGGCTCAGTATATATTATTGAAAGAAAAGGGGCCGTAAAACGCTACAATCCGGCTACTAAAACCATAAAAGTAATTGCCCGGATGAATGTATTTTCGTTGCTGGAAGACGGACTCCTGGGAATGGCGCTAGATCCTGACTTCGATCAAAATCATTGGGTTTATTTTTATTACTCCCCGGCTGGCAATACTCCTAAGCAACACGTTTCCAGGTTTACCCTGGTTGGTGACAGCCTGGCTATGGATTCAGAGAAAGTATTGCTGGAAGTTGCAGTGCAGCGGGAGACTTGCTGCCACTCCGGTGGCGATCTGGAATTTGGGCCGGATGGATTGTTGTATATATCCGTAGGAGATAATACCAGTTCTAAAGAATCCAGCGGCTACACACCGTTGGATGAACGTCCGGGCCGGGCACCGTTCGATGCTCAGAAATCCTCTGCTAATACGAATGATCTGCGCGGGAAAGTCCTCCGGATTAAGCCTGAAGATAATGGTAGCTATACAATACCTGCCGGCAATCTTTTCGCCAAAGGAACTCCCAATACCCGTCCGGAGATTTATACTATGGGTTGCCGTAATCCTTTCCGGATCTCTATTGATAGCAAAACCAACTACCTGTACTGGGGCGATGTAGGACCAGATTCCGGCCTGGACAGTACCCGTGGACCCCAAAGTTATGATGAAGTGAATCAGGCAAGGCAAGCCGGGTATTTTGGATGGCCTTATTTTGTAGGGAACAACAAGGCTTATCCGGATTTTGATTTTGCTACCAATACTATTCTGGATACATACCAGAATCCGCAAAGTCCTGTAAATGCTTCGCCCAACAATACCGGTCTGCAAAAATTGCCGCCTACCAATATGCCTATTATCTGGTATCCGTATGGAGAGTCTAAGGAGTTTCCGATGCTGGGTACCGGAAGCCGCAGTATTATGGCAGGTCCGGTGTTTTACTCCGATAATTTTACTGCCGCACAGAGCCGCTTCCCTGACTATTACAATGGCAAACTGTTTATTTATGAATGGGCACGCAGCTGGATAAAAGTAGTTTCCTTTAATAAAGATGGGCAGGTAGAGAAAATTGAACCCTTCCTGCCAACCATGGAAATAGTAAAACCCATAGATATTCATTTTGCAAAAGATGGGGCAATGTATATGATTGAATATGGATCAGCCTATTTTGCTAAGAATCCGGAAGCCAGATTAAGTAAAATTGTCTATGCCGAAGGTAACCGGGCTCCAGTACCAGCCATTATTGCCGATAAAACGGTTGGTGCCGCTCCGCTTACTGTTCAGTTCTCTGGTACCAACTCGTTAGATTATGACCAGGATAGCCTTACTTATCAATGGAGTTTTACCGGAGCCGATGGAGCAACTTCTACAGAGGCTTCCCCAAGCTTTACTTTTACTAAACCCGGCGTATACAAAACAGAACTGATGGTAACCGACAAGCAGGGAGAAAGTGCCAGTACTACTATTGAAATAAAAGTAGGGAACAGCAAACCTGAAATAGCTTTAGATGTAACGGGCAACCGGACTTTCTTTTGGGATAATGCAGCCCTAGCCTACCAGGTACACGTTAAGGATAAGGAAGATGGTACCCTGGAAAATGGCATTGATCCGGCAGGCGTACAGGTAAATTTTGATTACTTGCCGCAAGGCCGGGATCTGGCATTGGTGATGGAGGGCCAATATGAAACTGGCTCAGCTAAGTATCTGGCAGGTAAACAGCTACTAGATGGAAGTGATTGTAAATCGTGCCACATGTTAGATAAACCCTCAGTTGGGCCTTCTTATACACAGGTAGCCCAGCGGTATAAAGAAGATAAACATGCCCTGGGTTTTTTACCAATGAAGATCATCAAAGGAGGCAACGGCAACTGGGGAGACAGACTTATGTCGGCTCATCCACAATTAACAGTAGAGCAAACCACGGAAATGGTACGGTACATTTTATCTCTGGCAGATCAGAAAGCCGCTATGCCAGCCAAAGGAACTTTAATTACCAAACAACACATTGGGACAGGCGATGAGGGTAAGTATTTCTTTACCTTAACCTACACAGATAAAGGCGCAAACGGCATTGGCCCTATAACTGCCCGTGAAGTAGTAGCATTACGTAATCCGAAAGTAGAAGCAGAAGACTTTGATACCAATGCAAGTTCCTGGATGGATAGGCCAAATGCCGGAGCTCTGGCTTTTATGAATGTACGTAATGGTTCTCACTTTGCCTTTAAGCAATTAGATTTGACAGACGTTCAAAACGTAACTTACCGGCTGGCTTCTGAAACCGGAGGAACCATAAAAATCCATCTGGATTCACCCACCGGAGAGGTAGTAAGCACTGTTCAGGTTAAACCAACAGGTGGATTTACGAACTGGACTGAGGTGAAAGCTCCAGTAAAAGCTACCAATGGCAACCACGATTTGTACTTTGTTTTCACGCATGAACAAATAAAAGACAAGAAACTGATGACAGTAGACTGGATTTATTTCAATAATGGAGGAAGAATGCAGGCAAGTGCGAAATAAGGTTACTCAGGATTAGAAATCAAACAAAAAGAGCAGCGGGAGTTGCTCTTTTTGTTTTCATAGAATATTCAGGTTGTGCAATAAAAAAATTGTGGCTACAGACAGAAGCCTGACAAAAGCAGCGTAGCTCAGCGAATACCAGTTAACACGAATCAATCAGAAGAATACAGATAATGTCAAGCTGCTAGGTAAGATAACTTTAGCTTTTCCCATTGGCCTTACTCGGGTGTTGCCTGAAATGCAGCAGTTGATAGCATCACACAACCCAGCTTCCGTATCCTGTTTTCCGATTATATGAGGTAAGGGGAAATGAGAAAAAAATAAGGCTGCCTTTGTAGACAGCCTTATTTCAATATATAGAGATATTCAGATTATTTATTTTAATGCGGTGTTGGTAGTTTTAGATTTAGCAAGCTTCTGCATCAGTTCATCTACCTTGTTACGCTCCGTTTGCAATTCGCGGCCCATAATCGTTTCTCTTTCACGCAGCCGTTGTTTGTAGCTATTCAGCTCTTGCTGTACAGAATCAAATTCTGTTACTTTTTCATGGGCAATACGCTTGCTTTTGTTATAGCTAAAGAAGGCAACAGCCAGCGTAACCAGTAATACCAGGATGATTCCAAAATTCAGATAAATATAATTTTCTTTCAGCATCTGTATGCCCAATACAGAAATGCGGGCACTGGCATAATCATTCTTATGTACTTCCTGCTGTGTAGATTTTAATTCTTGCTTAATTTTATTCAGCTCAGCCTTTTGTATATCAATTTGTTTCTGAGCCACTACAATTTCCTTCTTGTAAGAAGTAACAGAATCCATAACCCCTTTCCAGAAGTCATTCAGCTGGTTATGTTTGATTACTTTATAATCCTGGTAGTTATTGGCCTTCTCTTTCATCTCCAGAAACTGTTTATTCAAGGAATTAGCCGCCCGGGCCCCTGAATTATCCGAAGAACTTTCAGTTTGAGCATACCCCACAGAACCAAAGCTGAGCAATGCGAGAAGAGCAATAACTGGTAATTTGGTAAATTTCATAACATACACTTGTTTATCTCTTGAGAGCTGGTTTCTCTGCAAGAAGGTTTATAGATTAATATATTGATTATTTTATTACTCTGTTAAACAAAACAATTTGTATCAGTAAACGATTAACTAATACCAACTGAAAAACTTAATACAATAACTTAAAAGTTTCCCATTTATTATTTTTTCATTAGAAAAAATGTTAATCCATGTAACTTTTGCACGCAAAAACCTCATAACCAACAGATAAATACCTAAATGACTTAGCTAACCCCAATGATAAAATGCTTGCAATAAGCAAGTTAATTATTAAAATCAAGAAATGCTAAGTAACTGTTTGGTTTGTAAATAATTAGTGGTTTTTGTTTATATTACTACTATTATAGCTTATTCACTATGAGATATTTATTACGCCAGCCTAATTATTACATAACACTATCACTGGTTAGTCTAGTTTTGGGGCTTCTGTTTCAAGAAACTGCCATTGCGCAAACCATTGATTTTACCAGATCTACCAATGTGCTGCTTACGATGCGGGGCAGCAGTAATTCCTACGACTACATTGGCAGGCATTTCGATGGCCGCTACAATAGCCGCTTGCGAAGGTTCGAGTTTCTGATGCCCTTGCAAGAGGTATATGCTTCCAACAGTGCTACCGAGATGAATGTATTTAATACGGTTTTTATTGAAAGGGGTACATCACAGGAGTTATCGGAAGGTTTCCGGTTATATGCTTACCTGAACGAAAGTGTACCTAATTTTACAGATTTCCGTAATGGCCGCACACTGGTTCTGGAGGGAGAATGTTCGATAGGGGGAGTAAAATATAAAATGCCTGTTACCATGCAGGTACGCTACCAGGATGGCGCATTGTATTATAGCCTGGATACTTCCATAACAAATAGTTTTCAGAATATCGTATTACCAGCAGCCGCAGCAGGTGTACAGCTCAAACAAATACAAGTATACTTACGTGATGGTGTCATCCGGATGCTTCTGGAAGGATAGAATAACTTAGTGTAATTAATTTGTGGTTAATCACTTATGCTTTTCTGTTTATTCAAAGCTTGAATTAAATCTATTATTATACGGCCAATCCGATTGATCTACCTATCAACCTAACTTATTATTTATGCAAACCCCGAGTACATTTGTATGTTTGATTTTTTTCAGCTTAGCAGCTCTTACCGGCTTTCATTTTTATAGCCCCACCAACCAGTATGCCGACAGTTCCCTGGCAGGTGCTTACCGTATGACAGTCAAACTAGGAACTAGTGAGGTTACGGCAGTAAAGATTGTAACAGGTTCTTATTTTACCATTGCCTATTATGATCTGGCAGGAAAGAAATTTGCTGGAACCGAAGGAGGGACATACTCATTAAATGGCACTAACCTGCTGGAGAACATGGAGTTCAACAGCATGGATTCAACTACTGTTGGAAGCACTGTTACGTTGAAAAGTGTTTTGAAAAACGGCAAATGGCAACTTTCCGGAACTAAGTATGGAAAAACAGTTAATGAAACCTGGGAAAAAATACCGGAAGAGTCAGCTAGGAATTCTCCTTTACGTGGAGCCTGGCGCATCACCCAACGGGTAGATCCTTCTACTGGAAGCATGTCTGCTATGCAACAAGGGCCACGTAAAACGATTAAGATGATGTCAGACACCCGGTTCCAGTGGATTGCTTTCAATACAGCTACCAAACAGTTTTCAGGCACAGGCGGTGGCACTTATACAGCCAAAGAAGGTAAATACACGGAAACCATTGAGTTCTTTTCCAGAGATCCAAGCCGGGTAGGGATGCAACTAAGTTTTGATTTTGAAGTAAATGGCCGCGACTGGCTTCACTCTGGAACAAGCTCTACTGGAAACCCGATTAAAGAAGTATGGTCAAATGTAGATGAAGTAAGCAACTAAAAAAAATATGCGCAGGAAACAAGCAGGCATCTGGAGAATTAACTCAGTTGCCTGTTCAGGTTTCTTTCTGCTTCGCTTGCAACAGTGCTTTTACTTGATCATAGGTAATCTCCCGAAAATCCTGAATCAGCAGGTGAGGCTGGGTTAGCTCTTCTTTTGCATGCGTGGTAGTAACACCAATTACTTTCATGCCTGCCTGAATACCAGCTTGAATACCTAACAGAGAATCTTCCACCACGACACAGTTTTGTGGCAATACCTGCAAGAAATCTGCTGCTTTCAGATATATTTCAGGGTCTGGCTTGCCTTTTTTTACGAAGGAAGCATCGACTATTTTATCAAAAAAAGGCTTCAGGCCTGTAGTTACCAATGTAAAATCAATATTAGAGGTAGGCGCTGAAGTACCCACGGCCAAGGCTACTTTGTTTTCTTTCAACGATTGCAAAAAGTTAATCAGGCCGGGCATCGGTTTAATATGAGGTTTGTAAATTTTGCGGTACAACTCTTCCTTCTCTTCTGTATACCTGCTAATTGCTTCCGGTGTTAACGGCTTTCTGAACAAATGTTCCAATACTTCTTTAGCAACCCTGCCACTAACAAAGTTGACAAACTCTTCTTCGGTAAGAGGGAGATTATACCGGTTGAAGAACTCAAACCAGGAATCTTTGTGATAGGCCATATTGTCTACCAGTACACCATCCATATCAAACAGCACGGCTATTTTTGTTGTATTCATAAAGTATGCGAAGGTTTTATATTTCTTTTCTAAATAAGAGCTAGGGTAAATAACCTGTAATTCAAGACAAATGATACAAAGAAGTTGCAGGCATATTCTTTACAGCCGATATTTTGTACAAAGATTGATTATTTTCTATTTTCGCCAGCATAAATCTATTTTTTTATGTCTGCCTCTGTGTACAGAAAAATTGTTGTGAAGGTTGGTTCAAATGTTATTGCCGGCGAAAATGGCTTGCCCGATTTGAGCATCATGAGTCAGTTGATAGAGCAGATACACCAGGCAAAAAAACAAGGCACGGAAGTAATCCTGGTTTCTTCGGGTGCGGTGGCTTCCGGCAGAAGTTTATTTCAGGTATCTGCCAAAACGGATACAGTTGCCAGAAGACAACTGCTAGCCTCCATCGGACAGGTAAAATTAATAAATACGTATACTAGTCTGCTGCAAGCTTATAACTTGCTTTGCGCCCAGGTACTAGTGACCAAAGAAGATTTCCGCGACCGCATTCACTACTTAAATATGAAGAGTTGCCTGGGAGCCCTGCTACAGCATAATATTATTCCTATAGTAAATGAAAATGATGTGGTTTCGGTTACGGAGCTGATGTTTACAGATAATGATGAACTGGCCGGACTCATTGCTTCTATGGTAGGGGCTGAAGCGCTCATCATTCTGACTAACGTAGATGGGATATACGACCGGCCGCCAAAAGAACCCGGAGCCCAGGTAATTCCATTGATTGATTCGAGTAAAACTGATTTTTCTGCCTTTATCTCCGCCGAGAAATCTAATTTTGGCAGGGGCGGCATGCTTACTAAATGCAGTATAGCCCATAAACTCTCATTAGTGGGAATAAAAGTGCATATCGCCAATGGCAAAACACCTGGTATAGTAACTTCCATTTTAAATAAGGAAACGGTAGGTACGGTATTTTCTACACTCGCCAACAAATCCAAGTTAAAGCGGTGGGTGGCCAACTCAGAAGGGTATGCCAAAGGAAAAGTATTAATTAATGAAGGAGCCAGGGAAAAATTGTTCCAAACAAAAAAAGCTACCAGTTTGCTTCCTGTAGGCGTTGTGAAAATAGAAGGTGAATTTGCCAAAGGAGATATTGTAAAGATATTTTCAGAAAAGGGAGAATTGGTAGGCCTTGGAATGGCCCAGTATAGCTCTGACCTTGCCAGATCTGCGATGGGCGAAAAAAACAAAAAGCCTTTGGTGCATTACGATTACCTGTTTCTCTACGACCAGGCAGAGTCACCGGTATCTTAGTTACGCTTGCCAGGCATTTATGGGCTGACCTTTTTTGTACAGCCACAGCCCATATCCGATTGCCCATACACCTACGCTAATTCCGGTTATTAAGGCGGCTGTAGCTACCGCCGATTCGTTTTCATTTTGCCTGGCGACATAGATGGCAATGGTAGCCCAGGCAATCACCATCGGATACACGATATCCCGGAAGATATAGCTTATGACTATACTTACCACTAATATAACACCAAGCATGCCCATGGTCCAGGGCGATTCGCCCAAGGCACCTCCCTTCCAGCCCATGTCCTTCAGCCAGACGGATGTGTTTACAATGGTTGCCACCGACAGCCAAGCTATGTACAAAGCAAAAGGGATAGCAATCCAGAACCGGGCTTCATTACGGAATACAGCTTGCTTCGCTTTCCCAAAAAGAATGATCGCTGTCAGCAGCATACCCGAAATAATCAGTACACTTAGGGCTATGTACTCAAAGCTAAAGCTAATAAGCCAGGTAATACTTAACATACTTGTGGCAATTAATGGCATGGATAACCGGCTGTAAACCTGATGTTTTCGTTGTGAGGGTAAGACCCCCAAAATCGCATAAATAATAAACGACAGATAAATTATTCCCCAGATAGAGAAGGCATACCCAGCAGGCGTAATCAGCGTTGGGTACTGATTGGAAACATCACCTATCGTTTTTCCACTAATGGGTTTTGCGTTCAGATAATAGTTGAAGAATACATTCACCAGAACGGCTACTAAAGTTACCCACCGCCTTAGTATCGGTTGCGTTTGTTTGGTATTCATTGGACAATATTGGTTGCTGATTTTATACTTGTATAACGGCTGAGCTAAGCTATTGTTAAGAATAAATATAATGGGTGTACGAAATAGCAGGGTAGGGTACCTTAGGATAAGCCAAAAAAAACGGTTGTTTGTATTGACACGAAACAGGTATGATTGTATATTTGGGTAGTTGAATAAAACAACGCCTCTGAAAACGACTGTTTCTTTACTACTTTTCCCACAGGTTATGTACCGTCTGCCTGAGATAGCCTAATCTCTTGGTTGTACTTCACTAGCTAGTATATCCAAGAATCCTCTATCCTTTTTCATTTGGAGAAAGGCCGCTTCGCCTTTTCTTCCATTCTAATTTTTTATATCACTCAATTAATCTCACCATGAATCATCCCTTAGAAGGTATGGGTTTTACCCCATATTTTAATAATCAATTTATATCTTACAAAAACCAAGGCTTTTCTGCAGGCAGAATCGTACAAGAGAACAAAACCCGGTATGTTGTTTATTCGGAATACGGATTGCTTACCGGAGAACTTACCGGAAAACTCTTATACACCAGTCAGTCACCTGCGGATTTACCCAAAGTAGGCGACTGGGTAGTTATTTCTGTTTTCGAGCAAGAACAAAAGGCAATTATTCACGAGGTATTAAAGCGGAAAACGTGCTTTTCTAGGAAAGTACCCGGAGCCAAAGTAGAAGAACAAATAATAGCCACCAATATTGATCTGCTATTTATCGTACAATCCCTGGATCAGTCCTACAACATCCGCAGACTGGAAAGGTATCTGGTAATGGCGCATGAGAGTGGGGCCAGGCCAGTGGTGGTGTTAAACAAATCAGATTTGTGCCATAACCTGGAAGAGAAGCTAACGGAAGTGAAAGCATCGGCTGGTAATGTTCCGGTAGTTGCCTTGAGCTGCCTGGAAGACAATGTGTCTATAAAGTTAGCTCCCTATTTACAACCAGGGATAACGATAGCATTCACCGGTTCTTCCGGGGTTGGAAAGTCTAGTCTTATTAACCAGCTGGCGGGAGAAAAGAGGCTAGAAACCGGCCTTGTGCGAAGTGTAGATTCGAAAGGCAGGCATACTACCACTCACCGGGAGTTGCTATTGCTTGAAAATGGCGTAATTCTGATAGATACTCCGGGTATGCGGGAGTTACAGTTGTGGCAGGCAGAGGAAGGCCTGGACGAAGCCTTTGAGGATATTTCTCAGCTTACTTTACAATGCCGGTTTGCAGATTGTAGCCATACGCAGGAGAAAGGATGTGCGGTTTTGGCAGCTATAGACGCAGGAGAATTACTTCCGGAGAGGTACCAGAGTTTTCTGAAGTTGCAGAAAGAGTTGAATTATTTATCTGTCAAAACGGATATACATAGTTTTCTGGCTCACAAGAAACAAGTAAAAAGCCTGCATAAACAATTAAAAAATAGTTACAAACACCGGGAGTAATACATTGACCAGAACACGTACACCTGACTGGGCTAGTGAACCAAACAAGCTTGCCAGATATAGTCCAGGAAGGTATACGTGTTTTAAAAGCTACAGGAAACGGTGCATAACAAAGGCATCTGTTAAACCATATTCCGCATGGTTGAATACCTTTGGCAATCGACCGATAGTTGTAAATCCCAGTTTATCCCACAGTCTTTTGGCTACCGTATTTGTGCTGACAACTATATTGAATTGCATAGCCAGGAAACCCGCCTGTTTAGCTTCCCGTAAGGCTGCTTCGCCCAATGCGCTGCCGATTCCTTTGCCTTGCATAGCTGGGTTGACCATAAAAGCGGCATTGGCTACATGTGAGCCAAGCCCTGGCTGGTTTGCCTTGAAAATGAAGGTGCCAGCAATCTTGTTTTCAAGTTCTGCTACAAAGGTATAGGTACCATTGCTGAACCAGTACTGAAGCATTTCATCTTTAGGCGTGTCCGGAGAAAATACATACGTATCGCCGTTACGGATTACCTGACGGATAATCTCCCAAATGGCTTCTTTATCGGTTTCCAATGCTTGTCTGATGAGTAAGTGGGTATCCATAGGAAGGGTGTACAGGAAAGTAGGTTGATGGTAGCTTTTCAAGATTGAATTTACTGCAAAATTTGTGAAAGTACAGCCAATGCGTAATTTTGGTTGAGAACTGCTCTTATGTTAGTAAATGATCATTGGTACGTTGTGGCTATTATAAATTTGCTAGGCATAGCACAAGGGCTATTCACGGCGGTCGCATTATGTACGGTGAAAGCAGGGAACCGCCAAGCTAACTATTTACTGGCGGCTTTGCTTGTAAGCTTTGCTATTGGCATTGCCGGAGCTACGCTGGGTGCATCGGGTTATTACATGGAGTTTCCACATTTAATCCGCGTAGGCGATCCGGTGGTATTACTGATTGGCCCGCTGTTTCTTTTCTATGCCCGGTCACTCACGCGGAATAAACTTACCCGCAAAGATTTATTACACTTTGTGCCTTTTGCAGGCTATGTTCTTTATCTTATTCCGTTTTTTCTACAACCTGCTGCACAGAAAGTTGCTTTTGTTCAACAGATGCAGGAATCTACATCGCCTGGAATTTTATTTATTATTTTGCTTCGTTCAGTAATCCTATTGGTTTACACCTACTTTACCTATCGTTTGTTAAATCATTACAATAAGCAACTAAAGGAACAATTTTCTAATGTGGAAAGGCTGAATCTGGATTGGCTTAACCAGGTAGCTAAACTACTTTTGGTGGTTATCGCCTGTAGCTTTCTCATGTATGCACTTATTCTTACTGGGCATTTAAGTTTTCTTGTAAGCAACTACCTAACTTCTTTGCTGTTAACGAGTGTCATCTACACGGTAGGTGTATTGGGTATCCGGCAGGCTAGGGTATTTGTAATGCCAGCTTCTGTAGAAAAAAATGTAGTGACTCACTCTGTACCTGTAGTTCCGGAAGAAGTAAGGCCAGTTGCCCGGTATGAGAACTCTACCCTTAGCGAAGAAAAATCTCAGAAATACTTGCAAAAGCTGTTGAAAGGAATGCAGCAAGATAAGTTGTACCTCAACCCCGATCTATCCTTGCAACTACTGGCCGATACACTGGACATACCAGCGCATTATCTGTCTCAAGTTATTAACGAGCAGCTTGGGCAGAATTTCTACGATTTTATAAATAGCCACCGGGTGGAAGAAGTAAAAGCCAGATTGCTTGATCCTGCCTACAGCCATTTTACCATCCTGGCAATTGCCTTCGATTCTGGGTTTAACTCTAAATCGGCCTTCAACCTGGCGTTTAAAAATCAGACTGGCCAGACCCCTTCCCAGTTCCGGGTTCAGGTTAAAAAATAATCCCCTCTATCTTGTATAACAACCCTTAGTAGGTACGCAGCTATTTCTCATGCGAAATGAGTGCAGGTTTACAAACCTGGACGTCCAGGTTTAGCCTTACGAACGATTTTGCCTTTGCAATCCGGCAACTTTACATCATCTTATTCACTCAACTCACTAGCACAATGAAAACTATCCGCACAGAAATTCAAATAAATGCTTCTCCTGAAAAAATATGGGCTATTTTAACCGATTTCGAGCAATATCCTGTATGGAATCCTTTTATTAAAAAAATAAGTGGCGAAAAAAAAGTACAGGGAAGACTTAAAGCATTAATTCAACCGTATGGGGGGAAAGCCATGGAATTTACGCCGCTTATTCAAACGTATGAAGTTAATTCGGAATTACAGTGGTTAGGCAAATTATGGATTTCCGGATTATTTGATGGCCGGCATAGTTTTAAATTGGTTCCGGTAGCGCAGGCACAGACACTGTTAATTCATTCCGAGCAATTTAGTGGCATATTGGTGCCGCTTCTTTGGAATAGCTTGCATGCACCCACTTTAAAAGGTTTCGAACTCATGAACCAGGCCCTGAAAGAGCGGGCAGAAAAAAAGTAGCAAAAAGCAAAAAATGATATACGTCAGCATGTCTGGTGCTTTCCGTCGTTGGCTGCCATAGAGCAAATAAGCAAATTTGTATTGTTACGAACACAAAAAAAGCTGCTTTACGAGTTTCCTGGAAAATGGATAATACAGCGCTTCGTTCGTAGGCAATTGGAGAGTAAAACACTACAACTATGAAAAAGATATTAGTTCCTACCGACTTCTCTACGGAAGCAGACTATGCCCTGGAAGCAGCCGCCAAGATTGCGGCCACCTCCGGAGCAAGTATAGAATTATTACACATAGTCGAAGATTTGCCACATGAGACGTTTAGCCCTGCAGGCGATTATATTCCTCAGAATTCTATGGATAAATTGTTTGTGATGAAGCTTATTGAAAAAGCCCATGAGCAGTTGCATGCCCGGATGCAGGATAAAAAGCTGGCTGGTATCCAGCTTACACATGAGGTAAAAGTAGGCAATGTATATAAGCATATTGCCCAGAGCATAGCCGGCGAACGCGTAGACCTGATAGTGATGGGTACAAAAGGGGATAGTGGCCTGCATGAGTTATTAGTAGGTTCTAATACGGAAAAAGTAGTGCGGTTTGCCACCTGTCCGGTATTATCTATCCGGAAGCAACCTGAAGCCTTTGAGCTGAAAAATGTGGTACTGGCAGCAAACTTTGAGGAAAATTATTCTTCCTTTCTCCATAAACTACTCGAGTGGCAAAAGCTATTTAATTTTAGTTTGCATGTAGTGCATATCAATACGCCGTTAAATTTTGATACTTCAGCCAATATTGAAGAAAAAATGGTGCGGTTCAGCAAAAAATATCAGCTGCAAAACTATACGTTTACCATCGTCAATGAATTTAGCTATGAGGCAGGTATTATCAATTTTGCTTCTAAAACAAAAGCAGATATGATTGTGATGCTTACGCACGGACGACGGGGCTTAGCCTATTTTATGGATGGCAGTATTACCGGTAATGTAGTCAACCATGCCAATATTCCTGTACTTAGTTATAGGATAATTAGTTAAATAAAGATTAATAAGTGTTTGATTTGTTTGGCAAAGACCCTGCTTTTTAAGCAGGGCTTTTGTGTTAATTTTTCATTCTTTCCAGCTTTGTTTTATTTAACAGGCGAATGGTTTTGCCTGAGATTTCTATCAGTTTTTCGTCTTTAAAGTCGGATAGTGTGCGGATTACGGTTTCTTTTGAGGCTCCGGTAAGCGCAGAAAGATCTTCCCTGGATACTGGGAATCCATTTTCAGCAGCATTTTCTTTGTCGTACCGGGTACACATCATCAGCAGGGATTCGGCCACCCGTTTCCGTACTGAGTTGTAGGCAAGTTTTAACAGGCGGTCTTCTTTATCAATAACGTTGTTGGTCAGTAGCTTAATAAACTTGCCGGATACTTCCCGGTTTTGATGCAATAAGGCAAAGAAATCTTGCTTCTGGATCACGCATAACTGACATTCCTCCAGAGCTGCCGCTGATTCGGTGTATCTGTTTTCTTCTAACAAATCTATATACCCGATAAATTCGCCAGCTGCATGTAAGCCAGTGATAAATTCACGGCCATCTTCGTTGGTTTTGTATGTTTTAATTTTTCCCTGAATAATATAGTAAAGCGCATGGGGGTGGCTGCCTTCCGAAAAAATAACATGTTTTTTCTTCACCTGTACAATCTTGCGTTCGTCGGCCAGGAGTTTATCCAACTCTTCCAGACCCCGGGAAGTAATGGCAGAAGCATTTCCGGCACCGGCAGTTTGTTTCAGCCGGTCGTTTTTAGCCAGGCGCATCTCAATGGCATCTAATAATGCCAGGTCGTCAAAAGGTTTAGTCAGGTAGTCGTCGGCACCCAGGTTCATTCCTTTGCGGAAATCGTCTTTCTCTGATTTTGCCGTAAGAAAAATAAAGGGGATTCCAGCTGTAGCAGGATTTTTCCCCAACATATGAAGCACCCCATAGCCATCCAGTTCGGGCATCATGATATCGCAGATTATCAGGTCGGGAATTTCTTTTTTTGCCAGCTCCACACCTACTTTCCCATTCTCCGCGGTTAGTACTTCATAGTTAGCCAGTTCTAATATTTCTGCTGTGTTTTCTCTTACATCTGGGTTGTCTTCTATTAATAATATCTTTCTCATCGAAAATAAAAGTAAGGTTAATATCCATGGTAGCACTAACTACCGGATTTTGCCAATGGCAAGCGGAAGCATAATGGTAAATGTGCTGCCTTTGTTTATTTCACTATTAAATTTAATAATTCCGCTCATTAATTCTACATATCTTTTTACGATTGTTAGCCCCAAACCAGTGCCTTGAATATTGGTTACATTTTGTGCACGGTAAAAGCGGCTGAATAAGTGTTGCTTATCGGAATCGGGTATGCCAATGCCATGGTCGGTTACGGCAATCATACAGGCTTTATCAGTGATAGACGAACTCAATTCAATGGGTTTCCCTGCCTCAGAGTATTTGCTGGCATTGGAGAGCAGGTTGAGCAGGGCATTTTTCAACAGTTGTTTGTCGGTATGCAAATTGCTGTTTTCTCCCTGATGTGTATAGATAATATGTTGCCCTTCTTTTAGCATGGGCGTAATTTCCTCGATTAACTCCTCTGAAAAATGCCGGATATCAATATCTGTAGGATCATTGGTAACTTTTCCTTCTTCCAGTTTTCCGATGGAAAGAAAGTCGTTCAGGATGCCGGTGAGGTTGTTTACAGAAGATTTAATGCGGCTAATATGTTTCTGGCGTTTCTCCTCATCGCCGGGTGCGTTGTATTTAGCTATCAGCGAAGCAGAAGAAAGAATGGTGCTTAGGGGTGTACGGAACTCATGGGAGGCTATGGTTACAAACTTGGATTTCATGGTGTTAAGTTCCCGTTCTTTTTCCAGTGCTTTAAGCGTTTCTTTCTCTGCCCGTTTTAAATTTTCATTGGTATGTTCTAGTTTTTTCAAGGCTAGTTCCAGGTCCTGTGTCCGCTGCTCTACGCGTCTTTCCAGGTCCATATTCAGCTGCCGGATTTGTTTCAGATTACGGGCATGTTCTATCGAGTAGCGGATGGAGCGTTCCAGTTGGTAAGGATTCAGGGTAGCTTTTACTATATAATCGGCTGCTCCGGCTTTCATCGCTTTTTCATCAATCTCCTGATCGCCCTGCCCGGTAAGCAGAATAAGCGGCGTGGTACACCCACTTCCAATAGCTTCGCGGATAAGTTCCAGGCCACTGTTTATACCCAGGCGGTAATCTACCAGGTAAATATCATGCTTTGCTTGGTCAATGTTCTCTTTCCCTTTTTCGTAAGAATTAACCCACTCCAGAAGATACTTTTTGTTGGGAATATCTTCAATAATATCCTGTGTGATGATATAATCTTCTTCATCATCGTCTATGAGTAGTATCTTTATCACTTCCTCCATTTATGCTGTGTGTAAGTTGTAAAAGATGGATGTATAAAGCAGGCATGCCAGCCTTTGCCGGAAAATAACTAATATGCCTATAAACCATTAAACTTATTACCGTTTGGGAGGTAGCTCTACAATCTCAAACCAGTATTTTCCTAGTGTTTTCATGATTTCGACCATCGATGAAAAGGTGACGGGTTTGGTTATGAAGGAACTTACGCCCAGATCGTAGGTTTTGATAATGTCTTCTTCGGCTTTGGATGTGGTAAGCACCACAATGGGAATAATGCGCAGTTTCGGATCTGCTTTTATTTCTTTAACAGCTTCGCGGCCATCTTTCCGGGGCATATTTAGATCCAGAAGAATGAGGCCGGGAGAGGGGTATTTTGCTTTATCCACATATTTGCCCCGGTTACGCAAATAGTCCATCAGTTCTTCGCCATCTTCTACAAAATGAACCATGTTTGCCAGCCGGCTTTCTTCTAAAGCGTCGTTGACCAGCATCCGGTCTTCGGCATCGTCGTCTGCTACAAGTATCACTATTGAAGTATGAGTTTGTTTCGCCATAAGAATAGATAAAAAAATAAAAACGGAAATATCGGATCTTTAGCTTACCAGAAGAGGGTAGAAGCAAAAGTAATAGAAAGTTGCTAGTTGTTCTATACTATATCAGGTGTTTTTTGGTTGCTTGGTAGCCAAGGTAACAATAAAGGTAGAACCTTTTCCTGGCTCGCTTTTAGCCGTGATGTTGCCTCCATGCCGGATAGCTATTTTGCGGCAAATGGCTAAGCCAATGCCCGAACCTTCATACTTCTGGCCTTCCAACCGTTGAAATACATTAAAAATTTTATCCAGATATTTTTCATCAAAGCCAATGCCGTTATCTTCAACAGATAACTCTATCAATTCATCGCCTGGTGTGGCTATTAAATGGGCTTTCCGTTGCAAATGTTTGGTGGTAATTTTAATTACCGGAGAGGTATCTGCTTTCCGGAATTTCAATGCATTGGCTAATAAGTTCTGGAATAATTGCCGCATTTGTATGGGTTCTGCTTCAATCACAGGTAGTTTTACGGCTTCAATATGGGCATTCGACTGGTTAATGGCTACTTCCAGATCCGAGAGCACACCTTCCAGGATTTCGTTAAGATCTACTTTGCAAAATGGCTGCGCTTTGGTTGTAACTCTGGAAAAGGTAAGCAAGTCGTTAATCAAACTCTGCATTCGCGAAGCGGCATTTAGCATCCGGTTTATATAATCTTTACCTTGGTCACTCAAGGCATCTGCTTCTTTGGACTTAAGCCTGTCGCCAAATGCTTGTATTTTGCGGAGCGGCTCTTGTAAATCGTGGGATGACACATAGGCAAAATCCTGTAATTCGGCATTGCTGCGTTCTAGTTCATTGGCATAGCGCCTTAGTCTTTCCTCTGACAGTTTCTGCTCTGTAATATCGTGAATAAAGCCGGTAAATACCCGCCTATGCAGCAAATGTACTTCGCTGATACTTAAGTGAAAGGGAAAGGTAGTGCCATCTTTACGTAAACCAGTAACCTCGCGGCCAATGCCAATGATCCGGCCAATGCCAGTTTGCATATAATTCTGCATGTAGCGGTCATGTGAACTTTTGTCGGGTTCTGGCATTAACATATTCACACTTTTGCCCATTAGTTCTTCTGGCTGATAACCAAATAGCTTGGATGCCGAAGGATTTACCATTTCTATAATTCCCCGTTCACTAATGGTAATAATGCCATCTACTGCACTGCGGATAATGGCATCTATCCGGTTCTCACTGATCTGTAAGGCTTCCTGCATTTGCTTCATATCCGAAGTATCGTGAATAGTGCAGGTATAAAAAATATTCCCATTCAAATCAATGGTGCTTTTGCTCAGTACAAAAGGAAAGGTGGTGCCGTCTTTCCGTACGCCTTCCAGTTGCTGTGTTTTGCCAGTATACTCGCGGATGTTAAAGTCCTGAAACGGCTGGGAGAGTAATTTGTAAAAAGGCAAACCAATAATATCATCCAATTCGTACTTAAAAATAGAAAGCGTTGCTGGATTTACAGACGTGATATGACAGTTTGTATCCAAGGTAAGAATGCCATCCAGCAAGTGGTCTATAATAGCTTTTAACTGGGAATAATTATCGGCATTTTTATGGTTTAGTGGCATAGGCATTTAACTGGGAATAAACAAATGTAAGGAATATGATGGGCTGAAAAAACGGTAACTGTTGAAAATCCATAGTTGTGGAGCAGAAACAATAAACAAACCGGCTGATAGTTTTTGTAGTGGAGGTATCAAATCACAGGATACTACTATTTACTATCTGCTATTTATCTATTAATAAAAAATAGACGATAGATACACCTGTTACCAGGATTGTAGCAACTAGCTTTTATAAATCGTGTAAATGAAATTTTTTGCTATTATTTATGCGAAGTGATTCTTAGAGACTACGTGTATTTGGCCTGTTTATTTGTAGGAATCCTTACTATTTTCACTTAAATGCAAATCCAGTATAGCTACTAAAAGTCAAGGAAGCTCTTAGAAGAGAATCTGCAACTTTTTGAAAAGAATCGTATTATTGAGTTATTACCTGGCACAGCCATTTACCCTATGCGTGTAGCGGAAGAAAACAATTTGCAACCTATGCGGCGGATCATTCATATTGATATGGATGCTTTTTATGCGTCTGTAGAGCAACGTGACTTTCCAACGCTGAGAGGAAAACCTGTAGCCGTAGGAGGGAGCCGTGAACGGGGGGTAGTGGCGGCTGCCAGTTATGAAGCGCGTAAATTTGGTGTTCATTCTGCTATGTCGTCCAGAAAAGCGTATGCCAATTGTCCCCACATAGTATTTGTTAAACCCCGGTTTGATGTGTACAAAGAGGTCTCGCTGCAGATACGATCCATCTTTCTGGAATACACCGAATTAGTAGAGCCCCTTTCGCTGGATGAAGCCTATCTGGATGTAACAGCCAATAAAAAACAGTTAGCCTCTGCCCGTCATACAGCCCAGTTGATAAAAGATCAGATTAAATTACAAACTGGCCTTACCGCTTCTGCCGGCGTGTCTTTTAATAAATTTCTTGCTAAAACGGCTACGGATTTCCAGAAGCCAGATGGCCTGACAGTAATTACGCCCAAGCAGGCAAAGGAGTTTATAGCCAAGTTACCCATTGATAAATTTTATGGTGTTGGCAAAGTTACGGCTGCCAAAATGCAGTCACTGGGCATATTTTCGGGAGCCGATCTAATGCAATGGGAGGAAGCAGCTTTGGTGAAACAATTTGGGAAAGTTGGCCACTTTTATTACCAGATATCCCGTGCGCAAGACGACCGCGACGTAAACCCTAACCGGATCAGGAAGTCATTAGGCGCTGAAAGTACTTTTGAGGTTGACTTAACTGACGTAGATAGTGTAAAAGAAGAGTTGGCTCGGATCGCCCTTGATGTAGATGGTAGAATAAATAAACATACGGCTTATGGGAAAACATTAACATTAAAGGTTAAATTTTCTGATTTTAAGCAAATTACCAGAAGTAAAACAGTGCTCTTTCCCATTACTGACCATAGTTCCATTATGCAAATTGCCTATCAGTTGTGCGACGAAATACAATGGACTAAGCCGGTTAGGTTGTTAGGTTTAAGTATTTCAGGGTTAAATAGAGAGATACCCTTTCAAAACCAGCAACTCTCATTTCCATTTTAAACATACTTACTATTGGGTAATTCAGACCTCACCCTATTTTATTTCCAATCCTCCGATTACACAAATTGCCTCTGTTATCCGTATAAATTATTTGTTAGTTTAGTTAGCCAGCTAGGTTCTATCCACAGAAAATAGAAAATTCTGCCGTCTGGAAAAATGAAATAGTACGACGTATGCATACTAAACAAATGGTAGGATAAATTTACTAAAAAATATAATTTAAATAATTTGATGATAAACTAGTATTTAATTCAAGTCTGTAAAAGTTCAATATTTTCTTTTGCTTTTTTTAAAAATATGTTGGTAAATAGTTGAAAAATAATAAATTTGGAAAACAATTTCATTAAAAAATAGATAATTGTATTTACAGAACATTTTATTTAAAGATAACGGTAAGTAAAGGATTTTGTATATTACATAGAATTTTAAATTTACTCTTTACCCATTTATTGAGAATACTATACCCTTTAACTATGAATTCTGATATGATTGTAACTGATATACCACAAAGTCAGATTAAAAAAGCCAATGAGAGTGATGTGCCGGTAATAATTGATCTGGCGAAAGCTACCTGGGAACCAACCTATCAGGGTATACTTTCGAAGGCTCAGATAGATTTTATGTTTAATGAAATGTATGCGCCTGCGGCTCTTAAAAATCAGATGGTCAGTTTAGGGCATACATTTTTAATCTTATACATACAGAATAAACCTGCCGGATATGCGTCTTACTCTGTTAAACCAGAAAACGACACGGTTTATAAGTTGCAGAAACTATATTTATTACCAGAATTACATGGGAAAGGCATAGGAAAACTACTCATAAAGGCAGTGGAAGATAAGGTACAGGAAGAAGGGGGCAAAACACTGGAGTTGAATGTAAACAGATATAATCCGGCCAGGGCATTTTATGAAAGAGTAGGCTTTGTCTTTTACAAAGAAGAAGATATACCGATTGGCGATTTCTGGATGAATGATTTTGTTATGCGAAAAAGATTATAGTAAAAAGGCAGGTACAAACCTGCCTTTTTTAGTTTCTACACTACCCGTACCAGATAATAGTTTCTCCGGCCCTTCTGTACAATCAGGTACTTATCTTGAAGTAATTCAACATTCATTGCCTCATCTGCATTTTCAATTTTTACCTTATTAATACTTACTCCGCCACCACTTACCATCCGGCGGGCTTCCCCCTTCGAAGAAAATATCAATGACTGGGTATGAGAGGAGAGGAACGAAGCAATATCTGTCTGTAAGGCTTCTTTTTTAATTTCTACCTGAGGTACTCCCTCAAAAACTGCCAGCAACGTATTTTCATCCAGGGATTGTAACGTTTCGGTGGTGCCTTTACCAAATAGGATTTCTGAGGCTTCTACTGCTTTTTCATACTCCTCTTCAGAATGAACCATGCTGGTTACCTCTTTTGCTAAAGCCTTCTGCAACACCCGTGTATGAGGTGCTTGTGCATGTTCAGCTTCAAGGGTTTCGATGCTGACCTTATCCAACAAAGTATACACCCGAATCAGTCTGGATGCATCTTCATCCGATACATTCAGCCAGAATTGGTAAAACTGATAAGGAGAGGTAAGGGAGGCATCCAGCCACACATTGCCTCCTTCACTTTTTCCGAATTTGGTTCCATCTGATTTGGTAATTAATGGGGCAGTAAGAGCAAAAGCTTCACCACCATCTTTGCGGCGTATGAGTTCGGTACCTGCGGTAATGTTTCCCCACTGATCAGAGCCGCCCATCTGCAAGCGGACATTTTTGTGTTTATACAGGTAATAAAAATCGAAGCCCTGAAGCAGCTGGTAGGAAAATTCAGTAAACGTTAATCCAACTTCAAGCCTTTTCTTTACCGACTCTTTGGCCATCATATAATTGACTGTAAGATGCTTGCCTGCTTCCCGTAAAAACTCCAGAAAATTTATATTGCGGAACCAGTCGTAATTGTTTACAATTTCAGCAGCATTTGCCCCTGAATGGAAATCGAGAAACTTTTCCAGCTGTTTCTTTATACCTAACTGATTACGCTTAAGTGTTTCTTCAGATAAAAACTCCCGTTCTGCCGTTCTGCCGGAAGGGTCACCAATCATGCCGGTAGCTCCACCCACTAAGGCAATCGGCTTGTGGCCTGCGAGTTGTAAGTGCTTGAGCAGCATAATGGTAGCTAAGTTTCCGATATGTAAGGAGACAGCAGTAGGATCAAAACCAATGTACCCAGCCGTTAGTTGTTTACTCAAGTATTCTTCCGTGCCTGGCATTACATCATGTATCATTCCCCGCCAGCGTAGTTCTTCTATAAAGTTCTTCATTGGGATAAGGTGAAAATTCAGGTTGCAAGTTAGCAGAATGCACTGAATATTTAAACAAGTATGACATCTCTACTGCTTGGAGGTATACAATACAAGACCTGCCTTATAGGTACAAAACAGAAACCGCCCTAAGGCTAGCTTTGGTATTTTTTGATAGAAAACACGAAATACAATATACTTTTAAAGCCTGCGATAAAACTCAGTCCAATAGATAAGTGATTGTTTATGTATGACTTATAGCATTAGCGGTAAATATTGACTTTCATTATAGCACATGTGGGGTTTTGGGTGTAAAAACAATTCCGGAAAGATGCCTGAGTATTATTATTGGCTGCAATAATTCAAATGATCTTATGATAAAAAAATTACTCATTACGGCAGCTTCTGCCTTATTAGGTACACAGTATGTTCAAGCACAACAGTTACTGGGCATTGCAAACAGCAATTATGCCGGCACCAACGGGATTTATATGAATCCCTCTTCTATTGCCGATTCCCGGTATACGTTTCATCTGAATATGTTTACGTTTGATGGATTGGTTACCAATAACTATTTACGGTATTCAGGCCCTAACTTTGCTGAGTCGCTGGCAAACGACGATTTTGGCAAAGACAATGCCTATTTACAGGAACGGTTGAATGGAAAACCTAAGATGTTCACCTTGGCAGGCGATGTACGTATGCCTTCTTTTATGGTGCGCTTAAGTGCTAAGCACAGTTTTGCAGTAGCTTCCAGATTTAGAACTGCCGTTCAGGGAAATAGTATTTCTGAAGACATTCTAAAGCTTATAAAATACGGAGCCGATAACGATGGTTTACAAAATGTGTACAACAACAGTCATTTTGGGTTTAATGTGAATTCATTTTTGGAGACCGGCCTTACCTATGGTAGAGTTATCCTGGATAAAGACAAGCATTTCCTAAAAGGCGGCGTTACTGTTAAAAAACTAACAGGTATTTATTCGGCTCATCTTATTAATAAAGAGTTAAACTATACTATCAAAGAAGATACGGAGGGTAACCCAATGCTTGAAATTCAGCGTATGGATATGCGCATGGGTTACTCCAGAGGTAGTTTTGAAATTGATCCTGCAGCCTCTTTTGGTAGCCGCAATGCTCCAGGCAAAGGATGGGGGATGGACCTGGGCTTTACCTATGAGTACCGCCCGGCTATTGATAACTACCGCTACACCCTGGATGGCGAAGAAGGACTGGATAACAGCAAAAATAAATACAAATACCGCGTAGGCGTAGCATTAATGGATATAGGCGGCATCCGCTACAACGATTCCGGCCTTTCCCGTAGCTATACCGTTGCCCGGCAAAATGTTAGTATATCTGCAGAAGATATCGAAAACAGCGACAGCGACAATATAGATGATCTGCTGGTGGATGTACTGGATATTAAAGCTTCCGAACAGGCAACTTCTTTTAAGTCTGGGTTACCTACTGCCTTGCATCTTACCTTCGACTACAGGATAGCTAACAGATTATATGTAAATACTTCTATCATTCAAGGCTTGCGTGGCAAGTATGGGGTTAGTATGAGGCAGAATTCCATGGTAGCGGTAACTCCACGTGTGGAAATGAAATGGCTGGAAGTATCTTTCCCACTAGCTTTAATGAATAATCACCGGGATTTTGCTTTAGGTACGATGCTGAAAGTGGGTCCTTTGTTTGTTGGATCAGATAATATTTCTGGTGTAGTAGGAGGAGGTAAGCCCTTCGGTACCAACGTATACGCCGGTATGGTTATACCTATCTTCAAAGGTAAGATAAAAGATAAAGACAAAGATGGTGTTTCGAATAAAAAAGATGAATGTAAATCGGTACCTGGCACTTGGGAACTAAAAGGATGCCCTGAGATATAACAGGTTTAAAGAGAGTAAACAAAAAGGCACTATCCTATGGAATAGTGCCTTTTTGTTAGGTATCAAGAGACTAAAATTTTGATAAACTAACTCGTATATTTTTCGGATTGTTTTTCCAGGTTGAACAAATCATTCAATACATCTATCAGGGTTTCGGCTTCGCCACGTTTACAGGCAGCTTTTAGTTGTAACACTGGCAGCTTAACAATTTTCTGCATCATACCTTTGGTAAGCTTGTCAAACTTTTCGGCTTCCTCGGCAGATAATTGTTTCATGTACCGGGCCATTTCTTCCTGACGTATCTGCTCTAAAGCATTTTTGAATTTATTAATCGTTGGAGAGACAGCTGTTTCATTCGTCCACTCATTAAATTCTGCAATGGAAGCTGTAATGATCTGCTTCACTTTATCAATAGCTTGAATCCGTTTTTGTAAGGCTTCGGTTGCTTTAGCATGAATATCATCAATGTTATACACTAAAGCACCAGGTACTTCTTCTACATGGCTTTCTATGCTGCGGGGTACTGCCAGGTCGATAAAGAATTTATACGAGAGGATATTTATTTTTTGTACCAGTTCTTTAGTAATGAAAGGCTCATTTTTGGCAATTGAACAAATAACTACGTCTGAAGTGGCAATAGATTCCCAAACATTTTCAAACGCCACTACTTTCAACGTATGTTCAGCGGCTATTTCTTGTGCCTTATGAAGCGTACGGTTAGTAATGGTGATGTCAAGCTTTTTGTTTTCAGCTAAGTTTTTACATACATCTGTTCCAATTTCTCCTAGCCCTACCACCAGAACTTTTGGCTGATAAATATCTGTAGTTAATTCTTCTATTAACTCAGCAGCGGCATATGACACGGAGGCAGCTCCATCTCTGAAGGAAGTTTCCTGTACAATTTTTTTATTGGTAAAGAAAATAGAGTGAAGCAGGCGGTGAAGAAAAGGCCCGGCCATACCCAGGTCTGCTGACCATTGATAGGCTTGTTTTACCTGATTAATTATTTGAATGTCGCCTACCACCTGTGCATGCAACCCAATAGCAACTTCAAATAAATATTGTACGGCTTCGTTATGGGAATTAATTACCTGAACAAATTCATGTATCGTATTACTTGTAGCTACCCCTTTTTCCACGCAAAGCAACTTCACTATCTCCACACTCAAATCAGCAGGAGAACTATAATAAATCTCAGTTCTGTTACAGGTAGAGAGAATTAGGGCCTCTGAAATGTCGAGTACTTCTTTCAGGGTAGTAATCAATCGCTTAGAGCTATCTTCATTTAATGCAACCATTTCACGGATATGCAGTGGCGCCTGCTTGTAGGAGATACTGATAGCTTTAAATTGTTGATGCATATAAACGTTTCAATTATGGTGCAAATTTACAAGTTCTTTGCTTAATTATGAAACTTTTCACAAGTAAACCATCAATTTGTAATAATTTTAAACTATTGGATTTGGTTTTATAAAATTGCTATGCACTGCGTTCGCCCAGGGGATACTAATACTGAAGAGATTGGGTAGAACTAGTAAAAATCAATTATTCACACATGAATATATACGAAGACAAGTCGAAATTCAAGATCATTATTGTACTTGTAGCTTTGCTAATAGGAAGTGGATCGGTGTATTATACCAATATTCTGGTACACAGGCTCGCGCAACGGGAACGGGAGCAGATAGAGTTGTATGCAAATGCCTTGCAATTTTTAGTGAATGATGACAATGATGAATCTATTACTTTTTTCTTCAAGGAAGTAATTAGGGCCAATGAGATATTTCCGGTGATATGGGTAGCCAATGGCAATATTTTGTCTTACCGGAACATAAAGATGCCTGCCCGCATAGATTCCCTGGATATTAATCATGCGGAAAAGCAAGCGTATCTGAATAAGGAATTAGAAATTATGCGGGAGGAGCACCTGCCGGTAGTAGTAAACTTTGGCGATAATGAAGTGCAATATATTTACTACCGGAATTCCTATTTGCTTTCCCAGTTAAAGTATTATCCGTATGTGCAGCTTACTGTAATAGCAGTGTTCGCTTTTTTAGCCTATTTAGCCTTTAGCTATTCGCGGAAAGCTGAGCAAAACCAGGTTTGGGTGGGTTTGGCTAAAGAAACAGCGCATCAGCTGGGTACACCGCTATCATCCCTAATGGCCTGGATTGAATATTTTAAATCTGATCCCAAGTTTGCGGAAGATGATGTAATTCCTGAGCTGGAAAAAGATGTGGAGCGGCTGGTGATGATTACGGCCCGTTTCTCCAATATTGGTTCTATGCCTACGCTAAGGCCGGAAAATTTGTGTGACGTGTTGCACCATATCACTGGGTATTTACAGAAACGGATATCCAGTAAAATACGGATAAACGTTAATTGTCCCAATGAGCCAATTCCCTTGATTAATATCAACAAGCATTTGTTTGAATGGGTGATAGAGAATATCTGTAAAAATGCCGTAGATGCCATGGTTGGGGCAGGGGAGATCAATATTAATCTGAAGGTGCAGCCAAATAATAAACTGATCATTGATATTGCTGATAATGGAAAAGGTATATCTAAATCTAACTTAACCCGTGTATTTGAGCCTGGCTTTAGCACAAAAAAACGGGGATGGGGATTAGGCTTAACCCTGGCCAAACGAATTATTGAAAATTATCACCGGGGCAAGATATTCGTCAAACAATCGGAAATCAATAAAGGCACCACTTTCCGGATCATTATAGATACAACGTAGAGAATGATTAATGAGGAATGATTATTGACAAGGGATGATATACTTGTGTAAAGGTGCTTAATCATTCATCTACAATCATAGGCCATTATTTTATTGTTGTGAACCAGGTTCTGTTGCTTGCTGGGTAACTTTTACCTGATAGTCGGTATGGTGATTTCCGGTAGTTTTAAGTACACCTTTCATGGGTGAGCAGTCACTGTAATCGGTGCCATAGGCGGCTTTTATATAGTTGTTATCTACTAGCAGGTTATTCGTCGGATCAAAACCGCACCAGCCTAGCCCGGGAATAAATGCTTCTGCCCAGGCATGCATGACAGCAGCTCCGGTAAGATTGCCTCCCTGATTCAGGTAACCGGACACATAGCGGCAGGGTATTCGGTTTTTCCGGGCAATAGCTAAAAAAAGATGCGTATAATCCTGGCATACGCCTTTGCCTAAATTTATTACTTCGCTGGCGGTGGTATGCACATTGGTAGGCTCCGGGTCGAACTCCAGCCGGCTGTAGATATACTGATTTAACTCCTGTAAAAAATCAAAAACTGGTTGCCGGCGTTGTTTATATACAATCCAGTTTGCATGCTCATCAATTATGGTGGTGTATTTGGTAAATTCCAGAAAATGGTAATGGTCAATAATGAAAACCCTGGAGGCCAGTAAAAACAACTCTTCTTCCGGAGACAAGGGCTGATAAGTTTTAGGAGCTATATAGGTTTTTTCTACCCGGGCAATCATGCTGAACTCAAACTCAGTGAAAGGCTTAATTGTTCGCAGGTTTGTCGCCACAAAACCGAATGGATTTGTATGATGAAACAATTGGCCGGGCAAGGAGCATCCATACTTAATTTCCTTGAGTTGCTGGGCGGAATCTGAGGCCGGTGTAACTATAAATTCAAAAAGCGCTTCGGTAACAGGAGATTCATATACATTACGTGTATAATATTCTATCAGGTATTCTGCGGTCATCCGGTAGGGCGTTGGAAATAGGTCAGGTTAATAGATGAGGTGTTTTTCCAAGAGTTTGTTAGCCATCTGATTGATTTTATCAAGCGTAGAAGTCAGAAATTCTGTTACTTGTTTTTCCGTTTCTTCTATAGTGGTGTATTTAAACTGTCCGGCCAGTTTGCCCGCCATAAAATCCAGGGAGTTTGATCCTTTTTCATCATGAAAAGCAATTTGTTGAATATTTTTATGCACCACGTCCAAATTGTAGGCAATAGATTTAGGAAACGCCTGGTTAAACATTAAAAATTCCAGGGAGTTGCGCCGGTTAGGGTTTGCTTTATAATGCCTTTTATTCATATCAAATGACTCGGCTCCTTTTAGTAAAGTGGTCCACTGGTAATTTTCTACCGGACCCCCTAGTTTTGCCGGGTCAATCTTTTCAATGTCTTTTACTTTGGTAATTAAAATTCTGGCTACCTGTATGGCACGTTCCATATGAATTCCCAGGCAAATCAGCATCCAGGCTTCGTTGCGCATAAGGGTATTATCTATGCACCCTTTTAGTACAGAGCTGTTTTCTTCCACTTTCTGCGAAAACTCATGAATACCTTCATTATGCAATTTCACTACCGTATAGTTATTCATACTGTGGTAAAAACGGTTGATGGCTTCCCACAATTCCAAGGAGATAGAATCCCTGGCACCTCTGGCATTTTCCCGGATATAGCCAATCGTTGAATGAATGGACAAGGGATTGTTTTCATCTAGGGTTACAAAAAACAATACATCCTCATCTGTTAACTGAGAATAAGAAGCATAATACTGATAGCTGATGCCGATCATATCCAGAATGGATTCCAATACGAATTCGCGGCCCTGGGCATAGGGCGCATCCAGAGAAGACACATATTGCACTTTGGTATATCTGGCAATATGTTCGGCCCTTTCGATGTAACGGCCCAGCCAGAACAAACTATTTCCAATCCTTGAAAGCATGTATATGGGGTAATGATAATAAACAAATGATTAGTGACAGGTGATGAAAACATGGATGGGGTTTATTTACTCTTCCAACACCCATGTATCTTTGGAGCCACCGCCCTGCGAAGAGTTGACAATTAAACTGCCTTTGCGTAAGGCTACCCTGGAGAGGCCGCCTTTGAGCACAAATTGTTTGTCTTTGCCAAGCAGCGCATACGTCCGCAGATCAATATGCCTGGGTTCAAATACATTTTCTTCTTCTATAAAGGTGGCATGGACGGATAGTGACATCACCGGTTGTGCTATATATTTGCGGCGGTTGGCAGTAATGATCCGCTTAAACTCATCCCGTTCTTCTTTTGTAGACCGGCTACCGATCAGAATACCATAGCCACCAGATTCATCCACCGGTTTTATTACCAGTTCCTCCATGTGTTCCATTACATATTTGTAATCAGTTTCCAATTCGCAGCGGTAGGTATGCACATTATTTAGGATAGGTTCTTCATTTAAGTAATATTTAATAATGGCCGGAACGTAGCTATACACCGCTTTATCGTCAGCAGCACCGGTACCTGGTGCATTAATTAAGGTAACATTCCCTTCCCGGTAGGCAGCCATAATCCCAGGGATACCCAGCACAGAATCTGGCCGGAAAACCAGCGGATCTATAAAATCATCGTCTATGCGGCGGTAGATCACATCTACCCGTTTAGGGCCGTAAATTGTTTTCATGTACACAAAATTCTTATCTACAAACAAATCGCGGCCTTCTACCAGCGGAATACCCATGTTATGGGCCAGAAACGAGTGCTCGTAATAAGCAGAGTTGTACATGCCTGGCGTAAGCACCACACAATTGGGATTATCTGCACTTTCGGGAGCTACCGATTGCATCATGGAAAGTAAATGCTGGGGATAATCCTGCACCGACCGGATATTGTATTTCCTGAAAAGCCCAGAGAGTGTTTTTTTCATGGCTTCCCGGTTAGAGAGTACATAACTTACGCCGGAAGGAGTGCGGACATTGTCTTCCAATACATAATATTGCCCGTCACTGTGTTTAATCAGGTCAGTACCGGATATATGGTTGTAGATGTTTCCTACCGGTTTCATACCCAGCATAGCTTTGGTATAGTGCTTAGAGCTGAAGATAAGTTCTGCCGGAACTACGCCATCTTTTAAAATCAGCTTTTCATGGTAAATATCGTGGATGAACCAGTTAATGGCCATGTTCCGTTGAATAATGCCTTCTTCCAGCCGTTGCCACTCAGCAGCCGGGATTATTCTTGGAAATAAGTCAAAAGGAAATATCCGCTCTACGCCTTTCGATTTATCAGAATATACGGCAAAGGTTACTCCCTGATTAAAGAAAGATAGTTTGGCGTGTTCATTCAATTCTTTAAAATCTTCTACAGAGTAACAGGAGAACTGATCGAGTACTTTAGTATAATGCGTATTTACTTTGCCTTCTTTATTAAACACTTCATCCAGCAATGCCAGATTCAGCGGATAATTAGTAAGAACATCAGAGGTAAACTGATGCTGCGTAGATTGGGTCATAAGGGAATAGGTATAAGATATAACCCAATTAAAATATATAAAAATAAAGTATATGTAAAATTTTATTTCAAGTATTTTTGCTGTGGCGTAATTTTATACTATCAAAATAGGTTAATTGCAATAATTTATGGAAATGGTATAATTATAGAATCTTTCTTTTCAACGAAAGAAGTTTAGTAAGAAAAATACTGTTTACTGGCTATACTCAAATGATATTACCCAAATAACGTTAATTGCCGCTGGCCTGTAAATCCCCGTTCATGTTCCAGCAGCCACTGCTTGCGCCATAAGCCTCCGGCATAACCTACCAAACTTCCATCGTTACCAATTACCCGGTGGCAGGGCACAACTATACACAGTTTATTTTTTGCATTGGTGCTGCCAATGGCCCGCACCGCATTGGAGTTTTTTAATTTACGGGCGAGAGCTATGTAAGAAGTCGTACGGCCGTAGGGGATAGCACTTAGCTCTGTCCATACTTGCTGCTGAAAAGACGTTCCTTCAAACAGCATAGGTAGTGTAAAATTTTTCAACTGGCCTCGGAAATAATCATTTAACTGCTGTATACAGGTAGTAAACAAAGGAGGTACATTGTCTGACGTATAATCATCTTTGGTTTCTACAAACAGCATCTGATGTAATGCATCCGTAGAACCAATGATTTTGATAAGGCCGATAGGAGAGGAGTAATAGGTAGTGTAGGTGGCTTCCATCTTTCTAAAATGAATGATGCCAATATAGGGATGATCCGGATAGGATGAAAGGCTAATCCGGTTAATTTTGCCTAGCTGACAAGAAAACAAAACCTGTTGGATGAAAGTAGTCCAATCGGTTTTGGGAAGGTAGTATTTTCATATTTAGCCTATCTTCTACACACCGAAAGGGAAGGTTTCCGGTGTTTGGTGACCGGACGGATGTATTTTTAACGGATGCAATGCTTGTGTTTTATCTAAAAAGATAAAGGCATCGTAGCGGGAGGGAAGCAAGGTAGCTACATAATTGCCAAACCTTTCCCGTTCCGGATGATACACTACCCCAATGGCCCGGTGTCCTAATTTTTTATCAAACCGCTGGCGGATTTCCGGATTGTCAAATATCAGTAGTTGATTGCCGAGCCCATCATTATGCAGCAGGGCTTCCACACTACCGGGCTTAGCCGGAGGAACGATCATTTTTTCCATAGGCGCATCCCACGCATCACCTGCAATGACCAACCCTTCATACGAACCAAAGCCAACCAATACTACATTTTTTTCTCCATACACTTCCCTGGTTAACTGACCTACGTTTACCATATTTTCATGCCGCATGTCCGTATATCTGGCATCCCCAATATGCGTATTATGTTCCCAGACAATTGCCTTGGCCCCTTCTCCATGAAATTTTACCAGCCGGTCCAGAGTTTCGGCCATGTGGGTATCGCGGATATTCCATGACTCTGCTCCAAACGACACCATGGCCTGATAGTACCGTTCCGCATTTAAGGCGACAATGGCATTTTGCTCCGTATTCAACGATGCTTCCAGATCATGATCGTAGGACAGGGATTTTTTTCGTACTTCCTGCAATACCTGGATAAGTTCATCCCGGCAAGATTCAGAAAAATATTTGGTAGCCATGGCATATTCCTGTCCTTCCTCGCCATAAGGGGCAAAGCACTGGATAGCCCTTTCTACTACTCTGGCTGCCTGCGGATCTTCTTTTTTTAAATAGTTCACCATAGCATCCAGAGATTCCCAGAGGCTATAAACATCCAGGCCATAGAAACCTATCTTATTTCCGTAGGGTAGGCTCTGGTTATATTTCCGGAGCCATTCGGTAAGCGCTACTATTTCCCAATTTGCCCACATCCAGGTAGGCCACCGGTTGAAGGTATGTAGCACTTCCAGAGCATTTAATCCGGCATCTGCATAACCTTTTACATAGCGGTTGATCCGGTAGCAATCGGGCCAGTCGCCTTCTACCGCAATAAAGGAAAAGCCCTTTTCTAAAATCAGCCGTTTGCTGATCTGGCTGCGCCAGGTATAATACTCATGCGTACCGTGTGAAGCTTCGCCCAATAATACATACTGGGCATCTCCAATACGGTCTAGTAGTTTGTCGAGGTCAATTTGTGGAGCTGGTTGTGCGTTCATAGCAGTAAAAAATTTATCCACAATAAAAAATAAGGACAAATAGCCTGTCTCAGAAAGTCTTATTCTTTATTACGGATGAACGCCGGTGAATGATTACTGTAAAACAGGTTTTTTAAAAATAATTAACCCGCTATAGGCGGTAGCGGGTTAAAAAAGACATAGGTGAGTATAGTTTAGCCAAAAATGTCCGAAGATAAATAGCGGTCGCCCCGGTCACAGATAATACATACCACTACGCCCGAATTAAGGTGTTCTATTAGTTTAATAGCTGCCAGTACGGCTCCGCCGCTGCTCATACCGGCAAAAACACCTTCTTCTTTGGCAAGCCGCCTGGTCATGTCTATAGAATCTTGTTCCGAAACATCAATTATCGTATCTACTCTTTCGCGTTCAAAAATTTTAGGTAGGTAGGCTTCCGGCCAGCGGCGTATACCAGGAATATGTGAACCATCCGTCGGTTGTACACCTACAATTTGCACGGCTTTATTTTGCTCTTTCAAGTATCTGGATACGCCCATAATGGTACCAGTAGTACCCATAGACGAAACAAAATGGGTGACTGTACCTTCAGTATCATGCCATATTTCCGGACCAGTGGTTTCGTAATGAGCCTTATAATTATCCGGATTGGCAAACTGGTTCAGCATCAGGTAGCCGCCTTCAGACACTTTCTGGTGCGTATAATCGATGGCTTCTTCCATAGAGCCTTGTTCAGAGGTAAGGATCACTTTGGCTCCATAGGCTTGCATGGTGGCTACCCGTTCTTTGGTGGCATTTTCAGGCATTACCAGCTCAATATCTACATTAAACAGCCGGGCAATCATGGCCAGGGCTATGCCTGTATTTCCACTGGTGGCCTCAATCAATTTCATGCCTGGTTTTAGTTCTCCGCGGTCTAAAGCTCCTTTGATCATGCCGTATGCAGCCCGGTCTTTTACACTGCCTGCCGGATTGTGGCCTTCTAGTTTGGCAAGTAATTTAACTTTTGGGTTTTTATTAATATTTTTTAACTCTACTAAGGGAGTGTTTCCAATAAAATTCAGTAATGTAGCCATTTTGCAATTTTATCAAAATTAATGGTTTGTCGGGCAGAAGGTATAAAAAATCACCTGTGCTCAGTAATTATTTTTATAACAGTAAAATTGGGTGTTCAGTTTTAAAAAGTATGTACATGAAGTGAGGAAGAATTTACTAGAAGATACATATAGAAATCTACAGTTTGAATGGAACGTAGACAGTAATTTTCCGGTCTACTTTTTTGCCATTGTAAACCGCTGGCTTCCAGGCAGGGCCATTTTTTATTAAGCGGAGAGCTTCTTCATCACAGCCATAGCCTAACCCTTTTTTAACTGAGAAATCAGCTAATTGGCCATCTGCATTTACAGTAAATTCTACCCGTACATTGCCCTGTATGTTGTTTTTTCTGGCTTCAGCCGGATATTGCAGATTTTTTTTGAGGTAATTTCGGTAACTCATCAAGCCATTTTCCGGCTGGGGCTTATAGGATAAGTTATTTTCTTCCACCATTTCCTCTACAGGTTTTTCCTCAGTTTCTTCTTCGCCTTCCCGTTTCAGCAACACCTGTATAGGCTTGCGGTCCACCACGGTTACTTCTGCCGGATTCATTCCTTCCAAACTGAAAATCAAGGTGCTTTTGGGTGGGGTAGCAAGAGAAAACCTCCCCCGGTAATCAGTCATTACATAGGTATTGGTACCTTTGATATTGACCTTAGTACCCGGTAAAAATAGATTCGTATCGGAGGCTGCTGCTACTTTGCCAGTTATGGTGATGAAATTTTGCGTAATTCCTACCGCACTTGAAGGCGCTGCGGCTCGTTTGCTTGATAAAATTTCTCCGGGCGCAGATTCTCTTTTCGCTTCACTTACCGGAGGCACCGGACGTATACTTTGCTCTTCTTGTAAAACAATAGCTTCATTATCTTTCAACTCTTCCTCAATCTGATCAATAGCTATTTCAGGAGCTAGCCCGGCATCCGAATCTGTTACAGTTTTTCCGGAAGGAGCCTTCAATGTTAATTTTTGAGCTGCCGGTTTAGCTGAGTTAGCTCCGGCATTTGTCTTGGCATTCAGCGTATTTTTTTCTGTAGGCAACGCATCGGAGTAAACAGGAGCTGGTGCAGCAAGCTCAGGCGAAACAGGTACAGACGATGGTTCTTCTGTTGCTTTAGTCATCGAAATGGACTGTATAGCAGGTTTATGCGTATTTAACTTAAACACCAGAATACTGCCTACCACTAATATAATGGTGGCAGCGGCCACACTCATATGACGCCAGAGCAAGGGGTTTTTTTTCTTTTTTCTTTTTAAAGAAGGTTCGCGAAGGCTACGTTTACGGATTTTGCGTTTCAAGTAATTAACAGAATCGTCTAGCTGCTCGGGGTCTTTTACAAACGATAAGCCTTCTATGGCATCTGCACAAAGTTCACAATCCAATAAATGCCTTTCTATCTGATGCATCTGCCGCTCCGGAAGGTTTTCTTCCAGGTACTCTTGCATCAGTTGCAAAGACAAATGATTGTCCTCAGTATTCTGTTTCATATGTATTATAGGCTTACTCATGGTCTTTATCCAGGTAAATTTTCAGGTTACGTTTACCATTCTGGATATAACTTTTTACCTTCTTCAGGTCGTAACCGGTAATTTCGGTAATTTCTTTATAGCATTTCTGCTGCAAGTAAAACAATTCTATGCACCGTTTTTGTTCAACTGGCAGTTCCTGAATGCCTTTTTCCAGAGCAACCAGATTTTCTTCTAAGGTTCCATTTTCTTCCTCCCCTAGAGGATGCAAATATTCCTCATTTTCCATATCTGGCTTTACATCATAGGTAATAATGCTTTTTTCGTGCCGTACTCTGGCCGAACGAAGCCACATCAGGCAATGATTTTTAGCCAGTACATGAAGCCAGCTTTTAAAATTACTTACTTCATGGTGTTTCAACTCAATCAGAAGTTTCTCAAAAATCTGCATGACCGCATCTTTGCTGTCTTCCTCGTTTCTCAGATATTTAAGGCAAACACCATAGACCAGGTGCGTGTAGCGGCCATAAAGTTCACCGGCAAAAGCTGTATCCAGTGTTTGCTTATACTGCCTGATCAGGTCGGCATCTTCGTTGGAAGGTTTTTTCTTGAAGAGTCTTTTAAAAAACATGTAATTCTGTCAGTTCAAGGCAATAAATACTGGGTAGCAGACCTAATTTATTAAATGTACACATTATTTGGTAGAGTCTCAAAACCCTCTATCTATACAGTTTACTTACCTGGCCGTAAGTTCACCTTGCTTCTTATGCAGTTCACCCCCCTGAAAATGAATGTGGCCGATAAGCCATTTCTTCCACAAATAGTAGCCTGTATCTTTGATTCATCAATAAATAAAAAAACAACTCACATACTATAAAACAATACAACTATGAAAACTCTATCCCTGACTTTCGCCCTTGTAGTAACTTTATTTTCTACTGCTGTATTTGCCCAGGAAGTAGCCATGAATACTATATCTGCCACTACCATTGCAGAAGAAGCCCGGATTACTCCACCGGCAGCGTATTATACGTCTTTTCAGGCATCAGTTTTTCCACGTAACAATGGCAATATTGCCGTACATGTGGCAAAAGGTACCCAGGAGAAGGTAACTATAAAAGTATATAACAGCTATGGAAAACTAATCAGTGAAGAAAAATTGGGCAAACACGGCCTGATCAATTCTGACTATGTAACCAAAGGTTTGGCAAAAGGCATGTACACCTTTGAAATTGCAAGCCTGAACAAAGTTTATAAAAAAGAAGTGGAAATAAAATAATTTAAGCTTCGTACGGCAGGCAGGAACTTGTACATAATAGGTATAAGTGCCTGCCTGTTTGTGCGACCGGATAAAGTCCAGGATTTGCATAAATCTGCTTACATTTACTTCTATTCAATATGATAAGCCTTATGGCTCCATTATACCAAAAAACCATGTGGTGGCGGTGGTTAAGTATTCTTCTGAAAGGTTTTTTTCTGAAACTGCTGCTGGACCTTGTTTTTAAACTCCTTTACCGGAATTATGAAATAGTCTGGACAGACTACCTAGGCGCCATCCTGCTGGCAGCAGTAATTGTAGAAGGTATGCGGCAAATCAACAAACGCCTGGATGTAACCTATCCCTGGGATGGCGATACGAAGCGTCGTTTTTTTGTTCAGGCAGGTACCAATATGCTGCTTTCGCTGTTAGTAATGCTGGTGCTGCGGAGGCTAATGGTGCAGCGGCTGATTAATCCGGATGAGTTTGTTAAGCTTTCCGATGAACTGATTGTCAATACGGTGGTGCTGCTGGCTGTGCTTGCCTCTACCTTCGTGGATCTGGGATTGTACCTGCTCAACAAATGGCGGTTTTCCCTGGCAGAGCTGGAGAGATTTAAGAAAGAAAATATTGAATTCCACTTTGAAATGCTTAAGAATCAGGTAAATCCACACTTTCTGTTTAATAGCCTGAATACGCTTTCTTCGTTGATCTATACCAACCAGGATACGGCAGCTAAATTTGTCAGGCAACTGGCCAGGGTTTACCGTTACGTACTGGAGAACCGGGATAAAGAGGTAATAAGCCTGAAAGAAGAACTCACTTTTTTGCAGTCATTTATTTACCTGATTCACTTGCGATTCAGCGAAAACCTGAAAGTAGAAATTGATATTCCGGAAAAAATGCAGCATAAACTTATTGCACCCATGACTCTCCAAATGCTGATAGAAAATGCCATTAAACACAATATAGTATCTCACAAAAAACCACTAACCATTCAGATTTATGCCGATATGTTCGATCATATTACGGTTACCAATAACCTGCAGAAGAAAGAGGTCCGGGAGTATTCTTCAAATATCGGGCTGAAAAATATCAGTAGCCGCTATGGATTTATTACCGATAGGAAAATTATTATTGAAGAAAACAGAGATTATTTCAAAGTAAGAGTTCCCTTGCTGGAGAAAGTGTATGAAACGAGCATGCTTTCTGAAACAGCCAACAGGATAAATAAATAGGCAGATGCAAAATCTATGTGACCATTGACAATCAAATGCTTAGCATTCATGAATGCCATTAAAAATTAACATGTTAATGAATAATTATTCACACATGAAAGTATTGATTATAGAAGATGAGCCTTTTGCTCAGGAAGAACTAAAACGGCTGCTGGCGCTGTGCGACAAAAACATTACGGTGTGGGAGTGTATAGATTCGGTGGAAGACAGTATTATATGGCTGGAAGAACCCAATGAACCGGACCTTATTTTTATGGATATTCAACTATCCGACGGGCTGAGCTTTGATATATTCAAGCATACGGAAGTAAAAGCTCCTGTAATTTTTACTACTGCCTATGATGAATATGCCATTCAGGCGTTTAAAGTAAACAGCATCGACTACCTGCTGAAGCCGGTGGAAGAAGAAGCTCTGAAACTGGCTTTAAAGAAATATGCTACGCTGAAACAAAAGTTTGCAGCGCCCACACAGGCCTTTTTCAGTGCCGAGCAGGTAGAACAACTTATTAAGCTAAATAAAAAAGAATATAAAAGCCGCTTTGTCACCCAGATAGGCGACCGTATCAAACACATTGATGTAGAGCTGGTAGCCTATTTTTATGCAGATGACGATACCGTATATTTAGTAACTACCGATAAGAAAAAATATATTATCAACTACACCCTCGACCAGCTCGAACGCCTGCTAGATCCTAAGTATTTTTTCCGGATTAACCGGAAATATATAGCCCGCATTACTGCCATTGGCGATGTGCATAAGTATTTCAACAGCCGACTAAAGGTAATGTTACTTCCGCCAGTAGATGACGAGATCTTGATTAGCCGGGTAAAAGTACCCGACTTTCTGGATTGGATGGATGGCTAAGTCAATTCGAGCATTAAAAAATGAAAATGAGGAAATGAATATTATCCAAACAATGTCTACAGTGCCTGAGCAAAAAATACATAAAATAGCTGTCTGGCTGGTGCTTTTGCTACTTAGCAGTACGTTATTTTCTTGTGAAAAGGTAACGATTGTGGTGAAAGATATACCTGGCAATACACCAAAAGGATCTGTGTTGTTTGTTACTGGAAATTTCAATGTATTTGATCCTGGAGACCAGAATTATATGCTCCGGCGGAATTCTGATAGTACGTATTCCATTAGGTTGCCCAGGGGAACTGGTAAAATTACTTATAAATTTACCCGCGGCGACTGGACAACCGTAGAGCGTGATGGGTGCGGCCATGAGCAGCCTTACCGCACTTTCACCTATGGGGAAGCAGATACCTTATACACACAGATTCTAAGCTGGGAAGACCTCGGCCCGGTAGATTGTGATCTGGTCACCTTTGTAGTAAAGCCCCCATCACAAACGCCTGCAAATGAACCCCTCTACATTGCAGGCAACTTCAATAACTGGAATCCAGAGGATGAAAAATATATGCTAACAAAAAACCAAAACGGCACCTACTCCATACAAGTACCCAAACAAGCCGGTACTATTGAATACAAGTTTACCAGGGGCGGATGGTGGCGGGAAGAAGTGGATGAACTCGGTGAACCCATACCCAACCGGCAATTTACCTATGGCCGGATAGATACCGTTCATTTATCCATACCAGGGTGGAAGGACATTGAAAAAGTAAACAAACCCTTTGTAACGTTCAGGGTGCGTACAGCAGAAAATACGCCTTCCGATGCTCCCATCTATATAGTAGGAACATTTAATAGCTGGTATGCGGGCGATAAAAATTACAGACTTCAACAAATAGAGAAAAACCTATATACCATAACATTGCCTGCCAAAAAACAATATATAGAATTCAAATTCACCAGAGGAGGATGGCAAACCGAAGAAGTAGATGCGTACGGCAATAAAATATCCAACCGTCAATATGAATATGGCATGGCCGATACGGTAGATATATTTATTCCTGGCTGGATAGATTTGCCTGGCAAAAGAGCGGATACCGAGTAAGGAAAACTGACGGTTAGCTACTTAAAAGAAGAATAGAGGAGAAAGGCTTTATTTTCTATATTCCAATTTCACTTTGGTAACGCCAGCATTGATCATATCAATTTGTTTAGCAGCGCTTCGGGAGAGGTCAATTATACGGCCACGGGCAAATGGGCCACGGTCGTTGATGCGTACCTCTACGGTTTTGCCATTTGAAAGATTGGTTACTTTAACCATCGTACCGAATGGGAGTGTTTTATGGGCAGCCGTCAGTTTACTGCTTTGGTATCTTTCCCCACTAGCCGTCTTCTTACCGTTATGTTTGTTGGCATAAAAAGATGCCATGCCTGTTTCGGTGCGGAGTTTGGCCTTTTCTTTACTAGGAGGGGAGGAGGCTGTTTTACAAGAAAACAATCCAAGCACCAGTAGTAGTACCAGTGCCTGGATCAATATTTTTATGCTTGGTACATTTTTTACCTCATTCATAGAGGCGAAAATAAGCAATATAGATGAATTAAGAAGAAATCAGACGCTTGAGTAGTTGATACTATCCTGGTGGTTTGAAAAGATGAACAGATGGTTACCGGATTTTACCAGCTCCTCCATTTCTACTACATTTCCTTCTTAAATAAATACCGGGTAATAAATATTCCTTGGGCATTTCCATCAGAAGGGCTTTGTACGCCGGAAGTTACCTGGTGCAACTCCCAACCTTCAGAGGTAATCTGGTTAATTTTAGTAATAATCGACCGCTCGTTGCTCTGTACATTGCCAAAATTAATACCTGCCAGACTGTAGAAGTTTTCCAAACCGGCATCGTTCTGTTTTCCATCAGGCAGGGTAATAATCATTTTAGAGCGGCCCAAGCCTCCTGGAATAATAGATTCTATGGTAGATACCTGCATGTATACTACCCGTTTAGGTGTATCTTCTGCACTTTTGAACGCAAAAAGAGAGACTAGGAGCAAGGTCAGCAGACTGGATAAAAGAATGGATTTAGTATGCATAGGGATAAGTTATTGAAATTTATTCCTTAGTGGAGAAAGCATGGCAAAGTAACCTGTCCCTACAAAAAAAATCAATGGAAGAACTATACGGTTGATGAGTGGTAAAATAGCAGTGGAGTAAAGGATTTTTTTAGAAAAACAATTAACTATATATACTGCTTGTGAGTTAAACAAGTAGTAACAAAAAGTTACTAAGGAAAGGCAACCAGTTTTCCGGCTGAATACTTATAGCATACCTGTCCGGGCGTGTATTTGTCAGCATGGAGTTTAACAGCGGTATTTGATGAATAGAACTATGTCTGAAGAAATAATGTAATAAGCTTATCCGCAATCCAATAATATCTTGCTAATTTTAAATTTTAGTTATAAGAAAAAGCTAATGAAGTTAACACAGTATCTTGTTCTGGGCGTACTTGCCTTACAGACTAATTTATTCCTGGCAGAAAAAGCAAATGCTTCCTATGCTGCCTTTTATCAGGAAACAACCCCTCCTGAAGATTCTACCAGTAAAGCACCAGAAAACTGGTTTCACCTGGACAAAGCCACAGATAATATACGGGGTGTAAGCTCCAACAAAGCGTATGAATTACTGGGCAATAAGCCTTCCCGTACGATTGTAGTCGGTGTGATAGACAGTGGGGTGGACATAGACCATGAAGACTTGAAATCAGTAATCTGGACGAATGAGAAAGAGATTGCCGGCAATGGAGTAGATGATGATAAAAACGGGTATGTAGACGATGTACATGGATGGAATTTTATAGGTGGAAAAGATGGCAAAAATGTAGATGCAGATACCTATGAACTAACCCGCGAATATGTCCGGCTGAAAAAGAAGTTTGACGGAATGAAGAAAATCCGCAAGAAAGACAGGGCAGAACATAGCTATTATGAGGAAGTAAAAAAGGAGTACGAACGAAAAGTAACCGAACTTAAAGACCAGTACAACGATTTCCAGAAGTTTGCTGAAATCTATAAAATAGCGAATAGTCTTATTAAAACTCAGCTAGACAAAGAAGGCGAAATAACCGCAGAAGATCTAGAGAAAGTGAATGCAACCGATGAAATGACAAAGCAGTCTAAAGCTGTATTAGCCTATGCATTGGAAAACAGCATTACGGAAAAATACCTGGAAGAGGCCGAAGAGTACTTTAATAAGGGATTGAAATTTGGATACAACACAGAATTCGATCCCCGTTCTATCGTTGGCGACAATTATCAGAATCTGGATGAAAAAGGGTATGGTAATAACGACGTAAAAGGTCCAGACCCGTCCCATGGTACACACGTATCTGGAATAATAGCCGCCGACCGTAAAAATAACCTGGGCATTATGGGTATTGCCGATAATGTGAAGATTATGCCTGTCCGGGCGGTTCCGAATGGAGACGAGCGGGATAAAGACATAGCCAATGCCATATATTATGCCGTAGATAATGGAGCGAATATTATCAATATGAGCTTTGGTAAGGATTACTCTCCTAACAAAGAAGCCGTAGACAAAGCCGTAAAATATGCAGAATCTAAAGGCGTACTACTTATTCATGCAGCTGGCAACGATGGCGAAAATCTGGATGAAGCACGGAATTTTCCTACCCGTAAGTTGCAAAAATCGAAAGACGAAGCCAAAAACTGGCTGGAGATCGGGGCATCTTCCTGGGGAGATAATACTAACTTTGTTGGAAACTTTTCCAACTACGGCAAGTCTTCCGTTGATCTTTTTGCACCTGGCGTAGATATATATTCAACTACGCCTGACCAGAAATACGAAAATAAGAATGGTACCAGTATGGCAGCTCCGGTAGCCAGTGGTGTGGCAGCCTTGCTTATGTCATACTTTCCTGAGCTTTCAGCTGAACAAGTAAAAGATATTGTGATAAAATCTGTTGTAAAATATTCAGACGCTGAAGTAAATAAGCCTGGTGGAAAAAAAGGAGAAACCATTTCTTTTACTGACTTATCCATCACTGGTGGTATTGTAAATGCACTGGAAGCCGTAAAAATGGCCCAGCAAATTACTACGCAAAAGTAAAAGGCATCAACAAAACAAAAAGCCTGCAATTTATCATTGCAGGCTTTTTGTTTTGTTTTAGGTGTTCGCAGGGATTAACTTTTACTTTTATAGAGTAAAGTAGTATTATTGTACTTTATCTTCATCAATCAACCTTACTTACGGATGTATTATCTCAGAGGTGCTATAGGGATTATAGTTCTGGTGTTTATCGCATTTCTATTCTCAAAACATAAAAAAAACATTGACTGGAAACTGGTTGGTATTGGTATTCTGCTACAACTGATCTTTGGCTTTTTAGTAATTAGGGTGCCTTTTATACAGGATATTTTTGCAACGGTCAGCAGAGGCTTTGTTATTTTTCTGGATTTTTCAAAAGAAGGGGCCAAGTTTGTATTCGGAGAGTTGGCAACTAGTTATGCCACCGATGACCCCAAAGCAACCCATCAGTTGGGGTTTATTTTTGCTTTTCAAGTGTTGCCTACCGTTATTTTCTTTTCTACTGTTTCTGCGGGTTTGTATTATCTGGGCGTTTTGCAAAAAATTGTGTTTGGTATAGCCTGGGTTATGTCCAAAACCATGCGCCTTTCAGGAGCAGAGAGTTTATCAGCCGCAGGAAATATTTTTCTTGGGCAAACGGAAGCTCCTTTGTTGGTGCGGCCTTTTGTACCAAATATGACCAAGTCAGAACTCCTATGTTTAATGACAGGAGGTATGGCCACCATAGCTGGAGGCGTGTTGGCGGCGTATGTAACTTTTTTGGGGGGAGACGATCCTGTACTAAGGGCCCAGTTTGCTGCCCATTTGCTGAGTGCTTCTATTATGAATGCCCCGGCAGGAATTGTAATGGCTAAAATGCTATTGCCTGAACTTGAGAAAGATAAGATAGATACTAAATTGAGGGTGAATAAAGAAAGTCTGGGAGTAAATATTATCGATGCAATGTCTACCGGAGCAGCAGACGGCTTAAAACTGGCGTTAAATATTGGAGGTATGCTGCTGGCATTTATTGCGGTTATTGCCTTATTGAACTATATACTGGCTAACTTAATCGGTGAGGCTATAGGGTTGAATACCTGGGTGCAACAAAGCAGTAACGGAAGTTTCCAGAGTTTTTCTTTTGAGTATATCCTTGGTCAGATTTTTAGGCCACTGGCCTTTATTATGGGGGTTGAATGGAAAGATTCGCTGGAAGTAGGCAGCTTACTGGGGCAGAAAACAGCCATCAATGAGTTTGTGGGTTATTTAGGCTTGTCGCAGATGAAGGCTGAAGGAATACTGAGTCCAAGGTCAATTGTTATAGCTACCTATGCCTTGTGTGGGTTCTCTAACCTTAGTTCCATTGCTATTCAGATAGGAGGAATTGGCAGTATGGCTCCCAATCAGCAGGGAAATTTGTCCAGGCTGGGACTTACAGCCTTGCTTGGCGCTACCCTGGCTTGTATGATGTCGGCCACAGTAGCCGGAGCCTTAATTGGCGATGCGGAATAATGGGAAAGATGAATGAATAATCACTCGTCATTATTCATTCATCTGTTTAACTTAATGATGATGGCCACCTTCGCCATGTACATGTCCGTGCGCAAGTTCTTCCGAGGTAGCATCCCGTACACCTACTACGGTACCCTTAAAATGCATATTTTTTCCGGCTAGCGGATGATTAAAATCCATTACCACATTTTCTGATTCTACTTCCAATACTCTGCCTTGCAGCCGGTTTCCCTCATTGTCGGTCATCGGAATAAAGTTTCCCACCTGCAACATCGTCTCATCTACTTTTCCATTTACTTTAAAAACATCTTTCGGAAGGCTAACAACCGCTTCTTCATCAAATTCTCCATATCCTTCTTCCGGATCAATAGAAAATTCGAAAGGGTCTCCTACAGCTAATCCTTTGATATTATCTTCAAAACGTTCCAGCAAACCGCCCACCCCATACAGAAATACCATAGGGTTATCTTGTTCTACCTTTTCTACTAACGTTTGCTGGCCATTCTCATCATTTGTTCTTAACTCGTAAGTTAATGATACTACTTTGTTCTCGTTGACAGTCATAATTTAAATAAAGTGTGTTCACAAAACTTTTAGCCAGTATACGTATAATACCAGCAGATAACTACAATTTTAGTAAAATTATTGAGAGAACCTTCGTATTTTGGAACAGGCATGAATTTTCTAGCACACTTATATTTATCTGGCGACTCGGAAGAAATACTGGTCGGAAACTTTATAGCTGATTTTGTAAAGGGCAAACCTGCTGCCCATTTGCCAGAGAATGTAGTTAAAGGAATTGCCTTGCATCGCCTGATTGATACCTTTACTGATACTCACCCGGTAGTCAGGCAAAGCATCCGGAGATTACAGCCAGCCTATCATAAATATGCCGGAGTGATAGTTGACATCTTTTACGACCATTTTCTAGCTAGCAACTGGTCGGTGTTTTCCAAAGAATCCCTACCTGCTTTTGCGACTAAAACCTATTCTCTGATTAATGAGCACAAAGCTGTATTACCGGTAACCATGCACGAAATGTTTCACTATATGCAACAGCAAAACTGGTTAGTATCGTATGCACAGATAGAAGGAGTAGCCAGTGTATTGCAGGGAATGGCCCGCCGGACAACTTTTCTGTCTAATATGGAGCTGGCTATCCATGATCTGGAAAGAGATTATACAGCCTACAGCAAAGAGTTTCTTAATTTTTTTCCTATTGTTATAGAATACGTACAAGAGTGGTGCAGCATCAACTTGAAATCCTCCTAACGCTGTCTGCAATACTATGATAGCTGAGCTTTAATCTACACAACCAGGCAGCTCTTTCTATACTTCTTGTAGAGCATAGGATGGAAGAGAAATAGTTTGAAAATCTTTCCATACATATAAAACTTCTTAAACAAGTACTAGTATCTTATTTTTCCTATGGAAAATAGGTATTTTTGCCACTTGTTTAAAAAATCCTTTTGTCACTAACCAATGATTTCAAAAAGAACAGCACTGCGGCTTATATTCTTGCTATGGATATGCCTGATAACCAGTAGTTTTCTACAAGCAGCTCCCCAGATTTCTTACACTGTCTCTATGGATGAACCCCACACCCATTATTTTGATGTACAGATGAAAGTAAGCGGCTACAAAAAACAGTACATCGACTTTAAAATGCCAGTCTGGACACCGGGCTCTTACCTGATCAGAGAATATGCCAGGAATGTAGAAGCATTTTCAGCCAAAAATAGCAAGGGGCAAGCATTAAAATGGGAAAAGGTTAACAAAAATACATGGCGTGTGTCCAGCAATTCTGCCGATGAAATAACTGTGAACTACAAAGTGTATGCTTTTGAAATTAGTGTGCGTACTCCTTTTTTGGATGCAAGCCATGGATATATTCAACCGGCAGCGGTTTTTATGTTTGTGAAAGAATTAATGGCTACTCCTGCTACAGTAACTATTAAACCGTATAAAGAGTGGAACCAGATTTCTACCGGATTATCTGCCGCTGCTACTGATAAATTTGTGTTAAAATCTCCCAATTATGATGTGTTAGTAGATTCCCCGATAGAAGTAGGCACACATAAAATAATGGAGTTTACCGTGCAGAATATACCTCACCGGGTAGCCATGTATGGCGAAGGCAACTATGACGAGAAGCGGCTATTGGCAGACATGAAGACGATTGTAGAAGAAGTTACCGGTATTTTTGGTGAGATACCTTATGAGCATTACACCTTTATTGTTCATAATCTGCAAAGTGGCGGAGGCGGCCTGGAACATTTAAATTCCACAACCTTGCAAACCGGCCGCTGGAATTATGGTTCTGAAGCTGGCTATAGTGGCTTTTTGAGTCTGGTAGCTCATGAGTATTTTCATTTATATAATGTGAAACGTATCCGGCCTAAAGCTTTGGGTCCTTTTGATTACGAAAATGAGAATTATACCACCTTGTTATGGGTTTCTGAAGGAATTACCAGCTATTATGACGATTACCTGTTACGACGGGTAGGACTCAGCAGCCCGGATGAATACCTGTATACAGCCACTGGCAATATCGGAACTATTGAGAATGCTCCTGGTAACAAAGTGCAATCGGCTGCTGAATCTTCATTCGATACCTGGATTAAATATTATCGTCCGAATGAAAACTCTAATAATACCTCAATCTCTTATTATACCAAAGGTGCTATTCTGGGTATGTTACTGGACCTGGAAATTTTAAATAATACGCAGGGGCAAAAAAGCTTTGATGATGTACTCCGGTTATTATACAATGAATATTTTAAAAAGCAGAAAAGAGGTTTCACAGAGGCGGAGATGCAGGCGGCTGTAGAAAAAGTTGCCGGGAAATCCCTGAATGATTTTTTTCAGAAATATGTGTATGGTACTGAGCCTATAGATTATAACCAATACCTGGGATATGTAGGCTTGAAACTAATAAATGCTGGGGAAGGAAAAAATGAACCCTATCTGGGAGCCAATACATCCAACACGAATGGAAAGTTAATGGTCACCTCAGTGATGCGCGGAACCACAGCCTACGAATCAGGCTTGAATGTGAATGATGAAATACTAGCCATTGATAATTACCGGGTAAACGATGACTTGAACAGGATTATGGCTACCAAAAAAGTAGGAGATAAAATCAATATCCTCATTAACCGGGCAGGCATACTACAGACATTGGAAACCGTAGTATTGAAGAATCCGAATATCAGCTACCGTATGCAGCGGGTCGCAAATGCAACTCCTCAACAAGAAGCGTTATTAGCAAAATGGCTCCATATGTAATACATGCCAGAATAACAACGAAAAAGCCTGTCCAGCTATCGGACAGGCTTTTTATTTGGTCTATATAATCTTTCAGCTTAAAAATCAAACAGATGTCTGGTAAGCTTGTCGAAACTAATGGGTTCAGAAAATTTAGAATCCAACTGGTAAGAAGCCATTAATTTAATGTAGCTCGGCCGGTCGTCTATGGTAATGTGCTCTATCTGGATATTTCCATACAATTGATTAATCTTATCTGTAGGGAGCATAATCTCCGGAAATTTCAGGTAATGCCGGTCAATGGTTTCAATATAGTGAATCCGGTCAATAATCTCTCTGTCCGAATGCTGCAATTCGTAACCTTTCTCCAATACCCGGTTTTTTAAAAAATCAAAGTAATGCTGGAAACTTTTGGCATCAATGTATTTGCAACAAGAGATAGAAAAAGCATTTGCTGACCTGGAGTTAAAAATATGCACATTGGCAGAACAGGTAATAAGCCGCTTTTTTAGAAAGTGAGACAGGGAGTAAATCTGGCTTAATTCTTTGTGTTTGTTTTCCTGCATCCACTTCTGATAACTGGCTTTATCATTCTTGCTGCGTTCCAGAATTTCACTCACAAATGGCTCATTAGGCGCATTTCCATTTGAAAAAAGCTTATCAAGTATATTTTCGGCAAAAGACATAGGCTAATATTATATTATTAATCAATTGAAAAGATAAAAAGTAAACGTGCTCTTCCCTGATCTGCTCCCATAAGCCATGCACCGGAGTACTTTATCTTGTATAACAAAAAAACGTTGTAAGTGTTAATTCATCTATTCTTATGCCAAGTTTTATGCCTGATTGTCCCCCATGCAAACTTAAATTTGCTCCAGAGCTGCCTGTAAACTGGAACGCATAGCAGCAAACCGTTCCAGGGCTTGCTGCATGAATTTTTCATTCAGGAGTTTTTTTATATCATCAATGCCGTTGAGTTCAAATTCATCAACCTTATAAGTCTGCTCAAGCAACCCTTTTTCCAGTTTTATAATATATCTGCTATTCCAGGCAAATACAGTTATCTTGCATGCCTCGTGAGGGATATCAGCAATTACTCTCATATAGTTTACGTGATTGATCCAATGAAGGGCTTAAGGTTAGCAGAGAATTAGAGTCGAAAACAGTTTTAATAACGAATATGTATACGAATCAAACAAAAAATTATTACACGAAATGCCAGAAATTAATATGATTTTTCTACCCGATTTTATCAATTGAGAAAGAACTTTACTTTTTTTGATAAATACTTAGTGTATTCCGGCTTAATCTGACCGTCTAAACGGAACTATGAGTAAGTATGTTAACAATTTTGTTAAAAATTAATTACCGAACTTATCCTGTTTATAGACGGTTTCCTGAGCAAATTTGCCACTAACATTCTGATTATTCCTTGAGATCTACTTCCTATACTTTCGCTGCCATCGGTGCCTATATTATCTGGGGATTTATTGCATTTCCATTAAAAGGATTAAGTACCTATCCGAGTACCCAGATCTTATTCTATCGAATACTTATGGCTTTTATATGTTTGCCGGTTCTGCTTATACTATTCCGAAGACAAGCCATAGCCGATACCGTTGCACTGTATAAAGCCTCTGACAAAAAAAGCCGGTTGGTAAGTATTCTGGCTGCTATAGCAGGAAGTTTGTTGCTTACGGCAAACTGGCTATTTTTCATTTATGTCGTCAATCAGGTTAGCCTGCAAACCGCATCTTTTGCTTATTTAATTTGTCCCATCCTTACGGCCTTTCTGGGATATGCCTTATTGAAAGAAAGCCTAAGCCCTCAACAGTGGCTGGCGGTGGCAATTAGTTTTATAAGTTGTGCAATTCTTGGATACGAATCTTTGGGGAATATGGCATTTAGTTTACTTATTGCCTTATCGTATGCCCTGTACCTGATCTCGCAGCGGTATGTTAAGGTCTATGACAAAATGGTGCTATTAACTTTGCAGGTTGGGATGGCCTTTTTGTTAATCAGTTGCCTTGGGCAGGGTTTCAGGGGTGTTCCACCTGCATCAGCTGAGTTTTACGGGATTGTTTTTGTGTTAAGCACCGTATTTACGATTTTGCCCTTATTTTTAAATTTGTTTGCATTAAAAGGATTAAAATCAGCTACAGTAGGTATACTCATGTATATTAACCCGTTGGTTAGTTTTTTAGTGGCCTTCTTTGCTTTTAATGAACAAGTAAGCTTTATTCAATGGTTAGCGTATCTGTTGATTTTTTTGTCAGTTCTTTTATTTATCAGTAAGATAAAGATAGGGTACAAGCTAGGTAATATTTCAGGATAGAAGGTGCATTCATAACAGGTATTAGTTAATCCGGTAGTAAAGAAAAAATGTCACTCAATACTAAACGCTTACTAAAGACAGAAACGTACGTTTCTATGACAAGGCTTATACGGATTTTAAATTATAAATTAGTAACAGACGCATTAGAATGGGAATATTTCTATCAATTTCAGGGGTTATTAATAAACGAGCAGAAGAAGTAGAAACTAGTCTGCGCAAATTTGCAACAAATGCTGAAGGTGGGCTGCTAGGAGAAGAGGTAGAAGAAGATCATCCAAACCTGGCAATTATTTCGGAGCATGGGCAACATACAACGGTGCTATATCCAAACGATTTTATAGAATGGGATGATGCATCAGCCTTTCTGTCGCTAGATCTACAAACCAGTGTTTTCTCCTTTCATATTCACGATGAGGATTTATGGATGTTCCAGTTATTTCATAAAGGGCAACTAGTTAGCCGCTTTAACCCAGTGCCAGACTATTGGCAGGATGTTATTTCGGACCAGGAACTGCAGAGCTGGCAGGGAAATGCACCAGAGATTGTTCAGTATGTTTCTGGCCTTTCGGCAGCTACGATAGAAAAGTACTTTGTTAGATGGGATGACCTGGGGGAGGAAGATAAAGCATATCCGGACGATGAGTTTGAGTATGGCGATTGTTGGCAAATCGTAGATTTTATGGCAAAGCTTGGTATGGAGTATCCGATAGATGAAGAAGGGAATGTATATGGCCGGGTGTACAAACTCTGGACGAAACAATTGAAATTAGAAGATGACTAAAATGTATTAAGCTTTCGTAAGCTTATATACTTATAAAATAGAGGATATCATTTGGTTTCTCTATCTGATAGGTAACTAAGTTTTAGTTAAGGTCCGCTGGGAGGATTCATGTATGTGACAATGAGTAACATATATGAATCCTCTTTTTTGTTATGTAAATGCCTGAATAATAATTAAGTGCCAAGATTCATTTGTGTTTAACTGATAAATAGTATGAAAAAAGATCGTAAAACACAAAACCTTGTGCACGTCACACCGTAAGCTTATAGGAAATTTGTTGTTCTGTATTTCTGGAAAACTTCCATAGGTATACCTGTGTGGGTATATGAAAATATGGTCAGAAAAAGGATAGCAACTAAGATTAGCAAGGAATTAAACTGGTAATAGAAGATGAACCCAACGACAGACTCAAACCGGGATTCCGAATATGGAAGCCGTCCGTTAGATACGCACGATTCTCAGCAATCGATGGTAATCCCTGTAATTGAAGAGCAGGCACGGATAGAGAAACAAGTAATAGAATCGGGTGTAGTCCGTGTTTCCAAAAAAGTACATGAAGAAAACGTAATGGTAGATGTTCCACTCATTCATGAAGAACATGAGGTAGAGCGAGTGGAAATAAACCAATACGTAGATACGCCCCCTTCAATCAGGCACGATGGAGCTACCATGATCATCCCAGTTTTGCGGGAAGAAGTAGTGATTCAAAAAAAACTAGTATTAGTAGAAGAAATACGGATAACCAAAAAATTGGTGCAAACCAAAAAGCAAGAAGAGGTAACCTTACGCAAAGAAGAAGTAACTGTAGATAGGGAAGTAATAAATCGTACAGAAGCTAATTCACCTCGAATTCAGTAAATGAAGCAATAACACCTGATTAATTAAATTTTCAATTAAAACAAACCACAATTTAAACCTTAAAACCAAAAATCATGGCACAAACAGTAATTGGAGTTTTTGACAACTCGAGAGATGCACAAAATGCAGTTGACAATCTGGTAAGCAATGGCTTCTCCAGAAGCAGTATAGATATTTCAAACAAGAGTGACTCTGCTTATGGCTCCACTAGTGGTTCTACTTACGACAAACGTGACAGAGATGGAGATGGAGATGTTGACTTTGGCGATAAAGTAGGTAATTTCTTTAGTTCATTGTTTGGAGGGGATGAAGCTGACAAATATTCCAGAGTAGCCAGCAAAAGTTGTGTTGTAACCGTACATGCACAGTCTATGGCAGAAGCTGAAAGAGCCGCTGACATTCTGGATGAGTATGGATCAGTGGATGTGAACGACCGTGCAATGAAATTAGGTTACGGAAGTTCTGCCGCTCCAACCGGCTTTGTAGATACCACAACTAGTGGATATGCTGATACATCCAGGCTGGATACAGACAGGTTAGATACAGATACAAGTTTCAGGGATAGGGACACGATAGATTCTGAAAAGTCTATTCCGATCATTGAAGAAAACCTGAATGTAGGTAAGCGTGAAGTAACTACAGGTGGTGTACGCCTCCGCAGCCGGATTGTTGAGCGCCCAGTAGAAGAGCATCTTCGCCTGCGTGAAGAACACGTAACCGTAGAAAGAAATCCTGTTAACCGTCCGGCTTCTGCTGCTGACCTGAATAATTTCCAGGAAGGTACCATTGAAATGACTGAACATGCAGAGCAGGCAATGGTGAATAAAGAAGCCCGCATAGTCGAAGAAGTACGCTTGAATAAAGAAGTAACAGAGCGGGATGAAGTAGTAAGAGATACTGTACGCCGCACAGACGTAGACGTAGAAAACCTGACTGGTACTGACAAAGACAGATATGATAAAGACAGACTGGATCTGGATAATGACCGTAACAGACTTGATAATGACCGCAGATTAGATTCAGATGATCTGGATCTGAACAGACCTGCTGGTTTATAATATAAATAATGAGTTGATAAAAAGCGGTATCTGGAAACAGGTACCGCTTTTATTTTTAAAAAGAATAAACAAGAAATGGCAGCTTACATAAAAGACCTCTCTATCCGGTGGGCAGACCTTGACCCTAATTTTCATTTACGGCACACAGCCTATTATGATTTTGCTGCACAAGCCCGAATCGATTTACTACATTCCATAGGGCTCACCGTACATTTTATGCAACAGGCAGAATTTGGGCCTGTATTGTTCCGGGAAGAATGTATTTTCCGCAGAGAAATCCGGTATGGTGATTCCATACAACTAACCAGCAAATTAAAGAAAGCCCGTCAGGATTTTTCCAGATTCAGCATACAACATGACTTTATCCGAAATGATGGAACTGTTTGTGCCATACTTACCATCGACGCCGCCTGGATCAATACCAGAATACGGAAATTAACCTTACCTATTATAGAGGATAAAACCATACTAGAGGCCATGCCGAAAACTGATGATTTTGAATGGGTGCAGTAGGGAAGCCACCTCACAGTGCCTTATGGGAAAACTTCACTCCTACATCTTTTCCCGCAAAAAGGTAGCCGTATAATTATTCTCTAGTTTCAGCATATCTTCTGGTAAACCTGCAAAGGTTACATAGCCGCCATTTTCGCCTCCTTCCGGACCCAGGTCAATTATCCAGTCAGCGCATTTGATTACATCCATATTATGCTCAATAATAATGACAGAATCTCCCTGCTCTACCAGAGCGTTAATGGCATGCAGTAATTTCTGAATATCGTGAAAATGGAGGCCGGTAGTAGGCTCATCAAATATAAATAAGGTGCTGCCTTGGTGTGGGTTTCCTTTCCCTAAAAATGAAGCTAATTTTACCCGCTGTGCCTCACCGCCACTAAGTGTATTGGAAGATTGTCCGAGCCTTACATAGCCAAGGCCCACTTCTTGTAAAGGCAATAATTTTTCGAGTAATTTAGGTTTATCCGCAAAGAAATCAATACTCTCATCAATGGTCATATCCAGAATGTCGGCCACATCTTTGTCTTTGTATTTGATCTCCAGGATTTCGCCTTTGAAACGTTTGCCATGGCAGCTTTCGCATTTTAGAAAAATATCGGCCATAAACTGCATTTCAATCTTTACTTCACCTTCACCCTGGCAAACTTCACAGCGTCCGCCATCTACGTTAAAAGAGAAATGTGCAGGTTTATAAGATCGGGCTTTAGCCAGTGGCTGGTCCGACATCAGGTTACGGATTAAATCATAGGCTTTAATGTACGTGACTGGATTAGAACGAGAAGATTTTCCTATAGGATTCTGGTCAACAAACTCTACCTGGGTAAGCAAGGTGAGGCTGCCATCAATGCGGTCGAACTTGGCCGATTCTTCGCTGTAGTTCCCGTATATTTTACTTAAGGCAGGGTATAAAACTTTTTTTATTAAGGTAGATTTGCCAGAACCACTTACGCCGGTCACGACTGTTAGTACACCAATAGGAAATTTAACAGAAATATTCTTCAGATTGTTTTCCCGGGCGCCTTGTACCTCTACAAAATCCGACCAGCGGCGTTTTACTTTTGGTACATAAATTTTATCTGTTCCATTCAAAAACCGCGTGGTGTGGGTATCTGCCAGATAAATTTCGTCCTGTGTTCCCTGAAATACCAACTCTCCGCCATGTGAACCAGCATCTGGCCCAATATCAATGATTTGATCGGCCATTCGCATAACTTCTTCTTCATGTTCTACCACAATTACCGTATTTCCCAGATCCCGTAATTGTTCCAGTACGCCAATTAGCCGTTGGGTATCCCGGGGATGTAATCCAATACTGGGTTCATCCAGAATATACATAGAGCCAACCAAGGCGCTCCCTAAGGAAGTAGCCAGTTTTATGCGCTGGTATTCGCCACCAGAAAGACTTGAAGTTAGTCGGTTGAGGGTTATGTATCCAAGTCCTACTTTAATAAGGTAGTTTAATCTGTTCTGAATCTCCAGTAAGATGCGCTGCGCTACTTTTTCTTGATAGATATCTAATTGCAGTTGCTCAAAAAACTGAGCAGATTTCGTTATCGGCATTAATACCAGATCGGTAATAGATTTGCCGGCAATTTTTACATAGGCTGCATCTTTGCGAAGCCGGCTTCCCTTACATTCCGGACAAGTGGTACGCCCCCTGTACCGGGAAAGCATTACCCGGTATTGAATTTTATGCGTTTGTGATTCAATATGCCGGAAGAATGCATTTAACCCATCAAAGTATTGATTGCCTGTCCACAACAGCTCTTTTTCCTTTTCTGTTAAGTCCTGATAGGAGCGGTGTATGGGAAAATCAAACTTGATACCATTTTTTACCAGCGGTGTAAGCCATTCATTCATTTTCTCTGTGCGCCAGGGAGCAATAGCTCCTTCGTATACAGACAAAGATTTATCAGGAATAACCAGATCTTCGTCTATACCCAGTACCTTACCGAAGCCTTCGCAACGGCGGCAGGCACCATAGGGGTTATTGAAACTGAAGAGATTAATACTCGGTTCTTCAAAAACGATTCCATCTAATTCAAATTTATCAGAAAAGGTACGTGTTTCTTTACCTATTACTTCAACCAGGCATACACCTTCTCCTTCATAAAAGGCCGTTTGCACAGAATCTGATAAACGGAATCGGTTGTCTTCGTCTTCATGGTTTACTGTACTTCTGTCTATTAATATGTATACTTCATCCGGATTAGCCTCAGTTAACCCTTTTTCAATAGCTTCTTCCAGAAATATGAGTTTGCCTCCGGCTACTATCCGCGTAAATCCCTTCTGAAGTAATACTTTTAATTCATCCTGCAACGAGCGGCTTTTATCATGGTGCATGGGGGCCATGATCATAAAGCGCTGTCCATCTTCAAACGTATATAAGTAATCTATTACATCACTAACGGAATCTCTTTTTACAATATTTCCGGAAACAGGGGAGTAAGTAATACCAATCCGGGCAAAGAGCAGCTTTAAATAATCATATATTTCAGTACTGGTGCCAACCGTAGAACGCGGGTTTCGGGTACTTACTTTCTGCTCTATGGCAATGGCAGGTGATACGCCTTTTATGTATTCCACTTCCGGTTTTTCCATTCGCCCAAGGAATTGCCTCGCATACGAGCTTAAACTTTCTACATACATCCGCTGCCCTTCTGCAAAAAGTGTATCAAAGGCTAGTGAAGATTTGCCAGAACCTGACAAACCGGTAATTACAACAAGCTTATTTCGGGGAATGGCAACACTCAGGTTTTTTAAATTATTAACTCTGGCACCTTTTATGATTATAAATTCTTTAGGGTCCAGCTGGTCTAATAGTTGGTTTTGTGGCACGGCCACAAGCTCTTTTTCTCTGTTCATCACATACAAAGTTAGGTAGATAAAAGCAGAAAGCGTAACAGGTTATTGGATGTTAAAAGTATTTTATAGGATATTTATCATAAAAAAAATGTGCAATTTCCTTACATCGACTCAGGAGCCCTTGCATATCTGAATTCTTCTCTGTAGTTTTGAAATATTGCCTTTCTCAAAAATTCAAAAAACTTCTAAACAGTATACTATGATATAAAGCTTTACGTTCACTAAATAAGATTCGCAAATGGAAAAAAGTTTAGTAAGTGATGGTGCGTTAGTATCACTTTATCAAAACGGTAACGAGAAAGCTTTTGAACTACTGGTAAAAAGACACAAATCCAAAGTGTATACGGCTATTTATCTGATTGTGAAAGATTCATATATAGCCGAAGATTTATTACAAGATACGTTTATCAAAGCGATCACGACCATTAAAACGAACCGATATAACGAAGAGGGGAAGTTTTTACCATGGATCGTACGGATTGCGCATAACTTAGCTATAGACTATTTCCGGAAGGAGAAACGTTATCCTACCGTAATATTGGAAGATGGAAGCAATGTATTTAATACGTTAAATTTCTCTGAAGATTCAGTTGAATCGGTTCAGATAAAAATGGAAACGCATGAGAAGTTGAAGGAGATGATTCAGAAGTTGCCTGAACAACAAAAGGAAGTTCTGTTAATGCGGCATTATGCAGATATGAGTTTCCAGGAAATTGCTGAAGCAACAGGGGTAAGTATCAATACAGCGTTGGGGAGAATGCGTTATGCATTGATCAATTTGCGGAAGCAGATGACTAAATATAATATAAATTATGATCAAAACATTTACCCCAAATGATGTAATCAGGTATGTCTACAAAGAAACCTCAGCGGAAGAGAATAAACTGATTGCTTACACCTTATTAACCGATACCGACTTGCGGACGTTCTATGAAGAAATTTTGGGAATAAAGCAGGAAATATCGAAAATAATGAGAGAGCCTTCCGATAAAGTACTTGGACAAATACTCACGTATTCCAGAGAGTTTCAAACGAATAGACCATAATAAAATCAAAATAATTCATTTCTAAATCCCCTGGACGAGACTATTGTAGTTTTCATTCAGGGGATTTAGGGGTTTATACAGAGCCTTTTATGCATAGAAAAGAACGGTTCAAGCATTTTGTAGAATACTTTACCCAGCATTATGCCGAACCAGAAACCGAATTATCCTTTACCAACTCTTATGAATTACTGGTAGCTGTGATATTGAGTGCACAATGTACAGATAAGCGGGTAAATATGACTACCCCTGCCTTATTTGGACGGTTTCCCTCTGTGTACGAAATGGCCGCTAGCTCTGTGGACGAAATTTTTCCTTATATCCGCAGTATATCGTATCCTAATAACAAAGCCAAGCATCTGCTGGGAATGGCCCAGATGCTGGTAAAAGATTTTAGTGGGGAAGTACCAGCGACGGTTGAAGAATTGCAGAAATTGCCTGGTGTAGGCCGCAAAACGGCGCATGTAATCGCCTCCATAGTCTGGAACCAGCCGGTAATGGCCGTAGATACGCATGTTTTCCGGGTTTCGAAGCGGCTGGGGCTGGCGAAAGAAGATGCTAAAACACCGCTGGCAGTGGAGCAACAATTGATACAATACATTCCCACGCAATATATTTCTCGTGCACATCACTGGCTTATTCTACATGGCCGGTATATTTGTGTTGCCCGGTCGCCTAAATGTGACATTTGCCCGCTCACGCATTTTTGTAAATACTATGAAAAGAATGTAGCTAAAAGCAATAAACAGACACAACCAGGTTCGGAGAGTATAAAGCAAATGCCTGGTGCTGATTAAACAAAAAGATTTCTATATTTAATCTGGTTCTATAGAGAAAGGCATTCTTATTCACATGGCAACAGGGCTAATGTTCTCTATACTTACAAGTATATTTCTTGTGGCTGGGGAATCGAAACGCCGCTTCCTATTCCAAAAAAGGTGAAAGCCTATCTCAGATCAATTTCTGCTTTTCTATCTGATGGTGCAGCGTATAAATTCCTTAGCCTGTCTCATTGTCTATAGATAACTTCATCTAAAGTCTTCCTTTTACATCTTCTCAAGATTGATTAATTTGCATACAAATCAGAATTAGTAGCATAAACTGTAGAAGTCATATGTCAGGACATAGTAAATGGTCGACCATAAAGCGAAAAAAAGGGGCACTAGACGCCAAAAGAGGAAAGATATTTACAAAAATTATTAAAGAAATAAGCATTGCAGCCCGCGAAGGAGGTTCAGAACCAGCTAGTAATCCACGTCTTCGATTAGCAATTCAAAATGCGAAAGGAGCCAATATGCCGAAAGAAAACATTGAACGGGCTATAAAAAAAGGATCTGGTACGGATGGTGCCCAATATACAGAACATACCTATGAAGGATATGCTTCTCATGGCGTGGCGGTTTTTGTGGAATGTACCACAGATAACTTAAACCGCACAGTGGCCAGCGTCCGGTCCTTATTCAATAAATATGGAGGTGCTTTGGGTACGAATGGATCGTTGGAATTTATTTTTGCCCGCAAAGGCGTTTTTACCATTGTGCAGCCGGAAGGGATTGATGTGGATGAATTTACCCTGGAGTTGATAGATGCCGGAGCGGAAGATGTAGAATTTGAAGAAGGATATATTACTGTATATTGCGCCCGTGAGGATTTTGGTGCGTTGCAGAAAAAGCTCGATGAAATGGAGATCGTAGTAGAAAATGCTGAGTTGCAACGTATCCCAAACACGTTTGTGAAACTGGATGATGAAGCATTTAAGAAAGTAATGAAATTAATCGAATCTTTGGAAGACGATGATGATGTGCAGAAAGTATATCATAATATAGAAATGAACGAAGAACAAATGGCACTTATCGAATAGTATCTACCTGAACTTCAGCGTTATTTCTGAAAGACCTCAGCGGTTTCCAAAACCGTTGAGGTCTTTTACTTTTATCTATTGATCTTTTTTGTAAATTGGATTTTTTATTGATCTTTATCCCCAAACCATATCTATGAACAGCCGCCGTAAATTTATTCTCCGTTCATTAGCTGGCTCTGCTTTAGTAAGCGGAAGCACATTGGCAAGAGTCCTGCCTGGTAGCTCTGTAAACCAATCTGCTATCAAACCTATTGTTATTTCCACCTGGAATCATGGCTTGCCAGCCAATGATGCTGCCTGGAAAGTGTTAGCTGCCAATGGCAGGGCTTTGGATGCAGTAGAACAAGGCGTTAAAGTGCCGGAGGCCGATCCTGCAATGAACAGTGTTGGCTATGGCGGGCTTCCTGACCGTGATGGTAAAGTTACATTAGATGCCTGTATTATGGATGAACAGGGAAATTGTGGCTCGGTGGCTTTTTTGCAACACATCAAACATCCTATTTCTGTAGCCAGACTGGTGATGGAGAAAACACCCCACGTAATGCTGGCAGGAGAAGGAGCTTTGCAGTTTGCCCTGGCCAATGGGTTTAAAAAAGAAAACCTACTAACCAAAGAAGCAGAAAAAGCCTGGAAAGAATGGTTAAAAACTGCTCAATATAAACCTATTGTAAACAGAGAGAACCACGACACTATTAGCATGCTGGCCATTGACAGTGCCGGAAATATGTCCGGAGCTTGTACCACCAGTGGAATGGCCTGGAAAATGCACGGCCGGGTAGGCGATTCTCCCATCATAGGTGCCAGCTTATATGTAGATAATGAAGTAGGCGGTGCTTGTGCTACCGGAGTAGGGGAGGCTGTGATTAAAATCGTAGGCAGCCACTTGGTAGTAGAATTGATGCGTCAGGGAAATACCCCGGAGCAGGCCTGTAAAATGGCTGTAGACCGCATCTTAAAACGGTACAAAGATGTTACTGACTTGCAGGTGGGTTTTCTGGCTATGAACAAAAATGGAGAATATGGAGCTTACGCCATTCATCCCGGATTCAATTATGCCGTTCATAATGGAACTAACAATCAACTAATTGATTCCAAAAGTCATATAACCAAATAATATAAGGATTATACGTGTGCATAGTAATAAGATGTTACTCTTGTTACTTATGAAACTATATCAAACGTATTGAATCACTAAACCTATTTTTAACTAACGTGATCTTGCAAAAACTATAATTTACAGGTGTAGTTTTTGCTAAAAATGTTAACCAATCCCATGAACTTGTTACGCCCCCGTTTTAGTATATTTTTCTTTTTACTTTTATTTTGCCGCTTCCAGACCAGTGCCCAGAAATCTCCTCCCGCGCCATTCGGAGCTACTCCTTCCCCGCAGCAGCTAGATTGGCACAAAATGGAATATTATGCATTTGCGCATTTCAACATGAATACATTTACTGACGAGGAGTGGGGACATGGTACAGAATCGCCGTCAGCCTTTAATCCAACACAGTTAGACTGCCGGCAATGGGCCAAAGTGGCAAAAGAAGCCGGAATGAAAGGAATTATTATTACAGCCAAGCATCATGATGGCTTTTGTTTATGGCCTTCACAATACACCCAGCATTCAGTGAAAAATAGCAGCTGGAAGAACGGGAAAGGCGATGTATTACGGGAATTATCGGATGCCTGTAAAGAGTATGGGCTAAAATTTGGCGTATACCTGTCTCCCTGGGACAGAAATCATCCGGCATATGGCACAGCGGAATACAACGAAATATTCAAGAAAACCCTGGAAGAAGTTCTCACTAACTATGGCGATGTATTTGAAGTCTGGTTTGATGGGGCAAATGGCGAAGGGCCAAATGGCAAAAAGCAGGTTTACGACTGGCCCGGATTCATTGCAACGGTATATAAATACCAGCCTAAAGCTATTATCTTCAGCGATGCAGGCCCGGGTTGCCGTTGGGTGGGTAATGAAGAAGGAATTGCAGGAGAAACCAATTGGGCAACGCTAAACGGCGACAAAGTGTACCCTGGGTATGAAAAGTATCAGGAGCTTACCCCAGGCCACGAAGACGGAACACACTGGATACCTGCCGAAACAGATGTTTCCATTAGGCCAGGTTGGTATTATCACCAGTCAGAAGACCATAAGGTGAAATCCCTGACACATATGGTAGATATTTACTATAAATCTCTAGGCAGGGGTTCCAACTTGCTGCTAAATCTGCCAATAGACCGCAGAGGGCTTGTACATGAAAATGATGTTCAGCGCTTGAAAGAATTAAAAGCAGTAATTGATGCGGACTTTTCAACGAATCTGGCAAAAGGTAAAAAAGTCACAGCTAGCCAAGAGAGAGATAAAGAAGTATTTGCGGCTGCTAATGTGGTGGATGGGGATGACACTACTTACTGGGCTACAGCAGATGGAACGCACAAAGGCTCAGTAGAAGTAGACTTAGGCAAGGCTACCGAAATCAACCGGTTTGTTGTGCAGGAGTATATAAAGCTGGGCCAACGGGTGAAATCTTTTTCCGTAGAAGCATTTACGAACGGAGCCTGGAAAGAGATAGCCAAAGGAACAACTATTGGGTATAAGCGGATTCTTCGCTTCCCTACAATAAGTGCTTCCAAAGTACGGGTAACAATATTGGAGGCCAAAGCAAGTCCGCTAATTACCAACGTAGAACTATATCATGCACCTGCTTTATTGGCCGCTCCAGAAATCAACCGTACGAAAGAAGGAGTGGTAAGCCTGCGGGCTCCAGATACAGGCGTAACCCTTTATTATACGACCGACGGTTCTGAGCCTAACAAACAATCCAAGAAATACAAGGCTTCTTTTCCTTTACAAACCAAGGCCACTTTGAAAGCCCTGGCAATAGATGCGAGCGGAAAACAAAGTCCGGTAAGCCGGATGGATTTTGACATAGCCAAGAAGAAATGGAAAGTGATCAGCACCCAAGCAGTTGCCTATAAGAACATAGCCAAACTTATTGATGATGACCCGGAAACTGGATGGAGCAGCCGTACCAAAGATAACTCTTTGCCATTCCCTTGCGAGGTAGTAATTGACTTAGGAGAGGAACTTGCTTTAGAAGGATTTACGTATTTGCCTTTACAGGGAAGAAATATTGAAGGAACCATTGCGCAATATGAATTTTATGTCAGCCAGGATGGTAAATCATGGGGTAAACCTGTGTCCTCCGGAGAGTTCAGTAATATTAAAAACAATCCGGTATTACAAACTAAACACTTTACACAAGTAAAAGCACGGTTTATTAAATTAAAAGCGTTAACAGAGATTCACAACAAGAACTTTGCTTCTTTCGCCGAAATAGGCGTGCTTACTACAAAATAAGCTAGTTCATTTACCTGTCGTAAAGCTTACAATGCCACATCTATCTGGCATTGTAAGCTTTTTTTATATGCTAAACCTAGCTGCATTAATTTATTACTTATTTTCTACATGAAAAAAGTATAGATTTTTTGCAACATAATCCAATAAAAATGGTATAGCATTATAACAAACATTAAAAAACCAGTTATGAAACGAAATATTATACATAAGCTGACTGCTTCTATGATGATAGCAGCCGGTATATTGATTGGGGTGCCTGAAAATACTTTTGCTCAGACCCAACCAAAGACAAATCCGAGTACTCAGCAATCGCAAGGCCATGCCAACCATGGAACTACCCAAAATGCTACCAAGGGAGGTAAAAAATCGATGAGCCATAATGCTGCTGATGCCAATTTTGTAAAAAAGGCTTCTGAATCGAATTTGGCGGAAATAAAGCTTAGCGAACTGGCCATGCAAAAGTCATCTTCTGATAAAGTGAAAGAATATGCTCAGATGATGATACAACACCATACCACTGCCCAGACTGAACTTGCTTCTATTGTATCTGCTTACACAAGTGCTAACTCGGTAGGTTCTACGGATACAGATGCCAATGATGCCGATAAAATGAGTTCAACCGGGGGCACTGCCGGAACTACTGGGAATACACAGGCCGATGGAAAAACTAATGGCCAGTACAATAGCAATATGTCCTCTAAGGATAAGGCTGGCGCAGATAATTCAACGAATGCTTCCGGAGGAACTACTGATACCGGGAGTACGTATAGTTCAGGTAATGCTGGCGGGGCCATTGGTACAACTGGTAGCCAGCAGGGAAGATCATCTGATGGGGCAGCATCACAAAATACACCTTCCAATGGAAGTAACAGCAATTCGAATTCACAGGCAGATGCCAATTCTACTACAAACCCCAGCATGAGTGGAACCAGGGTAGGCAGAGGCGAATTAACAGAACCAGGCAATACTTCACCGGCCACAGCAAATGATGCTAATGTGCAGGAAAACGAATCTGATGGTACTGGCGGTGGTGGAGCAGGAGCCAATTCCGGTGGAACTACCAGCAGTATGAGCAACAGCAGGATCAGCCGTACTACCCCTAACTCATCAGATAATTCGCAGGATCTGAATAGTTCTGCCAACAACAGCACAGCAAGTGGTGAGGTAAACATGATGAATTCAACGATGAAGTATGATTTACCTAATGAACTTTCTGCGGAGCATAAAGCACTCAGAGATAAATTAGCCAAATTGTCTGGTGCTGAGTTTGACAAAGAATATATACAGGCCATGGTAAAAGACCACGCGAAATCTGTACAATTGTTTGAGAAGCATGCATTGGTAAGCAACGAAGGTGATAGTCAATTACAAGCCTTTGCATCTAAAACACTTCCGTTGATTAAAGAACACTATGAAAAAGCCAAAGCCTTAAGTGGTAACAGCCCAATGAATCCGGATGCGAAAAGTAAAGGAAGTAAATAGAGTTTGATATTACTAATAAAAGGCTGTTCTAAAAACAGCCTTTTTATTTTTACCTGATTTGGCTAAAAATAAAACAAATAGGGGGAAAAGGAAGTACTTATTAAAAGAACTAAATCAATATAGCTATGAATATCAGAGATATAAAAAAACTATTACCCGGCGCAATAGTGGCCTTGAGTATAACATTATTGCCTCCTTCCGGCGTGTTTGCCCAAGTGAGGCCCGAGGCCGGAGCCTCAACCCCATCTTCTGCTGACGATGCAAATACGGAAGATGAAGTTGAGAGCAACATCACCAATCCGCAAGTGAATAGTTCGATTAACAAAGCCTACCAGGCTAACGCACCGGTTATTCAGAATTATAAGGAGGTAAACCGCAAGCAGATCATTTCACCTCAAAATGACATTCCATTCAACAGGCCAATGATTTTCCTGGAACTTCCCAATCAGACCTACGATGCCTTTGGCAATAGCCCGGTTAATAACAACAGTGGGGCGTATAATCCCAGCCAATCAGTTAATATGCCACAATCAACTATTACGCAGCCGCCATTGCCTTATAAAAATGGAGGTACCTATTATCAGGCGAATGATTCTTTGGTGAGGCCGCCTCAAAAAAATTGGTAAGCAAGGATGGAGAAAACAAAGAACCGTATAAAAAAAGAGCTAAGCTGGCGATTTACCCAACTTAGCTCTTTGTAGTTTATAGACTTTGGTAGCCAACTAACTCTCAAATATTTTATCGTTAATTCCTAGCTTGTTTTTAGAAACCAGTTGTACAGGAAATTCCCATAAATACCGTATATGCTCCAGCGTATCTTTCGCCTCTTCATTATGTAAACTGCGTTCGTTAATAACCCGGTGCACCAGATGCAATTTGCTGGTTGCATGTAGATCTACCCGGTCTACCTGAATATCAGGCACATAAAACTCCCGCATGTACTGGTTGCTTAACGATTCGCGCACTTTACGGTAGCCACGTTCATTGTGAATAGCACTAACTTCATAATCATCGTCGTCTTCGTTATCTGCTACCACAAACAACTTCATATCCCGGATAACTTTTGGCGATAAATATTGCAGAATAAAACTATCGTCGCGGAAGTTTTGCATGGCATAGTGAATTTCTTCCAGCCAGTCTTTGCCCGCCAGGTTAGGAAACCAGTATTTATCTTCTTGTGTCGGGTTCTGGCAAATCCGCTTGATGTCCATAAAAATATTGAAACCCAGAGTATAAGGGTTAAGCCCGGAAAAATACCGGCTGTTGTATTCCGGCTGATACAGCACAGAGCTATGGCTATGAATAAACTCCAACATAAAATTGTCGTCTACCAGCTTCTTATCATACATCTCATTAATAATGTGGTAGTGAACAAAGGTTGCAAACCCCTCATTCATCACTTTTGTAAGGCCCTGTGGATAGAAATATTGCGACACTTTACGGACTATCCGGATAATTTCCCGTTTCCAGACAGGCAGGGTTGGCGCATTTTTTTCAATGAAGTATAAAATGTTTTCCTCTGGCTCTTCCGGGAATTTGAAACTCCGGTGAAATTGGCCATCAGCAATGGGTCTGGGCTTTGGTACTGTTCTCCAAAGTTCATTATATGTTTGCCGTTTAAAGTTCACCAGGTTTTTTAGCCGTTCGTTTTCTTGCCTGGCCGAAAGTTTAGTGGGCTTACGGTATTTATCCACCCCATGATTCATTAAGGCATGGGCCGCATCTAAAACACGTTCAACCTCCTCATGGCCCACTTCTTCTTCGCATTTTAGAATAAAATCCCTGGCAAACACCATATAGTCGATGATTGAATCGGCGGCGGTCCAGTCTTTAAACATGTAGTTATTCGCAAAAAAAGCATTGTGACCCTGGCAGGCATGGGCAATAACCAGCACCATCATGCAGGTGGTATTATTCTCCATGTTATAACTAATACATGGGTTAGAATTAATTACCATTTCGTAGGAGAGGGCCGTTCGTCCTTTAGAATAATTGTTTTGATTCAGTACAAAATCTTTTCCGAATTTCCAATGCGGATAAGAAGTAGGTAAACCGATCAGTGAGTATGCGTCTAGCATTTGCTCGGCCGTTACGATCTCAATCTGATTGGGATAGGTAAGGAGTTTTAACGACTCTCTACCTATTTTACTGGTTATTTCGTCGGCTGCCTCCAGCGTTTGGTCATCCCAGGTGGGATTGCTGAACAGACGCCTGTATAATTCTGTATTCATGGGTATAAAAAATCGGGTAAACTATGCCGGCAACATCCTTGAACTGCTTTTGAAAGGGTACCGGGAATTTTATCATAAAAGTTAAACCAGGTACTTTCATACCTGGTGTTTATATAGGGTAGCCTTTGGCCTAGCTTGGAATAGCTTTTTCTTTTTTGAATAAACCCCTGAAGACTGGCCATATCTGACTTACATCATACAGTTTACGCATAGAGAAACGGTTTTCATCTTCCAGGCTACGGTAGGTTCTCCACAAGGAACTATCCCGCGAATGGTTGCTGATTTCAATATAAGCCATGTACTGAATGGCTGGCAAAATTTGCGTCCGTAGAATAACGCCGCACTCATCGGCATCGTAATCCGACCATACATCGCCATCCGAAGCCTGGCAGCAGTAAATGTTCCAGTTTCCGCCACTGTACCGTTCTTTAATAATTTTATCCATCAATTCCAGGGAAGGGGCAACTACAGTGCCGCCACTTTCTTTGGAATTGAAAAATTCATATTCATCCACTTCCTTAGCTGTGGTGTGGTGCCGGATAAATATAAGTTCTACATTCAGGTACTGTTTAGTTAAAAATATATAGAGCAGGGTAAAAAAGCGTTTGGCTATATCTTTTTCATGATAGCCCATAGAAGCTGATACGTCCATAATGCAGAACATAGCCGCCGAAGTAGTAGGCAGGGGTATCTGTTCAAAATGGTTATACCGCAAGTCTACATCTTCAAAGAAGGGGATAGTATTCGACTGTTTTTTCACTTTCTCAATTTCTGCCTGCAACGCTGCAAGTTGAACTGGGTCAGTGGTTGTAGCCAGGGTTGCTTCCAGTTTCTTAAATTTAGCCAGAAAAGCACCCCGTAAAGCTATTTGCCGGGCTAGCGACTGCTGATAACTTGTTTTGATATTCAGCCTGGAAGGATTCCCGTATTTAATGAAGCCAGCTCTTTTGTTCTCAAAAGATTCGGTGTTTTCCAAAAACTTCTGCACCATATTTGGCAGTTCCAGGTCTTCAAAAAAGTATTTGAGAAACTCTTCTCTGGAGAGTACAACGGCAAATTCGTCTTCGCTTACTTCCGGGCTGTTAGATCCCTTGCCACGTCCGCCACCATGGCCACTCCCTTTGGGTTTAGGAATTTTATCTCCTTCACTGAAACGGTCGTTGCCGGGCCGTACAATTTGCTTGTTACCTGAAGCCGGATCGTGCGAGAAAGCAGGTTCTTTAATACTTTTAATAGGTACTTTTACTTTGCCACCAGTATTACTTTCCTGGATACTCTCCTGGCTAATAATATCTGGTAAGGCTTTTTTTATCTGGCCTTCTACGCGTTTCAGAAACCGCTGCCGGTTACCGGTAGACTTCCCTTTGGCATTTTTACGCCTGTCAATAATATTGCTCATGGGTTGAACGGGTGTTAATGAGAAAAGAAGAGCAGTATAATTTGCCTATACTGCTCTTGTTAGATTAGGACATTGTTTTTCTGACACGCATAAACCAGTCTACCAGAATCCGGATTTGCTTGTAGGTATATCCTCTGTCTTTCATCCGTTTGATAAAATCTTTATGCTTTTTCTCATCATCCTCATTGGATTTTGCATTGAATGATATAATTGGCAGCAGATCTTCGGTGTTGGTGAAAATCTTCTTCTCAATTACATTTTTAATCTTCTCATACGCATCCCAGCGAGGAGTCTGGCCATTGTTATTGGCTTTGTACCGCAGGGAAAAATTAGTAATCTCTGCCCGGAAATCTTTCGGATTAGCGATGCCAGCAGGCTTTTCAATTTTCTCCAGTTCCTGATTCAGCATACGTCTGTCTAGACTTTCTCCCGAATCCGGATCACGGTAATCTATGTTCTGCATCCAGTAGTCGGCATAGGTTACGTATTTTTCGAAAATATTCTGGCCATACGTGCTGTATGATTCAATGTAGGCTTTCTGAATTTCATCGGCAATAAATTCCGCATATTTGCTGGCCAGAACCGATTTTATCAGATCCAGGTATTTATCCTCAGTTTCTTTTGGCAAACTAAGCTTAATTACTTCCTGCTCCAGTACATACAGTAAGTGTACAGGATTGGCTGCAATTTCTTCTGAATCAAAATTAAATACCTTGGAAAGAATCTTAAAAGCAAACCTGGTTGATATGCCATTCATGCCTTCATTAATTCCTGCTTCGTCGCGGTATTCCTGAATAGATTTGGCATTCGGATCGGTTTCTTTCAGTGTTTCCCCATTATATACCCGCATTTTAGAGTAGATATTGGAATTCTCGGGTTCCTTAATACGGGTCATTACTGAAAACTGAGATAACAATTCCAGTGTTTTAGGCGCACAGGTAGCTTCCCGTAATGAACTCTCCCGGATCAGTTTTTCATAGATCTTGATTTCTTCGCTTACGCGGAGGCAATAGGGTACCTGCACCTTATAAATACGGTCCAGGAAGGCTTCATTCTTTTTGTCATTGGTAAACTTAGCCCATTCCGATTCGTTGGAGTGTGCCAGAATGATACCTTCGAATGGAATAGCGCCAATAGGTTCGGTACCTTTGTAGTTGTTTTCCTGTGTAGCTGTCAGCAGTGGATTCAAGACTTTTATCGGGGCTTTAAACATCTCCACAAACTCCATAATCCCCTGATTGGCCAGACACAAACCACCGGTATAGGAATAGGCATCCGGATCGCTTTGCTGGTATTCGGCCAGTTTACGGATATCTACTTTACCTACCAGGGTAGAAATATCCTGGTTGTTTTCGTCGCCGGGTTCAGTTTTGGAAATGGCAATCTGGTCTTGAATAGAAGGGTAGAGTTTAACTACACTAAAGCGGTTTACATCTCCTTCAAACTCGCGGAGCCGTTTTGTAGCCCATGGACTCATGCAAACCGGAATGTAGCGGGTTGGAATATTGTATTCATCTTCCATTTCCTTCTTAAAATCGGCAAACAATCCCAGGGGGCTCTCAAAAACCGGACTCAACTCTTGTCCTGCCTTGAGCACGTAAATAGGATTTTTCTGCATGAGGTGTTTCAACTTCTCAGCCATCGAACTTTTGCCGCCACCTACCGGCCCCATCAGGTAGAGAATTTGTTTCTTTTCTTCCAACCCCTGGGCCGAGTGCCTGAAATAAGATACAATTTGTTCAATGGTGTTTTCCATTCCATAGAACTCTCTGAAAGCAGGGTAAACTTTTATTTTTTTGTTGGAGAAAATACGGCTAAGGGTTGGATCTTCCCGCGTATCAATGTACTCAGGAGAGCCGATAGCATCCAAAATCCGTTCTGCTGGTTTAGCATACACGTTGGAATCACTTTTGCAAAGCTCCAGATACGCTGCTATGGACATTTCATTAGCAGAAATACTGTAATTGGTTTTGATTTTATCTAAAACACCCATAATTAAAAATATGTGTTAGTTGGCTGGCAATTATAAGTAGAGGTTGTAGCGCAGTACTGTTAACTTATGAATTACCAATTAGTTACTTTCTAAGATGCTGTATTGAATTTAGTCGCTATCGAGAAAATAGCTGGTATACCTGGTATCTACCGAAATACGTCTTATTACGTAAATTCCAGAAAGACTATTTTAAGCTGACCGATGCTCTGTACGAATACAATCTAACTGGGCATGTTTCTGATGTATAATCAGGTATGCACAGGTAATTGTAATTTAATGAATAATACGATGATTTAAAAGCCCTGGATTTAATTTCTACAAATAAATTAAAAGCTATAAGCCCTCTATACAGAATTTTCATGCATTATCCATCTCAGCTTCAGATTTTAGATGGGTAAAAGTATAATGTATTGCCTGTTTGAAAAGTTCAAAAAAGTCTTGATTTATTTAAATTTATTTTTTTTAACACAGAAAGTCAACTTACCTACAAGTGCTTTCTATACGCTTTATCTCTTTATCCATTAATAGAGATCAGTTCCATATCAAAAATGAGTACAGAATTAGGTTTAATTTTAGATCCTGCTCCTCTCTGACCATATCCTAGGTTTGAAGGAATAAACACCCGCCATTTGGCGCCCTGAGGCATTAATTGTAAGGCTTCCTGCCAGCCAGGGATAACCTGGTTTACCGTAAAAGTTAATGGCTGACCTTTATCTATTGAACTATCGAAAATAGTACCATCAATTAAGGTACCATGATAATGCACCGTAACCGATTCAGTAAGCTCCGGACTTGAGCCATAACCTTCTTTCAACACGATGTATTGCAAGCCGCTGGGCAACGTTTTTACACCTTCTTTTGAGGCGTTTTCTTTCAAAAAATCTTCATTCTCCTTTTTGTGTGCGTCATAGGCTTCCTGATTGTTGCCCGAACAGCTAAGGTCAATTAAACCAAAAAATAATAAACAATATATAACGAAGCGGCTTGCTAACATAAGAAATTTTAGGATTTGTGAAATACAGTTGCTGCCATAGTCTGACAAATATTAGCCTGGAGGATTTTTGTGTGTTGGCAAATTTTCTTATTTTTTGCTCTATCTTGTATCTGGCCCTATAAAGTCTTAGCTCCACTAAGGTAAATGTATAATTTTATAGTATCAAACTTTATTAACTGAATGAAAGCAATTCTTACCATCTGCTGCTTTGCATTACTAGTTGTGCAGAGCCAGCTTTTTGCACAAACCACTGCCACAAAAGTGTATGTTGACTGGAATCTTTTTCCGGTTGAACAGAAAGAAAAAGCCAGCTATTTCCGAGTGGCGGCAGTCGATAAAGATAATATGCTGAATGGGCCAGCAGAATATTTTTACCTCAACAATGAGGATTACGCAAGAAATTTATATGCAAAGGGAAATTATGAAAACAATGCCAGAACCGGTAAATGGGAATGGTGGTATGCAAATGGATTACCTGCAGAAATAGGCTATTTTGAAAAGAAAACATCTCCGGATAAGCAACAAAATACTATTAAACTTAAAGCTGAGGAATATACTTACAAAATTGAAAGCTACTGGGATTCCACCGGCGTACAGCAGGTAACCAACGGAAATGGAAAAGTACAGTATGTTGAAAATGGCATTACGACAGGAAAAGGCAGCTACCAGAATGGAGTAAAGCACGGTGAATGGGAGGGAACCTACCAAATACCGGATACGGATGAATCCATACCATTTACAGAGCAATATACTGCCGGAGAATTGATAAGCGGCGTTAGCTATGACAAGGCAGGCAAGCCTTACAGCTATAAGGTGCTGGAAATTTTACCAGAGCCCAAAGGAGGCATGAACGGGTTAATGCGGTATCTGATGCAATCGTTACGGTATCCCACGCAGGCTAGACGGAAGGGAATAGAAGGGAAAGTAATGGTGCAATTTTATGTAAATAAAGATGGCAGCCTTTCTGGGATAGAACTTATGCAAGGAATAGGAGGGGGCTGCGATGAGGAAGCCCTACGGGTAGTCAAAGGATTCCCCAAGTGGACACCAGCCGTTCATAGAGGACAGGAAGTAAAAGTGAGAATGAGTTTACCGATTGTATTTAAGCTTGGGTAATGTTGCTAACAAAATCTGGCGTGTTCGGAAGTATACAGCCGCTTATCGTTCAGGGAAGCAAGCCATCTGCCTGCAAATCATATTAACTTGTTCAGCGTATACTAGCGTAAATAAAATGCTGAGATGCCGCATTATTTTTTATCAGTCTATGTTATAAAGCCAGAGAAACACAATTTTCTACTTGTAGCAGCTAACACAAAATTAATTCCCATTTTAGCAACAGGTATTGAATTTAATTCCTATTATTAATCCATAAACAAATCAACTTAACTGCGTTTCAGCCGTTTCTACGATTGAAACCATACGATATACATGAAAAAAACAAAAGAGAAAAACACGAGAGGTAGAAAAGCGGAAGACACTCGTAATGAATTGAAAGACGTATTACTTTCATTTTTTAATCAGAATAAGAACAGAACCTTCACGGCTGCCCAGCTCAGAAGAAAATTAGCCTTACGTTCCAAAAGTTCTGAAGATGCCTTATACGATGCTTTATTTGAGCTGGAACGCAATAACACCCTGGCTCACCTGAAAAACGGCAGCTATAAGCTAAAATCATCCTCTACCACTACTATAACCGGTGTGGTAGACCATGTAAATCCCCGGTATGCCTTTATTGTTTCCGAAGAAGGGGGAGAAGACATCTGGGTAAATACCAGTTCACTGAAAGGTGCCTTGGATGGTGACACCGTTAAAGTAGCTGTGTATAGCAGTTCTGGTGGCCGCCGGAAAGAGGGTGAGGTAATTGAAGTTGTACAGCACAAAAAAGATGAATATGTTGGAACCATCGAAATCCTTACCAAATATGCCTTTGTGGTGCCGGATAACAAAAAAATGTATTCCGACATTTATGTAAGGGAAGAAAACATTAAAGGAGCCAAAGAAGGCGAGAAGGTACTGGTGAAAATTACGCAGTGGCCTACCGAGAACCGCAAACCCGAGGGAGAAGTAATTCAAGTATTGGGTAGAGCTGGCGAACATAATACCGAAATGCACGCTATTATGGCTGAATTCGGCTTGCCTTTTGACTTTCCAGAGCGGGTAGTAGAAGAAGCAGAAAAGATAGATGAGGGCATTACCCATGCGGAAATAGCCAAACGCCGTGATTTCCGGGATATAACGACATTTACGATAGATCCGGCAGATGCCAAAGATTTTGATGATGCCCTTTCAGTACGCAAGCTGGAGAATGATACCTGGGAAATTGGCGTCCATATAGCCGACGTAACCCATTATGTGAAGCCGGACTCTATATTAGAAAGAGAAGCCTACCGGCGGGCAACCTCTGTGTACCTGGTAGATAGGGTTGTGCCCATGCTTCCAGAGAGATTATCTAACGGCTTATGTTCTTTACGTCCTAATGAAGATAAACTAACCTTCTCGGCTGTATTTGAAATGGATAAAGATGGCAAGGTACTCACTGAGTGGTTTGGCCGTACCATTATACATTCCGACAGGCGGTTTTCTTATGAAGATGCACAACAGGTACTGGAAACAGGAACTGGTGATTTTGCAGATGAGCTTTTGCTTTTGAATGATCTAGCGAAAAAACTAAAAGAAGATCGGTTCAAAAAAGGAGCGATCAGTTTTGAAACCATTGAAGTAAAATTCAAACTGGATGAAAAAGGCGTGCCGCTGGCGGTTTATCCCAAAATCCGGAAAGATGCCCATAAACTGATTGAAGAGTTTATGCTGCTGGCAAATAAAAAAGTGGCTGAATTTGTATATAAAATGCGGAAAGGCGAAAGCCGGAATACCATGGTATACCGTATTCACGACTTCCCGGATGTAGAAAAGATTAAAACGCTTTCCACATTTGTAAAAAAACTAGGGTACAGTCTTAATGCGGATGCGAAAAAGGTGTCATCTTCGCTTAATAAGATGATTGATGAAATTGAAGGCAAACCAGAGCAATCGGTTTTACAAAGCCTGGCTATCCGTACTATGGCAAAAGCCAAGTACAGTACCGAAACTACCGGACACTTTGGTTTGGCATTCAAGCATTATACGCACTTTACGTCGCCTATCCGCCGGTATCCGGATATGATGGCTCACCGCTTGTTGCAGCATTATCTGGAAAAAGGCAAATCAGTGAACAAAGCCGAATACGAAGAAAAATCAAGGCATTCCTCAGATATGGAAAAGGTAGCGGCAGATGCTGAAAGAGCTTCTATCAAATACAAACAGGTAGAATTCATGCAGAATGCGGAAACCCGGCCTTTCGAAGGAATTGTAACTGGAGTAACGGAGTTTGGTATTTTTGTGGAGATGATTGAAACCCGCTGCGAAGGAATGGTCCGGATGAGCGATATGGACGACGATTATTATGACCTGGATGCTGATAACTACCGGGTAATTGGCCGCCATACAGGTAAAATCATTTCCTTTGGCGATAAAGTTATGGTAACTGTGAAAGATACCAACCTTGCCAAGCGGAGTATAGACCTGGAGTTTGTAGAAGCAGGAAAGAAAACTCCCAAAACTCCTAAGGAGGATGGCAAACGCCGCAATAAGCGGGTACAAACCATCGACGATGAAGGTGAGCTGGACTGGTAGTACTAGCTTAACTTCTTACTTATCGTACAATCAAAAGGGTAGCTTTTATTAACTACCCTTTTGAAAAGCTTCCCTTCTGCCAATATACCTATCTCACCATTTCAGCTTCTTTCGGGGCATTTTTCTGCACGCCAGTCATTTGTTTAATAAAAGCTACTTCCTCACGGCGGTAAGGTTGGCCGCTAGTGCGGAAAATATCATGAAACCATAAAGCAGGTTCACCATCGGCAGCTTTTTTCCAGGTATCCCAGGCATAAATAGTATTGCTTTTACCGGCAACAAACCCCCAATTATAGGCAGCTACCTTATATTTTTTCAACACCGGTAGAGAACCCTGGAATGTACTTTTATTTCCTCTAGCCATATATTCTGTGCAAAGCATGGGCCTTCCGTACCGCTGCAACCACTGGATTCGTTTCTCCAGGTCAGCCGGATCATCATAATTATGGAAGGAGATGATATCTGAATTGTCTATCTGAATTTTTTCAACCGCTGTGAGCTTGTCGTGCGTAGACCAGTCGCCCTTCCAGATGCCGCAGGTGATAGGTTGCGAAGGATTGGCCGCACGGGTCCAGGTAAACACTTTGGGAAGCAAACCCTCCACCAGGGCTACCTTATTGGCTGGTTCTTTAAATTTTCCTCCATTGTCATTATCAGGTTCGTTCCACACATCCCAGGCTAGTATGCGTTTATCGTTGGCAAAATGGCCAACAATGCCTTTTACATAAGCTTCCAGCTTCGGATATTGTTTGGGATCTTGCAGAATGGCGGCTCCGGGATTTTGTACCCAGCCCGAATTATGTACGCCCGGTTTAGGTTCTGGTTGCTTTCCAAGTTTAGATTCCGGATTCCAGACTGAATCAAATAAAACAAACATGGGGCGTATCTTGTGTTTGGCGCAAATAGTTAGAAACTGATCTATCCGCTTTTTAAACCCTTCTGCATCCTGTTCCCAGAGTTTATCATGCAGAAAAACACGCATAGTATTAAAGCCTAACCCTTCAGCCCAGCCCAACTCTTCATCAATCATTTCTGGGTCAAAAGTATCGGCCTGCCACATTTCCAGCTGATTAATTGCTGTATTGGGAGCATAGTTACTGCCCACCAGCCAGGGTTGATTTTTGTACCAACTGTTTGCTTTTTCTTTCGTCCAGATGGCATTCTGGGCAAACAGATAGCTGGAACTGATAAGCAAATAAAGCAGAATGACTAAAAAATGGGATAGCTTGTTTGTAGTTTTTAAGTAATGTGTCATGGGTTATAAATTCAATTGGTGGAGGAGGCCAAGATAGGAAAAGAATTTATATGTGAAATGCTTACTACAAATATATTGTTATTATAATCATTAATATGTTAAGTAGGTTTTTTTGCGGATGATATATGAGTTCAGTAGGAGGAAAGGCTACCTTTTTACTTCCTCTGTCAGAATATTAATTTCAATCTGATCTGGGTCGTATTCAAACTCTTCTTTAATTTCAATAATAATATTGGCAGTACCAGATTCCAGGGATCTGGAGGTATTAATAGGAATGCTGATTTCCTTCAGTTTACCGGGAGCCAGTGGATCTAACTTCACTTCTTTAGGAAAAGCCAGTCCGCGGATATCATTGGAAGCATAGGCTTTTATTAATAAGTTCTGAGAAGTTCCTTTGCCCTCGTTTTTTACCGTAAAATTAATAGAGGCTTCTTCCTGCGGATCAATAGCTTGGTTGTTGTTCTGCTCTTTAAAAACCACACCGCTATACGACAGCATAGGTTTGGCGCCATCTGGTTGCTCGCTTACTTTTATATGCACCACATTGCTTTTCCCAGAAACAGTCTGGCTGTAGGCAGGAGCTGCGTAGAGAAATAGCAGAACTATATATAAAAACTGTGTGATTTGTCTCAGCTTCATAAGCATATGTACGACAGAATTATTGAATAACTAATTTATGTGTAAACAGCTTGCTGCCATTTTCTGAAACTGTTTCCAGTTTGTACAGATACATACCTGCCGGCAACTTACGGCCACTGTCATTGGTGCCATCCCAGGTTATTTCGTGTGTGCCGGCATCCAGAGCACCCTCTGTTAGGGTAGAAATTAGTTTGCCTTGAATATCATATACCAGCAGGCGTACCTGATAGGTTTTGGCAGCAGCAGACAAGCGGAAGGCAAAAGTGGTGCTTTCCCGGAACGGATTCGGATAGTTTCCGATCATGATAGTCTGGTAAGCTTGCAGGTTTTCCTGAATATATTCTGGGGTGCCAAAGAACAATTTGAATTGTGTCAGGCTATCCTGGTGGAATACATAATTTTCATTTTTCAGCAGGTCTACGGCTTTGTCATGGGTAATATCATAGAGAACTAATTTCTTGGTCTGGTCCATTTTTTCGGATAAGAACTTCTTCCATCCTAGGGTTACTGCCTGAGCCGAGATGTTCGATTCCACCGTAAAATCCCAGGTTTGGTTAGGTTCTACTGGCCGGATATCCTTCGTGAATTTAGGAGCAAAATATTCCTCATGGCGGAAGTTCATCTCCAGGTATTTCACAAACCGTGGCACGGTAATGTCATCATAGCGGTCTTTGCTGAAGTCTGCATCCGGATTCATTCCGGCACCTCCCAGGCGGTAATTCATTTCTTTACTTAAGAGCGAAAAGTTTACCTCCCAGAGAGAGTTCAGGTTAAAGTTATCTTCCTGCTCTACTGAAATTCTGCCGTTGGCTGCTTTGTTTTTCAACACAGGAATCTGTATTACCATATCTTCATCAGCAAATACAAAAGCTCCACGGAACCGTCTTAACAGATCACTGTCTTTATATTCACTTTCAAATACCCGCAAATTGCCCAGGCCTTCGGGTAGTTTATTATAGGCTTTTACATCATTCCAGGAAACAGTAAAGTTGTATGGATTTCCTATCTGGTTCCAGCCCTTCTTCAACCGGAGTACATACGGATTACTGCTGCGGACTTTTACCGTAGTGCCTTCTCCTGTATTGATATTGGCTGGATTGCGGGAAATAAGCCAGTATCCATTCCCGGTTTCTATAGAAGTAAGGCCATTCTGGTACTCAGAAAGTAAGCCATTGCGGTAGTTGAAGAAACGCCATTTTTTAATATTGTATTCATTTAAATCATCTTCTACTACGGCGCTGATCTGGTTATTTGCCAAATCCAGTGGAATAGAAATGATCTGGTACGCATCTACGGTTGAGCCAGATTGTAAATCTGGTATATCTAATCCATTGCCTACGTATTGAATATAGGTATAGCCGGTATCGCTGGCTAACTTAATACCTGAGGGTAAGGTAACATCAAAATAATATTCCAGGCCAATTTCATCAAACTGTGTCTGAGCCAGGGTGGCCGGGAAACGGACGGTAGCTGAATTAAGTTGTTGCCGGTTCCAGTCTGCACTGGCAATGCCTCTGGAAACCAGTTCTACTTTCATGCCTTCTTCCACACGGTTTAGCTCAATAGAGACTTCTACATTGGCAGCAGAAGATTGAATAAGTTCCGGGAAATTTTGCGAAACAATACTTACCGGGATAGAAGCATCAATAGTAAAGTTCCAGCCTGTAGCTTCACTAATGCCAGCATACGGATTATTTGCCTGATCTTTAATAGCCCCTGCTGGAATCAATACATATACTTGTTCGCCAGATGGGAAATCGGCTGGCGGATTAATAGTAACCTTTGTACCCTCAATCAATACATCGGCACTGGTGATGTCTATGGTCTGGGTGTTGCTTCCCTGATTTATGGTAATACTTCCGCTGCCTTTGGTCACATTTTCGCTGAAAACAATTTCCAGATTGGCATTTGCCGGCACAGCGGTGGAATTATCAGCCGGAGAGAAGGAAATAGCGATTGGAGCACTCGTGTCGGAAAAGGCAGAAATAGTGAGATTCCAGGAAGAACCTCCCGTTAACCCGGCAAATGGATTGCCGCTTGCATCTACAAATGCACCTTCCGGAATCTGAATACTTACCTGTGCTCCATAAGGAAAATCAACCGGCGGATTAATTATTACCGTAGCACCTGATACTATGACGGCATCACTGGTAATATCGATGGTTTGAGATGAATCTCCATCGGTAATAATTATCTGTCCACTTCCTTTACTTATATTCTCGTCGAAGGCTAGTACCAGATTGATGTTTGCAGGTATGTTGCTGGCATTGTCGTCCGGGAACAAGGATATGAGGGTAGGTGCCTTGGTATCAATAATTGTAAAGTTCCAGGTGTCTGCATCTAGTATACCTTCAAAAGCATTCCCTGCTATATCTTTAAAAACACCAGGCATAATTAATACACTCACATACGATTCAGAAGGGAAATCAGTAGGTGGATCAATGGTTACTGTGTCACCAGTTATGGTTACGGCAGAGCTGCTTACATCAATCGTCTGTGAGCTGGTACCATGGGTAAGAATAATATTACCCTGGCCTTTCACCAGTTGTTTATTAAATATCAAAACTAATTTTGTGTTGGCCGCAATATCTGTGCTGTTATCGGATGGAGAGAGGCTGTTGACAATTGGTTTAGAAATATCTGGCGAATTGGCTACCGTAAAGTTCCAACCAGATGGGTCTGTTATACCGGCATAAGCATTGCCTGCCAGGTCCGTAAATATACCTGCGGGTAGAAGTACATATACATTGGTCCCAGGTAAAAAGTCAGATTCCAAGTCTATGCTAACTGTATTGCCATTCACAGAAATACTTTGATCGTCTATTGGAATTTCCCGGTCGAAGCCATATTGAGAAACCGTTACAAGGCCTGTTCCTTTCTTCACCGGTTCAGCGAAAGTCAGCGTAAGATTGGCATTTACTGGTACATCCGAAGCATTGTCTGCCGGGGAGAGCAAGGTAACCGTTGGTGGTGTTTTGTCTACCTCTGTGGCCACCGTAAAACGCCAGTCGACGGAGGCAATACCTCTGAAAGGATTGCCCGCCTCATCGGTTACTCCCCCAGCCGGAATTTCTACACTTACCTGGGCTCCAGCCGGAAAATCAGCAGAAGGGTTAATGGTGAGAATATTATCTGCTATAGAGACTTGTGCCTGGTCGGTAAGGGCAATAGTCCGGGCTACATTATTAACAGTTAGTTGAATGTTTCCAGTTTTCCGGACGATAGTTTCATTAAAGGTAATCACCAGATTTTCTCCTGTAGGTATATTAACAGCTCCATTAGCAGGCGAAACAGAACTTACCAGCGGTGCTGTATTATCGGAAGCAGGAGAAGTGGTAAACTGCCAGGTGCTATTATCGGTGATTCCTGCAAATGCATTGTCTGCCAGATCGGTGATGGCTCCTTGCGTGATCCGGATGTTTAGCGATTCACCAGAAGGTAAATTCTGGGGCGGATTAATGGTCACTACCTCCTCGGCAATCGTTACAACAGCCTCTGTAATAGCAATGGTTTGGAGCAGGGTGGCTCCCTGATAAATGGTAATATTGCCGGTTGTTCCTTTTTTTACAGCTTCATTAAAGGTAATTTCCAGATTGGTAGCCGGAGCAACTCCGGTAGCTGTATTGGCTGGCAAAAAGCTGACTACTTCCGGTGCTTCGGTATCTACCGGACCGGTGTTGGTGATAATGGTAAAACTCCAGGTGGTAGCATCCGTGCCTTCAAATACGTTACCTGCTAAGTCAGTAATGGCCCCTTCGGGAATTTCAACATTGACTGTAGCTCCCTGAGCAAAATTAGCTGGGGGATTAATCGTTACCTTGTTTCCATTAAAGCTAACTGCATTACTGGAAACAGGGATAGGCTGTGTGGTGTTGCCTGTTCTTAATACAATCGTACCAGAACCTGCTTTCACTGGTTCATCAAAAGTTATTTCCAGGTTGGTGTTCGCTGGTATGTCCTCTGATTTGTCAGCAGGCGTATAGAGGGTAGCTTTGGGTGCAGTAATATCTGTTGGAGTTTCTTCAAGAATAGTAAACTGCCAGGAGGTGTTGTCGGTAATCCCTGCAAAGCTATTGCCCGCCTGATCTGTAAAGGCACCTTGTTCGATTACTAAATAAATGCTTGCTCCTTCAGCAAAGGTTGCAGCCGGATTGATCGTGACTTGCTTGTCTGAGAGAGTTACTTTGTTGCTGTTGGCGGCAAACTCTTCTAATAAGACATTATTTTGATAAATACTGATTTTTTTATCCGTAGCCTGGATTGCCTCACTAAAGGTAATAATTAATGCCGCATCTTGTGCCACATTGGTTGCTCCATTTGCTGGAGAAAGTGTAACTACGGTTGGAGCAGTATTATCCGGCTGGGCAGCAGTGGTAAATTGCCAGGTTGAATTATCTGTAATACCAGCATAGGCATTATCCGCTAAGTCTGTTACCGCACCCTGACTAATTTGAATGGTAATTGCTACGCCGGCTGGCAGATCCTGAGGTGGATTAATGATTAATACAGTATTGGCAACGGTAACAGCTGTACTGGCTATATCAATGGTTTGGAGCAGGGTAGTGCCCTGGTAGATAGTAATGTTCCCTAAAGTGCCTTTCTGGATGGCTTCGGTAAAGGTTAGGGAGAGATTGCTATTGGTGGCTACATTGGTAGCAGCATTGGCCGGGCTATAGCTACTTACTGTTGGTGCTTGGGTATCTTGTGGGTCAACGATGGTAAAGTTCCAGGCCGTGTTGGCAGCAATACCGGCAAAGGCATTACCGGCAAGGTCAGCAA